>PGCO01000016.1 GCA_002786355.1 Sediminibacterium sp. FEMGT703S
GCTCCCCCTTCAGGACTTGAACCTGAGACCCTCTGATTAACAGTCAGATGCTCTAACCAACTGAGCTAAGGAGGAATTTCCCCTTTCGGGGTTGCAAAAATAGGGGATTATCTATACTTTCAAAAAAAATCCAGAAAAAACTTAGTAAAAAGGCATAATCTATATCTTACAAACCCAAAATGACCCCTCAAAAACTCAATTTTATAGGGGAAGTTGATTTGTGTATCATGCTTTCATAAAAAATTGACCCCCATGTTCAGAAGGATGCTTATCAAATTATTATGTATCACAATATTAATAAGCCCAGCATTTCAAGCAGAAGCGCAGAAAGACAGTTTATTAATTAAACTCAAAAATCATCCTCAACAAGATAGTTTTCGAGTAGAATTATTAATAGATGCTTGTGTTAATGCTGTTTTTTCTGCTGATAGTTCAGTACTTAAAATGGCTTTAGAAGCAGAAGCAATTTCCAATAAAATAAAGTATGAATTAGGCAAAATTCGGTCACTGAATAGTATTGGTAATTATTATTACCAGCGTTCCGCTTATGTTCAAGCAATCAATAATTATATAAAGGCCTTAAAACTTGCCGAAAATCGAAAGGATATAGATAATATTATTATTGGCAAAAGTAACCTAGCCAATGTATATAACCGAATCAATAAGACCACTGAATCTATACAATTATTTAAAGAATGTAACAGCTTATTACTTAGTAGAGGAGATTCTTTAACACAAAAGCGAGCTGCAATCTTGACGAATATGGCAACTGCTTATGCAAGTATTAAAATGCATGATACTGCTGCCTTTTATTATGAACAGGTTTATGAGATCTGTACATTAAAAGATATCACATTTGGAATTGCTATCACTTTGTCTAACTTAGGAAGTGAATATTATGAATTGAATAAGTATAATAAAGCAATTCAAGTTTTAGAAAAAGCGGATATTGTCGTAAATAAAATGGGGTACGATTTTTTAAAAGCAAGCGTTTATAAAAGCCTTGGGAAAAATTATATTGCTATTAGCCAAAAAGAGAAAGGGATAAAATATTTGCAAAAGGCAGTAAGTATTGCAAGGGAAAATAAAGATGCTAACAATGCAATAGAGTCCTATGAATTTTTGCACAAAGTATACGCCAATTTGAATGATTATTATAATGCATACAGCAATGCACTTCAATACCATTCATTGAAAGATAGTATCTATAATTTAGAAAAAGATAAAACCATTTTTGAATTAAATACCCAATACCAAACGGAGAAAAAGGAACAAACTATTTCTTTATTAAAAAAAGAAAATCAAGTGAAAGCCTTACAGAATAAGCAAAAGAATTATTTAATATTTGGAATAATTGGACTACTACTTATTGGTTCATTTACAAGTTTTTTATTCTTCACTCGTTTTCGGGTACAACAACAGAATAAATTATTAGCGGCAAAAGTTACTACTATTGAATTCGAAAAAGATAAAACTAGAATGGAATTAACTGCACTAAAAAGTCAGATGAATCCACACTTTATATTTAATGCTTTAAACAGTATTCAAGAGTTTATTATTTTAAATGACAAGAAAAAAGCGAATCAATTCATGGGAAAGTACGCCGATTTAGTACGAAGCACTTTAGATATGAGTGATAAAGAAAGTATCACGCTTGAAGAGGAAGTAAAATCGCTTGAATTGTATTTAGAATTAGAAAAATTAAGGTTTGAAGATCATTTTAGTTATGATATAGATGTATCAGATGAGCTATTCGATAAAAACTATAAGCTACCAGCTATGCTTATACAACCCTATGTTGAAAATGCAATAAAGCATGGTTTACTTCACAAACAAGGAGCAAAAAATGTATCCATTCAATTTAATATCGATTCAGTAAATCAATCAATCATTAAGTGTACCATTGAAGACAATGGAATTGGGAGAGTTAGATCTGCTGAATTAAATTCAATGCGTTTAAAAAAACATACTAGTTTTTCAACTGGAGCTACTCAAAAGCGCCTAGAACTTTTAAATAAAGGAAAAGAAAATTCTATTGTTGTACAATTTGAGGATTTAAAAGATTCTTTTGATCAAGCAATTGGAACAAGGGTTACGTTAAGAATATCCGCTAGTCAGACAGATTATATCGCTTAAGCTGTCGTTTACAAACTTAAAATTACTATTTACAAATCGGTTTTGTAGTTCATTTGTCCATTATCGAAGTTTGTGTAATCAATTTTATTTCCATCAGTTGGTATAAAGTAATAGCAGATATTGGTTTGGATAGTGGTAATGGGGGGCATTAATCACTATCCACCAATCTGCTTATTTTAATTATCAGAACAAATTCCTGTTTTTACCAATCTGCTTTTTTATATTTATATGATATGGAAGAATCAAAAATCAAAGCAATAATTGTAGATGATGAAGGGAGGGCAAGGAGAATATTAGAAAATTTTATTACAGAGTATTGCCCAGAAATTTCGCTTGTTGCTATTGTTGAAGATGTTCCTCAAGCTGTAAAAGCAATCAAAAAATACGAACCGGAATTGGTATTCTTAGATATTGAAATGCCTGGTTATAATGGCTTTCAATTATTAGAATTTTTTGAAGAAGTAAATTTTGAAATCATATTTACTACCGCCTATAGTGAATTTGCCTTAAAAGCTTTTCAGGTAAGTGCAATTGATTATTTATTAAAACCAATTCAGATAGACCAGTTGGTACATTCAATCGCTAAGTTTAAAAAAATCAGAACCAATTCTTTGATAAAAGAAAGAATTGAAACCTTACAAAGCAATCTTAAAGAAAAGAAGATAAATAAAATTGTAGTTCCGCTTAGTGAAGGAAGTTTGTTCTTAGAATTATCTGATATAGTTTATTTAAAAGCTGAGGGTAGTTATGTCAATTTCTATTTAAAAGATGGAACAAAAATTCTTGCAAGTAAAAATATTAAAGACTTTGAACAACAATTATCTGATAAAGAAGGTTTTTTTCGAGTTCACAGGAGCTATTTAATCAATACTATATTTATCACTAGTATTTCTGCGGATCACCATACCGCTATTTTACAACAACAAACTGAAATAGCTATTGCACGTGATCGAAAACAAGATTTTCTACATTTCTTAAAACAAAAGATCAGCTAAAACCCTAGAAAGTTTTTTTTGAATCCTATATAAACCCCATTTTCACTTTCTTTCACAGGATAAGTCCTTAAGAAATACCCCTCACCACTAGTGTTTCGGCCGTTTTGGATAGAGAACCGATAACGGTGAAGTGGACAAACTACATTACCAGCTGGGTCAATAAAACCATCCGCCATAATGCCACTTGCATGCGGACATTTGTGCGCAAACGCAAAAATCTGTTGATCTTTTAATGCAAGCGTGATTTTTTTTCCATCTGCCTCTACTATACACATTTGGTTTTCCTGCCAAACAAGTTCGCTGGCATAATCGGCAACCTTAATCCAATTGAATGCTGTTTCTTTCAATTAATAAAGCATTGTTTTGTAGGGATAACGAATGCCGTACATTTCTCTTACCTTCTCTAGTATAATGTCTCTAAGGGCATCTAAATTTTGTTTTTCAGTTGCAGATACAAACACACAATTACCATTGGTAGCTAAATCCCATTTGTCTTTTAGGTCTCTTAAAATCTCTTCTTTAACAGAATCTTCGAGCCATTCGTCAAAATTCTTCTGCACATACAAATCCATTTTATTAAAAATGGTGAGCATGGGGTTTTCAAAAGCTTTTAACTCTTGCAAGGTTTTATTTACTACCCCAATTTGTTCTTCGTACTGTGGATGTGAAACGTCTACCACATGTAATAAAATATCCGCTTCTCTCACTTCATCTAATGTGCTTTTAAAGCTTTCAACCAGATGGTGAGGTAATTTCCGAATGAATCCTACCGTATCGCTTAATAAAAAAGGCGTGTTTTCAAAAACAACTTTACGGGTAGTCGTATCCAAAGTTGCAAATAACTTATTTTCTGCAAACACTTCGCTCTTGCTTAAAACAGTCATAAGTGTGCTTTTACCCACATTGGTATAGCCCACTAAAGCAACTCGAATAAACTCGCCACGCTCTTTACGTTGAGTAAAAGATTGTCTATCAATTTCGGTTAAGCGTTTACGTAGTAAGGAAATTTTATCTTTTACGATACGTCTATCGGTTTCAATTTCAGTTTCCCCAGGTCCTCTGGTTCCTATACCTCCTCCTTGTCTTTCTAAGTGCTTCCACATTCCTTTTAGTCGAGGCAACAAATATTGGTATTGTGCTAACTCTACTTGCACTTTAGCCTGAGCTGTTCTAGCTCTTCGGGCAAATATGTCTAAGATTAAATCGCTTCGGTCAATCGTTTTAACATTCAACTCCTTCTCAATATTTGAGATTTGAGACCCAGTTAATTCATCATCAAATATGACAAGGGTAATATTTTTACCGTTTACATATTGTTTGATTTCCTCTAGCTTTCCCTTTCCTACAAAAGTTCTACTGTCCGGATGAGCCAGCTTCTGTGTAAAACGTTTTACTGCAGTAGCACCAGCTGTTTCAGATAAAAAAGCTAATTCGTCTAGGTACTCGGCTGCCTGCTCGTTGGTTTGATCCTTTAAGATTACACCTACTAGTACTGCTTTCTCCTCAACGGAGATAAGTTGTTTTTTCTCTATCAAATGAATAATTTATAGTCCACTAATAGAAATCCCTAAAGTAAATCTGTTCATTGATGGGCCGGCGCCTTCTCTTAAAACAGAAGTAATTTGGTAACTTCCTTGTAAACCTATGATGCCATAACCAACTCTACCAGTTATTGCAATGGGCGTACTATTGAAAAATCTTTTGGATACTTCTTTTTGTACAAAGCTATTTCCGAATACTGTTTGGCCGTTTTTATCTACTAAATTTTTCCCCTTGGTATGTGTTCTAAGTAGGGTTCCAACTTTAGCTCCAATAGCAAACTTCCATGATTTTGCTGGATTTTCTGGATTAGTATAATACCTAATTTCAACAGGAATTTCCAAGAAAATATTGGTCACTTTAAATTTATCAAAGTGATTTAAACTATCTGCAATGGTAAAAGGAAGACGACCTGCGGTAGATTTAATATTGACGTTTACATTGTCAAAAAAGATATTGCTTGAACCAATTCCAGCACCAAATGCCAAGCTCATTCGTTTATTATTTTTGAATGGCTTATCAAACATCACATAAAAGTTAAAGTGTCGGCTAAGTCCATTACCAGTTCTTACGCTATCTGGTCTACCTGTCCAAGTATCTGCACCATATTGAATCATAAAATGATCTTTGGCGCGGCCACTTAGGTCTATTTTACTCCAATCTTTTTTCTTGTTTTCGGTAGTTTGTGCAGTTGCGCTAAGCCCTATTAACACGGTAATTGCTAAAAATATCTTTTTCATTTTTGGTTGATTACAAGATTATTCCCCTTGCAAGGGCACAAAAATAGTTAAAATGCATCCATCTTATTGGTTAAAAATTAGTCAATATGCTAGTTTTCGACTTCAATTTTTACAAATTTCAGGGTAGAACGGTATATAAATTTTATATTTATGCTTTGTAGCATGCAAAATCGCACTTGATGAACACTGATTTTTTAAAAGGAAAAAAAATTTTAATAGCAGAGGATGACTTTGTAAATCAAAAATTGATTACCCATTCACTTACTGTAACTGGAGCCAGTTTTGACATAGCAGGTAATGGATTAGAAGCGATAGAATTGCTAAAACAGCAACCTTACGATCTTATTTTGATGGATATTAATATGCCGGAAATGGATGGATTTGAAGCAACACAAGTCATAAGGGCAGAAATTAGTAAGACCATTCCGATAATAGCTATGACTGGCTGGAGTAGTAGAACCGAAGGAGATAAATTCACCCGAATGGGGATGAATGCTTATTTAGCAAAACCTTTCGGTTTAGACAGTTTATACAAAATACTAGACGATATTTTTAATGCACCCCCGCCATCCAAACCCAATAATGCCAACTTTGGGGTTAAAGCCCCAGAAGCGGTTACAACCGTTTCAATAGACCTAGACATGTTAAATGAGTTGGCAGAAGGTGATAATGAGTATAAGACCACGATTATCAATATGTTTTTAGAAAGTATGCCAGAGAGTATACAAAAAATGGAAGATGATTTGGCAGCAGAAGATTGGGACAATTTTTACAAGTCGGCCCATTATGCTAAATCATCACTTTCGGTAGTTCGTGTTCCTGACATGCATACATTAGCTAATACCATGGAGGTAAACGCTAAAAAACAAGAAAAGTTAGAAACTATAGCTCCATCACTTAAGCTATTCAAAAAGTATTATGAATTAGCAAAAGAGTTGTTGCACGAAGAAGTAAGAAAACTTAGTTCTTGATCATTACATTAACTGAATATTATTTTGAATTTTAGAGATCTCGGTTTAGAGGAAAGATTGTTAGAGGGGATTGATGCCATGGGCTATGAAACGGCCACCCCTGTTCAGGCACAAGTAATACAACCTATATTAGCAGGGAGGGATATTATTGCATCAGCACAAACGGGTACAGGAAAAACGGCAGCATTTTTATTGCCAATCGTACATATGATGCTAACCCAACAGCATTCATCGCATCATATTAATGCTTTAATTATTGTTCCTACTAGAGAATTGGCTATTCAGATAGCTGAAACAATGGAGGGATTAAGTTATTTCACAGATATCAGTTGCATAGCGGTTTATGGTGGAGGCGATGGTAATTCATTTACTACCGAGAAGAAAGCATTGAGTAGTGGAGTAGATATGGTGGTTTGCACACCTGGCAGAATGATAGCCCATTTAAATATGGGTTATGTAAAAATGCAAGAGGTAAAATATTTGGTATTGGATGAAGCTGATAGAATGTTAGACATGGGCTTTAATGATGATATCATGAAAATCATTTCTTTTTTACCGAAGAAAAGACAGAACCTATTGTTCTCAGCAACTATGCCTTCTAAAATGCGTGATTTAGCAAGAAAGCTTTTGCAAAATCCTGCTGAAATAAATATTGCTGTTTCAAAACCGCCAGAGCAAATTACCCAACAAGCATTTGTGGTATATGAACCACAAAAAATTCCGCTGATAAAATATGTATTGAATAATAGTGATTATACAAGGGTCATTATTTTCTGTTCTAAGAAACAAAATGTTAAACAACTAACATCAGAATTAAAGCGAGCTAAATTTTCTGTTGAAGAAATTCATTCTGATTTGTTGCAAGACAAACGTGAGCAAGTGATGCAAGATTTTAGAAATAGAAAATTGAAGATATTAGTTGCAACAGATATTTTAAGCAGGGGAATAGATATAGAAGAAATTGAATTGGTCATTAACTATGATGTGCCCAATGATGGGGAGGATTATATCCACCGCATTGGCAGAACAGCACGTGCGGCAACATCTGGAACTGCCATTACATTTATTAGCGAAGCAGAGCAAAGAAAATTTGCTCAAATTGAAACACTATTGGGTAAGCAGGTAGATAAGCTGATTGTTCCAGAACAATTTGGTGCAGCACCTGAATATGCACCTCGCTCTCAAAAGCCTATGGGAAATAGAAGACCAAATCAAGGTGGAGGAAATCGAAATAGTCCAAGGCCCAATAGACCAAGACCGCCAAGATCATCAGGGGAATAATTATTGAACAAATTGAATGCAAACGGGTCTTCCCACAGCTATTCTCTTGCCAGTGTCTTTCAGTAATCCTGTTGTCTTATTTCTTTTAAAAACAACAATTTCATTGCTGTTTTGATTGGCTGCCAATAAAAAATTTCCCGTTGGGTCAATCGCAAAATTACGGGGTGCTAATCCAAGCGTAGGCTGTGATCCAACCCAAGTGAGTAAACCATTAGAAGCAATTATATAAATGGCCAAATCATTATAATCTGCTCTATTGGAAGCATATAAAAATTTTCCATCGGGCGACAAATGAATATCTGCAGCACCTGATTTTTTATCAGTTACTTGATCAAACATATTTATCTGTTGTACTTTTTTTAGTTCCCCATTGTTAAATGCCAATACGGTAACAGAACCAGTTAATTCCTGAACAGCATATACAAAGGGTTTGGAGGGATGAAAGCTAATATGTCTAGGACCATCTCCGGGGTTGCAGTTAAACACTGATATAGGATTTTCTGATAGTGGCTTGTATTTATTATTTAAATCAACTCCGTAAACCGATATTTTATCGGTACCTAAATCTTGCACGATTAAATACTTTTCATCCGGAGATAAAACAGCAGAATGTACATGTGCTTTTTCTTGTCTTGCTTTATTTGCGCCACTTCCTGTATGTTGAATGGTTTGTTTTTCATTACTTAAACTACCATCTGCATTAATGGCGATGGCGCTTAAATTTCCTCCTGAATAATTAGAAACAAAAACAAAACGATTTTTACGATCAGTACTAATATGACAAGGATGGTCTCCTCCTGATAAAACACTGTTCAATAATTTAAATTCACCTGTTGTTTTATTAAATGCATAGGCAGAAACAGCTCCATTTCCTTTTCCTAATTCATTCACTGAATAAACAAATTGCTGATTAGTTGAAGTAATTAGAAAGGAAGGCTCTTCTGCTTTTTGTTGGCTAATGGATTTTGCAGAACCATCTTTATTAAATTGATAATAGTAAATTCCTTCGCTGTTACCTGCATTGGTATACGTGCCAATTAAAATTTTAAAGTTTGATTGACTTTTTTGTGCCAATGAAAAAGTTCCAAATGAGATGAATAGTAATGAAATTGAAATTATTTTTTTCATATAAGCAAATCTTGGATATAAATATAACTTCTTCAATTTAACTAGGCTAAAATAGAATTAGCTTTAATAAAATGAATGAGCAAGAAAAACATATGCTTTTAATGAAAAAGCAACGGCTATTAAATAAAATAGCTGTTGATGAGCAAAGTTCATTTTTGGTAACATGGTGGTTAGATATTGCTAATTTAATTAATAGAACAGGTTACAAATGGGAATTGGAATACTTAGATGTAGTAACAGAAAATCAATGGCAATATTGGATTGATAAGCTAGCGCAAGAACCTTGGTCTAACTTTCCATTTTCAAATACCATTATACTGAAAGGAGAACTTTATTGGGTTCATGAAATGCTTTATTTGAAGTATCCGAGTACTCTGCAATTGCGATATTTGCCGGCTAGCTCAACCATTATTAAGGAAGAGTATGATCTGAAAAAAATCTTAAAAGCAATAATTGATGAAAACAATTTGAAAAGCCAAGTCATTTTCCTCTTTTATGTTCGGATGAGCCCAGTTATCAAAATAAACCTGACTGATTTACTTCAATTAAACCTTGAAGAAATTTTACCTGAACATGAAGATGTGGCCGTAATGGCGATAGATGGTAGCTGGTTAATTTTTAAATCGTTGGAAGGAGAATGGGTTTTTGGAAGACAATAAGTGCAGATTTGCCTAATTGATTAAAAAGAAAAATAATCCTTGCAAAAATCAACCTCAAATCATTATTTTTGCAATCCTTAAAGAACAGCAATGTTCTTCGGGCCTATAGCTCAGTTGGTTAGAGCACCTGACTCATAATCAGGGGGTCCCAGGATCATGCCCTGGTGGGCCCACACAAATTTCAATTGAAAATCAACCACTTATGATTTGTTTCATAGGTGGTTTTTCTTTTCGGCTAAGTTCCGGCCAGGTTTTGTGTTTTTTGAAGCAAAAGAAGGAATGGAGCTGACGCAGAAAGGGGCAATTGGAAAATAGTAAGATGGGCTCCTTAAAAGTTAGCGAAGAATAAAATTATAAATATGTTCCAAACTTGAGTAAATAACCATCGGTATCAAAATAACATTTGAGTAAAGTATTTTGATAACTGATTAATGTGAATGGAGATGTTGGCGTTCCATTATTTATTGCAATGATTTTAAAATTCGAATCAGTTTCAAAGTTTTTTAAATTTAAATTTTTATCAAATAATAAAGAACCAATAAATACCTTACCTGGAAAAGCGACTGTTTTATCATTTCTTCTTTTTTGATCAACTTTACTTTTTTGGATTACAAATGTGCATTCTAAATTATGGGGTGGTCGATTATACCAACCTAAGCTAATGCCTAGATCCTTAAAAATATAGGTGAATCTAAAAGGCTGTTTTGAACGATCTCCTGTAATAGGATCATCTAGATGCGCCAAATTACCAGACCAAGCTTTACTTCCTAATAATTCTTCTAATGTAGATTTAGGTGTTGATTTTGAAACAGCAATACCATTGATTGCTATTTTACCAGAGTCATATTGAATAACAGGCAATTGTGCTTTTAACAATTGCATGGATATAATAGATATGAACAAACAATAAATACGCATTTTTTTGTATGAGGTCAAGTAATGTATACGGTATATTTTGTGGAGAGTTTCTTTATTTAAATATAGGATTTATCTCTATCATACTACTTCCAGATTCAGTGTCAGGTTTTCAAAAACGTGACGCCCTCCTAATAATCGGTCCGGTTAATAGTCGAAAAATCAAGCTACTGATGAACTGATTTGTACTGATGATGAAGATATGTTTTTTGGGGAGGTCATCAAAACACGCCAAGTTTATTTTTAATCTCTGGGATTAATCCAATACTGATCGTACCAGACCTCTCCTCTAAAAACATGAATTAAATCGGTGCTTCTTACAAAATGTTCAAAATCGGTAATTAAATTATTGAGTTTTTCTTCGAAAGTAATTCCTTGAAAATTGTTTACCCTTTCCCACTTATTTTCTAAATTATTTATTGTGCAAAAATCATCAATTCTCAACACGTTATAACCTTTTCCATAGTAGTTTATTTTTTCCAAACTAAAATGTATACTATTTATCTCTTTTTTATCATATAATTCATAAAATGATAAAAAGAAGTATGTCTGTGCTTCAAAATTAAAAAACTTTACAGTGTAATAATTGCTTAATGATGAGTGCTTTTCTTTTTCAAGTTTTTCATTTAAAAACACAAAACTGTTTTCACTAAGTAAGTTGCTTTTAATTATAGAATTCATGATTATATAATATTTATTCATTGCAAATCATTTAGTCTCTAAAAATTAATTTTTTTCCAAATTGTAAAAAGCACTTGGTACCAGTATTCCAGTTGGGTTGAGGCTGTAAAATAAACTGTGTCAAAGGTTAAAAAAATTTAGACCTTTAATACAG
>PGCO01000008.1 GCA_002786355.1 Sediminibacterium sp. FEMGT703S
AAAATAAATTCTAAGGTTGTGAATACATTGTATAGTAAATAGTTTTTTATGCCAATTTTTGTAAGCCAAAATCCAACTAATTCTACTGTTAATGTGATCAACAAAAATGGCAAAAAATACTTTAAAAGGGTATCTTTTAAATATTTAAATAAATATATACAAACTAAAAAACTGCTGGCTTGCACCAGCAGATAAATATATGTCAACATCCTACTTGGGATTTGAATGAGCAGCTAACTTAGGGAAAAAGAAACAATTTATGGCCAAATATTTCCATGATTCAAATAGTTTGAACCATCTAAACTTGTTCCATCTCCAAGGCTTTGGCTTCTGATATTGCCACTACTAGTTATTTTGTTATTGCCTAAGAAGAATACAGAAACTCTTCCATTGTACTCAGGTTTTGGAGCTGTTACATTATCATACTGGCCAAAATACACATAAACTTTATCAGACTTGTACTTCTTTTTAATTTCCTTGATATATTGTTCCATATCGTCAAGATCAAAAACAACATATTCTGTGTAATTCTTTCCTTGGTAATTTTTCTTGTAAGTCTCCTGCATTCTGGTTGCAGCGCTTTCTGAAATAAGACCTTTAATAGAACTTCTTGTATTTCTTGCTGAACCAACAATATTCATTTCAGGATCTGTACTACTAGACTGTAAAGGATTGGATTCGGTCTCTGCCTTCTGACATGCAGTCAAACTAAGTGATACAACAACTCCCAGGGCTAAAAAGCGTTTCGAGATTAGATTTTTCATAATTAGTGATTTAAATTTGGATTGTGACTGTAAATTAAATCAACTATTAATACAATTCTTATCCAACTAAAGCATATAAATATAATCTAATTCTTAATAAATTGAAAATCAAGCACATAAATTTACCACTACAAAAAATAGGGTTAAATCACGCTAACGAAATATATAATCACCACAGCATTTTAAAGCGATCAGACCAATCTTTACTATGGCGATGCGTTCATTTACGCAGATTGCTGCAATTATATCATCCATTTTAGCGGTATGTCTAGTTCAAATCCATTTTCATTAAGTGATAATTTGTTTTATGCCGCATTAAAACGCTTTTTTTCGTTATCCCCAAATTGCCTCTTCCTTGCCAAGCAAGAGAATCATGAATTCATTTATTTTAATGAGCATTTTTCAAAACTATTCCCTGCAACAATTGACTTTGATACCTCCATTGAATTTTCACATTTGTTTTCTATCGTCCACAATGATGATAAACACTTACTTGAAAAATTGCTTTATTCTTCTGTTGATCCCAATACAATGAATCCCGACGGAGAAAATATTCGCTTCTTTTGTGATAGTGAAGTTTCTAAAGTATTCAATATACGCTGCACCATACTTCAAGATGTTCTGACCGAAAAACTTATCATGGGAATCTTAACAGATGTAACTGATTTACTTTGGTTTGAACAACAACAAAAAAAGAATGATAAAACTTTTAGGGAATTATCTTTTATTACTTCGCATGAATTAAGACACGAATATGCCAAAATTCAGTCCATCATTCAAATGCTTGATTATTCTGTGTTAAGCGAAGTTGAAAGAAATGAAATGCTTGCTGCTTCTAAACAATCTATTCAAATTATTAACAGTACCATCTTTAAAATCAATCACAAACTTTCTTTTAATCAAAAAGATGGGTACTTTGATTTTTATAAAAGAGACAATCAGTACAAAACAATCATTTTAATTGATGATGATTCATTAACCAATTTGATTAATAAACGCTTTATTCAAATGATTAGTCCTTCTGTTAAAGTAATTGTGTTTACTGATATAGCAGCTGCAGCCTCTTTTCTAAAAAATATGAAGCCTTCTTTAGACGTATTAATTTTGCTTGATGTAAATTTTCCTTTTAGTAGTGGCTGGGAATTTTTAGCACAGTATCATCAATTTCAAATACAATCAAAAGTAATTGTACTTTCCTCTTCTATCGACACTTTTGATAGAGACAAAGCTCGGAAATACCCAATGGTAATAGATTATATTACAAAACCACTTTCTTTAGAAATGGTCAAAGAAATTCTTCAAGCCTAAGAATCAATATGTTTTTGAATAGCTTTATTTGTTACAAACCATAATAAAACTGCAAGCAAAAAGGCAGTAAATAAAGTATACCATGAGATGAATACCGGTAGATGAATCATTTGCTGCTCAAGTACAATTGTTAATCCCCATTGAAGTATCATAACCAAAATTGTAGCAATTGAAATACTTAGCAGATTCCCGGGATAAAATTGCTTGAGTAGAAATTTCGATAATTGATTGGGTGTAGCACCCAGTGTGATTAATAAGATTATTTCTTGTTTACAATTAGCAATGGTTAGTTGGACAAATAGGGTGAAAATAATCAGTGCAAAAATAAGCATAATGCCACCAGCCAAGCCTGAAATTGCAACAACAGTATCTATTACTTTTCTATACTTACTATATCTTAATTTTTCTGTATTAGTACTTAGATTTTTCTGCTTAAGGAATGTAGCAATTGCTGGATTTGAAGGATCATTTGTTTTTAATACTAACCTTGATACAGTATTGTCTGATTTTTTTTCCGCATAGTTATTTCCCCATTGGATAAATTCAGTGGGAACCAGCATTGAGGAAATTCTATCACTTAATCCTACAATTTTTGCATTAAAACTAATTGGACCATTTTTTCCGTAAACGGTCAACTTGAAGACAATCATTTTTACGATAGCTGGAGTAAGCTGCGGCAAATCTTGTGATAACGAAAATTGAAAATTATAAATGTCCAAAAACATATTCGGCACAATCACCGGAACAAAATTGGCTGTTGGATTCCAGGTAAAATCGATATTTTTTAAATCAATAAAATTACTTGGAACACTCTCAAAGGAAATATCTGTATAAAATGGAAATTGGTTACTAATGCTTTGTATGCTTGCCTTGAATCTACTCGGGCTTAAAAGGCCAACTGATTCAGTAAATGGTTGTTTAGCTATCTCATCAATCAACTCTTGGTCTAATTGGGTGTTGCCTAAATTGTCATTGTCTAACAGTTTATTAATAACAAGAAAATCTGCAATGCTGTCCTTATTGTTTGGACTCTTTAATAGAAAATGATAGTTGGTTTGAATTTGTACAGCCGTTAGTAATAAGAAAACAGCAACAGCCAATCCTAATCGAGCAGTTGCCATTCGAATATTTCCCGAATGATTCCGAATTAATTTTCTTAAAAGTAGGTTTAACAAAGCTTATAAGTTTAAACTTATGTGATAGTCAAAATGATCATCCTTATCTAGATCTGTAATAATTATACCGGCATTCCGTCTTTTGCATTCTGCGCTGATTAGTGCAGCTGCAATTTTTTTATTTGCATTGTCCAAATGACTGAAAGGCTCATCCATAATCAAAAAATCAAAGGGCTGCATGAGCGCTCTTAGAATGCCTATACGCTGTTGTTCACCATAACTGCATTTTGTTGCTGGCTGGTTTAATATCGATTGAATGCCCAGCTGATTTGCCATTTCACTTAACTGTTCTTCTGTTATAATTGGATTATATAAAACTCTTTTTAGTTCAATATTTTCTCTTGCTGTTAAAGAAGAAAACAGGCGTAAATCTTGAAAAACAATACTCCAGTGTTGTTGTCTTATTTGCGCTAATTCATTTGGGTTAAGTTGTAGGATATTTTTCCCATCATATGATATATCGCCAATATAATCCTTCCTTAATCCATAGAGGATATGAACTAAAGTAGTTTTCCCTGTACCGCTAGGAGCAGTTATTTTTACAAACTGCCCCTTTTTCCATATGATATGTTTACCCCAGACATCAGATAATTCTACTGATGGCCTGTCGGCTATAATTGATGGAATAACTTTATTTAATTCAAAAATCATTAGTTGGCTCTTATAACCGTAGGAATGCCCGATGGAAATAATTTTTCTTCCATTTCTTTTTCTCTTCTTGCAACAGCTCTCGTGTCTACAGCTATATTGGTAAACAAACTCACAAGTGTAACCAAACTATTTTGTTTTTGGTCTTGCATATTAATTTCTAAGATAGAAGTAATGCTATTATCAGAAAAGTTTTCAGAGCTTCCCATGATGTCTTTAATGGTATTTCTTGCAGTATTTAATGAATTATAATAACCATCAGAAGAATCTTTGCCAAAACCATTTAAGGTATTTGCAATATCAATATATAATACAGTTGATTTGCCTTTAAAATAATTTAAGGCCTCATTGTTGATTGTTGCTTTAGCATTATTTAGTTTATACTGGGAATAAGTGACTGAATCACTCGCAATGATTAATCCACTTTCATTGGCAACCATATATATACCCATTTGCCCAAACAAATCCCCTGATTTATAATCAGTTCCATTTTTTACAATAAAACCACGTTCAGCAATTTTACCTAATAGCTTTTTAAAATTTTCTGGCTTTCCTGCTGGGATATTAATAATTAATTTGCCTATAGGTTTTTTAACGACTAATGAAAGCTCATCTTTTCTTGTTTGAGGCTCGGTCATCCCAATTCCTAAATCGGAAACAACAACTGCAATATCGCCCTTGATGGCTCCATATAATTCAGCAGCAGAAACACCTGATTTGTTTAAAAATTCATTTACAAATCCTTCTACTTCTAACTCTTTTAGTACGCCACCAAATATGGCTGGGTTAAAAGAAGCCATCACAATTGCATTGATATTTTGAGATGGAAAAGTTTTGATTAAATCTGTATTCACAGTTGGTCCAGCATACTTTTTTAGAATA
Organism: Sediminibacterium sp. FEMGT703S; assembly: GCA_002786355.1. GTDB lineage: Bacteria > Bacteroidota > Bacteroidia > Chitinophagales > Chitinophagaceae > Sediminibacterium. The sequence continues at coordinate 4,778 of PGCO01000008.1, forward strand.
CTGCTTAGTAAAGGGTTCGTATGGGTAACAGATTTCGCAACAATTTTGCCATCTTCAAAAGCTAAAGTTGCAGCTGTATAATTATTACTTACTAGCTCCTCTAATTTTGGTAATTGCAAAGGCATACCACTTAATGCTGCTAAAGTGCCGCCAGAGCTGGCAAACAAATAGCCCTCTGCCTTGGTTTTAAACATTTTGCCGAACTCTTTAACAGAAGCCATTGAAGCGGATTCTTTTTGAGTAAAAAGGCGGGTAAGTTCTTCTAAAACATCTTTTTTTGAGTCTTTCTTTTCAGGAATAACAAAGCGCATATTTACAGTATCATAATAAGGAGTCACTTTGTTTTCATAAATCATCACCAAAGCATGCTCTTTGTTCCACGCAAGAAAGTTATTATCACTTAATGGGAGATATTGAAAATCTTTTTCTTTAGAAACTGGCTTTTTATCTTGCCATTTTAATTTAGAAAGATATTGATTAAACACAACAGTGTCCGAAATGCTAAACAGCAAGCTCATGATATTAATATTGCCGTTTCCTTTTTTGGGGTAGTTGAAAAAGTGAAATTTTTCTTCCCAATTAATTCCGGAATTATTTCTAAAGTCTGCTACTTTTTGTTGGTCTTCTAGATTGGTTGAATCTTTCTGAAAGCCTTTGGCTAAAATACTATCAAAACTTATTCCCCCATTTTGTAATTTTTCTTTTAATGCGTTGGGATCAAAACTTACTACAACCATAGCTTCCTTTGGAATCAACTTGGTTTCCTTTGGTGCATTATTAGAACAAGAAATCAGTAGTAAGCTGCTGATTCCAATCAATAAAAAAGAGTGAATACCGCTTTTCATAAATAAAAAATTATACACTGAAGTTAATTCTTACTGCGGTATTCACCCATAAATATGATGTTAATTGATAATAGCCTGATAAATGGCCTCCTGGATATTTGGACGCACATTCATTTTTCCAAAAAGGGTATTATTTCTAGTAGGGGTTACCCTATTTGACAAGAAAATATAGATTAATTCATTGTCTGGATCTACCCAAACACAAGTACCAGTAAACCCAGTATGTCCAAAAGTATTTAGTGATACCGATTTTGAAGGGTAGGGGTCTTTTCTGCTTAAATTGTCTTTTTCAGGTTTATCAAAGCCAAGACCCCTTCGGCTTGTTGCGCTATTGTAAGCGGTAAATTGTTGGATAGTTTCTTTTTTCAAAAATGCTTGACCATTGATGCTGCCTCCATTTAAAAGCATTTGATATAGTTGTGCTAAATCATACGCATTACTAAATAAACCAGCATGACCTGCTATTCCACCAAATAAAGAAGCTCCCTCATCATGCACGTCACCACGCATCATTTGCTGTCTAAAGTGCTTTTCTTCTTCAGTGGGCACTAATGAATTTAAAGGGAAGTATTTTCTTGGTATAAACCCGGTTGTGGTCATTGCAAGCGGGTTATAAAATATTTCTTTACTGTAATCGTGAATATTTTTTCCAGTTACCGTTTCAACTATTTTCGCGAGAAAAATAAAATCATTATCACTATAAATATACTGTCCTGAAGCTGTTAATGGACTAGTTAGAATCCTTTGGAAAATGGTGTCTTGCCAATCGTTTCTTAAGTAAATATTTTCGGCTACACGAACGGAAAATCCAGCTACAGGGCTTTCTCTGAAGTAGGCTGGTAAAGGTTTTCCAGTGGTGCTGTCTAATAATTCTTTATAAAAAGTAATAAATGATTTAAGCCCAGCTTCGTGTAGTAAAATATCTTTCAATTTCAAATTGGCCTTATCCGATTTTTTTGTCCAGTCTAAATAATCACCTAATGTTTTTTCCAAATCAACCTTTCCCTCTTCAACCAATTTCATTATAGACACAGTAGTTGCAGATATTTTTGTTACTGATGCTAAGTCATAAATCATAGATGGATTGATTGGCTCTTTCTTATCTAAATTGGTATACCCAAATGATTTGTGATAGGCAACTTTACCTTTTCTAGCAACTAATACCACACAGCCTGGCACTGCCCCTTTTTCAACTGCATCATTGGCAATAGAGTCTATTTTATTTAGTTTGTTTGCATCTAAACCAGCTTCCCATGCTTGTACTTTAGGAAAATAACTGTTATAGTTAATTGAAGTGCCATAGGTGAGCGTAGGTGTGACGGTTACTGGTAAAATTCCTTTCGGCTCATTGCGACCAACTAAAACATCGTATACAGCTTCTTGGGTAATTTCATCGTCTTCATAGCATGCCAATAAGTTGGATGGATTATTTGAATTAGCCATTGCATACGGATTACCAAAATACAAAGTGAGGGTATTGAACGATTCTAATGCATTTAATAAATAAACGGAGGCGTTGCTCAACCCAAAATTCTTTGCTGGCCTTCTGCTGTAATTATGCATTCCAACAATCACTAAATCGTAACCAGATGTTTTTATTTTTTTAATTAATGCATTGGCTGAACTACTATCTGCTTTCTCTGCTGGAATATTATTAGCCAATTGGTCATCCATCAATTGTTTGCCAATTGTTGACCTTGATCCAAACAAAAAAACAGTTGCATTATAATTATTTTTTAGCTGTGTACTGATTGCATTTTCACCAGGTGCCCCAATTGCGATATACGCAATACGTTGTCCTTTTTTTACTGGAAAGATTTGGTTGTTTTCTTTCTTTAATAGTGTAATTGCATGCTTGCTAAGTAAGGTTCTAATTCGATTGGTTTGAACGTTTAGATCGTTTACTAAATTAGTAGTATCAATGGGTTTTAATTTATTGAGCCCCAAGTGATACTTAGCTAATAATATTTTTTTAACTCGAGCGTCTATTGACTCCCAGCTTAATCTTCCATTATCAATTGCTAATCTAATGGCAGCAATGGTTCCAGGGATATCTTCTGGTAAGCAAAGCATATCGTTGCCTGCAATCAATGCTGCTACAGAAGCTTCACCAGATGGAAAATACTTCGTAATCCCTTTCATTTCTAAAGCATCGGTAAAGCTAAGCCCCTTAAATCCTAATTCATTTCTCAATAAATCGGTAATGCTTTTTTTAGAAAGGGTTGCTGCTAAATTTGCTGTTGTGTCAATAGCGGGTATGAACAAATGCGCAGTCATCATGCTACCTAAACCTGCTTTAATTAAAGCTCTAAAAGGGTAAAGTTCTAACTCATCTAACTGAGCCCTTGATTTGTTTATAACTGGTAAATCATAATGGCTATCTACTGCAACATCTCCGTGGCCTGGAAAGTGCTTCCCTGTTGCCATAACGCCCATGTCTTGCATGCCCTGCATATATGCGGTACCATATAATGCCACTTTGAATTTATCTTCTCCAAAACTTCGGTCGTTAATAACCGGGTTCATTGGATTGTTATTGATGTCTATATCAGGAGCATAGTTTACTTGAATGCCTAATCTTTTACATTGGTCTCCTACTGCCTTTCCAAATTCATAAATTAATTCGGCATTGTTAACAGCTCCCATCATTAATTGCCTTGGGAAATTAATAACGCTGTCTAGTCGCATGCCTAAGCCCCACTCGCCATCAATACTAATCATTAGTGGTGTTTTGGCTAAAGATTGATAGCGGTTTGTTAGCATTGCTTGCCTTACAGGCCCCCCCTGAAAAAAACAGAGACCACCCACATTGTATTTACGGATGATCTCGGAAACTTTTTCAACATGATCGGGCCCCAAGTTACTGTGAGCCCTAATAATCATTAACTGCGCTATGCGCTGGTCTTTATTTAGTTTGTTAAATTTCTTGTTGACCCACTTAATGGCTTCTGGTGTTTCTTCGTAAAAACGCTGAGCCAATATTGCAGTATTACCAACTACAAGAATTGAAAGAATTAATAACCACTTTTTCATACAACCTGTTTAATAGCTTCACAAGGTATGAAATGGTATGGTTTATTCTCCTTCTTCGGGTGCTTCTGTTAATTCAACAGCAATATTATTGGCTTTTAATACACCAAACCATTTAATCATTTTTTTCATGTCACTGGCATATACACGATCAAAGTCCATATCGGGATAAACTTTTTGAAAATAGGCTTTTACGGCAGCAGGGTCTTTTTCAGATGGCAATGATTCAGTGCTGGTTTCCATAGCTTTGAAAACCTCGGCTAGGTTTACATTCTCTCTAATCGTGTAAACTTCTATGCTTTCAAGGTGTGAAAAATTATGTATTCTACTGCTTACAAACTTTGTGGTATTGTCTTCTAGCGACTTAACAATAGCGCCATCATTCTTGCTGCTCAACATTTCGAATAAGCCGCTCATTCCAGTAACCGATATCAATTTATTGTATTCCATAGTTCATTTATTGAGGTGCAAAGTAAAGGAAATTGTTTTGGAGAAGCATCCGTTTATTGAATTGATTCTAAAGCCCTATCTAATCTAGCTTTTAGATCGGCATAAGGAGTGTACCCTCTTGCCAATAAATGGAATTTGGTTTCAGACTCTTGTAATAATACACAGGGATAGCCAGTAACTTGCAATTGTTTCACCAATGCAAACTCATAATTGGCTTTTTCCTTGTATTCCTCGCTTTTAAGCCTTTCGTAAAAAAGTTCGGGCTGAATGCTGTATTTTTCTAGCAAATGTTTGTAGGCTTCGTCGTCTGTTAGGTCTCTTCCTTCAAAGTGTAATGCTTTTTGCAAATCTGAAGCAAACTCAACTTGCTTCTCAGGATAAATCTCTTTGAAAATGGATAAAGCAATAGCTGGTTTTTCAGAGTTGGGATACCAATCGCTGAGGTCTGGATTATTGATATGCCAAAGATAATCGGGTCCAAAAGTAACGCCAGCATACTCTTCAACCGTTTTATAGGCCGATTGAATATACCCAGCTGTAGCACTTATATGAACGGGCTCTTCTGGTAAAATCATTCCTCCGGATAGTACTTCTATTTGAAGATGCGGATATTGATTAGCTATTTGGGTCATTATTGGGCTAAATCCATAACACCACCCACAATAGGCGTCGTAACAATAAAAGAGTATTGGTTTCATAGTGCAAATTTAGGAATGGATTCTATAGCTTTGCTAGCTGATTTAACCAATAAAATGTTAGAATATGCCTGGTTTTGAACTTTTTGGTGCCGAAGAAAGAAAAGAAGTAAATGATGTACTTGAAACTGGTATTTTGATGCGGTATGGATTTGATGGCCCAAGGAAAGGTATTTGGAAAGCACAAGAACTAGAGAAAGCAATTACTGAAACATTTGGTTGCCAATATGCTCAACTCACTTCTTCAGGAACCGCAGCCTTAACTACTGCTATGCTTGCATTAGGCATTGGCGTTGGGGATGAAGTGATCATGCCATCTTTTACTTTTGTTGCCAGTTTTGAAGCTGTTTTAAGCGTTGGTGCAATACCTGTTTTGGTAGATGTAGATGATACGCTCACCCTGCGTCCGGATGCTGTTAAAAATGCGATTACAGCAAAAACAAAATGTGTGATGCCAGTTCATATGTGTGGTAGTATGGCAGATTTAGACGCGCTTTCAGCCATTTGCGCAGAACACCAGTTGATTTTGTTAGAAGATGCTTGTCAAAGTATTGGAGGTACTTATAAGGGGAAAGCTTTGGGTACCATTGGTCATGCTGGTACATTCAGTTTTGATTTTGTAAAAATGATTACTTGTGCTGAGGGGGGAGTAGTGATGACGAATGATAAAGCTGTTTATACTAAATCAGACGGTTATACAGATCATGGCCATGACCATTTAGGGGTAGACAGAGGGGCTGACCTCCATCCATTTATTGGATATAATTTTCGAATCAGCGAATTGCATGCTGCTGTAGGACTTGCTCAAATTAAAAAGTTGAACACATTTCTAGCATTACAGAAAAAAAACAACAAGGCACTTAGAACCTATTTGGAGCAGATACCTGAAGTTAGTTTTAGAAGAGTGCCTGAAGGAGGCGAAGATAGCTGTAGTTTTTTGAGCTGGTTCTTGCCAACTGCAGAACAAACACAAGCAGTAGTTGCTGAAATGAAAGCACAAGGAATTTTAGCGGGTAATTTTTATTGGTTTGCAAATAATTGGCATTATATCAGCAAATGGGATCATTTAAAAAATGCAACTACCTTAAGCCGAATTAGCCCTGAGCAAGAAGCTGCATTGATCAAACTTAAATCAACTGTTTTTGCAGAGAGCGATGCAATAATGAGTAGATGTATTTCTACAGCGATTAGTCTTGTTTGGACAGAAGAGCAAATTCATGAGAAGGGCACTAAAATGGTTGAAGTAATTAAGAAAGTACTTGCTTAATCTGTTTATGCAAACATTTTATTTTAAAGCACTTCAAACAAGTAAACTGCTTTTGTTTCTATGGCCAATTTTGGCAATTGCAAAAGGCATTGCTTGGTATCAAACGCGCAAACAGTTAGATTTATTTATTGCCATTGGTTTTGCCATTGCTGCTATATTGGGTTTTCTGGGTTCAAGGAAAAATATCAAAGCTTATTTGAGTATTGACGATAATGGGATTGAATGGTGTTATGAAAACATGCACCAACCTATTCGAATTCAGTGGCAAGAAATAGAAAGAATTAAGTTTGAAAATGAAGGTGTATCTATCTTTCAAGCCAATAGTTTCCGTGAGTTTATTTTGATGAAAAACTTGAATCCCGAAGATCAAGAGTCGGTTAAACAACTATTGAGTAGCTATACTAAGGATGTTTAGGCCTTTTGCCTTCTAATTGATCGGTATACTCTATACTGCCTAATCTAAACCTGAAAGGAATTTTCGTTGCTTTTTCTAGCTGTAATTCTTTTTTGCAAAAGAATCCCAATCCCTTCACATAATGGTCTGATGGCAAAATTTTAACGGGACGTTGTTTTAAACTATCTAACTTTTCTTGAAAGGTAGAGGATGCAGAAGATGGTTTAAAATATTTAGATAAGTCAGCTGATTCAGTGATAAATTTTGATTGTGCATTAGCAGAAAGCACTATTGTTAGGTATAAATTCACAAACAAACAAATCCTTTTAAGCATCTTATGGTATTAAAACTATGTAAATTTACAGCGTAATATTTTAATGGATGTCACTCGGTCAATCTTTACAACAAAAATTATTGCAGAAACTGTCTCCTCAGCAGATTCAGTTAATGAAGCTATTACAAGTGCCTACTGCCAACTTAGAGGAGCGCATTAAAGAAGAGTTAGAAGAGAATCCTGCTTTAGAACAAGGTGATGAAGGTCATGAAGATGAATACACAGATGAGTTAAAAGATGAATTTGACGGAATGGGTGAAGACGATTCAGATCCCGATGGTAGCGAAGACGATTATGATAGCGTTGATATTAGCGAGTATGTGGTAGATGATGACGGCGAAATAGCAGACTATAAAACGAAGGATGATAATTATCCAGAAATGGATGATCAAAAAGTTATTCCCATTAAATTAGAAACTAGTTTTCATGAGTTGGTCTTGAACCAGCTGGGTATGCTTGAATTAGATGAACGTAGTTATAAAATTGCAGAGCAAATTGTAGGTAGTTTAGACGATGATGGATACTTGCGAAGAGAATTAAGTTCTATTTCGGATGATTTGGCATTTAGGCAAAGTTTAATAGTAGAAGAAAAAGAAATTGAAGCCATCATTTTACAAATTCAACAATTTGATCCTGCTGGAATTGCAGCTAGAGATTTAAAAGAGTGTTTGTTGTTACAGCTGAAACGAAAAACTGATGAGGGCAAAAGTGTTGAATTAGCTGCTCAAATTCTCACTAAATATTTTGAAGAGTTTACTAAGAAGCATTACGAAAAAATTCAAAAAAGTTTAGGACTGACCGACGAACAGTTGAAGGATGTGATTGGTCAAATCATCAAACTGAATCCCAAGCCAGGAGGCAATTTGGGCGAAATGAATCAAGCAGAGAATTACATTGTTCCTGATTTTTTTGTAATCAATAACAATGGGTTACTAGAATTAACATTGAATGCGAAAAATGCTCCAGACTTACGGGTAAGTGAAGGGTATAGAGATATGTTAAAGGATTATGAGAAAGGAAGTAAAAAAGATAAACGTCAAAAAGAAGCGGTCCTTTTCATTAAGCAAAAAATAGATTCTGCCAAATGGTTTATTGATATGATTAAACAAAGGCAAGATACTTTGATTGGAACTATGGGAGCCATTATGAAACACCAGCAGGAGTTTTTTTTGACTGGTGACGAAACAACGATGCGCCCTATGATATTGAAGGATATAGCTGAACTTACTGGATTAGATATTTCAACAGTTAGTAGAGTAGCGAATAGTAAATTTGTACAAACTGAATTTGGAACTTATCGACTTAAATTCTTTTTTAGTGAATCTTTAAGTACAGAGAGTGGGGAAGAAGTTAGTACACGTGAAGTGAAAAAGATTTTGAGTGATATGATTGAATCTGAAGACAAACACAAGCCTTTAAGCGATGAGGTCCTGACGGAAATGCTGCAGGAAAAAGGATACAATATTGCTCGTAGAACGGTAGCTAAATACAGAGAACAGTTGAATGTACCTGTTGCCAGATTGCGTAAAGAACTTTAATTTTTTTAAATGACATCAGAGTCTATTAATAATCCCTTTAATAAACAACAGGAGCCAATCAATGCATCCTACGATAACCCAAGTTGGCCTGCAGTTGTTAAAGGATTTGCTAAGTTATTTTCCTATCTTTTTCATCCACTCTTTATACCAACCTACTTTTTTTTATACCTCATGCAGTATTACTCTTTTGAGTTTGCAGGTATTACCGATTGGCAATTGAAATTGAGGTTATTTGGTGTTTTTTGGATGACGGCCTTTTTTCCTGCTTTTGCAGTATTTCTTTTATGGCGACTTAAGTTTAGTGAGGGCATTTTTTTGCGTACCCAAAAAGAACGCATCGTGCCATATATTATTACCATGTTTTTTTATTGGTGGATGCATTATTTGAGCCGTAATTTTCCTGATCAGCCTGCTGTCTTGAAGTTCTTTTATACGGGGATTTTTATGAGCTCTGTGGCTGGACTATTGGCTAATAATAACTATAAAATTAGTATGCATGCAATGGGAGTGGGTGGATTTGCGGCGGCTATAATCCTCACTTCAATGCATTATCAAAATTTAGATGGAATTGCAATTAGTTTAGCGGTATTAATTGCTGGCTTTATTTGTACAGCCCGATTGATTTTAAATGAACATACTTTGAAGGAAGTGTATACAGGACTTTTTGCGGGAGCGCTTTGTCAGGCTATTTCATATTACTTTGTAATGTAATATTCCCCTTCTTCCTTTGTTTTTTGTTTCTTTGCACCTCATTCAACTCATTTGCATGTGGTATAAGGCAGGGAAAACCATCTTACGTTTCAGAATCAGTTTATTATTTGCTTTGTTTGTTGCAACGGCTTTCATGGCTTGGCAGGCTTCTAAGGTTCAATTGAGTTATGATTTTACCAGAGCCTTGCCAACTGATAATCCAAAATTTATTGCATACCAAGATTTTCTGAAGCAATTTGGTAATGATGGAAATACTGTTGTGATTGGGATTCAATCCAATCGTTTTTATGAGAAAGACTTTTTTAATGAAGTATATGCATTGAGTCAACGATTAAAAAAAGTGCCTGGTGTAAATGAAGTGTTGAGTGTACCTGATGCTGTAACGCTGTTGAATGATGTAGAAAATCAACAATTAGTTCCACAGAAAATTTTTAATCCTCCTTACGCAAATCAGGCTGATTTAGATTCGGCAAAATCTACTTTTGAAAATTTGCCCTTCTATCGAACCCTTTTACATAATCCTGAAAAGAAAGCCTATTTATTGGGTGTTACGGTAAATAAAGATTCCATTAACAGCAAATACAGAACGGTAATTGTAAATAATATTTTGAAGGAGACTGGTATTTTTGAGTCGAATACAAAGTCAGAATTGCAAATTAGCGGATTGCCATTTATCAGAACCGTTATTGGCGATAGAATTAAAGACGAAATGAATTGGTTTTTAATTGGATCATTGGCGCTTTCTGCAATCACTTTATTTATTTTTTTCCGGTCTGTTAGTGCAACCATCATGAGTTTGTTGGTTGTTGGTATGGGGGTGATTTGGAGTGTAGGAACCCTTGTATTATTTGGCTATAAAATCACTTTGCTAACTGCTTTAATTCCACCTTTGGTTGTTGTAATTGGAATACCTAATTGTATTTATTTTTTAAATAAGTACCATACTGCTTATAAAGAAAAAGGAAACAAAGAAGAAGCATTGGTTACCATGGTAGGAAGAATGGGTATTGTTACTTTATTCTGCAATATTGCTGCTGCTATTGGGTTTGCGGTGTTTGCATTAACCAAAAGTCAGTTGTTAAAAGAGTTTGGTGCAGTAGCGGGGATTAATATTTTGTTGTTGTTTTTTATCTCCCTGTTTTTTATTCCGCCGGTACTTAGTTTTTTACCTGCTCCAAAAACTAAGCACACAAAATATTTAGATAATGCATTTTTAGCATCCATTCTAGTTAAAATTGAACGTTGGACTTTTCATCATACTAGGATGGTTTATATGGTTACAATCATTGTAACGGTTATTTCCATTATCGGAATTTTTAGAATTAAAAGCGAAGGATTTATTGTAGATGATTTGCCAAAAGCGGATAAAATTTATACCGACCTTAAATGGTTTGAAGACAATTTTGGGGGAGTGATGCCGCTGGAAATTATTGTAGATACCAAAAAGAAAAATGGTTTGATGCGTTCCGTTAAACCAATCGCCGCAATAGATGAGTTCTCTGCTTATTTAGATTCTTCTGAATATACTGCAAGGCCTCTATCATTTGTTGAAGGCTTGAAGTTTGCAAAGCAAGCATTCTATGATGGGGATTCTTTAAGTTACGCAATTCCATACGAGAGTGATCTTGCTTTTATAGGACCGTATTTAAAAGCTAAAAAAGACAGTAGTGGTAAAAGTGATGGCTCAGGTGCTTTTAATAGACTGATTAATAATTTTATTGATAGTAATAAACAGAAGGCAAGAATTAGTGTGAACATGAAAGATGTTGGTAGTGCTAAATTGCCTGAATTATTGACTGCATTTGAAACAAGGGCCAATCAAGTTTTTGATACGTCAAACTATAAAGTGAGTTTTACAGGAAGTAGTGTAAGTTTTTTAGAAGGGTCTAGCTTTATCATCAATGGATTAAAAGAAAGTATTTTTTGGGCTTTCTTACTGATTACGCTTTGTATGCTTTACTTGTTTAAATCGATGCGAATACTAGTCAGTTCACTTATTCCTAATTTAATTCCATTAATTGTTACAGCAGGGGTCATGGGTTGGGCTGGCATTGCATTAAAACCTTCTACCGTATTGGTGTTTAGTGTGGCATTGGGTATTGTGATTGACGTGACCATTCGTTTTTTAATCAATTACAAACAAGAGCTCCCCGCTCATAATAATCAAGTTAACCCTACGCTAGTACAAACAATAAGGCATACCGGAATCAGCATTATCTATACTTCGCTGGTTTTGATTGCAGGCTTTATCATTTTTAGTTTTAGTGATTTCGGTGGAACTAAAGCCTTGGGGTGGCTCACATCTTTAACATTGGTGGTTGGTACAATCACAAATTTAATCCTTTTGCCAGTTTTGATTAAGCAAGTTTCAGTGAAATAATAACTGCGTATAACCTTGAGTTATATTTTTAAGTTATTTTATATGCAGCAAAAATGTTAAATTTATTGCCTTTAAACTGAATCTTTTTTAACCAAAATTAATGCTCATGAGAAAATTAGTAGTTCTCTTGACGTTTGCCCTATGTTTTTTAACACAGGCATACGCTCAAACTGCTCGAACAGTTACCGGTAAGGTTACTGATGAAAAAGGCGTGCCCTTAAGCGGCGTTACAGTATCTGCAATAGGTGCAGATACAAAAAGTGTCACTGATGCTACAGGTGCTTTTTCAATCCAATTACCTAGTAAGTCAAAAAGCCTTCGTTTTTCATACGTTGGATTTGATAATCAGGACATAACTGTTACAGGTACTAATTTAATGGTAAAATTAAAATCTGAAGACAAATCGCTTGATGAAGTGGTAGTAGTAGGATATGGTACTGTTAAGAAAAGAGACCTAACAGGTAATATTTCAACTATCAATGGTGATAAAGTAAGAGATCAACCTGTTCAGAGTTTTGATCAAGCACTATCTGGTCGTGCTGCAGGGGTAAATATTACTATTCCTAACGGAGTTGTAAATAACCCACCTGTTATTAGAATTCGCGGGGTGAATTCTATTAGCTTAAGTTCTTTCCCGTTAGTAGTTATTGATGGGATTCCAACTTTTACTGGTGATGTAGGTAATGGACCTTCGAATAACCCATTGGGAGATATAAACCCAGCGGATATTGAAAGTGTTGATATCTTGAAAGACGCTGCTGCAAGTGCGATTTATGGATCTAGAGCTTCTGCTGGTGTTTTATTAATTACTACCAAAAAAGGAAAACAAGGACGCGCTAAAGTTAGTTATGATGCTTGGTTGGGTTCTACTAAGCCTTTTAATCTTATTCCTGTTTTGAATGGCCGTCAATATGAAGAAATCAAAAACGAAGGTCTTACAAATGCAGGTACCCCTCCTAATGGAACAACTAGAGGATTTTATCCCTATTTAGATAATAATGGCAATCCAGTTAGTACAAATTGGTATGATGTTATCTATAGAACAGGTGTTTCACAAAATCAGAATTTAAGTATATCTGGCGCTAATGAAAAAACCAGTTATTTCTTTTCGGCTTCATACACCAATCAAGAGGGTATGATTCGTCAAAATGATTTCAAACGTTTGAATGCCACAATGAGTTTAGAACACAAAGTAAATGATCGGCTAACAATTGGAGGTAAGTTCCAATATGCTAACACAAATAACTTTGGTGTTAACTCAGGATCTACACCTGGTGGGGCATTTGCAACTTCGGGTATTGGTCGTTTAGGTTTCAACTTAGCGCCCAACGTTCCAGTTTTCTTAAACAACGGGAACTATAACTTAAATATACCTTCTAACCAAATTGGTCAGGGTGCAAACTTAACTGCTTTGCAATTTACCAACCCTCAGGCTTTATTAGATCTAAGCAGATTTACTTCTGAATCTGATCGTGTTATTGCAAATATTTATGGCAATATTAAATTAGCAGAAGGGTTAAATTTCAGAACCACTTTTGGTATTGACAATTTAACTACCATTAATAGATCATTCCAAAATCCAGTTCATGGTGATGGAGTTGCAAATGGAGGTAACGCATCAAATACAAGTCAGTCATATCGCAGGTGGAACTTGACTAATGTATTGAGTTATAATAAGAGTTTTGGTAGTCACAATCTTTCTGCATTAGTAGGAAATGAGCAACAGTACACTGCACAAGAAGGATGGGGTGCTACAAGACAAGGTGTAACTGATCCATTTTTTAATGAATTCCAAGGTGGATACAATATTATTGTACCTGCAGGAAATTTCTTAAGTGAAAATTACTTGGTCTCTTTCTTTGGTCGAGTTAATTACGACTATAATAAAAAGTATTTACTTTCTGTAAATGTGCGTAGAGATGGATTTTCAGCTTTTTCTCCAGAAAATAAATATGGTAATTTCTGGGGGGCTTCTGCAGGCTGGGTATTAAGTCAAGAAAAGTTTTTTCAGAAAGCAGGTTTAGACAAAATTTTTAGCAACTTCAAGTTAAGAGCAAGCTATGGTATTGTAGGTAATAACCAAGGTATTAGTGACTTTGCCTTTTGGAGTTTCTTTGGTAGTGGCTTGTATGGTACCAATCCATCATTGGCATTCTCTCAAGCAGGAAACCGCGACTTACGTTGGGAAACAAGTAAAAAAACAGATATCGGCTTAGAATTTGGTTTGTTAAATGGTCGTATGAATGTTGAAGCAACTTACTTCATGAATAATGTTGATAACCTAATTTTAGCTGAGCCTCAAGCACCTTCAAGAGGTATTCCTGGAAACTCAATCCTTCAAAACGTTGGTTCTATGACCAATAAAGGTCTTGAATTTACATTGAATTACAAAGTGATTCAGAACAAAGACTTTACTTGGAATTCAAGCTTTAACATCACCACTTTAAATAATAAAGTAACTGCATTAGCAGCAGGTGGTGCTGATATTCAGCCTGCTACTTCTGGCTTAGAGCGTCCAAGTATGATTCGTGTTGGTCAATCTATTGGAAGTTTCTATGCAGTTAGAACAGCTGGCGTTAATCCAGCTAATGGACAAAGAATATTTTTATATAGAGATGGTACTCAAGTTCAGTATAACCATGCTGCTCCAGTTGCACAACGTTGGACTTTACTTTCTAACGGAGCTGTTGCACCCCGTGTTGCTGATCAAGCAAATGATGGTGTGATGATTGGACCAGCTTTACCTACTTGGACAGGTGGATGGGAAAACACTTTCCGTTATAAAAGTTTTGATGTGTCTATGTTGTTCTTCTTCTCAGGTGGCAACTATGTTTATAATGGAACTCGCGCAGGTATGTTAGATCAACGTAGCTGGAATAATACTACCGATGTATTAAATAGATGGCAGAAACCTGGGGATCAAACTGATATTCCTCGTGTTGTGTTTGGTGATAATATTTCCAACGGTTCTGGCGTAGTTATTTCCGAAAATATTGAAAAAGGAGATTTTCTTAAGTTGAGAAACATTACTGTTGGTTATAGCTTACCAAAAAGTATAACTGATAAGGCTGGTATAAGTAGTTTCCGCTTTTTTGCCCAAGTGTTCAATGCCTTTACCCTAACTGGATATCGCGGTTATGATCCTGAAATATCCTCAAATGGTAATGGAAATGGTAACCCAAGTGTAGACAGAAACTCTGTACCACAAGCAAGAAGCATCAATTTCGGAATCAATGTTGGATTTTAATTACTAAAAATTGAAGAATATGAAATTTAAAATATTATCCCTTTCACTAATTGCTGCAGCCTTTGTAGGTTGTAGTAAAGACAAACTGGAACCAATTCCACAAACTGCACTTTCTGATGCTGTTGCTTTTAGCGATTCGTCAAGATGCGTACAGCAAGTTAATGGCGTTTATTCAGCGCTTAAAGCTGGTAATATGTATGCAGGGCGATATCAAGTCTATCAAGACGTTAGAGGCGAAGAGTTTATCAATAGAACCAATAACGCAGTTACTGCATGGTTAACTTGGCAGTTTAATTTAACGGCAAGTGCAAATGAGGTTCAAAACTTTTGGTCTGCGGCTTACACTTGTATTAACAGAACCAATGTTGTAATCGCTGGAATAGAAGGCTCGCCAATTAGTGCAACACTTAAACGTAATTTAATTGCTGAAGCTAAAGTAGTTCGTGCAAGTGCATACTTTATGTTATTGCAATTATACGCACGTCCATTTACTGATGGTAATGGTGCTAGACCGGGCGTGATTTTACGTTTAACACCTGCTACATCTGGTGGAGATAACAATCGTGCTAGGGCAACAGTAGCAGAAGTTTACGCGCAAATCATCAAGGATTTAAATGAAGCAGAAGCTGATTTGCCATTAACTTATGGTAATGCAGAAAGAAATGTGGTACGCGCTCATCGTAATACTGCGATTGCTTTAAAAACCCGTGTTTACTTAAACATGGGTCAATTTAACAACGTGATCACCGAAGGAAATAAGATGGTACCGAATGCAGCTCCTTGGCAAGCAAGTTCTGGTGTATCCAATGCGCTTAATCCTTCTGTAGCAAATGTTTACGCTAACTATACCAATTCTGAAATGATCTTATCAATGCCATTTACTGCATTAGATCCTCCAGGCGGTCAAAATGGATTAGGACATTACTATAACCCTGCTCCTAACGGAGGTGCTGAATTCTCCTTGAATTTAGATGCTGGTGGTATTTTTGCGAATGCTGATTGGAGATCTACTGATGCACGTAGAGGATTTTTACAAGTTGCGTCTGGTCATACTTGGTTAAGAAAATGGCCAAACCCAGCTAACGCTGCGGATTGGAGCCCCGTAATCAGATATGCTGAAGTGATGCTTAACCTTTCAGAAGCGCTTGCTAGAAATGCAGCTGGAACTACAGTAGATGCTCGTGCATTGGCCATTTTGAATGCTATTCGTAAGCGTTCTGATGCTACCATTCCTGATTTTGCACCTGCAACTAAAGACGAGTTGGTGAACCTTATTTTAACTGAAAGAAGAATTGAGTTATTAGGGGAGGGTTTCCGTACTTCAGATATAATAAGAACTGGCTCTTCATTTCCTGCTAAAGGCGTAGTTGGTGCTGTTGCTCCTTCTGCGAATCAATACATCTGGCCAATTTCGATTGCCGAATTACTTGTGAACACACTTTGTGCACAGAATCCTGGCTACTAAATTGAAAATGATAATAAAAAAGGACCCCTTTTTAGGGGTCCTTTTTTTGTGCTCAATAAACTCAAAAAAGTTAAATAAAACGACAATTTTTGCATTTTTACGTTAAACAAATTCATTTTTATTCCTATTGGTTATAAATTTTTCGCTTTCGATTTAAAGATTTTTTAAGGATTTGACAATGATTATGAGTTAGTTAAGTATATTGCAAGGACCGAAAATTAAAAAAAAACTGCTTTATGAGAAAACTCGTTATGCTCATGATGGCTTTTGTTCTGTCGCTGACATCTCTGTTGGCCCAAACCAAATCCATCACAGGAAAAGTACTAGATGACAAAGGAGCTCCAGTTCCGAATGCATCTGTATTAGTTATGGGAACGCAAGTTGGTACTACTACCAAATCAGACGGTTCCTTTTCATTAAATGTACCCGCTACAGGTAAAACACTTGTGATTACTTCTGTAAACTTCGTGAAACAAGAAGTTCGTTTGGGTGCATCCAATACTTATAGTGTTACTTTAAAAGCAAGTGCTGATGACTTGGAAGAAGTAATTGTTACTGGTTACCAGCAGCAAAAGAAACGTGAAGTGAATGCTGCTGTATCAAGAATTGATGGTAAGCAAATCGAGAACATTCCTGTTCCTTCTGTTGACCGTTTATTACAAGGTAGAGCATCTGGTGTGCAAGTAAATGCAAACAACGGTGTACCAGGTGGTGCGGTAAATATCTTGATTCGTGGTGCTGGATCTATTAACGCAGGTACTCAACCACTTTTTGTTGTGGATGGTATTCAAATCA
The DNA here is from genome assembly GCA_002786355.1 of Sediminibacterium sp. FEMGT703S. Taxonomy (GTDB): domain Bacteria; phylum Bacteroidota; class Bacteroidia; order Chitinophagales; family Chitinophagaceae; genus Sediminibacterium. The sequence continues at coordinate 21,929 of PGCO01000008.1, forward strand.
ATGGAACTACTACTAATATTCAAACACAAACTAACCCAATTGCTTTCTTAAACCCTGATGATATTGAGTCTTTCGAAATCTTGAAAGATGCAGCTGCAACATCTATCTATGGTGCTAGAGGTGGTAACGGTGTGGTATTGATTACTACTAAAAAAGGTAAAGCTGGTAAAAATGAAGTAATGGTAAACACTCAGTTTGGTGTGACCAGTCCTTTAAAGTTTTTTGATGTATTGAATATTTCTGAAATTACTCAAGCAAGAATTGAGGCGTTACAGAATGCAAATCCACGAGCAACAGCGGCTGCGATAAGAGCCAATGCACTTGCTGGTCTTGGGATTAATACAGCTTTTACCGACGATCAAATTCGTGGCTTAACCAATTATGATTGGCAAGCTGCAGGTATGCAAAATGGTACTGTAAGACAAACCAATTTGTCGTTAAGAGGCGGTAATGACAAGACTACTTATTATGTTTCTGGTTCTTATAATGCAACTGAAGCAATTGTTACTCCTGTTAATTTTACGCGTGGTACTTTGTTAACTTCATTAACACATAAAGTAAGTCGCAAACTTTCGATTGAGTCTCAAATTAGCTTGAGTACGATTAGCCAGAATGGACCATTTGGTGGAGCTGGTGGTGGAGCCTTCTTAGGTAATATCGCTTTTGCTGGTCCTACTATCTTGCCTCATAACCCAATCACTAACCCTGATGGAAGCTGGTACGGTTTACCAGGAAGTGGTCAGGCAGTTGCAGGTATCTTAAGTTTCAATCCACTTGCGGTGAATGCTTTGAATACAAACAAGCAAAGAACCAATCAAATGGTAGGTAGCTTTACAATCAACTATGAAATTGCAAAAGGACTTCGTTACCAAGGTAAATTTGGTTTAGACTATCGTTTAGTACAAACTGAATTTTATGGTGATCCTCGTTTGGATGAGTACTTAAACCGTCGTGGTTTAGGTTCTGCCAACTCTAACTGGAACACCAACTTCTTGACTTTCCATACATTAAACTACAATAAGACTTTTGGTGGTAAACACAGTGTTTCTGCTCTTGCTGGTACAGAGTACCGTAATGACGTTCTTGAGCAAATTGGTGCTTCAGCTGAAGGTTTCCCGACTCCTGATTTCAGAACCATCAATACTGCTGCTACTCCATTAGGCGCAACTGGTTTTTGGACTGGTAGCCGTGTATTCTCTATTTTTGGCCGTGTGAGCTATGAATATGATAGACGATACAGTTTTGTAGCATCAATTCGTCGTGATGGATCTTCAAGATTTGGTTCTAACAACCGTTTTGCTACTTTCCCTTCTTTCCAATTTGGTTGGAACGTGACCAATGAAAAGTTCATGTCTAAAACTTCAAATTGGTTAAATAACTTAAAAGTACGTTACTCATGGGGTCAGTCTGGTAACGACCAGATTGGTAACTTTGATGCATTAGGATTATTTGGCGGTGGTCGTCAATATGGTGGTAATCCAGGTATTTTCTACAGTCAGTTGGCTAGTCCAACCCTGCGTTGGGAGTTGAGAACAGAGAACAACTTAGGAGTTGATGTTGGTTTATTCAATGACCGCATTACTGCTAGTGTTGATCTATATAGAAGAATCAACAGTAAATTATTATTAGGTCGTTCACTTTATGCAACAACTGGTTTTGGTTCATTTACCGACAACGTTGGTGAAGTAACCAACGAAGGTATTGAAGCAACTGTTGGATTTAAAATCATTGATAAAGCATTTAAATGGAGAACTAATTTCATTTTTGCTTACAATAAGAACTTTATCTCAGGTTTGTATGATGGACTTCAGGTATTACCAGGGAACAATGCTATCCGTGTAGGTGCTCCATTGGGTTCTTTCTTTGTTGCGAACTATGCGGGTGTTAACCCTGCAACAGGTCGTGCAATGTGGTATAAAGCTGATGGTAGTTTAACTTATAACCCATTGGTTCCTGCTGATCAGCGTTTATCAGGTCAAACCATCCCTGTTTACAATGGTGGTTTTGAGAATACTTTCTCTTACAAAAACTTTGAAGCTTCTTTCTTCTTTAACTACGAATATGGCCGTACAGTTAGTGATGGTCAGGTTAACTTTATGGCTGAAGTTGGTGGACGTGCTTTCAATGGATTACAATCTATTTATGATGCACGTTGGACTAAGCCTGGTCAAATTACCAATATTCCACGTCCATTTAACGGAAATACAGACTTCGCAAGTTCAGGTCGTTTCACTGGTCAGAATTACTTATTTAAAGCAGATTATATCCGCTTGAGAACAGTGATGCTTGCTTATAACTTCCCTAAAGAGTTGATGCAGCGTTGGAAAATGTCAATGGCTAGATTCTATATTCAAGGAACTAACCTTTGGACCTATACTGACTACCCTGGTTATGATCCAGAATTCGTAGGTGGTGCTACCGGTATCGTTCCTCAAAATAAGAACATCACTGTTGGTTTACAACTAAGTTTCTAAACCCCTAAATGAATGAATTTTATGAAAATTATAATGAATAAATTTTTTATCACAGCGTCTTTAGTAAGTCTATTAATGACTTCCTGCTCTGACAAAGACTTAAATGTTCTACCCAGACAGTCTATTGATGCATCTACTGCTTTAAGCTCTCCAGCGAGTGTTGACGCAGCTGTTATTGGGGTTTATGCAACCCTTAAATCTCGTGTATTATATGGTCGTGACTTCGTTGTATACGGAGATGCATTAGGTGATAATGCAGTCGCAACCAATAAATCTGGTCGCTTAGTGGGTGAAGCCCGTAATAACGTTGGTGCTCATTATGTTAACTGGGGTACTGCTTATTCTACCATTAACGATTGTAACCTTGTATTGGATGCGATACCTCGTATGACTGCAGCTACACAGGTTCAACGTGATCGTTGGGAAGGTGAAATGCGTTTTGTACGCGCTTTGGTTTACCATGATTTAATGCGTGCTTATGCATATGACCCAACTGCTATTTTAGATGCATCAAACCGTGGCGGTGTGGTATTAAGAAGCACTGCTGTTGATAATAAAGACACTGCAGCTGCGTTTAGACCAGCTCGTGCCTCAATTCAAGAGTGTTACAATTTTATTATCAATGATCTAACACTTTCTTCTGCTAAACTTCAGCCAGCTGGAGTTGCTCGTAACGGTGCGCCTCATTTTGCAACCCGTGCAGCTGCTCAAGCTTTATTGGCTCGCGTTCAGTTGTACAATGGTAATTACGCTGCTGCTCGTGATGCTGCAACCAATGCTTTAGGTGGTGGTGTAGGATCTTTAACGACCGCTGCCAACCACGTTGCTGGTTGGAGAGCATCTACCAACCCTGAATCAATTTTTGAAGTGCGTTTTGCAATTGCTGCAGAAAGCTTAGGGGTAAACGAAGCACTTCAAACTACTTTAACTTCGATGGGTGCACTTGGTGCACATACTAGTAATGGTGGTTGGGGAGATTTAGCGCCTAATGCTTTACAACTGAATGCAGTAGGTCTAACTGGTTTCCCTGCTTCACTTTCAATTCCTAATACGGTTGCACTACCTCCTTTAACAAGAACATCAGATGTGCGCAACCAATTATATGAGTGGGGTGGACAGCGTACCAATCCTCGTTTTATTGAGTGTACAAAGTATTTCGGTAAAAGTGGTTTCTTGAACCTAGACAACGTACCTGTTTTACGTCATGCAGAAATGTTATTGATTCGTGCTGAAGCTCATTTCCGTTTAGGTGATGTTTCTTCTGCTCTAGCAGATATTAACACCCTTCGCCGTAATAGAGGTTTAACAGATGTTTCTTTAGTTGGTCCTGCTGTTTTAGAAGAAATCTTAAATCAACGTTTAGCAGAATTGGCTTTTGAAGGCCACCGATTCCATGATTTGAAGCGTTTAGGTAGAGATATTACAAAAGATCCTAGTGTTGGATTTACTGTAAACTTCTCTGATTTCCGTATGTTGGCAAGAATTCCTGACGGTGAGTTGGTTGGAAACCCTAATATGAGACAAAACGTAGGATATTAATTCACCATTAAAAGAAACAAAATGAAAAAATTAGTATTAAGTACCTTTATTTTAATCGCGACTTTGTTTACGATGGTGGGTTGTATCAAACAAAATACCCTCACTATGAAAGAACTTCAAGTTGAGTTTGACGCTGCATCTTGGAATGCGCGTGGCGCAGGCGTTACATGGCCTGTATTGACTCGAGTTCCTCCTTATGGCATGCCTGTTGCTGCTGCGGATCCACTAATTACAAGAGCTAGTGGTACTATTCGCTTCCGCGTTAATTTAATTGGAGCACAGCAGAGTACTGCTCAAACCATTAATTACAGCGTAGTTGCTGCATCTACTACTGCAGTTTCTGGAACCCATTTCACAATTCCTGGAACTATCACTATCCCTGCAAATAGCAGTTTTGGTGAAGCAGTAGTTAACATCTTGAATCCAGGTGTTTCAAGTGCTACTCCTGTAAATCTGGTATTGGAAGTGACTGGCAACAGTTTAATTAAACCAGCTACTGAAATTAATAAGATTGGATTAGTAATTAGTCAGAACTAATATAATTCAGTACATAAAAAAACTGCCGGCATCTAGTATGTCGGCAGTTTTTATTTTGTAGGAACTCAAGTATTATTTGATTAAATCCTCTAGTGTTTTAAATAATTGCTGACCTCTTAAATCTGATGCGATAATTTTCCCTTCAGGACTTATCAATACGTTAAAAGGAATAGCGTTGAATTGATATACATTGGGCATTTCACTCTCCCATTGCTTCAAATCACTTACATGTTTCCAATTTAATTTATCCATTTTAATAGCGTCTAGCCAAGCTTGTTGATCATTATCTAAGGATACTCCTAAAATGGTAAAGTTTTTATTTTTAAACTGATTGTAAGCAGCAACAACATTTGGATTTTCCTTTCTACAAGGACCGCACCAACTTGCCCAAAAATCTACTAACACGTATTTTCCTTTTAAACTACTTAGCGAAAATGGTTTTCCATCTAAATCTGGTAAAGTAATTTCAGGAGCATCTTTTCCTAATAACGCATAAGCAGGTGGAGCAGCAGGTTGTTGTTTAGCAGAAGCATTAATGAGTTCTTTAATTTTCTTTAGCCCTGTATGTTCTTTGTACTTTTCAGCTGACTCATTTACTAATGCTTTTAGTTCATCAGGCGTCATGGTTCTCGATGCCATTCCTAACGCATAGTATCGAGCAGCAGGGCTTTCACTTTCTTTGATAAAATTACGTACCATCGTATTCATTTCTTTTACTTTGGCATCTCTAGACGTTTGAATTACTTTGAGCAAACTATCCGATTTTGGTTGAGCTTGTAAAGAGTCAATTTCCATAAATACGGCATACAATGCAGAGTCTTTTTTTCGGTAATCCTCAAATAATGTGCGCATTGCAGCAGAAGCAGGTGAATTTTTTACTTCGTATACTCTATACTTAGTAACATCTAAGTCTACTACAATTTCTTCATTGTCATTAACAATCAATACATCTGGTCCATTTTCTAAAACCAATCTGTAAAGACCTTCTTCTTTGGCTATACCCTTTAAACTAAATTTTCCATCGGCTTGTAAGCTGATGGAATCTAAAATAATCGGTTGATCTCCACCATAAGGTAATTCCTGCAAATACACTTTAGGTGCAATGGCATTTTTGATGGTGCCCTTCACGGTAAAAGCCCCGTACTTTTTTTTCTGATCACAAGCACTAACTAATAGCGTTGTTCCCAGGAATAAGAAAATCATTTTTTTCATAAGTATCAATTAAGCGTTTAATTTTTGTTCTAGCATTTCGGTAACCAATTTTGGATCTGCTTTACCCTTACTTTTCTTTTTTACTTCTCCCACAAATAAACCAATTAATCCTTTCTTGCCTTTTTGGTATTCTTTTACTTTTTCAGGCATAGCCTCAATTGTTTCATTGATCCATTTTTCTAATTCATTGGTATCACTTACTTGCATTAAGTTTAATGTTTCAGCTAATTCAAAAGCAGAAACGGTAGAATGTAATATTGCAGGCAATAATTTGGATGCAGCAATTGAGAAATTAATCTTTCCAGTTTCTATTAATTCAATTATTTGCACTAATCCATTCGCAGTAAGCCCAAGTTCCTGAATAGATTTTTGTGATTCATTCATCAATTGTTTAATTGGTCCTAAAATCCAATTAGCAACCATTTTGTAGTGTGTAGTCAGCTGGATAGCTTGTTCAAAAAAAGCAGTTATTGATTTTTCTTCGCAAAGTTGGTTAGCGTCATAAGCACTTAATTGATAAGCTGCTTGATAGTGTTGAATGAGCTGATGAGGAAGTGCAGGTAAAAGTTCTTTTACTGATTGAATATAAGCTTGCGTTAAATGAATAGCTGGCAAATCAGGGTCAGGAAAATAACGATAGTCGTTTGCTTCTTCCTTATCTCGTATGGAAAACGTTGTATCGTTGTCTGCATTAAAACTGCGGGTTTGTTGTTGAATACGATTTCCTTTTTCTAATTCATCAATGATTCTACTGATTTCGAATTCAATCGCTTTTTTTACATTACGGATTGAGTTTAAATTCTTCACTTCTACTTTGGTGCCTAGTTGTTCAGCGTCTCTAAGTTTTACAGAAATATTCGCGTCGCATCTGAGGCTACCCTCTTCCATATTTCCATCACATATACCAATCCAACGAACTAATTTTCTAATTTCAGTTACATATTGCCAAGCTTCATCCGCAGAAAATAAATCGGGTTCAGTAACAATTTCAATTAAAGGAGTTCCTGCTCTATTTAAATCGATACAAGTATTATTAGGATCTAAGTCGTGTATACTTTTTCCTGCATCTTCTTCTAAGTGAATCCGATTTAATTGTACAGCTCTTTCTCCTGTAGCGGTTTTGATCATAACTGATCCACCCACACAAATGGGATGGGTATGTTGAGAAATTTGGTAGCCTTTTGGAAGATCAGGATAGAAATAGTTTTTTCTAGCAAAAAAAGACTGTTCAGCAATGGTGCAATTACAAGCTAACCCCATTTTTACTGCATATTCAATGGCTTGTTGGTTAAGCTTGGGCAAACTTCCAGGAAATGCAAGCGCAATAGGACTTACCTGTGTATTAGGGGCATTGCCAAATTCGATGCTATCACCACTAAACAACTTGCTGTTCGTTGCTAATTGCGCATGTACTTCAAGACCAATAACGGCCTGGTATTTTTGGGATAAATCCATTATAAAAGCCTGCTTATTTGTAGTATCAGTTCAGACAAATTAGATGCGTCTTGTCCACCTGCTGTAGCCAATGTTTTTTGACCACCGCCACCGCCTTTAATTAAAGGGGTTGCATACTCTTTAATTAATTTAGGGGCTTCCAATCCTTTTTCAGTTGCCATACTATCACTTAACATAATACAAACAGCGGCTTTTCCTCCAATATTGGCACATAGTACCACTAAGTAATAATTGCTTAATCCTTTTTTTAAATCGAAACAAAGTTTCTTTAATTGGTCAGCGCTATTAACTTCAACTATTTCACCAATAAATTGACCTTCTTCGCTGCCAATGGCAACCTGTTTTATTTTTTGTAATAGTATATCACGGATGGATTGTAGCTGTTTTGCTTCAAGACTTTCTAATCTTTTCTCGCTCTCTTGTTTTTCTTGAATTAATTTTTCAACCGCTTTAATTGGATCCTGTGTTTTTAATAAACCAGCAACTGTTCTTAGTTCATTAAATTGTTTATTCAAATAGTTTAAAGCGTTGCTACCAGTTATAGCTTCAATTCTTCTTACGCCAGCTGCAACTGCGGATTCTGCTGTAATTTTAAGCAGACCAATCATGCCAGTATACATTACATGCGTGCCACCACATAATTCAACAGAGTAGGTAGGGTCTGCAACCACCACTCTAACTTTATCTCCATATTTTTCCCCAAACAAAGCCATTGCACCTAATTTAAGCGCTTCTTCTTTGGGCATTTCTGTGATAACAACTGGAATATTTTGTCTAATCTTCTCGTTCACAATATTTTCAACTTCGGCAATTTCTTCATCAGTTAATCGAGCAAAATGAGAGAAGTCAAAACGAAGGTTATCTTGATTTACTAAAGAACCTTTTTGTGCAACATGGGTGCCCAATACTTTACGTAATGCTGCATGAAGTAAATGAGTTGCAGTATGATTATAACAAGTAAATAATCTTCTTTCTGCATCTACTATAGCAGTAAATGTTGAAGCAATTTCTGTTGGCAACTGATTTACAAAATGAACAATTAAGTCGTTCTCTTTTTTAGTATCGGTTACTGCAATTTTTTCGGTCCCAAAATCTAACCAACCTGAATCACCAACTTGGCCGCCACTTTCTGCGTAAAAAGGAGTAGTGTTGAATACTAGTTGAAATTGGGTTTTCCCTTTTGAACTAATTTTTCTGAATTTGGTAATACTACTCTGCGTGGTTAATTCTGTATAGCCAACAAATCCATTTCCTTTCTCTTCGCTAACAATAACCCAATCTTCTGTATCCAATGTTGCGGCAGCCCTACTTCTATTTTTTTGTTGCAGCATTTCGCTTTCAAAACCTGCTTCATCAATAGTTCTGTCATTTTCTGCAGCTATTAATCTAGTTAGGTCAATAGGAAAGCCAAATGTGTCAAATAATTCAAAGGCAGCTTTCCCATCAATGACGTTGGTACTGTTTTTAATCATATCATCCATTCTCTTCAACCCTTTGTCTAAGGTTTTTAAGAATGCATCTTCTTCCTCTTTAACCACTTTGGTAACAAAATCCAATTGCTGTTGTAATTCTGGGAATACATTTTCAAATTGGTTTGCCAAAATGGGCATCAATTGAAACAACAACGGCTGCTTATAATTCAAGTAAGAATAATAATATCTAACTGCTCTTCTTAAAATTCTTCTTATCACATAACCTGCACCCGTATTTGAAGGTAATTGACCATCTGCAATGGTGAATCCAATAGCACGGATATGATCTGAAATAACCCTAAAAGCAATTGCTTCTTTAGAATCGGAACGATCGTAGTGATTGCCTGTTATTTTCTCAATGGCTTCAAAAGTTCCAGTGAATACATCTGTATCATAGTTGCTTTGTTTCCCTTGAATAACCCGAACCAATCTTTCAAAGCCCATTCCGGTATCAACATGTTTAGCGGGCAATTCAACCAAAGAGCCATCTTTCAATCTATTGTATTGAATAAAAACGTTGTTCCAGATTTCAATCACTTGCGGATGGTCTTTATTTACCAATTGGCTTCCTGGAATTTGTGCTCTTTCTTCGTCAGATCTACAATCTACATGTATTTCAGAGCAAGGGCCACAAGGACCGGTATCTCCCATTTCCCAGAAATTATCTTTTTTATTACCATAAATAATATGGTCTACCGCAACTATTTTTTTCCATTCTTCTAATGCAATAGTAGATGGGGGAAGACCCTCTGAAGGATCGCCCTCGAATACAGAAACATATAATCGATCTTTTGGAAGCTTATATACTTCCGTTAAGAGTTCCCAGCTCCAAGCAATGGCTTCCGCTTTAAAGTAATCTCCAAAGCTCCAGTTGCCTAGCATTTCAAACATGGTATGGTGATAGGTGTCAACCCCTACCTCTTCTAAATCATTGTGTTTACCACTTACCCGTAAACATTTTTGCGTGTCCGCAATTCTTGGACTAGAAGGCTTGGTATTTCCTAAGAAATAATCTTTGAATTGATTCATCCCTGCATTCGTAAAAAGAAGGGTTGGATCATTTTTTACTACGATTGGGGCAGACGGAACAATTTGATGCTTTTTAGAAGCAAAAAAATCGAGGAATTGTTGGCGAATTTCGGCACTCGTCATGTTGAATTACTTTTTGTATGCGATTAAGGCTGTAGAAACTATATTTGTCATTATTTAAAGGGGCAAAGGTACGGATTTAAGGGGCTGAAAACCGATCATGAAAAAGGTAAAATACTACTATAATACACATAATATGCGCTTTGAGAAGCTGACAACCCCTCTAAAAGTGAGGTTGCTTCAGGTCTTCGGCTATATTGCTGCATCTATAGTTACAGGGATTCTCATTTTTGCTATAACATTCCGCTATATTGATTCACCCAAAGAGAAATTGCTTCGTCAACAAAACGACGATTTAAGACAGAATTACCGGGTGATGGAAGAGCGCATCAAGCAATTACAGCTTCAAATGGACGAAATAGCCAATAGAGACAATTACGTTTACCGATCTATTTTTGAATCAAGTCCTATTCCAGATAGTGCCAGGGTAAAAGAAATGGAGAAGAAAAAAGAAGTACAGCTGGTTCAAAGTATGGGGGAGACCGAACTGGTTAATAGTATGGCTGCTCAGCTCAATAACCTTAGCTTAAGGATGGCGTATCAGGTAAAGTCTTTTGCCGCCATCGAAAATATGGTAAAAAATAAAGCTCAGTTATTAGCTGCAATCCCTTCCATACAACCCATCAGTAATAGAAGTTTAAATAGGATTGCATCTGGTTTTGGGTATCGAATAGATCCAGTTTATAAGGATAGGCGATTACATCCTGGATTAGATTTCACCGCACCTGCAGGAACACCTATTTATGCTACGGCCGACGGGGTAGTTAAAGATGCAGGCTTTAACACAGGTGGTTATGGCAATAGAGTTGTGGTAAACCATGGGTTTGGATATGAAACCTTGTATGCCCATATGGTTAGAATTAAAGCCAGGGTAGGAACAAGGGTTAAAAGGGGAGAAGTGATTGGTTATGTTGGCAGTACGGGAAAAAGCACTGGCCCACACTTGCACTATGAAGTGCACAAAAATGGAACAATCTTAGATCCTATCTATTTCTTCTACAATGATTTAACTCCAGCACAATTTGATCGTATCCTTAAATTGGCTGCTGCAAGCAATCAAAGCTTCGACTAGGCTTACAACAAAAAAGCTACTTACTTGTAATAAGTAAAAAATAATATTTTGGAGCCAGGCGTACGTGAATACCTTTTACGAATTGTAAATACCCTTTCCGTTGGACTTTTTTGGTTAGCAATTAATTCTACTGCCGGAATTATGTATGACCATGCTTTTTTTCATGGAAGCATCACGACTGGTAATATTATTTTTTATTGCTGGTTTATAGTGAGCTTCACCTTATTGCTTAGGTGGTTAATAAAGCTTTGGAGCAAACCCATCGATTTTGAGCAATAAAATTATTTTTCCTTTGTATCTAATATTACAGGTGTATTTCCTTTCCCTAAAACAATCACTTTAGAATTAGGAGAAGTAACTAATGCTTTCATTACTTGTATTTGCTCATACTGTAATTGCTTATCTCCTAAACCAGCACTAATAATTTGTTGATAATCTGCAATACCTCTTGCTTCTACTCTTTTTCTCTCGGCTTCTTGTTTTTCTTTTTGTAAAACAAATTCCATTTTCTGCGCATCTTGCTCCGCCTTAATTTTTTCTTCAATAGAGGTTTTTACGTTTGTGGGCAATGTGATATTTCTGACCAAAAGTTGCTCTAATATCAGTCCTCTTTTCTTAAAGTCTTCGTCAATCGATTTATAGATTCTATTTTGAAATAAATCTCTTTTCAAAGAGTATAAATCAATGGCTGTATAATAAACAGCATTATCTCTGATTTTAGTTCTGGTAAGCGGGCGAACAATTTTATCTCTAAAATCAAGCCCTGTTTCTCTTATTAATCTAGGGGCTTCACTAGCTGTGACCCTGTAGAGTACGGTCAAATCGATTACAACCTCTAATCCATCAGCAGTTAATACCCTGATTGCATCATCCCCAGATTGCTCCCCCTCATCATTTACTCCACTCATGGTATAATTCTGTGTTTTAATGTCTACCTCTCTTACTTCAACCAAGGGATTTACAATATTTAAACCACTGTATAAAATAGTGTTAGAGATTTTACCAAATAAACTTTGCACCCCAATTTGACCTGCATCAATTTGTTTTATGCATGAGGTAAATACACCAATTAATGCAATAATTACTCCCGCAATTCTTACCCCTTTTGCAAGCTTAATAAACTCTTCTCTCTCTTTATTCATGAAGCCAGCGGCAACCAATAAAATGATGCCTAGAATAATTAAAATCATATACTTTATTTTATAATAAATACAAGGTAAGCTCTTTTAATCACACCATCTTAACTACTATGATCTACAATAATCACCCATTCTCCTTTTAGCTTTTTAAATAGAATGGTATAGTGACCACTCACATTCCCCGCATTTCTGGTTAACTCCCATTTCCCTAATACCATCCATAATTGCTTGGCCAATGGTTTCACTTCAAGCAAGGTAAAATTTAACTGACCCATATAATCTTTATTGGGATAGTTCTTTTTATAATTATTGAGTGTATTGGTAAAGCCATAAGTAGGACCATTTTTTCCTACAAAAAGCAAGCTGTCGTTATTCCAATAGCCTTTCATAAATGCATCAATATCTCCTCTATTCCAAGCTTCAGTTTGTTCCTTTAAAATTTTTCTGATTTGCTTCTCAGGACCAGCTTGTCCAAAACTTGAGGTATGCCCAATTGTAAAAATTAATAAAATGTATAGGAGTTGTTTTTTCATTTTAGTAGTCATTAGTGTTTATTAAAATTAACTAACTTTCTTGAATGGACTATATCGCTCATTTGAAGAAGGATAAAAAAATGGCTACCATTTTAACAAAGGAGCCATTTGTATTAACAAGAAAAAAGAATATTCCGATTCGTTTGATGGCCAGTATAATGAGCCAGCAATTAAGTACTAAAGTGGCGGCTGTTATATATCAACGATTTTTAGCGTTATATAACGGTAAAGAACCTAAAGTTGCAACAGTGTTGGAAACGCCCAATGAAACGCTCAGATCAATCGGCTTAAGCAATGCTAAAGTTGGGTATGTTAAAAATGTGGCCCAATTCTGTATGGAGAATAGCATTACCGATAAAAAACTTTCCTCTATGAGTAATGAAGCCATCGTTGCATTGTTGGTTCAAATTAAAGGGGTTGGTAAATGGACAGTAGAAATGTTGCTCATGTTTAGTTTAGGTCGTGAAGATGTATTTGCTGTAGATGATTTAGGTATACAACAAGCTATGTGCAAGTTGTACAAAATTGACAATGCGCATAAGAAAACGATGCAGCATGCAATGTTAAAGCAGGCAGAAAAATGGACTCCTTATAGAACCTATGCCTGTTTGCATTTATGGAATTGGAAAGACAGCTAATTAAGCTGAATTCCTTGCTGCATTAATAATTCCAAACATCGAACGAGTAATCAATTTTTCATAATTTGTTTTCAGCTCTTCAGTTAACTCCTCATTTTTCAACTGTTGCAATGCATATTGTTGAATAGTTAATAGAGGTAAAACGATTTTGTCTCGCATCAAAATAGAGTCTCTGCCAGGTTCATCTTGTTCCATCAATACTTTATTACCTGAGAGCTCCAGCACTAGTGAATGGGTTAAATCATATTCCGATTTAATCATCCTCCAAACAGGACCAAACAAAGAATCATGTTCTATATGTGCGGTCAATGGAAAGAATGATTTGAGCATGCTCATCATGCTATTGTCAATAAGTGTTCTAAAAAAAGCTACTTCATTAAATAAGGATTTTACTTCCTCCCATCTTCCCGAATTTTTTAAAGCTTGTAATGCAGAACCAACACCAAAATAGCCAGGAACATTTTGTTTTAATTGACTCCAGCTGCCTACAAAAGGAATGGCTCTTAAATCTTCAAAAACCAATTTGTCTGAATTTCCTCTTTTGCCAGGCCTGCTTCCAATATTACTTTTATTGTAATAATTTAAAGGACTAAACTGTTGCATATAAGTGAGGAACTGTGGATGTTTTTTGAATGATTGATATACTTGGTGACTAATCCCTCCAAGCTCTTCCAATAGACTTCTATGCTTAGTACTTAGTTCTATTCTATTTTCTGCAAACACAGTATTGCTAATGCCTGCACTCAGTAATTGTTCTAAGTTATATTGGGCAGATTTAAGTGTGCCAAAATTAGAAGTGATGGTTTGACCTTGTATGGTTAACTGTATTTCTTCGTTTTCAATATTGTTTCCCAATGAAGCATAAAACTTATTGGTTTTTCCGCCACCTCTAGAAGGTGGACCGCCTCTTCCATCAAAAAATTTTACTTTAATTCCATGTTGTCTAGAGATTGCCGTCAATTTTTCTTTTGCAGTGTAAATACTCCAATTCGCTTGTAAATAACCACCATCTTTAGTGCCGTCACTAAAGCCCAACATAATTGTTTGTGATTTAGCACGGGCTTGTAAATGCTTGCTGTAAGTAGGCATTTGATAAAGCCATTGCATAATTTGCTCTGCTTCTTTTAAATCGTCAATGGTTTCGAATAGTGGAACAATATCAACAGAAAGTTCCTCTGTATTCCATCCGCATAATTTAAATAAGGTAAATACTTCCATCATATTTAATGCAGACTGACAGTTGCTAATTATATATCGATGACAACCTTGTTCTCCATTAATTTGTTGAATACTATTGATGGCAAAAATACTTTCTACAGTGTCTTTGGCAATTTCAGTTGAAGTATCATTTATATCAATCACTTTTTCAATACCCAGTAAACTATTGATTTTTTCTTCTTCGCTTAAAGTATCATAATCATTCGGCAAAATGCCCTGTTGATTCTTTTGTTTTAGCGTAGCATCTATATTTTTAATCACTGCGGTATGAATTCTACTGTCTTGTCGAATATCAAGTGAAGCGAACCAAGTGCCAAAAACTTTTACTTTATTAATTAAACTATTTACCCGATTTATATATAAAGAATGATGATTTTTAATCATCAAATCTTTTATTTCCTGTAATTTTTCGAGGAGTTCTTTTTGGTGTATTCTTTTACTTTCTTCTGGTCTAAATACATTTTCGTATAACTGTGCTTCTAATTTTGTCACAAGCATATCTACCCCAGAAAAAGTAAGTCTTCTTTTTAATTTTCTGATATCTCTATAATAGCAAACGATGATAGCGCTTCTTAATGAATCTGCAATTTTGAGTGTAGTGGATGCATTAACAAATGGATTACCATCTCTATCTCCTCCAGGCCAAAATCCTAATTCAATTAAAGGGTTATTGGTTTCTTTTTCTCCCTCTAGTATTTCATTATGAACAAAATTGTAAATATTACCTATAGATTGATAAAGGATATTTTCTAAGTACCACATTAGATTTACTGCTTCGTCTAAAGGGGTTGGTTGTTTTTTATTAAAAAACGGGGTAATTCCTAATTGTTGGATATAGAGATTGATGGTTTCAAAATCATTTTTTGCAATGGCTTCACCTAAATCATGAATAATACCCAATACACTTCCAGGATAAAATTGTGTAGGATGTGCAGTTAGTACTACCCTCACTTTAAATTGGCTTAACTTTTCTTTTAGTAAAGGAAGTTTCCCTTTAAAATAAGCTTCGTTGTATAAAGCTTTTAAGCTACCAGTTCCATTTAAATGATGCACTGAATCAAAAGCTGCATCTTCAATGGCATCAAAAAGAACTACCTGCCTTTCTATGTATTGAACAAATTTGAATAGGCGATCTAGTTGTTCTGACTCATTACTTAATTGTACGTGTCTGTTAAAGAAATCTTGAATTATTTCGATGGGTGATTTACCAGATTGGTATCCGTCAACGCAAGATTGTAATAAAATAGGAAGTAATGCACCTACATTAGCTATTCCAGAGAAAGGTAACGCCGCAAATAAGCTATTGTATATGGTATATTTATCAGTTACATTCTGCCTAAAGGCTAATATGGGTTTATTTAGATACATAGTTGATACCAATGAATATACAAATTTTTTTACCTGATTAAACCTTTCTGCTTCAATTTTATCTAACTTAAAAGACAATCGTTAAATATTGAATCAAGATTCTCAATTGGTGAAGCAGTTCAAAATTCCTTCACTAAAAAATGCAGCATTCACGCAACTGGTAAAACAATATCAAGAAAAATTGTATTGGCATATCAGAAGGATGGTAGTTGAGCATGAAGATGCCAATGATGTACTGCAAAATAGTTTTATTAAAGTGTGGAATGCTTTAGACAATTTTAGAGAAGACAGTCAATTGTATACCTGGTTGTACAGAATTGCAACGAATGAGAGTTTGAGTTTTTTAGAGCAAAAAAAGCGAAAGCAAACCAGTTCTTTTGATGATGTAGCAGAAGTTTATGGAAATACGGTTAAAGCCGATAGTAATTTTAATGCAAATCAATTGGAGTGGAAATTGCAATTAGCCATTCAGCAACTTCCTGAGAAGCAAAAATTGGTTTTTAACCTTCGGTATTTTGATGAAATGACTTATGAGCAAATCAGTAAAATTTTAGATACCAGTGAAGGAGCTTTAAAAGCTAGCTATCATCATGCAGCAAAAAAAGTAGAAGAATTTATTAAAACCCATTAAACCCGGGTGGTGAATTTGAGTCTTAAATAGGAAGAAAATGGAAAACAAGGAAATCATACAAGAATTAGATCAAGTGGCCCCTTTGCTAAATACAATTGCAAAAAAGCCAGTCCAGACCGTTCCTGAAGGATATTTTGAAAATTTTCAGGTCCAAATTGACCCCAGCCTTTCAACTATCCAAATTCAGGAGGCACCAGTTGTTCAAATGAACCATAAACGAAAATGGTTTATGGTAGCTGCTGCGGCCGTCGTGATAGGCATTCTAGTTATAGGGGGCTTTGAATTGATTAATCAACCAGCTGTTACTGCTAATCCTGGGTTAGTCATTAATATGGAACAAATTGCTAAAATGGACATCAATCAATCTGTACAATCTTTGTCTAGTGATGCCATTGATGAATATTTAAAAACGGCCAACGCTTTAGCAGGTCCTGAAAATAGTTTGCATCAATATACTGTGGATGCAATTTCTGAAACAACAGTAGCTGAAATTTCAGATGAAGAACTGCAGCTTTATCTGAGTGAATAATTAATTGAACATTTAAAAAAAACAACATGAAACGTTTACTATTAATCATTTTAATGGCAGTAACAGCAATTGCACAAGCACAGGAACCCCCACCACCAAGGATGGGCAGAATGCCTGGTGGAATGCCTCCGCCACCCCCAGGTGATAGGCCTAATATTGAAGCCATTAAAGTGGCTTATATTACCAAGCAATTGAATTTGAGTGCGGAAGAAGCGCAAAAATTCTGGCCTGTTCATAACGCCTATATGGCAGAATTGAAAAAAGCAAGGCAAGAAAATAAGTCGGCTGAATTGGCTTTTGAAGAACAGGCATTGTCTATTCGTAAAAAGTACAACAATGATTTCAAGAAAATTTTGAACGCAGAAGATCGTGTAAATACGGTTTTTAAATTAGACCGCAATTTCAACGATATGATGCGCCAAGAAATGATGAAGCGTGGAATGAAGCCTAAAGGTCCTGGTGACAAAAAAATGGACAGACCTGAATTGAGGAAGCGTCTGATGCAAAGGAATCGCACAGATTCAACCATCCAAAACGATTAGGCTAGGATTGAATGATGAAATACGGGGCTGGAGATATCATGGTAAAACAGGTATTTCCAGCCTTTTTCTTGTCCGGCTTCCCACCAAGCTCGTCTTAATTCCATGCACTTCTTTCCATCAAAGTCATATTTTGCAATAAATCTGCTTTTCATTTGTTGTAGTTGCGGAGCATCGTCTCCGCCAAAAAAGATGATTTCATTTTCTTCTTTAATAAAGAACACTTGGTGAAATTTACTATGTGCGCCTGTTAATTGGTATTCTATATAGTTGTCAATGAATCCATGATCATCCTCTAACCAAATTACTTTACTGAACTCCTCTAAAATTTGAATATCTGCTTGAACATAGGAAGCAGAGCCAATGCCCATTGCGAATTCAAATTCACGTCTTTGTACATAGTAAGTTGCATAAGGGAAAGCAATAAATTGTTCACCTGTTGTATAATTTCGGGTGGTAATTCCTCCTGCATGGTCTTTGTGCAAATGGCTCATTAACACTTTGGTTACTTGCGAAGGGTTGTATCCTGCTTTTTCTAGATTATAATAAATCTGTGGTATGCCATTAGACATATTGTATCCTAATCCTGTATCAATTAAGATAATATCTTTCTTTGTTACAACTAGAAAGGGTTGAATTTCAACCAGCAAACTACCAATGGGTCTGTTATTTAATTCTTCAGTTGCTGTATTAAATGGAACAAATACTTTGGTTTTATCAATGGTAAAACTTCCTTCAGATAATGGAATTATGGTCATAATAATGAATTAACGCAATACCATTTGTCGGTCTGCATCTAGTCTTAATAAAATAAAAATCAAAATGGTAAAAGTGAGTAAAGAAGATCCGCCATAACTTACCAATGGGAGCGGAATACCTACAATTGGAAATAAACCAATGGTCATGCTCACATTCACTGCAATATGAAAGAATAATATACTCACAACACTATATGCATATACCCTGCTGAATGTACTTCTTTGTCTTTCTGCAATCTGAACAATGCGAAATAAAAGTGCTAAATAAATAGATAGGAAAATAAAACAACCAATAAATCCAAATGCTTCACCCAACGAAGTAAAAATAAAATCAGTATGTTGTTCTGGAACATATTTACCTCTTGTTTGGGTTCCTTTTAAGAAACCTTTCCCTACAAAACCACCAGAACCAATCGCGATTTTACTTTGGCGCACATTATAATCATCAGGTTTCCTAGGTGCTTTTTCGTTGCCTGCTTTTTGTTTTTTTAAGGATTTAACATTGTCGGCACAATTATAATCCTTACCCACCATACTATAGATACGGGTGCTTTGGTAACACTCAAATACATTGTTGAATATATATGGGATTACAAAACGCTGTGTACCCACACTCACCATCCAGATAAAAAGGATAGCAGTAATGATGCCTTTATTTCTTCTTGCTTGCCTGCGAGCAAAATAAATAAGCACTAGCGCAATGACGCTTAAAATTATCATCAATATATTGGGTTCAATAATTAATGAAGCAATCACCAAAACACCAAACGAAGAACCAAAAATCAAAATTTGTGCAGGCAAACCTTCCCGATACATGGCAATTAAAAAAGAGCTGTATACTAAGGCCAAACCTAATTCATGTTGTAAAATAGATAATATGGCTGGAGCTATTGCAATGGCACCACCTATCAATTGAAATTTCAGCTTACTAAAATCAGTTTCTTGCCGAGATAAAAACTTAGCCAATGCCAATGCGGTAAATATTTTACAGAGTTCAGCTGGCTGTAAATTAAAGCCACCACCCATTGGAATCCAGCTTTTTGAACCATTGATATTTTTCCCAATAAAAAAAGTAGCTACCATTAACAATAATCCAAATGCGTACATCAAATTGGCAAATGCCGTGAAAAGCTTACTATCAGTAAGTAAAATAAAAGTGGCTACTAAGGCACAGAATCCTGCAAAAAATAATTGTTTACTATAGTTGGTTTTTCCACCTATAAAAGAAGTAAACCAGTTTCCCCCCTCTCGGTATTCTACCATGAAAATACACAGTACACCGATTGCTACTAAAATGGAATAGAGCCAAATCATTGGATAATCTACTCCTTGTGAAATATTTTTATTCTTAATCATTGCGCACGGCCTCCTATTCTTTTCTTTTTATCTTCACTGAGTATTAAGGCTGCTTTGATTTTGTACTTTTCTGTACTATCTTTTTTATTGCCTACAGGTTTGCTTCCTTGCTCTAATATTGCTTCTGTATTGCTTTTATTGTTTTCTTTAATATTTTCTGCTTCATCCTTTTCTGCAGCTTCTTCTAATGCCAATTTAGCTAACCTAGCAGCCCTTTCAGCATCTTTTCGGGTGTACCAGTTTTTAATAGCTTGTGGAACCAAATCCATATTGGTAATTCTTTCTGCGGTAGCTTTTCCGGCAACACTCAATGTGTCATTTAAAAACTTTTCCATAATCAATCCAGCAATAGGACCTGCAGCAACAGAACCGTATCCGCCATTTTCTACTACCACGGCAACGGCAATGGTGGGATTGTCTTTAGGAGCAAACGCCACGAATAAAGAGTGGTTTTTTCCATGCGGGTTTTGTGCAGTTCCAGTTTTAGCACAATATTCAATGCCCGGTATTTTTATATGTGAAGCAGTACCATAAACAGTTACATCATGCATACCATCATTTACTGCTTGATAATCTTTATCTGCAATATTGGTTACCACATGTTTTGATCTGTACTTGTTCATTAAGACCGTGTCTTCTACTTGCTCGTTTTCTATACTATCTACAAAGTGGGGTGGAAAATAATACCCTCTATTTGCGATAATGCACATTAAGTTGGCCATTTGAAGTGGAGTGGCTGTCATTTTATCTTGGCCAATACCCAATGTTAATACGCTACAACTGTTCCATCTTCTAGCACCACCAAAAAATTTATTGTATACACTAGTATCTGGTATATTGGCTTTGTCTTCACTCGGAAGATCTACTTCTAATCTTCTGCCAAGTCCAAAAGCATTCATGTATTCCTTCCATTTCAAATAACCCTGATTGGGATTACCCCATTTTTTATTGTCTAATGCTTTTCTAAATACATCGGAGAAATAAGAGTTGCAAGAGTTGGCCAAAGCCAATCTTAAATTGGCGGCATGTCCTGCATTACTATGTTCACACCTTACGAATACGCCGCCGCAAGCTCCATATCCACCACCACATCCTATTCCATAGTCTGAAGTAACCAAGCCCTGATCCAATGCAACCAATGCTCCTAAAGGTTTAAAAGTAGAACCCGGAGGGTATTGGCCCTTAATGGCTCTATTGTACATGGGTTTGGCAGTATCCATGACCATTCTCCCCCAGTTTTTTCTTCGCGCATTGCCTGTTAATACATTGGGGTTATAGGTTGGGCTAGATACCATTGTTATAATGCCCCCTGTTTTAGGGTTGATGGCAACCGCGCTACCAATTTTATTTTGTAATAATTGTTCTGCCAGTTGTTGCACTTCTACATCTATGCTGGTAAATAAATTTCTACCTGCAACAGGTATGGTATCAAAAATCCCGTTTTCGTAAGGGCCTTGAATTCTGCTCTTGTTGTCTCTGATGAAACGCTTGATACCACGCTGTCCCATCAATATAGACTCATAGGTTTTTTCTAATCCACTCATTCCCGCATAGTCACCCATTTCATAACCTAAATGTTTATATTTTCTTAGATAACTAGTATCAACTTCTGCAATGTATCCCAGTAATTGTGCTGCTGTATTAAAAGGGTAGGTTCTAACTGAACGTTCGCTTAATACAAAGCCTGGAAATTTATACATGTTTTCGGTAAGCTTCGCATATAACTCTGCGTTTAACAAGGGCTCAAATACACTTGGGCGAACACGGGTATTTTTGAAAATCAAATCGAGCATTCTCTTTTTATATTCAGTAGTATCTATTCCTAGTATAGCACAAAGCGCTGCAGTATCTGTTCCCTTTGATTCTGAAGGGGTCACTACTAAATCGAAACTGATGGTATTTTCGAGAAGAGCCCTTTTTTTACGATCGAAAATAATACCCCTATCTGGGTAAATGATTTTACGATAAATGGCATTGTTTTCTGCAGCCAATTTATACTGCGTAGAGAAAATCTGGAGGTTGATTAATTGAGCAGTGATTACGATAAATACCAATCCAATAATGATTTGGATAATCCTACCACGGCTTTGATTAAATACAGACATATAAAAGGGGAAGTCAATTAATTTGACCGTGTGAAATTAAGCATAAACTATAACTAGTACACTAACTATTCGTTCTATATTTTGCTTTTCTATTGAACAACATTTCAGCCAAAAAAATGAGCAATAAACTAATGCCGGTTGCGCCACCCACTTTGCCTATGAAGTAAGTAAAGTTGCCAAACTGTAGCCATTCTAATAAGACCAAATAAAAATGGTGGACAAAAGTGAGTAAGCCAATATATAAACTAAATGGAGCCCAGCCCATACTCTTTATACTCGGTTCTAGATAGCTTTGTTCAGTAGTTTCTTGAGGAATTAATAAACTTAATAAGAAAGGTCTGATATAGCCAATTAAAGTGCAAGCGGCTGCATGTAAACCCATGGTGCCTGTAAAAAAGTCCATGGTTAATCCAAAAAGAAACGATAATAATAAAACATTCCAACGCCCTAATTTAAAGGGCAACCAAAGAATATATAAGAAGTAGATATAAGGGGTTATAAACTGATGTAACGTAGGAATTTTATTCAATACAAATTCTTGTAAAAGAATAAAGAATACAAACCGGAATATATTGGTTAAAAAACTGCTCATTGCTGTTGATTTCGGTTTTCCAGTTCTATTTGTTCGTTGTAACGGGTATTATAAATAACATCTACCGATTGTATTGTAAAGAAATTGGTAGCAGTTTTTATTTTCAAAGTGTAATAATTGGTAGCAGGATCTACAGTAATAGAAGCCACTCTCCCAATCATTAAGTGAGAAGGGAAGTTGGCTGAATAAGCACTAGTAAGTACAGTATCGCCCTTAACTACCTTAGCACTTTTAGAAATATTTCTTAAAATCAGTAATGAAGGATCTGAGCCGTCCCACTCTATACTACCTGTTGTATTATCTTTTTTCAGCATTGCAGAAACCTTGCTGTTTCTATGCAACAAGCTCATTACTTTACTGATATTGGCTGATACATCTACCACTACACCAACAATTCCACTAGGACCCACTACTGCCATTCCTTTTTTAATGCCTTGGTCTGAGCCTCTTTCAAGCATTAAGTAATTGTTTTGTAAAGTGTAGGAGTTCCCAATCACTTTGGCTGGGAGATAAATGAATTTTCTTTTTCTTCCGGTTGTATCTACAAAACTAGAATCGGTAAAACTTACTGCACTAGTGTCAGGCGAAACAAAATTGGAACTTAAGGCATTTCTTAAACGTGTATTTTCCTGTGCTAATTTTTCGTTGGCCTCTTTTAAATTAAAGTACTGCTGTAAATTGGAGTAACGACTGTTAAAATAACCAGTTACTTCGAACACCGTACCTGCAAAATAGGTTTCATGTGTCTTACTTGCCTTGCTTAGCATTATAATACATAGAATTTGCAACAGCAAAAAGCTGAGGAAATTAAAGTATTGCCGTATGAACAGAAAAATATTTTTCAAAGCCGATTAGCTGTTCTATCTCATGATAAATGGAAAACGCTGATAATTCTTTAACGCAAGTCCGGTGCCGCGTACCACACTTTTCAGTGGATCGTCAGCTATATGAACAGGCAATTTGATTTTTGCACTTAAGCGTTTGTCTAAACCACGTAGGAGGGCACCACCCCCAGTCAGGTATAATCCCCTTCGGTAAATATCTGCAGCTAATTCTGGAGGAGTTGTTTCTAATGCTTTTAGAATCGCTTCTTCTATTTTGAAAATACTTTTATCTAAGGCTTCTGCAATTTCTTGGTAACTGACCATGATCTGTTTGGGAATACCGGTAACCAAGTCACGACCATTTACTGGCATGTCTTCTGGAGGATTATCCAAATCTTTCATTGCAGCTCCTACATTAATTTTAATTTGTTCTGCAGTACGCTCACCAATCAATAAGCTATGGTATCTTCTTAATGCTTCCATTATATCTGCAGTAAATTCATCACCTGCAATACGAATACTTTGGTCGCATACTATACCCGCTAAGGCAATAACGGTAATACCTGTGGTACCACCACCAATATCAATAATCATATTTCCTACAGGTTCTTCCACATCAATTCCAATACCTAGTGCAGCTGCCATAGGTTCGTGAATCATGTATACTTCTTTCGCACCTGCTTGTTCGGCACTATCTCTTACCGCACGTTTTTCTACTTCTGTAATAGAAGAAGGAATACAAATCACCATTCTCCAACTTGGAGGAAACAGTGGCTTCTTGGGGTAAATCATTTTCATTAACTCACGAATCATTAATTCGGCAGCGTTAAAGTCGGCAATAACTCCGTCTTTTAAAGGTCTGATCGTTCTGATACTTTCATGTGTTTTCTCGTGCATCATCAGCGCCTTCTTGCCTACAGCCAATACTTCTTTCATATTGTTGCGATTTAATGCAACAATAGAAGGTTCGTTTACGACAACATCATCGTTATGAATAATCAGGGTATTGGCAGTACCCAAATCCATGGCTATTTCCTGAGTAAAAAAATTAAATAATCCCATTGTATGGTTAAGTTCTTGTGTTGTTAAAGCAATAGTTGCAAAGGTGCTTGAAATTAGTGGAATTAACAAGGGAATTCAAACCCAATATCCTTTCTAAAATACATACCCTCAAAGGAAATTTGCTGCAAGGTCGTTTTGGAACGATCAACGGCTTCTGCAATATTTGTCCCGTATGAAGTTACTGCCAAAACCCTGCCACCATTTGTTAAAACCCCATTTTCTGAAGAAATGGTTCCCGCATGAAAAATCAGGGTATCCTTTGATACTGCATCTTTTGCAGGTAATTCAATGGTTTTACCTTTTTCATAATTGCCAGGATATCCACCGCTCACTGCCATAATGGTAGCTGCACTGCGTTCATCAAAACTGATATTGGCATCTTCTAAAGTTCCATTATCCATAGCTGCAAACAAAGCAACCAAGTCGGTTTTCAATCGAGGCAAAACAACTTCGGTTTCGGGATCGCCTAAGCGGCAGTTATACTCAATCACATAAGGCTCTCCACCCATATTCATTAAACCAAAAAAGATGAAGCCATGGTATTCTAGCCCTTCTTTTGCGAGGCCTTCTACTGTTGGGCGTATAATTTTTTCTTCCGTTTTTTGCATGAAAGCCGCATCCATAAAGGGAACCGGGCTAACACAACCCATGCCGCCCGTATTTAAGCCAGTATCGCCTTCGCCAATGCGTTTATAATCTTTGGCATGGCCAATAATATGGTAAGCTTCTCCATTCGTAAGGGCAAAAACGCTTACTTCAATTCCCTCTAAGAAAGCTTCAATGACTACTTTTTCACTAGCAGCACCAAATTGTTTACCTAGAATCATTTCATCAAAACAAGTTAAGGCTTCTTCAGTGGTTGCTGCAATCACTACTCCTTTGCCAGCCGCTAATCCATCAGCTTTTAATACAATAGGTAAAGTATGTTCCAGAATATATTTTCTTCCTTCTTCAATAGAATTAGCGGTGAATTCTGCATAAGCAGCGGTAGGGATACCATGTCGTTGCATGAATTTCTTGCTGAATGCTTTGCTGCCCTCTAATTGGGCAGCTGCTTTAGAAGGACCCACCACAATCACCTGTTTTAAAGAAGGGTCTGCTTGAAAGAAATCATAAATCCCCTTTACCAATGGTTCTTCAGGACCAACTACCAACATATTGATTTGGTAATTCATGCAAGCATCTTTAATACCATCAAAATCGGTCACTGAGATAGCCAGATTGGTCCCAAATTCAGCAGTACCAGCATTTCCAGGGGCAATATATAGTTGATCACAATGATGACTCTGCGTCATTTTCCAAGCTAATGCGTGTTCACGGCCACCGCTGCCTAATAGTAGAATATTCATGAAAGCTAAATTGGTTGCGAAAATAACCCATCAGTTTCACTTTTATCACTATTTTGGGGCATTAACGAAAATGTTTGCTATGACAGATAAAACAAAATCGATTGCACATCCAAAAGGACTGTATGTATTATTTGCAACCGAAATGTGGGAACGCTTCAACTATTATGGCATGAGAGCCATCTTGGTCTTGTTCATGACTAAGGCATTGATGTTCGACAAAGTATTTGCCTCCAATTTATATGGAAGTTATACAGGCTTAATTTATTTGACCCCATTGGTGGGTGGATATGTGGCCGACAGATATTGGGGCAATAAGCGGTCAATTTTAGCAGGTGGTATATTAATGGCCATCGGAGAATTCATTTTGTTTTTTTGTGGAATGTTGTATGAATCTAACCCAGATGCATCATCTTGGTTGTTCTTTTCTGGCTTGGGTTTCATGATTGCAGGGAATGGATTTTTCAAACCAAATATCTCTTCATTAGTAGGTCAATTATATAGAAAAGGAGATACCCGAACCGATTCGGCTTATACTATATTTTACATGGGAATTAATGTGGGTGGAGCTTTGGGGCCATTTGTATGTGGATTGGTAGGCGATACCGGCAATCCTGCCGATTTTAAATGGGCATTTTTGGCCGGGGGGATTGGAATGCTCTTGGGAGTAGCCACTCTAAAATTATTGCACAATAAATATGTGTTAGACCCAGAAGGAAAAACCTTAGGACTTACACCAGATAATGCACCTGCTAAATTTTTGAAACCACTATTCATGGTGGGATCATTGTTAGCGTTTTCTATTTTGACCATCGGATTAATTTATGCAGACGTTAAAATATTTAGCTACTTATTTTATCTGTTGATTGCAAGTATTTTATTGATAGCATTCATTGTGTTCTCCGATAAAAGTTTGAGCAGTTTAGAGAAGAAAAAAGTGGCAGTAATTTTTACCGTTTCTTTCTTTGTCATTTTCTTTTGGAGTGCTTTTGAACAAGCAGGTGCATCCCTCACATTTTTTGCAGAAGAGCAAACCAATAGAGACTTAGGGTTCTATGTAGTACCCGCCAGTTTCTTTCAATCATTAAATTCCACATTCGTTGTAATACTTGCACCCATCTTTGCTTTTCTGTGGTTAAAAATGGGCAAGCGGGAACCATCATCCCCTACCAAAATGGCCATGGGTTTATTCTTATTGGCATTGGGTTATTTATGGATTGCGTTTGGTGTAAAAGACGTGCAGCCCGGTGTTAAAGTAAGTATGATCTGGTTAACAGGCATGTACTTTATGCATACCAGTGGAGAATTATGTTTATCGCCCATTGGATTATCGTTGGTGAATAAATTAGCGCCAGTAAAATTTGCTTCCTTATTAATGGCCGTATGGTTTACAGCCAATGCATTCGCGAATAAATTAGCAGGCGTTTTAAGTGCCTTGTATCCTGATGGAAAAACGACTTATGTAATGGGATTTGCCATCACTAATTTGAATGAGTACTTCATGATGTTTGTGGTAATGGCCGGAACAGCATCCATTATCTTATTTATATTAGCGAGCAAGTTGAAGAAAATGATGGATTAATCTTTAAATAACTTTTATGTCTCAACCAACTAAGCAATTCAAACCCTTTGTGGCCCCCGAATCTAAAATGGCCGAACTAACCGTCAAGTCTATATTAGTCGGAAGTTTATTTGGGGTAATATTTGGAGCAGCCACGGTATACCTTGCATTAAAAGCAGGCTTAACAGTTTCTGCATCCATACCTATTGCGGTGATTGCGATTACCTTGGGACGTAAGTTTTTAAAGACGACTATTCTAGAGAATAATATTATACAAACTACTGGCTCTGCAGGAGAAAGTATTGCAGCAGGCGTAGCATTTACCTTACCTGGTTTTTTATTTTTATCCTCACCAGATAGCGCAGAATATTTTAATTATTTAACCATTTTAATATTGGCCATTGTAGGAGGTTTGTTGGGCACATTATTAATGGTGCCATTGCGCAAAGCCTTAATTGTAAACGAACACGATAATCTGCCTTATCCAGAAGGAACTGCATGTGGAGATGTATTAAAAGCAGGAGAGAAGGGAGGAGATTTTGCAAAGACAGCATTCTGGGGATTAGGAGTTGCATTCGTTTATGCACTCTTGCAAAAAGTATTGCACGTAATTGCAGAAACACCTTATTATGCCACACAACAAATCAATAAATTTTTTCCATCCGCAAAAGTGAGTGGAGAAATCACCCCAGAATATTTAGGGGTAGGATATATTATTGGTCCTAAAATTGGGGGTGTATTGGTTGCAGGAGGGGTGTTGAGTTGGTTGGTATTTATTCCATTATTTTCTTCCTTGGTACCACCCGATATGATTGCAGCACAATTAGTGAAACTAGGATACTTAGCTGATATAGCAGTGGCTGGCGGAAAAGGCGGTTGGGATCCGGTAGCACATACTTTTAAAGATTTTTCTTCTGCAGTGTATTATGCTTATATCAGACAAATTGGAGCAGGAACAGTTGCCGCAGGAGGTATTATTACATTAATTAAAACAGTACCAACGATTGTTAAGTCTGTTAAAGGATCAGTTGCATCTTTAAAAGCCGAGAGCGGAGAAAATGCAGGCACTGTGTTAAGAACAGAAAAAGACTTGAGTTTAAAAGTAGTTGGCTTAGGAACATTAGGCCTTATTCTTTTGATTACTTTATTGCCTCAAGTACCTGGAGACAGTGTGTTGCAGAAATTATTAATTGGAATTTTAGTCATCCTATTTGGTGCTTTATTCGTAACTGTTTCTTCTAGAATTGTAGGATTAATTGGCTCATCTAACAACCCCATCAGTGGTATGACCATCGCAACCGTAATGGGAACCAGCTTGATTTTTTTAAGTATGGGTTGGACTGGTCAAAGTTATGAGCCATTGGTATTGGTAGTGGGTGGAATGATCTGTATAGCTGCAGCCAATGCAGGTGCTACATCACAGGATTTAAAAAGCGGATATATTGTAGGTGCAACACCACGCAATCAACAGATTGCTTTATTTGTGGGTGCCATTGTATCATCTTTGGTGATAGGCTTAACTGTGAAATTTTTAGATAAACCTAGTTCAGAAATGTTGAGCCAAGGAATCAATCATGCCATAGGTACAGAAAAATATCCTGCGCCACAAGCCACTTTAATGGCCACGCTGATCAAAGGAATTCTTTCACAGAACCTTGATTGGCAATATGTTTTTGCAGGGGTGTTCTTAGCGATTACAATGGAGCTCTGCGGTATTAAGTCATTAAGTTTTGCGGTGGGAGCATACCTGCCATTGGCTACCACTTTGCCTATCTTTTTAGGCGGTGCAATTAGAGGGATTGTAGAAAGCAAACAGAAAAAAGCCAATCAACAACTCAGTGCCGAAGAAGAGGAATTGGGCAAGGGCAATTTATTTGCAACAGGATTGGTAGCAGGTGGTGCAGTAGCAGGGGTAATCATTGCATTTGTGTCTGGCTCCGAATCTGGCGAGAAATTCTTGGCTGCAATTAGCCAAGAAGAAGGATTGGTTCATCTGCTATCTGAAAATGGTTATTTTTTGATGGGCTCCTTATTCTTTGCATTGATGGCAGGTATCCTTTATAAAGTGGCCACCAAAAAATAACTTTTCACTGGTTAAACCTTTGGTTCGTTTAGCTATCTTACTGCAAATTCAGTACATGAAATTTGCAAAAGGCATTCTATTTTGCTTAGCGATTACGGCGACCTTTGGATTTACCTCATTGATGGAGGACCCCATTCCCTATAAAAAGTTTGGCTATACCCCCCAACAGGCTGCTGCACGATTGTTAGACCGATTCAGTTTTGGTGCCAAACCAGGTCAGGTAGAAGCAGTGGTGAATATAGGTTTAGAAAATTGGTTGGAGCAACAATTCGCAGCCAATCAACCCAATATCGCACTAGAAAAAAGACTGTCTAATTTTAAGTCATTATCGCTCTCTAACGATACCATTGTAAATACCTATTTAAACGCGGGTCAAGTTATACGATTGGCAACTAGAAAAGGAATCATCAATAGAGATTCCATTAAAGGAGATCCCAAAGAATATAGAGAGCAGGTTCGAGTAATCATGGAACAAGAAGGGTATAAGCCGATACTTGAATTGCATCGTGAATTGGTGAATCAAAAAGTATTGAGTGCAGCTTACAGTAATAATCAATTGCAAGAAGTACTCACCGATTTTTGGTTTAATCATTTCAATGTTTCAGTTACCAAGAATCAATGCCAGCAATACGTGTACACTTATGAGCGAGATGCTATTCGCCCCAATGTAATGGGAAAATTCAAAGACCTGTTATTGGCTACTGCACAGCACCCAGCTATGTTAGAATATTTAGACAATGCAAGTAGTGTTAGTGTTCGCAATGCCCCAAGGTTGAATGCTAACGCGCCAAGAAATGCAAGAGGCTTGAATGAAAACTATGCGCGTGAAGTAATGGAATTGCATACACTAGGTGTTGACGGTGGATATACGCAAGCAGATGTTACTACAGTTGCTAAAGCATTAACAGGATGGACCGTAATGCCCTTGGCAAAAGATGCACCAGCAAGAAATCTATTAGAAAGATTAAATCCTGCTCAGTTAGAAAGAAGAGGGTTTGTAATGAAAGGTGATTTCTTATTCAGAGCAGATCAGCACGACAACGAACCCAAAACCATTTTAAATAAAAATTTTCCTGCCAACGGTGGATACCAAGAAGGAATTGATGTATTGACCATGTTGGCAGAACATCCTTCTACAGCAAAATTTATTTGCACCAAATTGGCCACCAGATTTGTGAGTGATACACCTTCTGCTGCATTGGTAAAAACGATGGTGAAAACTTTTTTATCTACAGATGGTGATATCAAAGCCGTGTTGCGAACGATGGTGCAAGATCCTGCTTTTTGGAAAAAATCGGTTTCGCATGAAAAAGTAAAGTCGCCATTTGAAATGGTGATCAGTGCTGTAAGAGCTACCAATGCACAAGTGATACAACCCTTTCAATTGTTTAATTGGTGCACCAAAATGGGGCAACGATTTTATTATTATCAAGCACCCACTGGTTTCCCCGATAGAGCTTCGAATTGGATTAATACGGGCGCTCTGCTGAATCGAATGAATTTTGGTTTGGCATTTTCTTCTCAAAAAATTCCAGGAGTCAGAATGGATTTAGCTGCATTAAATAATTATCATGAACCTGAAAGTGCGATTGATGCGTTGACGGTTTACAGCAATATTTTATTACCCCAACGAGATCATGCCGCCAATATTAAACGATTGATTCCCTTGGTGAATGACGAAGCAGTAGAAGAAAAAATTAGTAAAGCTGCAACAGTAGATAAAACTGCTGAACAAATGACATTAGATAAGGGAACAAAAAATATGTTGTCGCAAGTAGTAGGTATCATTATTGGCTCACCCGAATTTCAAAGAAAATAATATGAGTAGTAGAAGAGCATTTATGCGATCAGGTGCTATGGCACTATTTGCAACTGGCATTGCTGGCGGGATACCTGCATTTATCACTCGAGCCGCTGCTGCAGGAATGCCTCCTGCTCCCTACAAAAAAAATAAAGTATTGGTATGCATATTCCAAAGAGGAGCCATGGATGGATTGATGGCTGTTACGCCATTTACCGATATGGAATTAAAAAAGGTACGCCCCACTTTGTTTATGGACCCTACCAATGGTGCGGGTAAATTATTTGATTTGGATGGGCAGTTTGGATTGCATCCGAGCTTTGCTTCCTTGCAACCATTCTTTGCAGACAAAAGATTAGCCATTGCACATGGAGTAGGGAGTCCGAATACAACTCGCAGTCATTTTGATGCACAGGATTATATGGAATCGGGTACGCCCTTTAGCAAGAGTACATCCAGTGGTTGGTTAAACAGGGCAATAGGTTTAATGGGGCATGATGCCAGTCCATTTAGAGCAGTGAGTATTACCGGGGCATTGCCAAGAAGTTTATATGGAAGCCAGGAAGCATTGGCCATTAGTAACCTAGCAGACTTTGCCCTTCAAACCAAGGGAAACCCAATGGCCGCTAATTTAACAGCAGGTTCATTTGAAGAATTGTATGAACAAGCCAGTAATCGTTTATTGAACAGAGCTGGAAAAGAAAGTTTTGAAGCATTAAAAATGCTGAACGTAAATGATATCAAAAACTATAAACCCGTTGCGGGCGTAGTATACCCCAACAGTCCACTGGGTAATTCATTAAAACAAATTGCCGTACTCATTAAAATGAATATTGGATTGGAAGTAGCATTTGCAGAGAGTGGGGGATGGGACACGCATTTTAATCAAGGCACCCTCAATGGAGTATTCGCTCGCAACGTGCGAGACTTTAGTGACAGCATTGCAGCATTTTGGAATGATATGAGCGGTTACCAAGATGATGTTACCTTAATGACCATGACCGAGTTTGGTAGAACGGTTGCGCAAAACGGTACAGGGGGCACCGATCATGGAAGAGCCAGTTGTTCCTTTATTTTAGGCAATGACGTGCAAGGTGGAAAAGTCTATCAGCAAATAGGTTCATTGGCTAAAGATCAATTAGAAGATCAACGCGACCTGCCTGTTACCACTGATTTTAGATCGGTATTTAGTGGTGTAGCCAATAAACACTTAGGCATCAACAACAACGGCATATTATTCCCGAAGTGGGAGGGGAAGGTGTTGGAGATTATTCGTTAAGATTTAATGATGTTTTGTATTCAATTAGTCAGTTTTTAACTGACAGATTACCTATGAAAAATTATTTTTTGTAATTTTAATAAATAATTATTTATCTTTCATATTCTATTTATCAGCTTTAACCTGATAATATTACTATGAAAAATAAATATATTTCAACGAAATCAAACAAGCTGCTATCCTATTTTCATGAACAGCATATGAATTGTTTTGACTATTCTTTGGCAAGCAAAGCCTTGCCTGATTCTAAAGCAAGTGCAGTCAGAGAATTACTCAGTGATATGACAAAGAGAGGTTTATTGATGCGATTGAAAGAAGGTGTTTATTACATCATACCCTATGAACAAAATGCAGAAACCTTTATGCCCGACTGGCATTTGGTTGCAGAACATTTGGTGAATGATGCCAAACATTATATAAGCTATTATTCTGCTTTGCAAATACATAACCTCATTACGCAGCCATCAATGAAAGAACAAATCGTTGTTTCAAAACAAATCCGTCCTTCAGAAATAAAAATTAAGGAAGTCCCTTTTCAATTTATCTATCATAATGAGAAACATTTTTTTGGTTCAAAGAAAATATGGATTGACAGCTTTAATAAAGTCATGTGTTCCGACTTAGAAAAAACCTTTATTGATTGCTTATTCAAACCTGATTATGCTGGTGGCATAGTTGAAGTGGCGAGAGCGATATACACTTCTAAAGACAAAATAAAATACGATACACTGCTTGATTATACTAAGAAATTCGATTCTCAAGCAGTAATAAAACGTTTGGGCTTTATTTTAGAAATATTAGAAATCAATACCAAAATTGTTGAGGAACTACAACAAATGAAAACCGCTTCATATGTGGTGCTTGACACCGAATTGCCAAAAACAGGAAAGCGAATTAGCCGTTGGAGTATTCAACAGAATTTGGAAACGGAAACCATTAAATCTGCCATTTACACATGATTAAACCCGGAGAAATACAGCATAAAGCTAATGCAGTTGGAGTTCGTGACCAACAGATTGAAAAGGATTATATCCTTTCATGGATTCTGTTTGGTATTTCTAAACATGTGCAACTTTCAAAGACAATTATTTTTAAAGGGGGAACAGTTTTAAAGAAAGTTTATTTTGAAGACTATCGATTTTCGGAGGACTTAGATTTCACATTGCTGAATGCAGAAATACCTAACGAGCAAATTTTCACATGGTTCAGAGAAGTATTTGAATTCATAAAAGAAGAGGCCAATATTCCGCTTGAAATAATTGACAATAATGAACATGTAGATGGGGGCATTAATTTTTACATCAGCTACATTGGTCCGCTTGGCGGACAAGGAAACAACAAAAAAGTAAAAGTTGATATTTCACGCAGAGAACAACTAGTTTTTGAACCTGTGATGAATGATGTATTTATTGGCTATTCTGATTTGGACGAACACCAACTTTTATGTTATCCATTAGAAGAAATATTAGTTGAAAAAATGCGTTCAGTAATGCAGCGAATGCAGGCAAGAGATTTCTACGACATCTGGTATTTACTGGAAGAGCATAAAATGGATGTAGCTTTTTAT
The DNA here is from genome assembly GCA_002786355.1 of Sediminibacterium sp. FEMGT703S. Lineage (GTDB taxonomy): Bacteria > Bacteroidota > Bacteroidia > Chitinophagales > Chitinophagaceae > Sediminibacterium. The sequence goes on from PGCO01000008.1 coordinate 55,768, forward strand.
GTTAGTGAATTTGAAGCCAAATGCAAAAGCAAAGATTTAATATATACCGATTTTCCTAAAAAGTTGGATGAACGATTGCCACAATACAAAGGAAGATGGAAAAGCTCCATGAGCGAACAAATAAAAGACTTGCCCGACTTTGACCAAGTGGAAAGAGAAGTGGTGCGACACCTTAAAAAATTGAAGTTTTAGAAATTGTAAACTTCCAATTTTATTAAGCTTTGAACAGATTATTTTTGAAGTGGGGAGGGAAAGGTGTTGGAGATTGTACGATAGTAATCTATCCATTTGGGAGGAATAAATTGTATTATTCTTTTGTTGGTTCTACGTTTACAGGAACATCTCTAATTGCAAAATCAAAGCCTCGACGTAAAAACTTACGGTATGCTATTGAATATTCTTTTTGAAATTGTTCTCTTGTAAGTAGTTGGTAGTTTCCTTAATTTTCTTTTTTGAAAGAGGGTTTAAACTGAAAAAATTTTAAGTTAAATAAAAAAAAATCAAGCGTCCCGTGTCTTGAAGATTTATTTGATAAAAATATCTCGTTTTCCATGAAGGGTTTACTCGTAATTCTTTATAATCAGGTACTTTTAAGTAAGTACGCCTCTTTCGCTGCTTATTAAACTAAAATTTAATTTAATTGTATTTGTAGTTTTAGAAAAAGTTAATCGTATTAAATCTTTATTATTTACTAATTCAACGCTATCATATTTTAATACACACAAAAAATGTTGGTATATTAATATCTTCTATTTAATGGTTCTATTTTTTCTTACATATTTTACTTCTTCTCGGGTTGGTTTTTCATCAACATTCAAAGGCACATTGTCAAACACTTTTCTAAATCCTCGTCTTTTAAAAATGGAATATGCTCGTTCATACTTACTGGCAAATTCTGCTTCTGTGAGTAATGGCACAGGCAAACTATTTTGTAGTTTATACATAGTACTATCGCTACTGGTTATGTCTAACCAAAGTGTTGTATTTCTTTTTATTGAAAATTGGGCTGGTTGTATTGTGCTATCGAAACGGGGTTTGCTTATTTCAAGCATATTGTTTCCGTAAAAAAAATACGTAAATAAAGTACCTGAATCTTTAGAACTTATCAGATAAAAAGACCTGTTTCTACGTTTCTTACCTGACATAAACGAATATATATTATAGCCAGGAACTTTAATATGTAGGTTGGCATGAGCTGCTTCACCAGTTCTATGTTTATGGTAATATAAAATTAATTTGATGTTTTGAGATTTACAAACGTTAATAGTAAAAAAAGTCATTACAGTTAACAATAATTTGTATTTCATGTGCAATCTTTTTTAGTTGATATTCTAATAAACAATACAAAAAACAGGCTACAAATAATTTTTATGCTTCTAGGGTATAAACTTTTGGACGTTTAACAAATTGTTGTTTTTATTAGATAGCGTAAAAAGATTTTCAAGAATTAGGTCTATTTTAACTCAGTTTAAATTGAGTTAAAATAGATGAGACTCTTAATTGGATTGGTTTTAATCAGCACCGTGTTTTCACGGTATTTTTTGTAGTTGTAATTCTCTATTGAAATAAAGACAAGTATTAAACACTGATGGAAGATTGAATTATGTTTTAAGTGAATTAAACAGAACTTAAAAATTAAAAACATAATAGGGTGCCAGTGAAAAAGGAGTGACGGCTCAGATATGGGTTTTAATTTCTGTTTACATAATAGTGGATATTGCAAAGGAAATTGTTAACCTTAACACTTTTTATATGAAATGACACAAATTATTCGGATATCTATCTTTGACAAAAGACAAACAAATAAAGTTTTCTCAAATCCAATACAACTGAATTTCAAAATGCTAAATCGTAATAAATTGAAAATTTATGATTAATATGATAACGCTAGTGATATTTTAATCATAATAACCTAATGAAAATTCATTTTTACAGGAACATCTCTAATTACATCGTCAAAGCCTCTACGTAAAAACTTACAGTATGCTGTTGTATATTCTTTTTGAAATTGTTCTGTTGAAAGTAGTTGGTAGTTTCCTTAATTTTCTTTTAGTATTGGAAATATATAGCCACCTTTCACCTGTAAAGTTTATGGGAACAATGAAAACGTTTTCTTTTTTGAAAGAGGGTTTAAACTGAAAAAATTTTAAGTTAAATAAAAAAAAATCAAGCGTCCCGTGTCTTGAAGATTTATTTGATAAAAATATCTCGTTTTCCATGAAGGGTTTACTCGTAATTCTTTATAATCAGGTACTTTTAAGTAAGTACGCCTGTTTCTTGCATCTTCATAAAATATATTAAGTTTTGGATTATTTGTAACCAATGTGTCATTAGCAAATACAATTTTTGAGAGCATTATGCTAAGTATCAATAATAGTTCTTGTATTTTTTTCACTAAATTATTTTAAAATAAAAAAAGCCCTTTTGCATTTCTTGAATGTTTTGCCAATTGTTTATACCTAACATTTCTGTTATTTGGTGTGTAGGCCAAATAGCATCTGCGCGTGCTGTGGTCATTCTACAAGGCATATGTTTATTTAATGCGTTTATTGTTGTGCTCCCAAGCCTGTAAAAGCCCCTTTCGCTGCTTATTAAGGTAAAATTTAATTCAATTGTATTTGTAGTTTCAGAAAAAGTTAATCGTATTAATTTTCTATTATTTTCAGGTTGTATGTTAGTAATACTTCCATTACTAATTACCCATTTAAACTTGGCAATTGCAGCTGTATCTCTTAGAACTCTATTATTTACTAATTCAACACTATCATATTTTAATACCCATAATACAATTGTTGGTAAATTAATATCTTCAATACAAATATTTTGTTGTCTAATTAATTCAAAACCACATTTATTTATTTTGTACTTAAACGAAATAGTATCCCCAAGTTTAAAAATATTTTTTGCTGGTGTTACGTTTATTTCAGCATCATATACAAAATTCGCTTCTGTACACGGTTTTTTGCAGCCAAATAATAACAACAATGTAAAAGTATAAAAGAGTACTTTGTATTTCATGTGCAATCTATTTTAGTTGATATTCCAATAAACAATACAAAAAATAGGCTACAAATAATTTTTATGCTTCTAGGGTATAAACTTTTGGACGTTTAACAAATTGTTGTTTTTTATTAGATGGAATAAAAAAGATTTTCATGAATTAGGCCTTTAACAACTCAATTTAAATTGAGTTAAAATAGATGAGACTCTTAATTGGATTGGGTTTAATCACCACCGTGTTTTCACGGTATTTTTTGAAGTTGTAATTCTTTATTGAAATAAAGACTAGTATTGGTTACAATTAGGCATGAAATTTTATCTCTTTATCTTGAAGTTGGGACTTCTCGTTCCGTTTAACGCTAGCAGTCAAAAAGACTCAGTGCCATTGACTAATTTTTTGAATTTTTTCGTCAAAGATTATCTACCTATTCAAAACGTCATAAAAATTAATAATAAAGTCAAGAGTAATACCTTCAGTAAGAAATTGATTTCTTATACGAATTCTTTCTCTATTATCTTACGAAATGATACTAGTATTTTCAGTTCAAATGAAAAAAATATGTTTTTTGATCAACTTTATAAAGATGCTGAAGAAATTAATTTTTCAAATTACATTAATGATAGTTTATTAGTAGACATAGAACTGCTTTATCATTATGATTCTTTACAAGCGAATAGTTATAAATATTTTGGTGTAAAATATCCTAAATACAGATATTTATACAATCAGGGTAAAATTTCAGAAATTCCAGATTCTATCTTAGAAGTACGAAATCGGTATATTAATTTATATCTTGACTACTTTAAAAAAAAGGTTCAAATTTCAACAAGAATGGTGGAAATTTCAAAGCCGTATTTCTTTGATAATTTCAAAAGATGTGTTGTTATTACATACAAGCATCTAAATGATTTTAGAAAGGCTGAATTGCTTTTTTTTAAGTTGAGCGGTTCAAGATGGGAACTAAAAGCTAAAGTTGATCCTAATGTAAATATTGAATATTGATAATAAAATCAATTATAATCTTCTCCCCTTGATTTGGCTAAAAGCTTCTTTTCCCTGATTTTAACATCGATTATTAATCCACTTCTTACATAAGATAGAGTCAAACCTTTTACCAAACTCAACTGATACTTCTGAATAAATCCTAGATTCTCAGTAGGTAGTTTAAAATTGACTTTCAACGTTTCTTGAAGGTATTGTATTAACAGCAACACTGTCAAAAACAAGATTATAGTTTCGCCTTGCAAAAAGCCTATGTGGTCGTTTAAATTTCTGTTTAAATTTCTCATTTGTAAGTAACCTAACACCTTTCTTTCTAATTCTTCTTAAATCGCTACGGGCGTCTGTCAAACACAGCCAACGTTCTCCAGTATAGTCAATATTGATAGATAATGGTTTTGCCTGTTGTAGTTTGTTATCGACTCGTTGAAAATGAGTTACATGAAATAAAAATATTTGTAATTTACCAGTATCGGTTAGATTGATTTTTATAAAAGCACGGCTATGCCAATAATTGCCTGATTTTAATAATAATACTTTTTTTTGAGGGAGTTTTAAATATAAGTTAGGACCTGCATTTAAATTATTGTAATATATGTTTAGTATTGGTTTGCCTACAAGGGTATCGTTGGCAAATATTTTATATTGAAATATTAGAAGTGAAAAACACAATATAGTTTTTAATAGTTTCATTCTAAATAATTTTTATGTTTTACAAAGCCTTTTTGCATTTGAGAAAAAGTCATTCATTTTTTTTGTACGCGAACATTTAAATTCATATTCGTAAAATAGTACAAATAGTAGGCTACAAAAAAGCATTATCCTTCTAGTGTATAACCTTTTGGACGTTTAACAAATTGTTGTTTTTTATTATAATGCGTAAAAAGATTTTCAAGAATTAGGTCTATTTTAACTCAGTTTAAATTGAGTTAAAATAGATGAGACTCTTAATTGGATTGGTTTTAATCAGCACCGTGTTTTCACGGTATTTTTTGTAGTTGTAATTCTCTATTGAAATAAAGACTAGTATTGGTGAACCATATTAAAATGCTTATCAACAAAGTTGTTATTATTGCAATATTTCTTTTCATAAGTTGTAATGAAAAAGGAAGTAACAATAAAGATTTCTATCATATCATTAATCATCATTTTTTTCAAATTGTTGATTCTTCTGCTTATATAAGTAGCAAATTAATTCAAGTGCCATTCCAAAAGGAAGAAATTACAAATGACCAAAAAATTTGTATTTCGATTGACTATTTCTACACATTAACAAATAAAATGGAAGAATCAATTAGTGCAATAGTTCAAAAACTTGAAAACAAGCATTTTCAGAATTTAATTTCTAAAAAGTATTCGCTTGAATTAGCGATTATTGATCTTTTGGAAATCAAAAATATCGGAAGATTTGAGTTGCATCCACTGAATGAGAAGGCAAAAAATAATTGCATGAATTTTGCTGGGAAACTGACACTTTATAAGCCTTTTATATCCAGTGATTTAGCAATTATTCCTTATTCTATCTCCCGTTCAGAGAAAGCTGGTTATAGCCGAATTATGCTTTTAGAGAAGATTAATGGGAGCTGGCAAAAAAATCAGATAATTGATATTGAAAGATGGTGAAAATGTCTGAAAGGAAATTTAAATTTTATTTTATACTTCTGTTGAGTAGTATATGGATTAGCTGTAAGTCAAATTCCATCCAGTTGAATGATAAGCTTATTAATTTAGAAAATAAAATCATCAATGATATTTTCTTAATGGCTTTAGATACTCCCTACTATCCTTATGATGATTTCTTAAAGCAAGATTTAAAGACTTTACAACTAAAAAAAGAAACCAACTTAATTGCAGTCTCTAATAAATTAGAGCCAATAAAAAATCTTGATTTTAGGTATACATTGTCAAGTAAAGATTCTGATCAATCTATAATATCGAATAAAATAGATTCCACCATTCACGATCTAAATCTAGATAGTTTAACAAATATTGGCAGGTTCAAGATTGTTCGTAATTATGATTTTAGTAAAAAGGTAAATCAGGGAGTTTTGGGCTCTATTCAATTTTCAAGAATTGCTTTCAATCAACAATTCACAAAAGGTTATTTAGTAATAACAACTAAAGATAAAGTGAAATCTAGTGTTGAACGTTTGGTTTTTGTAGAGTTGATAAATGGAAAATGGAGAATTAGAAAATCAATAATAATCTCTGTATCTTAATTGACAATTTAATCCTTATTACCTTTAATTATTTATGCGAAATGTGATTGTCTTGATCTTTCTTTTAAAAACCTCTGTGTGTTCTGCCCAAAGAGATTCTGTAGAAATGTCTAATTTCTTGAACTTCTTTGTTAAAGATTATCAAGCAACTCAAGGAGTATCCAAAATAAATAATAAAGTACGGCCACAAACTTTTAGCAAGACCAATCTTTCATACACGAATTGGTATTCAATTGTATTAAAAAATGACACAACAGTATTCAAAAAAGAGCAAGATAAAAAGAATTTTTTTGCCAAGCTTTATGAAAATGCAGTTGAATTAAATTTTGCAAAATATATTTCCGATACTTTTTTGGTTGATATTGATTGCTTTTATGCATATGATTCATTGCATGTTCAATATTTGAACGCGATAAAAAAAATATTTCCAAATTATCAATTACTAATAAATCAAAATAGACTGAATGAAATTCCAGATTCAGTTTTAAAAATTTCCAAGGAGTATGAAAAGCTGAGTAATGATTTTTTTAACAAAAGACGTGAATTAGCTAAAAGTATGATTGAAATAACTACCCCTTATTTTTTTGAGGATTATAATAAATGTGTAATTGTTAGTTATATCCACAATTATAGCCGACAAAATTCTAAATTGTATTATTTTAAAAAAAGTCACGATAAGTGGGAGCTACAAAAACTCTTATTCCCTGATTTCAACATCGATTATTAATCCAATTGTTACATAATAGAGAGTCAAATCTTTTCTCACTTCACCACACTCAAACGATACTCCTGAATCAATGCAGGATTTTCTGGTGTTAGTGTAAAGAAGATTTTCAATTTTCCTTTTTCTCCATTGATGATGAATGATCCACGCAGTTGATTCTCTGGTACCAGTTCTTCAATCGTCATAACCTTTCCAATGGTTTGAAAAGCAGTTGTTGCTTGCTTTACCAAAGAATCGGTATAGTAGTCGTCAAAAAAGTTTTCAGCAAATATGCCTGATTGTTTCGCGTTAGAAAAGTTGGGCAACAATTTTACCAATTCATTTTTACGTTGATTCAAAATAGTGGAGACGGGTAATTGCATGGGCTTTAAACCTGCTAACTTTATTACACTATCCAATACTTTTAAATTAATAGATGTAGTGGGCGCATAGGTTACATTCGCTAACAACACTACGCCAATACCATATTCAGGCATGATGCGCCAATTGCTTCCGAAGCCAGGTAATCCGCCACTATGTCCAACAAATACTTTGTTATTACAGTCTCTAAAAATATTCAGTCCATATCCATAAGCTGAAACTGCAGGGCATGCAATGCCATTCCCATAATTAAAATAAGGATTCATAGAAGCATAACGCCAAGGCTGGTGCATTTCGCGGATACTGCTTCTATTGATGATAATGTTTTCTGCTTCATTTCTTGCGGGCCATGCTTGTTGGTGCAATGCCATGTACTTACTGAACGATTCAATGGAGGTTATTAATCCCCCCATTGCCCCATAAATACCGTCGGGTAATAGTGCTTCTTCTTTAAAAGAATCATTTACATAACGATAGCCTTTGGCCAATTGGTCAGTAGGAACTTTACGATAGTCCCAGGCTGCTTGCATTCCTAGTCTTTTAAAAAAATGTTGGTTGATGTACTCACTATAAGGAAGGCCTGTAACTTTTTTAATGATTAAACCCAATGTGGCAAATCCTACATTGCTGTATTCGTATTCGGTACCATTTGCATTCGAAAAACTCAATTGCTTTTTAAACAAGGCAATTAATTCTTCTTCTGTATCGGCCAATTGTCTGTCTCCCCATGGGTTGTCTTCGGGTAATCCACTGGAATGCGTGAGCAATTCTCTAATGGTAATAGGGGCAGCATCTTTGGTGAGTGCTTGGTTTTTTAATTCAGGAATATAGTTGGAAACAGGATCGTCTAATTTTAATTTTCCTTCGTCTCTTAATTTAATGATTGCCATGGCGGTAACGCTTTTGCTCATTGAAGCAATGCGATACATGGTTCTTGTATTGGCTTTGGTTTGATTAGCGATGTTGCTATATCCTTCACTCCCAGTCACAATCAATTCTCCGTCTACCACTACGCCAAATGAAAAGCTGGGAAAATGATTCGCTTTTGCATAATTGCTGTACATGGATTGAATCACCGGGGCAATGGCTTTCACTTTTGCTGCTCTGTCCTTGTCTGCAAAAAAGGGTGCCTGGTATTGCTCATTCGGATTTTGTTGAGCAGTTGCAATTGTTACACTACAACAAGTCAATACGATTGCAGTAATTTTTTTTACCATTGATTGCATAAGAGGGAATTAATAATTGAGCAATTGTTGTACCTGTTGATCTAAGCGACTTTTGGCCATATAATTTTTTTCCAATTCAATATTAAATGGAATGGGCGTGTCTAATGAAGCGCAGCGCAACACAGGCGCATCCAATAATTCAAAACAATTTTCACTAATCCATGCACTGATTTCTCCACCGATGCCACCCATTAAATTGTCTTCGTGTAGTATCAATACTTTCCCAGTTTGTTCAACAGCTGCTTGAATGGCAGTATAGTCTAATGGGGCTAATGTTCTTAAATCAATAATATGTAGAGAGATTTCCGGATGCGCTTCTTGGTATTCTAATGCCCAATGTACACCAGCTCCATAAGTAATGATGCTGATATCGTCTCCTTCTTTTACCGTAATGGCTTTTCCTATGGCAACTTCATAATAAGCTTGTGGTAATTTTCCACTAATGCTTCTGTAGAGTGCTTTGTGTTCAAAAAACAACACAGGGTTGGGGTCGTTAATAGCAGCAATCATTAATCCCTTTGCATCATGTGGATTAGATGGATACACTACTTTCAAACCGGGCACATGGGTAAACCAAGCTTCATTGCTTTGTGAATGAAATGGTCCTGCACCTACACCACCACCTGTTGGCATGCGTACAACCACATCGGCGTTTTGTCCCCAGCGATAATGAATTTTAGCTAAGTTATTTACGATTTGATTAAAGCCCACTGTAACGAAATCAGCAAACTGCATTTCCATCACGGTTTTAAATCCTTCCAAGCTCATACCCAAACAAGCACCCACTATTGCACTTTCGCAGAGAGGTGTATTGCGCACTCTATGCTTGCCAAATTTTTCTACAAAGCCTTCGGTGATTTTAAATGCGCCTCCGTATTCTGCAATGTCTTGCCCCATCAATACTAATTGCTCATGTTTTTCCATGCTCATACTTAAGCCTTCGGAAATCGCATCAATTAAACGGGCTTCTCTGGAAGGAGTTGCGGCTGCTGCTTGATTACTGTCTATTTCAATAACACCTGCTATTTGTTTTTTAGGTGCAAATACATCTGCTATTTCTTCTGCAGTATCTACTACCATTTCATCGGCATTAAATGCATCTGCTAATTCTGTTTCAATGTATTGTTTGAACTCATTTCTAATATCTGCAATTCCCATTTCGGTAATCACTTGTTCGTTAATCAGAAACTGCTCGTATTTTTTTACAGGATCTTTATGTCCCCATTCTTCAAACAATTCTTTGGGTACATATTTAGTGCCACTGGCTTCTTCATGTCCACGCATCCTAAATGTCATGCACTCAATAAAATAAGGCTTTTGGTTTTTGATGGAATAGTCTCTTACACCTTTGATGGTATTGAAAACCGTTAAAATATTATTGCCATCAATGCGAATGCCTTCCATACCATACCCCTTGGCTTTGTCTACCAATTGCTCGCATTTGTATTGTTCGTTTACGGGGGTACTTAACCCATATCCATTGTTTTCAATAATAAAGATGACGGGTAAGTTCCAAACTGCTGCCACGTTCAAGGCTTCATGAAAATCTCCTTCACTGGTTCCGCCATCACCCGAAAATGCTACAGAAGCTTTTGCTTCTTTTCTTAATGCATAAGCCAATGCAACGCCATCTGCAATGGCAAGTTGTGGGCCTAAATGAGAAATCATTCCGCAAATATGATAAGGCTTCGATCCAAAGTGAAAGCTACGCTCCCTCCCTTTACTATACCCATCTTTATTGCCCTGCCATTGTCTAAATAATTTATTTAAAGGCATTTGTCTGGAAGTGAATACGCCTAAATTTCTGTGCAGCGGCATAATCCATTCATCGTTGGCCATCGCTAAAGTAGTACCCACTGCAATGGCTTCCTGCCCAATCCCACTAAACCATTTACTGATTTTTCCCTGACGCAAGAGCACCAACATCTTTTCTTCAATCATGCGGGGCAACAACAAATTGCGATACAGATAAATTAATTCTTCGTTAGAAAATGGTTCGCGATTAAAATCCATGGCTTCATTGCATTATTAGGCAATAAAGTTAACCCAAATTGCGGAGCTTCCCGAATCAAAAAAGACTGGAATTATTAAACAAAGAAAGCCCCGAATTGCTTCGAGGCTTTCATTATAATTTATTAAAATTAATCTCTGCTGCTCAATTTGCTTAATAATTTAAGCATTTCAATGTATAACCAAACAATGGTTACCATTAAACCAAAAGCGCCATACCATTCCATGAATTTAGGTGCACCTCTTTCAGCACCTTGCTCAATCATATCAAAGTCCATGATTAAGTTTAACGCTGCAATAGCTACTACAAATAAGCTAATGCCGATGCTCAATAAACTGCTGTCGTACATAAAGCTTACGTTCACGCCAAACATGCGCAATACCATGGTGATTAAGTAGAAAATACCAATACCTAATGTAGCCGTGAATACAATCGATTTAAAACGCTGGGTAGCATTGATAATTCTGAAATTATACAATAAGAACATGGCCAAAGCCACACCAAAAGTTAAGCCCACCGCTTGCATCACTAATCCTGGATAAGACTCAGCAAAAGCTGCGTTCATGATAGCAGAAATAGCACCAATGAATAAACCTTCTAACAATGCATATAATGGCGCCAAAACAGGAGCCCAGTTGGGTTTGAAGCTAATGGCTAAAGCAGAAATCAATCCCCCAATAATACCTACCCACATAAGGGTCATCATGGTATCTTGCTTTAGTTGTTCGTATAAATTCCAGTTGTATGCTGCACCTGCAATCAGCATCAGCATCATAAAACCAAATTTGTTGATAGCGCCTCTAACTGTCATAGTGCCCATATTGGCAGCAGCCATTTCGTGGCTCTTATCAAACATTTTCTCCGTAAGGGTAGGGTTACCCGATTTAAAAATTGCCATATTGAATTTTTTTCTGTTTCAAATCTAATATAAACAAATTTCATTCCAAGGGTTCTTAAAGCCCTTTAACAAGTTTTTGTTCAAGTTTTGGCTTAAAAAACAGCAATAAATGCATAAAAAGATGCCGAAAGGGCAGTGTTTATGCCCCCCAAAATTGGTAACTTTGCCCTCTCAATTAGCATAGATGAACAATAACGAATCGGTTTTACAGAGCGTCGTAATCAAGTTTGCAGGAGATAGTGGAGATGGGATGCAATTAACAGGACAACAGTTTACCAATAATACTGCATTATTAGGGATAGATTTGGCTACTTTTCCAGATTTTCCAGCAGAAATCAGGGCCCCAATTGGAACCGTACCAGGAGTGAGTGGATTTCAGTTACATTTCTCCTCTAATAAAGTATTTACGCCAGGAGATATTGCAGATGTATTGGTGGCCATGAATGCAGCTGCATTAAAAGTGAATTTGAAAGCCATTAAAACGGGTGGAAAAATCATCGTGAATATTGATGGTTTTGATGCAAAGAATTTGCGACTAGCCAATTATCCAGAAGGCGTGAATCCGTTGGAAGATGGTAGTTTGGATTCATTTGAAGTCATCAAAATTGACGTAACTAAATTAACACGTGAAGCCCTAAAAGAATTTACCGATTTAGGTACTAAGGAAAGAGATCGCGCAAAGAATATGTTTGTATTGGGCTATATCTATTGGATGTACAATAGAAAACTAGACAATACCATCGATTTCTTGCAAGAGAAATTTGGAAAGAAGGAAAGCATTTTACAGAGTAATATTAAAGTGTTACAAGCTGGATATAATTACGGCGATACTACTGAAACATTTACATCAAGATATACCGTTGAGAAAGCCAAAATGCCTGCTGGTTTGTATCGCAGCATAATGGGTAATCAGGCATTGTCGATGGGGTTGATTGCGGCTGGCGAAAAATCGGGGCTGCCTTTGTTTTTAGGAACATATCCTATTACACCAGCATCAGATATTTTACACGATTTAAGCAAGTACAAAAGTTTTGGCGTAAGAACATTTCAAGCAGAAGATGAGATTGCGGGGATCACCGCCGCTATTGGTGCAAGCTATGGTGGATCAATCGGCATCACTACTACATCAGGTCCTGGTATGGCATTGAAAACAGAAGCCATGGGATTGGCCGTGATGTTAGAAATTCCTTTGGTAATCATAAATATTCAGCGAGGTGGTCCATCCACTGGATTACCAACCAAAACAGAACAGAGCGATTTATTGCAAGCCTATTACGGCAGAAATGGGGAATGCCCAATGCCAGTGATTGCATCTGCTACGCCATCTGATTGTTTTGATGTGGCATTTGAATCAGTGCGCATAGCCATACAACATATGACTCCGGTGATTTTGTTAAGCGATGGATATATTGCCAATGGAGCAGAGCCATGGAAATTTCCACAAACAGCAGACTTGCCAGAAATACATGTAAGCTTCAAAAAGGGATTATCAGAGGACGAACCCAAATTCATGCCGTATAAGCGGGATGAAAAACTAGCCAGACCATGGGCAGTTCCTGGTACTGCAGGATTAGAACATCGCATAGGTGGATTAGAGAAACAAGACGTTACAGGTAATATTAGTTACGATTCGGATAACCACCAGCATATGGTTAAAACGCGTCAAGCCAAAGTAGATTTGATTGCAAAATATATTCCACTACAAACCATTGACAGTGGTCCTTCAAAAGGAAAAGTATTGGTATTGGGATGGGGCTCTACTTATGGTGCTATTAAAAGTGCCGTATTAGAATTGCAAGCAGCAGGTCATGCAGTAAGCCATGCACATATTCGTTACTTGCGTCCATTCCCGAGTAACTTGGGAGAAATCATAGCCAATTTTGATCAAGTATTGATTCCTGAAATCAACAATGGCCAATTGATTAAAATTATTCGTGACCAGTATTTGGTGGATGCAAAGGGCTACAATAAAATCATGGGAGTACCTATTACAAAAGGGGAATTGGTGGATGCGATTTCGAAAATGTTATAAAAATGCCTAATTCAGTTAATAATAATGGGAATATTAAGGCTGTTGCGGGCAGTAAGGGGAAGAATGGGGTAGTAATGAGTTTAGAAGAGTACAACAGTATACAAGAAACCATTTACTTGAATAGTACGCCTGCTAACAGAGCTAGATTAGAAACAGCATTAGCACGCATTGAAACAACAAAGCCTTTACAAAAAAAGCTCATTAACAAATGAGGAACATCGGTTAGTCTATATGGTTAGAGAAGACTGTATTTATATATTGCAGTGTAGGTTTCATTATTAAAATTTATCTAATCAAAATATGGTTTGGTTTCATTTAAAAAAGAATAGTTATTGGTTAATTTTACTACTCTTGCATGCGCCAATTAATATCACCCCATCGATTGCTTCGGATCATATATTTTACTGTAAGGAAAGTAAGTATGATTTTGAAAATGATGATATAAATATCATTGATATCAATAGCTTTGATATTAGTAAAACAGGCACATTTCCTTCCTTCAAAAATACTTTACTATTAAATCAAAATGAGTTTGTAAAAAAATTCGGTAAACCTCAAAAAAAACTTGTTGAATATTCTGAGTTGGATGATGCAAATATGGATTGCTATGTATATCAAGGGATGAAAGCTTGGTTTATGAATAAAAGCTTAGAATCAATAGCATTAACTTCATCCAATTATTGCTTAAATTTTTTTAATAACAAGACCATAAAAGTAGGTGACAACATTGATGCAATTGTTAAAGCGTATCCAAAGTCTTGGCAAAGTAAACGTGACAATCAAGTTTTTGTTGGGTTGAAAAACAATCAAATAACAATAGATATTAACTTGATTTTTGAATATGATTCAACTACTAGGAAAATTACCGAAATTCATTTTGGATATTAATTGAAATTTGTTCTTGGTGGTTACTCTAATTGGGATGTACCAAAATAATATAAACTAAGTTATATTGGTATTTTAAGTATGTACAGTGTGTTTAATTAAATTAATCTTTATTCTAGATTGTAAGTTAACCGAACAGTAATTCTTGCTAATTTGCCCCTCGATTATAAATTTTCTTGGGGAAATTACATTGAAATTAAAACGACAAAAAGCAATGGTGACGAATTAACTATTTTATATGCTCACTTAAATTCTTCATCTCAAAAAAGGATGATGTTATTAAACAGGGTGATTTAATTGCTCTTAGTGGCAGAACTGGGAATGCATTCAATGTCAAATATCCGCATGTTCATCTTGAGGTTAGAGAAAATGGTATTATAAAAAAACCTGAAAATTATATTTCTACTAAATTTAATAGTGCAGGTCTAAGTAATGGTAACCCATTTCAATAATTTTAAATAATTAGTATATGAAAATAAAATTACTATTAAGTGCATTATTGTTTATAACTGTATCAATCGTTTTTATAGCAAAAAGTCAAAGAAATGAAATTATTGAAAATAGAAATAGTATTCTTAGTTTATTGAGAATTGAGCAGTTTGATTTAAAACCATTATCTAGTCAATCTTCTAAAAATTCAATTTTATTAGATGAGAGAGATTTTATAATAAAATTCGGAAACCCAATAAGTATAATGAATGAGTTCGATGAAATGTTACAAAGTAATTTAAAGCATTTGAAATATAACGGGGCAGATGTTTGGTTTCTAAATAATGAATTATTTAGAATTATATTTACTAATAATAATTATTGTTTTGCAATGTCGAACGATAAAGTCATTAAAGTTGGCGATAGTATAGATTTAGTAGCAGAATTATTTCCTGTAGCTTGGAAAGATCAAGAAAATCCTCAAGGACAAGTCTTTTTAAATCTCTCCTATAATAATGTTGAGTTAGATTTGAGTTTAAATTTTGAATATGATATTAATTCAAAAAAGATTAAAAGTTTATCGGTAAGTGAATAATATTATATCAAGAAATTTCAAGGGTGTGTAATTTAAACTGTGTCAATTTTAATTAAATAGTTTGAACTCATTACTG
>PGCO01000012.1 GCA_002786355.1 Sediminibacterium sp. FEMGT703S
TATGATTACAAAATTGATTTTAATTTTGAATCCAGTCCTTTAGGGGGTTAATACAGTTTGTGAAACTACTTTGTAGCCTGTGCTATTGATTGCTGCTGCAATACTATCAATAGAAGTTTTGCTGTTGTCAAACTTTACTGTGCTGTTTGCATTTTCATATGAAGTTTGAAAACCAACAACTCCTTTCACTTTTGAAATTTCGCTGTTGACGTGTTCTGTACAACTTTCGCAAGACATTCCTTTGATTTTAAAAACCGCTTGTTGAATATTTGTTTTGTCCACCACCACAACTTTTACTTCTTGTGGCTTTGGATAAAATACTTTTGCATAGTAAGGAAATGCAATTAACAGTCCTGCAACTATTGTAACAATTCCTAAAAATGATTTTGATTGCCAAAATGATTTTTTATTGTCTGCTTCACAATCGCAGTCAATTTGTTTTTGTGGTTTTAATTTTTGATACCACGCAAATGCAAAAACAGCAATTGTCAAACCGATTAAATAAGGACGAAAAGGCTCAATCCAGGAAAACGAGGAAGCAAGTCCGCTTGCACCGCCTAAGAAAGCTAAAACTGGTGTGATGCAACAAAGTGAAGCTGCAACAGCAGCAAAAATTCCTGCAACCCAACCTTTACTATTTTTTATTTTCGTTGTCATACGGTCGCTAAATTTTGTTGATTGATTATTTTAAAGAACGGTCTTAAAACTTTTAAATGTTCGCTGCGTAAAGAATAGAAAATAGTTTGTCCTGCTTTTCTGGCTTCAATAATATTGCCGTCTTTCAATTTGCGTAAGTGTTGGGAAATTGCAGGAATACTCATTCCTAAAATGTCGCTTAGGTCGCAGGGGCAAAGTTCATTTTCTTCTTCAAGCAGAAACAGTATTTTCAGTCGCACTTCGTTACCTGCCAAAGCAAGCACTTGTCCTAATTGCAAAAATGATTTTGAATTAGCTTTTAATTTTTCACGGCAACTTTTGATTTGTCCAATGTCCGCCTGTAACCGTATGCAAGTGTCGTTTGCCATTGTCAATTTTATTTGTTGGGTCAAAAGTAATGAAGATTACATATTTAAGCAAATACTTAAATACAAAATTGTCGGCAAGGTTACAAAATGTCCTTGAAGTGTCGCAAAAATGTCCGCTTGAATAATTGTGAAGTGTCCAACAGGGTTGCAGCTAACGGCCGAGGCTTTACGCAGGGTGGGGAAGGATTGTTCCCGCTGCTGGCTTGGCCACTACTGACTCGATTAGTTAAAGCCAAATTACTGAAGTTGATTTGAAACTCCAAAGCTGATGGGCCATTGCTGAAAGCCCAACTTGCGTAAAGCCTTTTGTTATACGCCGTTTTATTAATCTTCTTTTATTAGATACTTGTCTTGTAGTTTTAACAAATAAGTTTCACTTTCTTTTGATAATACTGGATATTTTCCACCAGATTTTTTGGCAGAAGTGTTATAACACAAAAAAAAAGAAATAGGATTTTGTACATACGAAATATGATTTTCTAACATCCCTCCCTCTTTTATTAGTAAACCCATAAAACGTCCAGGAATGTGTCCACCATTTTGTCCATAAATATTAGCAAGTTGCGCAAAACTCTTGTATTCATTTAAACTGTTAACATTTATCAATGCAGACTTTAACAAGCTATCAATTTTATTGATATAAGTAATTGACAGTGATTCATCATTTTCAACAAGAGCTTTTGTCTCATTATATAAGGGTGAATTTTTGTGCAAAAGCAAAGGTTTATCGATTAAATCAGCTATTCCTTCTTCGGAAATATTTTGTAAAAAAAATAAAAGATTAAATTCAGAATTTTTAAAATCAATGTTTTTCTTCAATGATTGTTGAAAGCCCATAGAAACAATTGAATGAAATGCTTCATGAGCCGTTAATAAACCCATTTTATAGCTATCAATTTTATACGATAGGAATAAATCATTTATAACTATACCTCCAAATCCTGTTGCTTCTGAGGTTCCATAATTACAATAATGTAGTATAGGAAATATCTCATCTACTTGATATTTCTTTGGCAAATAGTAGTATAACAATGACTTTACACTGTCAATAGTATTATTAGACTTTAAGAAATTTATGTAAGACTTAAGTTGGGTTTCATTCTTCAGATAATTAAGATGATGTTTTTCAATAGGTGATAAATCCTTGAGTGAAAATTGAATTGTAGAAGGCTTGAATATTTTTTTCATTACTGATTTAAGTTCTGAAGTGTCTATCGCATTTCCTGCAATCATCATTTCATAGACACTTGAATTAAAAAGAGCTAACCAATCTGAACTTTTAGGTTCAATATCTGCTTGTAATAAATCAGCTATTTTAAAATATTGTTCTGCAGAAGATGTATTGACTTTATAGACTTGATTCAATTGTCCAACTGTTTCTGCTAGTGAAAAAGTCAATATAATTGAAATAAAGATAGATTTATAATTGAAAAAAGAATTTATCAAGCTCTTCATATTTTTTACTGGTACAAATTAATGGCGTATAACGAACAGCGCTTGGCGAAGTGGCGGAACCGACTCTTACTGTCACCCTGGCTTACTGTTGCTAATTAAAGCTATGAATTTGATTTTATATTCTAATGATCAACAAAGATCCTGGAAGCTGGAACAAAAGCTGAACAATGATTTAAACGATGAAAGACTCCTTTCCAATGCCGCCATTTTGCCAAACGCAATGTTGCACGTAGTTATTCTGTTAATTTGATTACTTTTTACTAATTGGTGGTGAGCCCATTAAAATTATTGGTCTTAAGAAAATCGTATGTTGAGGCATTTTTTCTAATAATCTGAATCTCGCCATTTCAAAGAAATTATTATTTGACCAATTTAGATCTTCAGGTTTTGCTTTATCACCACCATTATCATCAAACATTATTTGAATTATTGGAAGAGCAAAAAAACCAGGTTTTGCATTTTTAATCTCAAAAATTGGGTGAGAGCTATTAATAAATTTTTCAATTATTGCTCTTGATTTAAAATTTGAAGATTGTACTGTTATCCCTTTATATTGATTATTTATTGTGTATTCAAATAGGATGGTAGTAAAACCACTACCGAGTTCGTATTGACTTAATGAATCACTTAATTTTGAATTAAACCCAATTACTTCATTTTCTACATGCTTTGTTTGAGAGTAGTTTCTATGTGGGATTATCAAAATAAATATTAATGGTAATAGATTAAATGCTCTCATGTATACTGATGTAGAAAGTTGAATTAATTATAAATTAGTCTAATAATATTTACTACTGAAATTCATATGTAATAATTACGTGCAACGGCCGAGGCTTTACGCAGGGTGGGGAAGGATTGTTCCCGCTGCTGGCTTGGCCACTACTGACTCGATTAGTTAAAGCCAAATTACTGAAGCTCATTTGAAATACCAAAGCTGATGGGCCATTGCTGAAAGCCCAACTTGCGTAAAGCCTTTTGTTGTAGGCATTGCTATCAGTCACTCCAATTATCCCAAACACCACTTAATTTCATTCTGCTTTTCGCTAAACTGTCAAGCCACTTACTAGTCAATCTGTCCATGATATAGCCCAAAGGTCTTTTCCCTTGAGCGCCTTCTGCTCTGAGATGACCTTCGGAGGAATCAGTGATTAATCGTTGGTTGTCAATCGTTGTTAAACTGTCTATAAGCTTAAAGTCTATTTCTGTTAGTATTGGTTCTGTAAATCCGCTGTGGTCGTTACTAATAATATCTCTAACAGAATTTGAATTATTGTAACTTTTCCTAAGAAGTTGCCTAAAATAAGTCAACTTGAATTGATCAAGATAAATCTCTTCGTTCTATATTTTTTGCGAATCTCCCTTTTTATTCTTATCGCAAGACATTGTTATCATTAAAATGGTTAGTAGAATTGAATATAAGATGGGTCTCGTTGTCGTCATAAGATTTTAGATGTTCCAGATATTGAGCCGTTCGATATGCTTGATTACGTTCAAGTATTTGCGAAGACAGGGAATTCATTGATTCTCCAGCACGGCACAAATGCCCATTTGAAAATATATTGTTGAAGTTATGAACTAAAGCTGAACATTGAACGTCGAGACAGAACCGCTGCTGATAATTGCACATAGCTGAAGTTACTTTGTTGAGCCCTGCTTTTGCAAATACTTTCGTTGCAAGCATGTGCCATCTTTGTTGTTGTCTTTAAATTATTCATTTCTCAAAATATTCAATTAACTCATATTTCTGTCCCTTGTTGTAGGAGTTAAGCAGGTCTGTCAAAATATACTTATGCAATAAACCAGTGAAAACAACAACGGTTTTTGGGTTAAATATTTTAATGTATTTGAGTATATTATTTGTCATTATGTCGTTACGCACAAACCAATCATTTCTGTTTTGATTGTACCATTGTTTGTACCCGCTAAGAATTTGTACCTTTTCTAGTAAAACAGGAAAGTACTCATTTTCGAATTTCATCATAGCACGAATGCTATCAGTAGTTACTGTACGATTCATGATAAAATAATAAGACTGACCAATTTCAAAGAACCAATTATTAAAAGCAATGAACTCTTTGTGAGATGGCAAAATAGTATCCGGAATCAACCCATTACCAGACGCATGATTCAGAGCTGATACCCATTTAAGTTCACCTTCTTTTTGAACAGCAACATATTTTCTTCTGTTTTGAATGGGCATATCAAAAGGAAAAATCAAAGCAGAACTATCTATTTCTTTGTATCTATACAACAAATCCATCTCTGGCGGCATTTTCCGTCCTGCTTCTAATTTTCTTACAAGTTTATACCATTTAGGTGGTTCAACTAATGTATAGTCTGATTTGAAGTAACCTGATAAGGTATCAGTCTCAGATAATATAAGGTCTGGCTTTATATCTTTTAGCACTATAATTAGACTATCAGTGTTTCTAAATTGATTTTCAGAGTGAACGACGCCAATAATATAAATTTTTGTCTTTTGTGAGTCTGGCAGATTTAAATTTTGCCCATAAACAAAAGAGTATAAGCTAAAAAAGATGCAAGCAAGAATAAAATTTTTCATACCGATTATTTTGCCTTTACAAATGAGCCCACTTCGGTCAGGCTGTTACCTAGTAACTGTTTGTTTGAAATGATCAGTTCTCAAACCATTATAAGCTTAATCAAATTTTTGCTGAAAAGTTGGGTGTATTCATCGGCATTGCCTACAACGTCCCAGGCTTTGCGCAGTTTGGATAATCTGTGATCCTACTGCTGGCTTGGCCACTATAGACGCGATTAGCTAAAGCCAAATTACTGAAGTTGATTAGCAATACCAAAAGTTGAAGGGCCAAAAGAGGAAGCCCAAATTGCGCAAAGCCTTTTGTTAGCGGCCGTTCTTCTTTTCACAGCGAGAGTGGTTTAATTGGTAGGTTAGATTTTTGAATTTCTTCTTTTGTTAATTTTATTGAACAAACATTTGAAAAATATTCTTTGTTACCAAACTTTAGTTTTACCCTGAACTTCGTTGGGACGTCTCCCTCAAATGGTCTTTCGATATGTAAAGTATAAAATGATTTTGGTAGCAAGCCCGATTTAAAATAACTGTTACCACATGAAGATCCCATGCTAATTTGAAATGTCTTCCACTCTGAGTTTACTAAAATTTGTGTTTCTGCAGGATAGATTGTAGCGTCACACCTGTCAATTGATATTGTGTCAATTGAATTGTTTATTAAATAACTAAGAATATACTTATTACCGTTTTTGAATATTAAATTATTATTGCCAGGAATATAAAGGGACAGTTCATTTAATTTTGAATTGGGAAAAAAATTATTGGATTTAATCGAAGTATTCTCACTTAATAGGAGGTTTTGTGGCTCGTCGCTTGTGTTTAAAACCCAAACTTTCGTGTATCTACCAAAGTCGATTTTTGATTGTCCAAATGAAAGCGACGGTAATAAAATTATGATTATGAAGAATTTCATGTCTTTTAAGATTCAAGATTCAGAGTATTTCCATAAAATGGCCGCTAACGTCCGAGGCTTTACGCAGGGTGGGGAAGGATTGTTCCCGCTGCTGGC
>PGCO01000005.1 GCA_002786355.1 Sediminibacterium sp. FEMGT703S
CCAAGCCAGCAGAGGGAACAATCCTTCCCCACCCTGCGTAAAGCCTAGGCCGTTATGCACCATTCGATTTTAAGCAATTAAATTAGTAACTTTAGTTTTCATTAGTTATAATTACTATATGTTCAATGCAATTGAGATAGACAGAACCCACTTAACTATTATGGGTGTAAAGTTTGCTGATTTAAAAACACTAGAAGGCACTGCAAATGCATTAGGTAGTAATATGTTTGAAGGTTTTATTCCTACCCCGAAAGGGATTGAGATTATTCGAGATTATGTTTCAGGTAAAATTTCATTAAATGAAATGATTGCATTTGCTAATGAAAAAGCATATGTTTAACTCTTACCAATACATTGACACTCATTATAGTTATATTGACCCTGAAACATCTGTATTAAGAAATTTACAGGGCATTACAGATGCTGAAGTGTTGCTATTTGTCGAAAGTGGGGCTGTGACAAAACGTCTACAAGAACTTTATGAGAACCCGATAAGGATTAATGGAATTGCAAATCTTTTTCAAGTACATGAGTATTTATTTCAAGACTTATATTCATGGGCGGGCAAAAGGCGAATAGTTGAGATAAGCAAGGATGGGAAGCAGTTTTTTCCAATAGCTCATTTCGATAATGCTTTAAAATTTATTGACTCATTAATTGATGAATACTATAGCATTTCAAGTGACGATAAGCAAAATATCGCACAAAAATTAGCTGAAATTCTCGATAATATAAATTATTTACATCCATTTCGTGAGGGAAACGGACGGACGCAACGCGAGTTTATAAGATTATTAGCTTTAGAAAAGGGATTTCACTTAAATCTAAACCCTCCTGATAATAAAACTGTATACGATCGATATATGAAAGGTACAGTTGAAAGTCAAATAGATACATTAACTGAATTAATATTTGAGTTGCTAAACTCAACAGTTGAGAAAAAGAACGGTGCATAACAAAAGGCTTTACGCAAGTTGGGCTTTCAGCAATGGCCCATCAGCTTTGGAGTTTCAAATCAACTTCAGTAATTTGGCTTTAACTAATCGAGTCAGTAGTGGCCAAGCCAGCAGCGGGAACAATCCTTCCCCACCCTGCGTAAAGCCTGGGACGTTGCCTGCAATTTTTTTAGACTGTGTAATGTTTAAATCAAAAATCGACGCAATACAATTTATGGACAGAACTCTAATCGCTAATTTTGGACAGCGGCTTATTGCGGCGTTATTTGACTTACTCCTTTTGACAGTGTTCATATTCCTGCTAAGGTTTTTATTTCCTCATTTTAGCAATTTTTGGTTTTTCAAACAAGCAGACCCTTTTCAAATTAAAAATACCACTCATTGGATATTAAGCAAAAGCAGTCTAATAGGGTTATGGATTATCTACTCAATTTTTTTGGAGAGCAGTTCAATGCAAGGAACAATTGGGAAGCAGCTTATGCGAATAAAGGTTATTAATAATGACGGACAAAGAATGAGCATTTTGCAATCGGTTGGACGAAACCTTTTTAAAACTATTTCCTATGCAATATTAGCTTTAGGCTTTATTTATGCACTGGTTGACAAACACTGTAGAGGGTGGCATGATATTATTGCACGGACTCTAGTTGTGAAACAAAGGTTGTAATAGAAAATCTGTGGAGATGTTTTCTCCTCATAAAAAGACTAACATATTAAGCTTAAAGGAATAGAACAGCAGGCAACAAAAGGCTTTACGCAAGTTGGGCTTTCAGCAATGGCCCATCAGCTTTGGTATTTCAAATGAGCTTCAGTAGTTTGGCTTTAGCTAATCGCGCCAGTAGTGGCCAAGCCAGCAGCGGGAACAATCCTTCCCCACCCTGCGTAAAGCCCCGAACGTTGAACCAACATTGCTTTCAGCAATGAGCTTTTATAGATTTTTTACCTTGTGTTACTAAAATCATAAATTATGGAAAAAAAACAGTAACACAGTTTGCCATTAATGCACTTCAAAAGTGTTCAGATTTAATGGCTTTAGGTCACTACAGTGATTCAACTCGCATCAATTATTTAAAAGAGTTGCGATTTTTATTTCAGTATTATCCTGACATCAGACCATCAGAGATTACTTATGAAATGACTGTAAACTATTTAGTTTATTTGGTCAAGACAATGGGTTGTAGTAGGGTTAAATGCAAAATGGCAGCACAAAGCTTTGCCTTCTTTTTCAAACATGCTTTGAACAAGCCATATTCAACTCCAGCTGTATTATTTCCTGCACATGAGCATAAATTACCAGCTGTATTATCACAGGAAGAGATGCGGAGCGTATTAAACAGTATAGTTAACAATAAGCACAGGATGTTACTTTCTCTGATGTATAGCACTGGTATACGATTGATGGAGATTGCCAGAATTAAGATAACCGATATTGAAAGCAATCAAATGCGTATTAAAATAACATCTGGCAAGGGTAAAAAAGATAGATATGTTTTACTATCCCCCCTACTGCTTGAAGAATTACGCTTTTATTTTATTGAGTATAGACCAGAAATCTATTTGTTCAATGGTGCTGGCAAAGGAAAAAGATATGCAGCTAGAACCATTCAACATATCATGCAGACGGCCTTAGCTAAGGCAGGACTATCCAATAAAAATTACAGTATACATAGTATAAGGCACAGTTTTGCAACACATTTACTAGACCATAGTGCTGATTTGCAAGCAATACAACAATTGATGGGTCATAATAGTATCAATCAAACAGTTCAGTATTTGCATCTCTCGACAAAACGGTTACAGAGTATCGTGAATCCATATGATGTAATCATGCAAAAGTCAACCAATGAAAAATGCTAATACGCTGCAAAAAATATTACAGCATTGGCATAAACCTGAAACCAACTTACATGTAAATAATGTAATCGAGCAAATAAAACAGTGTAGAACAGCTTCGTTGGGGTATCATTTATACCAGTGCACAGATAGAGAATGTAGGAAATATCATTATCGGTATCATAGTTGTCGTAATCGTCATTGTCCTCAATGCGGTGGTTTTCAAAAACAACAATGGATAGAAGATAGAATGAATGAGTTACTACCGACCAATTACTTTCATGTTGTTTTCACATTACCACATGAATTAAATAGTTGTATTCTTGGTAATAGAAAATTATTGTTGAAATTACTTTTTGATACTTCTGCTCAAACATTATTAACTTTTAGTAAAGACAAGAAATACTTAGGAGCTACGCCAGGTATTCTAAGTTTATTACACACGTGGGGTCAGCAGTTAAGTTTTCATCCACATGTTCACTGTATTATAAGTAGTGGGGGTATTGATAATACTAGTGGGATACAATACTGGAGAAATGCTGTTCGAAACAGTAAACAATTTATTTTTCCAATTAAAGCATTAGCCAAAGTTTTTAGAGCTAAATATTTGATGGGAATAAAGGTACTTTTAGAAAATAATCAATTAAGGGTAAGCCCCAAATCAGATTTAAATATTTTACTAAAAGAGCTTTACAAAAAAGAATGGGTTGTTTATGCCAAAAGACCATTTGGTGGCCCACAACAAGTTATCAGTTATTTAGGTAGGTACACTCACAAAACAGCTATTACCAATAGCAGAATTGTAAGATTTGATTCTGATAATAATCGCGTACAATTTAAGTACAAAGATTATGCGGATAATAGTAATGAAAAATTGATGGAGGTAAATGCATGTGACTTTGTCACAAGATTTAAACAGCATATTTTACCAAAAAGATTTACTAGAATACGGAGCTATGGTTATTTAGCCAATAGAGGCAGGACGGAGAGAATTAAAGAGATTACGAAAATGATGAACATCCCTGCTCATCCAATAAGAGTGAAAATCAGTTGGCAAACTAGACTGCTATTGCAAGTTGGTAAATCAATTAATTGTTGTCCGAATTGTCATAAAGAAACGCTCATTCAAATAGCGTCGTATTATAAGCATGGTCATTATGGATAAGGTTTAAATGCTTATGGATAATACCTTTTAGCTAATAAAAATATGTTGGCAAAGCAGTTCTATGAGTTTACGTAACCAAAAACAACAGAAATTAGCTAAATTTATTACGATAAAATAAAACGACTTAAAAAAAGTATCCGAATCACTTTAAAAAAGTAAACAAAAGAAATACTTTACCCCTAATAGAACAATGTCGGTCAACACAAAATATACCGACAAGCCCAATGATCAATATCAAAGGGCTAATTTAAAAGGGCTAGTCGGATACTTTCATAAACGTTGTAGGCAATCCAATAGGGAGCAGTACGTTCACATTAAGGGTTGGACAGCCATGCGGCATTAACTATGTGGGGCTTGACGAATAAAATATTCGGCTGACGTAACACAGATGAACGACATAACAAGGCACTATGGCACTAAGACATTATATAGAGGTTTTACCAAAGCATTGGGAGTTGCACTATCAGCGAGTTGGTGAAATAATTAGCAGGACAGTAAATTTAGAACGCATTATAGACACAATGATAGCGTCTTATTTTTGCCATGACGAAACAAAGAGAAACGAACTGCTTAAACTTATACTTTGTACAGAGCGTATCACATTTGAAAGCAAGAGACAAGTTCTCAAGTGGATATTTGAAACTTACGACAAAGCAATAATAGAAGTACACCCAACGCTTTTTAAAGATTTGCAAAATATAGGAGAATACAGAAATGTATTAGCCCATAACCACTTAGATACAACACAATTCATCACAGATAACATTGCTCGCACGACAAAAGTTAATAAGTACAAAAACAAAAAAATAGAATTTGAAATAACGGACGAAGTAATGAAAGAGAAAACAGAATTGATTACAAAGTGTCACCACATATTGCAAAATTGGGAGGGACAGGCATACCTACCAATCTAACACTACCCTTTCATGTACATTTTACTAAGGTATGTTTCAGACGAGAGGTAGGCTACTTAAAATTAATTAAACTCTTATTTTATGACGTATAAAGAAGCTAAAAAACACATTGATGATAATTGGGATAAGGCAAACCCATACACATCAAACCCAAACGCTCCAACACCACACCAAGTTGTAGCCCTAATCGTTGCCCCAACAGAAAGAGATAGCGGTGTCGAGCAGGACATATTCACAGAAGTACATGAAAACAAAAAGGACAATGCTGACGTACTTCTTGACATGAACCTATTTGGAAAAGAACTAAGCCCGTATGTTGTTGTATTAATGAGAGGCTCTAACATTTGCTTGCCACTATATAGTTATATTTCGTCCCCGACATTTGAGGACAAAAAAGACTAACCGCATCTTATAAATGGGGCTACTTTATCGCCTCTCCACGAAAATGAAATATCTTTTTTAGTTAAATTGTGGTTTGACAAAAAACTGTTTAGCTGATTCAGAATAGGAGAAAGACCATTGCAAACGGTTTCTACATTTTCAGGGGTGACCGAGATTTGGCTGCCTACAACATCGGGTTTGCTGCTATGCTGGCTGACAAATATATCCTCAACTTTTTGTCCGCTATCAGCAGCAGTTCCATCTGAAGGAATAATATCGGCTTTTTGCATAACTTCAACAATAGTAATTTTAGTGGGCTGCATATCCGGGCTGGGCGTTATAAATGCTAGCACAGGCAGCAAGCCCTACCGTTGTAGGCAATGCCGATGAATACACCCAACTTTTCAGCAAAAATTTGATTAAG
>PGCO01000006.1 GCA_002786355.1 Sediminibacterium sp. FEMGT703S
TTAAATATTATAAACAGGCAATATTTTAGGGGTGCTCAACAAAATTGCCACTAACACTTAAATATACGCTACTCAATCACTGAATGCAAAAAATGATAGCATTATAAATGAAGTGTTTATGTTTATTTTTTTGAATTGTTGTTGCTTAAATACACTTATACATTCTGCATTGTCAGTTGATAATACATCCATTATACTTTTTGTATTTCTACCCCTCGCCCACAGCACAGCTACCTGAATCCCAGACAATAGATTACAGGGTCAGTAAAGTACTAACAGTTGTAATGGGGTAGTAAATAAAAAATCGGGGTACTGTGAATATAAAAAAGAAAATGGATATGACGAAAAATTTGAATGAATATTTTCTACAAGTTATCAATACTTTTCAATACAATCTCGCATAGTAGAAGCAGCTCTTCTTCTGTAATAATTAGTTGCAGTGCTATTCTGATGCGGTCGGGAGCAAACAAGAACCAATCGGTTACCAATCCATTTTGAATACAAGCATGTGCGATGGCCTGTGCTTGTACATCTGAAGCAAATTGCAAGCTCATCCACAACCCACACTGATTCATCGAAACAATTTAAGGGTATTGCAGAATCGATGGCTTCAATCAATTCATCAGCACCATAATTGTAATGATACACATCGGGCAAAAAGGGTCTGAATGCGTTTCTGAAATAGAAACACTTGTCCTTAAAGTTGATTTAAAGATTCGACGCCAATTGTTTTTATAGTCAAGCATCCATGCTTCCATTTGGAGATTTGGATTTTCAGTCCATCCAATACTAGGTCTGTAAGTAATGTGTTCAGTTTCTTTCCTATTAATTTTTATTGTTGATTTACTTTCATTGTAAGGAATTTTCAACCATTCAACAGCAACAAAAAAATCTTTTTTTGGAATACGAATTTTATATTTTTCAAGATTAACAATTACCTTTTTACTTCTTGTTTTGACTTCTATTATTTGACCAATTAAGATCAGAAGCTTTGGTTTTTTCAGCTCCATTATCATCAAACATTATTTGGATAATCGGAAGAGCAAAAAACCTCGTTTTGCATTTTATAGCCGATTTGGAGTATCCATGCTTTCATGCAATACTCTTATGATTTCCAACTCTATTGAAGAAAATTTATAAAAGATAAAATGTGACTTAACTTTTGTTGAATAATAACCTTTCCTTAAAGAATTTAGATTTTTTCCAGATTTTGGTTTCTTAGAAACAAAGTCAATTGCATAAATGCTTTTTATGAAGTTTTGCTAAATGAGCAACAGGATCAAAGCTGTTCTTATAACTTAACTAGCTGAACCATAGCGTCCTGAGGAAACCTCACTACTAATAAATTTTTCAAGATGCTCTCCTAAAAGAATTGAAGTGTTTTTTGACATACAAAAGAATATTTAAGCTCAAAAACACCAATTATTGGTATATGAATTCTATAGAAATATTTAAAATATTATGGGGCTAATACGGTAGTCTTACTTTCAGAAGTTTGCCAGTTCGTAGTTGGTGCTTCGTCCGCCTTGTTGTTCTTGTTGTAAAATACCTTTTTCAATTAAATCTTTTATATCTCTCAATGCCGTATCAGGGGAACATTTAGCAATCTTTGCCCACTTAGATGATTTCAATTTTCCGTCAAATCCGTCAAAAAGTTTATTTAAAACCAATCTCTGTCTTTCATTAAAGGGAGTGTTTTCATGTATTTTCCAAAAATCGGTTTTACGAAGTATTTTTTGCAATGTGGTTTGTGTGGACAATACTGAATTTTTCAGGCAATGTAGAAACCAATCTAACCATTCTGTAATGTCGCCATTGCTGTGTTGCACTTTTTGTAAAATCTCATAATATTTTTTGCGTTCAATCAAAATTTGGCTTGACATACTGTAATAGCGTTCAGTCGTTTTATCAGCACGGGCAAGCATCAAATCTGAAATAGCTCTTGCAATTCTTCCGTTGCCATCGTCAAATGGATGAATGATAATAAACCAGAAGTGAGCAATGGCCGATTTCAGCACAGGGTCAATAGGTGAGTTGTCATTGAACCATTTCAAAAATTTATCCATTTCTACTTTGACCTTTTTTGCAGGAATAGCTTCAAAATGGACTTTTTCTTTTCCTAAAGCACCTGAAACTATTTGCATTTCTCCTGAACGATAACGACCAACTTCTATTTTATGCATTCCGCTATGACCCGTTGGAAAAAGTGCAGAATGCCAAGCATACAAACGTTTATTTGTCAAAGGTTTCTGATAATTTTGAGTTGCATCAAGCATCATCTCTACCACTCCGTCTATATTCCTATTTGATTGAACAAGTCCAGCTATATTAATTCCAAGTCTTCTTGCAATAGATGAACGAACTTGATCATAGTCTAGTTTTTCTCCTTCTATTTCCGATGATTTGAGAACGTCAAGTGTTAATGTTGAAAGGCTTGCTTCTTCTTTAGCGGCAAAACCGAGCATATTCATCTGTCCAATAATCTTACCCTGTAAATTACGGACTTCACCAAATATTGCATTGATATCGGTTTCCCGCCATGTGAAGTCTGTCCAGTTTTTGTATTCGTATATGTATTTTGCCACTTCCTTAAATAGTTATTGCGGCAAATATACATTTTATTCTCCGCAAATACGCGGCGAATAATACAATTATTCACCTCAGGTAAAACCAACGCTTAGTAAGTTTTTTACTGCATATCAATACTCTTCAACACAATATCACAAAGCAAGTGTAATTCCGCTTCTGTAATAATTAAAGGCGGTGCTATTCTAATTCTATCTGGTGCAAACAAGAACCAATCGGTTACCAATCCATTTTGAATACAAGCATGTGCGATGGCCTGTGCTTGTACATCTGAAGCAAATTGCAAGCTCATTCACAACCCACACTGATTCATCGAAACAATTTCAGGGTGTTGCAGAATCGATGGCTTCAATCAATTCATCAGAACCATAATTAAAATGATACACATCAGGCAACAAGGGTCTGAATGCGTTTCTGAAATGAAAGAAACTACTTATTCAGGCATCATTATTTGATATCAAAATATCGTCCCAATTTACAAAAAGCTGGACAGTCGTTTTGTTGGAATGATCAGTGTTAACCATCCAAAAAATAGTACTTACTTTTTATAAAATCCTTACTATTTGTATACTAAAACCATGTGATTCGTCTGCAATGCGAAAAGGTTTCGGTGGCCAATACAAACCAAATTGAACCGCTGGTCGTAAACGGTACTTTTCAGCAACGTGAATATTTAAACCTAGTGGAATAAAAAGACGTTGTACTGAATAAGACCTTCCACTCCAACTGCGATTTTCATAATTAAGTGACCCTAGTACTTCAGCGCCTCCGTTGGTGCTTGTAAAAGTTAATTTGTCTATGCTGCTACTGTAAGTATGTAGAATTGATTGATGATACAAATATTGAATTCCTGAGAAAAAAGAAGCTTTTTTCTCAGGACGAAAAATGTAAGTTAATCCAAGTTGCACTCCTAAATAATTGCGTCTTTCGGAAAAGTTTAAGGTTTCAATATTTAGTTGATTCACAGAAGGTATCGGATTTGTCATATATCGTTTCGACAAAAATCCAGTGGGGTGACTTTCTTCTAAACCCACTGAAATACCCAGATTTATTAATAACTTTTTGCTGAGTTTACTATTTCCTTTTAAAGAGAATGCTGTTGAAAAATTAATAGATTTTGTTAGGCTGTAAAACCTTCCTGAACCACCAAGTCCGTCATGCTGAAAGTTATTTATGTAGTTATTGAATTCAAGTGGATTTTTCATTAGGTAACTTATGGTCAGAGGGTTGTTACCAAAGCTTTGAGTTTCAAAAAAATTTGTGCCTATTTGAAGTTCAGTAAGTTTTTGAGCTCTTGTATTTTGTGAAATTAAAATGATAATTATCAATACATATTTTCTCATATCATCAGAAAAAGCTTAAAGAATATTTTTCTTAGTTTATGACATGAAATTATAATGCTTGGTAGATATTTCTTTATGAACAATTACTAAAATTGTGTTAACAACTGTTCAATACTATTCATCACAATATCACAAAGCAAGTTCAACTCAGCTTCTGTAATAATTAATGGAGGTGCTATTCTGATTCTATCTGGCGCAAATAAAAACCAATCGGTCACCAATCCATTTTGAACACAGGCATGCGCAATGGCTTGAGTTTGTGCATCTGTAGCAAATTGTACACTCATCCATAATCCATAACAATTCACTGAAATAATGGAAGGATGTTGCAAGCGTGTTTTTAAAATAGATGCTTTGCTCGGAATATCCTTGATCCAATTGGGATTTGCAATCAATTCTTCAAACGCCGCTTTGCCTGCAGCACAAGAAACAGGGTGTCCGCCGAATGTAGTAATATGTCCTAAAACAGGAGCATAAGTTAATGTGTTCATGAGTCGTTGGTCGGCTATGAATGCACCCAGCGGCATCCCTCCCCCCAATGCCTTACCCAATAATAAAATATCGGGCACAATGCCGTATTGTTCAAATGCCCATAAAGTTCCTGTTCTACCAAAGCCCGCTTGTATTTCGTCTAATATCAACAACACACAATGTTGATCACATTTTGCGCGTAAAGCTTTCATCCATGTTTCGGAGGGAGCAGTTACGCCGCTTTCTGCCTGAACCGTTTCAATAATCACGCAGGCTGTTGATGAATCGATGGCTTCAATCAATTCATCAGAACCATAATTAAAATGATACACATCGGGCAACAAGGGTCTGAATGCGTTTCTAAAATATTCATCACCAATTACACTCAATGCGCCCTGTGTACTTCCATGATAGGATTTATTGGCTGCAATAATTTTAGTGCGGTTGGTAATGCGCTTGGCCAGCTTCATCGCGCCCTCTGTAGCTTCTGCCCCACTATTGGTAAAGTACACGCAGTTTAATGAAGAAGGTAAATATTCTGTGAGCAGTTTTGCATAAGCTACTTGTGGTTGTTCAATAAACTCTCCATACACGATCACATGCATATAGGCAGCCGCTTGATCTTGCACCGCTTTAATAACAGCGGGATTACTATGTCCAATATTGCAAACACTAAAGCCCGATATACCATCAATGTATTTTTTTCCATGGGTGTCGGTGAGCCACACCCCTTCTGCACTGGCCATTTCAATGCCAATGGGTTTGGGCGAAGTTTGTGCTACATGGTCTAAAAATAATTGCCGATTGTTCATTTGAACCCAAACTTATACTAAGATTGTCGATTATTTATATCTTCATTGCAAATTCTATTATGGCTACTATTTTACCTGTACTTGGCAAACACCCTCAAATGGGCGCTGATTGTTTTATTGCACCCAATGCAACTATTGTAGGCGATGTAGTAATGGGTGATGAATGCAGTGTATGGTTTAATGCAGTCATTCGTGGAGATGTGCATTATATTAAAATGGGTAACAAAGTAAATGTACAAGATGGTGCGGTGATTCATTGCACTTATCAAAAAAATCCAACCGAAATTGGCAACCGCGTTTCGATAGGTCACAATGCATTGGTGCATGGATGTACCATTCACGATGATGTGTTGATTGGGATGGGATCAATCGTAATGGACCGTTGCATTATTCATTCGAATTCTATCATTGCTGCTGGTGCTGTTTTATTAGAAGGCACAGTAGTAGAATCAGGAACAATCTATGCTGGCGTACCTGCGAAGAAAGTAAAAGACTTGTCACCCGATATGGTGCATGGGGAGATTGATCGAATTGCAAACAACTATGTAAAGTATGCTTCTTGGTTTAAGGATTATAACCACAATAACTTTTTGAAGCAATAACTAATACTTTTTGTCTTCCATCGTATCTAAGATGGTTAAATAACTCACGTATCGGTCTTCGGAAACTGAACCAATACCTACTTGTTGCTTCACTGCGCAGCCTGGTTCATTAATATGCATGCAGTTATTAAATTGACAATCGTTGAGCAATAAACGCATCTCCGGAAAATAATGCGAGAGTTCCGATTTGCTAACGTCTACAATCCCCAATTCCCTTACCCCTGGTGTATCAATGATATGGGTCTGTTCATCTATGTCGAACATCTCCGCAAAAGTAGTCGTGTGTAATCCCTTCCCACTCCAATCGCTTACTTCCTGTGTTCTCAAATTAAATTGTGGAAATAAATGATTGATAAAAGTGGATTTCCCTACGCCACTATGTCCACTCAACAAAGTGGTTTTATTGGTCAATAGATTTTTTACCTCTTCTAGTCCTTGATTGTTTTCTATACTGGTTAGCAAAACTTGATAACCTGCATTGGTATAGATTTCTTTTAGCTCTTGAAACTTTTCCATCTCTTTGGCTCTATATAAATCTGCTTTATTGAAAACTATAATGGCAGGAATATGATAAGCTTCGCAGGAAATTAAAAATCGATCTATAAAACCTTGAGAAGTTTTGGGGTCACGCAGGGTTGCAAACAATAAACTTTGATCTAGATTGGAAGCAATAATATGGTGCATCCGTTTATTATGTGGAGACACCCTGGCCACATAATTTCGCCGATCATGAATTTGGTGAATAATGGCCGACTCTTCTTGTACATCTTCAATATCCATTTCTACCTCATCTCCTACTGCAATAGGGTTGGTAGAGGTATGGCCATCAATTTTAAAAATACCTTTTGCACGGGCATTATAAAATTGTCCATTTGCAGCTTTTGCTACATACCAGCTACCCGTTGATTTGTATATTTTGGCCTTCACAAGTACGAAGATACTAGCAGCACGCACAATTTTTGCGAAATATTAACCCAAATAAAGCCTAAGAGGGCTTAACAGAACTGTTTCAAGGGATTAAAAAGAATATCTTTGGCCCATGGCAAAATTTGCGCACGATGAAATAGTGCCTTTTAAAGAAAGTGAACTGGCAAAAAAAGACCAGGTAGCCGATATGTTCAATAATATTGCCTATCGCTACGATTTTTTAAACCGCTTTTTAAGTGCTGGGATTGATGTGGGCTGGCGAAAAACAGCCATCAAGCAACTCAAAACAATCGCTCCAAAAAAGATATTGGATGTTGCAACCGGCACGGCCGATGTGGCATTATTATCCGAACAAATATTGAAACCAACCGAAATTGTTGGCATTGATATTTCGGATGGCATGCTCGGTTTTGGAAGAGAGAAAATTAAAGCAAAGGGCTTAGAAAACACCATTACTTTACTCAATGGCGACAGTGAAAACATTCGTTTTAACAACGATTATTTTGATGCCATCACAGTAGCTTTTGGTGTAAGAAATTTTCAAGACCTTAGCAAGGGTTTAAAAGAAATGCATCGCGTGTTGAAACCAGGCGGCAAGGCAGTTATCTTAGAATTTTCTAAACCCAGTTCAATTGGCTTTAAACAATTGTATCAATTTTACATGAATTATATCACTCCTTCTATTGGTAAACTCTTTTCTAAAAACAAAGATGCTTACCAATACCTAAACGATAGTGTACAGGCATTTCCGGAAGGAGCTCAATTTTTAAATATACTGAATGAAGCTGGCTTTACCCAAACCTATTTGAAGAAATTAAGTTTCGGAATATGCACTATTTACTGCGGAAGCAAATAGTCCTGCTCGTAATTGGCCTAATGGGTCTTTTACAGTATAGCTATGCTCAAAAACAACTCTACCGGATGCACCGGGAAGATCAACTGTATTATTTTGGCATTACGCTGGGATATAACAGTTCTTATTTACAAGTAAATAAATCTAATTTATTTACCCAATCAGATAGTATTTTACTGGCCGAACCTGGCTCTAGTGGTGGTATAGCAATGGGATTATTGGCAACTGGCCGTTTGGGAGAACATTTTCAAATTAGAGCTAATCCGCAACTCATTATTGGTGGTGCTAGAAGTATTCGTTATGAATTAGGAAGTGCTAGAGTAGGTGAAGGAAGCACACAAATTCAGCGGCTGCCATCCACCTTGGTGAGCTTTCCTTTTCAACTGAAATTTAACTCAGATAGGATTGGCAATTTTAGAACCTATATTTTGGGTGGACTAAAATATGATATAGATCTGTCTTCTAATTCCACTGCAAGAAATGCAGATGATATCATTAAATTAAAGAGAAATGACTTTGGTTTTGAAGGGGGTATTGGGTTTAATTTTTACTTACCCTTCGTAACTATTTCTCCTGAAATTAAAATCAGTTACGGCTTAACCAATTTACATCAAACCGATGCGGCTTTGAAATACTCCAATGTTTTAGACAAAATCCAGTCTAGAATGATAATGTTTTCTATACATATTGAAGACTAAGGTTATATGCTGCGGATTAAATAAATTGCAGCATGCAACATACCATAATTAAGAATGCAAGTATTGTTAATGAAGGAGTAATCATTCAAGGAGATTTATTGATTAGCAACGATAGAATAGAAAAAATTGGAGGCAGTATTGATATAAAAGCTAGGGCTACCGAAATAGATGGTACTGGTTTACACGTATTGCCTGGTGTGATAGACGACCAAGTCCATTTTAGAGAACCGGGTCTAACCCATAAAGCCAATATTTATACGGAAGCAAAAGCTGCGGTGGCTGGCGGAACCACTTCGTTTATGGAAATGCCCAACACTTCCCCTGCAGCATTAACGGTGGATTTATTAGAACAGAAATACAGTAGAGCAGCTGAATCATCTTTAGCGAATTACTCCTTTTTCATGGGTACTTCTAATGATAATTTAGAAGAGATTCTACAAATCAATAAAAAGAAAAATCAGGTTTGTGGAATTAAAATTTTCATGGGCTCTTCTACTGGAAATTTATTAGTGAACAACACTTTGCAATTAGAGAAAGTATTTGCAGGAACAGAATTATTGATCGCCACCCATTGCGAAGAAGAATCCTTGATTAAAGAAAATCTAGCCAATTTAAAATCCACTGGTAAAAAATTAACAGCGGCAGATCACCCTATTATTCGCAACGAAGAAGTATGTTTTGAATCTTCATTTAAAGCCATTCAATTTGCCAAAAGAAACAATAGTCGTTTACATATTTTGCATATTAGTACCGAGCGTGAACTACAATTGTTTACGAATATGTTTCCGCTGAAAGACAAAAGAATTACTGCAGAAGTTTGTGTACACCATTTACATTTTACCGCGGACGATTATGATCGTTTAGGCAATCAAATCAAATGCAACCCTGCCATTAAAGGACCGTCTAACAAAGAAGCA
Organism: Sediminibacterium sp. FEMGT703S; assembly: GCA_002786355.1. Classification (GTDB taxonomy): domain Bacteria; phylum Bacteroidota; class Bacteroidia; order Chitinophagales; family Chitinophagaceae; genus Sediminibacterium. Next base: position 9,210 of record PGCO01000006.1, read on the forward strand.
TTGTGGAAAGCACTATTAGACGATCGTTTAGACATTATTGCTACCGATCATGCCCCACATACCTGGGAAGAAAAGCAAGAAGATTACGAACATGCCCATGCAGGATTGCCCTTGGTGCAACATTCATTGCAATTGATGCTACACTATGTAAAAGAGGGTCGTATCAGTTTGCCTAAAATGGTAGAAAAAATGAGTCATGCGGTAGCCGACTGTTTTCAAATACACGAGAGAGGGTATATCAGAGAAAGCTATATGGCAGATTTAGTCCTGGTCAATCTGAATAAACCCAATACCATTCGTAAAGATAATATTCTGTATAAATGCGGCTGGAGTCCTATGGAAGGAATGACCATGCCTGCCAGCATCGAAAAAACTTTTGTAAATGGCCATATGGTTTATGGAAACGGAGTGTTCGATGAATCTAAATGGGGAGCAAGAATGGAATTCAGGAGAGATTAAAACCACTATAATAGCCAGCAGCCTATGCAAGTTGATAAAGTTACATTACATGATCTCTCTGTTTTTCATTCAGAGGAATTCCAATCGGTATTCCATCATATCAATTTAACCCATACCAATGGGGGCAGAGAATACCTACGGCATATATTGGCCCATCCATTAGATAGTGTAAAAGCAATTGAGCAAACACAACAGACTATTCAATTTTTAAGTACAATCATTCATCAATATCCAGTAAGCCCAACCAATGGAACCGTGTTGGTCATGGAAAAGTTTTATGAGTCTCCCATCAATAACTATCCGTCTGATATTGGAGTGGTCAACGCGTACATTTATAAATGGTTAAACCTTGCCGATTATTCCTTATCAAAGTTTACCGTAGAACACGCATTGGATTTTGTTCAAGGGATGGAAAAAATAGCTGCCTTGATTAGTACGGAAACTGCTTCGGTTTGGCTTTCACAAACGGCGGAAAGGATTCAACAACTGTTGAATAAAGAAATAGTACAGGCCATGATACAGTCCAATAAAAAAGACCTATCAACCACTACCATACTAAAGTTTGCGCAGTTCTTAAAAATGCGTTACCGCAATGCCACAGAAGAATTAATTGACATCCATAGTAAACTAGATGCCTACTTAAGTTTAGCAAAAGCTGCTAAAAAATTCCATTTTAGTTACCCCGAACTAATCGAAACCAACGAACCTTGTATTGAAGCAGAAGGCTTGTATCATTTTCTATTAGAAGTGCCTATACCTTATCATCTAACCTTAAATAGAGACGCCAATTTTATTTTTTTAACCGGCGCAAATATGGCTGGCAAAAGTACTTTTATTAAAGCGGTAGGATTGGCTGCTTATATGGCGCATATTGGTATGGGGGTTCCTGCTACTAAAATGAAATTGAGTAGATTGGATGGCATTCTGAGTAATATTCAGGTTAGCGATAATATTTTAAAAGGAGAGAGTTTCTTTTTTAATGAAGTACAAAGAATTAAAAAAACCATTGAAAGAATTAGTGACGGGAAAAAATGGTTGATTTTAATTGACGAATTATTTAAAGGAACCAACCAAGAAGATGCAGTTAAATGTAGTACCGTGGTCATTGAAGGATTGAGAAAGCTACCCAATGCATTATTTGTTCTTTCTACCCATTTATATGAAATAGGACATAACTTAAAACACCACCCTAATATTCAGTTCCGTTATTTTGAAACAGCCGTTCAAGACGATCAATTGGTTTTTAGTTACCAATTAAAAGAAGGGATTAGCAATGATAGACTGGGCTACCTTATTTTGAAAAGAGAAGGTGTCGTAGGCATGTTAGAAAATTTATAGTATCTTAACAATAAATTGATTCTAGATGAAATTGCTTGTAAAATTGGTAGGCATTTCGATGATTTTGGTTGCCCTATACAATGTATGGGTTGTAATTGATGTTCCCCCTGCATATAAAGTTCTTGCCAACAGTACGGTTGACAGCAATAGCATTGTAACTGCTGGTGTTGATTCTGGCAAAGGAAATTTGTTGGGGATTCAACCAGCGTTACAACCTATACATTACGCCAATAAAGTTACCCTTAGAGAAAATTTACGTAGCTACCTGAAAGCTGCAAAATTGCGGGGATATCTCAATCCTAAAACAGTGGTTGTTTTTCCGGAATACATTGGCAGCTGGTTAGTTGCTATGGAACAAAAAAGCAGCGTATATGAAAAAGCTAATTTAACAGATGCAATGACTGCTGTAATTACAGCCAATCTATTCAAATTTGCTGTTGCTTATTTTTCTTCACCTGATGGCGTAACCGAAAAAGATAAGTATGCGGCTTTTGCTATGAAAGCAAAACAAATTGCAGATGCTTATAATGAAATTTTTAGTGAACTCGCATCAGAATTTAAAGTAACGATTGTGGCTGGGTCTGTTGTTTTACCAGAACCTTCCATTAATGAAATGGGCAAACTAAAAATAAGTCGTGGCAAATTATACAATACCAGTGCGGTTTACAGCCCAGAAGGAAAATTACTATCTCCATTAGTTAAAAAAATATTCCCCATTAATGACGAAGCAGGATTTACTGCTAGTGGGGATCCAACTCAGGTTCCTGTATTCAACACCCCTTCTGGAAAATTAGCTGTATTGGTTTGTGCAGACAGCTGGTATCCTACTGCTTACGCAAAATTAGGTACCGATATAAAAATGATTGCAGTACCTTCTTTGGGTGCGGTTGATTCTGTTTGGAATGCCCCTTGGAATGGATACAATGGATTTAAAGCACCCGACGATGTGGATACTACAGACTACAAAAAAATCACAGAAGGAGAAGCTTGGCAGAAATATTCAATGGGACCAAGAGCCAATAATGTAGATATCCCTTTTGGATTAAATGTTTTCTTTACGGGAAATATGTGGGGCAAAAAAGCAGAAGGAAGAGTGCTCGTCTTAGATAAAAACGATTTATCTGTTTTACCAGCTACCACCAATTCCGGTAGAATTGTTAACCTCTGGTTACATTAATTTATGCAGTACGATGTTGTGGTGATTGGTGCTGGCTATGCTGGATTAGCCGCTGGTTTGGCTTTGCAAAAAGCAGGAAAAAATATACTATTGTTAGAAGCTCGAAATAGATGTGGCGGCAGAATTTTAACCGAATATTTTAGTGAACAAGATTACACCGATCTAGGCGGCCAGTGGATAGGCCCTGGGCATGAAAGAATGTATCAACTGGCCGCCGAGTTTGGCATAGATACTTTCCATACCTATGATAGTGGAAAGAGCACACTGCTATTAAACAGCAAAATAAAACACTATAAAGGGTTGATTCCGCCCCTGCCCTTATTTGCTTTATTGAGTTTAGATAGAGCCATCAGCAAAATAAATAAACTAGCAAAAACCATTGATCTAGAACATCCTTATCAATCACCCAATGCAGCAAAATGGGATGCCATGAGTTTGCAAGATTGGATGAACAGCCAAATGAAAAGCGAAACAGCTAGAAAAATGTTTGCGGTTGCAACGGAAGCCATTTTTGCAACCGACGCATCAACGATTTCATTTTTACACGCACTGTTTTACATCAAGAGCAATACTCATTTAGACTTCTTAATGAATGTAAATAAAGGCGCACAACAAGATCGAATAAAAGGGGGAGCACAAAGCATTTGCTTTAAAATGGCAGCAGCTTTAGGGGATACCATTCACTATGAAAAAGCAGTAACGCATATACACCAAGAAGACAGTAAAGTAACAATTAGTGGTCAAGGATTTAGTTATACAGCTGCGCATTGTATAGTAGCAGTGCCCCCTGCTGTATCTACTGAAATCAATTATATCCCAGCAGTACCATCTAACCAATGGCAATTGATGAAAGCCAGTTTTATGGGTACGGTGGTAAAATGTTATGCAGTGTATGATCGTCCATTTTGGAGAAAGGAATTTAAAAATGGATTGGTAGCCGCCCCCGATGAATTAACTAGTGTGGTATTTGATAACTCTCCATTCAATGGTAGCAAAGGCATTTTAATGGGCTTTAGTTTGGCAGAAAAAGCCAAGCAGTTAATGCAGCATGATCAAGCCACCAGAAAAGAAATCGTCAAAGCCAGTTTTGTAAAAATGTTTGGACCAGAAGCTGCCAATATAGAATACTATACTGATAAAAGTTTTACCGAAGAACCCTTTACGAAAGGATGTTATGCAGGCATGTTTCCACCACGCGTAATTACTGAATTGCAAACATCACTAGCAACTCCATTTCATCGCATCCACTGGGCAGGCACCGAAACCAGCACCCAATTCAACGGTTATATGGAAGGCGCAGTTAGAAGTGGTGAACGAGCGGCGAAAGTAGTAATATTGCAATCCTAAAATGTCCAAATGAATTTGTTGAGGAAATACGTTGTTACCATCTTGATAAGCTTGCTGTTAATGGGTTCCTCAAGTGCGCAAGTAAACAATATCACTATTTCAGGATTGGTTAAAGAAAAAGCTAATAATAGACCAATTGCTTATGTAAATATTGTTGTAAAAAATGCCAAAGACAGTTCTTTTATAGCAGGCACTCTTAGCAATGAAGAGGGAAGATTTTCCATCGCGAATATTAAGCCTGGCAATTATTCCATTAGCTATAGCTACACTGGGTTCATGATCAACCAACAACCCTTATTGATTGGTTCATTGAGTGCGTATATCAACTTAGGTACCATAACACTAGAAGTAGATGGCCAGCAATTGAAAGAAGTAATTGTAAACAGCAAACAAGACAACCTCAATAATAAACTAGATAAGAAAACTTATTCTATAGCGGCTAATATTAGTCAGGCAGGAGGTTCAGTGTTACAAGCTTTAAAAAATTTACCTGGTATTACTACTGGTCAGGATGGGAAAGTGGCATTAAGGGGTAGTGATAAAGTGGCCATATTAATTGATGGGAAACAAACCGCATTAACCGGTTTTGGAGGGCAAACAGGATTAGATAATATACCCGCTTCCGCAATCGAAAGAATTGAAATCATCAATAACCCTTCAGCTAAATATGATGCCAATGGAAATGCAGGGATTATCAATATCATTTACAAAAAAAATAAGCAAGAAGGTTTTAATGGTAAGCTAGGATTTGCTACTGGATTAGGCGCAATTTGGGAGAAGAAAGAAAACCTACCCAATATTCGCCCTCAATACCAAGGCACGCCTAAAATCAATCCAAGTCTTTCATTGAACTATCGTAAAAACAAAACCAATCTATTTTTACAATCAGATTGGTTGTACACCGAAACACTCAACAAAAATGAATTTGTAACAAGAACTTTTAACGATGGCAACATTATTAATAGCCAATTAAAAAGAAATCGAAATACCCATTTCTTCAATAATAGTTTTGGTATTGATTGGAATATCAATGAACAAAATAGTTTAACCTTATCCGGATTTTATGGTACAGAAAAAATTATCGACAGAGGAGACCAACCTTTTTTCAATAAAGATTATACTACTAGAAACAGACTTTGGCAATTTTTAGAAGACGAATTAAAAACGACTGTAGTTGCTTCTGCGGTTTATCAACACAAATTTAAAGAAGCAGGGCATGTATTGAATATGGGCTTCAATTATACATTTCATCGTGAAGATGAGAAATACAATTTTGTGAACACGCTTTCTACATCAATAGGATTAGATTCATTCAAACTTTTATCGGATGAACATGTAGCCGATTTTAATTTAGACTATACCAAGCCTTTGAAGCATGGTAGAATAGAAACAGGGATCAAATTTAGGTACCGTGATATTCCTACCAATATGCAATTTAAGCCAGGAGTTAATTCTCCACTAGATGTAAACGCAGGTGGGGCAGCAACTTATTCAGAAATTATTCCAGCTGTGTTCAGCAATTACATTTTTGAGAGCAATAAAATAGAAGCAGAATTAGGCTTAAGAATTGAATATGTAGATTTACAATACAAAGTAAATCCCAATCACAATACGTATAAAAGTGATGGGTATAATTATACGCAACCATTCCCTAATGTTAGATTAGCATATAAGATCAATGACCAGAATAAATTGTCTTTCTTTTTTAATAGAAGGGTAGACAGACCCAATGAAGTAGACATTAGAATTTTCCCCAAATACGACGATGCAGAATTAATTAAAGTAGGTAACCCCGCATTGAGTCCACAGTTTACCAATTCATTTGAATTGGGTTATAAAACTAATACAAAAAAAGGGTATTTCTATACGGCCCTCTACCATAGAAAAACCAATGGCACAATCACCAGGATTGCCACCCAAGTACCTCCGAGCACTTTAATATATACCGTATTTCAAAATGCAGGCAAAAGCAGCAATACAGGCATTGAAATGATTTTGCAACATGATTTTTCAAAAGCATTCTCTTTCAATACCAACCTGAATATTTACCAAAATATTATTGAAGCATTTAGTGTACTGAATAAATATCCTGTGCCCTCATTATATTCAGCCAATAAAGAAGTGTTCACTTCAGGCAATCTTAAATTAAATGCCCTCTTTCATTTGCCTAAACAAACAGATATTCAATTAACCAGTATTTATTTAGCACCAGATATTATTCCACAAGGAAAAATAGGCACTCGATTTTCTGTTGACTTAGGAATAAAAAAACGAATACAGCAAAATAAAGGAGAGTTGTTTTTAAATGCTACCGATATCCTCAACACTTTACAGATTAAGAAAGACTTAGTAGGAAATGGATTTACTTTAACCAGCACAGACTACTTCGAAACACAGGTGTTTAGGGTTGGGTATAGTTATAAATTCTAGATTAAACTACTCAACAGGAAAGCGTATTTGATTTTTTTTCCATGCAGCAAACACTTTGACTATCGAGTCTGGAAAATAATTGGAAATAAGTTTTATTTCTTCATCAGATCTAGCGTGTGGATTCTGTTCTGGATATATTCGTAAAAAAACAAGCGGGCAACCCATTTGATTACTTACGACTGTGTTAATATGGAAATCTGTCTTTTTTATATCACAGCGAAATAAGAAAATGCCTTTGTATCTCGTTTTATTTAAAAGTAAACTAGCATTCGCTTGTTTGTATGTAATTGCGCCAATAGTAGTATCAGGTAAAAGACGAAAACTATCCACTGGATGAGAGATACGATTTACAAAATTCCAACCTCCCGTAAAATTCGTAATATCGGCATATCTATATTTTCGCTCGATTAAAGCAGTGTCTGATAAGCTGCTGTATTCATACGCCCACTTCTTTTTCAAATCTATAAAACGATATCCAATAGTTGCAATATTGACGGATTGTACATTATCAATAGTAACGAAATTAATACCACAAATTTGAGTAATACCTATGCTATCTTGATACCAAGCTTTTTGTGTAATACTGAGATATGGGGTATCAATATTGCTAGCGCTTTTCCAAAATGTGGTCACATGTTCAACCGCTTCACCAGTAGTGGCGATTCGGTGAGCAGTTTTGCAGTTACAGAAAATAGCAAGTACTAGTATATAATACACAAACATCGAAAGAATTTTCATAAGCACTATATTATTTGCCGAACACTACAATTTACTTAATTGTACTAGCTGAAACTGAAAAAGATTGAATACATAGATTCTTCTAATTTACATTAGTCATCAATTATTTCCCTCTATTGCCTTCCCCTCCAACTTCACACTCTTACGCGTCTCACCCCACCCCTCTTTATCTAAACATCTATAGCGAACTGCTTCTGCAAAATGATCAAAACTAATTTGCTCGCTACCTGCTAAATCTGCAATGGTTCTACTGACTTTTAAAATTCGATCGTAAGCCCTTGCACTGAGGTGATTTTTTTTCATAGTGTCTTCTAACTCATGAGTACTTGCACGATCTATTTTGCAGTATTTCCTCAATTGCTGTGTGGTCATTTGTGCATTGGTATAAATACCAGACTTTCCGTTGTAGCGGTCTGCTTGGATAGCTCTTGCTTTGATAACTCTTTCGCGAATAATAAATGAATCCTCTTCCAATGTATCAGAAGTCATATCATTAAACTCCATTGCACGAACGGTAATATGCAAAATGAAAAGCGAAACAGCTAGAAAAATGTTTGCTGTTGCAACGGAAGCCATTTTTGCAACCGACGCATCAACGATTTCATTTTTACACGCACTGTTTTACATCAAGAGCAATACTCATTTAGACTTCTTAATGAATGTAAATAAAGGCGCACAACAAGATCGAATAAAAGGGGGAGCACAAAGCATTTGCTTTAAAATGGCAGCAGCTTTAGGGGATACCATTCACTATGAAAAAGCAGTAACGCATATACACCAAGAAGACAGTAAAGTAACAATTAGTGGTCAAGGATTTAGTTATACAGCTGCGCATTGTATAGTAGCAGTGCCCCCTGCTGTATCTACTGAAATCAATTATATCCCAGCAGTACCATCTAACCAATGGCAATTGATGAAAGCCAGTTTTATGGGTACGGTGGTAAAATGTTATGCAGTGTATGATCGTCCATTTTGGAGAAAGGAATTTAAAAATGGATTGGTAGCCGCCCCCGATGAATTAACTAGTGTGGTATTTGATAACTCTCCATTCAATGGTAGCAAAGGCATTTTAATGGGCTTTAGTTTGGCAGAAAAAGCCAAGCAGTTAATGCAGCATGATCAAGCCACCAGAAAAGAAATCGTCAAAGCCAGTTTTGTAAAAATGTTTGGACCAGAAGCTGCCAATATAGAATACTATACTGATAAAAGTTTTACCGAAGAACCCTTTACGAAAGGATGTTATGCAGGCATGTTTCCACCACGCGTAATTACTGAATTGCAAACATCACTAGCAACTCCATTTCATCGCATCCACTGGGCAGGCACCGAAACCAGCACCCAATTCAACGGTTATATGGAAGGCGCAGTTAGAAGTGGTGAACGAGCGGCGAGGGAGATTTTAGAATTATAATTTCCAATTAGCAGATAAAATCAAAGTCCTTGGTAATAGTTGTGAACTATTGTTTATAATGAATGGCGCTATAATATTATTGGTTATTTGAGTTGTGTTATTGAATATGTTCCTGCCAAACAATTGAAATGACAGTGCAGATTTTGACGGTTTATAGGAAAAACGAAAATTACAATAATTAGTATTAGTTGAAGATCCAGCAAACTTAAAGTTTGCAAACTCGTAATTTAAGTCTCCATAAAATTTATCAGAAATTTTAAAGAAAATTGTATTTGATAGAATGACATTATTGATTCTATTTGAAGAAAATAATTGATTGGTTTTTTGTATAATATTTACTTTTGATGACACAAATTCTGCTGAGGTATAAAAATTAATCCACTTACTAAAACCACTTTTCAAGGATGATTTAATTGTGAAATAGTTTATATCATTTTGTTTGAAATCAGGCACAGAAACATTATCGAAATTAATAACATTTTGGGCAATAGTATTTAATGATAATGTGCTTTTTAAAAAAGATAGATATTTGTCTATTGAAAGATTTATTCCAATAGCTTGCTGAGATAAAATAGCGGTTTCTTTAGTCCGTACAATTGAAGTATTAATAAATTGAGATGAATTAAATACAGGACGTTCTTTTTTTGAATAATTAAAGCCTGTTACTACTTTCCAGCCATTATTGAAAAAGTCATTATATGTGTGGCTAATTCCAAATTCATTTGTTTTAACTGAACCACTTTGAACATTTCCTCTGTTAAAGTCATTATTATTTTGCTGAATATATCCAGAAGTATAAGCCAATATATCGTTTACTTGATTGTATGCAGAATAAATGAATCCGATTTTATTAAGAGAATTAATTTTATACCCAAAAAGAAAATAAGGAAGAATTGCTTTTGACGGAAGTGAATTTAACAAACCTGTATTTTTATTTAAAATATTTACTTTTTCACTTTGTAATGTTAATTGGATTGAAGAAAAGAAATTCTTTTTATTCCAATCATCCTTTATTGATAATGCAAATATTTCAGTTGCTAAATTAATATTGTTTGTAAAGCCAGGATTAGTAAGATTGAGGGTATTGGAATTTAATTTATATTGAAAAAAACTCTCAGCATCAGAACTACTTTTAATAAAGCTACTAGAAACATTAAATCTATGATTTAATATTTTTTTATAAAAATTAATATTAATACCATTGTGTTGATCAATAATATTAGCAAATTGAATGATTTCTGTGGCATTAGGATTAATTCCCAGAAATGAATTGTACCGATTTGTTAATGATCTTATACTAAAATCATTCCGATTTTTCATTTTAAAATAAACGATTTCTAGTAAACTAGTGGAATCGATTTTTCGAAGGAATGTTCCTTTAAAATTATATGGATTATTTTCATTGGTACTACCGTAATATGAATTAAAGTTTTGACTTGAGAATTTTGTATTTATTATATTATCAGATAAAAAGTCTGAACGACTAATATTAGCCTCTATCTTAATTTTATTCTTATTGTTAATTAAATATTCAAGATTATTCTCACTAATAATGGTGTTATAGTCCGTAGATAACTGACCAGAATCAACGAATAATAATGAACCTGTATTAATCAGTGTTGTTGAATTTAAATCTCGTTTTAATAAATTATTTTTTTTAAACGTTAGTGAAGATTTTAAATTAAGAGATTTAAAAAGATTAGTGTTGAATTGAATAGAACTAACCCCAACATTAGCAAATAAATTTCGATTACTATTTATATTTGTTGAGAGAGGAGTAAAGTTAGTTATAGGAATTTCCCGATTATTAAAGGATAAATTTTGTGGGTTTTTCAATTTTTCTTTTATAAGCATTTGTTCACCTACATTAGGCTTTATATCGTCTCCATAATCATTGTAATTATTAATTAATCCTATCTGCTTTTTTCCAGATAAAGAAAATAAACTATTTGCTAATTGCCAATCCTTGTTTGTACCAACTGATCCCCCAAATTCTCCAAATAATTTAAGTTTTACATTTTTCTTTATTCCAACATTTAGAATAGTTTCCTCACCTTTTTTGATATCACTGAAAAAGTTTTCTTCATTGAAATTTTCAATTGCTTCTATACTGCCAATTAATTCAGCAGATAAGGTTTTAGTTATAAGTGTATAATCTTTTGAGAAAAAATTCTGCCCTTCAATTAAAACTTTGTCAATTTGTTTACCATTAAAACTAAGTTTACCATTATTATCTACAACAATTCCAGGTAGCTTTTTTAAAATATCTTCAAGCCTGATTTCACTGCCATTAATGAAGGATGGCAAACTGTATTTTGTGGTATCGCCTATGTTTCTTACTGGAGGTATTTTTGTATTGACAATAACTTCATTTAAGAAAACGCTATCTTTTATTAGTTTAATACTAATAAAAGTATCAACCAATAAATCAATTTTTTGTGAAAACGGCCTATAATTGATATGGCTTACGCGCAACAAATCGCCATTTTGTAAATCAAAATTCTTTAAGTCAAATCTTCCTTCGCTGCTTGTTTTTGTAAAATTTTTAATTACAGAATCCTTGTTCTGAATAAAAACATTTGCGTTTGAAATTGCTTCATTTGATGCATTAACAACAACGCCCTTAATGCTTCTTTGTGAATATAAAAGGCTGGGAAATATGAATAATAAAAATATTATTAACTTCATTAAAATTCAATATCTCTTGTTTCACCAACCTTAAAACTTGAATTATAAATTTTGTCGCCTCCAATTCCAGCTGATTTAGCATTTAGATTTTCATATTTTTTTTTCTTTTCTTCTATGAATTCAGCATAAGTTTTACTTATTTTATTTTCATTTTTGAGAAAGTATATCTGGGAATAAACAGGAGTTTCAGGTATTTGAACTGATTTTAGTACAAATGAATACTTATTTTCACTATCGCTTGCTTCAACAATTAATCCTGGTAACCCATGTAATTTCCAAGGTCCAAAACTATAAGGCAATTCAGCAGTAAACCAAACAATCCAATCACGTCCACTAAAATTAGTACTTGCTTTTTGACATAAATATTTTCCAATTTGCTTTTTTTCATTTAACAAATTCCAATTAGGAGTGCTATTCTCTCTGCTATAATTAGTGTAACTCATGAAAATTCTATCTCTGATATAAGAAGTATTTGATTTAATATCAAAATAGTGTTCAAATAAATAGTCTTCATTTACAGAAACAGTAATGGAAGACTTATTTTCAGAAAGTTTATTTACTACAGGGTTTCGATTGGCTTTTTGAGGATTGATTTCATAATAATTGTATCCAAGTTTATCAAAATATAAAACACCGTCAGTAAAACCATTGGAACCATTACTATTTTTTTTAACAGCTGTAATAGAATATTCATAAACAGCCCTACCTTCTTGAGAGAAAACAGAAATACTCAATAAGAGTAATAATGTAAGTTGAAAAAGTTTAGATTTTATTTTCATTATAATAAATTTAAAAAAGTAAAAAACTATCACCAGATTTAAACGATATATTTTTCCTAAAATAAATTAACTCGGCAAAAGGGCAGCAAGCATCTGTGCTATAGCATAAGAAAGTGCCTGTTCACAGCCAAACCAAGATGTGCCAGTAAAAGAGCCATATGGTTCTCCCAAAGGGCCATATATTTATATCGTTACAGTGCATGATCCATCTTCTTGATCAATACTCATAACTCTATAATTGAATTCGCTCAAAAAAGGGATGCTAATTAATTGATCTTCATTAACATATTTTGATATTTGAAGATCATGAAATTCTGTTTTATTCTTTTCAATTGATGCAGCATAAGTATCAATGTGTAGTGTAGCGAAGAAACAGATAAAAAGTAAAATGATGATTTTTTTCATAAGATTGATTTTTTGGTGATAGTTTAGCACGAAGTATACTATTTTTTTTTCATAAGTTTATCGATTTTGCCGTTATTTCACCCTATTATTTGTAGTATTATAACTACAAATAATATTTAAGGCAAGTAATAAACTTTTTTTTCTTGTAGGACTTCATGAGGGTATAGGTAATATATTTTTATAACTTGCCCATAGTACAATAATTATTCAAGAAGTTTTACTTGTTGTTCTGTAACCATTCTAAGATTGGTCGTTTAGAAAAAACCTTCTAATCTGACCGATTCTGTTTTCAAACCTAAATATATATTGTCTGGTATTAGGTCAAATCAAATAAGTGTAATAATTTAAAATCTTTGCGGTTCATTTGTGAATGGCAAATCACAAATTGCAATAAAAGTTACCGAACAGAAAGTAGCTTTATTTGTCCTAATTTATATTTCGCCTTTACGGTACTTGCTCATTATAAAATCAACTAAAATTTAGCCTTGCATAATTTGCCTTAAATCATCAATTTCAACTCAGTAACCTCTTTGAAGAATTACTTGAAATATCAGAATGATAAAAATATTCTACGGCATCTTCTTCAATGTTTAATCCTTATTCAATATCTTTTTCTCACCCCACCCCTCTTTATCTAAACATCTATAGCGAACTGCTTCTGCAAAATGATCAAAACTAATTTGCTCGCTACCTGCTAAATCTGCAATGGTTCTACTGACTTTTAAAATTCGATCGTAAGCCCTTGCACTGAGGTGATTTTTTTTCATAGTGTCTTCTAACTCATGAGTACTTGCACGATCTATTTTGCAGTATTTCCTCAATTGCTGTGTGGTCATTTGTGCATTGGTATAAATACCAGACTTTCCGTTGTAGCGGTCTGCTTGGATAGCTCTTGCTTTGATAACTCTTTCGCGAATAATAAATGAATCCTCTTCCAATGTATCAGAAGTCATATCATTAAACTCCATTGCACGAACGGTTATATGCAAATCAATTCGATCGAGCAATGGGCCAGACACTTTATTTAAATAACGATTTACTTGACCCGATTCACAAGTGCATTCTTTTTGTGGATGGTTGTAATAACCACAAGGGCAGGGATTCATTGAAGCCACCAACATAAAGCTGGCTGGAAATTCTTGCGATACCCTGGTCCTGGCAATACTAATGGTGCGTTCTTCTAATGGTTGTCTTAGCACTTCTAATACCGATCGATTAAATTCAGGTAATTCATCTAAAAAAAGTACACCATGGTGTGCCAAGGAGATTTCGCCTGGCTGCGGATTTGATCCACCCCCTACCATGGCAATATCTGAAAGCGTATGATGCGGCGAGCGAAAAGGTCGCTGACTAATTAATGCTGCGTTGTGTTGTAGCTTACCTGCCACACTATAAATTTTAGTGGTCTCTAATGCTTCGGCCAAATTCAAAGGCGGTAATATGGTGGGCAATCTTTTGGCCAACATGGTTTTGCCTGCGCCTGGGGGACCAATTAAAATAATATTATGTCCACCCGCTGCAGCCACTTCCATTGCACGCTTCGTGATTGCCTGCCCTTTTACTTCATTAAAGTTGGAATTGAATAGATAACGATCATTAAAAAATTGATCGCAGGTATCCATTTCTTCTCGCTTCAATATTTGCTCGTATGAAAAAAATTCAACCAATTCCTTTAAAGTACTCACCCCATATACTTCTAACCCATTCACCATACTGGCTTCCTTCGCATTTACTTTAGGAACAATCAATCCCCTAAACCCTTCTTTTTGTGCTTGTATAGCAATGGGTAAAGCACCTTTGATACCATTGACTGTTCCATCTAAGCTTAACTCGCCCATGACCACAAAATCTTTTAACTTCTCCGCATGGTCTAATTGTTCACTTGCACCTAATATCCCTAATGCAATGGGCAAGTCTAATGCCGAACCCGATTTGCGAATATCGGCTGGTGCAAGGTTTACAATTACTTTGGTTCTTGGCATATGAAAACCCATATTCTTAATGGCACTTTCTGTTCTATGCAAGCTCTCTCTCACTGCACTATCTGGTAAACCAACCACTGCGTAACCTTGACCCATACTCACATTCACTTCAATACTAATGGTAATGGCATCAACGCCCTGTACCGAACTTCCAAATGCTTTTATAAACATATACTGATATTAATAACACAAAATGAACATTCAATTTGACATTACTAATAGTAATTATACCTAACTTTCTACCATGAAAAAACGGTTGCTTGTACTCATTTTTCTGATGGCAATAGTGCATGTTCATGCACAATGGAAGCCTTTTCGATTTGCATTTATTTCTGACACACATATAGGATCTCCAAACGGGCATGCAGAAGAAGACTTGCGTAGAACAGTGGCAGATATCAATAGCATGAATGATATTGCTTTTGTAGTGCTTACAGGCGATATCACCGAATTGGGTACCGACGCAGAAATTAAATTGGCTAAAGAAATTTTGTCTGAACTAAAAGTTCCCTATTATATTCTAGCAGGAAATCATGATACAGGATGGAGTGAAAGCGGCGGGGTTAGTTTTGGTAAGATTTTTGGATACGATAAATTCAGTTTTAATTTTAATGGCATTCAATTTTTAGGTTGTGCATCGGGGCCTTATGTAAGAATGAGTGACGGCCATATTCCGCGTGATGCGGTGAACTGGTTAGACCAAGAATTAAAGAAATTAAAACCCAATCAACCAGTTGTTTTTTTAAATCATTATCCCTTAGACAAAGATTTAGACAATTGGTATGAAGCAGTAGATCGTTTAAAAAATCATCGCACGTTGGCTGTTCTAAATGGACATTGGCATACCAATAGAAGATTGGATTATGAAGAACTGCCTGCTGTGGTAGGACGTTCCAATCTCAGGGCCAAAGCGGCTTTCGGCGGATACAATTTAGTAGATGTAGGTTTAGACTCGATGATTTTTTCAGAACGTACACCAGGTATTGAAACCAAAAAAGCATGGACAGGAATTGATTTAGCGGAAAAAAAATTCAGTGCTAAAAAATATGATCGCCCGAACTATTCAATGAATGACAGCTTTCCTTCGGTAAAAGCACGTTGGATATATGCTTCTGATGCGAATGTAATTTCAACACCTGCTGTTACATCAAACCTAGTCATTTTTGGAAATAGTGTAGGAAGTATTGATGCCATTTCTAAAACTGATGGTAAAAAGAAATGGGCTTTTAAATCCAAGGGCGCTATTTATTCAAGCCCTGCCATTTTTCAAAATAAAGTAGTGGTTGCATCAGGTGATGGAAGTATTTATTGCTTGAATAATAATACCGGAAAATTGATCTGGCAATTTAAGGCTGATGCTGCAGTATTGGGGTCTCCACTTATTCATGACAACAAAGTATATATAGGGGGAAGTGATCACCATTTCAGGTGCTTAGACCTTGCTACTGGAAAACAACGTTGGAGTTTTGGAGCGTTGGAAGGACCTGTGGTTAGTACCCCCATTTTCAGTAATGGAAAAATTATTTTTGGCTCTTGGGATCGTCACTTATATGCCCTAGATGCTTATACAGGAGTGCTTTCCTGGAAATGGAATAATGGCTCTATGGTTCGCAATTTTGCGCCAGCTTCTTGTATACCAGTTGTACAAGATGATATTGTTTATATAGTTGCCCCTGATCGTTATTTATCTGCTATTGATATCAATACTGGTGCCACTTTATGGAGAAGTAAAGAGGTAACAGTAAGAGAATCCATTGGTATTTCTGCAGATGGAAAATGGTTGTATTGCAAAACGATGTCCGATGGATTTGCAGTATTTCCAACAGGCAGAAATATGCAAACATTGGCATGGAAAAAGGATTACGGCTTTGGTTATGAGCATGTACCTAATATGCCTGTTGAAAAAGACGGTAAAGTATATTTTGGTACAAAGAATGGTATAGTGTACGGCATTGATCCTTATACCCGCGAAAAATTATGGCGCTATAGAATTGATAACTCAATGGTGAATACAGTGAACCCAAGTGCTGCCAATGAATTGGTTGTTGCCACAATGGATGGCAAAGTAACCTTACTCGATTTGAAATATTAATATTGACCGGTACTTAACATGACCAGCGTACAAGCTTCAATAGTTTCAATACCATTCTGCTGAGCAATCCCTTCTAGTTCATCGTTCTCAGTGCCTGGATTAAAAATAATGCGTTGAGGTTTTAATCCAATAATATAATCGTAGTAAGGCTTTTGTGCAGTTGGGTTTAAGTATAAAGTAACTGTATCAATTGCATGTACTGCAGATGGTACGGTTTCAATTTGTACTCCTGCAACCACAGCGGCTTTCCTTCCCACTGCTATCACTTCATGCCCATATTTGCGCAAACGAGTAACTGCTTCAAAACTATACCTAGCAGGATTTTCAGAAGCACCTAAGACTACTGTTTTTTTCATTATTCGTTCTCCTTAATCAAAGACTTATGAGAAGCATCACAATAAGGTTTACTCTTAGATAAACCACAGCCACAAAGTGATACTTTTTCTTTTATATCCACCGTACCATCTGGCTTATGAATATAAGATTTAGAAGTAACTACAATGGGGCCCAAAGGCTTAATTAAAATATCTACTCCGTCTTTTACAATTGGTTGTTCTTGTTCCATATGGTAAAGATACGAATGCTTTACTTGATGGTATAACGAATCCCTAAAAATCCTCGGATTCCTTGATTAGGTGCAAACATATAAGTGGGATCAAAACTGAGCGCATAGGGATTGTCTGCAGTTGCACGAACCTGTCCATTGGGCTGAAATTGCACCCCTTTATCAAATGGATCATTGGCCCTTGCAATCAAAAATGGACTAAAGCGGGTTGGCAAAAAGTTCAATAAGTTTTTTACCCCACCATATATTTCAATACCGCGCCAATAATGAAAAGTAAACTGCACATTTTGCAAACTATACCAGGGGGAGTAAGGCTGTCGTGGATCGAGCGGTCCTAACAAAGGCATACGCATAGGACTGTAAACATTACCTGTGTAATCAATATCTAAATGAATCGAAGGAATTCGATAAGACAAAGACCAGGTTCCCGAAAATCGTTCCGTTAAAATCTGCTGTTCTTTTTGACCTTTCTCATGCAAAGCAACATCCATATAAGTTGCACCAATATTTAATTTGATGCCATTGTTCAATGCAATATCTGCATTTGCGGAAACCCCTTTACTGATGGCATGTCCATTTAAATTAGCATAAATAATCTGATTAGGATCTGTTTCAAAATCACCTACAATTCGATTATTGAAATAAGTATAGAATGCAGAAAAATCAAGCGTGGTAGCAGTACTACCCTTACCATATAGTTTATGGATATAATTCAAATTAACATTAAATGATTGCTCAGGTTTTAACTGTTCGGCTAATACCACTTTTCTAGCACCTGATAATGCAGCATGGTCTTCGGTAAATATATTCACTACCCTAAAACCAGTCCCCATATTTAAGCGTAGGAACTGATGATTATTAATGGTGTATTTATAGGCAACCCGTGGAGTAAAAATATTTCCATGTGCAGTATTGTAATCGTAGCGAAGACCTAGTAGCAATTTATGTTTTTCATTGAACGTGATTTCATTCTGTGCAAAAATGCCTGGCAATACAATGCGCTGTGGTTGTGTTCCAAATTTAGAAGGATCAATTGATCCTGTTGCGGGGGTATTATCATTATAATAAGTATAACGCAAGGCAGAACCTAACAAGAAGTCGTGTTTGCCAATCGTCTTATCCCATACCATTTGCGCAAATCCTACTTGTTGTTTACCCATGTACAATGTATTGCCATACATGCTATTTTGGTGATGGTGATTCAATGAAAAAGCAAGACTAATTTTTTCTGTAGTAGGCAATTGATAATTACCCATTAACTCCACCCGATTGGTGAAAATACTTTCTCCATAAACTTCGTCTGTTCCTCTAAAACCCTTGTTCCAATTCATTTGTCCACCCCAACGATCTTCATAAAAATAACGAGCAGCTAAATTAAGGGCACGATTATTCTTTTGTTGGATGGACCATTTTTGAAAAATTGAAACCCTTTGTTGCAAAGTCAAATCAGTGAATCCATCTTTATTGTTATCAATTGGATTACTGTAATTAAAGTAGTTAAGCCCAGTTAACACAGTGGCTTTGCTCCCCACTTTAGTGGTAAACCCTAGATCGGTATTTACTTCACCCCAAGTAGTTGCCATCATATCTGCGGATAGATGAGGGGCTGTTCCTGTTTTTTTAGTAATCACATTAATGAGTCCACCAATGGCTTCACTACCATACAAGGTAGAAGCAGGTCCTTTTACAATTTCAATTCTATCTACCATTGAAGCGGGTATACCGGATAAACCATACACGGTAGATAAACTACTCATAATAGGCATCCCATCTATTAACACCATTGTATAAGGGCCGGGCAACCCATTGATTCTAATTTCCCCTGTGTTACAAATATTGCAATTGTTCTGAGGCCTTACTCCATTGATATGTAACAACCCTTCAAAAATATGGAAGGCAGGATTCTTTTTTAGAAAAGCTGCGGTATACACTTCAACAGGCACAGGACTTTCTACTCGCTTCACTTCTTTTAGCGTACCTGTTACTACTACTTCATCTAAGACCCCCTCATTGGGTTTTAACAACTTAGAACTGTCTGCCAACACCTGGGCATGGGCTGGATTTCCAAATAATCCCAACCCTACAATAAGTAATATAATTAATTGTTGTTTCATTGTTCTGGATGTAAAATTATAATTGTTAGGCTTACCTAACAAATTTTGTTTGCTTTTTTTGGTAATTTTACCAAATGCAATCATTGTCAAATACTGAGGAAAACTATATCAAGGGGCTATTTCAATTAACGATTGAAGTAGGAAACAAAACGGAAGCGGGCACCAATGAAATTGCCAATCACTTAGGCATTAAGCCAGCATCCGCAAACGATATGCTGAAGAAACTGAAAGACAAAAAACTGATTCAATACGAAAAATATGGTAAGTCTTCTTTAACCAAGGAAGGCAAAAAATTGGCGGTCGACATTGTTCGTAAACATCGTTTATGGGAAACATTCTTATTCGAAAAATTAGCATTTAGTTGGGATGAAGTGCATGAGGTAGCAGAACAATTAGAACATATTCAGAGTAAAAAATTAATCGACAAACTAGACCAGTTTCTCAACTACCCATCGGCCGATCCACACGGCGATCCAATCCCCAATGCAAAAGGTGAACTGATAATTGAAGCCAGAAAATCATTGGTAACAGAAGAAGTGGGTCATACTTGCAAAATGGTTGGAGTAAAAGACAATTCAGCTTCATTTTTACAATACGCAGATTCATTGGGTTTGGCCATCAATCAACGTATAAAAATTAAAAGCAGGCAGGCTTACGACGACTTAATTGAAATTGAAGTAAAAGGTGTTCGCAATCGTATCAGCCCAAAATTTGCAGAGCATATTATTGTGGTTTGCAATGATTGCAATAAACAGCATTAATAATCAATTTCTAATCTTAGTTTATCTCGTAACTCTTTTACCAACGGGTATTGCTCGGAAATCCGTTCAAATTTTTGTTTGCTGTTCAAGCGCATATGCAAGGGCACATCTTCTTTTTCCCCTTCTTCTACTAGGATGGTAAAATTGATTGCACGATTGTGAAATTGCGTTTGCAATTGGTCAAGTAAAACAGTTTTTTCGCTCTCCACAAATTTCTGTGCAGTTACAGCAGAAACCCGAACAGTAAAATGAATATCACTTTCAATTTCTAAGCTGGCAATTTTAAACGTACCAACTGCAGAATGTTTTAATTGCTTTTCTAATTGCAAAATATAAGCATCCCAAAATGCGCGGAGACTTTCTTGCGTTAATGGCATCGCTTCTTTTACCTCTTCAATCTGGTAATTGCTGCCCGCTTTTTCTTTGAGTGCTTCTAATAAAGACTTCTTAGGTCCTGTTTTGATGGTACCTACAGGTGCTGGTGATTGAGCAGGAACCGAATTTTCTTTTACGAACAATTTAGGACCCGCTGCATTCGCAGATACGGTAGTAGTTCCATTTCCTGAACCCTGTGCCGGATGAACAGTATTGCTTGCAATGCTAGCAGCAGGCGGTGCTGGTGGTGCCAGCGGCTGAATCATTTTTGTTTTGAAAGCAATTGGGCCGTCAATTCGTTTTTTTTTTACTACAGCACCTTTATCGGTGGTTAATTCAATAGCTTGTTGCAAAAAACTCAGCTTAATTAAAGCAAGCTCTACGTGTAAACGCTTATTACGAGCCATCTTATAATTAACTTCCGTATCGTTTAAAATATTTAATGCGCTTACCAAATAGCTTAGAGATGTTTGTTGGGCTACTTGAGTATATTTTTCTTGCATACCTTCCACTACTTCTAAGAGTGCAGCCGACTTTGAATCTTTACAAACTAATAAGTTTCTAATAAATTCTGCAAATCCATTCAACACCAAATCACCTTCAAATCCTTTACGGTTGATTTGATCAAATAGCAACATCGCTCCTGCCATATCTTGTTGATGCATGCATGCTAGCAATTGGAAGAAATAATCTTCGTCTAAAATATTTAAATGCTCTAAAGTATTTTGATAAGTAACCGTGCCATTGGTGAAACTCACAATTTTATCTAGAATACTCAGCGAGTCTCGCATACAGCCTTCACTCTTTTGAGCAATCACTTGCAATGCTGCTTTTTCTGCATTAATATGCTCTTTGTCTACAATTTCTTGTAAATGTTCAACTGTATCGTTATTAGTAATTCTTTTAAAATCAAAAATTTGACACCTACTTAAAATGGTAGGTAGAATTTTATGTTTCTCTGTTGTGGCTAAAATAAAAATAGCGTAGGGAGGCGGTTCTTCTAATGTTTTCAAAAATGCATTGAACGCACTTGAACTGAGCATATGAACCTCATCCACTATATACACTTTGTATTTACCAGCTTGTGGAGCAAAACGCACTTGTTCTACTAATGCCCTTATATCATCTACAGAGTTATTACTAGCAGCATCCAGCTCATGTATATTCATTGAAGTGCCTGCGTCAAAAGAAACACAACTATTACATGTATTACAGGCTTCACCTTCTGCCGTTTGATTGGTACAGTTAATGGTTTTTGCCAAAATACGTGCACAGGTCGTTTTACCCACCCCTCTAGGTCCACAAAATAGAAATGCATGTGCCAATTGATTATTACGAATGGCATTCTTTAGGGTAGTAGTAATATGCTGCTGCCCCACCACTGTATTAAAGTTTTGGGGACGATATTTACGTGCTGATACGATGAAATTGTCCATAAAAATTGCTGCAATATAACTTATTTATAGTCCATCTCAGGATGCCGTTCAAAAGGATATTTTTCATTGAATATATAACGGAAAGTAACCATTCTTCGGCTTTGTGTTCCGCCCAAACTTTTGTAAATATTGACCATTTTAGGATTCCAGTCTCCTGCCCAACCCATCTCATACTGCTCGTACCAGCCTTTACCCTGTAAATATAAACCAGCTGCATAAATTAAGTAGCTATCAACGCCCAATGCCTGGTATTTTGGTACAACACCAAAAGCCAAACCAGTTAATCGTTTATTGGTTCCCCTCCATTTCATCCACAAAAGTTTCAATTTTTGGATGATTCCAAATTGTCCATTGAAATGTTTAAAATATTGATTTAGGTCGGGAATATTAATGAACATCGCTATCGGATCCTCTTTGTAATAAGCAAACCATACTACTCGCTCATCCATAATGGGCTTCATTTTACTAAAGAGCTTTACTACCTGTTCTTTGGTAATTTCTTTAGCTTCTCCATGCTGTGCCCATGCAGCATTGTATACCGTAGCAAAATCTCCTGCATATTTATTGAGTTCACTCAGCTTTACATGCTTTGCTGAATAATCGGGTTTTGCATTAAACTTGGAATATCGCTCAGGAAATTTTTCCGGCAATGGATCATCTACATTCATGTAATAGTAGTACTGATTGTAGTAATTCTTAAACCCATATCCCTCAAATAACCCTTCATAATAAGATGGATTAAAAGACATCCCATACATGGGTTCTTTGTCAAAACCCTCAACCATTAAACCCCACCATTTATCGCGGTCTCCAAAATTGATTGGACCATCCATGGCTTCCATTCCCATTTCAGTTAACCAATGTTTTGCCGTATCAAACAACAAATTAGCAGTTGCTTGGTCGTTGATGCAATCAAAAAAACCAACTCCGCCAGTTTTATATTCCGTTCCTTTATTGATGTACTTATCGTTCGTAAAAGCTGCAATTCTACCAACCAACTCACCACCATCAGTATAAGCAACCCAACGTACGGCTTTTCCCCATTTGAAATATTTATTTTTTGCAGGATCAAACACCTCATTTACTTCATTGTTTAAGGAGCGGATATAGTGAGGGTTAGATGCATTCATGATTGCATTTACAGCTAAAAAGTCCTTGACCTGTTCTGCGTCTTTTACTGCTACTATTTGCATATCCTTCTTTTTACTTTTGAAACAATTTTTGAGCCATTTTTTGATCGTGCTGATAAATATCTCTTCTAAAATGCAACACGCCAGTTTGATCTACCCATGAAGTAAAATACACTAGAAAAACCGGAATTTTCTTTTTTAAAGTAACCCATTTTTCTTTCTCCAAATACATTAAACTATCAATGGCTGTACTGGTATAATTCGGCTGATCACGCAATAAAAACTCAGCAAATTTTTTAGGTTCTGCAATTCTGATACAGCCATGACTCAAGCCTCGATTGGTTTGTGCAAATAAATTTCGATTGGGTGTATCGTGTAAATAAATGCTGAAATTATTGGGGAACAAAAACTTTACTCTACCCAGGGCATTATTTGGACCAGGCTTTTGTCTTACTTGAGGAAGCTTTCCTTTGGCATTGGTGATTTCCATATTATGCTTGGCGATGTATCCTGGATTTCTTCTAATAGCAGGTAAAATTTCATTGCGAACAATACTCTCAGGAACATTCCAGTAAGGACTAAAAACAATGTATTGCAAATTACCATTGAATATGACTGTACTATTGGCAGAAGACCCAACAATTACATTCATCTGCAAAGCAATCTTACTTTTTTCGAAAACCCTCAACTTAAACTCAGGAATATTAACCAGCACAAAAGTGCTGTCTTGTTGTGGGGGCATCCACCTAGCCCGCTCCATATTAATAAGTAATTGTTCAACTCTTTTCTTTAGAGGAATATTTAAATCGGAAATTACTTTATTTCCAATCACCCCATCTACTTCAATACCATGACGATCTTGAAATTTCTTGATAGCCAATACCATAGAAGTATCAAATAAATTATTGTTCGCGAGAGAATCACCTTGCAGAAAACTAAGCCGCTTTTTTATTCTCCCAATTAACTCACTACTGTGGCCACTTCTCAATGATTTTTTAATAGTCGGCAAAGAATCAAGTACTTCTTTTTTTTGCATTTCAATCAAGCGAAATAATTGTTGCTCCATTCTAGGATATTGTAAGCTAACAGGAGCATAATTGATTGAGCTGTTCGATTTTTTCTCCACAACCGAATCTAATAAGGCAAGTAGATTCACTTTTTTACGAGGAATATACCAACCTAAATCTGCTAAATTTATATCTGCTCCTTTGTATACTTTAGCAGCATACTTAAAAAATTGGCCTGTAAAAAGCAACTCTGTATTCAATACTTCTTTGTTTTCCTTAATGGCGTTTGCAGGCTTATTGGCATACACGTTATAGAAGTCTTGAAAGCTTTTGTTGAAAAGGCTACTATCTGGTAAACGCGTAATATGATCGTTTTGTAAATTATAAAAATGATGTGCTTGTTCTGATAAGCCAGTAGAATCAAACCAAGCATATTCAAAGTTTCTATCGGTATAAAAATCAATGAATTGTTGTTCAAATTCTTTTACCCAAATATTGGCTTGAATAAATTGAGCCAATGAGATACTATCTAAGAAAAGCGGATTATAAGAATTGGTTATGTTGATAGATTGGTCTCGTTGCGCTTTTTTCTTTGCACTACTTGTGCAAGCGTAGGTAAACAAAAAAACAATACTCCAAAAATAAATGAAAGGTCTACGCATATTGCTAAGGTACAAATTGTATAATGATTATCTGTTCTGTAAAAGCACGGCAGCAGCTATTCCCGCTGTTTCTGTTCGAAGACGGGTATTGCCCAAGCTAATCATAGTAGCCCCAGACTGAGCCGCTAACTTAATTTCGTCGGGTGTAAAATCGCCCTCAGGGCCAATCAATAACAAAGTATTAACGGACCGATCTACTGATTGAAGTGCTTTTTTCTCGCCAGGTTCACAATGTGCCAAGAGCAATTGACCATTTCGGGGTTCTTGTATCAATGATTTAAACGCAATCGGATCATGCAAAATTGGCTTGTAACTTTGTTGGCTTTGCAACATGGCGGAAACCAAAATATGTTCCCAGCGTTCTTTTTTAAAGTGCGTGCGTTCAGTTCTATCCGCAATCAAAGGATAAAAAGATGCAACCCCAATTTCGGTTGCTTTTTCTAAAAACCACTCCATTCTTGCAGCATTTTTCACAAAAGAAATGGCAATAGTATTTTGAGGATTCGGTGAAGTAATTTGTTCAAATGCCGATAATTGAACAACTGTCTTTTTTTTATCAGAACTTACAATTTCACCCGAGCATTTTAAGCCGAGTCCGTTGGTTAACAAAATAGCATTCCCTTCTCTCATTCGCAATACCATGCTGCAATGTTTACTCGATTCTTCCGAAAGGGTAAATAAACCATCCATTGCAGGCAATTGAGCTTCATAAAAAAAGGGGATAGACATCTATGTTCAAGTTTAGCTATTTTAAAACCAGCACCATGATTCCTTCACTAGCAGATTTTATTTTAGGCAAATTATAATGCTTACCGTTATAGAAAATATAAACGGGTTTAGTATCATTGGAATCTAATAAAAAATCAATTCCATTCATGAATGGAATCGCTTTAAAAGTTGGAATTAAATTACCAGTACTATTACCATCCCCATTTTCAAAAATAAAATGGGCTATAGCAGTTTTTGATGCAGGAGAAATCGTTTCTGAAGCTAAATTTAGTCCGTCAATTGTTAATGAATCTCTTCCTGCAATAACCGCTCGATTACTGCTAAAAATAGCCAACACTGATTGTTGATCATTAGAAGGTAAAGTATTTAACAATAAAGCGGTCATCCCAGTTTTTGGCAATGCCCTTAAATAAACCAATGGGTCATCTGAAGTAAAAGGTTCATGAAAATAATGTACCGTTCTTTGCCCACCAGCAGGTTTTAAAACAAACTCATAAGCAACAGCTGCTTGAGCCTTAAAGGGACCCCAATTTCCTTGCTCATCAGTATTGAATTTAAAAATTGGCTTTTCATCCATTCTTTTCCCTCTGCTTAAACTGAAGCCATATACTTCTACAACCGCATTCGCTAAAGGGGTGTTTTCACCCATTAAACAAGCTTTACCGGCAATGATTGGTTGCTTTTTAATTTTAACCTTTTGTTGGTTGGTGATTGACGGATTAAAGAAATGAAACATTTCCCAAAAAGAAGCCTCACTTGTTGCAACTTCATAATGATCACTCTCTTTTTGTTGCACATTTAATGCCCCGGGTATATCACCTGCTTTCACTACTTTATCACCCAATGAATAGATATTCAGTGTACTAATTTGCCCGTTGTTACCAGCGGGTTTCGTTTGCTTACTACTTCCTATATGAACATATTTGGCCACTTTTAAAGCCCTATCAGCATCATTTAAATACCCATAGCCAACACCGCCTCCTGCAGAATGACCAACCAAATTAACCCGATTAGCTCCTGTATTAGCTAATACCATATTGATAAAAGAATCTAATTGATTGATGGTATTATTTTTTGCGCCAACACTATTCCAATCAAATACATGTAATTGAGATGGCAGATAGCCATTAGCAATGAAACGTTGAAATTGTGTTGAATAAGTATCCCCACTTCCTAAAAATCCATGGACAAACACGATGGGTAATTGCTCGCTCTTATTTTGAGCAACCATCGAATTGCCCCAAACGAAAAAGACTAAAAATAAAATAATATTTTTCTTCATACAAAGGGATAACATACTAATATAAAACTAGAAAGGTTGATCATTATCAATTCCTTCGTCAAAATCAGCAGTATTATTCATCTTACTTCCTTTCTGAATAAAGAATGCTGTTTCTCCATTTCCTTGTGACATAGAAGAAGTACCCATAGATTTCCAGTTACTAGGACCTGGATCAACATCCATATCTTCAAATTTTTGAATCTCCAATTTAGCGCGCAACTTAATGGTTTCTAATGAACCGTTTCTATGCTTAGCTATACGAATATGGGTTTCTCCACTAATGCTTTCCCCCATTTCGTTGTTGTTTACTTCGTAGTATTCAGGACGATAAATAAACATCACCATATCGGCATCTTGCTCAATAGCACCCGATTCGCGAAGATCACTCAACTGTGGCATTTTACTTTCCTTACGGGTTTCTACCGCACGGCTTAACTGGCTCAAAGCAATAATTGGCACTTTTAATTCTTTAGCCAACGATTTTAAGTTACGAGAAATATTGCTGATCTCTTGTTCACGGTTCCCCCCCTTATCGTTGCTTCCACTCATCAATTGCAAATAGTCTATGATGATGATTCCAACATGGTGTTTGTTTACCATTCTTCTGGCTTTGGCGCGAAACTCAAAAATATTCAACGCAGCTGTATCATCAATAAACAAAGGGGCATTTTCTAATTTCTTAATCCCTTTGCTGTGCAATTGTTGGTATTCGTGGTCTTCTAATTTACCACGACTTATTTTTTCCATTTTGATTTCACTTTCTGCACTCAAAATACGCTGCACCAATTGTGCTGCACTCATTTCAAGCGAGAAGAAACCCACTCCAACAGGTTTAGTAGGATGTAAAGCTGCGTTACGAGCAAGGTTCAAGGCAAAAGCAGTTTTACCCACAGAAGGACGAGCTGCTAAAATAATTAAGTCGGTTGGCTGCCATCCATAAGTCACTTTATCTAACATACTAAACCCGCTAGGCACCCCAGAAATTTCATCTGTCTTGGTTCTAAGTTCATCAATACGAGTAATCGCTTCAATTAAAACACCGCCAATATCTTCAAAGTTTTTCTTTAAATAATTATTGGTGATATTGAACATCTTCGTTTCAGACTCATCTAGTAAATCAAAAACATCGGTACCTTCTTCGTAAGCATCTCCAATTATTTCACCACTTATTTTTATTAATTCACGTTGAATAAATTTCTGTAAAACAATACGGGCATGCGCATCAATATTGGCAGTAGAAACAACCGAATTAGTTAGTTTGGTTACAAAATAAGGACCACCTACTAAATCTAATTTCTCCTGCATTTTTAATTCTTCCACCACTGTCAAAATATCTATTGGAATAGATTTTTGTTGTAGGCTCTGCATTGCCAAGAAAATATATTGATGTGCATCAACGTAAAAACATTCAGGCTTAATAATTTCAGATACAGTATCAAAAGCACTTTTTTCTAACATTAAAGCGCCTAGAATAGCTTCTTCTAGTTCCTTGGCCTGAGGGGGTATTTTCCCGTAAACCATGGTGCTCAAATCGATGGATGGTTTTCTTCTTTTTCTCTCTTTATTTAAACTAGTGATCTCCATGTGCTATTGTGCTTATTCTTTTTAAACTGCTGTTGATTGCCCCCAACTGTGTTACCGAATTGTTAACTGATGCGTTAGGGGGAGCGAATATAACGGTATGAAATTGGTACTGGAAATTTTTTTAGGGTCTATTTATTCCACAGCCAATTCCCCGCTTATCCACATCAAAAACCCCGCTATTCACACAAATTACTATGCTTATCCCCCATTTACAAAAGTTTTCCTCTATTATTTGGAGAAATTAACATTATCAGGTTAACAAAGAAAAATGGAAAAAATAAGGATGGTTTCAACAGAATGAACTAAGTATAAATACGGTTGGCTAAAAATTAGCCTAACTTCATAAGAGTTATTAGAACCCACTTAAATATTCTCAAATGAAACAAACATACAGTTACGATACAGTAAGTGAGGCCTTAAATGATTTGGCCAAACGCGGCTTTACACACGACTTTAATATCAACAAAGAAGCTGATTGTTTAATTTGCAGCAATACCCTGACGCAGTTATCTCCTGAAGAGTTTGAAATAGTAGAAATCTATCGTTTTGAGGGAGATACCGATCCTGCAGATGAAATGATTGTATTTGCCATTTCTTCCATCAAGCACAACTTGAAAGGGATCTTGTTAAATGCCTATGGTATCTATTCAGATTCGGCTACTTCTAATATTGTAGCTAAGCTAGAAAAAAATGAATCCCCAGTAAAACCAATTAAGCGTGCTGAATATTTAAAAAAATTAAGCCGTGAGCACCATCATGGCTTACTCCTAGTCTGGAAAATAAAGGCAGGATTTTCTAAAAATATAGCAGTTAATCGTATAAAGCAATATACCGATTGGTTTTATGCTGCTCATTTGAAACCCCATTTTCAGGAGGAAGAAGTGCAGGTATTTCCGATTTTAGGTAATGACAATATTTTAATACAAAAAGCAATTCAAGAGCATCAACAACTTGCGCAGCTATTTAATGAAACAGACAATGTAGAAAGGGCATTAAAACAAATAACCATTGATTTAGTAAACCATATACGTTTTGAAGAGCGGATCTTATTTAATCAGATTCAAACAGTAGCAACTCCAGAACAAATTACCATGATAGAAGCACTTCATACAAACGAAGCATTTACTGACAATACAACAGATCCATTTTGGAACTAACTAAAAAAAGTAAAATCATTGTGGTGGGCGGTGGTTTTGCTGGCATACAACTCATTAAAACCCTAGATGAAAAGCTATTTGATATTTTATTGATTGATAAAATTAATCACCATCAATTTCAACCACTATTCTACCAAGTAGCAGCTTCGCAGTTAGAACCAGCTAGCATTTCATTCCCATTAAGAAATATTTTTAAGTACAAAAAAAATCTTCAAATAAGACTTGCAGAAGTTTTTGCTATAAATAAAACAGACCAAAAAATCGACACTTCAATTGGAACATTTAACTACGACTTTTTAGTACTTGCAGTTGGATGTACCACTAACTTTTTTGGTAACGAAACAATCAAGCAATTCAGCTTTACCTTAAAAACAACGAATGATGCAATAGAAATTCGTAATCATATTCTTCAAACATTCGAAGACATAATTTCTGCAGATGAAAAAGACAAAGCCGCACTATTAAATTTAACCATTGTCGGAGCGGGACCAACAGGGGTTGAATTAGCAGGTGCTTTTGCAGAAATCAAAAAAAATATATTACCCAAAGATTATCCAGGAATCAATTTTACGCAATTCAATATCAATTTGATAGAAGGTAGTAAGGATACATTAAATAGCATGAGTGAACTTGCGAAAAAGACATCTAGAAAATACCTAAAAGAAATGGGCGTTCACATCATCACAGAAACATTTGTCAAAAATTATGATGGGCTTACACTTGAATTAAGTAATGGGAATACCCTACAATCAAAAACAGTTATTTGGGCAGCCGGGGTCATTGGCAACAAAATAGATGGATTATCCACAACTGCAATAAAACAAGGAAATAGAATAGCGGTTAATCGAAACAACTTAGTAGAAGACACCCAAAATATATATGCCATCGGAGATATTGCTTTAATGGAAACCCCCAAATATCCAAAGGGACATCCGCAATTAGCTAATGTAGCCATTAATCAAGCGAAAAATTTAGCGAAAAACCTGAAAAGCTTGATGAATAATGTTCCGCAAAAAGAATTTGAATATACCGACCTAGGATCCATGGCCACTATTGGACGAAATAAAGCAGTGGTAGACCTACCCTTTTATCGTTTCAAAGGGTATTTTGCCTGGCTAGTTTGGATGTTTTTACACCTAATGCTCATTTTAAGCGTAAGAAACAAACTCATCATTTTTATCAATTGGGTATGGGCCTATTTTACTAAAGACACTTCATTGAGGTTGATATTAAAGCAGAAATAATCCACTTACGCCGAATACCTTAAATTCGCATTTTAAACCATCGTCGCTTTACTATGACTATCAGTTACAATTGGCTTTGTGAATATTTACCAGATGCAATAGAACCCGCTCAACTGTCTAAAATCCTTACTTCTATTGGTTTAGAAGTAGAGAGTTTAACACAGTATGAAAAAATTAAGGGGGGATTAGCGGGCGTGGTGATTGGAGAGGTATTAACCTGTGAGCAGCACCCTAATGCAGATAAACTAAAATTGACCACTATCAATATAGGTAAAGAAGCACCATTGAAAGTGGTTTGTGGCGCAGCGAATGTAGCAATAGGACAAAAAGTAGCCATAGCAACAATTGGTGCAACCATTTATCCAATATCAGGTGAACCCATGACCATGAAAGCCGCAAAAATAAGGGGTGAGGAAAGCCAGGGAATGATTTGCGCAGAAGATGAACTTGGATTGGGTTACAGCCATGATGGCATTATGGTATTGCCGAACAGTTTAACACCAGGTACACCTGCAGCAGAATACTTTAAACCTTATTCGGATTATATTTTTGAAATTGGGCTTACGCCTAATCGTATGGATGCCATGAGTCATTTAGGCGTTGCGCGTGATGTGGCTGCTTACTTAACCCATCATCAAAAAGAAACCCGTGTTAAACAGCCTTATGCCAATGGATTCAAGGCTGATAACCAGGAAGCTCCAATCAAAGTAACCGTTGAAAATACCCATGATTGCCCAAGGTATGCGGGAATAACTATTTCCAGAGTTACCGTTGCGCCTTCTCCAGAATGGTTGGTCAATAAACTGACCGCTATAGGGGTAAGAAGCATCAACAATATTGTAGACGTTACCAATTTTATTCTGCACGAAACAGGACAACCGCTTCACGCATTTGATTTGAAAGCCATTACAGGAAACGAAATCATTGTAAAAAATGTAGCAGCTGAAACAAAATTTACAACCCTAGACGACAAAGAAAGAAGTTTACATGCAGAAGATTTAATGATTTGCAATGGCAATGAAAGCATGTGTATTGCAGGTGTTTTTGGAGGAAGCAAAAGTGGTGTAACGAATGAAACAACTGCTATCTTTTTAGAGAGTGCATGTTTCCATTCTACCACCATTCGCAAGACTTCTATGCGTCATGGCTTAAGAACCGATGCAGCCACGCGTTTTGAAAAAGGAATAGATATTTCAAACACCGTAAATGTATTAAAGCGTGCAGCCCTGCTAATTAAAGAGGTAGCAGGTGGTACCATTTCTTGTGATTTGATTGATGTTTACCCCAATCCAAAACCAAAGACAACGGTCACCATCAAAAACCATTACCTTAAAAAATTAAGTGGAAAGAATTACCACGCAGATAAAGTAAAGCGCATTTTAACTTCATTGGGTTTTGTGATTGCCAAAGAGGGATTAGATGAGCTAATGGTAGAAGTGCCTTATAGCAAGCCAGATATCAGTATTCCAGCAGATATTGTTGAAGAAATTTTACGCATTGACGGCTTAGATAACGTGGAAATTCCAACCATGATTAGTATTAGCCCTTCGGTAGAAAAACTAGGCATCAAAGAAAACTTAAGAGAAAAAATAGCTTTGTTTTTAGTTGGGAAAGGATACACAGAAATACTTACTAACTCTATTACGAATAGTAAATATTTTGACGAAGCCACCGCGGCTAAAACGGTCAAAATGATGAATAACTTGAGTGCAGAGTTAGACGTTATGCGCCCATCTATGTTAGAGAGTGGGCTTGAAACCATTGCCTATAATGCAAATAGAAGAAATACCAATTTGCAATTATTTGAATTTGGGAAAACCTATTTAGTAGACGGGGAAGGTTTTAAAGAAGAAGAACATTTCTGCATTTTTGCAACAGGCAATAGCACAGAACAAGGATGGAGGAACAAAACTACTCCTATTGATATCTATGCCATGAAGGGATTAGCAACCGCTGTACTACAATGGTGCGGGCTACAAAATATCAGCATGGAAGAATCGGCCGAAAGCCCTGATACCATTGCAATATTTACCAATAAACAATTATTGGGAACCCTACAAATGGTGGGCAAAAACAAATTGAACCAATTTGATTTAAAGCAGCCAGTATTTATGCTAGACCTCCCTTTTGCAGAATTGGTAAAAGCAGTACAAAAATTAAAAGTAGTTTATAAAGAAGTCAATAAGTTTCCAGCTGTTCAACGTGATCTGGCATTGGTAGTAAGCAAACAAACCCGATACGAACAAATTGAGAAAGCAGTACAGGGGCTTAAAATAAATAAGCTACAGCAAATGAATTTGTTCGATGTATTCGAAAGCGATAAACTAGGTGCCGATAAAAAATCAATGGCAGTCAATTTTACTTTTTCAGACGATACCAAAACCCTAACAGATAACGAGATTGATGCAATGATGAATAAATTAATCAAGTGCTTCGAAAACGAAATAAATGCTGAAATCAGAAAATAACAATTAATTTTCTTCTATGTCTCAGCTGAATGAACATATTATAGAATTGCAAGAAAAACTGCAAACCCTATTGAAAGCTTATCGCCAAGTTCAAAAAGAGAACCAGCGATTAGAAACCGAGCTCAACAGTATGAAGCAATTACAAGCAAGTAATAACGCTGCTTTAAGTGTATTGGAACAAAAATTAGCAGCTGCAAGAATGAGTACGGGTAATTGGGATCCTGAAGAAAAACTTAAACTGCAAAAGAAAATAGACACTTACCTTAAAGAAATAGATAAATGCCTGGCGTTGCTGCACGCTTAATTTTATGTCTGAATTAATACCTGTAAATATTGTTGTTGCCGACCGAACTTACCGCTTAAAGATAGAGCCGGAAGATGAAGAAATGGTGCGCAAAACCGCTAATACCATCAACGAAAAAATAACAGAATTCAAAAGCAATTTCGCAGGTAAAGACACCCAAGACTATTTGGCCATGGTTTTACTATGGTTTGCGACCGAACAAAAAGACAATGCAAAATTGGCTTTACTAGCAGACGAAACTTCTAAACAAATCAAAGAAATGGCTCAAACCATTGATAAAGCGTTGGAAGATCAACCTTAATTTCTATTCCTATTCTAAAATCTCCTATCTTCTTGTTATCTTCGTAACTAGTCAATTACTTATTATAATAAAATGAGGTTTGATCTGTTAAATAGAATTGTGAACGTTTTAAACACTTGCCAACAACATGGATCCAATAATTATTTCCATCATATCAGCTGTAGTAGCCCTTGTAGCGGGGATTATAGCGGGTAAAGTTATTTTTGCAAAAAACACTAAAAAACAAGTTGAAGAAGCCGAATTACAGGCACAATCGATCTTAAAAGAAGCTGAACTAAGAGCCGAAACCATTAAAAAGGAGAAGCAATTAGAAGCAAAAGAGCGATTTGTTCAATTAAAGTCGGAGCACGAGCGTGATGTAAACGATCGGAACCGCAAAATTGGTGAAATTGAGAACCGTATCAAACAAAAAGAGATTACGATTAACCAAAAAGAAGCCAGCATTGAAAAGCAGGTGAAAGAAAATGACGCTATTAAGGAAAACTTGAATCGTCAAATAGAACTGGTTAACAACAAGCGTACTGAGTTAGAAAAGCACCAAGAAGAGCATATCCGTCGCTTAGAAAAAGTAGCAGGATTAACCGCGGAAGACGCGAAAGCGCAGTTAATTGAAAGCTTAAAGCAAGAAGCACATACACAGGCACTGGCTTTACAGCAAGATATCATTGAAGACGCCAAGCAAAAAGCCAATAAAGAAGCGCGTAAAATTGTGATTCAATCTATTCAGCGAACTGCTGCTGAACATACGATTGAAAACACCGTAACCGTATTTAACTTAGAAACCGACGAAATCAAGGGTCAAATTATTGGTAGAGAAGGACGTAATATCCGTGCAATTGAAGCGGCTACCGGAGTTGATTTAATTGTGGATGATACGCCAGAAGCTATTATCCTCAGCAGTTTTGATCCACTCAGAAGAGAAATTGCCCGCTTGAGTTTGCAGCGTTTGGTATCCGATGGACGTATTCACCCAGCCCGTATTGAGGAAGTAGTAGAGAAAACCCGTCGCCAGCTAGAGGACCAAGTAATGGAAATTGGAGAGCGTACGGTTATTGAAATGGGAATCCATGGCTTACATAAAGAATTGATTAGAATTGTAGGTAAAATGCGTTTCCGTTCTTCTTACGGCCAAAACCTATTGATGCATAGCCGTGAAACAGCCAATTTATGTGGGATTATGGCTTCCGAGTTAGGCATGAACCCTAAACTGGCTAAAAGAGCGGGATTATTGCACGATATAGGTAAAGTTCCTGATGAAGAAACCGAATTAAGCCACGCATTATTAGGGGCTAAATTAGCCGAGAAATATGGTGAAAACCCTGCGGTAGTAAACGCAATTGGGGCTCACCACGACGAAATGGAAATGCTTTATGTGATTTCTCCAATCGTTCAGGCTTGTGACGCCATTAGTGGTGCAAGACCAGGTGCAAGAAGGGAAATTATGCAGCAATACCTGCAAAGAATCAAGGATTTAGAGAATCTTGCACTGGCTTACCAAGGGGTAGAAAAAGCCTATGCAATTCAAGCGGGACGTGAGTTACGCGTGATTGTAGAAGCAGATAAAGTAAGCGATGTAGACAGCGATAAACTCAGTTTTGAAATAGCACAAAAAATACAAACAGAAATGACCTATCCAGGTCAAATTAGGGTAACGGTTATCAGGGAAAAGCGAGCTGTAAATGTAGCTCGATAGAAAATTCAGGAAAATTTGCATTTTTTAAAATATTCCCATTACCTTTGCCGTCCGATAAAAATAAATGTTATGCAGGCAGCAGTACAGTTTGTTCACGAACAATTAACCGCGAAAAGAGAATTACCTAGTTTTAAAGCTGGTGATAATATTACCGTTAACTATAAGATTGTAGAAGGTGGAAAAGAGCGTATCCAGTCTTTCCGTGGAGATGTTATTAAATTACAAGGTGTAGGAGCTACTGCTTCATTTACCGTACGTAAAATCTCTGATGGTGTAGGCGTAGAGCGTTTGTTCCCTATCCTTTCTCCAAATATCGAGTCAGTTATCTTGAACAAAAAAGGTAAAGTGCGTCGTGCTAAATTGTTCTACCTACGTGAAAGAAGTGGTAAGAGCGCCCGTATTAAAGAAAAACGTTTCTAGTAGAACGTTAAATTATAGAAAAAAGCGTCCCGAATTGTCGAGGCGCTTTTTTTATTGGGTTTGTCCTAGCAATTTATCTTAACTTTACGTCATTAAAATAAACACTATGGGAAGTTTAGGTTTTCAGGAATTACTGATCATTGGTATCGTAGTCCTAGTTTTATTTGGTGGTAGAAAGATTCCTGAGTTCATGAGAGGTCTTGGTAAAGGTATCCGTGAATTTAATGACGCCAAGAATAACGTGAAGAAAGAATTAGAAGAAGGCATTAAAGAAAAAGACAGTACTCCTGCATAATGTTTGGTTTTACTACAATCAAAGCATTTCATACAGCATTGCAAAACGGCCAAACCAGTTGTGTGGAGGCCGTTCTTTTTTATACTAAGGCCATCACTGAAAATGCACACTTAAATGCATTTTTAGAAGTTTACGAAACGGAAGCATTAGAAAGAGCAAAGCAGTTAGATGCGGCAGCCGCCAATGGTGCGCTGATAGGCCCATTACACGGTGTAGTAGTGGGGTTAAAAGATGTGATTGCCCATAAAGGACATACCCTTACTGCCAGCTCAAAAATGTTGGGCAATTTTGAATCAGTTTACAATGCCACCGCTACCGAAAAATTATTAGCCGCAGGAGCCATTATTATTGGCCGTCAAAACTGCGATGAATTTGCCATGGGCAGCAGCAATGAAAATTCTGCATACGGTCCTGTGCGCAATGCAGCCGATACCAATAAGGTTTCAGGAGGTTCTTCGGGGGGATCGGCAGTTGCCGTTCAGGCAGGGCTCTGCATGATTAGCTTGGGCAGCGATACAGGTGGATCGGTAAGACAGCCAGCCGATTTTTGCGGGGTAGTGGGCATTAAACCCAGCTATGGCAGAATCTCTCGATATGGATTGATTGCCTATGCGTCTTCCTTTGACCAGATTGGAATTTTTTCTACCAACGTTGAAGATGCCGCATTGGTATTGGAAGTGATTGCAGGGGCAGATAACTATGACAGCACGGTTTCAGAACTTCCAGTTGAACTATACAGCCAAGCAGTTGCAAGTGGCATAGCCAATTTTGCAAGCGACTCGGATGGCAACTCTAAAAAATATAAGCTCGCTTATTTTAAAGAAGCATTGTATCATCCTTCTTTAGACCCAGCCATACAACAATCAATATTGTCGTTCATACAAAGCATGCAAGCAGCAGGGCATACCGTTGAAGCCATTGATTTTAATTTATTGGAATACGTGGTGCCCACTTATTATGTATTAACCACTGCAGAAGCATCTAGTAATTTATCTCGATACGATGGCGTGCGCTTTGGACATAGAACCAACAAAGAAGGAATTGATTTAACAGAAATGTATAAAGCTTCTCGCTCAGAAGGATTTGGCGAAGAAGTAAAAAGAAGAATCTTACTCGGCACATTCGTGTTGAGTGAAGGATTTTTTGATGCTTATTTTACCAAGGCACAACAAGTTCGTCAACTGCTGAAACAACGCACCGACGCTATTTTCAGCGAATACGATGCCATTCTCTCTCCTACTGTTCCAGCCACCGCATTCAATATTGGAGAAAAATCGGACGATCCTATTGAAATGTTCTTGGCAGATATTTATACAGTATATCCTAACCTAGTGGGTATACCGGCTATATCCATTCCCTTGTTTAAACATCCCAATGGAATGCCCTTTGGTTTGCAACTCATGACGCGTTCTTTTGATGAAATGAATCTATTACAGTTGAGTGCTCAATTGATGGAGCTTAAATCATGAAAAACTGCAGTTATAATCCACCTATAAAAAAACAAACGGGCTTGGGCTTAGGTTTTTTAAATCGAGCGCTTTTCTTGGCGGCAATTTTTTGTTTAATATCCATAGCATTATCCGCACAAAAAGACAGCACCACCGATAAGTTTGGTTTTAAATCTTTATTCAAAAATAAGTTTGATGCATCAAAGCCTTATGCCGCACAACTCAATCCCAGAGCGGTTTCCTTTGTTCAAGAATATATGCGCAAGCATACTAAGTCCTTAGAAAAAATGAAGTTGTGGGGTAAGCCATATTTTGATTTATACGATGGAGTACTGGCACAATATGGCATACCTAAAGAGATGAAATACCTGAGTGTAATTGAAAGTAATTTAGGTGCAGGGGTGGTTTCTTGGGCAGGTGCTGCAGGCCCTTGGCAAATCATGGACTTTGAAGCCAAGCGTTTTGGATTAAGTGTGCGAAACCCCGATGAACGCATGGATTACAATAAGAGCACCCATGTTGCGGCAAAAATTATGAGTGAGTTATTTACTCAATTTAATGATTGGCTTTTAGTGGTAGCAGGCTACAATGGAGGCGCAGGAAGGGTTCGACAAGCCATTCGTAAAACTGGCAGCAGAGATTTTTGGCAATTGCAATACCATTTACCCGAAGAAACACGCAACCATGTTAAGAAATTTATTGCAACACATTATGTAATGGAAGGGGGTGGTGGATGGACAACTATGACTGCTGCTGAAACCAAATACCAAAAAGAAAATACCCCACAAAGCGGGAATACATCTTTACTTAGCGCAGAAGAGCTAGCCAACTCAACTGAAATTTTGATAGCTGGAAGGTATCAATCCTTAATACTAGCTAACGAACTGAGTATCGATATACAGCAGTTTAATCGTTGGAATCCTGGATTTGAAAAAACTTTGGCTTCGGGAAAAGAATACACCATGCGCCTTCCAAATGAGAAAGTAGCATTATTTCAAGCAAAGAAACAAGCCATATTAGGCGCTTCACTCAGGGCATTGCTAGGCAGTAATTAAACACAGTGCGCGGCCACACTTTAGTTCACAGCTTTATCAGCACAACAACTGCTGGCAAAAGCATCAGGCTTGGCTTTAAAGGCAAATCCCATCCCCAAAATATAACCCATGGCTTCGCGCAATGCATCATTGCTTTTAAACATCGGATTCGTATTGATGTCTGCATGAACTTCCATTTCAATATGGTGTTCAATAAATAATGGACAAAGCTCATAGGCAATTTCGATGCTCTTGGCCACTTCGGTTAGCATACGCTCTTTTAAATGATACCGCTGTTTTGTTTTTTCGTTGTGGATGTACATGAAGCCTCCACTGTGTTCTCTCAAAAAAACAATCACGGTTGCAAACTCCGTGTCTTCGCCTTTTACTTGGCTGTCGGTACCAATACAAACTTTCAATTTAGTACCATTTGCAGTTTCTCTTCTGATGGCTTCTTCTACTGCATCTTTAATGGGTAAAATGATGTTTTCTCCATTGAATTTTCTCCAACGCATAAAATAGGGTTTTCTGAAGTTACCAATTAAAAGCCCTATAAGCCGCTAAACAAGATGATCTTATTATTAACAGCGGTGGATAAGGCCTCAAATGGTAACTTTGTTACAACCATGAAATTACTGTTACAATACCTCAAACCCTATAAATGGCTGATTGGATTGGCCTTGCTATTAGCGGCCATTAACCAGAGCTTTAGCATGTTGGATCCCTACTTTTTTGGAAAGCTATTAGATAAGTATGGGATGCACCCATTGCAAACTGGTTATTTTAATGAGCAAAAACAATTTGTTGCCACAGGCACTAGAACTGAATCTGAATTTATTTGGGGTGTACTTGGCTTCTTGGGTATTTTGATTACAGTGGCCATGATCTCTAGAATTGCCAAAGCTTTTCAAGATTATTTTAGCAATGTAATTGTACAAAAATTTGGGGCAAAAATTTTTACGGATGGATTAAAGCATTCGATGCAATTGCCTTATCAAGAATTTGAAGACCAACGAAGTGGCGAGACTTTGTCTATTCTTTCTAAGGTAAGAACCGATACAGAACGATTTATCATTGCGTTCATTAATGTTCTCTTTAGCATATTGGTGGGAATTGTATTTATTTCTGTTTACTCATTCCGATTGCATTGGAGCATCATGCCCATTTATGCAGTAGGCATTGTATTTCTTTCCTTACTCACGAGCTTTTTAAGCAAGCGCATTAAAGCCATCCAAAAAGATATTGTAAAAGAAACCACTACGCTAGCAGGCACAACCACAGAGAGTTTGCGCAATATTGAGTTGGTAAAAAGTTTGGGATTAACCGAACAAGAAATTGGGAGACTTAATAAAAATACTTACAAAATATTAGGACTTGAATTACGTAAAGTAAAGAGCATTCGTTCTTTAAGTTTTGTACAAGGCACGTTTGTAAACTTACTTAGACAAGTGATCATGTTCACGTTGTTATGGTTGGTATTCCAAGGAAAATTGACTGCAGGAGAAGTAATGACGCTAACATTTTACTCCTTCTTTATTTTTGGACCATTACAAGAAATAGGAAATATTATTTTAAGTTATCGCGAAGCTGAAGCATCCTTGAATAATTTTCATAACCTGATGCAAAAGCCATCAGAACCCAAACCTGCAAATCCTAAAGCAATTGGTGCTATTAATGATTTGTCCTTTAAAGACATCCGATTCAAGCACCAGTCGGCCAGTTTTTATGCATTAGATGGAATTTCATTTGAAGTAAAGAAAGGCGAGACAATAGCTTTTGTAGGACCATCTGGAGCAGGAAAGAGTACATTGGTAAAATTATTGGTAGGCTTATACCATACACAAGATGGAATGGTTGAATACAATAGCGTAAATGGCCATGATATTAATATGGATGAGCTTCGCAATCAAATTGGCTTTGTAACCCAAGACACCCAATTGTTTGCAGGCACTTTAAAAGAGAACTTATTATTTGTGGCGCCTAATGCAAGTGACGAAGAAATCAAAGCAGCATTGCATAAAGCCAGTTGTGATAATTTATTGGCCAAGGCCGATAAAGGCATCGACTCATTAATAGGCGAAAGTGGATTGAAGCTCAGTGGCGGAGAAAAACAACGTTTGTCCATTGCCCGCGCATTAATTCGGCAACCCAAACTATTAATTTTTGACGAAGCTACTTCTGCCTTGGATAGTATTACCGAAGAAGAAATCACCAATACCATCCGTTCTATTTCGGCATTAAAGGAACAGATCACCATTATGATTGCGCATCGATTAAGCACCATTATGCATGCCGATCGCATTTATGTACTAGAAAAAGGCAAAGTGGTAGAAACTGGTAGTCATGCCGAGCTTTTAACCGAGAAGGGTTTATACTACGCCATGTGGCGTCAACAGATTGGGGAGAGGAAGGGGTAAAACCAACCACTTCAAAGTATAATCCCCCCCCGGAAATCTAACTTATCAGTGGTTGGTTAGATTTTAATGATCCGATACAAAAAAATAGCTTTTACAACTACATATTGAAAAAAAAGGTAAAGGAACCGATTACCAAATAGGTTATTTCCTATATTTTGCAGTGTATTTGGACCAAATCCTGCGAAAAGTGAAAAAACTACTTGTTTTGTTATTAGGACTTATTTTGTCAGGAACTACTTTTTCAGCGGAGTTAGATAGCGTATTGACAGTAAAAAATTCCCCTTTCTTTAAAGACTTAATAAATAAAAAAGAGCCTATACAACCCTTGAGGTCCCCTAAATTCGGATTTATCAACCCGCAACATAAAGATTTAAAAAGACGCACATTTCAATTTTTTACCCTTCAAAAAAGGCTTTACCTACACTTTAATGGATCGGGATTATTGTACCAATTAGACAATCCCAACGACTCCATCTTATCATTTAAGCGGATAGACGATACAGAAAATTATAATTATAATCTTGAAGCTTTTTTATTTACACATGGTAATGAGATTTATAATATTGGGGGCTATGGGTATTGGAAAACCAGCGGAACACTAAGAAAATATAATTACAAAGACTTTGAATGGGATGCAGAACCAGTTGACCAAGAAATTCACATGCCTTATGCCGATCAATTAGGAACATTTGGTCAATTAGCTTGGTTTAATACTCATACCCAGCACTTATATATTCCATATCAGCGAATCATTAATGAAGGAGTTAAAACTAACAAAGAGGATGAGCAGTATGAAAAAAAAGTGTACCGTTTAGACTTAAAAACCAAAATATGGAAAAAGCTAGGGAAAACTCATCCCGACTATTTTGAATTATTGCAAAATACAAAATGGGTATTACCCACCGACTCTGGTCAACTCATTTGTTTTAATCATAAAGTGTATCAAATCAATTTTGAAGAAAATACTATTAAAGAAAATGATGATCCAAGTCTTATGCAAAGCTTAGAAAGAATCAATTATGACCACGTAGCTTATTATCATAACCAAACCATCTATTATCTGAATGGAAAAACGCAGCAGTATGATTCTGTAAAAGTTCGTTCAGCAAGTTTTGAGAAATCCGATTTCAAGGTTTGGAAGAAAAGTAATACTGGAACAATATTGGGCATTGCACCCATTTTTATCATACTAGCTGCTGCAGCTGCCAGAAAAAGAGAAGCTAAGAAAAAACGAGCTGAAGTATTGGAAAGCGCTCAGCAACAAAAGCCAATTGGGGCTGCTGTAAAAATAAAGTTCAATCAAACAGAACGTCAATTGCTAAGGCTTTTATTAGACAAATCCAAGCAAAACGAAACCACTAACATCACAGAGATCAATTATGCTTTGGGCATTAAAGACAAAAATATAGGTCTTCAAAAAAAGGTTAGGAGCGATGTAATGAACAGCATCAATGAAAAGTTCAACTTTTTACAGGAAGATGATACCGACCTTATTTGTAATCTAAGAAGTCAAGAGGACAAGCGCTACTTTGAATACTTTATAGATAAGAGCAATATTGAATTGCTAGAAATTATGTTGAAAGAGGGGGACGATTAATTACATAATGGACCCATCCCATAATTTTTCTAAGAAGATTTTCCACGGCATTACTGTGATATCACCTATTTGTCTTTCTAGAGGGTCATTACTTACCACAATTAAATTTTTAACTTTGTATTCCTCTGCAAACGCTTTAAGTCCTTTTAAATGGCGGGTTTGAACATTATCTGTCCCTTTTACTTCAACAGCAACTTCATGGTCGCCTAAAATAAAATCAACTTCAATTTGTGAAGTAGTTCTCCAATATGAAATTGGGTAATTTTTATCAGAGTAATTGCTGTGTGCATACAACTCTTGGTAGATGAAATGCTCAAATGCATTTCCGAATGACTCACTGCCCATTACAATTCTACCACGTTTCAATAAGTTATTTGCTATACCTATATCAAAATAATAAAACTTAGGGGCCACAATAACTCTTCGTTTGGGCTTTTTCTGAAAAGCAGGCACGAATCGACCAATCAATGTATCTACTAAAATTTGAAAATACTCTTTCACAGTCGTATGACTAACGCCACATTCAGTTGCGATATTAGTGTAGTTAACCATTTCTCCATTTGAAAAAGCAGCAGCTTCTAAAAACTGTGTGAAAGCATTGATATTTCTAATTTTTGCCTCGGCAATAATTTCATCTTTTAAATAATTACCTATATAAGCATCTATTAACTTTTTGGGATTATCTGATAAATAATGCCTTGGCAATAACCCATTGTTTAAAGCTTTAATTAAATCGAATTCTGGAATTTCTGATTGTAATAATGGATATAGTTCGTAACGAAGTGCCCTGCCCCCTAATAAATTTGAACCAGCTCTTATAATTTTTCTAGGAC
The DNA here is from genome assembly GCA_002786355.1 of Sediminibacterium sp. FEMGT703S. Lineage (GTDB taxonomy): Bacteria > Bacteroidota > Bacteroidia > Chitinophagales > Chitinophagaceae > Sediminibacterium. Next base: position 52,912 of record PGCO01000006.1, read on the forward strand.
TAGATCCACTCAATATAAACTGAATCGAATGATTGACTATTAGCCAATGTATTTCATCTAGTAATTCAGGAATTTTTTGAATTTCATCAACAATTACAATATTTCTTGTTTCACTTGCTAAGATGGTTTCTCTAAACTGTGAAGGGTTTGCTTGATATCTTCTATAAACGTCAGATTTAAGTAAATCAAACCATATAGCATTGGGAAAAAGCGATTTCAATAAGGTACTTTTCCCCGTTTGACGGGCACCCCATAAGAAAAGGCTTTCTTTACCAGCCCCCTCAAATACCTGCTTTCGTGTGAACATATGCCAAATATTTACTTTCATTTTTCATGATATTTGAAAGCAATACTTTCAAATATCATGTTTTTTGAAGGTTAAATATACAACTAATCTTTGTCTTTATCAAACTTGCTCTTGATGTATTCGATAACAGTAGGGTCTTCTAACCCCTCCATATCACTTAATTCCAATTCAAGGGCTTTAGTACTGAGCTGAATCTCCCAAAGCGAAATGGCTAAAGAACAAGAAAAACTTAATAAGCTAAAAGCAAAAACCCAGTGACTCATGACCATCCATTCTATGTAAATAAAATACATACAGATAATGCAGCTTAAAAATGCCATTACCCCTAATGCCTGCATTTGCTTGATGAGCTTGATCCGAAATCGTAGGTTTTTAATTTGAGCATGAACCACTACATTATTTTGGGTTTTATTGTATTCACTGTGTAAACTTCTTACCCTGGTTGCCAATGCTAAAAATCGATTGGTATACGCCAACATAATTAAGCTAATTGCAGGGAATAAAAGTGCAGGAGTGTTGATGCTTATGTCCATAGAGTTTAAATTTAAGCAATAAACACAAACGCACCCCTTTCACAAGGAGTGCGTTTTCTTCTTTGTAAAACCAAACCAACAAAAAACTATTTCAATTTCCACTCTAGTGGAATATTCAAGCGGAGGGTAAAATTGCGGCCCATATTAAATACACCTGAACGTCTGGTTACTAAATTATCTGCTGTGTACTTTAATCTGCTCAAATGATTTTGATAGGCAACATCGGTAATATTATTCGCAGCTAAATTAATAGTGGCAAATGTTCTTCCCTTGCTTTGGATATCTGCACCAATTCCAAAATTGAGTAAAGAGAACCCTTGTGTTGCTGTTTCAGTATTATAAGTAGTGAATACCCTGTTTTGTGTAAACATATTATCCAACTCTAGCTTCACATAAAAATTCCTAAATGCTCCATTAGCCGCTTTTGCAAAATCTCCTCTTAATTCGGTAGTCCATCTAGCAGGTGGTATAAATGGTAAGCGATTGTTTCCTTCGTAAGGAGTATTAAATTTTCCTGCAACATAAGAGAAAGTGCTAGCCAAGTGTAACCAGTCTAATGGATGTGGATGTATATCTATCTTGGTTTCAAAGCCATACAGTCTTGCATTATTTTGTCTAAACTGAAATGCCATCATATCTTCTCCATCCACATTTACTAATGAATCTCCACCGAAAACACTATTCAACTTAGAATAGAATATATAATTGCTGATGCTATTGTAAAAAGCGGTTACTTGAAAACTAAAATGTTGCGTATTTACTTCTATTCCTGCATCGGCTTGTATTGATGTTTCATTCTTCAAGTTTTGATCGCCATGCTCATATCGATTGGTTCCTTCATGGGTTCCATTACTCGCCAACTCAGATACAGAAGGCGCTCTATAGCCTCTAGATAAATTGGCTTTCAATGTCACTGCTTCTGATGCGTTGTAACTCAACCCAACTGATCCACTGATATTGCTAAAGGTTTTACTGAAAGTATTGAATTTCACTTCGGTTCCTTCTGTAAATCCTTCGCTGTTTAATTTTCTATAATCGCTTCTAAGTCCTCCACTCAATGTCAATTTATCATTGAATGTTTTTCGAGTGTAAACAAATAAACCCGCATCAAATAATTTATATTCTGGAATCAATACTTCATCTGCTTTATTTTGATTTTGTTGCTGCATTCCATTCACACCAATACTGGTCTTCCATCCGTTCATATCGGCAAAATGGTATTGGAGATTATAGTTGACAGTACGCAAATCAAAATACAATTCAGGACTAGTGGGCGCTTCTGGGTCTCCAAATTCTTTTCGCTGGTTTCGCTGATAGCCAATATTAAATTGAAGTCTTCCTGTTCCCAATGCAATATTATTGTCTAAAGCAATTTTGAAATGATTGATTCCTTGTGATGGGGTTTGCAATTGGCGTGAATTCAAATCTGCATCAGAAGCGATTCTTTCTAGTGGAGAACCTGCAAACAAAATAAATTTCCCTGTTGCATCATCCCTGTCTCCTTCTACTAATCCTAAGTTTTGATTAAAATTACTTACCATCAAATGACTGTAACCCCATCTTTTATTGATGCCAATATATCCACCAAAATTTCGTTCATTAAATCTGCTTCCTAATACCCTTCCATCGTATTTATTTTGATAGTCTTTTGCACTTTTAAATGAACCAAACATATTGTAATTGAATCCATTTTTAAAATGTCCTGCAGTATTAAAATTATTGCTGATCAATCCATTGTTGCTATTGGTAGATACATTGTAATTGGCTCTAATACGGCCCTGTTCTACAGGTACATTCGTAATAATATTCACAACCCCTCCCATTCCATCTGATCCATATAATAATGAAGCGGGTCCTTTTAATACTTCTACTCTTTGCACACTGGCTTCATCTATTTCAATACCATGTTCGTCTCCCCACTGTTGTCCTTCCTGTCTTACACCATCATTAATAGTGATGACTCTATTGTATCCTAAACCTCTAATGATTGGTTTGCTAATTGCAGGACCTGTGCTTAATGCGCCAACACCAGGCACTAATTTGCTCAACGCATCAATAATATTCGTTGAACTTCCTCGCATTAAATCTGTTTTTCTTACTACTGAAATGGCTTGTGGATTTTGCGAGATTTTCACAGCAGACGCAACCCCTGTTACGGTTACTGCTTCGTGCTCTACTACTGATTGCTTTAATGCAATGTCTAAAACCTGTTCTTGACTAACGGCAACAGTTTTCAGGAATGCAGCATAGCCCATAAAACTTACTTCAACCAAATATTTTCCTGAAGGAATTTTGGCTGTTTCATAGCTTCCATCGGCTCCTGTTATTGTTCCTGTTTTTAATTCATGTAAATAAATAGATGCCCCCACTAATGGCTTACCCGTTTGCGCGTCGGTCACTTTACCTTTTAATGAACCATTGGCTAATGCGGTGGCTGTAATCCAACCTAAACAAAACATTGTCAAAACAACTGATTTCATATCCTTCTATTTTTTGCTACTATGTTGCAAATATAAGAAGGCATTTGAATTTTTACATCAATGTTGCAAATATTTACGAAACGCACTATTTACCGCACTTTCAGCATCGGTCTAACCTGTTGTACCGCCATGTTTTGAAAGCGTGCATAATAAACACCTGTTGGTAAGAACCCACTGTTGAAAGTAACGGTATAAGTTCCAGCTGGATATTCCTTATCGGTTAATACTGCTAATACCCTACCTGATGTATCCAGAATTTGAACCAAAGTATGGCCTCCACCAGTCTTGAAGGTAATAACGGTACTCGACGTAAATGGATTGGGGTAATTGCTCACCAATTGTTCGGTAGCCAATGGCTGTGGTTTTTTACAAGCTGCTCCACTTACCAATGGTAGGTTCTGGTAATTCTTGAGCATGATTTGTTGTAAATCTTTATCGTCTACACATAACCAATTGCTTAACAAAGTAGAATAGACCGATCTAAAATCGTATTGAAAAGGAATATTATCACCCACTCCAACACTGGCACCAAAATTCGGTGTGTTACCTGTTATACCGCCAATCACCTGTTTGCCAAAAATAAATACGGGGGCGGCTGCGCCGTGATCGGTGCCACTACTAGCATTGCTTTTTACGCGTCTTCCAAACTCGGAAAATGTCATTCCCACTACTTTATCTTCTACTCCTAAAAATGCTAAATCATTTTGAAATGCTTTGATTGCATCGCTTACTCTTCCTAATAAAGTTGCGTGCGTTCCTGTTGTAGTATCGCTTGCATTCACTTGTGTTGCATGTGTATCAAAGCCTCCAATGCTAACCATATACACTCTGGTTTTCAACCCCCCTTTAATTAATCTGGAAACAATTTTTAATTGATCAGCTAAGGAATTATTGCTTGGATAAGTAACCTGTGTGGGCACTTTAGCAGCAGCGTCTTTTATTACTGATGCATATTGTTGTGTTTGTTGAGTAACCTGCCGAATATAAGTAAGTTCTTTTCCTGCAGGGGTTGCTGGTGCAGGATCTTGTACCCCATTAATCAAATTATAAAAGTTATTTGTATTACTGATACTCATGGCCATATTTACTGCAGGCCCTTGCATAGTAAGTGATGTAGCTGATCCTATTTGAATAGCTAATGGATCTTTCATGCTTGCATTGGGATAACCAGTTGGGAAATTTGGATATTGGTAATCTAAATACCTTCCAGCCCATCCACTGTTCACAACATTATTACTATCGCTTGCACTCATCCAAATATCAGTAGCCCTAAAATGTGAGAAGCTGGGTTGTGGATAGCCTACCGATTGTATGATATTGAGTTTTCCATCGTTGTATAAACTTTGCAAACCGGTCATGGCTGGATGCAGCCCAGCTTTATCTACTCCTGTTAATTTTAATACTTTATTTTCTGGTATAAATATGTTTGAACGTGCATTGGCGTAATTGGCAAAGTTCTCAATAGGCACTACCATATTTAATCCGTCGTTGCCGCCATTCAATTGTATAATCACTAAAATATGATCATTCTGTTCAGCTTGCATTTGAAGGGCTGCAGCAAATATGGAAGATGCACCAAATACTTTAAATGAAAAACCGCTTACTAAAGAGGGTAGCAGAATACCAGCTGGCACAGTGTTTTTTAAAAAGTCTCTCCTTTTCATAAAATTGTTTTTAGGCGAGTTGGTATTCGGCCAGATTCATTAAATATTTAATAAGGTCTCTAACTTTATTTCGAACGGTAGTAGTATTGGCTGAATTGCTAGGATTACTAATCATCAAATTCCATGCATCAGTCCAATAATGATCGCTGGTTTGTCCGCTTAATAAAATATCTCTTTTTAATTGCGCTTTAGAAGTGGTTGATAAATCAATTCTAAAGAGATGGGCAATTAATTCATTAATCAATACATTAGGATCTGCAGGGTTACTTACGGTTCTTGCAAAAGCAATACCGTCTATTTGAGTTCGCCTTCCATTAAAACTATAGCCACTTACAATCATGGTATCGGTAAATTGATTCCGCTTAGGCAGGGTATCGCTATTGATCCATATTTGATAAAACTGTGGTTCCTGGTAATAAGCTTTCCATCCACTTACATCAGGTGGATCACCTATATTTTGTTGCATATTGCTCACCATCGATACCATATAATTCCAGTGCCCATAATTAGATACGTAATCGGTGCTTACCGGAAATTGAATATTGAATTCTCTGCACATGCCCACCACTAAATCTACTGGGCTTTTTATTTGACAACCTCTAGAAAGTGTATCAAAAAAATGTTCACTTTGCAAAAGTGCTTTTAATACTGGTTTTACTTCATAATTACTAGCTCGAAAAATATTTGCTAATGGGGTGATAATATTAGTTTCCACCGATGCATCAATATCGTAATACACAAACCAGCGATACAGTCTTCTACAAATATATTTAGCGACTTCTTGCACATTAAAAATCATATTAATCAACTCATCCAATTCAATGTCTCCTGCTGTAGAACCAGTTCTTCCAGCAATTACTGTATTGTTATAAAATGAAGAAAACACTTTTGGATTCGTATCATGCCTATTGGGATCAAAGAATGAACTGTAAGTAGTAGCATTATTTCTCCAACCCGTTAATACTCTTGCAGCTGCTTTTACATCTGCTTCAGTAAACAATGAATCAGGGCCTTTTCCACAACAGAATAATTCTTGTATTTCTCTTGCATAGTTTTCATCTGGTGCGGTTCTTGTATTGAGTTGTCCATTTAAATAGACAAGCATAGCTGGATCTACCGTAACTGCTCGGGTAAGCACTTTAAAATTACCCAATGCATGCGTTCTCAATAATTGATGATGCCTATAAACATATTGTGCGTTACTGATATCATTCGATTCTGTAGCAAAATGATTGTGCCAGAATAGGGTCATTTTTTCTAAGATGGAACGATCCTGGTGAATCATTCTTCCCATCCACCATTTTTTAAAGGAAGACCGTCTTTGACTATTTACGGTTCCGTCGTTATTTAAATCGCCTACCCAAGTACTTCCCAATGCAATAGCAGTATCTGGCGCACTGGCGGTAGTAGACGTAGTGTACTCTTTAACAGGGGGTGGTGGAGTAGTCGTTAATGGGTTCAATAATTCCGTTAATACAGCAGACAAGGTTTTGCCGCCAAAATAACTTAGGTCGTCTTTACTGGCTCCAAACAGTGTTCGCTTTAATAAGTGCTGTAGTTCTACTTGGGTAAAACTTCCTGTGTAAGGGGATAATCCTGAAAGTGGGGGCGGGATAAATGGACTTTCCATATGCAGATTTAGTAGCGTTATGACACTAAGTAACGAATTTATGCAGCTTTTTAACATTAAAATTGTCTTATATTTAGGGTAATAAAATTCCCTAAATGACCGAGCAAACCATTCTGGTAGGCTGTTTAAATAATGACCCCTCTGCACAAAGAGAGTTGTACAATCGGTACAGCCCTAAAATGCTGAGTGTATGTTATAGATTCAGCAATAGCAGAGAAGATGCAGAGGACATGTTGCAAGAAGGCTTTATAAAAATCTTTACGCAAATTCATACATTTCAGAATAAAGGGGCTTTTGAAGGTTGGATTAGAAGAATCATTGTTCATACTTGTATTAATTTCTTAAAGAAGAATAAAAAATTCAGCAACAGCATCGATTTAGATCAGGCTGATTATTTAGAAGTTAAAGAAGAAACTGTACCCTCGGTAATGCAAGCCAGACAAATCATTGAGTGCATCAGGCTTTTACCAATTGGTTACAGAACTGTTTTGAACTTGTACGCACTGGAAGGTTATAGTCATAAAGAGATTGGTGATATGATAGATATAGAGGAAAGTACTAGTAGAAGTCAATACACCAGAGCAAAAGCAATGTTAGAAACTATATTAATTAAGAAACGAATTATAGAGCAACCAAGAGAGCGATTTTCTTGGGCGGCTGCTTTTAAGAAGTAGCATTTAGAATATGGATCGGAAGTACAACCAAGACAACGAGTTTGAGCAATTCTTACAAGAAGAGCTACAGGATCATCGAATGTATCCTGCAGACGGTGTATGGAAAAACATTCGCAACGACTTGCATGGTTATCCCGCTTGGCCAGCCCTTACTGTTATTTCTTTATTAGTAATTGTTAGCTTAACAGTTTCTACTTTACTTATTGCGCCTTCTGCAGACAGATTTCGTTTTGTTAGCAATAAGACTGTAAACCAAATAAACACTAGTTCTGTTGAAACAAGAATGCATGCCCCAGCTCCTAAAGAAGCCTATTACCAAGCTATTGAGCCAAATCATATTACAGAACAAACCATTACCCAGCTAAGAGTTCCTATTGCCACAATTCCTATTGCAGATACTGCACCATGGCAAATGAACAATAACTTAATGGTTAAAAACTCCACTCCGGCTGCTACTATTTTACCAACTCCAGTACTTAATACATTTGTAGCTAGTAACGAACAAGAAAAGAAAGATCTTGCACTTTCACTGTTACTTAAACAAGCAAGTCCTGAAACTATAGCAAGCAAAAGTGACGATGTAATGAACAAGCAATGGTTACTTGCAAAATCTCCGGAAGAAACTGCTTTAAACATTAATTTAAAAGACGAAAGAAACAATCTACCTATTCAGCATAAAATCAACTTACCAATCCCGTCTAAAAGGATCGGTATACAATTTTACATAACACCTTCTACAAGTTATCGTAGCTTATCTGACGATCAAATAAAAGAAATTATTCAGCCTAATAATACTGCCGCTTCACAAAATATACCATTGGCTTTAAGTTATACTGCAGGTGTAAATGATGTGGTTCGTCATCGTCCAGCCATGGGCTTAGAAGTTGGATTGGCAGCTTTATATAATATCAATAGTCGTTTAAAATTTAAAACTGGGGTACAAGTAAATATCCGCCAATACCATATTGAAACTTTTAGAACCAATATTGGTGTTGCAACTGTCTCCTTGTTAAATAATGGAAGTATTGAGAATTTCAATATGGTTACCAACTTCAATAATTCGGGTGGGTATAAGCAAGAGCAGTTGAATAACAAAAGTTATCAAATAGCCATCCCATTAGGAATTCAATGGGATATTATTAAGGGTAATCAGTTTGGAATTAGCGCAGAAGCGAGCGTGCAACCTACTTATTCATTCAACTCGAATGTATTCTTGCTGTCTACTGATTTTAAAAACTATGCTGATGGTAACGGATTTGTTCGTAGATGGAATGTGAATACAAGTGCAGGCGTTCATATCAACTTTAAATCAGGCTCTAATCTTTGGCAGTTGGGTCCTCAAATCAGGTACCAGCATTTACCTACTTATACTAATCGCTACCCAATCAAAGAATACCTCATGGATTACGGCGTGCGTTTAGCATTTACAAGACAGCGCTAATTGCACGGTTTTTTGGATAATTTTGCTAAATGAATAATTCTTTACGCATAAGCTTATTTTTTGCTTTGGCTGTTATTGCTTGTAATAATCCAAAGCCTTCCAAGAATGATTCAGCAAGTATAACTATAGCAGATACTGCTAAGTTTTACAATATTGCGCGCTTTATTGAAGATGAAATGAGGTATGTAGATTTACGCAATTTTACCATCATAGAAAAGAAATACAATGGTCTAGATACAGTTAATCGTATTATCAGCAAAGATGAATTCTTAACTGCTGCTTCAATGATATTAGCACAGGCCAAATGGTTTATGGAGAATAAGGAATTGTTTAATGAAACGGTATTTCAAGATTTAGGAACTGAAAGCTTTACCATCAATTATAGCAGCAAAACGGCAGCTATTAAAAGCATTGATTTACTATTAAATCAACAAACCAATTTACCCAAAAGATTGTTTATCAGATTGTCTAAACAAGTTGGAGATACTGCTGTAACAGAACAATTTAGTTGGATATCGAACAAACAGTTCATGATTGGTCGTTCGGTTAGAGTAGATGACCAATTTAATAAAAATGCTAGCAGTACTATTAGTTGGAAAAACCAAGACCAATAATGACCCAAGAAGATTTTCAACAGATTGCACATACCATCCCCTTACAGCCTGGTATTTATAAGTACTATAATAAAGAAAATGAATTACTGTATGTTGGAAAAGCAAAAAGTTTGCGCAAAAGAGTAAGCTCTTATTTTAGCAAAACTTATGTTGGATATAAAACACATGAGCTTGTAAAAAGAATTCATCATATAGAATTTACTATTGTAGACTCAGAACAAGATGCATTTTTATTAGAAAACGCATTGATTAAAGAATACAAGCCAAAATACAATATTGAGCTAAAAGACGATAAAACCTATCCATTTATTGTTGTAAAACGTGAACCATTTCCTCGCATATTTTTGACTCGCAGAAAAATAAACGATGGCTCGGAATATATTGGTCCTTTTACTTCTGCTGGTAAAGTAAGAGAACTAATTGAGTTTGTAAAGCAATACATTCCGTTAAGAAGTTGTAAACTCAATTTAAGCAAAGAAAATATTCAATCTGGCAAATTTAAAGTTTGTCTAGAGTACCATTTAGGCAATTGCAAAGGGCCATGTGAAGGTTTACAATCATTGGAAGATTATCAGAATGGAATTCAGCAAATGCGCAATATTTTAAAAGGGAACCTGGGTTCTGTAATTGCGCAATTCAAAGAAGAAATGCAACAGCACGCTATGGGGCTCGCGTTTGAAAAAGCTGAAATGATTCGGAAAAAGATTGAGCATTTAGAAAATTACCAATCATCTTCTGTGGTTGTTAGCAAGCATTTAAACAATATTGATGTATTTAGTATTGCCAAGGACGACAATAAAGCTTTCGTGAACTATTTGATGGTTCAAAATGGAACTATTGTACAAACGCACTCAGTACCTGTAGAAACCAAATTAGAAGAAACGGAAGAAGAGGTATTGGTTTTAGTAATTGGCGAACTAAGGAATACATTTAATAGCATGGCCAAGGAAATAATTGTTCCTTTTCCAATTGACTATCCAGACCCTTCGGTTCTTATCTCTATTCCTAAAGCAGGGGACAAAAGAAAACTCTTAGATCTTTCCTTAAAAAACGTTGCATATTTCAAAGAAGAGTTGAGAAAGAAAAAAATGCTGCAACTAGAAGGTAAAACGGATGCTGAACAAAAAAAGGTTTTATACGAATTACAGCAGTACTTACAATTAAATGAAGCTCCTCTTCACATTGAATGCTTTGACAACTCAAATTTTCAAGGTGCTTATCCAGTAAGTGCAATGGTTTGTTTTAAAAATGGAATACCATCTAAAAATGATTATAGAAGATTCAATGTAAAAACTGTTGAGGGCATAAATGATTTTGCCACAATGAAAGAAGTGGTTTATAGGCGTTATAAACGCGTAAAAGAGGAAAATCAATCATTTCCACAATTAGTTATCATAGACGGCGGTAAAGGCCAATTAGGATCGGCTATGGAGGCATTTAGAGAATTGAATTTGGTAGGACTTACTACCGTTGTAGGATTGGCTAAAAACGAAGAGGAAATATTTTTTCCCGGTGATGCAGAATCTATTAAACTTCCTTGGAATAGCGACTCGCTAAAATTGGTTAGAAGAATCAGAGATGAAGTACACCGTTTTGGAATAACCTTTCATAGAAACCAACGTTCTAAGGGAGCATTTCAGAATGAATTAGAACAGGTTCAGGGAATTGGCAAAGCAACAATAGAAGAACTATTGCGCAATTTTAAATCGATAAAAAATATAAAACAGCAATCGGAGCAAGCATTGTCAACAATTGTAGGTGCTAAAAGGGCAGGCATTTTAACAAAGCATTTTAATAAGGAGCAATAAAAAAGGGGCCAGGATAGAAATCCAGCCCCGTTTTAAAATCCAATATCCTATGAAAAACCGACGTGAAAATACATTTTCCCACATAAAATATAAAATAAAACTTTATCCATTTTATATAAAAAACTAAAATTCCTTGGAATTGTTGAATTTATGTTCGGATTGAACCCTTTTTATGAAACAAAATGGATCAGACCTATATAGAAAAAGGGGCCATTGGCCCCTTTTTAGAAAATTAAATGATATACACTAGACTAATAAGCCCACAAGTCTTGCTCGTAGTTCATAATCTTGGCTTTTATATTTTCTCCTTCAAGTAACCTGAACAGAGGATCTTTAATAAATGCACTTAATGATTTATCGCCAGGGTTATTGATAGTACTCTTAATAATATAACTACTGAAAAAACGACTTTCGAATAATTCCTCCCAAGTCATTCTTGCTGCAATATTCTTCGGATTATACACATCAAACTTTGTGAGTGATGCTCTGATATCAGGATAATAAACCCAAAATAATACCCTTGGTAAAGACTTACCTGCAACCACTTGTTTTGCAATAGGCGCAATACCAAGAATACGGGTAAACATTCTACTACTTTCTTTATCAAACACAATCTGTTCTTTAATTCGGAAAGTATAAACAGAATCAGGACTAAACTTTGGCTTTTTAGTGATTACTTTTTCAACTGCACCTGTTGCAGGATCAACCACATCAACGGTATCGTTAGCACCCGCTACCATATTCATTACAAAATCGGTTGTCAATGGCTTGGTAAAACGATCATTGTCTGCTGAAAATGCGGTAACACTATCATTTTTAATCGCACTCAATAACAAGGAAAAAAAGCGTTGATCTCCATTATCATCCTGAGAAGGATACATAAATGACTGATTCATTTTCTCTCTTGCATCAATCTCTCTCCAAATAAAATGACTGAATACTGCATCATCTTCACGCAGATCTTCATATTCTAAAGGCTTACGGTCTCTTACCTGAGTTCTTACCATTGCGTAATTATTCCTGAGAGAAACTTCTGGTTTTGCACCAAATCCTCCTTGAACAGTTGTATCGTAACTATACGTTACAGGAGCAGTAGGATTCGTTGTGGTTGCACCTGTAGTTGGCGCAGTATTATTACTGGTCCTATATCTAGATGTACCATTTACAGCAGGTGTTGATGGATTAACGCTTGTATCTGATGAACTTGCATTAACATTGATTTTTGCTTTTGCTGCCGCATACTTAGAAGTAGTAGTCTTTTTAGCTGCGGGGTTTGTAGCATTAGAGGAAGCTTTGGCAGCAGGAGCTGCAGGCTTCTTGTATTTAGACTGCGCGCTTGCACCTATTGCCACTAACATTGCTGTAGCCATTAAAAATCCTTGATATACCTTTTTCATACGCACAATTATTGTAGAGTAAATGAAATATTTTGATCCAAGAGTCTGGTTCCGCCCGGACCACTTACTTTAATTTCGTCAATAACCACAGTAGAACCTGGCTGACATTTGGCTAATAAAGCTTTTGCTTCTGCGTTAAAATATGCTCCTGATACTTCTGCAATACCGAATCCACTTTCTTCAAAGCCTCTTCCAGTACAAATCAAGGTAAAAGAAACTACATCATATTTTACCCCTTCGAAAACAAAGTCCTTTAATTCAGCAGCCACCCCACGCTGAACCCTAAATGCATTCGCTGCAATGGGTCCACCAGATTTACCTCCCACTGTTGCCAATGGATTGGGTACACGTTTAACTGGAATAATAATTTTTTGTGTATTTTTTCCATCAGACGCATTCACAGTAGCGGTTCCTAAGGCAGCAGCAGTTACAATATATTGACCAGGTCCTGCTTTACGGTAACTAATACCCGCTCCGTCAACTGATACATTCACTTTTTCGTCTCCACTACCCCCTGTTACACTTAAAGGGTTTTCTAATCCTTGATAAAATACCCTTGTTTTATCGGTAGATACAACTAGTCCTGAAGGAACACCAACGGTGTATTTAATTTCTTTGGTTACTGATGCCGTTGTACCATCTGGCTTCACAAAGGAAATCGTTACATTCTTTGAACCAGAACCAGTAGGTCTGAACTTATATTCAAATGAACCCTCTGGTGTAGGGGTTGCACTTGCACCGTCCACAGATACTTTTGGTTCACGTTCTTTGTTAAATGCACCAACCCCGGCATTGATGATGATTTCTTCGCCTGGCATGATATAGCTGGCATTGGCTACTGCAATTGGCTGAAATTCGTCGTACACCAATTCTACTTCACCAATTTCTTTATGGCAAAATTCTACCGCTTGCGATTCACTGTTCTTAATATCATTTTGAAACTTACTTAGGATGGTAATACCAGCCACTGTAGGGGTCATATGGAAAAAAGTATAGGCCCACTCTTCTTTTTCTTTTTCACTTTTTACTTCAGGTAAACTCAACGGTAGGTTGGCACCAATAGCAGCAGTCATTTCAGGGTCAATCGCTAATAATTGTTCCTTGAAGTTTTTCATTTTATCGAACAACTCTTTTCCTTTCCCTTTTCCGTCGGGAGGTGCAGAAACAAACATACGAGTGGCAGCGTCCAAATCATCTTCTTTAAAATCTTCTTTGCCATCCACTATTTTGAGGCCCGCTTCTTTTTTTAATTCAGCTTTAAGTGCTTCTATATAATTATATACTTCATCGGAAAGTGCTTTAGCCTTTTGAGCTTTAGGTAACCATATTTCCGCTTTTTCTCTTGTAGTTGGATCCTCAATTTTTTTCTGGAACGATTTAAATATTTCTGAATTCTTTTTCTCCGCTACACCAGTTGCCGTCATAAGGCTCTTGTCTACGGTTTTAAAAGCATTCAATATTTCGGAAGAAACGTTCAATGCAAGCAAAGCTGTTAACACGAGATACATCATGTTAATCATTTTCTGCCGCGGTTCCTTGGGTAATGACATAAGATCTTTTGTTTATCTAAATAAGGTGATCAATTCAGTTCAATGGGATTATTATCTTCCTTGCATTGCAGTTAACATATTACCATATACCTGATTTAATTTACTCAGGTTATTTGCTAATGCTGCAATTTGTTCTTTAGCTCTGTTTGCGTCATCAGCAGTGCTGTTCATTGCTTCTGAAGCCGCAGATAATTTGCCATAAAACTGATTTAATGCCTTTAGGTGATTATTGCTCTCTTGTAATTCTAATTCGTAAATAGTATTTAGAGACGATAAATTTTTAGTAAGTCCTTGCACTTGCATATGAAACTGCTTATTGGTTTCAGCTGCTGCTTCAAAACTTTGTAATGAATGTACAGCACCGTTCATTGCTGTTGCCACAGAACCCATTGCAGCAGCTGCTGCTTTTGAGTTGGCTGAAAAATCACCTGTAGATTTTACCACATCACTGATTTCTCCCATTTTTTCTACTGTAGTTCCTAGCTTCTTAAAGCCTTCACTTAACTTTCCTAAGTTAGCAGGTGTAATATCAGCTTCTGCCAACATTTTTTCCATGCTTTTTAATGCAGGATTACCAGCGTCTGCCACTACAGTTGTTGTACCCATGTCAGGAGGAGGTAAAATTGCATAGATAATAAATATCAACGCCTCGGTTGTTAAACCAATTTTTAATGCCCAGTCTGCCCAAGAAAGGTGAAGTATTTTTGCCATTGCACCAAAGATCACCACGGCTGCACCAAGAGATACAACAACGTTTACCGCGCGATTAACTGTAGGAGAAACACCTGAAGCCATAATTGTATTTTTAGTAGTTTATTTTTTACTTTTTCATTTTTGGAGCCAAATCAATAACACAACGGAAACCAATATATGATTTAGCGGTATCTTGATATTCGTAGTTACGAGTACTTACTTGAATTTGGTATTGTGTATCTTTCCAAGAACCACCTCTGATTACTTTTCTTTTTTCGCGAGGGCGGTCTGAATCTTTTGCATCATAACGAACATCTGGGCTCATATCAGAAAGGAAATTGTACGAACCTTCATAGAAATAGGAGCCGGTCCATTCTGCAACGTTTCCACTCATATTATATAAGCCGTAATCGTTTGGCCAATATGCATCTGCTTTTACAGTATAATAGCCACCGTCTTCTGCATAATTACCTCTACCTGGCTTAAAGTTGGCTAACAAACATCCTTTCTTATTTCTGGTGTAATAGTTACCCCACGGAAACATAGAATTGGTTCTGCCACCACGTGCTGCGTACTCCCACTCTGCCTCTGAAGGTAAACGGTAGTCTCCATCAAATGCTAGGTTCTTTTTGCCTAAAAACGAATTTTGATAATGGGTTCTCCAATTTGCAAATGCCACTGCCTGCTTCCAAGTAACACCAACCACTGGATAATTTCCAAATGAAGGGTGCGAAAAATATCTTCTAGTCATTGGTTCGTTATAAGAATAAGAGAAATCTCTCATCCATACCAATGTATCTGGATACACTTTTTGATTGCGTTTAACGATGAAGTTTTTGCGAGGTTGTCCTGCATTCTCTCTTTTTGCTGCTTCCGCTAAATCAAAATATTCTATTCTATAAATTAGTTTGTCAGGATCAATTTCTGGCTTACCATATAAGCGGTTGTCTGGTGCAAGATTCAACTCATTTAATTGTTCAACGGTTTTTCTATCCCATGTAATGGTTTTTACCCTGGCCCAATCCACCGCCATAGTATCGTCGTCTTTATTAATTCCCTGTCCAAATAAAATTTTGAATGATAAAGAGTCTCTAACCCAGTTTACAAACTGACGGTACTGGTCATTGGTGATTTCAGTAGCATCCATCCAAAAGCCAGGAATCGATACCTGTCTATTTCGAGTAGTATATTGATAGCTAATGTCTTCGTCACTAGGCCCCATATGAAATGTACCTGGTTGAATATATACCATATTCCTTGGTGGATTCATATTTTGCTTAGCAGTGGGTGCAACCCCATGTAATTGGCCGTCGTTCGGCAATCCTTTTCCCCCTTTGCCTTTAAAAAAGTTACAAGAAGTGACCGTTAACGCACAAAATGCCGTTATAACCAAATAAAAATGTCTTTTCATGACCACAATTGATTTTGACAGGAGCAAATATATGTTTCAAATGACTTGGTACCCATAAAAGTGCCTCGTCTTCTTGGTTTTTAAGTAAAATTTACAATCAATAACAAATAATTAATTTTCAATGATGGTTTTCATAGGGCCTGTCCAAAGCAAATTACTTATAAAGTTGTTACATAATTGCTAAAGATTAAATAGAACGAAAAAAAAAGAGAAATGTTGCCTGATGATTAAACAAAACCCCTCTAATGAGGGGTTTTATTTAATCATAATTTAATTTTTTTCTCGGCATTTTTCCGAGGAGCTTTAACAGCGGCTTTAGGAGCTGCTTTTGAAGGAGCTTTACCTAATGATTTTGGTGCTGCTTTTTCTGGCTTTACACCGTTTTTTACTACCGTTGTGCTTGCTAAAAATAAATCCAGCGCAGCAACCATACTTGGCCTTTGTGGGCTGGGTACTTGAATTTCTAATTTAAACCCAGCGTCTACTACTGCTTTTGAAGTATTGCCTCCAAATGCAGTGATAACAGTTCCATTTTGTGTGAAGTTGGGGAAATTATCCAATAAGCTTTTTACACCACTTGGGGTAAAAAAGCAAATCATATCATAGTCATTCTTTTGCAAAACGGGCTTAATGTCGTTGCTGATACTTCTATACATGTAAGCGAGCTGAAAATCGCAGTTGTTATTTTTTAACCAACTACAAATTTCATTATCCTGCTGGTTTTCACTGCACACATATAAAAACTTCTCCGCTTCCTTGTGCTTGTTAATTACATCAAGCATACTTTTGTTGGTACCATCAGCACCATAAAAAACTTTTCTTTTCCGATACAAAATAAACTTTTGCAAATAGAGGGCTACA
Organism: Sediminibacterium sp. FEMGT703S; assembly: GCA_002786355.1. GTDB lineage: Bacteria > Bacteroidota > Bacteroidia > Chitinophagales > Chitinophagaceae > Sediminibacterium. The sequence goes on from PGCO01000006.1 coordinate 69,975, forward strand.
GCCTCTGTTATACAGAAGTATTTAGTGTCTTGGGCTATACTTAGCTTCATTTCTTCGCTCATTCTAAAGAAATGATCAATTGCATTTCGACTAGTAAAAATGATTGCAGAATATTGCTGTATATCAATCTTCTGTTTTCTAAAATCTCTTGCAGGAATTCCTTCTAACACAATGAAAGGGTGAAACACCAATTCAACATTGTGCTTTCTTTCTAAATCAAAATACGGAGACCTTTCGCTCTCTGGTTTTGGTTGCGAAATGAGAATCTTTCTGGCTGCCTTTGAACTCTCTGCTTGCTTAGAATCGTTTTTGCTCATTGCTTGCTCTTGTATTTTGCAAATGTAAAATATCAGCCCATATTTTCTACCAAAAGCTTGTATATCAAGGCCATTGGTAAAATTTCCACGGCGCAAAGGTAAAGGAAAAAATGAAAAGGATTTAGTTGAAGATCAGATCTTAGCAAGCCAAACGATACAAAATAACGATAAATAAATAACAATGTTACAACACCGAATGAGATAGTCGCAACAACAGCAGCAATTTCAATAGACGCAAAAGCCAATAATACGGTAAGCGGCAGAAGAACAACTCCCATAATCCTATTGACAACTGCCACCAAAAACAAATAGGATGAAGCCGAACTTGAATTATTAAAAACCCAACCAGCAAATGATATAAACAAATATTTACCCAAATAGATAATGGCTAAAATAATGGTAACATAGGCGTACAATAGCCAAAAATAAAGGGAAGACCAATGGTTATATTGTATTATAAGTGTAATATATAATCCGGCTGTAAGTAAGAAAAGAAGATTAATTAACAATGATGCAAAGCTATCTTGCGCAAGCTGCTCCTTGGTTTGCTTTTGTCTTAATGATGTTTGAAAAAAAAGTTTAAATAAATTTTGAAAATACTTCGGGAAAGCTGTTTTTATAAAGCCCAATAAAAAAACCAAAGCTACCAACGTATAGAAAAGCGCATCTTTTGACTCTTTTTGATGATAATCTACCACCATAAAAATAGCTGGTTTTTGCAGTGCTAGATAAGGATGAGGTGGCAAGAAGCTGCTATCCTGCTGTGCAGAGACCAAATGCACCCCAATTGCAAAAAATAAAGTGAATAAAATACGAATACGCATCAATACAAAATTATTGATTGATAATGATTAAACGTTCAGGTTAACAGAACAATGCTAATTTTAATTTTTAAACTGCTAATGGCTGGAATTTATATTCATATCCCTTTTTGTAGAAAAGCTTGTACTTATTGCAACTTTCATTTTTCTACCAATCACCAATTAATCAATCAAGTTATTGATTCCATTGGTTTAGAAATGAGCTTACAAAGCAAGTATTTATCAGCGCCTATTGAAACAATTTATTTGGGTGGAGGAACCCCTTCATTACTTAATCAATCTCAATTAGAAACAATATTTAATAAAATAGGTTCCATTTTCACTGTTTTGCCCAATGCAGAAGTCACATTAGAAGCAAATCCCGATGATATTAATGAAGTACAATTAAATGCATGGGTTGAATTAGGTATCAATCGCTTGAGTATTGGTATTCAATCTTTCAGAGACCAAGATTTACAATGGATGGGTAGAGCACATAATGCAAACCAAGCAATTGATTGTATCAAACTGGCTCAAAAAGCAGGAATTGAAAATATTTCAATTGACTTAATCTACGGGATTCCTGGCCTGTCCGATGCAGATTGGTCTAATAATATTGATTTTGCAACAACAAGTGGTGTGACACACCTTTCTTGTTATGCATTAACTGTTGAACCAAAAACCGCTTTGGCACATAAAATTAATCAACAAGCAATCCCCGATGTGGATGCTGCTCATCAAGCTAACCACTTTCAAATTTTACAAGAAAAAATAGCTGCGGCAGGCTTTGAACAATATGAAATTTCTAACTTTTCCTTGCCTGGTAAAAGAAGTAAACATAATTCGAACTATTGGTCTGGTAAACATTACCTAGGATTGGGTCCTTCTGCACATTCATTTAATGGATTGAGTAGGCAATGGAATATCAGTAATAATGCATTGTATATTCAATCATTGGCTAAAGGGAACATCCCTTTTGAGTTAGAAAACCTTAGTTTAACTCAACAAATTAATGAATACATCATGACTGCCCTTAGAACCATAGAAGGTATTCAAGCAAATAAAATTAATTCCATTGCAGGCAAGCTAATTTTTGATGAAATTCTTGCCGATGCTTTACCTTATATAAAAGAAGGACTAATCTACTCACATAATAACCAACTATGTCTTTCCGCAAATGGGAAGTTCATGGCAGATGGTATTGCTGCGAACTTATTTAGAGACGAACCAATGAATCATTAATGAATATTATCAATGGTAGTATCAATGGTTCTTAATAAACTCATGATTACCGGATAAAAATCATGTTTTTGTGGATGCTTTACATTAAGCTTCTCTGATATATGCGCTATAGACATCAGCAGGTTGTCTTTGTTAATACTTTCGGTATGTATATTATTGGGCTTATGTATTTCTAAATCATCACGCAACAATTCCAACAGAGAAACTTCTAGAATCTTAGATAGATCCTTAATATGTCTTACTGTTAACTGAGTATAGCCATTCTCAATTTTACTATACGCATTTTGCGATATACCCATTTGCTTGGCTACAAATTCTTGGGTGTAGTTTCTTTGTTCCCTAACTTTTCTAATGATTGTTTCTGGCACTTTAAACGATTTAGATATTTAATACATATTTAAGGTTAAAATTGTTTAAAGCTACACCAAAAAACTTTCAATTTGCTTAAACCCCTCCTCAGCAGGTAGTTGTTCCCACAAAATATCATAAATAGCGCTTGCAATTGGCATGGCTGCCTGAACCTGGGTATTGGTTTTATTTATGCATTTGCTGGCAAAATATCCCTCCGGAAGCATATTCAATTCCAAATGAGCAGATTTTACAGAATACCCCTTACCCAACATATTACCAAAAGTTCTGTTTCGGCTATATAAAGAATAACATGTTACAAGTAAATCGCCTAGATAAACGGAAGCTGTATAATTGTGCTCAGTACAACTTCCAGGAGCTACTTTTTCTAGGAAAGTCCCCATTTCATTAGCCGCATTGGCTATATAAACGCTTAAAAAGTTATCTCCATATTCTAATCCGTGCGCTATACCCGCACCTAAAGCATAAATATTTTTCATTACTGCAGCATACTGCACTCCTACCACATCGGCATTCACAACTGTGTTTATATAATCCGTTTTAAAACAAGCAGCAATAGCTTTGGCTTTATCTTGATCAATGCCAGAGAAAGTAAGATATGATAACTTTTCTGCTGCAACTTCCTCAGCATGACAGGGACCCAATAAAGTAAAATAATCATTGAGGGGAAACTGCACGGTTTCTGCCAAATACTCATGTAATAATTGGTTTTTGGTGGGCGTAATCCCTTTAACAGCAGAAACAATGGTTTTATTCTTCCATTTTTCTGCTGAAACCTGTGCTAATGCCTCTTCTACATACGCCGAAGGCACTGCAATAACCAGTATTTCCGATGCTTCAATCACTGCATTGATATCGGTAGTTAATTGTAATTGTGCAGGATCAAAATAAGCGGTTCTTAAATAATGAGGATTGTGTTTTCTTTTTCTAAAATAGTGAATACTATCCTCGTTTCTAATAAACCAATGTATCGTATTGCCGCTATCGGTGAGTATTTTTGCTAAAGCAGTTGCCCAGCTACCACCTCCAATAATTCCAAACTGCATATGGCTGTTTTATCGCTAATAATTTAGCAAACATACATAAAAACAAATGGACGGTCTAAGCCGTCCATTTGAAATCAATTTATTTAGATTAATCCTTTTTCTTCTCTTCAAAAAGCTTATCCTTCTCCACTACCGTAACTAAATTTCCCTCTTTTAGCATTTTACTTACAATCGAATAGGGACCGGTAACTACTTTATCACCTTCTTTAAGACCTTCGGTTACTTCAATATTATTTAAGTCTTGAATAGCCGTTTTTACTTTTACTTTCTTCACTTTATTATCTGCTTGTAAAATAAAGACTACCTCTTCAATTGTATCATCTGAACTAACTGATTTCTGAGACTCTTTTTCTACCTGCGCCACTTTAGCATCAGTTTTCTTTTCATCTTTCTTTTCTTTCTGATCTTCTTTGCTATCTCTTGTAGTAACTGCATTTAAAGGAACAGACAAAACATTGTATTTGCTTTTGGTTTGTATATCAGCACTAGCAGTCATGCCTGGACGGAAAGGGAAAGATCGGCCCGGAACTACCAAGTCTTTGTAACTCTCTTGTAATAAACGAATATGTACTTTATAGTTGGTAACTTCTGCACTAGCATTTGCTGCCAAAGCATTACCTGTACTTGGATTCGCAATTTTATAAACTATCCCTTTGAACTTTCTACTGGTGTACGCATCTACTTCTACAATAGCAGTGTCACCTAATTTAACTTTAGGAATATCATTCTCCCCTACATCAACTCTTACTTCAAAACTACGCATATCGGCAACGCGCATCATTTCGGTACCTACGTTAAAACTATTACCTGCAACACGCTCTCCTTTTTTGATAGCCAATAAACTAATTACGCCGTCCATAGGAGAGGTAATTAATGTTCTGCCAATATCTTTATTAGCTCTGTTTAATTGTGCTTGAACACTTTGTACACCTGCTTTAGCGCTTTTAATTCCTTCCATTGCAGCATTATAATTAGCTTTTGCGCTTTTAAAAGCTTGCTCTGCTTGTTCAAATTCCAAACGGCTAATTACTTTTTCTTCTAATAATTTTTTCTGACGATTGTATTGTGTTTCTGCTTGATCTAAGGTTGCTTTAATTGCAGCAGATTGAGCTGTACTATTAGAAACCTGAGCTTCCTGCTGACTCACTCCTGCAGCTACCTGATCTCTTTGAGAATTTAAGATATCAGCATAGATTCTCGCTAACACCTGACCTCTTTTTACAGTATCGCCTTCATTTACTGTTAATTCAACTATTTCACCACTTACGTCGGGGCTAATTTTCACCTCAATTTCAGGATAAACTTTACCACTTGCATTTACTGTTTCAATAATAGTTCTGCGCTGTACCGCTTCAACAGTAACTTTTATTCCTTCTTCTTTACCAATAACTCCTGCTTTCTTAAGGCCTATTATAACACCTATAACTACTACTAGGCCAACAATAATCCAGATTAACTTCTTACTCATGATATGTTTTTTATAATTTAATGCCTTGACCTTTGTAAAATTCTAAAAGTTTAATTCTAAAAATATAATCAAACTGGTTATTCAGTCGATCTAATTTGGCCCTTAATAAATTGTTTTGATTGGTAATTAAATCCAAAGTATTAGACAAGCCAGCTTCAAAACGCTTTCGCGCATAATCGTATGCTTTTTGAGAAGCTTCCACTGATTTATCACTTGCATGAAATCTTTGAATCGCTGCTATTGCATTAGTATGTGCTTGGTAAATATTTTGTTGTAATGTAAGGTCTGCTTGTTGTCGAGTAATTTGTGCAGATCTTAAATTCAACTTAGAACGTTCATATCCCAATTTGGCCGAACCTGCATTAAATATGGGAACTTGTAAGTTAATCCCAAAGTTCTGTCTAAAGTTCTGCTCTAATTGACCACCCCATCCATTCCACATTTGAAAGAAATTTCTCTTAGAAGAAGTCAATTGAATATCTGGTTGGAAAACTTGATAATTTTGGTTATTCACTGTAACAAAATTGCTAGTAGGTCTAGTTCCAATAATATTAGCCCCAGTGATGGTATTGGCTGCATTCGCAAAGTTCGTTCCCAATCCACCAAAAGCAGAGATGGTTGGATAAAACTCCGATCTAGCTCTTTTAATAGACGCTTCAGCAGACTTGATTCTAAGGTCGCTTACTTTTTGCGCAGGCTGATTATTTAAAGCCAGTTGATATAAAAATGCTGGATCTAATTCGCCCAGTGGTTGCAGAGGAATTTTTTCAACTGCTGGTATTTCTACATCAAATGAAACAGACATATCTAAGTTGATTGCAGCTTTCAATTGAATTACAGCCTGTTGAAAACTAGCTTTAGCGCTAACCAATGAAGTGCTATCTCTGGCAAGCTGTGCTTCAATTTCAGCAGAACTAAGCTCAGGTAGCGCGCCCGCTTCCACCCGCTTGCGGGTAAAACCTAACTGAGATTGGGTTTGACCTACTTGTACTTCAGCAATAGCAATTTGTTGCTTTGCAGCTACCACTTGCAAAAAGAAAGTAGCAATGCTCAAAGACACATCATTACTGATGCGCTCAATATCAGCCAAAGCCGCTTGTGCATTGAATCCTGCAATTTGCCTATCTGCTTTTAAAGCACCCCAGTTAAAGACAGTGGCATTCGCATTCAAGTTAATGCCTTGAAACAACAATTGTGTGGTAGTAAATTGGTTGGTAGTAGGATCGATAGATCTACCAAACTGCGTACCCAAATTAGTATTTGCATTAGCAGAAGGGTACTGTGACAATTTAGTCCGCTCTACTTCCAATGCTGCCACTCTTGCCTGAACATCAGCTTGCTTAACTGAAATATTGTTTTTAGCAGCGTATTCCACACATCGCTGCAGGTTCCATTTGTCTGTTGAACCCTGAGCAACTACTTGCCCAGTGAACGTAAAACAACCAACCATTAGTAATAGTAAATTCCTCATAGAACAAAAATAAGTTATTCAGCGAGGCTTTTACAGAATTTAGACAGACGGAAAGGAAAGCTATGGTTTTGTGTTAAAATTAGTATGAAAGGCAGTTCAATCGCTTAAGCGCGCTTTTTAAATTGTTGACTAATATAATAAATGGCCATAAATGCCGCTAATACTGCGGTGCCAATTAAGGCAGTATTTGGCGTTTGAATAGCAATACTTACTCCAACAAAACAATAAGTAGCCATAAATATTAGTGGTAATAAAGGGAATAACTTCATTTTATAAATACCCGAACCATCTAAATACTTGGTTTGCTTTCTCAACTTAAAGATGGTGGCACTAGATGCAACCATTCCAAAGCAATCAAGAAAAATGGTGAAATTTAAAATGGCATCAAAAGTTTGAGCAAAAAATAAAATAATTAAACAAGTCAGTGTAAATACCGTTAACGAAACCACCAACACACCATTCTTTTCGTTTTGTTTAGAGAATATTTTAGGGATAGTACCCTCATCGCTCATAGCAAACATTACTCTTGGATTACTCATCAATAGGGCATTTACATAAGCCAATACCCCAAAAAATAAAAAGAAAGAAAATACTGCTGCCCCCTTTGGACCAAATACTTTGTCAATTACTACATAGGCAATTTCCTTTTCTCCTTTCATTTGCTCAAAACCTACAATTTGGTAATAGCTAAAATTTACCAGTAAATACAAGCCAATTATAATAGCAATCCCAAAAAATATACCTTTTGGAATATTTCGGGCAGGGTCTTTCACTTCACTCCCGAAATTGATGGTTTGCTGATAGCCGCCATAAGTAAAGGAAACAGCAATTAAACTATATCCTAAGCTTTGAATCCAACTCATTTGAGGGGTTGGGGGGATTGAAACTGTGGCCGAATCTGCAACCGCTGCAGCTGCTGCACCCGAATCGTATGGAAAAAATAATGCTGCAATCAAAACCAAGATCATACTGATTTTGATGACCATTAAAATATTTTGGGCTCTTGAACTCATTCGTAGCCCTCGTAGATTGATGAAATAAAATAAAATAATGGCCCCTGCACTCAACAATGCTTTGTCTACATCGGTCCAAGGAGTGCCCGGAAATAGTTTAGCAATATATCCACTACCAATAATCGCAACCACACTTAAACTAGCAGCATTGCTAATTAAAATAATACAGTTGATGGCAAAAGCAATACTGGGATGATAAGCATAAGAAAACACTTTATAGTATCCGCCTGTTACAGGAAACCTGCTACCGATTTCTGCATAAGTTAATGCGCCACACAGGGCTACAAAACCTCCGATTAACCAAGCAGCAAAATATACAGAAGGCTCAATGGCATGCTGGGCGCTGGTTGCAGCCGATCTAAAAATCCCCATGCCTATTACTAAGCCCACCACAATCATGGTGAAACTAAAAACATTTAATTGTTGATTCCCTTTCATAAGGATAAATATATACATTTGCTGCGTTACTGGTTCATCTGCCTCAGTCAGATGATTAAAAGGGAAGTTCGGTGTAATTCCGGCGCTATCCCCGTAGCTGTAACCCATGCCATTTAGGCAAACTTTTGAATCACTACAACCACTGTTCCTATCAAACGGAATGGGAAGGATATTCAAAGGGTGGGAAGCCAGAAGACCTGCCAATAGCAAACAAGTATTCACGGCTTTCGGGTGAAAAGCATGGAATCTAAATTACTGCTGCAGCAGTAATTTATTTTTCGCCGTTTTTTTATTTTCCTGGAAGCTCATTGTTGACCTTTAAAACTAAATGGACAATGAGCAAAAAATTAACGCTCTTCCTAACCTTGCTATCAGGTTCTGGCCTGTACGCACAAAAAGACAGTTTACGCACCAGTGTGCTAGACGAAGTAGTAGTAACTGCCAATAAGCAGGAACAAAAACAAAGTACTACAGGCAAAGTGATTACCGTAATTGGACAAGCTGAATTGTCTAAAAGTTCGGGTAAATCATTAAGTCAAGTACTAAACGAAACCGTTGGCATTACCATCAATGGAGCCCTTAACAATGCAGGCACCAACCAAACGGTATTCATGCGAGGAGCCAATAGTGGCAGAACACTGATTTTAATGGATGGTATTCCTGTATACGATCCTTCTCAAATTGGTAATGAATTTGACCTGAATCTTTTTTCAATTAATGATGTGGAAAGGATTGAAATATGCCGAGGTGCACAAAGCACCGTGTATGGCAGTGATGCTGTAGCAGGTGTAATTAATATCATTACGGTAAAGCAAAATGTAAATAAGCCCATTAACGTAAAAGCCACCCTAACTGCTGGTAACTTAAACAGTTTAAAAAACAACTTGCAGATATATGGGAAGTATAAAAAACTAACTTATACTTTACGTAATGCTGGGATTCGGACCAATGGATTTAGCACTGCTACTGATACCCTTGGAAATAGAAATTATGATGCAGATGGTTACAATGGCAATAGTACAAGTGCTGCTGTACAATATGCAGTGAATGACAAATTATTATTAAAGGGTTTTGGCATGTACAGTAACTACCGTGCAGGGATTGATGCAGGGGTATTTAGCGATGACAAACACTTCAATTTAAAAAATAATTTATTGAATACTGGTTTTGGATTGGTATATAAAACCAGCCGAGTTCAATTAACGGCCAACTATCAGTTTAGTCAAACGAATAGAGCATTTGAAAGAGATAGTTTAGATAAAGCCGTTTTTAGTTTTTATCAACGCAATAAATATTTTGGGAAAACACAGTTTGCCGAAATATATGCATCGATTAAACTAAATCAGTCTTGGTCATTATTACAAGGTGTAGAATATCGCTTTGCTAGCATGAATAACCAGTTCGAATCGGTTAGTAGTTTTGGGCCTTTCAAGTCTGGCTTTAAAGACACAGGTGTTCATCAATCTTCGGTATACAGTTCATTGCAGTTTAATAACCAAAAAGGATTTTTTGCCGATGCAGGATTTAGGTTGAATAAGCACTCGATTTATGGCAATAGCAGCACATTTACCTTTAATCCTTCTTTTGCAGTTTCGGAACAATTGCGTGTATTTGGTAGTGTAGCAACTGCATTTAAAACACCTTCCTTATTTCAACTATTCGATTCTTTTAGTGGAAGAAGCGATTTAAAGGCAGAAACCAGTACCACCGTTGAAGTAGGGTTTTCGCATCATTACACAGGTTTTACCAGTAGATTGGTGGCATTTTACAGAAACACCAATAATGGAATAGACTACGATTATGTTCGTAACAAGTATTATAATTTCATTAAGCAAACTGCTTTTGGCGTTGAATATGAAACCAATATCAGATTGAGCAATCGTTTGCAAATGAATATGAATTTTAGTTACCTCAGCATGATTGATTCTACCCAGAGTCGCGTAAACTTTAAAGACACAGGGTATATTTACGGTTTAAGAAGACCGGGTTTTCAAAGTAATATGAGCTTGAATTATTCGCATGAAAAAGCAACCATTTCAATTACTGGCAGGTATGTTGGAAGCAGATCAGACATTGGTGGATTTAGAAGAGCTGATGTATTACTTCCTGAATATTTTATACTAGGTGCTTATGCGGAATATCGTTTTAATGATAAACTAAAAATATTTGCAGACGCACAAAATATTACTGGTAAAAAATTCTTCGATCTTAGAGGATTTAACAGTATTCCATTTTTAATCAATACAGGTATTAATATCCATTTATAATTTTTCTATGCTTAAAGATCAGCTGCAAAACAAAATCAATAGTAAAACCAAACCCTTAGGTGCATTGGGTTTACTGGAAGAGATTGCATTACAAGTAGGTTTGATTCAACAGACCACCGAACCATTTATTGCAAGACCTACGATAATGGTTTTTGCAGCTGATCATGGCATAGCCGAAACCGGATTGGTGAACCCCTATCCGCAATCTGTCACTGCTCAAATGGTATTAAACTTTTTAAATGGAGGAGCGGCCATCAATGTATTTACTCAAATGCATCAACTGCAATTAATGGTGGTTGATGCAGGGGTAAATGCTGATTTGAGTCATTTAGTTCAGCCTAATTTTATTCATGCTAAACAAGGCATGGGCACTGCTAATTATTTAAATGCACCTGCAATAACCACCGAACAAGTCACTAGTTGTATTCAAAAGGGAAAAGAGCTGGTTATCAGTGTGGCCAAAGATGGTTGTAACTGTATTGGCTTTGGCGAAATGGGAATTGGGAATACTTCTTCTGCTGCATTAATCATGCATGCGATTACTGGAATTCCAATGCAAGAGTGTGTGGGCCGTGGCACAGGAGCGAATGATGCACAATTAATGACTAAGATTAATACGCTTGAAAAAGCAGCAGCTTTTCATCAACTGCATTCCCTAGGCAATGAACCATTCGCATTATTAAGTGCTGTAGGTGGATTTGAAATCGCAATGATGGTGGGTGCTTACCTAGCAGCAGCAACAGAAAAAATGGTCATTGTAGTAGATGGTTTTATAGCAACCGCTGCATTAATAGTGGCGGTGCAAATAGACCCTACTATAATTAACAATTGTATTTTTGCTCATTGTAGCGATGAACAAGGCCATGCAAATATGTTACAGCATTTAAAAGCGAAACCCCTGTTGAATTTAAGTCTTAGACTAGGCGAAGGAACAGGTGCTGCTTTAGCAATCCCTTTGATAGAATCAGCTGTTGCATTTTTAATTCAAATGGCTTCTTTTGAACAGGCTGGCGTAAGTACTGCATCAGAATAATTATCTTTATGCAAACAATTCCATGAAATACCAGTGGCTTCTATTCAAAACTGCTTTGATGTTTTTTACTCGTATACCAGTGGGTAATCTTCCATTTGCTAAAGAACATTTGCAGGCATCTGCCAGGTATTTTAGTTGGGTTGGAATTGTAGTTGGTATTGTAGGAGCTATTGTATTGGTTTTAGCGAATATGCTTTTCTCTCCTGCACTAACTATCTTGTTTTCCATGATAGCAACCATTTTATTAACGGGTTCTTTTCATGAAGATGGTTTTGCAGATTGTTGTGATGCTTTTGGTGGAGGATGGACCAAAGAAAAAATATTGACCATTATGAAAGATAGTCGCCTTGGCACTTACGGGGTGGTTGGGTTAATATTAATACTATCGTTAAAGTTTTTATTACTGCTAGAATTAATGGATTTTTTTCCAATTGAAATGGTTGCTATTACGTTAATCGCAGCGCACTCCAATAGCCGTTTTTGGGCAACCACCATCATGCAAAAACTTCCATATGTTCAAGACATTGATAGCAGTAAGTCTAAACCCTTAGCAGATCGAATACTCACCAAAGCAGAAATGGGCGTATTGGCTTTGGGTTCATTGCTATCTCTTACCCTTGTTTTCATTTTAATCTATAGCCCAATTGATCAACTAAATCATTTAGTATTTAGTTATGGATTTGCTAGCTGGTTATTCTTTTTTATACTTTGGGTTCAAGTTCCCTCTTATTTAGTTCAAATATTTGCAGGTCAATATTTCATGAAATGGATTGGCGGTTATACTGGAGATTGTTTGGGTGCCACACAACAGGTTTGTGAAATTGCATTTTATTTAGGATGTTTACTGTTATGGAAATTTATTTAATCAGACATACCACCCCTAAAGTAGAAAAAGGCATCTGCTACGGACAGGCCGATTTAGATATTACCGAAACTTTTTTAGAAGAAGTGGAAGCCATAAAACCACATTTGCCTTCTGAAGGAATAAAAGTATACAGTAGTCCTTTACAACGTTGCAAAAAGTTGGCAGATGCTTTATTTGAAGGGTTTGACATTGATATTCATGATGATTTAATGGAACTCAATTGTGGCCAATGGGAATTACTTCCTTGGAATGATATTCCAAAAGAAGAGATACAACCATGGATGGATGATTTTGTAAATGTTCGTGTTCCACAAGGAGAGAGTTATGTAGACTTACATAACCGTGTTGTCAATCGCTTCAAGGATATTGTTGAAAAGCAAGAGTCTGCAGTGATTGTAGCACATGGAGGTGTACTGAGAAGTATTCTATCGCATATTACTTCAACCCCACTAAAAGAATCTTTTGATGCATTTACTTTGCACTATGGTTGTGTGGTAAAAATTAATGTAACAGAAGATAATATAACCCACGAATTGCTTTATAATTATTCTAGACAAGGAAAAGAATGGCATAGACCCACTCTTTAGTAAAATTGTACCTTTAAAAAAATAAGCGCATGGAATTTCAAATAGATCAACTGCTGACAGTTACATTTACCCTTTTTGCGGTAATTGATATTGTAGGGTCTATTCCCTTGCTCATTTCTTTAAAGGAAAAAATGGGGGGAGGCATTCGTTCTTTACAAGTAACGCTGATTTCTGGCGCTCTAATGATTTTGTTTTTATTTGCAGGCAAACCCTTTTTAAAAATTCTTGGATTAGATATTCGGTCCTTTGCGGTTGGAGGATCAATCGTAATATTTTTACTTGGACTTGAAATGGTATTGGGTCATGAAATTTTCAAAGGCGACAACAACGCCAAAAGCGGAAGTGTTGTTCCCATAGCATTCCCCATTATTGCAGGTTCGGGTACCCTTACCACTATCATGTCTTTAAAAGCCAACTTCGATGAAATGTATATTTTGTTTGGTATTTTAATTAATCTGGTAGTTGTTTATATCACTTTAAGATTACTCAAAGTTATTGAAAGAGCGCTAGGTGAATCAGGATTACTTGCCGTAAGAAAATTCTTCGGTGTAATCCTAATTGCTATCGCCGTTAAAATATTTAGTACCAATATTGCAGCATTTGGTAAATAGTTAATTCATTACCAAAGAATAGTATAAAGTGCTGCAATAATTCCAAATAATATTAATACTCCTACCACAAAAGCAGGATGTAATTTAAACATGCTTCTGTCTACTTCTAAACCATTGGTTTGAACACCTTTTCTGATATCGTTCATACTTATAAAATACATCCCTACTAAACAGATCAAGAATACAATGCCCATCCTATCTAAGAATGGAATTTCAAAAACGCCTTCTGCATTTGCAACCGCATATCCAGAAGATGCCAGCCAAGAAAGGTCAATATAATTTGGCATGAATTTAAAAATAATAGAAAGCACAAATCCACCAATGGTTGCAAATAATGCAGCGTTTGAGCTGGTTTTCTTCCAGAAGAATCCAAGGAAGAACATGGCAAACACGCCTGGTGAAACAAAGCCTGTGTATTCTTGAATATATTGGAATCCTCCTTTCTTATCAATTCCCATAAACGGAGCAACTACCATGGCCATTACCATTGCAGCAACAATCGCCATTCTTCCAATATTCACCATTTTTTGTTCTCCTGCTTCCGTATTGATTTTCTTTTTGTAAATATCTAAAGTAAAAATCGTTGCGATGCTATTGGCTTTTCCTGCTAAAGAAGCTACTACTGCCGCTGTGAGAGCTGCGAAAGAAAGCCCTTTTAATCCCACCGGTAATAAATTTAATAATACAGGATATGCTCTATCCGGATTTATTTCTCCGTCTTGTAATAACTCCGTTTGAAAATATCCTTGCTGGTGCATTACATATGCTGCAATACCAGGCAACACAACTATGATGGGCATGATTAATTTTAAAAAGCCTGCAAATAATAATCCATTGCGTGCTGTTTTTAAATCAGCTCCTAATGCACGCTGTGTAATATACTGGTTGCATCCCCAATAATTTAAATTGGCAATCCATAATCCTCCAATTAAAACAGTAAGGCCTGGCAAATCGGTAAAGCTTGGATTATCAGGCTTCAAAATCATATGAAAATGATCGTCTGCTTTTTCCGTTAAAACTTTAAATCCATTCAATAAACCGCTGGTTCCATTTTGTTCTGCTACTAAGTTCAATGCAATATAAGTGGCTGCCAATCCTCCCAAGATTAAAAAGAAAACTTGAATTACATCGGTGTATCCAATTACTTTCATTCCTCCCAATGTAATGAGTACTGCAAAAAATCCCAATGCAATCATACATACCGTGAAGGAGATTCCTGAGATACTACTAATGGCTAATGCTCCCAAAAATAAAATAGATGTAAGGTTTACAAATACATATAATAATAACCAGAATACTGCCATAATCATTGCTACGGTATCGTTGTATCGTACCTGCAAAAACTGCGGCATGGTGAATATTTTATTTTTCAAATAAACAGGCATAAAAAATATAGCCACTACAATTAAAGTAACTGCAGCCATCCACTCGTAACTGGCAATAGCCAATCCCATTTTAAATCCACTTCCACTCATTCCAATAAACTGCTCAGTTGAAATATTAGAAGCAATTAATGATGCCCCAATAGCCCACCAGGTTAAAGACCCTTCCGCTAAAAAATAGTCTTTGGAACTAGCTTCTTTTGCCTTCTTTTTTCGGTATACCCAAATACCATATCCTGCTACAAGAATAAAATAGAATAGAAATACCAAATAATCGGTTTGGTGCAATGCATTCATACAGCTGAGTTATAATCGTTTTAAACTCGTGTAAGCTATACAATTATAAGATGCGGTTTAGTTTATTGTGGGGGATTTTTTTATCAAATATGGGGTGCATATGTATCGGGGGTTGCCAGGACATCTTCCTGTCTTTGCTAGGATTGTCAGCCTGCGGCTGACTTCCTTATTCGCCAAGATTGGCGGTCTTCGACCGCCTTCCTCCCGTATTGAACTAACTCAAACCCTTTACGGCAACCTTCGGTTGCCTAGTCTGTTCCATTTTTGTCTTCGCCAAGATTGGCGGTCTTCGCCCGCCTTCCTCCCGTATTGAACTTACTCAAACCCTTCGCATGTCAACCTTCGGTTGCCCTGCGGTTTTTTTGCTTATTCGCTTGTCCGAATAAATTCGGACCGCTCAATCGCAAAAAACCCTCGCAGCTTTCGCTGCGAGGGTTTGTGGTCTCGCCAGGAATCGAACCTGGATCTGGAGCTTCGGAAACTCTTATACTATCCATTGTACTACGAGACCAATAATGCTGCAAATGTAATTGATGCAATTTAAATCTATTTCAACTGCTCAAAAATGCGTTCGGTATCTGCCAAAGAACAGAGCTCTGTTCCTTTATGTAATGTGGCAGCAGAACCTGCAGCTACGCCGTATTGTAATACCTGCTCCCATCCCCATCCTTTGGTTAATGCTGCCAGCATTCCTGCAACCATACTATCCCCTGCTCCTACAGTGCTTAATACAGGCGCCTTGGGTGCAACAGTTTGAAAGTGTTCGGTAGCTGTAATTAACATAGCACCATCCGCTCCCATTGAAACTGCCATGGCTTTACAAGATCCTTCTGCAATTACCTGTCGGGCCGTTCCAATCACTTCAGAAATATCAATCCACTCTTTACCTACTAAAGAAGCCAATTCGCGCAGATTGGGCTTGATTAAGTAGAGCCCTTCTTTTACTGCAGCTTTTAATCCATCGCCCGATGTATCTATTATCAACTTTGCTTTTAGCTGTTCTGCAATAATTGCTATCTCATGAAAAACTGCTGTTGAAGTACCTGGCGGCAAACTTCCACTAACAACAATATATTCTGCATGTGTGCAATTGCCTATTGCCTGCATTAACAATGCTAACTCCTGATCAGAAATCGACTCTCCTGGCATTCCAAAGCGATACTGTAATTTTTTATCTTCATCAAATACTACAAAGTTTTCACGAGTATCGCCTTCAGTTAAAACTGCTGTAAATGTTACTTGTTCTTTTGCCAATAATGCTTCCAATGTTTTTCCGGTATACCCTCCAGATAAAATAATGGCTTCAGAAGCTACCCCTAACTTTTTCAATGCCCTTGAAATATTTATACCACCGCCACCGGGCTCTACTTTTGCAGACAATGCCCGTAATTTTTTTTCAGGAACCAATTCAGGAACCGAAATACTTTTATCTAATGCTGGATTGAGCGTAATAGTAACAATATTTGCCATTGTATGAAATTACATCAATTGCTTGAGCTCATGCAATGCTGCTGGTAAGAATATGCGCGTGGGTACGGTATTCATGATTTTTAAGTCGGTCCACAAGTTGCTTTCATTGTCTAAGAATGCCAACACTTTACTGGCTTTCATCCCTTTGAAAATATCTGCAAAAATGGCGTCACCTCCCATTTTACGATTGTGCAATACATTCAATAACACCGAATCGTATAATTGCCCTTTGGCATGTTGAAAGCCCTTTCCATAAGCTAAATGCTTGCCTTGTTTCATTGCTGCTACAATACCGGCAGTACGTTTTTGAATATACTTAAATGCATACCCACTGCTGGCTTTAGCCTGTCCCCCAGCAATGCCAATGAAAATATGTCGTCCTTTTGCATTTGGAAAAGGCTTAGTGGTCATTGGTATCACCCCCTTTTCTTCATGTAAAATTTCGTATTCTGTTATTTGCAAGGTTTCGCTAATATATTTTTCCAACGCAATATTATACGCTTCATCTTCTATTAGTTCTTCCGTAAACAAGGTATACTCTACCAACGCTGTGTTAGAAGAAGTAGGCAGTACATACATAAAAGTAGTACCCGCTTCTTGACCTACCCTAAAATCCATGAATACAGCCCTAGACGAATCAAAACAGTCTACAGCCGTTTTAATTTCCCATCCTTTAAAATGTTGTAAAAAATGGTACTCACTGGGCTTTGTTTTAATGGGCTCAAACAAAATACTGCTGAAAACATATTCTGCAAAAATGGTTTCGCCATCAGCCAATTCAACTCCAGCTAATTCATTGGAGGCTTCAATCTCAAACCTATGGTCAATTAATCGTTTAACTGTGGTGTTTCTCCATTCTATATTGGGTGATACTGAAACACTGGTTTTTACATAGTTGTAAAAATCAATCCCCTTAATCATTTTATAGGTATAAGGATTAATCGATAATTCAGAGGAATAATGATCAGAATAAAAATCAAGTTTATTCCATTGGTGATACACAATGGGCTCAAAAAGATCGGGCTTGGTTTCCCAGAAGCACCAAGTTCTATCATTTTGCTGCTTGGCATCAGCATCAACAACCAATATTTTTTTTGAAGCAAAGAAAGGATCAACAAACATTCGCATCAATAAGCTCATTCCTGCACAACCTGCCCCAGCTATAATATAGTCGTATTGTTTATTCAACTAGTTACACTGCTTTTAGCTTTTCGTCTCTCCTGATTTTATCCCAATATTTCTTAGCTACTATCAACATACCAAAGCTTTCTCCTTCTTCTTTGTGTAAGTGCTTGTGGTGCATTTTGTGAGCCCACCTAATGGCTTTAATGTATCGGTTATTACTACGTGTAAATAATTTAATGCGCTGGTGTATAATAATTTCGTGTACTAAAAAATAAGCGAAGCCATATAAAGCAATTCCTGCTCCAATGCTTACTACCCAATAGTTTTGATTCATGCTCCCTAACATAATACATAACCAACTAGGTATGGCAAAAATCACGAAAAATGCATCGTTCTTTTCCCAAAATCCGGGCCCTTTCTGGTGATGATCTTCGTGTAAATACCAAAGAAATCCATGCATCACATATCGATGGGTTAGCCAAGTAATCCCTTCCATTACAACAAATACCAATAAGGTTACTAATACATAAATCATCTTATAAGAAAATTCTAAGTGATAGAAAAAACAGCGCTTGTATTATTAACAAATGTATGGCAAAATGGTTTTGGGCTTTAATTCTCAACTTTAATTGAACAGCCAATAAAATGGCACTGATTACAAACCAACAAACATAATTAAGCATGGGGATTGTACCACCCTCCCAGGTCCAAAACCCTAATTGAATGGCAACTGGTTCCATCAACCAATCAAAGAAAGTAGCTAACACTGCACCATCAATAACCACAGACCATTTAATAATCGCCCTTGGCATAGGAGCATCGTATTTAGCCAACATTACTTTATTTAATTGCTGCATTAAAGACCCACAACAAAAAACAATTACAAACCAATTCAACCCTATTAAAAATGGTACCCCCATCAACTTTGGCCCCATAACAGTTCCATAATTGTAGTCCCCAAATAAAATCCCTGTATTTACCCCAATGATTTCGGTAACCATTCCTGTTGCAAATGCCAATAAAAAAAATCCAATAAATCCTTTCTCTAAACGCTCTTGACTAGCTGCAAGTAAAACACCCATTAAAACCAATGTTAATGGGGTATTATTGACGAACCAATCTTTATACGGCGTAAAAAGAATACCTATTACACCTGAAATATGGAATAATATTGCTAAAAACAGCGGTATTCGTGGCCTTGCGTATAACATGGTTGCTAATGCTTTAAATTTTGTTGTTCACCTACCAAGTTGGCCGCAATGGCCGCACTTGATAAACAAAGTGGAATTCCTCCACCAGGATGAACACTCCCGCCTACAAAATACAACCCTTTTGTGGTATTACTGAAATTAGGGTGTCGCATAAATGCAGCTGTTTTACTATTAGAGCTAGTTCCATACAATGAGCCCATATAAGAAGCTGTTTTAGTTTCTATGCTAACAGGTGATAAAACTTCTTCTACTTCTATCAGTGGTTCGATTGCTTCACCTAATAAATTACTTAATTTTTTGAGTATAGCAGCTCTGTAAAAAGTCTTTATTGATTCCCAATCTTGTCCTTGATTGGCAGGGGCATTCACCATTACAAACCAATTTTCTTTACCCATTGGAGCTTGAATGGACGGCTCTCTTTTACTAGTTATATTAATATAAACAGTTGGATCCTCAAACGGTTGTTTTGTTTTAAACAATGATTCAAATTCTTTTTCGTAATTGTTACTAAAAAATATATTGTGCAAATCCAATTGTGAGAAGCTTTTATTAATACCCCAATAGAAAATAAAAGCACTACTGCTCCTTTCTTGTTTTAAAACTTTAGCAGCTTTTATAGTATCGCCTAATAATTGCTGGTAAGTAAAATATACATCCATATTACTAACCACTATATCTGCAAATTGATTTTCATTATTAACGACTACTCCTTTTACTTCTCCCTGTGTTCGAATAATTTTATCTACTCCATTCCCAAAATTAAATTTCACTCCTTTTTTTAGCGCTAATTGATAAAGTGCATTCGTTATACTAATCATTCCCCCTTTAGGATAAAAAGTTCCTTCATTGTGTTCCAAATGTGGAATCAAAGAAAGCATAGCTGGTGCTTTATAAGGATTGCTTCCATTATAAGTTGCATATCGATTAAATAGTTGGACCAGCTTAGGCGATTGAAAGGAACGTTGATTATAACTATTTAAGGAACTAAATAGATAAGGCCATTTTACTGTTTGAATGGCTTTGAATATAGGTGCCTTAAAAATAGTTTGAATTTTATGTAAAGAATATTGCAAAAATATTCCTGCAATATGGTTGTATGCATTTGCAGATTTAGTCAAGTAACGATGTAAATTTTCGGCAGGTTCATTGGTTTTTGCTAGTAACTCAGCAGCAAATTTATCATGATCGGCATAAGCGCTAATAATAGTACCATCTTCATAAAAATAATTACAAGCAATGGGTACTTTTTCATAGTCAAAATATTCTCTAATAGGCTCACCGGCAAATTCAAATAATTCTTCAATTAATTGAGGGCGGGTAAACAAACTAGGGCCCGCATCAAACTGATAACCACCTAATTCAAAATGACTCAACTTGCCACCAGGATATTCGTTTTTTTCGAAAACAGAAACTTCAAATCCCATCACTTGCAAACGTATAGCGGCTGCTAAACCAGCAACGCCTGCACCAATTACGATTGCTTTTTTAGTGGGAATAGTATTGCTCATATCCTTTATTTATTTTGTTGCGACCACCATGCTTTTACTTTAGGAAAAGCAATTAAAAACCAACTGGTAAATTGTGTTGGTTCTGTTGCGATTAATTGGTCTACATTTTCAAATGTACGGAAAGCATAGTCTTTCACCTCTAAAGGATTGGGTTGAATCGTTCCTTGATAGCGTCCAATAAACACATGATCAAACTCGTATTCGGTTAACCCATTGTCGAATGGGGCTTTGTAAACAAAATCAAAGGCTTTCTCTAAGGGAGTATCAAAGCCCATTTCTTCTTGCAATCTCCTATGTGCAGCGCTTTTAGTTCCCTCACCTGGCTTTGGGTGACTACAACAAGTATTGGTCCATAAATTGGCACTATGGTATTTAATACTGGCTCTTTGTTGCAACAACATTTCTCCTGCTTCATTAAATATAAAAACACTAAAAGCCCTGTGCAATACTGCTTTTTCGTGTGCTTCCATTTTTTCCATGAAACCCAATTCCTGATCAGCTTCATTTACTAAAATCACTTGTTCTAACATGTATTTAGAGCAGATTTAATTGACTTCTGATACCCGCTTTTGCCAAGATAAACATCTTTCCGTGATCGGGTATTCTAACTCTAGTATCAAGAATTTTTTGTGGCTGGAGTTTTTTAATTTTTTTAAATAAACTCAAATAGTATTTATAAGCAACATAAACGCCAAAACGGGCTTTTAAGGGTAATTCAAGGATGCCCTCATAGGCGTGATCAAAATCCTTTTGTATATCTTCTTCTATCTTTAATTTTTCGGCCTGTGTAAAATTACTGAAGTCGCAACCTGGAAAATACATTCGGTCTAATCCTTCAAAATCTGCTTTTAAATCTCTCAAGAAATTTACTTTTTGAAAAGCAGCTCCTAAACTACAAGCATATGGTTTTAGTTTTTCGTAACTGCTTTGATCGCCATTACAAAAAACATACAAACACATTAAGCCAACTACTTCTGCACTTCCATAGATGTATTCTTCATACCCCAATTTATCATATTGCTTTTTACCCAAATCCATTTCCATGCTATGTAAAAAAGCATCAATCAATTGGCGGTCTATTTTAAATTCGTTTACCGTTAGTTGAAAGCTGTGCAAAATGGGGTTTAAAGAAATCTTCTGATCAATCGCTTTATAGGTTGCAACTTTAAATTCAGCTAGTAATGTTTCTTTATCAAAGTCATGGAATGTGTCCACTATTTCGTCTGCAAATCTTACAAATCCGTAAATATTGAAAACGGGGGTTCGAAGATCTTTGTGCAAGAGACGAATTGAAGAAGAAAAACTGGTGCTATAAAGCTCAGTAGTAATTCTGCTACATTCTTGGCTTACTTGGTGAAACAGTCTAATCATATAATTTCGAAATTTCTTTAGCCACTACTTCACCGCTAATCAAGCTAGGAGGAACTCCTGGCCCTGGAACGGTTAGCTGTCCCGTAAAGAATAGGTTTTTTATTTTTTTACTTCTACAAGACGGCTTTAAAACAGCAGTTTGTAGCAAAGTGTTCGCTAACCCGTAGGCATTTCCTTTAAAAGCGTTGTATTCGCTAATAAAATCACTCTGCGCAAAGGTTTTCTTATAAACAATAGCGTCTTCTATTGATTGCCCAAGCTGTTTTTCTATTCGTTTAACAATCAATTTAAAATATTTTTCTCTTAATTCCTCGGTATCACCTGTTAAACCTGTTGCAACAGGGATGAGCAGAAATAAATTTTCATGCCCTTCTGGTGCTACAGTAGGATCAGTAACCGAAGGCGCACACATATAAAATAATGGGTCGGTTGGCCACTCTTTGGTAGTATAAATTTCTTTTCCGTGTAAACTAAAGTCGGTATCAAAAAAAAGAGAGTGGTGAGGAACTCCAGTCAAACGCTTGTTTAACCCAATATAATACAATAAACAGCTAGGGGCCATTACTCGTTTATCCCAGTAAGCAGCGGTATAGGTTCGGTATTGAGGCTGCAATAGACTGGTTTCTACATGATGGTAATCTGCTCCTCCTACAACCACGTCTGCCTCAATTTCTATCATTACTTTTCCGGCTGGGGTGTTAGCCATGCAAGACACCGATTTTGCAAGACCGTTCTCTACATTTATTTGATTAACGCTATGGTTAAACCTAAAATTTACTCCCAACGAAACAGCTAAATCATACATCCCCTGCACGATTTCGTACATCCCTTTATTCGGGTACCAAGTTCCCCCTTTAATGTCGGCATAATTCATTAAGCTATACAACGCAGGAGTATGTTCTGGCAAAGCTCCCAAAAACAAAACAGGAAATTCCATTAATTCAACCAGTTTCGGATTCTTGAAATACTTGCCAACATGAGATTTCATCGAATTGAACACATCTAATTTAAACACTCCTTTCATCAAATCAATGTCAAGGAATTCAGTTAGAGATTGCCCAGGTTTAAAAACCAACTTATTAACGCCAACCTCGTATTTATAGGCAGCTTCTTTCATAAATAAGTCCAATTGCTTTCCAGCACCTGGCTCTAATCTTTCGAACAAAGCTTTTAGTTCTTGATAATTAGCTGGTATATCGGTTACATCATCTGGCCAATATACCCGGTAAGAAGGATCTAATCTGGTAAGTTGATAATAGTCGCTTACTTTTTTTCCAAACTGTTCAAAGTAGCGTTCAAACACATCAGGCATCCAGTACCAACTGGGTCCCATATCAAAAGTGAATCCTTCAGCAGCATATTTTCTAGCTCTGCCACCAGGTAATTCATGTTGTTCTAGTACGGTAACATTCCAGCCCGATCTGGCTAGAAAGGAAGCCGCGGACATGCCCGCGAAACCACTTCCGATAATGATCGCTTGCTTATTCTTCACTTGAAACGTAAGTTAATGAAATTTCTTAGAAACGCTGTATATGTGCTTTTAGCAGTTTTCTGGCAAAGTGAATCCTGCTTTTAATTGTTCCCAAAGGTTCATCCAACATTTCTGCAATTTCATGGTACTTATACCCATCAAAATACAATAAGAATGGATTTCTAAAAATCTCTGGAAGGTTATGAATGGCTTGTTTAACCTCTTTCATATTGATGCCCGCAATGGCTTCATTAGCAACAGCTCCCTGGTTGAAATCTAATAAGAATTCATTGGGTGTATTATCGAATATTGTTGCTTGTTTAGATTTTCTTCTGTAGTTATTGATAAAAATATTACGCATGATGGTATATAACCATGCTTTAATATTTGTACCAACATTATACTTGTCTTTATTTGCCAATGCCCTAAACAAAGTTTCCTGATAAAGGTCTTTGGCCGCTTCTTGATCGCGTGTTAAAGTAACCGCAAATGGTTTCAAAAAATCCGCATTATTAACCAGCATTTGATTGAAATCTAGCGTTGACATGGCTTATTGTTTAATTTATTAGACCATAAAGCTAAACATAATATTCGGTATGCAAGGATATTTTTGTTTAATTTTTACTAAAGAAATGTGAAACAAAAAACCCGCTGATAGCGGGTTGATTGATTGCTGTTTAAACATTATAATTATATGCTATAAGGTGTTCATGTATTCAATAACTTCTAAAAGCGACTTTTTAAATGAAACATTACTAGGAATTCGCTTTTTGTAATTCTGCGTTAAAGCACCAGAAACAATCACTTGAAATTCAGGAATTCTATTTTGAACATTCACTAGGAATTTCTCGAAATTGAAGTTGTTAGCAACAGAAGTTAAATGAGAATATAAAAAGTCTGGTTTCTTTAAAGTGGCCACATATTCTACATCTTTTAAAGGCACGTTAGACCCTAAATAAATCACTTTCAATCCTTTGCTCTTGAACAAATAATAGGTAAACAGTACGCCTAATTCATGGTGTTCTCCTTCAGGAAGAAATACCAGCACTGTTTTTTTGTAATTGATTGGAGCATGGCAGGTTTCAATTCCCATGATCAGCTTTTGGCGAATAATATTGGTTACCAAATGCTCTTGAGCAGGATTAATATGGTTGGTAATCCATAAAATTCCAATTCTTTCTAGAAAAGGGAAAATGATTTGAGGTATGGTTTTTTCAATACCCTTGTTTTTGATATAACCATCTAAGAGTGATTCAAACTCTTCAATTTTCATATCAACCATACAGCTGATCAACTCATTCACCATTCGCTCAATCTGAGCTTGCGTCTGGTTGAGCGATAAGGTTTTTTCCCGCATTTCTGCAGAACTCATTTTGTCAATATGAGAAATCTTAAAGCCGTACTTGTTCAATAATGCAATATTGAGTACCGTCTTCAATTCGTCTCCGGTATAATACCGGATATTCGTTTCTGTGCGCTGCGGGTTAAGGAACGTATACCGCTGTTCCCATATACGGATGGTATGCGCTTTAATACCCGACAGGTTTTCTAAATCTTTGATTGTAAAGGCATTCATATCACTGTAACGCTAATAAACTTGTTTTGTTTAAAAGATTTACAAAGACTTTAAACGTTTTAGATATTCCCCATAGCCACTTTTTGCATATTTTTCACCTAAAAGCAACAATTGTGCTCTATCAATAAAGCCCATTCTGTAAGCAACTTCCTCTATGCAGCCTACTTTCTGGCTTTGACGTTTTTCAATTACTCTAACAAATTCGCAGGCATCTGCAAATGAATCAAAAGTACCTGTGTCTAACCAAGCAGTTCCTCTGTTCATAATACCTACTTGTAAGGTTCCTTTTTCTAAATAAACCCTATTAACATCGGTAATTTCATATTCACCTCTAGAAGAAGGCGCAATATTCTTAGCAATTTCTACTACCGAATTATCATAAAAATATAAGCCTGGTACCGCATAATTAGACTTTGGCTCTTTGGGCTTTTCTTCTATAGAAATGGCTTGCTTTTGATCATTAAATTCAACAACCCCATAACGCTCAGGGTCGTTTACTTCATAAGCAAAAACCGCAGCACCTTCCACATCATTAAAGCTTTGGACCAACTTACTAAAGCCTGCACCATAAAATATATTGTCACCTAAAATCAAACAAACTTTATCGTTGCCAATAAATTTTTCGCCAATCACAAATGCTTGGGCTAAACCATTGGGTTCATGCTGAACTTCGTAAGAAAAGCTACATCCTATTTCAGATCCATCACCCAATAATCGTTTAAATTGATCTGAGTCTTGAGGGGTAGTAATAAATAAAACCTCTCGTATTCCAGCCAACATCAATACAGAGAGCGGATAATAAATCATTGGCTTATCATATACTGGCATCAATTGTTTACTAATGCCTTTGGTTATAGGATATAACCTTGTCCCTGATCCGCCTGCTAAAATAATTCCTTTCATAATGTTGGTTATAGAATTAAAATTGTAAGGTATTTACACAATCGCGTAAAAAAGGTAATGCTTTATCTTTATCGGAGAGCAATAATTCTTGCTCAGGTAGTTTCCAATCAATGGCTAAATCTGGATCATTGAAAGCAATTCCTCCTTCAGAAGTCTTGTGGTAATAATTATCACACTTATAAAAGAAAGTTGCTTGTTCACTTAATACTACAAATCCATGTGCAAATCCACGTGGCACAAAAAACTGCGTTCTACTCTCTCCTGTCAATTCAACCGCTACATGCTGTCCAAAAGTTTTGGAATCTTTACGGAGGTCTACTGCCACATCAAGCACAGCTCCACTCAATACCCTAACCAGTTTTGCTTGAGCAAATTCTCCATGTTGAAAATGCAGCCCGCGCAGCACCCCTTTTGAAGAACTAGATTGATTGTCTTGTACAAAATCAACTGCAACGCCTGTTTTTTCTAAAAAAGTATTGCGATTGAAACTCTCAAAAAAATAACCTCGGCTATCCCCGAAAAATGTGTCGTGTATAATAAAACAGCCCTCTATGGGAGTATATTCTATTTGCATAATTATTTATTACTGTACATTGATTCGTAATAATGTTGATAGTTGCCACTAGTAACATTGTTTAACCATTCGGTATTGGCTAAAAACCAATCAATGGTTTCACTTAAACCTTCTTGGAAAGTTACACTTGGCTTCCAACCTAACTCACGATTAATTTTTGAAGCATCAATTGCATATCGTCTATCGTGACCTGGTCTATCTTTAATATAAGTGATTAATTGCTCGCTGGTACCTGCTGGCTTTCCTAATTTCTCATCCATTTGGGTACACAACAATTTAACCAAATCAATATTTTTCCACTCGTTAAAGCCGCCAATATTATAGGTTTCGCCTGTTACACCTTGATGGAATACCATATCAATCGCAATTGCATGGTCTTTTACATACAACCAATCACGGGTATATAATCCATCTCCATAAACTGGCAAAGGTTTACCCTGAATAATATTGTTAATAAACAAGGGGATCAATTTCTCCGGAAAATGGAAGGGTCCATAGTTGTTCGAGCAATTCGATATCACTGTTTGTAAGTGATAGGTTTCATGATAAGCCCTTACAAAATGATCGGAAGATGCTTTACTTGCAGAGTAAGGAGAACGAGGGTCATAAGCAGTCTCTTCGGTGAATAATCCTTCAGCTCCTAAACTACCGTACACTTCATCCGTTGAAACATGATAAAAGCGATGATTCTCTAAATCTGCCGCCCATTTTTGCTTAGCAGTATTTAATAAGTTGACAGTACCAATTACATTGGTGTACACAAAATCTAATGGGGAAACAATTGAACGATCCACATGCGATTCTGCTGCCAAATGAATGACATCAGTTACTTGGTATTGATCAAACAATTCCTCTACTGCTTTAACATCCAAAATATTTACTTTGGCAAAACGATAGTTGGGCTTGTTTTCTATGTCGCGTAAATTCTCGAGGTTGCCAGCATAAGTAAGGGCATCCAAGTTAATAATTTGATACTCGGGATATTTATTTACAAATAATCTTACTACATGAGAGCCAATAAATCCAGCCCCTCCAGTGATAACAATGTTTTTAGACATAAGCTATTTCTTAATGATATAAAGGTACGAATTTGTAAGCTTGTTTAACTTTTTAGACTACTTATTCCATGGTGCATTTTTAACCAATTCGTACACCATAGAAATACCTGAATATAAGTCTATCCTAGCTTTCCATCCAAATTGATTGATTTTACTCACGTCCATTAATTTTCGAGGAGTACCATCTGGTTTGGATAAGTCTAAGACGATTTCTCCAGCATAGCCCGTAACCTGTTGAACCATCTGCGCCAATTCTAAAATAGTAACATCTGTACCAGTGCCTATATTCACCAATCCTTTTTCATTGTAATGCTCCATTAAGTACATACAAGCTTCGGCCAAATCGTCTACATGCAAAAACTCTCTTTTAGGAGTACCACTACCCCATATAGTAACAGATGGATCGTTATTTGCTTTTGCCGTAATAAACTTACGCAACATAGCTGGCAGCACATGGCTTTTTTCTAAGTCGTAGTTATCGTTAGGGCCATATAAATTGGTGGGCATTGCAGAAATAAAATTGCATCCATATTGGGCACGATAACTGTCGCATAATTCTATTCCGGCAATTTTTGCAATGGCATAAGGTTGATTGGTTTCTTCTAAATAACCACTAAGCAAATACTCTTCTTTTAATGGTTGCGGGGCCATTTTAGGATAAATACAAGAAGAACCCAAAAACAATAATTTTTTTACCCCATTTACATAACTCTGATGAATGATATTACTTTCCATCATTAAATTATCATAAATGAATTCTGCGCGATATGTATTATTGGCTACAATTCCACCCACTTTGGCAGCTGCTAAAAAAACATAATCAGGCTTCTGGTCAGTAAAAAAATCAGCCACTGCTTGCTGATTGCGCAAGTCTAGTTCTGCAGAAGTTCTAGTAATAATATTAGTGAATCCTCTTGCTTGTAATTGTCTAACAATAGCACTTCCCACCATTCCACGATGGCCAGCTACATAAATTGTTTCATTTTTATTCATGCTCTTTCTCAATAGTGAACCCATTGTTCTGCAACAACTGTTCTTTTTTAAATACAATAATATCTGCTGCCACCATTTCTTTCACCATTTCGGCTAAAGTATATGTTGGTACCCAATTTAATTTAGTTTTTGCCTTCGTTGCGTCTCCAATTAATAAGTCTACTTCGGTAGGTCTATAATAACGTGGGTCTACTTTAACCACTGCTTGGCCCAATTTCATTCCTTGGGTTTGCGAATTATTAATTTTACTAATTACGCCCACTTCGTTCACCCCTTCTCCAGAAAAACTCAATTCAACCCCTACTTCTGCAAAAGCCATTTTTACAAAATCGCGAATGTAAGTAGTGATGCCAGTAGCCAGCACAAAATCTTCAGGAGTTTCTTGTTGTAGCATGCGCCACATACCTTCTACATAATCTTTTGCATGACCCCAATCCCTTTGTGCATCTAGGTTTCCTAAATAAAGGGTTTCTTGTAATCCCATCGAAATCCTGGCCACAGCCCTAGTGATTTTTCTGGTTACAAAAGTTTCTCCGCGCAATGGACTTTCGTGGTTAAATAAAATACCATTACATGCATACATTCCATAAGCTTCTCGGTAATTTACCGTAATCCAATAGGCGTATAATTTAGCCACTGCATAAGGGCTTCTTGGATAAAAAGGCGTGGTTTCACTTTGTGGAACCGCTTGCACTAAACCATATAATTCGGATGTAGATGCCTGATAAAATTTGGTCTTTTTAGTTAAGCTCAATAATCTAATTGCTTCTAAAATTCTGAGTGCACCTACTCCATCCGCATTTGCGGTATATTCTGGGGTTTCAAAGCTTACATGTACATGGCTCATTGCAGCTAAATTGTAAATTTCATCTGGCTGCACTTCCTGTATGATTCTAATTAAATTAGTGCTATCGGTAAGGTCTCCATAATGCAATACCAAATGACGATCTGGTATATGTGGATCTTCGTAAAAATGATCAATTCTTTGTGTATTAAACAAAGAACTTCTTCGTTTGATTCCATGCACTTCATAGCCTTTCTTTAGCAGTAACTCTGCTAGATATGCACCGTCTTGTCCGGTTATTCCTGTGATTAATGCTTTTTTCATGACACTGTATTGATGCAAATATGCAACCTTAAATGCATATCTATATAAATTGGCTTACTAAAGCATTTGAATTAACTTAGCTTCAACTGCTTAAATATGGGTAACAGATACTATTCATTAGACGTTTTTAGAGGGGCTACCGTAGCACTCATGATTCTAGTAAATAACCCAGGTAGCTGGAGTCATATTTTTGGCCCATTGCAACATGCTCCTTGGCATGGAGTAACCCCTACCGACTTGGTATTCCCGTTCTTCTTATTTGCAGTTGGTAATGCCATGGCTTTTGTGATGCCCCGCTTTGAAGCTGCTGGTGCCAGTAAATTTTGGAAAAAAGTTATCAAACGTACCTTACTCATTTTTGGAATTGGGGTCCTATTGCATTGGAGTCCGTTTGTTAAATGGGATGGGGCGGAATTAGTAGGAAAATCTTGGGAAAACGTCCGAATTTTAGGTGTGCTGCAAAGAATTGCACTTTGTTATTTCTTTGCTTCGGTGATTGTTTTTTATGGCAAAACAAAGGGTGCTTACATCATTGGAATGTCTATCTTATTGTTGTATTGGTTTGCCTGTTATGCTTTGGGCGCCGATGGAGACCCTTATAGCTTGCAGGGCTGGTTTGGCAATCCCATTGATATAAATATTTTAGGAGTTAATCATATTTACAAAGGGGAAGGGGTTCCGTTTGATCCAGAAGGCTTTATGAGTACTGCCGCCGCCATTGTGCAAGTGATTTTTGGGTTTTTAGTAGGACAATACATACAATTAAAAGGAAAGAATACAGATATGCTCAGCGGCTTATTCGTTGCAGGAATTGTATTAACTGCTACTGGTTATTGCTGGGACTTAGTATTCCCCATCAACAAAAAAATATGGACTAGTAGTTATACTATTTACACTACAGGATTGGCCATTTTAACCATTGGAGTAATGATATACGCCATTGAATTTAAAGGCGCTAAAGGTGCTTGGAGTAGGTTCTTTGACGTGTTTGGGAAAAACCCCTTATTTATTTTTGTGTTGAGTGGATTTCTACCAAGACTAGCCAGTTTACTGCGTTGGGTTGAATCTACAGATGCAGATGGAACCAAGCACTACACTTCATTCTTATCATGGTTTTATACTAATTTATGTAAACCCATAGCAGATGATCCTAGAGTGGGCTCATTAGTTTATGCTTTATCCATGATTGCTTTTTATTGGCTAATTGTTTATGTATTAGACAAGAAAAAAATCTATATCAAGGTTTAATCCTCGGCTTAAGCAATCTATTTTATCGAATTTTTCTAGCCGGGTTTCCTGCATAAACGCCAGGTTCAGTGATATCTTTGGTTACCACAGCCCCAGCACCAATCACTACCTGATCGCAAATTTGAACAGGCAGAATCGTTGCATTGCTACCAATAGAAACATCATTACCAATACGTGTTGGCTGCCATTTATTTTGGTCACCGGAGGGTTTGCCTTCAGAAAATAAATCATTAATAAACATTACCCCGTGCCCAATAAAACAGTCGTTACCAATTCTTACTAAACTGCAAATAAAACTATGCGATTGTATTTTGCATCGCTCTCCAATAATTACGTCTTTCTGAATTTCGGTAAAAGGACCAACAAATGAATCCTGACCTATATAGCATCCATAAATATTTACAGGTCCAACAACCCTTACATTTTTTCCAAAATGGACATCTCTTACAGAAGATTCAATCAAGTTAAAAGTTGGCAACATAGATCTGTATTTTGTATACAATTTAATTCAATTATCGTGCCTGATAAATGAGATTTATTAGGCTGATTGTGTTCCTTGCTTCTTCCACTGTTGTATAATAAGGCGCTTGGTTCACTAATGCATTTTTTAAACTATCATACACTTGATAATGATTGCGCATACTGCCTTTGTAATGGCCATAGTCGTTTGGTGAATATTGCTCTTTATTCATTGCATCTAATTGTATTTGCAATTCAGCTGCAAGCGAAGCATCGTCAACATCAAATTCTAAAGTGTTTAAATATGCTCCTCCTGCTTTAATTGTACCCTTCGAAGAAAAAATGGCAAGCGATCCCTCTTTATTTGCAATGGGCTCATTAACGGAGTAGTTCATGTACGCAGTTAAACCAGATAGAAATTTTATTTCAATTTTTCCTTCGTCTTCAAATTCAATCAAGCCTTGATGATGGGAGTTTTTAAATTCGGCCTGCACGGTATTCACGGGTCCGAACAACCAATAAAGCAGGTCTATAAAATGGCTAAATTGGGTAAACAAAGTACCCCCATCTAATTCCATTGTACCATGCCAACTATTGGTATAATAAGCTGCAGGTCTATGCCAAAAACAATCTACAACAACATACTTTAAAGAACCCAAAGCTTGCTGTTGCAACAGCTGATGAATCAATTTTACTGGTGGATTAAATCGATTCTGCATAACCGAAAAAATCTGTTTCCCAGTTTGTTCGGCTACTGTTTTCATCTTGTCAATATCAGTAGTTAAAAGTGCAATTGGTTTCTCTACTAAAACATGATAACCTGCTTGCATAGCATCGATAGCTTGTGTAGCATGTAATCCATTTGGCGTAGCAATTACAACCACGTCTAATTGTTGAACAGTAGCATATAATGCAGAGGCAGTCTCAAAGAAAGGAACACCAAATTGATCTCCCAATTTTTTAGCTTTAGCCAGATCAATATCTACTACTGCCACTAATTTACCTACACGTGTAATTTGTGTTGCATGTTCTGTAGCAATATTGCCACATCCAATGAGCGCAAAATGTAGGATTGTATTCATTAAAAAAATAGGCTAGCTGCTTTAATTAAACTTTCGGGCTTTCCTACATCTAATAACAATGCACCCGTGTGATCAAAGCAATAAATATTTTCTGTGGCACACAAGTCTAAGTATACATCTACCATCGAAAATTTTCCTTCTTGTTTAATTTTTGCGAATAGCGCTTGTTGCACAATATGTATCCCACTAAACGCTCTACTGTGTAGCCCTTTGGTATCAAGTCCTGCAGGCTTTACTTCTCCTGTTCCTTCGTGCTTCCACCCTTTTAATTTACTATCATCTCCAAATAAAAAATACCTAGAAGTGGTTCTTTGAGATACAGCCAAAGTAGCCAATGCATTTGTTTCCTTATGCTGCTGTATCATTTGGTCTAGTTGCATATTGGTTAAAATATCTGCATTCATGATAACCATATGTTCTTCCTCTTTAAAAAAATGCGCTGCTTTTTTTAATCCTCCGCCAGTTTCTAATACTTCATCCGTTTCATCAGAAATAGTAACCGTTGATCCCCATCCATTATTGGTTTCAATAGCTTCAATAATTTGATTGGCAAAATGATGTACGTTCACTACTACTTCTTTGATTCCGTATTGTTGCAAATACAATATATTTCGCTCTAACAAAGACTTCCCATTAACTATGGCCAATGCCTTAGGATGACTGTCTGTCCAAGGTTTCAACCTGCTACCTAATCCTGCTGCAAAAATCATTGCTTTCATAAGATGCTTTATTTAACCCAGTTTGCGCTATTTGTATGTGTTAGATTTACTTTTAGTTTGTATTTATTTCTTAAGTGTCTAGCGGTTTGCTCTGCTGCATAAACGCTTCTGTGTTGTCCACCGGTACAACCAAAATTAATCATCAAATTAGCAAAGCCTCTACTCAAATATTCTTCAACAGTAATGTCTATCAAATCCCAAACACTGTTCAAATACTTATCCATTTTAGTTCGCTGTTCTAAAAAATCTTGCACGGGTTTATCTTTACCAGTTAATTTTTTATACTCATCAAATCTTCCTGGATTTAAAATACCGCGCATATCAAACATAAATCCTCCACCGTTTTCTGTGTCGTCTACGGGAATGCCTCGCTTATAACTAAAACTATTTACTTCAATGGTTAATGGGGTGTTTTCGTTTGCCTGTGGAGCAACAAACTTGTTGATCATATTTTGATCTACCACTAATTTCAATACTCTATCAAATTCAGGTGTAACAATCCCTACTCGCTTATGCTCAATAAAAAATTTAAGATTCTGCAAAGCCAATGGTATGCTCGCTAAAAAATGCGCTTTCCGCTCAAATAAGCCCCTAAATCCATAAGCACCCAATACTTGCAACAAACGAATCAACACATATCCATTGTATTGACTTACAAACGTAATTCGGTCTACGGGCTCATCTAATAATGGATCTACCTGATCCATATAATATTCCAACAAATTATCTTTCCATTCTTCACTCAATTCTGCTTTTGCCTGCCACAATAAAGAAGCTACATCGTATTGCAATGCACCTTGCATTCCACCTTGGTAATCTATAAAATGGACTTCATCATTTTGCACGATAATATTCCTACTCTGGAAATCGCGGAACATAAAAAACTTATTCTGCGTTCTGGTTAAATAAGTACTGAGCGCATCAAAATCGTCTAGCATTACCTGCTTATCGTAAGGCAACTGTAGGGTATCTAAAAAATAATATTTAAAATACAGCAGGTCGCTCATGATGGCCTGCTTGCCAAATTCTTTTGCGGTTAAACACCAACTATAATCTAAGCCTTTATGACCCAACACTTGCACTTTGGCTAATTGCGCCAAACTTTGTTGAAACAATTGATAAGCATATTCCCCATGTCCGTGGGCCTCTAATTTATTCAGCAAAGAATCGGTTCCCAAGTCTTCTTGCAAATAAATGGTATTGGTTTCATTCACGCCTAAAATGGCTGGAACGGGTAAATTAGCCTGTTTAAAATGCTTACTGAAGTATACAAATGTGGCAGTCTCTTTTGTATTAATATTATAAGTGGCTATACATGTTTGCTCACCTGTATATAACCTAAAATAAATTCGGTCGCTTCCACTCTGCGGTAGCTTTTCTATTCGGTCGGGAGTTAGGTTTAATACTTGCCGACAAAGTGCTTCAATTGCTGCTATAACTGATTCCATTAAACGTTGCTAGTTTCAACGAAAATAAAGCTAAGTATTCAAAGCACGGGCATCAATCAGGGTTTTAGAGCAAATACATTTACTTGACGATAATCATCCTGTTCATAACGCTTGCGCATTAATACCAATTCTTTAATGGTAAATAAAGCTGCAAAACAAGGCTGATTACTGCGTAAATAAGGTCTTACATGAAAATAAATTTCCTTGCATTGGTAACTGCTGATGTATTGACTCACTACGTTTAATTGAGCAGACAGTTGCTGAAAAGGGGTAGTATCTGCAATGCGCACCTGCAATTGGCCAGTGGCATCATCTATTTGTTGGGCTATTTGAATAGTGAATTGTTCTTTATTACTGATGATTCGATGCATCCAACGGATAATGGTTTCTTCCATTTGTTCGGTGGCTTCAAATACCGCTATTTCAATCGGTAGCCGATTCTGTTGATCCTCTGCAAAATGAGGATACGCCATTAGCAAATATTGCTCCCTTTCGCTAGTAATATAGGGCTGTTGAGCGTTGTTCAAAACATATCCTGCCTGCATAAACAAAAATTTAATTGATAACTATTTTAGTATAAATTTACTAAATTATTTAGTAATTAAAAATTTATTTTATGGATGGGGAAATCGGGTACGGGGCCGCCTACAAAGGCTCTAAGCAATACACGCAATGGGAAGTACCCACTGCCAACGCCACTGGATTTGGGGCTGCTGCCGACGACTATATGGAGCGAGGCATCGACTTAAACGAACAGTTGGTACACAATAAGCCGGCTACTTTTTTCTTTAGGATGAACAGCGATGCCATGACGGGTGCTGGTATTTTTAGCGGAGATACCCTGGTAGTAGACCGAAGCATTAAACCCGTAAGTGGTAAAATCATCATCGCCATTTTAGACGGAGAATTATTGGTAAGAAGGTTGCATAAAAATTTTAATCAACTAACGCTGGTAGCCGAGAACAAAAAGTTTTCGGATATCCAACTAAGCGGTTTTGATGAACGTGCACAAGTGTGGGGAGTGGTTACTTATTCAATCCATGCAGTATAATTATTTAAGAACGTCATCATTACTCAAACAAATATGATTGGGATTATTGATTGCAATAGTTTTTACTGTTCTTGCGAGCGACTTTTTTTGCCTGCCTTACAAGACGCGCCCGTAGTGGTGCTCAGCAACAACGATGGCTGTATTGTATCGCGCAGCGACGAAGCAAAACAAGCAGGCGTAGCCATGGGCGTACCGTATTTCCAGGCCAAGCAATTGATTGAACAAAAAGGCATTCATACTTTTTCTTCCAACTACAATTTGTATGGGGATCTTAGCTGGCGTGTAATGGAAACCCTGCGACAACTCTTGCCCGCTGGTTCGGTAGAAGTGTATTCGGTGGATGAATGCTTTATTACGCTTGATCATATTGCAGGGGAACAGTTGGCGGCGTTTTCGCTCCACTTAAAAGATACCGTAGAGCAATGGACCGGCATTAAAGTATCCATTGGTGTGGCGCCCACTAAAGTATTGAGTAAAGTGGCCAACAGATTAGCTAAAAAAAATAAAGCAGCTACCAATTGCATCATGGTACTTGATTCACCAGAAACAATAGCAGATGCATTGCAACGAACTGCTGTTGAAGATATCTGGGGTGTGGGTAGGCAGTATGCAGAAAAATTGCGCAAATACAATATAAATAGCGCTTTCGACTTACGCAGCATGCCCGCTACATGGGTGCAAAAAAATATGGGAGGTATTGTAGGAGAACGATTGCTGAGAGAATTAAACGGCATCAAGAGTATTGAAATGAAAGACCCACTGCTCAATAAAAAAATGATTGCTACTACGCGTATGTTTGGTAAAAATGTAACCAGCAAAGAACATATTAAAGAAGCTATTGCTACTTATATTACTAGGGCTGCAGAAAAATTAAGAAGACAACAAAGTGCCGCTTCTGTGATTTATGTTTTTGTGGTACCTAAGCAAGAAAACAATGGCGGAAAATTCAGGCATGGCAATAGCGTAGGTGGATACGTTCATTTGCCCCTTGCAACAGCTGCTACCAATGAACTCATTAAACCTGCAGTGGAA
The DNA here is from genome assembly GCA_002786355.1 of Sediminibacterium sp. FEMGT703S. Lineage (GTDB taxonomy): Bacteria > Bacteroidota > Bacteroidia > Chitinophagales > Chitinophagaceae > Sediminibacterium. Next base: position 106,588 of record PGCO01000006.1, read on the forward strand.
CTGGTAGACCAACTCTTTGAAGAAGGATGCATCTATAAAAAAGCAGGCGTGATTTTAAGCAGCATTGTTCCAGATGAATCGGTGCAAGGAAATTTGTTTGCACAAAAAGCACCTCAACAAAATAGACTACTCATGAGCACCATTGATAATATCAATTTTGCTATGCGAAATGATATGATTCAATTTGCTACTGCAGGCACTCAACGAAATTGGAAAATGCGGCAAGAGTTACGCAGCCCTCGCTATACTTCGCGTTGGGAGGAATTGTGTGAAGTAAAATAATGCTATTCTAAAAAAAGCTATTATTGAACTGCAGGAACCGGAAACTGTTTGTACATAGCAGTCACCGCCTTTTGTGCAAAAGCAGGCACTTTAGTAGTATCATCAGGCAATGATCCCCGAATGGTTGCCGTCCAAAGCATATGATTCTTAGCGGCATCTACTATATGCAACGTGAAAGCTCCCCTACGATACCTTCCTACTTCTATTTCCTCCGATTGCCATTTGTAATTGCGCTGACCCATATACTTCATTCGGCCATCGGTTTGCCAATCAGTTTGCCTGGTTTGTACTTCTAACTTAATAGCAATTCCAATATTGATTAAGAGGTCTGGGTTGGTTTTTACTTGCTTAAACTGGCGCTGATCCATTTCAGCTGCAATAGCTTTTTTTAAGTACCCAACTCTTTCATTAAATCCTTCCGTAATGGTATCACCCATGGCTGTTAATTCATAAAATGAATAGGTTTTATATTTAGTAAAATCAGCTTCCGGAGCGGTAGATACATCTAATACTTTGGGGCTGGCGCAAGCAATCAAGTAGCAAGCGCATAGGATAATGCTAAATTGTTTCATATCAATGGTTTCGTTTATTCATTAGAAGCTACGTTAATCACATATTTGGGAGGCGCGCTTTTTTGTAATTGATTCAATTCTTTGGTATTTGAAATGGTAATACTGGTTGAAGGTACTTTTTTCTGGTTTACCAAATATTGCATGACAGCTGCATTTCGTTTGTCCATTAATGCATGCACTTCAGGGATGATTTTTTCTCTGCCGATCAATTGCACAGATTTTTCTTCGGTTGATTGAAGCCCTTGTGCATTCGGCAATTTGGAAACAAGGTATTTTACAAATAATGAGTCGTTGTTGCTAATACTGTCGGTCCGGCGTTTCAATTCTTGTGCAGGTATGGCATTGTTAATACCCAAATATTTTTGCTTCATTTGGTATACTGCAATGGCTTCAGTTTCATCTAAAATATTAGTAACCTGCGTCAACTCAATTTTGATTTCGGGTTTGTCAATGGCAATTTTAGCCAAGCGATCTAATACCGTTTGTTGATTAGGCATTATATCGGTTTGCGTATACTCAAATTGCATTTCTTTAAAGTCTTCTTCCTTTCCACCAAATAAATTCGCTAACAATCTAAATGGCGCAGTTGCTGCTTTAATCACCAAATTTTTCAGTACGCCCCAAATTACTCTACCCCATTTAAATTTAGGATCGTTTAAACTCCCTTTAACCGGAATGTCTAAATGAATATTTCCCTTTACATCCTTCAACAGTGACACTGCCAATCTAACAGGCAAATTCATAGCAGTACTGTTCTTCACTTTTTTACCTGCTTTAATTTGACGAATGTCTAAAATATTTTTGCTGTCTAATTTGCCGCCCAATACGGTGGTTTGGTTTTCGTAAGAAATCGTTCCATTTAAAAAAGGCGTAGCTACATAATACTTTGAATATGGATTAAAATCGGTAATCAGTAATTCTTTAATAGATGCATCAATCACGATGTCTTGATAATGTTTAGGGTCTACTTTTAATGTACCGCTCATTTTTCCAGAAGTATTCAATCTTGATTTTACACTAAACATTAAAAAAGGATTGGCACTACTTAATCTGTCGCTGCTTAAAGTCATAGAATCTAAGACATATCTAAACTTGTCTCCGTGGGTAAAATCAGTGAAAATACACTGGCCTCTTGTTACTCTAAATTGATTAATCTGATAATTATTGACGTCGTATTTTCTCACAATCTCTTGTATATAACCCGACATCATTAAGAACACATGGAGTATACGGTGGATGAAGTATCGCCAGACATGGCCAATGGAGTGGTCATGATCCGCTCATAATTAAAGCCTTTGTCGTACATACTCAATCTAAAAAACGGATGATCCATACTAATGGATCTAAAGTTGTATCGGTTTTTAGCCGTATTGATGGTATCAATCAGCACATTGGTTTCATCAATGGCTGTTAGCAATTCATTGGTTGCATCAACAATAGCAAAATTATTTGCTTTAATTGATCCAGATAAAGCAATGGCAGTAGGTTGATTGGCATTGCCAGTTAACCATAGATTGGTATTGATTAAACCTTTTAAAGATTTTACCTTCATATAATCTTTTAAATAAGGATATAAAAAATCAATACTCAATTGGTCAATATCTATTTTGGCTTTATAGTCAAATGTGTTGGTATTAAAATGCAATAAGGCTTTACTGCGACCACCCGTTGATAAATCAAATGCAGTTTGTATTTTATAAATAGGGTCATCCCAGGCAATCAAAGGAATTTGCACTGAACCTTTGATTAATTTAATATTCGTTGATGGCTTGGTATTGGTATACAGAATGGTTGCATTATTTACTTGAATATTTCTAGCCCAATATTTAACTGGTTCTTTGTCAACTTTTTTAGTGGTATCCTCTGCAAAAAATCGATTCATTAAATCGTCGTAGTTAAACTTGTTGCCTTTTTGTACGACTTGTAAATAGGGATTAGACAATTCTACAGAAGTAATCTCATACTTGTCTACCCATAGTTTATACACAGCGATATTTAGATTGAAAGTATCAGCCTTGAAAAATGGGTGCTTAGATTTAGCTTCGTAAACAATCAGTCCTTTTGTTGTAATGCTTCCATTAAATATATTGATACTTAACTCCTCCATTCGAATTTTTCGGCCCGTGTATGCTTCACTATATTTTTCAATTAAATATTTTGATATAGGAGAGATGAAAATAATAATCATTAAAACTAGTCCAAGTAAAATACTAGACAAGATGACCGTGATCTTTAAGCTTTTCTTCATTGGCATTAAGTGCTGAATGATTCAAAATTAATATATTACAATTAAACTCAATGGTTCAGGTTATTCTAGGCTGTAACAAAAAAATTATTCAACTAATAGCCCCTTAACCTTAATTTTGCAGAATTCTTGTAAAAAATGAACCCTACACTCAACTCCAACGAATCGATCCCTTCTAAAAAGAAAAAAATAATTGTTTTGGGTAGCGGCCCTAACCGCATTGGACAGGGAATTGAGTTTGATTACTGTTGCGTACATGGCCTCTTAGCTATTAAAGAATGTGGTTACGAATCCATTATGGTGAATTGTAATCCAGAAACAGTTTCCACTGATTTTGACATGGCAGACAAATTGTATTTCGAGCCTGTTTTTTGGGAGCATTTGTGGGAAATCATAGAACTAGAGCAGCCAGATGGAGTGATTGTTCAACTTGGCGGTCAAACCGCCCTGAAGCTGGCCAAACGTTTACATGAGAAGGGTGTTACAATCGTAGGTACTTCGTTCGAGAACATGGATATTGCTGAAGATAGGGGTCGTTTTAGTGATTTATTAAAAGAATTAAATATTCCTTATCCTGAATACGGTACTGCATACAATGCTGAAGAAGCCATTGAAGTAGCTAACAAAGTGGGTTACCCCGTTTTGGTTAGACCTAGCTATGTAATTGGCGGGCAGCGTATGAGAATTGTGATTAACGATGAAGAAGTAGAGAAAGCGGTCATTAGTTTATTGAAACATATTCCAGGAAATAAAATTTTAATTGATCATTTCTTAGACCGATGTCAAGAAGCTGAAGTGGATGCCATTTTTGATGGAGAAGAATTCCATATCATGGGCGTAATGGAACATATTGAGCCTGCAGGTATTCATAGCGGAGACAGTAATGCAGTTTTGCCTGCATTTAATTTAACGCCATTGGTGATTGAGACCATGGAGTTTTATGCAGAAAAGATTGCACGTGCATTAAATATCAAGGGATTAATCAATATCCAATTTGCCATTAAAAATGGTAAAGTATATGTGATTGAGGCAAATCCTCGTGCATCTAGAACCACTCCTTTTATTGCGAAAGCCTATCAAATTCCTTATTTAAATATTGCTACCAAAGTAATGTTGGGTGCTGCTAAGTTGTCTGAGTTTACCATGGAGAAAAAACTAGAAGGGTATGCCATTAAAGAACCCGTATTTAGTTTTGATAAATTCCCTGGCGTAAACAAAGAACTAGGACCAGAAATGAAGAGCACAGGTGAAGCCATTCGCTTTATTAAAGACTTAAGAGATCCTTATTTCAGAACGCTTTACAAAGAGCGTAGTATGAACCTGAGTAGATAAGGTATTAATACCTGATTTTGAGGCTGCAGCAAAAAACTGCAGCCTTTTTATTTAGGTTTATTCCATGGCAACTATTTTTAAAGAGAAAAGTTGGTGGCAATTCACCTTAACCAGAATTACCCTCGCACTTATAGCTGGTATCGTTTTGGGTAAATATGTATCCATCCCACAATGGTTGCTTGGCCTTTGTTCAAGCGGATTCTTGATCACTTGGCTTTTAATCAATCAGCTTAGTTCTCAAGATTATTTTAATAAAAGATGGATCAGTGGATTAGCAGTATTACTTGTTTTTACTTGTGTAGGAATAGCAATATTTCAAATGAGTACCCATCCGAAGATTCAAATTCAATCAAAAGTTCTATTGTTAGAAACACCTATCAAAAAGGCCAATAGTTACCAAGCCACTGCTGCAATGGGAGAGACCATTTTGTTGATTTATTTTAATCCTTCTACTAATATTCATTTATTGAAAGCAGGAACCAGCATTCAATTATTGAAAAAACCAATACCCATTTCGAATGCGAATAATCCAGGGGGTTTTAATTTTAAAGAATATGCGGCATCACAAAAAATATTTCATCAGGTTTACTTAACTCCATCTACTTTTAAAATTCTCGATCATACCCCTTTGCCTTTATCTACATCACTTTTAAACAAGGCAAAAGATTATGTATTAAACACTTTAGAAAAATACATACAGTTATCGAAAGAGAGAAGTGTAGCAGAAGCATTGCTGATAGGTTATAAAAAAAACCTAGACAAAGAATTGATGAATGCTTATAGTAATACAGGTGTGATTCATATCATAGCGATTAGTGGATTGCATCTTGGAATGATTTACGCGCTCTTACTTTGGTTATTTAAACCCATGAATCGATTAAAAAAACTACAATGGTTAAAAAGGGGAATCATCTTGCTGATTTTATGGGGCTTTACTTTATTAACGGGTGCGGGTGCATCCGTTTTAAGGGCTGCAGTAATGTTTAGTTTTTTAATACTGGGAGATCAACTAAATAGACCCAACCAAATCATGAATACCCTTGCTGCGTCAGCATTCTGCCTACTATTGCTCAACCCACTTTTTTTATGGGATATTGGATTCCAGTTATCCTATGCAGCTGTAATTGGCATTATTGTTTTTTCGAAGCCAATCGAGAAATGTCTTTATCTAGAAAATAAAATACTCCGCCATTGCTGGCAATTATGTAGCGTAACTATTGCAGCCCAATTATTAACACTTCCAATGCTGCTCTATTATTTCAATAGCTTCCCTAATCTATTTTTATTCACCAATTTTATAGCAGTTCCTATTTCTGGATTAATCCTTTACTTATTGATTGGGTTATTAGCGATTGCGCCTCTTAGTTTTCTTGCAAAACCAATTGGCGCAATAACAGAATGGTTGATTGTACAATTAAATGGCTTCATACAAAATAGCGCAAGCCTCCCCTTTGCGCTAACCGAATACATTCAAGTGTCGTTGCTTCAAACCATCTGTTTATATCTATTCATTTTATTTCTAGCCTATTTTATTGCCGAAAAAAAAATGGCTGCTTTGTTTGCTGCTTGCCTAGGATTAATTGCATTTATAGCCATTCGGTCATTGAGTATTTCAGTTTACAAACAGCAGCAAAAAATAATGGTATATCATGCGCCTAAATATACATCTATAGATATTTTTGAGGGATTGGGGCATCGGTATATTGGAAACCCTGCATTAGAGCGGAACAGTATTTTAAAAAATAATTATCTCAGTCCCACCAGAACACTTTATAGAGCAGGAAATTCATTGAGTTACACAAAAACCTATATTAAAGAATCTTTTATTATAGGACCCAATAAAACTGTTTTATTAATCCACCCTAGACTATTATTCCCAGACTTATATATGGTTCCAAAAGTTGATTTGATAGTAGTATCAGGTGTTAAAAACCTTTCCTTATCAACAATAGCAGTTCTTTATCCCAAAGTTGTCTTAGTATTTGACAGTAGTAACCCTTTGTGGAAAATACAGCTATGGAAAAAAGAGGCAGAGCGCTTACATTTGCGCCATCATTCAGTACCCGAGCAGGGTGCTTTTGAGTTCAATCTCTAACTTTTGCCCCATTAAACTGCCCTAGGGCTGAAAGCAAAACTTATGCAAAAAAAAATTAATTCTGCACTGATTTCAGTTTTTTACAAAGATGGTCTAGAACCTATTGCACGTCAATTACAATCTTTAGGTATTACCATTTATTCCACTGGGGGTACCCAAACATTTTTAGAAAATCTAGGAATCAACTGTGTGCCTGTGGAAAGTTTAACCACTTATCCATCCATTTTAGGTGGTAGGGTTAAAACTTTACATCCAGTAGTGTTTGGAGGCATTTTAGGTAGAAGATATGAGCCGCAAGATTTGCAGGAGATGATGGAATATAAAATTCCAGAAATAGATTTAGTTATTGTAGATCTGTATCCATTTGAAGAGACCCTTAAAAGCACCAACGAAGAAAAGTTGATTATCGAAAAAATTGATATTGGTGGGCCTTCCATGATTCGTGCTGCTGCAAAGAATTTTAAAGATGTAACCGTTATTGCAGCAAAAGATAGCTATGCTGAATTAGAAGCTTTATTGATTAGTCAAAAAGGAGAAACAAGTATTGAACAGAGAAAGTCTTTTGCAGCAAAAGCTTTCGAAGTAGTGATGCATTATGATATTGCCATCAGCAATTATTTTAATCCAGGAGCAGAACAGGTGTTACGATACGGAGAAAACCCACACCAAAAAGCCAGCTTTAAGGGAGACTTAACTAAAGTATTTACACAACTAAACGGAAAAGAACTCTCTTATAATAATTTAGTAGACGTTGATGCTGCTATTCAGTTAATTACTGATTTTAGTAATTACAACGAAGCAGTATTTGCTATCATTAAGCATACCAATGTTTGCGGAGTTGCTGCAAGAAATACTGTAAAAGCAGCTTGGGATGCAGCATTGGCCGGCGATCCTGAAAGTGCTTTTGGCGGCGTATTAGTTTGTAATAATACCATTGATGCAGCAACAGCAGAAGCTATTAACGAAATATTCTTTGAAGTATTAGTTGCACCTTCATTTGATGAAGCCGCTTTAACTATTTTAAAAAGTAAGAAGAACAGAATTTTATTACAGTTGAATCAAAAAGATTATACAACTACAGCCATGCAAAAATCTATTTTGAATGGCACACTTATCCAAGACACAGATAATTGCAACTTTGAAAAATGGGAAGAAGTAGGTGGAAGAGTTTGTACTGAATCAGAAAAAGAAAACCTTGCTTTTGCGAATATCATTTGCAAACATTTAAAGAGTAATGCGATTGCATTGGTGAAGGATTTACAATTAGTAGGTAAGGGTTGTGGTCAAACAAGTAGAATTGATTCATTGCGTCAGTCTATCGAAAAAGCCAAGCAATTCAATTTTGAATTAAAGGGAGCAGTATTGGCTTCAGATGCATTCTTTCCATTTAATGATTGCGTTCAAATAGCACATGCAGCTGGCATGGAAGCCTTTATTCAACCAGGAGGATCTGTTAGAGATAAGGACAGTGTAGAATATTGCGTTAACAACCAATTAGCCATGGTGATGACCGGCACTAGACATTTTAAACACTAATTGTATTGACCACTAAACAGAAAGCTTATTTAGCACTCTCCGTAACCAGTATTGTATGGGGTACCAGTTGGGTTGCAAGCAGGTATGCAGTTCAAAATGCACCTGCTTTACAAGTATCTGCCACTAGACAATTAATTGCCGGTACTTTATTTGCTGGTTTCTTTTTATTAAAAGGAGAAAAGCTTCCCAGTTTAAAGCAAATGGTTTGGCTAGCGGGCATGTCTGTGCTTTTATTTGTATTTGCCAATGGATTGGCTACTGTGGGTGTTAAATATATTTCAAGCGGATTGGCTGCTCTAATTGCAGCCCTTTATCCATTAAGTGTTGTGATTATTGAAAAAATACTTTTTAAGAATACCCGAATTGGGTTATTTACTTTTATTGGTATTCTTTTGGGTATTAGTGGTATTGCGATAGTGTTTTACGACAATGCATTTCATAACCAAAGTCCTAACTACTGGATAGGTATTTTTGTTTCCGTTATTGCAATGCTTAGCTGGAGTTTTGGCACCATCATTATAGCAAGAAAGCAAATCAATATAAATCCCTATTATGCCATTGGATGGGAAATGATTTTTGCTTCCCTAATATTATTCATGACAGCAGGTGTAACCAACAATTTGATTCCATTTTCGCAATTTCCAGCACAAACCTGGTATGCAATTGCCTATTTAGTTGTGATGGGTTCTTTGATTGCTGTAGTTGCATTCTTGTATACCATGAAGCATTTAGAAGCATCTGTTGCTGCATTATATGCTTATATAAACCCAATTGTAGCTATTGTTATTGGCTCTTATTTGGTTCATGAGCCACTTACCAAGGAAATTATTATTGGATCAACAATTACGATAATTGGGGTTTATATGGTTAACCAAAGTTTGAAAAAACAAAAAGCTCAACAACAAACCAAAATTGATTCAAAAGCCTAAATTGAATACGTATACAATATAGGGTTTAATCAAGTTATCCTTTTGCAATTCATCTTGTGCAGTGCTTCAATAAAAAGTCGGCATACAAATTTCTCCAGTCTATAAATGCAGGCTGGTTCGTTAAAAAATTATTGTGAAAAATTGGAATAAAAACCCCGCCGTATTGTTGGTATAAGGCATAAAATTGATCAAGGGTTCTAGCTGCTTCACTTACCGTTTTCTTTTCGTGAAAAATGGCTGTAGCATCCATATAACAAAATGGATAAACCACTAATGAAGTAGGAAGATTAGTAGCTAAATTAAACCAGTTAAAGGGTTTTGTATAGGAAGCCCTAAAACCATTTATTTGCGGATAACCCATTGAGTAATCAGCTTCAACACCTGAATCTACAAGGGCTTTGTAGGTTTCAGGGAATTTCAAGTGAATATAATGTTGTCTAGAATGCTTAACAGGTTGTTCGATGATATTTTCTAATAATTTTTTTTCTTTCTGTAAAGTTTGCTCAGTATTATTTTGAACTACAGATGGATGTAAACCTACAGTATACCTTTTTGAATGCTCAATCATCAAGGCTTGCATAGCTACTGTTCCAGGTGAAATATTTTTATGCAGTGAATTTCTTTTTGAAGCAACCAAGAAAAAATACAAAGGCTTCAGTTCTAAACTTTCGTGGAGCAAATGAAGCCAGTCATAAATATCATAGGGGTCTTTTTGAACGCCAGCTAATACTTGTAAACGTTCTGCCAACTGCGTAAATTTAAAATTCAACAAATCCTTAAAGTATCCGAATATATTCCGAGTGCTAAGATGGTGTAAGTAGCTGTATGCGATATCAATATCATAACTAGGCTTTAAAGAATAGTGATATGCGATATCAATATTCAATTCTTTTGTCAATTCAGCTAACCAATAATTAACCAAAGGAAATTGTAAAAAACCATTTTGATATGCCAAAGATTGTTCTGGCAGATATCTGCCATATTGGTCTTTTTGATGAGGAAGCCATTCTTCATAACGCGTAATTAAATAAAAAGATGCAGCAAATAAATCAAATGGAATACTACCACTTGTTTCAAAAAAAGCAGGCTTATTTTTCCACTCAAAAATGTTGATTATTTGAGGCTTTATATCATGTTCAATTAAAATACCATGTGGGTGAATATGACAATTAACACCTATAATTTCAGTGGAAGAATAATTGATGCGCAGTCCAGTATAATCTTTAAAATGCGCCAAATCATAAGTAATATCTGCCTGCCCTTGAAATAAGGTAGAGATGATATATGCTAAACGAGTGGATTGCTGGTCAGTATAGATTAATAAGGGATTAGCTGCCAACATATATTTTATTCATTATTGGCTTCTTTCCATAATTCATTAAAGGTTTTAGTGCTAAAATCTAATTCGGATCTATGTGCAGTCCAACCTTGAAATACTTTATTCACCACCCAGTTTTTCATTTTACCATTCCCTGCATTCATCAATGTTCTATTCATACTTGCTGTCTTCCAAACCTTCCAGGCGATACGCTCAGCTAAACTACTATTACCTTGTACAACTGCTTCGTGTCTGTTATCTAATAATAGCTCATGTAAATTGATTCTTACTGGGCAAACTTCTGTGCAATTACCGCATAAAGAAGATGCATAACTTAAATGCTTGTATTCATCTAATCCTTTTAAATAAGGAGTAATGACTTTTCCAATTGGACCACTATAGGTTGTATCATAAGCGTGGCCGCCAATGTTTTTATATACTGGACAAGCATTTAAACAAGCTCCGCATCTAATGCAATACAATGCTTCTCTTGCTGTTTTATTGGCTAGTAAATTGGTCCTTCCATTGTCTAGCAAAATCACAATCATTTCTTCAGGACCATCTGTTTCGTTTGCCTGTCTTGGCCCTGAAATAATGGTGTTGTATACTGTTACCTTCTGTCCGGTGCCATAAGTAGAAAGTAGGGGCCAAAACAAAGCCAAATCGTGCACAGAGGGTATTACTTTCTCTATTCCTACAATTACTATATGGGTTTTAGGCCAAGCGCAACTCAATCTTCCATTGCCTTCATTTTCAGTTATTGCGATTGCCCCAATATCAGGCAAAATAAAGTTTGCTCCAGTTACACCTATTTCTGCTTGTACATATTTTTCTCTTAGCTTTTGCCTAGCTACTAAAGTGAGTTCTTCCGGACTCAGTCCACCTGGAACGCCTAATTTATCTGCAAATAAACGTGCTACGTCTTCTTTGCTTTTATGCATTGCTGGAGTTACAATATGGTATGGCGCTTCTCCATCTAACTGTTGGATATATTCTCCCAAATCGGTTTCAACGCTCTCTATTCCGTTTTTTTCAAGGTAATTATTCAAATGAATTTCTTCGGTAACCATGCTTTTGCTCTTCACAAGCGTTTTGCATTGCTTTTCCTTACAAATAGCTCCTATCTGAGATAACGCTTCTTCCGCTGTTTCTGCCCATAAAACCTTTGCTCCTCTTGCGCTAATTTTTTCTTCAAACTGAATTAAATATTGATCTAAATGCTCAATTGCTTCCCACTTTTTATTCTTTGCTATTTCCCTTGCCTGCATTACATTGATAAATTGTTTTTTACCAATTGGAACTACTGCATTATACTTTCCAATATTGAAGTTGATTTTTCTTCTATGCTCTAAGTCGGCAGCTTTAATGGTACTCTTGGCTATAAAGGTTGCAGCAGTATTACTCATTTTTGTTCTTTTTCATTTCGGCAGCAGTAGCAGCCAATGTATCATAAAATTCTTCCCCGTACTTTCTGATCAATGCATCTTTTAAGAAAACATACACTGGCACTTTTAGTTTATTCCCCAGCTTACATCCAGGCTTACACAAATCTTCTCTCGGATGGTAGTTAACATATTCTACATCAGGGTCTCTTTTACTTTTCCTTATCAGAATTGGAAATAAATGACAACTCAAGGGCTTTTTCCAATCTAGTTTACCATCATTATACGCTTGTTCAATTCCACAGATAATTGTTCCTGTTGCATCTTTTTTGCCATAAGCACAAATGCCCCCATTTATAGTTGGGGTAACCCAACCAAATTCTCGATCATACGTGTATTTGCCCACCCGCTCAACTTCTGCCTTGCCTTCTTCTGTCATATACGGCAGAATTTGCTGAAAATATTGGTCTAATTTTTCTAGTTCCCATTTTTCCATTGGAGCACCAGCGTCTCCATCTTCACAACATCCTCCTTTGCACTTAGTAAGATCACAAACAAAATGCTCTTCTACTACTTCATCACTTATGAGAATATGGTCTATTGCTATCATGTATACAATCTTATTTTTAAAGGTACTCCGATTATGCTAAAGCTGCTTGCGCCAAGTAAAACTATTGATTAAGTGTTTAACGTCTTCTATCAAAAACTGGTTTACAATATTCAACGAGTCTTCATTAGGTGTTGCATCAAAATACAAAGCACCTCGTAAAAAATGTTTGGTTGAATCGGTTAGAAAAAATTGATTTGCAGTAGCAACATTTCCTCCTACCCTAAAAAATACTCCTTCAACTTTATTGGGATTGACCAACAAAGAATCATCAATGGAATACGCAATTGAAGTGTGTTTCCCTGTTAAGGTAAACGCGTGTCTAATTAAAGTGTCAAAGTTATTTTTGGCTCCAATCTGTTTATAGCTGATATAAATTCTTCCGCTAAACCGTGGAAAATCAACATTTATCCACCAAGGATTTTCTGCCGTTTCTCCAAAAAATGTACTGTCCTTGGTCACTTTTGCATAAACTGGATATTCAAAACTATATGGATAGCCTGGTTCTTGAAATAATTGGTATTCTTTTTTGGGAAATTCAATTTTAAAATAGCCTGTTTGCTTGGGAGTATATACACTGTTACATGCATACAGAAATAGTAGGCCAATCAACACTAAGCCTAACAAAATTTTATTCATCTGTTCCCTCTTTTATTGTCAGTTTCACTTTTATAATCCTATTCTTAGCTACTTCTAATACAGTGAAATCAAATTCATCTGTTGGAATAACCTGATTTACCTGGGGTATTTCTCCTGCAATTTCTAATACCAACCCAGCCAAAGAATCACTTTCACCTCTCTGTGTTTCAAAAGTGCTAGCATCTATATTCATGATTTTACAAACATCATTAATCATGGTTTTGCCTTCAAAAACATAATTGAAATCATCTAACTTCTTGTAGCCAGCGTCTTCTTCATCAAACTCATCTTTAATTTCACCTATAACTTCTTCCAAAATATCTTCTAATGTGATGATTCCACTGGTTCCACCAAACTCATCTACCACAACTGCAAAATGTATTCGCTTCAACTGAAATTCTTGCAATAAATCTTCAATCATTTTTTGTTCATGCACAAAAAATGGTGGCCTTACCAATGTCTTCCAATTAAAGTCGTTCGGCTCATCTAAATAAGGAAGTAAGTCTTTTGTGTGGATCATACCTGTAATATGGTCTAACCCTTCCTTATATACCGGCAATCTGCTATAATTCAATTCTCTTACTACATCTAATAATTCATTAAATGCAATTTCCTCGTCTACTCCATGAACATCTACCCTGGTTTTCATTACCTGCTTTACAGATATATTTCCAAATTTTACAATGCCCTTTAAAATATTTTTTTCGTTTTCTGATGCAGTATTATCGGTAGTAATATCAATAGCATGGTCCAATTCTTCCAAACTATATGCATTTCCATTTTTGTTATTTAAGACACGTTCTAACCGATCGGAATATTTAACCAATTTTTTACCAAAGCCTGAACACAAATAAGTCATTGCCTGTATAATACCTCCGAAATCTTTTGCAAAACGAATATTGTTTTGAGTAGCTAATACCTTGGGCATCACTTCGCCAAACAGAACGAGCATAAATGAAACTGCAACTACTTTAATGATAAATTCTACCCAAGCAGCACCATACTGTTCAAAATTGAATAAATTATCAATCAGTAAATTAGAGACAATAATAATCGCAATATTTACAAAGCTATTGGCAATTAATAGTGAAGCTAAAAATGACTTAGGTTCTTCTAATAAATCAACAATCCGCTGATAGGGCGGTATTTGTTTTGATCTTAAAAGATTAATGTCTTTATGGGTTAGTGAAAAAAAAGCTACTTCAGCTCCTGATAAAACAAAAGATAAAAAAAACAACAGTGCAAGTACCATAATCAAAATGGTAGTGCCCTGTGCCTGCAATGCCGCTAATAAATTGAAAGATAAAATTAAGTCGTTAATAGGATAATAATCCAAAGCCAAGGGTTTTGATTAAGAAGCAAAAATATCGTTTCTGCAACAATTAAAATGGAAGAGATTCATAATCTGGTTCACCTGAGCCAGGGCCTCCAGTTCCATCTGCCCTTTTATCTAACATAATTAGGTTATCAGCAACTACTTCTGTTGCAAATTTTTTATGTCCATCCTTATCTTCCCAGCTTCTCGTTCTTAGCCTTCCTTCAATATAAATTAAGCTTCCTTTGTGTAAATACTTTTCTGCTAAATCAGCTAGCCCCCTCCATAGCACGATGGTATGCCATTCTGTTTGAGAAACCAATTTGCCTGTTCTGTCTTTATAAGTTTCTGTTGTAGCTAACGGAAATTTTGCTACTCCTATATTTCCTTCTAATTGTTGGATATCTGGGTCTTTGCCCAAGTTACCAATTAGCATAACCTTATTTACGCCACGCATATGATTTTGATTTAGGTAAACTGCTTCTTAAAATTACCCTTTTTTTAATTAACTACCATTTTAGGTTTTTTTAAGTGGAAAAGACTCCATATAAGCCGTTATTAGTCTTGGAAAAGCAAAGTTTCGAATATCTTTTTCCTCTACCCAAATAAGTCCTCCTAAATGAACTGGTAGTCGGTTTATTTTAACGTGAATAAACTGACCTATAATTTGTTGATGCGTTAACTGCTGAGTTAAAATTGAGGAAATAGCTAAAACAGTTGCGCCGTTTAATTTAAGTTGATCCTTCAACCAGGCTAAAATCATGGTTTCATTCCATTGGACGGCTGTTGTTGATTCTATCGCATAAAATTCGTGTAACCCTTGCCAAATATCTTTCTGCTGCCTTTGTTTAATACCAATCGCCCCTTTATAATGGAATATCATGTAATAGAACCAGCGCTTTTTTCTTTCAATTGTCTTTGTTTTTATGGGCAACTGATTAACCCGGCTATTTAAAAGCGCAACACAGTGAGTGGCTAAAACACAGTTTCCGCAATTAGGCAATGCAGGTTTGCAAACAGTGGCCCCAAAATCCATTATGGCTTGATTGTACTTGCCAGGCTGTTTAATATCTAAAAGTTCTTGTGCTAGCGCTGTAAATATTTTTTTTCCTTCTGAAGTATCGGTTGGAGCTTCTATGCCAAAGTATCTTGCTATTACTCTGAAAACATTGCCATCTACTACTGCATATGGCAAATTAAATGCAAAGGATGAAATTGCTGCTGCTGTATATGGTCCTACTCCCTTTAATTTCAAAATAGCTTCATATTCAGTTGGAAATTTACCTTCCAATTCAAAAGCAATGAATCTTGCCGTATATAATAAATTTCTACAACGACTATAATATCCCAATCCTTCCCATAACTTAAAGACATACTCGTCTTTGGCTGTTGCCAAATCTATAATTGTTGGAAATGCTTGAATGAACTTTTGGTAATAATCAAGTCCTTGCTCAACCCTAGTTTGTTGTAAAATGACTTCGCTCAGCCAAATTTTATAGGGATCTTTTTCTCCTTTCCAAGGCATTTTCCGCTTATTCAACAATTTATTCCAGCCCATCAATTGTTGTGTAAACCATTGTGTAGGAGTTAGTTTTGGAATATTTTTATTAGCCATGAAAGAGGTGTAATCAAGTCAAAATTTAATATATAATCAAATTTACAATTGTAACTAATTGAATTATTTGATACTGTCTTAAAAAAATGCGGATGTTATTTGGGAAATTCACCTTTTTTTTGTTACTTTAAAGTTGAAACTTATTATAAAAACAATTAATAATGAGAAAATCCGATCTCATCAATAACATTTCCGAAAAAACAGGCATCCCAAAAGTAGATGTTTTGGTAACACTTGAGACCATGTTTAAAGAAGTAAAAGAAAATCTCTCTCAGGGCCAAAACATTTATATACGTGGGTTTGGTAGCTTTATTACAAAAAAAAGAGCTGCTAAAATTGGCAGAAATATTAAAAAAAATATTGCTGTTGAAATACCTGAGCACTTTATTCCTGCATTTAAACCTGCTAAAGAATTCATAAGTGAAGTAAAAAGCAAACGTAAGTAGTTACCTTTGCAGAAACTGAACTTCACGTGAAAAAGAAACAATACGTTCTTTCTGCCATTGCTCTAATTCTTTGTATTGCTTTATATCTAGGTGGTAAAACTGTTCCAGATAAGACTGCAGTTACACATTCAGAAGGAGATGGGCATGATCATTCTGCTGACGCACCACAAAAAATTGACTTTAAAACCATTCTAGCTGCTGCTAAGAAGGATATCACTCCTAATCAGTCCCAAAGGCTTACCGCATTAGAAAATTCGGTAACTAGAGGTGATGTAAAAGAACAGCAAATTCACGCATTTCATGAAATGGCCAGGTTCTGGTTAGACTCAGCTAGAAAGTTCGAATTATATGCATATTATACTTCGGAAGCTGCGAAGTTGGAAAATTCTGAAAAAAGCCTCACCTTTGCCGCCCGCTTGTTTTTAGACCGCCTGATGATGTCTGGTGATCCAGCCATGCAAACATGGTTAGCGAACAATGCGAAAGTTCTTTTAGAAAATGCCCTAAAAATCAATCCTGCAAATGATTCAAGCAGAATTGGCTTAGGTTCTTGTTACCTATTTGGCAACATTAGTAGTAACCCAATGGAGGGTATAACTATGATTCGCCAAGTAGTAGAAAAGAACCCTGGAAATACATATGGGCAAATGATGCTGGCACTTGGAGGTAAAAAAAGCGGACAATATGATAAAGCAATTGAACGTTTTTTACTGATTGTGCAAAAGGAACCTGACAATATTGAAGCTATTTTTCATATAGCCGAATGTTATGACCTAAAAGGAGATAAAACCAACGCAATTGTTTTTTATGAAAAAGCAAAAGACCTGGTAAAAATTCCACAAGCAAAAGAAGAACTGAACAACCGAATCATGGAATTGAAAAAATAAATTATTGTTTAACTATTTAAATCTCTTTGTATGCCTTGTGGTAAGAAAAGAAAGCGTCATAAAATTGCGACGCACAAAAGAAAAAAACGTCTAAGAAAGAATCGTCATAAGAAGAAGAATAAATAATTCTCCTTTTGAACATATTTAAAAGCATTGTACCTAATGGTGCAATGCTTTTAGTACTTATCTACCTTTTGCTGCTGCTTACTTATTTCTGCAACTTTACTCCTCCTCATTCTTCAGCAGCACAGTTTAGACTAAGTAGATGACAGGCCCTGCAATTAGGTTCCTGTTAATGTATTATAAAGTTGCAAGCCCGTGAACAAAGAATTAATAATTAATGCTGGTACTACCGGCGTAGAAATAGCTTTATTAGAAGATAAAAAACTAGTGGAGCTACACAGTGAAAGTACAGATATGAACTTTGCTGTGGGAGACCTTTACTTAGGCAAGGTAAAAAAGCTAATTCCTGGATTAAATGCTGCATTTGTAGATGTAGGTTTTGAAAAAGATGCATTTCTTCATTACACAGATTTAAGTCCTTATGCTCGATCAATAATCAAGTATACACAATTGGCTATACACGATAAGGATCCAAATGGTTTTGATTTCTCTAAATTTCAAACTGAGCCAGAAATAATAAAAACAGGAAAAATCAATGAAGTACTCAATGGGAAACCCAATGTGCTTGTTCAAATTTTAAAAGAACCCATAGCTGCTAAAGGACCTCGATTGAGCTGTGAAATTTCTTTACCAGGACGTTTTGTAGTGGTTACCCCTTTTAATGAAATTGTAGCTGTTTCCAAAAAAATCCATTCAGGTGATGAAAGAAAGCGTTTACATAAAATTGTAGAAGCCATCCGACCTAAAAACTTTGGGATTATTGTAAGAACTGCAGCAGAAGGAAAAAGTACTGCAGAGCTACACCAAGATTTATTAAGCATCATCGATAATTGGAACAGCATCCAGAAAAAATTAAAAGGAGCAGTTGCACCTGTCAGAATTTTAAGTGAAGAAACAAAAACAACTAGTATTCTTAGAGACTTGCTAAGTGCCGATTTTAACAAAGTGGTAGTGAACGATCAAACCATTTTTAATGATACGCAAGCTTATATTGAAAGGATTGCGCCAGATAAAAAAGATATAGTTACTTTATTTCAAGGAAATGGATTACCCATATTTGATCATTATGGAATTACCAAACAAGTAAAGAGTTCTTTTGGCAAAACGGTCAATTTACCAAGTGGTGCTTACTTGATTATTGAGCATACAGAAGCATTACATGTGGTAGATGTTAATAGTGGCTACAAGAGCGTTAGTAATAATCAGGAAGAAAACGCTTTACAGACCAATCTAGAAGCTGCTGAAGAAATGGCCAGACAATTAAGGCTGAGAGATATAGGAGGCATTATTGTGGTTGATTTCATTGATATGAAATTACCAGACAATAAAAGAAAATTACAGGAAGCGATGGAAGGATTTATGAAAACCGACCGAGCTAAACATTCTGTATTACCTATTTCTAAGTTTGGATTAATGCAAATCACGCGTCAAAGAATGCGTCCGGAAGTAAATATTAATACATCCGAAGTTTGTCCTGTTTGCAAGGGCTCTGGAAAAATTACTTCTACCTTATTATTAGAAGATGAAATTGAAAAGCGCTTATCTTATTTAACTTCTCACGCTCACAAGAATTTAACATTAGTTGTAAACCCTATTGTTTATTCTCATTTAACGAAGGGCATATTTTTCAATTCTATCATTAGAAAATGGAATAAAAAATTCAAAACAAAAATCAGTATTAAAGCCAATACCAACTACCATATTGTAGAGTTTCGCTTCTTTAATGAACACGAAGAAGAGATTAAACTGTAATACTAATTTAATCGTATACATCATCAAAAAATATCGCAAGCGACTAAATAAGTGACTAAAAAGAAAAACCCCGGTTCATGTTAAATGACCGGGGTTTTCTTTATTTGAACGATGTATTAGTATCCTGCGTTCTGCACAAGATTCTTGTTTACATCTGTTTCTCTTCTAGGAATTGGTAAAATTAACTTAGGATCATTCCAAGCAAGTGTACCAACTGCAGTTTGTAAACGCTTCGATTCAATTAAGTAATGTCCTTCAAAAGCCAATTCAAATGAACGCTCTCTAGTAATATCAGCTAAACTTACAGTTAACAATGAAGTTAAACCAACTCTATTACGGATTCTATTGATATCCGCTACAGGAGTAGCACCAATAGTAGTTCCTAAACGCTGGTTACACTCTGCGCGAGTTAAGAACATTTCAGCTAAACGAATAATTGCTACATCGCCAAAACGATCTAAATGCTTTAAAGTATAGTTGTTACCACCGTTTAAAATAAAATAGGTCTTTCTGAAATCCCCATTCTCATAAGCTGCAATATGTGTATTTCTGATTTTACAATCACTTCTTCCTGCAGTACCAGGAATAGAACCAATTGCTCTACCAAAATAAGTATTCTGAGAATTTGTACCGTCTTGTGCAGTTACTTTCAAAGAGAATAGGTATTCACTAGGAGTTGCACCAGCATTATTGATGAAAGTGAACCAGTTGCTACCAAAGTTAGCAGCTAAGTTTTTACCGCTTCCAGTAATTACACGGTTTGCAGCATCTCTTGCAGCAGCATAATCTCTTACCATTAAATGCACACGACTCAACTGAGCTGCAGCAGCCCATTTGCTAACGTAGTTACCATTTGAATTAGGCAATAAAGATTCAGCCTTTGTTAAATCAGCTATAACCTGATCGTATACTGCTTTTACAGTAGCTCTTGCAGGATAGTTTGCATCGGTTACATTACCAGTTGGAGTTAGCACCAATGGAACACCAGGATTTGTAGCGTAATCGCCATCTCCTACAAACTTTGCATACAATCTTACCAATTCAAAGTACATAGAAGCTCTGAGCATTAAAGCTTCACCTTCTACTGAATTTCGTTTAGCAGTTGAAGAAGTTACTTTAGCAATACCAGACAATACATTGTTACAACGATTGATTGTATTATAACAAGCAGCCCATGTATCACGTGCAAATGAGTTGTCAGAAACCATTTGAGTTTGGTAAGCATCAGATAATCCGGCAAATGTACCAGTGAAGTTGATATTGGTTGAATTACCAATTAAGTCATTCAATACCATGATATCGCCGCCATAAGCAGCAGCACTTTGTGCCCCATCATAAGCACCTACTAATGTAACTAAAACATCGCCCTCAGTATTTAAAGCTAAGTTATCGGCAATACTTTGAGTTGGTGCAATGTCTAGTCTCTTTTCGCAACTTACCAGGGTAATTGTACCCAAAAGCAATGCTGCTTTGAAGTAATTACTCATGTTGTTGATTAATATTTTCATAATAGTTAGTATTAATTAATTAAAAACCTACGTTCACACCAAATAAAATAGTTCTTGGCTGTGGTGATGTATAGAAATCGTTTCCTTTAGCAATATTTGAATCAAATGAGTCAGCATTAACTTCTGGATCCCAATAAGTGTAATTGGTAAAGGTTAACAAGTTTTGAGCCGATACATACAATCTTAAACGCTCGATTTTAAACTTAGATAATTGCTTTGCATTGAAAGTATAACCCAAAGAAACTGTTCTTAAACGAATATAAGAACCGTCTACAATATAACGGCTACTTGCTTGAGAGCCATTCACTCTGTACAAACGTACTTGAGGAACATCGGTGATATCACCAGGCTTCTGCCATCTTCTTAACTGATCTGCGGTGTTGTTGTCTTCGTACAACATACTTGCCGAAGAGTATCTACCCATACCATAGATATTGTTCTCATTACCCAATACACCATTAAAGAAAATAGATGCATCAAATCCTTTGTAAGAGAAGTTATTGGTAATACCTAAGATATAATCAGGGTTTGGATCTCCTACAACTACTCTTTGTGCCAAATTATAGTTACTAGTTGTTCCTTTGTTTAAAGAACCATCTGCATTCTTGGTATTTAAATAGAACAAAGCATTTCCGTTTGCAGGATCAACGCCAGCATATTGAGGAGTATAGAACACACCCACTGCATATCCTTCTTGAACACGGTTCATGCTGCTGACACCACCTTCAATAATTTGACCTTGAATATCAGTTACTTTACCAATGTTACGAGCGATATTAAAGCTGGTATTCCATTTGAATGCACCAATTAAGTTTTGAGTATTCAATACAAATTCAAAACCTCTATTTTCTAATTTACCTACGTTTCTAATTTGGCTATTGAAACCAGTGGTTGCAGGAATATTTACATTCAACAATAAACCGTCGGTCTTTTTAACATAGTAGTCAATTTCACCGGTAATACGGTTGTTTAAAATACCGAAGTCTATACCGATATCAAATTGATTGGTAGTTTCCCACTTTAAGTTATCGTTTCTAAGTTGAGAAGGACGCTGACCAGCTGCACCAGCATAACCTGCATCTCCAGAGAATAGACCCAACTGAGGGAAGTTTCCAATTTCAGCATTACCTACGATACCGTAACTAGCACGTAATTTTAAGAAGCTGATTACTTTATTTTCTTGTAAGAACTTCTCATTGCTTAGGATCCAACCTGCAGAAATTGCTGGGAAGAAACCAGATCTTGAATTTCTACCAAAACGAGATGATTGGTCAATACGAGCACTTGCTGCTACGATATACTTTTCATCAAACGTATAGTTAGTTCTTAAGAAATAAGATAAGAAACGGAAATCTGTTTGAGATGAACTACCACTTGAGATAGTAGCAGCACTTGCAATCTTCTGATATGAATCTGATGGGAAAGCAAGACCTTCTGTAAAGTTATACTTAGCCTGAGACTGTTGGTATTGAGTACCCAAAGTAGCACTGATATTATGCTTCTTAACGACAGTACTATAGTTAAAGTAAGACTGTGTATTGTAGTTAGTAACAAAAGCACCTCTATTAGTACCTAAACCTCTTGTAGCTCTTGTTTGGTTTCTTACTGTTTGTGTTTGGAAATAACCTTCTTCATTCTGGCTTAAGTAGTCCATACCAAATTCGGTTTGGAAAGTTAACCCTTTAGCCAAGTACGCTTTTAAGTAAGCATTACCAAATGTTCTATAAACTTCCTGAGTATATCTAGCATAGTCAACACTTAAGATAGGATTATAGTACAATGGAATATTTATATCTCCGGGAGGAGCACCTGAAGGTAATCCTGTATTTGGATCAGTGAATGGATTCATCGGCATTAAAGCAATTGCTTGTAATGGGTTAGAGAATGCATTGTCATCTGGTAAACGTCTGTTAAATGATCTAGAAAGGCTTAAAGAAACCCCCATATCTAACCAATCATTCACTTTTTGGTCAATATTTAAACGACCAGTTGTTCTGGTCAATTCGTTACCAATCATGGTACCAGTTTGCTCTAAATGTTGGAAAGAAGAGAAAAACTTGGTTTTATCAGTACCACCTCTGATTTGCATATCCGCTTGTCTGTATGGTGCTTTTTGGAACACTGCATCTTGCCAGTCATAAGTTTTTTTAGGATCCTTAGACCAGTTACCATAACTATAATAATCCATTACTCCATCTTTTACATAAGTGGTCCAGCTATCAGGATCATTTAAAGGAGTACCATCTAAATCGTCACGGTATTTAGCACCTTCTAAAATTAGGGTAGCATATTCTTCAGAATTCAACATTTTCAAACGCTTGGTTGCTTCAGCAGCACCAGTTTGGTAGTTGAAAGTAACCTGAGTTTTACCTGCACGTCCTTTTTTTGTAGTAATTAAGATTACTCCATTTGCAGCTCTAGAACCGAAGATAGCTCCAGCAGATGCATCTTTTAATACTTCAATAGACTCAATATCATTTGGGTTAAGATCAACCAAAGGATTGGTTGCACCACCGTAAGAACTCTGACTATTTGAAGTCATAGGAATACCATCCAACACATATAAGGGTTGGCTATTGGCACTGATAGAAGAGTTACCTCTTACACGCACTGTTACTGCCTGACCTAGTTTACCAGATTGGCTGTTTACAAATACGCCGGCTGCTTTACCCTGAAGGGCAGCATCCACACTTGGTGTAGGCATATACTCGATGTCTTTGCCTTTTACACGGGCAATGTTACCGGTAACCTCTCTTTTAATTTGAGCGCCACCAAATCCAGTAACAATTACTTCACTTAAATTAGATACAGCAGAGTTCAAAGCAACGTCAACAGAAGTTCCTCTTACAGGAGCTTCTACATCATTGAATCCAACATAGGAAAATATCAAGGTTTTAACACTTGATGTTACTTTAATACTGTACGCACCATCGGCACCTGTTAGGGCCGTTACAGCGGTACCTTTTGCTTTTACTGTTACGCCACCCAACGGAGTACCGTTTGCAGCGTCAGTAACTTTACCTGACACGGTTGTTTGTGCATGAGCCAACACAACACAGAAAAGAGCAAAAAGCCCTACTAGCAGTTTTTTTCTCATAATTAGTTTTTTAATTCAACACTGATCATTGAATCAGCTTGGCACCAAATTAGCGAAAAATTTAATTGCAAAGAAATTGTTAAAGGTTTTTTTAAGGTTTGTTAAAATTTATTGGATTTATAACACTATTGAAAGCATATTGATCCGGTCTTTGATTTGAAATTCTAAAAACTTACCAGCAAAAGTTTTATATATAGTTTTAATTTATATGTATTTATTAATTCACTTGTAAAGTGTTGATTTATATAATTTTAAAAAAGATATAGATTTCAAAAAGGGAAAGGTCTTCAAAAATTAATTTTGCAGTTTGGCCTATTTTGGTAATTTAGTGGTAGAATTTAATGGGTTAGTAAGTAAAAGGGTCAACTGCATAGTTGGCCCTTTTGCGTTTAAGATTCTCCCTAAAATGTCCCTTTTAAATTGATGTATGAGCAAGACTAAAACAGCATTTTTTTGCAGTAATTGTGGATATGAAAGTACAAAGTGGATTGGAAAATGTCCATCCTGTAATCAGTGGAATACTTTTTCAGAAGAAATAATTCATAGTGGAGATGCAAAAGAAAAAACAACATGGGAAGATTATCCTGAAAAAAAAAGGACGAATAAAACAATTGCTTTAAGCGATATTGATTTTAAAGAAGAAAAAAGAATTGTTACCAGTGATGCAGAATTAAATAGAGTATTGGGTGGAGGAATTGTTCCAGGTAGTTTAGTCTTGGTTGCAGGAGAACCAGGAATTGGAAAGAGTACTTTGTTTTTACAAAACGGACTACTAATTAAACATTTAAAAGTTTTATATATCAGTGGAGAAGAGAGTGAACAGCAAATTAAAATGCGTGCAGATAGATTAAAAATTAGTAATGATAATTTTTATTTACTTACCGAAACAGATACCAATATCATTTTTAAGGAAATTAAAAAGTTAAAACCAGAATTGGTCATTGTAGATTCTATTCAAACCATTCAATCGAATTTAATTGATTCATCTGCTGGTACTGTAACACAAATTAGAGAATGCGCTGCTTCTTTTCAACGCTTTGCAAAAGAAACCAATACACCAGTATTTTTAATTGGCCATATTACTAAAGATGGAGCAATAGCTGGACCAAAAATTTTAGAGCATATGGTTGATACCGTATTGCAATTTGAGGGTGATAGACATTATGCTTATAGAATATTAAGAACGCTTAAAAACCGCTTTGGCTCTACATCTGAGCTAGGTATATATGAAATGAGTGGAGCAGGAATGCGAGTGGTTACCAATCCCTCCGAAATATTGATTGCACAAAGAGAAGAGGTTTTAAGCGGGAGTGCGATTGCTGCCGCACTTGAAGGAATGCGACCTTTATTAATTGAAGTACAAGCATTGGTTACACCGAGTGTTTATGGAACACCACAAAGAACAGTAACTGGTTTTGATTTAAGAAGGTTACAACTATTATTGGCTGTCTTAGAAAAAAGAGGTGGTTTTCAATTTGGATTAAAAGATGTATTTGTAAATATTGCAGGCGGAATAAAAATTGAAGATCCATCCACAGATCTTGCAGTGATATGTGCACTATTATCTTCCTATGAAGACAACCCACTTCCAAAAAATATTTGCTTTGCAGGTGAAGTAGGATTGAATGGTGAAATTAGAGCGGTTAATAGAATTGAACAAAGAATTGCGGAAGCTCAGAAATTAGGATTCGAAAAAATAATTGTTTCGAAGTTTAATAAGAAAAGTTTTGACCCTAAAGCATTTTCCATACAAGTGATTGCATTAAGCAGAGTGGATGAAGTGTATCAACAACTTTTTTAAACGATACCGTTAAAAAACATTTTTATTTTCGGTTTTCACTTTTAAATTTTAGAAGAGGTATGTCTAGTTTAACACTATGGCAATACCAATCAATACTTACATCAATGCATTTCAGCAATTGTTCTTTCCGCATATTTGCAGTGGTTGCGGAGCAGACTATATTCATCACAATGCATTTCTTTGTGCAGCATGTAATCATGCCCTTCCTGCAACCCATTTTTTTGACCGTTCCAATAACCCTATTGAGCAGGTTTTTACGGGAAGAATTCCCATTGTTGCGGCTGGTTCAAGCTTTTATTTTTATAAATCTGGGTTGGTACAGCACCTGATTGCCCAATTGAAATACAAGAATAATTTATCAGCTGGTCGATTTTTAGGTAGATGTATGGGCAGAGAATTAAGTCAATGCGAACGTTTTAGCCATATAGACCTATTAATCCCCCTTCCCCTGCACCCAAAAAAAGAATTTCAGCGTGGATACAACCAGGCTAGGATTATTTGTGAGGGGATCATGGAGGTCTGGCCTAAAAAACTCTGTACGCAAGGGGTCAGTAGACTGGTTTACACTACCAGCCAAACCCAAGGAAATAGATTGAACCGTTGGAAAAATATGGAAGATGCATTTTGGGCATCTGAACCTAATATGCTAAAAAATAAAAATATTTTATTGGTAGACGATGTAATCACTACTGGTGCTAGTTTGGAAGCCTGCGGTAGGGCCATCTTACAAGTACCTGGAACTTCTATTAGCATTGCTACCGCCGCTTATACCGTTTAACATTTAGCTAAACAAATTCCACTTACATTCGTTGTATAAATAAAAAGTCATGAAATATATCCTTTCTATTGCTGCATTTATTATGTTAAGCGCTTTTAGTTTTCCAGGGGTAAATAGCATTCATAGTTTTAAAGTAAAATCTATTGAAGGCAAAACAATTGATTTCTCTTCTTTTAAAGGAAAGAAAATCTTAGTAGTAAATACTGCTTCAAAATGTGGTTATACCCCTCAATACGATGCTTTACAAAAAGTGTACAACGAGTATAAAGACAAACTAGTAATTGTTGGTTTCCCAGCCAATAATTTTGGCGGTCAGGAACCAGGAAGCGATAGTGAAATTCAAGATTTTTGTAAAGCCAACTATGGGGTGAGTTTCCCTATGGCTAGTAAAATAAGTGTAAAAGGCAGTGATATGGCGCCTATTTACAAATGGCTTACTTCTAAAACCGAAAACGGTGTATTAGATGCTGAAGTTGGTTGGAACTTTGGTAAGTTTTTATTGGATGAAAATGGTAAATTATTACAATACTTCCCAAGCAAAGTGAAGCCTGATAGCGATGAAATATTAAAATTTGTAAAGTAGTATATTCAAGTACTTTTGTAAAAAGAGAATGTTAACACATTCTCTTTTTTATTTGTATACTATTTTATTCTTATCAATGCTTTTTTCAGATGTAATAGGCCATGAGGCCATCAAACAACATTTAGTTGAAATGGTAGAGCACAACAGGCTTAGCCATGCATTGTTGTTTCTGGCTAAAGAAGGAGCTGGTGGTCTTCCGTTAGCAATGGCTTTTGCGCAATATATTGTAAGCCTCCCAGCGGAAGCCCCTGTGGTAGAAGACCTGTTTGGTGGAATGACCGCTTTGGCACCCACGCCAACTTTTATCCACCCAAACCAAATATCAAATGAACCTGCTTATGCAAGAGCTGATAAACTAGTGCACCCCGATTTGCATTTTACCTATCCTGTGATTCCGCGTAAATCAGGTGATAAACCTATCAGTGCAGATTATATTGAAGAATGGAGAAGCTTTGTACAAACAATGCCTTATGGTAATGTATACGATTGGTTACAAAGTATTGGTGCTGAGAATAAGCAAGGAAATATTACTGCTGAAGAATGCAACCAAATAATTAGAGAACTTAGCTTAAAGAGTTTTGAAAGTAAATACAAGGTATTGCTTGTTTGGATGCCCGAATATTTAGGTAAGGAGGGGAATAAATTATTAAAACTCATTGAAGAACCTCCGCCGAATACTATTTTTTTATTAGTAGCAGAGAATGAAGAACAGATGCTGGCTACAATTTTAAGCAGATGTCAATTAGTAAGAATTCCTGCCCTTGAAGATAAAGACATTGAACAGGCTTTAATTGAAAGAGCAAAAGCAAATGATGAAACTGCCCGACAAATCACTGGTATTTGTGAGGGGAATTATAGAGAGGCATTACAACTTTTGCAACACGCCGATGAAGATTGGCAATCATTATTAAGAGAGTGGTTAAATGCCATGTTAAAAACTGGCCCTGCTGCTCAACTGAAATTCATTGAAGAGATTAGTAGAATGGGGAGAGAAAAACAAAAACAGTTTTTGCGCTATTTTAACCACTTACTAGAGCAGAGTATCCGTATCCGAGTAATTGGAGAGGACTTAGTTAAATTAGGTGCTCCTGAAAAAGATTTTGCTAAAAGATTAAATAAAATTGCTTCTGTTAGCCAACAAGAATATATCATAGAAGAACTAGACAAAGCTGCTTATTTTATAGAACGCAATGCACATGCTAAAATGCTGTTTCAAGCACTCACTATTAAACTATACCATATCATTCAGAACAAAACCCTAATTTTGAGTAAATAGGTACATATTAAAGAACTTCTTATTATTATATATATATGGGATGCGGATCTTGTGGAACGGGAAAGCCGAATGGCTGTAAAAGTAACGGAGGCTGTAGTACGGGTGGATGTAATCGTTTAAACGTACACGATTGGTTAATGAATTTGCCTTTTAGCGATCCTGAAAGCAATTGCAGAATTGTTGAAGTAAGCTTTAAACAAGGCAGTAGAAAAGAATTTTTTAGAAATACTACCCTTCAATATTTAGAGAAAGGTGAATACGTAACTGTTGAAGGGGTTAGTGGTTTTGACGTGGGTGAAGTGAGTCTTACCGGTGAATTGGTTAGAATGCAATTAAAGAAAAAACAGGTAGATGAGTTTAGCCCCGAAATCAAAAAGATTCTCCGTAAAAGCACCGATAGAGATATTGAAAGTTTTGAAATAAGCAAAAGCAGAGAAAAAGAAATACTGGCTAGAAGCCGCACTATTGCTCGTAGTTTGAATCTACAGATGAAATTGAGCGAGGTAGAGATTCAGGCGGATGGGAAAAAAGGAACTTTCTTTTATACAGCTGATGATCGAGTAGACTTCCGTGAAATGATTAAAATTTTTGCTGGCGACTTTAAAATTAAAGTTGAAATGAGGCAAATAGGCATTCGTCAGGAAGCTGCTAAATTAGGCGGGATTGGTTCTTGCGGAAGAGAATTGTGTTGCAGCACTTGGTTAAACGATTTCAAAAGCGTTAATACTACTGCAGCGCGCTACCAAAACCTCTCTATCAATCAAACTAAATTGAGTGGTCAGTGTGGAAGATTGAAATGTTGTTTAAATTATGAGTTAGATACTTATTTAGACGCATTGCAACAATTCCCTGATTATGCAGATACATTAGATACTGCAATGGGTACCGCACACTTAATCAAAAAAGATATTTTCAAAAATTTAATGTGGTATATTCTTCCAAATAATACCAAGCATTATCCTTTAACCATTGATCGGGTTAAAGAAATTAAACGTTTGAATAAACAAGGACAGCGTGTGGATGAATTACAAGCAGTTGAAATTGTAAACAGCAAACAAAAAGAAGCTGAACCTGCATTTGTTGAATTGGTTGGTCAAATCAGTTTAAAATCGTTAGAGAAAAACGATAGAAGAAGAAGAGATCAACAAAGAAGCAATCAAAGTGGGCCTCAACGTAATCCAAATCAAGGACCCAATCAAGGACCTAATCAAGGGCCACGCAGACCGCAGCAAAATAATCCGCAACAATCTCGTGGACCAAGAGGGCCTCAACAAAATAGACCGCCAAGACCGGTTCAAGGAAATAATCCTCCCAATGGACCTAAACCTGAATAAAGCAATAATTATTTAAGTTGATCCATTTCGGTCTTTACAAACTCCATTAATGTTTTAATATAAGCTGGTGTTAGATTAAACTCTAACCCAGCTGCTCTATATAGTTCAGGTAAGGTTTTAGTGCCTCCCAAACTCAAAGCATTCATATAATTTTCTAAAGCATTGTTGGGATTTTGTTTGTACTGCATCCACAATCCAATTGCTCCTAATTGAGCAATTCCATATTCTATATAATAGAATGGAACTTCAAATAAATGCAACTGTCTTTGCCATCCTATTTTCCTAAATTCATCTAACCCGGTATAATCAATACTACTAGTAGAAAACTCATTTAAAATGCGCATCCATTCGCTGGTTCTTTCTTCTACAGTATGTTGTGGATGTTCATATACCCAATGTTGAAATTGATCTATGATGGCAATCCATGGGAATATGGTAATGGTTCTTTCTAATTGATGTTCTTTGGCTCTTTTTAAATCAGCTTCATTTTCAAAAAATGCCTGCCAATGATCCATACTAAATAACTCCATGGCCATACTCGCCACTTCTGCAATTTCCATTGGATACTCTTTAAAAGCAGAGAGTTTTAGCGGATGTGCCAAAAAAGAGTGGACTGCATGTCCACCTTCGTGTACCATAGTAGTAACATCACTCATTTGCCCTGCTGCATTCATAAATATAAATGGTGCGCCACTTTCTGCCAATGGACAATTGTATCCTCCTGGTGCTTTGCCTTTTCTGCTTTCTAAATCAAAATGATTCATCTCTTTCATCTTGCGCAAACAATCTGCAAAAAAAGGATTGAGTTGATCAAAACATTTTACTGTTTTCTCGTACAATTCCTCCCCTGTTGTAAATGGCTTTAAAGGTGCTATGCCAGCAGGTTCTGCCTCGGTATCCCAAGGTTTTAATGTATCTAACGCTAGTTTTTGTTTTTTCCGATTGTAAATTTCATTCACCAATGGGAGCACGTATTGCTTAACAGCATCATGAAACTGGAAGCAGTCTTCTTTGGTATAATCAAACCTGCCCAGCTCTTTAAATTTATAGTCGCGATAATTCTCAAACCCTGCATTAATGGCTATTTGATGACGTTTTGCAATTAATGAACTATACAAGTCGTGCATGGGTTGCTCATCTTGTTTTCTTCTTTCTTGAATTTTATAATAAACTGCTTCTCTAACTTTTCTGTCACTGTTTTCCAAAAACTTAGCCGCTTGTTGCAAAGTATACTCCTTACCTTCTACTTCAACCGTCATTTTACCTGCAATGGTTCCGTATTGTTGCTGCAAAACGCTCAATTCTGCTAATATGGGAATATTTTCTTCCCTAAATAATTCAATACTTTTTTTAACCGAACGCAAATAAGTATGATATGCTGCTTGATCTAAATCTGCAGTGAAAGGACAATTCACTAATTTTTTATTGAGGGCATCGGCATAATGTTGCAATTTGGGTTGAATTTCCATGCAGAAATAAGTGAATGCCTCTTCTAAACTTTTATCGGTGGTATCACAGGTCATTTTAATTTGTCTCCAGCATGCATCTTCACTTACTACCGCTTCTAACTCGCTTAAATCGGCCATCCAACCTTCTAATTCAGCCTTATTAGTTATAGCCCTGTCAATCAATTCTTTAAAAAAAGGCTCTAAACCATTCCAATCTGTAACAGTATAATCTGCTGGTAATAATTTACGCGGAACCTTTTGTATAGCGGCTTTTGGGTGCATATTCACTTAATTTGAGTGCAAATTTACTTAACTCTTCTTTGAAGATGAAGTAGGAATCTTATTTTTACAAACTTTTATTCATTAGATCAGTAGCGTAGAAAGACATTTATTGTGAGCAATATCATTCATTTATTACCCGATCATATAGCTAATCAGATAGCGGCAGGAGAAGTTATTCAAAGACCAGCAAGTGCGGTTAAGGAGTTATTAGAAAATGCTGTTGATGCAGGAGCATCCAAAATTAAATTATTGGTGAACGATGCAGGCAAGGCATTGATTCAAGTAATTGACAATGGAAAGGGAATGAGTGCAGAAGATGCAAGAATGGCTTTTGAAAGACATGCTACCAGTAAAATCAGTCAAATAGAAGATCTTTTTAAGATTAAAACAATGGGTTTTAGGGGGGAAGCATTAGCTTCTATTGCTGCTGTGTCTCAGGTAGAATTGAAAACCAAAAGAGCAGAAGACGAATTAGGAACATTGGTGGAAGTTGAGAACAGTAAAGTGATTCAACAAGAAGCATGTGTTGCATCAGAAGGCACTAGCATTAGCATGAAGAATTTATTTTTCAATGTTCCAGCAAGAAGAAATTTTTTGAAAAGTAATGCAGCAGAAATGCGGCATATCATGGATGAGTTTATTCGGGTTGCAATGGCTTATCCTGAAATATTCTTCTCATTAAATAGCAATGGTCAGGAAGTTTATCATTTAGAAGCCGGTAGTCACAAACAAAGAATTGTTCAAATTTTAGGAAATAGCTACAATGCAAAACTGGTAAATGTTTTGGAAGAAACTGATTACATGAATATTACAGGATTCATAGGTAAGCCTGAAACTGCCAGAAAAACCAGGGGCGATCAATACTTTTTTGTAAATAATCGGTTTATCAAAAGCGCTTACTTAAATCATGCAGTAAATGCAGCATTTGAGGGCATGATTGCCAAAGATAGCTTCCCTAGTTATGTCTTATATATTGATTTAGATCCAACTCAAATAGATATTAATGTTCATCCTACTAAACAGGAAATTAAGTTTGAGGATGAAAAAATAATCTATGCTTTTGTTCAAGCGGCAGTTAAACATGCATTGGCACAATTTAGTATTGCCCCTTCTTTAGATTTTTCTTTGAATGCAGATATACAGGGCTTAGATGCAGTGAGTAAACCATTTACAAGAAATGATCAGGAAGCTGCAGTATCTTCTAGTCTATACAAAACATTCTCTCAAAAGCACCAAGCGCATTTTATTGAGCCAAGTAATAAATCTGAATTAAAAAGTTGGAAGGATTTCTTTAAGCCAACTGAAACTACTGGAACTATTGGTGGATTTTCAAGTGACTCGGTCTTAGAAGAAAACTATACTGGAGGAAGGTTATTGAATATTCCTCAAATACAACATTACTTGCATTTGCAACAAACCTATATTATTGCTACTACCCCAACAGGCTTTTTATTGGTCCACCAACAATTAGCACACGAAAGAGTATTATACGAACAGTATAGTCAAGCAGTACATTACAAACAAGCCCCTACTCAAAAAAGTTTGTTTCCTATTCCATTAGATTTGGCTGCATCAGACAGTGTTTTACTGGAAGAGCTATTACCCGATCTTCAATTAATTGGCTACCAAATTGAGAAAGATGAACAGCATCAATTTGTAATTCAAGGAACACCAGCAGATATTGTGGTGGGTAATGAAAAACATGCTATCGAAATGTTGATTGAACAATTTAAGCATTTCAACAGCGATATCAATTTTAGCAAAAAAGAAAAGCTAGTGCGCTGTATGGCAAAGCAACAATCAATCAAAACTGGAGTTACCCTTGATCTAAAAGAAATGGCAGGTCTTGTGAATGCTTTGTTCGAATGCAATACGCCCAATATTACTCCTACCGGTAAGCCTACCTATATTGAATACAAGGGAAACTATTTAGAGCAATTATTTGAGCGTTAATTAGTTTTCGTTAATTACAGTTGTTAGAAATTGTTCCATATATTTTCTAATGGTACCTGCTGCAGATTGGTGTCCGTTTACCATGATAGAAAAAATTAATTCTTTCCCTCGATTAGTAATAATAAAACCACTTAATGCTACATGACTAGTAAGTGTGCCAGTTTTGGCAAAAATTTTATTTTCATACCCCTTATATAAACCACCTAAAGTTCCTGCATTGCCAGTTGGAAAAATTGTTTTTATTCGTTCCCAAGATTGTTCTTGTTTCATTTTATTTAAAACCCAAATAAAATCTTGAGGTGTCATCATATTGTATCTACTCAATCCACTTCCATCTACCCATCTTGGCTTATGTGGCATGCCCATCATATCCGATTTTAATAAGGTATCGATGATTTTAGAATCATCCATCACCCCAATTTTTTCATTGCCCACCATCAGTAATATTTGTTCCGCAAAAAAATTATCACTACGATGCATCATGATTTTTAGCAGACTATCAGTAGGCTGAGAGTAGAATTTTTTCCAATTAGGTTGATCTATAGCTACTGCATTAGCATAGTTGAGCACCCTATTTAAAGTATCTTCTAATAATGGAATCATCAATTGATCCATTTCTTTTTTCACTACAAATGGAATTGCCGTGCTATTGAATAGGCGATTGCTTTTTACTACGGTAAAGCTATTTTGATCTTTCTCTCTTTCAATTGTATAACGGCCGTCTTCGGTACTTGAAAAAATAACTAGAGAATCTTTAAATGCTTTGGGTGTTACCGTAATTCGATTTCCCTTTTTTCCAAAGTAAACCAAATTGCCATAAATTGGCATCGGAGATCTTTCAGGAGAATAATCTGCATCATAATCATTCCAAGCCCAGCCATTTCCAAAAGCTGTTGCATTATACCTTGGCGCTACAATAGTTATTTTAGGCGCATTGGCTTTTAAAAAATCATATGCTAATTGATCATTAAAATCAGGATGTAAAAAACTAGGATCTCCAGTAAATCGTATAGTGAAATTCTCTTCGTCAGGCAAGTATTCAAATGCTACAATACTATCTCTCAGATTTTTCATTGCTGCATAACAGGTGAAAATCTTGGTATTACTTGCAGGAATAAAATATTTATCTGATTGATAATTAAATAAATACTTTTTAGAAGTAGGATCGTACAAGCTAATACCAACATGAGCGGGCAATAATTCAGGCTTATCTAAAATCAATGCTTTAGCCTGCTGTTCTATAGAATTGTTTGATTGTAAAATTGAGGACTGTGCAGCATTTGAAGATTGTTGCGCAGTCTTTTGTACTTTACAAGAACTGGCAAAAAATAGTAAACAAGCGAAATAGAAAAGCTTTTGCATAAGGCATTTATTAACTACGTTCAACTGCTCGCAACCACCTTTCAGGAATATCGTTGTTACAAGCTATCATATAATCTTTATAACTGCAAGCTACATATTTGCCGTCATGTAATTGCATCCACCATCTGCCGGTTCTTTTACTTTGCAAAAAAGCCGTTTCTACCTCGGCAAATGCCATAGTAAATTCATTGAATTCTGATTTATTTTCTATGGAGGCTTCTTGCTTCCCCCTATGTATTCCGTCAATCAAATACCAAATCATATGTGCTTGTTGTATGGCTGTCATTTGATGTACATCATTGGCAACAAGATAGCCATACAAGCCGATGCTAT
Organism: Sediminibacterium sp. FEMGT703S; assembly: GCA_002786355.1. GTDB lineage: Bacteria > Bacteroidota > Bacteroidia > Chitinophagales > Chitinophagaceae > Sediminibacterium. Next base: position 141,418 of record PGCO01000006.1, read on the forward strand.
TACAAATAGTGCTCATACCTGCATATTGCATTAAAGTACATGCTTCTTCGCCATTTAAACCATTTGGCGTCACTCTATTTGTTGGTGCATGAGAATATTGAATGGCTTCGATATCAAAACTGAAGAGCTCACTATTTCGGATAGCCGGTTCCATTTCTTCGATGGCTTCCTTTACTTTACCTACACGGTAACAATCAAAGCCCAATTTGTTAATCGTTTCCAACATATTTGGATGCATGAAATAGCTTTGGAAAGCCATATGCGTATAGTGCCTTAAGTGATTAGGAATACCCGTAAACATATCCACTAAAAACATATCAGCAGGCTCTAAGCTATCCATGTCTAGATTAATTCTAGCATCTACAGATACCGCATCAATAATTTTATTTTGTAACCCATAGGCAGCATATTGAGGTGTTGTAATATCATGAGAGCCGCCTAGAATTAATACCTTTTTACCCATCTGCAATAGTTCTGATACAACCATTTTTACTACTGCATAACTATCTGGGAGTGTAGCGCCAATTTTAATGTTACCTAAATCTGCTATGGAAACTTCAGTATGCCAATAATATAGTTTATAAAACTGCTCTCGTATAGCATTGGGGGCTCCTGTATGAGTATATTGCATGCCCATTCCCCGCATTTCTCCGCAGCCAACAATTACTAAATCGGCTGCTGAAATATCTGGTAATTCTTCTTCGTGAACTAGAATATGTTTACCAATCTGGGTATCTTTAAATCCCTCATCATTGGAAATTTCAGCAAGGTTAATGGGTTCAAGAAAATCAAGTAAAGAGGCTAAAGACATGAATACGTTTTTGTACCCTTCTTAACGAAGAAGTAGATGGGATTATTGCAGAACTAGCTTAGTCAGTATATTTATATCCAACCCCTCTTACAGAATGAAAATAAATAGGATTACGACTATCCTCTTCAAAATATTTTCTAAAGCTCAAAATAAAATTATCAATGGTTCGAGTAGTTGGGTAAACATTATAACCCCAAACTACTTGCAAAATTTTTTCTCTTGTTACTACCTCCCCTTTATTCTCAATCAGAAGCTTTAATAGCATAGCTTCTTTTTTACTCAAATCTATCCTTGATCCATTAGATGTAATGGCATCCTGCGCCTTAAAATCAATTACATTCTTTCCAAAATGATATTGATCACCAATGGATTCCCTTACTTGTAAGCGTTTATTTTTTTCAATCAGTTTAGCAACCCGTATCAGCAATTCATCTAGGTTAAAAGGTTTGGTTAAATAATCATCAGCACCTTTTTTTAACCCCAATACTTTATCTGCAGGAGCGTTTTTTGCACTAAGCATCAAAATAGGCACTTCATTATTGTGTACACGAATGCTCTCTGTTACACTAATACCATCTAGCTCTGGAAGCATGATATCCATAATGATTAAATCGAAATAAGCATTTTCAACTTTTTTAAGTGCTTCATTTCCATCGTAGGCAGAAGTAACTTCGTAGCCTTCCATTTCGAGATTCAACTTGAGTGCTTCATGCAAATTAAGTTCATCTTCCACTACTAGTATATTGGCTTTCTCTGCGGTCATTATTAATTATTAAATAATACAGTAAAAGTACTTCCGTTTGGTTGATTATCTGTCACAGAAATGTATCCATTATGCGTTTCAGCAATTTTTTTACATAAATACAGTCCTAGGCCTGTACCCTGTGCTTTTCTAGTGTTTTCGTTACCGCTTCGGTAAAATTTATCAAATACTTTTTTCTTTTCTTGATTATCAATCCCTTGACCTAAATCTGAAATTGAGATAGCTATTTTAGTACCTGAAGTATGCAGGGAAACATGAATAGGTAAATTTTTAGGAGAATATTTTAAGGCGTTCTCCAGTAAGTTATTAACCAACATCTGTAGTAAAAAAGGGTCTCCTTTCATCAAGCGATTTTCTTCTATTGCTTCGGTAATAATCCTTTCTGGAAACCTACTTTTACAGTCATCAACACAGGTTTCAACTATATCTGTTAAGTTCAGTTCTTGAAAGTTGACTGAATAGCCCCCTGCATCTAATTGAGAAGTAAACAGTATATTATTACAAAGTGTATTTAACCGATTAGCTTCTTGCAAAGTGTTCGCAATTAATTTCTGCTGTTTGTCTTCGGCTAATTTTCTTTTTTGAAGTGTTTCTAAATTGAGTTGAGCTACTGCAATTGGCGTTTTTAATTCGTGCGTTATAGCCATCATAAAATTCTGTTGTTGCGCAGAAAATTTTAATTGGCGCCTTGTTGCCCTATATACATATACTGCTCCAACTAAAATTAAAGCCAGAAAAGTGATACCCTCTCCAATATACTGAGCTGTTTTTCTATTACTGATTTCTTGAATGGCATCAAATTTTTTGAGATAATCAGGGTCGTCTTTTAGCAGTTCTGCAATTCTTATAGACGTCATGATACTGTTCTGCTTTTCTAAAGCAATAAACCACCATGCCAAAGCCGCAATCATATAAAGCAGTAAAAACCAATATACAAAAGTAACAACTGCTAACTTAGGCGGTTTAAGGGTACTCATTTTGCAATTTTTTCTATACGAATACCCGCATTTAAAACATGCGAAAGTGGGTCTTCTCTCATTGCCTGTTGAAGACCAAAAATATAATTCCCTGCTTTTAGTTTTACTGGAGTTTGGGTTATTCTGATTCTGTGATCAAAAATATCATCCATACCAGCCCCTAACCACCCTTTTTTATTATCGGCAAGACGCAAATCGAGCAGCTGATTTTTTGCAGTATCCCCAGGAGACTGTGTAGAAATATTCATCCACAAATTATTGTAACGATATGCATCTTTATGACGAACAACTGCATAAATATGATAAAGCGATACGGTATCTGAAATAGTGAATTTGAAAAAAAGTTTATCAGAAGACTTCCAACTATGTGAGGGGAAAAACTGGCTCTTTTCAAAAACACCATTAGATTCACAGCTTGATAAAAGCAACAGAATGAATAAAGCACTTAAGTAAATTCTCACATGAATTATTTTTTCAAAGATACATAAGAAGAAAATAATCAGAGTACATTTAGAATTTGCTCTTTGGCTTTCTCCAACTCATCTTTCATCAAAATAACGGCTTTTTGCATATTTGCATCATAGGCTTTAGAGCCAGTTGTATTGATTTCTCTCCCAAATTCTTGTAATATAAAAGAGAGTTTTTTTCCTTTAGAAATGCCATCTTCAGCCAAAATAAATCTAAAATAAGCACAATGATTGTTCAATCGAACCTGCTCTTCACTAATATCAATTTTTTCTATGTAATAAATCAATTCTTGTTCCAATCTATTGGGATCATAGCTTTCTTTTCCTACGTTTTCTTCTAAAACCTTCATTAAACCTTCCCTGATCTTAGTTCTTCTTAGTGGCTCAAGCGTAGTAATTAATTGTTGTTGAACTTCAATATTATTCAACCTTACTAACAAGTCTGCTTCAATTGATTTGCCCTCTTCTTGTCTGTGTTTATTCAATTGGGCAATTGCTTCTTTCAACAATTTTTCGAAACTAACCCATTCAGCTTCCGTAAGCATTTCAGTTGAGGGGGTGATAACATCTGGTAACTTTAAAATAGTACTTAAAATATCGCCAGTTTCTAAGCCCAATTCATTTGCCAACTGCGCAACGGGTTGAAAATAAGCTTTAGCCAAATCTGTATTAATCGTTACCGGCTTATTAGCCCCATTCATTTTGATGCTGATATTACATTCAACACTACCTCTTTGTAATCCCTCATTAAGGTTATTTCGGACTTCAAATTCATATGGCTTTAATAAAGCTGGAATATTCAGTCTTAAATCAAATTGCTTCCCATTCAATGATTTGATTTCAATTAAAAAATTTTTGTCACCAATCGTTTGTTCAGCCCTGCCGTAACCAGTCATTGAATAAAGCATACAGTTGTGTTTGAGTAAAAGTAAAGGAACATTAGCAGAAATACTAAAAATCAATTCCTATCCATTTCTGCTTTTTCTTTTTGTACTTATCAAAATTAAATTGATACAACTTACCTGGTCTATGAGACACATCTTGTTCCATTTCATTAGTGTCTATCAACAAATCCATTGAAGCAAATTTTTTCCTAAAGTTTCTTCTATCTAAGGAAACGCCTAATATAGCTTCATATAAATTTTGGAGTTCTCTTAATGAAAATTTATCTGGCAACAAGTTAAAACCAAGTGGGTGTTCCTGAATTCTTTTTTGCAACCAGCCATGGCATTCCTGAACAACTTCAAGATGATCAAATGCCATTTCTTTTAATGCATTATAATCGTACCAGTCCAATTCATTATCATGAATTTTAAGCGCGTGGTGCTGAATATTTAATAAAGAGCAGTATGCAATCGTTATAACTCGCCCACCTGGGTGTCGATCTGGTTTTCCAAATACTTTTACTTGATCTAAAAACACATTATTCATTCCAGTGCGTGCTTTTAAGATACGATAAGCAGCATCGTCTAAGTCTTCATTATTTTTAACAAAGTCTCCTAGTAATGAAAGTTTTCCTTGAAAAAAGGCTAAATCGCTCTTGATTAACAAGACTTTAAGCTTGTTCTCTTCAAAGCCAAAAATGACACAGTCTACAGTTAGCGGTACTTTGGGATAGGTATCCACTAAATGATGGACCGCTTGAGCGGAATTTTTCTTCATATGGTGTTGCATTTGGAGTATACTCCGGCAATTGCGTCGTTAATACACAAAGTTAAGGGTTGTGTGGTAATTTCTATCTTTACAGCACAAGAACCGATTATGTATACCGTAGAACAGCTAGATGAATTAAAAGATTTATTAAAATTTCATGAACACCGTTATTACGTTTTAAATGATCCGCTTATATCGGACTATGAGTATGACCAATTATATCAGCAGTTAATTGCAATTGAACAAGCGAATCCTGAACGAATTACCCCAGACTCTCCATCGCAAAGGGTTGGCAATAGCTTAAACCAAGGTTTTGAAACTACTCCTCACTTGGTTCCTATGCTCAGCCTAGACAATAGCTACAATGCAGCAGACTTGATTGATTTTGATAGAAAAGCAAGGGAATTAACAGGAGAACAAGAGATAGAATATTGTGTTGAGCCTAAATTTGACGGAGCAAGTATTTCGTTGATTTATGAAAACGACTTATTGGTTAAAGCAATCACTCGTGGAGATGGTGTTGCAGGTGAAAATATTACCCCTAATATTCGACAAATCAAATCAATCCCATTATCTGCTCCATTTTCAACTCAAGGCATTCAGCAAATTGAAATAAGGGGAGAAGTCATTTTAAGCAAAGCATCATTTGAAAAATACAATCAGAAATTAATAGAACAAGGATTAGCTCCATTAGCGAATCCAAGAAATGCAGCATCCGGTAGTCTTAGAATGAAAGACCCCAAAGAAGTGGCTGAACGAAATTTAGATGCATTTTTATATCATGTAAGCTATGTTACCCATAAAACAGCAACGCATACCTCAACTTTAAATAGTCATGCCAAAAGCCTAGAACTCTTATGGGACATGGGTTTTAGATCCCCTAAGGAAGAGAAAAAAGTGGTTAAAGGAATTCAGGGTGTTATAGACTATTGTCTTGCCTACGAAGCAAAAAGAGACGAGCTTCCTTATGAAATTGACGGCATGGTTATTAAAGTAAATGATATTCAACAACAAGAAAAAATGGGGATGACTTCTCATCATCCTAGATGGGCTATTGCATTTAAATTTAAAGCAAGGCAAGCAACCACAACTCTTTTAGATGTAGAGTTCCAAGTTGGAAGGACCGGGGCAGTAACCCCTGTTGCTAAATTAAAGCCTGTTTTTTTAGGCGGCGTTACGGTATCAAGTATTTCCATACATAATGAAGATTATATACAGCAAAAAGATCTTAAAAAAGGAGACCAAGTGTTGATAGAGAGAGCTGGTGATGTAATTCCTCAGATTGTAAAAAGCTTACCTGATGTTAGAACAGGAAATGAGTCTCCAATCATATTTCCCAAAAATTGCCCCATCTGTAATAGTGAATTGTTTAAAGAAGAAGGAGAAGCAGTTTGGAGATGCATTAATATAGAATGTACCGCACAGGTAGTAGAAAAAATGATCCATTTTGTAAGTAAAGACGCAATGGATATCAAAAGCTTTGGCGAAGCGAATATTAGAAAGTTTTACGAGTTGGGTTTACTCAAAGATATTCCAAGCATTTATCGTTTAAATTTTAGTGCCCTTACCCAATTGGAAGGTTTTGGGAAAAAATCTATTGAGAATTTACAAGGGGCTATTGAAGCCAGCAAACAACAACCGCTCTACAGATTAATTTATGCTTTGGGCATCCGATTTGTGGGCGAAACAACAGCTAAAACGTTGGCAAATGCAGTATCAAATTTATTAGAATTTAGCAACAAAACAGAAGAAGAACTGTTGCAATTAGAAGATGTGGGAACCAAGGTTGCAAAGAGCATTCAAGGATTTTTTGGGAATCCCCAGAATATTGCAATGCTGCATGAGTTAGCCGAATTGGGGCTACAAATGGAAAATACTAAAAAAGAAATGATGAGCAACGGAAACCTTGTAGGACAAAGTTTTCTATTTACCGGAACCCTTGAACAATTAAAAAGATCTCAAGCAGAAGCTATGGTAGAAGCTGCAGGTGGGAATATATTAGGTGGCGTAAGCAGCAAATTAAACTATCTAGTCGTGGGTGCAGATGCTGGAAGCAAACTAGAAAAGGCTAAAAAAATAAATACCATTAAAATCATTACAGAACAAGAATTCATCAACCTGATTAATCCATAAAAATGCTCCATACTAAAACACTTCAGTTTTTGACTAAACTCAAAAAAAATAATTCCCGCGAATGGTTTAATGAACATCGAAATGAGTATGATGCAGCTAAAGAAAATTTCATTGAATTAGTGAATCAAATTTTATCACAGGCTGGCCAATTTGATCAGGATATTGCTGTTTTAACTTATAAGGATTGCATATTCAGAATTAATAGAGATGTTAGATTCAGTAAAAATAAAGACCCATATAAAAATAATATGGCTGCCTATTTTGTTAAAGGGGGCAAAAAATCTTGGCTGGCAGGATATTATTTTCACTGTGAACCAGGTGGTAAAAGCTTTATTGGTGGCGGATTGTATGGAGGTGAGCCTGATCAAATTAAAAAAGTAAGACAAGAAATTGACTACAATTGGGAAGCATTTAAAGGCATTCTAAACAACAAAACTTTTAAGAAAACATTTGGCGACTTATCAAGAGAAGAAGGAATGTCGTTAATTAGAGAGCCAAAAGGATATGATAAAGACAACCCTGCTATCGATTATATCAAGTTGAAAAATTTTATCGTTTCTGTTCCAATATCAGATGAAGAACTAATTGATAAAAAACTAATCAAAAAAATCATTACCTGTTTTGCTACGATGCAACCACTCTTACATTTTTTAAATAGGGCGATGGAGGATTAAGTGGGTAAAAATTTACCCACTATTGAGACATCGTTGGTGTTGTTAATATTTGATAGCCCGATAAAACGGTCGTTTGATTATTCGGTGTAATCTTTGAAACTGATATTTTTATTGGTTTATTATCCATGCTACCTTCAAATGCTAAAATGGCTCTGAGTGGATTACCAGGAATACTCAATGGGCCGGAATTCATCATACTAAACATCGGAAAATTTGCATGTTTAAATGGTAGGGGTTGATTGGTTACCCAACAAATCAAATCAATCTTTTCTCCATTATCTTGACCAACTACTTTAAATGCTGTACAATCGTAGCCAGCAATTTTTCTTTTATGTTTTAAGGCTGTTACTTTTATTTGGGCTTTGCTTGTTGGTCGAATCATATAAGGTTGAAGATTGCTGATTAAAGCAATCTTCCCCTCTTCCTTTGAAGTAACATAAAAAGTACTTTTTCCTGATTGCTCAATTATCCATGCATCTAATGTACCATCTTCTTGTTGCATCTTTTCTGCAAGCTTTCCTGCTTTTGATAATCCTGCCTGATCAATCAACATTTGATTACCGTCTTGATTGATGGCATAATCAAAGATTGCCTTTATAGGTGTTTCTGCATCATACGCTTCTATATTCAAACTGATTGAAAATGCAGCTTTAAACTGACTGCTCTTCCCGGCTTTTGATAATGCTTGCTTCTCTGAACTGCTTTTACCAGCATATTCAGGAGCAGACAACTTGGATTCATTGCAAAACATATCAATTGTTTGCTTTTTAATGGCTTCTAATTGATCCAATGTTTGTTTATCTGCGCCATTTTTTTTGGCGTTGGCAATCTCGGCCTCGAATTGTCTTTTTAAGGAATCGCAATTAAATTTTTGTGCAGTAGAAAATAAAAAAGACGATAGTAAAAGAATGAAGGTGAATACTTTTTTCATACTCTAGTTAATTGCAATGATGTCAAAATAAATTTTCCAGTAGTCAACGCCATTATTACGAATGATATAAGAATTGGCGCCACTTTTCAGGTCTTTTAGAAAAATATTTCTAAAGTTATCATTTGCATTAACAATTGTTGTGTTGTCTTTAGTTGAATAATCACCAGTTGATTCATGATCAATATTTCCTTCATATAAGCTGCCTTTTATATGCAGTTTTGCATTTTCAAAATTAGCTCTAGGTATTGTAAAAATGGATGAACTATTGACAACTGGTTTCTTTTCATTTAGACTCCAGTAAGTAAAATGTGCGTTTGATGTACCATTCTTAACAGGACTGTCAAAAAAAGTTAAGTTGGTTATTACCGATGATTGGTGTTGAACTATTGCATTCAAGGAGCCATAATATTCTCCTTTATTAATAAAATTAGAATTCTTTATGCCCTTTTCGTCAGTTTTATCAACGACTAAATTTTCAATCAAAGTAATCGTAAGTCTAAATGAAGTACTTGTTCTAAGTGGGTTTAATAAATTTTCATCATTAGGTTCAAGAAAATCCTTAAAAATATCCTCGTACATTTTTGTTTTAGTTGGGCTTACTTGTAATGATTGAGTAGGCTGAAATTTTGATATAATGCTATTGGCCGATTTAGCATTAATTCCGGTATTTGTTCCTGTTGCGGCGGTAAAAATCACGCTATCAACAATAACAGCCATCTTATCAAAATCTTCTAAACTTCCTGAAACAGGATAAACTCGGGGAGACTTATTGTCTACTGTCCAACTTAAATTAACGTGTTTTTCAACCACAGCTAATTTAGTACTATCAAATGGCAATTTATAAAATGCTAAATAAACTCGTTTTGCTCTTCCTTTTTTTCTACCATCCTCTGTAATATCAGAAAGTCTAACCGAAGGCAATGCTACTACATAACGAAGCTTAGCAGGATCATATGTCTTAAAATCAAAACTTCCTATATTGTTTACATAAACCCCATTTTCCATATCAAAACTAACAGGCTTAGTTGGTCTTGGAATCACACTAAAGGGATCAATCATTTTTAAAGTATTTGCTTCTGGTGTAGCAAAAATTAATTCTCTTGCTATTCTAGGTAAGCCTTGATTTGGTCCAGAAGTAACTGTTAAGTTATTCACCCATTTGGTATGTAGTCTAAATTGGGCAAAACTGGTAACCAATATTAACTGACATAAAATCGTTACAATTATTTTCATAAATACATTTTTAAAGTTTAATAAATTCTACTCTTCTATTGGCTGCTTTTTCTTCAGGTGTTTTATTGGCATTCAATGCTTCTGAAGACCCTTTACCATCAGTGATAATTCTGGTTTCATCTATACCAAAGCCATATACAAAGCGCATTTTAACTGCTTCTGCTCGCTTGACAGAGAGTGTTTGATTCGCCGCTGGATTACCATCGCTATCGGTATGGCCAATGATTTTAATTTTAAGTCCAGGATTATCGGTTAAGATTTTACCTATATCAGTAATAATGGTATTGCTTTCAGGTTTAATTTTATCGCTATTGGTATCGAATAAAATTTCAGTTGTACTGAATTTACCTTCTGTTAATAATTTGCTTCGGGTATCTGGGGCTGCAATGGCATACTTGATATTATTGATAAATAAAGAACAATTGTCGAAAAAGTTTCTGCAAATTGACATTTGATATTGCCCATCATTTTCAGCGAAGAATCTCGGAATATCTACCAATTTATCTTCATTTGCATAAACCCTTAACCGCCCTTTTTGTCTCCAAATAGAGATTTTAACAAATCGGTTATCAGCTACATCCCATTGTGGCATCTTAATTTGATTCTCGAAAGACATACCAGTGGCATTTGCATTTAAAACACTAACATAGGCTTCTGCTGCTCCAGGGTGAAGAAACAAAACGGATGTGCCAGGGCTAAAAAAGTTTTGCTTTAACAACTCCTCTTTTGTAGTTGAAAAAATCAGCCCGAAGCCACTGTAATTATTGGTGGGGTCATTTTGAATACCCGCATTAAACTCTAAAGTGAAATTATCAGGCAATGTTTTAATGGCATCAAATAAGAAATTGCCATTCTTAGTTAAATTCAACCATTTGCCTTCTTTGCCATCAATGGTAACAATTTCACCACTTGCATTGGTATTGATATCAGCAGGAAAATCGCCGATATCCACTCTTGAAAAATCATCAAAGTAGAGGGTCTTTTCACCTGCTACAAAATCATATTTTCCTGTTGCTTTTCCAGTGAATCCGCCATTTGAAGATTTGGAACCATTGTCTCCTTCGGCTAGGTCAGTTTTTTTATTTGGTTCAATCGCAGTCTTTTTCTCGTCCTTAGCAGGATCCGTCTTTTTTTTCTTTTTAAACCAAGCGCCTGACAATAAACTGTCTACTGCGGCATCGGCTTTATCCCCGACCTTATTGCCAATTTTATCGCCTGTATTTTCGGCTCTTTGTTCAGAAGTAGCTTTGGTTTTATCTTTAATTCGTTGAAAAATGGACTTTTTTTCTTCTTGAGTATAAGCAAAGAATTGAATCCCAAGAAAGAACAAAGTGGTCAATAGTTTTAAATGGCTCATTTTGAATGACTTTAATAGTTGAATACACTTATTAGTGTCTAATTCGAAAAAAAGTAAACTGCATAATCAATTTTTATTTTTGGATTTACTTTTAAAGGATATTTACACTAATGATGAGTGATGATTTAATTAAAGCGGAATTATCCTTAGAGAATAGCAAAGTTCTTGAGCAAGTCTATCGGGAGAACAAAGGCATTTTCATGGCTTTTGCAAAAAGATATGATTTACCAGATGAGGATATTATTGACATTTATCAAGATGCAATCGTTGCTTTGGTTGAACATGCAAAAAAGGGGAAGTTATCGCAACTAAACTGTGCGATATCTACTTATTTAATTGGAATAGGAAAGTTCATGCTGTTAAATCATTTAAAGAAAAAAAGAATCCTATTCGTACCGTTTGATATTGAGCTTAATATAGAATGGGACGATTTGGAACATATTCACAAAGAGCAGCAAGTTCAATTATTACAAACCTATTTTTTAAAACTAGGGAGTCATTGTCAAAAAATTCTTGAAATGTTTTATTATCGAGAAAAAAAACTAGACGACATTGTAATAGCACTTGGTTACGACAATAAGGATGTAGTAAAAAGTCAAAAATCTAGGTGTATTAAACAACTTAGAGAATTAATTGAAACCAATCATGGATAAAGAAGCATTGCTTAATGGCTATTTTGACAATACACTTACAGAAAGTGAATTAATCGCTTTCAATGAACTATTGGAGAAAGATGCAAGTTTTGCCGAAGAACTGGCATTTAGAAAGAATTTAAAACATGGCATTCATATTAATGAGAGAGCTCGTATAAAAGCTACTATTAAAAAATTTGAAACCGCTAACAATAAACAGACGTTCCAGCAAAAGTATTTCAAATGGATAGCCGCAGCAACTACCATCACTTTCATATTGATTGCCCTTAATCAGTATACGCAAAACCCAAAACCTGAAACACTATTCCAAGAATTTTATACTGGATACCCCAATATAATTGCCCCTTCAGAAAGAAGTAAAAATAATATAGATTCATTAACACAATCCGCTTTTGCAGCATACGATCGGGAGGCATTCAAGGAAGCTTTAGAAGGTTTTAAAATCCTAGAAGAGCAACAAAAAACAGCATATACATCTTTATATATAGGTATCTGTTATTTAGAATTGAAAAATAGTGTTGCTGCAATAGAAATTTTACAAAAAGCCATTTCACTCAACAATACTTATTCCTTAACAGCTAAATGGTACTTAGCTTTAGCCTATTTACAAAATGATCAGCCCGAATCAGCAATAGAAATCCTTAAACAATATGCTGTTTTGGAAGAGCCATTTAAACAAGAAGCTGAAAAATTATACAATAAATTAAAGTAAACTTAGTTGGCTTTTTTCCTTATAAAATAGATAAAAACACTAAGCAGCAAAATGCCTATAGCAAAACCAATATATTTCATCCATGGGGTTGCATTTGCGATTTGATCATTATTACCAATTAAAATAAAGCCGCTCCAGAAATAAGGGTGACTTTTAAGTGGATTCGCTTTGATAAAATGCTGCTTGGCATTCGCCAAAGCAACATGTTTAGAAAGTCCCTTTTTCAATTGTTCATAAAACAAAAGCATGATTTCTGATGTTTCTTTATCGGGAACTTGCCATAAACTTACTACGGTGCTTTTTACACCAGCATATGTAAACGCTCTAGATAAACTCATAATACCCTCTCCTTCAACCAGTTTTCCTGCGCCAGTATTACAGGCACTTAATACAACCATCTCTGCAGGAATGGCTTTTGTATACAATTCATTAAAATACATTGGTTGTGCATTTGCGAATAACAAATAGGACTGATTAAAGTCATTGTCATATAAAACAGAATGCATAGAGCAATGTAATACACCATAAGATTTATTTTGGACCAGAAAATTTTTTTTGGAGGCTTGCTGACCTATAAAAGCTTTACCATCAAATAAATGAACAATTGAAGTGGCTTCAGTTGTAGCATAAGGAAGATTGGCAAATTGAGTATTATTGTAAGCAGTATTGTTATAAGCTGGCGCAAATGTGGCAAGTTTTACTGAAGTATTTATTTGCTTTTGTTTATTATGTAAGTACCAAAGTGCAATAGATGCATTATAGGTAATATTAGCTTGCATAATAAAATAGTCATTAGATTGAGGATTCTGCAAACTTTCAAATGGTAAATAATTTAAATAATTATCGGGGATGATGGTTAAGTTTTTTGCTGATACATCTTTAAGCAATAATTGAAATAAAGCTTTTCCAGTTGTGCCAAGTTGATTACTTGGTTTCTTGAGTATTTTTACAAATTGATTGACTTGTTGCTCAATGGCTATTTTTTTTCCTAATAACGTTATTTTAATATTGTCATGTGTGATATAGGCTTTATACACATGCTCATGCGTGATATAATATTTTAGAATCGCTTCATCTTTATTTAAAAGTTTCATAGCATTGGCAATAGAATAATCTTTAAGTGTCAAGTCTACAAAACCCTTTTTTAAAGATTGTATTTGCTTATTCAATGCATTTAGTCGAGCGTCAATTGCCTTCAATTTTTCTGCATAATTTTTTTGCTTACCGTTTTTGACTTGCTCAGAAACCCAGAATGCTTTTTGCTGTTGCAAAACATTTAAATCATTATTTAACAACCCAATTGGAGTGTTTGACTGTAATAATTTCTGCTCAAATTCCTTCGCAAGATGGACTGATGCATTGGCTTCTATTGTAGAAACCATTTCAATGGCATAAGCAGAATTATTTTTATATTTTTCAAGCGCAATAAAAAAATACGATTCAACAATTTTTTTATGCAAATTATTTAACGTAGGTGTAAATGCGCCCTTTCGATAAAATTCATTAAATAGTAAAGACGCTAACTTTGTTAATTTTTCAGACTTTTGAATGTATGACTGTTGGCGGGTTTGCTTGAATGCTTCATTATAAATGAGAGCAGAACTAATAAAAATATTGACATATCGATTATTATTCAGATCCAATAATTTTTGTTCATCAACTTGAAGCAATGTTATTTTTTTGCCTGTATGAATTTCAATTAATGCATTGATATTCTTTTCCATGATTCCGATAGCTGAATCATGTATTGAAAGACTTGAAAGATTCATGGCTTTCATTGTTTCTAAGCCAAACTTACTCATGCTAGTAGGGGGGAAATCATAAGCACTTAAGGAAGCATTTACATGATAGATGGCTTTTTCATACTCCTTCATTTCTCTATACTGGTTGGCTAATTTAGAATGTGCCAATACTATGCTAAAAGGATCTTTATATTTGATGGCTTCAGCTAAATACATTTTACCAAGCCGAATACCTTCAATATGATTATCGGAATAATAATTGTAATAATCGCATAAAAGGGTAATACAGGATAAATAATAGTTGATATCTGCAGGCCTTTCATTTGAAGGTGAGAATTGAATTTCGTTTTTTATTTGCTGCAATATTTTATTAGCTAATACAAGATCTTCATTTACGGTAGCTACATTCACCTGCATCTTACGATACACTCGTTTAGCATAATAATATTCTTTTGTATTGGTTGGCTTTTGAAATTGCGATTGATAAAATGTATTAAATTTTTGAAAAGTTTTATTTATTCCCACATTGTCTTCATATTCACCATAGTAGTAAAAAAGATTATTATAAGCAGCTATGTAATCCATCACTTTAATTTTATCAAAATTTGATTCCATTAAGTCAATGGCTTTTTCAACACTTATTATATCTTTTTTTTGGTTCCCCATACTTGAATAATTGAAAGAAAATTCAATATATAATCGAACTTGTAATGGGATGTTTCGGTTTAAAACTGATTGATATTTTTGAGTGATGACTTCATAAATGTCTAAAGACTCTTGATATTGTTGATTAGCAGATAAAGCCAAACCATAAGCCATCAAAGTATTCGCTTTTAGTGAATCACTAACATTTCCATAAAACGGCTTTTCTACAATACTTAAATAGCTTGATTTTACTGCTTCATAGTCCCCATTGTCGTAAAGAGTTTGAAGTTGTTCGATATATTTAGGGAATAACTGATTGAGCGATTTTAAATCATTTCTTTGGCTATATAAATTAAGCTGATCAATGATTGACTTTTCGGAAATAGAAGTTTCAACTTTTTTCTGCGCAATACCATTTAAAAAAAAGAGTATAAATAAGCAAGCAGTTAGAATTCTCATTCTTTGGAAAATAAATTATTATCCATACAATTTACAAGAAAGATTTACATAAAATAGCCTCAAGAAAATTAATTTAATTTTCGTTGATATGCCCTTACTGCATAACTATTGATTTTCTTAAACTTCAATTGTTCGTTTTTAACGTTCACTTGAATGTATTCTTTAAACAAACCATTGCTATCGTTAAAGCCAATAATACAGTCTAGAGAAGACTTTCCTGGCTTAATTGTAACCACTGGATCAATACCAAAATTCGGAATCGTAATCATTTCAGTTGCCCTAATTTCTTTGTATTGAATGTGAACCTTGTATTCAAAAGTCTTACTAGTTTCGTAAATATTAACCCCAAATTTCCAGTTATTAGCATTGCCCATTCCATCATCAATAGGTACGGAAAAAGTAGCAATGGGTTTTTTAGATGGGAGTTCCCGCTCCTCAGAAACGCTAGGGGCTTTAATTAACACAGTATCTATCTTCGATTCACTTTGTTTGTTTTCTAAAGCCGTACAGCTTACACTCGAAATCAATAAACCAAAATATACAATAGCTCTCATTAAAAAAATATTGAACTCAATTTATTAAATAATTCAATATCGAATCATATCACCAACGGATTCATCAGTTAAGAGTTTTTTGAGAATAGGGTTCTCCATTCAATAAATGCCACCCATAAATAGCCACCCGATTTGTTTTAGAAGACCTTGCAAGTAAATCGCTAATTACTACATCTTTCTTTATTCCAGCAATCAACCCTTTTCGCTGCTTGCGTTGTCCCTCAATAATTAAATGGTGCTGCCACATAGTAATAGTACTATCACGATGACTGTACATTGGTACTGGTACTAGTTTAACTTTAGCAGCATGGTAAATATCATTCACCATTTTACGCGTAGGTAAAAAGCAATCCAAACTGTCTGCTATTTGTTGAGCTGCCATTGGCGTTAGTGGCACTCTAGCCCAATTATTATTACCGCCTACACTAAGGTAATCGGGCAAAACATAATAAGTTGCCCGATTCACCTTTCGGGTAGTGGAATCTACTGCAGTAACATTGATGGGAACTAGATGTAAAAGAAAACTAGGAATATTTCCCGCTAATATTTCTTTTGTTGCAAATGAATCACGCTGCTTCCATTGCATACGCAATGCATCCAAATAAAACTGCTCGCCTGTTTTGTGAGGCATTAATGATTGTTTGGATGGCCAATACAATTTATGTTGGCATCCAGTGCAAACATAAATCAACAGCAATATGAACAATCGATTCATCCCCATCTATTCATTTATCAATTACAATAATCCTTTCGCAAGCATATACTCAGCAATTTGTACTGCATTGGTTGCAGCACCCTTTCTAAGATTATCGCTTACAATCCACATATTCAAAGTATTAGCTTGTGATTCATCTCTTCTAATTCTACCTACAAATACTTCATCTTTTTCATGTGCCCATAATGGCATTGGATAAATCTGATTGGGTAAATCGTCTTGAACAATTACACCAGGGGCAGCAGCCAATAATGCTTTCACATCTTCCACTGTATAGTCGTTTTCAAATTCAATATTCACACTTTCGCTATGCCCACCCACTACTGGAATACGAACTGTTGTTGCAGTTACTCGTATTGAATTGTCTTGCATGATTTTATTGGTTTCCAAAACCATTTTCATTTCTTCTTTGGTATAACCATTTTCTAAGAATACATCAATTTGCGGAATCACATTCAAATCAATTGGATATTTATAAGCCATTTCTCCTTCTGCCCCTTTGCGCTCATTAAACAATTGATCTACTGCTTTTTTACCCGTACCAGTAACACTTTGATAAGTGCTTACCACTACCCGCTTAATTTTATATTTTAAATGCAATGGCTGTAATGCAACCACCATTTGTATGGTAGAGCAATTGGGATTGGCGATTATATAATCTTCACTAGTAAGGACCCCAGCATTCACTTCAGGCACTACTAATTTTTTAGTAGGATCCATTCGCCAAGCGGAAGAATTATCAATCACTCTAATACCAGCAGCTGCATATTGTGGAGCCCACTCTAAAGAAGTACTTCCCCCAGCAGAAAATATAGCCACTGAAGGCTTTGCAGCAATACCATCCGCCATACTAACTACTTTATAAGCTTTGCCTTTAAAGCTTACTTCCTTACCAACCGATCTTTCAGAAGCTACCGGTACTATTTCTGTCACCGGAAAATTTCTTTCTGCTAATACCTGCAACATTTTGGTTCCAACTAAACCTGTTGCTCCAACTACTGCTACTTTCATTTTGTTCCCCCCTGTCTCCTTGATGGAGTTTTAATGTTAAAAAAAAAGCCTTCCAAATTTGGAAGGCCCGTTATATGACTTTATTAATTACCCAACTGAATATCAAAGTTCACCAACTGAACAAACTCATCCAATCTTGCATCAATATCTGATTGATTAATTTCTCTTAAACGTTGAGTACCAAATTTCTCTACACAAAAAGAAGCCATTGCACTACCTACAATAATAGCCGTTTTCATGTTTTCAAAAGAAATGTCTTTGGTTTTTGCAATATGACCAATGAATCCTCCAGCAAAAGTATCACCCGCACCAGTTGGATCAAATACTTCTTCTAAAGGCAATGCTGGTGCAAAAAATACTTTGCTGCCATGAAATAATAATGCACCATGCTCCCCTTTCTTAATAATTAAATATTTAGGGCCCATCTGCATAATTTTAGCAGCAGCTTTCACCAATGAATATTCACCGCTCAACTCGCGGGCTTCGCTATCGTTCACCATTAAAAGGTCTACCATTGCCAAAGTTTGCTTCAAGTCGTCCATTGCAATTTCCATCCAGAAATTCATGGTGTCCATTACAATCAACTTTGGTCTGGTTTTTAATTGCTCAATTACACTTCTTTGTACGGAGGGAGCAAGGTTGCCGAGCATCAAGAACTCACAGTCTTGGTAGCTATCTGGTACTACAGGCTCAAAACTCCCAAGCACATTAAGCTGAGTGTCTAAAGTATCGCGGGTATTCATGTCCATATGGTAGCGACCGCTCCAAAAGAAAGTCTTTTCATCTTTTTTGATCTGTACCCCTTCTAAGTCTACACCACGATCAGTAAGGATGTCTAGCTCTGCCTGAGGAAAATCTCCCCCTACAACAGAAATTTGCTTAACTGGAGTATAATTAGAAGCACACCAGGCAATATAAGTACCCGCGCCACCTATAATTTTATCGCTTTTCCCAAAGGGAGTTTCAATGGCATCAAAAGCCATGGATCCAACTACTACTAAAGACATATATTGATTTTATAATAAGGCTGCGAAATTAATGGATTATCCGCTAACCCAAGCCAAATGAGGCAAAAGCGTTAAAAACTAACAAAACTAGATTAATTCGCTATTTTCTTTGCTAACATATGTTAGTATATTATCTTCGTACCATGGCTAGAATAAAAATTGAAAAGAACAGTAGCCGAAAAGAGGTTATTGTTAGTAAAGCTGCTTCATTATTTAGAGAAAAAGGCTTTAAAGCAGCTAGTATGAGAGATCTAGCTGAAGCAGTAGGGGTAGAAGCTGCCAGCCTATATAATCATATTAAATCTAAGACAGAGTTACTGCACGAATTGTGTTTTGGGGTTGCCAACCGATTCATGCAACATATGGACGCAGTAGAATCTAAAAAAAATAGCTCTATAGCTAAAATAGAAGAATTGGTTCGCTTTCATATCAACGAAATGGTAAACCATTATGAAGAAGTATATGTAAGTGATAGAGAATGGAAACATTTATCAGACCCCTACCTTTCTAATTTTCAGAATCAGCGAAGAATGTATCGCAAAAGATTTGCAGCGATTATAGAAACCGGAATACGAAACAAAGAAATTAAATCAATTGATGCACCTACTGCCGTTTTGATTATTCTGCATGCCATCAGCGGTATTGAAAGTTGGCATAGATCAACACAAAAAATAAATGCAGCCGAATTAACCAATAATATGATTACCATTTTGGTGGGAGGATTAAAAAATGTATAAGTTTGAAACGCTACTAGTTAAAGAAGTAAGGCAAGAAACAGCAGATTGTGTTTCTATTGCATTTGATGTTCCAGAAACCGCAGCATCCGCTTTTGCATTTAAGCAAGGCCAATACATTACCATTAAGACAACCATTAATGAAGAAGAAATAAGAAGGTCTTACTCTATTTGTAGTAGTCCTTTAGACAATGAATTAAGGGTTGCTGTAAAAAAAGTTTCAGGGGGTGTTTTCTCTACATGGGCAAACGAAAAATTGAAAGCAGGAGCCATACTCGAAGTAATGCCGCCCATGGGTAAATTCTTTACAGCGCTCGACAGCAATGCCAAAAAACAATACGTTGCTTTTGCATCGGGCAGTGGCATTACACCCATTTTATCCATTATTAAAACAACCCTATTAACCGAACCATTGAGCCATTTTACATTGGTTTATGGTAATAGAAATAGGCATAGCATCATTTTTAAAGAAGCTTTAGAATCGCTCAAGAATAAATTCATGGGTCGATTCAGTATTGTTTATATTTTATCCAGAGAAAAAACAGACGCGCCCATTCACTTTGGAAGAATAGATCATGAGAAGTTTCAACAACTCTGTAACAATATTTTAAAGCCTACCACAATTGATGAATACTTTTTGTGTGGGCCAGAAGAAATGATTTTTAGTGTTAAAAAAGCGTTAGAAGAACGCGGAGTAGACAACAAAAAAATCCATTTTGAATTATTTACTACAGGAGCTAAGGTTAAAAAAGTTAGCAATACGCAAGCAAGTAACAAGCAAGAAGTTAAAAGTCATATCACTGTTAAACAAGACGGGGTAACATTTGAATTTGATTTAGGATTTGAAGGCGAAAGTATTTTAGATGCAGCTTTAAAGCATGGAGCCGATTTACCCTTTGCATGTAAGGGCGGTGTATGCTGTACCTGCAAAGCTAAATTGTTAGAAGGCGAAGTAGATATGGATGTGAATTATGGATTAGAGCAGGAAGAAATTGAACACGGGTTTATATTAACCTGTCAGTCTCATCCACGAACAGAAAATGTATTAATTGATTTTGATGTTAAATAACCAATAATTATGGAACAAGCATTTGAACAAATCTTTCAAGACAAGATTGATCGTGAAGTAAGAATTGAGCCAAAAGACTGGATGCCAGAAAAATACAGGCAAACATTAATCAGACAGATTAGTCAACATGCTCATAGTGAAATCATTGGTATGCTGCCCGAGGGTAATTGGATCACCCGTGCCCCATCATTACGCAGAAAAGCCATTTTAATTGCTAAAGTTCAAGACGAAGCAGGACATGGTTTGTACTTATACAGTGCTGCGGAAACCCTTGGTATTAGCAGAGATCAGATGTATGATCAATTGCATACTGGAAAAGCAAAATACTCATCCATCTTTAATTACCCTTCACTCAGTTGGGCAGATATGGGTGTAGTAGGTTGGTTGGTAGATGGAGCTGCAATAATGAATCAAGTACCATTATGTAGAAGCAGTTTTGGACCTTATGCAAGAGCGATGGTACGCGTTTGTAAAGAAGAAAGTTTTCATCAACGCCAAGGATTCGAAATACTCTATGTATTAAGTAAAGGAACTGAAGCGCAGCGTAAAATGGCACAAGACGCCATCAACAGATGGTGGTGGCCTAGCTTAATGATGTTTGGTCCTAAAGACGACGAAAGCCCAAACACCATTCAAAGTATGAAATGGAAAATCAAACGTTTTAGCAACGACGAACTCAGACAAAAATTTGTAGACGTTTGTGCAGAGCAAGTAAAAGTATTGGGCTTTACACTACCCGATAAAGATTTAAAATGGAATGAAGAAAGAGGCCATTACGATTTTGGACCCATTAACTGGGATGAATTTTGGCAAGTAGTACAAGGCAATGGACCCTGCAATAAAGAACGTTTAGATGCGCGCAAAAAAGCATGGGAAGAAGGTGCTTGGGTTAGAGATGCTGCATTAGCCTATGCCAATAAAAAAGCCAAACAAAAACAAGCTGCTGCTTAAAACTAAAACTAATCATCATGAGCTTTCAAATAAATAAACTCTATTACGGCGACTACGGCGAAAGCAAAAACGGAGCTGCCGATATTTCTACCAATCAAACCAATACTGCTGAATGGCCTTTATGGGAAGTATTCATCAGAAGCAAACAAGGCTTAGACCATAAACATGCAGGAAGCTTGCACGCTGCAGATGCTGCAATGGCCATTGAAAATGCTAGAGATGTTTATACCAGAAGAATGGAAGGCGTTAGTCTTTGGGTAGTAGAGAGTAAACATATACACGCAAGTAATCCTGACGAAGCCGGATCCTTATACGATCCAGCCCATGATAAAGCATATAGACATCCCACTTTTTATAATTTACCAGAGGAAGTAAAATACATGTAATGGCGACAATGAAAAACGAGATTGATTTTTTACTTCACTTAGCAGACAATGCATTAATTATTGGACATCGCAACAGTGAATGGTGCGGTCACGGGCCCATTTTAGAACAAGATATTGCCATCACCAATATTGCGTTAGACTATATTGGTCAAGCGCGAAATTTTTATCAGCATGCAGCTGAATTAATTAATCGGCACCCAATAGGTATTGATATCACCCAAACAGGAAATGATATAGTGTTGCCCGCAACGGAAGATAGCTTGGCCTATTTAAGAGATGTTCGTGAGTTCAAGAATTTATTGATTACAGAAATTCCCAATGGAGATTGGGCACATACTACGCTGCGATTATTTTTATTGAGTGAATTTGAAATGCAATTGTTTACGCATTTATTACAACACCCTGATGCGCAAGTGGCAGCGATTGCAGAAAAATCAATTAAAGAAGTTAGCTACCATGTAAAATGGAGTCAAGATTGGGTACTAAGATTGGGTGATGGAACAGAAGAGAGTAAACAAAGAATGCAAGCCGCTATTGAAGCAATTTGGGCTTATACAGGTGAGCTGTTTATTCAACCCGAATATGCTACAGCAGCCTGTTTAAATTATGCAGCTATTCAAGATGTATGGAACAAAAAAGTTTCAGCTGTTTTTGAAGAAGCAGGACTCAATATTCCTTCAAAAACATTTATACAAAAAGGAGGCGCAGAAGGAATGCATACAGAACACTTAGGATATATTTTAGCAGAAATGCAATACTTACAAAGAGCATACCCCAATAGCGAATGGTAAACAATACAATTGCCATCAATGCCATCTGGAAAATCCTGGAAACTGTTAAAGATCCAGAAGTGCCTGTATTATCAGTAATAGATTTAGGGGTGATTAGGGCTGTTGCATTAGAAGAGCAGCAAGTAAGGGTCACCATCACACCTACTTATACAGGTTGCCCAGCCATGGACATGATTTCGATGCATATTAAAATGGTATTGAATGCTGCGGGTTACCAAACCACTATTCAAACTGTTTTATCTCCCGCCTGGACGACTGATTGGATAACCGAAAATGGGAAGCAGCAACTAAAAGCCTACGGCATTGCTCCCCCTGTGGGAAAAAGTTTTGACCAAACTTATTTAGAGGATTTAATAGTGCCTTGTCCGCAGTGCAATTCTACGCATACGGTGTTGGTATCACAATTTGGAAGTACTGCTTGTAAAGCTTTATATAAATGCGAAGAGTGCAAAGAGCCCTTCGATTATTTTAAATGTCATTAATTTACTTATATGGACCCAATATTATTTACCATTGAATCAGGCGTTGCGTTTATTACTATGAACAGACCTGATAAATTGAATTCTTTTAACAGAGCAATGGCATTGCAATTACAAAATATTTTAGACCAATGCGCTGTTGATGAAAATGTTAGGGCCATTTATTTAATTGGCGAAGGAAAAGGATTTTGTGCAGGACAAGATTTAGCAGAAGTGGTAGATCCGGAAGGACCAGGCATGCAGCGCATATTAAGTGAGCATTATAATCCCATTGTACAACGCCTCAGAGATATTGCAAAGCCAGTAGTAGCAGCAGTAAATGGCGTTGCCGCAGGTGCGGGGGCTAATATTGCTTTTGCTTGTGATGTAGTCGTTAGTAAATCTTCTGCTTCATTTATTCAAGCATTTTCTAAAATTGGATTGATTCCGGATAGTGGTGGAACCTATACCCTACCTAGATTAATTGGTTTTCAAAGAGCCAGTGCACTCATGATGCTGGGCGATAAAGTTTCTGCAGTAGAGGCATTACAAATGGGTATGTTGTACAAGGTATTTGAAGATGAAATATTTGAAACAGAAAGTAAAAAAATAGCATTGCAGTTGGCGCAAATGCCTACCAAAGCATTAGGCTATATTAAACAAGCATTGAATGCTTCTGCTACCAATGATATAACTACTCAATTGGCATTAGAAGATGGCTTACAACAAAAAGCTGCAGCTACTGCAGACTTTAAAGAAGGCGTGGATGCATTCTTAGCTAAACGAGCACCTCAATACAAAGGACAATAACCCTAAATTATTTACTATGACACCACAGCATATTGTTGACGAAATGATGAAAGCAGATATGTTTTCTCAGTGGTTAGGAATTGAAGTGATTGCCATTCAAGAAGGGTATAGCAAAATCAAAATGCAAGTAAGACCAGAGATGATGAATGGATTGGGCATAGTGCATGGGGGCATTGCTTTTGCATTTTCGGATAGTGCATTTGCTTTTGCTTGTAACAACAGAAATAATTTATCCGTTGCATTAGATACTTCTATAAATTTTTTAAAGCCCGTGCATGTGGGCGATACTTTGATTGCAGAAGCAAAAGAATTGCACAATGGAAGATCAACAGGCTTGTATCAAATAACTATTTTGAATCAACACGAACAATTGGTGTCTATTTTTAAAGGCAACTGTTTTAGAACAGGCAAACCAGTGGTAAAAGCATCCATATGATTTATTCATTTAAGGGATTTATACCGGTAGTACACGAAAGCTCGTTTGTACATCCACAAGCTGCTGTAACAGGCAATGTGATTATTGGAAAAAATGTTTACATAGGACCAGGTGCAGCTATTAGAGGTGATTGGGGTGCCATCATTATTGAAGATGGTTGTAATGTGCAAGAGAATTGTACCCTACATATGTTTCCGGGGACGACTGTTTTATTAAAAGAGAATGCACATATAGGTCATGGTGCAGTGATTCACGGAGCTACCATTGGTCGCAATTGCTTGGTAGGCATGAACTCCGTTATCATGGATAATGTAGTATTAGAAGATGAATGCATTGTTGGTGCCATGAGTTTTATTAAGGCCGATGAAATTATTCCTGCACGCTCATTGGTAGCTGGAAACCCTGCAAAAATCATTAAGCAAGTATCTGATGAAATGATTGCTTGGAAAACCAAGGGCACTCAATTATACCAGCAACTTCCCAAGGAAATGCATAATTTTTCTGTTGCCTGTGAACCATTGAGAACTGTTCCGCATGATCGTCCCGAACAAGAAATACTATTTGAGACATGGAATGCAATGAAAAAGTAGCACAATTTGCAATGTTGTATCTTTGCAGCTAAATCATTCAAGTGTCGGAAAGGAATAACTTCATAGACTATATCAGAATTTTTGCCCGCAGTGGTCACGGTGGCGCAGGTGTTAGGCATTTTATGCGCAATAAATTAACTGCAATGGGTGGGCCTGATGGAGGTGATGGAGGCCGCGGTGGTCATATTATTTTAAGAGGGAATAGTAACCTTTGGACACTATTGCACTTGAGGTATTTTAAAAACGTGTTAGCCGAAAATGGAGAGAATGGTAGCAAAGACAATTGTACTGGAAGAGATGGAAAAGATATCATCATAGATGTTCCATTAGGGACTGTTGCAAGAGATGAAGAGACCGGAAAAATTGAAGCAGAAATTTTAGCAGACGGACAAGAATATATTTGGATTCGTGGAGGTAGAGGTGGGCTAGGTAATGGCAATTTTGCTACCCCAACCAACCAAGCACCCGACCATGCACAACCAGGAGAACCTGGTATAGAAGGCTGGAAAAATATTGAGCTAAAAGTATTGGCAGACGTGGGTTTGGTAGGATTCCCCAATGCAGGAAAATCTACTTTACTATCTTCAATAACCGCTGCTAAACCTAAGATTGCCAACTATGCATTTACTACCTTGATTCCTCAATTGGGTATGGTAGAATATCGCGATTCAAAATCATTTTGTATAGCCGATTTGCCGGGTATTATTGAAGGAGCAGCAGAAGGAAAAGGATTGGGACATCGTTTCTTAAGACATATTGAACGCAACTCCGTTTTATTATTTCTAATTCCTGCAGACAGCAATGACCATGGTAAAGAATTTGAGATTCTACGCCAAGAGTTGAGAAATTATAATGAAGATATGTTGCAGAAAGATTTCATCATCGCTATTAGTAAAAGCGATATGCTCGACGATGAATTAAAAGAAGCCATCAGTAAAGAATTGCCGGCCAATATTCCACATGTATTCATTTCTTCGGTGACCAATAAGGGCTTAACTGAGTTAAAAGACCTTCTTTGGGATACCTTGAACAAGCCAGTTAAATAAAATAACTACTTCATTTTCAATTACTTATAATTTTAACTCCATCCAACGGGTTACTTTTTCCTCGTTTGGGTATTAATGTGTATAGTGTACACTAAGCTTTTTCGTTTGCTGTTGCCATTTGAGAAGAATCTATTTACTCACAGTAAAATTTGAAAAGTATGAAAAAGCAAACAATCGTTACCAGTGTTAAGAGAATCGTTTTTG
Organism: Sediminibacterium sp. FEMGT703S; assembly: GCA_002786355.1. GTDB lineage: Bacteria > Bacteroidota > Bacteroidia > Chitinophagales > Chitinophagaceae > Sediminibacterium. The sequence goes on from PGCO01000006.1 coordinate 167,390, forward strand.
GATCTGTGGTGTCTTCATTGATGTTTTTATCGGCCAACGCGTCTGTATCTCCTGTAAGAGCTTATGATATATCTACTAAGAGCAAAGCAGAAGTAAAGTACAGTGGTATTGATAAAAATCAATTACACACGATTCAGGTAAAATTCAGCAACCCAACGGGTGCATCATTTAACCTAATCATTACAGACGCCAACAATGAAATGATTTTCAAAGGCAATTATGCTGAGAAAGATTTCAACAAAACTTTTAAATTTCCAAAAGACGAATCAAGCAAATTGTCTTTTGTAATTGAAGAAGTAAAATCAAAGAAATCTGAACAGTACAATGTAAGCTTTGAAACCATTATTATTGAAAACGCTGTAATCAGCAAAAATTAATTAAAAGGGAGCATGAAAAAAAAGAGGCACTCAATTGAGTGCCTCTTTCTATTTATTGTAACAATAAGTAATTATCCTACTGCTTCAGATTTCATGCTCTTAGAAACTTTAGAACGTTCGTTTTCATCTAAAATAGATTTACGCATACGAATATTCTTAGGGGTTACTTCAATACACTCATCTTGCTGAATATATTCCATACACTCTTCTAATGTGAACTGTAATTTTGGAACAATTCTAACTGCATCATCACTTCCGCTTGCACGGTGGTTCGTCAGTTTTTTCATTTCCACTGCGTTCACATTTAAATCTCCTGGCTTAATATGTTCTGCAATAATTTGACCAACATATACTTCATCTCCTGGATCTACAAAGAAAGATCCGCGATCTTGTAATTTATCAATTGAATAGGCAGTAGTTACTCCTTGGAACTTCGCAATTAATACACCATTGCTTCTTCCAGGGATTGGTCCTTTCCATGGTTTGTAATCAATAAAGCGGTGCGCCATTACTGCTTCACCTGCTGTACCGGTTAACATCTGAGATCTAAGACCAATCAACCCTCTTGAAGGAATTTCAAATTCAAGGTGTTGCATTTCGCCCTTCGATTCCATGATTTGCATTTCACCCTTACGCTGGGTTACTAAGTCAATTACTTTACCACTGTATTCGGATGGAACATCTACCACTAGGTTCTCATAAGGCTCGTGTTTTTTACCATCAATGGTTTTAACCAATACCTGAGGATTACCTACCGTTAATTCATATCCTTCTCTACGCATGGTTTCTACCAATACGCCTAAGTGTAAAATACCTCTACCAAAAACTAAGAAGCTATCTGCACTGTCTGTATCTTCTACTCTTAATGCTAAGTTCTTTTCGGTTTCTTTCATCAAACGATCACGTAAGTGACGTGATGTAACAAACTTACCATCTCTACCAAAGAAAGGAGAGTTGTTAATGCTGAATGTCATACTCATGGTAGGCTCATCCACACTAATAATTGGTAAACCTTCAGGGTTTTCCAAATCAGCAATAGTATCTCCAATATTGAACTCTTCCAATCCTACTACGGCACAAAGATCTCCAGATAATACTTCTGTTACCTTACGCTTGCCCATTCCTTCGAACACATACAATTCTTTTACTTTCATTCTTTTGAAAGTACCATCTGCTTGTACCAATGCAATTTGTTGTCCTTCTTTAATAGAACCTCTGGTTACTTTACCAATCGCAATTCTACCTAAGAAGGAAGAATAATCCAATGAAGTAATTTGTAACTGAAGCGTTCCTTCGTTTACTTTAGGAGCTGGTACATATTTAATGATACCATCCATTAAAGGGAAGATATCTTCTGTTTGTGTTAAGCTATCATTGAACCAACCGTTCTTTCCACTACCATAAAAAGTAGGGAAATTTAATTGCTCTTCTGTTGCATCTAAGTTGAAGAATAATTCAAAAACCGCATCGTGAACCTCGTCTGGTCTACAATTGGGTTTATCCACTTTATTAATCACCACAATAGGATGCAAGTTCAATTGCAATGCTTTCTGCAATACAAAACGAGTTTGAGGCATTGGTCCTTCAAAAGCATCCACCAACAAAATAACCCCATCGGCCATTTTCAATACGCGTTCTACTTCACCACCAAAATCACTGTGGCCCGGAGTATCAATTACATTGATTTTATAGTTATTGTAGGTAACTGCAGCGTTTTTACTAAAGATGGTGATTCCACGCTCTCTTTCTAAATCGTTGCTGTCCATGATTAACTCACCAGCATCCTGGTTGTCTCTAAATACTTTAGTGGCACCTAAAATTCGGTCTACTAAAGTTGTTTTGCCATGGTCAACGTGTGCGATGATGGCAATGTTTCTTATTTCCATTATTGTGTATTTGACTCAGTATCAATCAATTAGATGATTCATACTGTTTATTTGAGCGGCAAAGGTACGGCTTTAACGTGGGGCAGCAAGTAAATAAGGGTCATTATTCTGTTAACTATGCTATGGTGGATGCACAATAAACCCTAATTTTATTTGAACGATAGGCCAATGAAATTGATTTTGTTGATTATAATGGTTGTTTTTTACCTCTTTGCGGGGAGCTATCATTTTATTAATCCAAGCTTTTATACCCCTTTATTTCCACCGTATCTGGCCAAGTGGGCGCATACATTAAATATATTGGCTGGCATTGCCGAAATAGTATTGGCCATTGGTTTATGCTTTTCAGCTACCCGAAACTGGGCTATTTATGGAATCATTGCCATGCTGATTGCATTTATTCCAGCACATATTTATATGATTCAACTTGGGTACTTTAAAATAGGTAGTTTTCAAATGACTCCAATGATTGGATGGGTTCGACTCTTGGTTTTACAGCCCCTTCTAATGGCTTGGGCCTGGTATGTTAAACAATTTTAATTCTATTTTATGCGATTGATCAAATGGTTATTGGGTATTGTAATGTTATTGGGTCTTTTGTATTTGGTAGGTCCCAATCCGTCAACACCGGTTTATACTTCAACCCTTCCGACTATTCCAAGCAACCCTGCTGAATTGGAGGCTTCAATCCACTCAAACGAAAAAAAGCATAACACCCGACCCAACAATGAAGCAAGAATTGTTTGGGCCAACGATAGTGTAAAACAGAAAACACCTTATGCAATTGTTTATTTACATGGATTTAGTGCCAGCCAAGAAGAGGGCAATCCAGTGCATCAAAACATCGCAAAGCAATTTGGTTGCAATTTGTATTTAGCACGTTTGTCTGAGCATGGCATTGACACTACTGATGCGCTGATTAATATGACAGCTGAAAGTTTATTTGAGTCTGCTAAAGAGGCTTATGCGATTGGCAAACAATTGGGTGAAAAAGTGATTTTAATGGGCACTTCAACTGGCGGCACATTGGCCTTACAATTGGCAGCAATGTATCCAGAAATTGCTGGCTTGGTTTTATATTCTCCTAATATTGCCATTAAAGACCCGAATGCTTGGCTATTGAATAACCCATGGGGATTACAGATTGCGCGGTTGGTAAAAGGCTCCAATTATATGGGCGTTACCAAAGACAACCCGCTTTACCCTCAATATTGGAATACCAAGTATCGCTTAGAAGCCACTGTACAATTAGAAGAATTGTTAGAGACCACCATGACCAAGGACAATTTTGCAAAAGTGAAGCAACCATTGTTGGTCTTGTATTATTTTAAAAATGAACAAGAACAAGACCCAGTAGTTAGTGTAGACGCTATGAAAAAAATGTTTGCAGAAGTAGGCACTTCAGCTGACAATAAAAAAATGGTCCCAATTCCTAATTCAGGCAATCATGTAATGGCTTCTCCTATTCAATCAAAAGATATTATGACTGTAGAAAAAGAGACAGCTGCATTTCTAAATCAAGTATTACAATTGGGTAAGAATTAAATATAACCGTTGCAGATAAATAGGAGCTTGATTTATGTAATTTTTAATACCAGCAATAAATCATGATTGAAATTATTTTTTAGATTTAAATAATTCAATAGCCGTCGATGGGGATTATTTCCAATATAAAAAACAACGCTTTAATTTTATTACTCATGTTTTTTATTTTGACCTCGGGTTCAGTAACTGCACAAATTAATAAACTGAATAGTTTAATAAAAGATACAACCGATTATAATTTTAATAAGCCTGCGATATTTAGGACTGGCATACATTTTCCAATGGGTTTACAACCTTTTGTTTCGGGCGAAGTCAAATTATTGAAAAGGCTTACTTTAAATATGCAATTAGGTGCTTCCTTGGATAATTCACGTGCTGAGTGGGTTGTAACTGACCCTGTAGAACTTGCTGATAGTGACAAAATAAGTGTTTCTGGATTTATATCCCCTGAATTGAGGTATTATTTTTTGCCTCTCGGAAGAATCAAGAAGACCAATCGACCATTATTTGGTTTTTCAGGTGCCTATCTTGCGTTAAAATATTTTGCTAGCACACCATCAACTAAAAGAAATAGTGCGGCAACTTATAGTTTTGAAAATGTAAGTGCCTGGCAATTGAATATTGGGAATCAAATCCAATTCAAACCACATTTTTTTTTGGGAACTTTTGCCGGATTTGTATTTAGCAAAAATCCCATAAATGATAACCATCCCAATGTTATTCCTTTACTACAATTTGGATTTACAGTGGGTTATGTTTTTTAACAAGCATGGTAGAGCTAACCATAAAAGTTCCTTACCTTCATCCCTTAACAAATTTGCTTGCATATGCCCTTGAGTAAAATTGCCGGAATCGGCATGTATGTACCTGCTAATGTAGTTACGAATAATGATCTCACTAAATACATGGAAACCAACGACGAATGGATCCAAGAAAGAACAGGAATAAAAGAACGCAGATACGCTCATAGAACCGAAGAAACCACTACAACCATGGGAGTGGAAGCGGCTAAAATAGCCATTGAAAGAGCGGGCATCACCGCACAAGATATTGACTTCATCATTTTTGCTACACTTTCACCAGACTATTATTTTCCTGGTTGCGGTGTATTGGTTCAAAGAGCTATGCAAATGAAAGAAGTGGGTGCATTAGACGTAAGAAATCAATGCAGTGGTTTTGTTTACGCATTAAGTGTAGCCGATCAATTTATTAAAACCGGGATGTATAAGAATATATTGGTGATTGGTAGCGAAAAGCATTCCTTTGGTTTAGATTTTTCAACTCGTGGAAGAAATGTATCGGTGATTTTTGGAGATGGTGCGGGTGCAGTAGTAATGCAACCAACCGAAAAAGAGGGACAAGGAATTTTAAGTACGCATTTACATAGTGATGGAGAGTCTGCTGAAATTTTAGCCATGTACAATCCTGGTTCGCACGCCAATCATTGGGGCACCAAAGACTACGCCAGCTTTGACGACGCTGAAATTTCTCAAATGTTTATGAGTCATCAAATGATAGACAACGCGCAGAATTATCCTTATATGGACGGACCAGCTGTATTTAAAAAAGCAGTAGTAAAGTTTCCTGAAGTGATTATGGAATCATTACATAAAAATGGTTACGAATCAACAGATATAAATATGTTGATACCACATCAGGCCAATTTGCGCATCAGTCAATTTGTACAACAGAAATTAAAATTACAAGACCACCAGGTTTATAATAATATTATGAACTATGGTAACACAACAGCTGCATCTATTCCGATAGCGCTTTGTGAAGCTTGGGAAAAAGGAATGATCAAAGAAGGAGACTTGGTATGCTTGGCTGCATTTGGTAGCGGGTTTACTTGGGCTAGTGCATTAATGAAATGGTAGCAATACCGAGGAGCGAATTCCATGACAAGAAAAATTATTTATTTAATCAATCCGATTTCTGGTACATCCAAAAAAGATAAAATCAGAGAACTAGTTGAAAAAATAACTACTGCAAAAGGTATTGAGTACCGTGTATTTCCTACCAATGCAACAGGTAATTATGAATTTCTAAGAGATCATATTGTAAAAGAAAAATTTACCGACGTAGTTATTTTAGGTGGTGATGGTACCGTAAACCAAGTTACTGGTGCATTAAGAGATACAGGCGTTCAGTTTGGAATTATACCTGTAGGATCAGGTAATGGCCTTGCACGTGCGGCTAGCATCCCTACTAGTATGAAAGCGGCTATAGAATTAATTTTTAATGGGTCTGCCGAAGAAGTTGATGCTTTTTCGGTAAATGGTGAATACGCTTGTATGTTAAGCGGTATGGGCTTTGACGCACAAGTGGCGCACGACTTTGCACAAAAAACAACCCGTGGTTTATTTACCTACACACAGCAAAGTATTATCCAATTTTTTAAAGCCAACCCTTACCAGTTTGAAATTGTATTAGATCATTTTTCGTTTTTCACCGATGCCTTTTTCATCAGTATTGCCAATAGTAATCAATTTGGCAACAATGCTATTATAGCACCACAAGCCAGTTTATCGGATGGATTATTAGATATTGTGATTGTGCAAAAAATGAATAAGGCAAAACTACCCTTTGCCATATTAAGACAGATGCGCGGAAACAATAAAGTGCAACAATTGGTAGAAGATATGAGCTCAAAGAATATTCTCTATTTTCAAACCCCTGCACTAAAAATTAAAAATCCTAAACTAGCTCCCTTACATATAGATGGTGAGCCTAGGGATGCTGTAGAAGAATTGCAAGTAGAAATTATTCCAAAAGCATTTTTACTCATAAAGCCTAAGGGAAAATAAGATCAAGTCATTTTTTATTGAATGAGCTTTTTTAATCGCTCAAACTCTTGTTGATTCAAAGGATTATTCACTGCTTTTGCTATATCACGTTTTTCTGCGGCAGTTAAATGAAAACTCAAACTTGCTGGTGCTTCTTTTTTGGAAGGGATGTATTGAAAAGAGAAACGATAAAAATTACTGCCATATGCTTTGTGCATATAATCCAATTGATCATGCTGGTAATAGTCTTGAATCTTGAACCAATTATTTTGAAGGATTAAAAAAGGTTTAGTTAAAAAACCAATCAAGGAATTACTTTCCAATGGCTTGTCCCAATCGCTTAAGCTTCTATCTCTTATTTGTATCAATACAACTTTAGCTGTATTTTCTTGAAGCCAATCTTTAAACACCGAAATAAATCTTAGTGCAGATTCTTGGCCATAATTATCCCTAAGTCCTGCATCCATCACATCAATAACTGGGCGGGTTGGTAACCATACATTAGGCAATACATAGGGGAATGTAGCATTCATTCTGAGCGCCGATAATAAATTAATATCTGCACTTTTTTGATGGTGTAAAAAGCTATTAAAATCGATGGCATCAGGATCAAAAGATAGGATATTGGTCGTATCTGACACTGGTCGCATTAAAAATCGAACAGGCCTTGAAGCAATAATCATTTTCCGACCATCACGGGTAATCACTGAGTTAAAAAAAACAGAGGGAATAGTGGCAGCAGCTTCTGCCTGCTCATAATCACTGATTTTCTTTTGCATGATTCCACCTGTATTCTCTCTTAATTTTTCTTCAAAAGCATAACCACGATCTTTTACATATTCAAACCCATTGGTCGTGAATTTTTGTGCAGGTCCTAACATATCTCTTGTTAGAAAAGAAGAAAACAGTGGGCTCAATAAATCTTTAGAAATATTATTTACATACTGCTTATCCTGTAAATTAATGGGATTCCCTTTTATTTTTTCATGATACAATTCTCTGAAGTAAACAGCCCCCAGCATTCCTCCTGATGCGCCATTGATTAAGAGTGTTTTTTTCATGAGTTGACCTTGCATCAAACTATCTAAATACTGCAGGGTATTCATCGTAAATGTGGCGCTTCTTGTTCCGCCACCACTGGTGTTAATAATGTATAGGATTGGTTTTTCTTGACCCTGTTGTGCCTTCCAATTATTGAGAATTTCTAAAAAAGCTGCCTTGTCTTTTTCTACTGAATCAATTGCCGCCAATTGCTGAATGGCTTCCTTGGTATATTCTGGCCTACCAGACCCTTTGGCATAATCTAATCCGTATGCTTTGTTTCTTGGATCAATGATATCATATTGGTATAAAACATTGGCTAAAAAATAGGCGGCTATAACAGCAACAAATGTATAAGAACGCAAAAACAATGAAAGTGCACCTGATACTGCAATTAATATTGCGAGTAATAGTGTAATGCTTGATGCTGCTGGTAGTTGAAACAATTTAGTATCGGAACTAAACCCAACTAAAATCAAAAAAACAAACGCAATCATGATGGCAATAATGGCTGCAAAATGATGACGGTTAAAAACAGCTTCTAAAAATTCAGGATTATAATGCTTTATATTTCTTGGTTTTCGCAGTTTGAAAGCTGCACTAAAAAACCAATCGACTCTTAAATCTTGTTTTAAATCGGGTGCTTTCTGTTTATCTGGAATTAAATCATATTGTTTATTGGCGTCTGTGATTGTTGCAGATATGGTGCTATAAATGGTTTTATCGGCACCAAAAAAATACAGAAAGGCAAATGCAATCGATAGGATAAAGCCGCCTGTATATCCCAATGCAAGCCCTATAAAATCGGATAGTAAAAATAATTCTTGATTAATGGTATACTGGTACGCTTCAACTAAATAAAATATTAAGAAGGTAAATGGAATAATCGCATTGTTGATGCAGTACTTTAAAAATGGTTGTGCAGTGGTAGCCAAAAATTGAATTCGTCCACTGTGTAAAATAAAAGTTGTGATGTTCCAGTTCATGATAAATACCCCAGAGGTAACACCAACAATGGCTGTACTTAAGGGGCTTATATTGCCAAAATATTCAGGCGCTAGAAATAGAGAATAGGCTCCAAAAGTTTTCATGAAGCTTCCTCCTACTGTTGCAAATAAGATGTACCAGAAGAATAAAAATATCTGGTACCTACGAAAATGCAGCAACAACAGTTGAACTGGAAAAGAAAACCAAATGCCTATCAGATATCGCTTCATTCACTTGTATAACTACATTGTCAATTTTTTATGTAGCTTTTTAAATTTAGCAAATTTTAGGCCGAACCAAAAATAAAATGGTTACTAAAGAAAGTAATAATAACATTCCTGTGAGCTGATGCAATTGCGCCATCCATTCAAAGCTTCCCCAAATACCAGGTACAATTGTACTACTTGTTAAAACTGAAGCAATGCCTAATACTACTTGCAGCAATGTGAATATTAAAGGAAACTTAGCAGCACGTTGCAAAGTTGGTGTATTGGCTGCTTTAAATAATTTAATTGACCATAAAATCATTAACAATAAAATCAAATAAGCTAAACCTCTGTGTATAAAATGTATCAGTGTAGTATTGTCAATAAAATTTAATAAAAATGGTTGATGGCTAAACAAGTTTTCAGGAACCCACGCACCATTAATGGTAGGCCATGTTGCAGCAACGTTGGCTGCTTTGTGTCCTGCCATTAATGCCCCATATAATAATTGGAGTATCAATAATCCAATCAACAATATATTTTGCTGTCTGATGGGTTTACTCTCCATAATTTGATTTGTTGGCACCAATAGTTTTAGCGCAAACCAATACGTATAACTTAATAAACCCAATGCTAAAATAAAATGCAGCGCTAATCGAGTGGGCTTTACATAAACCGCATCACCTGTTAATCCACTTGCAACCATGATCCAACCCACTAATCCCTGTAATGCCCCTAAAAAAAACAGTACCAATAAAGAGCCGACCATTTCTTTTTTAAAAGATTTTTTTACCATAAACCATATAAATCCAAAAGCAAAAACCAACCCTATTAAACGGGCCCATAAACGATGAAACCACTCCCAGAAAAAAATGAATTTGAAGTCATCTAATTGAAATTCAAAATTCAATAATTGAAACTGTGGAGTCTGTTTATATTTGGCAAATTCTGTTAACCAAGCTGCTTCATTTAATGGAGGCAATGTGCCGGTAATCACTTCCCATTGCGTGATAGATAATCCACTTCCGGTTAATCGAGTGATTCCTCCGAGTGCTATTTGAATAATGGTCATTCCCACACCTATCAGTAACCAAGTGGCTACTTGCTTATTTGAACGGTCTCCTACTATCATATCTCTTTCTTTTCAGCGTTTATACAAAGGTATAACACACAAACTTCGGAATTGATTGATGTTTAAGTAGTTTTACCAAATGTTACCCGCTTTTTATCAAGAAAATCAAGTTGAAGCTGGCTGCGATGAAGCTGGTAGAGGATGTTATGCTGGTCCTGTGTTTGCCGCTGCGGTTATTTTACCCATTAACTTTAAACACCCTTTGTTAAATGATAGCAAACAAGTGGGTGCAAAGCAGCGAAAAGTGTTGAGAGAAGTAATTGAATCCAATGCTATTGCTTGGTCTGTGGCCAGTGTAGATGCAGAAGAAATTGATCGTATCAATATTTTAAAAGCCAGTTTTAAAGCCATGCATATGGCGATTGACCAACTAAAAGTAAAACCTGAATTTTTATTGATTGATGGAAATCGTTTCCCAGCATATAAAAAAATCCCCCATTTGTGTATTGTAAAAGGAGATGGTAAATATGCTTCTATTGCGGCAGCGAGCATTCTAGCAAAAACCTACAGAGATGCGTATATGGAAAAAATACATGCTCAGTTTCCGCAATACGGTTGGAATAGTAATAAAGGATATGGCACCCTAGAACATCGGTTGGCTATTGAAGCCAATGGGCTTTGCCAACACCATAGAAGAAGTTTTAATATCAGCCCTACTCAAATGGAAATGCCTTTTTAACTGACTTCTTCCCAGGGGCCTGCGCCCAATCTTACCAACTCATAAGGATCTTTGGTGCAATCAATGATGGTTGAGGGTATCATCCCCCCATTACCCCCATGTATTACAATGTCTACGAGTTTTTCAAAATTTTCGTACATAATATCAGGATCGGTATACTCTTCTACCATTTCACCAGGGAGTGATGCAGACAATAATGGATGTCCTAATTCTGACACAATGGTTCTAGCTATATTATTATCAGGTATCCTAAGACCGATGGTACTTTTTTTATTCTGTAGAATTTTAGGCACTTCTTTACTTGCAGGTAAAATGAATGTGTAAGGTCCTGGCAAATGACTTTTCAATAATCGATAAAGCGGTGTGTCGGTAGTTTTACAATACTTACTCAAATCGCTTAAATCATTACAAATAAAGCTGAGTTGAGCTTTTGCAGGATCTACCTGTTTAATTCTTGCAATTCTTTCTACTGCTTTTGGTTGAAATATATCACAACCCAATCCATAAATAGTATCGGTTGGATATATTATCACCCCTCCTGACAACAAACAGTCTATCACTGTTTTAATATGACGAGGATTTGGATTGTCTGGATGTATATGAAGCAGCATAGTCAAAGTTACTTAAAAAAGGAAGGCAGCTAATGCCGCCTTCTGTTTGTTTGTAACCCCTTGTTAAAAAATATCATCTTCATCAAATAGTCACTTTCAATAAAGATGAGCAGTAAAAATAAAATTCGGAGCCGGGGAATCTATACGAAAAACTATCAAAAAAAAACCGTGATTTAACGGTATAAAAAAACGCATTGACAATAAATTATATTCATTTTTTTTTAGTTACTTCACTTCACTGTTTAGTAATACCCCCAGCTTACTAAAACGACATATGAAAAAAATTGCTTTGGTAGACGACCATGTCTTATTAAGAAATGGCCTGTCTATTATTATTGGAGAATTTGATGGATTTGAGGTATTATTTGAAGCCAGTAATGGGAATGAATTTATCGCTAAACTAGATCCTAATAATTTACCCGATTTGGTATTATTGGATATTTCAATGCCCATCATGAATGGCTATGAAACAGCCGAATGGATATACAATCATCATCCTTCCATTAAGATCATGGTATTGAGCATGTTGAACGATGAACGAACCATCATTAAAATGCTTAAATATGGAGCAATGGGATACATGACAAAAGACACCGATCCTAAAGAGTTGAATAGAGGCTTAAATGAACTGTACTACAAAGGAATTTATTTTAATCAATTACTTCGCTTTAACCTGGTTCAATCCATAAAAAATAAATTAGAGGAACCCAATGACGAGTATCAAGTTATGTTGAATTTGCCCGAAAGAGAAAAAGAATTCCTAAAATTGTTAGCAACCGATTTAACCTTAAAAGAAATTGCTGCTAAAATGAATCTTAGCCCTAGAACCATTGATGGGTATAGAGACAATTTGTTTGAGAAAGTGAAAACAACCAACCGAGTAGGGCTGGTATTATTTGCACTTCGCAATGAACTGATTCACTTATGATTTACTCATTAATTTCCCAAACTTCTTTGCCGCGTAATAATTGATCCAAATTTCCTCTGCCTTTAGAAGCGATGGTTTCCTCAATTTGCATCGCCATCATGTCTTCATAACAAGGTCGTTCTGTTTCATAAAACACACCGAATGGTCTGGGGAATTGGAAATTGGATTGATGCGGATCATCAAACATTCTAATTAATGTTTGTGCTTTATAGAAATCTTTTTCGTCGTGAATCCAACAATCGTCTGCACTAAAATTTTCCCCTAACTCAACCACTTCAGGTTGCAAGCCATTTAAACGAATGCCCTTATTTTGATTGGCACCAAATACCAATGGCTTTCCTTGTTCTAAAAATAAATCATGATCTGCCTTTGAAGATTTTTCGGTGAAAATTTCAAAAGCACCATCATTAAAAATATTACAGTTCTGATAAATTTCTAAAAACGAAGCACCCTTGTGTTGATGTGATCTAGTCAACAATGTTTGCAAGTGCTTAGGATCACGATCCATTGAACGAGCAATAAATGTAGCATCCGCACCCATCGCCAATGCCAATGGATTAAATGGATGATCAATACTACCAAATGGCGTACTCTTGGTAATTTTATTGGTTTCAGAAGTAGGTGAATATTGTCCTTTTGTTAAACCATAAATCTGGTTATTAAACAACATAATATTGACATCAAAATTTCTTCTGAGTAAATGAATGGTATGATTGCCTCCAATACTTAATCCATCTCCATCCCCTGTAACAATCCATACACTTAATTCTGGTCTGGTTGCTTTTAGTCCACTAGCCACTGCTGTTGCCCTTCCATGAATACTGTGCATGCCAAATGTATTCATATAATAAGGGAAACGGCTGCTACAACCAATCCCACTGATGATTACAATATTTTCTTTGGGCACTCCAATGCCTGGCATGATCTTTTGAACCTGTGCTAATATAGAATAATCGCCACAACCCGGGCACCAACGTACTTCCTGATCAGTTGCAAAATCTTTTGCAGTTAAAGTAGGTGCTGCTATTGTTTCAGTAGCCATAATTTATTGTTTAATTAATTCTTCCCAATATTCTGCTGCTCTTCTGGTATGAGGAATTACAATGGTTCCACCCACAATGTTGGCTACTGCAAAAATTTCATACATTTCTTCTGTAGTTACGCCTAGTTCAAAACTCTTCCCTAAATGGTATTTAATACAATCATCACAACGCAAAACCATACTAGCTACCAAGCCCAACATTTCTTTGGTTTTTTTATCCAATGCACCTTCATCGTAGGTATTGGTATCTAAGTTCCAAAGGCGCTTCATCACTAAATTATTCTTACTCAGAATCACTTCATTCATTCGCTCTCTATAGCTATTGAATTCATTCACCATTTCGCTCATATATCGGTAATTGTGCTGCAAAAATACAATAGCAATGCTTAGCCAAACCAAATTCTTTGTATTTTAAGGCTCAAATACTGTCGAATGAAGAAATTTTTACTGTTCATTTTCCTAATGCCTTTAATGGTTTTAGCACAGCAGACTGCTGATTTGGTTAAAATAACCGATATGTACAAAATGAAACAAATGAGTGCCCTTAGTTTAAGCCCTGATGGTAAACAAGCGGTGTTTGTGTTAAACAGTATTGAACCCGAAAGCAATAGTAAGTGGGAATATAAATACACCAATCAATTGTATTTAGTAGCAGCAGATGGTTCTTCAGCTCCTAGAGCATTAACTTTTAAGGAAAATGCCAGCCAACCCGTATGGAGCCCTGATGGTAAAAAAATTGCTTTTGTAAGAGCAGTAGACGGCAAGCCACAAATCTTTTTTTTATCATTAGAGGGAGGTGAGCCGGTTCAAATCACCAAGTTCCGCTATGGAGCCAGCAGTCCTCAGTTTAGCCCTGATGGAAGCCAGCTATTGTTTAGTGCTTCTGTTTCTTTAGCAGATTTATTAAAAGACAAAGAACTCAACCCAACTGCAGCGGTTCCAAAATGGCCAGCAGAGAAACCTGGGTTTGAACAGAATCAATTCCTCCAACCCAATAAAGCCTTACCCAATCCAGATGGTACAACAGAAGAAATAAGGGCCTATTTAGATTTGAATGTGGCGGAGAGAAAAGCCAAAGTAATCAACAAATTAAATTTTCAGGAAGAAGCTTCCACATCGGGCGACCAGTCTTTTTCGCATTTATTTATGGTTGCTGCTGAAGCAGGATCAACACCTAAAGCCCTTACACAAGGCTTTCATCGTTTTGGGGGAGCTAGTTTTACACCCGATGGCAAACAAATTGTATTTACCGGAAATAACGATAATACACAACATCCTGATCGTGCATTAGAAAGCCAAGTATTCATCGTAAATGCAGATGGATCTGGTATGAAACAATTACTAGGTGCTGTAGGTAAATCGTATTCAAGCCCATCCGTTTCTCCATCCGGAAAATGGTTGGCAGTTCAAGTTGGTACAGTGTCTTTTGTGAATGTGCCTGAATTAGCGGTAATGCCTTTGAACGGAACAGCAGCTGATTTAGTAATGCTCCCTTTTGATAGAAATAAGGGTGGACTTACTTGGAGCAAAGATGAACAAACTATCTATTTTACTGCACAGAGCAATGGTGGCGCACCTATTTATCGCATCAATGTAAAAACAAAAAAATCAGAACAGTTAACTTCTTTAGATGAAGGCATTTCTAGTTTTTCTATGAAAGCAGATAAGCTGGTTTATGTAAAGACAGCTGTAGCCAATCCATTTGAATTATACACGACTGATGTGAATGGTAAAAACGAAAAACGCATCAGCAATTTCAACTACGATTGGGTGAGTAAAAAACAATTGAGTTTTCCAGAGAAAAGAACCTTCAAAAACGAGAAAGGATTAACGGTTGAATATTGGATAATGAAACCTACTAATTATGTAGCAGGCAAAAAATATCCAACTATTTTAAATATTCATGGAGGTCCTTCTGCTATGTGGGGACCTGGTGAAAGCTCTATGTGGCATGAGTTTCAGTATTATGCTGCCAAAGGTTATGCGGTAGTATATGGTAACCCTAGAGGTTCAGGCGGATATGGTGAAGAGTTCCTAAGAGCCAATGTAAATGATTGGGGTACAGGACCTACTTCAGATGTATTAACTTCTGTAGACTTAGCTGCAAAAGAAGGATTCGTTGATACAGCTAGATTAGCAGTAACTGGTGGTTCTTATGCAGGTTATTTAGTAGCATGGATCATCAGCCACGACCAACGTTTTAAAGCAGCATGTGCGCAAAGAGGCGTGTACGATTTAGGCACTTTCTTTGGAGAAGGCAATGCTTGGAGATTAGTGCCTAATTATTTTGGCGGTTATCCTTGGGAAGAAAAAATCAGACCCACTTTATTCCGTGAATCACCCATTAATTATGTAGATAAAATATATACACCCTTTATCATTTTCCACGGAGAAAACGATTTAAGAACCGGAGTGATTCAAAGTGAAATGCTTTACAAAAGTTTAAAGGTCTTAGGCCGAACCGTAGAGTACGTAAGGCATCCAGGCGGTACACATGAATTAACGCGCACGGGAAATAATCGCCAACGAGTTGACCAAATGCTCCGCACGATTGAATTTTTTGATCGGTTTATTAAACATTAAATTTAAAAGCCAACCCATTAAGTTGAGTCGGCTTTTAATTAAATCTTTGCTGCACCAAAATAAGACTGCAATGCTGTAGGTATATTGATTCCTTCTGGTGTTTGATTGTTCTCTAACAAACAAGCAACTATACGAGGCAATGCCAATGAACTGCCGTTCAGGGTATGCACCAATTGGGTTTTACCATCTGCCCCTTTGAATCTGCATTTCATTCTGTTGGCTTGGTAGCTTTCGAAATTGCTGACACTGCTCACTTCTAACCAGCGTTCTTGTGCTGCACTGTATACTTCAAAATCATACGTGATGGCACTGGTAAAGCCCATATCACCGCCACATAAACGCAATATGCGATAAGGCAGTTCCAATGATTGTAATAATTTTTCTACATGCAACACCATATCATCCAAGGTTTCATAACTCTTATCGGGGTGTACAATTTGAATGATTTCTACTTTTTCAAACTGGTGCAGTCTGTTTAATCCTCGCACGTCTTTTCCATAACTGCCCGCTTCTCTTCTAAAGCAAGGAGAGTATGCCGTCATCTTTACAGGAAAATCGCTTTCCTTTAATATGGTATCTCTGTACACATTGGTCACAGGCACTTCCGCTGTTGGAATCAAATAAAAATCATCTTCTGTTGCATGGTACATCTGCCCTTCTTTGTCGGGCAATTGTCCTGTAGCATAAGCAGAGTCTGCATTTACCATAAAGGGCGGCAAGTATTCGGTATAGCCCGCTGCTGTGTTGAAATCTAAAAAATATTGAATCAATGAACGTTGCAATTTGGCACCCTTCCCTATATATACCGGGAATCCACTACCGGTAATTTTATTGCCCAATTCAAAATTGATCAAATTGTATTTAGTAGTGAGGTCCCAATGGGGAACGGAGCCCTCGGCTAGTGTTGGCATTGATCCCCCCGTTCTAACGACTTCATTTTCTTCTGGTGTTTTACCTTCGGGAACCATATCTGCTGGTAGGTTCGGCAGCTGAACCAATTGGTCGGCCAGTTCTTTTTCTAACTGTACCATTTTCTCTTTTAGCGGTTCAAGTGTTTGCTTCCAATTGGCTACATTTTGTTTAATGGCTTCTGCGCCTTCTTTATCTCCTTTAGCCATTAATTGCCCAATTTCTTTGGATGCCGCATTCACTTTGGCTTGTGTATCATCAAAAGCAGCTTGTACTTTCTTGCGCTCATCATCTATTTGGATAATAGCATCCACTAGTTCTGGTTGTTTAAAATGTTTTTTTGCCAGCTGTTGTTTTACCTTTTCTGGGGCTGCTTTTAATACACTTACCTGTAACATAATCTCGAATTTGCTGCAAATATACCTTATCAATGTTGATGATGGCATGCCTTGATGGTTTACATTTGCAGTATGTTTATTACAGATGATTTGATGCAACGTTGGTGGGCTTTGGAAGCCAAATTATTGGAGCGTTTTGGTAAAAAGCCCGATTTAGAAGCAGTTTTGTTCTTAATTGGTTTGCAAGAAACTGGTTTTATGGCCGAAAAAATATCGAAGGAGCAAAAACAAGATTTGATGCATGTGGCGGTTTGTACCGTGCTTGCCCAAAGTGGATATTATTTGGTAGAGGGAAAAGATGAAGAAGGTTGGCCCCATTTTGCCCAGTTAAAGCAATTGCCCGAAATGAGCCTTCCCGAACAAGAGAATTTTATTAAGGACCATGTATTGCTTTATTTTGAGCAATCGGGTTTTTAAATACCTTTAAAGCGGATATTTAATTTTATCCCTTCAATTTTTATTCAATATTTGCATTATAAAAATACCGCGTTATGAATTTTCCAGCAGAACTACGTTACACCAAAGACCACGAATGGATTAGTATTGAAGGCAATGTTGCTACGATTGGCATTACCGATTTTGCTCAACACGAATTGGGTGATATCGTTTATGTAGATATTAATACCGTAGGTAAAGAATTAGCTGCAGAAGAAGTTTTTGGTACGGTGGAAGCGGTTAAAACCGTTAGTGATTTGTTTTTACCATTAGCTGGTTTAGTAACTGAAGTAAATGCTTTACTAGAAAAACAACCTGAATTGGTGAATACCGATCCTTATGGGGATGGTTGGATGATTAAGATGACGGTTACTGATCCTTCAAGCTTTGAGGGCTTGATGACCAAAGATGCTTATGAAGCGTTAGTTGGTTAGTCATACCTTATTCGCTATTTTTTCTATTTAGAACAAAAACTACATGTCTGTGAGTCTGAACTTGTATTGCCGCTTAGTCGGCAAAGCGAGGCTGTATCCATTTACTTGTATGACAATTAATCGGGTGATAGCGAAACACCCATACTTTCAGGAATATATGTTGCTGGTAAAGTTATTTAGATTAGTATGAGAGTGCCGAAATACGGTTATCTTTAATCCGTATAATTATTATGACCTTGAATCAAATAAAAAAAATATTAGGCTTAAAAAAAGCGGTCATTTCGCTGGAGAATAAAATCTTTAACCTAGTTTCTTTTCTTGTATTTATTGCAATGATTATTAGCCTAGCTAGTAATATTATATTAGAAAGAAATTCGCTGTTATTAGGACTTATTCTTAGCCTTGCTATTATTTCCTTTTATGTATTTTATATTTCTCGCTATAGAGAAAAATTTGTTCCGGTTGGCGCTATTTATGTTGTATTTAGTTTGTTTTTTTTTATTCCTGTTTGGTTTTCTAATGGAGGTATAGAGGGCACCACTAAAACTGCCTATATCATGAGTGTAGTTGCTGCCATGATGATTTTACCTAAAAGATTTCATTTACTTTTTATATCATTTGCAATTGTACTAATCGTAGGTTTATATCTTTTAGAATTATCACATCCAGAATGGTTAACTCCTTATCCTAGCAAGGATATTATGAGAATTGATGTCTTAATCAGCACTACATTATACTTACTTATTATTGCCATTAGTGTTAGCTTATACAAGCGCACTTATGATATGGAGCGAGATAATCTGATCAAAAAATCAATTGACTTAGAGGAATCTAGGCAATACTTATCTGAAACAAAACAACAAGCAGAAGAAGCAACTAAAGCAAAATCTAGGTTTCTAGCCAATATGAGCCATGAAATAAGAACTCCTTTAAATGGTATCATTGGAACAATAGATTTATTACAACATACTACCTTAAATACCGAACAGGAAGAACTAATGCATTCACTAAGATCTAGTAGCACTCATTTACTAGAAATTGTGAATGATGTACTAGATATTTCTAAAATCGAAGCAGATAAACTGGAGTTATTTGAGGGACCTTGTAATTTACAAAGCATTATTCAACAGGTAACCGCTATTAGCTCTCCTAGATTAATTGCACTCAAAAAGAATATAAAATTGAGTACAAAAATTCATTCGGGTGTTGAAAACGAAATCATAGCGGATGAAAGTAGAATTAAACAAGTACTTATTAATCTATTAGGAAATGCTATTAAATTTACTGAAGCAGGTAGTATCAAATTAGAAGTAAGTGCCAACCTGATTGATGATTCTTTGCAAGAACTCAATTTTACTGTATCCGATACTGGTATGGGAATTAGTGAAGAAGACCTTCAAAACTTGTTTATTCCATTTACACAAATTGATTCTTCAGCTACTCGTAAACACAGCGGTACTGGTTTAGGGTTATCCATCTGTAGAAAAATTATTGAAGAAATGGGTGGAAGAATTTGGGTAGATAGTAAGTTAGGAGAAGGCTCAAGTTTTAAATTTATTTTACCTGTCCAAGTTAACCTTGCAAGAAAAAATCAGCAACAAGTCAATCGTAATTCAGGAGATATTACTAGTAGCCCAGAAATTAAGCCCTTAAAAATTTTAGTAGCAGAAGACAATAATATGAATCAATTATTGGCTACCAAAATGTTTAAGAAAATCGGGTACATCATTGATATAGCTAACAATGGTAGAGAGGCCGTAGAAATGACCTTACAAAATAATTACGACTTAGTTTTCATGGATATCCATATGCCTGAAATGGACGGGATTGAAGCAACAGACAAAATATTACATTCAGGAAGAAATAAAGTTCCTTTCATCATAGCAATGACAGCTAATGCAATTAAAGAGGCAGAAGCTGAGTACCTTGAACTTGGTATGAAAGACATTGTTACTAAACCATTCACCATTGAACAGCTTAGAAAGGTCTTGGAAAAATGGGCTATTTAAACCTATTTTATTCTGCCTATTTTTTATTACTAGTTTAATCTTATTCACTTTACCTGCAAATAAAGTGCCTAGTGTTTATTGGCTTGAAATACCCAATTTTGATAAAATCATTCATGCGGGAATATTTGCCGCTTTATGTATTTCTGCCTACTTATGGTTAAGCCATTTTTATCCAAAGTCAGAAAAAAAAATTGCAATTATTATTGTTCTTGTAATGGCCGCATATGGAGTTGCAATAGAATTTATTCAAGTAACATTTATTGAGGGAAGATCATTCGAAGAATTAGACATAGCAGCTGATTTTACAGGCTGTATTATTTTCTTATTATGTAGACCTCTATTGAAGTTATTTTAATTTAAAAGAGGGAGGGCTTTAAAAAAAGTCAGCCCCTGTAGAAACAGGGGCCTCAACCAAAACTAACTGCTTATGAGAAAAATTTAAATCATTTCTTTCTTTTATTAATCCAAATCTCGTGCCAATCTTTTATTCTATCTGTTAATGATTCTCTAATGATTCCTAACTATTATTTGATAACATTAAGTTACGGATGAACTTTGATAAATACAATTTTCTATAAGTTAATTTCTTTTAACATCTGTTTCATTACCCTATTTGAAATGACTAATTTTGAACAATGCCTTATTTCAATTTGAATGATAGCTTGAACTTATTATCAAAACTCACCATACGACGTTTTTGGAATGGAGTGAAAGTGTATGCGAGTTTTAGGCTCTCTAGATTAATTTCTAAACCTATACAATGGGGGATGCCTATATCAATCTCCTTTGAACCAACTACTTCCTGTAATCTGCGATGTCCGGAATGTCCAAGCGGTTTGAGGGAGTTTACTCGGCCTACTGGTATGCTTCAGAAAGATTTCTTTCAAGAAACAATTGATGATATAGCACCTGATCTACTTTATCTAATCTTTTATTTTCAAGGGGAGCCATATTTAAACCCCCAATTTTTAGATATGGTCAAATATGCGAATGAGAAGGGTATTTATACGGCAACTTCAACAAACGCCCATTATTTAACTGATGAAAAAGCAAAGAAAACTGTTGAAAGTGGATTGGATCGTTTGATTATTTCAATTGATGGAACTTCCCAAGAGGTTTACCAACAATACAGGGTTGGTGGGAAATTAGATAAGGTTTTAGAAGGTGCCAGAAATATTATTAAGTGGAAGAAGGAATTAAACAGCAAGACCCCGTTTGTTTTTTTTCAATTTTTAGTGGTTAAGCCAAATGAACACCAAATTGCTGAAATAAAGGCATTAGGCAAAGAAATTGGTGTAGATCAGGTAAGATTTAAAACGGCACAGGTATACAATTATGAGGAAGACCCTAATGGGTTGATTCCAGTAAATAACAAGTATAGTAGGTATAAAAAAGGAGCAGATGGCAGAATGAAAGTCAAAAGTGGCTTAAAAAATTACTGTTGGAAGCTTTGGCACGCCAATGTGATTACCTGGGATGGATTGGTAGTTCCTTGCTGTTTTGATAAAGATGCCATGCACCAATTAGGAAACCTAAAAAGACAAAGTTTTAGAGAAACCTGGAAAAATAGCAATTATCACCAATTTAGAACTGAGCTATTAAATAGTAGAAAAAATATAGATATCTGTTCAAATTGTAGTGAAGGACTTTCAGTTTGGGAGGATTAATAGGAATGTTTGTACATTCGTCTATACGATGCATACTACTATGGGCATAGAAAAAGATATTCAGCAGGAAAACTTCAGAAGTATTTATCAGAAACTTTCCATCAATTTAATTTTTTCGAATAATTGGATTACAGAAAAAATAAAAGCTGTTTTGCATGAAGAAGATATTACGCATCAACAATACAATATTCTAAGAATTTTAAGAGGTAGCAAAAAACCTTTAAGTACACTGCAAATTAGGGCTCGAATGCTCGACAAAATGAGCGATACCAGTAGAATTGTAGAGAGGCTTGTAAAAAAAGAGCTCGTCGAAAAAAAAGTTTGTGATACAGATAAACGTTTGGTTGATGTGGTGATTTCGCCCAATGGTTTAGAGGTCTTAAAAAGATTAGATGAAAAAAATGAGGAATTGGATGCTATTCTTCAGAACCTCTCAGTCAAAGAAGCTGCGCAATTAAGTGATTTATTAGACAAAATGAGAGTGAGCATTTAAAGAGATGACTTATCTTCAATTTATGAAAAACCAGGCGCACTTTATCCTTGCGATCATATGTATCCTTTTAGGAAATAATATAAATGGTCAAAATTCTCCCAATTACGAATTCAGAGGGGTTTGGATAGCAACAGTTGAAAATATTGATTGGCCAAGCAAAAAAAATCTTTCCGTAGCGGAACAAAAAGCAAGTTTTATTCGCTTACTAGACCTTCATCAGTCTAATGGGATGAATGCTATTGTAATGCAAATCAGGCCTACAGGCGACGCTTTTTATCCTTCTCAATACGAGCCATGGAGTGAATATTTAAATGGCAAGCAGGGATTACCACCCAATCCTTATTATGATCCTTTAGAATTCATGATCCATGAAACCCATAAAAGAGGTATGGAATTTCATGCTTGGTTAAACCCCTATAGAGCTGTATTCAATGTATTTAAGTCATCAGTTGCTCCGTCTCATATTACTAAAATACACCCTGAATGGTTTGTCATTTATGGAGAGAAAAAGTATTTTAATCCTGGTTTACCAGAAGTAAGGAAACACACTGTTAGGGTTGTAAAAGATTTATTAAACAGATATGATATTGATGCCATTCATATGGACGACTATTTTTATCCATACCGTATTGCAGGAAAAGAATTCCCTGATCAAAAAACATATGAAAAATTTGGTGCTGGGCTTTCAAAAGATAGTTGGAGAAGAAGTAATTGCGACTCAATTATTGTAGACATCAATACTGCAATAAAACAAACCAATCCAAGGGTTAAATTTGGTATCAGTCCTTTTGGAGTTTGGAGAAATAAGAGCCAAGACCCGATGGGCAGTAATACGAAAGCGGGCCAAACCAACTATGATGACTTATATGCAGACATTTTACTTTGGTTGAGTAAGGGGTGGATTGATTATGTTACCCCTCAATTATATTGGGAAAGGGGCCATTCATTAGCGGATTATGATATTTTATTAAAATGGTGGAATGAAAATGGCTATGGTAAACATATCTATATAGGGCATGGAATTTATAGAGGTGGGAGCAATGATGCTTGGAAAAATAAAAATCAAATTCCAGAGCAAATTCAAGCATTAAGGAAATACCCAACAACACAGGGTAGTATCTACTTTAGCAGTAAAACGTTCGAAAAGAACCCAAATGGTTGGAATGATAGCTTAAGGAATAATTATTATCGCCATCCTGCACTAGTACCACCTATGCCATGGATTAATAACGACGCACCTGACCAACCGATTATTACACAGGAATTAAATACCGCAGAAATTAATTACAACGGTCATTTAAAGATCAGGGGGTTTGGTATTTTTAGTGTGCCCAATGGTAAAGAAGTTAAATTCATTAATAGCCAGTTACTTCAAATTGTTGTAACTGATAAAAAAGCTACTATTGATTTAAATCAAATTCCAGACGTCAATGGGAACAAATTGTATATAGCTACAATTGATGTAAACAACAATGTAAGTGCATTGAAAGCGTTAAAATAAATTAGCCAAAAACTACTTTATTTTCTGCTCCTGGCCATTTGCCAAAACGCTCTTCTACTGCTATGTAACGATGACTAAAAATTCCATTCAACTGGCTTTTTACCATAATTACCTGCGCTATATCGCCTAATATCCAAAGTGGTAACTTGTAATGAACAATATCTGTCATTTCTACGCCACCTTCAATTTCTTTAAAATGGTGTTGATGGTGCCAAAGAGAATAAGGGCCAAATCGCTGTTCGTCAACAAAATATTGCTTATCAATTACATGCGTTATTTCGGTCATCCAATAAAGGGGTATCCCTAAAATTGGCTTAACAGTATACTCAATAATTTGGCCACTGTACATGGCAGGTCCATGGTGTTTACTGATAATGTTAAATCCTAAATTTGAAGGGGTAATTTCTTTCAAATTATCGGGTTTACTAAAAAAATCCCAGGCCTGCTCTAGGCTAATGGGCATTTTCTGAACGGTTTTAATACTGTATACCTTCGACATAATATCATAATAACAGCATTACAGTAATAAGGTTCATGGTATCTTTATGCAATGACAAATAAGGAAGAACAGTTTGCCTATTTTGAGGGAGTGTATGATTCTTTAAACCAAGCTCAAAGGGTTGCCGTAGATGCAATTGAAGGCCCTGTAATGGTCATAGCTGGACCTGGTACTGGTAAAACACAAATTTTGAGTGCTAGAATTGGAAAGATTTTAATAGAGACCGACTCGAATCCTGAAAATATTTTATGCCTTACCTATACAGACGCAGGTGCTGTTGCAATGCGAAAAAGGCTTTTACGATTTATTGGACCAGATGCATATAAAGTTAATATACATACATTTCACTCTTTTTGTAATGATGTAATCCAAGACAACCTTTCCCTATTTGAAAAAACAATATTAGAACCAGTTTCAGAATTAGAAAGTATAGAAATCTTTAAACAGCTTATAGATGATTTTCCCAAAAACCATCCATTAAAAAAGTATAGAGGAGATGTTTATTTTGAAATTAACAACCTAAAGAACCTGTTCAGCAATATGAAAAAAGAGGGCTGGACGCCCGAATACATTAATAATGCAATAGACACTTACTTAAATGAGATTCCTACCAGAGACGAGTTCATTTATCAAAGAGCATATAAACAATTTAAAAAAGGAGATTTAAAGCAAACGCAAATTGATTTAGTTACAGAACGGATGGAAAAATTGAAAGCTGCCGTTAATGAATTCAATCGATTTAAAGAGTTGATGAGAAAGCGAAATCGTTACGATTTTGACGATATGATTATTTGGGTATTAGATGCTTTTAAGGAAAATAATTTACTCCTTTCTAAATATCAAGAACAATTTCAATACATTTTGGTGGATGAATACCAAGATACAAGTGGTACACAAAATCACTTAGTAGAACTTTTGATTAGCTATTGGAACCACCCTAATATTTTTGTGGTTGGCGATGATGATCAAAGTATCTATCGTTTTCAAGGGGCCAATATTGAGAACATGGAAAAATTTGCAGACGCATACAGCAAAGAAATACAGACCGTTGTTCTAACCCAAAACTATCGCTCAACACAACCTATTTTAGATGTTGCCAAAAGTTTAATTGATCGAAATAATGAGCGTTTAGTTAAAAAAATTCCAGGATTAAGCAAAGAGTTAATTGCTTCAAATACTAAAATAAATAGTCTACATAATCCGCCAATTATTTCAGCATACGAATCTGAACAGCAAGAAATGATTGGAATAACTCTGGCAATTGAAAAGCTTTTGAATGACGGAGTTGAAGCAGGTAGCATTGCAGTTATTTATAAAGAAAACAAATATGGCGAAACGCTTAGTAGCTATTTCAAGCTTAAACAAATACCCGTTTATACCAAAAGAAATTTAAATATTCTAGACCTTCCATTTTCTAGGAAAATCATTCAAATACTAAGATATCTTGCCGCTGAATTAGAAACTCCTTTTAGTGGCGATGAAATGTTGTTTGAAATTTTACATTTTAATTGGTTTGGCATTCCTCCTATTGAGATTGCTAAACTTTCTGCAACAGTTGCAGATAAACGTTTTGGAAATGATAAGACCAACCTAAGAAAATATGCTTTAGAAATAGCGAATCAACCAATAAAAGATTTATTCAGCAAGCCTATTCCTGGTCTTAAAAAAGCCATGAATAGTTTAGAGCAATTAATTAATGACGTTCCAAATATTACACTGATAAACCTTTTTGACAATATAATTCGCGAAACGGGTATTGTAAATTTTATCATGCAACATCCAGAAAAACATTGGTTATTGCAAGAATTAACCGGTTTGTTTAATTATATAAAAGAGGAAAGCAATCGAAATCCGTCACTTAACCTATCTAGATTAATTGTATTGATAGATTTAATGATCAAAGAAAATATCCGTTTACCGTTGGTGCAAGTAAGTGGCAGCGATAAAGGAGTTAACTTACTCACTACGCATGGTTCAAAGGGATTAGAATTTGAGTACGTATTCTTTGCAGGATGCAATGCTTCTTATTGGGAAAAGAAAAGAAAACCAGGTGGTGGTTATTCCATGCCAGACACGATGTTTGCTTCACAACCAGTGTTTAGTGATGAAGAAGAACTTAGAAGACTTTTTTATGTTGCTTTAACAAGAGCCGAAAAATATTTATACCTATCCTACAGTGATTTTAAAGTAGATGGAAAACCACTAGAACCTTCTATGTTTATTGCCGAAATTCAAGATGCTTACCAAATTAATACAAGCAGAGAAGTTTTGAGCAAAGAGAGTATTAGTGAATTTATATTACTTCAATATCAAGAAAGCATCACCCCTATAATTGAGAAAATTGAAGCTGAGTTTATAGAAAGGGTACTTGATAAATTTGTAATGAATGTTACTGCACTCAATAACTACCTCAAATGCCCTTTGCAATTTTATTTCAATAACTTAGTTCGTGTGCCATCTGGAAAATCTGAATCAACTGAGTTTGGGTCGGCTATACACTCAGCGCTTCAGCAGTTTTTTCAACAAATGCAGGATAGCAATCAGTTTCCTAGCAAGGAGAAGCTATTTGCTTTTTTTGAAGAATATATGCTAAAGAATAAAAAAAGCTTTACCAAAGAGCAATTCAAAAGAAGAATGGAATATGGAGGCGAAGTATTAAGTAATTATTATAATGCCTACATTAATGAATGGAATAAAGTTGTTGTAATAGAAAGAACCATTAAAAATGTAATAGTAAATGGAGTTCCTTTAAAAGGTAAACTTGATAAACTTGAATTTAATGGCAAACTAGTAAATGTTGTAGATTACAAAACTGGAGATGTAGAAAAGGCAAAAGATAAATTATTGGGTCCCAATGATAAGCAACCAGAGGGAGGAGATTATTGGAGACAAGCTGTTTTTTACAAAATTCTAGTAGACAACTATGATCAAAAATCATGGCAAGTAATTAGTAGTGAATTTGATTTTGTAGAACCAGACAAAAAGAAAAAATACAGAAAAGAAAAAATTGTCATTTCAGATGCTGATATTGATACTGTAAAAAATCAAATCAGCACGGTTTGGCAAAAAATTCAAGACCACGATTTTTATACTGGATGTGGTAAAGAAGACTGCCATTGGTGCAAATTTGTAAAACATAATGAGCTAGATATTTCACTAGCAGATATTTTACCAGAGGATGAAGAGAATAATTTTGAAGTATTTTAATTGATGAGCATGAAGACTAAGTTTATAAATAAAAAATTGACCAGTTTAATTGTATTATGCTTGATGCTGCATATACTTTTGCTTTCCTCTTGCGCAAATATTATTCCTCCAAGTGGCGGAGCAAAAGATAGTTTGCCACCCAATTTGATTAGTGCTTTACCCAAAGACTCGGCAATAAATGTATCGCCAAAACTAATCACATTAACTTTTGATGAGTTTGTTTCCCTTCAGGATATCAATAATAATTTGATTGTATCTCCAACCTTAAAAAACCTTCCAATTGTAGATAACAAGCTAAGAAATGTTACCGTAAAATTCAAGGATAGCCTTGAAGCAAATACTACCTATTCACTAAATTTTGGTAATGCCATAAAAGATGTAAACGAAGGAAATATTTTAAAAAATTTCAGATACGTTTTTTCTACTGGTAATACCATAGATGACTTTTCGTACAAGGGAAAAGTTTTTCTTGCTGAAAAAGGTACAATTGATTCTACGCTAGTGGTTATTTTACATAATAACTCCAGTGATACAGCTATCTACAAGAACAGACCAAGGTACTATGCCAAATTAAATGGAAAAGGAAATTTCGAATTTAATAATTTATCTGGAGGTTATTATTCTGTTTATGTTTTGCCAAATGATTTTTCAAAAAAATATGATGACAGTACTAAATTGTTTGCATTTAGAACAGAGCCTATATTAATAAATGGCACTAATACAGCAGATACATTGTACGCATTTGAAGCCTATAAAAGAAAAGCAACCAGCTCATCCACCGCTGTTGCTGCAACACCAAATACTAAAACAGATAACCGGCTTAAATATGCTATTAACCTTGAAAATGGAACGCAAGATCTCTTATCGTCTTTAGAATTAAAATTTGTAAAGCCTTTAAAAACATGGGACAGCGCTAAAATTTTATTTGCCGACACCAATTTCATTCCTGTAAAAGGATATAAACTTACGCTTGATACAAGTAAAACAATTTTATCCTTTAGCTATCCATGGAAAGAACAAACACCGTTTAGGATTATCATACCAAAAGATGCTATTACCGATACGAGTGGAATGAGCTTAGCTAAATCGGATACACTCAAATTTGCTACCAAAAAAGAATCAGATTATGGTAGCATTAGACTCAGGTTTGTGAATCTTGATTTAAAGAGGAACCCGGTTTTACAATTGGTTCAATCAGATAAAATAGTAGAGTCAATTAAATTGACTTCTACTGAACTGACTCGTAAACTTTATAGAGCTGGCTCTTACGATTTACGCATATTGTATGATACCAATCAAAATGGTATTTGGGATACTGGTATTTTTGGAAAGGTAAAGAAGCAACCAGAAATTGTGCAGTTAATTTCTAAACCATTAGTAGTGAAAGGTAATTGGGATAATGAAGTCAATATTGCTTTATGATAATCTAATTGTATTCATAAAACCCTTTTTTTGTTTTAATACCTAGTGCGCCTTGATCTATTTGAGCTTTTTGGATTTCAGATGGCTTTAATCTCTCTGGCTTACCTAAGTCTTCCCATACAATGCTGCTAACACTGTAATTGATATCTAAACCAATTAAATCCATCAGTTTGAATGGTCCCATTTTAAATCCAGCTGCTTCTAACACGGCATCCGCCTGTTCAATAGTAATTATACCTTTTTGAACCATATACATTGCTTCTAAATAATAGGGTCTTGCTACTCTGTTTACAATGAAGCCAGGAGCGTCTTTGCAAATTACTGGTGTTTTTTGCATCAATAAGGCCAAATCAACCATTTGCTGCACAATCATCGTATTCGTTGCTTTTCCTTTAATAATTTCTACCAGTTTCATTAATGGGGCGGGATTAAAAAAATGCAAACCTACCAACTGCGCTGGAAAAGAAATAGAAGAAGCTATGGCATCAATAGAAATAGAAGAAGTATTTGTAGCCACAATCAAATCTGGTCCATTCAGGGCAAAGAGTTGATTAAAAAGGCCAATTTTTGCCTCTTTTTTCTCAACGATTGCTTCAATTACTAAGTCTCCTTTACAGGTATCTAGTTGAGTGGTATAAGTAATATTTGTGACGATTTTATTGAATTCTTCTTCATTCAATTTTCCTTTAGCTAAAAACTTTTGTAAGCTCAGTTCAATAGATTTACCTGATTTTTCTAACATTTCTTTGCTTAAATCAAATTGAATGACTTTAAAACCAGCTGTTGCAGCAAGCTGAGCAATTCCACTTCCCATGGTCCCTGCTCCGCATACAATAATTTGGTTAATACTATTATTTGCCATAGGCATGCAAGATACTTACATCTTATCCACTAGTAAGCAGTAGGGGGTAATTTAAGCAGATTTTGGTGGTAATTTTAGGGCATGGGAAACCTACTACAACAATTGGACCTTTTTGGAATGCCGGTAGAAACAACACCTGCTCCTAAACCTAAAAAACAGGTTCCTAAGGTACCCGTTGAAGCACCTGCTGAAGATCAAGTTCTTGTAAATGAACCCGTAGTTTATGCGAGCAGTCAAATTGTAGTTAAAGTTAAGTCTGAGAAACCTAGTCCAAAGCTACCTGAAATAGCTTCAGCGCAAATTGTTGCTGAACCCATTATAACTAAGAAAAACAAGTCTCCCGAAAAAATTAAAATTGCTGGGAAAAGAGGTAGAAAGTCTTTCAAAGAAATGGATGCAGTTGCAGACCTAATTGAAATACCTGATGAAGCTGTTTTAAATCAAAAGCTTTACTATTCCATTAGTGAAGTTGCATCCTGGTTTAAAGTGAACACCTCATTATTGCGTTATTGGGAAAATGAATTTGATATTTTACAACCAAGAAAAACCAGAAAAGGAGATCGTTTATTTAGAGTAGAAGACATTAAAAATCTACAATTAATCTACTTGCTATTAAGACAGCGAAAGTTTTCGATTGAAGGCGCTAAGAGTTATCTGAAAAACAATAAAAACAAAATTGATACAGAAAACCAATTGGTTCATACCTTATCTAAATTCAAACAATTTTTATTAGAACTGAAGTCTTCGTTATCCAACTGATTTATTGGTCACCACCACATCTGTAGCAGCTGCTGCCATTTGAATTTTCAATTCTTCCATTAGAGCAATTATTTGGATCATCATCTCCTGACGTTGTTGTAAAAACTCATCCATTGGCTGCGTTACAATACTGAGGTATTCTATACTAATAATATGTGCATTCTTTCCGGTATCGACTAAATAAACACCTACTCCTTCTACGCCAGCATTGATAAGCATTGACCTGACTGTAGCAATAAAAGTAGTCAACTGTTCTGTACTAGCATCTAAACCTGCTTCAACTTTGAATTCAGCTTTTCGATGTGTTCTAAGCGAAATATTGTCCACAATAGTATCAACCATTTGCTTATTGGGTACAGAGATATACGTTTTTTCAAGGGTCCTAATTCTAGTACTTCTTAATCCTATTTTTTCGATTGTTCCTGAAAATCCATTCACTTTAACTAAATCGCCCGTATTAAACGGTTTGTCAAAAAAAATGATGAAGGAAGCTATTAAATTTTCTAAGCTTTCCCTTGTTGCCAATGCTAGCGCTGCACCTACTATACTTAAACCTGTTAATAAATTGCTTATGTCTTGATTAAATGAAAATTTTAGTATCATCAATAAACCAATCACTACTAATAAGGCTTTAAAGAAATCTTTAAAAAAGAGAATCAATTGGTTATCGGTCATATCTGCAGTCATGTTTGCTTTCTGCTCTAACACCAATGCGATAAACTCGATTAGTCTTAAACATAACCAAATAAAAACACCAATTAAAATACCATCTGCTAATGCGTCTATGAAACTTTTTAACGAGATACGGTAAATCATCACATTTAAAGCAGATGGGAAAACCAATTGATCTAGTGAAATGATACCAATCATCAGTATTAAAAAATAATCTAATGGCTGGACTACTAAATTCAAAAAGGAATCTCTGGCAACATTCTTTCCAGCTTTTCCTACCAATCGAAACATTAATTTGGCTAGGTATTTAGAAATAATTCTTTTGATCAGCAAAACGCCTATAATAACCAAGATCACCGTTAAATAACTTTGGACAGTATTATTCAAGATTACTTTATCAAGTAGCTGTTTCATATTTTCAATTATGATTCAAACTTTTTTAGCTGAATATTGGATCCATCAAATTCAGCATAGGTGAAATTTTTTATCCAATCACCCAAATTAATATACCTGCTTTCACCAGAAAGTGGGAAATCAATTGGATAGTGACGATGTCCAAAAATCAAGAAATCAAAGTATTCCTTTTTTAAAACTTCTTTACAATAAACAATTAACCATTCCTGATCTTCTCCTAAAAAATGATCGTCTGTAACCCCAGTTTTTTCTTTGCTTTTTCTACTAAAATAATTGGCTAATCCAATACCCCAATCAGGATGTAAAATCCTAAACAACCATTTACAGATTGGATTAGTGAAAACCTTTTTTAGCAATTTGTACCCATGATCGCCCGGTCCTAAACCATCTCCATGCCCTATTAAAATCTTTTTGTTATTCCATACAAATGTTTGTGGTTCATGATAAACTGTAATATTTAACTCTTCTTCAAAATAACCACTCATCCACATATCATGATTGCCCGTAAAAACTACTATGGGTATTCCAGCATCACTTATTTCAGCCAACTTACCCAAGAGCCTAGTATATCCTTTTGGAATAGATTTTTTGTATTCAAACCAAAAATCAAAAATGTCTCCTACAATAAAAATAGCAGCCGCTTTATGCTTGATTGAATCAAGAAAATGGACTAGTTTTTTTTCTCTAATTAAACTTGCTTCGTAATTGGGCGCACCCAAATGAAAATCGGATAAAAAATAAATTTTGTTTTCAGCATTGATATAATTGATCATAGCTGACCATTTTGTGTCAAATAAGCAAGTAAATCACCCCCTTCAATGAATACACCATTCTCCACTGAGCCATTGTACCAATAAATCCAGGCTTGTTCTTCTTTCCCTTCTATCTGAACGGTTGTTAATACTCTTTTGTATAATGGAACTTCACCTTCTTCAGCCTGTACTCCTTCATAATCATCTAACTGTGCAAAAGCCCAGGAACACTCAGCAGGAACTTTTATAGTGTACAACTCTCCACTTATCAGGTGATTGTCATCGCAGGGAACACCAGCTGGAAATTGTGGTAATTGATACAATTTGCCTTTTACAAAAGCATGACCCACTAAAGTGAAATACTTACTTATGTAAGCATAAGCTGGGTTGTTAAAACCACTCCGAAGAGATCCGTATACAAATAAATTTCTGCAGGCTAATTCCATGAAATAATATTACTTAATCATCAGTTAAAAAGCAAAAAACTTCTTTTGGACCATGCACACCAACCACTAATGTTTTTTCAATATCAGCAGTTCTGCTTGGCCCAGTTGCTAAACTCATCATTGATGGAATGGAATCTCCGTATGTAGACACCATATTTTCCAAAGCTTGGTCTATGCTATAAACCAATTGTTTGGTTTTAGCAACACAAATATGAACAGGTGCATATACACTCGTTGTTCTACCACTGAGTGATGCACTACTTAAAATCATGCTACCAGTTCTAGCTACCAACAGTTCACATCCCGTAACTGCTGCATCACAGCTTGCAATGTCTTCAGTAAATTTTGCTGAAAAACCATTTGACAGAAGCAATTGTTGTAAAACAGGCTCTTTACAAAAAACTTTTTCCCATTTTCTCACAGCAATTAGCTGTATCAATTGTATTGCAAGTTCTTGTTCAGATGCACAAAAAGAAAATTTTCCCTGCAAGGCAGTAAAATGTTCAGCAAATTCAATTTCTAATTCCTTTATTGAAGGTTGAAATAATTCAGTAGTTGTGGCAATAGTAGAAAAGGGAACAGGCACTTTAGTAACAAGTGCCTGTTTAATCCTTTGTAAAATTTTATCTCTTGATGTTGCCATTATGCATTAGTATCATGTTGTTGATCTGCAGCCAATTTTTCTGCAGCTAGTTTTTCAGCAGCCGCTGTGTTTTCCGCTTCAACTTCTAATAACTTTTTTTCTTCAAAAGGTCTTTTCCCAATTAAAGTTTCCACATCACTCTTATGCAATACTTCTTTTTCTAGCAACTCTTTCGCCAACTTTTCTACCTCACCCTTTTTCTCTGTTAATAAATCAAGGGTTCTTTGATATGCTTCGTCTATGATCCCCCTTACTTCTTCATCTATTATTTTACCTGTTTCTTCACTATAAGGCTTCGTAAATGTATTTTCTTGTGACGGATCATAGAAACTTACATTACCTACTTTTTTATTCATACCATAGGCGGTAACCATGCTGTATGCGATTCTAGTGATTTGTTGTAAATCATTTGCAGCACCAGTTGAAATTTTGCCAAAGAAAATTTCTTCAGCAGCTCTTCCGCCCAATGTCATACAAATTTGATCCATCAACTGGTCGGTATTATATAAGTATTGTTCAGTAGGAGTATACTGTGCGTAACCCAATGCAGCTGTTCCTCTTGGCACAATCGTAACTTTTAAAAGAGGATATGCATGCTCTAAGAACCAACCACATACCGCATGACCTGCTTCATGATAAGCAATAATTGACTTTTCGTGTGGAGCGATGATTTTATTCTTTTTCTCCAAACCACCAATTACGCGATCAATTGCATCTTGGAAGTCACTCATATCAACCGCTTCTTTGCCTTTTCTTGCTGCTATTAATGCCGCTTCGTTACATACATTGGCAATATCTGCTCCTGCAAAACCTGGTGTTTGTTCTGCTAGTTTGTGTAAGTCTAAAGTTTCAGAAACTTTAATAGGACCTAAGTGAACTTTTAAAATAGCTTCACGTCCTTTCACATCTGGTTTGTCAATAGATATTTGACGATCAAAACGACCTGGACGTAGTAAAGCACTATCCAAGACATCAGGACGGTTGGTTGCTGCCAAGATAATGATTCCAGTATCGCCGCCAAATCCATCCATTTCAACCAATAATTGGTTCAATGTATTCTCTCTTTCATCATTGCTCATGATGGCATTTCTACCCCTAGCTCTACCGATCGCATCAATTTCATCTATGAAAATAATACAAGGAGCTTTTTCTCTTGCTTGTTTAAATAAGTCTCTTACTCTACTTGCTCCAACACCCACGAACATTTCCACAAAATCTGATCCACTCAAACTAAAGAAAGGTACTTGTGCTTCACCAGCCATTGCTTTAGCCAATAATGTTTTTCCTGTTCCTGGAGGTCCAACCAACAAAGCTCCTTTAGGAATTTTACCTCCTAGTGAGGTATACTTTTTGGGCTGTTTTAAAAAGTCAACAATTTCCATGACTTCCACCTTTGCCTCGTCTAAACCTGCTACATCTGCAAAAGTGATATTCACTTTTGCTCCTTTATCAAATAAAGTTGCTTTTGATTTTCCAATATTAAATATTCCACCGGGGCCACCGCCGCCAGGACCACCGCCACCCATTTTACGCATTAAGAGTACCCATACTGCAACTATGAATAACAAGGAAATGATGGTATTGAAAATAGGTCCAAACCATTCAGGATCGGTTACTGCTTTTTCAGGAACTCTTGCCAATTCAGGATGTGCAGCATACACTTCTTTTAAATCGTCCTTAAAGTTTTTTACATCTCCTGTTAATTCAAACTCAAACAATGGAGCATTTTGGATTTTACCTTTTTCCTTACTTAAGTCTTTTTTGAATTTGGTTACATAAAAATCCTTAGATAAACGCTCAGGTTTAATATATACCCTCACTCTTTCCTTATTCTTTACAATTTCAATTTTTTGAACATCCCCAGGAATCAACATTTGATCAAAATATTCTTGTTGACTGGTAGGTGCAAGATCAGGAGGCATTTTAAAGAACTGCATCGATAACAGCACGATTGCAATAATTGCATAAATCCAATAAATAGTGAATTTAGGCCCTTTCTTTTGGCCATCTCCTTTCTCAGGATTTATTTTAGGTAACGGGTTATTCTTTGACATAGCTTCTTACGTGATATATGAATAATGTTTGAGTCCTTTAAAAGTTTTGTTAAGTTCAAGACTCATGCATTTGTGAAACGGCATCGCTCCACATTTCTTCCAATTTATAAAAATTTCTGGCTTCTGGGTGCATTACATGTACTACAACATTAATGTAATCAATTAATACCCATTGAGCTGCTTGCTTACCCTCGTGCCTATAAGGTGATTCTCCGCAGATTTTCTTTAGTTGATCCTCTACAAAGTCGGCAATGGCTTTAATTTGCGTTGTACTTGTAGCTTCGCAAACAATAAAAAAATCAGCTGAAGCTTCAGGAATTTTTCTAAGGTCGAGGCTGATGATATTTTCCCCTTTTTTATCAAGAATTGCTTGAATGATGGTCTTAAATATCTTAGAATTTCTGTTCAGTCTAGTAACTGTTGTTTTCTCGCGGGTTTTCAATAGTGAAAGTGGTTCCAAAAATGATAGGTGTTTTAATAAATAATTTTCATGTTAACTTCGTCAAAAATAGTAATTCTTTGGCAGGTTCAGCTGTTAAAACTGTTATTGGAACACCCTTTACCCACCTTAAGCAGGTAAATAGTACCAACATTTATGCCATGCAGCAATTACAAGCTAAATTGGCTGAACATGGGGCGGTTTTTTTTGCTGATGTACAAACAGCTGGGAAGGGTCAAATGGGTAAAAAATGGGAGTCCGAAGCAGGACAAAATCTACTCATGTCTATCTTGTTGAATGTTTCGGCATTAAATATGGGTGATCAGTTTGCATTAAGTGCCGCAATTGCGCTGGCGGCCAGAGACTTATTGTCTATCTATATTCCCGCAGATCTAACCATCAAATGGCCTAATGACCTTTATTGGGGTGACAGAAAGGCAGGCGGGATTCTAATTGAAAACCAGATAACCAGTGGGATCTGGGCTTACGCAGTTGCTGGAATTGGCATTAATATCAACCAGACCCAATTTGATGAAGTCCAAAACAAAGCGGTTTCTTTAAAACAAATTACTGGGAAAATCCACCCACCAATTAATTTGGCGAAAGAGCTATGCAAGAAAGTTGAACTTAGGTTTAAGCAATTGCTAGAAACAGATGGTTCAGAAAAAATATTAGGCGAATACAACGAAGTTCTCTATAAGAAAAGCCAAGCTGTAAAACTTAAAAATGGTACTATTTCAGCAGTTTATACCATCAATGGAGTATCAAAAAGGGGGGATTTAATGGCAACTTCAGGAATACAACATCAATTTCAGCATGGCTCAATAGAATGGATCATAGAAGGCTAAACAGTAAACCGCTCAATTAACTGATTCTTTTTATCCTGCGCCAAATGCACTTGAGCTTCATTACTCATAATTAGCACAAAATCTTTCTTATCAATCTTCTTTACGTGATTTAGATTAACCAAATAGCTTCTATGCGTTCTGAAAAAAGGGCCATCCGTTTCTAAGTATTCAAAGTCAAGCAACTTTTTAGTAATTGTTAATACCCCATGGGTTACTGTAATTATTTTTGTATAACTACCTTCTGCTTGAATAAAAATAATATCATCTTGATTAACCACATAAATGGTTTCTGAAGTTTGCAAGACCACTTTTTTATCTTGCTGTTGAGATAAGTTATCACGCAATACTTTATACTGTATGGTATCGGAGGGTAAAAAATTAGCTTTTTTGAGTGCCCTTCGCATATGTTCGAGCCGAACAGGCTTAAGTATATAATCTACAGCAGAGCTTTCAAAAGCCTTCAGCGAGTGTTGACTATACGCAGTTACAAAAATAATTTTGAACCAAATTTGATGTTCATCAAAAAAGTCAAGTAACTCGAAGCCACTATAGCCTGGCATATCAATATCTAAAAAAACCAAGTCAGGTTTATACTTGTTAATTGTTTTTACTGCTTCAGGCACATCACTACAATCCGCAACAATTTGAATTTCTTCAAAATTATCATTTAATAACCCACGCAAAGCTTTTCTTGCATTGGGCTCATCATCTACTATAATGGCTTTAATCAATTCCATATTAAACTAAGATAGTTATATAGGCAATTAAAAAATAAACCATTTCACGATTGGCCCCATTTACTTCATGAAGAGTCTGTTTTTATATATTATTCCTTTCCTGATCGTAAATAGGAATAAATAAGAGTATGGCTGTTCCCGAGGGATTTTTTAAGTCATCGTATTGATCAATGATATCGTATTTTATTTTTTGATTATAGAGCCTATTGAATAGTTCAATTCTTTCCGCAATTGCCTTGGTTGCAAAACTGGTTGGTTTGCTTTTATTACGCTGATTAATTTGATAAGATTGTTTACGTCCAATACCATTGTCTTCAATTAGCACATTCAACCCATTATCTGTTTGAGTAAAACTGATCAGTAGTATTTTCTTTCCGGCTTTATGCATTAACCCATGTTTTACTGCGTTTTCAGCAAATGGCTGTAGCAACATGGAAGGAATAATTAAATCGGATGGATCTTCGTTTAATTCTAATTCTATAGTATATTCAAAGTCTTTGTCAAATCTTGCTTTTTCTAATTCTAGGTACAAAGAAATATTCTCAATTTCTTCTTTCAAAGAATGTAATTGTCGATCGCTGGCTTGCAAAGTTTTTCGCATCAAATCACTAAAATTACCCAATAAATTTCCTACTTCGGTTTTCCTATTATCGTATAATAATCCTTGAACAGTATTCAATACATTGTATATAAAATGAGGATTCATTTGAGATCGGATAGCAACTAATTGACTTTTAAATAAACGTTCTTTAAGCCCCTGCCGCATAATCAGTCGTTTAGACCAAATTTTGAAAAAGAGAAAAACAATACCCGACCCAGCCAAAACAATTAAACTAATAAACCACCACCGTTGCCAAAAAGGTTTAAGGATTGAAAAAGTAAATGTTTTAAAATCACTGGTATAAATTCCATTATTATCGTAAGCCTGAATTTGAAATGTATATCCTCCTGGTGGTAGTCGATAAAAATTCAATGTGTTAATACTATAGCTTAACACCTTCCATGAAGTATCTATACCCAATAATTTATAACGATAATTCAAATTGGTTGGTGTTTTATACTGAATGGCATCAAAATAGAGGCTGATATTGTTTTTATTTGATGAAAGTATTTGATTAGGTGCCAATTCAATACCATCGCAGGTTGCTTTTATTGAAGGAAAATAAATCATTTCATTAACCATCTTCCCCTTGTATTCGTTTACAACTAATCCAGATGTGGTTGCCAATAGTAATTTATTGGGATGAAGTGAAAAATCATTAACAGTTAATCCAGCCAAACCATATTCATCTAGCAAATTTGTAATGACGCCCGTTTTTAAATCAATGATTTGTAAAGTTTCGTCTGTATTTACCCAAATTTTTCCGTCGCGCTCTTTGATAGATTTAATATTGTTACTCTTTAATCCGTTCCCAGTATGATATCTTTTAATCACCTGATCCTCCTTTATAACAAATAACCCTTCATTGGAAGTTCCTACTAACAATAAATTGTTTGATGTTTCAAAAAGTGTTCTTGCAACTAATTTTTGGCTATTTTTTTTACGTAGGATAATAGTACTGTCACTAAAACAGTAGCGATATAAATCATCATAATAAGCAACCCAAAAATACTTGCCAGTTTTAGATAAAAGAATATTAGAACTTCTTGCATTCCTAAATACAGGTATCCTTAATCCCTTCCTGAAAATATCATTTTTCATGTATCGACTATATAGGGGAATTCCAGTTGTATCAGGGGTTGCATCTGGATTTTTTCCTAATGGATTATTCAATACATATGTTCTGTTGTAAGAGGCAACTATTAAATTTTTTCGATGATCGCTTACAACGCTTTTACCATAATCAGACACTTTATCTGGGAAGGAACTTGTTAAATTAAAAATCCCTCTATTCGTAAATATTTTTTTATCTATTGAATCATATGTGATAAACTGAATCTCGGTAGCAATCGGCAATTGATAATGCATTCGCTTTTCATTTTTTAGATTAAAAGCAGTTAGCATTCCTTTAGCTGTTCCAGTTACAATTGTATCATTACTTATTGTTGTAACCCTAGAAATATTATCAAAGCCAAAACCTGGATTAATCGTGTAAAGCTTATTATTTAGTGAAGGACAAACAAAAAGTCCATTATCTAAAGTGCTCACCCAATAATTGCCTTGATAATCTTTAACCACATCGGTAATACTTTGACTAGGAAAAAAGAGTTTTGTTTTGCCACTATATACATCCCACAAATAAGCACCTGTTTGTGTACAAATCCATTGTTCTGATTCAGCTGTTGATGCAAAATGAAATACTAAAATATCTTCTGGTAAATCAAAGGGCTTTGTTAGCTTAAGTTGCCCATTATTTACTATAAAAGCCGGCAGTCTAGATTTTCCAATTTGTGTTCCATAAACAAATTTTCCGGAAGACATTAATCTGGTATCATTATATTTAAAAGATGTTTTTTTCCATTCGGCTTTTTTTGATGGATAAGTAAAAATCCAACCCTTTGCACCATAAGCCACTACTTCCTCCCCATTTTTAACCAGAGACGATATTCCTAAATATTCAGGTGAATAAACTTTTTTAATTGTAACACCTGTTTGTTTATTAATCTGATATAAATTTTCTAAGGATGCAATCCAGATATGATCTTTTGTAGCAACATAATTAACAATAATTGACTCATCTTTTATTCTCTTGTCTTTAAACGTATAATTTCGAAGCGTATCATTTTGAAGAGAAAACAGCTCCTTATAAAAATTCATACACCAGATTTTACCCTGTGGATCCTGTTGTAAATAACTTACCGATTGCATGCTTGTGCGATCAAAAGGAATTTTCACAAAAGCTCTCCCATTAAATCGAAATAATCCCTTGTCAGTTGCTAGCCATATATACCCATTTTGATCGGCCAACATATCATAAATAACCTGTGTAGGCAATTGGGCTGGATAGGTAAATTTTTGGGTATAAGGGAACTGAGCATATAATGGTACTGCTAGCACTCCAAATAAAAACAAAAGCAATAAACGCATCCTCCAAATCTATTAATTAATGAACAATTTAAATTAAAAGATGGACTTAGTGAATATTGAGGGGTTAACAAAATAAAAGGGTTGTTTCGTGAAACAAATGGGCTATTTGATGTAAAAAAACAGTTTATGACTTAGAAAAAAATCACCTTTACTAAGGTTACTAACCAGTAATGTTTAAATAACTAACAATTTGGGGGTAAGAAAGCTGCATTCTACAGGCAGCTTTCTTCGTTTTGACCATTTCCATCATTTTGAAGTTACTTTTGTACAAAAAATCGAAAGATGGCAGAAGTTCTTCTAACTCAATTTTCTCATGGTGCTGGTTGTGGTTGTAAAATTGCTCCTGCTGTTTTAGACAGCATACTTCAATCTGAAATAGTACAAAATATTTACCCAGAATTATTGGTTGGAAATAGCAGTAAAGATGATGCAGCTGTATACGATTTAGGAAACAATACTGCACTTATCAGTACTACCGACTTTTTTGTACCAATAGTAGATGATCCTTATCAATTTGGTAGGATTGCTGCAGCTAATGCCATTAGTGATGTTTATGCAATGGGTGGCAAACCCATCATGGCTTTAGCAATTTTAGGCTGGCCTGTTGATAAACTTTCTCCTGAAATTGCAAGAAAAGTCATTGAAGGAGGTAGAAGTATTTGTGCTGAAGCGGGTATACCGCTTGCTGGGGGACATAGTGTTGATACTTCAGAGCCTATTTTTGGCTTGTCTGTAAACGGTATTGTTCCAATTAAACATTTGAAAAAAAATAATACTGCCCAAAAAGGGGACATTTTGTTTTTGACAAAACCACTTGGAGTAGGCATTTTATCTACTGCACAAAAAAGAGGCCAACTAGAAGAACAAGATTTACCAATTCTTATAAATCAATTGAATCAATTAAATAAAATAGGGCAAGTATTGGGATCAATTGAAGGTGTTCATGCTATGACAGATATTACTGGGTTTGGATTGATTGGCCATTTGATGGAAATGGCAGAGGGTAGTGAACTTGGGGCATTAGTTGAATATAATAAAGTTCCTATTTTAAGTTCCGCCAAAGAATATCTAGCAAAAAGACTAATACCAGATGCAACTTATAGAAATTGGAATGCATATAGTGCTCAAGTGAAGTTTGAAAAAGGCGTTGATGTAATGCAAGCATTTTCAATTTTACCTGATCCTCAAACCAATGGGGGCTTATTAATTGCTATAGATGCTGCAATTGTTGGTGATATAAAACAGTTATTCATATTAAACGGGCTAGCTGATTTCATTACGCCAATAGGGGTAATGACTGATTTAGGTGAAAAGAGAATTGTAATAGCTTAAAATACCATATTGCCTTTGTTTTTTATTTGATCTGGAGTCATTTCCGCAACAAGCTGTACTCCCGATAAATTACGAACTATTTGTTTTATCCAATCGCATTTATCATCATCTACAAAATCATATTTCATCAACCATAAAA
The DNA here is from genome assembly GCA_002786355.1 of Sediminibacterium sp. FEMGT703S. Lineage (GTDB taxonomy): Bacteria > Bacteroidota > Bacteroidia > Chitinophagales > Chitinophagaceae > Sediminibacterium. The sequence continues at coordinate 209,292 of PGCO01000006.1, forward strand.
AGTCCATATGCTTAAATTCAGGCAATAGGTACTCTCCATCATATTGATTTTGATACAAAAAATGGGTGAGTGGAGAATTAAACTCCTTAAATTGATAAATAGAAAAATAATAACTTCTATCCTTTCTGCGAATAAGGATTTCTAACTCAGGATTTAATCTAAAGTCGTACCCCAAATTGGTATTTAGTTGCATGCAAAATTGATAATTTTTTAAAGTAGCGGTAATACCTAAAATGCGCGTTTCTTCAAAGAAATCATCGTTTAATTCGTCAACATCCAATCGAAGTTTCATATATCAATTTAAAATTCGAGGGCTACTGTAATTTCTTCCGAACCCCTCTTATAAATCAATTTAGTTTTATCTCCCTTATTAAATTTAGACAACGATTGCATGTAACTATTCACATCAACAAATTTATAATCCCCTAACTGCAACAATATATCACCAGCTTTTAACCCTAGTTTTTCTGCCAATTTTCCCGCACTAGCGCCATCAATTCTCATACCTGTTCCTGTATATCCATAATCAGGTATAACACCTAAACTTACCGTAAAACGGGTACTTCTGCCCATTTGTTGTTCCCTTGTTTTAGCGAAGCCGATTTTCCCTTTCGAATCCGTTGTTTCAACAATTTTATATACAAGATTTACGATATCGTTGATTCCAGCATAATTAATCTTGTCCCAATCATCTGAAGCTTTGTGGTAATCTGGGTGACTGCCTGTAAAGAAAAATAACACTGGTATATCTTTTCGATAAAAACTTGCATGATCGCTTGGGCCTGTTCCTGCACTATCAATTTTATAAGCAAACTTATTGGCTAACATTGGAATAGTGTTACTCCACTCTGGTGATGTTCCATAACCGCCAATAGTCAATTTTCTTGCTGTATCGTACCTGCCCACCATGTCCATATTGATCATATAATTTGCTTTAACTGAAACGGTTGGGTTTTCAAGCCAGTACTTGCTTCCCATCAGTCCCAATTCTTCTCCTGAAAAATGCATCAATAAATAGTTATTAGCAGGGGGGGCTTGGTTTTTTAATTTTCTTGCTATTTCCAATAAAGCTGCAGTACCACTTGCATTATCGTCTGCCCCATTATGTATTTCGTTTAAAGCATCCAATGAATTTTTATCTTCTCCATAACCCAAATGATCATAATGTGCACCAAGTATTACAGTATTTGGAGCATTGTTATTAATGAACGCAATTACGTTTCTAGCTTTACGGACTTTAAGACTCAATTTTACTGATAATTCAATTGGTAGGGTAGCAGACGGATCTGAAAAATATTTTGTTACCCCTTTTTTGGTGATATAAATAACCGGTATAGATAAGGAAGGAGATTGATCATTTTTGTTGAACTGCACATTATCAACAATTGAAGAAGTATTATAAATAAGTAGGGAAGTTGCGTTTTTAGCAGCAGCTTCATTGGCTATTTTCTTGATAACGGCTTCCACATCAAAATGAGGATTCGTTTTATTTTCTTCTAATAGCTCTTTCAAGTCTCTAAACCAAGGTTGGCCTGCTTCTGAAAGGGCTATTGCGGGCGTCCCTTTAATTGATTTACTTGCACTGTAAGCAACTGGAAAATACTCTTCGTTTAGTAATAGTTTTTTTCCACTTACTTCTAAAAAGGTAGCTTCCTCTATTTGTAATCCTTCATTAATTTCAAATTCTTGCACAAACCCATTCGATCCCTTTGGTTCAATACCCAGCAACTTATATTGCTGAATTAAATATTCCATTGCCATTATTTCACCAGCAGTTCCTGTTCTTCTGCCTTGCAATTGGTCATCTGCCAAATATTGTACATGCTTTTGTAGATTTGAAAGCGTTAGCGACTGCTCCTTTTCTGCTGCAATTCTTAATTTTCTTTTGCTTTGACCAACTGCCAAAATAGGCAGGAATAGTAAAATTGCTATCCACTTTTTCATATTTCTACTTTATGACACAAAAGTAAGCTGCAGTAAGTACATATTTGTAATAGATCGGTAATCTATTATAAATTCTGTTCCCAATCTCGTAACCAACTGCGGATTTGCCCACCTACTTTTGCAGTCTTGACAAATAAAATAGTACATATAGCATTAGTAGGTAACCCCAATAGTGGAAAGAGTTCTCTATTCAATGCATTTACCGGACTAAATCAACATGTTGGCAATTTCCCAGGTGTTACCGTAGATAAAAAAACGGGCATATTTGAATTAGAGGACAACCGCAAAGCAGAATTGATTGATTTGCCTGGAACGTATAGCTTATATCCTAGAAGGGCAGATGAGTGGGTGGCTTATAAAGTGCTCATGGGAGCAGACAAAGAAATTAAAGCAGACTTAATTGTATTGGTAGCGGATGCTAGTAACCTAAAAAGAAATCTTTTATTCTGCTCACAAATCATCGATTTAAAAATTCCAGTTGTCATGGCCTTAACCATGAACGATTTGGCTGCAAAAAAAGATATTAAAATTGATATAGGAGGGCTAGAAGCAGACCTTGGTATTCCTGTTGTTGCAGTAAACCCACGCAAAAACAAAGGTTTAGCAGAGTTGAAAAAAGTAATTGCTAAAATGCAACCTGATGCTCCTTCTAAATTAAGAGACTTTATGGATACTGCATCATTAGCCCCAGAAGCAGTAAATAAAGTAAAAAAGGCTTTCCCAGAATGGAGTGATTACGCTTGTATTCATCAATTAATTAACCACCAAGAACTCTTAAATAATAACCAAGATCATGAAATTTTAAATGCCATCGTAGCTGAAAATAATTTCAACACAACCAAAACGCAGGCAGAAGAAATTATGCAGCGCTATACGCGCATCAGACAAATAATGCAAAAAAATGTTTTAGAAACAGGACCACTTGAAAAAAAGCTGTTTACTGAGAAACTTGATAATATTTTGATGCATAAAACTTGGGGGTATTTAATTTTATTTTCGGTACTTTTTCTTTTGTTTCAAAGCATTTTTTGGCTTGCTACGTATCCAATGGATGGGATAGAGTGGGGCTTTGCTGCATTAGCTGGCTGGCTATCGAATAATTTACCTGAAGTATGGTGGAGCAATTTATTGATTAATGGATTTGTAGCAGGATTAAGTGGAATTTTAGTGTTTGTTCCGCAAATCATGATTCTTTTTGGTTTGATTACCATTTTAGAAGATACAGGGTATATGGCTAGAATTAGTTTTTTAAGCGACAAACTAATGAGAAAAGTGGGATTGAACGGAAAGAGCGTAATGCCTATGATTAGTAGCTTCGCTTGTGCAGTGCCTGCTATTATGGGCGCAAGAAATATTGAAAACAAAAAAGAGCGGTTGCTCACTATTTTAGTTACCCCATTAATGAGTTGTAGTGCCAGATTGCCTGTTTATACTATACTTATTGCGCTTGTTATAGAAGAAAAATACTATTTTGGATTCCTCAGTTTGCAGGGATTGGTAATGATGGCGCTGTACCTTTTGGGCACTATTATGGCTTTGCTGGTTAGTTACATAATGAAGTTCTTTATTAATATTAAAGAGAAAAGTTTTTTCATTTTAGAATTACCGATGTATAGGGCGCCTCGTTGGAAGAATGCAGGTATAACAATGATAGAGAAAGCACGCATATTTGTTACAGATGCTGGTAAAGTTATCATGGTTATCAGTCTTTTACTTTGGTTTTTAAGTTCTTTTGGACCTGGCGATAAGATAGAAAAAACAGAAGCAAAATATGCGGCTCTAATTGAAGCAAGGCCTACCGATACAGACTCCTTACAAAAACAATTATCCACTGAAAAACTGGCAAATTCTTATGCGGGTATTTTAGGCAAAACCATTGAACCCGCAATTGCTCCTTTGGGTTATGATTGGAAAATTGGTATTGCATTGATTACTTCATTTGCAGCGAGAGAGGTTTTTGTTGGTACCATGGCTACTTTATATAGTGTTGATGAAGAAGATGATCAAAGCTTACGTGAAAAATTACAAGCAGCTACTCATGCGAATGGTGAAAAAGTATATACGCTTGCAACAGGTTTATCATTAATGGTTTTTTATGTTCTAGCGATGCAATGTATGAGTACACTAGCTGTAGTAAAAAGAGAAACAAAATCTTGGAAATGGCCGACTATTCAATTAGTCTATATGACAGTTTTAGCCTACGGGATGAGCTGGTTGGTATTTACGTTGTTTAGTTAGACACTAAAAATAAATATAGACACAAGTACCTTTATTTATAGTACTCTCAACTTTAATTGCTCCCCCAAGTATTTTTATAAAATCTTTAGTAAGTATTAATCCTAATCCAGAACCTTTTTCATTACTTGTTCCAGTAGTACTTTGATAATGTTCTCCGTCAAATAATCTTCCTTTTATTTCTTCGGTCATGCCAATACCGGTATCTGAAATAGATAAAATGATTTGACCATCTTCTTTCTGTGCATACACAGTAATGATTCCTTCTTTTGTGAACTTATTGGCATTACTAATCAGGTTGCGTAAAATAAAACGTAAAGCATTAATTTCAGACTTGATAAACAAGTCTTCGTCTACCAAATTCACCATGGTATTCAACTTGAGTGAAGCCATCACTTCAAAACTGTTGAGCATATTACTTACCAAAGTTCTAAGATGTACTTTTTCTTTTTCAAAACCTTGGCCAAGCATTTGCATTGAGCCCCAGTCTACCAAATTATTCAAAAGTTCTACTGTTCCATCAATTTGCTTACCGGCCATATTCATTAACTCAACAGAATTTTGCTGATTTAATATTTTATGCGCGTTTAATTCAATAATTGATTTTACAGCACCAATCGGGTTTCTAACATCGTGAGCAATAATGGATAGAATTCTATTTTGCATTTCCATTTGTTGTTGCAACTTTTCTTGTTGTTGCCCCAACTGGTTATTAAGCAAATTTTGATCTAAAAGTTTTACTACCTGTCTTGAAAGTACTTGCATGGTAAAAACCTGGTCTTCATCAAGTTTGCCTGGTTTAATATCCATTACAGATAAGGTTCCAACACTACATCCATCTTTATTAATCAATGGCACTCCAGTATAAAAACGAATTTTCGGCGCACCAACTACTATTGGATTATCTTTAAATCGGTCGTCTGCTAGTGTATCGCTTATTTCAAAAATTGGACTATGACTATTAATGGTATGCTTACAAAAAGCAATTGAAAGAGGAAATACTTTTATATCAATTCCAAAATGAGCTTTAAACCACTGTTTTTCTGAATCGATTAAAGAAATTAATGCTATAGGGGTTTTACAAATTGTTGCAGCCAACTTTACAACATCATTATACTCCTCTTGATATGAAGTGTCTAACACTTCATATCCAAAAGAGTCGTTTGATTTTATATTATTACCCAAACGTTTTTTTGTAGTTCCCATAAACTATTGAATTGATTAAATGCTATCCCAAGCAGCCAACACTTCTTCTGTGTGGTTTTTGGTATCTGGCTTTGCAATAATCTTACGTATCACTCCTGTTTCATCAATTAAAAAAGTGGTTCTAGTGGTACCCATATAAGTTCGTCCCATGAATTTTTTCTCGCCCCATAAATTATACTTGTCTACAATTTTCTTCTCTTCATCGGAAATTAAAGGGAAAGGAAGTTCATATTTTTCTTCGAACTTCTTGTGACTTTTTACACTATCAACACTTACTCCTACAACCTGAAATCCATTTTTGATTAAATCGGTGTAATTATCTTTTAAATTACATGCTTGCGAAGTACAACCGGGCGTATCATCTTTGGGATAAAAATAAAGTATCAACTTCTTTCCTTTAAAATCTGACAAAGAAACCATATTCCCATTTTGATCGGGCGCTTTAAATGCTGGGGCCTTACTTCCTTCTTTTAATATTGCCATTACTATTGTTTTAATTAAATATTTGAATTCGATTTATTTTTTAGCCACTTTTACAGTAGCAGTGTTACATTTGCACAATTTATCTCTACAACTACTATGCCTAAGGATCAATCAATCAAATCGGTGCTCATAATAGGATCAGGTCCTATTATTATTGGACAAGCTTGTGAATTTGACTATTCGGGCTCTCAGGCAGCCAGAAGTCTCCGCGAAGAGGGTATAAAAGTAATACTTATTAACAGTAATCCCGCCACCATTATGACAGATCCAATGATGGCGGATCGTGTTTACCTGCTTCCGCTAAACGTTGAGAGTATTGAACAAATATTACAAGAAAACGAAATTGACGCAGTTTTACCCACTATGGGTGGCCAAACTGCTTTAAATCTTTGTAAAGAGGCAGACGAATTAGGAATCTGGGAAAAATACAATTGCCGTTTAATTGGCGTAGACGTTGCCGCCATAGATACGGCAGAGGATAGGGAGAAATTTCGTCAACTGATGGTTAAAATTGGGATGGCTGTTGCACCTAGTCGAGTTGCCAATAGTTTTTTAGAAGGCAAAGAATTTGCACAAGAAATTGGTTTTCCATTGGTAATTCGCCCGTCTTTTACATTGGGTGGAACTGGTGGGGGATTTGTTCATAGTAAAGAAGATTTAGATGGTGCTCTTGAAAAAGGATTGAAAGCCTCTCCTATCCACGAAGTTTTAGTGGAAAAAGCTGTGTTGGGTTGGAAGGAATATGAATTAGAATTACTTAGAGACTGTAATGATAATGTAGTGATTATTTGTACTGTAGAAAACCTAGATCCTATGGGGGTTCATACAGGGGATTCCATTACAGTAGCACCTGCAATGACTTTGAGTGATACCGCATTTCAAGAAATGCGTAATAAAGCCATTTTAATGATGCGTTCTCTAGGCAATTTCACTGGTGGCTGTAACGTCCAGTTTGCTTTAAACCCAGCTACTGAAGAATTGATAGCGGTTGAAATCAACCCAAGAGTAAGTCGTTCTTCTGCATTAGCATCAAAAGCAACAGGATATCCAATTGCTAAAATTGCTGCTAAATTGGCTATTGGCTATTCGTTGGATGAATTAAAGAATCAAATTACTCAAACCACTTCTGCATATTTTGAACCAGCATTGGACTATGTAATTGTAAAAGTACCTCGTTGGAATTTTGATAAATTCAAAGGAGCCAATGATACTTTAGGATTACAAATGAAAAGTGTTGGTGAAGTAATGGCAATTGGTAGAAGTTTTCCTGAAGCATTACAAAAAGCTTGTCAAAGTTTAGAAAATGAGGCAGTTGGATTAGGCTATTATGGCAAGAGTTTAATGAAGAGCGAAGAGATTGTAGAATATATTAAGACACCAAAATGGGATCGCATTTTTCGAATCAAAGATGCTTTAATGCAGGGCTCAACCGTTAAATCTATTGCACAAGCAACTGGAATAGACCGTTGGTTCCTTTATCAAATACAAGAGATTTGCACTGTAGAAAAAGAATTGTCAAAACATACATTGGAAAGCCTACCTGAAAGCTTACTAAAGGAAGCTAAAAAAATGGGCTTTGGAGATGCACAAATTGCCAAGATTTTAAACGGTAAATGTCATGAAGATGAAGTGTATGAAAAAAGAAAGCAATTAGGCATTACCAGGGTTTATAAAATGGTAGATACTTGCGCTGCTGAATTTGAAGCAAAAACACCTTATTTCTATAGCACATTCGAAGGTTAACAATTCCCAAAACAGAAAAGTATAAATCAATACTATGAAATTAAAAGACATCCAGTTATTAAATGAGAAGGAAACTCGCGGTGGTTTTGGCGAAGGAATACATGAAATAGGTAAAGAAAATCCTAATGTAGTTGTTTTAACCGCAGATTTAGCGGGTTCTCTAAAATTGGGGCCCTTTATTAAAGATTTTCCCGAAAGATTTGTTCAGGTTGGCATTGCAGAAGCCAATATGATTGGGATAGCTGCTGGAATGACTATTGGAGGCAAAATCCCCTATACTACAACTTTTGCAAATTTCAGTACTGGAAGAGTATACGATCAAATACGTCAAAGTGTTGCCTATAGCGAAAAGAATGTAAAAATTTGTGCTTCGCATGCAGGATTAACTTTAGGAGAAGATGGAGCAACCCATCAAATTTTAGAAGATATTGGGTTGATGAAAATGTTACCAGGGATGACCGTTATTGTTCCTTGCGACTTTAATCAAACTAAAGCTGCAACCAAAGCTATCGCAGCTTATAATGGCCCTGTTTACTTACGTTTCGGCCGTCCTAAATGGCCTAATTTCACCAAAGAAGATGGTAGCGATTTTGTAATTGGTAAAGCCCAAAAACTAAGCGAAGGAACAGATATTTCAATTTTTGCTTGTGGCCATATGGTGTGGAAAGCAATTGAAGCGGGAAGAATTTTAGAAGAAAAGGGTATTAGTGTTGAACTAATCAATATCCATACAATAAAGCCTTTGGATACTGAAGCGATTATTCAATCAATTGCTAAAACCAAATGTGCCGTAACAGTTGAAGAACATAATATAATAGGCGGTTTGGGAGATAGCATTGCACAGGTTGCTGCTAAACATTGTCCAATTCCTATCGAATTAATAGGAACCAATGATACTTTTGGAGAAAGCGGTAAACCAACTGAATTACTCACAAAATATGGTTTAGATACTCCATTTATAGTAACTGCTGCTGAAAAGGTAATTAAACGTAAATAGAAGTTAATAGAAAATAAAAAGTCTGTAAAAAAATACAGACTTTTTTTATAGCATGTTACGCATAAAAAATATAAATAAATCGTACATTGAAGGATAGTTTATAGTAATAGATGGACATACTATTTAATCAACAGCAAGCAGATTCATTATTTCCCTTTCACCTTAAAATTAATTCGGATGGGATTGTAATTGATTGCGGCAAATCAATTCGAAAAATATGTCCTGCTGCTTTGAATGATTTATTCATCAATCATTTTTTGATAGAATCCTTTTCAGGAGAATCAATTAATGACTTTTTGCTTCAGCATTTACAGGAGAAAATAGTTATACAAACCATTGGAAATAGAATTAAAACAACTCATCTAAGTGGACAATTTGTATATATTGAACAATCGAACTTATTAGTTTTCATGGGATCGCCCTCCTTTTCTTCCATAAAAGAAATAGAAGAAAACGCATTTGGAGAAAATGATTTTTCTGTACAAAGTGCTCAAATTGATTTATTACAAGCACATATCCTTAAAAAAGAAATAGAAGAAGCGAAAAGAAAACATTATGAAGAAACATTATTATTCGCTTTAGAAAAAATTGGAGATAATGTTTGGATGCATGATTTCAAAAAAAATGTAACCAGCTTTTCACATCAAAAAAGGACTTTTATAGAATTAGAAAATACAGCCCTATCAGTTGCAGAACAATGGTGGAGAGCAGTTCATCCCGATGATATAGCCCTTTTACAGAAACAAGATCAACAATACAGAAATAAAGAAATAGATCATCATCATACTGAATATAGAATCAAAGATAAATTTGGTAACTATAAATGGATTTTAGATAGAGGAATCGTTACTGAAAAAGATACATATGGTTTTCCTAAAAGGATATTGGGAACCCATATGGATATAACTAAAATAAAGGAAACAGAAGCAGAATTTAACAAGCAAAGAGATTTTTACGAGAGTATCTTAAATAGTATTCCTACGGATATAGCTGTATTTGATGCTGCACATCGGTATTTGTTTGTTAACCCAATTGGAATTAAGAATGACGAATTAAGAAAATGGATCATTGGAAAAACTGATGAAGAATATTGTGTGTACAAAAATAAAAATCCAGAGATTGCTCAAGGGCGAAGAAAGATTTTTAATCAAGTATTAACTTCAAAAAAACAATTGTCTTGGGAAGAAACCTTGTATTTACCAGACGGTAAAATGGAGTACCACCTTAGAAATTTATTTCCTGTATTAAACGAAGCAAATGAAGTTACTGTTGTAATTGGTTACGGTTTAAATATAACTGAGAGAAAACAAATTGAAGATAAGCTACAGTTAAATGAGAAGCGCTATAGAGATTTATTCAACTATAGTCAAGCATTAATTTGTACACACGACTTAGAAGGTAAATTATTAACCGTTAATCCTGCAATTTGTGCTATAATCGGTTATACTAGCGAAGAGTTAATTGGGAAAAATATAAAAGAATTTGTACCTCAAGATAAGGTTTCACAATTTGACCAACAATATCTTAAGGATGTACATCAAACTGGAAAAGCAGAAGGTGTATTTATCATCATTTGCAAAAATGGAGATTATAAATATTTGCTCTACCAAAATTACATGGTCGAAGAAACTGCTAGTGCACCATATATCATTGGTTTCTCTCAAGACATCACCAACAGGATAAAAGCGGAAAGAGAATTAATCAAGGCCAAAGAAGAAACAGAGAGGGCAAGTAGGGTTAAAGAAGTATTCTTAGCTAATATAAGCCATGAAATAAGAACACCAATGAATGGTATTCTGGGCATTGGCGGTTTATTATATAAAACCAACCTTAACCCAAAACAAGCAGAGTACACAAAGCTTATTTTAGAGTCAGCGGATAATTTACTGCATATTGTAAATGATGTTTTAGACTTTACTAAAATAGAATCCGGTAAAATTGAACTAGAGCATATTCCTTTCTTATTAGAGGAAAAAATTTCCAGCACTTTAAAAACATTCATTTTTAAAATAGAAGAAAAAGGATTAGAATTAATTTTCGATAACCAATTGGCGTCGAATACAGTCTTAATTGGCGACCCTTTTAGATTAGGACAAGTACTCAATAATTTAATCAGTAACGCACTTAAATTTACTACCACAGGACAAATTAAAGTAAGTGCAGCTCAAGTAAAAGAATCAGGGGACATACCTGTTTTTGAATTTAAAGTTAACGATACCGGCATTGGCATTTCGGAAGAAAATTTAGCCAATATATTTGAGGAATTTGTACAAGCTTCATCTGAAACCAGCAGAAAATATGGAGGAACTGGGCTAGGGCTTTCGATTACTAAGAATCTGGTTGAAATGCAAGGTGGTAGTATCAAGGCAGAAAGCACTTTAAACAAAGGGACTTGTTTTACTGTAAGAATTCCTTACCAAATTGGTGATAGCACCATGCTCAATAAAAGTGAGGAAGAAGAAGTATTTATTCCAATCGATAAAAAAAGAATACTTGTTGCAGAAGATGTAACCATCAACCAAATCATAGTTAGGCAAATATTAGAAGAATGGGGACATGAAGTAGTGTTGGTAGCAAATGGAAAAGAAGCCTTTGAGGCCCATAAAAAAAGTGAGTTCGATTTAATATTAATGGATATTCATATGCCTGAAGTAGACGGCTACGAGGCAACCCAATTGATTAGACAAATGGGGGATACAACAAAAGCTGCAATTCCGATAGTTGCACTCACGGCTAATGCATTTAAAAAAGAAACAGAGCGTTTTGCTGAAGCAGGTTTTAATGACTATATCACTAAACCTTTTACTGAACTAAGTTTATATGATTGTATAAAGAAACAATTAGAGTTAAACAACTTAATAGACTTTTCAAAAAAACCAACAAAATTAAATACGGGAGAGAGTAATCAAAAATTGTATGACCTTTCTGCAATTCAAGGCATTGATTTAGACGATACTGCATTTTTGATAGAAATCATCACCATTTTTATAAAGAACTCTACCATAGATATTGATAATTTACTGAAAGCAATAGAAGCTAATCAGCATAATGATGTTTTCCAACTAGCACATAGAATGAAATCATCTATTTATAGTTTAGGGATTAAACAAGCATATAAAATTGTAGAAAGCATAGAGTTTTATGCAAAAACGGGCGAACAAACAGACAAGATACCTAATTTAGGCAATCAGTTAAATGAGCTAATGCAAGCAGTATTTGCTCAGCTCAAATCTGATTTTTCAATAAATTAAACCCTGGTTTTTCTTTTACCGCTATGGCGCTAGTCGCTCTCTAAGCCATTGATTAGATTGGCTATTTTTTGTAAATCTCAAACGATCATGGAGTCGGCTACTTCTACCTTGCCAAAACTCAAAACTTTCAGGTTTCACTATATATCCTCCCCAATGTGGAGGACGAGGAACTTGATTTTCATCTGGGTATTGCAATATTAGGCGCTGATAATTCTCTTCTAAAAAACTACGTCCGGGAATTACTTTACTTTGTGGAGAAACCCAAGCCCCAATTCTACTTCCAGCAGGTCTTGAATGAAAATAAGCATCGCTATCCGCTTCAGAAATTTTCTCTACGGTTCCTTCAATCCTGATTTGTCTTTCTAATTCTTTCCAAAAAAATAAAATGGCTGCATAAGGATTGGCAGCTAATTCTTGCCCCTTGGCACTTTCATAATTAGTAAAAAAAACAAAGCCATCGTGAGTATACCCTTTTAATAAAACAATTCTTGCAGAAGGCTTGCTATTCGCATCAACCGTGGCTAAAGTCATTGCGTTTACTTCATCTATTTCCGCACTGGTAGCTTCATCCCACCAATCTTTAAACTGATCAAAAGGATTATTGGCAGCATGTGACTCATCAAATGATTTGAGCATATAATCGCGACGGATATCAGCAATCGAACTTAGCATTGTATATTAATTAATCTGTTATGTCTACTTTTTTTATGTCGTGCTTTCCAGAAATAAAGGTATAAACTGCAGGAATAACGAATAGGGTTAACAATAAGGAAAACATAATTCCTCCAACAATCACAATCCCTAATGGCATACGGCTGGTTGCAGCTGCTCCAATACTCAATGCAATAGGTAATGCACCTAAAGCAGTAGCAAGGCTAGTCATCAAAATTGGACGCAATCGTTGTGCGGAAGCCTCTAAAACTGCTTCTCTTTTATTCAACCCAAACTCTCTTTTTTGATTGGCAAATTCAACAATTAAAATACCATTTTTAGTTACCAAACCAATTAACATAATCATACCAATTTGAGAGAAAATATTAATTGTTTGATCAAACACCCAAAGACTTAATAATGCCCCTGCTAATGCAAGTGGTACAGTAATCATAATGGTCAATGGATCTTTAAAGCTTTCAAATTGAGCTGCTAGTACCAAATAGATTAATATCAAGGCAAACCCAAAAGCAAAAGCTGTATTAGAAGAACTTTCTTCAAAATCACGAGAAGGGCCATTTAAGGCAGTCTTAAAACTTTCATCTAATAGCTGGTCTCCAATTCTTCGCATGGCTTTCACACCATCCCCAATCGTCATTCCTTCGGCTAAAGAAGCAGAAATGGTTGCAGCTTTAAATCGATTGAAATGAAACAATGTTGGCGGATTAGAATTCTCTTCTAACTTAACCACTGCCTTTAGCGGAATGCTCTCTCCACGATTATTTCTAACATACAGTTTTTCTATATCCGCTGGCTTTTGACGATCTTTATAAGCAACCTGAGAAATCACTTCATATTGCTTACCATTCATGATAAAGTAAGCCAATCTTCTTCCGCTAAATGCACTAGAAACAACGTCTGCCACATCAATAATAGACAAGCCTAAATCTTTTGCTTTAATACGATCAATAGTTAATTGTAATTCTGGTTTATTGAACTTGAGGTTCACATCTACGTTTTGAAAAGTCTTATCTTTTCTTGCTTCTTCTAAGAATTTGGGAATAACTGTTTTTATTTTTTCAAAATCTAAATTTTGTAAAATAAACTGAACAGGCAAAGAACCCCTTGAACCCAAACCAACAGAAATGGTTTGTTCTTCTACAGGAAATATTCGAGCATTATTGATGCTGGGTAGTTTTTTTCCAATGGCTTTAGCAATATCTGATTGTGATCTTTTTCGTTGATCTGGCTCAACCAGTTTTATTCTCAATGTTCCTCCATTCACACCGCCGCTTCCACCAAATCCTGGCACTGCTGCAAATACAAAATCTTTTTCGGGAACGGAATCAGTTAGGTAGTTTAATAATTTATCTCCTGTTTCTACCATGTAACCATAACTAGCCCCTTCTGGGCCACTCATTTGAAAACGTATACTGCTTCTGTCTTCTAAAGGAGCTAATTCACTTTGTAAACCTGCACCAATCCAATAAATTATTCCTGCACAAATGGCCACAATAACCCAAGCCATCCAACGAACTTTAAGGAAGCCAGCTAGCAGATTTTTATATCCATTTTCCATCCCCTTGAAAAAGGGTTCGGTCATATCATAGAATTTTCCGTGACCTGCATCTTTTTTATTGAGATAAACATTTAGTACTGGAGTAATTGTTAGCGATACAAATGCAGAAATTAATACTGCGGCAGCAACCACAATACCAAATTCACGGAATAAACTTCCTACAAAGCCTTGCAAGAAAATTACCGGCAGAAATACAACGGCTAAAGTGATTGAAGTAGAGACTACAGCAAAAAATATTTCTTTACTACCCTCCAATGCCGCTTTTCTAATGGGCAACCCACTTTCTAATTTTCTAAAAATATTTTCTGTAACAACAATTCCATCATCTACCACTAAACCAGTGGCTAGTACAATGCCTAATAAGGTTAGTACATTGATAGAGAAGCCAGAAATATACATGATAAAGAAAGTAGCTACCAATGAAATAGGAATATCAATCAATGGCCTAATAGCAATTAACCAGTTTCTAAAGAAGAAGAAAATCACCAATACCACCAATGTAAAAGAAATCAATAAGGTTTCCTCAACTTCTTTAATGGATGCACGTACATTTTTAGTTTGATCAATTAAAGGGGTCATCATAAAATCACCCTTCTCTGTTTTTTGAATCTCAGCTAATCGTTTATAAAATTCGTCGGCAATTTTAATATAGTTTGCTCCTGGCTGCGGAATAATAGCCATCCCTACTGCATTAACCCCATTTAAACGCCAACTGTATTCATCATTTTCAGGACCAACTTCTACGTAAGCAACATCAGATAAACGAACAATACCTCCGGCAGTTTGACGAATGATTAAATCACGAAAATCTTTTTCAGTAGTTAATCTGCCTAATGCTTTAATAGTTAATTCTGTTTTATCACCATATATTTTACCTGAAGGAATTTCAACGTTTTCAGTGTTAAGCGCAGTTCTAATATCTCCGAATGTTACATTAAATGAATTCAATTTATCTGGATCAATCCAGATACGCATCGATGGTCTTTTTTGACCAAAAATATTAACAGCACTTACTTCAGAAATAGTTTGAAACCGCTCTTGTAAAACGTTTTCTGCATATTCACTTAATTCGAGCAGTCCCTTTGTTTGGCTTTGCACAGCCAACATGATAATGAAATCGCTATTAGCGTCTGACTTACTTACAACAGGAGGAGCATCAACGTCTTGTGGTAAATTTCTTACTGCCTGACTTACTTTGTCTCTTACATCATTGGCTGCCGCTTCTAAGTCTTCAGATACATTAAACTCAACCGTGATATTACTATTTCCGTTAGAGCTAGAAGAAGATATACTTCTAATACCAGGTATACCATTAATGGCTTTCTCTAAAGGTTCTGTAATTTGACTTTCTATAATTTCTGAGTTAGCCCCTGAATAAGACGTTCTTACATTTACTACAGGTGGATCTACTGCAGGATATTCTCTTACTGCCAAAAAACTATATCCAACAATACCAAACAAAATGATGAGAAGGTTCATCACTGTGGCTAGTATAGGTCTCTTTAATGATAATTCGGAAATATTCATGGGATATGGCTGCTTCTTCTATTTGATAATTTCACTCAACGGCTTCACAGAACGAACTTTAACAGGTTGCTTAGGTCTAACAAATAAAACACCTGTAACCACAACACTATCTCCAGGCATTAACCCTTTAGTCACTTCTACATAACCAGTACCTCTTACTCCTGTTTCAATGTCTACAAAAACACCTTCCCCGCCTTTAACAACAATAATTTTTTTGGCTCTTGCTTCTGGAATAATAGCATTAGTAGGTACTAGAATACTGTTCTTATTTTTTCCAGCCTCTAAAAAAACTTTTACAAATGTTCCTGGAGCAACAGGACTTCCATCTAAGATTGCCCGCACTCGAAGATTTCTTGTAGTAGGATTAATTTGAGGATCAGTAGCAATAATTGTTGCCCTTCTTTTTTGAGCAGACTCATTGGTTTGCACCTGAACAGCAGATCCAACCTTGATCATATTTGTATAAAATTCGGGAACATTAAAATCAATCTTCACTTGATCTACTTGTTGAAGTGTAGTCAAAGTAATTGCTGGAGTAACATAGGCACCAGGGCTAATTTGTCTTAAGCCGAGCACTCCGGTAAATGGAGCTTTGATAATTGTTTTATCAATTTGCGCTTGTGTAACGGTTAAATCTGCTTTTAAACTATTCACTTGATTAAGCGCCAAGTCATATTCTGATTGATTAATGCCATTAACGGCCAATAGTTTTCTCAACCGCTCTTCCGTTTTTTGAGCCATATCTAACAACACTTTGGTTTTAGATAAATTGGCTTGTAAGTCTGCATCATTAATTCTTGCGAGGATAGCGCCTTGAGTTACCCTGCCCCCATCTGGAGCATTGAGCATGGTTAATCTTCCACTTACTTCAGGATTAATATTGACTGTTTCCATTGGAATAATGGCTCCATTCACTTCCACATTATTGTCAATATTGCCAGCACCAGCAATTAAAACATCTACAATGGTAACAGAGGGTGCTTTAGATTTTCCATCGGTGTTCTCTTTTTTCTCTTCCTTGCACGAAAATAGCAACAAGGGCAATGTTAGTAACAGACTTATTTTTTTCAAAGGAGTCAATTTTTGCAAGCAGTAAAGATAGAATTAAATACGGTCTTATAAACCAGCATTTGCTGAATGGCGAATTGCTAAAATAATTCGGTGAAATGCCTATTAAGTCGCATCCTTTTTTTACATTCAAGCAATAAAGCTTGCCCTATGTATGCACTCACTCAAAAATACCCACAAAAAAGAGCATTTATTACCGGTGCAGGATCTGGATTAGGAAGAGCATTTGCACTGGAGCTTGCTGCAGAAGGATGGACGATTGGTATGGCGGATAATAATCCAAAAGCATTAGACGAAGTGGGGGGATTGGTAGCTAAAGCAGGAGGAAAACCACTGATTTATCTTTTAGATGTTGCAGACAAAGACCAGTATAAAGAAATTTCTGAAAGATTTTTATTTGATGCAGAGGGAATTGATTTGTTATTTAATAATGCAGGGGTTGGCGATGGCTCTGAATTTGAAACTTATTCCTTAGAAAATTACGAGTGGATGGTCGGAATAAATCAAATGGGGGTATTGTATGGTTGTTGGTATTTTATTCCTGCAATGAAAAAACAGGGATATGGTCATATACTTAACACAGCAAGTGCTGCTGCAATAGGATGTGCTCCAACAATGGCTGGATACAATATGACCAAGGCCGCAGTAGTTGCTATTAGTGAAACATTGTATAGTGAATTATATGATTTTGGTATTCATGTTTCTTGTATACAACCCACTTACTTTAAAACGAATATTGCACAGTCGGTAAGAGGAGGCGCTGCTACCAAAAAAATCACTCAAACATTCATAGAGCGATCGGGCTTAGAAGCCAATGAAGTAGCCAAGGAAATATTAATAAGGGCAGGAAATAAGGAACTCTACATCATATTACCCAAGGCAGCAAGAACCATGTGGAAGTTGAAAAGATTGGCCCCTACATGGTTTAGATTAAAAGTAAAAGACCAATTCATGAATGCCATGAACAAGGCACTATCCAAAAAAAGTTAATCGTATGAAATTGAATGAAGCATTTAGTTTAAAAGGAAAAGTAGCCTTAATTACAGGCGCGAGTAAAGGTATTGGGGAAGCCATTGCCCAATATTTTGCAGCCAGTGGTGCAGCGGTTGTGATCAACTCACGCAAACAAGAGGAATTAGATAAAGTGGCAGCTTCCATTCAAGAATCAGGAGGAATATGTACCGGAATTGCAGGCAATGCTGGAGATATTGAAGCATGCAAAATACTGGTTCAAAAAACCGTTGAATTATATGGGGGCATAGATATTTTAGTGAATAATGCTGCTTCTAATCCAGTGTATGGGCCAGTAGTAACCTGCGAAGAATGGGCATTTGATAAAATCATGAATGTGAATGTAAAAGCCCCATTTGAATTAGGAAAATTAGTATACCCGATCATGAAAGAAAGAGGTGGTGGCTCGGTTATTAATATTAGTTCCATCGCAGGAATTACACCCGACCCAGGGTTGGGCCTATACTCAGTTTCAAAAGCTGCCTTAAATATGCTCACTAAAGTAACTGCTAAAGAATGGGGCGTTGATGGAATAAGAGTGAATGCTATTTGTCCTGGGCTCATTAAAACCAAATTTTCTGAAGCGCTTTGGCAAGATGAAAAATGGTTAAATCGATTTGTAAAAATGGCCCCAATATCAAGAATGGGATCAGTAGACGAAATAGCTGCGCTGGCACTGTTTTTAGCTGCACCCGCATCGGGGTATTGCACAGGTACTTTGTTCACAGCAGACGGAGGTGTTACAATTTAAAAATTATGATGGAAGCCATTTTTATTACCAAGCGTTTAGAAACATTATTGCCGTCTATTCGGGAATTTGTAGAAACTGAGTTAATTCCTTTAGAAAGCGAACATATAACTAGGCCTTTTAAAGAGACTGAAAAAATACTTGCACAAAAAAGGGAATTAGTAAAACAAAAAGGCTGGTGGAATTTACATTTACCCAATCACGAAGGCGGAATGGGATTAACCCTTTGCGAGTTTGGACAAGTAAGTGAAATATTGTCTTTATCACCCTATTATGGACAATATACTTTTAATGCGCAACCACCTGATATTGGTAATACAGAAATGATTTCTCGTTTTGCTTCTGCTGAAATAAAAGAAAAATATTTGCAGCCGTTATTGGAAGGAAAAATTCGCAGTTGTTTTTCGATGACCGAGCCTGAATATGCCGGCTCAAATCCTACAAGGCTTGCTACCACAGCGGTTAGAGAAGGTGATGAATATATTATTAATGGACATAAATGGTTTACCTCTTCTGCAGATGGAGCCGCATTTGCAGTAGTGATGGCAGTAACTAATCCGCAATCAGCGCCACACGAAAGAGCAAGTATGTTCATTGTTCCTACCAATACACCTGGCTTTGAATTCATTCGGAATATACCCGTATTTGGAGAAGCAGGAGAAGGCTGGGCAAGTCATGCAGAGATTCGTTATAACAATTGTAGAATCCCCGCGAGCAATATCATTGGAACAGAGGGATCAGGGTTTAAGCTAGCACAAGAACGTCTTGGACCAGGTAGAATACATCATTGCATGCGATGGGTAGGTATTGCTGAAAAAGCGTTTGATTTGATGTGCCAAAGAGCAGCCACTAGAGAAATAAAAGAAGGAGAAATGTTAGGGCATCAACAATTCATTCAAGGCTTTATTGCAGAGAGTAGGGTTGAAATAGATGCAGCTCGATTATTGGTTTTAAGAACTGCACACAATATTGATTTATATGGAGCTGCAGCCACACGTGATCAAATTGCAGGCATTAAATTTTTTGTAGCTAATATGGTATTAAAAGTATTAGACCGCGCCATACAAGTTCATGGAGCAATGGGTTTATCGGATGAAACCATGCTGGCCAATTTATTTCAACACGAAAGAGGTGCAAGAATTTGGGATGGAGCAGATGAAGTACACAAGCAGAGTTTGGCTTTGAGTATTTTGAAGAAATATGGAATGAACAGAAAAAAATAGGATTCATACAATGGAAAAAAGAGTTCCGCTTTCAGAGAAAGAAATATTTGATATAACCCGCTTGAATCAATTGTTACAATCGGCTATTCCATATGTTAAGCCTATACAATCCATCACCCGATTTCCCGGTGGCTATTCCAATTTAACATACAGTATTCAAACAGAAAACCAACACTTTGTCATGCGAATGGCACCTCCAGGCGCCAATATAAAATCTGCGCATGATATGGAAAGGGAATACAAAGTGCTCCAATTATTAAAGCCACATTTTAGTCAGGTGCCAGAACCCATTCTGTATGCAACAGATATAAGTATTACAGGTGCATCATTTTATATCATGGAACAATTAGATGGCATTATTTTAAGAGCATATAATGCGCCTAAAATGAATCTAAGTGTTGCACAATTTGAAGCCTGTGCGAAGCGGTTAATGGAAACACTGGCAGCGCTTCATGCAATAGACATTGAAAAAACTCAATTGGTGCAACTAGGAAAACCAGAAGGATATGTAACCAGACAAGTGGAAGGCTGGATTAAAAGATACTATGCTGCAGAAACTGATAACATTGATGCAATGAACCAAGTAGCAACTTGGCTAAAGCTATATCAACCGAAAGAACAAGCACCTACGTTTTTACACAATGATTTTAAATACGACAATATTGTATTCAGTACCGATTTAACAAAAGTAATGGGAGTTTTAGATTGGGAAATGGCCACGGTTGGTGATCCGCTAATGGACCTAGGTGCTATGCTGGCTTATTGGTTTGAAGCAGATGAAGAACCCATTTTTAAACAGTATAACTGTACCTGGTTGCCAGGCAATTTAACAAGGGCTGAATTAATTGATTACTATAGAAACCTTACAAAAAGAGATTTGAGTGATATCAACTTTTATTATGTATTTGGTTTATTCAAAAATGCGGTTATTGCACAACAAATTTATCATCGATACAAACAAGGATTCAGCAGCGACGAACGGTTTGGCGCATTATTGCCAATGATACAACTATTGGGAACAAAAGCATTGAAGGCAAGTAGTAAGAATTAATAATCTTCTCTTCTTCTATAAAGACCTCCACGCCAATTGTATTTACTTTCTTTATAGGCTTGAAACTGTTGACCAATATAATAACCTAATTCTAGGTCGTTTAATAATTTTACCAACCCAGCAGTCGGACGATATCTACGCATGAATGTATCTAATTCAGGAGATTGTAAGCCAGTAATTTTCTTTACAAATATTTTGGTAAATCTACTATTGACATATTTTTCTTCCTCTTCTTCTAACAATCTTTTTTGCAAAGCCAATATGCTTCTAGTTCTATTTACTCTAAACATATTGATGATTCCTTCTAAATCAAAACCAACAGCTGCACCAGGACTATACGAACGATTAGAGACCACCCCTAAACTAGGTTTTTTGAAGTTGAATACTTTTGCATAATCCTGCCGATTCATGGCCGAATCATATTTATAGTAATTGTTACGCACTTTTACTTCTGGTAAATCAAATGCCCGCACATGAATCATCACATTGAAACGTTCTAAATTAGAAATAGTATCAACAGGATATTTCATAGTAGACTTGCCAATCAAAGAAAACCAAATAGAGTCAGTTTTGAGCACGGTCAAATTATAGTAGCCAGTAGAGTCGGTGATAGTACCCCTTCCTGAAGTACTTTGTACCGCTACTGCTTCCAATGGCCTGCGCGCTGAAATATCGTACACGTTACCACTAACCGTAGTATACTGCGCTTTAGTTTCAGCAGAAAAAATAGCTGAAAACAATGTTAAAAATAATCCAAGTATGCTGAAATGATACCTCAATTGCAGTTGATTAGGCTGTAATATTAATTCAGCAGGGTCAGAGTACCATATATCGGCTGCGAATTAACGAGTCTTTTACAGTTTAGAATTTCTTATCCAAAATATAGGGTAGCATAGAACGCCAGGTAGGCCAATCATGGTGAATATCGGGGCCCCATACGTCTAAGTCGTACCAAATTCCTTTAGTGTATAAAATTCCGGCAAATTTTTTAGCAGCATCTGGGTCTTCAAAGTTGCCGCTACCCGTATAAATATGAATATGATGACTCGCCTTAATTTTATCTAAATACCAATTATCGTTCAAGCTGGGGATATAGTGTACTGGACTATTATAAAACACTTGATCATCCCAAAAGCCTTTGGTATACTCTGTTAAATCGTATACGCCACTCATACTGATGGCCCCATTGATGATATCAGGACGTTTCATGAACAAGTTCATTGCATGCAATGCTCCGAAAGATGCACCACAAGTATAAATCATGGTTTCATCACTGGTACTACTGCGAATAAAAGGAACTACTTCATCAAACACATAGTTATTAAACTGATTGTGCCGTATGGCTTTATGCTCAGGAAGCATTTGATTGTTCATCCAGCTTTCCTTATTCATACTATCAATACTAAAGACCCTACACTTTCCAGCATTAATAAAGGGAGCAATGGCATCAATTAACTGAAACCGCTCATATTCCAAATAATCTGCAGCTGCAGTAGGAATTAATAAAATAGCAAAACCAAAATGTCCATAAGATACTATCGGCATCTCTTTATTTAAGGCTGGACTAAACCAAGACGTTAACTCTCTTTTCATATTTAATTAATACAACGCTGTTTAATTTCTTTCCAAAGGTCTTGATAACACTGAGCTGCATAACTACTTCTTGCAAAAGTTTCTACTGGGGCTTCATGTAAACCCATTTTTTCAATATCACTTAAGTAGGGTATATAGTTTTTAAAGAACAGTTTATCTTTATAAAATTCATTAATCGTTTCGTGATGTAGATTTTTGCGATGGTCTACCATACTAAAGAAACACTTTAATTTAGCAATATCTAAATCATTCTCTTTAAAATATTGAACAACCGATTCAAAAGAACGAATAGACAAGGTAGTAGGGATATTCGGCATTAACACCCAATCAGCTGCAACAAAAACTGCATCGTGTAAAACAGAAATTCCAGGAGGACAATCTAAAAGCACAATATCATAATCCTTCTTTATGGTTGATAAAATAGAAGCAATTTTTTTCTTGCTTTGTTTCATATCATTTAATATAATATCTGCATGTCTTGCAGAGAGGTCTGCAGGTATAATAGCTAAATTTTCATAAGCGGTTTGTTGAATTGCACTTGATAAATCCAATTCTCCATTCAATATTTTTTTTGCCTCATTTTTAACGGTAGCAGTTGCACCCAAATAAAAAGAAGAAGAACCTTGTGGATCTAAGTCCCATACCAATGTCTTATACCCTTGCCTTGCACTTAAGAAGGCAAAATTAACGGTAGCGGCTGTTTTACCTACACCGCCTTTTAAATTGTATAAAGCAATGGTAACCATGTTAAACTTTTATGATATAAAGGAAGATACAAAAATTAGGCAATTGCACCTAAAATAAGACAAGCAATAACAATAAATGGAGCTGGAACTCTATTAATCCTGAGCACAAAAAATGTCAAAACAACAATTCCTAGGTCCAATAGAATATTCCAATTTTGAGACCATAATTCAGGGAAGATATGGTCGTTCAATAAATAAACAACAGCGCCAGCCATTATACCTACAACAGCCGCCCTGATTCCTTCTAAAGACCTGAAAATCACTGCATATTTCTTTAGATTATGCCATACCGGAAAAAAGAATAACACCAATAAAGCACTGGGTAAAAAAATGGCAATTACACCAATCATGCAACCCAGCAACTGAAAGCTTTTACCTTCTTCTTTTAATACCATTCCACCTGTAAATGCCCCAATTGAAAATACTGGACCAGGTATAGCTCTAACAATTCCAGAGCCAGTTAAAAATGCTTCTCTTTCAATTTTTAATACATCGCGTTTGTTTTCAATAATTCTTTTTGACTGCGGTCTGGTTACATACTGCTCATACATTAATGGCATCAACACATCTGCTCCACCAAAAACTAAACTGCCGAAACGATAATTATTTTCGAAGAGGTTAAATACTTTTCTATTCTCCCAATTTTGCTTTGTGGCTGTTTCCGACAAATAACCGGCAATGCCAAAAAGCACTAAAAAAATTAATAAATTTCCCCATTTAACTTGTTTGGGGGGTATCCCTTTTTGCGGAATACGTTTATCACTAAAATTGGTTGCTATGCCTGCAATAACAATCAGAATAGGAAATACCCATGGTGTTTTAAATGCTAAAAAAGTTGCTACAGTAGCTATGATTACAATAACCCTGGTAATGGTATTATGAACTGCTATTTTAAAAGTACGCAAAGCCGAATAAGCAATAAAGCCAATTGCCATGGGTTGGATAAATCTGAAAAAAGCTACAGGGTGTGCAATCTTCTCATAATAGTCTAATAAAAAAGAAAGCCCAGACATTAAAATAGAAGCAGGAATTATCCAAATGAGTAGGGTAAAAATAGCTAAAGGAATTCCGCCTCTTTTATATCCAATAAGTGTTAAGACCTGGGTTGAAGAAGCACCAGGCAACATTTGACAGAAGCCATTGTAATCTAATAATTCTTCTTCAGTTACGTCTTTACGCTGTTGCACAAAAGTCTTGACCATCATACCCCAATGTCCTTGGGGGCCCCCAAATGCAGTAATACTGTGCAAAAGCACAGCACGCAAAAAGGGGGTATGACGAATTAAATTCAAGAAGCATTATTTCTTTAATCCAATTTCTCTTAGTCGTTCATCTAGGTATTCTCCAGCAGTTGCATCTGGATAAGCTTTGGGATTGTTTTCATCAATACAGCTATCTAAACAGGCCAAGCTCATTTCACTTCTAGGATGTAAAAAGAAGGGCATAGAAAAACGGCTGGTATGCCAAAGTTCTCTAGCAGGATTTACTACTCTATGAGTAGTACTTCTTAATTTATTATTGGTAAGGCGTTGCAACATATCGCCCACGTTCACCACAATTTGTTCCGGCAAAGAAGTGACATTTACCCATTCGCCCTGCTTGGTTAAAATTTGTAAGCCGTCGGCAGAAGCACCTACCAACAAAGTGATTAGATTAATGTCTTCATGTTGTTCTGCTCTAATGGCAGATTTAGGTTCATGCGTAATAGGTGGATAATGAATGCATCTTAATATAGAATTACCATTATGTACATATTGATCAAAATAATTTTCATCTAAACCTAAATACAACGCAATGGCTTGTAATAAAGCTTTACCACTTTTCTCGAAGTTTCTATATGCGTTAAACAAGGTTTCATTGAATGGTCCTACTTCATCAACCTGTACATTATCAGGATACTCCGATTGAATGGCATCTTGATCTTCAACTGTTTGCCCATATTGAAAAAATTCTTTTAAATCGGGGGCTTCACTCCCCTTTGCGTGTTCTTTTCCAAAACTGGTATAGCCTCTTTGACCTGCTAAACCTGGTATTTCATATTGCTTCTTTTTATCGAGCGGTAATGCAAAAAATTGCTGAACATACTCGTACTGATGGGCGATTAAATCGTCGGGAACTCCATGATTTTTGACTGCAACAAATCCTACTTCTTCATATGCTTTTCCAAGGCTTTGAACAAATGAAGCTTTTTGTTCTGGGGTTCCATGGGTAAATTCGGCTAAATCAACAACAGGTATGGCCATAGCAATATATTTTTACGAAAATACAGCAAATTCAATAATAGCAGGACATAGGCAAGAATTCATTAAAAAGCTAGACCTTTAACGCATGAAGCCATCTTATCTATTCATTTTAAGTATGACAATCCTTGCATTTGCTTGTAGTGCTCCATACAAACAAATGGCGAAGCAGTACGAACAAAGAGATCAAGTTAGTGTGCCCGATTATAGCGATTTATACTTTTGGGCAGCCCATCCTTACAAAAAAGACCCTGCAGATAGTGTACCTAAACCCCTAAGAACGAATCATCTTATTGATTCTGCAGTAGATGTTTTCTTTATTCATCCCACTACCTATACAGACGACCAGTTACCCTTTGGATATAGTGCTCCAATCGGCAATAACGAATTAAATGCAAAAACAGATTACTCCACTATTTTATTTCAAGCAAGCGCATTTAACCAAGTAGGGCGGGTGTTTGCGCCAAGATACCGTCAAGCAAATTTGCAAGCTTATTTTCCTAAAAATGCAACTGACAGTGGTGCAGCAATTGCCGCATTTGAATTAGCGTATCAAGATGTGAAAGCAGCATTTAGCTATTACCTAAAGAACCTTCATAAAGGGAAACCCATCATCATAGCAGCACATAGCCAAGGAACCACACATGGAAAAAGACTGCTCAAAGAATTTTTTGATGACCAAGCCCTTCAAAATAAATTGGTAGCAGCTTACTTGATTGGCATACCGGTTGCAGAAGCAGAGTTTACAAAAATTAAAGCCTGTACAACACCCAATCAAACTGGATGCATAGTAAGTTGGCGAACTTATAAAGAAGGCTATACTCCCCCATTAATTCTTGAAGAAAAATTTAAAGCAATTGTAACCAATCCATTAACCTGGACAAATGAAGAAATATTTGCAGATAGACAATTAAACAAAGGCGGGGTTTTATTAAAGTTCAATAAAATTGTGCCATCAGTTGCATCCGCAAAAATTGAGGGCAATGTTTTATGGACGCCTAAACCCAAATTTTTTGGAAATATATTCTATACTACCAACAATTATCATGTGGCAGATATCAACTTATATTATTTAAATATCCAAGAAAACTTGCGCAATCGGGTTAGTAGTTATTTAAAAAAATAACTACTAATTTCCATAAACACTCAAGAATTTGATACGCATAATTTTTAACTGCTCCCAGTTAAAATCAAATTCAGATAACTCTTCGCGAGCAACATCTAATGAAGAAGTTTCACAGCTTTTAAAATACTCGAGTATTTCATCCTGTTCGTCTTCGCCCAACCACTCATCAATAGCATAGTCTAGATTAAGCCTGGTGCCACTAGCAGCAATGGTTTCCATTTCTTCTAACAACTGATCTAATTTTAAATCTTTGTTTTTAGCAATGGTTTCTAAGGGTATTTTTTTATCTACATTTTGAATAATATAGATTTTATTACTCGCAGCATTGGCTACACTGCGCATGACAAAATCATCTGGCTTTTCAATATCATTTTCCGCTACATAAGTGGCAATTAAATCAACAAAAGGTTTGCCGTATTTAATGGCTTTCCCCTTACTTACCCCTTGACATTTGTTCATTTCGTCTAATGTGGTAGGATATAGGGTTGCCATATCTTGTAAAGAACTCTCTAAGAAAATCACAAACGGTGGAAGGCTTTTTTTCTTTGCTTCTTTTTGTCTGAGTTCTTTTAACATCGCAAATAATTTCTCATCTGCAGCAGCACCTGTTTGGGCAGCGCCTTCACCCTCTTCATCATCGGCATTGGCATCTTCAAATAAATTATTCAATACCATTTTAAAGGAAGAGGGCTTCTTTAAAAATTTCTGGCCTTTGTCGCTAGATTTTATTAAACCATATTCCTCTATATCCTTAATAAGCAAATTCTCTAAAAGCATTTGTCTTATTAAGCTATTCCATAAATGAGGCTCTTTATCTTTTCCAATTCCAAACACAGGTGAAGCATCATGGCGGAACATGCTGATTTGAGGAGTAAGTTTACCCAACAATACATTCACTACATAATCGGTAACAAATCTACCGTCTAAAGCATTTACTACTTTAAGCACTTTTGCTACTTCTTCTTTAGCTTCAAATTTTTCTTTTGGATTCTTACAGTTATCACATAAACCACAGTTTTCTGTTTCGGTATCTTCACCAAAATAATGCAATAAGATTTTTCTTCTGCATACTGCACTTTCAGAATAAGCCACCATTTCATCAATTAACTGCGCACCCACTTCACGCTCACTCAAAGGTTTATCGCGCATTAAATGCTCTAACTTTGAAACATCTTTGTGAGAATAATACAACACACAAATCCCTTCTAAACCATCCCTTCCAGCTCTACCCGTTTCTTGATAATAATTCTCAATTGATTTGGGAATATTAAAATGTATCACAAACCGAATATCTGGCTTGTCAATACCCATACCAAATGCAATCGTAGCAACAATTACTTGAACATCTTCGTTTAAAAACTGGTCTTGTCTGTCTGCCCTTAGTTTTTGATCTAGACCAGCATGATACGCTACAGCTTTTATTTTATTAGCCACCAATAACTCAGCTAATTCTTCCGTCGTTTTTCGATTCAGCGTGTAAATAATCCCACTCTTCCCCTTATGCTGACTAATGAATTTTACAATACTTTTTACCGTTTGTTCCTTTTGGATTTTAGGTAAAATTTCGTAGAAAAGATTGGTTCTATTAAAAGAGGAGATGAAAATATTTGCTTCTCTTAACCCCAGGTTCTTTACAATATCACTCTGTACTTTAGGTGTAGCGGTTGCCGTTAAAGCAATCACTGGAATGTCTGGATTAATGATATCCATCATTTCCCTTAATCTACGATACTCAGGCCTGAAATCGTGCCCCCACTCCGAAATACAGTGTGCCTCATCTACTGCAAAAAAAGAAATTTTAAGGTCACTAAAATATTCTAGGTTTTCTTGTTTCGTTAGGGTTTCTGGGGCTACATAGAGTAACTTGGTTTTGCCGCTGTTTAAATCGTCCTTAACCGCCTTTATTTGCCCCTTATTTAAAGATGAATTTAAAAAATGGGCAACTTCATCATTTTCGCTATATCCCCTTACTAAATCAACCTGATTTTTCATCAAGGCAATTAAAGGCGAAACAATGATGGCACAGCCTTCCAATATTAGAGCAGGTAATTGGTAACAAAGGCTTTTACCACCACCCGTTGGCATGATTACAAAAGTATCTTTCCCATCGAGCAAGCTATTAATGGCCGACTCTTGTGTTCCTTTAAATTCTTTGAAACCAAAATATTGTTCCAAAGCCGAGTGAATGGGATATTGATGAGTTGCTCCTACGGCTTTTGAAGAAACAGCCTTTTTAGTTGCAGTTTTTTTAATTGCAGTCTTTGACGGAGCTTTTGTGGTACTAGTTGCCATTGGGGGATATCAGTTTTCTATAGCTAAGAACATTCTATGCTTGTAAAAGTTAAACAATTTTTGCTATTTTTCCTTGAATATTTCAACATTTATATTGAAATCAAGGCCTTTTTGCAAAAGGGGAACGAAGTTAATGAATACCTTATGCATTACCCTTGCTAAGCTGTTAAAGTTTACCTTTGCCAAGCATGAATACAAATATCCAAGCACTAGCACAACAAACAATTGAAACAGAAGCTTCTGCCGTATTGGGTTTGAAAGCATTTATTGATAAAGATTTTGAAAAAATAATTCAATCCATTCATGAGGCAAAAGGCCGATTAATTGTGAGTGGAATTGGCAAAAGTGCTATTGTAGCACAGAAAATAGTAGCAACCCTCAATTCTACAGGTACTCCAGCATTGTTTATGCATGCAGCAGATGCGATACATGGAGATTTAGGCATGATTACCCCAGATGATGTGGTCATGCTCATAAGTAAAAGTGGAGAAAGCCCTGAAATTAAAGTGCTCATTCCTTTAATAAACAATTTTGGAAATCTATTGATTGGGATGGTGGGCAATATGGATAGCTTTTTGGCAAAGCAATCCAATTTAGTCATAAACACCACTGTAGAAAAAGAAGCCTGCCCCAATAATCTGGCTCCTACCAGTAGCACCACCGCACAGATGGTGATGGGAGATGTGTTAGCAGTTTGTTTAATGCAACTGAATCAGTTCAATAATAGGGATTTTGCTAAATTTCATCCAGGGGGTAATTTGGGAAAGCGACTTTATTTGCGGGTAGAAGATTTATCAAAAGCCAATGAAAAACCAAAAGTGCTACCAACAGCCACTTTAAAAAAAGTGATTGTAGAAATCACTCAAAATAGGATGGGGGTTACGGCGGTGGTTGACGAAAATATGGAATTGAAAGGCATTATTACGGATGGAGACCTCAGACGAATGCTCGAAAAAACCAGTGATATTAGTCAAATTTGTGCTGCCGACATTTTATCGGGTAACCCAGTCACTATAGACCCACAAGCAATGGCAGTGGAAGCACTTGAATTACTTAAAAAACACGATATCAGCCAATTGGTGGTAGCAGAAAAAAACATTTACAAAGGCATCATTCATTTACATGATTTAATAAAGGAAGGAATTGTTTAAATAAAGCAATAAGTTTACAGCGCGTTCGTTTTTTAAGCGCACAATAAAGCCTATTTAATATGAATCAACACCATTATGTAGCCATTATGGCCGGAGGGATTGGAAGTCGTTTTTGGCCACAGAGCAGAACGAGTTATCCAAAACAGTTCCTAGATATTTTAAATACCGGAAAGTCTTTAATTAGATGGACCTACGAAAGATATGCGGCATTTATTCCTAACGAAAATATTTTTATTGTTACATCGGATGAGTATGTTTCGATTGTGCAAGAACAGCTACCAGAATTAAACCCTGCAAATATTCTTGCAGAGCCGAGTAGAAAAAATACCGCACCCTGTGTTGCATATATTTCTTACAAATTATTACAAAAAGATCCTGAAGCAGCTTTAATAGTTGCGCCAAGCGATCATATGATTTTGGATAATGAAAATTTCAGAAAAATCACTTTACAAGCTTTAGATTTTGTATCGAATATCAAGTCTTTGGTAACCTTAGGGATTAAACCCACTCATCCAAATACCGGTTATGGGTATATTCAGCATGAACCCATGCAAGTAGCAGATGGAATTTATAAAGTAAAGACATTTACCGAGAAGCCTAATCTAGAATTGGCAAAGACCTTTTTGGCCAGTGGAGATTTCCTATGGAATGCCGGTATTTTTGTTTGGCAAGTTAAAAATGTAATGAAGGCATTTGAGCAATATCAACCAGAAATGTATGAATTGTTTGATGCAGAGAAAGCCCATTTTAATACGCCTGCCGAGAAGGAAGCAATCAATAGAATTTATCCGCTTTGTACCAATGTTTCCATAGACTTTGCTATTATGGAAAAAGCAGATAATGTGTATGTTATTCCATCATCATTCGGATGGAGCGATTTAGGTACTTGGAATAGTGCATATGATAACTTAGAAAAAGATTACTTAGGCAATGCAGTTGCATCAGAAAATGTGATTGTGATAGATGCCACTAAGTGTATGGTTTCTGCACCAAAAGAAAAGCTATTACTCTTACAAGGATTAGACGACTTTATTGTAGTTGATACGCCTGATGTTCTAATGATTTGTAAAAAAGAAAAAGAACAAGCCATTAAAGAATATGTTGCTGAGGTAAAACGCAATAAAGGCGACCAATATTTATAAATAGGGAACGATGGCCATACGAACAGTTATTACTGGAACAGGAAGTTATATTCCTCCACATATTAAAACGAATAAAGATTTTGCGTCGCAAGATTTTTATGGGGAGGATCATGTTAAAATAGCAACTGCATCGTCGGAAATCGTAGAGAAATTTAAAGATATCACAGGCATTGAAGAACGCCGTTATGCGGGCAATGAATTCACTGCTTGTGATATGGGTGCCATCGCTGCAAAACACGCTATTGAAGACGCTGGTATAGACCATGAAACCATCGATCAAATTATTGTAGCACATAATTTCGGGAACGTTTTAAAAAATACTATCCAATCTGATGCTGTTCCTTCTTTAGCATCCCATATAAAAAATGCTTTAGGTATTGTTAATCCTAACTGTGTTGCCTACGATGTATTATTTGGTTGTCCGGGATGGATTTTAGGGGTTACACAAGCCGATGCTTTTATCAAAGCTGGTTTAGCAAAAAGATGCTTGGTGATAGGGACCGAAACACTTAGTAGGGTGATAGATCAATATGATAGAGACAGTATGATTTTTAGTGATGGCGCTGGAGCTACTATCATTGAGGCAGTTGAAGGAGATGAAACAGATTCAGGTATTATTGCCAGCAGTATGCAAAGTCATTGTAACGATGAACTCAAATATATTACAATGGGTAAGTCTTACTTGCCCGATGCAGACCCAGCAGTAAGGTATATTAAAATGAAGGGCAGAAAAGTGTATGAATATGCCATCAAAAATGTACCACTAGCCATGAAAGCCTGCTTAGAAAAAAGCGATGTGGACGTAACAGCTGTAAAGAAATTTTTTCTACATCAAGCCAATGAAAAAATGGATGAGGGATTCATTAAAGCATTGTTTAAACTCTACGGTATTAAAGAAGTTCCAAAAGATATTATGCCAATGAGTATACATAAACTAGGCAATAGCTCGGTAGCCACTATACCTACTTTATACGATTTAGTAAATAGAGGCGAATTAAACGAACATCAGCTGGAAAAAGGTGATATTGTAATGTTCGCTTCTGTTGGGGCTGGCATGAATATCAACGCCATTTGTTATAGGGTATAAAAAAGGCCGCAGACCTTTCGGATTGCGACCTAAGAATTAACTACCCCCCGATAATTAATTAATGCAAACTTAGTTCAATAGTTTAGTCCCAACAACTGTGTAATTACTCAGTTTTTACTATATTAGGTTATGAACAAATCGAATAAGACGCCTGAAATAGATCCGTCAGTCGTAACTGATTTGCCAGCAGATACCAGTAGCAACCTTTTTAAACAATATAAAAGAAGCTTAATTCGGTTTACAGACGAAGCTGTTTATATCTATTCTTTCAAAGAAAAGAAGCTGATTTATGCAGATGGATGGGAAGAAACATTGGGTTTTAAAGACGATGAGATTACGCTTCAGCAGATTATCAGACAAACAGACGCCTCCTACCTGGCATTTTCACACGAAATCAATGCCAAAACAATTGAGTTTTTGCTCAGCAGAAAAACGGGCATCAAGGATTATAGTTTTACCGTCGAGCTCAAGAAAATCCATAAAGACGGAAGTATTGTTCCTATGGAAGCCAAGGTTGGCATTTTAACGGTGGATCAAAATGGCGGGGTAGATTATATCATTGGCAGATTTAGAATCAACCGAAATATTCACTTTGGCATTGTAATGCGTTACGATGTGCATGGACCCGACAAAGAAGAATTTGAAAAAGTAATCAATAAGGCTGTTCAAAAATTTTTGACCATATCGGGTAAAGAAAAAGAAGCGCTAAAATATGTTGCCAAAGGTTATTCTTTTAAAGAAATAGCAGATGAACTGGGTGTTTCAGCATCTGCTATAGAAAAAAGAATACAGCCTTTGTACAAACGATTCAATGTAAAGAATCTAACGCACTTAGTTAGTTTTGCTTATGAAAATTACATTCTTCCTTAATTGCTCAAAATCCATATCATTTTTTGAGACCTATTAGACTTGCATTTAACACTAATTGTGAACTTGGTTCAAAAACATAAATGGTGCTATCATCATCAGAAACTACAAATGCAGATATCTCTTTCTTGCAGTTTATTTTTTCTATCTGATTTCCATTCCAATCGTATACAAAAATGTAATTGGCTGTATTAGATTCAAGTCTTGTTTTGCCTGAATACAACAAATAAATAAATTTATTAGTCATAAAACCATTGATAAAAGCCATTATTGCATCTTCATCTATTACGGCTTCATCCCGCCCATCTCTGAATCTGGGTGTAAATTTTGGTTCAACATTTATGGGGCCGCTAATTATTTTGCTTTTATTTGTCTTTATATCCAGTATTTCTACCTTATCGGTAAATTGATAAGCTAGAACAAGTTTATCCTTAGTTGGTTTACTAAAAAGAAAAGCCTCGTGTGCACTTTTCCAAGCATAATAAGGAATATTGGCTGGTCTTTTATTGTAAACATCAAAAAGATTAATTTCTTTATTGTTGGATATATTCAATTCCTGAATTTTGTTTTCTGCGTGTGTAGAACCCTCTCCGTATAAAGTAGTACCGTCTTTCATTTGTACAGTATGATAAAAATTAGGCAGTGTAAATTGATTCAGTTTTACTGGTTCTGAGGCGACACTTCCAGCAAAAGTTGCAGTTACCAGACGATTCAATGAAATATCATGAAACCAAAAAGTCTCTTTATTATAAATGCCGCCAGTGAAGCCTCCCATTGCTTCTCCTAATTTTGTTCCCCGTTTAATATATGATCTTTTCAATTTTTTATCTGCTAATGAATATTGGTTAAAAAAATGATTAGTCATTGCCATTAAGTCTAATAAAACCAAACTTGAGTCCGTTAAAAATAGTTGGCGAATATAACCACCCTCCAATTTTAAGTATTCAGTTAAATTCAGTTCTTTTTCTTTAGAGAATTTTTGAAATTGAATGGTATCAACTAGAATTGCTGCATTCACTTCTTGTTTTATTTGAAATAAAAAAGCAACAAGAAATAATAGTTTTAAAAAATTGTTTTTTTTCATAGTTATTTGTTTTTAAAAGTTAAATATGGCCCTTGCAATTAGCATTCTATTTCTAAGTTCAAAACTATTCACAGAAAATTGATTGGAGGATACATTGAAAATCTTATACTCTCGAATATTAAATAAATTAGTAGCTTCCAAAGAAAAATCCATTTTTTTTATTTTATAACGCATACTCGCATCCATAAAAACATAATTGATAGTTGGCTGAGTTGGTTGAGAAATATGCATATGAGTTCCTCTTACATTAAAAAAAAGTTTGTCTGTTGGATTATAGCCAAAATTTATATCTTGATTGAGTCTGCTAAACCTATTTTCTAAAGCAGCCGTATTGTTTACGTTATTATTTTGTTTACTGCTGCTTAAACTTAAATTTGCGGAATACTTTAAAGTAAATACTTCTCCAACTTTAGCATCAATTAGTGCAGCTAGTAAAATAGCATCGTTGCTGAACGATAATTTTTGTCCATTGATAAATTGATTAAAAAAACTGCGCTGAAAAACTGAAGTAAACCCAATATTACCTTTTAACTTAAATAGATATTTTTTAATAGATGCATCAATACTAATTTTACTTTGGTCGTTTTCAAAAGGTAATAAAACTGTTGACTGTATATTATTTGAAATAGTACTCGATAAAATAGTATTGGCTGTAACCTTATTGTAATTCACACCCGCATTCACGAATAGTAAAATGCGGGCTCTTTGAAAATTATACTTCAAACCTGTACTAGAAGTTCTTTTTTCCTGCAGCGCTGCATCGTTTCGATTTAAGGTTTGATAATTGTTGAGTATTAGTCCTCTATATATTCCAGCTATATTACCCAAGTTGTTGTTGAATTGGTAGTCTGCTTCTATATAATCTTCTGCATTTAAATCGTATCGGATTGTTGCCTTTGGGTTAAAAAAGAATCTTCGATTAGTGATATTGAGCTGATAATCCGATTGGTTATAGGTTATAGACTGCCATATGAATGGTAAAGAAACTGAGCTTTGCCATTTATCATTTTTATAAAAATATTTTGGAGTAAAAAATAGCTTGTTTCTTCCCCAAATAAGTTTGTTTCCTACATCGCCAGTGTATTGGGTAATATTTCCATTTAACTGGGTAAGTTGAAGCGTAGAATTGAGTTCTTGCCATTCATTTACAATTCCTGCTTGGTATTCTTGCCTAATCCTTCCTTGAATTAAATAGGAACTAGCAAGATGATTAAAAAAAGTAGGTGTTTCAGCAAACTGTTGCACAGCTTTATAATTGTTCCCCCCGTTTAAAATGGTAGGTTCTAAGCCAGTAAAAACATCGAGAATTTGCGGCATATTATTATAGCTAGAATTCATGCCTATATTTAAAACATTTTTTCCCTTAAGCCTAGGTATCCAATTAAAATTATTGGAAATCTCTTTTGTATTAATCAACAATTGTTGGTTAAAACCACCATTATTAAAAAGTACCGAACTAAAATCATTATCTGAATTAGCATTAAAACTCAATTTATTTGAAATAAAACTTTTTGTTTTATTGGCTTCTAGATTAATTGAAGCGTTGAATACAAATGGTTTTCTTAAAGACTGCTGTACTTGATTAAATTGAATTGTATCGGTTAGGGTAAAATTATTGATATTGTTTTCAAAACTAAGGGTGTTTCTATCTGCAAAAAGTTGCACATTGGTTCTGATTTGAATAGTGTCTTTGGTATTATACAGGGAATTTAAATTAATTACACCCGATTTATTTTGATAATAATAAAGTTTTGGAATATCTGGATCTGTTGTTAAAGCAGAAGAAAGCAATAAATCTGGACGTTTATTATCAATGCTGTTTAAAAAATTATCGGCTTGAAATTGTTTAAATTCATTTTGATAATCTATACCACTGTTATTCAATTTTAGGCTATTCAGTGTTTTTAATTTCTTATTAAAAATCATGGCATTTAATTCCATATCGTACTGGCTGGGTAAACCCGCACCCAACATAGCTTGCCCTGCTAATTTTATACTATTCTCGTCTTTTAGAATAAGATTTACCGCTACATCTGTAGTGGGCAACTTGTCTTTTAAAACTTTAATAGGTTGAAAATTTCTTAGTACATCTATACTTTTAATCATGTCTTTGTTAATGGCCTTGGTAGCCAATCCATAACGTCCATCCATTAAATCATCCCCTTGTATATACAAATTCAAAATATTTTTCCCATTAAAGGAAATTTTTCCACTTACATCCACATCCATCCCTGGAATCCGCTTTAATACATCTCCAATAGATCTATCTTCATTACGTGCAAAATAATCTACGTTATAACTAAGCGTATCTCCTTTTAAATTTATTGGGGCTATGGTTTTAACCTCCACTTTATCTAAATCAATAAATGACTCTTCTAAGAAAAATGAATAAAAACTGGTTTCCCAATCCAGCAACTTTAGCGTTTTTTTATAACCGAGTGATATTAATTCTAGATAAAGCGAATCACTTTGCAGCATATTGGTAAAGTTTATACTGAATTCACCTAAGTTATTGGTTATAGAATAGTGACGTGTTTGGAGGGTTTTGTTTTTAATAAGCACACTTACATTAGCGATGGGTTTGTTTGTTTTTTTATCTTTTACAACACCTGTTATGGTTTTGCTTTGTGGATATGCGGTTGTAAAAACAAGTAATGCAAAGCCTGTAAATAGTATTTTACATTTTGCTTTTAATTGCTTTAAAAGGAGCCTATGAGTTTTAAAATTTAGCATCCTAGTTATTAACTAGTTCAATCGGGTTATTTGTTTTTCTATTGGCATTTTTTTTAATGGCAGCTTTGGCTTCGTTGCCAGTTAACATTTTACCTGAAGCATCAGTATAAACCGAAGGTGCGGGCTCAGAACCGGGTGGTAAAAAAGCTTGAACGGTACCAGATGGGTCTAGTTCAAAATTTTTCTTTGATTTCTCAAACGCTGATTCACTAATGGCAACAGGCTTTCCTGGGATAGGCTCAATATTACCTTGTTCTGTATTTTTAAAAAGTTCTTTAAAAATAAATTGTACTTCATTTTTTGCATCTCTAGCTTCTAAAATTAAACCGGGTAATCCCCCTAGTTTCCAGGGACCAGATTGAAAAGGCAATTCAGTTGTAAACCAAGCAATCCATTGCCTTCCAGCATAGTTACCAACTGCTTTTTGACAAACAAAATTACCTATTGTCCTCGTATCCGATTCTATAACCCATTTAAAATCGGGCAAGGTCATTTCCATTTTATAGTCCTGTATACCTAAATTGGCATAGCGAATCAATTGCTTTTTGCTAGGAATTTGAAAAAAATAATCGCTATTCATTTCAGCACTCGAAACAACTGCAATTGGACCTCCTTGTACCGATCTTATTGGGCCGGATGAGGTTTGTTCCGCTTTTCTTCGCTCTTCTTTTATTTTGGTTTCTAAACTGGCATTACTATATACGCTATTTGTTTTCCCCAACCTCAGAAACATTTCTATTTTTATAGGATTGGTTCGGCTATTCGTGTCGTTTACATGAATAAACTTGTAGGTGGCTGTAGCCAATATTGGTTCATTAATTTGAGCGTTTAATGAAAAGGAAATTAATGAAACGAAAATCAAATATGAAACATATATGTTTATCATTGAACTCATTGATTTATCAGATTTATAAATCACTAATTTATTTTGTGATCAGAAAAATACTTATTGATTAAAGGATAATGTTCGTGAAATTAATTTCATTACAAATTTGGTCATTGATTTTTAGAAAATTTAACTAAAACGACTTCATATTATTAAGTAAATCCATATATTTATTAAGCAAAACCCAATATATATGAAAGCCAAAGAAATCATTGGTAGGAATATTCAGCGCCATAGAGAAATGGCTGAATTAAAACAAGACTCCTTAGCCAAACTATTGTGCATCACCCCAAGTGCCTTGAGTCAAATAGAAACAGGTAAAACAGATCTTACTGTTTCACGAATAGAACAAATTGCTGAAGCACTTAACAAAAGTTTTTTTGAATTAATTACTACACCTAACCATGTAGGCGGCATTCAAAACGCTTTACCTATTCATGAAAGCACAATAACCAACCAATCAGTTAAAGAGTTGTTGGTTACCATGAATACCTTGATTCAAAAAATGGATGTTAGCATAACTAGAGCTGAACAGACAACTTTT
The DNA here is from genome assembly GCA_002786355.1 of Sediminibacterium sp. FEMGT703S. Lineage (GTDB taxonomy): Bacteria > Bacteroidota > Bacteroidia > Chitinophagales > Chitinophagaceae > Sediminibacterium. The sequence goes on from PGCO01000006.1 coordinate 247,500, forward strand.
AGTATTTATTTTCTTTTTACTAGAAAAAAAGAGATACCTGCATAAACACCAATTCCAAATTGGCTACTAAAGTTTTCCTTATTGGAATTAAATAAGGGCCCGAATCTTTGAGGTATATTGGTAAAATATCCAATATCAGTTTGAATAAAAGCGTGCAAATTACCTACCAACTTAGGTTGCACTCCAGTAGATAAGCCTAAGAAACTACTATTTATTGGGGCATTATTGTAAGAGAGTTTCCCTATATCTGCTGTTAGCGATAGATATTCATTCCAGTTGTCTTTATGGAGAAGTGTGGAATACCAACGAAGCTCTGTGCGAATATTAGTACCAGTTAGTGGCAGTCCATTTAATTCATAATTATTGGAACCAAAATTTATGAACAAACTATATCTATCTTTCTGGTCTGGTTTCTTTTTTCTTTCAAAAAAATATTCGCCACCTACATTATACTTTCCTGAAAAATTATCAATTGAAGTATTCAATGCAAATTCACCGCCCTTAATACTTTGAGCAAAAAGACTAGTTCCTGAAGTAATTAAAAAAATAAAAATATAAGCCTTTAACATATTGGAGATTATTTAATCATTTCAATTTAAGAGATTATATGATTGTCCAAAATGGATTATCAAGTATTCCAGTAAATCCAATACCAAATTTTACCCAGTCACCAAAACTTGATCCAGAGTCAGGCCAAGGATTATAATTCCACTTTTCTTGAATAACCAACTGTCTGGTTGTTGGCACCCAAGCAATACCAACACCTAAAGCAAAATATGACTGTTTAACTGCTGCAGTAAATAACGCAGCTTTGTTAGCAGCTGCATACGCTTTTAAAGCAATCCAGGCAGTAAGTTTACCAGCAGAAGCCAATGAAATTGCTACAAAAGCCAACCCCCTCCATAACTTACCAAAAAATGATCTTTTCTTACTTGCAAAATTAATTTTAGTGCCATTTGATTGAGTCTGATAATCTGATGGATTAATATCAACCAAATTGGTGTATTGACTCATATAAGTGTCTTTACTTTGTTTTTCAAGTTCTAAAGTAGTCAAGATATACTCTTTATCTTCATAACTAATTGATTGATCATTTAAGACCCTGTTTTCCTGCTCGTTAATTTTGTTAACCATTACTTGTTCTGCCTGCTCATCAGTTAATGTAGTATTATTTTGTAAATTATCTGCTAATGATATTTGTTCCGAACTTAATGATTCAAGCATCAAATCACAGTTATTTGTTATCCCAATTTCATTTCTATATAAACCAACTCCTGATGTATTAGTATTGCTTGAAGAATATCCGTTTGTTATTGAAATATCAATATCATTGGAAAGCCCTGTGTGAACAGGGTGATGGTTCGACTGATTATCATTAATCATAAATTCACTATAATATCCTAAAAAGCATGATGTCGTATATTGACTTGACAAACTTGAATTACATCCACCTTCTGAATTATTAACAGGAAGGCTATTTGATCTAATCATCTCACTTTCTCTAACAGTTTTGATTAATCCAGCTCTATTTGCAGCTGTATTGAGGTTTTTAACAATGATTTTTACATCGGACTTTAATTGTATGAAATCGGCATTAGTAAATATTTTTTCATTTTCTTTAGTTTGTTCTGGAGAATTTTTTTGGCATGAATTCAAGCCAGTTGAAATGATTAGTAAAATTGCAAATACTTTTTTCATGATTTTTAATTTGGTATATTGATTTTAAAAAATGCGACACTGCATTTAAATAAATGCAGTAATAATATACCGAAGTTGTGAAAATGATTTTTAGAAAAAAAAGAAAACGACTTCATATTATTAAGTAAATTCATATATTTATTAAGTTAAACCCAATATATATGAAAGCCAAAGAAATCATTGGTAGGAATATTCAGCGCCATAGAGAAATGGCTGAATTAAAACAAGACTCCTTAGCCAAACTATTGTGCATCACCCCAAGTGCCTTGAGTCAAATAGAAACAGGTAAAACAGATCTTACTGTTTCACGAATAGAACAAATTGCTGAAGCACTTAACAAAAGTTTTTTTGAATTAATTACTACACCTAACCATGTAGGCGGCATTCAAA
>PGCO01000014.1 GCA_002786355.1 Sediminibacterium sp. FEMGT703S
TATTTTTTTCAAAAAAACCCTGTTTTTCCCCAAAAAACCCCTTTGTATTAAATAAAAAGTAAATACAATCAACTTCTATCCATTTGGGGCTGCCACTTTTTAGACCTTCAAAATGTAAACGACGGCTAAACTCCACCCCCATTATAAAACAAAAACGCCCCGATAAAATCGGGGCGCGGTATATCAATTAAATAGATTATTAATCATCAGATTTAACCTTACCCTTGTTCTTTGCCATTACTTCTTCTGCAACGTTATTTGGAGCAGGATTGTAATGAGAGAACTCCATAGTAGAAGTTGCACGACCAGAACTTAAAGAACGAAGTTGGGTTACATAACCAAACATTTCGCTCAATGGAACTTTAGCTTTAATAACCTGTAGGTTAGCGCGGCTATCCATTCCTTCTAGCATACCACGACGACGGTTTAAGTCTCCGGTAACGTCTCCCATGTATTGATCAGGAGTAAGTACTTCCACTTTCATGATTGGCTCTAATAAAGTAGGCTTTGCTTTACGTCCCGCTTCACGGAAACCAGCTTTAGCACACAATTCAAAGCTCATTGCATCAGAATCCACATCGTGGTAGCTACCATCAAATACACGCACTTTCATATTGTTTACAGGATATCCTGCCAATACTCCAGAAGTCATTGATGTTTCAAACCCTTTAAGGATTGCTGGAACAAATTCTTTTGGAATAGATCCACCAAATAAATCATTTACAAATTGGAAGCTCTTTCCTTCGTTCTCTTTTAACCATTCTGCATCAGCTGGTCCAATTTCAAATTGAATATCGGCAAACTTACCACGACCACCAGACTGCTTCTTCAACACTTCTCTATGTGTAATAGTAGTACCGAAAGACTCTTTGTAAGCAACCTGAGGAGCACCTTGGTTTACTTCAACCTTAAACTCACGACGCATACGGTCAATGATGATTTCAAGGTGTAATTCACCCATTCCACGTAAGATGGTTTGGCCAGTATCTTCATCAGTATTTACACGTAAAGTAGGATCTTCTTCTACCAACTTTGCAATTGCCATACCCATTTTATCGACGTCTGCTTGAGTTTTAGGCTCAACAGCAATAGCGATAACTGGTTCTGGAATGAACATGTTCTCCAAAGTAATTGGATGATTTTCATCGCAAAGTGTATCTCCTGTTTTGATTTCTTTGAAACCTACCGCAGCAGCAATATCACCCGCTTCAATAAAGTCAATTGGATTTTGCTTGTTTGCAAACATCTTCATGATACGGCTGATACGTTCTTTCTTACCACTTCTTACATTCAACACATAAGAACCAGCATCTAAACGACCAGAATAACAACGGAAGAATGCCAAACGACCTACGAAAGGATCGGTCATAATTTTGAATGCCAATGCAGCAAATGGTTCTTTTGCATTTGGCTTTCTGGTAATTTGCTCACCAGAATCAGGATCTGTACCTACTGTATCTTCAACATCAACTGGAGAAGGTAAGTAACGACAAACTGCATCTAATGCTGTTTGTACTCCTTTATTTTTGAATGAAGAACCACACATCATTGGAACGATGCTTAAATCGATACAAGCTTTACGGATTGCTTCGTGAACCTCATCTTCAGAAATTGAATCTGGGTTATCAAAGAATTTCTCCATCAACTTATCATCGTATTCAGCAACTGCTTCAATTAAGTTTTGTCTCCACTGCAAAACATCTTCCATCATATCTGCAGGAACAGGGATCTCATCAAAAGTCATTCCTTCTGTTTCAGCATGCCATACAATACCTTTCATTTTGATTAAGTCAACAACTCCTTTAAAGTTATCTTCTGCACCAATAGGTAATTGCAATGGAACTGCTTTAGCACCCAACATTTCTTTAACCTGTGTTACCACCATTAAGAAATCGGCACCAGCACGGTCCATTTTATTTACGAATCCAATACGTGGAACTTTATAACGATTAGCTTGACGCCAAACAGTTTCAGACTGAGGCTCTACACCATCTACTGCAGAAAACAACGCAATCAAACCATCCAATACACGCATAGAACGTTCTACCTCAACAGTAAAATCTACGTGTCCTGGAGTATCGATGATGTTGAAATAATAGTTCTTGGTTTCAGGAGTGGCTTTACCCAACACAGTTGGGAAATTCCACTGGCAGCTAACTGCCGCAGAAGTAATGGTAATACCTCTTTCCTTTTCTTGCTCCATCCAGTCGGTAGTAGCACCACCATCGTGTACTTCACCAATCTTATGGATCATACCAGTGTAGCGCAAAATACGCTCGGTGGTAGTGGTTTTACCGGCATCAATGTGGGCGGCAATACCAAAGTTTCGTTGAAATTTCAAATCAGCCATATAGTATTCTTGTTTTTTTAGAGGCCGCAAAGGTACAGATAATCCCGAACCAACAAAGGGTTCGGCAGCTTTTATTTAGAATGGGGAAAAATCATAGTTAAAAATTCTCATCAAAGAATTGACTTGTAACCCATTACTGCATAAAAAAACCTCTCCGTGGTATCGGAGAGGTTTCGCAAATATTTGGAAAATTTAAACTTTAAAGTGAGAGAACGCTTTGTTAGCTTCAGCCATACGATGCGTATCTTCTTTTTTCTTGAATGCAGCACCTTCACCTTTTGCAGCAGACATGATTTCATTAGATAACTTATCAGCCATGGTACGTCCGTTTCTTTCGCGACTGTAGCGGATTAACCACTTCATGCTTAAAGAAATTTTACGATCAGGGCGAACTTCAGCAGGAATCTGAAAAGTTGCACCACCAATTCTACGGCTTCTAACTTCAACAGCAGGAGTTACATTAGCAATTGCTTTCTTCCACACTTCGTAACCGTCTTCGCCAGTAACTTTTGTTATTTTATCAACTGCATCATAAAAAATATTGATTGCAGTACTTTTTTTACCATCCCACATCAAGTTGTTGATGAAACGGGTAACCAACTTATCGTTAAAACGACCGTCTGGTGCTAAGGGTAATTTTTTCGCTTGTGCTTTACGCATGATTTAATTTTTAATGAGACTGATCTTCTTCAAGTGTTAAAACTTTACTCAGTCGCAGTTATGAATAGAACTATTTTTTAGCTTTTTCCTTCTTTGTACCATACTTAGAACGGCTCTGCTTACGGTCTTTAACGCCAGCAGTATCTAAGCTACCACGAACAATATGGTAACGAACCCCTGGTAAGTCCTTAACACGACCACCGCGGATTAATACGATAGAGTGCTCTTGCAAGTTGTGGCCTTCACCTGGAATATAGGCAATCACCTCAACTTTATTGGTCAAACGCACTTTCGCTACTTTACGCAAAGCAGAGTTTGGTTTTTTAGGAGTGGTAGTATATACACGGGTACATACGCCACGACGCTGAGGACAAGCATCCAAAGCTCTTGACTTACTCTTAGCCCTGATTATTTCGCGGCCTTTTCTAACTAATTGTTGTATTGTAGGCATTATAAACCATTTAAAATTTCGGACGGCAAAGGTAATGGCTCTGAACGAGAATCCAAAATGTTTTCAAAAAAAAGTATTTCTACGGACAAAATTATAGGGATTTAACCCAATTTAGTCCCCCCTATTGCTGCTTTCAACAGGAGTTTGTTGCTTTACAAAGTAGCCCCACAAACACCCCCTTTCTGCCATGAGGCCATATATTTTTACTTTGCTGCTGCTGTTAGCAGCTACTGGCGCTGTTTTTGGGCAACCCAGTAACGCAATCATTTATTCAACCAAAAAAAACTTGTACCAGCAAAATTTCAATGATTTACCCGCTGGGGGATCTACAACATTAACAGGTAAAGGCCCCTTTGCATTTTCGCAAACACCATTTTCACAAGGCGGTTTAGTTGGATGGGAATTCATGCAAAAATCTGGAACTGCTACAAATGCTGTTTTTGCAATTGGAGCAGGCACATCTACCTCTGCCGGAGTGTACAGTGTTGGAACAACTGGAAATACGGATAGAGGGCTTGGAATGCTAGCAGCAGGCACAGGCGTTTATGCAGTAGGATTAATTATTACTAATCAAACTGGCGATTCATTAAACACCATTACTGGGTCCTTTACTACAAAACAATGGAGAAAAGGAGGATCAGGAATCAGCAATACTTGGATCGGGAAATATGCTGTAGGCACAATCAATAATATTGATCATCCCAATCTCATTAATCACAATCCCTTAAATTTTAACTCTATTCAATTTAGCACCGGGGTAGGAAGCTTAAATGGAAATTTACCTGAAAATCAGCGAGTCATTCAGTTTACAATTACTGGCATCCAATGGAAAAATGGAGAGCAATTAATATTAAGATGGGATGATTTAGATGAGACAGGCAGTGATGATTTGGTGGCAATTGATAACTTTAGTTTCAGCGCCGATAAAGTTGGTTCAACCACAAACACTGTCTCAGTAGATAGCCTTCATTCTTTGGCTTCAGCGGTAACCAATACAGATACCATTCGATATGCATTTAAACCAGGCGGAGATATCACAGGATTAAGCACTGCAAATTTTGCACTTATCACAGATGGCTTAACCAATGCAACAATAACCGGTGTAAGCGGAAGTGGAGCTGATTATTTAATCAATGTTTACACAGGAATTGGAGCTGGCAAAATGGTACTAGGAATAAACAATGATAATAATCTAATACCAGGACTTAGAGGGCTCCCATTTTTTAGTATAGATACCCAACAAATTGATAAAGTAAAACCCTTACAAATCAATTTTAGTTCTTTAAATGATACTATCCTAAAATTAGGCGATACATTAAAACTTCAACTAACTTTTAATGAACCTGTTCAACTAGACAGCGCATCTCCACTAAAATCCATTCCTATCCTGATTGGAAATAAAACAATTAATGTGCAATACATTAGTGGCAACAATACCAATCAACTTTTATTTCAACATATCATTGAAGTGGGCGAAAAAGACAGGAATGGTATTACAATTGCAGATGGATTCAAAACAGATCAGTTAATAGTAAAAGACATTGCAGAAAATTCCAGTTTATTAACGCTTGAATCTTCCCCAATACAATATATACAAGTTGATGCAAGTGCAATCAAGTACTTACTACCAAAAGACAGTACTATTACCCAATGTAATACCAGAGATAGTATAGATATTGTTCCACTCTTAGCAATTGATAGTACAGATTCAGGAGATAAAATCAAATGGGAGGTAACGCAATTACCGAAGCATTGGAGTACCTCAAAACAAAGCTTAGAAATGCAAAGTACAGGAGGTACGCTACAACCCAATCAATGGAAAATGAGTTCGAATGGATCTGAAAAATTAGACAGTATTACTGTTCGGATTTTTGATGAATTTACTAGCGCAGAAAAAACAATCTTCTTACAATCCAATAGCTGGATGGGAACTATAGACAGCAATTGGCATAATCCGCAGAACTGGTGTAATTCGGTTGTGCCAAACGATAGTGCAACCATTACCATTAGCCCCACTGCTTTATATCAGCCTGTTTTAACTGGCACCCATGGAGTTAAAAACCTTTATCTAAATAGTGGTGCAAGCTTACGCATTTCAGGCACATTAAAAATGAGCGGAACCATGCAAGCAGATAGTGCTGCAATTACTGCTAAAAATGCCACTATTGAAATAAACGGAAATAATCCCCAAACTATAAATGGGCAACTGTTTAAAGAAAATAAAATTGAGCATCTAATATTGAAAAACAGCAATGGTACACAAGTTAGCAATCGATTAATCATTCAAGGAAATATGCAAATAGCCGCTGGAAGCATTTTTACAAATGGCAATTTATACATGGCAGAAACGGCTGCTATTACTGCATCGGCAACAGGAACCAGTATTGTAGGGGTTGTTCATGCTGCTAATATATTTACTAAGAAAGCTGCTGGAATTTATTTGGCCGGACAACCATTTAATCAGTCTGTAGTATTTAATGATTGGACCAGCAAACCGAAACTATTCTACAATAATGCTGTATTAAATACTGATAGTTTCTCTATCGAAACTGGTTGGAAACCATTTGACTTTGTAGGAGACAGTTCAACAAATAGTTGGAAAAAATACCAAGGTATTCAATGGCATGTGTTAAGTATTCAAAATAATGATAATCACCCTGCTTATTTAAGTGGCTCCATTCAAATGGGAACACAACAAATCATGTTGAGTCAATTGGGTAATGGATTTAATGTGATTGCAAACCCTTACTTAAGTCCAGTCAATACAGGATTATTCACAAAAGGAAAATCGGTTAGCAACTATAAATATATCTGGAATCCATTAATGGGTAATAAGGGCGGATACATGGCATTACCATTTGCACAAAAGCATATACTCAATCCGTTTGAAGCTTATATTGTTCAAACAGATAGTAGCTTAGAAAATGAAATCACTGTTTCGGAAGCAGCTAAGTCTACAGATTGGAACAAAGGAATCATTGAAGATTATAAAGAAGGTGTTGGATACTATGCCACAATCGATTTATTGAACAATCAAGTATTACAAGACCGATTAATCCTTAGAGAACAAGCGGGATCGAGAAATGGTAAAGATTCTTTAGATGCAGACAAGTTGATGAACCCAGGAATTAACCTATTCAGTAAATCTGCAGATGGAGTTAAACTAGCAATTGATTCTAGGGTGTTACAAGCTCAAACAATTGTTCCTATTGAACTAAGTAATACATCAGTTGGAAATTATACTTTGCAAGTTCATGAAGCATTTATGCCTACTGAATTCAAATTGGTACTATATGATACTTATACCAATAATAGTATGCCTTTATTGAAAGATAGTAGCTACCAATTTAGTATTACAACTGATAGTTTAAGTAAAGCGCCTGGTAGATTTTATATTGGAAAATACATTCCAAAAGCAACAAGTCCACTCAGCAACTTACTAACTGTAAAACTGTACCCTAATCCAGCAACAAGTGAAATTAAGGTATCGATTAAAGCGAATACTGCAGCCAATAGTTCAGTCAAACTATTCAATATGGCAGGTACTTTAATCAAAACAGTTGAACTAGGGAATATACAACAAGGGCTGATTAGTATCCCAATTGCTACAATTAGCAGTGGACAATACTTTATCCAAGTAACTAGTGGGGCAATTCAGCAAAATATCCCTTTTATAAAACAGTAGATTTTATTACTCAGTAGTACAAATACTGTTAAATGATAAAGCCCCATCCCGAATAATCGGGATGGGGCTTTATCATTACTTTCCTAATATAGGTAAAGAAGGAATGCCTTAAATAGCAAGCATCCAACCATGTGAATCTGCGGTTTTGCCTTGACGAATATCATTTAATCTTTTCTTTAATTCAGGAGCAACTGTCCAGTTTTCTGTATCAAAGAACATTGATTCATCTTTGTATCTTAATTCTTTTATTAAAGAGATTGTTGCAGCAGTTCCTGCACCAAAAACTTCACGTAATTGACCCGCTTTGTAAGCATCCATCAATTCATTGATAGATATTTTTTTCTCTACTACTTCAAGCCCCATTTCTTCCAAAATGGTTAATGAACTCATTCTTGTAATACCTGCCAAAATAGTTCCTTCTTCTAAAGATGGCGTTACTGCTTGATTTCCTATGATGAAAAATACATTCATCATACCTACTTCTTGTAAATACTTGTGCTCATAAGCATCAGTCCAAAGCACTTGATCATAACCCATTTCCTTAGCTAATTGAGTAGGATACATGCTAGAACCATAATTACCTGCATTCTTTGAATAGCCAACCCCACCAGCTACCGCACGGGTATATTTCTCTTCAACAAATATGCGCATTGGAGTACTAAAATAAGGCCCAGTAGGACTAAGAATAATCATAAATTTATATGAATCAGATGGTTTAACACCTAATACCGCATCGGTGGCAAACATAAATGGTCTGATATACAAAGAATGATCTGGTAGCGTTGGGATCCAGTTTTTATCTAGACTAATTAATTCACGCATCCCATTAATAAAAATTTCTTCAGGCACAGTGGGCATTTGCATTCTGGTAGCAGAAATATTGAAACGCTTAAAATTTTCGTATGGTCTAAAAATAGCCGCATGACCTTCTGTGTTTCTATAGGCTTTGATCCCTTCAAAAATAGATTGTCCGTAGTGCAAAGCTGCCAACGAAGGGTCCATAGACAATGCTTCATAAGGCCTGATTTCTACATTCTTCCACACTCCGTTACTGTAATCAGCTACCAACATATGATCGGTAAACACTCTGCCAAAAGGGATATTTTCTAAACTGATGGTATCTAGCTTAGACTTTTCAGCCCGCGTAATGTTTATGTCTAGTACTGCGTTCATAGTTTTATATTTGGCGCAAAGAAACAAAAAAAATAAAAAACTAACAACTGTTAATATTTAAACGCCATTACTATGCCTGAGCAACTACCAGATTTTGTTTTAGCTGATTTATATCCCAGCAATTTGGTAATTATTGAATCGGGTATTTCTTCAACGCTAAATGCCTCAGCAGCAACAGTTTCAGAAAATTTAGGTCTTACTGAAATAAAAGTTGAGCCCATCCACTCACCAGTTGAATCAGTAATTGCTAAAGAAAAGATAAAAACAATATCATCAGACTTAGCTCCTATTCATTCACAACCATCCGAACGCCCAGAAAAATGGTACTTAGGAAACAATGGTAAGAATTGTACGATTTTAGTATATGAACCCAATGCAGCATTTTTGAATGAAGAAAGCTTAGATTTTCTGACAAAAATCTTAGGGGCCTGCAAATTAAATATGGGAGATGTTGCGGTAATAAATATGGCTCGTTATCAAGCTCATTTTGCTGAGATAAAAAAAGAGCTAAATCCTTCAACCTGTTTATTGTTCAATGTTACTACGGCATCAATCAAACTTCCTTTTTTAATACCTCCTTTCCAAGTGCAACAATTTGATGCATGTAAATTTTTAATCGCTCCATCATTAACTAAATTTTATGGCGACAGCGCCGAAGCAAAATTAGAAAAGACTAAACTTTGGGTAAGCCTTAAATCACTTTTTAATTTATAACTATGGCTGATATTGACATCATTTTTGCCACCAACAATGCCAATAAAGTAAGAGAAATAAAGGCCGTTACGGGTAATCATTTAAATATTCTCTCGCTTACAGAAGCAGGCATTGACATTGATATTCCAGAGCCACATGACACCCTGGAAGCCAATGCCAGTGAGAAGTCTAAGGTCATTCATGCAATAACAAAAAAAAATTGCTTTAGTGAAGATACCGGATTAGAAGTATTTGCCTTAAAGGGTGAGCCCGGTGTCAAAAGTGCTCGTTATGCGGGCGATACAAGAGATTTTCAAGCCAATATTGACTTACTACTAAGTAGGCTTTCCAATAAAGAAGATAAAACTGCACAATTCCGAACAGTCATATCACTAATATGGAATAACCAAGAATATTTGTTTGAAGGAATTTGCAAAGGACAAATCACTTCAAATCAAAAAGGATCAGAGGGCTTTGGTTATGATCCAATTTTTATTCCCGATGGATCTTCTAGATGTTTTGCAGAAATGACAATGGAAGAAAAAAATTGTTATAGTCATCGCAAAAAAGCAATGCAGCAATTATTGGCTTTTTTAAATACGCAACAGTAGTAAATGAACAGAATTAAAATCAATTTACCGAATCAGTTTAATTTTAGCATCCAAATGGACATTCGGGTGACCGATTTAAATTACGGAGGTCATGTAGGTAATGACGCTATACTTTCGCTATTACAAGAAGCACGCCAACAGTTTTTACAATCTAAAGGATATGCAGAGTTAGAAGTAGAGTCGTATGGATTAATCATGGCCGACGCTATGATCGAGTATAAAAAGGAATTAAATCACAGAGACAAAATTAAAATTGCAGTAACTGCCGCCGATTTTGACAAATTGGGTTTTGACCTTTACTATCAGGTATTGATCATTAACAATGGAGAAGAAGTATTAGCCGTTCGAGCAAAAACAGGAATGATGCTTTACGATTACGATGCAAAAAAGAAGGTATCACTTACCGATGAAATCATCTCAAAATTGAGCTTTTAAACATTCCAAAGTCGCCAACTTTCCTCTGCTTGTAAAACAAGCATTTCATACCCATTTTGAATGGTAGCTCCTTGGGCCTTACCGTTTAGCAAAAACTGTGTTTCAGTTGGGTTATATATTAAGTCGTATAAATGATGTTGGGAGGTTAAATAGTGATAAGGGATAGCTGGTGCTGCTGTTATAGCTGGGTATTGGCCTACAGGACTGGTGTTGATAATTAAAGTATATTTTGAAAGTAAAGATTCATTGAGTGATTCATAACCTATACCCGTATCACTAGCAGTTCTAGAAACTGATAAATGGGCTATTTTTAATTTATTCAACACATATATAACCGCTGCTGCTGCCCCACCTGTACCCAATACCAACGCGTGAGTATGATGACTTTTCAAAAATGGTTTAAGGGACTGTTCAAATCCAATAATATCGGTATTGTATCCTATTAATTGTTTATCCTTTAGCAAAACACAATTACAAGCACCTATTGCCGCAACTTCTGGGGATACCTGATGTAAAAAAGGGATTACTTTTTTCTTATACGGGATGGTAATATTAAATCCGTATAAGAATTTTTTTTGCAACAATAAAGTTGAAAGGTCTTCTATCGATGGAATTGAAAAATTCTCATAACTGCATTCCATAGACAAGCCTAATGAAGCAAATTTTTCAGTGAAATATTTCTGCGAAAAAGAATGCGTTAACGGATAACCGACTAAACCGAATAATCGCATATTATGCCTTGTCTAAGTATAGATGAAAAGTGTCTCCTCTTAAACCTATACGCATCGCTTCTAAAGGCAAAACCTCGTTTGGAGCAATATTCCCTAGGTTAACATTACAACCAATTAATTCTAAGAAATACAATTGCTGTGCTTTTTGTGGAGCTTCCCAAATAATTTTTTCGGCTGGAATCTGAGTTAAAATTTCTTGTACCAATCCTTCCCTAACTTCTCCACTACCTCTGTAAATACCCACATTACCGGCTTCTCTGGCTTCAGCAATTACATAAGAAGAACCTGCTTCTAATTCAGCTCGCATTAGTTCAATCCACTTATATGGAGGAATGATATGCGCTGCGTCTTTGCTCCCCACTTCACTTAATACAGTTGCATGTTGCGTCAATTTTTCAATATATCCACATTTCTCTGCATGTGGTATGGTAATAGAACCATCAGAAACTTCAATATAACTAACCCCATAATCCCTACATACTTCAACGTAATCATCAAATTGATTCCTAATTAAAAAGGCCTCGAAAAGAGTTCCACCAAAATAAACAGGCATATTGGCTTCTCTATAAACTTCCAGCTTCTCCCTTAAATTAGGTGTAACAAATGAAGTACCAAAACCCAACTTAACTATATCCACATGCGGACCGGCAACACTTAAAAAATCTTTCGCTTGATTAACACTTAACCCTTTATCCATGACCATGGTTAAGCCTGAAATTCTAGGTTTTTGAGTACGCTCTGGTATTTGTGTAAGTCTGTAGTTCATACCGTTATTCTTATTTGAGCGCAAAAGTACATATTTATATTTTCTTTCCTTTCTTATAACGCGCAATGATATCCACGACCTGATTATTTTGTAAAATAGCAGGATTAAGCTCCATAAATTTTTTGAGCAACTTGGGGGCTTTGTCCATTGCTGTTTCTAATTTTAAGAGTGCTTCTTTAGACTTACCCAAAGCAAATAATAAGGTGCTGGCATAAAAATAAAAGATGGGCTTATATCCTGTTGCACTGTGCGCAACCATACATTGACTATATGCTTCTTCAATCAAATCAGCTTTAATAAGGCAGCGCAATAATGCCTCCCAACCCGAAACCGATTTGGGTTTATGCTTCACTACTGCGCCAAAATAAACAATTGCATCCTTATACTTATCTAGATTCATCATGCATTCTCCCATAGCTAAATTGAACTCTGGCACGGTTCTATTCATTCTCATTGCATTCTCTAAGTGCTTGCATGCTGCCTGCCATTGCTCTTCTAACATATAAGTAACGGCAATTTTGTAATGCAATTTGCTATCAGTTGAGTTTAAGTGAACTGCCTTTTTATAATTAAACCTGGCTTGCGCAAATTTGCCCATTCTATGATAACAATGCCCAATAGCTTCATAAATTACATCTTCAGGTCTACTCAGCTCTAATACTTTTTCAAGCACTTCAATAGCTTCTTTATATTTCCGTAATCGTAAAAAAGCATCCCCCATATTTCTATAGGCATAATCAAATTTTTCGTCAATAGCTACTGCATATTGATAAGCATCAATTGATTTCTCATAAAGCTTAAGCCCTTGATAAGCAGCAGCTAAATTAAACCACGCCAATTCACTAAAAGGATAATCTTCAATTATTGCTTGGTGTAATTTGATACTCTCTTCATTCCTTCCTGTAAAATCGGTCCAAAAGCAGATTTTATATAAAGCCTCCTCGTTATTGGGATCTTCGGCTAAAATCAATTTTAAACAATCGAAAACTTTATCAAACTCTTCATAATCGTCGTACACATCGGCTAACTCGAATAATAAATCTAATCTTTCCTCACCCTCAAACTGAAGTAATGCTGCTTCTAACAATTCAACAGCTTTAGCTTGTTGATCCAGTGCTAAATAAGCATCTGTTTTTAAAATAAACAAATTAAGGTCATTGCTATCATAAAGTTCAGCAGTTTCTAATAAGTCGAGGGCTTCCTGGTACTTTCTGCTTGCCAATAATAAATCAGCTTTTTTTATCATTAAGTTAGCGGAATAAGGAAACTGCTCTAAAGCCAAGTTAGCAGCAGTCATCGCTTCGGGCAAATCGTCTTTTTCGTCGTAAAAATCTATAATCCGTTCAAATGCATCTTCTTCCAAAAAAGGATGACTTCTCCCATGCTTAAGATGTTGATACTGAATAATCAACTCCCTTAATTCTTCTTTGTCTTCGCGATACGGATTTTGGCTCATGGGTTGACGTTTACCTAATTTAAGCAAATAATTAAACTTTTTTTGCAAAAACCAAACTTTTTACCCCTTATTAACGTTTGTTAATAAAAATAATTCGTTAAAATACTTAGGATATATCCTACCTTTGCTATATGTTAATGCAAATCAAATCAGTAAATAAAGCCCCTTTGGTCATGCTCCTTGTGAGTTTGCACCTGGCAATTGCTGCATTTGCATTTACTGGAATTGTAGACGACAAAGCCAAGAGCAGTAAATTCACTTTGAAAAGTCTCAATAGCTTTTCTAAAAAAGGGCTTTCATTATCTGCAATTAAGTCTAATCTACAGTACAAGGGAATCACGCTTACTGGAAATGGTTTACTGATGCAAAACTCAGATGTGAATACCATGCTTCAGTATAATAATGGGAATACCACTTACGTATACCCTTATAAAATAAAGGTGAAAGTGCCTAAATTCAAGATTCCCCAAGAACAACATAAATAATCTGTTCCTCTTTTCTTATTCATTTAATAGACGATAGCCTTGTGTGGGGATATCAAATTTTGCAGCTGAAACAGGATTCAAACTAATTTTAGTTGCCGTGTAAGTAATTTTCTGTGTATACCCATCTTTTGCCTCATATTCCAATACAAAGCCAGGTATATCTTTAAATTGGTATTCAAATTCTCTAACAGACGGGATGATGGTACTTGCATAAAACACTGAAAATGTACTGCCATCTTTTAACAACAAAGTGGCTCGTTTACACTCATAGCCTAAAATAGTTTTACGCTCATCAGAAAACTGAATAAGCATATCAGTAAACTTATCGTTTTGTTTAATCCAATCAATGGAGCTCATTTTTGTAATAAACTTGTTCGCACCAATTTCTCTTAAGATAACGGCGTTACCAGTAGCCTTATTAAAAATAAGAGACTGAGAAAAAGAAGGGCTTATTAAATCGGACCTACTATTATTGCCCTTTATATAAATCACTTTACTACTTTGCTTCAATAATGCAACGGCGTCTTTATCAACCTGACTTTCATTGTTAACTGTTATAGCATAATTAACAGTGCATTCAGCAACAACCCTTGTTTGTGAAGAAGCGCTACTTATTATGAAGCAATAGGATAACAAACATAATAAGTAGCGCATTTGATTTATTTTTTAGTGGTTTTGTTTTTTAATTCCTGCACTTTTTTCTGGCTCTCTAACATTTGCTCGTAACGTTCCTGCCATTTACTCTTGGTTTTAGGCGCTTTGCGTTTTGCTTCAATTTTTGCCAAAATTTTATCGTGGTTGATAATATAATTCTGAATTACAAATTGCAATAATAAAGTAATTACGTTCGAAACAGTATAATACCATGTTAAAGCTGATGGCAAGCTGTTAAAGATAAACAGCAACATGAATGGAAATATATAAGGCATATACTTCAACGCAGGATTGTCCTGGGTTGGGGTCATACTCATATTGTAAATAGAAATCAAGAAGCTGGTTATTACAGCAGTGATAGTAAATAAACTTACATGATTACCAAAAGCAGGTATACTAAATGGAAGAGATGCAATAGAATCAAAGCTAGACAAATCTTCGCTCCAAAGGAATGCCTGACCCCTTAGTGCAATTTCAGAGTTGAAAAAACTATACAATGCAAAGAAGATAGGAATTTGCAGCAAAGCTGGAATACAACCGCCTAATGGGTTCACCCCTGCTTCCCTAAACAATTTCATCTGTTCCATAGCAAAACCCTGTTGATCAGCTCCCATTTTTTTCTTTAAGACATCTAATTCAGGTCTTAAAGCCTTCATTTTTGCACCACTTAAATAACTACTATAAGTTAAAGGAGCAGTCACCAAACGGATGAATAAGGTTAACAAGAAAATTACCCAACCATAATTCTTTACAAAAGAAGCAAAGAAGTCAAATACAGGCATGATAATGTACTTGTTAATAGGACGTACAAAAGAATACATATCTCTACCGAGATTCACAATCTTATCCATTTCTGGAGCTTGCTTAGCCAAAATTTCGTATTCATTAGGACCAACATAAAAATGAAAAGGAATATTAACGGATGCAGCAGCTGGAACTTTTATTTGCAAAGTACTGGTTGCAGATGCTAAGTCACGAGTAGAATCTGTTGCCCTAGCCCATTTAATACTTCCACTATTGAATGAATTATCTGCAATTAAAGTGCTATTAAAAAACTGCTGAACTACAGCAATCCATTGAGCAGGTTTTTCAAAACTATGATCTGTATTAGATGAAATATAATCAAACTCATTATCTTCCGAAAAACAGATATTAGATACCTGACGTTCGTACTGAGAGGTTCTTTCCATTTGAGAGGTAGCTACTGTCCAATTAAGGTTTAAAGCATTATTCGTAAGTAATTGACCAGCTCCATTCATTCCTAATTTCCATCCAATTTTATAACTATTAGGAATCAAAGTAAATTCATGTACTACAGACTGACCGTTTGCAGCAGTTAAAGTAAATTTCAGCGTTTGTGATCCATCAGCATTTTTTACTACAGTTCCAGGAGTAAAGAATAAATTTTCAATCGTTGCAGATTGGGCAGGTGCAGTATTAATTGCATATGAAACTGCACTTTTATCAGAAAGAACAACCAATTTATTATTAGCGTCCTTATAATTTTTTAAAGTTACCGACTTAATTTGCCCGCCTTTATTAGTAAAATCTACCTTAACTACTTCATTTTCAACAGAAATAAACTGTTCTTGTCCAACGGCCGCATCTGTAAAATTGCCAGCTACAGTTACCCTAACCGCAGAATCTCTTTTTAAAGAATCCGTTTTTAATGCTACAGTATCTACTAGCTTCATTCTTGCTGCAGCTACTTTTGCTAAAGAATCTTCTTCTCTTTTTTTCATTTCAATAATGGCATTCTGTTGCTGACTGGTATACCAGAAATAGAGAAACATTAAGATCCCTAACAACACAAAACCAATGACCGTATTTTTGTCCGTCTTCATACAAACTTTTATTGAGCGGCAAAGGTAACGTTTGCCTAACAAAAAAAACCTTTTCTTTGTCGTTCATAAAGGCGCCTACAACCAACCAAATTTCAACCTGTGCCTGCCATAACCATTAAAAAAAAGCGTTATGCAGGAAAATTACCTTCCCAACCGCCGGGAACAATTCTTATGGTGGCTAAGTACTGCCGAATCAGTACTATTAAAAGATGCTGTTGTAGACAGAAATAGGCATTCGATTATAGGAATGCTGGTATTGGGTACTTGGAGCTTTGCAACCCTAGCCTGGACTTATTTTTTTAGCACTGTTATAGACCATTGGGGAATAGCCTGTTTGCTAGGGATATTTATGGGAGGAATTATTCTTTTTATAGATCGAGCATTAATCAAAGGCATCAACCATTCAGGAAAGCAAGGTTGGAAACCCCTGATTTTCAGAATGTTTTTAGCCTATACCATAGGTTTATTTATGGCCCAACCAGCACTACTTTTCTTATTTGAAAAAGAGATTCTTGTTCAAACCTCTTTAGACAATGAGACGAGGAAGAAGAATAAATATGTTGAACTTGAAAAATTATATGCTCCGCAAAAAAAGCAGCTATTAGATGAAAAAAAACAATTAAACACGAATTTATCGCTTCGGTATCAAGAAATGATTCAAACCAGTAATCAATTTATTAAGGAGACTGATGGAACCGGGGGATCAAAGAAAATTGGATTAAAAGCAATTGCACTTGCTAAGAAAGCAGCAGCAGATAAGGCAGCGGCGGATTATTATGAAACTGCTAAATTGATAACTCCTTCAATAAAAACCATTGATCATAATATCCAATTGATTGATCAAACAATTACAAAAGAACAAATTGCATTTAACCAATTATTAAATAATGGATTTATTACTAGAATTGAAGCATTAGATCATTTAGTTGAGCAAAGTAACGCTGTAAAATTTAGGTACTATTTATTAATTGTACTGTTGATGCTGATTGAATTAATGCCGGTATTAGCAAAATATTTATTGCCATCAGGCACTTATGCATTGAACGCTAAACTTACAGAAGAAAATGAAATGGAAGAGCTGAAAAAAATTAATCGTAACGAACCAATTGATAGTTTTTGATGCCTAAGTTAGCCATCATATCTACCACTTTAATCACATTCATATAGTCTGTACCCTTTGCTACAGCTATACTGAGCTTTTTCTGATTCAATAAGTCAAGATTATTATCGAGAAAATCGGATAAGGAAGTATATTCTAAAGCTTTTTCATACGAATGAATATTAGCAACTACTTTGTCACTCAATAAAATTAAACTATGCATTAATTCAATATCACTAGCGATTGGCTGGTCTTCTACTGGTGAAATAACAGGAGCATGAGCCTTAGATTCAGTTGCTTCTAAGTTAGCCTTCATATAATAGCTTGTTGAAGGCAATAAGAAAAGGATAAATAAAATGGCTTTTTTCATGGATTTTAAGAATATGAATTTCTTCAACAATTTATTGTGGAACTGAAAAACTTCACCAATCCCCCCATTTTTTTCATGAAAAGCAAAAATCCCACACTGGTTAGTGTGGGATTTTACAATTTTATATGTATCCTGTTTAAATAACAGCGTCCTTTTTGCTTGAAGACCTTAAGTTACTTTTACTGTCGTTGTATTTTTTGGCAGCATCAATAAAGCCAACAAACAAGGGTGCTGGCCGTTCAACCGTACTTTTCAACTCAGGATGATATTGAACCCCAATGAAAAACGGATGATTGGGCAATTCAATAATTTCAACCAACCCTGTAGCAGGGTTTTTCCCACTTGTTTTCATCCCAGCAGCGTGGTATTGTTCTAAATAATCATTATTGAATTCATAACGGTGTCTATGTCTTTCTGTAAAAGTTTTGGTCCCATAAATTTTGTGAGCCAATGAACCTTCTTCTACTTCACATGGATAAGCCCCTAATCGCATAGTACCCCCCATCATAGTAATTTTCTTTTGTTCTTCCATCATATTAATGACTGGATGAGATGAACTAGCATCCATCTCAATGGAGTGCGCATCTTTTAAACCAAGCACATTTCTACCAAACTCGATGACTGCCATTTGCATACCTAAACAAATCCCGAAGAATGGTAGGCCTTTTTCACGCGCATATTTAACTGCAATGATTTTACCTTCAATTCCTCTATTTCCAAATCCTGGGGCAACCAATAATCCATCCAAGCCATTTAATTTCTCTGCCACATTTTCGTCTGTAATAAACTCAGAATGCACATTTACAACTTGAACTTTCACTTCATTGATGGCACCAGCATGTACAAAGCTTTCTAAAATAGACTTATAGGCATCTTGTAGTTCTATATATTTTCCAATTAATCCAATGGTAACCTTACTTTTTGGATATTTTAATTTGTCTAAGAACTCTTTCCAATTATTTAAATTGGGCTCTGCAAACTGAGTAATATTTAGCTTTTTAAGACAAATCAAATCAAGCTTTTCTCTTAGCATATGCAATGGCACTTCATAAATAGTACTTGCATCCATTGCTTCTATTACTGCTTCCTGTTTTACATTACAGAAAAGGGCAATTTTTCTTTTGATATCGTTATTTAACGGCTCTTCTGTTCTGCAAACAATAATGTCTGGGTGCACGCCGGTTTCACTCAACATTTTTACACTATGTTGAGTAGGTTTTGTTTTTAATTCTTTGGCTGCTTTTAAATAAGGAATCAAGGTAAGATGAACCACCATTACATCTTCTTCTGGTAATTCCCATTGTAGTTGTCTAACTGCTTCTATGAATGGCAAACTCTCGATGTCGCCCACTGTTCCACCTATTTCTGTTAATACAATATCAAATTGGTCGTCTTGACCCAGCAAAAGCATCCGATGCTTTATTTCATCGGTAATATGCGGAACAACCTGCACTGTTTTACCTAAAAAATCGCCTGCTCTTTCTTTATTAATAACGGTTTGATAAATTCTTCCAGTAGTCACATTATTAGCCTGCGAAGTATATATATTCAAGAATCTTTCATAGTGACCTAAATCCAAATCTGTTTCTGCACCATCCTCTGTTACATAACACTCTCCATGCTCATAAGGATTTAGCGTTCCTGGATCTACATTGATATAAGGATCAAATTTCTGAATAGTAACTTTAAGCCCTCTGGCCTGTAAGAGTTTTGCCAATGAGGCGGCTATAATCCCTTTACCTAAACTGCTTGTTACGCCACCGGTAACAAAAATATACTTGGCCATAAAATGAATACTTTTATTGCAATAAATTAAAAAACAATCTTAGACCTGAAAATTTGAACTGAAATAGTTCGGAGGTCAAACAAAGCTAGCTTAAAAAATGAAATAAGAAAAATACCTAACTGATTTTCAACCAATATGGCAAAAAACTGTTAGTGAAAAGTGAACAAGTCTTTATTTCAATAACCAATACATATGAAACATTTACGATTTTTTGCCTTATTTGTTGTGGTCCTGATAGCCATTCAGGGTTTCCGTTATACCGAAACCAAACAAAGTATCCGCTCCGCGGAAGAGTATTTGGCATGCTACTCAGATATTCGCGATCAATTTAGGGATGAAGCAATGACTCCAGAATTTGCAGCTATGCACGAGAATCCACTTCCGTTTAAATTGACTAATGGTACTGGAGAAACCATCAGTTTTGATGCACCAGACGGCAATAAGGCTTCTGGCTATTTTATCAAAAGCAAGAAAAAAACCAATAATTGGATTTTTGTAATTCAAGAGTGGTGGGGATTAAACGATCAAATAAAACAAGAAGCAGAAAAATTAGCTGCAGAACTAGGCAATGTAAATGTGATTGCCTTAGATATGTACGATGGTAAAGTAGCTGCCACCCCAGACAGTGCAATGAAATTAATGAGAGCAGCTACCAATCCAAGATTGGAAGCGATAGTGAAAGGTGCTTTAGCTTATGCGGGCAATAAAGCAAAAATTTTCACGATTGGTTGGTGCTTTGGTGGTATGTGGAGCTTGCAAAGCAGCATATTGGCTGGCAAACAAGCAGCTGGTACTGTAATGTATTATGGTCGCCCCGAAAACAACCTAGAAAAATTAAAAACATTGCAGTCGGATGTTATTGGATTTTTTGGCAACCAAGATAGAAGCCCTTCTCCTGAAGTAGTAAATACTTTTGAAAAAGATATGGCTGCTGCAGGTAAAAAATTGACGCTACACCGCTACGAAGCCAATCATGGTTTTGCGAACCCAAGTAATCCTTCTTTTAATAAAGAAGCTACCGAAGATGCACACAAAAAAACCATCGAATTTTTAAAAGCTCGTTTGTAAAATAGAATCCATTTATCATAAAAAGAGGCTGTCTTTTTAGACAACCTCTTTTTATTTGAACTAATAATACTTACTGGTTCTTAAATAATTTCTTACATAATCGTCAACTCCTTCTTCTAAGGAATAAAAGGGCTTCGCATATCCTGCATTTTGCAGTTTCCCCATATTGGCTTCTGTAAAATATTGGTATTTATCTCTGATATCTAACGGCATATCAATAAACTCAATATTGGGAATAATATCCATCCCAGCGAAAGTGGCCTTCACTAAATCGATGAAGGTTCTTGCTTTTCCAGTACCCAAATTGAATAATCCATTATTACTAATGGACCATTTTGATTCTGCCATTTCTTCCATCATCCATTCAATCACTGAAACCACATCTTTTACATATACAAAATCTCGAAGCTGTTCTCCATCTTTAAAAGAAGGTTGATGGCTCTTAAATAATTTTACTAAGCCCGTACTATTGATTTGATTAAAAGAATGAAAAATAACAGAAGCCATTCTTTTCTTATGTGCTTCATTAGGACCATACACATTAAAAAACTTTAACCCCGCCCAAAAAGGAGGTTGAGATTTTTGTTGCAATGCCCATTTATCAAATTCATTTTTACTAACTCCGTATGGATTTAATGGGGTTAGCTGATTTACTACTGCATGATCATCATTGTACCCATGTTCGCCTCCACCATATGTAGCAGCACTTGATGCATAAATAAGCGGTATTGAGTGTATGCAACAATAATTCCAAACATCTTTAGAATATTCCAAGTTGAGTTCTTCATGAATTGCATAATCAAATTCAGTAGTGTCGGTTCTTGCACCTAAATGAATAACCATATCTAATTTGGGTTGATGTTGGTGTAACCAATCCAATAAGTTATAGCGTTCAATAATAGTAACAAATTGTTTGTTTTGCCAATTGTTCCTTTTTTCTTCAACACCAAAATCGTCCACTAAATAAATATTCGAATAGCCCTGTTCATTTAAATACTGAACCATACAACTGCTAATAAAACCAGCAGCTCCAGTAACCATAATATGCAAGTTGTTGCTCATATTATTTAATCAACTTTTCTATGGCTGTATCATATTTATTTTTCCACTCTTCAATAGAACCCCAAGCATTTCCAACTACTTCCACTTCACTTGAAGTAACAGTGCCCAATTGAGTAAAGGCAATACCTTCAGTAGTAGTAGCTGCAATTACATCAGCTAAATCACTAGCCGACACCGATACAACTACTCGCCCTTGCGCTTCTCCAAACCAATAGGCATCTTGCCTAATATCGATTGTTGGATTAACACTAAAACCTTTACCGCCACTAAAACCACTTTCTAATAAAGTGATCATTAATCCACCCTCACTAATATCATGTGCGCTTTTGATTTTTTTGCTTTTGATTAATTTACTAATCAATTGCTGTGTATTGTATTCTTCTTCTAAATTAAAATAAGGCGCAGAAGAGTATTGTACTCCTTTCAGTTTATGCAAATATTCACTAGAAGCAATATCATTGTGTTGTGCCCCAATCAAAAGAATGATATCCCCAGAATCTTTAAAATGCATGGTCATTTTTTGATTAATATCATCCAAAATGCCAACCATACCTATTGTAGGAGTTGGATAAACAGGACCATCTGGATTTTGGTTATAAAAACTCACATTCCCACCGGTTACTGGAGTGTTGAATTTTTTACACGCATCACCCATACCAGTAACTGCGTGCACAAACTGATAATAAACTTCTGGATCATAAGGATTACCAAAATTTAGGCAATTGGTAACGCCAATTGGCTCTCCACCACTACAAACAATATTTCTTGCAGCTTCAGCTACTGCAATCATTCCCCCGATATATGGATTTGCAAAAACGTATTTACTATTACAATCAACCGTAATAGCTAAAGCTTTACCCGTACCTTTTGCTAAAACAACAGATGCATCACTTGGGCTATTAGTACTGGTATTAGCTGCACCCACCATACTATCATATTGGGTATATACCCATCTTTTGCTGGCAATATTTGGAAGGGTGATCAATGCCTCCGCTGTAGCTTTCAGGTCTTGAATATCAGCTAATGCATTTGCATCAAATGCATTGATTTTTTCAAAATATTTGGGCTCAGTATATTCTCTTGTATACTGAGGTGCACCACCACCTAAAACCAATTCATATGCAGGTATACTGGCTTCTAAAGTTCCATTCATAAAGAAATTTAACAACCCATCATCTGTTACATGCCCAATCGTGCTGGCGCTCAAATCCCACTTTTCAAAAACAGCCACCACTTCCGCTTCTCTTCCTTTCTCTACTACCATCAACATCCGCTCTTGACTCTCACTTAATAAGAGTTCCCATGCTTTCATATTTTGTTGACGGGTTGGCACTTTTTCTAGGTCAATATGCATGCCCACTTCACCCTTTGCACTCATTTCTGCTGTAGAGCAAATAATACCAGCTGCCCCCATGTCTTGCATACCTACTACAGCGCCAGTTTCTAAGACTTCTAAACAAGCTTCCAATAATTTCTTTTCCTGAAAAGGGTCACCTACTTGAACTGCTGGCAATTCTTGAACGGAATCATGTGTGATATCAGCGCTTGCGAAGCTTGCGCCGCCAATTCCATCTTTACCAGTAGCACTTCCTACATAAATCACTGGATTACCTGTGCCTTTTGCGGTAGCGCTTACCATTTTATTGGCTTGCATAATTCCTACACTCATCGCATTCACCAAAGGATTGGTATGATAACAATCTTCAAAATAAACTTCACCGCCAACAGTAGGCACTCCGAAACAATTCCCGTAATGTCCAATTCCTTTAACAACTCCTGCAAGTAAGTGCTGGGTTTTTTTATCTTTTAAATTTCCAAAACGTAAACTGTTTAAAGAAGCAATTGGTCTTGCTCCCATGGTAAAAATATCACGTTGAATTCCACCCACACCTGTTGCAGCTCCTTGAAATGGTTCAATGGCACTGGGGTGATTATGGCTTTCAATTTTAAAAACTACTCCAAACCCATTACCCATATCCATAAGGCCAGCATTTTCCTCCCCTGCTGCAACCAACATTCTTCCACCATCTCTTGGAAGGGTTTTTAACCACTTTATGGAGTTTTTATAACTACAGTGCTCGCTCCACATGCCGCTAAAAGCACAGAGCTCAGTAAAATTAGGGGTGCGACCCATTTTTTGCTTTATCAACTCAAATTCATCTGCAGTTAATCGCAACTGCTGGGCTGTTTTTACGGTGATTTCCATGATGCTGCGAAGGTACAAAACCAAGGCAATGTGTCCGAATCAAGTTTTCCCTATTTAATTCATACAAAATAGTTGGTATTTAAGTCATTAAAAGTGAATAGGGCCTCAAAATATGAGCAAATGCTTTGTAATACAGTATTTTTGTATTAAATCGTAGTACTATGAGCCGCTCTAACTTATTCATACTTCTTGCAATATTCATTTTTGCAAGTACCCAGCAGGTTCAGTCTCAGAACTATACTTATATGGGTTCTTATAATGCAAGTGGCCTGCCCAATTATTTGGTTACCCCTCGAGATATTGTTAGTTCAAATTTTAGGAACTCGATTGAAACTACTTTACCAGAATATAGGCCTGTTCCAGTATACAACCCACTCTTAATTTCAAAGAATCATGTTAAAACGATTGGCACTAGTTGCCCATCAGATATCTGGATCAGTTTCATAGACGAAGGAGCATCTTTTTTAAATGCATTGGGTTACTACACTTATCCAAAAGGGAATCCCCCAACTGTTGCCCCTAAAAATCAAGACATCACCATCATTTTTCCCAATGCATCCAAAAGTGGTTTTGGAGGTTCAATGGTTGCAGGAGACAAAGTATTTCTAGGTAGATTTCCAGCGAATACAGAAATTGGATTTGTATTAATTTCAGATGGATGGGATGGCTCAAGAGTAAAAAATGGAAATTGGAAAGTTTATTCAAATTCTGAATTTAATCCAGAAAACAACGACTCGCTTAAGCAACATACTGTTATCGTAAGAGACACGCTTACGAACAGACTAGTAGTAGGATTTGAAGACATTTTACGCGATAGAAACGACTGCGACCAAGATTTTAATGACTTACTATTCTATGCAACTATAGACCCGATCTTATGCACAGATAAACTCGATTCAATCCCCATTTTCTCAGAAGATGGAGGTGTATCTTTTTCTGGAAATACAGGTGGCTTAGAAAGTCAAGGCCTAGGCAATAAAATTGCCAAAAGAACAATGGCTAAAATTAAGCAGGGCACCAACGGACCTGTGAATTATTCAAATTTGCAAAAGTTAGACCTGAGTAACGCTCAGTTAACAAATATGTCTACCAATAGAGCATTAACGCTCTCCGATATTATGCCCGATAGAATTCCTGAGGGAGCATACACGGCTTATATTAGCACCCCTACAGATATTCCAGCAATTACGAACGCTATAGAAGTAAGAGCGGTAGACTTTATTGAAGATGACACCTGCAAAGCAGTTGCATTTGCTACTAAAACATTAGGAAAGGTATACGACCATACTAAACCAATTTGTGATCGATTAAAAGGTGCCGTCTTACTCAAAATGGACCAATTTACACTTCGAAATCTAATTTTTACCAGGTATCAACTAAAACAAGAAAATGGGAATATTGAATACTCTATGAGTTTTTCTGTAGGCAAAAAAGCAGGCAGGAATACATTTTCATTTCAAAGCAATTGGTTGAATGCAGATTTCATTGGAGAAGACACGATGTACAATTACCAAATATGGGGTGTGGCTCCTTATTTATGCATAGACCTCGCACTGAATGTACTGGATAAGCTAGAAGCAATCATGCCTGTGCAATCAATTGCTGCTACAAAATCATTGCCAACCACTTATATCAGATATGGCAATAGAGATGGACTCAATGTTAATTTACTAGTAGAAAATGAGACCACATTTAACAGTGGATATATTGAACTTGTAGAAAAGTACAATGAGCTATCTCCTTTAAATGTAAAGCGTACGATTCCTTTCACTTTAAATACAAAAGGAAAAACAATGATATCATTCCCTATGAATGATACACACGAAAGCTTAATTTCTTTGTTTATCAACGGAAAACTACAAGACGTTGTTTATATGAGTGATGGCAGTTGGGATTTGGATTATGATTCTAGCAAAACAGTGATTGAATCATATACCGTAACGAATGATTCTGTTAGAAACTTTGCAGATACTTATCCTGTTTTTAGAGACGTAAATGTTAAAGCTAAAACTGATGGATATGTAAGTGCTTATAAACTTTTAAGAGGAGCAGCGGCAGAACAAGACTTAACGGCATATAGAACAATGAGTTTTAAAGCTAAAGGAGAAGGAACTACCTTACGAATTACATTGATAAAAAATTCCATTAAAGATTTTACCAAACAACCACACTATAATTTACCCTTAACAAATTCACTTACAGATTATACGATTAACCTTGATGATTTTGTGGGAGAAGACGCACTTGTTGCTATGAAGAAAAACGACTTAACAACAGTAGTATTTACTTTTGAGAACGCTTCTAAAATTAGTGCATCCATTGATATTGGAGTTGCAGACATCTTCTTTTCTAAAAAACCCAAAGAGTTTGTAGAAAATTTAACTCAACAAAAAATTCATATATACCCCAACCCAAGTAAAAACGGAATTTTTAATGCAAGTTTTAGATCTGATATAAACGGACCACTTACGATTCGCATCATTAATGCTGCAACAGGTAATGTAATTTATAGCAAGGTAATTCAAGCGATAAAAGGAGACAATGTAGTACCGGTTCAATTGAGCAGCAAACCTGGAGCAGGCATGTATATGATTTCAATTGAAGGTAGTAGCGTAAAATATACCACTAACAAAATTATGCTGAATTAAAATTAGATATTAAACTCAACTAAAAACTTAACCAAAGCTGCAGGAGAACTCAACTGCAGCTTTTGCATGATATTTTTACGGTGTGTTTCAACAGTGTAAACACTTAAAAAAAGTTTATCTGCAATTTGTTGATTGGTATATGTTTGTTTTAGATAAAGTAATATTTCCTTCTCGCGTTTGGTTAAATTATACTTGCGTAAAAAAATATCCATTTTCTTAAATGCATCATCTTGATTAGGTTCATTTTGTAAATCAAAATGTGTCTTCCCATTCACCACATCAACAATCGCTTTCATCAATTCGTCCTTACTACTATTCTTTAGGATATATCCGTCTGCTCCTGCTTTCTTTGCCTGATCAACCACTTTCTCGTCGCTGTAGGCTGAAATCATTAATACTTTTGACCCTCCAAATGATTGTTTAATGTATTTTATGGTGTCTAACCCATTTAAATGAGGCATATTAACATCTAATAAAATAAGGTCAATATTCGGCTGTTGGGTTAACAGGTATAATAATTGTTTTCCATCGTTGGCAATACCTGCAATTTGTAAAAGATTATTACTACTCAAAATCATCTTAAGCCCTTCTACAAAGAGCGGATGATCATCAGCAATCATTATTTGAATCTTTTTTTCCATACTAATATGTTTCAATATAGGTTTTTTTGCGGAACAAACATTGGACCAGCAAAACAAGGATAGGCTTTAATTTTATAAACACCGTTTTCATAGTAGGTTTCAGCCCAACAATATTTTGAACCTTCCCTGTCATCGTTTTTCATTTGTGGTACATACCACAAGACTAAATCGGTATTCACTGTTTTTTCAGGATTTGAATCAATAAATTTTTCAGGCCCTTGACGATAATCGGTGTTGCAGCATGGGCCAATGGTAACCAAATCATTCTCGCCCTCATCCTTATCCAAATGATTCTTTGTTAAGTAAACAAAAGCATTATCTCCTCTTCCTCCGTCTTTAAATTGACCATTTCCTGGCTCTATGTAGAAGCTGGTTTCAGCACCTGTACTAATTTTATATTGGTATCCGGTTGGGTCATAAATGGTAGATGGTTTTTGCAATTGCCATCTCTCTGTATCCCATCTTTTCCAACCTTCTTGGGCATATTCGTAAAAATTTTGCTCATTACCCGCAAAGGAAATTCTAAAAACAGGTCTGTATGTACCATTATTGCCACATCCTCTTCCTATACTTGCACAGGTAACTCTGAATCGGCCATCATTATAAAAAAAATACCGCTGAGAATAACTATAATTACAAGGACCGGGCCATAACTCAGAAAAGAATTTTTGCTCTAACATAAAACCGACAACTGAATCTCCGTCTATCAATTCTGCAATTTTAGGGGGATCTGTTGCCACAACGGCTGCTTGACTGTAAATAGGACATCCAACCGCATCACTGTATCCAAACCCATCTGTTCCTGAATAACTCACATGCCAATCTACTAATTTAACATTATTGAGAATTCGCTTGTTGTTAAAACGAACATTACTAATTTGTAACCCATCAGAAGCCGTAAGCAAATAATCCATATTCCAGCCCTGTTGATTGATTGAATTGACTTTTTCGCAATAACAATCTGCAACATTTTCATTCTGAATTTTTCTTTCCGTTACAACTGCTCCGTCAGTTCCAGTATTGGTCCATCTTAAACCTACTAATCGATTGTCGGTTAAATCCACAATTGCCCACAATGCTCGATTACCTTGAACAAAAGTAGGTGCTACACATAAGTGCTGAGAACGTTCGCATTTTGTTCTATTCAAAGCAGTTTTGGTGCTACTCATGATTGGCATTTTTGCACTTGGTTTATAGCCCAACGCTTTTTCTACCTCAGGTGAATGGATGGCTATTTTTTCTGCCAATTGTATAAGTGATGCGGGAATATCTGGCTGCATATCCGGATAATGATCTGCACTTACCAATTTCATACTAAAAATATCTACCAAACCAATCGTGGTTAAATTGTTGGCATAATTATACATTTCTACACGCATCAATGCCCCAGGTAATGCAGTAATCCCTTTTTTAATATCACCTGGTCGTGCAGGATACACACCAAAGATTTCATTCCACAATGGCTTCTTTGTTTTTAAGTCAAATAAATAGCGTGTAAAAAAAGGATCTGCTAAGGCAATTTTTTGAGCCAATATGGCTTTTTCACCCCCTTTTTCTAAATACCATTTAACGGGCAAACTATCTTTTAAAATCTGTTCAATTTCTTTTTTTCTTGCAACAATAAAAGTGGCTGTATCCAAAGCAGATGGAGTCATTAATCCTGCTCTATATTCATTTAAATAGACTGCTGCAGACTGTTTAGGCTTTGCAGTCTTTTTTACTGCAGTAACTTTTGGTTTATTAATCGATTTCTTTTGCGCATAGCCTTTAAACAAAAAAAAATGCAATAGGGCTATTATTAAAAAGTACTTGAATTTAAGCATATCCTATTGGTATTGAAACGGATTTAGGAGTTCCTTATTGCTAAGATAACTAGTATCCGTCAAAGTATATAAGAAAGATATAATCTGTCCTTTTTCTTTATTGGTTAAGAACAATGAATTCTTTTGGTTATAATATTCAAGCACTCCATTGATATCTTCAATTCTCCCGTCATGCATATAAGGGGCAGTTAATAAAACATTTCGCAAGGAAGGCACTCTTATTCCATTATTAAATAAAAGTGTATCTTTTTTAAATGGCATTTCCCAAACATGACATTTATTGCACCCTAACCTGCTGCTAGAAAACAATATTAAACCGGCATGCTCATCTTGGGTAAACAAATCAATTTTGCCTTTTTGATACCAGTCGTACTTTGCGCCATAAGCAACCAATTGTTCTTCAAATGCAATGATTGCTGTTTGAATATTTGCTATTTGAAAAGGATTATTTTGTTTCGGGAATGCCTGTTTAAATAGTTTCTGGTATTGGCGATCATTCAAAAATCGATTTAAAATGGCTTGCTCGTTCCCCTTCCATCCTAATTCTTTTGGATGTTCATTAAAGAAAGGGAATTGCAGTTGTGCGTTTAATGTTTTAATTGTTGGATTAGCCCATGTATATGTACTTCGATATTTTACGTTTAATAAAGAAATGGCATTGTGTTTTAAATTGAAGCCATCTGCACCTGAAGAGGTTCTATACCCATCTGTAAAAGCCATTGATGGGTCATGGCAAGACACACATGTTTTGGTTTGATTGTAAGATAATTTTGTATCGTAAAATAAATATCGTCCCAGATTCACTCTAGCTTTTTGAATTGAATTATTCGATGTAGCCTCTACCTGTATTAACAACAAACCTGCATAAGCAACAGCCATAATCAACCCTATTGTAAATCCCTTATGCTTCATAATTATTGATAATCAATTAAACCCCATTTTTTTTGCTTCGGCAACCAAATAAATGTGTACACCGTTTCAGGTTTTTCGCTAGAAGCTTGTAAGTTGTAATGAAAGGCAGTTCCACTGACGACTAATTGATTCCCATTAAACTTTATTTTTCTTGCTTTATCATCTCCCCTAGGACCATAACCTTCCAAGCTTAATTCTTTTCTAACAGAATTTTTAAGCATAGTACCATTTGTTGCAATTAACACAGAATAAATATCGCCTGTTCTAGTTTTCCCGAAATACAGTCTTTTTTTCCCTGCCTCGTCTATCCCAAAAGACAGCCCCATTGCATCTATATTTTTTAACTTATCGGTTACTTTTTGGGTAGCAACATCAATTAAATAAATTTCTCCTTTCTCATTGTATCGGTCAGAACCTGCAACAGTTGCTGCTGCCAGAAAATGCCCACTACAATCGTAGCTGATTCCCAATAAACCGAAGGGATTTTTATTACTGGGCTTTGCTGCAAATGGCAAAGATTTCCACTCGCTCATCTCTCCCGTATTGGCATCAATAGCATAAATGGTATTGAGCTTTTCGGTCTTGTTGTACAACATTGAAATGAGTGGGGCTGGTATTGTATATATATTTCCTTTAAAATCGAATGTGATTGTAGACAAATATCCAGCCATTTTCCAACTTGGATGTTGGTAAACAGTTTGCTTGGGTGTTTGGGCAGTCGGGAAAGATTTACCTGCCTGTTTTTCAAAAACAATTAAACTAATTCCAATGGCAGTCTTTTCTGATGTACTCATTCCAGTCCATAGAGGGTCATACCCTAAAGTTCTAATGAATGCAGGTTCTTGCTGACAAGGTTTGATTTCTTGTTGTGCTTTTATTCCTGAAATAGTTAGGAACAAAAAACAAAAAACAAAATTAGTATATAAATTATTCATCAAAAAGGATTGTTTTAGCCTCAAATAATCATTTTTTACTACCAACAGATTGGTATTTTTCTCCTATGACCCCTATCTAGACTCAAAAATTTAAAAAAATCGTTATTTAATTGTAATTTTATTTTAGGTTTTAATAATCATAGTACATCCGAATTCTAAACTAGAACAATATTATATATGAAATATTTTTACTCATTAAAGTTACATACTATGAACGTCAATAAACAGAGCGTGTTGTTTATTGCTTTTCTTTTATGTGCTATAGCATTGTTTCAGGGTACTGCAAACGCACAAATTAGCGGTGTTGTTTATAGAGACTTCAATGCGAACGGCGCTAAAAACAACTCAGCTTCATACAATGAACCAGGTGCTCCGGGAATCACTGTAAAAGCCTATAATAATGCAGGAACATTATTGGGTACAACTACCTCAGGGTCAAACGGTGCATATAGTTTTACTGCTGGCGTCGTTCCCGCTTCAACCAAAGTAAGACTTGAATTTACGGGTTGGCAATCAGGTGATTTTACTGCTCCATTTGGATCAAACAATAAAACAAGTGTTCAATTTGTTACTGCACCTTCTACAACTGCAGACTTTGGTATTAACTATCCAGGCGATTATATTGACAATTTAAATGCGAGAATAATTGTTCCAACCTATACCAATGGTGATAATCAAATTAACCCAAGTGCAGATTGGTTTAATGCAAAAAATGGAGACGCTAGCTATGCATTCGATTATGATGATGGAATAGCTCCTGCAAAGGTTATTGCAGATATGGGACAAATTGGTTCAGTTTGGGCAACAGCCTATAGCAGAAGAGCCAATAAATTATTTTATGCGGCATTTGTAAAGCGTCATGTTTCTATGGGTCCTTTAGGACTAAACGGAATATACGTTACCAATAACGCTAAGTCTACTAATAATAAAACGAATACTGCAAGCTTTGTTAATTTAAATGCTGTTAATAATTTATTTGATGCTGGTTCTATTCCAGGAAGAGATTTAATGCCAGGGGTTAGTGATATGAGATTGCCTAGTAATGATGCGTTAGCATTTGATGCGGTAGGTAAAAAAGGAATTGGAGGTATGGCTATTTCAGATGATGGCAGATATTTGTATTTGATTAATTTGAATGACCGTAAACTTTGGAGAGTAGATATTGGTGTGAATGGAACAGCTCCTACCAATGCATCACAAATTGTATCTTACAATGCCTTCCCTGTTACAGAAGGTAATAGTAGCTTTAGGCCTTTCGCAGTTAAATTTTACAGAGGAGCTATATATGTAGGTGGAGTGTTAGATGGCGTTAAACCAGATAATTCCGTTGTTAATAGAAACGAACTGAAAATGGTGGTACTAAAAGTGAATGCTTCAGAAACACCTGGTTCAGAAACTTTTACCACTGTGCTAGATGCACCACTTACTTTTAATAGAAGGGCCAATTTAAATACTGGCTTCGCTATTAATAGCAATACAGATTATAGAGACCCGAATGGAACAATTCCAGCTGCTACCACTTCGCATGGCTCATGGCATCCTTGGGCAAGAAATTTTAATGAACTAACTGTTGTAGGGAATGCTGGTACTGCTGTTTATCCTCAGCCTATATTATCAAGTATTGAATTCAACCCAGCAGATGGAGCAATGATTTTAGGTATCATGGATCGTACCGGTCATCAAACAGGAAATCAAAATAGGCGTACTAGTGGAAGTGACTTATTTACTGGAAATGCTGCGGGCGATATTTTAAAAGCAAGTAATAATGGAAATTATACAGGCTTTACCTTAGAAAACAACGGTAATGATGGTACTAATTCTTCCGCAGGTGCTGGAAACGGTGAAGGGCCCGGTGGTGGCGAATTTTATTTTACCGATCGTTACGAAAAAAACAGAGGCGGTTCTCTAGGAATAGGCAATACTGCTTTAGGAAAAGATATCAATATTTCTCACGAAGAAAATAGCACTGGTTCTTTACTTAATTTCCCAGGAAAAGAGCTAATATCGACCGCATTTGACCCAATAACAGATTGGTATACTGGTGGAGTTCGTTATTACAACAACAACAATGGTGTTGCCACAAGCGGAAAGGTTTTGTACACAGGAGGTGATGTGAGTGTGTTTGGTAAAGCAAATGGCTTGGGTGATTTAGAAATCATTAGTGCACCAGCTCCTATTGAAATAGGTAACAGAGTATGGTTCGACGCAGACGGAGATGGAGTTCAAGACGCAGAGGAACTTGGAATTGCAGGAGTAACTGTTCAATTGGTTCAAGGTGCTACTGTTATTGCTACTGCAGTTACAAATGTAGAAGGTAACTATATTTTTTCTTCAGATCCTAATGGTGTAAATACTGCTTCAGCCATTTATAATATCATGCAACTACAACCAAACGGCAATTTTATTGTCCGTATCCCTAATGCAATTGGTGCCAGCGTTCAAGCCCCATTAAGCACTTATGAATTAACCGTGAGGGATAATGGCGGAATAGATGCTGATGCAGATATAAGAGACAGTGATGGATTAATGAATAACAACGATGCAGAAATTTCTTTTACTTCAGGAATTGCTGGTGAAAACAACCATACCTATGACTTTGGCTTTGTAACCATCGGTGGTGTTGGTGGTGGTATCGGAGGCGGCGTTGAAAGCAAAAGCTTAGGAGATGCAATCGCATTCAGAGTTTACAACAGAGCAGTTAAGAGTGAGCAAGGACCAGTGGATTATACCAAATCACAACAGCCAGACCAATATAACCGCTATGCAGGAGCATCAGTTGGAACAGGATTGAAATTGCAAGATATTCTTCCTACCAGATTGGCAAATGGCTACAAATCATTTATTTCTACCCCAAATGATATCATTTCTATCACTAATGCGAAAGAGATTTTATCCATTGACTTCGTAAGAAACAATGTATCAAAAGCTGTTGCATTTGGAACCAGAACAGTTGGTCAGGTTTATGATCATACCAAAGCAGTATGTGATAGATTAAAAGGTTATGAACTGATTTCATTAGGCACCATTAATGTGAAAGGCTACGATTTAGTTCAATACAATCTTAAAAATAATAAGGGCGATATTGAATATGCAACTAGCTTTATCATTGGTGCTCAATCAGGAAGAAACCTATACACTTTACAATCAAACTGGCTTAATAAAGATTATACTCCTGAAGAAATAATGTTTAATATTCAGCTTTGGGCTGGATCACCAAGTCTTGTGATTGAGATGGCTACAGATATCATCAATCGCCTAAGCGCTGGGCTTCCTATTGTAGCCGTTCCTAATACTGCAGGACTTCCAAAAGTTTATGTTACAGAAGGAACTAGATTAGAAGAAAATGTTGTTCTAACATTTAAGAATAATACCAACGCAACCAGTGGTTATTTTGAAATAACAGATAGAGCTAACGAACAAGCAACAACTAGAATAAAGAGAACTATTCCATTTACTGCAACGGCCAATGGTATCACTAGTGTTTCAATTCCTACTGGTGATTTATTTGAATCAAATATTAATCTATTCCTAAACGGAAAATTAGAAGATCAAGTATTTATGGCCGACGGTGCATGGGGCGTTGATTACAATACCAATACCAGTAGCCTGAAAAAGTTTGTTGTAACAAACGATAATACAACAAAATCAAAAGATGAGTTTAACTTATTTAGAAATGCAGAAATTGCTGGAATTACTCCAGACTATTTAACTGTTTACAAGCTACTTAGGGCAGGCGGAGTTTCAGAAGATTTAAGTGAATTCAAATCAATTAAATTCAAAGCTTTAGGAAATGCTCCACTAAAAATTACGCTTGTGAAGGAATCAATAACTCAATGGAACGATCAATACAGCTTGACTATGCCAATAAGTAGTGATTCTAAAGAGTATATGATTGGACTAGATGATTTCAAATCAATTGCTTCAAATGCTAAAATTGATTTGAAAGATATCACTACTATTGTGTTCACAATTGTACCACCAAGTGTTGGCAAATCCACTGATATCCAATTAGGCTTATCAAATATTTCATTCAGCAAAGAAGACATCAATTATATCAATAGCTTAAAAGTTAAAAGTATAGACGTGTTCCCTAATCCTGTAACTGGCAATCAATTTAATGTTCGATTTAAGAGCGATGCTCCTAAAATATTACAGTTGAAAATCAGTGATGCGGTTACTGGTAGAGTAGTACTTACAAAACAAGTGAATGCTATCAGAGGTGAAAATATTGTTCCTGTAGTAATGGATAATAATGGATCTCAAAAAGTAATGATTATCAATCTTGATGGAACTGGAACAGATAGTTCAAAATATAAACCAACCAAAATCATAGCCGGAAAGTATTAAAATTTATTATATACATTAGATTTTAAGTTTTTTATTCACATTTTAAGCCTATTTGCTCTGAAAGTTTAATACTTAATGGCAAATAGGCTTATTTTTGCGAAAAATAAACCAAAAATTTATGTCATTAAGATTTAACGCAATTAGCAGTATTGCAAATGATGCGGAAACTTCTATACCGCAATTCAGTTCTAAAATCACTGGTATTTTCGGAGAAAACGTATTCACTCAAAAAACTGCACGTGAATTCTTAAGCGATGAAGCATATAAAAGCTTAATTACCAGCATTAGAGGTGGTAAAAAAATTGATCGTAGTGTAGCTAGTCAAATTGCCAATGGAATCAGGGCTTGGGCTGAAAGTAAAGGGGTTACCCATTATACACACTGGTTTCAACCATTAACTGGAACAACTGCAGAAAAACATGATTCTTTCTTTACTTTAAAAAGCGACGGAACTGCTATTGAAGAATTTGATGGTGCTGCTTTAATTCAACAAGAACCCGACGCTTCTTCTTTTCCTAGTGGTGGTTTAAGAGCAACATTTGAAGCTCGTGGTTATACTGCATGGGACCCTTCTTCTCCAGCATTTATTATGGAGATTGGAAAAGGTAAAACATTATGCATCCCTACCCTTTTTGTTTCGTATACAGGTGAATCATTAGACTATAAAGCTCCTTTGCTAAAAGCTACTGAAGCTTTAAATAAAGCAGCCGTTGAAGTATGTAACTATTTTGATAAAAACGTTACCAAAGTAACCCCAACATTAGGCTGGGAACAAGAGTACTTTGTAATTGATGCAGGCCTCGCAACTGCAAGACCTGACCTTGTACAGTGCGGTAGAACAGTATTTGGTGCTGCCCCTGCAAAAGGACAACAAATGGAAGACCATTACTTTGGTTCTATTCCTGAGAGAGTGTATGCATTTATGAGAGATTATGAGCAAGAAGCTTATAAATTAGGCATCCCTTTGCGTACACGCCATAATGAAGTTGCTCCTGCACAATTTGAGTGTGCTCCTATTTTTGAAGATGTAAATATTGCAGTTGACCACAATATCCTTTTGATGGATGTTATGGAAAGAGTAGCGAAAAGACATAACCTTGTTGTACTTCAACACGAAAAGCCATTCGCGGGCATCAATGGTAGCGGAAAGCACAATAACTGGAGCTTGGCAACAGATACTGGGGTTAACTTACTTGCACCTGGCAAGACACCAAAAACCAACTTGATGTTCTTGACTTTCTTTGTGAACACAATTAAAGCAGTTCATGACAATGCAGACATTATGAGAGCAGCGATTGCTTCTGCGTCTAATGATTATAGATTAGGAGCCAATGAAGCACCACCTGCAATCATTTCTGTTTTTGTTGGGCAATACTTATCGAAAGTGTTGGCTGATGTTGAAACAAGAGTAGGTACCAAGTTTGACGAACAAGATGAAGCCATTTTAAAATTAGACCTTCATCGCAGTATTCCAGAATTAATGTTAGACAACACGGATAGAAACAGAACTTCTCCGTTTGCATTTACAGGTAATAAATTTGAATTCCGTGCAGTTGGTTCCTCTGCGAACTGTGCCAATGCCATGACAGTTATGAATACCATTATGGCTGATACTTTAAAGAAATTTAAAGCAGAAGTAGATGGTTTAATTGAAAAGGGAGAGAAAAAGGAAATTGCTATCATGCATGTCATTCAACAGTATATTGTTGCGAGTAAAAAAGTATTATTCGAAGGAGATGGATATAGCGAAGAATGGCATCAAGAAGCAGAAAGAAGAGGTTTACCTAATTTAAAAACTACTCCAACTGCATTAGATGCAATGGTAACAGAAAAAGCAATGAAGCTTTATCAGACCAATGGCATTTATTCTCATTCAGAATTAGAAGCTAGATATGAGATTGAATTGGAGAAATACATCAAGACGGTGCAAATTGAAGCAAGAGTAATGGGTGATTTAGCCATCAACCATATTTTGCCTGCTGCAATTAAATACCAGAATGATTTAATTAAAAATGTAACAGGACTAAAAGCTGCAGGATTAGATGAATCTGATTATTCTAGTCAATTAACCATTTTAAAGTTCATTAGTAAACATATTTCTGTTATTCATACCAAAGTGTATGAAATGGTTGAAGCAAGAAAAGTAGCCAATAATATTGTTCATAGTCGTGAGAAAGCAATCGCTTATGAAAATATCAAGAGCACTTATTTTGACGAAATCAGATACCATGTAGACAAATTGGAACATTTAGTTGATGATGAGTATTGGACTTTACCTAAATACAGAGAAATGCTTTTCTTACGTTAATTTGGGCTGCCGACTAGCATAAGCTTTTGACCGATAAACGAATAGTGGATTTAAAAAAATCCACTATTTTGTTTATATAAACAATCAATAAAATGAAAAAAATAATCACATTAGCCGTTTTTGCCCTTTTCTGCACATTTAACATCGTGCAAGCACAAGGTGGTGGACAAATGGATCCAGCACAAATGCTTGAAATGATGAAACAACGTGTTAAGCCAGGACTTATTGAAAAAACAAAATTAACAGATGCGCAAGCTGATAAAGTTTTGGAAATTCAATTATGGAGTCAGGGAGAAATGCGTGGCATGCGCGATTTAAGCGAAGAGGAAAGAGCAGCCAAAATGAAAACAGTAAACGACGAAAAAACAAAAAAAATGAAAGCTATTCCGTTAACTGATGATCAAATTAAATCAGTTAATGACTTCTATGAAGAGATGAGAAAAGCTCGTATGCAAAGAGGCGGTGGTGGCTCTAAATAAGTAAGATTTAATTGCTTATTTTCACTTTACTTTTTTAAATAAAAATGCCTCGATTACTCGGGGCATTTTTATTTGCATTATATCAAAAGTTTATTTCATTGTGAAAGATTCCAAGAATTTAGTTGTGAAATTCCCTTTTCTGAAATCTTCATTTTGCATCAATTGTAAATGAAAAGGAATAGTTGTTTTTACACCTTCAATTACATATTCACTCAATGCTCTGTACATAGTATCGATAGCTTCTTCACGTGTTTGAGCAACCGTAATCAATTTCCCAATCATTGAATCATAATAAGGTGGGATTACATACCCTGCGTACACATGACTATCAACTCTTACACCATGACCACCAGGAGTGAAAAGGGTAGTGATCTTACCAGGTGATGGCCTAAAATCATTGTATGGATCTTCCGCGTTAATTCTACATTCAATAGCGTGCATGGTAGGCTCATAATTTCTTCCAGAAATTTTTTCACCCATTGCTATCTTGATTTGCTCTTTGATCAAATCAAAGCTTACAACCTCTTCTGTAACACAATGCTCTACTTGAATACGGGTATTCATTTCCATGAAGTAGAAATTGCGGTGTTTATCAACTAAGAACTCAATTGTTCCTACACTTTCATAGTTAATTGCAGAAGCTGCTTTAATTGCTGCCTCACCCATTTTTGCACGCAAATCAGCAGTCATAAATGGAGAAGGAGATTCTTCAACTAGCTTTTGGTGACGACGTTGAATGGAACAATCTCGCTCACTTAAATGACAAACATTACCATACTGATCTCCTGCAATTTGGATTTCTATATGACGAGGTTCTTCTACAAACTTCTCCATGTAGATTCCATCATTTTTAAAAGAAGCTGCAGCTTCCATTTTTGCACTGGTATATGCTTTTTCGATTTCTTCCTCATTCCAAACTACACGCATCCCTTTACCACCACCACCAGCTGTTGCTTTTAATATTACAGGGTATCCAACTTCCTTTGCTAAAGATTTAGTTTGTTCAATACTTTCCAACAAACCTTCGCCACCTGGAACAACAGGAACACCAGCTTTGATCATGGTTTCCTTTGCAGTAATCTTATCCCCCATTTTATTAATCATATCAGGGGTTGGCCCAATAAACTTAATACCATGGTCTGCACAGATTTGAGAAAATCGAGCATTCTCTGCTAAAAAACCATACCCAGGATGAATGGCATCTGCATTGGTTATCTCTGCAGCAGCCATAATATGGGCAATATTTAAATAAGAATCACTGCTCTGAGGTTTCCCAATACAAACAGCTTCATCGGCAAATTTTACGTGGAGACTCTCTCTATCTGCAGTTGAATAAACAGCTACTGTTTTGATACCCATTTCACGACAAGTTCTAATTACTCGAAGTGCAATCTCTCCCCTATTAGCAATTAATATTTTTTTAAACATGTACAATTTTTTTGGTAAAGAATTGATTAAGCCGGTTCAACTAAGAATAAAGGCTGATCGTATTCTACAGGACTGGCATCTTCAACCAATACCTTTACAATAGTGCCTTTCACTTCACTCTCTATTTCATTGAATAATTTCATTGCTTCAATGATACAAAGTACTTTACCAGGAGCTATTTCAGTTCCTACATCAGCAAGAATAGGTTTATCTGGAGAAGGTCTGCGGTAAAAAGTACCAATCATAGGACTCTTTACCGTAATCAAATTGTCGGTTTTAGGAGTTGCAGCAGCAGGGGCCGGCGCGGCGTCAACAGCTACTGGCGCTGCTGTAACAGCAGGAGCTGCAGTAGTATATACTTGATGAGCAGGTGCAGTAGTAACATTCACCACTGGCTCTTCCTTTTGCTTAATGGTTACTTTACCATCTTTGTCTTCAATACTAATTTCTCCGATATTGCTTTTGTTAATGATCTTGATTAATTCGTGGATTTGTTTTAAGTCCATAAATGGCAGTTTTAAGGGTAAAATCAGTTAGTTTATGCGAAAATGTGGGGCAAAATAGCCTTTTTTTACTAAAAAACAGGTATTTTCTCGTTCTAAGCAAAATGACCTGAAACGAATAGAATCAGGTCATTGATTTCCGGTTAAACCGGTAAAAATTATTCTTTAACGCGTTCTACATAATCACCTGATTTGGTGTTTACGCGTATCAATTCATCTTGATCTACAAACAAAGGCACCATTACGGTTGCACCTGTTTCAATTGTAGCTGCTTTTAAGGCTCTTGTTGCTGTATCGCCTTTAAGTCCTGGTTCGCAATAAGTAATTCTTACTACTATTTTTTCAGGCAATTCGGCTCCAATTGGTAATTCTGTTTCAGTATTAATAAAAACAAATACTTCTGAACCATCCATTAAAAACTGAGGAGCATCAATCATTTCCTCAGATAAGGCAATTTGCTCGAAAGTTTCATTGTTCATTAAATTGTAACCAGTTTCATCTTTATAGAGGTATTGAAATGCTTTTTTCTCTACCCTAACTGGATAAATAGTTTCACCACTGTTCCAGGTTTTTTCAATTGAGCGTTTATTATCAACGCCTTTTAATTTAGCCCAAA
Source organism: Sediminibacterium sp. FEMGT703S (assembly GCA_002786355.1). Taxonomy (GTDB): domain Bacteria; phylum Bacteroidota; class Bacteroidia; order Chitinophagales; family Chitinophagaceae; genus Sediminibacterium. Next base: position 40,226 of record PGCO01000014.1, read on the forward strand.
CCTTGGCTGCAGCTCTTGCAGTTTTATTTTCGCCAAACTCTACTATTGAGTAAAGGTTGCCGTCTAATTTTAAAATCATGCCACGGCTGATGTCGGAAGTAGTTGCCATAAATATTTTTTTATATGTAGTCCCTTTAAGACGGCTGCAAAAGTAGGAAATAGCAGTGAAACGACAAATAAGGGATAAATATGCCTATTCTAAATTCTTGAACAGATAGGAATATTGACGCAAGAGTCTAAAACCAATTTGAACATGAACAATTGCAGTTATGCTGATGATAAACATGATGATTGCCACTATTTTAAACATACTTATCATCGTTTCCATAGAAACTTTTCCAGCCAATTCAGGTTGCTGCTCCATAACTTCCGTTAACATTTGCTCTAATTGCATATCACCCAGAAAAAATACCCCGGTTGAATTTAAAAAGAACATTCCAGCAATAAATAAAGTACCATAAGCATTCACTTTGATCCAATCTCTTAAAGAAGGATTACAATGACGTTGATTGCCAATACCATGCAGTAAAAATCGAAGAGATGCAAATGCATAAATCACCAAACAAGCCATCACAAATGCGATAAAAAGCATGGCTGGATTACCAGACAACCCCATAATCAATACAAATAGATCTAAAAATCCAATAATCAGTGCAATAGGAACCAAAATAAACGAGAGTATTCTGTAAATGGTCAGTTGTTTCATAAATATTTTTAGTAAATGCGTGTAAAGGTAAAGAATAATCAATAGGGGTTCAGATTCAACTGGCCTTAGATAGAATACTTTATTTTTTATGCATAATTTTCTTATGTATTTGGAAATGATGTATTTTTATAGAGCAAAACAGTGTTTATGAAAAAATCGTCTCTATATAAAGGTTGCCTAGAACCCATCTTATTAAGGCTTTTAAAAGACAATGGCAGAATGTATGGCTACCAGATGACCCAAATGGTAAAAGAGATAACGAAGGGAGAACTCAGTATTACTGAAGGTGCCCTCTATCCGCTTTTACACAAATTAGAGGAACAGGGTATTGTAGAAACGGAAACAGAAATGAATGGCAATAGAATGCGCAAGTATTACAGTTTAACTAAATCAGGTAAAAAACAAACTTCGCTTGCAATGGAAGAAATGAAAGCCTTTATGCAGAGTTTGGAATTCATTGTTAATCCTAAAACAGCCATAGGATGATTACAGATACTCAATACGAGAGTCTCTTTGCTTTTTGCAGAAAGCACTATGTTCATTACTATGATGTGCAGGTTGAGCTAGTAGATCACTTATCTACAGCCATTGAAGATAAAATGACAGCAAATCCAAAATTGAGTTTTGAACAAGCTTTAGATTCAGTTTACGCAGATTTTGGCATAAAGGGATTTGCAGATATTGTTGCCACCCGAATAGAGATGGTAAGTAAGAAAAGCAGAAAACAGAAATGGAAATTATTTTTTTCTTATTTCACTGCTCCCAAAATTGCAATGACTGTTTTTATATATGCATTTCTATTATTATTGGGTCAATTTTTAACGCAAGATTATTTTAGAGGAGTTTTCCTCGCTGTTTTAGGTGTTTCACTTTTCGTTTTTGAAATTATTTATTCAATTCATCTAAATAGACTTTTCAAAAAGCAAATAAAAGAAATGATTTTTACTAATGAGCGACTATCAGGAATCATAGATACCGTATTTTTTGTGCAAATACTCTTTACTAGCAGTATTTATGATTTCGCAGAAGCAAAACAAATGCACTTCCTTGCTTATTCCATGATTTCCTTGTTCATGTTAGTCATTTTTATTTCAATTCTAGCACATCGAGACTTTGTAAAAGAACTTCACAATAATGCAATTAAACTTTATCCCAAAGCATTTGCCTAAATAAATATGTATGGAACTTTCAAAAGAACAATATGCCCTTGTGAATGATTATTGTAGGAGAACGGGCAAACAGTTTTATGATGTTGAACTAGAGTTAACAGATCATATGGTTAATTATATAGAAGAAAGATTAACTGAACCCTGCCTATTCCCTACATTATTTGATGCAATAAAAGAAGAATTTAACTCATCCGTTATTCAGATTATTATCAAGGAAAAAGCGACCGCTATCAAGAGCAATATCAAACAACAACTTCAAGCAGAATTGTTGCAATTTCTGAGTCTACCTAAAATTGCTGTTACATTCTTATTGGCAGCAGCTGTTATTTGGTTAGACCAAAATCATTCTATTGATAAAATAGCTGCTTCCTTTATTCATTTAATCAATCTCTTAAATATCACTTACAGTTTTGGAAAAGGGAAACAAGCCAATGCTAATATCAGAGAAAAAAAGCGAACACTACTGAGCATGACTATTATTCGTAATTATCATGTAGCATTTATTATACCCACTATTTTCTATTTATTCATTTCTTTCGGAGTGATTTTTGAAATTACTGGCAACTATTATCAATTCATTTATAAAATGGCCCTTTACTTGCTCCCATTTGTCATTCTACTCAACTTGGCGTGGCAACAGGTATATATTCGGGCACAATTCAAAATCAGGAAACAATACCCCAACGCATTCGCCCAATAAAATTAAGCATAAAAAAGCCGCTCTGATTGAATAGAGCGGCTCTATTTGCATGATGTAATATCCTTAGCGTTTGCCTGCTTAAGCAATAAATAGAAATAGTTTATTTCAAATTCAATTTAATCTGCAATTCATCAAACTGCTTATCATCTATAGTGCTTGGCGCGTCTAACATAACGTCTCTTCCACTATTGTTCTTTGGAAATGCAATAAAATCTCGGATACTTTCGCTTCCGCCTAAGATTGAACACAATCTATCAAATCCAAATGCGATACCTCCATGTGGTGGTGCCCCATATTCAAAAGCACCCAATAAGAATCCAAATTTATGTTGAGCTTCTTCTTCGGTCATCCCTAAAGCTGCAAACATTTTTTCTTGTAATGGGCGCTGATAAATTCTAATTGAGCCCCCTCCTATTTCATTGCCGTTTAATACCATATCATAAGCATTGGCTTTGATATTAGAATAGGGATGTTCTAAATATTTATCGGCATTTTCAATCACAGGATTATTGTTGATCATGATATCAATATGATCTGGCTTAGGTGAAGTGAATGGATGATGTCTAGCTACCCAACGATTGTCTTCTTCCGCATATTCAAATAGAGGGAAATCCATTACCCATAATAATTTGAATTCATCGTCTTTGCGCATACCCAAACGCTTACCCATTTCTAAACGCAAATCAGATATGGCTTTACGTGTACGCTCTTCCCTTCCTGCAAGAATCAATACCAAATCTCCAGCTTGTGCTCCGGCAGAATCAGCAATCGCTTTAAGTTTTTCTTCTGAATAAAATTTATCTACACTACTCTTGTAAGTTCCGTCTGCATTGCATTTGATATACACCAAACCTTGCATACCAATTTGTGGTCGCTTAACCCACTCCGTTAATTCATCCGTTTGCTTTCGTGTGTATTCGGAACAACCAGGTACGGCAATGGCCAATACTGTTTCCGCATTATCAAACACGCCAAAACCAGCTCCATTAATCAGTGCTCCAGTTGCCTGAATTTGTCCATCTTTCAAAAAGGCAGATTTTAAATTAGACAGCTTCATACCAAAACGAATATCGGGTTTGTCATTACCATAATTCCACATGGCATCTTCCCAAGACATTCTCTCTACTTGAGCGGTATAATCAATATTTTTTACGTCTTTAAATATGCGTTTCACCAAACCCTCAAACATTTGCAAAATATCTTCTTGTTCTACAAATGCCATTTCACAGTCAATCTGTGTGAATTCAGGTTGACGATCGGCTCGTAAGTCTTCGTCCCTAAAACATTTTACGATTTGATAGTAGCGATCATAGCCACTTACCATCAATAATTGTTTAAATGTTTGTGGACTTTGAGGCAATGCATAAAACTGTCCTGGATTCATTCTTGAAGGAACTACAAAATCTCTTGCACCTTCGGGAGTAGATTTAATCAAAAAAGGCGTTTCAATATCCATGAAACTATTTTCATGCAAATAATTTCTTGCAGAACGGTTCACTGCATAACGTAATTCTAAATTCTTCCTTACAGCATTTCTTCTTAAATCTAAAAAGCGATACTTCATTCTCAAATCATCTCCACCATCTGTATCATCTTGAATAGTAAAAGGAGGAACAGCCGATTTATTCAATACTTTAAATTCAGTAACAGCTATTTCAATTTCTCCAGTTGGAATATTAGCATTCTTACTACTTCTTTCTTGTACAATTCCTTTCACTTGCAAAACATATTCACGGCCTAAAGGCTGCTGATCTAACAAAGCGGTTAAAGCTTCTCCAAATAACAATTGAGTAATTCCATAACGGTCTCTCAAATCTACAAAAGTGATAGCACCAAACTTTCGAACAGTTTGAACCCAGCCAGCCAAAGTAGTTTCTTGACCCGCATTTGCTAATCTTAATTCTCCACAGGTATTAGTACGATACATACGCAAAAAATAATTTATACAACTGGCCAAATAGCCATTTAAAAGCGCAAATATAACCTAAATGGGTCAAGTAGTCTTATTGAGGTATTTTTGCCCATGAATTAAAGTTATGAACGTAAATACCCTTTCTCGAAGAACCCATCGTTGGTCTATTGGGAGTTACTTTTTTATTGCAGGAATTACTTTTGCTAGTTGGGCTAGTCGCATTCCAGACATTAAACTAAAACTGAAATTAAATGATGCGGAATTAGGGGGAATACTATTTGCATTACCTGCTGGTTCAATGGTCAGTTTACCCATATCTGGATGGTTAGTGGCTAAATTAGGTAGCCGAACGGTCATGTTAATTGCTGCATTGATTTATCCTCTATTACTTTTATTATTGGGCAATGCTTCTACCACAGTTGTACTAACTACTTTACTTTTCTTCTTTGGATTAATTGGGAATATGATGAATATCTCTGTAAACACACAAGCAGTTGCAGTAGAAGAATTATATGGGCGTTCTATTATGGCATCTTTCCATGGAATCTGGAGTATGGCTGGTTTTACGGGCGCAGCTGTAGGAACGCTAATGATTTCTTTTGGCTTAGATCCACTAAAACATTTCATAATAATTGCTACACTAATGATTTTACTGGCCTTTCTCATGAAGTTTGGAAGAATGCCAAAAGATGCTGTTGTTGGCAATCAGCCCTTATTCGTAAAGCCAGATACAGTATTATTAAAACTCGGATTGATTTCTTTTTGTTGCATGGCGGCAGAAGGAACCATGTTCGACTGGAGTGGAATTTATTTTCAAAAAATTGTTGAAGCACCCCCAGGTTTAGTTACGCTAGGTTACGCTGCATTTATGGGCACTATGGCATTGGGTAGATTTTTAGGCGATGGACTGGTATTGCGTTTTGGTAGAAAAGAAATTCTACAAGGCAGCGGAATTTTGATTGCCATTGGATTACTCCTAGCTGTATTTATTCCAAGCATTGTTTTTGCTACTATTGGTTTTTTATTGGTAGGATTTGGAGTTTCCTCAGTAGTACCAATTGTATATAGCCAAGCTGGCAAATCAGAAAAAATGAGTGCTGGCATGGCTTTGGCAGCCGTTTCAAGCATTGGATTTTTTGGATTTTTTATAGGTCCTCCCTTAATTGGATTTATAGCTGAAGCATTTGGATTGCAATGGTCTTTTGGGATTATTGCTTTACTTGGATTTGGCACGACAATTCTTGCGGGAATCACTAAATTTAAAAATTAAACTCAATCAATGTCTCATAATACTCATACACCTTTGGCGGAAAGAATGCGCCCAACTAGTTTAGATGAGGTGTTGGGTCAAGAACATATTACTGGCCAAGGAAGCATTTTAAGAACAGCTTTAGAAAAAGGCGTTGTGCCTTCTATGATCTTATGGGGGCCTCCTGGGGTGGGTAAAACCACATTGGCTAATGTTATCACACAAACGCTTAAAGTGCCTTATTTTCAGCTCTCTGCCATCAGTAGTGGTGTTAAGGAGGTAAGAGAAGTAATTGAACAAGCCAGACACCTATCTGGAGCAGTATTATTTATTGATGAGATTCATCGTTTCAATAAAAGCCAACAAGATGCATTATTAGGTGCAGTAGAAAAAGGAATTATTAGACTGATTGGTGCTACTACTGAAAACCCTTCTTTTGAAGTGAATGCTGCATTGTTGAGCAGGTGTCAGGTTTATGTTTTAAAAGCTTTAGAAAAGCAGCAATTAATTCAGCTGATGCAAGACGCCCTTAATAGAGATGAGCTGCTGAAACAAAAAAATATTCAGTTAGCAGAAACGCAGGCTTTAATCAACCTAAGCGGTGGAGATGGAAGAAAATTATTAAACCTATTAGATCTTGTTGTTCAAACTGGTGCCACTATCATTACTGATGATATTGTTTTAAAAGTGGCTCAACAAAAAATTGCTTTGTATGATAAATCTGGTGAACAACATTATGATATTGTTTCTGCATTTATCAAAAGTATGAGGGGCTCCGATCCTAATGGTGCAGTGTATTGGTTAGCAAGGATGATTGAAGGTGGAGAAGATGTAAAATTTATTGCAAGAAGAATGCTGATTTTTGCAAGCGAGGATATTGGAAATGCTAATCCAAACGCTTTGTTATTAGCCAATGGAACTTTTGATGCAGTAGCTAAAATTGGATATCCTGAAAGCAGGATTATACTTTCGCAATGTGCTACTTATTTAGCTTCTTCTCCAAAAAGTAATGCTTCTTACGAAGCCATTGCAAAAGCTCAACATGCTGTTTCACAACATGGTGATTTATCAGTGCCGCTACATTTGAGAAATGCCCCTACCAAATTGATGAAGCAAATGGACTATGGTAAAAATTACCAGTACTCACATTTAGGAGAAAATAATTTCATTGAACAAGAATACTTGCCAGATCAATTAAAAAACACGCCCTTTTATGTTCCTGGAAATAACGCTAGAGAAAATGAAATAAAGAAATTTTTAAAAGAGCGTTGGAAAGGCAAATATGGTTACTAAGGATTGAGTTTTTGTGGAACAAGACGCTCTGCAACTTTCTCTACTTCTGCTCCTCTTTCTCCACCTTCATGGTACTCTGCATCTTCATTCACATCCCATAAATCATATACTTCTTTACCAGCTACTATATTTTTAGCAGCCAACATGGCTGTCATCATACTATGATCTTGGTTATTGTATTTATGCATGCCATTTCTTCCTACCAAGTAAAGACCTGGATAAGCTTTTAGTGCTTCTCTCACATCATTCACTCTTTCCTTATACAAATGATCATAAACTGGATAAGCCTTGGGTTGTCTTACTACATAACCATCTACCACTGCACTAGGTTGGGTTAATCCAATTTGTGCAATTTCTTTTTTAGCCAATTCTATCAAATCAAAATCGGAACTGGTCCACAATCCATCTCCTTCAAAACAAAAATATTCTAACCCATAACAAGCCATTTCAGGATCTGGAACCATATAAGGACTCCAAGATTTAAAGTTTTGAATACGCCCTACTTTTACACTTGGGTCATGAATATAAATCCAGTTATCATTAAATGCATCTTCATCTTTACAAATTAAGACAACCGTTAAAAAGTCTCTGTACCCTAAATTGGCTGCACCTTCAAATGCTTTAGAAGGAAATGCAGGACTTACCGCTTGAATCAATTCACGCATAGGAGCCGAAGAAAGCACATAATCAAAATCAGCAAAGGTTCTGCCATCATTGGTATGTACTGACCATTTGCCATCCGCAGTTGCAATATCCTTAACGCCACAATTCATTTCAACTTGAACACCCATTGCTTTACATTTCTCCGTACAGCGTTCCCACATTAAACCAGGTCCTTGTTTGGGATATCTAAATGAATCTATCAAGGTTTTAATGACATCCCCTTTCTTAGAAGGTTTTGGTTTAAAGAGTGCATTCCAAATAGCACTGCTTAATGAAAGTCCTTTAATTCTTTGTGCAGCCCAATCAGCAGAAATTTCTTTACAAGGAATACCCCATACTTTTTCAGTATAGGTTCTAAAAAATATATTGAATAATCTTTGCCCAAATTGATTAACTACCCAATCTTCAAAATTGGCTGGATTCTTAACTGGGAATATTTTAGCTTTCAAATAACTCAATACACAAAGAGCACTTTCAATAATTCCCAGTTTCTTTAAGGCTTCCATTGCAACCAAGGGGTAAGAAAAGAACTTCTTATTGTAATAAATTCTAGAACTTCTTGGTCTTTCAAGCATTTCATCGCCTAATATTTCAGTCCAAAAATCTTCTACTTCCTTAGATTTAGAAAAGAACCGATGTCCCCCAATATCAAAATGATACCCTTTATAACTCTCTGTTCTGGATATTCCACCTACATACGTAGCATCTTTTTCAAATACTACTACTTGTTGCTTTTCTTTACCTAATAAATAAGCTGCAGTTAATCCTGCTGGCCCTGCTCCTATAATTGCTACTCTTTTTGACATGATTAATGCTGGTATGCTTATTTTTACAGCATTGCAAAGATGCGGGATTATTTGCAAAACAATTAAATGAAACAAATGGAAACAGCTACTGCTTATTTTTTACTTAAACAGTTTGAAAATTTAACTCCTCACGAATTGTATGCAATTCTTCAATTGAGAAACGAAGTTTTTGTAGTTGAACAAAACTGTGTGTTTCAGGATGCGGATAATAAAGATCAATCAAGTTTACATTTAATGTATTGGAAGAATAATGAGTTGGTTGCGTATTGCAGATTAGTTCCCCCAGGAATTGCATATGAAGAAATGAGCATTGGAAGAGTAGTAAGCTCTCCCTATCATAGAAAGTCTGGCGCAGGAAGACATTTAATTGCTGAAGCCATTCAATTAATTCATGAGCAATTTGGATCAAAGCCAATTAGAATTGGGGCACAGTGTTATTTGATTAAATTTTACGCTTCTTTTGGATTTGTAGAAGAGGGAGAAATTTATTTAGAAGATGGGATAGAGCATATTGAAATGGTTAGGTATTAAGTGGTAGCTGAACAATAAAGGAAGACCCTTGTCCATCTATACTTTCTAATTTTATTTGCCCACTATGAACTTCAATTATTTTTTTGCAAATAGCCAATCCTAAACCAAAACTTTTTTCACCTGCTGTACCTTTTCGCTTTGCAGTAGTAAATAAATCGAAAATCTTTTCTTGTAAGTATTCAGGAATTCCAATACCATTATCACGTACTGTTATTTCAGCATAAGAATCAGACTTCGTTAATGAAACATGTATGAATGATCCACTGTTGCTGAATTTTACTGCATTAGTTACTAGATTAGATATCACTCTATCTATTTTATCCTTGTCAACTCGAACAACAATTGGATGCTTTGTAATATCTGCTTCGATGATGATTTGCTTCTCTTTTGCAGTAAAAACAAGCATTTGGAGGGTATGTTGAACTAATTTATTCAAATCAACCTCTTCAAATTGATACTGATCTATTGAACTAGTATTAGTCTGCATCAAATCATTAATTAATCTTAGTGTTGACTCAGCATTCTGTTCAATTAAACTGAACATTTCTTTACTATTATCAGATACGGTTTCATCCGTTCTCATCATTTTACTGATACCAGCAATCCCACTTAATGGACTTCTTAAATCGTGTGCAACTACATTTAAAATACGATCACGCTCTTCCTTATTTTTACTTAACTCTATATAAGCTGTTTCAAGTTTATACTGGTTTTTAAAATAAATCTCTTTAAAGTAAAAAAGGCAGATTGAAAAGAAGGCAAGAGGAAAAAGAAATTTAACTGTTTTTTCAACAATCTGAATATCGAGCATTTCTTTTAAAGGCAATTCATCTAAACGTATCGCCACAAAACTGAGCGAAACAAAGAGAACAAACAAAATGTATTGCCAATTCTTTTCGCATAATACAACTGCAGCAACAATCATAATTAAGAATCTATATTCATTGCCATTTTTAAAAACATAAGCTGTATAAGAGCCAATTGCAGCCCCTATAAACAATAAGAGTGGCCGATAATTTAAAAATTTTTGAGTATATGAAATATAGTAACCAAAGATGAAAAGACAGACGTGTAGAAAATTAAATCCAACGAGTGTATACTCCCCTAAATAAAAATTAATACACATTACCAAAAAGGCAAAAGGAGTTGCCATCAAAAGGAACAGGTTGAACATATAGTTCTTGTACGCTACTCTGAATGGAGTATTATCCTGATTACCTAATGAAAGAATACGAAATAATATATTGGATTTCGGTTTAGCCATAAAACCGAGTACAAGATACGCTATTTAAGAGTATCAATTTTTAATCATGTATTATTAATTAGGAAAATTAGAACAAAGGGAGAGTTATGGTCAAAAAAAAACCTCGATCAATAAAGATCGAGGTTCAATAAATAT
>PGCO01000009.1 GCA_002786355.1 Sediminibacterium sp. FEMGT703S
AATTCTTAACAGTTGATACAAACTTGTCAGCAGTCCTCACACCGCGTGGTAATTCGTTCTTAAGCTTGACGATGCGACGGTGTGTAACAGTCAGGCTAAGCTGCGAGAATTGTCGGTTAAATTCCCATTTTGGCTCGGTTCCGTGCAGTGCATTACAGAATGCAGCCGTCTGTTCTAAACTGTTGTCAGCACTGATTTCTGATTCAATCAAACCGGGGTTACGTCTGATTGAGTAGATACATTTAAACCCGGTTTCTGTTTCTTCCCAGTGCAGTGCATCTAACAGTAATTGGTAGCGCTTGTAGTAGTAGTCGCTTACTGAGTTAGCCATCATCGCAAAGCTAGAAGCGCCGGAAAACTGTAATGGTTTCTTGCATTCATCCAATTTAGCAAGCGCATCTTGCAGTTCATAGCGCGATACTTCTAATTGCTGCACTGCGAGTTTAGCGGTGCTAATTGCATCATTCACATCACCTACATAACGCTGTTTGTGGGATTCAACTAACACTGTAAATTCCTGTGCAATTGCTTGTAAATCACTCTTTCTTTTTTCCTCTGTCTGTTCGATACGTTCACCCGCTGCATACTTGAAAGACTCGATATAGGTTTCAAAATCAGGATATGGTACAGAATCGGTAGTGATTTGTAGCAAGTGAGTGATAACAATCGATTGTGCTTTACATCTCAATTCGATTGTTTGAGTGATGATTAATTCTTGCAGTTCAAGTCCAACATCAATCAATTCATCAAAGCTAGTAATTGAATTATAAGCGGTAAGTTTGTCACTGAATCGTTCTTTTTTGGATTCAATCTCTAGCTTGATATCATCCAATTGACTACGACATTCTACATAGTTTCTGTACAACGATTCAACGTGACAAACACATTTTTTCATCCCCACTTGATAACATTCCTCTACCAGCCTGTGCGCTGTTTCCTTGTTAAAATCAAAAACTCCTCTGAGTGATTTTTGGCAAGTTTGAAGTTCTGCTAGCTGTTCGCTGGCATCGAATTTTAACGATTCAATCTCACCAACTAATACACTGATTCGATTGTTTAAATCAACTTTTTCATCGGTGAGATTGATGATTTGTTTTGTCAGTTGTTGGGTGTTATCGGTGTGTTCTGATTCTAATTTTTCGACTTCATCAAGTACATCTCGCATAGAATGGCGGGTAGTGATAAAACTGATGATAGATGCACTCATCAGGTAGCTAGCAACCGATTTGAATTGCTTAAATTGTTTGATAGGTACAAACAAAATGATTGCTGAACCGACTGCTAAAACTACGGTGATGATTTGATATCTAAGGCTGATTCGTTTGATTTTTTCGCTTGACATCTAATTATGTGGGGTGAGGTTTGATTAGTGGTAAAAGCACCGTCAATCTGCTAGCTCATCGTTTCTACCAGATACTTTTGAATAATCATCTGTGTCTGCATCTCTACCGCTTTAATCTCAGCGTCACGCTTCAACTCGATAGCTTCAATTTTGCGAGTGATTTGTGTTGTTTCTTTTTGCAGTCCTAACAGTTTGATACCCTCTTGATTCAACTTTTCTGCGGACTGTTCTAGCTTCACACCATCAGTTTGTAATTCGATGTTTTGGCGGTCAAATCTGACAATTTCCTGCTGTACTTTGATGCCTTCAGTCGCTCCCTTAATCACCGATGCTTGTGCTTTGTGCATCGCTTGCTTGGTTTTGCCGACTTCAGCTATGTAGTTGAATCCAGCCTGATAAAGTTTTTGAGCGCGGGTAGCTCCGGCGTAGTTTTCAAGCCCTGCTGTAAGTTGGTCTTCTGTCGCTGTTGTGGCGATGTTGGGGTTTAAAAAATCGGTCGGTATCATACCGTTGAAATCGAGTTCTGGTATGGCTAAACCGCCATAAACATCGGTTGCTGGCACGATTTCAGTGCGATGCTGGGTAGCGCCGTAATTGGTAGCGCTTGCTTGTTTGGCATCTATTACCGCACCCGCCGCTTGTGCCTTGCCTGTGGTAATGGCAGAGGTAACAGCACTCACGCCACCAGCAACCGCACCGACTGAGCTTGTCACAGCATTAATGTTATCGGTGATGGTGTTGCGAGTTTGGGCGATCGTACTCGCACCCTGGTTAAGCGCGGCGGCGGTATCTTGTGCGAGTTTGGCAGCTTTAGTGCCTATGCTGGTTTTCTCAGCTTTTGGTTTTGTCGGTCTAATCATGCGAGGTTCCCTCTGTGCAGTACCCCTTTACTATACATCACAACAGTTAACTATATGACAATTAGCATTATGATAATTAACTATATATTAATTTGTACTTAATAAGCGATTCTGATAAAGTTAATACTGACAATTAATTAAACAGCGTGTAATGATATATGATAGTTAGCTAAAGATTAAAAACTAATTGGTTATAAGGAGTGCAATGAATAATTTAAACGTAAATGTTGATAAAACTAAAAAAACAAAAGTAGATCCTAATGAACCCAGCGTAATAAATGGAACAAAAATGATTATCAGATTAAGAAAATTGAGAAACGATAGAGATTTATCACAACATCAATTAGCTGTTCTTTGCGATATGACAGTTCCAAATCTTCAAAAATACGAATATGGAAAAATGAAAAGTATACCTTTCGTAACATTAGAAAGATTGTGTAATGTCTTGAACTGTAAGCCAGGTGATTTAATAGATATGAACAGTTAACCTTTAGCATTATGAACTAAACAAAGTTCAATATCTTTTGATACCTTTTGTAAAGGTTTAGATTCTAAAACAGGTGATTTAACAATCGAATTGGAATAAAGAGGTATTTGAGGGTGATTTTGAGTATCTTTTTCTTTTAAATCAATCTTTAATTCAATACATTTATTGTGTAGTCTACGATAAATTCTCTCAATCGAAAATGTTAATGCAAAATAATCTTTAGTATCGCGAAAATGAAAAGTAGATGTATATTCAAATTCTTTTAATTTTGGTAATTTTGATAAATTACTATCTAAATAATCATTCAAATCTTTTGCTAATACATTATCATTCTTTAACTGAATATCTATTTTATCACTACCTTTAATATAAGAAAAAAGAAATAAATTATAATCAATTATATTATAATTTAAGAGAACATTGAATTTGACATCGATAAAATATTTCCAACTTAAAGTTGTGAAATCGGTTAGTTCTTTACAAATCATCATAAATAAAACTTGATTAAATGTATATTTAGACGGTTTTATTTGTGGAGTAATAAAGCCTTTTTTCTCAAAATCTTTAATAGAGCTATCACTTTTAAAATTTAAAATTTTTGCCAACTGAACACGGGTAAAAAATTGTTGGGTAAGCATAATTACTTATTGAACCTCAATTGTTAAGTTTTATTACAAATAGCCAAATTAGTTAGTTTTTGGCTATACTTTAATTATGGCACAAAAGGAGGGTTAACGCCTTGAGAGATTTTGAGCTTGAAAAACTTGCTGCTGAGGATATTAAAACCGCTCTTGAGTATATCGGAAAAGAAGTGCGGTCTAAAAATATCTTTCTAGGCAATAAATCTAAAAAGCAAAAAACAGACTCTCTCTATAGTGTATCCCTCTTTTTAAGCCATGAAA
>PGCO01000002.1 GCA_002786355.1 Sediminibacterium sp. FEMGT703S
TTAACCCCTAATCAAGTGCTACAACAAAAAATTGCACTTATTACTTGAACTTAGAATGTATAATTTAAAACAAATTTTCGATTATTCGGAACGCCAATATTGATTATCGAAGTATTACTGTGCCTAATTGTTGTGTTATCGCAATTTCAAATTCTTTTAATTGCTTGTGCAATTGCATTAATTTAATTTGCTCTTCATAAGTAGCAAACTCCATATCTCGTTGATTTTGCTCAAACATTTTCTTGATCTTACGAAGTTTAAAATAATTTAAACTCATTTCAGTATCTGCAACAGAAATATCTTTATTTACAATATTCATATTGGGCAATATTTCATCCCAACGATTACTCAATTCAAATGGGAACATCGAAATATTGATTAACAATTGTCTTACCTGTTCATCTTCATGATACAGCATCGACTTGGTAGTGGGCTCTAATCCTTTATTGTACCAATCCTTGTATAAATCAATTAGTTTTTCGTAGTCTGGATTTTCTAATGGATAATTTTCTAATTGCTCAAATATATATGCAGCAATGGTTTGCGCTTCGTTGTAGTTTTTTAATCCATACTCAAACAATACCCGAATCACATTTTTTTCTACCTGATCATCTTGTTGTAAAAGCAATTGCCCTTCATCAAAAGATTGATCTGTTTGAAAAGAATCTTGTTGAATAAACGCCGCTTCATCAAAAGGCAATTTTTTCTCTTCCTTAGATATTTTATCGCGTTTAAATTTATTGACCAAGTTGGTAAAACCTGCTTCATCAACCTTCAATAATGAAGCGCATTGTTTTATATAATCTTGTTGACGAGTAAAATCTTCGGCCTTACTAATCTTACTAAGCGTTTCTGCAATTTGATTAACAATGCTGCTCTTTTTATTAACATCATTGCCCGCTTCTTTTAATAAAACTTCTAATTGAAAGAGGATAAAGTCTTTCTTAGATTGTGCAATAAATTCGTTGAATGCAGTAGTACCAACTTTATTTACATAACTATCGGGGTCTTCTCCGTCAGGAATCAATACCAACCGAACGTTGAGGCCTTCTTCAATAGCCAGGTCTAATCCACGCAGTGCTGCTTTGATTCCTGCACTATCACCATCATAAATAATCGTCAGATTATTGGTATATTTTTTTACCAATCTTAACTGATCCATAGTTAATGAAGTACCCCCGCTGGCCACCACATTTTCGATGCCTGCTTGGTGTAAGCTCACCACATCGGTATAACCCTCTACCAATAAACATTCATCTGCTTTATCAATCGCTTGCCTTGCAAAATAAGATCCGTATAAGATTTTACTTTTACTATAAACTTCATTCTCAGGAGTATTGATGTACTTTGGCGCTCTATCTGCTTTGCCAATTACCCTTGCTCCAAAGCCAATAATTTTTCCGGTATTATTATGAATGGGAAAAATAATTCTTCCCCTATAATTATCTACCAACTCTTCGTTTCTTAAAGCAACCAAACCTGTTTTCGGTAAAAGCTCTTTATTAAATTGATTGGCCACCAAAGCCTTAGTTAATGTGTCTTTTCCTTCGGGATTATAACCGACTTGAAATTTTCGCAACACTTCTTCTCTAAAGCCTCTTTCTTTCAAATAGGAGAGGGCAATCAGATTCCCTTCTTCTGAATCAAACAAATGTTCTGCAAAAAACTTTTGCGCAAATGAATTAATGGCGTGCAAGCTTTCTGCCATTTGAACTTGCTGCAATTGCTCCGGTGATTGTTGTGTTTCTTCTACTTCTATATTATATCGAGTAGCCAACCATTTGAGCGCTTCTACATAACTGTATTTCTCATGCTCCATTAAAAAGGTAATGGTGTTGCCGCTTTTGCCACATCCAAAACATTTATAAATTTCCTTTGCAGGAGAAACAGTGAATGAAGGAGATTTTTCTCCATGAAAAGGGCAGAGGCCTAAATAATTAGTGCCCCTTTTTTTGAGCTTTACAAATTCACCCACTACATCAATAATGTCTATTCTGCTGGTAATCTGTTGTATTGTATTCGGTGATATCATATTGCGGACAGCAAAATTAGGTAAGCGAGGGCGTAAAGGGATTGTTAGGTGAAAATAAAATTATTTGCGTGATTATGCGGGAACTTATTAATTTTAGAGATGCTTAAAAAAGAACGCCAAGCCTATATCATACAGCAAATCAATATTCATAACAAAGTATTATCATCTGACCTTTGTGTGCAATTAGACGTTTCTGAAGATACGGTACGCAGAGACCTGCAAGAATTAGCCGAAGAAGGAAAGCTGATGAAAGTGCATGGCGGTGCTTTAGCTAAGTCCTTTCATTTCACTATTGAAAGTAAGCAAGTATACTCTTTACCTGAGAAAAAAATCATTGCCCATAAAGCCATCGACCTCATTAAAGATGGCATGTTGGTGGTTATTTCAGGCGGCACTACCATGCGTGAGCTAGTGAATATGCTCCCCCCAGACCTAACGGCCACTTTTGTTACCACCAATGTACCCATTGCATTAGAATTATTAGAACACCCCAATGCGGAAGTCATTTTCTTGGGAAACAAACTATTAAAAAGTGCCCAAATGGCTGTTGGGGCAGAAGTAGTTCAAAGATTGGGACAAATTAAAGCAGATTTATGCCTTTTGGGTACAAATAGCATCGATTTAAACTTTGGCATTTCAGATTTAGAATGGGAAATCATTGAAGTAAAGAAAGCCATGATTGCCTGTGCCCAGAAAACAGTTTCTCTTGCCATTTCCGAAAAACTAAATTCTACCCAACGTTTACAGGTTTGTACACTAGATCAAGTAGATGTATTAATCACTGAATTAGCCCCTTCAGATGAAAAATTAATCCCTTACTCAAGGCGCGGTATAACAATTCTTTAACTTAATGTAAATCATGCACTTAAATTCCCGCAAAAAATTCTGCAATAAGTTGCTGACAATTTTGTGCTTTTAACAGATGATTAACCATATATTTAGGGCATCAAATAAATTAATTAATGAAATGCTAAAATTTTTTGCAGCTTTTTGCGATTAATTTTTGTCAATGAATTAAACACTGTAGTTATGAGAAAACTCGCTTATGCCTGGAGGATTGCTTTTATGCTTTTCTTCCTTGTTATGAAAGTCTCTGCACAGGATATTACTCTAACAGGTAATGTATCTGATTTAGAAAAAGGCTCTGCTTTGGAGTCGGTTTCTATACGTGTAGCTGGCAAATCGGTTGCAACCAAAACGGATGCTAAAGGTAATTTTACCATTAAAGCAGCCAAGGGTCAAACTTTATTAATTACTTCGTTGGGTTTTGAATCGCAGCGAGTTTTTGTAAAAGATGATCAAAAAATCATTGTACGCTTAAAAGCTGAATCTTCTGAACTTGAAGATGTAGTAGTAGTTGCGATGGACCAGAAAAGAAAGCCTCGCGAATTGGGGTACTCTACTCAACAAGTAAAGGGGTCTGAAATACAAGAAACACAAAGAGATAATTTTATCAACAGTTTGCAAGGTCGTGTTGCAGGGCTTACTGTAAATCCTACATCAGGTACTGTTGGGGCATCTTCGCAAATTGTACTGCGTGGATTTAACTCGCTGTCTTTGAGTAACCAACCACTATTTGTGGTGGATGGTGTTATTATGGATAACTCTTCTTTTGATGAAACATCTGATGGTGGAAGAGGAGTTGGTTTGGCTTCAGATAGACCGAATAGAGGAAGTGATTATAGTAATAGAGTTTCCGATTTAAATCCGAATGATATTGAAAATGTTACCGTATTGAAAGGACCTGAAGCTACCGCTTTATATGGTAGCCAAGCAAGTTCTGGTGCAATTGTAATTACCACTCGTAAGGCAAAAACCAGCAAATTAGCCATTCAATATGATAATGCATTTAGAGTACAAGTATTAAACCGTTTTCCCCCAACATTTGATGGTTATACCAATGGTACCAATAATACCCCTACTAATATCTTCCGTTATTTCGGTCCGGCTTATCCTGCTGGCACTAGATTATTTGATAATATTGGTTCTTTTTTTAGAAACGGTAAATCTCAAACCCATAACCTTGGGGTAGATTTTGGTATCAAAAAATCAATTTTTCGTTTTTCTGCTACTTATTTGAAGCAGGAAGGTGTGGTTCCTAATAATGATCAGGAAAGAATCAATTTGAGCTTGCGTAATACTACTAAAATTGCTAAGTGGTTAGAAATAACTCCTGCAATTGCTTACACCAGAACCAACACGGCTAAAGTATTGCGTTCTGCAGGTGGTTATTTACTCGGTTTAATGCAATATCCCAATACTATTGATGTGAATAATTCTGAAGACGATGGTGGAAATAAATTACCATTGTTTTCTGCTAATGCTAATGGTGAAGTAGACAATCCACTTTGGAACGTAGCTAATAACAGAGGCCGTGATCAAACAGATCGTTTGTTTTCTTCTTTAGGGGTAAATATCAACCCCACCAAATGGTTAAGCATCACTGGACGTTTCGGATACGATACTTATAAAACAATTGGATACCAAAACTTCCACCCACAGTCTTTCTTTGTATCAACTGCATTAAGAGGTTCTCAGGACAATTATTGGAATACTTATAAAGGCTACAATCATACCATTAATGCTACAGCAAAGAAAACTTTTGGAGACTTTAGTTTCCGTGCAATGGCCGGAACGATGTGGCAAGATTATAGAACTGAAGTGTTTGCTGTAAGTGGTAATAACGTTGCTGATCCTAATAGAACAGATACTAATAATACTGCTCCCAATTCTAGACTACGTTTATTACGCAATAATTTCGGAGAACCGAACTTGCGTTTATTAAGACAAATAGCATTCTTTGGTGAATTTGCAGTGAGTTATAAAAATTTATTATTCTTTAACTACTCTCATCGCTTTGAATCTGCTTCTACATTACCTGCAGCTAACAGAAATTATAACTATCCTGGTTTAAGCTTAAGTGCTATCATGACCGATATCTTGCCAGTTCTTAAGAAAAGCGGGGTATTCAATTATTGGAAACTAAGGGGGTCTATGGCTAATACTGCTCGTTTAAATACGCCTTATTCTACTCAATCTGTATTTGTAAACAATTTTGGTAGTGCGAACGGTCCTGCATTTTCTTATGGATTTACCAATAACAATCCAGACTTACAGCCAGAGCGTCAAAGCACTTTTGAAATTGGTACTGAATTCAAATTCTTGAAGAACAGACTAAGCATTGATGCAACGTATTACAATACCTTAACCAAAGGTCAAATCATTGAAAATATGCGTTTGAGTTATGGTACTGGCTTTGTCTTGAATACACAAAATGCAGCTAGCACAAGAAATGAAGGGATAGAAATTGCCATTGACTACCAAGTAGTTCAAAAGAAAGACTTCGGTTGGAATACCCGTTTGAACTTTAATAGAATGTGGAATGCGGTGGTAGGTTTCCCAGCAAACGTTTCTGAATTTTATATTTCGGATACTTGGTTATTTGGAAATGCACGTGCCAGCGTATTAGGATTGGGTAGTCCAACCACAGGTATAGCTGCTTGGGGGTATTCGAGAAACAATGCCGGACAAATCTTAATCAATCCTTCTACTGGACTTCCATTTACTGACGGATTATTCAAGTTAAGAGGTGACAGAAACCCTGCTTTCACTTTAGGGATTTTAAACTCATTGCGTTATAAAAATTGGCGTTTGAGTTTCTTATGGGATTTGAAAATTGGGGGAGATATATTTAACGGAAATGAAATGTTCTTAACCAGTATTGGAAGAAGCAATAGAACTGCTGACCGTTTTACTCCTAGAGTAATTGAGGGAGTATTAAATGATGGTTTTGCAAATACTGCAACTCCAACTAGAAATACAATCTCGGTAATACCTGGATTTAATGACGCCTATTATACTGCAGGTCAAATGCCTGAAGAAGCATTCATTCAAAAGAATGTGAATTGGTTAAGAATGCGCGATATTACGTTAAGTTACTCATTAACAGACCGTGCATTGAGAAACTTAAATGGTATTAAATCTGCCAGCATTTTTATCACTGGAAACGATTTGTTCTTGATCACCAATTACATGGGTGCTGATCCTCAGGTGAGTGGAAATACTGCAGCAACCAGAGGGGTAGGTGCATTTGGGTTTGATTATGGAACCCTTGCAACACCTATTGGTTTAAATTTTGGGGTGAGAGTAGGTTTTTAACTTGAAAAATAGCTAACATGAAAAAATCATATATACATATTAAAACTTTGGTAACTCTTGTTTTTGCGGGGTTACTGATTTCTTCTTGTCAGAAGAAATTGGATGAGGCATTCCCCAATCCTAATGCGGGTGTTCGTGTACCTGTTGAAACCCTATTGCCTGGTATTATCAGTAATATGGGCGGAAGTTCTTCTGCTGCGGGCTCTGCTTATGGAACACAAAATGACGGCATGCAAATAGGACGGTATGTGCAATTTTGGGCTACCAATACAGCAGGTAATGCTTTCGATCAAATGGGAGGTGCCACAGGTGCCAGTGATTTGATGGGTTCTATTTGGGCTATGCATTATTACGGAATGGGGCAGAACCTCAAGCGCATGATGGAATGGTCTGCAACTGAAAAAAAATGGGATTATTTGGGCGTAGGACAAGCCATTTCTGCTTGGAGTTGGTTAACTACTGCTGAAATGTACGGCGACATAATTGTTCGTGAAGCATTTAGAGCAGACCAATTGGTGTTTAAATACGATGAACAATCATTGGTTTACGATACAGTAAGACAAATTTGTAGAGCAGCTATTGTTAATTTAAACAATACAGGTGATAGTGCTAGCCCTGCTAATTTAGCAAAGGGTGATGCCTATTTTTATAATGGAGATGTAAACAAATGGAAGAAATTTGTTTACGCGGTAATGGCTCGTTCATTTCACCACTTAAGTAATAAAGCGTCTTATAATGCTGACTCTGTTATTTTTTATGGCAATTTGGCCATGAATGTAAATGCAGACAATGCAACCATGCGCTTTGCCAATACAGGCATCACAGGAACTTCCAACTTCTTTGGTCCAGTTAGAAGCAATGTGGGCAGTATGAGACAAACTGAATATATCGTTAACTTAATGAATGGCACCAATAGTAGATTCTTAGGGGCTGTAGATCCAAGAGCAGCTTACATCATACGTGAGAATCCAAATGGAAACTATAGAGGTATTAGACCCAATACCGGAACAAGTGGTTTAGTTGTGGCTGATCAACCTGCTAATTTTTGGGGTAGTGCATTTGCATCAACTGCGGCACCTACTTCAGATGCTGATGCTAGGTATATCTTTAAAAATGGTTCTCCATTTCCTATCATCACTGCAAGTGAAATTAAGTTTATGGTGGCAGAAGCACATTATCGTAAAGGAAATAAAGCTGCTGCGAGAACAGCATATATTGATGGTATACGTTTGAGTTTTGATTTATTAATGAGTAATTATGGGTCAGCTGTTCCTTCGGCTAGAGTTATTACGGATGCTATAAGAGACAACTATTTGGCTAATCCAATAGTAGTTCCCGCTGCAAGTGATTTAACCTTGTCTCATATTATGTTGCAGAAATATATTGCCCTTTATGGACATGGTATTCAGGAAACTTGGACAGATATGAGAAGGTTCCATTACACAGATGTAGAAGCAGGTCAAACTACACCAATATATGCCGATTTTGTTGTACCAACAGGCATTAATTTGTTTGCTAATAATAACGGAAAATTGGTTTACCGTGCAAGACCACGTTATAATTCTGAGTACTTATACAATGTAAGTGAGTTAACTAGAATTGGAGCAATAGAATTGGATTACCATACTTTAGAACAGTGGTTCTCTAAACCTTAATTACGACGATTAAAATGAAAAATATGAAAATGAAACTTTTTTCTATAATAGCAGTAATTGGTTTGTTGACTGCTTGTAAAAAAGATTTTGATGGCAGAGCCACAGAATCAGTTGGCACAGATAACAAAGCATTTATTCGATTTGTTCCTGGAAGCTTAGCAGCTGCTAGAAATTTTATTACGCTTGATGGTGAAAGATTAAATGGAACCCCATTGGCAATGGGTGCAGTATTTCCAGGTGCTTCTACTATAACTGCGTTTGCTACAATTTTGCCTGGTGCTCGCACAATTAGAGTATTTGATAGTGCTGCAATTCCAATGCAAACTCCTGTAAGTGTTTCTGCAACATTTGATGCAGGAAAATTTTATACAGTTTATACGTATGATACCAGTAATGCGGTGAAAGCGTTGATTCAGAACGATGTATTTACCATTCCTTCTGATACAACTGCCAATGTTAAGTTTGTCAATATTATTTACAGCTCTTCCGCTATTCCAAACGTGGATCTTTTTTCTAGAAGAAGACAGGCTAATATTGCAACCAATATTGCACCTTTAGGGTCTTCCACTTATATTCCTCATATCTCTGGTTTATCAGATACGCTTGAAGTAAGAGCTACTGGAACCACTACCGCACTTACAATAGTAAACGGATTCACTTTTAATGCTAAGAGAACCTATAATGTTGTATTCAGAGGAAGATACCAATCTACAACTGGAACAATGTCTAGAGGTATTACCATAATGGCTACTTATTAATTGATTTATCAAATGAATTTTATGAAAAAAAATATGCTATTCATTGCGGGATTATTTTCTGTACTACTTTTTACAAGTTGTGCAAAAGATCCAGCAGATCCAGGATATGCTCAATATATGTTCATCAATGCAGCTCCTGATGTAGCTGCAGGATTAGACTTTTTTGTGGGCGATTTAAAACAAAATATTTTACCCATTGCATTTGGGTCAAATACCATTTACAATAGTACTACACCAGGTGATAAACAAATCACAGTAAGAGTTGCAGGCCAACAAACTGTTTTTTCGGCAAATCGTTACAATGTGTCCGATTTAAGGGATCAACCTGCACGTTATACTTTATTGGCCGTGAATAAAATTCAGAATGCTGAGTTGGTGTGGATTCAAGATAATTTAACTACCCCTGCAAATAATAAAGCCCATCTAAGAATTATACATGCTAGTGAAGATGCTCCTGCAGTGAATGCTTTTATTGGAACAGCTACTACGGCTTTGTATCCAGCAGCAATTCCATTTAAAGGATCCACTAATTTTGTTGCACTAGATGCTACCTTATTAGGTACTTCTTACAGTATTCAAATTAGGAATGCTGCAACCAATGCACTTGTGAGAACACAACCTATGACAGCTGTTGCAGGTAAAATTTATACCATTGTAGTGAGAGGTTCTGTAACTCCTTCTCCATGGGTACCTACTAATACAGTTTCGTCTACTTTAGTAGCCAATAACTAAAATTGAATACTTAGTATTTAAGTCTCAGTTGCTTTGCAGCTGAGACTTTTTATTTAGACAGTAAATAAATTCCCAAACACAATAATGCACTCAAAATAGCTACTAAAGGAATAGTAAACTGATTCCATTTTGATTCAATTTTTTTCTCTTTAATTAATTGGCTGATATAATGGAGATGAGACTCTTCAAAAAAACAATGCATCAATTTTTCTTGATAGGGTTGTACTTCATGGTAGGGTAAAAAATGTAGAATATATCCAATCTGCTTTACTATTTTTTGTTGTTCCTGAAAGCTTCCAGATTGTATTATTTCTTGAATAAGCGGTAAAAACAGTGGGTAGTTAAGTTTCCATTTAATGCGATCATAGTTGACAAACCGGATATCGGTTTGCTGCATCTCTCTTTCAAACAAATGAAAATATTTCGCTAAATCATCTACCGTTTGAATAGTTGGTTGTGAGGAAGTTGATTTCCCTTCAAGTTGAATACTTTTATCGTATAACCGCTTTGAATCTAAATTCCCCAGTATTTCATATGCTTTTTGAATCTGTTTAAACTGCTCAAAATAAACAGGGTTATTGTGTTTATCTGGATGATAAATATGTGCCAGTTTTCTAAACGCACGTTTAATGTCAGTACTTGAGGCTGTAGCTGTTAATCCCAAGACTGCATACCAATTCTGCTCAACCATTCTTGACTAATTTATGCTGGCTCTTCTGGATGATTTTCAAAATTAATATCATCTCCATCCAATAATTCTCTTTCTATTTCTTCCATTTGCACAATATCCCATGCTTCTGATTCGGTTGGGGTAATATTCCACATTTCTAATACTTCTAATTGATCTAAATAATCTTCTAATTTTTCGTTAATGCCACAAACCACAAATGAAGCACTATTCTCATAAAAATTTTGTTGGGATGTTGTTAAAGCATTTACAATTTCTTCATCCATTGTTTCCACATTCACCAGATTTAAAATCAAGTTTTTTTGTGGAGAATTCAAGACCGTTTTACAATGATCGGTCAAACTTGCTGACATATTTGCAGTAATATCGGCCGTTTCCAGTGTTAGAACTGCGAATTTTTCCTTGGTATCAATTTTGACATTTAGCATATAGCATATATATTAACATACTGTGTACAATAACTGCACAACTTCACTCAAAAATATTCGTTATAATTGTATAAATCCAAATAAGATATGGATAATAATTTTTCAGCTCAGGTAAAAGAGATCATTTCCTTTAGTAGGGAAGAAGCGCTTAGATTAGGAAACGACTTTATTGGTACCGAGCATTTATTGCTAGGTCTCATTAGGGACGGGGACAATACGGCTATTAAAGTATTAAAACAGCTAGATATTGACCTTTACGAACTAAGAAAAGAAGTAGAATTGGCTGTTAAGGATAAAACAGGCAAGAACATTGCAAATATCAACAGTCTGCCTTTAACAAAACAGGCAGAGAAAGTAATTAGGGTAACTGTTTTAGAAGCCAAAGCTTTAAAAAGCCCATTGGTTGAAACTGAACACTTAATGTTGAGTATCCTAAAAAACAAGGAAAATATTGCAACGCAAATTCTGAACCAGTTCAATGTAGACTACGACTTATTCCGCAATGAATTGGGCATGGTAGGAACTTCTAATCCTCCTCCTCGCAGTGAATTTCCAGAAGACAATGACGACGATTTTGATGAGGAGAAAAAAGGATCTGGTTTTCAACAATCAAGAACAGGAAAACAAGCCGCTGGTGCTGCAAAAAGCAAAACACCAGTATTGGATAATTTTGGAAGAGATATTACCAAAATTGCCGAAGCGGGTAATTTAGATCCAATTGTAGGCAGAGAGGCCGAAATTGAAAGAGTTAGTCAAATCCTTAGTAGAAGAAAGAAAAATAACCCAATATTAATTGGTGAACCGGGTGTGGGTAAAACAGCCATTGTAGAAGGATTGGCATTAAGAATTGTACAACGCAAAGTAAGTAGGGTATTATTCGATAAAAGAGTCATTTCTTTAGACTTAGCTGCTTTAGTTGCTGGCACCAAATATAGGGGTCAGTTCGAGGAAAGGATGAAAGCCATCATGAATGAGTTAGAGAAAAATAGAGATGTAATTCTATTTATAGATGAAATTCATACGATTGTTGGAGCGGGCGGAGCAAGTGGTTCTTTAGATGCTTCAAATATATTTAAACCTGCTTTGGCTAGAGGAGAATTACAATGCATTGGCGCATCTACCTTAGACGAATATCGCATGCATATTGAGAAAGATGGGGCTTTAGACCGTCGTTTTCAAAAAGTGTTGATTGAGCCGCCAAGCGTAGAGGAAACTATTTTGATTTTAAACAATATCAAATCGAAATACGAAGACTTTCATAATGTACATTATGGAGACGATGCCATTGATGCATGCGTTAAGTTAAGTGATCGATATATGACTGATCGATTGTTGCCAGACAAAGCAATTGATGTAATGGACGAAGTGGGTGCTCGCGTGCACTTGAAAAACATCAATGTTCCTGACACAATTGTTGAATTAGAAAAACAAATCGAAGAAGTTAAAATTGAAAAGAATAAAGTTGTTAAAAGTCAACGATTCGAAGAAGCGGCTTCTTTAAGGGATACAGAGAAAAGATTGGGAGAAGAATTAGAAAGAGCAAAAGTTCAATGGGAAGAAGAAAGTAAGAATAAGCGTTATCCAATCTCTGAAGAAAATATTGCGGAAGTTATTAGCATGATGACCGGTATTCCAGTGAAGCGCATGGTTCAAGCAGAAACAGAGAAACTGCGTAGAATGAGCGAAGACATGAAAGGAATGGTAATTGGTCAGGATGAAGCCATTCAAAAAGTAGTTAGGGCCATTCAAAGAAATAGGGTGGGATTGAAAGACCCTAAAAAACCAATTGGTACATTTATTTTCTTAGGCCCTACAGGAGTTGGTAAAACAGAATTAGCCCGTTCTTTGGCGCGTTATATGTTCGATTCAGAAGATTCTTTAATCAGAATTGACATGAGCGAATACATGGAAAAATTTACGGTAAGTAGATTGATTGGAGCGCCTCCAGGATATGTAGGTTATGAAGAAGGTGGCCAATTAACCGAAAAAGTAAGAAGAAAGCCATACTCTGTTATCTTATTAGATGAAATTGAAAAAGCACATCCTGATATTTACAATATTTTATTGCAAGTATTAGATGATGGGCAATTAACGGATGGATTAGGGCGTAAAGTTGATTTTAAGAATACCATGATCATCATGACTTCTAATATTGGCGTAAGGCAATTGAAAGAGTTTGGGGATGGTGTAGGATTTGCTACTGCTACTAGAATGCAGAATGCTGAGGAAAATAATAAAGCTGTTATTGAGAAAGCATTAAAGAAAACATTTTCTCCTGAATTCTTAAATAGAATTGATGATGTAGTTGTCTTTAATTCTTTAACGAAAGAGAATATCTTCAATATCATTGATATCTTGATGAAGGGTGTTTCTAAGCGATTACAAAACCTTGGATTTGAATTAGAGTTAACTGCTGAAGCGAAAGACTTTATTGCAGAGAAAGGGTACGATGTGCAATTTGGCGCAAGACCGCTCCATAGGGCCATTCAGAAATACTTGGAAGATCCTTTGGCTGAAGAAATTATGAAAATGTCTATCAAACAAGGAGATATATTGATAGCCGATTTAAATAAAGAAACCAGCTTGATTCAATTCAGTTATAAATCTAGAATTGAAGAGCAAGAAGCGAAAGCCGAATCTTAATTTCATCTTCAATAAGCATAATTAAAAGCCCGATAAAGTATTTTATCGGGCTTTTAAAATATAGATAGGTAAATAATTTTTATTTCCCCCAGCGATAACTTTTTACTTCTATCCCCGCCAAGTCTAATACTCGATCTACCACTGTAGCTGCAACTTCTTCAATGGTACTGGGTTTGCTATAGAAAGAGGGCGTAGCAGGACAAATAATACCACCCGCTAAAGTGATGGTCTCCATATTTCTTATATGAATTAAATTATAGGGGGTTTCTCTTGCAACTAAAATGAGCTTTCTTCGCTCTTTCAAAATTACATCTGCTGCTCTAGTGAGTAAATCATCGCTTATGCCAGCTGCAATCCTACCCATGGTACCCATACTACAAGGCACTACAATCATGGTTTTGTACTGTGCTGATCCTGATGCAAAAGGAGCAAAAAAGTCTTGTTTTTCGTAAAATGAAAATGGATAGTTTTTATATGACTGATTTCCCAATTCTGTTTCCCAAACATCCTTGGCATTTTTACTCATAACAATTCCTACTGCTTCAACCTGATCCATGCATTGTACTAATTTATCTAATATTCCTTTTGCATAGATGGATCCGCTTGCACCGGTAATTGCTATAACTATTTTATGCTTCATGTTAATATAACAAAACTAAGTGGGAAAGGTTAAAAAAATACCCTCCGTTATGGGGAGGGTATTTAAATGTATCTGGAAAAGCTTATTTGTACATGATTTCGTAGTACTCGTGGGCCATTCTATTACTGTCAAATTGGAAACGAACATCACGCATTCCGTTTTTCATGATTTGTCTCCAAGTATCATGGTCTTCATAATACAATGGAATAATTTGCTGCTCTAAAATTTCATATGCCTTGTTCAAGTCATATTCATCTTGATCATGGGTAGTCATATTGGCATAGTCTGCTTTAGGAACCACAAATCCATTATTACCATGATTTACAAATTCTGGTATCCATCCATCATCGGTAGAAAAGTTTACAGCACCATTCATTGCAGCAGTCATACCGCTTGTTCCAGAAGCTTCTCTTGGAACTCTTGGATTATTTAACCAAATATCGGAAGCTTGTTTTAAACGCTTACTTAAGGCTAATTCATATCCTATAACTACGGCTACATTTTTATAATTCTTACTCAAATGCACCAAATTATTGAACTGAGAAATGGCTGGATAGTCTACTGGATAAGGTTTACCAGCCCAAATAATTTGAACGGGATGTTTGGTATTGCTTAACATTTTTTCAAAACGCTCCATATCATAGGTAAGCATATCTGCACGCTTATAGCCTGCAAAACGTCTTGCCCAAACAATGGTTAACACATTCGGATCAAATACTTTACCCGTTTGGTCTGCAACAATTTCGAACGCTCTCTTTTTTAAGAACTTTTTACGATCATCGTATACTTCGTCATTGCCATCTTCCATGGCACGATACATTTGCTTATCGGCCCAATAACGCCAGTTTTGTGCATTGGTAATAGAAGTAATAGGGCAGATGCCTTCGAAATTCTTCCACATTTCTCTACTCACTTCTCCATGTAATGCAGATACTCCATTCGCCTTTCTTGCAAACCTTAAGGCTGCTAAAGAGTGATTAAATTGGTCATCTGTTATACCTGTTAACTTTCTTACTTCATCAATACTTAATCCACAGAAATAACTCATTTTATGACACAAATAAATATCGTGCTTTTCGTTACCTGCTTCTTCTGGAGTATGTGTAGTAAATACTAAATGTTCTTTTACTTTTTGTACACTTTTAAATTTATTCAACAAATAAAATGCTGAAGAAATGCCATGTGCTTCGTTGAGGTGATAAACGTCTGGATTAAAGCCTAATTCATCTATTAGCTTTGCTCCACCCACACCCAATAAAATAAATTGTGCCACTTTAGTTGCAACGTTGGCATCATATAAACGGTGGGTAATGGTTTGAGAAACATAATCGTTCTCAGGTAAATCTGTACTCAATAAAAATAGGGGAGCACTATTAAATGTTTCAGGATTTAAATAATACGCTTTAACCCAAACTGGATGCTCGTGTATTAAAATTTGAAATTTAATGCCGGTATCTTCTAGGAAACTGTAAATTTTTTCCATGAAAGTTACTTGCAATGTTTGATCTTGGTTTCTAGCTTGATCATAATAACCGTACTTCCATAAAATGCCTACGCCTATCATGTTCTGACGTAATTCGTATGCACTGCGTAAGTGAGAGCCGGCTAGGTATCCAAGACCTCCGCTGTATATTTTTAATGGTTGATGTATGGCGAATTCCATAGAGAAATACGCTGCTTTTTTTGCGTACTGCTCGTTAATTTGATAAGGGACTTGGTAACTTCTAAAATTCATTGGTACTTGTTTAGTTAAAAATTGGTATGGCAATATAAGGCTAAAATATGATAATGTAAATTTTACACTAACTAACGTTTATTCACTTTCTTTTTTTTGGGTTCCCGCTTTTTGGTATAACGATCATCAAAATAACATTTAATACCTCTGTGGTTGCCACAGCTTCCTTGTTCTTTTATTTTTAATTGGTTACTGGTAAAAAGAAAATCGATTAAACAGGGATCTCCGTTTTTAGAATACAAACCTTCTGCTGGTTTTATTAATTTAAATTCTCCTTTTAATTCGCCTTTACAGGCGCCATTTGATTTCTCAAACAAAATAAAAAATTGATAGGTATTCTGATCTTTCCCATCGCGTATGGAAACATAATTATTTTTGTCTTTAATATAGTCTCCACTGAATTTATTCAATTTAGGTAAAGTATCTAAAGGATTAATTACAGCCGTTTTGGAAGGATCTTCATTAGAATCATTAATGACTACCATAAAAAAACCTGCATCGTTATATACCCAGCCTGCACGTGTAAAAAGCATATCATTTGCTTTTCCCATTTTTTCTCTGCTGATTAAAAAAGTGGGCTCTTTATTAATTGATAAAAAACGATGGTATTCTGTTCCCTCAAAATTGTTTAATAATTCTTTGCTAGCGAGAAATTGATTTTTTTCGTTAGTCACTAAAACGACCAGTCTTTTCTTGCGCTTATTCTCTTTTATTACAAGTAATAAATATTTTTCTTTCTCTTTATCAATTAATCCGATTGGGTGTATAGTGTATACTTTTGTTTTACCCATAATATTGCTGAATGCACTATCAGGATAGAATTGTTTGAATACTTCTTTGCCGATAATCAAAGTATCCGCTTTAGCATCAATATTCGTATCCGCTACAGAAAAAGGTAGGGGTATAGGTTTGAATACAGCTAGAAAATCCTTCTCTTTAACAGCGGTTTTACCAGATAAATCTATGGGTGACGAATTACAGCTAAATAATCCAATTGCCAACAAGCAGGTGATTACTACATAATTAGCAAGTTTCATTGCATATATATTTTTATAAAAATAAGCCTTTTGGCCATTGGGTTCATATTTGTTTGATAATACCCTGCTTATTTTTTAGATTTGTCTAAAATTAATTTTAAAGATGTCTTTTACTGCTACGGAAGAAAATTATATCAAAACCATTTACCAATTACAAGCCCATGATAAAATGGTCAATACCAATTCGGTAGCAGTTACATTACAAACTTCTGCAGCATCTGTCACAGATATGTTGAAGAAATTAAAATTGAAAAAATTATTGGTTTACGAAAAATACAAAGGATTCAAATTAAATCAAGAAGGCAAAAAAACCGCATTGAGTATTATTCGTAAACATCGCTTATGGGAAACTTTTTTAGTAAATATTCTACAATTTAAATGGGATGAAGTACACGAAGTGGCCGAGCAGCTTGAACATATTCAAAGTAATCAACTGATCAACCACCTTGATGACTTTTTAGGGAATCCAAAATTTGATCCACATGGTGATCCTATTCCTGATGCCAACGGTAAAATGCCCGTTCAAGAACAAATTAATCTCACCAAATTCCCGATGCATACCGTTGGGGAAATTTCTGCTGTGGGAAGTCAATCTGCCGATATGCTTGCGCTCTTAAGGCATAAAAATATTGAATTGGGATCGAGCATTATAGTAGAGCAAATATTCCCTTTCGATGATTCAATTGAAGTAAAAATTAATAATCAAATTTTAGTAAATATTAGTGCTAAACTGGCACAGCATTTATTCGTAAAACAAACTAACTATGAGAGTAAGCAATGCTGAACAGTCGTTAAGTGAAGTTCACGAAACCGTTGATACTACTGTTCCTAGAAAAGGGTGGAGAAGAATACTGGCATATATTGGGCCTGCATATTTGGTTAGTGTTGGATATATGGATCCCGGCAATTGGGCGACCGATTTGCAAGGTGGTGCTAAATTTGGATATCAATTAATTTGGGTGCTATTAATGAGTAACTTAATGGCATTACTATTACAGAGTTTGAGTGCTCGTTTAGGTATTGTAAGAAGAAGAGATTTAGCGCAGGCCAATCGTGAAACCTACCCACCACTCGTAAATTTTTGTTTATACATTTTAGCCGAACTGGCCATTGCGGCTTGTGATTTAGCTGAAGTATTGGGAATGGCCATTGGTATTCATTTATTAACAGGATTACCCATTATTTGGGGTACGGCTATTACTGTATTAGATACATTTCTATTTCTTTTTTTACAACGCTGGGGTATTAGAAAATTAGAAGCCTTTATTATTGCCCTTGTTGCCATCATTGGAATGTCTTTTTTAGTGCAAATTTTAATTGCTCAGCCTGCAATGGGAGATGTGGTAGGCGGATTGGTTCCTGGGATGTTAGACAATGGTGCATTATATATTGCAGTTGGTATTATTGGCGCCACTGTAATGCCCCATAACTTGTATTTGCACTCTGCATTGGTACAAACTCGAAAAATTAACCCTGATAAAAAGGGGATTAAGTCGGCTATTAAATATAATCTGATCGATAGCACTATTGCTTTAAATGCTGCTTTCTTAGTAAATACAGCCATATTAGTGTTGGCTGCTACTGTATTTTATAAAACGGGTAACACCGAAGTAGCTAAAATTGAAGATGCACATCGTTTATTAGAACCATTGCTAGGCTCTTCACTTGCACCCATTTTATTTGCAGTTGCGCTAATAGCTGCAGGACAAAGTTCAACAATTACGGGTACGATGGCTGGTCAAATAGTGATGGAAGGCTATTTACATTTAAGGATCAATCCATGGTTAAGAAGATTGCTAACCCGTTTAATTGCAATTGTTCCAGCAGTTTTTGTAATCTTAATTTACGGCGAAGACAAAGTAGATGATTTATTGATTTTTAGTCAAGTTATTTTAAGTCTTCAACTAGGATTTGCAGTAATTCCATTGATCCATTTTGTTAGTAATAAAGCCACTATGGGCGATTTTGCTATTGGTACCAAAACAAAAATTGTTTCTTGGTTAGTAGCCATAATCCTCGTTTTTTTAAATGTCAATCTGGTAGCAGATGAAACATTATCCATTTTTAATACCGATATCCATTGGATTGCCAAGGGTGCAATCATTATTGTTATTCTGCTTTTTATTTGGTTGTTTTTAACGATGACTTTTTATCCGCTAATCAATCAAAAGAAGAAACAATCCACCGACACTTTATACGGAGAAGCTGTATTATTAGAAAATTTGTCAATTAATAAAGTACAAACAATTGCAGTTGCTTTAGATTTTACAAAAGCAGATGAAAAACTAATTGCACATGCTTTGGCACAAGGGAATACAGCAGTTGAATATGTCTTAATTCATATTGTTGAGAGCGTTTCCGCACGTTATTCTAATTATTCTAGCGATGACGCCGAAACAAGAAAAGACAAAGAAAGATTAGACAATTATGTGAATCAATTAACCCTAAAAGGGTACAATGCCAAGGCAATGCTAGGGTATACCCATCGAGTGAAAGAAATCGTTCGATTAGTTACCGAATCCAAAGCTGAAATGTTAATTATGGGTGCCCATCGGCACAGTGGCTTAAAAGACTATGTTTTTGGCGAAACGATTGAAGATGTAAGACATCAATTAACAATTCCGGTTTTGATTGTGAATGTTTCTGAAAAGGTCATTCCCTAATAATGTAATATATTTGCCCTCTGAAATCAACAAATTAAAATCAAATTATGGCCCAAAAAATTAAAGTTTCCAATCCTGTAGTTGAACTGGATGGTGATGAAATGACTAGAATTATCTGGAAATTCATTAAAGACAAGTTGATCTTACCTTACCTAGAATTAGATATAAAGTATTATGATTTGGGGATGGAATACCGTGATCAAACTGATGACCAAGTAACCGTTGATGCTGCTCATGCCATTAAGCAATATGGTGTAGGTATTAAATGTGCAACCATTACCCCAGATGAACAAAGAGTTAAAGAATTCAAATTGAAACAAATGTGGAAGAGCCCGAATGGCACTATCCGCAATATTTTAGATGGTACCGTTTTTAGAGAGCCAATTGTATGTTCGAATGTACCAAGATTGGTTCCAAACTGGACAGCACCAATTTGTATTGGTAGACATGCATTTGGTGACCAATATCGTGCAACTGATTTTGTTACAAAAGGGAAAGGGAAATTGACTGTTAAATTTGAAGGGGAAGATGGAACAGTTCAAGAATTTGAAGTGTACAATTTTAAAGGTGACGGAGTTGCGTTAGCAATGTACAATACCGATGAAAGCATTAAAGGTTTTGCAAGAGCTTGTTTTAACCAAGCATTGTCAAAAAAATGGCCTTTATATCTTTCTACTAAGAACACCATTTTAAAGAAATACGACGGTAGATTCAAAGATATTTTTGAAGACATCTACCAAGCAGAATTCAAGCAATTATTTACAGAAGCAGGTATTACTTATGAGCACCGCTTAATAGATGATATGGTTGCCTCTGCTTTAAAGTGGAATGGTAATTTTGTTTGGGCTTGTAAAAATTACGATGGCGACGTACAAAGTGATACCGTTGCACAAGGGTTTGGTTCTTTGGGATTGATGACGTCTACATTGGTAACCCCTGATGGTACCGTAATGGAAGCGGAAGCAGCACACGGAACGGTTACACGTCATTATAGAGAGCACCAAAAAGGAAATCCAACCTCCACCAACCCAATTGCATCCATTTTTGCTTGGACAAGAGGATTAGAATTCCGTGGCAAATTAGACCATAATCAAGACTTGATTAACTTCTGTCAAACTTTAGAGAAAGTATGTGTTGATGTAGTTGAGTCAGGAAAAATGACTAAAGATTTAGCAGTTTGTATTTATGGAAACAAAGTAAATCATGGAGAACATTATTTATATACTGAAGAATTTTTAGACGCAATTGACGCCGAGCTTAGCAAAAGACTAGCCAGCTAGTTTTTTTCGATTGGTATAATATTCAAAAAAATGTCCCGATATATCGGGACATTTTTTTATACTTGATTTATTTTAAGATACTTCCACCCAAGTATGATCAGCTAATAATTTTACTGATGATACAAATTGTTTGAATGGTCCATGGGTACCCCATTCTTGAGGGGCAACTAAAGAAAGTAAATGTGAATTATCTCTTTTCTCGTATAAGTGATATACTTGCCCTATTTGTGGCTTAAAATTCAACTTAGCCTCGTATATAATCATACTAAGCTCTTTACGTTTTCTAATTTCTTGTGCTTGCCTAGCCAAGAGTTCTATTTGTTGCCTTATTTGATCTAACTGCATATTGGTTTGGTCTTCCATTGCACTGAGGGCTTTATGTTTTATAACGCCTTCTTTGGTTGGCCTAATGGCCACTCCTGCAACAGAAGCAGAATATGGAAGTACACTGAGTTGCTTATGGTATACTTCTATATTCTTAAACTCCTTACTATGATTATCGAACCCTTCTTGTGTGATTTTCATGTACCCATTGGGCATAATTTCATGAACTACTCGAAGTACTTGTAAATTATCCTTGTAAAAAACAGCTACCAAGGTTGAAGCATTTGTAATACTTGCTTGTACTTGATTGGCTAATTCATTATTTTCTAAACTGAGCAATTCGTCATTAGGAATGATTCGATACTGCGTATAAAATGCTTCGTTTTCTAAACTGACCCAATTGATACTAATACTTAATGCTTGGCCATTTTCAATGCTTTCAATTTTATAATTCCCACTTTTAGGTGCTAGGCCATTTTCAAAAGTACATTTCTCTGGAAACAATTGCCAACTAGCTAAAAAATTATACGCTTGTACCATTCAACATTATTCTACAGTAAATTCAATATTGATCGTGCCCCACTTTAGATTCACCAAGCCTTTGTTTGAGATGGTATAGGTTAACTTCTCAGAAGGTTCAGCAGCAACAGATTGTTTAGCGGAAATTCTTAAAGCATCTTCTGCTTCTTTATATTGAAATGCACCCCATTGTTTCCAAGTTTTGTTAAAAATCAGGGTAGTGCCTTTTTCATTTTGTAGTGTAAAAAAAGCATATTTTCCAGCAGCTAGGGTTTGACCATTAATTTTTACATCCTTGCTAATTTCAAATACCGTAGCATCGTTTGCACCAGCTCTCCATATTTTACCCATCATCGGCTCTATATCTTTCCCAGGAGTTCTTCCCTTTAAAGAGGGTTGGCTATATTTAATACTCACTGAAGTGCCATTAGATAAAACTGAATTGGTTTCAGTTAATGGACTTGGCTTTGGTTTTGGCGCATCCTGCGCAAATGAAATGCTACTAACTAGTAGGCTTGTTGCAACAAAAATTGCAGTAGATAAATTTTTCATAATGTTATTCTTTAACGTTTAATGGAAAAAATTGTTCATTCTAATTTACAACAACAAAATCAGGTTTTCGGATTAAATCGGTCTGAAATCTAAATCTTAAGTTGGAGGAAACACTAATATTAAAACTATTCATATTTTCTACCACTTTAGGAAAGTAATATGCTTTCAATTCTATGGTTCCAAAAACAAGGTTTTCATTTCTAGTTCTTAACCCGGCTCCTAAAGCACTATAAACTGCACCTTCTGCTGGATCTGAGGCTGAAAGTTTTAGATAAGATATATTGCTAAAAACAAAAGGGGCAAAATTAAACCCTACCAATTTGAATGTGTTGTATAATACGGATTCTGCATTAATAGTTATTCTTGCAGTTCCATCAATTCTGGTATTTCTAATTTTAGGAATTCCAAAAATACTAGAAACCTGTAAGGGATCGTTCAACCGAATCGATTTTTGTAAAGTAACACTTCCACTTAAAAAGTGTCTAATAAACCAATTTTTTCTTTTAAGTCTTTTTAATGGAGTAATTAACTCTACACTAGCTAAACCAGAAATATCTTCTGGACTAGTTTTATTCAGGTATCCACCAGCTTTCAAAGTATAATTTAAAAATGTTTTTTTGTTATTAAAATAACTTCGTTGGTACTCTGCTCCAAAATAAAATCTGGAAACATCTTGTCTATCGGCCCAACCACCTGTAATAGAAAAACTAAAGCCCTCTGGCAAATCTTCGTTTCTACCAAATCCGTAAATAAAATTGGTATGATAAAAATCACGTTCAAACACAGTGTAAGAAAATAATATCCCTGTAATATCATTGTATCGGCTATCATAAATTGTGTTTAAAGTATCCGGCCTAGTTGTAAAATATTTGTTTACCAATCTTGCAGAAATAATTTCTCTTTTTCTGGTATCTAAATTATCTAACATTCTTTCCTTTGCACCCAAGCTATAACCCATCCAAAGATCTGCATTGTAGTAACCATAGCGTAACTGTTGATTATACAATGAATCCGATGAATATGCATTTTGTGTATTATTAAGAGATAATTCAAAACCACCAGTATATGGATGATATGGGCTAACAAGCGGTAAATCGCCTCGAATAAAATAAGCGTTTTCTTCTCTTTTGGCAGCATTGAATGTTGGACGTTCGAAATTAATTCCAGCAGCAATATTTAAAAAACTACCCGCTATATTTCGTGATAAAAACTCAATTCCATAAGCATAATTGGGATTCCTTCTTTTATCTAGAAGTTGTCTTATCCTTAAACGATTGCCCGACCCAAAAAGGTTATCATTGTTTACTTCAAGATCCAATAAATTAGTATTTACCTCAGAAACACTTCCTCCAATAGGGAATACGTCTTTTACTAAAATCACTACATCAACTTCATCCTCATTATTGGCAATTGGTTGAATAAGTATTCTAGCATCTTGTAAAAAAGTGAGGTCTCGTAAAAACTTTTCATTATCAGAAAATAAATTGGGTTCTACTCTTTCCCCTGATTTAAAAAAAAGATTTTTAAGAATTACATAATGATTGGTTTTGGAGTGTAATTTATTTCCGATTTGATTAAAGAAATTAGGATTGTTCACAGAAGTGTCATTCAATAATTTATTAAATGCAATTTTAGAAATACTTATATTCCGAATAAACCTACCCTCATATGGTTCAAATTCAATTGCATTTTTTTCGGCTGAATTATTAGGAATGCCTGATACAGGATTGGATACAGATATTGATTTAACGATTTTATTAAGCAGTTTATTAGCAGTTTTAGAAATGGCACTTGTATCGTTTTGTTGCTTTTGTGAAAAACAAAAACAGGGCAATCCAATCATTGTGATAAAAAACAAATGGCAGCAAAAAACATTTATTTTATTGCACCTTTTCATTACATACATATTACTTAAAATAATCAACAATTCACTTTCTATCTATCTCACATCAAATTTGTAGTATTATGCATAGGATGCTTGTAGTATTTCTACTACAAATTACAAATAACTAAACATAAATCAGTACTCAATTATTAATTATAATAACTTAGGAACAATATACTGTTATAATTCAATTATAAGTTGGCAATGAAGAAAAATATCCCCTTTAAGCTGTATTCAGGATTAGCCATTTCAATCATTTTAGTTTTATTAGTTGGTTTTTTTTCTATCGAAACACTGAATACCCAGGTAGATAAAACCAACCAATTAATTAAGTTAAAAAAATCAATTACAGATATTCAAGACTTACAGTACAATGTATCGCGGATGCGAAATAACCGACTAAATTATTGGATTACTAGAAATGATACGGCCATTGCAAATTTCTCCATTTCAGCGGCAAGTATTAAACCAATAATGACAAAATTATATTTAGAACTACCAGAAAATCCAGCATTAATTGATCGGATTTCCTCTCTAGATACTGCAATTACCAGATTGGTATTGTTTTGGGAAAAAGATCAAATCAAAATGAATACCAAT
This sequence comes from Sediminibacterium sp. FEMGT703S, assembly GCA_002786355.1. Classification (GTDB taxonomy): domain Bacteria; phylum Bacteroidota; class Bacteroidia; order Chitinophagales; family Chitinophagaceae; genus Sediminibacterium. Next base: position 24,330 of record PGCO01000002.1, read on the forward strand.
GACAATACTAACCCAAATGTAAAGATTAGAGCAGAAGGGCAATTGGTAAATGCAGTATTGCTTATAATAGATCAAGTAAAACGTGTTTTGATTTATGATTTGGATTCAACAGAAAAAAGTATTCAAGATTCTTTTTCATCATCAACTAAAATCATTTTAGGAGGAGTTGTTTTACTCATTGTAATTGTATTGATTTTAGTAAACGCTGTTGTAGCAACACTCAAAAGTAGGTTTAGATCAGAGAAACGCCTGAAAGAAACTGTTGTTAAAATGGAAGAAATTAATCAGGTGGCATCTGAAAAAAATAAGCTATTAGAAGGAGTTAGTTTTATTAACGACCAAATACAAAAATCCAATTCATTGGCAACCCTTTCTAACAATGTAATTAGATCTGTGGTAAGTTATTTAGAAGTACCTGCTGGAGTAATTTATATTAAAAATGAAACGGCAGATTTATTAGAAATGACTGCTGGTGTTGCTGTGTCTTCAGATGCAAAAATTGGTTTTAAATTAGGGGAAGGTATTATTGGAAATGCAGCATTACAAAAATCAGCGGTTAGTATTTCAGATGTTCCAGCTGATTATTGGCATGTCGAAACATCATTGGGTGATATGAGGGGTAGGGGAGAAATCCTATGCATGCCATTGTGGTTAGACAATGAACTGAAAGGATTAATTGAGTTAGGCATATTTGGTGAGTTTTCTACCCACCAGAAAAATCTATTAGAAAATATTTCACATAATGTAGCATCTGCCATTCAGGCGCAGCAGGCTAGGGCTAAAATCAATACATTATTGGATGAGGTTCAAGAACACAAAGAAAGTTTAGTTAAGCAACAAGAAGAACTTCGTCAAACCAATAATGAGTTAAGTAGGCAGGCACAGGAATTACAAGAAACGAGCAAATACAAGTCTGAATTCTTGGCAAATATGTCGCATGAATTAAGAACTCCATTGAATAGTGTATTAATTCTAGCAAAGTTATTATCCGATAATAACCCTAAAAATTTAACACCTAAGCAAATAGAATATGCCACCATTATTCACCGATCAGGATCAGATTCATTAAAATTAATTAATGATATACTAGACCTTTCAAAAATTGAGGCAGGAAAGATTGATTTAACAATAGAAGAGATAAAGCCAGATACAATCATCGCAGATTTACAACAATTATTTTCAGTGGTTGCAGCTCAAAAAAATGTTGAATTCAAAATCATAAAAGATCCTACCATCCCAAGTTTCATTAAAACAGATATTCAGAGATTGGAACAAATTATTAAAAATCTTTTATCCAATGCATTTAAGTTTACTCCAGAAGGAGGCAAAGTAACTCTCCAGTTTAAATTGAATAATAAAAACGCTAATAAATTAAGTATATCAGTCAAAGACAGCGGAATTGGAATCTCTTTAGAAAAACAGCAATTAATATTTGAGGCTTTCCAACAAGCGGATGGGTCTACTAGTAGGAAATTTGGTGGCACTGGTTTAGGATTGTCCATTAGCAAACATCTTTCTAAATTATTAGGCGGAGAAATTGATGTTCAGAGCAATGAAGGTGAAGGAAGTGAATTCACGCTCATTATTCCTATAGAAATAATTGAAACTACGGAAGTAAAAAAAGAGGCATTAAAAACAACTGCCGCACCTTCTCTAAATGATGTTGAAGAACAAAATAAAGTAATAGATGACCGAAATAATATCAATGAAACCGACGAAGTAGTCTTGATTATTGAAGATGATATCAATTTTGCAACAATTGTTCGAGACTTTGCAAGAAATAAAAAATTCAAGACCATTGTTGCGCTACAAGGTGACGAAGGTTTATTATATGCCAAGAAGTTTCGATTGAATGCCATTATTTTAGATGTTCAGCTTCCGATTCTTGATGGATGGTCTTTATTGAAAATTCTTAAAGAAGATGCCAATACCAAACATATACCTGTGCACATTATATCAGCATTTGATGATAATCGATTTAATGGCGGTGGAGCTTTGGCCTATGTTAAGAAACCAATCAATCTTGAAGGGCTAGACCTCGCATTCAGTAAAATAAGTCATTACCTAAAACAACACTTCAAAAATGTACTGCTTATTTCTAGTGAACATTTAAAACATATACATATTCAGGAATTATTTCAGCAGAAGTACAAGGAAGTGTCTTTTATAAGTGCATCTTCTGTTGAAGACGGAAAATTAAAAGCTAGTCAAGTTAGAGTAGACTGTATCATTATTGATTTGTCCGAAAACAATTTCATTCATAGTGCGGCTTTTCATTCATGGAAGACTGAATTAAATGCACAACAAACACCTATTATATTACTTACCAATAGCCATATTTCTACTGATGAAGAAACATATTTAAAAACAATATCGGAAAGTATCGTCAAAAACTCTTCTTCGGCTGATATCAAATTAATAAGTGAAATAGAACAGTTTCTCTACAAACTTAAACAGCACGAGAATCAAGCTAATCATCCTATTGATCATGACAAACCCACTATTAAAAACCTTGCAGGTAGAAAGATTCTGATTGTAGATGATGATATGCGTAATGTTTATGCTTTAAGTACTGCGTTGGAAGCCGAACAAGCAGAAATAGTTAGTGCATCAGATGGCAAAGAATCTTTAGAGATATTGAAACAAAATCTAGATACACAATTGGTATTAATGGACATTATGATGCCTGAAATGGACGGCTATGAAGCAATGAAACATATTAGGCAAACCCTCAACCTAACGCAGCTACCAATTATTGCTTTAACAGCGAAAGCTATGGCTGGTGATCGTGAAAAATGTATCGCAGCAGGAGCTTCCGATTATATTACAAAACCAGTTGATATACAAAAACTACTTACTTTAATCAAATTGTGGTTATCCCAATAAAGTAATTCAACTTTACGAATATGGAGCATGATTATCAAAAAGACCAATTTTTAATTTTATTGGTAGACGATAGACCAGAAAATTTAATTGCTTTAGAAGAAATATTAGAGAAACCAGGCCGTCGATTTTTAAAAGCTAATTCAGGAAATGAAGCTTTAAAGTTGGCACTAAAACATGAAGATATCGGCTTGGTTTTATTAGATGTTCAAATGCCCGATATGGATGGTTTTGAAGTTGCGCAAATGCTTCAATTAAATAAAAAAACCCAACATTTATCGGTCATCTTTGTGACTGCAATTAGCAAAGAGGAAAAATTCGTCTTAAAAGGATTTGAAGAGGGTGCTGTAGATTATTTACAAAAACCACTTGACATCAATATTACAAGAGCCAAAGTAAACGTATTCGAAAGACTATATTTAGCGCAACAGAAGCTTAAAATTAGTTTGCAAGAAATTGAATTGGTAAATAAACAATTAGAACGATTTGTCTTTACTGTTTCTCATGACTTAAAATCACCTATTGCAACTATAGCGATGTTGGCAGATATGATGCAGAAGGATGAATTAATCATTAAAGAACCAGAATTACTTGAAAATGCCAGTATCATTTATAATGCTTCTAGTAAACTCACTGGTATGATTGAATCTATTTTAGATTACTCTAGAAAAAGTTTGAATGAACAAACAATTGAAGAAGTAGACAGTTTTAAGTTAGTAAATGAAATAATTCAAATATTAGTTCTTCCGAAAAGAATTAATATTACTGTTGAAAAAACACTACCGATATTAAGAACAAAAAAAATTAAACTTCAACAGGTTCTTCAAAATTTAATCACCAATGCAATTAAATACAATAACAAACAAAATCCTGAAGTTTACATTGGCTTAAATTATAGCACAAATGAGTTTTATGAATTTTATGTAAAGGATAATGGGCAAGGAATATCAAAAGCTGATCATGGTAAAATTTTCAAACTTTTCGAAACTACTGATAATAAATCTTCAGCAGATTCAAGCACAGGTGTTGGCCTAAATTTATTAAAAATGTTGGTAGAAGAGCAGGGAGGTAAAATCAGGGTTGAAAGCAGTGTGGAAGTAGGTAGCACTTTCTTTTTTGAATGGCGCAAATAGCAAATTTATTTTTTTGCCGCCAACCATAAATACCCAACAATCATAGAAAGTACAGAACTAATGAGAACTGCTATTTTAGCAATGTCTTGTGAGGCAGAATCCTTAAATGCAAGCATTGAAATAAAAATACTCATGGTAAATCCTATGCCTGCTAATATACCTGCTCCAGTTAATTGATGCCAATTAGTATTAGTTGGCAGTGTAGCCCATTTCTGCTTTATCATCCAATAACAGGCCAAACAAATTCCGAGAGGTTTCCCTAAAAATAAACCAGCCATAATCCCCCAAGAAAAAGAATTATTTAAAGCCCCCAACCCACCTTCTGGCAAAATAATTGCAGTATTTGCTAAAGCAAAAATGGGCATAATGATAAAATAAACAGGGGTATGAAATTTTAATTCTAAATCTGCCAGTTTTTTAACCGGTATGGTAAACGCAAACAAAACACCAGCAACTGTTGCATGTATGCCAGAATTAAACATTGCATACCATAAAGCAATACCAAGTAACCAAGTATACCATCCTAGCTTTGATCTATTTTTTTTGAGTGCTAAAAGTGTAAGCAAGATTAATAAACTAAGTATTAAATAAATGATATTTAACTGTCCTCCATAAAACAATGCAATTACAATAATAGCACCCAAGTCATCTATGATAGCAAGGGCGGTTATAAATACTTTTAACGCAACCGGAACTCGATTACCTAACAATGAAGCAATACCCAATGTAAAAGCAATATCAGTAGCCATTGGCACTGCCCAACCGTGCATATAATGTGTACCTCTATTAAACTGACTATAAATTAAAGCCGGTACGATCATTCCGCCCAAAGCTGCTACCACAGGGAGTATTGATTGTTTCAAAGAAGCCAATTCACCAGAGACTAACTCCCTTTTTATTTCCATCCCTGCAATAAAAAAGAATACAGCCATGAGTAAATCATTAATCATAACCATTAATGAATTAGGTAGATGTAAGAATCCCCATTCAATTGCATGCTCGGTGGTTCCATCTAAACTCCAATGAAATAGTGAAATATATGAATCTGATACAGCTGGAATATTTGCTAATAAAATTGAAAGCGCAGTGGCAAATAACAAAACAATACCTATTGACCTACTATCGTGTATAAAGGTTTGCAACGGATCAATAAATACTCTTCTCACCATTTTTCTAGCTGCCATATAATGTTATTTAAACATTAAAAGTTCATATTTTGATTTGGGTCTTAATGCATCTTGCCATTTAAATCCCCTGATTTTTAGCTCCTCATGATTGGTCAATCGCATGGGGTACGTAGTCCCATCTAGATTTCTTAGAAACACCACTTTTTGAGGTTTGCTATCGTCAAAAAAGACGTCAATAATATCAGCGGTGGACTTATTTACCCCGATAAAACTTTTATCCTCGTCTGTAGCATAATACACATTTTCTGCATTCCCTTTTGCTCGCATCGAATTAATCTTTCCATCAAGAAACAAGGCATTAATGGTTGTTCCCCTTAATTGATTAAAATAAACAGAACTATCTACTTTATTAATAGCCATACTGTTTTCAAAAACATATAATCGTTCTGGTTTTTTGTTTTGAATGTACAAGTATATCGTATCTCCAGAAATTTGATTTTCTTGGGCCCAAACTATTGGCTTTTTAAATAATCTAAATACTGAATCCTTGAGCGAATAAAACAAACTATCTCCAACTGCTTGTAAAGAATCTGAAAATACTTTTACATTGTAATATGCCTCAAAAAATTTGTCAGAACTATCTTCTACTTCTTTGTTAGAAGTAATTATATTTTTCTTGATAGAGTCAACCCTGGATGAATCTCTAATACTAGGAACAAGACGCGACTTTTTTAAATCTGATAACTTAGCGGAGTACAAAGTATCTGCAGTAATATAAATAGTATCAACCCCTTGTTTAATTAAAAGCAATGGTTTTTGGGTAGCTACCATCGAATTATTTTTTTTATTCGTTCTGATATTATTCGCAATCATATCAAAACCTTGAGCAGTATCTTTACTCTTATACACTGCATTTCCCCTAAATTCTCCTAACCCTGTAGAATCATCAAAAGCCATATCATCTGCGGTAAAAATTGCAGCGCTATCTTCTATGATAGAACGTTTATATAATTCAGCTTTCTTATTCTTCATATCATAAAAACCTTCTCTCGTTTTTATGGTTCGCTTATCTTTAATATTATACACGATAGTAGGAGAGGTGAACGTTGTTATTTCAGTGCTCGTATTATATTGTAAAGTATCTCCTGTAATTTTATTATCAGGATCTATCATAACTACTTTACGTTTAAAAATGACGTCTTTAGTATCTCCATAATAATAGCCTTCTGTACTTGTTAGCGTAGACTTTTTATTTACCAATTTGCCACCCCTTAAATAAGTACCAATTTTAATTGTTGCATCATATTCTAATTCATCTGTCGTAAGCACTCCATTACCATCAGTTAGTCTAACTTTATTTTTTAGGAATGCTTTTTTTTCTTTGCCTAAATAACGAAGGTATTGTGCGTAAGTATGTATGCTATCAGCATCATTGATATGAACATTTCCAAATGCTTCTAAAATATTCAGCTGTCTATTTAAAACTGCGCTGTCTGCATAAAATATGATTTTATCCTGTTGAACTTTTACTTTACCCGCAAGCGATACAAACTCATTCAAAGAGTCTAACTTTTGGTAATTATACCGATCAGCAAAAAGTATATCAATACGTTTGCCTTCTGGGGAACTTGTATCATTGGGTAACCTTTGGGCAATAGAAATATGAGCAAAAAAAAGCAGTAAAATCAATAAAAAATATTTCCCAGACATTTATTGATTTTATTTTATTGAATCAGCTATTGGAGCCATCAACGGTCCCGTTTTGTCTTTTTTCCCAAATACTGAAATGTTCACATAGCGCTTAGGATGAATTCTTAAATCATCCACTAAAATGTTTGCACTTCGTATGGTATTATTTAAATTATTGTAAAGTGCCTTGTCGTTAATTAGTTTTCCTAAGCTCCCTTCGTCTGAATTTATTTTAGCTACTAAAGCATTTAAGTTCCCAATGGCAGTTTTTAATTGATCCACTGAACCTACTAAATCGGCTTTTGAAAAATTTTCAGTCGCTTTAGTTACGTTGTTGATAGATTGATTTATACGCTCATTGTTTTCACTTAAGTTCTTGGTAAACTTATTAACGTTATTCATGCTCTGTGCAATAGAACCTGTTTGTTGATTCAACATTTGTTGCAAAGAAGCAGAAGATACAACTAGGCTTTCTGTAGTTTTATTCACATTGGCAATAACCGACTGTAAGTTGTTTTTGGTTTGAGGGTCAAAAACAGTATTCAAATTTTTCAAAACAGTGTCTAATGTGGCGATTGTCTTTTCAAGTTGTTGTGTTACAGGCCCTAATTTATCCATTACCCCACTTAAAATACCCTTGCTTTCAGCAGTTAGAAGTGTGTCTCCCTGTTGTAAGAATGCTTTATTATCTCCTAATTTAATTTCAATACTGGGGGTTCCTAGTGGATTTTCATTAATTACCGCTACAGAATTAACAGGAATATTATAGGCATCTGTTAATTTGATTGATACAATAATAGATTGAAGGTTTGGATCTGCATTTTCAATATCAGCAACTGCACCAACTTGGAAACCTTTTACAAAAACCGGATTAGAGATTTTTATTCCTTTTGTGTCGGTATATTTTGCGTAGATATAATTACCGGTTTTTAATAAGGTTTTACCTTTTAAAAAATTAAAGCTCAATATAAGCAGGGTGATGGCTATTGCAGTAAGCGCACCTACTTTTGTTTCATTCGATACTGTCATTATATAGACATTAATTTGAGTCAGGAACAAATTTAAGGTACTTCTACCGTTTATTTCTGATTGCCTGTAACTGAATTGGTTAATTGCTTTTCTAAAGAGTATTTATAACGCTTTACAGCCTTGATAATTACTTCACAAATTTCCTTTTGGCCTTCTTCACTATTTAAATAATCTTCTTCTTCTGGGTTAGAAATAAAGCCTGTTTCAACCAAAACTGCAGGCATATTCACTGCATGTAACACAAAAATACCTTCATTCCTTTGCTTTGCTTCTCTACTGATTCTACCTACTTTTTTAAACTCATCTTCTATGGTAAGTGCAAGATCGGCGCTTCTTTGAAAATAAGTTTGGGTTTTCATGCTCAACAGCATCATTTTCGCGGGATCATTTTGTTCAAACAACTTCATTTCTTGCTGGGTAGCACTGTCCATGCTTAAATCATCATCTTGGCTAAGCGCTTTCATTCTACCGCTCGTTTTGTTTACATTGTAAATAAAGGTTTCCGTACCTTTTGCCGGATTAGGTATATACCAAGTTCTATAATCCTTTACTTTTTTTGATACCTTTTTTCTTTTTTTGCCCTTTCCCTTGTAAGTAGTTACTGTTTTATAACCAATAAATTCAGTTTGCTTAATTGGTCTGGCGCTGTTTACGTGAATACAAAGAAATAAATCCCCTTTAGCCTGATTGGCAATTTCAGCCTTTCTTACCACATCATCATACACATCCGTTCTTCTAGTCATCACCAATTCAACATCAGGAATTTCCTGTTGCATCATTTTTTCTAACTTGAGTGAAATAGCCAAGCAAAGATCTTTCTCCGTTGAATACCTCCCCTTAGCCCCAACATCGGTACCTCCATGACCTGCGTCTATAATAATCCGCTTTAAAGGCTGTTTGGGTTGTTGTATAGGGTGGGGTTCTGTAAAAGAAATAGACAGTAGGAATGTTAAACTTAACAGTAGAAAAGCAGCAATATGTCTTATAATCATATCATTTCATTAAGGAATCAAACCTAAAATTCTATTTACACGGTTTTAGACCTTAATTTTGTCTTTAGCACCATGAACAGAATTAGTAAAATTAACGTAAAAACAAAGCTGGCTATTGTTCTGTTCCTGTATTTGGGGATATTAACATTATGGTTGCCAAAAGTAAATGCTCAAAACCAGCCAGTTAAACCAGCTCAAACACATAAGGACACTGCATTTAAGCCAAATGTTAAAGACAGTATACGAATTAAAACTGATACGTTAAAGATTTCTAAAGATTCAATAGATGCCCCTATTAAATACAATGCGGAAGACTCTGGGGTATTAATCATCTCAACTAGAGAGTTTTTCTTGTATGGAAAGGCCAAAGTAGATTATACCGACCTCAAATTAGATGCAGCTACCATTAAATACGATCAACGCTCGCAGATGGTGCAAGCTTATGGGTCAAAAGATTCCACTGGTAATCCTTCTAGTAAGCCGCAGTTTATTCAGGGCGAAATGAAATCGATTAGTGATACCATTTTCTATAATATGAAATCTGGTAAAGGATTAACAAAAAATACATTCTTTCAAGAGGGGGAAATTTATGTAAATGCAATAGACCTAAAAAAGATAAGTTCCACAGAAATTTACGCCAAAAGAGCTCGCTTTACAACTTGTAATTTAGATGTTCCTCATTACAACTTCCGAACCAGCAAAATGAAAATCATCAATAATAAAATGGGAATTGCTGGCCCTTCATTTCCTGAGTTTGAAGGGGTACCAATGCCAATAGGCATTCCATTTGGAATTTTCCCTTTGAATAAAGGTAGGCATGGGGGATTATTGCCGCCGGCATTTACAGGCAGTCCCGATTTTGGCCTAGGATTAGAGGGATTGGGCTATTATTTTGTTTTGAGCGAGAATATGGATGTTACGCTACGTTCTAATTTATATTCATTTGGGGGCTGGAATTTAAATATCAACTCCAAGTATATTAAGCGTTACGCATATACAGGCAACCTAAATATAACTTTTCAGAATACCAAGAGCCTGAACAGAAGTACTTTATCTAAAGATGAGTTTAATTCGAGCAGGTCATTTATGATTAACTGGTCTCATAGTCGAGATTCAAGAGCAAGGCCAGGAACTAATTTTTCTGCGAATGTAAACTTTGGTAGCAGCAGATTCAATCAAACGCTTTTGAATAATCCATTTGTAAATTTTCAAAACCAATTGAGTTCTTCTGTGAGTTATAGTAAAGATTGGAAAGGAAAATATAATTTGTCTGTCAACTTAAACCACAATCAAAATAACAACCTAAGATTGGTGAACATGAATTTACCAACGGTAAATTTTAACGTAGTTACGTTTTATCCTTTCCAGCCAAAAGAACAAGTTGGAGCTGGTAAATGGTATGAAAAAATTGGTATAGGTTACAGTGGAAACTTCCAAAATCAGGTTTCTTTTTACGATACCGCATTTAGTGTGAGAAGAATTTTAGATACCATTCAATATGGTGCACAACATAATATTCCGATAACATTGTCATTGCCATCACTGGGTCCAATTACAATAGCGCCGAGTATTTCTTATTCTGAAAGATGGTATGGACAGAGAAACTTTAGGTCTTGGAACAATACAACCAATAAAGTGGATACTGTTATTCAGCGTGGATTTTACACGGCAAGACAAATGAGTTTTGGTCTGGCAGCAAACACTCGAATTTTTGGTACTTATAAATTTAAACCCACTAGTAATATAGTCGCAATCCGACACGAAATCAGGCCTACAATATCTTTTAATTATCAACCTGATATGAATGCGAGATATTACTATAATTTAAAAGTTGATACCAGTAATAGAACGATTAGGGTATCTCAATTTGATGGAGGAATCATTGGGGCATATGGGGAAGGAGCTTTTGGGGGGATAGGTTTTGGAGTTGACAATTTATTGGAAATGAAAACCAAAAACAAACAAGACACAGCAGACAAAGCAGGGAAGAAAATTAAATTAATAGACGGATTTGGATTTAATTCCAATTACAATTTTTTAGCAGATAGTTTTCAATTGGGTAATTTTAATTTCTATGCTAGAAGTACACTTTTTGAAAAAGTCAATATTACCGCGAGTGCTAATTTAGATCCTTATGCTATTGATAGTAGAGGTTTTAGGTTAAAACAAATACTTTTTGATCCCGCTAAATTTAAATTTGGGCGCATCACTAGCGGAAACGTAGCTATTTCCACTTCGTTTAGAAGTAAATCTAAAGATGGAAAAGACGATAAAGCCAAAGACATTCCAGTTGATCCATTTATGACACCTGATGAACAGCAAAGACAATTACAATTTGCCCGAGCCAATCCCGCAGAATTTACCGATTTTAATATTCCTTGGAATTTATCTATTGCATATTCCTTCAACTTTACAAGGGTATTAGCCCCAGATTACAGCGGATTTATTACACAAACATTCTCGACTTTTAATTTTAATGGAGATTTCAGTTTAACCGACAAATGGAAAGTAGGTGCTACTGGATTCTATGATATTACTAGAGGCAGTTTACAACAACTTAGCACTTTTATTACAAGAGAAATGCATTGTTGGCAATTGTCTATCAACGTTACCCCAATTGGATTGTTTAGGTCTTTCAACATTACAGTAAGTCCAAAATCTGGTATATTAAGAGACTTAAGAATTAATAGAAGTAGAACTTTCTCCAATTTTTAAGCATGTTTCAAAGGATGTGCAGCATTTAATAAAAGAACTCCTTGGTTTATGAGGCAGTTTACAAAATAACTGCGTTGGAGATGGCTTGATCAACATAAAATACAAAGGGGTTTGTATTTTATATCTAGGTTTCATGGTTGTAAATTTGTAAATCTTTAACGGTTACTTGATATTTTACAACTAAACTAATATGAACCCCCCTAGTCTACAAAATAATACCACTCCCAATACCTTTAAAAGACAATTGAATATATTATTATTCACTGCTTTTTTACTGTTAACCACCGCTTTTTCTAGTTCAGCTCAGGTAACTGTTTTAGTATCAGCAAAAGCAACATCAAATGGAAATACCATTGTTGATTCTATCAAAACAGGGAAAAACTTTATTTACGTTATTGATTATAGTGTTTCATCATTGGTTACCAATGCAACAGGATTGGTACTTACCGTACCCCTTCCACAGAATTTGACAGTTGCCAGTGGATCAACGAGTATTGCTTTTGATAATTCGCAAATTAATTCAGTATCCAATGTTGGAGGAGTTGTCACTGCTACTTTCAAATCACCATTAGCAGCCGGTTCTGCGGGACAAATGCAAATATCCTTAGTTTATACAAATGGTTCAACCCCTAATGGATATACCCCTGATCTTATTGCAACGTTTACAGGAACCAATGTTAATGCCCCATCAAAAGACACCACAACAGTTAAAGCGCTTGCTGCGAATAATATTGTACTAAATAAAGTAAGGCGAAATTTTTCTACCAACCCTACGATAAATAGTCCATTTACTTATGATTTGTCTTATACAAATTCAGGTGGAGCAGAAGGTAATTTAAACTTATACAATGCAACCATTACTGATACATTAGATGCAGGTGTGGTTTTTGTGAGCGCAACTAATTTTGGCTCAATAACCCCAACGGTTACTTCTATAGCTGGTGGTAAAACGGTCGTAAGCTGGAATTGGGGAGCCACAGCATTTACTGGATCTGGCAGTGCAAGCATTACGGTACGCTATACTTCGCCTACTTTTAGCGTAGGATCGGTTGTAGGTAATTGTGCTTCGTTAAGAGGTCAAATACCTGTATTACCATTCATCGGTAATAGCGCTACTTTAGCTGATGCTCCTGAATTGAGAGCTTGTGCAAATAATAATACTTTAATTGCCAATACAGTAAGTATCACAAATGGTGGAAGTGGGATAGGGAGTAATATACCTGGTATGTGTCCTGGAACTGTAATGGCTGGGAGCACAGCTAATTTTACTACAAAATGGACAAATGCGGGGAATACCACATTAGATTCAGTTGTGGTAGTGACCAATATTGATCCTAATATCGATGTTACATCTGTATTTGCCAGAAGGGTAACAAATCCTATTCCTGGATCTACTTCACCAGATTTAAAAGTTTTTCAATTTTATGAATTAAATACGGCTCCAGGAGTTTGGGTTGCAGTTGCGGGATCTCCGTTTCAAAATACTTCGATGAATAATTCCTATCCAGTCACTTTAACACCGGGTCAATATATAACTAGGGTTAAAATAAAAGTTGAACCAGATTCTGACGAAATAGGTCCCTACTTTTCACAAGACTTAACCTATACTGGTACTATCAGGACAGCATTGCAAGGACCTAACGGAGGTGGAACCATTATTCAAGGAAGCAATAACCCTAGTACTTGCACAGTTACTACGGCTGGTACTCAAGTAAAAAACTGTTATACACTAACCGCTTCAGCCAATGGCGCTCCCATTTCAGCTAATCCAGGTTGTGGTAATACCAATATTGTTGGACCAGTTCCTGTATTTTCTAGTTTAAACAAAACAACTAAAAATGGAACTTCATTTGGCCCTACACAAGAAGTAGAATACGAGATTTCTGGTAGACAATTAGGTATTGGCATTGCAACCAATGTAACAATATCAGATACACTTGATGCCAGATTGACTTATATACCTAATTCAGCGGAATTCAAGTTAAATAGTGGTGCTTATGCCCCTATTGCACCTGCTAATGTTTCCGTTAACGGACAAACATTGGTATTTGCATTAGATCCGGTGAGTTCAGGTAGTCAGGTTTTTGTAAAATTTAGGGCTGCCATTGTAGATGGAACTTCCCCTTCAACTATTGCAAACCAAGCAATATTTGCAAGTCCAAACTCAATCATCAACGCAGGTTCTGGTAGCAGTAATCCAAAAACCAACAGACCATCAATAACAGTAATTACAGCTGCTGCTTATACTTCAAAGCTTGGTCAAACGGGTTGTGATACATCCAAATTAGTTTATTATCCAGAAAATGCAGAAGCAACTCCGCAGGGAAAAGTAAAGTACAGAGCCGTATTAAAAAACTCTGGTAATGTGGGCGCAAAAGATATTACCATCATCAACGTATTTCCTTTTATAGGAGATACAAGGGGTTCTGAATATTTTGCACATCTTGCTGCTCCAGTTTCCTTTAGCGACCCTTCCACAACTGTATATTATACAACTGTAAGTAATCCTTGCATGCCTGAGTTTAATCCTGATATTAATCCTGCAGGTTGTAATACACCAAGTTGGACTACGATTCCTCCTGCAGATATTACTTCAGTTAAGGCAATTAAAATGACAAGATCTGCATCCATTGCCCCATTAGACAGTTTAGTATATACCTGGCCAATGATTACACCTGTAGGTGTACCCTCCAATATTACAATGTACAATTCCTATACTTATCAATTAAGCAGAGCAGATAATTCTGCTCAATTATTACCTGCAACACCAAATAAAGTAGGAATGATCACTAGTTGTATAAGTGCTTTGGGATCTCTTGGCAATTATGTATGGGTAGATTCAAATGCAAATGGGTTACAAGACGAATCTATTTTAGCAGGGTTAAATGGGCTAAAAATTTATCTATACAAACCTGGTCCTTCAAATATTATTGGGGGCAATGATCAGATTTTATTAGACTCAACATTAACAGCTAATGATTTTAATGGCAGACCAGGTTATTATACTTTCACCAATTTAAATACAGGTAACTATTATGTCAAATTTCCAATTTTAGAAGATAAGGTATTCACTAAGATGAATCAAACGTCTCAAACGGATAATAATTCAAATGCCACTCGTTCAAACGGATATAGCGAATTGGTTCCAATTAATGCAAATGGAACAGGATTGAATAAAGATAATCCTACGATTGATGCTGGTTATATTGTATGTACGCTGAATGCGTCTTTTAATAAGTCAGACATTACTTGTAATGGATGGAGTGACGGTAATACTACATTAACAGTAACCGGTAATAGAGGACCTTCGGGTTATTTATGGAATGACGGTAATACAACAAAAAATAGAACCTTTTTAACCGCAGGTACCTATTCAGTGCTAATTGAAGATTCAGTAGGATGTAAAAAAACCTTATCAAATATTGTTATTGTTAATCCTCCAACACTTGCTCCAATTGCAGGCAAAAATAGTATCTGTATTGACTCTACTGTTCAACTATCTCATCCTACACCAGGTGGTGTATGGGGAGTAAGCAACAATGCCGTTGCTACCATCAGCAATACTGGTCTATTAACTGGAATCACTGCAGGTTCAGTAACTGTTACTTATAAGATAAATAATACTTCTTGTGGAACTGCTCTATTTTATCCTTTCGTTAGTAATTGTGGACCAAGTGGTGGAGTAGGAGGCGGTAATGATGGCGGTGTAGAAAGTAAATCATTGGGTGATGCCATCGGAAATAGAATTTTCAGTAAGTCAATCAATAGTATTGCTACTAGTTTAGATTACACAAAACTTCCAGAAATACAAATTAATTCAAGCATTCAATCTCAAAGTACGGGCACAGTAATATCATTAAATCAATTATTGCCAAAACAGTTAGCCAGCAATGCATTCAAGGCTGTTGTTACAACTCCAATGGATATTATTTCGATGACCAATGCAAAAGAAGTATTATCGATTGACTTTAGTATTGATAACAAAGCAAAAGCTGTAGCTTTTGGTACAAGAACAGAGGGACAAGTTTACGACCATACGAAAACGACATGTGATCGATTGAAGGGTGCTGAATTGATTGCCATTCAAAATGTAGTTGTAAACGGTATTAATATGATTCGTTATGACTTAAAAGGTATTGGTGGCACCATTGAATATGCTATGAGTTTTGCTGTAGGGTATAAAAATGGAAGAAATAGTTATAGCATCCAATCTAATTGGCTAAATCAAGATTATCTAAGCGATGATATCATGTACAATGTTCAACTTTGGGCACTTAATACCGGATTATTGATGGATATGGCTAGCAGTACCATTTCAAAGCTTCAAGCATCAATGCCAGTATTCTCTATCGAAAGCAAGGCTGGACTTCCTAAAACGTTTATTTCTTATGGCAAAAGAGACGGAGTGAAATTAGCTTTGAAAGTAGCTAATCATCAAAATGCGGGAAATGGATATTTTATAATCACAGAAAAATCAAATGAAAATTCGACAACAACAAATAAAAAAACAATTCCATTTTCAGTAGTTGCCAATGGCACTTCAACTATACAATTACCTGTTGGAGACAATTATGAAGCTGCCATCGATTTATATTTCAATGGAAAATTAGAAGATCAGGTATTTATGACTGATGGAAGTTGGGGCTATGATTACAATACGGCAACTTCATCTGTCAAAAATTTTGTTATCAGTAATGATCTTAAAATAGCTAATTCAACAACGGATGATTATCTATTATTCAGAAACATGAAAATTGATGCAAGCAGTCCCGACTATATCTCCGTTTATAAAGTATTGAGAGGTGGTGGTGTTCCTCAAGATTTGAGTGAATTTAAAGCTTTCAAGTTCAATGCAAGTGGTGCAGGAACAAATCTTCGTATAACCTTAGTTAAAAGCTCTATTACAAACTGGTCAGATCAATACAGTTATATAGTACCATTGAGTGGCGAAAACAAATCATTCAATATTAGTTTAAAGGATTTTAAATCTAAAACATTCAATACCCCATTAAACCCTATCGATTTAAGTACTGCTGTATTCAGTTTCGAAGTAGCGAATTCAAGAAGCACTAGTTTTACTGGTACAATTACGGGAGTGTCCTTCACTAAGGAAGACCTTGCTTATGCCAATAGCTTATTGTCAAAAGAAGTAAACGTTTATCCTAATCCAGCTACAAGAAAATTCAATGTGAGCTTTAAATCTGATATAGCTACTGATCTAGTATTGAAATTGACTCATTCTACAACTGGGAAAGTTATATTGGTCAAAAACATAACAGCTGTAAAAGGTGAAAATATCATTCCGATAGAGCTGTATGATCTGAAAGGGACTTCTATCTATGTTCTTTCGTTAGAAGGTTCTAAAGAAAAGTACAATTCAAAAAAAGTAATCATTTCGGAAAAATAATCATAGTATGATACTTAGGCTGCTAATATACATATACGGAGTAACGAAAAAAATAAAAACGGTCCATTTATGAAGCCTAAGATTGGGTATGCTTTAAATAATGATCAGCCATTTTGTTATAAACAATTTCCTTTAATACAGCTGCCGATTGTCCATTTACTTGTATAGGTTCTAAAAAATGAATAGATAAAGCATGAGGAACTAAATAAAAAAATCGGTTTGCAGGCAATGCTTTTTTTGTGTTTAAAATAACAGCGGGTATTATTGCATAACCTGAATCTGCTGCTAATTTAAATGCCCCATCATAGAATTGTTTTAATGGAGCAGTTGTTCTATTTCTAGTACCTTCTGGATAAATACACATGTGAAAACCTTTTGCCAAAGCAGCTTTCATCAGTTCATAACTTTTTCTTCTACTTGCATCACTTTTACGATCTACAATCACTGAACCTCTTTCGTAATACCAACCAAACAAGGGTATTTTTGTAAATTCTTTTTTGGCTATTGTTTGATTTGCACTAGGTATAAAAGGGGAGGAAAGTGGTATATCTAACAATGAATTATGGTTACAAGTAACTATATAGGTTTGTCCTTTTTTAAAATGGTATTTGCCTCTAACTGTTACCGGGCATCCAATCATAAATAACCAGGTGGTCATCCAAATTCGGGCTAGTTTGATAAAATAATCCATCCCCTTGGGGTCGGGTATTAATGCTGTTAATAAGGATGGAATGAGAATAATCAAAAAAGTACCGACGAAACTAATTAACCCCCAAAAGGCCCAAATTCTGGCTAATATATCTTTTAAAAATTTCATTCTATTTATTTATAACTAATAATACGATCTACCGTCTATAAAAGCCAATCGATAGGATCTAATCCCTGCTGGGTAAGTAGTTCATTGGTTTTACTAAAATGTTTACAACCAAAAAAACCTTTATCTGCACTAAATGGTGAAGGATGTGCCGCCTTCAGTACATAATGCTTTGTTTCATCTATCAGGGCTTGCTTTTCGTGTGCAAACTTACCCCATAACAAAAAAATAATACCTGTTTTTTCTTGTGAAATTTTTCTGATTACTGAATCTGTAAACTCCATCCATCCAATTTTTGCATGACTTGCTGGTTCATTCGCTCTCACTGTTAAAACTGCATTCAGCAGTAATACACCTTGTTGAGCCCAAGGTAATAAGTTGCCAGTACTAGGGATTGGCATTCCAATATCTTTATGTAATTCCTTAAAAATATTAACCAAAGAGGGGGGCGGCTTTACCAAATCAGGAACAGAAAAACTTAAACCATGTGCCTGTCCTGGTCCATGATAGGGATCCTGACCAAGTATCACCACTTTTAATCGATTGAGTGGGGTAGTATTAAATGCATTAAAAATAAGCGGGCCTGGAGGATAAATGATTGCCTTAGTAGCTTTCTCCGTTCTTAAGTGTGCAACAACTTGTAGGAAAAAAGGCTTCTCGAATTCCTTTGCCAACAATTGTTTCCAGCCTTCTTCCATTTGAACGTTCATGCTGCAAATTACAATAATTAATGCTTTAGAATTGGATAAACAAATATCTTAATAATCAATAACAATTTCATTATCTTCAGAATACAAATTTGTTCAATGAGTACCACCATAAACAGAAAACCAATCCACTTTAAAAGTGATTCCAAAAGAGTTATTGCTCGTTTTTTTTATCCAGGCCCTGAAACACGTGTTTTGTCAATCATTCAGAAAGTGAAAGATATGCCTGATGAAGCGGCTAAATTGACATTGAATCAATCCTTAAGAGATTTTTCCGCTCGGCACAGAAATATTTCTCGTATTTTTCAAAAACACTTTAATCGAGCAAATGATATTTTATCTGGAAGAGCAGGAGATCTTCATAGTTTTCCGGAATTTAAAAAATTATTAATTGGTGCCTATTTCACATCCGAATACAGCATAGAATCAGCTGCATTTTTTAATCCATCCATGGTTGAAGATCCTGATCAAAGTGGTT
Source organism: Sediminibacterium sp. FEMGT703S (assembly GCA_002786355.1). Taxonomy (GTDB): domain Bacteria; phylum Bacteroidota; class Bacteroidia; order Chitinophagales; family Chitinophagaceae; genus Sediminibacterium. Next base: position 43,304 of record PGCO01000002.1, read on the forward strand.
TACAAGCCGGACAAAAAAGAGTAATAATTAGTTTTAGAGCAACAGGAGAAGGTCATATATCTTCAGTTGTATTTAGAGGTGGTATTTTAGATGCAGATAATAATTTAGAAATAAAACCAACGGGTAGATTAATTGATGAAGCAGATGTAATTAAAAACAATATTTATTCGAAGGCTGAGTTTCAACAGAAGCTTGCTGAAATGAATACAGAACAATCCATTATTGATCTAGTATTAAATAAATTAAGGGATGAATTTGATTATAATGAGTTGTATCATGCGTTAGATCAAGCCAAACGAGAATTAAATCCAAATGATTTTCAGAAAAAAGTACTTCAAACCATCAGCTGGCTAGGGGCTTCACACTATGAAATCACATTTTCATTAGATACAGGAATTTCTGATCGAGTAATTTTCCCCATTGCGGCTGCAGAAAGCAATGGTATTGAAGATGCTCGATTTGTTAAATTTACCGACGACGACGGCAGGGAACGTTATTATGCAACATACACTGCATATAATGGACATACTATAATGCCCAAATTAATTGAAACAAAGGACTTTCTTCAATTTACCATAATGCCTATATTAGGGGAGAATGCGCAAAATAAAGGCATGGCTTTATTCCCAAGAAAAATCAATGGGAAATATACTATGTTAGGACGTATTGATGGTGTCAATAATTATATCATGTTCTCTGATGATATAAATTTATGGGGTGATGCGATAAGAATTCAAGAACCTAAATTTCCTTGGGAATTTATACAAGTGGGTAATTGTGGATCACCCATTGAAACAAAATATGGTTGGCTTGTAATCACACATGGTGTGGGAACCATGCGTAAATACTGTATTGGAGCTATGTTATTAGATTTAGAAGATCCAAGTAAAGTAATAGGTGAATTATTTGAACCGCTTATTATGCCAAATGATGAAGAAAGGGAAGGATATGTACCAAATGTGGTTTATTCCTGTGGTTCTATTGTTAACAATAATGAGTTAGTGATACCGTATGCAATGTCTGATACCTCATCTACTTATGCTACGGTAAAAATGGATGAATTATTAGAACAATTAATTCCGTCAGACTATCATCAAAAAAATAAAGGAGTAAAAGCAAAAGCAGAAATTTTAGTAGTAGAAGATGAAATAATGAATCAAACCGTTATTTCCCATATTTTAAAATCTGACAACTTTGATGTTCAAGTGGCTTCTGATGGTGTAATTGCTTTAATGGAAATTGGAAGGAAGAAATTTGACCTTATTGTTTCTGATATATCAATGCCCAATTTAGATGGATATCAATTATTAGAATTTCTAAAAAAACACCAAATCAATATTCCTGTTGTTTTCCTATCTAGTTTTACTAGTGAAGCCGAAAAAGATAAGGGACTTAAATTAGGCGCAGTTGACTATATCAGTAAACCAATTGAGCCAGCACAGTTACTAGATTCAGTAAGAGTTGCACTCAAATTATAAAACAGTTTGCATCAACTTATTTATTGTCAAAATAAGTTGATGCAACCAACCAAGCTAAATGATAGGCAATAGTACTTTCAGCGCCTTGATTTCGATTAATACTAAATTCCTCAATACCATCATTACAGCCATTGGTATCAATATCATATAAAGGAAGGTTTAAATCATTATAGCCCAAAAACCATTGAAAAGAGCGTTTTAATTTTTCAAAAGAGTCTTTTGATTGAGATAAATGATAGATTGAATCATATAAAATGACCATAGCCATTGCATCAATTGGTTGTTGTGCATACATTTCAAAACTTTCATTCATCTTTAACCACCTGCGATTACCGATTAAAGAAAGATTGGTTTCTTTGAAACATTTCTGTTCCAAAAACAATGTGCTTTTATTTGCAACGATTAAAAATCTTTCGTTTTCTAAAATACTATATGCTTTAAACAAAGAAGCAGGTAGTAACCCATTATCGTATGTCATGGTTGTTTCGAACCAATGCCAATCATTGGTGCTGTATTTATCAAATTCATCACAAAGTAGATTGGCAAAATGAGCCATCTGTTGGATATATCTTTCCTGGTCAGGAAATCGTTTAACGTAATGATAAAGTCCAAAAATAGAATTGGCGTAGCCCCTACAATGTTTTAATAAATCAACTTGATTTAATGTTTTTTGAAATAACTCTATACCCAATTGAAATAAACTATCATTTGGTGCAAATCGAACTAAATAACCCAATGCCCAAATAGTTCTACCAAATGCATCTTCAGATTGGTCATTTTCAAATTTCTCTTTAGAAAAAGTCATGAAATTATTGTAACTGCCATCTGGATTTTGCATATGCTCAACAAATGACAAATACTTAACAACTAATTGAATATAGAGGGGATCTTGAAAATGTTGATACCCCATCAATGATAATAATAATGCCCTAGCATTGTCATCTAAACAATATCCTGTTTGATAGTTGGGAATGCAACCATGTGCATGTTGAAGCATCCCTACACTATCTGTCATACGAATTAAATGCGCTGGATTAAATGGATAATCCATTAATTGATAATGGTTTTTTAAAAGAATTTCTTGATGAACTGCTTTGGATTTTAATTCATTAAAAATAGTTGCATAAGCTTTACCTGTTAATGGCCAAGTAATACTTTTTCCATATTCATACGCGTTTTCTTGTAAAGCTCTTATTTTTTTGGGATCATCTAAAACCTCAATAACGCTTTCTGCAAGTTTTTCATAATCGCCAAATTCAAATAATATTCCCCTTCCATTTTGCAAAAGCTCTTCCGCATGCCAATAGGGAGTAGAAAAAACAGCACAACCTCCCCCTAATGCATAACAAAGTGTCCCACTAGTTATTTGTGCTTTATTACAATAAGGTGTTACATATATATCGGCTGCCAACAAATAAGACATCAACCGATCTTCACTAACATATTCATCTATAAACTCAATATGGCCTTGCACATTTAAATCTTCAGCCAATTGAATTAACCAATGTCTATATTCTTCTCCTGCATGTCTTATCACATGAGGGTGGGTTTTTCCTATTATGACATATTTAAAATTGGGATGTTTTTTTATGATTTTGGGAAGGGCTTTGATGGAGGTTTCAATACCTTTACTTCTACCCAATAGTCCAAAAGTCAGCATAACTTTTTTGTCTTTCCAATTGCTCGGATGTTGACTTTGATTCAATTTTATACTTTCAAAATCTGGCACACCATGTTCAACAAAAAATATCTTATTCGTAGATATCTGATAGATATCTTTTAAGAATTGAATAGCCAGTTTGCTCATTACAATTATTCCAGAAGAATAGGTTGCTATAATTTTCATCACTTCTTTTTGATGAAAATTGGGTTTTTCTAAAACGGTGTGAAAAGTTGTTACAATGGGCATTTTTAATAACCGCAATAGAGAAACCAATAACAATCCACTATTCCCACCAAAAATGCCAAATTCATGTTCCAATAAACATATATCTGCTTTAGAATCATTAATATATTCAGCTATATCTAAATAATCTTGCTTAAAATTTTGCCTTATAATTTTAGTTACAATAGGAGGATAGTCATAAAATTGCTCTGGGTCATTCATGGCAATGACTTCTACTTCCACATCAAGCGCTTGAACTAAAGAACTATTTTGGATAGCTTTTACAGTATTTTCAGTGAAAGTTGCAATGCCACATTTACGCGGAGGGTAGTTTCCTATACAAATAACTTTCATAAATTAAAATTTACTAATAAATGATTCGCTAATGACCATCGTAGCATTACTATTATCAAGTTATGATTTTCTTTAATTAAAAACAGATTGAATTCCAAGTTTTTTTGCTGACTTATAAATTAAAAAATAGCCAAAATAACCGCGTAAATTTGTGTATATGCAAATATTTAATACGCAAGAAAAAATTATCATTACCTGTCATAAATGGCTTTCTCCTTCACTTCAGAAAGAAGTAATCAACTTGGGCTACCCAATCATACGTATTTTTCAAACAGGAATTGAATTAAGAGGCACTATGCAAGATTGCATTCGATTAAACCTACACCTTCGTTGTGCTAGCCAGGTCATGTTTTCTCTAAAGCAATTCACCTGTAACGATCCTGATGAACTATATAATCAATTGGTTGGTATTCAGTGGGAGAATTTAATAAAAGCAGATGGTTATTTTTCTGTTACAAGCAACGTATTTCATCCAACTATACAAACTAGTTTATATGCTAATTTAAGGGTGAAAGATGCTGTTGTTGATCGGCTTCGGAAAGAGAAGGGAAAACGACCATCTACTGGATCTGATCTAACCGGAGCAGTAGTTTATTTATTTTGGAAACATGAAGAAGCAGAAGTATTTATAGATACTTCTGGAGAAACTTTGGCAAAACATGGGTATAGAAAATTACCTGGGAAAGCGCCCATGTTAGAAGCATTGGCAGCAGCTACCATTTTATCCACTAAATGGAACTTTTCAGCCCCTTTTATTAATCCAATGTGTGGATCAGGAACATTAGCTATTGAAGCTGCTTTAATTGCTACCAATAGAGCACCTGGCTTATTAAGGACTAATTATGCATTTATGCACTTATTAGGGTACGAAAAAATGATGTACGACATTGTTCGCAAAGAGTTAGAAGAACAAGTAAAAATTTCGAGTACTATTAAAATAATTGCTTCAGATATCAGTAGTTCCGCTATCGCAACTGCAAAATTGAATGCTACAGCTGCTGGAGTGCTTGATTTGATACAATTTGAAGTAGGGGATTTTGAAAAAACCACAATACCAATAGAGCAAGAAGGGATTATCATGTTTAATCCAGAATACGGAGAGCGATTAGGTGATGAAGTTGAATTGAGTAATACCTATGCTCGAATGGGCGATTTTTTAAAAAATAAATGCAAAGGATACACTGGATATATATTTACAGGGAATTTAGATTTAGCCAAAAAGATTCGATTAAAGCCTAGTAGAAGAATAGAATTTTATAACGCTACGATTGATTGTAGGCTTTTAGAGTACGAGTTGTATGCGGGTACCAAAAGAGTTTTGTAAATTAAATACAATAGATTTGCTGAAAAATTAGGGCAAATCCCTCTTTACAGTAAATATTTATGAGAAGAATCGCTAGTTACAGAAAATTATTAGGAGTGGATGAAACCGCTGAATTAAAGACATTAAAATCAGTTTATAGAAACCTAATGAAGGAATGGCATCCCGACAAATTCAATGATGACCATGCATTAAAGATTGAAGCCGAAGAAAAAAGCAAAAAAATAATAGAAGCTTACCATTTTTTGGTAAGTATTGCATCAGAAACAATTACTCAAACACTTCCAGAATATACCGAAACAATTACTAATTCGGTAATTGAAGACTTTGAATACAAATCTGAAGTTCTCACAATTCGTTTTGAAGACGGAAGCGAATACGAATATTACGGTGTTCCTAAAGGAATTTATGTAAAATTAGTAAATGCAGATACTCCTGGAAGATTTGCAAGAAGACATATTTTTAGCAATTATTTGTACAGAAGCACTTCTAAACAAGTAGCATCAGCTTAACGCTATTTCAGCATAAAGACATTAAAAAACCCTACAACTAATTAAATTGTAGGGTTTTTGATATTTTGAAACAATGTGATCCGGATTGGATTCGAACCAATGACCTACTGCTTAGAAGGCAGTTGCTCTATCCAGCTGAGCTACCGAACCTTAATTGGAGGTGCAAAATAAAGGATTTTTTTTTACTAAATCAAACATGCTGGTAAAATGGTGAGATAAATATTAAAACAGTTTACTTTGCATTAAACGATTGCCTTAATGAGCTATAATTATTTGCCCCTAGATAGCAAGCCATTGCAGTTTCAACAAATCAAGCATTTATTAGATTATAACCAATTGGTTTCTATCACTTTTGATGCCCATGAAAAAATCATGGCCTGTAGAGCATTTTTAGACCAAAAAATGAAAGAAACGGGTAAAATGTATTATGGTGTAAATACTGGATTTGGGTTTCTACAAAATGTACAAATCAGTCATGATCAAATAGAACAATTACAATATAACTTGATTGTTTCGCATGCATGTGGATTGGGGGAAGAAGTGCCTAAAGAAATTATTAAACTCATGATGATGCTTAAAATTAAGCAGTTGAGTTATGGGTATAGCGGCGTTCAGATTAATACAGTCATTCGTTTAATGGATATGTATAACCAAGATATCTTACCTGTTATATATACCCAAGGTTCTCTAGGAGCTTCTGGTGATTTAGCCCCACTCAGTCATTTGAGTTTACCACTGCTTGGATTAGGTGAAGTATATTATCAGGGTAAAAAATGGCCAGCAAAAGAAGTATTAACAATAATGAATTGGGAGCCTATTCACTTGCAAAGTAAAGAGGGGCTTGCTTTAATAAATGGTACCCAATTTATGAATGCTTATGGATTGTATTGCTTAAAAAAAGCAGAACAATTATTAAAGATGGCCGATTTAATTGCAGCTTTATCTATTGAGGCATTTGATTGTTTATTAGAACCTTATCATCCTGCTATTCATCAAATCAGAGGGCATCAAGGGCAAATAGATACAGCTGCAGCACTACGTTGTTTTTTAGCTGGTAGTGAAATAGCCCAGCAACCCAAAAAACAAGTGCAAGACCCTTACTCGTTTAGATGTATACCACAAGTCCATGGTGCCAGCAAAGATGCATTTAAACATGTGCTCAGCATATTTATGGAAGAAGTCAATTCGGTAACCGATAACCCCAATATTTTTCCGGATGAAGACCTAATTGTTAGTGGAGGTAATTTTCATGGACAGCCATTAGCCATCAATTTAGACTATTTATGCATAGCCATGAGCGAGATTGCTAGTATTTCTGAAAGAAGAACGTACCAATTAATTTCAGGACAAAGAGGGCTACCCATGTTTTTGGTTAAAAATGCAGGATTAAATTCTGGTTTCATGATACCGCAATACACTGCAGCAGGTATAGTAAGTGAAAATAAGCAATTAAGTACCCCAGCCTCAGTAGACAGTATTTCGAGTAGCAACAACCAGGAAGACCATGTTAGTATGGGAGCTAACGCGGCAACAAAATGTTACAGATTAATGCAAAATGTAGAAAAAGTTTTAGGAATAGAACTATTAACTGCTGCGCAAGCGTTCGATTTTAGAAGGCCTGCAAAAACCTCCTTGGTGTTAGAAGCGTTAATGACACAATTTAGAAAACAAGTGCCATTTAACGATGCTGACAGAATTTTACATACTGACATGATAAATTCAATTAATTTTATCGCGGATTATACATTAAACAGTCCAACTGAACAATGAAAAAATTAACCTTATCCTTTTTATTATTATTAGTTACAGTAGCAATTCATGCACAAAATATTGCACAGAAACTATCTGACAAAGTATCAGTGCAGTTCCCCACTAAACCTTCTGAAAAAACAATGAATGGGGCTACTATTTTTTATGCAACGGATAAAGATACTAGCAAAGGTTTTGGCGCATTGGTATTCGATTTAAGTGCTATGGGATTGATGGGTGACCCTATCGAAATGATGGGCGATTCTTTTTGGGATCAATTAAAAGCTGGCATGAGCAGTCAAATGGCGGGTGCTAGTATTAGCAAAGACCTTATCACTAAGTTTAAGGAAAAAAATAGCTTATATGTGGAAATTGATGGGGCTAACTCATCAGATGATAATTTGAAAGGTAAAAAAGCATTCGGTTATATCTTTTTTATAGGCCCAGTACTACACCAGGTTCTATTTTATTCAACCAATCCATCAGCAAAAGCGGCAGATGGACAGGCTTTTTTTGACAGTGTAGAAATTGGTAAATAATTCAACAAATAAATAGGGAATGAGCAGCGAAGAGAAAAGTTTGAATTTCATAGAAGAGATTATTGAAGCAGATTTGGCTAGTGGGAAACACCAAAGTATTACTACTCGATTTCCTCCTGAGCCAAATGGATATTTACATATTGGGCATGCCAAGAGTATTGTGCTAAATTTTGGATTGGCCAAAAAATATGGTGGATCAACCAATCTACGATTTGATGATACCAACCCGGTTACAGAAGACACTGAGTATGTAGAAAGCATCAAAAATGATGTAAAGTGGTTAGGGTTTGAGTGGGCTAATGAACTATATGCTTCCGATTATTTTGATCAGTTGTATGCAATGGCATTAAAACTGATTGATCTAGGTTTGGCTTATGTAGACGATAGTACGAGTGAAGAAATTGCTGCTCAAAAAGGAACACCTACCACTCCTGGGAAACGAAACCAATACGCAGACCGGACACCTGCTGAAAACAGAACTTTATTTGAAGAAATGAAGGCTGGCAAGTATCCCGATGGATCAAAAGTCGTTAGAGCCAAAATAGATATGGAGTCTCCCAATATGCTACTAAGAGATCCAATTATCTATAGAATTAAACATGCACACCATCATAGAACAGGAGACAAATGGTGCGTGTATCCAATGTATGATTTTGCACATGGACAAAGCGATTCAATCGAAAAAATTACGCATTCTATTTGTACTTTAGAATTTGTTCCGCATAGACCATTATACAATTGGTGTATTGAAAAATTAGAAACTTTTCCATCTCAACAATATGAGTTTGCCCGTTTAAACATGACTTACACGGTGATGAGTAAACGTAAATTATTGCAATTGGTAAACGAACAAATGGTGAATGGTTGGGACGACCCTAGAATGAGTACCATTAGTGGTATGAGAAGAAGGGGATACCCAGCTGCTGCTATTAGAGAATTTTGCGATAGAATTGGGGTTGCAAAGAGAGACAATTTAATTGATGTAGGATTATTAGAGTTTTGTGTTAGAGAGGAATTGAATAAATCAGCGCTCAGAAGAATGGTCGTGTTTGATCCACTTAAAGTAATTATCACCAATTACGATAAAATGAGCGAAGATTTGACAAGTGAGAATAATCCTGAAGACCCTAATGGAGGTGTAAGAACGGTTCCTTTTAGCAAAGAAATTTGGATAGAGAAGGATGATTTCATGGAAATTCCTTCTAAAAAATATTTTCGTTTAGCACCAGGTCAAATGGTACGTTTAAAAAGTGCCTATATCATCAAATGCGAAGATGTTGTTAAAGATGAGGATGGAAATATAACTGCTGTGCATTGTACTTATATACCTGAAAGTAGAAGCGGTAATGATACATCAGGAATTCATGTAAAAGGAACTTTGCATTGGGTTAGCGCAGCGCATGCTATTCATGCAGAAGTAAGATTGTATGATCGATTATTTAAGGTGGAAGATGTTGCAAACGCTGAAGGTGATTTTAAAGATCATATTAATTCAGATTCCTTAACAATTTTATCCAATGCATACGCAGAGCCGGCTTTAGGGAATGATGCACGAGATCAAGCATTTCAATTTTTAAGAAAAGGATATTTTGTTCAAGACCAAGATAGTACGTCTAGCAAATTAGTTTTTAATAGAACAGTTACTTTGAAAGACTCTTGGGCAAAAGAAGTAAAGAAAGGTTAATAGTACTTCAACGGGTTCCTTCTTGCTGCAAAAACATAGTTTTTGATGTTTTTCCAGAAAGCTAAAATCATATAAATGATAATGGGCGATCCCATGGTTAAAAAAGAAATATAGATAAACCACATGCGAATTCTTGTGGATGCAATTCCAAGTCTTACACCAATGGAGGAACAAACCCCAAAAGCTTGTAATTCTAAAAATTCCCTTATTTTTTGCATGGTATGATTTGTTATTACTTTTAAAGGTAAGCACAAAATTATCAATATTGTGCATATTAATCTTGAATTGCATTTCAACCTAAGCGCGTTTTTTAGTAAATTTGTGCTACTTACGCAAAAGATTCATTTAATATAAAAATTACTTCTTTATGGCTTTTGACATTGACATGATAAAGAAAGTGTACGCAGAAATGCCTGCCAAAGTAGATAATGCAAGAAAAGCATTGGGTAGACCACTCACTTTATCTGAAAAAATCCTTTTTGCACATTTACATGCTGACCAAGCGCTTTCCAATTTTGAGAGAGGCAATAGCTATGTAGACTTTGCTCCAGACCGTGTTGCCATGCAAGACGCAACTGCTCAAATGGCATTGCTTCAGTTTATGCAAGCAGGACGCAAACAAGCAGCAGTTCCATCTACAGTGCATTGCGATCATTTGATCACTGCCAAAGATGAAGCCAAAAAAGACTTAGAAGTAGCTAATGCAGAAAGTAAAGAAGTGTACGATTTCTTAGCTTCTGTTTCTAATAAATATGGAATTGGATTCTGGAAACCTGGTGCTGGGATTATTCACCAGGTAGTACTTGAAAATTATGCTTTCCCAGGTGGGATGATGATTGGAACTGATTCTCATACTGTAAATGCTGGTGGATTAGGCATGATTGCAGTTGGTGTTGGTGGTGCTGATGCCTGCGATGTAATGGCAGGATTACCTTGGGAACTAAAATGGCCAAAATTAATTGGCGTTAAGTTGACTGGTAAATTAAGCGGTTGGACTGCTCCAAAAGACGTGATTTTAAAAGTGGCTGGAATATTAACAGTTAAAGGTGGAACAGGTGCCATTGTAGAATATTTTGGGGAAGGTGCAGTAGCAATGAGTTGTACAGGTAAAGGCACTATCTGCAATATGGGTGCTGAAATTGGTGCAACCACTTCAACATTTGGATACGACGATAGCATGAGCCGTTATTTGAAAGCTACTGGAAGAGAAGAAGTAGCCAATCTTGCTGATGGAATCCGAGCTTACTTAAATGCAGACGCAGAAGTATATGAATCTCCTGAAAAATACTTTGATCAGGTAATTGAAATAAACTTAAGCGAATTAGAACCACATTTAAACGGGCCATTTACGCCAGATTTAGCAACGCCTATTTCAAAAATGAAAGAAGCTGCTGCTGCAAATGGTTGGCCAACAAAAGTAGAAGTAGGTTTAATTGGTAGTTGTACCAATAGCTCTTATGAAGATATCAGCAGAGCAGTAAGTTTAGCGCGTCAAGCTGCTGAGAAAGGATTAAAGCCTAAAGCAGAATATACCATTACCCCAGGTAGTGAACAAGTTCGTTATACGATTGAGCGTGATGGATTCTTAGAAGTTTTTGATAAAATAGGTGCTACTGTATTTGCAAATGCATGTGGACCTTGTATTGGTATGTGGGATAGAGTAGGAGCTGAAAAACAAGAACGAAATACCATTGTACATAGTTTCAATAGAAACTTTGCTAAACGTGCTGATGGTAATCCTAATACTATGGCATTTGTTGCAAGTCCTGAGTTAGTTACTGCTTTGGCTATTGCAGGTGATCTTACTTTCAATCCATTAACGGATACCCTTACTAACGAAAATGGAGAGCAGGTTAAATTTGACGAGCCAACAGGTATGGAACTACCTCCAAGAGGCTTTGCGGTTGAAGATGCAGGATATCAAGCACCAGCAGAAGACGGTAGTAACGTAAATGTACAAGTAGAACCTACTAGTAAACGTTTACAATTACTAGATCCATTTGCAGCTTGGGAAGGCACTGACCTAAAGGGATTAAAGCTGTTGATTAAAGCAAAGGGCAAGTGTACCACAGACCATATTTCTATGGCAGGCCCATGGTTAAAATTCCGTGGCCACTTAGACAATATCTCTAACAATATGTTGATTGGAGCGGTTAATTTCTTTAATGAAAAAACCGATAATGTAAAAAATCAGTTGACTGGCGAATACGGTCCTGTTCCTGCAACACAACGCGCTTATAAAGTAGCAGGTATTGGATCAATTGTAGTAGGTGATGAAAACTATGGTGAAGGAAGTTCTAGAGAGCACGCTGCAATGGAACCTCGTCATTTAGGTGTTCGTGCCATTTTGGTTAAGTCTTTTGCACGTATTCACGAAACCAACTTGAAGAAGCAAGGAATGTTGGCATTAACTTTTAATGACAAATCAGACTATGATAAAATTCAAGAAGATGATGTAATCAATATTGAAGGATTAACTTCATTTGCTCCTGAAACTCCTTTAACCATTGTTTTACAGCACAAAGATGGTTCTGAAGACAAAATTGTAGTGAATCATACTTACAATGCTCAGCAAATCGAATGGTTTAAAGCTGGTGGTGCATTGAATATTATTCGCAAGCAAGTTGCTGGATAATTAAAGCAATATTTGAAACACTAAATTTATATCAAGTCCTGCTGGATAAAACTAGCAGGACTTTTATTTTTTGAAGCATTAATTCATTTTTTCTGACAAGGTCACTTATCATATTATACCTGATTATTTTTGGTTCCTATATACTCTGGACTAGGCAACCAGACTATTTTGATGGAGAAAAATATCCTGCAACTATTCAATTGGTTAAAGACAGTGTTACCAATCAAATTGTTCCTAAAGCTTTTTATTCAATTGGTATAGATCAATATGCTATTGATGTAGCGTATCCATTATTGACTTACCAATCCAATGAAAAAGTAACAGTCATTTTTGAAACAGAGCACCCTTCAAAAGCGAGCGTATATCGATTTTGGGGCTATTGGTTACATTGGGAAGAACTGATAGGATCAATTATTGCAGCATTTGTATTATTTCAAATTGCAGTGTCTATTACTAATAATCCTACTGAAGCTGCATTGAAAGAACAAATGGATTATAACCCAGGAAAGAAAACCAAGTACGATTAAAGGGATTCAATAACTTAGCTCTTTATAATCTGTATATGAAAAAGAATATCCTCATTGCTCTATGTTTAATTACAATAGGATTCGCTTGTAATAATAACCCGTATAAAGCCACTAATAAAGTTTATAAACAACAAGTAAAGAATTATTTAGCTACTATAGGATCAATCCCTGAGCAGTCAATCTTAAACGATACTATACCTCCATCACCTTATTGGGTGGGTACTACTAATTTTGGAATTCGGAAGCCCAGCTATGTAATTATTCATCATACAGCTCAACACTCTACTGATCAAACCTTAAAAACTTTCACGCTACCAAGAACAGCAGTGAGTGCACATTATGTGATTGGAAGTGATGGCAAAGTATTTCAAATGTTGAACGATTATTTCAGAGGCCAACATGCTGGTGTAAGCAGATGGGGTAATCAATTAGACATGAATTCATCATCCATTGGCATTGAATTAGACAATAATGGATTTGAATATTTTGAGCAAGCTCAAATCAATAGTTTATTGGTAGTATTGGGTAGACTAAAAAAAGCGTACAATATTCCTACCTCCAATTTTATTGGACATGGTGATATTGCACCGACTAGAAAAAATGATCCCAATTGGAGATTTCCATGGAAACAATTAGCAGAAAAAGGATTTGGTTTATGGTATGATGAAGTGCGAGACACTGTTCCCATGCATTTTAACCATATAACTGGATTAAGAATTGTAGGGTACGATATAAAAGATACGACAGCTGCAATTGTAGCATTTAAAAGACATTTTTTACAAGACACGACCAAAGGAATGACTCCTTATGGTAAAGAAATTTTGTTCAACCTTCAAAAGAAATATTTCTAATGGAGTAAACCATCGATTATGACAAGGAGATATCTGCTATTTGCACTGTTGATTTCGCATTTAGCATTTACTGAGGCAAGTGCACAGTTATTACCTAATATAGAAATAATCAATGCTTTAAAAGAGAGTGACAGCCATATTGAGAAAGGCAAATCACATGATGCATTGGTAAAACTTCATCAAGTATTACAAACTAAAGAATTAGTACAAGATCAAAGCATTCTATCGCACTTATACAATAATTTGGCCATCGTCCTTGCACGCTATAATAATTTTACTGCGGCTATGGCATGCTTCTATAAAGCAGGATCCATTGAAACTAAGTTTAATTCAAAAAAAAGAGGTAAGCGTTATTTATCGTTCTTTAGTACCAATACGAATTACGAAAATAAAATCAAAGAAGATATCGTAAATGAAGATATCCTAGAATTGATGGTTCAAGATCAAATTAATCAAAAGGAACTTGAAAGAACGGAGGAATTTGAATCGGAAAGAATTAAACCAGAAACAATTGTAGAAGCTTTTTTAGATCAAAAAGAAGCAACCCATTATGCACTAGCACTGCTAATTAAGCAACCCATTCCTGGTCAAAAAAATACGAATACCGGGTTGGGCGAAGTGGGACATTCTTTTATTTCATTAATCAAATACAATAAAGATCAATCGGCCGTATGCAAATCTTTTGGATTTTATCCTGAAGAGGGGCAATTGATTCCTGTAAATCCGATTGTACCAACCGCCCTCTCAGTAATTAAAGACGATGCTTATCATAATTGGGATCAATTGTTGGGTAAGTTTGTTTCTAAAGAACAATTTGAAACCATTCTAGAATATATTGATCATAATATATCGAATGAATATCATTTAAGCCACTATAATTGCTCAGATTTTGCCTTAAAAATTGCTCAGATTGGCAATATTAAGGTTGACAATACAGTTGGAAAGTGGCCTTTAGGTAAAGGGGATAATCCAGGCTATATTGGTCAAAGTATATTAGGGGGGAAATACGTTAATCTTGATACAAAATCCAAAGAAGGCCTTTTTACCTGTTCTAATAATTTGTTTACAAAAACAAAGAAGTAAGGTTTTTTTTGCACAACATCGCACATCCTAACGCTTGTTAGCTTATTTTTGCGCCATAAAATTTTATAATCATGCATTTCCAGTTGAGCGAAGAACATTTGATGATACAGAAAGCGGCAAGAGATTTTGCCCAAAATGAGTGTAAACCAGGTGTTATTGAAAGAGACGAGCACCAAAAATATCCATATGAGCAGGTGATGAAATTGGCCGAATTAGGTTTTATGGGTATGATGGTTAGTCCAGATTATGGTGGTGCAGGAATGGATACATTGAGCTATGTATTAGCTATGGAAGAAATTAGCAAAGTGGATGCGAGTACGAGTGTAAGTATGAGCGTAAATAATAGCCTAGTATGTTGGGGATTAGAAACTTTTGGCAACGAAGATCAAAAGAAAAAATATTTAACTCCTTTAGCGCAAGGTAGAAAAGACAACGAATTATATATTGGTGCATTTTTATTGAGTGAACCAGAAGCGGGTAGTGATGCTACCAGTCAACAAACTACTGCTGAAGATAAAGGAGATCATTATTTATTAAACGGAACTAAGAATTGGATTACCAATGGTTCTTCAGCTTCTGTATACTTAGTAATTGCTCAAACTGATCCTGCAAAAGGAAGCAAAGGAATCAACGCATTTATCGTTGAAAAAAACTGGGCTGGTGTAACAGTTGCTGCAAAAGAAAATAAATTAGGAATCAGGGGTAGCGATACACATACCATTTTGTTTAATGATGTAATTGTTCCTAAAGAGAATAGAATTGGAGAAGATGGTTTCGGTTTCAAATTTGCTATGAAAACTTTGGCGGGTGGTAGAATTGGTATTGCCTCTCAAGCATTAGGTATTGCCAGTGGAGCATATGAGCTAGCATTGGCTTACAGTAAGCAGAGAAAGGCTTTTGGAAAAGAAATCATGCACCATCAAGCTATTCAATTTAAGTTAGCTGATATGGCAACTAAAATTGAAGCTGCGCGCTTACTTTGTTTAAAAGCTGCATGGGAAAAAGACAATGGACTTGATTACACATTAAGCTCTTCTATGGCTAAAGTATTTGCTAGTGAAGCGGCCATGTGGATATCTACAGAAGCTGTTCAAATTCATGGTGGATATGGATTTGTGAAAGAATACCATGTTGAGCGTTTAATGCGTGATGCAAAAATCACTCAGATTTATGAAGGTACTAGTGAGGTTCAAAGAATTGTGATTAGTAGAAGTATACTAAAATAGTTGCCTTTTAAATTTAAACCTTAAAATGCCGATAAATACAACAGCTTATCAACAAATAACAAATGAACTGTCAAGTACTAACACTACACTTGTTGCAGTAAGTAAAACAAAACCCAACGAAGATTTAATTTCATTGTACGAATTAGGTCAAAAGGATTTTGGAGAAAACTATGTTCAAGAGTTGGTAGATAAAGCAGCAAGTTTACCTAAAGATATTCGCTGGCATTTTATTGGGCATTTACAAAGCAATAAAGTAAAATATATTGCTCCATTTGTTTATTTAATTCATGGAGTAGATAGTTTGAAATTATTACAAGAAATCAATAAACAAGCAATCAAAAACAATCGGGTAATTGATTGCTTGTTACAAATTCATATTGCAGAAGAAGAAACCAAATTTGGATTAGACGCAACTGAGTTGGGTCAAATAATTACTCAAATTGACCAATTACCTAATGTAAGAATTTGTGGCTTAATGGGTATGGCTTCTTTTAGCGAGGATCAACATAAAGTTCGTAATGAATTCAACAATTTAAATAGTTTATTCACTCAATATAAATCTTGGTTCGTTGCACATACAGGCAAAGCACCCATCTTATCAATGGGTATGAGCGGAGACTATGCAATGGCTATTGAAGCAGGCAGTACCTTAGTAAGAATAGGTAGTTTATTATTTGGTGCAAGAAATTATGCTCAATAAAAAAGCGAACCAACTGATTCGCTTTTTACTACTTCTATAAAGTTTCCTTTAACCATTTAAAAAATTCACGCTGCCAAACCAATCCATTTTGCGCAGTAGATACCCAATGATTTTCTCCAGGTAAATACAATAATTTACTTTTTATTCCACGTAACTGAGCTGCTTGAAATGCTTGCAATCCTTGCTCAATAGGCACCCGAAAATCCATCCCTCCCTGAACAATCATGATGGGCGTATTCCATTTTGCAACATGGTTGATGGGATTCTGGACTCCATACGTTTTTTGTGCAGCAGGGTTTTTATCCCAATATGCACCGCCATAATCAAAATTCACAAACCATAATTCTTCGGTGGTTCCATACATACTCTTGGTATCGAATATGCCATCGTGAGAGATAAATGTTTTGAAACGATTGTTATGAATTCCAGCTAACATAAATACAGAATACCCCCCATAACTTGCACCTACACAACCCAATCTATTCTTATCTACAAATGGCTCTTTACTTACTGCATCAATGGCCGATAAATAATCATTCATTACTTGACCGCCATGGTCTTTACTAATTGATTCATTCCATTGAGTACCATGGCCTGGCATCCCTCTTCGATTGGGGGCCACAATGATATACCCTTGCGAAGCCATTAACTGAAAATTCCATCTGAAAGAATAAAACTGCGTTAATGGACTTTGTGGCCCGCCCTGACAATACAATAAGGTTGGATATTTTTTTGTTGCATCAAAGCCCGGAGGATAGATTACCCATACCAACATTTTTTTTCCATCTGTGGTAGGCACCCATCTTCTTTCTGTTTTACATTTTGCAATACTGCTGTAAAAAGAATCATTCACATGCGTCAGTTGCGCCATTTGGTTATTCTCCAAATTCAACGTGTATAATTCTGCAGCAGTATTCATATCTGTTCTAGAAAGCACTAAGCGATTGCCATTTTGTGCAACTATTCCAGTGATATCAAAATCTCCTGAAGTTAGTTGTTTAATTACCGGTAGCATTTTAGTTAGTCCAGGATTATTCACTTGAAATAATTGAAGCGTACCATTAATTGGTGCCCAAAAAAACAAGGAACGACCGTCTTCACTCCATTTAAATCCCTCTACATGAATATCATCTCTATGCGCAGTAAGGTTAACTGGGAACTTGTTATTCACTAATATAATGAGGTCTTGTTTGTCTGCTTCAAATCCATCTCTTTTCATTTGCATCCAAGCAAGTACTCCATTTTGATTGTACTGTGGTGCTAAATCATAGCCTTTATTTCCCTCTGTTAAATTAACAGTAAAACCTGTTTCGACATTGTATTGATAAAGATCTGTATTCGTGCTAACTGCGTAATCTGTTCCATATTTTTTCTTTGCTACATAAACAATATGCTTACTATCTGGATGCCAAATAAAATCTTCATCTCCACCAAAAGGCTTAGTAGGGGCATCGTATGGTTCATTTGGCATGATGTCTTTCCCTTCTAAAGATTTACCGTTTACATAAGGGGCTACAAATACATGATTATATGAGCCATCCTCCCAAGTATCCCAGTGTCGATAATTTAAAGAACTGTATACATAAGCATCTGATTTAGGCAAATCTGGATACAATTCCTTTCCAGCTACTTTATTTATTTTAACTTCATCTGAATACAAAATAAATTTACCGTCTGGAGAAACCCGATCGTTAATGATTAACTCTTCATTATTGGCTAATTCAATTGCGGGCCCACCACTTATTGAAATTTTAAATTTCTTGCGATTGTTTTTATTGGCTTCCACATCAGGGGTAGCAACTGAATAAACAACATATTGTTTGTCTTTGCTGAGGCCTACTGCAGAAACCCTTTGTATTTGCCATAGTTTTTCTGGAGTCAATTTTTCTTGAGCAAATGCGTATTGCATGCAACCTAACAAAGCAATGAGGAATATCTTTTTCATCAATTATTTTTTACTTGTTTTCGCATAATCTAATACAAGATGAACAAATGCCTTCATTCCTACATCTAATTTAGAATCGTTAATCATAAAACCTGGCGTGTGGTGATCTGGCGCGGTTTCAAAACTAGCAAACTGAGGATCTCTAGCACCTAAGAAAAAATAAAATGCAGGGGCTTTAGTGCCAAAAAAGGAGAAATCTTCTGCACCCGTTACCCAATTTGTTAGCTTCACATTCGCTGCCCCTCCAGCTGCAGTTTCTAAAGAGGGTAGGGTTCTTGCTACTAATTCAGGGTCACTATAAGTAACCAATGTTTTAGTATCTATGACCACTTCTGCTGTAGTTCCATTTGCTTCAGCAATATTTTTTGCAATGAGTTTTATTTTTTCATGTACATCTTTTTGAACTTGATCATCCAATGTTCTAATTGTTCCTTCCATAATAGCTTCTTCAGGAATAATATTAGCTCTTACACCAGATTGAATTTTACCAACAGAAACAACTACAGGGGATTTAGTAATGTCAATATTTCTACTTACAATTGTTTGCAAAGCTTGAATTATTTCTGCACTCACTACAATGGGATCGATGGAGTTCCAAGGATATGCTCCATGACTTTGTTTACCCTTTACTTTAATGGTAAACCAATCTGATGATGCCATAGTGGATCCTGGCTTATAATAAATTTTACCTAAATCATATTTTGAATTGATATGAATACCAAATACTGCATCTACTTTAGGGTTATCCATTGCACCTTCTTTAATCATTAAAGGAGCACCACCTTCTTCATTTGCAGGGGGGCCTTCTTCTGCAGGTTGAAATAAGAAGACTACTGTACCACTAATATCATTTTTAATTTTACTCAATACTTCTGCAGCACCCAATAACATGGCTACATGTGAATCGTGGCCACAAGCATGCATAACAGGAACAGTTGCTCCATTATATTCTCCTTTTGCTTTAGAAGCAAATGGTAAATTGTTTCTTTCTTCTACAGGTAATCCATCCATATCTGCCCTTAATGCCACAACTGGTCCTGGTTTACCACCTTTTAAAATTCCTACCACACCTGTTTTTGCTACAATACGAGTACTAATGCCGAAGCTCTTTAAAGCTTCTTCCACTTTCTTGCATGTATTAAATTCCCGATTCCCCAATTCTGGAAATTCATGAAAATACCTACGCCAATTGATTACTTTGGCATTTTCGGCTTTAAATAATTGTTCAAGGGTAACTGCAGTGGGTTGTGAAGCAACGGATCCTGATATTAACAAAAGGAGGGATAAAATTTTTTTCATATAATGCAGATTGTTATTGAATCCTAAGATACTGAATAGACCCAATTAATTGAACCTGAACTTCTAATTTAAATATTCAATTCTGCTGAAGAAAGGTTAACTTACCATAAACCAATTCAATTATGAAAAAAATAACTTATTTAATTGCAATGGCAATTATTCTGAATGTAACAACTGCTAGCGGTTCAGCTGTTGAAACTACTCATAAATCCAGTGAAACAACTAAATCTGCTTCAACTTCGGTTACAATGGATGACGCAGTAGTAACAGACGCCATGAGTCAGTTCAAAAGCTTATCTAGAGTAGATAGAAAAGCAAAATTAAAAGAAGTGAAATCATTGATGAAAGAGCATAAAGCCAATAAAGCCAGCGCTGCTCCCTCCAATGATAAAGTACTATTAGCCATTCTGGCTATCTTGTTGCCACCGCTTGCTGTTTATTTGCATGAGGGTACAACCAATAGCACATTTTGGATAAGTGTATTGCTTACGCTGTTATTTTGGATACCGGGCGTAATATTTGCTTTGATTACTGTATTATAAACTACTTATGTTCACCGTATACTTGGCGAAGTGTATCTGCAATTTCGCCAAGTGTACAATAGGTTTCAACAGCTTCTACTACCAATGGCATCAAGTTGCTTGAGCCAGCAGCAGCCGCTTTAATTGCGCTTAAGCATTGATCAACTTTTGTTTGATTTCTCTTGCTTTTCAACTCAGCCAATTTAGCAGTTTGTAGTTGACGAATACTATCGTCTATTTTAAATCCAGGTACTGGATTTTCTTTATCAATAGTAAATTTATTTACCCCTACAATAATTTTATCGCCATTTTCAATGTTTCGCTGATATTCAAATGCACTGCGGGCAATTTCTTCTTGCATAAAGCCTTGTTCAATAGCACTTACACTTCCACCCATTGCCGTAATTTTATTCAGCAATTCCCAAGCTTTGTTTTCTACTTCGGCAGTAAGCGATTCAACAAAATAACTACCCGCTAATGGATCAACTGTATCGGGTGCTCCACTTTCAAAAGCTACTATCTGCTGGGTTCTTAATGCTATTCGAGCCGCTTCTTCTGTTGGCAAACTCAATGCTTCATCATAGCCATTGGTATGTAAACTTTGTGTGCCACCTAATACTGCAGCAAGTGTTTGAATAGTAACCCGGCTAATATTGTTTAATGGTTGCTGAGCAGTTAATGTGGCGCCCCCAGTTTGAGTATGAAAGCGCAACATCATCGCTTTTTCATCCGTTGCACCTAGGTCTTTCATAATACGTGCCCACATTTTTCGGGCGGCACGAAACTTAGCTACTTCTTCAAATAAATTATTGTGTGCATTAAAAAAGAAGGACAATCTTTTCCCAAATACATTAATGTCTAAACCCTTTGCCAGCGCAGCTTCCACATATGCTTTACCATTACTTAATGTAAACGCAATCTCTTGCACTGCAGTACTCCCTGCTTCGCGAATATGATAACCAGAAATAGAAATAGTATTCCATTTAGGTAATGAAGTACTACACCATTCAAAAATATCAGTAATAATTCGCATGGAAGGTTTAGGCGGATAGATATAAGTTCCTCTTGCTGCGTACTCTTTTAAAATATCATTCTGAATGGTCCCCGTAATTTTATTTAAATCGGCACCTTGCCTTTTTGCCAAAGCAACATACATCGCCAATAAAATAAAACCAGTTGCATTAATAGTCATTGAAGTACTCACTTTTTCAAGCTCAATATCTTTAAACAACAATTCCATGTCTTCTAAACTATCAATAGCAACACCTACTTTACCTACTTCACCTTCTGACAATGCATGATCACTATCATACCCAATTTGAGTAGGTAAATCAAAAGCAACGCTTAGCCCCATTACGCCCTGACTCAACAAATAATGGTACCGTTTATTACTTTCTTCTGCAGTAGAAAAACCAGCATACTGACGCATCGTCCATAACTTCCCCCTATACATATCTGGTTGTACACCCCTAGTATAAGGAAACTGTCCTGGCCTATCATGATTCAAGTCTAATGCAACAAGGTCTTCAGCCGTATAACAAGCTTTAATTTCAATTTCACTATCGGTCATTTTATTTACTGGCATGCTGTTCGTTTTAATTTATAACAATTGCTTGGCTTCGTAACTCAAGGCTTCAGATACTAACTCATGTAAAGCTGATGCTGGATTTGCAACTAAATATTGCATGATGGCTTTCTGCAAATCTAATCCTGAAGCTTCAGGAGGTAACTGTTGCCCAATTTGGATGATGATTTGTAAATTTTTTTCTTTCAAATTTTTAACAGCCTTCCAAGAGGCTGGACTGATATACATTTGTTGCGTAACATTAAAATCAAATTCCTCTCGAATAATTTTAGTGTACATCAATTGTAATTCAGCAGCCGAAATGGCACTCGCAGCATTTCTATTGATTAAGTTGGGTAATGCTATTCTATCGGTCAATAAAAGGAGGCGTTCATAGGCTTGCAGGGGGAGCGAACTCGCTACTTTACTCTGTTGTTTCTCATATATGACCAACCGCCGCTGTAGATAAATCAAATAACCAGCCATGGAAGCAATAAAAACAGCCACAATTACCGTAATTAACACCGAATTATCCATTCTAAAAATGCTTTGTACAAAGGTAGGGGATCAATAAGGAATTCCTTCTATCGTAAACACAAACAGTGATGGGTTCAGGCAAATTGGTAACTTTGTAGTCTAAATAATATTTATGGAAACAGCAATTACAACTCAAATTCCAGTAACCCTAACAAAAGGAGCTATTGTAGAAATTAAGCGATTAATGGCTGAGCCCAACTTTGATACTACGCAACGTTTAAGAGTGGGTGTAAAAGGTGGTGGATGCAGCGGGATGACTTATGTTTTAGGTTTTGATCAAACAGAAAAAGAAGATGAGCTTTTTGAAATTGAAGGCATACCATGTATCATGAACAAAAGCCATGGATTGTACTTGTATGGCATGGAAGTAGATTGGCAAGGTGGACTCAACAGTAGAGGATTCACTTTTAGTAATCCAAACGCCAGCAAAACCTGCGGTTGCGGTACTTCGTTTGCAGTATAAGCCCAAGGAATAGCTTTTTCAATTACGTTAGCGGCTACTCAATCAACTGCAATTAATCTCACCATAATCGATTAAAATAAAAATGCCCCGATTTACATCGAGGCATTTTTGTTATATAGCAATTAGCTTATTTAGCTTTTGTACCTAAGGCTCTTCCTTTACCGAAATCTACTAAGAAAGGCGCTGCAACAAATATTGAAGAATAAGTACCAGTAGCCACACCAATCAACATTGCAAAGGCAAATCCTCTAGTTACTTCACCACCAAAGATGAATAAGATTAAGATAGTTAAGAACACTGTAACCGAAGTCATGATGGTTCTGCTCAATGTTTCATTGATTGCTCTATTAATGATGGTAGCGTTTGGCGTTCCCTTCATCATAGCACTGTCTTCTCTAATACGATCATAAACAATCACCGTATCGTTCATTGAGAAACCAATAACGGTAAGTATTGCAGCAATAAAGTGCTGGTCAATTTCTAATGGGAAAGGAACAAAATCCTTTAAGAAACTGAATACAATCAATGTTACAAAAACGTCGTGCATTAATGCAACAATTGAACCTAAAGAGTATCTCCAATCACGGAAACGGATAAAGATGTATAAACAGATGATGATTACTGCAAACAAAGTTGCTTTAGTAGCACCCGCTTTTAAATCATCAGAAATAGTAGGTAAAACCGTTTGTGAACCTTGTTTGTAGGTATTTTCAAAAGTATCAAAACTTGTACCGCTAGGTAGGTACTTGGTTAATCCTTCGTATAACTTACGCTCTACTTCTGCATCAACATTATTTCCTGTTTCTTTAATTTTATAAGAAGTAGTGATGTTCACTTGATTCTTAACATCTACTGTTTTAATAATTGGAGCTTCCCCAAACACAGTCTTTAAATCTTGACGGATCATTTCTGGATCAACCGCTTTGTCAAACTTAATGGTATAACTTCTACCACCAGCAAATTCAACACCTTCATCAAAACCATGGAAGAAAGAAGCAATACCCATTACAAAAATTACCGCGGATAGCATGTATGCATACTTTCTGTATTCAATGAACTTGAAATTAGCATGGTTAAAAATCTTTTTAGAGATACCAGTGAAGTATTCAAAGTGTCTGTTCTTATTGGTATACCAGTCTGAAATTAAACGAGATACTAAGATTCCACAGAACAATGATAATAAGATACCAATGATTTGTGTGGTTGCGAATCCTAATACAGGACCTAAACCAAAGTAAGCAAGGATAATAGCCGTTAATAGGGTAGTGATATGACCATCTAATACAGGAGCAAGAGAACGCTTATATCCCTCATTCACCGCAGCTGAATAGTTCTTACCCTTGGTTAATTCTTCTTTGATACGCTCAAAGATGATTACGTTGGTATCTACCGCCATACCAATCGTCAATACTAAACCGGCAATACCAGGAGCAGTTAAAGTAAATCCTAAGGCACTTAATACACCAATTGTAAATAATAAGTTTAGGATCAATGCAATGTTGGCAACCCATCCTCCAGTATTAAAGTACAATAACATTAAAGCAAAAATCACCAAGAAAGAAATACCAAAAGACATTGCACCACCTTTGATAGATTCACTACCCAAAGTTGGCCCTACAGTTTGGCTCTGAACAATTTTAGCAGGAGCAGGTAATTTACCACTCTCTAAAATTTCAGATAAATCTTGTGCTTCTTTAATAGTATAGTTTCCACTGATCTGAGAATTACCAGTAGTGATTGGATCATTTACATTAGGAGCAGAATAAACAAAATTGTCTAATACGATGGCAATTGGCTTACCCACATTTCTAGTGGTCATCTTAGCCCAGATATTAGAACCCACTTTATCCATATTCATTTTAATAGCAATTCTACCGCGCTCATCATAATCCTGAGAAGCACCGGCAATACGGTCACCTTCTAATTCGGCTTGACCATTGTCTAAAGTTTTGATTGCATATAGTGTAAGAATGTCTTTAGCTTTAGGATCATCTAATTCAGCTTTACCATACATGAATACCAAGTTAGAAGGGAATTTGCTTTTTACAGATTCCATTGCTAAATAGTCATTTAAGGTACCAGTATCTTTTGACTGAATATAACCCAATGCAGCAGGATAAACAGGACGACCATTTTCAGCTTGGTAAGGCTGAGTTAACTGCATTAAACGAAGAATAGGATTCTCTGTTGCTTTGATAGCTGCAGAATCAGTTTTAGCAACAGGTGATTTAGATGCTAACGCAGAAATGGTAGCTGTTTTGCTTGTATCTCCTTTAGGTTGAACAGCAACAGCCGATTTAGTAGTGTCTACAACAGTAGCAACTTTATCAGCACCAGTTAAATAATCTTGAACTGCTTTATCTGCAGCAACAATACCCGCTTGTACGTCTTTATTCTCCCAAGTATATACTTCAAAGAATTGAAGGTTTGCGGTTGACTGTAAATAATTTCTTACACGATCTTTGTCGTTTACACCAGCTAATTCAATATTAATTCTTCCTTTAGCAGGATCTGGATTGATATTATTTGATGATACACCAAAACGATCAATTCTAGTTCTTAAGATTCTAAAAGTATTATTGAAAGCAGCTTCTGCTTGCTTGCGTAAGTAGTTTTCAACTTTTGCATTTGAATCTTCAATCTTTACTGCTGAAGCACTTTTAGTTGCAAAAAATGGAGCTAATTTTCCTTCAGGGCTAACTTTCTTAAATTCCTCTAAGAAAAGAGTAATTAGGTCTGCACCACTGTTGGCTTTTCTTGCCACAGCAGCATCTAATGCCTTATTGAAGTTAGCGTCTTTAGTATAGTTACTTAAAGACTTGATTAAACCATCTAAGCCTACTTCCATGGTAACACTCATACCACCTTGTAAGTCTAGACCCAACATTAATTCCTTTTCTTTAGCACTACGGTAAGTAGTTAAACCAAAAGCCAACTTAGTGTCTTTGGTGCTGTCTAATAAACGAAGTAATCTAGTCTTCTTTAGGTCTTCTAAAGAATCGGTGTAAGCAGCTTGTAATTCCTTATTGCCAGGATACTGTTGTTCTGCTGTTGGAAAACGTTTTAACCACTCTGTGGCTTTCTTTTCCATTGCAGATTCATGGCTGTTTACGAACCAAGTGAATGATAATTGGTAAAGACAAATCAATGTAAGTGCTATGGCAAAAAAACGCACTAAACCTTTCAGTTGCATATTAGTAACGGTTTACGAAGTTTTATTCCTGATTTTTTCAGGACGGCAAAGATAGGGGAATGAGCGATTAATTCACAGTTACATCAAAGTAAAGCGGTGTATTAGGTGGAATATTGCGATTACCCACACATGAATAGGCTAAAGCAGAGGGTATGACTAACTGGATTCGGCCCCCTCTTCTCACCAATGGGATTCCAATAGTCCAACCTTCAATCACACCACTTAATGAGAAAGAGACAGGTGTTGCAGCAGCGTCAAACACGACTCCATTCAATAATTTCCCTGTATAAACCGCATTTACTTGGGAAGTAGCATTCAAAGGAGCACCGGCTCCTTGGTTCATAATTTGATACAATAAACCACTGGGATGTTCGGTATAAGTGATATTATTATCGGTACAAAATTTAACCATCGCTGCTTTTTCAGAAGCTACAGGTGCAGGTGTACAGCCTGTACTACCTGTTTTACCACAAGAAATTGCCAATATGGCAAATAAACCCAATACGAACAGTGCTTTTTTCATTCTCAGTTTTCTTTTTAAGACGCAGAACTATTGTTTATGGCTGCATCTGGTGTATTTAATTTTCGTTTTTTAGCTAAAATTTCTTGATATCGTTGGTCATTCATTTCCCATTTGAACCTCCGATACATAAATGCAATAAAAATGGAAATGCCGAGAATGGCCATAAATAAAACAAAAGCACTCATTTTACTATTGGCTACCATAGTGGCACGCTGGTACCAACCCGATAGGATAAACGCAATCACGGTTCCGCCTATGGCAAACCCTGAAGATAGGCCCAACATAAAAGCTTTTCGGCTACTTTTTTCTTTTTCACTGTTCTCTTGCCAAAAGGCAAAAAAAACATCGTCATCCATTTGCATGGCGCAAATTTAGGTCAGTTTGGGGTAAAAATCGTAGATTACTCCAACCGCTTGTTTTAACGAAATAATTATGCATTTAAAAAAGTTTACCCCAATCATTTATATATTGGTCTTGTTGGTTCATTGTTTTCTATTATGGGTGGAACAATCAGAAATTGCCAGAATTACAAAAATTTTATTAATGCCTTTATTGCTTTTGTATTTATCTGAAGTACTGGCTCCAACTAAAATAAAATCTGTTCTTCCCAAAAAATTGATTGCACTAGCATTTTTAGCCTCCTGGGGTGGAGATATTTTTTTATTGTACGACGGAAATCTTTTTTTTATTGCTGGCATGCTTTGTTTTATTGTAGCTCATTTTTGCTATATCATTCTATTTATCAAAATTCAACCACTCAAAATAAGTAATGCTTTTTTACCCATTTTAGGGGGGATTGTAGTGCTTATCATTGGAGCAATCATCATTAATCATTTGGCACCCAAATTGGGGGATTTATATGCACCGGTTGTGGTTTATATGATTGTGATTGCAACAATGTTCAGTAGCGCAATGATGATTTCGTCGAATACGAATACCAAACGCTATGGTGTAAATTATTTTGTTCCTGGTGCTGCATTATTTGTATTATCAGATTCTGTATTATCACTGAATATTTTTGCTTATAAAAATGTTTTTTTAGGAGTAATTGTAATGTTTACCTATGGATTTGCCCAATTTCTTTTGGCAAAAGGATTCAAAAATTACTTGATGAACAATTAGCATTTACTTTGATAATTTGCTATTTTTACCAATGAAATTTTTTGTATCCATTATTACAATTTTATATGGCTTTTGCTTACAAGCTCAAGAGAAATTACCTGCCAACAACCTATCTATAAAATTATTCATTAGAGATGCCGAAGAAAAAAAGCCTTTGGCAGGCGCTTCAGTGATGATCCCATCGTTAAAAAAAACCTTAGTAGCAGACAGCAATGGAGCTGCATTGTTTACACAAATACCTGCTGGAAAATATGCATTTAAGATCAGTTATATTGGATACGCTGATCAAGAAATCATCATTGAGCTGCCTCAAAGTGAAGGCTTTTATGAAGTTTTATTAAGCCATGACGAAGAACACGAAGAGGAAGAAGAAGTAATTGTTACTGCAACTAGAATGAGTAGATCTATTGCAGATATTGTAACAAGAGTCGAAACGATTTCTGGAGAAGAATTGACAGAGAAAGGGAATATGAAACCGGGAGATATTAGGATGTTATTGAATGAAAGTACAGGAATTCAAACACAACAAACATCGGCAACTTCCTATAATTCGAGCATTCGTATTCAAGGTTTAGATGGGAGGTACACCCAAATACTCAGAGATGGATTCCCTTTGTACGCGGGCTTTTCAGGTGGATTAAGTCTTATGCAAGTAGCCCCCTTAGATTTAAAACAAATTGAAGTAATTAAAGGATCTTCCTCTACTTTGTATGGTGGAGGAGCGATTGCTGGATTAGTCAATTTGGTTTCTAAAACTCCCACAAATGAAAAGGAATTAAGTTTCTTGGCAAATGCTACAACTGTAGGCGGACTAGACCTAAGTAGTTTTTACAGTAAAAAATTCAATAAAATAGGTCTTACTGTTTTTGGATCACGAAATACTTCCAATGCATATGATCCAGCTGCTTTAGGGTTATCTGCTATTCCAAAATTTGAGCGTTATACCATTCATCCAAGGTTGTTTTTTTATGGCAATAAAACCAATGCAAATTTTGGTGTCAATTATATTACTGAGAAAAGGCTAGGAGGGAGTATGGATTATATTAAGAATGGCAGTTTAGGCTATTTTGAAAATAATCAAACCAACAGATTGACTACTCAATTTCAATTAACACATCAAATAAACGAGCAATCTAATTTCGTATTTAAAAACAGCTATAGCCGATTCAACAGATCCATTCAAATTCCTTCTTATGAATTTAAAGGGCTTCAGCAAACCAGCTTTTCTGAAGCTACTTATCAATATAAAGCAACAAAACAGGATTGGATTATTGGAGCCAATTTTATGAGTGATCATTTTAAAGAAATGAGTCAAATGGTTGCTAACCCTAAAGATTATCAATTTAATTCTTGGGGAATCTTTATTCAAAATACTTGGCAGGCAAGCGAAAAGGTAAGTATAGAAACTGGATTAAGAGGAGATTATGTAAAGCAATTTGGATTTGAATTATTACCCAGAATTGCATTCATGCTAAAAGCAAATTCGCAATTTACTTTTAGATTAGGAGGGGGCATGGGCTATAAAACACCTACTATTTTTAATGAGGAAGCAGAGAAATTGCATTTTCGATTTATACGCCCGATTGACCAATTAATTGCTACCAATGAACGATCTATTGGAGGAAATTTTGACATTAATTTTCGTACAAGAATTGGAGAGATTGGCCTTACACTGAATCATCTATTCTTTTATACTAGGTTAAATTCTCCCCTTGTATTAGTAAACAGTGGCACTAGTTCATCTTTTGTAAACGCCAATGGGTTTATCAGTACAAAAGGAATGGAAACCAATATGAGATTGAGTTACAACGACTTTAAATTATTTATAGGTTACACTTATGCCGATGTAAATACCCATTTCAATAATGTAAAAAACTGGTCCCCATTAACGTCTAAACACAGGGTGAACAATGTGCTGATGTATGAAAAAGAAGGTAAATTCAAGATTGGTGCTGAAGCCTACTTTTTTAGCCCTCAACAATTAAACGATGGAGCATTGGGAAAATCTTATTGGATTTTTGGACTAATGGCCGAAAAGATTTGGAATAACTTCTCCCTGTTCATCAACTTCGAAAATTTCACAGATACTAGACAAACCAGATTTGATACCATTTTTACTGGGTCAATGAATAACCCCAACTTTAGAGATATATATGCTCCTGTAGATGGATTTGTGGTAAATGGTGGGCTCAAATTGAAGTTATAAAAAAGCCTCACCTGAATTTCAGGTGAGGCCGTATAACTATTGATTGAAATAGTATTAATAACCCATTCCACCCATATCAGGAGCACCACCGTGTGCATGAGGAGCTTCAGGCTTTGGCTTATCAGCAATTACACACTCTGTTGTTAACAACATTGCAGCAATTGAAGCAGCATTCTCTAAAGCAACACGAGTTACTTTGGTAGGATCAATTACACCTGCTTTAAACAAGTTCTCATAAACTTCAGTACGAGCATTGAAACCAAAATCACCCTTGCCTTCTTTAATTTTTTGAACAACAATAGAACCTTCGATTCCGCTGTTGATTACAATTTGACGCAATGGCTCTTCAATAGCTCTTTTCACAATTTGAATACCAGTTAATTCGTCTTCGTTAGCACCTTTCAACTTCTCTAAGCTTTCTACCGCGCGAATGTAAGCAACACCACCACCTGGTACAATACCTTCTTCAACAGCTGCTCTTGTAGCATGTAAAGCATCGTCTACACGGTCTTTCTTTTCTTTCATTTCAACTTCTGTTGCAGCACCTACATAAAGAACTGCTACACCACCGCTTAATTTAGCTAAACGCTCTTGCAATTTCTCGCGATCGTAGTCTGAAGTGGTATTTTCTACCTGAGCTTTAATTTGATTTACTCTTGCAGTGATATCAGCTTTTTTACCTTTACCGCCTACAACAATGGTATTATCCTTGTCAATAGTGATAGAAGCAGCTTGGCCTAAATAAGTAAGGTCTGCATTTTCTAATTTGAAGCCTTGCTCTTCACTAATTACAGTACCTGCAGTTAGGATAGCAATATCAGTTAACATTTCTTTTCTACGGTCACCAAAACCTGGTGCTTTAACAGCAGCCACTTTAATGGTACCACGTAATTTATTCACTACTAAAGTAGCCAATGCTTCCCCTTCTAAATCTTCAGCAATAATTACCAAAGGACGTCCGGTTTGAGCTACTTTCTCAAGAATATGTAAGATATCTTTCATAGCGCTGATCTTCTTATCGTAGATCAAAATGTATGGATTCTGCATTTCAGCTTCCATTTTTTCGCTATTGGTTACAAAGTAAGGAGAGATATAACCGCGATCGAATTGCATACCTTCTACTACATCAACTGTAGTATCGGTACCTTTCGCTTCTTCTACAGTAATTACCCCTTCTTTACCCACTTTAGCCATTGCTGTAGCAATTAACTTACCAATTTCGCTATCACTGTTTGCAGAAATGGTCGCTACTTGCTCAATTTTTTTAGAGTCGTTGCCTACAGCTTGAGACTGTGCTCTTAAGCTATCAACCACTTTAGCAACTGCTTTATCAATACCACGCTTTAAATCCATTGGATTAGCACCAGCAGCAACATTCTTTAACCCTTCGCTGATGATTGCTTGTGCAAGTACAGTTGCGGTAGTAGTTCCATCACCTGCAATGTCTGCAGTTTTAGAAGCTACTTCCTTAACCATTTGAGCACCCATATTTTCAATTGCATCTTCTAATTCAATTTCTTTTGCAACAGAAACACCATCTTTAGTAACAGAAGGTGCGCCAAATTTTTTCTCAATAACCACATTACGACCTTTTGGTCCTAAGGTTACTTTAACTGCGTTGGCAAGGGTGTCAACGCCTTTCTTCATTTTATTTCTAGCTTCAATATCAAAGAAAATTTGCTTAGCCATATTTGTAGTTTTACAATTTTAGAAATGATAATAATTAAAGAATCGCCAAAAGATCACTTTCTCTCATGATCAATAAGTCTTGTCCCTCAATTTGAACTTCAGTACCTGCGTACTTGCCATACAATACAGTGTCACCTACTTTTACGGTCATTGGCTCATCTGTTTTACCTTTTCCGGCAGCAACGATTACACCACGTTGTGGCTTTTCTTTTGCAGTATCAGGGATAATGATTCCACCGGCTGTTTTTTCTTCAGCAGCAGCAGGCTTTACAAGAACTCTGTCGTGCAGAGGAGTAACGTTGATTTTCTTAGCCATACGTTATTGATTTTGGTTAGTTGTTTAAAATTTACTGAGTGATTGCTATAATTATGCCAGAGCGTCATTTCAGCCAATTTTTCAGTTATTGGTTTAAAAAACGAAGCTAAAACGCTGTTGTTGACAGAATTATCTTGTTAAGAAAGAGATGACTTATATCAAGAGTGCCAAAATTTCACCAGAATCAACAATTATCAAGTCAAAATAAACGATAAATCCCTACCTTCGCGCTGCTCAAAAAAAGTTCTTGTTTAATGATTAGCAGAAGAAATATCCGCGTAAAAGTGATGCAGTTGCTCTATATGATTGAAGCCGCGGATTCCACTAATACGTTTCAGCATCCCGTTCAAACACTAGAGAAACAAATGGATAAAAGCAGGGAACTTTTTGTTTACCTGATTTATTTTATTGCCGAAGTTGCCCGTTATGCAGAAACCAGTGCACAAAAAAGGGCTTCCAAAAACCTTCCTAGCACCGCAGACCTCAATGTAAATATCAAAATTGCAGGCAATGATTTTATTTGGAATCTTTTAGAAAACAAGGGGTATCAACAATGTTTAGAAAAAGATCATCCTGAAAAATTATTAGACAAAGAATTAGTAAGTAAAGTGTATAAAGCATTATCAGAAAATGCGGTATATCAAGTTTACATTACTGAAGACAGCAGAGACAAAGGAAAGGAAAGAGAAATTATAAAATTGATATTCAGCGAGTTAATGCTTCCTAATGAGAATTTTATTTCGCATATTGAAGAGCATTTCAACAACTGGGACGACGACGCAGAAATGATGGAGCAATTGGTATTGACTTATATTCAAAAGCCAAAATCAATTCAATTTAACGAAATCATGAGTCCTGATAAATGGGAGTTTGCAAAAACCCTATTAAAAACGGCTATCGACAAAAAAGAATATTGTGCTGAATTAATCAAACCAAAATTAAAAAACTGGGATGCCGAGCGAATTGCTCAATTAGATATGGTATTGATGCGAATGGGCTTATGTGAATTGTTGTATTTTGACACAATTCCTACCAAAGTGACCATCAATGAATACATCGACTTAGCAAAAGAGTATAGCACTGCACAAAGTGGACAGTTCGTAAATGGAATTTTAGATAATATTCACAAAGAATTGGTAACTGAAGGCAAGATTCAGAAAGTAAGTTTCAAGTAATTCCTTTTAATTTGTAAATTATTTAAACAAAGAATATATGTTATTGAACGCGTTGACTATTTTAGCTGCCGACCCTAAACAGGGTGGTACTGTACAATTAATTATGATGGGTGCCATTATTTTGGTATTCTGGTTGTTCATGATTAGACCTCAAGCAAAAAAAGCAAAAGAACAAAAGAAGTTCATAGATAATTTGTCTAAGGGTGATAAAATTGTAACCATTGCTGGTATCCACGGTGTGGTAAATAAAATTAACGAGGACGGAACTTTACAATTAGAAGTTACTCCTGGTAGTTATTTGAAAATTGAGAAATCTGCTTTAAGCATGGAGTGGACTGCAGCAATCAACAAGCCTACGGTTGAAGAGAAAAAATAATTTAGCATCTGGGTTTCCTAGTAGCTAATTTTTATACCTTAATTTTATGTCCTGCAAGATTCAAACTTGCAGGATTTTTTATGCGCAGTATAGGACTTACCGGCGGAATAGGAAGTGGCAAATCAATCGTTGCAAAAATATTCAGAACACTTGGGGTTCCTGTATTAGACGCAGATGCATTGGCTAAAAAAATAATGTTGGAAAACGAAGCGGTTAAAGCGCAAATACTCGCCGCATTTGGTACTGAATCATACAATGATCAAGGTCTCAATCGATCTTTTATTTCCAATATTGTTTTTAAAGACCCATTCCAATTAGAGGTTTTAAATTCGATTGTACACCCCGCTACCATTGAAGCGGGAAAGAAATGGGCATTGGAACAAAATGCACCTTATACCATAAAAGAAGCAGCATTATTTTTTGAATCAGGCTCATCTGATGGAATGGATTTAATTATTGGAGTATATGCCCCAGATGCATTGCGCATTCAACGTGTAATGCATAGAGACCAAACTAGTAGGGAAGAAGTCTTGAACAGAATGAAACATCAAATCAGTCAAACGATTAAAATGAAGCTTTGCGATAAAGTAATTGTAAACGACGAGCAATCTCTATTGATTCCACAAGTATTGAAATTGCATAAATTGTTGTGTAATTAACACTATTGAAATCTTTAAATTTTTAACCTAGGATGTAAACAAATATTGGAATGTATTTGTATATATGTAAATTTTCATTTGTCAAAAGTTACCTTTTTACTCTTTATCGGGATGGTTTCAAGCTTTACTTGTTTACCACAAAAAGGTGCTAATTGGCACTTTGGTAGTGGCGCAGCACTAAAGTTTGCATCCACTGGACCAACTGTAGTTGATAATAGTAACATCAACACTTCAGAAGGGTGTGCTACTATGAGTGATGAAAAAGGAAACTTGTTATTTTACACCGATGGTGTAACTGTTTGGGATAAGAATAACAATATAATGTTCAATGGAACTGGACTGAGAGGGGGATCATCCTCATCCCAATCATCAATTGTAGTTCCTGCTCCTGGTAATTTTAAAAAATACTACATATTTACGTCAGTTCAAGTTGAAAGTGCCTCTTTGCAACGCGAATATTGTTACAATTTGGTAGATATGGGACTTAGGGGTGGTTTGGGAGAAGTTATTGAGAAAAATGTTGTTTTCGATACTGCCTGTAGTGAAAGATTAACTGCAGCGAATAATACCAATAATACCGATTTTTGGATTATTACAAACTCTATTCGTTCAAACACTTTTAAATCATTTGCACTAACGGCATCTGGATTAAGCAAATTACCAATAATCAGTAATATTGGAGACACTATTGACCCAGGTATAGGAATGTGTAAAGTGTCCCCAAATGGTAAATGGTTAATTCAAACATTTACAAGACCAAATGGATTAGGTTCAGCTCAATTATTCACTTTCAATGCTAGTACTGGTCGAATCTCAAATCCAATTAGGCTAAACTCAATTTTCAATTGCACTTATGGTTGTGCTTTCTCACCAAATAGCAATCGACTATATTTGGGTGCAGGATTTAATTGTGCAGGAAATCCAATTAATACTTTTATTCAGTATACTTTAGCCAATCCCACCGAATCTTTCATACAAGGTTCAAGAACGACCATCACAATCAATTCACCCTCTGCTTCTTTGTTTGTAGGAGATTTATCGTTAGCATTAGACGATAGACTATATCTAGCTAGAGTAGGGCAAAGACTTTCTAGATTTGAAAATCCAAATGACACCGGGACAAATTTAATTTTTACTGATACAGCTGTATTATTTGTTAGTCCGAGAAGAGTGAATCTTGGCTTACCCAATTTTTATAACAGTATTAATCTTCCACCGCCTTCAATTAAAATTGAAAAAGAGTCATGTCTTACTTACAAATTTTCTTTCCCATCAAGTAAAGACTATTCATTTAATGGTATCTATTCTTGGAACTTTGGTGATGGTACGATAATAAATACTGATTCAATACCTATACACTCATTTAAGAGGTCTGCTAATGATAGTTTTTTTGTTACTTTAAATTTCAGGTCCCCAGATAATAGCGTAAGTGTTAACCAACAAATCATTTTGACATTACCCCCTAAACCAATAGCAGATTTTGTTGTGAATTCTAACGGATGCATCAATACTGCTTTAAATTTGAATAGCAATTCATCTTCAGCAAACGGTGGAATAATTAAATTCAATTGGTCACTTGGAGATGGCACCACGAGTTCATTAGCTCAGCTTAACAAAAAATACAATGATACAGGTATTTATAATATTAAATTAGTTGTTACTGACACTTTCGGCTGTGTATCAGACACCAATTCCATTTCCGTTAATTTAAACAAAAAAGTAACAGCTAACTTTAATTTACAAGGAGCATATTGTGCTGAAACGCCTTTACAAATGAATGATTCGTCCAAAACAATCAATACAACAATCTCTAACTGGAAATATTTTTGGAATAATAACAATAGTTTCACTTCTACATTAAGTGGCAACTTTTCGCCAATTTTTGCAAAAGAAGAACTCTATTCAATTAAGTTAGTCGTGAGTACTATTGAGGGTTGTATTAGCGATACAGTTACCAAAAACTATTTTATTTATAACCGGCCTACCGCTAATTTTCTTTTACCAAAAAATTGCGTCTTGGATGTGAGTAATTTCATAAACACATCAAGTTTAGCTGGCAGATCAATTATTAATTCTTATAAATGGGACTTTGGAATCAGTGAAATTTTAAGTGATACATCTATTCTCACTAACCCAAGTTATAAATATACAGCCGCAAAATCCTATCCTGTAAAACTATTTGTGATAAGTAACCAAGGCTGCACTGATTCAATAATTCAAAATTTTACAGTAAATGGCGCCATTCCAATTGCTAAGGTATCTTTTGCAGAAGACCCTGTATGCAGTGGTGATAGTGTAGTTTTACAAAACCAAAGTAGTGTAAATTTCGGTGATATTACAAAAATGGAAATTACTTGGGGAACAAATTTATCAATTGACGATAACCCTACAAGGAATAATAATTACAAGTTTAAATTTACTGAATTTGGAACACCTTCAACAATTACTCAACCAATACGAATAAAAGCTTTTAGTGGAATTAGTTGCTTCGCTGAGATTGATACAATAATTGTTTTAAAAGCTCAGCCTAAAGTGAATTTTATAATACCAGTTGATTCAATTTGTGGAAATAATTTACCAATAAATCTTGACCAAGGAAAAGAGCTAAATGGCGCTTTTGGAATATTTAGTTATACAGGTAATGGAGTAAGAAAAGTTAATTCAAATGAATACCAATTTATTCCAAAGAGTGTTTTGCAAAATACAAGAGCTGCGATAAAATACCAATATAGCACACCACTTGGTTGTATTGATAGTATTACAAGATTTATAACAGTATTGCCATTCCCAAGTGCCAATGCAGGTCCTGATAGAATAAAGATTAGAGGCGACAGCATTATTATTAATGCATCGGTAGTTGGGGCTGTTAATAACATTCTTTGGACCCCAATTTCGCTTGTAAATAACCCTAATATTTTGCAACCAACTGTAAAAACAATTAATAACGCAAGTTTACTACTCTCTGTAAATAATAATTTGGGGTGTGCTGATACGAGTAGTATGCGAATTACAGTAGTAGATCCAATAAAACCTCCCAATTCGTTTAGCCCAAACTCTGACGGAATCAACGACACATGGATTATTCCTAATATCAGCTTATTCCCAAATTGTAAAGTTGCAGTTTTTAACAGAACTGGACAGCTAGTTTATGAAAGTATTGGCTATAACAATCCTTGGAATGGACAATTAAATAACCAGCCACTTCCTGCTGCAACTTATTATTATATAATTAACTTATCACCAAACAAACCAATTCTTAGTGGATGGATACAAATTTTTAGATAAAGTGGATCTTTAATTTAATCTCTGCTAATCAAATAGCACCAACGCTTTAATTTTCCTTCAAAATCAAATGGGGTAGTGGCTTTGGTAATATCTTTTATTTGGGTAGAATGTATGGATGCAGCATCCAATTGAAATCGAACAAAATTGGTACTAAAATACAATTGCCCTCCAGGTGCTAAGGCTGCTAATGCATCGTTAATCAATTCTGCATGGTCTCGTTGAATATCCAATATATCTTTCATTCGCTTGCTATTGCTAAATGTAGGTGGATCCATGATGACCAAATCAAAACTATTGGGCTGCAAGGTTTTCAGGTATTGCTTTACATCGGCATGAATAAATTGAAAAGCTTTTTTATCCTTGAATAAGTTGATGGTCAAATTGTCTTCTGCCCAAGCCAAATAGGTTTTAGACAAATCTACCGATGTAACACTAGAAGCCCCACCGGCTGCAGCATACACAGAAAAAGAACCGGTATAACAAAAAAGGTTTAATACCCGTTTATTGGCGCAGGTATCACGCACCATTTTACGAGTAATTCGATGATCTAAAAATAAACCTGTATCTAAATAATCAGTAAGATTAACCAGAAATTTCAACCCATCTTCTAATACCGTACTATATAGTTTTTCAGTACTAATTTTTTCATACTGCTCATCTTTATGACTCATCCTTTTGCGCAGTTTAAAATTCATGCGCTCGATGGGGATGCCAACAACTTCTTCAATGATTGACTTACATGCTTCCATCCATGCATCGTGTACTTCATCTTCCATACCATGCCTTCTTAAATATTCGGCAATGTATAATTGGTCTTCGTATAACTCTATACTAAATGGAAATTCTGGCAAATCATGATCATATACACGGTAACAAGGAATATTTTGTCTACGGGCCAATTTGCTTTTGTGTTTAAACACTTTGCTTAGCCTGTTTCTAAACATTTCAGCTTTTACCGGATCAATCATATGCTTATTTTGGCAGGTAAAGGTACAAGCCATTTATCCATATTGTAAATTTTGAAGTAGCATTTCAATTATATTTATGTCTTAAAGCTTGCACATGAAAAAAATTTTCCTGATGGCTTGTTTATTGCCTTTGATTGGGCAAATAAAAGCACAACAGTATCCAACCTTTCAAGAACAACAAAATCGGCTAACAGAGTTGGCTAAGAACAATTCCAAATGGGCATCCCTTCAATCACTCGCCAAAACAGCAGGCGGTAAAGATATTTGGGTCATGACATTGGGCAGTGGTAAAACCGAAACCAAACCAGCTATTGCAGTGGTGGGCGGAGTAGAAGGCACTCATTTATTGGGCACCGAGCTAGTCATTCAATTTGCAGAAAATCTATTAAAGCAAATAGATAAAGACAGCGTTCAAAAACTCTTAATCGAAAACACTTACTACTTGTTTCCGAATATGAGCCCCGATGCTATGGAGACTTATTTTAGTAAACTGCCATTTGAGCGTTTGGGCAATGCCACTAATACTGATGATGATAGAGATGGCAAAACCAATGAAGACGCTTTTGATGATTTAGACGGAAATGGAAAAATCACCATGATGCGTGTTGAAAGCCCTGTTGGAATTTATAAACTACACCCAGAAGACCCAAGAGTATTAATCAAGGCAGATATTGCAAAAGGCGAAAAAGGAAAATATTTATTGTTGTCTGAAGGAATAGATAATGATAAGGATGGGCAGTATAATGAAGATGGAGTTGGGGGAATTCATTTCAATAAAAACCTAACCTACAAGCATAAAACATTCGGAGCAGGTGCTGGAGAATTTCCAGCTAGTGAAATAGAAACAAGAGCAATCCTTGATTTCTTGTATGACGCATTCAACGTTTATGCTGTAGTGAGCTTTAATAGTTTAAATAATTTAAGTACAAATGACGATAAAGTAACAACCGTTGTTAGTGATTTGTATAATAAAACTTTGGGGGCAAAAGACGCACCTAGAACTAATGCTGATGGAGGAGACTTCATGAGTTGGGCATACCAACATTATGGTCGTTTTAGTTTTAGTACACCAGGATGGTGGGTTCCTAAAGCCAAGCCAGATACGGCAAAGAAAGAAAAAGCATTTACAGTAGAAGATGCAACGGCTAATTATTTGAGATGGAGTGCACAGCAAGGATTAAATCATTTTTCTGAATGGAAAACAGTGCAACACCCCGACTTTCCAGGACAAGTTGTTCAAGTAGGTGGTGTTGATCCCTATGTAATGATAAATCCTCCTTACAAAATGGTCAATGAAATTGCACAAAAGCATACCGATTTTTTAACTAAGTTGACTTACCTAAAACCACAAGTAGTTATACAAAAAGTAGATACACAAAAACTAAGTAATGGCTTAACAAAAATCACAATCGATGTAGCCAATACGGGTATGCTACCCACTCATAGCAAATTTGCTGACCGAAATTATTTTGTAAAACGTTTGAAAGTTGCGTTACAATTAACGGATAAGCAACAATTGATAGGTGGCCAAAAATTAGCATTAATCAACAATATGGAACCGCATACTATGCAACAGTTTAGTTGGATTGTAAAGGGGACAGGAAGCATCACGGTTGAAACTGGTTCACCTGCAATAGGTTTAACTACTAAAGCCATCACGTTACAATAAAAAATCAATTATGAAAAAAATATATTCATTTATCATAGCAGTTTTGTTGAGTGCAAGCATGATGGCTCAGGACGCCAATCAGGTGTTTAAAGCTGCTGGAACCCCTGTAAATCCTAAGGTTCAAGCAAGTTGGAACCGCTATTATGATCACGCAGGAATAACTGCACTTTGCAAAAAAATTGCTGCCGCTTATCCTGACTTGGCTAAATTAACTTCATTGGGTAAATCTTATGCAGGGAGGGATTTATGGTGTTTAACAATTACCGATTTCAAAAAAGGGAATGAATTACAAAAGCCAGGTATGTATATAGATGGCAATATTCACTCTAATGAAATTCAAGGGGCTGAATTCGCCTTGTACACGGCTTGGTATTTAACAGAGAGTTTTGGTGATACCAAATTCATTCAAGAATTATTAGAAGACAAAGTATTCTACATTGTTCCGAGTATTAACCCAGACGGCAGAGACAGTTATATGCACCAACCCAATACGTCTAGTTCACCTAGATCAGGAGTTAAGCCTGTAGATAACGATGGGGATGGTTTGGTAAACGAAGATTGGTATGATGATTTAGATGGCGACGGGCATATTACAATGATGCGTAGAAAAAATGTAAACGGTCGTTATAAATTAGATCCACGTGACCCTAGAAATATGGTTATGGTAGGCGCAGATGAACAGGGGGATTATGAACTCCTTGGGATGGAAGGCATTGATAATGATGGCGACGGCCGTGTAAACGAAGATGGCTACGCTTTTGAATACGACCCAAATAGAGATTGGGGTTGGGGATGGCAACCAAACTATATTCAAAACGGCGCCTATAAATATCCGTTCTCTATTCCAGAAAATAGAGCAGTCATGGAGTTTGTTATGAAACACCCGAATATTGCTGCAGCGCAGTCTTACCACAATGCCGGTGGAATGATTTTAAGAGGCCCTGGCGCATCTGCTGATGTGACTACTTACAATTCTCAAGATGTAGCCATTTATGATGCGATTGCAAAAAAAGGAGAGGAGTTAATGCCTGGCTATAAATACTTGGTAGTATATAAAGATTTGTATTCTGCCTATGGCGGTGAATTGGATTGGTTCTATGCAGGAAGAGGCATTTACACCTACTCAAATGAATTGTGGACTCCGTATTTAATGTTCATGAAAGAAAGTACGAGAAGTCCTTTTGACAATAGCTCATATAATTTTGATAAATATTTATTGTTTAAAGATGGATTTGTTGATTGGAAAGAATATGATCATCCTCAATATGGCAAAGTAGAAATTGGCGGATTTAAAAAGAACTTCGGCCGAGCACATCCGGGATTTTTATTAGAGTCTGATGCGCATAGAAATATGGCATTCAGTATTTATCATAGTTACCATACACCTAAACTATCTGTTTCAGAAGTGAAAGAAAAGGATTTAGGTGGTGGATTAACAGAAGTAACTGCTGTAATTGCCAATGAGAGATTAATGCCTACACACAGTAGTCAAGACGTAAAGAATAAGATAGAAAGACCCGATTACATTACATTAAGCACTACAGCTAAAATTGTAGCAGGAATGATTATGACAGACAAAGACTTGAATCTTTCTAAAATTCAAGACAATAATCCTGGCACCATTGAAATAGACAATATACCTGGATTGGGAACGGTTACTGTTAAATGGATTGTGGAAGGAAAGGGGAAATTCACCGTAA
Organism: Sediminibacterium sp. FEMGT703S; assembly: GCA_002786355.1. Classification (GTDB taxonomy): domain Bacteria; phylum Bacteroidota; class Bacteroidia; order Chitinophagales; family Chitinophagaceae; genus Sediminibacterium. Next base: position 85,058 of record PGCO01000002.1, read on the forward strand.
ATGTAGACAGCAAAAAAGGAGGAATTGCTACTAACGCAAAATAGCCAATGAGTAAAAGAAAATTGGTTAATATAAAAAGGCTGGCGCTATTAAAGTGCCAGCCTTTTTATTGAATAAATTAGATTAAGAAAGTTTACTGAGTGCATCGGCAATTCTAGCCCAAGCTTTCTCAATATTAGTCATACTATTTGCAAAAGAAAAACGAACGCAACTAGGTTCTCCAAATGCATCTCCCATAACTGAACTAACATGGGCGGTATTCAATAAATACATACTAAAATCAGCTGCATTTTTAATGGTTTCTGTACCATTTGATTTACCAAAATAATAACTCACATCTGGAAATACATAGAAAGCCCCTTCTGGAGCGAAGCACTTGAAACCTGGAATGGCATTCACCAATTCCAAGGTCTTCGTTCTTCTTCTAGTAAACTCTTCGGTCATTTCTAAAGAAGGTCTTAAATCACCCGTAAGTGCAGCTACAGCCGCTTTTTGTGCAATAGAACAAGTGCCGCTGGTGAACTGTCCTTGTAGTTTCTCACAAGCTTTTGAAATGGTTGAATTAGCGGCTATATATCCCAAGCGCCATCCGGTCATTGCAAAGCCTTTACTCAATCCATTAATAATGACTACCTGATCTTTTATGCTATCAAATTGTGCAATGCTCTCGTGTTTTCCCATGAAATTAATGTACTCATAAATCTCATCAGAAAGAATCGTTATTTCAGGGTGCTTTTCAAATACTTTTACTAAGGCAGCTAATTCATCTTTACTGTACACTGCACCTGATGGATTACAGGGTGAGGAGAACATAAACACTTTGGTCTTAGGAGTAATTGCTGCTTCTAGTTCTTCCGCTGTTGTTTTGAATTTATTTTCTACCGTAGTTCTAATTTCAATTACTTTACCTCGAGCAATCTTTACCAATTCAGAGTAAGTAACCCAATATGGGGTGGGTATAATCACTTCGTCCTCCTCATCTACCAACGCTAGAATAGAATTGGCTAAACTTTGCTTGGCACCAGTAGACACTACTATATGCTCTGGCTTATAGTCTAAACCATTATCACGTTTTAATTTTGTACAAACCGCTTCTCTTAAATCTAAAAAACCGGGCACAGGAGTATAATGACTCCAGTTATCATTGATGGCTTTGATGGCGGCATCTTTAATATGTTGTGGCGTATCAAAATCAGGCTCTCCCAAACTTAGATCAATCACATCAATTCCTTGCGCGCGCAATTCACGACCAAGCTTAGCCATTTTAAGTGTTTCAGGCTCACTAAACCTATTCAATAGAGAAGACAATTCCATTCAGAAAAAATTTAAGAGGACAATTTACTTATTCTTAGTCAATTTGTTCTTGCGCTGTAATTCTTGTTGATAAATAGCAATCCCTAAATCGCGCAAAAATGGGAAGCCCAATGAATCATATTCATATTTATCATCGTTATAAATGCCATCTGTATTACAAGAAATGACTGCACTAAGCATAAACTCAATGTTATTATCTGGATCTGTAATGTAGGCCACGTCTAACAAAAAGCCATAAGCATCACCTACTTTATTGTATATTTTCACATTCGGATAGAGCGTTTTTTTCTCAGAACCCTGTAATAAAAATTTACAGTAAGTATCCCAATAATATGCTGGGTCATAAATAGGCGACTCCGATTCACGAGGATAAATATGCATATATTTTTTTACAAAAGCATAGTCATCATCGGTTAAGTTGAACCGATTTTTCTTCGGGAATTTTTCTGGAAAAATAACCGATTGTAAAATATGATGAAGGTCTTGCAAATAAATCCTGTTCTTATTTAAAAATGAGAAAGGTTCATTAATTAATTTACCTCCCTTCATAAAACCCTTGCCCAATGACACATTGGTGGCTTCATACACTGCTTTACTAATTTGTGCAGGTTGCTCATAAATTAAATTGCCAGCAGTATCATAAAATTTTACTGGGTTAGTAATAGCTTGTTGTTCTGTTGTGCGACTCAATTGCAATCGATGGCGAATAATCACATCTGGATAACCTTTCTCTGCTAATTTTCGCTGAATGTATTCCTGACCCAGGAATTCATATAAACGATTAAAAGCATCGTTATCGCTCACTAAAAAAATTTGCTTGATATAATTTTCAATAGTAGGTGCTCCATCATTTGCATTGGGTTGATTATAAACGTGGTCTTGCGCAGTAGCTGCACTATCAGTAATCATAATGCTATTGCGGGTAAGGCCTTTAATCCCCAACTCATTTATTTTTTCTAACGCCAAAAGTGCAATAGGCATTTTTACCGTGCTTGCAGGGTAAAAATATTCCTGGTTATTGAGTCGATAACTGTATTCTTTAAATAAAGGTTTATTCCTTTTATTTCGATCAATTTGGGTATAAATTATTTGAACCCTAAAACTGTCTGGGTTACTGGTAATTCTTTTGAAAAAAGTAGGATTATTGCTTAATGCTTGATGAAGTGGATTACTAGAAGTTAGATCCAATGGCTGGGCATGGGTCATAATAATTTGTGAACATGTCAAGATTAGAAAAAAGAGATGCTTCATTTACCAAACTTAATGAAAATTGATAATTAACTTTACTAAATGCCACATGAAGCAATTTCCGTGTTTGATATGTTTAAAATTGGGGTTGGACCATCAAGTTCCCATACGCTAGGCCCATGGAGAGCCGCCCTACGTTGCTTAGAAAATATTAGCAAGCAGCATCCGATTGCTACAGTAAAAGCAGTCACCGTTTTATTATACGGTTCATTGGCCAAAACAGGAAAAGGTCATGGAACTGATATTGCCGTATTGATGGGCTTAATGAAAGAAGATCCCGTCACCATTGATGTCAACAGTATCAATCCAAAAATTAATGAAATTAAACAGAGCCATCAGCTTTTATTAGGGGGAGAACATGCCATTCCATTCGAGTTTAAAGAAGATTTGGTTTTCTTAACCAATGAATCCTTGCCTTTTCACCCGAACGGTTTGAGTTTTTTAATTACCCTAAACAATGGAGAACAATTGAGTGAAACCTATTTCTCTATTGGGGGTGGATTTGTAGTAAAAGAAGGAGAGTCGGCTGCAGGAAATAAAGAAAGTGTTGAACTTCCATTCCCCACCAATAATGCAGCAGATATTTTACATTGGTGTAGAAAGACCGGTATGGCCATTCATGAAATGGTATTAGAAAACGAAACCAGCTGGCAATCCGAAGCAAACACTAAAAAAGGTGTGTTGGCCATTTGGCAAGCCATGCGAGATTGCACTTATAGAGGGTGTCATTCAAAGGGCGAATTACCAGGAGGTTTACAAGTAAGAAGAAGGGCATTTGAATTAAATAAAAAGTTGATTAACAAGCAGCCTTATAATAACTATGAAGAATGGTTAGCAGCCATCAAAAATGGAGGAAATTCTTTTAATTATATTTTGGATTGGGTTAGTTGTTTTGCTTTAGCTGTAAACGAAGAGAATGCCTCATTTGGCAGGGTAGTAACAGCACCCACCAATGGAGCTGCTGGAGTAATCCCCGCTGTATTACAATACTATATTGCATTTTGCGAGGGAGGGAATGAAGAAAAAATCATCCAGTTTTTATTGACCGCATCAGAAATAGGTTCCATCTTTAAAAAAGGAGCAACTATTTCTGCGGCAATGGGTGGATGTCAGGCAGAAATTGGCGTATCATCAGCTATGGCTGCAGCAGCGCTTACAGAATGCATGGGCGGCACCCAGCAACAGGCATTAATGGCAGCTGAAATTGCGATGGAACATCACTTAGGCTTAACCTGTGACCCTATCGGGGGGTTAGTTCAAATACCTTGTATTGAAAGAAATACCATGGGTGCCATCAAAGCCATCACTGCTTCACAATTGGCCTTACAAAGCACCCCAGATTTTGCATTAGTTAGTTTAGATAAAGTAATCGCAACAATGTGGAATACAGCTTTAGATATGAACAGTAAATACAAAGAAACAGCTGATGGTGGCCTCGCTATTCAGGTCCCTTTAGGATTGAGTGAGTGTTAATGAAAAGTATTGGATTTGTACAATCAATTATGAAATAAGAATCATGAATTACCCACATTTATTTGAGCCCCTAGATTTAGGTTTTACAACACTAAAGAATAGGATCCTGATGGGATCTATGCATACTGGTTTAGAAGAAAGCAAGAATGGTTTTGCAAAACAAGCAGCTTATTTTGCCGAAAGGGCAAAGGGTGGGGTTGGATTGATTGTAACTGGTGGGGTAGCACCAAATAGAGCGGGTTGGACATCTCCTTTTGGAAGTAAACTGTCTACTAAATCAGAAGCTAAACAACATCAATTAATTACAGAAGCAGTGCATGCAGAGGGCGGAAAAATATGTATGCAAATTTTACATACAGGCAGGTATGGCTATCATCCAATATGTGTTGCTCCATCTGCCATTAAATCTCCCATTTCTCCTTTCAAACCTTGGAAACTAAGCAGTGGTGGGATTAAACGCACCATCAATGATTTTGTAAACTGTGCAAAATTGGCTCAAGAAGCAGGTTACGATGGTGTTGAAATTATGGGGTCTGAAGGATATTTGATCAATCAATTTATCGTTTCAAAAACCAATCAAAGAACCGATGAATGGGGAGGATCTTATGAAAACAGAATTAAATTTCCGATAGAAATTGTACGCCAAACTAGAGAAGCAGTTGGTAGAAATTTCATCATCATTTATAGATTATCGATGTTGGATTTGGTGGAAGATGGATCTAGTTGGGAAGAAGTAGAGCAGTTGGCAAAAGCCATTGAAAAAGCAGGAGCAACCATTATTAATACTGGAATAGGTTGGCATGAAGCAAGGGTTCCTACCATTGCAACCATGGTGCCTAGAGGAGGATTTAGTTGGGTAACCAAAAGATTGATGGGTAAATTAACTATCCCATTAATTACTACCAACAGAATCAATATGCCCGATGTGGCAGAACAAATTTTAGCAGATGGACATGCCAATATGGTTTCGATGGCAAGACCATTTTTGGCTGACCCTGAATTTCCTAAAAAGGCCTTGGAAGGAAGAACCGATGAAATCAATACTTGCATTGCCTGTAACCAAGCTTGTTTAGACCATGTGTTTGAAAGAAAAACAGCCAGTTGTTTAGTGAACCCAAGAGCATGTAAAGAATTATCAACGATAGTTTTGCCAGCAACAACTAAAAAGAAAATTGCTGTTGTAGGAGCAGGGCCTGCAGGGCTTTCAGCATCTGTCACTTTGGCTCAACGCGGTCATGAAGTGCATTTGTTTGAAGCGCAATCAGTAATTGGAGGTCAATTTAATATTGCCAAAGAAATTCCTGGCAAAGAAGAATTTATAGAAACATTGCGCTACTATAAAAAGCAGATGGAATTGCATAAAGTACAAATTCATTTGAACAGTATTTTTAAGCAAGAGCAAGCAACTGATTTTGATGAAGTAGTTGTTTCAACAGGTGTGAGCGGAAGAACTTTAACCATTGAAGGAATAAATGATTCAAAAGTATTGACCTATACAGATGTTGTACTGCATAAAAAACCAGTAGGCAAAAAAGTGGCCATTATTGGAGCAGGCGGAATTGGTTTTGATGTTGCCGAATTTTTAACCAATGAAGAGAGTAATACCATTCCAACTTTTATGGAAGAATGGGGTGTAGATATGAATTATACTGTGAGAGGAGCATTACAAAAAAACCATGCAACAAAATCTCCAAGAGAAGTTTATTTATTGCAACGTTCAAAAGGAAAGCTGGGAGAGGGTTTAGGCAAAACCACAGGATGGATTCATCGAGCAGCATTAAAGATGAAAAGAGTGAAAATGATTGCTGAAGTGAGTTATGAAAAAATAAATGAGGAAGGTTTTCATATAACCGTTGCTGGTAAACCACAAGTACTTGATGTAGACAATATTGTTATTTGCGCTGGGCAAGTTTCTAATAACCAATTGTATCATTCTATAAAAGAGAATTATACCAATGTTCATTTAATTGGCGGAGCATTAGAAGCCGGAGACTTAGATGCAAAACGAGCAATTGAACAAGGTTATCAAATTGGGATACGTTTGTAAAAAAAGTAAATAAAATGAACCCAATCTCAATACGCCCTTTTATTGGCTCCAAGGATTTCAATCTATGTCGTGAATTTTATAAAGATTTAGGATTTGAAGAGCATATTATTAGCCCACAGTTGAGCGTCTTTCATTATCGTGGCATTTCGTTTTACTTACAAAATGCTTATGTTAAGGATTGGGTAGATAATACCATGGTTTTTGTAGAAGTAGAAAATGTAGAATTATTCTGGAATAAATTATCTGCCCTTGATTTGCTCAATAAATATCCTGATGCACGAATAGAACCAATTAAAACCTTAGACTGGGGCAGTGAATTTTTTGTACACGACCCCTCAGGAATTCTTTGGCATTTTGGCTCCTTTAAAAAATAATTAATTTAATTCACCTAATTAATATTTTGAATGCATTTACATAAATTGGCATTTATGAAAATCAGCATTTTAATTTTAGTATTTGCATTAAGCTTTCAACTAGCTTCTGCCCAAAATCAATGGTTTAAACTTTACGAAGATTCTGCCTCATTGGTAAATGACGGAAAAGCAATCACTGCAGCGTTTACAAAAGATATTCAAAAAATAAAACCAACGCTTACTTTTAATATTAATACAAGACTCAATACAACCCCGTATTTGATTTTTTATTGGGGTGAAAATGGTGAAAGAACTGCCAACTTACCCAAATGGGATCAAGTGATAGAACCTCAAAAACAATTTTTTTATCAAGTAGCTGGAAGTGAAGCTGCAGGAAAAGATATGTTTAGACTATTCTTTAATGGCTTTTATTTACCGCATGAATTAGGACACGCTTTAGAACATATTACGAAAGGGAATTTAAAAGGTTCTTACCAAGAGGAATATTTTGCTAATACAGTTGGAATGTTGTGGTGGAAAAAACAAGGCAAGTCAAAAGAACTGAAGGACTGTTATGAATTTGCCAAAAAGGTATGGGCTAAATTACCCAACCCAATTCCAGCAGGAAGCACCATAGAGGAATTTTTCACTGCCAATTACCAAAAAGCATCAGAAGATCCCTTTGTTTACGGATATATGCAGTTTAAACAATTCATACAACTGTATGAAGATAAATCTCTCCCAGACTTTGATACTTATATTAAATTGTATCTAAAATAGCATCACTGTAATCCTTGATTTCATTGTATAAGGTACCACGTTCAATTGGTTGACGTCTTACTTGTTTAATTAATTGAACCAAGTCGGCAGTACTCATGGTTGGTGTTTGTTCTTCGCTACCAGCCATTGCATATATTTTTGTAGTATCGTCAATAGTGCCATCAATATCATTCACCCCAAATGATAAGGTTAATTGGGCATTTTTCCTGCCCAACATTGGCCAATAAGCTTTAACGTGGTTGAAGTTGTCTAAATACAATCTGGATACTGCATACATTTTCATGTCTTCCACAATGGTACTTTCGGCAACATTGCTCATATCATTGTCTTTGTTGCGAAACTTAAGCGGAATAAATGTGTTGAATCCACCTGTTTCGTCTTGTAAGCTGCGTAATCGATCCATATGATGTATACGATGCCAATAAGATTCAATATGACCATAAAGTAGGGTAGCATTGCTGTGCATACCTAATTCATGTGCCGCTTTGTGTATAGCCAACCATCCATCAGCATCCACTTTATCCTCGCAGATTTTTTTGCGAATATCAGGATGAAAAATTTCTGCACCACCACCCGGCAATGAATCTAATCCAGCTTCATGCGCTAAACGCATACCTTCTTCGACAGACACTTTGGCCTTTCTGAACATATAATCTAACTCAACCGGTGTAAATGCTTTTACGTGTAAATCAGGACGATGTGCTTTAATTGTTCGCAGTAATTCTAAAAAGAATTCCATATTCATTTTAGGATGCACTCCACCAACAATATGCACTTCCGTAACGGGTTTGCCATCATAGCTTTTTACTATATGCATCATTTGTTCGATGCTCAGTTCCCATCCTTCTTCACGATGTGCATATAATTTTGAATAGGAACAAAATGCGCAAGAAAAGACGCAAACATTGGTAGGTTCTATATGAAAGTTTCTATTGAAATAGGTTTTATGACCATGCTTTTGCTCTCTTACCCAATTGGCAAGAGCTCCTACAAAGGGGAGGGAAGCTTGTTCAAATAAAGCAACGCCTTCATCAAAACTGATGCGTTCTTTGTTTAATATTTTATATCCGATGGATTGTAACTGTTGATTTTTCTCGGCGTCTACCAATACCTTAACTGCTGCTGTATTCATGGCTCCAAATTTTGTGCAAATTTACAGCATTAGAACATCAGAATGCCTGCAATTGTTGCAGATAAATAAGAAGCAAGGGTTCCGCAAAGTAGTGCTCTTAATCCCAACTTAGCTAAATCGGCCCTACGAGTAGGAGCCAACTCGCCAATGCCGCCAATTTGCATACCCACACTACTAAAATTAGCAAACCCACAAATAGCAATACTAACAATTAACAAGCCTTTTTCAGATACAATAGGAATCGTTTTTGTAGTTAAATTATTGAATGCCACAAACTCATTAATGGTGAGTTTTTGACCCAATAAAGAAGCCGCATTCGCAATATCTACTTGTGGCACACCCATGGCCCAAGTCATCGGATAAAATATTTTACTAAAAATTACATCTAAAGTAACGCCCGGTATAATTAAACCAATACAGTAGTTAATTAATGCAATCAATGCAATAAATCCAATCAACATAGCAATTACATTCAACGCTATTTTCATCCCATCACTGGCTCCATGAGAAATGGCATCAATAATATTGCTGTAAGGACTTTTTACTTCCAGCTTTACTTTGCCCATGGTTTGGGACTCTTCTGTTTCTGGAAATACTATTTTAGAAATAACTAATGCTCCAGGTGCCGCCATTAAACTGGCTGTTAGTAAATATTCTGCTTTGGCCCCCATATTGGCATACACAATCAAAATACCGCCCGCTATACAAGCCAAACTACCACTCATACTGGCCAATAATTCACTCTTGGTCATTGTACTTAAATAAGGTCGAATCATTACTTGTGCTTCAACCTGACCAACAAAAGCCGAAGCAACATTACTGAGTGCTTCGGCTCCGCTTACGCGCATGATAAAGTTCATGGCTTTGGCAATCACAGATACTATGAACTGCATTACCCCAAAATGATATAGAATGGCTACCAATACACAAACCAAAATAATGGTTGCGGTAACACTAAATGCAAAAACAAATCCACCCTGACTAAAATTCTTCACCCCATCTGGAGCATTTACCATTATGCCACTGTAAACAAATGCAACCCCTTCTCTTGCAAAGCGTTCAATTTTTTCCATCCCATGACCCAGCAATTGAAAAAAGCGGGTAACAGGGGGAACTTTCAACACCATAACTGCAATAAAAATTTGTAGCAGTATACCGCTAAAAACCAGTCTGTAGTTAATTCTTCGCTTGTTATTAGAAAACAAAAATGCAATGCCCAGTATTAGTACAATCCCAATAATTCCTTGAAACCTTTCCATATACAATCAGTTGGTAATAGATTAGGTTTGAAAGATACGGAATCACTACATGAGTGCTTGAATTTTTTTGTCTAAAACAGATTTTGGAACAGCTCCAATTTGTTTGTCAACAATTTGACCGCCTTTTATAAATAAGATGGCAGGGATTGAAGTAATACCGTAGTTCACACTCAAATTAGGGTTATGGTCTACGTTAACTTTGCCAACATTGATTTTACCATCATACTCTTTAGATAGTTCTTCAATAACTGGTCCGATTGCTCTACATGGTCCACACCATTCTGCCCAGAAATCTACCACAGTTAATTTATCGCTGTCCAATACGGTTGCTTGGAAATTCGCGTCTGTTAATTCTAATGCCATATTTATTGTTTTATATGTTTATTTAAATCAAATTTACTACCAAAGCCATGGAACTGCTCTTTTGACTTTTCCACCAATGTGACTAGTTTAATTTGGCTGATTATGCTGCCATTGGGGCAGAGATTGTCATTGTTTTTTCATCGGGAACCACTTGAAATAAGTGACTGAACGCCAAAACCATTCAATGGGTCCATATTGGTAATGTTTCAGCCACCATTTACTAAGCATTACTTGTATAGCAAAAAAGGCAAACCCAATCAACCAGTTCAGCCATGGGGCTGTTTTGCCGGTTAATCCTATACCAACCCCAAAAAATAATAGAAGACCAAATAAAGTTTGAGTCAGGTAGATGGTTAAGGCCATTTTGCCTATTGCTGCAAACCAGCCACTCACCGTTGTCCAACTCTTCTTGTTTAGAAGGATACTAAAACCAGTAATGTATACAATTACTAATACTGCATTAAAAGCATCATACAAAATATTAAACAGAAATCCAACTATACGGTTCTCTTGCCAACCCAACTTAAAGAGTTCATTGCTCAAAATAATTCCTAGTCCCGTTAACAACAGAGCCAAACAAACCCAAAGTCCTTTTTTCATCATCGCTTTAAATCTTGGAAGCGAATCGTTGATATTGTTAAGCCAATTTAATCTGCCTAAGTACATTCCCAATAAAAAAAAGCCGAAAGTGATATATATCCTTCCACTATTGAATTGAAAATCAAACTTAGTATCTACATTTTTTAAATTATCTACCCAAATATCTACCCAACTATTGCCTTTAACTATTGCGTAAAAAGCTTTTGCATCTTGGTCATATTGATTGGAAGGCAATGCATTAGGGTCATTCCCCACAGGTTGTAGAAGATGCACTAGTTCAATCAATTTATGGGGAATATTAAATGCAAAGAGGATTCCAATGATAAGCACCCAACGATCTGACCATTTTCTGGTAAGCAACAATAATAAACCAAGTGGTGCATAAATGGATAAAATATCTCCACGCCAAAATGCATGGTGTATTAAACCAATTATCCCCATTACCAGAATGCGCCATGCAAAACGCCAAACAAAATCTTGGCTTTTTATGGCCATACTATTCATCTGTAAGTAAAAACTCAACCCAAATAAGCATGAAAAAAATGCAAAAAATTTTCCGGAAATTAATATATCATTCAAAATGCTGACTACCTGACTTCCAATTCCATTAAACTTTCCATAGAGTTCCCCTGGCAATGGCCCAGCATTGTACCAATAGACCATATGTGCCAATAGAATACCTAACAATGCCATGCCGCGTAATGCGTCGACTGTTTGAATTCTTTGTGGACTTGATAAATTTTGCATTTGCCCTTGTTTTACTTAAAATAAAGGCAATGTTTTAAGCTTTCCAATAATATTAAGGATAAGCGCAAAAATTCAAGGTTGATTGCATTGAATTTGGCAATCTTTATCCTACCAAACCCACTTTAACATCAATGTCTAAGTTATTCATGAGGTAATCTGCCATGTCTTCATTCATTTGGAAGCCACGCTCAATGGTGTACATACTGATTTTTAAATTTTCTTTAGGCTCCATAATATTGATTCGAAGGGTACTTTTTCCAGGAAAATTTTTCAGATTATTCTCAATAAAATTGACCATTTCTGAAGTTACAGCAGATGGGTGCATATTAATTTCGACTGAACGGGTAAGTTGTTGCTTCACCGTTTCTAGCAAAGACATACTGCTAATTTTGAATTCAAATAAATTAGGTTGATTATACCTGTTTCTAAAATATCCATTTAATAAAATGTTTTGCCCTTTCTCTAAGTAGTCTTTGTATTTAATATAATCTTCACTCCATAACATATATTCTGTCTTTCCGCTGTAATCCTCAATTACAAAGGAACCAAAATTCTTACCCGTCTTAGTCATTCGATGTTGCACATCGGTAACCAATCCCGCAACACGATACATTTTACCCAAACTAGATCCCTCTACCAAAGCATCTTTTATTTCATTAAATACTGCTATACTGGTGATTTCATAATGCATTAATTCGAACTTGAAATGATCTAAGGGATGTCCACTCATGAACATGCCGGTTACTTCTTTTTCATAATTTAGTAACTCAGTTAATGTCCAGGGCTCACAAGGAGCTATCTTGGGTTTGGGAACATGCATTGCTCCAGGTAAATCACCAAATAGGGTATTGGTTGTACCCGAGCTTAAACTCTGTTGGACTTGTCCATAGTTCACAATTTTTTCTAATCCATTAACTCTTTCTCCGTCTACTGTATTAAAATATTGCGCCCGATGCAATTCAGGAAAACAATCAAATGCACCTGAATACACTAAACTTTCTAATGATTTTTTGTTGACCGACTTTTGTAGCACTCTTTGAACAAAATCAAAAATATCCAAATAGGGGCCGTTCTTTTGACGCTCTGTGATGATTGATTCGATGGCCATTTCCCCCACGCCCTTTAATCCGCCCAAACCAAATCGTATTTCTCCCTTAGCATTGACTGCAAAGCCTTTGAGTGATTCATTGATGTCTGGCCCAAGAACCTTGATACCCATGCGTTTACACTCCTCCATAAAGAATGTAATCTTCTCGATATTCCCTTGGTGGTTCAATACTGCCGACATGTATTCTCCTGGATAATGTGCTTTTAAATAAGCTGTTTGGTAGGCAACAAAAGCATAACAGGTAGAGTGCGATTTATTAAATGCGTATTGAGCAAATGCTTCCCAATCGGTCCAAATTTTTTCTAGTTTATCTGCTGGATGCCCCTTGGCTGTTGCGCCAGAAATAAACTGTGCTTTCATTTTATCGAGTACCGATTTTTGCTTTTTACCCATTGCTTTACGCAACACATCGGCATCTCCTTTTGAGAAGCCTGCTAAACTTTGACTCAACAACATTACTTGCTCTTGGTAAACAGTAATACCGTAGGTATCGCTTAGGTATTCTTTCATTTCATCAATATCATAGCTGATGGCTTCTCTACCATGTTTTCGATCAATGAAATTGGGGATATAAGCTATTGGCCCAGGTCTATACAGGGCATTCATTGCAATCAAATCATTAAAATGATCGGGCTTTAATTCTCGTAGGTATTTTTGCATACCCACACTTTCAAACTGGAATGTTCCATTGGTTTGTCCACTCTGGTATAATTGAAAGGTTTTTTCATCATCCAATGGAATGGTATCTAAATCAATGGTTACCCCATGATTTAATTTAATTAATTCTAAAGCGGTCTTTAATATCGAAAGGGTTTTTAAACCCAAGAAGTCCATTTTAATTACGCCCGCATCTTCAATAATACTTCCTTCTATTTGGGTAACCCATAAATCGGAATCCTTAGCTGTTGCAACTGGAATTAAATCGGTTAAATCTCTTGGTGCAATAATGATTCCTGCAGCGTGTATACCCGTATTACGCACCGATCCTTCAAGTCGCTCAGCTTCTCTTAATACCTGCGCACGAATGTCTGAGCCTTTATAAATTTCTCTCAGTTTTTTTACATTATCTATATCTTCTTGCTGATACCCTTCTTTTTCTTCTAATGATTTAGGACCCTCTTTTATGGTGAGGGGGGCCTTTAAAACCCTTCCTAATTCTGTTCCAGGTTTATCGGGTACCAACTTGGCCAGCATATTACTTTCTGCCAATGGCAAATCTAATACTCGAGCAACATCTTTAATGCTCATTTTAGCGGCCATAGTGCCATACGTAACAATTTGCGCTACCTGACTCTTACCATATTTCTGCACCACATAATCGATTACTTTCTGGCGGCCTTCGTCGTCAAAATCCGTATCAATATCGGGCATGCTCTTACGATCCGGATTTAAAAAACGCTCGAATAGTAAATTGTATTTAATAGGATCAATATTGGTAATTCCGATACAGAATGCAACAACCGAACCTGCTGCAGATCCACGACCGGGGCCAATAAATACCCCCATATCTCTACCAGCTTTTATGAAATCACTTACAATTAAGAAGTATCCGGCAAAACCCATGGTTTTGATTGTAAATAATTCAAAGTCTATGCGTTCTTGGATTTCAGGAGTAATCTCATTGTAGCGATGTTTAGCTCCTTCATAAGTCAAATGCTTTAATAGTTCCCATTGATTTAAATTGGCATCTGTATGAATTTGAAATTCTTTGGGAATAGGGAAGGCGGGGAGGAGTATATCCTTTTTTAAATTCAAAACCTCCACTTTGTCTACAATGCGATTGGTATTATCTAAAGACTCAGGAATATCATGAAATAGCTTGGCCATTTCATCTTGTGTCTTAAAATAGAATTGATCGTTAGGAAATTTGAAACGACGATTTTTGATTTGTACTTCATCGTTTACAAAGTCATCAAATCCTGGAGTGCTTTGTTTTTCACCTGTGTTAATACATAATAAAATATCATGCGCATTGGCATCATCTTGGTCTACATAATGACTATCATTGGTTGCAATGACGGGCACATTGTATTTTTTAGAAAACTTGAGAAGGGTATTATTGATAACTTCCTGCTCCTTAATATTATGCCTTTGAATTTCAATATAATAGTCTTCTCCAAATAAATCTAACCACCATTTAAATTCTTGTTCCGCTTTTTCTTCGCCATGGTTTAATATAGTTTGCGGTACATAAGCCCCAATACAACAAGTAGTAGCAATTAATCCTTCATGGTATTGAGTGATCAATTCTTTATCGATTCTAGGATATTTACTATACATTCCCTCAATGTATCCGAGAGAGGTAAGTTTTACTAGATTTTGATATCCAATTGCATTCTTAGCCAACAATACCTGATGAAATCGATTGTCTTTTGAATCTTTTGTAAATGTTTTAATATGTCGATCCTTTACCACATAAAATTCACAACCTACAATAGGCTTTACCACTGGTTCTAAAATATCTTTCCCGTTAGCATCTTTGCCAACTACCTTAGTATTTTTCCAAGCTTGACTTACAAAATCGAAAGCGCCAAACATATTACCATGATCGGTTATTGCCAAAGCAGGCATATTATTGGCAGCAGCTTTTTTATACAACTCATCTATAGGTGCTGCTCCATCTAAAAGAGAATATTGTGTGTGTACATGTAAGTGAGAAAACTGCGACATAATTCAGTAATAATAATCAAAGTTCGGTCATTGTATAGCCATTGCAAAGCTGCAATTTTCCACATTAGCATAAAGACGTTAAATTGCAGGCCGTATGAAATGTAAATCATATATCTATTTATTTTTTTTACCCCTCGTGATAAGCGGTTGTAATACCGTTAGGAATATTGTTAATAAAGACCAATCGGCTAAAAAACCGGCAACAAAAGTATATTCGAACGAAAAAAGAACTTTTATTAATGGGATTGAAGTAACGCTAGGAACGGTCACCACTACCAAACACAAAACCACTAGTACTGCTACTACTGCCAATAAAAAATGGAATAATAGTAGTGGTAATCCTCCCTCTAAAGCGGAGCTTGAAAAAGCCAATTGGTTACAAATAAAATATGCGATTGTAATGGATTTGCCGGCTGAAGACTTAACCAATATTCCCTTATTAGAATTAATGGATAAATGGTGGGGGACACGTTATTGCATTGGTGGAAGTACAATGAACTGTATTGACTGTTCAGCTTTTACACAAGTCATTATGAAAGAAATATACAATATTCAATTGCCACGCACTTCGCAAGAGCAATTTAATATGATGCAACCTATTGCCATTGATGAATTACAAGAAGGCGATTTGGTTTTCTTCAATACAGGTGGAAGAGGAATTTCACATGTGGGTATTTATATTCAAAACAATAAATTTCTTCATGCGTCTACTTCACAAGGAGTCACGATTACCGATCTAAGCGATAAATACTGGAATCCCAAGTTTAGGGGTGGAGGAAGAATGCGTTAATTATTTTTTGAACCGTTGCATAAAATTATGGTACAACTGCCCTGCATCCGGGGTTAGTTTTAATTTAAATATCGCTAGTATCATTAACCCAGAAAATAATACACTACGTAAGACTATACCAGCCCAACCATGCATATTTTGAAAAATAAAATAGCTAATACCAAAAGCACCTACAGCAACTCCTAAGGCAAGAATCGTTTTTACATCAAAAGGTTGCATCTTAAATTTCTGCCTCAAAAATTCGAAGCGAATAAAATTATACAAGCTGTAAGCAAATAATTCTGCGAATGCAGAACCTATAATACCATAGTGCATAATTAAATAATAGGTAAGGGGCAATCTAAAAGCCAATAAGATAACCCCACTAATAAAGTCGAATCGCCAATAAGTGGAAGTATTAATAACCATTGCATTTAGTCCTGTACCAGCATCAATAATTCTTACCATGCCTAAAATAAATATAGTACCCAAACCGGCTTCGTATTCTTTTTGTATATGTAACACGCGCATCCCATCAGCTACATTTAACCAAAGATTTCCAAAAATAAACAAAGCCATAATCAATAAATTAATGCAAGACCGCTTATAAATTCGCTTGATTTCATTGATATCTTTATCCTTCCAGGCTCTGGATAAAACCCCAGCCGAAATGGCTTGAATACTCCGTTGTGGTACTTGAATTAAATTGGCAGCATACTGGGCTAAACCAAATACCCCAACAACCGCTAAACCTTGAAACTTTGCAATTATAAAACTGTCAATAGTGGCCGCAATCGAGGCAATTACAGTTCCACTATAAATGAGCATTTGCATACCCAACATTTTCCTCCAAAATTTTTTTGTAACCCTACTGATAGTTGTTGGAAAATGTAATTGATTTGTTGCGTACAAATAAGTGGCGAGAATTACAAAAATTAACAAGTATAAAAATGCAAAAAAGAAAATAAATGATTCAAAAGGAATGATTTTAAAGTAATACAATGCAATTAATACACTAGTAAAAATTCTGAGCCCTGTTTCTTTTAAAAAATTGGAGAACACGGTTTGTTGAAGTGCCCAACAAAAGCCTTCAAGAACCGAGAAGAAAAGCATTCCTAATGCAAAAGGAAACATTAAATAATAATAGTCTACAATTAATTTGGACTTTTCATAAAACTGTGCTTCAAAAACAGGTCTAAAATACCATCCAGCTAATAAAACCAATATGAACCCAATTAGAGCTGCAAGCATGCCCCAGGTCATTAAATCTATTTTGTGTTTCTCTAAATTGTCTTTGTAATAAGGATAGAATTTGTAAATAACCGGAATAACTCCCAAAGCCCCAAAGGCGTACATATTTTGAGCGAAATCAAAGAAAATTCTGGTTAAGGCAAATTGCTCTAACGTAAATGATCCATCTTTAGTATAGATATACATATTAATGGCCCCTATAAAAAATCCTACATAGACCAGTAAACTCGAAATAATTGTTTGCTTCCTTATGGTACCCATGCGACCTAATTCATTTTAATCTGTACTTCTTTTCTACCGTTAATGCTGATGTAAAAATAGTTCTCTACATTTTCTAAATTCAAATTAGCGATTTGAGAAGGAGTTAATTGAATGGTTTGCCATTGATTTACTTTTGGTTTTAACACTAACACTTCTTTGCCTGCTTTGATTTGTAAAGGAAGGTAAAAATCTTTAACAGCATTTGAATAACGATACTTCAACGTCTTGCCATCCATCGACGATATGTAGTCAAAAGAGGGGACTTGAGTGGTTGTTAAATATTGCGTAAAAATTCCCTTAACTGAATAGCCTGCATACAAAGAGATTTCTTTTTCTATCATTGGAGTGGTAACAATTTGATGATAGAACTTTTTATTCAAGTGTCTTAACATTTGTCTGAATTTTTCATCATTATTCATACTCATTCGAATGCTATGCAACATTGCTGAAGCCTTGGGATACATATCTCCACTACCCGTGTTATGGACATTATATATGCCCAAAATAGGCTTATCATTTCGGATATTTTTTCTAGCACCTTTATTATAAGCTGAACCTGCTTCTTTTCCACTTAGCCATTCAGTAAACAATGTTTCAGAATAATTGGTAAAGCCTTCATGAATCCACATATCGGCTATATCCTTAGAAGTAATATTATTACCAAACCATTCATGCCCACTTTCATGAACAACAATAAAATCCCATTTTAATCCCCAACCAGTTCCTGATAAGTCTCTTCCTAAATAACCATTCATATATTTGTTTCCATAAGCGACATTACTTTGGTGTTCCATCCCTAAATAAGGGACTTCTACTAATTTAAATCCATCTTGGTAAAAAGGATATTTTCCAAACCAATGTTCAAAACATTTTAACATTGGTTTTACTTGTGCAAACTGCCTTTCTGCTCCTTCTTTATTTTGGGGTAATACATAATAATTCAAATTGAGTTTACCCCCTTCACCTACAAACTCATCTTTTAAATGAATATATTTTCCAATATTCATACTTACACTATAGTTATTGATGGGTTCTTTAACCTGCCATACCCAAGTTTTAGTAGCATCCTCGTGTTGAATGGTATTGATTAATCTTCCATTAGAAACATTCATTAAACTATCTGGCACCCTTACCGAAATGGTTACGCCTTTTTCAGGCTCATCATACTGGTGGTCTTTACAAGGCCACCATACACTGGCTCCCAAACCCTGGCATGAAGTTGCCACAAATGGGTTACCCAACTCATCTTTTGTCCAACTAATACCACCATCCCAAGGAGCCCTTATTGCTTCCCTAGGAACTCCATGATAATAAATCTGCACCAATCCCTCCGTATTGGCCTTCATACCAAACGGCATATTGATCATAGCCACATTGGCTTCTCTAGTATAATTGAGTGACTGACGCTTTTTCCCTAAATAAAAAACACTATCAATCAAAAGAGGCTGTTGCAAATCAATTTGCATCCGTTTGCCCTGTCTGATAATTTTGAATTGGATCTTTACCGACCCTTCAATGGTTTTATTTACCAAGTTAGGGCGAACCTGAATATCATAGTGTTGTAAATTCCACCAGGCTCTTTCTGGGGTAATGGATCCCCTTAATGTATCAGCCTTAGTAAATTGAGGTTTGTTAGATTTTTGAGCCATTGTAGCAATGGGCATCAAAAGGATCAAACACATTTTTAGCAAAGGATTTCTATTCATTTGCTAAATGTAGCATATTCAGAAAAGAATCTTTACTGCTTCTTCAATTTGTCTTTAAACACTTTTTGAAATTTTTCTAGTTTAGGCGCTATGACAAATCTGCAATACCCTTGATTTTGATTATTATTATAATAATTCTGGTGATAATTTTCAGCTGGATAAAAGTTTTTGAACGGTTCAATAATCGTTACAATTGGCTTAGACCAAGCCCCACTTTTATCTAATTCAGCTTTGTATTGCTCGGCTTTAAGCTTTTGTTCGGCATTATGATAATAAATAGCAGATCGATATTGAGGTCCAATATCATTTCCTTGTTGATCCATGGTAGTAGGGTCATGCGTTTTCCAAAACACTTCTAAAAGCTCATCATAGCTAATCTCCTTTGGATCAAACACAATTCTAGCCAACTCAATATGTCCAGTATTTTTATCACAAACCTGCTCATAAGTAGGATTTTCTATAAAACCGCCTCCATATCCACTGATAACTTCTTTAACGCCTTTTAAACGCTGGAAAAATGCCTCAGTACACCAGAAACAACCCTCTCCAAATGTTGCAGTATCAGTAATGGTATTCATCATTTTAGGATTTTTTTGTTTGCTAATTATTGGTTTGTTATTTTCTTCTGCAGCTGCACAAGAAAATAACAGAATTGAAAAAGCAAATGCAATTGAATAATATTTTTTCATTATTTAATAATTAGCAATTAATTTATACTACAAACCGATTGGTATTTTTGTTGAAAAAAAGGCTTTTAAAGACAAATTGCTCTATTATTTAGAATATATAGATTAAAAATTGATAATTTGAGCAAAATTTGTGATACCCTAATTGATATGAGCTTTCAATCCCAATTCTGGAAATATATGTCTCTCCGCTTAGAGTCGCTGCTACTGGCAATGCCATTGCTGCTTTTCTTTGCATTATATCATTTCTATGATGCGCTCAGCATTGATCCTTATTTTGGAGTTTCTGTTCCTTTTATCCTTAGCACTAATATTCTTGTTTTTCATATTCCAATTTTCTTGATACCTTATCTAATGCACCGTTTCATGCGAGATCAAGACAAGGGGCATATTTTGGTGAACACGCTACACGTTGCATTATCAATATTTCTTTTAATTGCATTAATGTTTACCTACCAAGTAATTCAAGGGGCATCTCCAAAAAGAAGTGAATCCGTATTTGATGTACCAGCTAGTAAACTATGGATGGAAGCTACAATGGCCACTTATATCATTTTGAGTGCACAGGTATTTATGCAAATTGCTTTTGTTTTTTATTCTATCAATGTAATGTTTCCATCTAAACAAAATGAGCCAGTTCCGAGTTATTCCTACTAATTAATGGGCACATTGTAACTTTGCCCTCAGAAACTGGCTTTTATGATGCGATTATACCCCGAATCGGCTTTAACACAATTAGAATTTGACAAGATAAAAGAATTGTTGGCAGCCCTATGCAATACCGATTATTCTAAAAACAAAGCCAGTCAATTGCGCATTCATACCCGCAAAGATTTCATAGACAGAGAGCTAAGGCAGGCTTATGAGTACAAACTAATTCTTTTACAACAACAATATTTCCCTTCAGACTTTACAGCAAATATTAGTAAAGACATCAAACTATTGTCTATACCAGGTGCATTATTGGTAGGAGAGCAATGGATGATGATTAAAAAACTAACAGAAAATATGGGAACCATTTTTCGTTGGTTTGATAATGAACGCCGAATGGCTTTTCCAGCACTAACACAGGTTTTAAGCGATAGCTATTACGAAAAGCTCATAGTAGAATTAATTAATGAAGTTTTAGACGATTCAGGAGTAGTGCTAGATAATGCATCCCCCGAATTACAAAAAATTCGGATGAGCCTATATAAGAAAAGAAATGAGCTTAGGCGGGTTTTTGAAAAAATGGTTCAAAAAATGGCCAAAGCAGGATACACTGCAGACATTGACGAAAGTTTTAGCAACGGGAGAAGGGTAGTAGCTGTTTTCTCTGAGTACAAAAGACAGGTAAAAGGAATTTTACATGGAGAGAGTGATAGTCGTAAAACAGCATTTATAGAACCAGAAGAAACAATAGAACTGAATAACGATGTATTTGCTTTAGAAAACGAAGAAATCAAAGAAGTACAGAAAATATTACGTGCACTAACTGCTAGATTATCGGTATACGCTCCACTGCTACAACAATATATTCACATTATAGGAGAATATGATTTTATACGAGCCAAAGCAAAGCTGGCAATTAATATGAATGCACAATTACCCAATGTAATTGACAAAGCAGTGGTCCAATTGATTGAAGCATATCACCCTTTACTATTCTTATACAACAAGGAGTCGGGTAAAAAAACCATTCCTGTTTCAATTCATTTAGACGATAAGAATAGAATACTCGTAATTAGTGGCCCGAATGCTGGTGGTAAAACAGTAACCATGAAAACCATCGGGCTAAATCAAATGATGTTACAAAGTGGATTGTTAGTTCCTGTACATCCTGATTCTCAAATGGGTATATTTAAGCAACTTTATATACATATTGGCGATACGCAAAGTTTACAATTTGAATTAAGTACTTACTCTAGTCACTTAATGCATATGAAGCATTTCATGGAAAATGCAAATGGTAAAACCCTTTTCTTTATTGATGAATTAGGAAGTGGCTCAGACCCTAATTTGGGAGGAGCTTTTGCCGAAGTTATTATGGAAGAACTGGGGCGTAAGCATTCATTTGGTGTGGTTACTACACACTATCTGAACTTAAAAGTAATGGCCAACCATACACAAGGAATTTTAAATGGCGCCATGCAGTTCGACGAAATCAACCTGCAGCCGATGTATAAATTAATCATTGGAAAACCTGGTAGCTCTTATACATTTGCGATTGCAGAAAGAATTGGCTTACATAAACACTTGATTAGTCGTGCCAGGAAATTGGTTGAAGAAGATCATTTTAAATTAGACAGGTTGCTCAATAGGACAGAGCAAGATTTGCAACATTTAGAAAAAGAAAAGAAGGAACTCAATCGATTAATGAAAGAAAATGAACGATTGAAAAAAGAAATGGAGCTGGTGATGAATAAGGAGCGCCATTTGCAACAAGTAGAATTACTTAAAAACCAGAATAAAATTACAGAAGAGCGTTTGCAGTATTTAAAAGATATGGAGCGCAAACTAAAGCAGGTTGTGCTTGATTGGAAAAAGTCAGAGAATAAAAATGAAGTGGTAAAGAACTTACAAAATTTGTTATTCAAACAAAAAGAGACCATTGTAGTAAATAAATTAGCCAAAAAAGTAGACAAAAAGTATAAAGAGTTGAATACCCTGGTAGGAATAGGTACGTTGGTTAAATTAAAAAAGAATTACCAGGTAGGAGAAGTAAAAGAAATCCGAGGAAAACGTGCAATAGTGCAGATTGGTGCTTTACCTATTAACGTTGAATTATCCGATTTAATCCCTGTTGAGAAATTACCCGAACCAGCTAGCTAATAGTAAAAATGATTCTGTATTTTACAGACTGAAGTTTTAAGTGTGAGATATTTTTTCCTTTTTTTATTGTTATTTATTTTATCTAGTGCGCAATCTCAACTTTGCACAGGCACACTTGGCGACCCTGTGGTAAATATCACATTCGGCAATAAAAATACCACTGCTGGTCCTTTAAGACCAGGGATTACTAATTTAGGATATGTTACAGGATGTCCCATAGATGGGAATTACTCAATAACCAATGCCGCATTTGGTTGTTGGGGCAGCACTTGGCATGATATTACCAAAGACCATACTGGAGACGATGAAGGAAGATTCATGTTGGTGAATGCAACCAATGCACCCAGTGTATTTTATGTTGAAACCATCACCGGACTTTGCGGCAATACCACTTATGAGTTTGGGGCATGGGTAGCTAATGTATTAAAGCCCTCTAGTTGTAGTGGAACTGGCACGAAGCCTAATTTAACTTTTACCATTGAAACAACCAATGGAGTAGTTCTGGCAACTTACAATACGGGTAATATTATAGAAGATGCCCAATTAACTTTTAAACAGTATGGTTTCTCATTTAAGCCACCTATAACCGCTTCATCTGTTGTACTCAAAATCACCAACAATGCTGGAACCGGTTGTGGAAATGATTTGGCGATTGATGATATTACCTTTAGACCATGTGGTCCATCAATGAGTGCCAGTATTAATGGTGTACTCGGATTTTCAAATAGTAGCTGCTTTGATAGCCAATCCAATCTTCTTTTAAATATGACTATTGGTTCAGGCTATATCAATCCAAGCTATCAATGGCAAATCAGTACTAATTTGGGAGCTACTTGGTCAGATATCACTGGAGCCAATAGCACGAGCTATACTAGAATTCCTACTGCAGTAGGAAGGTTTCAATACCGATTATTAGCTAGTGAATCAATATATGCAGGAGTAGCTTCATGTAAAACGGCATCCCTACCTATCACAATTCAAATAAATAATAGCGCACCAAGAATTGGCAACCAAACAATCAATCAATGTATTGGGGGCAAAGTTGATTTAATAAGTGCATCCGGATCTGGTGGAAATCTTACTTATCAATGGACTGGACCAAATGGATTTTCATCGAATCTAAAAAATCCAACGCTACCTAGTATTCGATCTGGAGATTCAGGTACTTATATTGTCAAAGCTATAACCACAGAAGGATGCTCTGCAAGCGATACAATATTGGTGAAAACCTTCAAAGCAATCAGCGGATCGTACAATGGAAATAGTATTATTTGTTTGGGAGATAGTTTGCTTTTAAGAGCGCTTGGAAGTTATCAATTTGAATGGTATAATAATACAAGAGCAATATTGAGCACGAATAGTGTATTAAGAACTAAACCAACTGATACAACTCAATATCAACTAGTATTTAGAGATATTGCAGGTTGTTTTGATTCAATTAATATTCCAGTTTTTGTAATTAAACCCCCAATAGTGGATGCGGGTCCTAATAGGAATATCTTAATAGGAAGCAATACCACTTTATTGGGGAGTATAAGCGGACAAAACAGTGGGTTTACTTGGTTTCCTGTATTCAATATGCAAAACCCGAGTAGTTTAACCCCTTTGGTCAATCCAATCATTAATACAACCTATTCATTGATGGCTTTTGGTATTAATGGATGCTCAATTGTACAAGATACAGTTCAGGTTAGGGTATTTGTTAGTTTAAATACCCCCAATTCCTTCTCACCTAATGGAGATGGCATCCACGATATTTGGCTGGTTGGGGGATTAGAAACCTATCCTAATTCGGAGTTAACGATTTTTAATAGAGCCGGTCAAATCATGTACCAATCAAAGCCTTATTTTGAAGGTTGGGATGGAAAATTCCAAGGTAAAAATGTACCCATTGGGGTGTATTATTATATCATCAATAGAGGAAATGGGGAACCCTTATTGTCGGGAAGTATTTATTTAATTAGATAAGCTATGATCTTAGATTCCATTAATCATTTACATGCGTATGAATCGCTACATCCAAGATTTGCAAAAGCGATAGAATGCATTAAAGAAGCCAATTATAAAGATTTACAAACTGGTGAAATTAAATGGGATGGGGAAGATATTCGAGCCATTGTAATCCATGATCAATTAGTAAATGAAAAAGAATCTACCGACTATTTCGAATGCCATAATACGTATATAGATATTCAAATTGTGTATGAAGGGGTGGAGCGTGTAGGATGGAAGTCTCGTTCTAATTGTTTGATGCCTCGGGGTGAATACAGTGCAGAAAAAGATGTACTATTTTACGAAGACTTACCCGAATTATTTTTTGAATTAAAGCCTGCCCACTTCGCAATCTATTTTCCTGATGATGTGCATGCACCAATGATTGGAGAAGGGACAATTAAAAAATTGGTTGTTAAAGTAAGGGTGTAATAACAAATGCTTATGAAATATCCTATTCTATTAGTATTATTGACCATATTCTTTTTAACAATTCAGGCTCAACGCCCCAATATCGTATTGATTGTTTCTGATGACCATTCTTATCAAACAATTAGTGCTTACGGCAGCAAGTTCATGCAAACCCCCAATATTGATCGCATCGCAAAAGAAGGAATTCGTTTTGATAAAGCCTATGTTACGAACAGTATTTGTGGCCCCAGCAGAGCAGTTATTTTAACTGGCAAATACAGTCACAAAAACGGATTCAAAGACAACGCCAATTCGAGTTTTGATGGAACACAAAATACTTTCATTAAAGAGTTAACAAAAACGGGTTATCAAACTGCATGGATAGGTAAATGGCATTTGCAATCAAACCCTCAAGGATTTTCATATTGGCAAGTGTTACCTGGTCAAGGCAGTTATTACAACCCAGATTTTTTAATGATGAATGGAGAAAGAAAAAGGGTAGAGGGGTACGTGTCCGATATAGTAGAAGATGCAGCTGAAAAGTGGTTGAGCCAAAGAGATACCAGTCAACCTTTTTGCCTAGTTATTGGACATAAAAATACACATCGTACCTGGATGCCAGACACCAAGGATTTACGTTTGTTTAATCAATCTACATTTCCCATTCCGGCTAACTTTTACGACAGTTACGAAACACGTGCTGCTGCAGCTGTTCAAGACATGACGATTAACAAAACAATGCTAATGGGTTATGATTTGAAAATGTTTGATAGCAAAGAAGCCGAAGACAAAGAATTGTCTATCAAAAGAATGACTTCAACTCAAAGGCAAGCTTATATGGCTTTTTATGATTCCATTCATGCAGACCTCCAATCAAAAAAATTAAGTGGCAAAGCTTTGATAGAATGGAAATACCAACGCTATATGCAAGATTATTTAGCTACTGCAGCTTCTTTAGATAGAAATATTGGCCGCACGTTGGATTATTTGGACAAGCATCAGTTGTCTAAAAATACTATTGTTATTTATGTTAGCGATCAAGGATTTTATATGGGCGAACATGGATGGTTCGATAAAAGATTTATGTATGAAGAATCTTTTAGAACACCCATGGTCATGCGTTATCCAGGTGTTATAAAATCGGGAACGATAAATAACCAGATGGTTATGAACTTAGACCTTGGCCCTACATTACTAGACGCCGCAGGTATTAAAGCACCTAACGATATGCAGGGTAAATCTTTTTTGCCTCTAGTGAAAGGCAGGGCTAAAAAGGGTAGGGAAGCCATGTATTATCATTATTATGAAAATGGAGAGCATTCGGTTTCACCTCATTTTGGAATTAGTACAGGGCGTTATAAATTGATTCGTTTTTATACCCGCGTAAATGGCTGGGAACTGTTTGATTTGCAGAAAGACCCTAGTGAAATGAGAAATATCTATGGGCAAAAAGGATTTGAAAAAGTTACGGACGATTTAAAAAAGAAACTGGCTCAGTTGATTGATCAGTATGAGGATGAAGAAGCTAAAAAGATTTTAGTAATTCATTAATCCATTAAAAAAGCTAACCCATTATTGATAGGCAAACATAAATCCTTCACTGAATTTTGAATACAAATTTGCTTAAAACCATCACGTACGTGTTTATATTCATTGTGTATTGGGCAAGGATGAGTTGCAGAACACTTACTTAATCCCAGGCCACATTCATTAAAAAGCGACTCCCCATCAATAGACTCTACAATTCTTAAAACCGGAAGCGCCATTTGCTTATCCGTAATATAAAATCCTCCAGTGGGTCCTTTTGAACTATTAATAATAGATTCCTTTACAAGTGTTTGTAAAACTTTTCCAACAGTATGTTCATTTGCAGCAATGTATTCGGAAATATCTTTTATACTGAATTTCTGGTCAGAATCAAATTTTGATGCCAAAAAAATTGTTGCTTTTAAAGCAGTTTTGCAAGTTATACTAAGCATTTATAGTTGATTTAAGAATTCTTTACCAAAATCAGATAACATCTTATGATTCCAAGCTGGATCAAATGTTAACTCAATATGAATGCTATATTCTTCGAATGCAGTTTGTAATGCTTCTTTTGCAGCCAACAAAATACTATCTCCCATTGGACAAAATTGGGTAGTTAATGTAATCATACAATATAAGATTTTGTCTTCTTCATTAAAATCAATTTGATATACTAAACCAAGGTCTACAATATTCAAGCCAATTTCAGGATCCATTACCTTCAATAATGAAGATAATGCTATAGTGCATTTCAATTGATTATTTGTAATTACATTCATTTCTTTACAGGTTTATGAATTAATAGCATAATAATATTCCAGTTATACAATATCGAGCAAATTAAAAGTAATATAGAACCAATTAATATTATTGGTTGATAATTAATAATAAGTCCAATAGTAAATAATATAAAACCAAATAAATAGGATAGAGCCATGTACTTAAAAATGGTATGATTAAATAATTCTATCGGATTAGGAGTAACGCCTTTCCCAGCCAATAAATGATAAACTTTATTCCAAATAATAAATGGCAGAGTTTTGAAAGTCATCCCAAAAATAATAGCCGTAATCCATCCAAAAAAAATAATAAAGCCATAACTAATAATAATAAGCTCGTTGTCATTTTGGAATATAAAAAGCAAAATAATTACAATTAAAAAAATAATTGGGATTACCATCATTAGTATTGAAAGCAAGGTAAGTTTCATTTGCTTATCAACTTTTTTACGTACTCTATTCTGGTAAGAATTGTAACAATAGAATACAAATAAAACTACTGCCAAAGCAATTGAAAATATAGGAAATACAAAAAACAAAGTATTAGAAGAATATAAAAAAATACAAATAAATATTAGCAGACCAATATTCACTAAACTAAAAATCAACCATAACAATTTATTATTACTATACTTTGAAATTAAAAACATTGGGATTAGTTTAGATCCAACACCCATGACTAAAAGTAAAAACCAACCAATAATTCCTATATGAGCATGTAATGGCAAATAATCAGTTGAATTTAATGGCATTAATGGATAAGTAAAATTATAAATTAACATCAATCCGATTATTGCAGTCAAGAGTAACCATATAGTAGCTGTAATTAAAAAAACAGTGTGAATATTTTCCTGTTTCCTCATTGACATACTTTTAGCAATATTAAATAGATACACAATTATTGCTAAAATTATTAATCGACCACCCCACTTTGAAGGCCATCCCATGTCAAAAATATAAAAACCATAAACCAATAACGGAATTCCAATTGCAGCTAAACAAAAGGATAAGTAGCCTAATTTATTACTGTATAATTCTTGTTCAATTAAAACTGGAACTAACTGATGACTTGCTCCAAGAATCACCATTGTACCCCAACCTAATGCCATCAAATGAACGATTGCTAAAGTATTCGGTTGAAAATAGTGTTGAGTAATATTGTTTGTTGAGCAAACTAATAAAAAAGAAGCAATAAGAAATGATAATGCCCCATATCCATAAAACGGCAATACAACTTTCCATGTAGTAGTCTTATTATTTGTTTTACTAACAAAAGTTGAATCCATATTAATCTTTAAAAATCAATAAATGAACTTCAGTATGACTAATTTCTTTAATCAGAAAACTAAAATTCTGCTCTTTTAATTCAGGCAATAAAAATAGTGGAATACGTTTATGATAAACAAATAATGCACTATTAGGAGATAGATTATTTAATGCATTTAAAATTGAATGCATGGGTAATGGCATTTCGAAGTTTCTAACATCTAAGGTTTCAATATTATTCTCGAAAACTTTCAATTTTGATTCCCAATCACTAGTTGAGACTTCTAAATTGGGAGTTAAATTTGTATCTACAAATAATGCCTTATCCGATATTTTGTAAAAGAAAGTGTGGACTAAAAAATCATCTATTTTTTCAACATATGCTTCAAATCCTTGTTTATTTAGTAGTCGAATTAACGGAGTTGGCTCAAAACCATTAATAATTTTGAGCACAAACCCGTTTTCCAACTCCTTTACTTTATTGAGTATTACATTTAGTGGATCAGATCCTGATGCTAAAATTGGCCTAACATCAAGGGTAGTAATATTTTTAAAATTCAAATGATTCATGATTATTGTTATTCAAAATATTTTGGGAAAATTGTTATGATAGTCGTGATTTCAGTATAAACTAATCTAGCATCTTCAACAGATTTTGTTGTTTTAAGGGCTTTAACTTTATCAATTAATGGTACTAGCCATAAATGAAGTACTTCATGATTTTCACCAGTCATTTTACACTCGCTAATAATTTTATTTAAACCGAGTTGTAATTTATCTGCTCTATTGATAAAATCATTTAAACTTTTATCATTTTCTTCAGCTATAATTTGTTGTAAGAAATCAACATTTACTATTGTTGCTGAATCTGCATCCCATTTACCTCCATTATTTAACTTTAATCCTTTTATAGTTTCGGGCAGCTGATTTTTTTGATTGCATGCAAATAAAAAGCAGGAAACAAGAAATAGTGAAAGTAAAAATTTCATGACTTTATTTTTTAGATTCTTGCTCCAATTCTAGAGCTTTCGGGAACAAAATATTATTTTCTAAATGTATATGCATGTGAAGATCTTCTTCAAACTCTTCAAGGAAACGATAAAGTAAAGAGTAGCTGCTACAAGCATCTTCCGGCAGTTTAAAATTGTTTGATAATTCTCTAATGAGAGTAAGATTTTGCCCTACCATTTCATGCTCCATTTCCATCATAATAATTGGACTTTGAACAGAACCAAAGCTTGCGGAAAAGTTTTTCAGTTCGCCATTTTTTACTGCTACTAAAGACTTTATATAAGGGAACAAAATTTTCTCTTCTTTCATTAAGTGTGCAGTTAATTCATTATTAATGGCTTTAACTAGTTCATTAATCTGAAATAATTGTACATGTCTTTGTCCATGAACTCGATTAACTTTCTCTGCATAAGCAACAATATCTGGCAAGCTCGATTTCACATAATTATGGTGAGTATTAACTATATAATCAATTAAAAAATCAAGACTCCACTTAGTATATTCAACCGGTCTTCCTGATCCATTTATAGCAATATTTTTCTCTGCGTCTTGCAACTCTTTTTCCACTTTGATCACGTCTAGTCCTTTTGCTAAACATGCTTCTTTCACAGATTTCTTTCCGCCACAGCAAAAATCCAACCCATATTTTTTAAAAATTTGAGCTTTACGAATATCTTTCGCAGCCATCTGCCCAATGGATTCCTCATTTTCACCATCTTTTTTTTTGGTAATTCTCACTTTCCACCATTCAGGTCCTTCTTCTAAATACTCCCAATTAAAAATATTTCCTCTTTCTCCTAATAATTGATAATACAAGGGTTTAGGATCATGGTCGTTGTGTATAGTTAATGCTTCTCCAGGGTTGAGTTCGTCGAATCTTACAAAAATTGTAGGATGTTTTTGTTTAGGTTCTAAAATTGTTACGTCTAGCGTATTTTCAAATTGTGTTAACATGATATTTTAATTAATTAGTTATTCAATGATGTAAAATTAATCATTTTATTCAATAAAAGTATTTAAATACTTTTATTGAATAAAAATTACACATTTAAGACAAATCATTGGTGGTAAAGTCAATATAATACATTGGAGACGAATGGAGGATTAGCTGCGACCCACCGTTGGTGGGATTAGCTGCGCCCCCTTTCCAAGGGATTAGCTGCGCTGATCCTTAATGGGGGTGGCTCAAAACAAACAGATGTCCGTTCGCTTCGCTCACTTTCATTTTTATTTTGTTCGCTCGGCAAAGCAAGCTTTGCTCGCTCCCTAAAACAAAAATGCCAGCCTATGGCTGGACATCTGTTTGTTTTGGCGGAGAGCGAGGGATTCGAACCCCCGGACCTGTTACAGTCAACAGTTTTCAAGACTGCCGCAATCGACCACTCTGCCAGCTCTCCGCGGCAAAAGTAAGGGCTGAATTTTTTTTATCCAAAACTTATTTTAATACAAGGTTATATTTGCAAAATAATTTTGAGTGGATTGAAAGAACTGGCCTCATTAAATCATTATTTCTGGAAGTATCGTAAGCGTTTCTTTATTGGGATCTTCTTTGTTATTGCCTCCAATTATTTTGCAGTATTAGCACCGCAAATCACAGGGTACGTGATAAGTTTGGTGCAACAAAAGCTACCAGGAGCTAGGCCAGGATTGACTTATAACGCACATGATGGAATAGTTAACCGCTTTATTCAATTAATTAATGGCAACGAATTTAGTTTTGGATGGTTGATTGCCATTTGCAGCTTATGTATTTTATTTATTGCTATTGTTAGGGGAATTCTTATGTTTTTTATGCGTCAGACTATTATTGTAATGAGCAGGCATATTGAATTTGACCAAAAAAATGAAGTTTTTAATCAGTATCAGCGCTTGAATACTAGTTTTTACAAACAAAATAGTACGGGCGATTTAATGAACCGTATTTCGGAAGACGTTAGTAGGGTTAGAATGTATACAGGGCCTGCAGTGATGTACTTGATTAACCTGGTTACATTAATTGGTTTTTGTATTGTGAATATGTTGAGCAAAGATGTAAACCTGACTTTGTTGGTATTAGCTCCGCTCCCCCTATTAGCCATCACTATATATAAAGTCAATAGTATTATTAATAAAAAAAGTGAATCCATTCAAGCGCATTTATCCAATTTAACAACGAATGCGCAAGAATCTTATTCGGGAATACGAGTAATCAAATCATTTGTTCAAGAAAAAGCCATGTTGGGCTTTTTTAACGAGAATAGCGAAAAATATAAAGCCAATGCCATTAGCTTGGCCAAAGTAGAAGCATTGTATTTTCCCAGTATGGCGTTGATGATTGGGATTAGTACCCTAATTACCATTTTAGTGGGGGGAATGCAAGCAATGGAAGATCCTACAAAAGTGGGCACCATTGTAGAGTTTGTCATTTATATCAATATGCTTACGTTTCCTGTAAGTGCAATCGGATGGACAGCTAGTATGATTCAACGTGCAGCAGCTTCTCAAAAAAGATTGAATGAATTTTTGAAAATGGAACCTGCAATAAAAGATCATCCTTCAGTATTAAATGATGAACCGGTTTCTGGAACCATCGAATTTAAGGAGGTAAGCTTTACGTATCCACATACAGGCATCAAAGCCATACAGGGATTGAATTTGACTATTCCTAGAGGAGAAAAAGTATTGATATTGGGTAAAACTGGAAGTGGAAAATCTACTCTAGCGCAATTGTTATTGCGATTTTATGAACCAGATAAGGGAACTATTACTGTTGGATCAAAACCGCTACACTTATTTAGTTTAAATCAGCTTAGGAGCAATATTAGTTATGTCCAGCAAGACGTCTTTTTATTTAGCGATACCGTAGCCAATAATATTCGTTTTGGTGTAAGTGAGCATACTTCCATGGAGCGCGTTCAAGAAGCGGCTAGAAGCGCTAGTATTCATGAAGAAATATTGGGTTTTGAAAATGGATATGAAACGTTGATAGGCGAAAGAGGGGTTACTTTAAGTGGTGGACAGAAGCAAAGAATTTCCATAGCACGTGCCTTAATCAAAGAACCAGAAATTGTTTTATTCGACGATTGTTTAAGTGCAGTAGATGCGAAAACGGAAAAACATATAATTGGACATTTATACGAATATTTAAAAGCAAAAACAGCACTAATCATTACTCATAGAATATTTGCTGGGTTTAAATTTGATCAGATTATAGTGCTTGAAGACGGTATGATTATAGAACAAGGAACCCATGAACAACTGATGGATTTAAATGGGTATTATGCTGAGCTGTACAAAATGCAATTGCAATCCACTCCTCACTAAAACTCAGCGTTCAAACTTTAATAAAAACTTATTAATTTGTTTGATTATTTGTGTATTTTTTTTGGAAATTCGGAAACAACTCCTATTTTTATTCATTAACAAACTGTTAACCAAATAAATAAACTGTGGCGTACGAGAACAACGAAAAAAAAATGGAGAGTGTGTATAGCACCCGCATCCGTGCAGGAAAGAGAAGAACTTACTTTTTTGATGTAAGGGCAACCCGTGGCAATGATTATTTCTTAACCATTACTGAGAGCCGTAAGCGCTTTGATAACAATGGTTATGACCGTCACAAAATTTTTCTGTACAAAGAAGATTTTAACAAGTTTATTAAAGCATTGGGCGAAGCGGTAGACTTTGTAAAAACAGACTTAATGCCAGACTTCGATTTTGATGCATTTAACCATGAGTATCCAGAGGGAGAAGGTGATGGTGATCAATATACACCAGAACAAATAGAAACAGCAGTATCAACTGTTGCAGACGAAGCTCCTGAATATACTTCAGTTCCTACAAACACAACTAGTTCAGAAACACCAGTTGTTAATACTACTGCTACAGAAGAAGTAGACAAGTGGTAATAGAAAACACACGATTGCTTGCCTAAATAAAAAACCCCCGAAATTTCGGGGGTTTTTGCATATCAATCTGTTTTTATTTTCTGATTTCTGAGGCTTTAATTTCAATGCCTTTATCACTCATACTCATATAGAACTTTTCGTATTTCTTATATACATCATCTGTAACTGCAGTGCCGTTAATTAACAATTTACCGGCTTCAATTTTAATAGAAACATTTTCAGCAGATTCAATCACACCATCTGTTTTCAAGGCTTCAATTAAACCAGTTAAACCATCTGCGTTCGTCTGAGCATTCATGTTCATTGTAGAATCTTGAGTATTTACCCTGATCTCGATTTTCTTTTCTACTTTGCTTTCAGCAGGTGTACCTGTTGGGTGCAAATGCGCCAAAGTAGGTGCAATAACTAATGAAACGATAGACATTAATTTAATCAAGATATTCATTGAAGGACCTGAAGTATCTTTAAATGGATCACCCACTGTATCACCAGTTACAGATGCCTTATGTGGTTCTGATTTCTTGTAATACATTTCACCATTAATTTCAACACCTTTCTCAAATGATTTCTTGGCATTATCCCAAGCACCACCTGCATTATTTTGGAAAATTCCCATCAATACACCGCTAACGGTTGCACCAGCTAAAAATCCACCTAATGCTTCTGGTCCTAATAAGAAACCAATTAAAATAGGAGAGATAATCGTGATAGCACCTGGCAACATCATCTTCTTTAAAGAAGCTTCAGTAGAAATTGCCACACACTTATCATACTCTGGCTTACCAGTACCTTCCATGATTCCAGGAATGGTTCTAAACTGGCGACGAACTTCTTCTACCATTGCCATGGCCGCTTCACCTACCGCTCTAATAGCGAGTGAAGAGAAGATGAATGGGATCATTCCACCAATAAATAAAGCAGCTAAAACATCCGCCTTGTAAATATCAATATGTTGATTATCTGGCATTGCAACACCCACAAAAGCAGCAAATAAAGCTAATGCAGTTAATGCAGCAGATGCAATGGCGAATCCTTTACCACTAGCAGCTGTAGTATTACCCACCGCATCTAAAATATCTGTCTTTTCACGAACTTCACTAGGCAATTCACTCATTTCAGCAATACCACCAGCGTTATCCGCAATTGGTCCAAATGCATCAATGGCTAATTGCATACCAGTGGTGGCCATCATACCAGCAGCAGCAATGGCTACTCCATATAAACCAGCACATTCAAATGAACCATAAATACCACCCGCTAAAACAAGAATAGGTAAGAAAGTACTTTCCATACCAATTGCCAAACCACCAATAATATTAGTAGCATGACCAGTAGCAGACTGACGGATAATGCTCATTACCGGACGCTTACCCATTGCGGTATAATATTCCGTAATAATGCTCATTAAAGTACCAACTACTAAACCAACCACAATCGCACCATAAACTCCATTTCTGGTAAATTCATCTCCTCTTAAAGTCATTGATTCAGGCAATACATTCCCAACTAAGAAATAACAAACAATCGCAGTCAAAATCATTGAACCATAGTTACCCATGTTCAAGGCTTTTTGAACAACTGCAGTATTTAAACCAGCGTTTTCACCAATGCGAACAAATAGCGTTCCTATAATCGATAAGATGATACCAATACCAGCAATTAACATTGGTAAAAGGATTGGAGACAATCCACCAAATGCATCAACCAATCTTGATCCATCAGCAGCAGTTACTTCATTACCCAATACCATTGTAGCTAATACAGTTGCCACATAAGAACCAAATAAATCGGCTCCCATACCTGCAACGTCACCCACATTATCACCCACGTTATCTGCAATAGTAGCAGGGTTACGAGGATCATCTTCAGGAATTCCTGCTTCAACTTTACCTACTAAGTCTGCACCTACGTCAGCAGCTTTGGTATAAATACCACCACCAACACGCGCAAATAAGGCAATACTTTCAGCACCTAATGAGAAGCCTGTTAACACTTCAATGGTGCGAAGCATACCTTCCACATCTCCATCAGGAGAGAAGTATTGCTTTAATACTAAAAACAAACCACCTAAACCTAATACGGCTAAACCAGATACTCCCAATCCCATTACAGCACCACCAGTAAAAGAAACATTTAAGGCTTTGCTTAAACTTGTTCTAGCTGCTTCAGCCGTACGAACGTTTGCTTTAGTAGCCACTTTCATACCAATATAGCCTGCAGTAGCACTAAATACAGCTCCAATAAAAAAGGAAATGGCAATGCTCCAATGGCTATCCTCGTTAGATTGAGCCATAAATCCTAAAAGGATTGCAACAATTACCACAAAATAAGCTAAGATTTTCCACTCAGCTTTTAAGAAAGCCATCGCACCTTCTGCAATATAGGTGCTGATTTCTTTCATTCTTGCATTACCAGCATCCTGCTTGGATACCCAGTTAAATTTAATTAGTGTGTAAAGAAGTCCAATGACTCCCATCGCCGGAACGGCATAAAACAATAGATGGTTCATAAGCAATTGTGTGTCAAATGTTAAATTGTTTAAGGTTGGCAAAAATAAGGGTTATAACCCTTTGGTGCTTCAACAAACATTGTATATGTAGAATAATTATTCTGTATCCATATCAGGAAGCTCCATATCAGTGAAAACGGCGCTCAATTTGCCGGCTTGCCAGATATTACTGTTGAATTTATTTCCAAGAATGATAATAGTGGCAGTATCCCCAATTAATCGTCTGAAAACGGCATTATTTCCATGCCACCAGCCATTGTGATATACTATAGTAGGATTGGGAGGATCAACATATAAATGCCAGCCAAAACCATAATTCTTTTTTCCTCGAGTTTCATTACTCAACGGCTCATACGCCAATTGCTGAGACTGCATACTTACAAACTTACCTTGGTACAGCGCTTTATCCCATTGAAGTAAATCTCTAACCGTACTGTAAACATTCTTATCACCATAAATACAATCCAGTTTTTCTAAAGGATAAGCTTTTTTACCGGGGGTATAAGAGGGTATATAATTGGCAGTATCCTTTAAACTAAAAACATAAGTGTCTTTCATCCCAAGGGGATTAAACACGCTGTCTTTCATGTATTGAGGATAGGTTTGGCCAGTAATTTTTTCGATTACCAAGGCCAATAAGGCAAAATTAGTATTGTTGTAGCTATATCTTCTATTAGGCTGAGACTCAGGAGCAGGGCGGGTTCCAGCCAAAAATTTCAACACGTCATAATTGCTGCTCAATCCTGTAACACTAACTGGATCTTTAACATAAACCGTTTGTTTAACCCATCTACCTCTTCTGTTTTTTCTTTTGGTAATATATGATCTAGTACCAGCCATTAACTGATCATATTTAGGTAAACCAGACCGATGAGACAATAACAATTCTATTGTAATGCCTTGATATGGAAAGGAGGGTAGGTATTGCTCTACAGGGTCTGTTAACTCAAGACGGCCTTGCTCCATCAACCTTAAAATGGTCATGGCAGTAAAGGTTTTGCTAACAGAAGCAACATGAAAAGTAGAAGAGGGGGTAATTGGATCTTTGGTTGAAAAATTAATCATACCCTGATAATCTTCAAAAATCACTTCCCCATTTTTTGCTATCAAAATGGCGCCATTAAAACCCGTTTTCAACAATTGTTTTTCGTAA
Organism: Sediminibacterium sp. FEMGT703S; assembly: GCA_002786355.1. GTDB lineage: Bacteria > Bacteroidota > Bacteroidia > Chitinophagales > Chitinophagaceae > Sediminibacterium. Next base: position 122,171 of record PGCO01000002.1, read on the forward strand.
ATGGGCTTGATGGCATTGATATATATTTCTTTTTCACTCGATTTTAAACCAGCATACACCAATGGCTTCCCTTCGTTTATCGTATCATTGGTAGGGGTGGGGGAACCACTACAAGCCATCATTAATAAAGGGATTACAGAAACTATCATTAATCTCAACATTTAATCAGTAGGGTTAGAATAAGTACAAAGATAGCCAGGATGGCTTCTTATACTACCAACGTGGAAAACTATGCGTATGGTATAAGAATAGATAACATTATTTTGCATTTATGAGCAAGCAAGCAATCACCAGCTATCCGAAAGAGCGCATTAATATTCTATTTTTAGAGAATATCAGCGAAAAAGCCGTTCAACAGTTTAAGCAAAATGGCTATACGAATATTCGAAAATTGAGTGGGGCATTAAGCGAAGAAGAATTAATAAAAGAAATTAAAGATGTTCATCTCATTGGCATCCGTTCAAAAACATTGATTACCAAAAAAGTTTTAGACGCTGCTACCAAACTACAAGCGATTGGCTGTTTTTGTATTGGCGTAAATCAGGTGGATTTAAAAGCGGCCACGCAAAAAGGGGTTGCTGTTTTCAACGCTCCTTATAGCAATACTAGAAGTGTGGCCGAGCTCGTGATTGGTGCAAGTGTTATGTTGATTAGACGAATCCCCGACAAAAATATAGCTGCACATCAAGGTATTTGGATGAAAGAAGCCAAAGGCAGTTATGAATTAAGAGGCAAAACCCTTGGATTAATTGGATACGGAAATATAGGTTCTCAAGTAAGTGTTTTGGCCGAAGCGCTTGGTATGAAAGTATTGTTTTATGATACCGAAACCAAGCTACCCTTGGGCAATGCAACTGCTGCAAAGAATATGAAGGAAGTGTTGAACAATGCCGATATAGTTTCATTGCATGTGCCTGAAACGCCACAAACTAAATTGTTGATTAATAAAAATGCCATCAAGCAAATGAAGCCGGGTGCTATTTTAATTAACTATGCAAGGGGAGAAGTAGTAGACTTAAAAACATTGTCTATAGCAATCGAAGAAAAGCATATTAGTGGTGCTGCCATTGACGTATTTCCATGGGAGCCTGAAAAAAATGGAGATCATTTTGAAAGCCCTATGCAGGGATTGAAAAATGTATTATTAACCCCACATATTGGGGGATCAACCGAAGAAGCACAACAAAATATTGGGGAAGATGTAAGCATCAAATTATTTCAATATTTAGAGCGGGGCATTACCAATGGTTCACATACCGTACCTGCGATTGGATTACCACCAATAGAAGGCACACACCGAATCTTACACGTACACCACAATGTACCAGGTGTATTAAGTGCCATCAATACCGCATTGTCTAAAAATAATATCAATATTGTTGGTCAGTACCTCAAAACCAATGAAGATATTGGTTACGTGGTATTAGACATTGATAAAAAATTATCTAGAAAAGCTGTTGAACTTTTAAAATTAGTAAAGCATACTATTAAAGTCAGAATGCTTTATTAAAAAAAATTTAACTCAAAAAAAATAAAGTTCATCAGTTGTTTATGATGGACTTTATTTTTTTTATTTCGTCAGCATCAACAAAATCAATATCAAAATCTTCTGGCAGTAAGGGATTTCGAAATTCAGTAGAGCTCGGAATTCTGATTCTAGCAGAAGTATGTACTTCTGAAACCCCAGCAGTATCGATAATATGTTTCACATTGCTGCTATTTAATCCACTGCCTGGCATAATGATGATTCGATCATTGGCTTGCTCAACCAATGTTTTTACGAGTGCTAAACCATCGGTTACTTTTGGATATTGGCCACTGGTTAATACCCTTGTACAGCCACATTGTATAAGGGTTTCAAGAGATTCTAAAGGATCTTTACAACGATCAAAAGCTCTATGAAAAGTTACGTCTAATGGGTAAGCGGCTTCTACTAATCTTGCAGTATTTTCTTGATCAATGCTTCCATCTTGATTTAATAAACCAAATACAACACCCTCAAATTGCAATTCTTTGCAAAGCAAAATATCTTTACGAATAATTTCAATTTCATCTTCTGTATGAAAATAATCTCCACCGCGAGGACGTATCATTGGGAATACAGGAATTCCTATTTTTTCTCTAACTGTTTTTAAATAACCATAGGAAGGCGTAGTTCCGCCATTGGCATAGTTCTCACATAATTCAATTCTATCAGCACCAGCATTTTCAGCAGCTATGGCTGTTGCAGTATTAAACACACATATTTCTAACAACATGGTTAAATCAAAAATTTACTATCTACTAAAATATTTTTATCGTCTGCATAACAAACTGCATAATTAAATCCTTTCTGTAAAGCATATCCACCATAAGCTCCTTGTTTATTAATGGCAATCATACAGGCTTGAATATCCTTTGCTTTGCTGCCTTTAATTTTCAAAAGTCTTTCAATAGCTTTTTTACAAGCCATTTCTGGGGATAATCCTTGACGCATAAATTCCATTACGGTATGCGCTCCGCCCATGCGAATAATGTCTTCGCCTTGACCTGTTGCAACAACAGCACCCACTTCATTGTCTACAAATAATCCAGCGCCAATAATAGGAGAATCGCCAACGCGACCTCGCATTTTAAAGCCCATTCCACTGGTTGTGCAACTACCACTTAAATTACCGCTGGCATCTAACGCAATCATGCCAATAGTATCATGGTTCCAAGAACCGTCAGACAAACGGGCAGGAGCAGCTGCAATTTGATTTTCTTTATTTTCTCTATTGATAGCTGGCTTATATTCACTTTTTTGCAACCACTTTTTGTACTCTTTTTCAGCACCTTCAGACAATCCTTCTTTTTCTAAGGTAAACCCTTGAGACAATGCAAATTGTTGTGCACCTTGACCCACCAACATTACATGCGGGGTATTTTCCATCACTTTACGCGCAACTGAAATGGGATGTTTAATTCTTTCTAAACATGCCACGCTACCACAATTCGCAAACTCATCCATAATGGATGCGTCTAGCGTAACATATCCATCTCTGTCAGGATTAGCACCTAAACCAACACAACAGTTTTGTTCATTTTCTGTGACCATCACACCTTGTTCAACAGCATCTAAAGCACGACCATTATTTTTTAAGACATTCCAGGCGGCTTTATTTGCTCGGATACCAGCATCCCAAGTTGATAAAACAATGGGCTTTTTCCCAGCATATTTTGGTGCAAAACCAGCTAGAGAAAAACTACCAACACCAAGGCTACCAACTTGTAAAAATTTCCTTCTAGAAAACATGAATTATCGATTTTAAGATTAGCGTTTTTAAATGTATGCATTGTTTTATTCTTATCCCAAGATTTGAAGACCAAATTATCCATCTATATACCAATTAACCATCTAATCATTTGATAATCAATTAATTAAAATCATATATTTATTCTTATAATTAATATTATGTTAAATAGCGCACAACAGAATAGGAAGAAAAAAGGCTACCCAATGAGTAGCCTGTAAAAAGATTTATAAATGAATTTACTGCGCCACCAACCTTACAATCCTACCCGGTCCTTCAATCGAAACATAAATAGATCCATCGGGTGCCTGGCGCACATGACGAATGCGGCCAACTTTATCGAGGAGTTTGTGTTCTTTCACCACTTTGTTGTCCTTGATTTCAAGGCGTGCTAAATATTGAAATGCTAAGCCACCCACCAATAAATTGCCGGTCCAGCTTTTGAATTTTTTATCGGTGATAAATGCCATTCCACAAGCACCAATAGATGGAACCCATTTGTAAACAGGGTCTGTTACGCCTGCCATGGTTGGACTTGCAGAAACTGGTTTATCGTCGTAATTAACTCCGTATGATACCAAGGGCCAACCATAATTATTTCCCGCCTTTATAATATTCACTTCATCTCCACCTTTGGGTCCATGTTCGGCTTCCCAAAAGTCTTTGGTGAATGGATTATAGACCAAACCTTGTGGATTGCGGTGTCCGTAACTATAAACGGTTGTTGGCGCTGTATTGCCTGGTAATATTGGATTTCCGGCTGGTATACCGCCATCTTGTGTGATGCGATGGACTTTACCCCAAGTGCTATTTACATCTTGTGCATTTTTATTGGGCGAATTTGCTCCGCCATAACTGGTAGCGCCTCCTTCCCCAATACTTACAAATAAATTACCCGCTTCATCAAAATCAATCCTACTTCCATAATGGCCGGTCATCGTGTTGGCCGAATTAGAAGTCAATAATATTTTGGGCTCAGTAATTTGATCGTTCACTAATTTAAAACGCATCAAGTTAAAACTTCCACCACCACCAGGATAGTTGCCAGCATAGCTAATGAATACCCATCCATTGCTATTGAATTGAGGTGAAACGCGAACGTCTAATAAACCTCCTTGACCACTGGTATTTATCGTGGGAAGACCAGTGATTTCAGTAATTTTATCCCCGCTTTTACGATGCAACTTCCCCTTCTTTTCAGTGAAAAGCAAATCACCATTGGGCAGGAAATCCATACCCCATATTACTTCATATCCGGTAATGAACTGTTCTATTTTAACAGAAGGCTCAGCAGACATTTGCGAAGTATCTTCTACTGATCCTTCTTTTTTATTAGAGGAACAAGAAAAGATACCTGCAAATGCAATAGATAATATAAGGGTACGGATTGTCATAAATAATTGGGCTAGTTTAGCTTATTTAAAAGTTCCGTGTAAGCCATCAAACTCTTTGTACTTGGCTTCGTATGCATCAAACAATTTGGCATCTTTACCTCTTACACGACCCATTTTGTAATAATAAATATTAGCAATAAAGTCTACAGATTTATTCACCACACTTTTCTCCGTATTAGTACGAGGAGACTTATCCTTTAAAATCATAAAAGACTTAGTTAACCAATCAGCTGCAATATCAGTGATTTCCATTGAAGTTTTTTCTATGGCTGCATTTGCATTCTTGATTTCATCCACTTTTACTTTATGCTCAGCATCAGCTGCAGCTTTTTTCTTCGGGTCTTTAATGACAGGCTTATTGGCATTGATTTCCTGTAATTTTTTAATATTCGCAGCATATTTATCATCTTCTAAATTGAAGAAGTTATAATAAGTAACCCCTACGTTAAAAGCAGCAATTGCATTATTATTGTTTTTGGCATATGCTTTTTTAAATGCATCAATTGCTTTGCGATTATACTTATCAATGGTTAAACTATCCACACCATCATTGTTACGAACGGAAACAAATACATCACCAAACTGTAAATATTTATTTTCAGTCAATTTGCCTGCCGCATCTAATTCATCATATAATGCAGTTTTTCCAGCTAAATCATAATTCTGGTCGATATAGTCAATTTCAAAATCTTCCCAGTTTTCAGCTGGATACACTTCCCTACCTAAAGCAAGATATTTCTCGAAGCCTTCTTTATTTTTCTTCTTTGTATTATAATCAATTAGGTATTTGTAAATATCTACAAACCCTTCACCGGTTACTTTACTTTCAGCTAAACGGATATAATATTTAACTGCATCATCTTGTTTTTGAGCGTTCTGAAAAGAGTATGCGCAATATAAAATGGATGTAGTATCAAATGGTTGCTGAGAGCTAGCCCATTTATTTTTAAAGATATAATCACTGTATATGACTGCTTTTTCAAATTCTTTTGAAGCAACATCGTATTTTTTGTCTTTAAAACTATTGATTCCTAAATTGAAAGAAGTAGAATACATATCAAAATATCCATCGGGTCCTTTTTCTTTCGCTTTTGCTAAACTAGGCTCTAACTCTGCATATTTTTGAAAGGCAGCATGTGCATCTTCTACTGCATTAGGATACTTGGCTCTAGTTGCTTCATTTTTAAATAAAGATGCGTAAATTCTAGACTTCCAATAATAGCCTTCTGCTTTTGATTGATTTTTAGGGTCTGCCAAAGATTTATCAATCTCTGTTTTGGCTTCTTCAAATTTGTTTATAAGAACATTGGTTTCAACTTTCTTGAAATCCTGTGCAGTTGCAACTGAAATGATTGCAACGCTTAACAACAAGGAGAAAAAATGCTTCATATGGTTGTTTTTAATCGTGTACTTAAATAATTGGTTCTTCGTTATTTGTTTCAGTGGTGTTTTCGCCTTCAGTAACTTCCCCCTCGTCGGTAATTGCTTCATCAGCTACTTCTTCAACTACTTGTTCTTCAATTTGAGAAATAGCAGCTATTTCATCACCTTCGTCTAAACGAATCAACTTAACACCCTGTGTAGCTCGTCCTGCTTCTCTAATATCAACAATACCTGTCCTGATGGTAATGCCCGATTTACAAGTAATGATTAAGTCTTCTACTTCTTTTACATAAAGTATGCCCACCAAACTACCGGTTTTCTCGGTAACATTAATGGTTTTTACACCTTTACCTCCTCTATTGGTGATTCGATAGTCTTCAATAGCAGTTCTTTTGCCATACCCTTTTTCACTCACTACCAAAATGGTTCTTTCGGTATCGTCCTTATTTACACAAATCATGCCAACCACTTCATCAGTAGCGTCATCTACTTCAATACCTGCTACACCAATGGCTCCCCTTCCGGTTGGCCTTACTTTTTCCTCAGGGAAACGAATGGCACGTCCACTCTTTACAGCTAACATGATTTCGCTAGAACCATTGGTTAATCTAGCTTCTAATAGTTCGTCTCCTTCTACAATAGTAATAGCATTTACGCCATTCGCTCTTGGTCTACTGAAATCTTCTAAAGAAGTTTTCTTGATAATACCTTGTTTAGTACAAAGAACAATGTAGTGATTTTGAACAAAATCAGTGTCTGCAATATTCTTTACATTAATGATTGCTTTTACTTTATCGTCTCCAGGTAATTGTATCAAATTCTGAATAGCTCTACCCTTGCTTTGCTTCTCTCCTTCTGGTATTTCATACACTCTCATCCAATAACACCTACCCTTTTCAGTAAAGAATAAAATGGTATCGTGCGTTGAGGCTACAAATAAATGTTCTACAAAATCTTCTTCTCGGGTTTTTGATCCAACTGCTCCCCTGCCTCCTCTTTTTTGTTGGCGGTATTCGGTTGCAGAAGTACGCTTAATATACCCTAAATGTGAAATGGTAATGACCACGTCCTCATCTTCAATTAAGTCTTCAATACGCATTTCATCTGCTAAGTATTGAATTTCACTTTTACGCGCGTCTCCGAATTTATCTTTTACTTCAAGTAACTCTTTTCTAATTAATGCATAACGTAAATCTTCATTCGCCAACAATGCTTTCAAATCTTTGATGGTTGCAATTAAGCCATTGAACTCTTCAATAATTTTATCGCGCTCCATTCCAGTTAATCGCTGTAAACGCAATTCTAGTATGGCTTTCGCTTGAATCTCAGATAATCCTTCTGCTTGTTTGTACAACTCATCGGTCAAATCGGAGAACATTGCAGAATTCAAGTACCATTTTTCTTGGCTACTCTTGGTCATCAACGCTTCCTTCGCTTCATCAGGTGTTCTACTTGCACGAATCAGACGAATCACTTCATCTAAATGGTCCAAAGCTTTCAAATAACCTTCTAGTATATGCGCACGTTCCTCGGCTTTTCTTAATTCAAATTTGGCTCTTCTAATTACTACTTCCATTCTAAATTCAATGAAAGCTTTAATTAGATCATGAAGGTTCATGATACCAGGACGTCCTTTGCTTAACGCCACATTATTGATACCATAACTTGTTTGTAATTCAGTATGCTTGTACAACTGATTAATCACCACTTGCGCAACTGCATCCTTCTTTAATTCAACCACAATACGAGTACCATCTTTATTACTTTGGTTACCCACATCGGAAATTCCATCCACAATTTTATTGATGGCTAATTGACCAATTCTATCTGTTAATGTATCACGACTTACCTGATAAGGCACTTCGGTAATAACAATCATTTCTCTGCCATTGGGCTTGGTTTCCACATTACATCTACCTCTTACCACAACCCTACCCCTACCAGTCATTAATGCTTGTCTTACGCCTTCCATACCATAGATGACACCACCAGTTGGAAAGTCAGGCGCTTTCACATAATTCATTAATTCTTCAATAGTGATATCTCTATTGTCAACATAAGCCACACAGCCATCAATTACTTCGCTCAAGTTATGAGGCATCATATTGGTTGCCATACCTACGGCAATACCAGAAGACCCATTTACCAATAATTGAGGAATTCTTGCAGGTAAAACAGTGGGTTCTTCTAAAGAATCGTCAAAATTCAGTTGAAAGTCTACTGTTTCTTTTTCGATATCATCCAACATGGCTTCTGCAATCTTTTGCAATCTAGCCTCGGTATAACGCATAGCAGCTGGTGGATCACCATCTTGGTTACCAAAGTTACCCTGTCGATCTACCAATGTGTAACGCATGGTCCATTCTTGAGCCATCCTCACCAACGTATCATAAATAGCACTATCACCATGAGGGTGATATTTACCCATTACCTCTCCCACAATACGGGCAGATTTCTTAAAAGGCTTATTGCTGTTGTTTCCCAACTCATTCATTGCATATAGTACCCTGCGGTGTACGGGCTTAAATCCATCCCTAACATCTGGTAATGCACGACCCACAATCACAGACATTGAATAGTCAATGTAAGCGGTCTTCATTTGCTCTTCAATATTGACCTGTATAATTCGGTCGTTATCGTTGGTTTGTTCTGGTATTAAGTTCTCTTCCATGTATCTTTCTGGTTCTACTTTTAATTCATTTTCAGGGGGAAAAATAGCCTCCTGAATGAAGGTTTGCGAAGATAGCTTTTTTAGGGGTTAAAATGGCTTTAAAATGCTGTTTTTTTAAGGGTTTTATCCACAGTTTACACCCTATCTAAATGCTTGATTTTCATCGGTAGACACCATTTGTTCTATCTTTATTTCTTTTAAGTAATTCTATATGCAAATTTTAGTTTTTGGCGCAGGCAAATCTGCCACTGTTTTAATTAAGTATTTAGGGAGTATAACTGCCCAAAAAAATTGGATTTGTACCGTTGCAGATCAAGACCTAAATACCCTCAATAACAAAATAAAAGGGTATCCCAATTTGCGTGCAACAGCTCTTTCCATAGAAGATGAAGCAGCCAGACAAGGGTTGATTAAAGCCGCCGATATCGTGATTTCCCTACTGCCACCTGGCTTACATTTTTTAGTAGCCAAGGATTGTGTTTTGTTGAAAAAAAATTTACTGACTGCTTCCTATTTGGATAGCCAAATCAAAAGTTTAGAGAAAGACATTGAAGAAGCTGGATTATTATTCATTGGAGAAATGGGTTTAGATCCAGGCATTGACCATATGAGTGCCATGCAAATCATTCATGACATCCAATCAAATGGAGGGCAAATAAGCTCGTTTAAATCGCATTGCGGGGGATTGATTGCCCCTGAATCTGATAACAATCCATGGCATTATAAAATCAGTTGGAATCCCCGAAATATTGTGACTGCTGGAAAAGCGGGTGCCATTTATCAAGAAAATGGAGAAATCATTACGAAGCCTTATGAGCAAATATTTGAGGATTCTGCGCAATTGAACATCCCACAGGTAGGAAGCTTAGCCTATTATCCCAACAGAGATTCTCTTTCTTATATTCCCTTGTATCAATTAGAAACAGCACAAACATTTATTAGAACCACTTTGCGTTATGCCGAATTCTGTTTGGGTTGGAACAAAATAGTTCAAGCCCAATTAACCAGTGATGAAGAAATGGTTGATACAAATGGATTAAGCTATGCCCAATTTTTTCAAGATCATTTGAATAAAAACCAAGTGGAGTTGAATACCCCTGAATTAATTGAGCAATTCAATTTTTTAGGGCTGAATGATCCCAGTTTAATCAACAAAGGGACACTATCGACTGCTCAAATTTTACAAGAAGTACTTGAAGCAAAATGGAAATTACAGGAGGGCGATAAAGATCTTATTGTCATGTTGCATGAACTTGAATATACAATGAACAATCAACAATATGCGCTGCAAAGCACATTGGTAGTGAAGGGCGACGATGAGTTGCACACTGCAATGGCCAAAACAGTTGGCTTACCGTTGGGGATTGCAGCTGTTCTAATTTTAGAGAACAAAATTGCAATTAAAGGGTTACAAATACCAATCATTAAAGAAATCTACGAACCTGTTTTAGCAGCATTAATGCAAGAAGGTATTGCTTTTGTAGAAACAAAAAAGGAATTACAATGAACTATTGGTTAATTAAGTCTGAGCCATTCAAATACAGTTGGGATCAGTTTGTAAATGACAAAGAAACTTTTTGGGATGGGGTAAGAAATTACCAAGCCCGCAATAATTTAAGTGCTATGAAAAAAGGCGACTTGGCTTTTTGGTACCATAGCAATGAAGGAATGGAAATTGTGGGCATTGCCAAAGTAACCAAAGAGTCTTATCAGGATCCTACCACAGATGATACCGCTTGGTTGGTGGTTAATTTTAAGCCAGTAAAAAAATTAAAAAAGCCTGTTAGTTTAGCTACCGTAAAAGCAGATATTCGATTAGAAAAAATGGCATTGGTAAAAGCCCAAAGATTATCGGTTCAGCCTGTTACTCCAGAAGAATGGGAAATTATTTTGGAATTATCCACTACTTAAAAAAGATATAAGCAATTCCAACGGCAGCAATTACTCCTATTAAATCGGCCAACATACCTGCCCAAATGGCGTAGCGAACTTTTTTAATCCCTACACTACCAAAGTACAGCGCTATGATGTAAAAAGTAGTGTCTGCACTTCCCTGAAAAGTACTAGCCAATTGGCCTACAAAACTATCGGGGCCATGTGTTTTGAATATATCTAACATCAGCCCCCTTGCCCCACCCCCACTAAATGGGCGCATGATAGCAACGGGTAATGCTGGAACAAATTCACCGCTAGATCCTACCGCAGTAAAACACCAAGTGATTCCACTGATGATGGCTTCTAAAGCACCGCTTTCTCTAAACACACGAATGCCCACTAACATCCCTACCAAATAAGGAATCACTTTTAATATCACTTCCCAACCTTGCTTAGCACCCTCAATAAATGCATCAAATACATTCACTTTTTTCAAGTGTCCGCCTATAATAAAAGTACAGATGATGAAAAATAAAATGATATTTCCCAATACATTACTAAAAGTCTCCTTGGTTAATAATGTAGGTACCGGAATATCTTTTTGAGAAGGCAATTGTTGTATAAACCAGGCAAATAAAAAGATGGCGGTAACAATTGTTCCCAACCAAGCAATCAATACCCGATCAAATTTTAATCGTTGATAAATTCCAGTAATTAAAATACTCGCAATAGTAGCTACTGAAGTTGCCAACATGAGCGGAACAAAAACACTGGTTGGGTTTACACTTCCTGCACCAGCCCTGTAAGCAATGATTGACAAGGGTATTAAAGTAAGCCCACTGGTATGCAAAACCAAGAACATGATTTGTGCGTTACTAGCAGTTTCTTTTTGTGGATTCAAGGTTTGTAAGCTCTCCATTGCTTTTAGTCCGAAAGGAGTTGCCGCATTGTCTAACCCCAACATATTGGCACTAAAATTCATGACCATTTGCCCCATGGCAGGATGTTTATCGGGCACTTCAGGGAACAATCTTTTCATAAATGGATTCAAGAGTCTGGCTAAAAAATTAATGGCTCCTGCTTTTTCGCCAATATTCATCAACCCCATAAAAAATACCATTACCCCTGTTAATGGTAAGGCAATATCCATTACGCTTGATTTGCTGGCATCAAAAATGCCTTCCACCATTTTCTTAAATATCTCATAGTCTTGAAAGAGGATTAGCTTGATTAATGCAATCACTAGTCCAACTACAAAAAAGAGTATCCAAACATAATTCAGTGCCATAAGTCTAAGATAATGCTAATGATGGTTATTCCTTACCTTTGCGCCTCAAATTTTTATATAATGGCTTTACAAGCAGGTATAGTAGGTCTTCCTAACGTTGGTAAATCAACCCTTTTTAATGCAGTAAGTAATAGTGCAAAAGCACAAGCAAGTAACTATCGTTTCTGCACCATTGAACCCAATGTAGGTTTAGTTGATGTACCAGATGAGCGTTTAACTAAGTTAGCAGAATTGGTTATACCCAATAAAGTGATTCCTACTCAAATGGAAATTGTAGACATTGCTGGATTGGTAAAAGGGGCTAGCAAAGGAGAAGGATTGGGTAATAAATTCCTGGGAAATATTAGAGAAGTAGACGCTATTATTCATGTCATTCGTTGTTTTGAAGACGAGAATGTTTTGCGTGAAGAGGGTGCCATTAACCCTGTTGCAGATAAAGAAATTATTGAAACAGAATTACAATTAAAAGATTTAGAAAGTGTAGAAAAGAAATTACAAAGAGTAGAGAAAATGGCTCGTGTAGGTTCTGACACTAAGGCTAAAGCAGAGTTTGAAATTTTACAACGTTGCCAGAACCATTTAATGGCGGGCAAAAGCATTCACTCTTTGGGTTTAAGCAAAGAAGACAAAGCAGCAGTGGCCGACTTGTTCTTATTAACCGACAAGCCTGTTTTATATGTTGCCAATGTAGACGAAGCATCAATGCACACCGGTAATGCTTTTTCTGAGCAATTAAAAAAAGCGGTTGAAGCAGAAGGTGCGCAAGTGATTGTAATGTGCAATAATATTGAAGCGCAAATTGCAGAAATGGACAATTCAGATGATAAGCAGATGTTCATGGAAGAATATAAAATGACTGAGCCAGCTTTAAATAGATTAATTCAGTCTGCTTATAAACTCTTGAACTTAGACACTTATTTTACTGCAGGTGTACAAGAAGTGCGCGCATGGACAATCCATAAAGGATGGAAAGCCCCACAAGCGGCGAGTGTAATCCATACCGATTTTGAAAAAGGTTTTATTAAAGCAGAAGTAATTGCCTACGAAGATTTTGTGAAGTATGGTAGTGAAGCTGCTTGTAGAGACAATGGTAGATTACGCATAGAAGGTAAAGAGTATCTAGTAAAAGATGGAGACATCATGCACTTCCGATTCAACGTATAAATATGTTATCGTTCTGGGAAAAAGACAGCTATTATGCCGATGCAGATATCGTGATCATCGGTGCGGGCCTAATGGGTCTTTGGTCTGCCTATGAATTAAAAAAAGCAGCTCCTTCCCTATCCATTACCATACTAGAAAAAAATGCAACCCCTTTAGGTGCTTCTACCCGCAATGCTGGTTTTGCATGCTTTGGTAGTTTAACCGAATTAATTAGTGACGAGTCTGCAATGGGCACTGCTGCTATGCTGTCGATTGTAGAAAGCCGTTTTAAAGGCATACAAAAAATTCGTGCAAATTTTTCGGATGAAGCTATTCAATACAATGCTTGTGGTGGTTTCGAAGCAATTCAAAACGATCATTCTACTGCATCCAATTTAGAAGCGCATATTCAATATTTGAATGAATTATTAGCACCTATTACTGGTAATCATCAAACTTTTTGTAATGCAACTAAGCAAATGAGTCGGTATGGAGTGAAAGGATTTGATCATTTGGTTTACAATTCATTTGAAGCTGGCATTCACAGCGGTAAATTAGTGAATGAACTCACTAGCAAAGTATTGGCATTGGGCGTTCGCATTATTAATGGTGTAGAAGTAAAGGGGTGGATTAGAACCGCCGAATCATTGGAGATAACGACCCAGTTTGGACAAACCATCAAAACCAAGCAGTTGATTGCCTGTATGAATGGATTTACCCAAAACCTTTTACCTCAATTAAATATTCAACCAGCAAGAGGTCAAATACTCTTGACCAAACCCATTGAAGGGCTAAGCTTAAACGGTACTTTTCATTTTGATGAAGGGTTTTATTATTGGAGAAATATTGGCAACAGAATACTTATTGGTGGTGCTCGTAATTTGGATATTCCAGCCGAACAAACCACTGATTTAGCTGGCTCTGAAAAAATCAGGAACCACTTAGCCCAATTTTTAGCCACTTATATTGACACAGATCAACCCATTGAAATAGAACAATACTGGAGCGGCATTATGGGCTTTACACCTAACAAAGAGCCCCTTTGTACTTGGGCCGAACCCAATATATTAGCAGTAATTGCTTGCAATGGAATGGGCGTGGCACTTACTCCTATTGTAGCTGAAAAAGTTGCAGCCATGGTGCTAGCGAATGATTAACTTTATATTCAATTTCAACCATGAGACAGCTATTTAATGTTTTGGTTTTATCAATGCTAATGATTGGATGCAACTCAAATGCAGAATCAGATAATGCGGAACAAAATAAAGTACAAACAGTACAAGTACCTTCGAATATTCCTTTTCAAGTATTGAATATATTTCCACATGATACATCTTCCTATACCCAAGGATTAATTTGGCATGAAGGAAAACTGTGGGAGGGCACTGGCTGGGAAACAGAAAGTAAATTATTGTTAACCGATCTTAAAACAGGAAAAGCAATCAAGTCGGTTAAACTTCCCGATAATGAATTTGGAGAAGGGATTACCATTTTAAATAACAAGATTTATCAACTAACCTGGAAGGATCATAAAGTATATGTTTACGACCTCAAATCATTAAAACAAGAAAAGGTATTTGATTGGCCCTATGAGGGTTGGGGTATTACAACTGATGGTAAGGCATTGCTTGTATCAACCGGTGGGAGCAACTTATATTGGGTAGATCCAGCTACCTTCAAAATCACCAAAACCTTAGGTGTTTCAGATAATAATGGATATGTGAGCAACCTAAATGAATTAGAATGGGTAAATGGTTTTATTTATGCCAATCAATACCTAACAGACTATATTCTAAAGATTGACCCTTCTTCTGGTTCGGTTGTTGGAAGAATCAATTTAGCGGGTTTATTACAACAGAGCAATCAACTTATTGTAGAAAATACTGACGTATTAAATGGAATTGCATTCAATCCTACAACAGGGAACTTTTTAGTTACTGGTAAACGTTGGCCTGCCCTATACGAGCTAAAATTGAATTAATTCTTTTGTAAAATATAAATAACAGAACTGCATTTATTAGGATTTGCTAATGCAGCCAAATTTGATTTGAAACCTTGCCAGAATGCAGCAAAATAGCGGGTGACCCCATTTTGGTACTGCTCACTTAACATAGCAACATAAAAGGAATCAAACCACATTGCTTTGGTTGCTACAATTGAAAATCCATGCATACCAGCCAACTCCGCCATAGAAGCTGGGGAAAAATGGTATAAATGCCTAGGCACATCATAAGCTGCCCAATAGGAACCATAATTTGCTGCATCACCGGAAGTATAATTGGGCACTGCTATTACCAATTTTCCTCCTACTGGTAAAATGCGATGGAAGTTTTTCCAATACCCTTGTAAATCATGAACATGTTCTAATACATGCCACATGGTTATTACATCAAAATGTTGAGGAGTAAATAAATACAATTCATTAGGCAACAACAAGTCTATCCCATATTGCTTTTTAGCTTCCGCCCTTGCATTTGTATCAGGCTCCAAAGCAGTTGTATGCCAGCCTTGTCCTTTCATATTAGCTGCAAAAGCCCCTACACCAGCCCCAATATCTAATAATCTACCAGTAGATAAACCACTGTATTTTTTAATCAACCTAGCTTTTGACCCTAATGTGTAATTTCTTACCAAATGGTAAAGCTGATTAATAAATCCTTTCTTGGTATTTGAGTGAGAAATATAATTTTCAGATTGATAAAATGGGCCAATCTGGTCAATTGTTGGTACATCTTGTGTAAATCTTAGACTGCACTGATTGCAATGCCAAATATCAAAATCTTCTTTACTAACCGTATGATCTTTTGCAGTTAATGCATATTGTATTTTATCGGAATGGCAACCTGGACAATGCGTGTAATGTAAGGGTGTAAACATAAATCAAGAAAATCTTTAAACATAATAAAACAGCAATGCCCCTATTGCAATCATCAAAAGAATAACAGCATAAACCCACCAATTATCACCAGATATATTTTGACTATCTTTTCCTAATAATTCACGAATATCTTCTTCTTCCTGTTGGGTAAAGTTCCGTTCTTCGTCTAGGTGATTTTTTTCTACATCATTTTTAAAGTGTGCTAGCCCTTCGCTTACTTTAACCTGAGGCATTAAATCTAAGAGATTTTTTTCAGGAGTAAAAAGGATATACCCATTGTTTTCTTTACGCAAAGTGCCCACTCCGGCTATATTAGCGCCTTCTGGTGTGGTTAAAGATGTTTTGATTTTATACACATAATCATGAAACAGTTTGATGGCAGTCATTTGATCCACACCCATTTCGTCGGATATAAAATCAAATAAAAACTTATCTGAGGCTGGCGTTTGTTCTTGCTTAAACTTGATAGCTGGAGCAGGAGCAAATAAAAAGCCATTGGTATTATCTAATTTGGCAGAATTAGATTCAATCACAAAGTTACCTAGGTCTGGAATACTTAATCTTTTATTCAGTACAAGGTATTTATGAAGGTATAGATACATGAAAATAGCGTTTATTGGAACGAATATACAACTCCTCCCATAACATTAAAACCAAAAACAGGGTATTGGTTCCAACGCTGGTAAGTATTGTTAAAAAGATTGTTCATTTGAAGCCATAAATTTAGCTTTGGTAAAACGCCAAATTCAAAGCCCAAATTCATATCCAAAGCAGGCGAAAGTCTTCTAGCAGTAAAGGAAAATGAATCTTGATACAAAGAACCCGAGCGATAAAATAAATCGGCTTTTACCTGTAAATCGCCAATAGGTTTCCAAATCAATCCGGTGGTTGCTTCTAAAGGAATTAAACCAAACGCATCCGTTACAGCATCAAGTTTGCTAAACTTACTATAACTGGCACTGGCTAAAAGAGACAGCTTTTCTTGAAAGGTATAATTGATTTCTCCGCTTAATTTCAAGGCATTCATATTGGTATATAAAATATCAAAAGCTTTGCCATCTCCCAATTGGTTAATGAAAACAGGTTGGTCCTTCATTTGCATCAAAGCCAGTTGGGCATTAAAAGAGAAATGATTGTTTGTACTACCATTCAAGCCAATATATTGCTCAATAGACCGGGTATTTCTAAGTTGGTTAGGTAAGGCAATCCATGGATTAAACTGAGCAAGCGAACGGAAACTATTTTTTTGAAAAGACCCTTTAAATCCTGCTTCTACAGATAAATTAGAATTGGGCATTCTAGAATTAAAGGTGAAATTGGGTAAAAGGTTAAATACACCATTATTCCAAGTAGGTTTTATACCAAGGTTCAATTTTACATTAGGCGTTTTAAGCAATATGCTAGGATCAATGCTGTACAAATTATTATTAATAGCACTACTCAATGAACTTGGAGCACTTAATTTGGCTATATCTGCATTGGCAGTAATATTTATGCCAATCATTTTTCCAAAAGATTTTTCAATAGGTGCTTTTATAATGATATTATTTTCACCAGCATTATTGGTATTGGTAAAACGATTAAACTGAATGATAGGATGAAAATCAATACCCGATTGAGTAGTTTGTTTATTCTTTACTCCAACTTCTAAAGACAACCCATTATACACTAATTGTAATTCATCTTTGGGATAAACAAGCGTATTAGGCATGAAACCGTAGCGGTATCTAGTTGTGCTATTAAATTTTGCATTAGAGGTCCATTCTAGGTTATTGTTGGTATTAATCACAGACAAAATATCTAGATCAAACTTGCTGAATTGCTGTGCGTATAATTTCCCTTTTGACCGAATAAAACTCGTTTGAACCTGTGTAATGGAATGCTTTCCATCACCAAAAGAGAAGCGTCCTTCCCCCATAAAAGAACTTAAGTTTCCTGCACCTACTTTAACTCGCTGAGTGTTTTTCCAAACTTGAGGTGAATCAGGAGGCAATGCCAATGGCTTTAAAGGAATAGGCTGGTATAAAAAGAATAAATTAGAAGAAGGAACTTTATACGTTAATGGCAATCGAGTGGAATCAATGATACTTGTTGCCGCAGTAAAATTGATTTTGGCTGCATTTTGTAAAGATGGTTTAAAAGCAGAAGTAATTACAACAGTTCTAGTAACACCCGTATCTGAATTAGATGAATTAGCCACTGTATAAGACACAGACAAGTCATTTCCCTTAGCTGTTTTAAGCGTGGTTGACTCATTGCTTTTATTCGATTTTTTAGCTTTTACTTTCTTTTTTGTAACTTTTGTTTGTTTGGCTTTTTTCTTTTTGCTTTTACGCTGTTGCGCAAAAGTATCCATAGACCATCCCGTGAACAACAATAATATAATTAGTGCAATTTTCGTTTTCATAATACCCTTCATTTATACTATTGTACTTTATTATTTTTTTCTTTTTCGGCAATCACTATTGCTAGTTTAGCAGCAGCTTCTTTTTTAAGTTCATCCATTTCAGCGTTTTCTGCCACACTTTTAAATGTTGCTTCAGCATTGAAATAATCTTTTTGATTCAGATAAATGTCTCCCACTAATAGGTAACTTTTGGTTACCCAGTAAGTATAAGATCCATACTTTTTAATCACTTCAAAAGAAGCTTTTTCAGCTTCATCTAATTTGCCCAATTGCAATAACAGTTCTGCAATACGATATTGTGACTCTGCAGTAATTTCAGATTTACCCAATGTTAATAACGATTGATATCCTTGTAAAGCCTGCTGATTTTTTTTATTCAATTGATCATTCTTTGCAATAACAAAGCCTGCCATCAAACGATCATCAGTAGCAATTCCTTTTTGCAGTAATAATTCAGCAGCATTAGGGCTTGCTTGCTCAAATTGCTGAGTTTTAAATTGGCAACGTAATAGGCCACGCATTGCTTCCAATTTATTTTCTTGCTGAAGGGCAATTGTTTTTAACAGCAAATAGTAAGTTGCGGCATTTGTGTAATCTTGATAATCAAAATAATAAATCCTTCCCGCTTGCAAGGCAGCGCGTTCAGCATACTTATTAGGAGATAATGCAGCTACTGCCTTATAGTAATTTAACGCCTCTTTATTTTTTTTCTGGACTAAATTAATTTCAGCCAAAAAGTAATTGGCTTCTACTGCATATTTCCCCTTTGAAAAATTTTCTATGTAGGCTTTAAAACCTGCTTCTGCACCAAGATTATCTTTCAACTCAAAACGAATCATTGCCGATTTATACGTTAATGAGTCTGCCTCATTTCCGGCAATCTTCTTTCCATTTGCTTCCATAAAACTGATAAACGCTAGTGGAGCTTGCTGGTCAATGAAGATATTTCGAATATA
This sequence comes from Sediminibacterium sp. FEMGT703S, assembly GCA_002786355.1. Classification (GTDB taxonomy): domain Bacteria; phylum Bacteroidota; class Bacteroidia; order Chitinophagales; family Chitinophagaceae; genus Sediminibacterium. The sequence continues at coordinate 141,438 of PGCO01000002.1, forward strand.
CTCAACAGAAGATTCTGCCTCAGCACTATTGGGATATTTACTCACTAGCTCCTTAAATTGAGTGAGAGAAGCTTCATTATTATTCAAATTAAAATACGCAATCCCCATCTTTTGATAAGCAATAGGATAAAGTGCTGCCGCCTCCTTTTGATTCAGTAATGCCTGCAAAGGCGCAATCGCTTTTTCAAATGCTTCGTCCGCTAAATAGGTATTGGCTATTTCTAATCTGGCTTGAGCTATCAAATTTGATTGTGGATATATATCTGGAATCGATTGTAATAATGATAGCTTTTGCAATTGATTATTTGTGGCACCAGCAATAATGGCTTTTTGATAAGTAGCATAATCTGCAGAAGTCCATTTTAATTGAATAATTTGGTCATATAAGTTAGTGGCTGCTCTATACTCCTTCAACATAAACCAACAATCAGCAGCTCTAATTACAGCATCTTTCTCTACATTATTTAATGCAGACTGCGGGTTCTTATTTACCAATTCAAATTGTTCCTTGGCTGGTTTATAGAGTTCCTTTTTTAAATAGGCGTAGGCTAAATTATATCTGGCATTAATTGGGTTAACTTCTCCATTTCTCACTGGAGACTTTAGGTATTGAGATAAAAACTGAATAGCATCATCCATTTTACCAGCACGGTAACTCAACTCCCCTTTCCAAAAATAGACAAAAGGCAATTGTAGCGTATTATTAGGCGTAACCAATATTCTATCTAATAGTAATTCAGCTCCATCCAGTTTTTGATCATTAATTAATTCAACAGTTCTACCATATAATAATCTGGGCAAAAGTGCAGTTGCATTTGCAGATTTATTAGGCAAGGATTCATATAATGTTAACGCATCTTTAAAGCTATTGGTATTTGCAAGTGTGCTAACTAATAACTCTTTGGCTTCATTTGTATAATCAGATCCTTTATAATTAGCTATAAATTGTTGAAACCCTTTAACAGCAATATCAAAATACCCTAACTCATAAGAAAGTTTTGCATAGTGAAAACTAGAAACTTCTTTTTGTACTTTATTACTGTTATTGGCTGCGCAAAACTGAAAAGCATTTCTTGCATTCTGCAAATCATTGGTTTTCAAATAAGCGTCTGCTAATAAATACATACTATTCTGCTCTAAAGAGTCTAATGATCCCCCAATTTGTTTAAACCCTTGTATAGCTTTACTCCAATTTTTTGCTTCGTAATAACAATAAGACAATTCATATAAATCTTCTCTTCTAACTTTTTCACTAGCTGCAACATAAGCTTCCAAATAAGGAAGCGCCTTATCAAACGCTCTTTTTTCAAATAATAAGTGTCCAACTAATTGCTTTAACTGTAAATCGTAGTATTGACCATTTTTTTTAATAGCATTTTCTCCATATGTTAATGCTTTCTCTCTATTACCACTAAAATAATACAACTCTGTTAAGTAAAAGGGTACTACATTTTGATAATCGGGATGAGATTCAGCAATTAAAAAGCATTCAATGGCAGTATTATAGGCTTGATCATTAAAAGCCAAGAAGCCAAAATAATAATTTGCATCAACATAGTTTGGGTCTGCAGGCAATTGTCTGATTGCATTGAACAATGGCTTGGCTTTTGCAAAATCTTTATTTACAAAATAGGAATATGCCTGATGAAACTTCATTGTAGCAATCTGACGATTGTTCAAATTGGCAATATTACATTTTGCGTAATATGCTAAAGCATCATTATACGCTTTTCTTTGGTAGTAATACTCTCCCAAATAAAAAGAAACCATTTGTGTATGTGCCAGATGATTGTCTAATGCAATAAATGTTTTAGCCATTTCTGTTGCTCCTTTTTCATCTAGCTGCAATCCACATACTATATAATAGTATTGTGCATCTGCCATAATTTGAAAAGGCATATTGCTTTGTTTAATCCCATTATTAAATAATCTTTTAAAAATGGGGAAAGCCAAACTAAATTGATCTTGTTGGTAAAATTGCTTTGCCGATTTAAAAGCTGCATCAGGATCAGACAATTCAAAAGTTTCCTGGGCTTCAATATTGGAAGAAAAAGCAAAAATGGCAAAAAATATGATCGTGAAATATTTAAACATGGGAGGAATATATATTGCAAATATTTTTTTAATTATTGGTATTAAGTGGCAAAGCATTGTTAAAGATAAGCTGAGTGCTTGTTAAGCTTGTTTAAACATCGCATTTGTGGAAAAACAGGATTAGGTTGTAAGTTTGTCAACAAATCGGAAAAATGTACGAACATTTCACCACAGTTAGAGTTAGATATGCAGAGACCGATCAAATGGATATTGTATATTATGGTAATTATGCCCAATATTTTGAAGTTGGTAGAGCAGAATGCATAAGGGCATTGGGTTTTACTTATAAGAAAATGGAAGAAATGGGAGTAAGAATGCCCGTAGTGGCTATGGAAGCAAAATTTTTAAGGCCAGCGCATTATGATGATTTGATTACCATCAAAACCGTTTTAAGAACCCTTCCCAGTAGTCATGAAATTTGTTTTGAACACGAAGTGTATAATGAAAAGAAAAAGTTACTCACCACTGGAAAAGTAACCCTCTATTTCATTGATAACTTAACCAATAAGCGAACCCGCATGCCAGCAGATTTATTGGCAACATTCGCACCCTATTTTGGAAATAAATAAGCCCTTTTGAATGAAAAAAATTCACGCATCTATCATAACCATTGGCGACGAATTACTGATTGGTCAAGTAATTGACACCAATAGTAGTTGGATTGCTCAATCACTTAATAAAGTTGGAATACAAGTGAAAAGCAGAATCGCCGTTGGCGACAACAGAGAAGATATATGGCAGGCACTAGATGAAACCATTGAAAAATCGGATTTAGTATTAATTACTGGTGGATTAGGGCCTACTGCAGATGATATCACCAAGCCACTTTTATGCGATTATTTTGGTGGAAAAATGGTCATGGACCAAGACACCCTAGCCCATGTAACCTATATATTTGAACATATTTTAAAAAGGCCAATGATTGAGCGAAATACTTTACAAGCTCAAGTTCCAGATATATGTACCGTTTTAAAAAATGCAAAGGGAACTGCTCCAGGTATGATGTTTACCAAAAAAAATACCCGAATCATTGCAATGCCTGGTGTTCCGCATGAAATGAAATGGATCATGCAAGAACATGTTTTACCATTAACATCAAAATGGTTCAACAGTGGATTTATTGAACACAGAACGCTTTTAACTGCGGGGATTGGTGAATCTTTTTTAGCAGAGAAAATTAAGGATTTTGAACAAGCATTACCTGCACATATTAAACTTGCTTACTTACCCAATTACGGAATGGTAAGGCTTAGATTAAGCGCATGGGGAACTGATATAGAAATATTAAATAAAGATTTAGATAATCAATTTAATGAGCTGAAAAACAATGTTTTAGAACATTTAGTAACCGACAAAGATGATCCTATGGAAGTTGTTGTCGGAAATTTATTAAAACAAAAAAAACAAACAATTGCTACTGCTGAAAGTTGTACAGGTGGATATATTGCGCATTTATTGAGTAAGCATGCAGGCTCCTCTCTTTTTTACACTGGATCCATCATCTCTTATGCAAATATTATAAAAGAACAATTTTTAGATGTGTCTCACGAAACCTTAACTACAGTTGGGGCGGTTAGCAAAGAAGCTGTTACCCAAATGGCTATTGCAGTGAGAGAAAAAATGAATTCTGATTATGCCATTGCCGTAAGTGGAATAATGGGTCCAGGAGGTGCAACAGAAGAGAAATCAGTGGGTTTGGTTTGGATTGCAGTAGCATCGAACAATCAGGTTATTGCTAAAGATTTTCAATTTCGATTTGACAGAGAGCGGAATATCAGTTTAACTGCTGTTAACGCATTGAATATGATAAGAACTATGATTGTGGATAATAGTTGATAACTTAATCGTTATCAACTACTATATTTGTTAATTAGTAGTGGATAGTGTATGTAAACTATACCTTATTAACCCGTTTTAAATAGTAGTACAATATGGCAATAGCTGAATTGGTGATGCCCAAACTGGGAGAAAGTATAATGGAAGCTACCATTCTTAAGTGGCATAAGAAAGTTGGCGACCATGTAAAATTAGATGAAACCGTATTGGATATAGCTACTGATAAAGTAGACAGCGAAGTGCCGTCTACAGTAGAAGGTATCATTACAGAAATCCTCTATAATGTTAACGATGTAGTGCCAATTGGAACAGTAATTGTTCGGCTAGAAACAGCAGCGAACATTGCTACTTCAGCTACAGTTGCAGCACCAGTTATTGAAACACCTGTTGTTGTTGCACCTGCTCCTGCACCAGTTATTGAAACACCGGTTGTTGCTGCTCCAGCTCCCGCACCAGTTATTGAAACGCCTGTTCAAGCACCTGTTGTTGATGCGCCAGCTCCTACTCCAATGCCTGCACCTGCACCTATTCCAGTAGCAGTTCCAGTAGCAGCACCAGTGCAAGAAGTCCCTTACACGCCATCAGCTCCATTGATAGACTTCATGAATAAGCCTGCATCTAATAGATTTTATTCACCATTGGTGTTAAACATCGCTAATAGTGAAGGAATTAGTTTAAGTGAATTAGAAAGAATACCGGGTACGGGCAATGATGGACGCGTTTCTAAAAAAGATATTTTACAATATGTAGCAGATAAGAAAGCTGGAAGAGTACCTAGTTACCAACCAACTCCAATGTATGCTCCAGCACCACAGCCAATTGCAGCACCTCAGCCAATTGCAGCACCTCAGCCAATTGCAGCACCACAGCCAATTGCAGCACCACAGCCAATTGCAGCACCACAGCCAATTGTGATACCACAACCTGTTGCAGCTCCAGTTGCTCAACCAATTGTAGCACCTGTTGTTCAACCAATAGTAGCGCCACAACCAATTGCTACACCAGAACCTATTGTCACAGCTGCACCGCAACCTATTGAAGTTCCACAACCAGTGGCACAACCGGTGGAAGCTCCTGTTGCTCAACCAATAACAGCACCAGTTGCACAACCAGTTGCAGCCCCTGTTGCTCAACCAATAGCAGCACCAGTTGCACAACCTGTAGCAGCACCACAACCAATTGTTCCACCGCAACCCATCTCACAGCCTGCACCTCAGCCAGTTGTTCCTGTTTACCAAGAACCGATTGTGCCCATTGTACCTGTTGAGCCACTTATAAAGAGCAATTCAAGATTCCCTGAACAAACTGCTGCAGTTTATTCAGCACCAGTTCAGCCTGCACCTCAAGCAATTATTGCACAAACTGCAGGAAAATATTCAGATCCAGCAATGGCTAGTGTTACCGGTGCAACTGAAATTATTGAAATGGACCGTATGCGCAAGCTAATTGCGAAACATATGGTAGACAGCAAACATACCAGCCCACATGTTACCAGCTTTGCTGAAGCAGATGTAACAAATATGGTACAGTGGAGAAACAAAGTGAAGGGAGATTTTGAACATCGTGAAGGAACCAAACTTACTTTCACGCCAATGTTTGTAGAATGTATCGCTAGCGTAATAAAACGTTTCCCTTATATTAATTGCTCTTTAGACGGAGATAAAATTATTCTAAAGAAAGACATCAATATAGGAATGGCCACTGCACTTCCTTCTGGTAATTTGATAGTACCAGTGATTAAAGCGGCAGACCAACTTAATATTGTAGGATTAAGCAAAGCAGTAAATAGCTTGGCTGATGCTGCAAGAAATGCAAAATTAAAACCAGAAGATACCACAGGTGGTACATTTACTTTAACCAATGTAGGCACTTTCGGTAGTTTGATGGGAACACCTATCATCAGCCAACCACAAGTAGCCATACTTGCAGTGGGTGCTATCAAAAAACGCCCAATGGTAATGGAAGGCCCTGAAGGAGATTTCATTGCAATAAGACATATGATGTATTTGTCTTTAAGCTATGACCATCGAATAGTGGATGGTAGTATTGGTGCCAGTTTCTTAACTGAAGTGGCTAAAGAGTTTGAAAAATGGGATATTAATAAACAATGGTTCCACTACATATAAACTTAAAAAAAGCCCTGATAATTATCGGGGCTTTTTTATACAGCACAATTTTATTTACACAAACACCAGGCTTAGGTACTTGGAATGTTCTTACAGGACGTTTCAATTATAATAGCAAATGGCATGGGTTTGTGGAACTTCAATTGCGATCTCAACAAACCTATGATCACTTTAACTACCATGAAGTGAAAGGGGGAATTGGATATATGATTACTCCTTCTTTATCTGCTTTAGTAGGAACAGGCCGTTACGTCACTTATCAAGTAAATGATAATTTTAAATCACCCTTCTTGGTTTCGGAAAATAGGATATGGCAACAATTGATTTATAATCAAAACTTTTCAGGGTTTCGTATAGAGCATCGTTTAAGAGCCGAACAACGTTATACTTCATCAGGATATAGAAATAGATTTAGATATAGGCTTAGCGCAGTTATACCGCTCAATAAAAAAACGATTACCAACAAAACAATATTTTTAAATACATCTAACGAATTTCATTTTAATAATGAAAATGTTTTTTACGAGCAGAATCGCTTTTATTTGGGTGGAGGGTATAATTTCAGTAATAAGTTAAGCTTACAAATGGGTTGGATTTATCGTTCCGACTTTTTTAGCCAAAACAGGGCTCAATACAAGAATTTTTTACAAACAAGCCTTCAATTTACCTTCAGCAAAAGTAAATCCGCTCCCATAAGAAATATAGGATCTGTTGATTAACTAGTTTACAGCTTCAAAAAAGGAGAAAAGCGTAGTGCCATAATTCCGCACAAAAGAAAATCCTTCAAATTTTTCATACGCATTTCGAGGGGTATGTTCTAATACAAAGAACCCTCCTGGAGCAATCATTTTTTTTGCAACAATGATCTTGGGTAATTCGTCAATGGTTCCTAACGCATAGGGTGGGCCTGCAAAAATAAAATCAAATTGCTTGGTACAGCTTTGTAAAAAAGCAAATACATCCATTTTTAGCAATTGTACATTTTCCATTCCTAACATTGCCGCATTCTTGGCAATAAATCCATGCATGATGGAATCTTTTTCTACAATGGTTAGCTGTTCAGCACCTCTGGAAGCAAGTTCATAGCTGATGCAACCTGTACCCCCAAATAAATCAAGTGTTTCAATACCATCAAAGCTCATTCTATTTTGCAAAATATTGAATAAGCCTTCTTTTGCAATATCGGTAGTTGGTCTAGTATGAGGCATATTTGCTGGAGGGTTGATTCGCCTCCCCCCCCATTTCCCAGAAATTATTCTCATAATGCCAGTTTAAAAAATGGCGCAAAATAATGAGCCGGATATTCTTTATTTACCTCTACCATTATACCAGAAGCTTCTGTCGAATTCAACTCTATTTGATCAAAAACTTTAAACAGATTATCGTACAATTCAGTATTTAAATCAATCATTCCACTTAATTCAACTATTGTCTTTTTAGGATCTATTCCAAATTGCTGATTACATCTAAGTATATAATACAATGCGTCTTCAGCCAATTTATAAGGGAATGTTTGAATCATCTGAACAACTGAATCCTTAAATATTGCAATGATAAAATGTCCATGGTAAAATTGCAATTTCACCAATTGTTCGTCATTTTTTCTTCTATTCATCACATCGTTTAACAACGATGTGTAAACATGCGCTGTTTGAAATATGATGAATTGTCGGGTAAACAATTCGGCAAGAGATTTCTTAATACGGTAGGTATTGATTAAACTTTTGGTAGAATTGAGCTTTTCATATTTCACATCCATCCGATTACTTTCCCCATAAATAAGGTTCAAATAATCTTCCGCTGATGTGGCAGTTAAAAACTTTTCTGGCACCAAAATCGATTCTGGTGTACAGAAAAAACAAGTAACCAATTTATAGGTTTTATTGAATAGCTTAGAAATGGTTTTAATTTCATAAAAGATATCATTCCAATCTTCGGTTTGATCTTTATCTAAACTAAAATATTCAAATGCAACAATAGTACCGCTGTCAATTGATTTAGACATACAACGCAGCTCTTGCTCATCCAATTCTATGATGAGCTGAAATGCTGATCCACTGATTGGATCATCTTTATAAAATCCTGCTTTTTTCCTAGCCATTCAAAGTAATTACGGTGCAATAATATATAAAAAAGCATTAACGGAGAGCGAAGATATTATCAGACTTCATTTTACTAACTTCGCAACCCAATATGAGCGTCCATTCACCACTCAATCTTCAGGTAAACACAGGAAATAAAGCAATCCTGCGTATTGCGTTGCCCATATCTGCATCTATTGTGGTTCCGCAAATTAATTTTATTACCAATAATATTTTTTTGGGGGGATTAGGGCAGAAAGAATTAGGAATTGCAGGCATTACTGGGGTATACTACCTCATGTTTGCAGTGATTGGACATGGATTGAATAATGGATTACAGGCGTTGATTTCTAGACGAGCAGGCGAAAATAAAATTGATGAAATAGGAAGTCTTTTTTGGCATGGAGTAAGAATAGCCATGTTCTTCGCCAGTTTTGGTATTTTAATGACCTGGTTTGTAGCCCCCATGATTTTAAAATGGTCCTTGCATGATCAAGAAGGCATCAACATGGCGGTAAGTTTTTTATCCATTCGGATTTGGGGCTTACCCCTACTCTATATTTATCAAATGCGCAATGCGTTATTGGTAGGAATTAATCAAAGCAAACTACTTGTATTAGGAACTGCAAGTGAAGCCATCGTTAATATCATTTTCGACTATGGATTAATTTATGGCAAACTGGGTATGCCTAATCTAGGATTTAATGGGGCTGCTTATGCATCAATTATAGCAGAGGGGGCAGGTTTGTTAGCCGTCTTATTGGTGATCAGATTCAATGGTATTAGCCAAAAAATCAATTTATTTAAAAAAGTGGCTTACCAATATTCTTATATCAAATTAATTTTAAATCAATCGTACCCGCTCATATTGCAACATGTGATTAGTATTATGAGTTGGGAGTATTTTTATATTTTGATTGAACATCATGGTGCAAGAGACCTAGCTGTTTCAAATACGATGCGCAATCTATTTGGATTCTTTGGTTGTTTTACATGGGCATTTGCAGCTACAACCAATACGATGGTAAGTAATGTGATTGGACAAGGAAGAAAGGAAGAAGTCCTCCCTTTGATTTACAGAATATTAAAGTGGAGTATGGGTTTTGCATTCATTGTATTTATACTCCTGAATGCTTTCCCAAGGGCCTTCCTTGGCATTTATGGACAAGGCGAAGACTTTATACAGGCTGGTATTCCAGTCATAAGAGTAGTATCTATTGCGATGATCATGATGTCTGCCGCAACAGTTTGGGTTAATGCGGTAACAGGAACTGGGAATTCGAAAATGAATTTGCTTACAGAAATCGCAACGATTATTTTTTACTTAGTATATGTATACATCGTATTAGAAAAAATGAACTTGCCCATCACATGGGGATGGGCAAGCGAATGGGTTTATTGGACTATCATGTTTATTCCATCGTTTTGGTATATTACCAGCAATCGTTGGAAAAAAATCAATATTTAACCCTTCAATTCCTTTACTAAGTCAATATATTGTTGCATAGCACCATCTTTGGCAAGACCTTGCAATTTTGCCCAGGCTTCGTGTTTAAACTTAGCTACAAAGTCGAACATATTAGATGGGCCCTCTTCTTTGTTATCACCTTCTGTTGCTTGCTTATACAATGCATACAGCTTTAATAGGGTGTCGTTATCGGGTTTTTCAGACAAAGTTTTGCTGTTCGCAACAGCTTCTAAAAATAATTCTTGTAAGCTCATATGATGGTTTTATTGTAATGATGCTAATAGTTTAGCTCCCTCTGCTTTTAATGCAATATCATTAAAAGAACGATTGGGCATTTTTACTAATCGCTCTAAAATTTCAATTGCTTTAGCAGGCTGCCTATTTTCTTTATACGCTTTGGCCAAATCTAATTGATTGGTAACAAAATAAGGCTCAAGTGTTCTAGATTTCTCCATGTATAAAATGGCTTTATCTAAGTCTCCATTGGGTAGTCCCCCGTAAAACAATTTAACCGCAGCTTTTTTAATACCAGATAAAGTAACCATTTCATAATGCCATTTACCTAGAGTATAATTGGCTTTTCCATGATTCGGATTGATACTTAATGCCTTGTCTGCGTATTCTTTGACGTCTTTAACGTAAGCCACAATTTTTTTATTTTCAATATCTAAGTCGGTCATTTTACCAGATACTGTTGCCATTGCATAATTGGCATCAGCACTATTGGTATCTACTTTAAAAGCTCTTTGAGCATAAGCCATTGCAGATTCAAAAAATAAGCGTTTGCTTTTTTCTTCCTTTTCTCTGCTTCCTATAGCTATTTCTAATTCTGCAGCTTTCACCAAATACTTTACATTATTGGGCTCTAATACAATGATTTGCTTGTATTTGGCCAACGCTTCAGGCTCTTTTAACTGTCGTTCAAAATTTTCGGCCTCCTTGGCTAAAATGCTTATGTCTTGTGAAAAGACAGTTCCCATCCAACTACAAAAAAATGCGATGATTAATGCAAATCTGATTTTCATATTATATTCTATTCACTTTTAATGAAACCCCTAAACTGCCAACAAACTGCGCAATAGGTGGCTTTAATTTGTTAATGGAAATATGTACGTAATCAGCTAGAGAAAACTGTGCCAAAATATCATTTGCAATATCAGACGCTAGGGTTTCTAATAATGGAGTAGCAATTTGCATGCGCTTTTTGACCATTTCATACACAAGGGCATAATTGATGGTATCGGATATATCCACAATCGGAAAAGCCTTAGGTGTGAACCCAACTTCTATACTAATGGCGAACTCATTCCCTAAAATCTGCTCCTCTTTATATAATCCATGATAAGCAAAGAACCTCAAATCATTTAAATGAATGCTTGCTTTGCTCATATTTTAGTGTCCAATAGAAGTTAAATAGCGCTCTGCATCCAATGCTGCCATGCAGCCACTACCAGCAGCAGTTACTGCTTGACGATAGTTTTTATCTTGTACATCTCCTGCTGCAAAAACCCCAGCCACATTGGTTTTGGTAGTACCAGGCACTGTTAAGATATAACCTGTTTCGTCCATTTCTACATAGTCTTTAAATATGGTACTATTGGGTTCATGACCAATTGCAACAAAGAATGCACTTACAGGGATTTCTTGTGTATCTCCAGTTTTATTATTCTTGATTCGGACAGCTTCTACTTTTTTATCTCCTAATATTTCGTCTGTTTCTGAATTCCAATACACTTTGATATTGGGTGAATTCAGTACACGATCTTGCATCACTTTACTTGCACGCATTTGATCTCTACGAACAATCATATGCACTTGCGTACATAACTTACTTAAATAAATTGCTTCTTCTGCTGCAGTATCACCCGCACCAACAATAGCTACTTCTTTTCCTTTAAAGAAAAATCCATCACAAACTGCACAGGCACTTACCCCATAACCATTCAAACGCTCTTCACTTGGAATGCCTAACCATTTTGCTGATGCACCTGTGCTTATGATTACTGAATCTGCATGAATTTCTTTTTCTTCATCAATCCACACTTTGTGCGGGGTACTACTGAAATCTACTTTGGTAGCCAATCCATAACGAATATCTGCCCCCATTCTACTAGCTTGTTTTTCAAAGTGAACCATCATTTCTGGCCCTTGAATACCGTCTGGGTAACCAGGGTAATTCTCTACTTCTGTAGTGATTGTCAATTGACCTCCGGGCTGAATTCCCTGGTATAAAACAGGTTTCATATTTGCTCTAGCTGCATAAATAGCTGCAGTATAGCCTGCAGGACCAGATCCTATAATTAATACCGATACTTTCTCTATTGCTGATTGTTCCATATTCTATTTTTAATCTTTGCAAATGTATGTTTTGTATTGAGAACCATATCCACAAAAAGCACCCAAAGCTCCATTACTAATATTACCTTTTACTACACCAGGAGAAGAGAATGGATTCCCTATGGATTGAAATGCAAATTCCCAGGTTCGCCAAAAATCATAGGTCGCTTTATCAATATTGGCCAGCCGAACAGTAACCGTATCACCCAATTTGAAAAAGCCATAATTTTCTCTTTCAAATGGTTGGTTTCTGTCTACCCCTTTGTCAATATCAATATTATAAGTTTTACCGTCTATGATGGCATCATCAAAAGCACTATTAAAACCAGGTAAAAAAGGTTGATTATTCACTTTTGTAAAGTAGCGAATATAATTACCTAACCCAGGTGGATCAAAAATACGAGCCATCAATACCCTAAAGCTATCGGTGCTTGGTCTGTTGGTAACTCTTTTAGACCAAAGACTATCAATGGTTTTTGTAATTAATGGTATGGTTGTAGTAGATTGATACTGCTTTCCATTATGATCAATTGTTAATTGATAGGTTTTACCTGTTTCGCCCAACATACGATCATTAAGGGGTGTAGTGTAAAATACATACCGCCCACCTTGTGGAAAACGCAATTCATTCGCCTGTAGCGTTACCGTTCTAGTGCCATTATTGAGCTGCACTTTTGCATCTTTGATAAATGAAGCAAACAGTGTTGCGGTATCAATAGTAGAGAAATAATTAAGTGAATTAGAAAGTACCACCATCGGTGCTTGTCCATTCTCAATTTCAGCATCTACTACTAACTTCGGTTCGTTTTGTAAAGGCTCAATTTGAATATCTTTTTCACAAGCCAACAAAAACAGCATCAATAATATAAAAGGTATTTGGCGCATTCAATTATAACAACGAAATAGAAAAAAAGATTAAAAAAAAACGCTCCGAAAATCCGGAGCGTTCTCAAAAAAAAGTAGCCTCTCGAATATCCCTATTTGGAGGCCGAAATATTAACCCAAATATGCTTTAAGTGCATTGCTGTAACGCGCTTTTTGTAAACGCTTTATGGCACGCTCTTTAATTTGTCTGATTCTCTCTTTGGTAAGATCATACTTCATTCCTATTTGTTCAATAGTAACGCCGTTTTCTCCATCTAATCCAAAATAAGCATTCACAATTTCTGCTTCTCTTGGGCTCAACGATTTCAATACCCTACGAATTTCTTCTCTTAATGAGTCTTTCATTACATCTTCATCGGTATCATCAGAACCTTCCAATAAATCTCCCATGGCCACATCTTCAGCTTCATGCACAGGGGCATCCAAAGAAGTATGTCTGGTATTACTTTGGAAAATATTGTTTATTTCCGTTTCACTCATTTCTAAGATCTCTGCCAATTCTTCTGTAGACGGCTCACGCTCATGTTCTTGCTCAAATGCCATGTAGGCTTTATTGGCCTTATTGTAGGTACCAATTTTATTTTGTGGCAAACGCACTAAACGACCTTGCTCGGCCAATGCTTGTAAAATAGACTGACGAATCCACCATACAGCGTAAGAAATAAATTTGAAACCTTTTGTTTCATCAAAACGCTGAGCGGCTTTTATTAATCCCAGGTTTCCTTCATTAATAAGGTCACTTAAAGATAAACCTTGGTGTTGGTATTGTTTTGCAACAGATACTACGAAACGTAAGTTGGCTTGTACCAATTTATCCAACGCCCTTTGATCGCCCATTTTAATCTTCTGCGCCAAAGTAGTTTCCTCTTCGGGGTTGATCATAGGGATTTTGGAAATCTCTTGTAAATACTTCTCTACTGCTTGCGAATCTCTGTTGGTAATCTGGGTTGCGATCTTGAGTTGCCTCATGTTGTTCTGTTGCTTTTTTAGATAACGAGTAGAATACCCAATTTGTTATAAATCGACACAAAAAGGTATAATTCTCCAAAAATTACGGAAACTACAAAGATACGATTTTACAATGAATTTCAACCTTTTAAGTGTAAAAAACTTGGTAATTTAATCAAATTCAAGCTTATTTGTGCATATTGCTGATTATGATAGATTTTAGATCGGATACCGTAACCAAACCTACCACCCCTATGTTGGCCGCCATGCATGCAGCCCCGGTAGGAGATGATGTTTTTGGAGAAGACCCTTCCATTAATGAGTTAGAAAAATACAGTGCTGAGTTGTTTGGAATGGAAGCCTCCCTTTTTTGCCCAAGCGGAACCATGACCAATCAAATTGCCATTCGTTGTCATACCCAACCAGGAGACGAAGTAATTTGCGACGCACTTTCCCATGTTTACTTATATGAAGGTGGTGGAATTGCCGCTAATGCTGGGTCATCTGTTCAATTATTACAGGGCAACTTTGGAAGACTAACTGCCAGCCAAGTGGCCGCTGCTATCAATAATAGGGATGATGTACATAGGCCTTTAAGCCGATTGGTGAGTTTAGAAAATACTGCAAATAGAGGTGGTGGAACTTGCTACGATTTTAATGATATTCAATCAATTAAAGAAGTTTGCTTAAATAATAATTTAAGTCTTCATTTAGATGGCGCCCGCTTATTTAATGCCATTGTAGCCAAAAAAGAAAGCCCTGAACAATACGGTAAAACCTTTGACTCTATTTCTGTTTGTTTAAGTAAAGGATTAGGCGCTCCCGTAGGGAGTGTGCTCTTGGGTACTACCGATTTTATCAGAAAAGCCAGAAGAATAAGAAAAGTTTTTGGGGGTGGAATGAGGCAGGCTGGCTATTTAGCAGCAGGCGCTTTATTTGCACTCCGCCACCAAGTAACCCGTTTGGAAGAAGATCATGCACATGCTGCTCAAATTGTAGAAGCGCTCCAGAAAAAAGACTTTGTGGGTATGATCCCACCGGTGGAAACCAATATTATTTTGTTTGAGGTAAAGGGAAGGTTTAGTGCAAAAGAATTAGTTGGAATACTTGCTAGTAAAGGAATTTTGACTATTGCGATGAGCCCTACCCAAGTGAGAATTGTTACTCATTTAGATATTTCAGCAGAAATGGTAAAGCAAACTATTAGGGAGATTGAATCGCTTTAGGTAACTTCATAGCCCAAAAAATCCAATTGCAGATATAAGAAATTATGCTACCAAGAATTAATCCTACGACTACACAAGCCTGGTTTTTATTAAAAAAACATCACGAAGACGAAATGAGCAGAAGGCATATGAGAGACCTTTTTGCTGCAGATCCAGAGAGATTTCAAAAATTTTCGCTTTGTTTAGACCAATTGGTTTTTGATTATTCTAAAAATATCATCAATCCTAGGACCATGCAACTGTTGTTGCAATTGGCTGAGGAATGTAAATTAACAGATGCCATTCATGACCAGTTTGCGGGAATTAAAATTAATGAAACAGAGGGCCGGTCTGTTTTACATACCGCACTAAGGAATTTTTCGGATACCCCAATTTTGGTGGATGGCAAAGACATCATGCCCAAGATTAAAAAAGTGCAGGATCAAATGGCTGCATTTTGCAAAACCATACACAGTGGAAATTGGAAAGGTTATACCGGAAAAACAATCAAATATATTGTCAATATTGGGATTGGAGGCAGTGATTTAGGACCAGTGATGGTAACAGAAGCACTAAAACCTTATTGGGTAGATGGTATTCAAACTTATTTTGTAAGTAATGTTGATGGCACACATATAGCGGAAACCTTGAAAAAAGTAAACGCTGAAGAAACTTTGTTTTTAGTAGCGTCTAAAACCTTTACAACACAGGAAACCATGACCAATGCGCACACTGCTAGACATTGGTTTTTAGAATTTGCCAAAGATGAAGCTCATATTGCCAAGCATTTTGCGGCATTAAGTACCAATGAAAAAGCAGTTACTGCATTTGGGATCGATAAAGCCAATATGTTTGAATTTTGGGATTGGGTAGGTGGAAGGTATTCTTTATGGAGTGCAATTGGATTGTCTATTGCCCTCACGATTGGATACGAAAACTTTGAAAATTTGCTCAAAGGGGCTTACAAGGCTGATGAGCATTTCAGAACTGAAAAACACGATAAAAATATTCCTGTAATCATGGCCTTATTGGGCATTTGGTACACAAATTTCTTTGGTGCACAAAGCGAAGCCATTTTGCCATATGACCAATATATGCACCGTTTTGCCGCATATTTTCAACAAGGCAATATGGAAAGTAATGGCAAGAGTATCGACAGAAATGGAAACCTTGTAAACTATGCCACTGGGCCAGTTATTTGGGGGGAGCCAGGCACCAATGGTCAGCATGCATTCTATCAATTGATACACCAAGGAACCCCGATGATTCCTTGTGATTTTATTGCCCCTGCCCTATCGCAAAACCCAATTGGCGATCATCATGTAAAATTAATGTCTAACTTTTTTGCACAAACAGAGGCATTAATGAATGGAAAGAGTGAAAATGAAGTGAAAGTAGAATTGATGAAAGCAGAAAAAAAGGATGAAGAAATAAAGAAACTAAGCCCTTTTAAAGTTTTTGCTGGCAACAAACCAACGAATTCAATTTTAGTAAAACAAATTGATCCAGCTACGCTGGGATTATTGATTGCTTTGTACGAACATAAAATCTTTGTACAGGGGGTTATCTGGAATATATTCAGTTACGATCAATGGGGAGTTGAATTAGGAAAAGAATTAGCGAATAAAATTTTGCCTGAATTAACCAATGAAGAAACGGTAAATAGCCATGACGCATCAACCAATGGTCTAATGAATAGCTTTAAAAAATTTAGAAAAGCAGCGCAAGTATAATATGGACCATATCCTAATAAGGCCTATAGAACCCGCAGACAATAAAGCGATTGCTACTATTATTAGAACTGCATTAACCGAATTTGGTGCCAATAAGCCTGGCACTGTATTTTACGATGATACAACGGATCATTTATATGAACTCTTTACGGCTGAATCCCAAAGCGGTTATTTCGTTGCATTACAAGATGGAATAATTGTTGGAGGAGCAGGGTACTTTCCTACTGAAGGCTTGCCAAATAATACTTGTGAGCTAGTAAAAATGTATTTAAGTGCAACAGTTAGAGGCATGGGCCTTGGAAGAAAAATGATTGACTATGTGCTTGCAGCTGCAAAGCAAAAAGGGTATACGCAAGTATATTTAGAAACAATGCCAGAGTTAAATAAAGCGGTTAAAGTGTATGAGCAGTTTGGCTTCACTTATCTGGATGGCCCAATGGGCAATTCAGGTCATAATGGTTGTGATATCTGGATGATCAGAACACTATAAGCCTACCACAATTTGGTGGGACACCAATCTCCAAACTTATTCCCAATCATAAATCCTATCAGGATTTCATGGGTTCCTCTACTGATGGTATTCAATCGGGATGTTTGAATATCATAAGAATACCCAATATTTAGGGTATTGCTCAAATTCAATCCTACCATTGCAGCAAAACCATCTTTGTATCGATAGGATGCGCCTGCCCACAATAAATCAAGGTATTGCACTTTTGCATTCAAGTCGAAACCCATGGGTAATGGGCTAATATACCTTATAAGCATGGATGGCAATAAATTAAAGTCCTCCGATAATGGCACTCGATATCCAGCACTTAAAAACAGATGCGGAACCAATCTGCCCTTGGTTAAGGATACAGTATTATCTGAAAAAGCTACATTTTGCGGTATGATTTGCTGTGCAGCTAACCCAATAAAATAATCTTTTGAATACAACCATAAACCAGCACTAATATCGGGTTTGATTCTATTAATCACACCGCTTGAAGCTACAGCTGGATCTACTGTAGTGCCTCCGAAATTCAGTTTAGATGCATCTAAACTCAGGTTAGTGAAGCCTGCAGAAACACCCGCAGATAAATTGGTAGTGGGTGATAATCCAATATGATAAGAATAAGTACCATAAGCCGCAAAACGATTTAATGGGCCTGTTTTATCATTAAGCATTGTAAATCCTACACCATGGTGCGGTTCCGCAGCTTGATAATCTCTCCAATAAGCTTGCCCCCGTGGATTCATGCCTTTGGCCCGGAAGCCGGTAGCTGTTGCCGTTTGGTAGGGATCTTTTTTGAGTGGACCATGAGCGGTAATATAAGTTGTAACCGGCGCGTCTTGTAATCCCACCCATTGCATACGATGACTTGCTTTAACATCCCAATAATTTTCAATACCAGCAACCGCAGGATTGATGATATAATTATTCATGATATATTGGGTATAATATGGTCGTTGCTGTGCAATTATCATCAACGATAGAAATAATCCAACTACCAAAAGAAATCCTTTATGCCTCATTTTATTTAATTATTGTAACAGAACCAGTTATAATTTTTCTGCCATTTTTAGGATTAATTACATAATAATACGTACCAATTGGTAATGCTTTGCCGTTACGGGTTCCATCCCAATCTACCGCATATTCAATACTACTGTATACCAACATTCCATATCGATCGTAAACATCCACTGTTGCACCCGGATAACTTTCAAGGTACTGGATTCTCCAACGATCATGTATTCCATCTCCATTAGGGGAGAATGCATTTGGGATAATTGGGTTTAATAATAATTTTACAAAAATCGTATCAGTCACCATGCAACCTCCTATTCCAGTGAGGTTTAGCCTATACGTGATGTCTCCAAGTGGAGTGGTTTTCGGAATTGAATCGGTATCATTATTCAAATACAAGGAAGGCGTCCATTGATAGTTCAAATTGGTACCATAAACAAATTCGGGTTTCAAAGATTTAGTCCCCCCTTCTAATACTACAATATTTGGCCCAAGCTCCAATACAGGATAAGGATGAACTACTACCGTTTGGCTCACGGTATCACTTACACATCCCTGAGAATTAAAGAAATAATAACTGATGGTATAACTTCCTGAATCAGTAAATACTTTTCTAGGATTTTGCAATGTGGATGTATTGCCACCGCCCAGGTTCCACTCCCAGCGTATAGGGGCACTGGTAAAGCCATTTCCTAGGCCAGTAAACTGAATTGGATCACCCTGGCAAATTTCTGTTTGGCTAACAGAAAAACTAGCTTTAGGCCATGGATAAATAGTATTCAGCACTTGTGTTAAGGAATCTACACAACCATCTTTACTGGTGATTTTTAATTTAACATTGTTAGGACCAACTGCACTGTATTTATGAGTCGGTTGTCTTAACGTGGATGAACTTGGATCATTTGGGTCTCCAAAATTCCAAACATAACTAAATAAAGCTTCTGACCCGTCTGTTATTGAACTCTGATTTAAAAAGGTCCCCCTTCCATCTGGTAAACAAATTTCAGGTAAACTAAATGCAGGTTTCGGCAAATGATTGATGCGAATAATTTGTTGATTGCTTGTACTAATGCAACCACTATCTGTTACCACTTGCAAAGATGTAGAATAAGTTTGGGCTGTATCAAATACATGCGAAAAAGCAGTACCATTGGTTCTACTCTCCGTTTTTCCATCCCCAAAGTTCCAATTCCATTGTGCAATATTGCTGAAATTAGCCACTGAACTATCGGTAAATAATACATTATTTTTTTCGCAAGCGGGATTGGCAATGCCCCATTTTGCAACAGGTGAAGGCCAAACCGTGATGGGCTGAAAAGCAGAGTCTTTACAACCTGCACTATTTTGTACAAAATATTTTAGGGTATCATTGCCCACGCCAGTGGTAATGGGATTTAATAAACCAGCCGTACTAATCCCCTTACCTGTATATGTTTGCGTTGCAGGCAATGCGGAAATAAAAGTTCCTTGTGTGATTAAACGAGGCGTTGCATCGTAACAGATATCGCGGATATCACTAAAAGAGACCGCTGGTGCGTAAGTCACGGTTACAATTTTGGTAAGTGTTCTAGAACAAGATTCAGCTTGACCAGAAAATGCCCTTATTCTAACTGAATAATCTTTAGTCGCAGGAGTTGATGGGGTGGTTGGAATACCGTATCGTATACTGTACTGCTTATTTAGCGCTGGCGACTGATCTGTTACAATTGTATTTGGATCACTCAATAAATCCCAGACTACTTCTAATTTGGTTACATCCCCAAAATCAACAGTGGATTGATTGATTATTTTTATCGAATCATTGGTACAAAGCGGAATGCCATTTAATAAATTTGCTACTTCAAACTTAGGAATTGGTGTACTGCCATTAACTGTAAATGATTTATTATCAGTAGTTACGCAACCATTACTTGAAGTAACTTGTAAAGAGACGGTATAATTTCCAAATGTTTTATAGCTTGCTGCGATTGATTTTAAACTGGTATTCGCAGTTAATGGAACCGGACGTTTAGTAGGATCAACTGTGGATACCCCATCGTCAAATTTCCATAAATAACTAAAACCTGCTTCTGTTCCATCTGCAATTTTAGAAGTATCGCTAAAAGTTGCAGTCGCATCATTTAAACATACTTCTGGTAATACAAACCCAACCACAGGTAAAGGATTTATTTTGAAGCCACCTGGTAATCGAAATGAATCACTTAAGCAACCTGTATTTGAAACAACATTTAAGTAAACGTCTTTTGTGCCCCAGGTAGTATACGTATTGGTTTGGGCCGCATTGTTATTCACAGATATATTACCTGCACCATTGTCTAAGTTCCATTTCCATTGAGTAATAGAGTTATTGGTGGCACCGGGTACAATAGTAGATGCATCCGTAAAATTGATGGCACTGTTTTCACAGGTGATAGCAGGAACGGTAAATCTTGCAACCGGTTTATTAGATAAACTAATAGGAACAGTTTTAGTAGCTACACAGCCAAAGTCGGTGATAGTAGTGAGTTTAGCATTGTAATTTCCTGCTGAAGTATAGGTTTTAGAGGGATTCTGAAGGGTATTGCTTGCTCCATCCCCAAAATCCCAAATCCAACCTACTACTGACCTTCCTGATCCATTCGACAAATCTCTAAAATCAATTGAAGTATTCACGCAACCAGAATCTAGTGAGCTAACAGAAAAATCAGCGATTGGGGCATCACTTACCACAATATTATCGGTAATTTCTTGTTCATTATTGTTACTACAACCGTCTGATTGGGGTAATAAAGAAGTGGTAGTAAACTTTACGGGATAATTTCCAGCAGCCCCAAAAATATATGATTGAGGAATTTTATAAACATAAAAAGGCTTCCCGTTTGAAGTATAGGTTGAATCAAAGCCTGTTGGATTATAAGTAAGAATAGGAGGACCAGTTAAATTACTTGCTCCTAAAAAGTCAAGTACAATTTTACTCGGTTGATAGCTTAGAGCCAGTTTTAAATTAAAACTAGTATTCACACAAGTAGCAGAATAGCTTACCGTAGCAACATTGGGAAATTGGTTCTGTACCGTTACAGGTGGATTCAGGTCTACTATATTGGTACCCGCGTTATAACCATAAGATTCTGCATTACCAAAACCATAGGCAATTGCATTAAAACCACTGTCAGCACTTAATGAATGGGATCCATTGTTTACTTGGAGTATAGCATAGGAATATTGAGGATCTTCCGGGTGAGGAGAAAAGCTACCAGGTGCTGGAGCACTTCCATCTATTTTAAAATTAGCAACACCCTCTTTTTTAATCACTACATTAATATAACTTCTTATAATTTGAAACTGTGCAGCAGAATAAAGGGTGATTTTATTAATAGTTTGTTCAACAGGACTCAAGTAAATCATTTCGGGATCTCCCCCAATTCCATTTCCTGTTGCACCACTAAAATTAGGATTGCCTTCTGCCCCTTGCGTGGTCATGTATTGTGAAACTAAAATTGGTTGATCAGCTTCAATCACATTTGGTTTAGGAGCTGATAATCCCCCAGCATTTTTGAACTCATAATAAAACCCATTTTGCAAAGAGGATTTAGGTAAAGCTACCCCATTCAATTTTACGTTGGTTGTAGGATCTTTCACACAAACCCTATAAAAATTATTGGGTTGAGTGCCTGTTGGTACAGTTAAATACTTTAGCCCCCAAGCTTTCGAAGGAAATGCTTGTGCAAATAAATTATCGGCACTCCCATTTCCAGCCCCACCAATACTAATTTTACCTGAACCTGAAAAAACAGCAATGGGCTTACAAGGAGCTCCAGTTGCTGAAATCGATCTTATTTTAGAACCAGTCAAATCACTTCCTGTACTCCCAATCAAGGTTCCCATTACATGATAGATTTCTCCCTTCCTTAGTGTAATCGGTGCTGAGGGCACTCCTACTGCTAATCCATTTAAGTTGGATGCACTTGGTGTAATCTCTATTTGTGTTCCATCTTCCGTGGCAACAATAAAAAAGAAGGAATTGGACGCTCCTTCATTGGACCGCTGCGTATAATTTACAGAATAATACTCTTTACCTAATGTATTAGTTGGAAAAAGAAGTGATGCCCCAGAAACAGAAGCATTGTAAATATGCGCATAAGCAACAATCGGCTTATCACTCGTGATATGAATTCCTTTATTAGAGATTCCTGGTGCAGTTAATCTTGCGTCTTGACCTCCCAGTTTCGGTATTGGTTGACTAGGTGTAACCTGATTTGCAATAACGTCGTATTGAATTGAATACCCTATATTAGGAATTTCAACGGTTACTTTTGCATTTTGATCAGAGGTAAAATACAAGATCATTTCTTGTTGGTTCACAGGGGCACCAGTAACATAGCGAACATGGTACCCATATCCCAACCAAAAATCCTTTCCTTTATTTGAAAAATCCTGCGCAATCAAAAAACTAATTGGAAGGAAAATCAACAGTAGCAGCAAACAAGATTTCTTCATTCGTTCAGGGCTTTCTCTAATCATTAATTCGATAACAATAATAGTTCATTAACGGCAAATTCTATTCATAGACACTTTAAAATCGGCTATTGTTGCTTAAGAATAGACCAGTAGCTGAAGGTCCGCAACAAAACAATAAATCTAGAATGCTCATATTAGGCTGAAATCCATTCCGATCCTCAAATACTTGTGCATATTTTACCACATCATTTAAAGCAATCATTTGATTGGGTAAGAAAACATTTCTGGCATCTTTAACGCCTTCTTCCACATGCACTTGATAGCTGCTCGAATAAGAAATCTCTAATTGGGCTTTCATCATTTTTAAAACCCATTGCATTAGCTTTTTATCTAAATGCATCAAATATTCTTCTTGACTGGCCAATATTGTAAAAAGGGAGTCTCGGTAATATTCATAAAATGGAGCTCTCCGATAACAAGCATCCAAAGCCCTTGTATGTTGCAACACCCAGTTCTCCTTGTAAGCAATTTTTATGTCCTTGAAAAGTGATCGTTGATCTCGACCATTTTGTAAAGGAACGGAAAGATTGATCAATCCATTGGCTCCTGGAATGCTGGTACGGTTACGATAACTCCCTTTTTGATAGCGTTCATATTCTTCAAATTCGATATACTTGAATTCAAACAAAATTTTATAGTAATTAACAGTTCCAAAGTATTGATAATCAATTAATAATTTCACTTTATTTTATTTTGTTGAATAGTTAACAGAAAAGCAACCATTTATCTATTTACAGCACTAATAATATTCAATTTTATTTTCAAATAAACTATATAATAAAATGTTAATCAAGTATTTATAATTTATTTTATGTGCTAAATTTTTGAGATTACCATTTTTATCAATCACTTACCCAAAATACTAAATAGATTAGCATACAAGATACGAAAAATAATCCCGCGATAGCGCCATTATTTCAACTACTTTTGATAAAACATTTAACCGTGAGAACCCTCCTATCCTTGGCCTTTATTTCGCTAATTATCAGTTCTTGCCAAGCGCCAAAAGAACTGGAATATCGTGAAGTAAGAAAAATTGAATTGAAACAATTAGGGTTTAATGAAACCAAACTCAACTTTGAATTGGTTTATTTCAACCCCAATAAATTTGGACTCGACCTTAAAAAAGTAGACAGCGATGTGTATTTAGACAATATTTACTTAGGGAAGTTTCAGCTAGATACTTTGATGCATATTCCCAAAAATGGAGAATTCGTATTGCCATCCTCCATTAATATTAACATGCAAAACATTTATAAAAATGCAGCTCAGTTAATGTTTAAAAAGGATGTTTTAGTGAAGGCAACGGGTAATATAAAAATAGGTAAAGGGGGATTTTTTAAAACCCTACCCTTTACCTATGAAGGAAGACAAGAAGTAAACTTATTTAAATAACCCTTATTGAACTGGGGGTATATGGCATGGCTTGGGTGGTTTTGGTCCGCCGCCATCTTCTGCTCTTTTGCAAATCGGGGGCAATTTTGCATAGGCTTCTGGTTCAGCCTTATCATCATCTGCATCAAAACCAGCATTATTTAAAGCCGCTTTAATGAGTGAAGCATCTGCCCGATCTGGCCAAAATTGAACTTTAATTTCTCCTTGTAACAGATTGATTTTCCATTGAATAAGCCCTGACTCCATGGTAGATTTATTGGCTTGAATCAGGTATTTTTCCAATTTATCCTTGCATTCCCAGCACTTTAAATTGGCAGACTTAATGGTTACCCACTGTTGCTTTGGCTGTTGCCCAAATGCACTGGATGCAACTGTCAAACTTAATATTAATAGTATTTTACGCATTTTTGACTGATTTATTTTCCCCAATTTGCTGGATCCTTGCTCCAATTCAGCAGCGTTTCTTTGGTTTCAGCGGTAACTAATCCTTTTTCAATAGCCAATTCTATCATAGTTGGATAATTGGTTAAACTGCTGGTTTTTACGCCTGCATTGGCACAAGCACTGGCAGCGGCTTCAAATCCATAATTAAATATAGAAATCATTCCTACAATTTCCGCCCCTGCAGCTTTCAATACATCTACTACTTGTAAACTGCTTTTACCAGTAGAAATTAGATCCTCTATCACCAATACCCGTTGCCCTGGCTCTAAAGCTCCCTCAATTTGGTTACCCAATCCATGTTCTTTGGGTTTGGGTCTTACATAAATAAACGGGAGTTTTAGCTGATCGGCAGCCATTGCTCCCCAAGGGATACCGGCAGTTGCTACCCCAGCCAACACAGTTGCTTCAGGGTATTGCTCGAAAATTACACTACACAATTCGCTTTTGATAAAATCTCTTACATATGGGAATGACAATACTTTTCTATTATCACAATAAATAGGACTTTTCCATCCACTAGCCCAAGTAAACGGTTGATCAGGGCTCAATTTGACGGCCTGAACTTGTAATAATTTTTCTGCAACTGCTTTTTCATTTGTCATAACACAAAAGTAAATCCTATTTTCCAATGGATTATTATGGAAATTTGCACATTAACTATTTTATGCAATTAAAAATCATACAAGCTGGGGGTGGATTAGTACTGAACGAGCAGAATGAATTGCTCTTCATTTTTAGAAGGGGTTCCTGGGATTTGCCCAAGGGGAAGGTAGATCCCTGTGAAACTATTGAAGCCTGCGCTATGCGTGAAGTGGAAGAAGAAACCGGCGTTGGAAATTTGAGGTTAATTGATTTCTTAGGGGTTACCAACCACCAATATTTTGACCCTTATTTGAAAGAAGATGTCATTAAAGAAAGTCATTGGTATATTATGTCTGTGAAAGGAGTTCCTAATTTGGTTCCACAAACAGAAGAAGATATTACTGATATTAAGTGGGTTCCCCTAATTGAAGTGAATACGTTAATAGCAGATTCCTTTACGAGCATTAAAGAAATTATCGGTCTTTTCTTTTCAAAACAGCTACCGTAAGTCTGCTAATACAAACCAAGTGGTCTCGCTCGTCATGGATTTTGATTTCCCAAACTTGGGAACTTGATCCTATATGAATGGGCTTTGCTGTTCCTGTTACAAATCCGGAACGTACGCTTCTCAAATGATTAGCATTTATTTCTTGTCCTACACAAATGTATTCGGTATGATCCACTACCATGGCTGCCCCTACACTTCCTAATGTTTCTGCTAATGCCACTGAAGCACCTCCGTGCAATAATCCATAGGGTTGTTTGGTGCGATGGTCTACGGGCATAGTCCCTTTAATATAATCCGGCCCTATTTCAGTAAACTCCATTCCTAAATGTTCGCCCATATTCCCCTTGCCTATTTCTGCAAAATGAGCAGCAGTAAGGCTTTTATTGAACCAAATCATAATTTACTTTTTAGCGTATTAATCACCGCTTGAGGAAGGAATGGAGAAGCGTCTCCCCCGTTTTTAATAATATCACGAACAATAGTGGATGCTACTGAAGTATACTTGGGTTCCCCTGTCAGAAAGATGGTCTCAATTTGATTATCAAGTGTTCTATTGGCATCTGCAATCGTTTTCTCGTATTCAAAATCACTTACGTATCGAATACCTCTTAAAATGAAATGAGCTCCAATTTTTTTACAAAATTGAACAGTCAATCCATCGTACGCAATGCTCTCTACCCTTGGTTCATCCTTATAAATATCCCTGAACCACTCCATACGCTGGTCTGCACTAAACATAGGATTCTTAGATGAGTTGATACCTACCCCTACCACTATTCTATCAAACAAAGGAAGTGCCCTATTGATGATATCAGTGTGTCCTAGGGTAACAGGATCAAATGTACCCGGGAACAGACATATTCTTTGCATGATAACGATTTGATTAATTTTAGTCGGCTCTGCCAGCTAATAAATATAAGGCGGCCATTCTAACTGCAACCCCATTTTCGACTTGATTTAAAATAATGGAATGTGGACCATCAGCAACATCGCTATCTAACTCTACCCCTCTATTGATAGGTCCAGGATGCATAATTACAATTTCTTTTCCTAATTTATCCAGCATTTTTTGCTTAATGCCGTAAGCTAGATTGTATTCCCTTAACGAAGAAAACAAGGGTTGATTCTGTCTTTCTAATTGTATTCGCAACACATTGGCTACATCGCACCATTGCAATGCTTCTTGAACATTGTAAGTTACTCTTACTCCCAAGGCCTCTTCTAGGTATTTGGGAATTAAAGTGGGTGGTCCTACAACTGTGATTTCTGCACCCATTTTTTTCAACAAATACATATTGCTGAGTGCAACCCTACTATGCATGATGTCTCCTATGATTGCCACTTTTAATCCTTCTATCCTACCCGTTTTTTCTTGCATTGAAAACGCATCCAATAATGCCTGTGTAGGATGTTCATTAATGCCATCCCCTGCGTTAACAATGGCTGCTGGAATATGCTTGGCTAAAAAATGTGGTGCACCAGAAGCACTGTGACGCATCACCACCAAGTCTACTTTCATACTCAAGATATTGTTGACAGTATCCAACAATGTTTCGCCCTTTGCCGCTGAAGAGCTACTCGCAGTAAAGTTGAGCACATCGGCTGAAAGTCTACGCTCGGCCAATTCAAAAGACATTCTGGTACGAGTAGAATTTTCATAAAATAAATTCACAATCGTAACGTCTCTTAAGGAAGGAACTTTCTTTACTGGTCTTTGTAAAACTTCTTTGAACTGACTTGCAGTAGATAAAATTAATTGGATATCGGCTTTGGTGAGGTCCTTGATACCAAGTAAATGTTTGGTAGATAGTTTCATTAAAAAGCAAAATTAATCATTTAGACTAAAACAACTTCGTCTTTTTCATCCTTTTCTTTCCAATTCACTTTAACCTTATCGGTAAATATGGTATCAATGGCTTTCCCTGCATAATCGGGTTGAATAGGCAACTCTCTACTAAATCTTCTATCAATTAAAACACATAAGGAAACTTTGGAGGGTCTTCCAAAATCTAATAATGCATCTAATGCTGCCCGGATGGTTCTTCCAGTATACAATACATCATCTACTAGTATAACCGACTTGCCTTCTATACTGAATGGGATATCCGTTTCATTGGCTATATGCAAAGTTTTTCTTACATCATCTCTATAAAAAGTGATGTCTAACTTTCCGTAATGAAATGGATTAGATGGAATAATTGTTTTTAGAGCAGCAACAATACGGTCGCTTAAGAAAATTCCTCTTGGTTGTAAGCCAATAATTACCGTATTGGCCATGTCTTTATTGTTTTCGAGCATTTGGTGCGCAAGTCGTTCTATACTCAACGCCATTTGCTCTTCGGATAATATTGTTTTCAAAAGCCCAATTTTTAATAAAATTAAATGCTTTCTTCCATACCAAAAGGGAATAATTCAAGTGGTTCTGCTTTACTTTGCGTTACATGCTTCAACTAAAGGATATAGACCTTGTTCAGTTTAGGAATTACGCCAATTATCACCCAGTTTTTAGGGAAAGAATTGTGGCGATTTGCGGCTTGAATGGAACGGGGAAAACCAATTTATTAGACGCCATTTTTTATCTAGGATTTTCTAGAAGTTATTTTGCCAGAACAGATGCACAGAATGTGCAACATGGGAAGCAAGGTATGCGGCTTTCAGGCAACTTTACTAAAAATGAAAAGGAAGAAGAAGTCACTTTTATTTTAAGAGAAAATAATAAGAAAGAATTATTAGTCAATAAGGAGTCGTATAAGAAAATTTCAGACCATATAGGCAAGTTTCCTTGTGTGATGATTGCACCAGACGATATAGAACTAATTGCTGGACCTGGAGAAGAAAGGAGAAAATTCATAGACAGTATATTGTCTCAAACCAATAAAGATTACCTATTGCAATTAATCGCGTACAATAAAATATTGCAGCAGCGGAATAGTTTACTAAAGCAAATGGCCGAAAATCCTTTGGCGGGAAATGACTTACTAGAAGTTTATAACGATCAGTTAATCAATAGTGGTAATTATATACACCAGATTCGTAAAAAATTTTTAACTGCTTTCTTGCCTTTAGTGGGAGAAAATTATAGCAATATTGCAGGGAAACAAGAAGACTTACAGTTGGCCTATGAAAGCCAATTATTAAGCAATTCTTTCAAAGAAATTTTGGCAGAAAATTTAATGAAGGATAAGGTTTTGCAAAGAACTTCTAGAGGGGTACATAGAGATGATATGGGAATTTACTTAAATGATTGTCCTTTTAAATCAGAAGCATCGCAAGGCCAAAGAAAGAGTCTATTATTTGCATTAAAGTTAGCAGAATGGGCGTATTTAAAAAATACAATAGGCATTCCGCCTATTTTATTATTAGATGATGTATTTGAAAAACTAGATGAAAGCAGAATGGCCCATTTATTAGAACAAGTATGTAGTAATGAGTTTGGACAAGTATTTATCACTGATACACATGCAGATAGAATCAAAGCCAAATTAGACGAAACGGGTAGCCCATATCAATTAATTCTTTTATGAAATTACGCTTAACTTTATCGCATGGCAGAGATGAAAATTGGAGATGCATTGAAAAACCTTAAAGGCATGAGTCACCTAAAAAAAGGAATTCGTGCTGCTCAAATTGAAGACATCTGGGAGCAACTAATGGGCAAAACTGTTGCTAAATACACCGACAAAATTCAAATCATTCAAAAAAAGCTTTTCATTCATACCAATATTGGTCCTTTGAAGAACGAGTTGTCTTTTCAAAAGCCTCAAATCATTAGCAGAATTAATGAAGCTTTCGGAGAAGAATTAATTGAAGAAGTGATTATTCAATAAATGAACACTAATAGATAGGATCAGAAAATTCATCCCCAGCTTCTAAGCTATTTCGCATTAAATCATGTATGGTGATAATTCCCTTGAATTCAAAGCCATCAAAAACTACCAGATAACGAGTCTTGTGTTGATTCATTAGCTTCATACATTCTTCAGCAGTGGTATCTAAAGAAACTGTTGGCAATCCAGTGGTCATGATTTCTTGAACAGTTGTGTCTGTAGAGTTTTTGTGTAATAAGACTACTTTTTGCGCATAGTCACGCTCTGTCATGATCCCTTTAAAATCTTCACCATCTTTTACGATTACATAGCTCAAATTTTCTGCCTTCATCAATGATAAAGCCTCAATTACTTTTAATGAAGAAGCAACTCCATTAAAATAAGGACCTTTTTTATCTAATATATTTTTTACGGTATTCATGATTGTGTTGTTATTACACTAAGTTCGGTCAATCACCCCAAATAAAAAAATGGAATTAATACAGCCTATTTAAAGATTCTACATCTAAATAGCTCATTTTTTGTTGTATGGTAGCACCTTCCATGAACAAAAAAGTTGGATTTACTCGAGCAGCAGTTTTCAGCACCGTTGCATCACAATTGAGCACCGTATGATTGGGAAAAGCAGCTTTGATCAATGCCCCTTCCGCAGATACAAAAATAACCCGATAGCCAACTTTTTCAGAAAATTGATAGTCATTTAAAATGTTAGATACTTTCTTTTTCCACAAATGGAGTTCACTAGCATCTTTGGCCAATATCAATACATATTTACCCTTTGATGCCAAAACTTCTTTTGTGGTATCTACCCCATCTAAGGTCTTTAAAGAAAAATCTACAATAGCAGGTTTTAGACCGTTCCCTTTTTTAACCAACTTGTCTTTACGACTAATGAATACATAACTATCATCAAAATTTTCGGGGAAATTTTCCTGATCAAATTCAATGGTCTTTCCGTCTTTTTGATATTCAAAAACAATCTGCATACTATCGAGTGTAGCACCAGCAGGCATTTCCATTTTCTGCAAAATATTATTGCCTACTTTATAAGGCAAGCAATCTACCCAGGGTAAATGTTTTAATACATAAAACTGTGCACTAGTAGACAATACCAAGGTTAATGCAACCAAACCAAATGCCCAAGCATTGGATAAAGCAGATTTAATGTATTGCTGAAAGAAGACCAACAGTAGAATCAATGCTAACAGAAATAAGTCTTTATAAAAAGATTGAGCAGCTGTTAAAGGAAGGCAATCTCCAAAACAACCACAGGTTTTTATTTTACCAGAATAATGCGCATAGCCAGTTAAAAAAGTGAAGAAAACAATTAGCAACAATAATAACCAACTGAATAATTTAATACGCCATCCAATGATAATGGCCACCCCTGCCAACACTTCAAAACTATTCATGGCTATAGAGAAGAACAATGCATAATCATTTAAGAAATGCATATTCCATACCTCAAAAAACTCTTGCATTTTATAGCTCAACCCAATGGGGTCATTCACTTTAATTAAACCAGAAAAAATGAATAGCAAACCCACAATCCACCGAACCAACAACAGCATTTTCTTCATAGTTAGTGTTTTCCCTCTTGAATTAATATCAATGCAAAAGCAGCATAGTTGATGATGTCTACATAATTGGCATCAATGCCTTCACTAATTAAAGTCTTCCCATCATTTTGTAAAATCTGTTTAATACGAAGGATTTTTACCAATATTAAATCAGCAAAACTTTCTTGGCTCATTTCTCTCCAAGCTTCCCCATAATCATGATTCTTAGACAACATAGTATCCTGCGCAAACTGAACTTGTTTTTGGTACAAGCTTTGAGTTTGGTCAACCGCTAATTCTTCCACCGTTGAATTGCCCAACTCTAATTGAATTAATCCAATAATGGCATAATTGAGAATTCCAATGAATTCAGAACGAATATCATCCCCCACTTTTTGGGTTTTGAGTTCTTGAATGGTACGAATGCGCAATGCCTTAATAAAAATTTGATCTACTACAGAAATCGTTCTTAATACACGCCATGCTGTACCATAATCCTTTGTTTTCTTGATAAAAATATCTTTACAAGCTACTACAGCTTCGTTGTATTGTGTATTGGTATCCAACATTTTCAGAATATCTTTGAATTGATTGCAATTTAATTGAATCGAAGCTATGTTTACACTAAACTGTAAAGGAACTTTAATTTCTCTAGACCAACCCATTGTCATGGGCATTATTAATGCCACCCCTGATTCATTTTATGGGGGGAGCAGGGCCGCTAACTCAGCAGCAGCTTTAGAGAAGGCAAATACCATGATTCAGGAAGGCGCTTTCATTTTAGATATTGGCGGACAAAGTACCCGACCTGGCAGTATTCAAATTGGGGCTAATGAAGAAATGGATCGAGTAGTTGCCATCATTGAATCGGTGAAGAAAGCATTTCCCAGCATATTAATTTCTGTAGATACTTATCATCCATCCGTTGCAATGGCTGCGGTGAATGCTGGAGCAGATATCGTTAATGATATCAGTGGTGGAAGATTCTTCGTAGATATGTTGTCTACGGTGGCGTCATTAAATGTACCTTATATCTGTATGCACAGCAGAGGTACTATCGAAACCATGCATGAAAAGCCGTCTAGCAATAATATTATTACTGAATTATTAGATTATTTTATTGAACGTATTGAAGCATGTAATCAAGCAGGAATTAAAGACATCATTATTGACCCCGGCTTTGGATTTGGAAAAACCATCGAAGATAATTTTGCTTTAATAAAAGAAATGGAATCCTTGCAAATACTTCGAAAGCCTTTACTGTTAGGGGTTTCTAGAAAATCATCCATTTACCAAACCTTAAAAGTCACGCCAGAAGAATCCTTAAATGGCACAACTGTTTTAAATACAGTCGGACTTATGAATAAAGCAATGATACTAAGGGTGCACGATGTAAAAGAAGCGGTACAAGCCATTCAGCTTTACCAGCATTTAAAATAAAAACGGATTTTTATTCTCTGTGTCCTCTATTTTATCTTTTGTATAAAGTCGATATAAATAAAAATGCCCCGAATTTTCGAGGCATTTTTATCTGTACTAAACAATCTTATCGTTGTTGCATTTGTTGTTGAGGTTGACCAGGCATTGCTGGTGGTGGTGGCGGAGGAGCAATTTTCACATCCAATACTTCAATATCAAATACCAATGAAGCATATGCAGGAATGATTGGTGCACTTCCGTTTGGACCATAGCCCAACATAGCTGGAATAAATATTTTACCTCTTCCGCCTTTATTGAACATTTTCAATCCATCTTCTAAGCCCTTAATTACGCCACCTTGTCCAATTACGAACTCTAAAGGTTGCTTATTTTGAGCATCTGCATCCATGTTGCCATCAAACTTTTTGCCGTCTAAAAAAGTACCTCTGTACATCACAGAAACCTGCTTTCCAGAATCAGCTTTTGCAGTTGCATCACCAGCATTGGTTATTTGAACAAAAACACCAGAAGCAGTTTCTTGAGCTTTAATATTCTTTTTAGCTAAATGGTCTTTTAGTTCTTTGGTTTCTCTGGTTTTTTCCTTTTCCATTTCGGCTTTATAATCGGCCATCATCAATTCTTGCGTAGCAAAGGTTTTAATAACATCTACTTTACCATTAATCTGGTCTTTCTCTTTAAAGATATTGTTGTACTCTAACATGCCAAATTTCTTTAAAGAATCTACACTCATTACAAATTCAACCTTGTCTCCAGGAGCGCACTGGTTAATGATTTCAATGAAACTGTGCTTCGCTTTTTGAGCCGAGTCTACCATAAAGTAAACTGGAATTCTGTCATAAGAAGTACTCAACAAAGAGTCTTTTGGAAGTAGTTTATACTCTACGTTCATTTTTACAAATTGACCTTGCTTTAGCAAGTCTTTACTGCTACCCTTACTGATTTTGTAAGAAAGTCCAGTAGGTGTTTTTTCATATTGATTACAACTTGCAAGCAATACAACCGCTGACATGAGCGGGGCGATGATTCTCCTCATTTTATTGTAGTTGGTTTTTATACTCTTGAATAACTTGTTTAAAATGTGCTACTGTTTTTTCTACCGAATCGCTGCTTCTACCACCTGAAGCATTGGCATGGCCACCTCCTTCAAAATGGTTTCTCGCAAATTGATTTACGTCGAACCCTCCTTTACTTCTAAAACTCCATTTCCGCTCTTCTGTTCTATCAATCACAATTGCTCCAAAACGAATGCCCTTGATGGTTAGTAAATAATTGACCAACCCTTCGGTATCACCTGTTTTAATATGGTATTTCTGCAAATCGGCTTGGTGAATATACATGATAGCTGTATTGTATTCATACAATACTTCCATTCTGTTTAACAAAGCAAAGCCAATGAATCTTAGTCTGCTCTCTAAGAAATTATCATAAATATGATTATGTACTTGAGAATGATCAAAACCAGTTTCTTTTAACTCGGCCACCATTCGATGTACACTGGCTTTAGTAGACGGAAATCTGAAAGACCCTGTATCGGTCATAGTTCCTGTATACAAACAAGTGGCAATATCTTGCGTAAGCTCTTCTCTACCGCCAGCTTCCACTATAAAATCGTACACCATTTCGCAGGTAGAACTTTTTCCAGTATCGCTGATGCCATAATCAAAATTGAGCTCATCAGGCTGTTCATGATGATCAATTAATACTTTAATGGCTTTGGATGATGCTAAAAATGGAGCTAAATGTTTGGTTCTGTAAAAAATATTAAAGTCTAAACAAAACAATATTTCTGCTTTGTCTAAAATAGCCAATGCCTTTTCTCTATGCCCCTCAAAATTGATTACCGTTTCTATTCCAGGTAACCATTCTAAAAAATCAGCCCAATTCGTTGGCGATATCACCGTAACCTGGTGCCCTCGATTGTAAAGAAAATGATACAAGCCTAATGTAGAGCCCATGGCATCCCCATCGGGCTTCTGGTGCATGGTAATCACAATTTGCTTAGGCTGAGATAATAATGGATAGAATTCGTTAATCAGTTGCATATAATCGGGCAAAAATGCGTTTTCTTCATTAGTCTGTCAAAAGATTTTAAATAATTTATTGAAAATTTAGCGATTGAATACCACTCAACCCCTTGCTATTCCTTACTTTTGCGCCGAAATTAAACAAATATGAGCAATAGAACATTTACCATGATTAAGCCTGATGCTACCCAAAAAGGGTACACAGGAGCCATTTTAGACCAGATGATTAAGGCTGGCTTTTCTATTAAAGCAATGAAATGGACCCGCTTAACTCCTGAGCAAGCAGGTCTTTTCTACGATATCCACAGAGAGCGTCCATTTTACCAAGAATTGGTAGATTTCATGAGCAGTGGTCCAATTGTAGCAGCTGTTTTAGAAAAAGAAAATGCAGTAGCAGATTTCAGGACTTTGATTGGAGCTACCAACCCAGCTCAGGCTGCTGAAGGAACCATCCGCAAATTATTTGCAGCGTCCGTTGGTGAAAACGCAGTTCACGGAAGTGATAGCGATGAAAATGCAATCATTGAAGCAGACTTTTTCTTCTCTAAATTAGAAAGATTCTAAGTGTTAGCCGCTTATTGAAAGTCTTTGATCAGCATCAAATATTGTTGAACCCGACCCCTCCCTAGTGGTCGGGTTTTTTATTCCCTTATCATTTCCCCTACATTTCATCCTTTTGATTTGCTTTCTTTAAAACTCCATTGTATCTTTTACCATTCAATCAAGCTTAAAATTTAAACTACATGAATAAACCTTTTATCATTGGAAAAATTTTCCTTTGTTTTTTATTGGGTCTAAGTGCAGAAAATAATTATGCACAGGGTACTATGTTACTTAGGCAACCCAATGCGAGCAAAGACCATATTGTATTTGTGCATGCAGACGATTTATGGGTGGTTGACCACAAAGGAGGTGATGCCAGAAGACTTACCAGTGCCATTGGCGCAGAAACTTCCCCAAAAATTAGCCCCAATGGTAAATGGGTGTCGTTTAGTGGTCAGTATGATGGAAATACAGATGTGTATATAGTTCCTATTGAAGGGGGAGATCCAAAAAGATTAACCTGGCACCCCGGCCCCGATATTACACAAGGTTGGATGCCCGATGGCAATTCAGTTTACTTTACTTCTAGCAGAGAAGGCTATCCTACGGTGAATACTAAATTTTTCAAAGTATCTGTAAATGGGGGCACACCTGAAGCATTACCATTACCATTTGGATTTGTAGGGAGTATTTCGAATGATGGAGCTACCATGGCTTTTCAACCCTATAGTTTTTGGGATCCAGAGTGGCGTAACTATCGCGGCGGCCAAGCTCAACCTATATGGCTATTTAATTTAAAAACATTTGAAACAACTAAAACGGTACAGGGCAATAAAGAAAGACATACCGCTCCTACTTGGAACAATGGTATTTTGTATTTTTTATCGGAGCAAGATTTCATTAACAATATTTGGTCTTACGATCCTAAAACCAAAACACAAAAACAAATTACTTTCTTCAAAGACTTTGATATAAAGAATGTATCGGCCAGCAACAACAAATTAATTTTTGAACAAGCGGGGTATTTACATAGTTATGATATTGCTACACAAAAAACGACTCAATTAAATATTGCTGTAAAAGCAGATTTAAATTGGGGAAGACCTAGATGGAATAATTTAACCGCAGCCAATTTATCCAACCCACAATTATCTCCTTCTGGTAAACGTGCAGTATTTGAAAGCAGGGGTGAAATTTTTACCGTACCAAAAGAAAATGGTGACTGGAAAAATATCAGCAACTCTACTGGTACAGCAGATAGGGCGCCTATATGGTCTCCTGATGGTCAAAAAATTGCTTGGTTCTCCGATGAAAATGGGGAATACCAATTAACGGTAAAAGACCAATTTGGATTGCAAACTGCGCAAACATTTGCCATGCCAAATAAGAAATTTTATTTCACACCAGCTTGGTCTCCCGACAACAAATACATTGCTTTTGTAGACACTGATTATACCATTTGGTACATCGATTTAAAAACAGGTGCATTTAAAAAAGTAGATACCGATAAATATGCGCATCCCAATAGAACGATGAAACCTGTTTGGTCTCCAGACAGTAAATGGATTGCATATGTGCAACAACAAAACAATCAATTTAAAGCTGTCAAAGTTTTTCAAATTGAAACGGGCCAAAGCAAATTAATTACGGATGGTTTGGCTGATGCCATTGATCCTCAATGGGACGAGAGTGGAAAATACTTGTACTTTTTAGCGAGCACTGATTATGGTTTGGCTTCTGGTTGGTTAGACATGAGTAGTTATAATTATCCAGTAAATAGGGCTTTGTATATTGCGGTGTTGAGCAAAGACGCCCCATCTCCTTTTGAACCTAA
Source organism: Sediminibacterium sp. FEMGT703S (assembly GCA_002786355.1). Taxonomy (GTDB): domain Bacteria; phylum Bacteroidota; class Bacteroidia; order Chitinophagales; family Chitinophagaceae; genus Sediminibacterium. The sequence goes on from PGCO01000002.1 coordinate 178,317, forward strand.
AAGTGATGATGAACCCGTAAAAAATCCTGCTGATAGTACCACTAAAACAGCCAAGCCTTCAGGTGCTTCAACAGTTTCAGTAAAAATTGATTTTGATGGATTAGCGCAACGAATTGTAGCAGCCAACTTACCGCTGCGCAACTATTCTTCCTTAATTGCTGGACCTGATGGTTCGGTATTTTATACGGAAGAAATGGCCAACCAAGGATCAACTTTATATAAGTACACCACTAAAGACCAAAAGAGTATAGAGTTTGCAAAATCAGTGGCGAATGTGGTGAATAGTGCAGATCGAAAAAATATTTTATACCGTTCTGGTGCCAACTGGTTTTTGAATGGAACCCTTGCTGCGCCTAGACCTGGAGATGGAAGATTAGCTACAGAAGGCATGCGCGTTTATGTAGACCCCGCTAAAGAAGCAGAACAAATATTCAAAGAAGGCTGGCGTTTACAGAGAGACTTTTTATACGTGAACAATGTGCATGGTGCTCCTTGGGATAAAATTTTTGGCTGGTATCAACCTTGGGTAAAACACGTAAAGCATCGCTCCGATTTAAACTATATCATTGATATCATCAGCGGTGAAGTATCTGTAGGACATTCCTATGTGAGCGGAGGCGATTATCCCTCCGTACCTGCTATCCCAGTTGGATTATTGGGGGCTGATTATACTATTGAAAATGGCTTCTTTAAAATCAAGAAAATTTATACTGGCGAAAACTGGAATCCTGAATTAAAGTCTCCATTAAGTGGCCCTGGCATCAAAGTAAAAGAAGGCGATTATTTAGTAGAAGTGGAAGGCAAAAAATTAGACGCTTCTATGAATTTGTTCAGTTTATTTGAAGGCACTGCCAACAAACAAATCAAGATCAAAGTGAATAGCCAACCTTCATTAGAAGGTGCACAATTAATGACGGTTGTTCCCATTGCCAATGAAGCTGGATTGCGCTCAAGGCATTGGGTTGAAAGCAATCGCAAAAAAGTAGATGAATTATCCGGAGGCAAATTAGCTTATGTATATGTGCCGAATACGGGTGATCCTGGGTACACTTCTTTTAACCGTTATTATTTTTCTCAGCAAGACAAAAAAGGAGCCATCATTGATGAAAGAAACAATGGCGGTGGATCTGCTGCAGATTATATGATTGATGTGATGAGCAGAAAATTACAGGGCTATTTTAATAATCGAGTAGAAGGTAATAAAGTATCTACTACACCAATGGCGGGCATTTGGGGGCCCAAAGTGATGATCATTAATGAGAATGCTGGTTCAGGTGGAGACTTACTCCCCTATATGTTTAAGAAAATGAATATTGGGCCATTGGTAGGCACTAGAACTTGGGGAGGTTTAGTGGGCACTTGGGATACGCCTCCATTTATTGATGGTGGCAGAATGGTGGCACCACGTGGTGGCTTCTTTGATACCGATGGTAAATGGGCAGTGGAAGCAGAAGGTGTTGCACCAGATATTGAAGTATTTCATGACCCCAAAGCCATCATTGAAGGCCGTGACCCTCAGCTAGAAAAAGCGGTGCAAGAAGCGTTGCGTTTAATGCCAACTCAAGGTATTGAATTGAAGAAAGAACCAGCTCCACCGATTCGTTCGTTTAGGCCGAAGAATTAGATATTCAACAGTCTGTTTTGCAGTTTTAGAAAACGACAACAAACTTGTAGATGCCTTAAAATAAAAGCTCCGATCAACATTGATCGGAGCTTTTTTAGTCGGGACGACAAGATTTGAACTTGCGACCCCACGCCCCCCAGACGTGTGCGCTACCGGGCTGCGCTACGTCCCGAACTAGATCCCATTTATTGAATGGGGTGCAAATATAGGGTGAAAAGAAATTTTCAGGCTATATTGCATAAAATTTTCAACTACTGCATGAACATTCTACTGAAGCAGGTGCTGATTAACGACCCCCAATCCCCTCACAACGGACAAGTACTGGATCTATTAATTGAGAACAACCGCATTAAACAAATAGGCACTCATTTATCGCAAGAAAATGCAACTATTATTCACCAAGAAGGATTGCAAGTATCCAATGGTTGGGTAGATTGTTTTGCGCATTTTGGTGACCCTGGTTTCGAATTTAATGAAAGCTTTGCTTCGGGTGCTGCGGCTGCTGCTGCAGGGGGATTCACGAGGGTATTTACCTTGCCCAATACCAAACCTGTTACCGATAATAAATCCTTAGTAGAGTATGCTGCTGGTCAGTCTAAACACTTACCTGTTCATATTCATCCTTTGGGTGCCATTACACAAAAAACAGAAGGCAAAGAATTAGCCGAAATGTATGATATGCGCAATAGCGGTGCCATTGCATTTTCGGATGGATTATTGCCGGTTCAATCGGCTGGCTTATTTGTAAAAGCATTACAGTACGTGAAAGCATTCGACGGTGTGCTGATACAACTGCCTATCGATAGAAGCATTGGAAGTGCTGGCTTAATGAATGAGGGGGTCATTTCTACTCAATTGGGCTTGCCTGGTTTACCATCGATTGCAGAAATTAGCATTTTAAAAAGAGACCTTGATTTGTTAAAATATAGTGGCTCTAAAATTCATTTCACTGGTATTACTACCAAGGAATCTTTAGATTTAATTGCAGCTGCAAAAGCAGCTGGATTAAAAGTAACCTGCAGTGTTACCCCCTATCATTTATTCTTTTGCGACGAAGATTTACAAGACTATAATACTTACTTAAAAGTTAACCCACCATTAAGAACAAGGGCCGATATGATGGCTTTGCGCGAAGGGGTAGTTAATGGTGTAGTTGACTGTATTGCTTCCCATCATTTTCCGCAAGATTGGGACCACAAGATTTGCGAATTTGAATATGCTTCTTTTGGCATGAATGCCTTAGAAAGTTCCTTTAGTGTAGTGAACCATTTACTAGGCCAATTAAGCAATCAACGGTTGGTTGAATTATTTTCTTTGAATGCCCGTAATATTTTTGGCCTTCCTACTACTCATATTGTTGAAAATGAAGTGGCAGAGTTAACCATTTACCATCGCAATCAGGTAGCAGAATTAAAGAAAGAACATATAAAAAGCAAATCCTTTAATAATGCGTTTACCAATATTGAATTAACTGGTAAAGTGTATGCCACTATTAATAACGGTCAATTAACTATTAACTAAACAAACATGAAAGCAAATTTAATCAACGAAGGAGTTAAGTACGGTGTAATCTGCGGATTAACCGCTGTTTTATTAATGTATGGAAGTTGGGCTGTAGATATTAGCACATTCACTAGTGTAATGTTTGCAAGCACATTTATCCCTTACATGATCATTATTTTGTTGATAGGTGGATTTTCGGTTAGAAAATTGAATGGTGGTTATCTTAATTTTCAAGAAGGATTAAAATTCAATTTCCTTGCATACGCTGTAGCAGCAGTCATCATTGCTATTGCTACTTATGTGTTGTATAATTTAATTGACCAAACATTAACTGAGAAATCTGCTCAAATAGGTTTAGAAAAAACAAGGGCAATGATGGAGAAATTTGGTGCTGCTGAAGAAGATATTGAAAAAACCATGGCTTCTTCTGCTGAAAGCATGAAGCAAACTGGATTAAAGGAAATCTTGATGGGCACTGGTTTAGGACTTATTTGGGATTTTGTAAAATCATTGTTGCTTACCTTAGTGATTCGTAAAGAAGAAAAATTTGAAGATCAATAATATTGCATGAATTTATCTATAGTAGTACCCTTATATAACGAAGAAGAATCACTGCCTGAATTATGTAGTTGGATTAAATCGGTTGTTGATCAACACGGTTATACCTATGAGGTATTACTAATAGACGATGGTAGCCGGGATGATAGTTGGAAAGTTATTCAAACCATTGCTGCTGAGAATCCAAATATAAAAGGGATTAAATTTCAAAGGAATTATGGCAAGTCTGCTGCATTAAACGAAGGCTTTAAAGCAGCCCAAGGAGATGTAATCATTACCATGGATGCAGATATGCAAGATTCTCCTGATGAAATTCCTGCCTTGTATCAAATGATTGTGGAAGATGGATTTGATATGGTAAGTGGTTGGAAAAAAATACGCTACGATAATACTTTAACCAAAAATATTCCCTCCAAATTATTCAATGCAGTAGCAAGAAAAAGTTCAGGCATCAAACTACATGATTTCAATTGTGGATTAAAAGCTTACAAAAGGAAAGTGGTCAAATGCATTGAAGTATTTGGTGAAATGCACCGCTATATTCCAGTGTTGGCTAAATGGAGTGGCTTTAGAAAAATTGGAGAGAAAATAGTAGAACATAGACCTAGAAAATACGGCACTACTAAATTTGGCTGGGACCGATTCATCAATGGGTTCCTCGATTTAGGCACTATTATGTTCTTAGGTAAATTTGGCAAGAAGCCTATGCAATTTTTTGGCTTGTATGGCACATTGGCCTTCTTGATAGGTTTCTTAACCAGTGGCTATTTAATGGTAGCAAAAATATTGGACCCTGAAGTGGGCATCACCAATAAGCCTGCTTTTTATATCGCTTTGGCTGTGATGATTATTGGTATGCAGTTGTTCTTGACTGGATTCGTAGCTGAATTAGTGGCTAGAAACGCATCAGAAAGAAATGTCTACTTAATAGAAGAGAAATTAGGACTGGAAGAAGCTTAATTGTTTAGCATGGAAAAAGAGCTGATTGTAATTGGAACCACTTGGCCATTTAGAAGTGGAGGCATTGCTTCTTTTAATGAAAGATTAGCCAGACAATTTCAGCAACAAGGTTTTAAAGTAACGATTTATACTTTTTCGCTACAGTACCCGTCCTTCTTGTTTCCTGGTAAATCGCAGTACAGTAATGATCCAGCCCCTACCGACTTGACTATTCATGTGAGCATCAATTCGATCAATCCATTCAACTGGATTTGGATGGGTCTCAAAATTGCAAGAATAAAAGCCCCCATCATACTTGTTCGATTTTGGCTTCCATTCATGGGGCCTTGCTTGGGTACCATTTTACGAATCATTCGATGGAATGGGTTGTCTAAAGTGATTTGCATTGCAGACAATGTCATTCCGCATGAAAAAAGATTCGGAGATTATTGGTTCACTAAATATTTTATTGGTGCTGTGGATGGGTTTATTACCATGAGCAACAAAGTACAGCAAGACCTGAGAAGCTTCACACAAAAAAAAGCGATTACTTGTTCGCATCCTTTGTACGATAGCTTTGGGAACATCATGCCAAAAGAAGCTGCTAGAATGCATTTAGGACTTCCAACTGATGAAAACATCATTTTGTTTTTTGGCTTTATTAGAAAGTATAAAGGGTTAGATCTTTTATTGGAAGCCCTAAAAATAGTAGCAACAAAAAATCAAGCATCCCAGAAAGCTCCAATTAAATTATTGATTGCGGGTGAATTTTATGAAGGAGAAGAAAACTATAAATCACTAATTGATTCACTAGGAATTCAGCACCTGATTTATTCCTTCACCGAATTTATTCCACATGACCAAGTGCAGTATTACTTAAATGCCTGTGATTTTGTGATACAGCCTTACAGAAATGCCACACAAAGTGGTGTTACCCCATTGGCCTATCATTTTGAGAAGCCCATGTTAGTAACCAATGTAGGCGCATTACCAGATATGATTGAAGCCGATCAAAGTGGATTGGTAGCCAATCCTACACCAGAAAGCATTGCAGCCCAAATTGAACAATTATATTTGTTAGGTGAGGATTATTTTTTACCCCACCTTCGCAGAGAAAAGAAGAAATACCAATGGGATCAATTGGCCAATGCCATCATTGATCTTGCAAAATAAATAACCGATTATGACGAATCAAATCCGGTCGATTATACAAGAATCCATTCAGGTAAAACAAGATTTACTCAATAATCCAAATATTATTGAACAGTTGGAGTTGATAGTAGATGCTGTTACCCTTGCATTTAAAAACGGACATAAAGTTCAGTTTTGTGGCAATGGAGGGAGCGCAGCCGATGCACAACACTTAGCCGCTGAATTTTCGGGCAGGTTCTATAAAAACAGACAAGCATTGCCTTCAGATGCTTTACATTGTAATAGCTCTTATTTAACCGCTGTAGCGAATGATTATGGTTATGATGAAGTCTATAGCAGATTGGTAGAAGGCACTATGCAAGCAGGTGATATATTAATTGGTTTAAGTACATCTGGCAATTCACCCAATATTGTAAAGGCATTTGAAACCGCAAAAGCCAAGAATATTGCTACCATTGGATTTACAGGGAACGACGGTGGAAAACTAAGTGCTTTGTCTCAATACTTACTCAATATTCCTTCAACAAATACACCCCGTATTCAAGAGAGTCATATTATGCTAGGCCATATAATTTGTGAACTGGTAGAAGCCAATTTATTCCCTTAGTATGTTTTCATTAAATCAGATTGATTTTAGTTGGACCCTTTTTTTAGATAGAGATGGGGTAATCAACTATGAAAAAAAAGAAGACTATCTACGCAATTGGAATGAGTTTCATTTTTATGAAGGAGTACCTGCAGCTATTGCATCATTGAATCGATTATTCGGGCGTATAGTGATCACTACAAATCAAAAAGGAATTGGTAAAGGATTAATGACTGCTGAAGATTTACAAAATATACACCACCCGATGTTGCAATCGATTGAAAAAGCAGGGGGCAAAATTGACCAAATCTATTATTGCCCCGATCTGGCTGACGATTCACCCAATCGAAAACCTCAGCCTGGTATGGCTTTTCAAGCAAAAGCTGATTATCCTGAAATTGATTTGACCAGATCGATCATGGTAGGAAATAGGATGAGTGATATGAAATTTGGCAGAAATGCAGGTATGCATACCGTGTTCTTGGCTACTACCCATCCAGAGACTCCCTTTCCTGATCCATTCATAGATTTGCGATTTAATCATTTAGTGGATTTTGCTGCCGCTTGTGTTGATGCAAAAAAATGATAAAATTTTACGGAACAGTGCATACCCATTTAATTACTTGTAATTTGCCCTATGTTTTCGCGTAAAATATATCTGATACTATTTGTGACTTTGTTTTTCAGTAAAAACAATTCCTTATTTGCTCAATCTTCAGCTAATAAAAGCATATTAGCTGAAGCGGAAAAAGTATTGGCAGCATCTGCTTTTGCTATTTTAAATGCAGAAGATACCGAAGACCGATTAAGAGCGGATAGTTTTTTTACTAGACAACTGGTGCAAGCATTAAGAACACCCCATTCCTTTCATTATGGTTTCGATTCTTTAAAAACCATTTCAAGGTTGTATGCACCAGACAGTAGTTTCAGAATCATTACCTGGCAATTAATGAAAGACTTTAGTTATTACCGATACAAGGGAGCAATTCAAATGAATACAAAGGATGGCTCATTAAAACTAATTCCTTTATACGATGGTGCAGACTTTACTGAGAACCCTTATGATTCCATTAGAACCAATCAAAATTGGATTGGGGCCGTCTATTATAATATTATTCAAAAAGAATACAACAATAAGAAGTACTATACCTTATTGGGCTATGATGAAAACGATGCAAGAAGCACCAAAAAATGGATAGAAGTATTGCATTTTGACTTGGAAGGGAAGCCCTTATTTGGGGGGAAATTTTTCAATTATCCCAACGACATTAATAAGCCCAAACAACCTGTTAGTAGGTTTTGTCTAGAGTTTAAAAAGCAAGCCAACGCCAAACTAAACTACGATACTAAACTAGACCGCATTGTATTTGTAAAACTGATTAGCGAGTCTAATGAACCCAATAAAAAACATACCCTAGTGCCTTATGGTACTGTAGAGGGCTTTAAATGGGAGTTCGGCCGCTGGGTATATATTCCAGAATACGAAGCAGTAGAGCCCGAATAACCAGTAAATCCAGCTGGTATTAATCTAGTTTTAATACAGCCAAGAAAGCTTCCTGTGGAATTTCTACGTTACCAATTTGGCGCATACGTTTCTTTCCCTCTTTCTGCTTTTCTAATAGCTTTCTTTTACGGCTGATATCACCTCCATAACACTTGGCAGTAACGTCTTTACGGATAGCACTAATATTTTCTCTGGCAACTACCTTAGCTCCAATGGCTGCTTGAATAGCAATCTGGAATTGTTGGCGAGGCAATAATTCTTTTAATTTTTCACAGAGTTTTCTGCCAAAATCAGTAGCCCTACCTCTATGAATTAATGCACTCAAGGCGTCCACTTTTTCATTGTTCAAGAGGATATCCATTTTAACGATATCTGCTACCCGATTGTCAATTGGAGTGTAATCAAAAGAAGCGTACCCTCTGGTAGAGCTCTTTAATTTATCATAGAAATCAAATACAATCTCTGTTAAAGGCATTTCGAAAATCAACTCAACCCTGGTAGGCGTTAAATAGCTTTGATTCAATAAAATACCCCGTTTGCCCAAACAAAGGGTCATGATATTTCCAATATAATCGGGCAATGTAATAATCTGAGCTTTAATAAAAGGTTCTTCAATGCGATCAATTTTAACTTGATCTGGCATTTCAACAGGATTATTGACTAAGATCTTTTCTCCTCTGGTTGTATATGCATTAAAGCTTACGTTCGGTACCGTAGTGATTACCGTTTGATTAAACTCACGCTCTAATCTTTCCTGAATAATTTCCATATGCAAGAGCCCTAAGAATCCACAACGGAAACCAAAGCCCAATGCCTGTGAGGTTTCTAATTCAAAAGTTAAAGAAGCATCATTCAATTGTAGTTTGTCCATACAATCTCTTAGCTCTTCAAACTCATCGGTGTTCACCGGGAAAATACCCGCAAAAACCATTGGTTTAACTTCCTCAAAACCATTGATCATTTCACCTGGATTATTCGCCAATGTAAGGGTATCCCCTACTTTTACTTCCTTGGCGTTTTTGATACCAGTAATAATATATCCAACATCCCCAGCACTTACTTGGTCTTTGGGCGTCATCGTAAATTTGAGTACCCCTACTTCGTCGGCAATATAATCGTTACCGGTAGCTACAAATCGTATTTTATCACCCTTTTTCAAAGTACCATTCATTATCCTATAATAAATAATGATTCCTCTGAAACTATTGTAAACACTATCAAAAATCAATGCTTGCAATGGAGCATCTACGCTACCTGATGGCGCTGGAATGCGTTCTACAATAGCTTGTAGTATTTCATCAATACCAATTCCAGACTTTCCGCTAGCCAATAAAATATCTTCTTGCTTGCAGCCAATTAAATCAATAATCTGATCGGTTACTTCCGGAATTTTAGCTCCATCCATATCAATCTTATTAATCACAGGAATGATTTCTAAGTCGTTGTCGATGGCTAGGTATAAGTTACTAATCGTTTGTGCTTGAATTCCCTGTGAAGCATCTACCAGTAACAATGCCCCTTCGCAAGCAGCCAGTGCTCGGCTCACTTCGTAGCTAAAATCTACGTGACCGGGCGTATCAATTAAGTTGAGGGTATATACTTCTCCTTTATGGGTATAATTAATTTGAATGGCATGACTCTTAATCGTAATACCCTTCTCGCGTTCCAAATCCATATCGTCTAAGACCTGGTTCATCATATCTCTTTCACCCACCGATTTAGTATGTTCTAATAAACGATCGGCCAATGTGCTCTTACCATGATCTATATGCGCGATAATACAAAAGTTCCTAATATGCTTCATAAGGCTGCAAAGATAGGTTTGTATGAGTTATCTTCAACTAAGAATACACACAAGATGTTATTGAAAAAGTTAAACAAACAGGCAAAAACGAATGAGGAAACAGGCTTAGGTACCAATACCTCCCTTATTGGAGGTCGTTTTTTCAAGCAGAACGGGATGCCCAACATTGATTTAAAAGGCTTACCCATCTGGAGAAGATTGAATATATACCATGCGTTGTTATCTATGCCCATTTGGAAGTTTTTAGGTTCAATTCTACTTTTTTTTGTTTTGATTAATTTGGTTTTTGCCAGCTTATATATTTGGATTGGTATTGACCATTTAGGAGGAATGGTTGTTGAATCGGAAGCAGATAAATGGGGAGAAGCTTTTTTCTTCAGTGCCCAAACATTTACAACAGTTGGATATGGACGAATTAATCCCATTGGATTTGCTGCCAGCTTAACTGCTTCACTAGAGGCATTGATTGGCTTGATGAGTTTTGCATTGGCTACTGGTTTATTATATGGAAGATTTGCAAGGCCAAGGGCATTTATTAAATACAGTAAAAACGCTTTATTTGCGCCATATAAAGATGGTGTAGCATTGATGTATAGAATGGTTCCCTATACCAAAAACTATTTAGTAAATGTTGAAGTAAAAATCACATTGGCTTTAAGGGTTGAAGACGAAGGGCAATTAAAAAATAAATTTTTTGATTTACCCTTAGAAATTGCCAAAGCAAATACATTAACCGCCAATTGGACTTTAGTACATGTGATTAATGAAAAAAGTCCCTTATTTAATTTTACCCAATCAGATATTGATGCTGCACATGCTGAAATGTTGGTATTTGTTCAAGGCTTTGATGAAAGTTTTTCTAATACAGTTATATCTAGGGCATCATATAGTTTTGAAGATTTTATTTACGGCGCTAAATTTGTTCCTATGTTTCATCCCAATGAAGACAATACTAGCACCATTTTGCATATTGAAAAATTAGATGAATATACAGTTGCAGAACTGCCAATTAAACTGTAAGCAATGAAGACGCAAATTGGAGAAGATATCCCTATTGCTGCTGCTTTTTTAAAAGCAGGAGAACTGGTTGCCATACCTACGGAAACGGTTTATGGATTGGCCGGAAATGCACTGTCAGAAGAGAGTGTAGCAAAAATTTACGCTGCTAAAAATAGACCCAGCTTTAATCCACTTATATTACATATAGCCAACATTGCTCAAATAGAGCAGTATGCTTTTGTAGATGATATCAGCTTAACATTGGCCCAATATTTTATGCCTGGTCCGCTTACTTTATTGTTGCCAAAAAAGCCAACTGTTCCAGATATTACCACGGCAGGCAGTAATAAAGTAGCAATTAGAATTCCTAATCAACCACTAACTTTAGCGCTATTAGCACAACTTGATTTTCCATTGGCAGCTCCCAGTGCGAACCCTTCAGGCTATATTAGTCCTACCAATGCACACCATGTAATGGAAGGTTTGCAAGGAAAAATTCCCTATATATTAGATGGAGGTAACACCACGGTGGGATTGGAATCAACTATTTGCGAAGTGGCCGACAAAGTCATTATTTTACACAGAGCGGGCAGTATAACCGCAGCAGAACTTTCAGCAGTTAGCGGTATGGAAGTTATCAATGCAGCAGCCTATCATGCACCCGTTATATCTGACCATAGCACTGATACTCCGGCAACACCAGGCCAATTGAAAAGCCATTATGCACCCCATACCCCTTTGTATATGGGCAATATTGCAGAACTAATTGAATCACATGCTGGCAAAAAAATAGCGGTCATCAGTTTTGATAACCGCTACGAAAATGTTGACAATTTTATATTGGCACCCGACCATCAATTAACGACTGCAGCCAGTAAACTTTTTGCAACCCTAAGAGAAATAGACAATTGCCACTACGATGTAATTCTATCAGAGCAATTTCCCAATGAAGGTATCGGTATTGCCATCAACGACCGAATCAGCAGAGCACAGTTTATTTTAAAGCATTAATAATTGCTGCAAACTCATCTGCAATTAATGATGCCCCTCCTACTAATCCGCCATCTACATCGGTTTGAGAAAAGAGCTCTACCGCATTGTTTGCTTTTACACTGCCTCCATATAAAATAGAAATTTGGTCAGCAGTTTCTTTTCCATAAACATGTGCTAATTCAGCACGAATAAAAGCATGCATTTCCTGAGCTTGATCACTGCTGGCTGTTTTGCCTGTACCGATTGCCCAGATTGGTTCGTATGCAATCACTACATTCACTAATTGTGCGGATGTTAAATGAAACAAAGACTCTTTCAATTGTGCTGCTACATAAGCATTCTGTGTGCCTTCCTCTCTTATTTGTAAAGGTTCTCCACAACAAAAAATTGGGGTGATTTGATGGCTTAAACAGATATCAATTTTTTCTGCTAAAAACTGATTGCTTTCATTAAAATATTCTCTTCTTTCAGAGTGACCTAATACGACATATTTTACGCCGATAGAGTTGAGCATCTCAACAGAAATTTCACCTGTGTATGCACCGCTTTTTTTACTGTAACAGTTTTGGGCAGCAACTGCTACCCTATTCTTATTACCCAATTTTTCTTGTGCCATCATTAAATACGGAGCAGGTACTGCAAATATGGCTAATTGATTTTCATTTAATTCGTGGGGCTTACTCAATAAATCATTGATTAATTGTTCTCCTTGTTGTACAGTCAAATTCATTTTCCAATTGGCTGCGGCTATTTGTTTTCTCATAAATGCTTGTTATTAGTGAATATGTTTTGAAGTATGTTTTTTTCTGTTGTTGAAAGTTCCATCCCTTTTAACCCTTTCCAATTATTGATATCATTAATGGCTGAATTTAAATCGTATTGTTTGCCTTTTACGCCAAAACTAAAATGCGGAATATTATTGTGTAATAAACCCTCTCCAAACACATTGCAACTCACCCCAATCATGGATCCTGTATTTAAACTGGAATTAATGGCCACTCTTGAATAGTCGCCCATGATGACTCCACATTTTTGTCCAACAGCTACATAATCATTTAGCCCCATGCTGAATATTTTTATAGTACCTGCTGAGTTCTTAAGATTACTATTACTGCTACCAGCACCTAAATTACACCATTCCCCAATTACAGCATCTCCTAAATATCCATCATGTGCTTTATTGGAATAGCCCATCATTACCGCATTTTTTATTTCTCCTCCACCCATACAATAAGGTCCCAATGAAGTGCCCCCATAAATTCGACTATTCATTTTAATGACCGAATTATATCCAATGGCAAATGGTCCTCTAATGCAAGAGCCTTCCATGATTTCTGCTTTGCGGCCAATATAAATTGGTCCTGTTGTGGCATTTAATGTACAGAACTGCAGTTTAGCTCCTTCCTCAATAAAAATTTGATTCTCACCAATAGTATTAACCGATGAGGGTATGGGCTGAGAGGTTCTATTAGCGGTAACTAATTCATAATCGCTTCTGATAATAGCGTCATTCATTTGCATGATTTCCCAGGGGAATCGCAAACGAGTAATCCCTTCAACTTTATTGGCTTGGGAAAAAAAAGTTGTTGTATCTGAGGGATTAAAATCGCCGAATGAAATAGCTGATTTACCTGCCACTAAACCAAACTCATCCACTAAACAATCTCCCATTCCCAATTGCTTTATTTGAGCAATCAATAATTGGTTGGGCAAAACAGAAGCGTCAATCCATAAGGTTTCTTCTGATTTAATGGTTTGGGATGTATCGTTTGGAATGACATATAAGTCCTGCAAATAGGGTGCTGTATGAATAAAAGAAAGCTCATTGAGCAGCAGCTCCCATCGCTCTTTAACACTTAATAAACCAAAATGAAACTGTGCCACTGCTTTAGTAGTAGAAAGCGGTGCTAAAAGGTTTCTGTATGGTGGATCAAATAAAATAACAGCCATATACAAATGTAGCCGAAAACCTAATACGGTTTTCTTCGTAACTTGCGCCTTCAAACTTTATAAATTTTCTCTTATGAGTATTGGTACATTTTCTTACCCTATGCCGGCTAACGAACCGGTTCTTCAATTTGCACCAGGAAGTGCTGAGAAAGCTGCGCTTAAAAAAGCATTGGCCGAAGCAAAGAAAAAACAGTTAGATATTCCCATGTATATTGGAGGCAAAGCCGTTAGGACAGATAAAAAAACAGCCATTCATCCTCCGCACGAATTGGCACATGTATTAGGCCATTTTAATGCAGGAGAAGAGAAACATGCTCATCTTGCGATTGCTGCTGCTTTGCAAGCAAAAGAAAAATGGGCTGCAATGAGTTGGGAAAATAGAGCACATATCTTTTTAAAAGCAGCCGATTTATTGGCTACAAAATACCGTTTTCAAATGTTGGCTGCAACCATGTTGGGCCAAAGTAAAAATGCTTTTCAAGCAGAGATTGACAGTACCTGTGAATTAATCGACTTTTTGCGTTTTAACGTTCACTTTTTAAGTGAAATATATAAGCAACAACCTATTTCTGCTCCAGGCATGCACAACCGTTTAGAGTGGCGTGGATTAGAGGGGTTTGTTTTGGCAGTAACTCCTTTCAACTTTACTGCAATTGGGGGCAACCTTCCTACTTCTGCTGCCATGTGTGGCAATGTGGTAGTTTGGAAACCAGCCAATACCCAAATTTATTCTGCACAACTTTTCATGCGCATTTTAAAAGAAGCTGGTTTACCTGATGGCGTAATCAACTTGATTTATGTAGATGGTCCTACTATTGGTAAAGTATGTTTCTCGCATAGAGATTTTGCGGGTGTTCATTTCACCGGCTCTACAGGTGTATTCAACAATATGTGGAAAGTGATTGGTGAAAATATGGGTATGTATAAATCTTACCCAAGAATTGTTGGAGAAACAGGTGGTAAAGATTTTGTTGTAGCGCATAAGTCTGCTGATGTGGATGCAGTAGTTACTGCTTTGGCAAGAGGTGCTTTTGAATTCCAAGGACAAAAATGTTCTGCCGCTTCAAGGGCCTACATACCTAGCAACTTAGCGGATGAAATTTTACGTAAACTAGTAGCTGCCATCAATACCATGAAAATGGGAACAGTGGAAGATTTCACCAATTTTGTGAATGCAGTCATTGATGAAAAATCTTATACAAGCATTACCCGTTACATTACTAACGCAAAGAAAAATAAAAAAGTAAAAATCATTGCTGGTGGTAACTTCAGCAAAACCAAAGGATACTTTATTGAACCTACGGTGATTGTAACCAAGGATCCTAAATCGGTTACCATGTGCGAAGAAATTTTTGGGCCAGTGTTAACTATTTATGTTTACCCCGCTGAACAGTTTGAAAAAACACTTAAGTTGGTTGATAGCACTTCTCCTTATGCATTAACTGGAGCCATTCTTTCTCAGGATAGAGCTGCAGTTGAATTAGCTACTAACGAGTTAAGAAATGCTGCTGGAAACTTTTATATCAATGATAAACCAACAGGTGCTGTAGTAGGTCAACAACCTTTTGGTGGTGCAAGGGCTTCTGGCACCAATGATAAAGCGGGTAGTGCTTTGAACCTTTATAGATGGTTAAGCGCTCGTACCATTAAGGAGACTTATAATCCCCCTGTACATTATGGATATCCATTTTTGCAAGAAGCTTAAATAACAAAAAAAGTCCCGAAATCATTCGGGACTTTTTTTATACTTACTCATTAATCGAAATTACTTAGGTAATACTACAGTGTCAATTACGTGTACAACACCATTACCCGCTTTTAAATCTGCAGCAACTACAGTAGCAACACCACCATTTTCATCGGTTAATGTTACTTTACCATCTTTTAAAGTAACAGTCAATGAATTTCCTGCAACTGTTTTTACAACCACTTTACCTTTACCATCTTTGATGGCTTTGATTACTGCAGCAGCATCTAAATTTCCTACAACAACGTGGTAGGTTAATACTTTAACTAAAGTTGCTTTATTTTCTGGCTTTAATAAATTAGCAACAGTACCTGCTGGTAATTTATCAAATGCTGCATTCACTGGAGCAAATACAGTGAAAGGTCCAGCACTTTGTAAAGTTCCAACCAAATCAGCCGCTTTAACTGCAGCTACCAAAGTAGAATGGTCTTTAGAACCAACTGCAATATCCACTACTGTTTTCTGTGCAGCTACGGTACCAAATAATCCCAATACTGCAACCAATGTCAATGATAAAATGCGCATTTTCATAAATATTTTGTTTAATTTTTTATATATAACTCCTAAACAAGAAAAAGGTTCATGCAATGGCTCATATTTAAGGATGAACGGTAGCCATGTTGAGTCATTTGAGTAGTAAAATTAGTTTTGATTGAACAATCAAAATGAGCCAAAAAATAGGTTAATAAATTAGTGCTCAAATCAACTTTTTGATATTTATCCTTGTTAATTAAAAAAAAGTAAAAAGATGGCATATCCAAACCTAGTGCTTGTAGATGTATTAAGACAAACTGCCAAAAATTTAAAGGAAGGTGCACATTATGCATGGGGTAATCATGGTTCTTGTAACTGTGGTAACTTATTGCAAGTGGTTGCCAATGTGAGTAAAGAAGAGATTTTGACTTATGCGCACACTGGTTTTGGTGAATGGACTGAACTAGCAGAAGAATATTGCCCTGTTAGCAATACCCCTGTTAATTTAATGATTAAAAAGTTAACAGATATAGGGCTCACTCCCTCAGACATCCATCATTTGGAATATCTTGATGATAAATCGGTTTTAGAAAAACTGCCTGGTGGATTTAAATGGCTAAAGCGAAATCTAAGAGAAGATGTTATTCTATATTTTTCCACTTTCGCGGATATTTTAGAGGAAAACTACCTAAATAATATCAGTATACCTTACCCTCCGAAAGAAGTATTAGAACGGGAGTACGCTGGGTAGGGAACTATCAATGATAACCCCTATATTTGCCTTCAAATTTTTGAAAAGTGGCTACAAAGTTTTCTAAAGAAACCTACCTCTATTGGTATGAATTAATGCAGCTGATCCGTCAGTTTGAATTAAAATCAGAAGAAATGTACAAAATGGCTGGAAAAATCCGCGGATTTTTTCATGCTTACATTGGTCAGGAAGCAATTGCTGCTGGTTGTATGACAGCCACTCAAGCTGATGACCCTTTTATTACTGCTTATCGTGATCACGGTTTGGCCTTAGCTAAAGGTGTATCAGCTAATGCTTGTATGGCAGAGTTATACGGTAAAGCAACTGGTTGTGCAAAGGGTAAAGGTGGAAGTATGCACTTCTTTAGTGTCGAACACAAGTTTTTTGGCGGACATGGTATTGTGGGAGCTCAAATTGGAACTGGAGCTGGTTTGGCATTTGCTGAAAAATACAAGGGTACCGAAAATGTGGTGCTTTGTTATTTTGGAGATGGCGCTGCTCGTCAGGGTATGTTGCATGAAACTTTTAACCTTGCAATGCTTTGGAAATTACCAGTCATTTTTATTTGCGAAAATAACAATTACGCGATGGGAACTTCCATTGAAAGAACCAGCAACGTAATTGATATTTATAAGTTAGCGGATGCTTATGAAATGCCTGCAGACAAAATAGATGGCATGACTCCTGAAGCGGTGCATGATGCCGTTGCAAGAGCAGTGAAAAGAGCTAGAGAAGGCGATGGCCCAACGCTACTCGAAATGAAAACCTATCGCTACAAAGGGCATTCTGTTTCTGATCCACAAAAATACAGATCTAAGGAAGAGGTAGAAGAATACAAAGACCAAGATCCAATTACCAAAGTGGCTGCAACTATTTTAGAAAATGGATTTGCAACTCAAGCTGAGATAGATATTATTAATGCTCGTGTTAATGCAATAGTTGATGAATCTGTTAAGTTTGCAGAAGAAAGTCCATGGCCAGATGACAATGAAGTGTTGAAAGACGTTTACATTGACCAGAACTATCCATTTATCGTAGATTAATTTATCAAACAGTATAATCAATTATAATGAGCGAAAATCAAGCGCCTGAAGTTGTATCTCAAGAGGCAGCACATAAAGTAGAATCAAGTTTTGCAAAAATTCAAAAGCCACTAATTGGCGCTATTGTAGCTGTATTAGTAATTGGCGGAGGTTGGTTTGCCTACCAACAATATGTTGTTAAACCTAAAGAAGAAAAAGCTGCAGAAGCTATATTTAAGGCAGAACAATATTTTGCATTAGACTCTTCTAGATTGGTTTTAAACGGAGACGGACAGAACAAAGGAGTATTAAATGTAATTAGCAATTTTGGCGGAACTAAAGCCGCTAACCTAGCACATTATTATGCGGGAATTAGTTATTTAAAATTAGGTGAGTTTGACAATGCTGTAAAACACCTTAAAGATTTTTCATCCGATGCAAAGCAAGTGCAACTATTAGCAACTGGTTGTTTAGGTGACGCATATGCAGAACTAAATAAAAAAGAAGAAGCAATAGATGCTTACAAAAAAGCGGCAGCTACTTTTGTAGAAGATGAAACCAATTCTTCTGAATATTTATTCCGTGCTGCTTTATTGTTAGAAACCACAGGTAAAACCACTGAGGCTTTGGAATTATACAAAGAATTAAAAACAAAATTCCCTAAAACAGATAAAGGTTTTCAAGCAGATAAATATATTTATCGTTTGAGCATCGAGAAAAATGATCTTGCTGAATAATGGCTACCAAAGGAAATAAATCATTAAACAAAGGCATCCCTACCCTAGAGGATGCCTTTGTTGTTATCATTAAAACGGAATGGAACAGCGCTATCATCAACGCTTTAGAAAAAGGGGCTAAAAAAGTATTAAAAACTGCTTCATCTGCTGTTAAAACATTAGTAGTTCCTGGCGCATTCGAATTACCCTTTGCGGTTAAACAACATTATACCTATAGCAAGCGCATACCAGACGCGTATATAGTATTGGGAGCCGTAATTCAAGGCGACACACCCCATTTTGACTATGTGTGCAAAGGGGTAACAGATGGGATCATGCAGTTAAACTTACAAATTGACGTGCCCGTTGTTTTTGGCGTGTTAACTGTTTTAAATGAACAACAAGCGATTGAAAGAATTGGCGGAGTGCATGGACATAAGGGCGAAGAAGCTGCAATAACTGCGCTAAAAATGATTCAATTGAATCGTTCAATTAAATAACAGAAGATGAACGTACACATATTTGTTCCTTGCTTTATAGATCAACTATACCCTGATGTGGCTTTTAATATGGTGAAAGTATTAAAGAAAGCCGGATGTAAAGTTCATTATAATACTTCTCAAACTTGCTGTGGTCAGCCCGCATTTAATGCTGGATTTCATGGAGAAGCAAAAGAAGTATGCACAAAATTTTTACAAGATTTTGAAGGAGCTGATTATATTGTTGCCCCTAGTGCAAGTTGCGTTGGTTTTGTGAAAAACTATTACAAACAATTATTTGAGAACGCTGTATATAAAACGCAAGCCGCCAAAACTGCTGAGCGAATTTTTGAATTTTCTGATTTCTTAGTAAACGTTTTAAAACAAACTGAATTTGGTGCTGTACTAACTGAAAAAGCCACTTACCACGATAGTTGTGCAGCACTCAGGGAATGTAAAATTAAAAATGAACCTAGGATCTTATTAAATAATGTAGCAGGTTTAGAATTGGTTGAAATGAATGATGTTGAAACCTGTTGTGGGTTTGGCGGAACCTTTGCTGTAAAATTTGAACCCATCAGTATTGCTATGGGAAATCAAAAAATAAACAATGCTTCTGACACAGGAGCGACCTTACTCATTAGCACCGATATGAGTTGCTTAATGCATATAGATGGCTGTGCTAAGCACGAAGGCAAGAATATGAAAATGATGCACTTAGCTGATGTATTAGCAAGTGGTTGGTAGATATTACCCTAACTCCCACTTTTTAGCCTAACTCCCACTCAAAATCTAATTGACGCTTTTCTAAGTTCGCTGCCACTAGTGTAACGGTAACTTTATCGCCCATTTTAAATATTCGTCCACTGCGTCTGCCAACCAAACTATATTCGGATTCTACGAGCCTAAAATCATCAAAATCGCTAAGGCTTACAATACTTACCAATCCTTCGCATTTATGATCAATTGTTTCTACAAAGAAGCCAAAACTAGTAACGCCACTCACTACTCCTTCAAATGTTTCACCCACGTGAGATTGTAAAAACTCTACTTGTTTGTATTTATTCCCAGCTCTTTCGCACTCCATTGCAGCACGCTCTCTTTCACTGGTATGTTTACATTTCTCAGTCATTTTTTTATCAATCATTGGAGCGCCATCTAGTACACTCTGTAATACCCGATGAACCAAAACATCAGGGTATCTTCTTATGGGAGAAGTAAAATGACAGTAATGATCGAATGCTAAACCATAGTGACCAATATTTTCTGGAGTGTAAATCGCCTTGGCCATGGTCCTTATACCAAGTTGTTCTAATACATGCTGTTCAGGTTTACCCTGTGCATCGGCCAACATTCCATTAAAGCTATGTGCAATGGCTTGAGGGCTTGATATATCAAAACTATGGCCATATCGTTTGGCATATTGAATAAATGGTGCTAGTTTTTCTTCATCGGGTTGATCATGTACGCGATATGGGAACGGTATAGGTTTCTTATTAACATGTTGCTTAGCAATATTTTCTGCTACTGTTCTATTCGCCAACAACATAAATTCTTCAATTAATTGGTGCGACTCTTTACTCTCTTTTACTAGAATACCAATAGGAACGCCTTTTTCATCTAGCTGAAACCTTACTTCCTGAGAAGAAAAATTAATAGCCCCTTTACTGAATCTTTTCTTCCTTAATTTTTGTGCAATATCGTTGAGTAATAAAATTTCATCTTTATGTAACCCATCTTTGGTTTCTATAATTTGTTGCACATCTTCATATGTGTATCGATGGTCAGAATGAATCACAGTTCTTCCTAACCAATATTGTTTTACATCGCCATTTTCATTGGTTTGAAAAATAGCAGAGAAAGTAAGCTTGTCTTCGTGGGGTCTTAAAGAGCAAAGTTCATTAGAAATATGTTCAGGCAACATTGGGTTTACCCTATCTGGCAAATATACAGAAGTAGCTCTTCTATAAGCTTCCGTATCCAATGCAGAATCTGGCACCACATAATGACTTACATCTGCAATATGCACCCCTATTTCATATTTGTTGTCACCTAATTTTCTTATAGAAATTGCATCATCAAAGTCTTTTGCATCTACAGGGTCAATAGTAAACGTTAGTAAGGCCCTACAATCCCTTCTCTTGGCAATTTCTGCTTCATCAATAATATCTACTAATCTACCCGCTTCTTCTAAAACTTCATCAGAAAAACTCAATGGGAATCCCGCTTCAGCTAAGATCTCTTTCATTGCTGCGTCATTCACATCATCTGGTGCCATTACACTAATAACTTCTCCAACAGGCTTTTTATCTTCCTTCTCCCATCGAACCAACTTTACCAATACTTTATCTCTATGCTTTGCCCCATTGATTGAATTCATAGGGATATATAAATCTGGCATTGGCTTATCAGAATCTGGTACAAAAAAAGCATGATGTGCAGACACCTGTAATCTACCTATGAACTCTGTTTGTTTACGTTCTACTACTTCAGTGATTTTTCCCTCTTTTTTACCAGTTCGTACATTCTCTCTAATTACTTTTACTCTAACCAGATCACCATTCAGTGCTGTTCCAAAATCATTGGGCTTAACCAAAACATCTCCTGACTGATCATCAATTAATACATAACCCATTCCTGAACGAGTTACTTCTAGCTTCCCTTTCAGGGTTTGTACAGTAATTGTTTTTGCTTTTTGTTTCTGCTTAGACTTTGGCTTTTTAGTACTCATGCGTTTGGATTGAAATTAAAATCTTGAATGAATTTAATCAGCAAGTCATTAAAATGCCAAGATTCATCAAAAAGGATTCGGTGTCTTATAGGGATTACAAAAAAAGGTAGACCCCTTAATTCATCTTTGAATTTGATCAGCCTAACGGCATCTTTTTCTGTTGTAATAAATAATTTTCTATCAGCAGTAATATCATCAAACTTTTGCTTCATTTCCTTTAAATCGTCTATTGAAAAAATATGATGATCTGGATAGTCTTGTTGATAATATGTTGTTGCCTTCTGTAATAGATAATCCTTGAGTGGCTTAGGGTTTGCGATTCCGCATACCAACATCACTTCATCTATCGAATGAATGGAATATTGTATACTTGTATCGCAAATATGATAAGGCATACCGTATTCAATACAAGTAAAAAACACTTTCTGTGAAGGCAATGGTTTTAGCTCTCTCAAAATAGTAGACTTTGTTTGCTCATCCATATCAGGAGGGCATTTTGTAACAATAATCACTTGCGCTCTTTTTGCTGATGCCCATTCATCTCTTAAATCTCCGGTAGGTAAAAAAAAGTCACTTGTATATAAATTACTATAGTCGGTCAATAAAATATTAAAGCCAGCCCTTACTGTTCTATGTTGAAATGCATCATCTAATATGATGGCTTGTAGTTCTGGATGATCTTGTAATAAATGAGGTATAGCCACTAATCTTTCTTCACCAACCGCAACAGCTACATTTGGAAACTTCAATGCAAACTGCATTGGCTCATCGCCTATTTCTAAGGCTGTAGTTTGTGCATTCGCTAATGCATAGCCCTTCGTTTTTCTTTTGTATCCCCTACTTAAAGTGGCCATTTTAAACCTTGGACCTAACAATTCTAATAAATATTCTACCATGGGAGACTTTCCAGTTCCACCTACTGCCAAATTTCCCACGCATATAATCGGGAAATTAAATGCAGAAGACTTCATGATATGCTTATCAAATAATCTATTACGAATAATAATGATTAAACCATATAGTGCTGCCAATGGCAACAACAGTACTCGAAATGATTTTAGAAAAATGGTATTAAAATTCATAAATACGCTTAGGGGTAATACCTAGATGTAAAGGTATATCAAATTCATGGGTGTCGCTGATTAGGGATATTGGATCGAAGTAAGAAAATCCAATTAATGCGGTATGGCTTGATTTATTAGCTAAAAAACGATCATAAAATCCTTTGCCATACCCCACCCGATATCCCGCCTCATCAAAAACCAATAATGGAACTAATACTAAATCAATTTTATTTAACGGAACGACTTCACCTTCTTTAGGCTCTGTAATACCCCAATGGTTGGTAGCATAAACTGTATCTTCATTCACCAAAATAGCTTCCATATTTACCCCATCTTTAACTACTGGATAAGCAATTTGTAAATTTGGAATGATATGCCTTAAATAACCATTAAACAAATGTGTATTGGGTTCTGCTTTATTTGCCATTGGCCAGTATGTCAATACCATTTGAATCTCTTCAAAATTGATTTGTTGAAATTGAATCAATAATAAATCATCCAATTTTAACCGCTCTGCTCCGTGTAATTCATTTCTTTTGTTAAGATAATGGGCTCTTAATTCTGCTTTCAGCATAACCTTTTTTGTGGGCTTGTGTAAAATCTTCGCTGCAATTTACCAAATAGCCAATCAATTCGATATTTTTATGTAAATCCAATATTACTATTTGATATGAAAAAAATATTTTTGACCTATATATTTCTTTCTATTTGCTTGAATAGCTTTTCGCAAGATGCTAGTTCAATCATTCCAAAACCTGCATTTATTAGTTACCCGCAAAGCGTTGAACCTTTTGTATTATCGAATAAATTGAACATTTTTTACGATGACCCCTACCTACCACAAGCAGCATATTTAAAAGAAAATATAACTAAACAAACAGGGATTGTGCTTGAAATCATAAAAAATACAGGTACAAATGAAACGAGTAAAATCGGTATTTACCTTGTTCCCATTTCATCATCAAATTATACCCCTGAAAAATATGAACTAAATATAAATAAGCAAACCATCTCTATTGAATTCTTCGATTTGCGAGGACTTATTAATGGCATTCAAAGTTTATTACAATTAATACCAATTGGTCAATTTAAATCTGCAAATATTTCCCCGGTTCATATAGAAGATCAACCTAGATTTTCATATAGAGGAATGCATTTAGATGTTGTAAGACATATTTTTCCTGTAAGTTATATTAAGAAATACATCGACTATTTAGCATTTCACAAATTCAATACTTTCCATTGGCATCTAACTGATGACCAAGGATGGAGAATTGAAATGGAGGCTTATCCCAAACTGAACACTATTGGTTCTTATAGGAAAGAAACTTTAATTGGTCATTTTAAAGATAGTCCCGCCCAGTATGATGGAGTCCGATATGGTGGATACTATACCAAATCTGAAATAAAAGATATTGTGCAATACGCAGCCATCAGGGCTATAACGGTAATACCTGAAATAGATATACCTGGGCATAGCCGAGCAGCCATTGCAGCTTATCCTGAGCTAAGCACTAAACCAGATACTATTTGGGATGTTGCTACTACTTGGGGAATGTATAATCGGCAAAACAATGTATTGGCACCCAAACCAGCTACTTTTCGCTTTTTAGAAAAAGTATTTGATGAAGTAATTGAGCTATTCCCTTCTCCCTATATTCATGTTGGTGGAGACGAATGCAGTAAAATATGGTGGAAGCAGGATCCTGCAACGCAATTGTTCATGAAAGAAAAAGGGTTGAAAAATGAAACTGCATTACAAACCTATTTTATTGAGTTTATTGCCAATCATGTTAAAACAAAAGGCAAACAAACCATTGGTTGGCATGAAATTAATGAAGGTGATTTAGACACTTCAACCATTGTAATGAACTGGGGAACTGAAAAACAAGCTATTGAAGCAGCAAGTAAAGGATTCAAAGTGATCAATACACCTGGCAAACCATTTTATTTTGATCATTATCAGTCCTTAGATTCCAAAGACAGTTTAGCCATTCACGGTTACAACCCTTTAGAAGCTGTATACAATTATAATCCTATACCAGCTGCTGTAATTCAAAAAGGACTAAGCAATAAAATTATAGGTGGACAAGCCAATGTTTGGACAGAATATATGAGTAATGAAAAAAAGGTAGACTATATGATACTCCCTAGAATGACTGCTTTAAGTGAAACACTTTGGAGTAATTCTGAAAAAAAGAACTACGCAGATTTTTTAAAAAGAATTGAGAGAACAGCCATTCCAAGATATCAATTTTGGAATAGCAGTTATTTTAAAGACTATGTTAAATGGGATTTAAGCAAATCGGCTAAATAAAAAATCCGCTGAGCATTGAGTCCTGCACAGCGGATTTTAATAAGTTTTCTGCAACTAGAATTGTGATTTAAAATTTCTATTTGCAGACTTCATTTCTCTGTGAATCTTCCAAAGATCAACTGCACGAAATGCTTTCTTTTTTTCTTCTCTGTTTTGAACAAACATGTCTGTTGCCAAAGTTTCTCTTACTTCTTGTACTAATTCGTTTAAATGCGCCTTATCCATCTGTACGATAGAAGGCATAACTTCACCTTTCATTGTATTACTATTTTAATTTTTTACAAATGTTTTTGAGCAGGGTAGGAAAATTGTCGTAATCGTTAGAATAGAATGGCCTTCTATTTGTCTACCTGTATATTTGATTCTTAATCGTTGCTCAATTCCGCCGCAAATGTACGACGAGTAAGCACAGTAAAAAAATTAAACTGTAAAATAAAAGTTAATATATCATATGCCCCTTGATAAAATCGCTCACTAAGTAGCTGATTAATTTGCCCGTTCCTGGGTCTTTCTCGCCAGTTGATAATTGTACTGCACCCTCTGAAATATGTAAGTAAGCTGCCTTGGTATCAGCAGCTGTATATTGCATATACTGCCTCGCTTGCATAGGCGTAATACCTATTTTAGCATGAGCGCTAGACAAAGTATCAGCTATAGCATCCATATCTAATTCGATACCGCATAATGTATCATCAGTGAATGATGTTGCATGTGCTACTGCTTGAATAAAAGTTCTTTTTTCATGCACAAATATGTCTTCATAAGTAATGCAATCGATGAATGGGTTATTGACCATATCCATCCATACGTTTTGAGGAATATAATTTTCGTGCAACCCAATTACACAGTATTTTTCTAAATATCCATCTTCTTCAGCATAAGTAAACCCATTTCCACTATGCCTTCCTTCCATTGGTCTAAAATCGGCATGCGCATCTAAATTAATCGCATTAATTTGTGCAATAGGTATTACTCCTGCTTTATAAAAACCTTTTGCCGCTCCCTTTATGCATGGATATGCATTATTATGACCTCCGCCAATAACAATGGGTATTTTTTTATTTTGTGTAATCAAGTGTATTAGCTGCTCTACCGCATCATCAATGGTATTTACTGCATGTCGATATGCAGCCATTTTCTCTTCTTCATTAAAAGCGTTTTGATCTATCAATTCTGCGATGGTGGAAAAATCAAAATGACCTAATACCATCATATTACTGCCTTCTAAAAAATCATTGCTTTGGATATTTAAAAAAGCTTTTAGAAATGCCAACCAAGCACTATCAGTCCCTCCTATTCCTCCATTGGCTTTTACGCCAATATCTTCTGGTATTCCTAGTATAATATAATTGGCAGGACTTGCTTGCAGGCTAGCTTCTATAGTTGATGGATTAGCAACGACCTGCACCCGCTCACCTAACTTGGTTTCAAAACGGCGAATTTTTGTTACAGAAAGAATATCCTGTTTATTATAAAACTTAAAATGGTGCATGGTCAAAAGTTTAAATGAACAATTCTGTTACTTAAATATAATTAAATAAACTGACCATTAATCATAACCTTTTGAATCAAATTACTCCCAAAAGCATAGGGCATATAGGCCAATGAAGGTATGGGGTGTGTGAAAATCAAATTAGCCCGTTTACCAATGGTGATACTGCCTACTTCATTGGCTAATTCCATAGCAAATGCACCATTGATCGTAGCTGCGTTGATGGCTTCTTCTGGTAACATCTTCATTTGTATGCAACTAAGGGCAACTACAAAATTCATATTTCCACTTGGGCTAGATCCTGGATTAAAATCGGATGCAAGGGCCAAAGCTGCATTGGCATTGATTAGCGTTCTTGCTGGCTGATAAGGCATTCTTAGAAAAAAAGCTGCCGTTGGCAATAAAGTACCAATTGTAACCGATTGGCTCAATGCGCTGATTGCTGAATCATTCATGGTTTCAAGATGGTCAACAGAAATAGCTCCCAATTTTACCCCTAGCTCTACCCCACCCGACGCATTTAATTGATTCGCATGAATTTTGGGTTTTAGTCCATATGCAATACCAGCTTCGCAAATTCGCTGGGTTTCAGCTACACTAAAAAATCCCTCCTCGCAAAAAACATCTATATAATCAGCCAGTTGCTCGTCTGCAATGATCGGTAACATTTCATTGATTATTTGATCAATGTATCCTTCGTGATTTTCTCTAAATTCCAAAGGATATGTATGCGCACCTAAAAAACTTGCTTTTACTGGAATAGGAGCAGTTTCCTTTATGCGTTTTATAACGCGCAGCATTTTTAATTCGTTGTCTGTATTAAGCCCATAGCCACTTTTGATTTCAATTGCGCCTGTTCCCAGTTTCATCAACTCGTTCAATCTTGTCATTGCTTGCAAATACAATTCGTCTTCCGTTGATTGGGCTATTTTCCTAGCAGAATTTAGTATCCCTCCTCCTTTTGCTGCAATTTCAGCATAGGTTAGCCCATTAATTTTATGAACAAACTCATCTTCTCTGCTTGCTGCAAAAACCAAATGCGTATGGCTGTCGCACCAACAAGGAAGAACAGATGAACCGGCGGCATCAATCACCTCAGCCCCAGACATATGATCAACAGTTAATTCATGCATTGTGCCATATGCTTGAATAATCCCATTTTCAACTACAATAAATGCATTTTCGATGATTGGAAGTTGCGAAAGTGCTGACCCTCTTACAACTATTGAATTGGTTCTGGTGTTAACCAAATGTTTGATATGTTGTATGACCCTTTTCATTGCCGAAAATTAGTTTAATTTAATGTATGATTGCTACTTTAAGTATAGTTAGGTACCCCAGTTATTTGGGTTGGGCAGGTTTTTTATCAATGGCTTTATTTAGACTTCCGCTTTGGCTTAGCAGTAAAATTCATTTCTACAAACTAATGGGTTGTGGCCGCAATGGCACTTTCGACAAAACACCTGATTGGAGACAATGGGCTTTATTAAGTATAAGCGAAACAGCTGATGCCGGCTTTAGACCAACTTTTGTTAAAGCATGGTGGAAATTATTTGGTGTAGAAATATGGGAGCTACAACTTGAGCCGATTGAAGGGCATGGTACTTGGGATGGCAAAGAAGTATTCGGTTCTTTACCCAAACAAACTAACTATGAAGGCCCAATTGGGATTCTAACAAGGGCAACCATCAGACTTTCACAATTAGGCCGTTTTTGGTCTCATGTAGATGCAATTGCTAATCAAATGGCCAGTGCAGAGGGGTTTGTTACTTCGGTAGGAATTGGAGAAGTGCCTTGGATAAAACAAGCTACATTTAGTATTTGGGAGAGCAAAGAACAAATGAGACAATTTGCTTATAAGATGAAAGAACACGCTGAAGTAGTGAAGAAAACCCATCAAGAGAAATGGTATACGGAAGATATGTTTGTTCGTTTTAAACCCTTGAAATCGTCTGGCAGTTTAAATGGGAAATTGCCATTTGAAATAAAATTGTAATTTGCATTTAGTGAACCATTGTTCTACCATATCTTTTTTGACATCCCATTTTGCATGGATGTACAGGGGCTTGAACCCAATGCCTGATCATTGAAGGGGCTTTAAATAAGATCTATACAACATCAAATTGATGATTAACAGGTATTGAACTACCTGCTTCATGTAATAAAATATTACTTGAAGAACTGTTTTATTCATTCATGCATTTATAAATTTTTTATATGAAAGTTTCTGTTACTTCCGAAATTGGCACCCTAAAACGATTATTGGTTCATAGTCCTGATAGTGGATTAGGAAAAGTAGTCCCATCAAAAGCCCAAGATTGGCTTTTTGAAGACATTGTACATTTAGACACTATTCGAAAAGATGAGTACGATTATTACACTAAAATATTGCTTTACTTTTTAGATCCCGAAAAAATAAAAGGAAAATTAGCTGAGATTGATCATCCTGAGAACAAACGCAGTTTTTACAAGCCTGAAAACAATGATTTTTATAAATCAGATAAAGTGATTGAACTACAATGGCTACTATCTGAACTACTTGAAAACAAAGATATCAAAACCAAATTGGTGTCATCTGTTTGTGCAATTGAAGGGTGTACTTATCAAACACAAAATGAACTATTGAATTACGAACCAACTGAATTGGCAAAAACGCTAATCTCAGGAACTTCACAAGAAAGACAGCTTTTATTTGCGCCAATTCCCAACTTTATATTTACACGTGATATTGGCATTACGATTAAAGATCATGTCCTATTGAATAAGCCTGCAAAAAAAGCTAGAACAAGAGAAGCTTTGTTGGCAAAATATATTTTCTTTAATCATCCATTATTTGCTGACTATACAAAGAAAATAATAGAATTATCCGATTCGCATCATAGCTTTTTATTGCCAAAAGAAGACGATGAAAGAAAAATCACTTTAGAAGGTGGGGATATCATGGTTGTGAGTGAGAATCATATTCTGGTTGGAGTAAGCGAAAGAACTTCATCGGAAGCTGCTGTTAAAATAACACAAACCCTTTTTGAAATGGGATTGATGGACAAAGTTACCATCGTAAAAATTCCTAAGAAAAGAGATTACATGCATATAGACACTGTTTTTACGCAAGTAAAAAGAGATGTATGGGTCATGTTAGGAAACTTCTCTAGAAAAGCGGTGAAGCATGAAGACGAATCTGCAGTAGAAAGAATTCTTGAAATTAAAAAGGAAGAAAAGATTAAAATTTTACAATTTCATAGAAGTAATCCCGAAAATCCTATTTCCTTTGAAAGCTTAGAAGACTTATTGGTAGATATTAGTAAAACGGATTTAAAATGTACCAATGAAGTACGTTTTATTTTTTCTGGAAATAACGAATTCCCCTACAGTGCAAGAGAACAATGGACAGACTCTTGTAATTTATTGGCCTTAAAAGAAGGGGTTGTTTTGGGTTACGATAGAAATGATAAAACCACCGAAGCATTCAGAAATGCGGGTTTTACTATTATTGGAGTAAAAGAATTATTACAACAATTAGAGGATGGCAGTATCAGTACCGACCAAATAAAAGATACTTTTATTTTAATGCCATCTGCTGAATTATCTAGAGCAAGAGGTGGATTTCATTGCATGAGTATGCCTCTTTGGAGAGAACCTATTAATTAAATCAACTATGCAACATACTAGTCACTTATTAATGATACAACCTGTTCATTTCAGTTTTAATGATGAAACAGCCGTAAATAATAGTTTTCAAAACAAATCAGATCAGTCTAACGTACAAACTAAGGCCAGAGAAGAATTTGAACAATTCATCACTGTTTTAAGAGCCCATGATATAGACGTTACAGTGGTAGAAGACAGCCCTAATCCGCATACTCCTGACTCTATTTTCCCGAACAATTGGATTTCTTTTCATGATGATGGAAGCATTTGCCTCTACCCAATGTTTGCAATTAACAGAAGGTTAGAAAGAAAACCCTCTGTTTTAACAGCCATTCAACAAAAATTTGTAATAACCCATACCAATGATTTTACAAGACATGAGAATGATTCACTTTTTCTAGAAGGCACTGGTAGCATGGTTCTGGACAGAGAAAATAAAATTGCCTATGCTTGCCTCTCCCCTAGAACGAACCAATTGGTTTTAGATGAATTTTGTACAACCATGCATTTTAAAGGAGTATCATTTGTTGCAGTAGACGCAGCAGGTGATCCTATTTATCATACAAACGTTATGATGTGCGTGGCCGATGATTATGTTGTCATTTGTTTAGACTCCATTAGAGATGTTGAAGAAAAAAATAATGTAATTGCATCAATACAACACTCAGGAAAAATAATCATTGAAATTGATTTTAGTCAGATGAATCAATTTGCTGGGAACATGTTACAAGTTCATAATGCTAAAGGAGAGAAATTTTTAGTCATGTCTAGCCAAGCATTTAATGCATTAAGACCAGACCAAATAGAAAAGATTCATGTGTTCAATAAAATCATACATAGCGATATTACGACTATAGAAACCAATGGTGGCGGTAGTGCTAGGTGTATGATGGCTGAAATATTCTTACCACTTAAATAGTATGGTTTGTTTTTGGCACATTAACAAACTTAGAAACTTTTACGAACCCCCTCTGCAAAAGAGTGGGGTTTGTAGTTTAATACCTTACTAGCTTTATCAATTTTAAGTCCAGATTGCTTGGCCCTTTTTACAGGCTCAGGAAAACTACTACTGTCTACGGCTTCAATTAAATTGGGGTTCAAAGACAAGCAATTCGCAACTTCTATAGCCATCTCATAAGGGGTAATAATTTCAGCTCCAGCTAAATGAAAAATTCCATTATGGTTTTCTACAATGATTGTTTCTAAGCCTTCACATATATCATTTACAAAAGTGGGGGTTCGTTGCTGATCATTAACCACTTTAATTGAATTCCCTTGCAATAACTGTTTTTGCACCCATTGAATAAAACTTGGTCTAGAACCAGGCAATTCAGGACCATAAATAAAAACAGGCCTTACAATTACATATTTCGGTATATGCTGCTTCACCCAAATTTCTGCTTGTAATTTACTTTCACCGTAAAAATTAAGCGGAGCTGCTTGATCTTCTTCACCATGAGGTCCATTTTCACCAAAAATAAAATCGGTAGAAAAATAGATAAATCTAGATTGATATTTTAATGCTGCTTCACCTAAATGAATTGTAGCCTGCACATTCTGCAATAAACAATTTTCTGGATTAACATGGCATTCATCGGGTTTACTCATTGCAGCAATATGAATAATCCAATCGGGTCGAATACTATCGAATACCATTTCGACAGAAGGCATATCTGTAAGATCGCAAGAATGATATTGAATTGGACTTTGTGTTGCAAATCGAGCGGCTCCCCTAGAAATTGCATGTACTTGAAATCCTTTATTTGCAAAGAATTGAGTAACATGTTGACCAGTAAATCCATTCGCGCCGGTTATTGCTATTTTCATATGGCAATGCTACGAAAAATACATATACTAAAAATGCAGAAGGCGCCAACTGGCGCCTTCTATTTAAAATACAATCCCCCTCTGATTGTATAATAAATTATTTTTACTTAAATAAAGCAGGATCTGGAACTATGATCGTTTAAACCAATTTTTTTTTAGTGCAATCTTTATAGCGGCAGTTTTATTTGAAACATGTAGCTTTTCGTAAATATTGGCTATATGCTTTCGTACCGTATGCGGACTGATAAATAACTTATCGGCAACCTGGTGATAGTTTAAGCCGTCTACAATACCTTCCAAAATTTGCATTTCCCTTTCAGACAAAACAGAAGGCGTATCAGCTTTATGTTCAGGTAAATCATGGTTGTTGACCGACTTAAGCATCATTAAAGTCTTCCTTGCAACAATTGGAGACATTGGAACAGTGCCTTCATTTAATAATTCTTTAATGAAAGCAATGATCTTTGAAATTGATTCATCTTTTAAAAGATAACCACTTGCGCCTACTTTAACCGCTTCAAATATTTTTTCGTCTTCACTGAATGCGGTTAGCATCAAAAATTGTATATCAGGATAAATTTCCTTTGCAATCAACACCGTTTCTAAGCCATCCATTTCCGGCATTTCAATATCCATGAGAACAACTAAAGGATATTGAGCACTTGAAAGATTTTCCATTTGTTGAAGAAAATCAATCCCATTCCCAGCTGTTAAAACAACTTCAATTTGATTTGAATATTGGAGCTGATCTGCCAAATTAGATCGCAAAAATCTTTTATCATCAACAATGGCAACTCGAATCTTATCCATAATAATATTTTAATATACTAGGCCCAAAGGACTAATTATTGCTCAACCAATGTACATGAAAAATCTAGTGTTTCTCCACCTAATAAACCCTGTTGTAATACTTTTGTAGTAGGAACCTTAATAGTTACTTTCCCACCATTAACTGTAACATCAGCTAAAACAGAAGTTGCAGTTGATGCATAACGTTTATTTCTTGTCTTATCTTCTACACTAATCATTAATTCATCCGCATTAAGCATTGACGGATCGGGGGTAATAACAATTTTATATTTCCCTGCTGTTGGAGTCGATTTAAACATAACTGTCACTCCATTTAAAGCTACAAATGAATTTGAGTTGGCCGCACTTTCAGCAGAAGTTGGAATTTTATCCCATGCTTGATATGCAACAAAAACACCTGAAGGAACTTTCCGAGATAAAACTTGACTAAAATTACTACCTCCTAAAGTCCAGCCAGCACTAGTTTGATCATTGGGTGAATCACCCTCTTTATTACATGCACTTATGGTAAAAAGACTAACACAAAGAATTAATAGAAGCTTTTTCATTTTTGTTTGTTTAATTATTTACTGTTTTAAAATTTAACTATACAAAAATGATTAATCAGCATTGGGTATTCAATAACTCATATGTAGTATTTTAAGTGATGGGGATTGTAATTTGAACCTTTGTTCCGCTTGGCATATTAGGGGAGAATTGAATATTACCCTTTAAATAAGCTACCCTAATTAAGATATTTTTCAAGCCTAGCCCATCTTTTGCTTTACCTTCTTCATAATTAAAACCAACTCCATTATCGGTTAAAATCACACTAATTTGATGGCTAGTCTTTTCAAGAATTAATCCCAATTCATTTGCATTTGCATGTTTAATAACGTTGTTAATGAGCTCTTGAATTACCCTATACAATATAACTTCTTCATTAAACTCCAGTTGATCTTTGAATCCGATAGATTCAAAGTGAATTTTTAATTTTTGTTCATCTATTTTTTCGATAAAACTTCTAATATCACTGGCAATACCTGATTTCAATAGAAAATTAGGCATCATTTTATGACTTAAAACCCTTACTTCTTTACAGCTTTCTTCTACTAGAGCCAAAGTTTTCTCGGCCAAAAACTTATCTTCCGTTTTTGGCAAATCAACTCGTTCCAATAATCCATTCAAATTCATTTTAACAGCGCTAAATAGTTGACCAATGCCATCATGTAAATCACCTGCAATTCGTTTTCTTTCAGACTCCTCCGCCTCAATTACAGCTTTAGCCAAATCTTCTCTTTGTTTCGCTTGAGCTGTTTCAAATACCCGCTTTTGCTCGATTTGTTTTTTCTTGTAAAATGCAAATCCAGTCAAGGATAATAAAAGGGCAAGAATGACAATAATCAATATTGTTGCATTTTTTTGCTTTATTGCCGATTCTTGTTTTTGCAAAACCAATTCTTTCCTTAATCCTGTTTTTGTAAGTTCATTAATTTTATCTGTTTTAAGGGCAGCTTCTAATTGATTATTAAGGATAGTTTCATTTTGACTAAACAATAGTAAACTGTCTTCAGCCAAACGAAGTTGAGCTCCTGTTAATGCAAGCTTTTGTTGTGTAAGTTGAAATTTAGCTTGATTAATGACTAACTGTTGGTTTAAAATTTTTAAATTATTTATTGAATCTTCCCGAGAGAGTAGTTTGATTTTATTTTCTTTTTGGCTTGTCTCATATTTCGTTTGTAATTCAAGGAGTTTAGCGTTAGAAACATCATTAATAAACTCCTCCTTTTTAACTATTTGCGAGTCTTGGTACGCAAATGCTTCAGCATATTTTTTTTGCTTGTAATAGATTTGTGCAATAGATTCAAAAACTTGTGGTTGATACTTGTCGAACTCCTTGTATTTTTTTATAATAAAATTTGCCTTAGATAAGTAAACAAGCGCACTATCATAATCACCCCTTTCTGCAAGCATAGAAGCATAATTTGAATAGTTTACCGCTAGTCCTTCAAAATTATCTTGCAATTGCATTTCAGTAAATGACTTCAAAAAAAACGTTCTAGCATTATCATAATTTTTAATCCCTCTATAACAGGTGGCTAGTAAATTAAGATAATTAGCATATAATTTTCTGGGCCTAATCTTCTCTGCTTTTGGTAAATATTCTTCTAATGATGAAATAGCAACTGAATACTCCTTTTTATCATGATATGCTTTTGAAATATTATAATTGACTAAAACAACATTATTGATATCATTCTGCAATTCTGATAATTTTTTTGATTTATTCAAATATTCAATACCAATATCAAATTTTTTTGTTTCGATATTAATTAATCCAATATTCAGATATATTAGCGTTAAGTTTTTTTTATCATTGATTTCTTCACAAATAATAATGGCTTCATTAAAGTAGGAAAGCGCTTTTTCGAATTTGAATTGATCAAGATATTTAGCTCCCAAATTGTTTAAAGCACCTGCTATGTTTTTTTTGAATCCAAGGGTTCTATAAATAGCTAGTGAAGAATCTATTGCTTCAATGGACTTATCAGCCTGAAATAAGCTTCCATAAACAAAGGATAAATTAGAAAAAGCTCTAGCTCGTTCTCCTAAAACCGCATTTTTCCTCCCAAATGATATAGCTTCTTGATAAATATTTAATGCCGCGGATGGATTGCCTGTTATTTCTAATAAATAGCCTAATTCATTTAACCCATATACAACCCAAAAATGCTTCCCTTGCTTTTTGGCAATTTGAATTCCAAATCGATAACTATTATCCGCATTAGTTGAATCCTCTGTTTTAATATAAAAACTGGCTAAACGATAATATGACTTTATTTTCAGAGAGTCAATCTTCAACGTACGTATATCGTTTTTTAAACTATCAATTTCTTTTTGTTGCGCATGAATAGAAAAACTTAACAAGAAAAAAATCAGAGAAAATATAAAACGCATATTTAGTAAATTTAAAATGGCAATATTTAAATATAAAACATTCCGTAAACAACTGAAAGTTTATGAAAATTAACGTTAAGTTGACATATTTCACTAACATACGTTAGTAAGTTTTTATTATTTCATACCACTATAAACCAAGTAATATCTCTACAAGGCAATGTGCTTTCAAATCCGTATTTTTGGAATTCCGTGTATACAGTACACATTAAGATTAGAACAGATTGTCTGATAAATAAAGAGATTGAAAAACATGGGCAGTAAAAAAGTAACCAAAATTGGAGTGTTGACTTCTGGTGGGGATGCACCAGGAATGAATGCTGCCATTAGAGCTGTAGTTAGAACTGGAAATTATAATGGATTAGAAGTATTCGGTATCATGAGAGGATACAGTGGCATGATAGACGATGATATTCACCCCATGAATTCAAGATCTGTAGCTAATATTATACAAAGAGGTGGTACCGTTTTAAAAACTGCGAGATCGATGGTTTTTATGGAACCGGAAGGCAGAAAATTAGCGTATAACAACCTGAAGAAGAGAGGCATTGATGGTTTAGTAATTATAGGAGGGGATGGTAGTTTTAAAGGTGCACAAAAATTCAGTAATGAATTTGACATCCCTTGTATTGGATTACCAGGAACGATAGATAAAGACATAGCAGGCAGTGACTTTACCATAGGATTTGACACTGCTGTTAATACTGCCGTAGATGCCATTGACAAAATAAGGGATACGGCCGATGCACACGATCGATTATTCATTGTTGAAGTAATGGGACGAGATGCAGGATACATTGCTTTACATAGCGGTATAGCAACAGGAGCTGAAAATATATTAATACCTGAAACTGAAACAGATATTGAAGAACTCATACAGTCTTTATCTGAACAAGAAAAAAGAAAGAAATTAGTAAATATTATTGTAGTTGCTGAAGGTGATAAATATGGTGCAAATGAAATTTCTAGCATCATTAAGAAAAGGCTTCCAAACGCAGATACAAGAGTTTGTATTCTAGGTCATATACAAAGAGGAGGATCTCCTACTTGTTTAGATAGATTAATTGCAAGTAGAATGGGATTCGCGGCAGTTGAATGTTTAATAAATGGCACTCATAATGTGATGGTGGGTATTTTAAATAATCAATTACACTACACTCCATTAGACCATGCAATTAAAGCCAAACAAAAAATTTCTGAAGATTGGCTCAGAATTGTAAAAATATTAGCTAGTTAAACCCTCAATAAAAAATTAAAACAACAAAATGTCAAAGAATTTAGAGAAGTACTTGCACAAAGAAATGGACAGAGAAGCGGGCATTAAGCACGTGATGCATAAAACAAAAATTGTTGCAACGGTAGGACCTGCTTGTGATTCATACGATCAATTATTAAATCTCGTAAAAGCGGGCGTAAACGTATTTAGATTAAACTTTTCGCATGGTAGTCACGAAGACAAGTTGGCAATTATTGATCATATCAGAAATATCAACAAAACACAGCCATACAATATTGCTATTTTAGCCGATTTACAAGGTCCTAAACTTAGAGTAGGAGAAATTGAGAATAATGCATTAGACCTACAAGTAGGAGATATTTTAACTTTTACCAACGAGAAATGCATTGGTACCAAAGAGAAAATTTATGTTTCCTATCCCAATCTTGCTGGCGATGTAGTGATTGGAAACTTGATAATGATAGACGATGGTAAGATTGAAGTTAAAGTTACTGGAATAGAAAAAAATGGAGATGTAAAAGTAGTTGTTACTTTAGGAGGTATATTGTCTTCTAAAAAAGGATTAAACTTACCAGACACCAAAATTTCATTACCTGCATTAACTGAAAAGGATCTAATAGACTTAGAATTTATTATAGAACAACAATGCGATTGGGTTGCTTTAAGCTTTGTAAGAAGCGTTAAAGACATTGTTATTTTAAGAAGCAAATTAGACGAGAAAAAAAGTAAAACTAAAATCATTGCGAAGATTGAAAAACCCGAAGCTTTGGTGAATATTCGTGACATTATTTTAGAAAGTGATGCCATCATGGTTGCTCGTGGTGATTTAGGAGTGGAGCTTCCTGTTGAACAAATTCCATTGATTCAAAAAGAATTGATTCGTAAGTGTATTCATCGCGCTAAGCCAGTTATTGTAGCTACCCAGATGATGGAGAGCATGATTGACCGCGTTAAGCCCAATAGAAGCGAAATTACAGACGTTGCTAATGCGGTACTAGAAGGAGCAGATGCTGTAATGTTAAGTGGTGAAACTGCTGCAGGTCAACATCCTGCATTAGTGGTAGAAACCATGCGTAAAATTATTGTAGAGGTTGAGAAAAAAGAATACAGATATAATAGGTCAGAAGACTTAAAACCACAGCCACATTCACCATCTTTTTATAGTGATGCTGTTTGTTACAATGCAGCTAAAATGGCTGAAGACGTTTCTGCAAATGCACTTATTGGTATGACATTGAGTGGTTATACTGCATTTATGTTGAGCAGTTACAGACCATCTTCTCCCCTATTTATTTTTACTAAAGAAAAATCATTAGTAAATCAATTGAGTTTAAGCTGGGGCGTGCGGGCATTTCATTATGCAGAAGAAGAAAGTTTAGATGATATTGTAGCAGATCAAATTGATATTCTAAAACAAAGAGGCTTCGTAAAATCAGGTGATGCTGTAATCAATACAGGTAGTACCCCAATTGACCAACATTTACCAACTAACTTAATTAAACTTACTAAGGTTCTTTAGTTGTTTTCTACATAAAGGTCTTTCATATAACATAATAAAAGATTCCTCATTCAGAGGAATCTTTTTTATTTTTATCTCCTAACGAATAATAAAATACCATGAAGCATTGCTTACTCATCATTTGCTTGTTCTGTACTTTATCTGGTTTTTCACAGGATAGCCCAATCATTCCAGAACCAGCTGAATTAAAAATGGGACAAGGAAGTTTTATTGTAAATACTAAGACGGCAATTGTAACCAAAGGAAGTGGCTTAGATAAATCTGCTAAATTTCTCCAAGCATATTTAAAGAAAATGTACGGGTTGGTTTTACCCATTTCAACTACTGCAAACAATAATGGAAATATCGTTTTATCATATGCAAGACTAGATTATCCTATTGCTGGCGCATATCATTTAGAAGTAAAAAACAATGGCGTTATTATAGAGGGAGACAATGAAACTGGAGTATTTTACGGCGTTCAGTCTTTGATTCAATTATTCCCATTTGCCAAAACAAACAGCCTTGCAATTCCACAATTATGGGTGAAAGACCAACCGAGATTTGCTTATCGAGGTATGCATTTAGACGTTGCTAGACATTTTTTTCCAGTAGAGTTCCTAAAAAAATACATTGATTTTATTGCCATGCATAAGATGAATACTTTTCATTGGCATCTTACAGAAGATCAAGGGTGGAGAATCGAAATAAAGAAATATCCAAAATTAACATCAATAGGTGCTTATAGAAATGGAACCACTATTGGTAGATACCCTGGAACAGGCAATACCAATACTCGTTATGGTGGTTATTATACGCAAGCTCAAATTAAAGAAATTGTAAAATATGCTGCAGATAGATATGTAGAAGTTATCCCTGAAATTGAATTGCCTGGCCACTCTTCTGCTGCGATTGCTGCTTATCCAGAATTAAGCTGTTTTCCAGATTCAAGCACAAAAGTGCCAGCTAAAATAGCTTGGAATGGTTCTACTAAGGGTAAACAAGTACAACAGACATGGGGTGTATTTGAAGATGTTTTTGCTCCAACTGAAACTACTTTTAAATTCTTAGAAAATGTATTTGATGAAGTGATTCAATTATTCCCTTCAAAATATATTCATATTGGCGGCGATGAATGTCCTAAAGAAGCTTGGAAAAAATCTGCCTTCTGCCAACAATTAATTAAAGAAAAGGGGCTAAAAGATGAGCATGGCTTACAAAGTTATTTTATACAAAGAGTAGAGAAATACTTAAACAGCAAAGGCAAACAAATCATTGGATGGGATGAGATATTAGAAGGAGGATTAGCTCCTAATGCAACTGTAATGAGCTGGAGAGGAGAAGAAGGTGGAATTGAAGCTGCTAAACAAAAACACAATGTAATCATGACACCAGGAGGTTGGATGTATTTTGATCATAAGCAATCAAAGAATGAAGACTCCGTTACTATTGGCGGATATACTACCCTTCAAAAAGTGTACAGTTATGATCCTATTCCAAAAGCGCTTTCAGCAGAAGATGCAAAATATGTTTTAGGGGCTCAAGCCAATGTTTGGACTGAATATATGACCAATACTAAGAAAGTAGAATACCAAATCTTTCCTAGAATAAGTGCTTTAAGCGAAGTTCTTTGGAGTCCTAAAGAAAAAAAGAACTGGTCTAATTTTGAAAAAAGACTGGTTAATCAATTCAAAAGGTACGATTGGTTAGGGATAAATTACAGCAAAGCCTATTTTGATCCGGTTAATAACAGCACAGAACCGACAAAAAAACCTTAAAATACCGCAAAATGCTGCTTTATTATTGCAGATTTATGATGCTTTAACGTATATTAGCTATGCAAAACAAGTTCAATATGGTAGACTCATTTGAAAAAATTGAAGTAAAGATTTATCCAACAGCAGTAGATGGATCAATTTATGCTGCACAGCAAATTGCCCAGCTGATCCAACAAAAAGCAGCAAAGGGGGAAATGGTGGTATTGGGAATGGCTACAGGTTCTACCCCCATCAAAATGTATGCAGAATTGGTTAGAATGCATAAAGAAGAGGGCTTGAGCTTTAAAAACGTTATCACGTTTAATTTAGACGAATACTACCCTATTGATAAAGATGCATATCAAAGTTATTGGAGCTTTATGCATCGAAACTTGTTTAATCATATAGATATCGATCCTAATAATATTCACTTGCCAAATGGGAATGTTTCAAAGGCAGATATGAAAAATTACTGCGCTTCTTATGAGCAAGCAATTGAAGCTGCTGGAGGAATTGACTTACAAATTTTAGGTATTGGTCAAAACGGACATATTGGATTTAATGAACCGGGTTCAAGTATCTTGTCTAAAACAAGATTAGTTAATTTAGAGAATAGTACAAGAATTGCCAATTCTTACGAATTTCAAACCATTACCAAAGTTCCTAGGCTTGCGGTAACTATGGGTATTAGCAGCATTTTAAAAGCTAAAAAAATCATTTTGCTGGCATGGGGAAACAAAGCTAGTATTGTTGCCAAATCAGTGGAAGGAAATATTACTGAAAGTATTCCTGCAAGTATTTTACAGCAGCACAATGATTGTACATTTATAATTGATGAAGCTGCATCTACTGAACTTACAAGAATAAAATCTCCATGGTTAACAGGTGATTGCGTTTGGACCGACGCAATGATCAAAAGAGCCGTTGTTAATCTTGCACTTAAATTAAATAAGTCTGTGTTAAGTCTTACTTCTCTTGATTATACAGAGAACGGATTATCCGATTTATTGGTAGAGCAAGATGATATTTATGAAATTAATTTGCAAGTGTTTTATATGCTCAGAGATTCAATTACTGGATGGCCCGGAGGAAAACCCAATGCGGTGATTCCAGCGCATCCTGAACGATCTGAGCCACATCCTAAGCGTTGCTTAATTTTCTCACCACACCCAGATGACGATATCATCAGTATGGGAGGAACTTTTATGCGTTTGCACGACCAAGGACATGAAGTGCACGTAGCCTATCAAACCAGCGGCAATATTGCAGTTACTGATGAATTCGTAACCCGATTTATCGACTTTGCGGTTGGTTTTGAAGAAATGTTTGGAATGGATAATAGTAAGAGTATTGAACAATTATCTTCTGCTGAACAATTTATTTCTTCCAAAAAGAAAGACCAAATGGATACCAGAGAAATCCGGGCTATAAAAGGATTAATTAGAAGAGGCGAAGCAAAAGCAACTTGCAGATACGTTGGACTACCCGAAGGACGTTGGCATTTTATGAATATGCCATTTTATGAAACAGGCACCATAGAAAAAAAGCCATTGGGCGAAGACGATATTTTAATCACTATGGAGTTGCTAAGAAAATTAAAACCTCATCAAGTATATTGTGCGGGAGACTTGGCAGATCCGCATGGAACACATCGGGTTTGTTTAGAAGCAGTATTTGAAGCGCTTAGGCGGATTAAAGCCGCTGGCGATGATTGGATTAAAGACTGTTGGGTTTGGCTTTACAAAGGGGCTTGGCAAGAATGGGATATTGCAGAAATTGAAATGGCTATACCAATGAGCCCAGACCAGGTAAAGAAAAAACGTTTTGGCATATTTATACACCAATCTCAAAAAGACATGGTTCCTTTCCAAGGAGCAGACAATCGAGAATTTTGGCAAAGAGCGGAAGATAGAAATGCCAATACAGCTAATTTGTATGCAGCTTTAGGAATGACTAAATATGCAGCAATGGAAGCATTTGTTCGTTGGCATTACTAGTCCTACTTTTGCCGAATGACGAAAAAGACTTGGGGCCAATATTTACGAAATAAACAATTTCGCAATAAATTGGCGGGAGGGCTAATTCTATTAGGCTTGTTAATTGCGTTTCTACCCTATTATTTTGCTTTTATTGAAGCTAGAAAAGGTATTGTATTAAATGACTTGGTTCTAAACTTTATAGCAAGTGCGAATGTTTCTATACCCACATTTATTATTATTTGGTCTTTAAGTTTATGGTACTTAATTAAAAGTTTTAAAGATCCAGCACTTATTCTATTAATTATTTGGGGATTTAATATTTTATCCATTTCAAGAATCATAAGTATTTATTTAGTCCCGCTAGAACCCCCAACTGACTTAATTGAATTGATTGATCCAATTACTAATCAGTTTTATGGAGCAAAATTTATAACCAAAGACTTATTCTTTTCAGGTCATACTGCAACACTTGTTTGTTTAGCATTATGCTTAAGAAAGAGAAAAGACCAACTCATCGTTTTTACAGGTGCTGTTGTAGTAGGTATATTGGTGCTTGTACAACACGTTCATTACACAATTGATGTAGTTGCAGCATTTGTATTCCCGCTCTTACTGATTCCGATTGCAAGAAGAATTTGCGCTCCATTTAACTAAGCGCTTTGACCGCTTTTTCAATCGCATGGTGTACCCACCCTTTAGTATGCAGCAATCTTTGAAACAACCATATACCCAACAAAGCACAAGTAATACCAGCAAGCACATCTAGTACATAATGGTGACTGCTATAGACTGCAGCAAACCAGATTCCAATTGTGATAGTAGCTAATAATAGATTAATCCAGCCCAATTTATTCCGGATACCATAAAATAAGACAATAAGTGGATAAGCCGAATGTAAAGAAGGCATTGCAGCAAAAACGTTAGAACTTTTTTCGTACAAACCCTTGAAAATTTCTACCCCAAAGTATGCATCAAACCTTGATAGTCCAGCTGTGTTCCCTTTGGTATTTGCAATAAAATCAAAACCATATTGTTGAACATACCATGGTGGAGCTGCAGGATAAATATAATAAACACAGAATCCGATTAAATTGACTAATAAGAAAGTTAATGAGAAATAGAAAAACTCTCTCTTATTATAAAAAAATAAGACCCCCGCAAACGTAAGTGGAACAGGAATCCAGCTTAAATAAAAAAAACCAGCAATAATATCGAAAGTGTTAGAATAGTTTAGACGCCAATACTCATTTGGGGTAACAAGTATCCCATTTAATTGA
Organism: Sediminibacterium sp. FEMGT703S; assembly: GCA_002786355.1. Taxonomy (GTDB): domain Bacteria; phylum Bacteroidota; class Bacteroidia; order Chitinophagales; family Chitinophagaceae; genus Sediminibacterium. Next base: position 221,692 of record PGCO01000002.1, read on the forward strand.
AACCCAAAAAGTTTTTTTTCTAACTGATACAGCTCATGAATACTTACCGAATTATATTCATAGTTAGGAAATGCTTTCATGTAATCAAAAATGATCCAGAAAACAATAAAGACAGTAAACCCTAGTATAAATTTTCTTGTAATATTCGACAAATAATACATGAAGTTAAAAAGTCCTACTAAAATCAGTTGATCCGATTTAAATCCGATTAATAAATTAGATAATAGTAAATAACCTACCGAAAAAATCAGGACCAGTAATGAAGCTTTTATCTTTTGTTTATTGAGTGGCATTGTTGCGTTTCAATTATGGTTTAAATCTTTCCATGATTGGTTTACTGCTTATTGCTTCTTTCCCTTTCATTTCAACATAGGCAATATTGGGGCTAAACAATGAACCCCCTGGATCAATTTTTATGAATACCCGTTTAATTTCAGCTTCTTTGTTATTGATCAGTGTATAGAGTTTATAAGTATTATCCAAAGGAGATTTCTTTAAAGTGAATGGCTTTTTCTTATATGCAACTAATTGAATGGTAAAACTGCCATCTTTATTTTTCTTAGATAAAGTTCCATAAGCAAATGCCTTCTGTATAAAATTTAAATCTTTTTGCATGCCTCCCTCTGGATACCTAATCCAAAAAACTTTAACAGGATTACTTTCGTCTAAAACCCCTTTATCATTAATATTCAATGCATAAATAACCGTGTTAGTGTTGGTAGTTCTTTGCAAATAAAATAATTGATTCTTTATATTGGTTGGCACAGGGAAAGTATCCTGCGGGTCCATAGTAGTAGGCATTTTCGCATAACCGTCGAACTGAAGAAAAGTCAACCCTAATAACACAAATAGTATTCTCATGCTTCGAAAAATCATTTTACAATTATCAATTCATCAACACACAACTAAGCATCTTGTTTAATCTTGTCTTTTAAATCTAATGCAGCTTTAGCATCAATTAATCTTTTAAAAGCTGTATAGTTGGTAAGTACCGCCATAATAGTTAATGGGATAGTAAAAACAGAGATGGTCTCAAATACCTGCACATTAGTTCCTGGCAAGTACACTTTATAATCTCCTCCAATAAAATAGGCTGTTATACCACATGCAATTGCTGTAACCCCAATCGTTATGACCCTTTCAGGCCTTTGCATTAAACCTTCTTTACACTCAACACCTAATCCTTCCGCTCTTGCTCTAGTATAGCTTACCATTAAAGATCCAATCATGGCAATAAAAGCAAATAAGGAACTGTAGAAATAATGATGAGCAATAAGGTAATAACAAATACCTAAAAATAAAACCAACTCACTATATCGATCTAATACTGAATCAAATAATGCTCCAAAAGATGAGGACATTTTTCCGAGCCTTGCAACTTGACCATCTAACATATCAAAAACACCTGCAAATAAAACCATTGCTCCAGCCCAACCAATATAGCTCAATTCTCCTCTATGCCCCTTCTCCGCTCCTTCAATAAAAATAGCAGTAACCAAAATATTTAATATTAACCCAATCAATGTGACTGCATTAGGGGTTAATCCTAATTTGATTAAAAATTTAACCAAAGGGTTAATTACAAAATAAATCAATTGCTGGGCTTTGTCTCTAAATGTTGGTTTGGCCTGGTTCATTCATCATTGTTTAATACAATCTTAAAAAAGTAATTACTCAAATTAAAAATCAAACCTAAATCTTGTCCTAATACCATAAGGTGATATGCCCGGATTATCCAAATAACTCAAGCGCTTCACAAAGTCTACTCTTAGGATATTAAAAATATTTTCTACACCAACACTTGTTTCTATATAAGGCTTCGCCGGATCCAAGGCAAAAGTTGAAGTAACTCCGTTAATAGTTGGATAGGCAAATAAGGAAGGATTCAATACAGGATTGTTTTCATTTCTTACACCTCCGTACAAAATTTTAAAAGAAGCAACTTCTCTAAATTTCAACTTTTTCAATAATGGAATTCTATTAAACACAATACCCATAAAATGCTGAACCCATGTAAATGATGCATAACGATCACTTACAAATTCTAAGAAGTTCATCATATTATACGAGTTCAACTGGTAAGCAAAAGTTTGGTTAGCTCTATGCACAGTCAATAAAGGAAAAGGAACCTGACCAAAAGTGTATCCACCCTCTAATGTAGCATCTGCATAACCTAGTCTACCCATATAATTTCTTTTCTCAATTCTTAAATCTACTTTTTGGTAATTGTATTGACCTCCTAAAAAGCCTTTTATACCTGCGGCTGCACTTAATGTAAAAATTGGGTATTTGGTAAATATTGGAATACGATAAATTTTACCCTGATAAAATTTCTCATTAGGTGCCCATCTAACTTGTGCATTTAACTCTGTAGTAATAACATTTTGGACATTTTCAGGTGCACCATTGGTTGTTTTTGTATACGTTAAAATTCCTGCAGGTTGTTGATGCCAATTTTTAAATCCAATACTATAAGAAAACCTACTCTTGAATTCTTTTACAAATTCAGCCTGATAAATATTGTTATACAACCAACGTTCGTTATTTCCTCTTTTAAATGAAAGTAGGAAGTTATCTTCTTGAACAAACTCTAGATCTTGACCAGGAATTTTAGTATCACTTTGTGCACTTATCCGAATATAATTCATCGGAAAAGTATAAATAGACTTATTGTTTAAAGAATAAGTAGCACTTAAAAAACCTTTCCATTGCTTATCATTAAATCCATACGCCCCATAGGTTTCAAAATACAATCGTTTGCTCATTGCTGGTGTAGTTCTACCACCAAAACGTAAGCGAAATCCTTCTACTGGGTTAAAACTATAAAAAGTATTTACTGGACCTATTTCAACGGGACCTAAATTTCCATACCCTGCAAACAATAAGGTTATCAAAGCCATTGTTCTTCTAAAAGAGGGCATTCTTTCTAAACTGTCAATATTACTATAGACTTTAGATTCAGGACCCGATAAAGGATTATGTCTTTTTGCCTGCCAAAAACTATCGGGCATTTTTGCAATCACTTCCTCATTTCTTACCACTGCTGGTCCTTGAAATAAACTATCTGGCCTTGTTTTGTTAAAAGAGAACCCTTTATAAGAAACAGTTCGTTCGCCAAAAAAACCACCACTGGTACTATTTTTACTTAGCCCCATGTCGGCCATCAAATCACTTTTAACCAAATGATAGCGCTTGTCTTCTCCACGTTCAAACTCTAAATCGGCATGGAGTTCTTTGATCCAATTGATATTAGCATTCCTGCTAATAAACATATTAATTTTCTGAACCGCGTAATTCCCATCTAAAGTAATAAACATATTACCCCTGAATAATAAATCATTTGTATTCCTTGGGGTAAAATATAATTTAACCAATTTAGTTCCATATTCATCCGTAATGGTATCACGGATATAATACATGTAAAATGTAGGAGCTGTATTAGCAATTGGACTTAAAAATTGATATGCAAAAATGGGGATATTATTTTCATAGATATCGATATTCTCATACAAACGATTCAATAAAGAACTTAATCCTTCGTTGTCAATATAGCTTCCAAAATTTACTTTTTTCTCCCCCAAAATCATCGATTTAGTTGCAGAAGGATTTTTGCGCATGTATTGCTTGGAAAGTCTTTCTTCCAAGTAAATAGGCATTAAGACCTTTCCATTTAACTTGGAACTATCCCTATTTTCAAATAAGAAATTGTATTTTTTTAATAACCTAGTGTTAGTCACTTTGTCATTCGAGTTACTTAATGCAGCTTGAATTTTCTCATATTGTTCATACTCTACATAATCATAACTAGCTATTCTATTATTCTCTCTATTCTCTATAACATTTCTAATCAATTCAACCGCTGGGTTGTCTTTGTTTCGATATTTTGCACGCTTATTGGTATTCACGGTTACATTGGTTAATAGCGCTGGATCGGGGCCCAATTCTATGTTTAACTCTTGCATTTTAAAGCGGTTCACCGTAAACTGAACCTGCCTAAATCCCACCGAAGAAACCACTACTTTATTAATTGAAGTATTAGTGATAATCATGTAACGACCCAAGCTATCTGTAACCACACCACGTCCTTTCAAAAAATAAACACTTACCCCTTGTAATGGACGTTGGGTGATAGAATCTACTACAATACCTTTTACAACAGTCTCCTGTGCGTATATATTGTTCATTGCAAATGATGCAATAACGAATGCGAATAACTTAAAAACCCTGTTGATATTCATTAAAAAGCTTTTATTTAAAAACATATTTCCCTTGTAATAGATAATTATAGAAGATACCTACTATTAAGGAAATAAAAATTTTCGAAACTATATAATTGGCTTGCAGATAATTGACCATAAATGCCAAGCCTGATACATTTAAAATTAAATTCCCAATCCAAACGATTAAATAGCGAAATGCTTGAATTGGAATTGGCTGTAATCCCGATTTGAAAACCCAATTTCGTCCCAAAGTAAAATTCACTACCCCACCTGTAATCGTTCCGATTGCGCCAGAAAGCACTGCCTTCAGATGAATGAATTCCACCAAAAAAATCGTCAGTAAGAAATCTACTGCAGATGCAATTAGTGAGGAAGCTTGGGCTTTTATGAATACTGGCTTTACCATATATTTAAATACAACCAAATTTGTAAAACAATATTGCTATAACAACCCGCTAAAACATCATCCCCCATTACTCCCCACCCTTTTGGTAAATTTTCTAGTCTTCTAACCATAAGTGGTTTAACAATATCAAAAAACCTAAACAAACATAGTGCAACTAGTAGATTAATAAAAGTTATTGGAATAAACAGTAATGAAATCATCATTCCGGCAACTTCATCAACAACTATCTTACTACTATCCTTTCCCCAACTAGATTCTACTTGATTGGCCCCCCATACACCATAAACCGTAATTAATAGCGTTGAAACAATCGCTAAAATAGAATTTGGCTGTTCTATTGCAACATACCAAATAAGGCATGTTGCAATAGCAGCCACGGTTCCGCCTCCTTTGGAAATAAATCCAATTCCAAAAAAGCTTGTAAGTATTTGATGCACTTTTATCATAGCGCTTCCACTACATCTTGGTAATAATCCAATCCAAGATGTGTGATTAAATCTTCACCCATAATATGACGTAATGTGTTCTGCAACTTAATCAGTTGTTTAAATATATCGTGCTCTGGTCTTAATCCTGGTAAAGTTTGCGGAGACTTAAAGTAGAATGACAACCACTCTTGTACTCCACTCATATTCGAACGCTTAGCTAAATCCATGAATAATGCAAGATCTAATACGATAGGCGCAGCTAAAATGGAGTCACGACATAAGAAGTTGATTTTGATTTGCATTGAGTAGCCTAACCAACCAAAGATATCTATATTATCCCAGCTCTCTTTATTATCACCATGGGGTGGATAATAGTTGATTCTAACTTTATGGTATAAATCTCCGTATAAAGCTGGATTGATTTCAGGTTGAAGGATATCTTCTAACACACTTAGTTTAGATACTTCTTTGGTTTTGAAATTATCTGGATCATCTAATACCAAACCATCACGGTTACCTAAAATATTAGTGGAAAACCAACCTCTAATTCCTAAAGCTCTTGCATGTAAACCAGGAGCTAAAATGGTCTTCATTAAAGTTTGACCAGTTTTAAAATCTTTACCTGCAATAGGAGTTTGGGTTTGTTTTGCCAATGCTTCTAAAGCAGGTATATCAACTGTTAAGTTGGGCGCACCATTGGCAAATGGTATACCTAACTTAAGAGAAGCATAAGCATAAATCATACTTGGAGCAATAGCGGGGTCACTATTATGTAAACCAGCTTCAAAAGCTTCAAGTGTTTCATGAACCGCAGAAGTTTCAATATACTTTTCTGTTGAACCACACCAAACGATAACCACTCTTGAACAATCATTGTCTTTTTTGAACTGCTCAATGTCATGAATAACTTGCTCTGCAAGATCGTATTTAGACTTCCCCACTTTGATATGAGTACCATCTAAATTCTTAATGTATTCGCGATCAAAAACTGCTTTCATTGGCTTAATTGCTTCCAATTCAGGTTTAACCGCATGCAATAACATAGGTTCTAATACTTTTGCATTTGCAGCAGCTTCGAAAACATTGTCTGCATAAACATCCCATCCACCAAAAACGATATCAGTTAAATTTGCCAAGGGAACAAAGTCCTTGATTAATGGGTAACGGTTTTCCGTTCTCTTCCCTAATCGAATATTTCCCATTTGAGTTAAAGCACCAATAGGCTGAGATAGGCCTTTATTTACTGCAATTACACCAGCGATCATAGTAGTGCCTACTGCACCTAAACCAGGAATCAAGATTCCCAACTTCCCTTCTGCTGGGACGATGTTTTGTTTCATATTCTTTATATTAACTATTTGTTTTTTAATCCGTTTACCATCAGATTAGAAATTGCACCAATTCGATGCTCCAATCCAATCAATTTATCATTGAAAAAGTCACGCTCAATCCCCCTAATACTGCTAACTACTACGGATGGCAATAAATCCATTTCTTGAGCAAGCGCACTATTAAATTCACCGCTTTTTATACCAAATTCTAATATAGACCGAATTAAGTTGGTCTCTTTTTGAGAATATTCATTGCATAAACCCTTTGCGCATGAACTGTGTTCTACAAAATCACCACAAACCAGGCGATACAAATTCAACATATTGCTAAGCACCTTAATTCTGGTGACAGCAAAAATTTTTAATTTTTCTTCGGCAGAATGAACGGTTTCAACGGCAAATTGGGTTTGAATGAAAACCTCTTGAAGTTCCTTTTGAAGTACTTCTTCAAATATCTGCTCCTTACTTTGATAATAGTAATAGAGGGTGCTTTTACCTTTGCCTAAAGCTTTGGCAATATCTTCCATGGTAGTTTTCTTAAGACCATAGGTTTGGAAAAGCTTTTGAGCCTCTTTTATAATGTCTTCTCTAAAAATTTCCTCTTTTACCATAAACTATTAGACCAAAATGGTTTTATAGTCCAAAATTACAAAAGTCAGCGATATCGGACTCTTAATAAAAACTTAATATTAAAAATTCTATATCTGTAGTGAAGTGTTAAAATATGAACAAAGGAAGATAAACCATGGGAATGCTGATTGTATGTCTCAGAGTAACTTTAGAAATCAAACGGTATTGACAATTAAAATCTTCCCATGAAGACTATCAGACAAATATTGAACACCAGTACTTTCTTTTTAATACTTTCTTGTTCAACCACTTATAAAAGCAGTATTGACCCAATTAAAGAAAAAACCGAAAAACCAGGGACTCTATATTTCAAACAGATGATTTTTCCACCTCCAACAAGCTTAAGTCTTGATACATTTTACAAGAAATATGCAGACGCTTATGGAATCCCCATCGTTTCATCAGCAAAAGTGCCTGACGATGCCTTAATGATTGCGAGGGATATTGTTAACTATATGCTCGTTAAACGACCAGATATTAGAGAAACCTTGATCAAACAAAAAGCAAGAGTACTAGTTATGGCAGAATCTGAAATGGAGACAGATCTTCCAGAAAGGAGTAATTGGAAAAAGCCAACAAAAGAAGATAGAAGACTTACACCTGGAGAGAGAGATAATTATGATAAACCTGGAGGCATTGCAAGCATGTCGGATAAAGAGTATTGGAATAAAAGAGCAAGAGGAATGGGAGGTACAATTACATCTTGTGCAGAAGAAAACTTACTTGGATATCCCAATACGCGCTATTATGGAGAAAATATCCTCGTTCATGAATTTAGTCATAATATGATGAATGCAATCAGGTCTTATGATACAACCCTTTATCGAGAAATTCTTGCAGCCTATGAGATTGCAAAAAAAGACGGTAAATATAAAGGACAGTATGCTATAAATACTTCTGCTGAATATTGGGCAGAAGGAACACAGTGGTGGTTTTGGTCTAACTATGAATTCTACGACAAAGAACAAAGAATTCAGTCACCAGATGACTTAAAAAAATATGATTCTGTTCTCTTCAGTTTATTGGAACGCGTTTATCCTGGTCACCAAAATCCTGGAGATATGTATTATGGAAAAAATATAAAACCAAGAGCAAAAAGAAGTTAATTTGTATTGTTGAATAAAAAGAGAAAGCATAAATATAGAAAGATGATTTCTCAGATCAGTTGAATCTTAACATTGAAAAAAAGATTTGACAAAATACTTCTAATAAAAATATTCGGAAAATTTATAATGCTTTTATTTACAAATTAAAAAAATGATGGATATTTATTTTTGAAATTCAACGAAATTAATGAATGAGTATTTCAATTAAGGAAATTAGGTTTATACTTCTAGTTCCACTGATACTATTATTTGCTAATTGCAGCACCAAGACATCTCATAAACAAAAGGGCAATGTATTTATTGAAAATACAAATGGAAACTATAGTCTTTATAAAAATGGTAAAAAGTTTGTCATTAAAGGGGCTGGCGGCTACTCCAATCTTGAAACTTTAAGAGAAGCCGGCGGCAATACCATCAGAATATGGGATACAACGAACCTCACAGCTATTCTACAAAATGCAAAGCAAAACAATCTTTCTGTAATTGTTGGAATCCCTATTTTTGAGAGCGAGCATCTGTTTTACTATAATGACCCCATAAAAACTGAACAGCAATTCCAAACTGTAAAAACCTTTGTTAATAAGTTCAAAAATGACCCAAGCATACTCATGTGGTGTGTTGGCAATGAACTTTATTTTCCTTTTTCCCTTTCTTATAAAAAATTTTATAAAGCATTTAATCGTATTGTAGACATGATACATGAGGATGACCCCAACCATCCTGTAACTACCACCATGGTCAATTTCCAACCTAGTCAAATATTTAACCTGAAATTCAAGACAGATATCGATATTATTTCGTTCAATATTTTTAGCAGAATAAGTTTTTTAAGACGTGATCTAAAACGTTACTCCTGGCTTTGGAATGGTCCATATCTAATTGCAGAATGGGGCACCAATGGACCATGGGTTGATGAGCCCAAAACCGCATGGGAAGCTTATATAGAACCTTCTAGTACAAAGAAAGCAGCCATATATAAGGCTATGTACCAAAAATTTATGCCTGTAGAAGATCCCCGCTTTTTGGGCTCCTGTATTTTTTATTGGGGTCAAAAACAAGAAAGAACACATACCTGGTTCAGCCTATTTGATGAATATGGCAATAAGACGGAAGCTGTATCTACTGTAAAACAGCTTTGGTTGGGAAATAAAACATTACATACCTCAGTACAAATAGATAAGATACAATTAAATCAAAAAGAAGCAAAAGACAATATTTTATTGAATTCATCCGAAATTGCCAATGCACAGGTCTTCTTGACAAAACCAGACAGCAATATCACTAAAATAAATTGGGAAATCTATCCAGAAGATTGGCATGAAAAGAATGGAAAAAGCAATACTATAAGACCTGATGCCATTGAACTAAAAATCATTCGTTCTGAAGCATTAAAAATACAATTCATAGCTCCTGAAAAAGAGGGCCCCTATAGATTGTTTGCCTTTATTTATAATAAATATGGATTTGTATCAACTTGCAATATTCCATTTTATGTAATACAGAAAAAGCAATGATAAAAAGAACCGCACCTGTTAGGCCGCCTTCAAAAAAGGAATTATTAACCCTAAGACTTATGATTGTAATAGGTCTTGTGAGCATGCTTCTTTTTCTATTCAAGCTTTTGCAAAAATCAATGATTGGCTTTGCTCCAATCTATTGGATACAAATGATCGTCTTTATATTTATTTGTTGTAAGATTTTGTACGAATGGATTCATTATTTATTTATCACTATTCCACCAACACCACCCACAAAAAAAATTTATACTGTTGATGTCTTCACCACTTATTGTGCGGAAGAGCCCTATGAAATGATTGAGGAAACATTATATGCCATTCAGGCAATCACCTATCCTCATCATACTTATCTATGTGACGAAACAAATGACCCTAACTTAAGAGATCTCTGCAAAAGAATAGGTGTCAATCATATTACCCGAGAAATTAAGATTGATGCAAAGGCAGGAAATATTAATAATGCTTTGCAACAATCAACAGGTGAATTGTGCGTAATTCTGGACCCAGACCATGTTCCTTTTCCTGAATTTTTAGACCCGATTGTCAATCATTTCAATGACCCAGAAATTGGATTTGTTCAAATTGTGCAAGCATACTACAATATGGATGATGGTTTAATTGCAAAAGGTGCTGCTCAACAAACCTATCAGTTTTATGGCCCCATGATGATGACCATGAACAAATATGGAACAGTTCAAGCTATAGGAGCAAATTGTAGCTTCAGAAGAACTGCTTTAGAATCTATCGGCGGACATGCGGCAGGATTAGCAGAAGACATGAATACAGCTATGCACCTACACGCCAAGGGTTGGAAATCATTATATGTACCTGCAGTGCTTGCCAGAGGGCTAGTGCCTAATACGATTAGTGCTTATTACAGTCAGCAATTAAAATGGTCTAGAGGGGTATTTGAATTATTGGTTACCTCTTATCCAAAGTTATTCCATCAATTTACTTGGAAACAGAAACTGCATTATGGCCTAATACCGTTGCACTATTTATCAGGAATCATTTTCTTACTAAATTTTCTTATCCCAATACTCTCATTATCACTCGATGTAATCCCTTTTAAAATGGATCTAGCCGAGTTTGCAATCTTAGGATTCCCTTTTGCCATTTCAATCTTAATGATTAGGCATTTTGTACAGATTTGGGTAATGGAAGATGAAGAAAGAGGATTTCATGTAGTGGGAGGATTATTACTGATAGGAACTTGGTGGGTGTATATACTTGGCTTCTTTTATACCATCATTCGAAAAAAAGTCCCTTATATTCCTACCCAAAAAGACAATCAAGAAAAAGTAAGTTTAGCACTATATCTTCCAAATATTTTATTGTTAGTGGCTTCTGTAGCAGCAATTATCTATGGTTTAACAACAGATTGGAATCCGTATACTATTATCATGTCTGGTTTTGCCGCATTTAATTGTTTCATTTTAATATTTACAATTTATGCTGGATTACAAAACATAATTTGGCAAAACTTAGAATTAAACAATAAAACTGGGAGCTTCATTAACACGATACTTACCTTTAAAAGCGTTTTTTGGCAAATTCGCCGTCGCATGTATGCTGGTTTACGAAATAGCACTGTACTAATATCAATTGTTATAGCATGCTTTCTTCTTTATTTCATCAAAACAAGCAATCTATTTACAAATGATTTATCCCAGCCCAAAAAGTATGATAAAGACATATTATATTCTGGAATATTTGCTCCATCAGCCTCTAATGGGCTATCCAATATTCAGAGCATTCAGCAATTAGAGCAAAAAAACCAGTTAAACTTTAATATCATATCTTTTTACATTCCTTGGGGAAATAAACAACAATGTTATATATCTCCAAAACTTATGGATTCAGTTTATCAGAAAAATGCTATTCCGATGATAACCTGGGAACCCTGGCAAAATCTCTTTGCTGATATTCAGAATAAATCCATTCCCAATAACGAAAAAAAGGTTTTCCAACGGATTCTAAAAGGAGAATACGACGCCTATATTGAAGAATTTTCTTTGCAGATCAAGGCTTTGAATCATCCAGTCTTTCTTCGTTTTGCACATGAAGCTGATAATCCCCAATATCCATGGTCAAAAATAGGAGATAACACATCCGATGAATTTAAAGAAGCTTGGAAATATATACATACCTATTTTAAAAAGAAAAAAGTTTGGAATGTTATTTGGGTTTGGAATCCGTGGAAATCTGATGCCATAGATGACTATTTTCCCGGTCAAGAATATGTGGACTGGCTAGCAGTAACAAATTTAAATTATGGCTATTTGAATCCTGATAAGAAAGATTATTCCATGTCAGAATTATATGCTGGGTTTCATTCAAATCCCATCTATCAATCAGGACTACCTGTCATGCTTGCCGAAATGGGCTCTTTGCAGACTGAAAACGAAAAACAAAAATGGTTTACAGACGCATTCAGTCAAATTAAATCAAAGTTTCCAGAGATTAATGCATACGTATTGTTTAACTCGGGTATTGACAAGAATGTCCCCAATTCCCAAACTACTACTAACATTGATTGGCGCATTTCAGATATGCATTTTTTAACCAAATGGATGGATAAAAAAGATCTAAAGTGCTTAAACAGTTTTACGGAACTTTCAATGGATAGTATTTATACTAAATCGAAAAAAATACCCAAAGAATTTAATACTATAAAAGGAATCAACTATACAAAAGGACAAAACTGGACAACAAATTATCATGCTTTAACAAAAAAAGAATTGATCAATGATTTTAAAGAAATCAAGGCTATTGGATTTAATACAATCAAATGGAATGGGCCCGGAATTTATGATCAAAATATTTTAAAAATAGCAGAACAGCAAGCATTAAAAGTGCAATATAGCTTCTGGACACCTGACAATAATTTAGTTGATAAAAACCGAATGGATGCTTTTGGAAAAAATGTTTTAAAAACAATTACAGCCTTAAAATCTAATAGCAATATCATATCTTGGAATATTGGTAATTCAGTAATAGGAAAATTAGGGCTCTATTATGCCAAGCCAGACCTGTATTCAAAACAGATAGACTATATCAGGTGGTTAAAGAAATTAATAGCTGACATCAAAGTCATAGACGCTACGCGGCCAATTACCTTGGATATTGATGTAGATGAGTACCTAATTCCAATGAGTAATATTCTCCAAAACAATTTACCAGAAATTGATGCCTACGGATTGGCCATGACTGAAAAGCCAATAGAACCCAATTATTTAGAACAACTTAGTATTCCTTACTTTTTTAGCAAAATAAACGCTTCAACATATTTAAACTTATACCATAAAAATGCTGTTGCATTCATTTCCAATTGGCAAGATGAGGAAACAAAAAATCATGTGTCATTTGATGGTCTTAAAGATAAGTTTGGTAGGAATAAACTAGAATTATCACAGATAAGAAACGCCTTCCAAGGGCAACCAAATCAGGTTAATTTTCCAAAAATTAAAATCCTTTTACCTGCTACTACCATTATACCGAATAAAACTTTAGAATATCATGCTTTAATCAATAAAGAAGGTCAATGGAAAATGGCAGACAAGGAAAATAATTTAGTTTTTACTTGGCAATTGGTTAAACATGATATTTATGGAAATCCAGTATCAATGAAGCTTTTGGGAGAAGCATCTTCCATAAGTTTTAGCCTAAATGAATATCCTGAAAAATATAGGTTATTGCTTTATGTAAGCAATGGTAAAGATGTTCAAATTATTCAATCTTCATTGAATACCCCTTTGTTCTAAGATAACTATGCCAAGGGGACTAAAAAAGTGAGCAGAATTTTCGGAACCTGTATGCAAACTGTGTGCAATAAAAAAAGCACTTACAGCAGAGTCAGCTATAAGTGCTTGATTATCAAGTGACCGCGTTAGGATTCAAACCTAAAACCTTCTGATCCGTAGTCAGATGCTCTATTCAGTTGAGCTACGCAGCCATACCCCTAAGGGGCTGCAAATATAAAACAAACATTATAAATCTCAAAATAAGTTCAAGACTTTTAATCAATTAACCAATCTCGTCGAATGATTTCGCCGTTTTGCTTCACTCCTTCAATGATTATGCGATGCTGCTTACTGCGATCATTATTGTAATATACTAGATTCATTGTAGGTTTATCTTTGTTCAAATGGACGGTTGGCGCCCAAAGCAAGGTCTTACGTTGATCAATAACTGCTCGATTGTTGGCAATTGAATAGTCCGGTTGATCGAAAACCGGGGGTCTTGTAAAGCCTTTAATCATGAAATTGCTCAATTTTGAACCCTTTGGTATACCATCGTCTTCATCCCCCACTTTGGTATAAAATGCAATGGCTCCAGCGGGCGCTCCTAATGCAGCTCCTAAAAAAGGGGGCCTGAAAACTTTGATATAAGCAATTTCTTTTATATTGATTTCCAATAATCTCTCTGGTTGAACTCTAAACTCATTCAAAAAAAGGTTTACTTGATCACCATAAATACTGCGCCATTGCAGAACTGGCGATCCCCAAAGTCCAGCTCCTACTAAAGAATCACTTCGAAAGCTAATTTGCATACCAGGCACTTTCCCCATTAAATAATGGAAAACTGTTGGAAAAGTTGGTGCAATGGGATTGAGCATACTAAAATTGATGGCATCCCCTCCTCTAAATAATCCATTTGCATATTTTTTGTCCATTGCATCCATTGCAGATTTCACATTCGTGTATACCACTACTTCCGACACATCCTTTTTCTGATAGGCACTATAGCTCGTGGGTAAACGCTTAGGGGAAAAATTGGGCACTGGACTATTAAACTGGTTCACATACAAAGGTGCTGCATTGAAAAGACCCATTTGTTGATATGACATGGGAATCTTTTGTTTTTTCCCGCCTTTGATATCAACCTGAACCGACAATTGTGCTGAATCAAGAAAATCCAACCGATCAATAACAAAACTGCCATCCTTTTGAATGGGCACATTATCCATTATTGGCAAACTGCTTTTTTTAAAAACAGAAAATGTAAGTACAGCTTTTGATAATTGAGCAGAATCTAATTGTAATTTACCCCTGACCTGAACCAATTCATCATAATAATCCGGCTTCAGCAAAAGCTCATTTGCGGAAGGTTTTCTAAAATGTGTCAATATTGTGTAAGGCGATGCTTCAAAACTTTCTTCTTCCATAATTGAAACAGAGAGATTCATAAAGTCTTTGTCGAGGTTTTCTAAAAGCCATTCACTTCGCCCTTTGGGCAAAAAGGAATGTGCTACTTTAGTAATTTGAAGCGACTCGTCTTCACTTGATTTTGATAAAATCGTTGTAGTTTGTTCATTTAAATTGGCTCGTTTTGATCCATTTGCTTGATGCACAAAAACAACTTGATCAAAAAATTGACTGTTTGGTGTTTGCTTTAATGAATGCATGGTATACATGCGCATACGCACATATTGACTGTCGTAATCAACAGGAATGATGAAACCTGCTTCAGCACCTCCCATCTGCGTTAAATAAATTTGGTGCATCAACAAATGTCCATCGGCATGATACCAATCTACATAAATATTCAAGGGTTGCATATGAAGACCTGACGGAGTACGCAAATAAATCTTACTCAATACTTGCTCACCTTTATTGTAGATGGTTTGATTATTGTGGGCGTAGATTGATACAGGTTCTAGTTTCTGCGTAAATGCGGTCAAGGAAAAGAACATGAAAATGCTCAAAGTAAAATATTTCATAGGCATTAATTTAATCATTGACTTTGTCATCAATTAATGGATGTACACCAGGTTTTGCTTTAAGGGCAAATACCGACTACTGGGTCCAATCATCAATCTAAAATGGCCGGGCTCTGTTACCGTTAACCCCTTTTTGTTGATTAATGACAATTTCGATGAATCAATGTTAAAATGCAAAGTTTTTGTTCCACCTGGAGCTATAGCAACCCGTTGAAAACCTTTGAGCGATAGAACAGGTGTGGCAACAGAAGACAATTCATCCCGAATATATAATTGTACCACTTCCTCCCCATCCCTTTTGCCAATGTTCGAAACATCTACACTAATGGTTACTGTTTGTTTTCCCTTAATGGTATCTGAAGACAATTGCATATTGTGATACTTGAACTGCGTGTAACTTAATCCGAACCCAAAAGGGAATAAAGGTTCTCCACTGAGGTCATGATAATCATCACCTCTGCCTGTTGGCTTATGGTTGTAAACCAAGGGCAATTGCCCTTCTGTTTGCGGGAATGTGATTGGCAATCGACCTGCAGGATTTGCTTTTCCAAAGAGTAAGTCTGCTACAGCATGACCGCCTTCTTCGCCTGGATACCATAGCATCATAATGCTTTTCACTTTATTGATCCAACGCTGCATGGTAATGGCACTCCCCCCAACCAACAAAACAACAACAGGCTTGCCAGTTGCAGCAATGGCTTCAATCAATTGCTCTTGATGCGAAGGCAACGCTAAAGAAGCTCGATCTTGAAATTCCCCCTCGTGAATTCCTGCAACAACAATGGCCACATCAGATTGACTGGCAACACGACAGGCTGCTTCAATTTTTTGTGTCGCTAAATCATCTCCTTCTTTCGCCCACAAAAATTTTATTTGTCCATTGCCTTTTGATTCATAGAATTCAACTTTAATTGGGTAAGACTGCCCTTTTTCAAGATATACCTTAGTGGCATTCTGGTGATAACTAATTTTATCCCACTGATCAATCAATAACTGTTCATTTAAGAAAAGTCTGAATCCATCATTGCCTTCGAGTGCCAATTGATAATGGCCTGAACTCGGCACCGTTATATACCCTTCGTAGCGAATTGAATAATGATCTGTTGTTAAAGCTGGATCAGGCGGCATAAATGTGTAAGCCGCATTAATCTGATTGACTTGTACCGTTTTGATCAATTGATTGCCTGGTGCTATATCTTTATAAAAATTAGCGATTAATCCATTGGCTTTTAAAGATTGATCCGTGAATAGATGGGTGGTTGGCACCAAACTCAATTTAGGTTGATGGAGTGTAGCTCCCTCTGCATATAAAACAGATTGATCAGCACTTAACTGACTTTTAATCCCTTCTAAAATATTGACAGTTCCATTGCCAGGTCCACTGTATCCGCCCAATCTTGCTTGCACTGCTTCATCACCAATTACTGCAATTTTTTTTATCGATGAATGAAGTGGCAAAAGTTGTTGTTCATTTTTAAGCAAGACAATTGATTTTATTGCGGCGTTCCTAGCTATAGATTTGTGCGCTGTAGCGTTCACCCATTTAGCTGCAATTGTTTCATCAACATATGGATGATCAAAAAGCCCTAAGTCAAATTTCACTTTTAACACTCTTCCAACTGCATCATCAATTCTTTCTTGTGGAATGGTTCCATCTAAAAATGGTGGAATAAATAGTTTGTAGTGGTCAAAACTAGTTTGAAAAATAACATCCAATCCATTGATTAATGCATCGGCTCCAGATGCAGGATAGTCTTTGGTTGTATGATGTAATACAGTTGAACCACCCACTGCTCCCGCATCGGAAATAACAAACCCCTTAAAGCCCCAATCCTTTTTTAATTTTTTGTTCAGTAACCAATGATTGGCCGAACTTGGAGAACCATTCACTGAATTGTACGCAGTCATTATTGACCTCGCTCCTACTTGTTGAATAGCATGTTTAAATGGGGGGAAATGCAATTCGTCCAAAAAAGATTCACTTAAATGAATTGGATAACTATCTCTTCCACCATCTCCAATATTTGCAATAAAATGCTTAGGAGTGGTTATGATACCTGCATTTTCAAAACTACGCAAATAAGTGGCCGCCATTTGTGTAACTAAAAAAGGATCCTCACCATAGGTTTCTTCTGTTCTTCCCCAGCGAACATCAGTTGCAATATTAAGTACTGGAGAAAGTATATCTCTTATACCTCTCACTTTTGTTTCAGTAGCAATTGCTTTTGCTACAGCACTCATTAATGTTGTATCAAAACTAGCAGCCAATGCAATTGATTGAGGAAAAGCGGTTGCGCCGCTTCTCACCAGTCCATGCAAGGCTTCATCAAATGGAATGAATGGTATACCTAGTCTTGTTTCATTTATGAAATACCGCTGAATACGATTAATTTTTTGCGCCAGTAATAACGCATTTTCTTTTGTATTGTATTGCAACATTTGTTGCCCAGCACCTTCCGCAATAGATGCAGCACTCACTTGAAAGCCAAATATACCATGCTTGTACTGATTGGAATCTTTCCCTAGGTCGCCAGGTATCATGAACAATTGCCAAAACTTTTCAGTTGGTGTCATTCGACGGATTAAATCAGCAACCCTTTGCTCAGTAGTATAAGCAGGACTTTTATAAATGGGTAATTGCTGCGCAGATAAAGGGGCAGAAAAGCAAATGCCAAGTAATATTTGAAACAATAGAAATCTCATAAAATGAAATTAAGGAAAACATGAATTCATTATCATTTATAATCTTAACTTCAAAATCATATTCTTCATTATGCACAAAAGAACTTTTTTAAAAAGCATCACGCTAGCTGGGTTAGGCCTGCCTCAATTAGGAAAATCAAATACCAGTAGTTTAATAATAGACTCAAATCTTCCTGCCCCAATTGTTGCAAAAGATGAAAAATTTTGGAAGTCTGTACGTGCGCTGTATAAAATCAAATCAGATTACATAAATCTCGAAAGCGGTTATTACAACATGCTTCCTGAGGAAACATTAGAACAATATTTAGCTATAATTAAGGAAGTAAATTACCATGCTTCTTTTTATATGCGTACCCGACAATTTAAAGAACGTGCAGCTCAGAATCAATTAATTGCTCAATTTTTAGGTGGTTCCGAAGAAGAAATTGTTTTGACAAGAAATACAACAGAATCTTTAGACCTCATTATTAGTGGTTATCCTTGGCAATTGGGTGATGAAGCCATTTATGCAGAACAAGATTATGGCGCAATGATTGACATGTTTAAGCAAGTAGCTAAAAGAAATGGAGTCGTGAATAAAATGGTATCTGTTCCAAATATTCCCCAATCAGATGAAGAGATTGTAAGCATCTACGAAAAAGCAATTACGCCAAAAACAAAATTGATAATGATTTGCCATATCATCAATATTACTGGACAAATTCTTCCAGTTAAAAAAATTTGTGATATGGCACATAAATATGGAGTTGAAGTGATGGTTGATGGGGCACATGCTGTTGCACAAATTCAATTTAATATCTCTGAGCTTGGCTGCGATTATTATGGTGCAAGTTTACACAAATGGTTAGCAGTACCATTAGGAGTTGGAGTGCTTTATGTAAAAAAAGAACATCAATCTAAAATATGGCCCCTCATTGGAGAAAATGAATCCGTACAAGGAATTAATCGACTAAATCATTTTGGAACTAACCCTGTCCATACTTATCTAGCTTTACAATTCGCTATACAATTCCATCATAAAATTGGCGCAGCGAATAAAGAGGAAAGACTTAGATATTTACAACAGTACTGGACTACTAAAGTCATTTCAATCCCCAATATAATTTTAAATACCCCTTCAGAAAGCAAGCGGTCTTGTGCAATTGCTAATGTGGGGATTAAAGGATTAAAACCAGCTGATATGGCAGAAACGCTGCTAAAAAAATACCGCATTTATACGGTCGCCATAGACAGTGCGGGTGTACATGGCTGCAGAATAACGCCCAATGTGTTCACCACTTTAGCAGAACTTGATCAATTTGTTGCTGCTTTAAAAGAAATGGCTGCTTAATTAAATACAAGCCTTGCACCTGCTTGCAACCACCTGCCTGGTAAAGGTGCGCCAATAAAATCATTGATGGTGCTATTAAATAAATTATCGGCTTGAATAAAGACTACATGCTTCACTTTATTGAAACGTAAATTTATTTTAGCATTCATTACAAAATAGTCACTATTGATTGGTAAAAGAATTGGGTTAGCTGTTCGCTCATTTCTACTTTTATATAACCCCGTTAAATTAAAGTCTACGAATTTTGTTGTAAAAGTTGTAGCAAAATTGGCTAAGAATTTAGGAGCAGAAGAAAGGTAAAAACTCAATGGTCCACTCTTGCTGTCCGTATTAATCCAAATTAACCCTGATTTGAATTTGATGGATTGGGTTGCACTGATTTTTTTATCTAACAAATAATCCAGTTCAATCCCATTGACTTGAACATTACTTTGGTTTTTAGCTAATAAATAATTCCCGCCCACCACTAAATTTTCTTTTCTTGGCATATCTGCATATGCAGTAAGTGACCAATCAATTAAGTCTCGGCTATTTCTATTAAATACACTAAAAGAAAATTTACTGTTTGCATTTGCAATCCAATCTAGTCCAATCTCGTAATTAAAACTTTTTTCAGCTTGCAAATTTGGATTACCAATTGAACCACTCCTAATACCCGTTCTATTGTAGTTGTTAAATAATTCTGTAAAATCTGCATTACGATAAGCATATCCAGCACTTGCTCTTAATTGAATTTGATTTAATTGATAAGAAAGGTTGAGTTGTGGAACAAAAACCCACCCTCCATTTGATGCATACTCAACTCTTAAAGAAGTATTGGAGGAAAAATGGCTATTAAAAGATTCTTGCCAAACTCCATATAAAGCCATTTGATGCACTGAATGTCTACCTCTGTCATTTGACCGTATATTCCTACCTATGTACTGCCCTCCAATAGTGTATTTTGTGTTATTGCTTTGATTACGCAAAAACAAGGCATTCAGCTGAAATAGGTTGGAAAAACTGGAATTTGCTGAGGAAATTGAACTGAACCGATAATTGTCTTCTGTATTTTTGAATCCAGCATAAATCATTACCTGATTTTTATCTTTTTGATAATGTGCATTAAGTTGATTCCAAAAAATTTTAACCCTTTCTACTGCTGTATCGGAACTAAATGAAGTATAAAAATTTTGTGCTGCAAAGGATCGGTCATTGTATGCAGTTCTAAAAGAAGTTTCCCAAAAGCCTTTCTTCTTGTTCCAAGCCATTGAAAAAGCATTTTCTCTCATAAATCCAGTAATCCCTCTTTGTTGAGGACCATCAGCACTATTTCTTAATGCTGAAATTTGAAATTGCTGATTATTTTTATTTGTACTAAAATACCCTGAACTACTGAAAAGGCCTAATTGACCTGATGCCAATTGAATGATACCAGTATTTCCAGCTTGCCTTTTTTGAGAAAAGGTTTTTGTAGTTATATATATCACCCCTCCTACGGCATCTGACCCAAATACTCCTGAGGAAGCCCCTTTTAAAATTTCAATTTTTTCAATTTCATCTAATATTACTGGAATATAACCACTAAAATGCCCCGTATTGGGGTCATTCAACCTTAAGCCATCCAAAATCACCAATACCTGTTGAAATGTACCTCCTCTCATGCTAATATCACTTTGAGCCCCTAATGCACCTCTACTTTGTACATCAATCCCCGGTAAAAAACGTAATAATTCATCTGGGGTTCTAACAGGCAATTGCGCTATATCTTTAGCTGTAATAACTGTTATATTTCTTCCTGTTTTAGATGCCCTAGTTTCATAAAAAGAACTCGTTACTGTAACAGGATCTAATTTCAATTCATCTGTTTGGGCAAACAATGATTGAATGCATGCGAACAAAGTAAACAATAAACCAATCTTCTTCAAGTGACTATTTTTAGGGGGGCAAAACTAAGGCAAATCAGCCTTTGTTATTCTAAAACTCTAACTACTCTCGTCATTTTTCCTTTGGCATTAATCCCTTCTAAAACTATTTGCAATTTGGTTGAAACATCATTGTTATAAAATTCAACTTTATATCTTGGCGATTTCTTATTAGTCATGATATAAGGATTCCAATACAAGGTATTTCTGGTATCTGGTTCAAAAGCGGCAGCAGACTTATCATATACAGGATTGTAGAATTCTTTGAATCGGGAATAACCTGCCAAAATAGTACTCTCCATCCCTTTAACATTTTGACCGCCCTTAGATGCTCCTTCCCCTTTTTTAGTATAAACAACTATTGCTCCACTTGCTCCACCACCACCAGACCCAAAAAATGGAGGTCTAAAAACTTTGATATAAGCAACATCAGTAACCGGTATAGTAGCAACCATGCCAACATCTGCTCTCATTTCATTTAAATAAATATCAGGCACTCCTCCTCGCCAATTCAAACTAGCACCTGCACCAGATCCCGATATTTGTAACCCGGCTACTTTACCTTGCAAATAGGTTAAGATATCGATAGGTGCAGCCATCCCATCTGACAAATCAAAACTATAGCCATCTCCTCTTGAAAACAATCCAGAGGCATAGGTTTCATCTAGCACTTCCAACTTTGACTTGGTTTTTGCTTTCACAACTACTTCTGATAATGTGGCTGATGCCATTAACCTTCGGAGTTTTTCTTGCTCCGATAAAAAATAATTCATACGAACAATTGCCATAGAATCTATTCCCCCCCAAACAGGCGGGATACTACCCAAATTCACTTTAGCACCATTTTCTTTACGGAGTAAGCCATTTTCGATTTTAACTTGAGTGGCACTACTCAGTTTACTGTTATTATTAAACCCGTAGTAAACCTTTAAAGTGTCATAAAAGAATAAACCCGTTTGCTCAAAATTCCCATTCCCGTCAATTCCTGCAAATAGTAAACTTTTACTACTGTCTTTGGCGGCTAAAACAAAATTAAGTTGCTGATCTTTTACCATACCTGGCTTTATTCCAAAAACACTACCCTTTAAAGACATGAAATTATTTTCAGGCATGAATTTAATTTCAGGGCCAATTCCTGCTTTTATTTGCTCCCAATTCATTTTCCGCCATCCATTGGTCATCATTACCAAATCCAATTTGCTGGTTATACTATCAGCATCGCTTTGAAAATAATAAGCCGGATTATGAACGTACCCTTTTATTTCGCTTGAAAGCAAAAAACTAGAATAAATAGAATGGGGGTCTGCGCTATTAGCGCCTGCATCATAAACAGATACAGACATATTGGTCATTGTGGTATCTGAAACTATTATTTCAAAACTATTTAAGCCTCTTTTATTCAAATTCGTATAAATAGGATTCAACTTTGCACTAAAATCGTGCGTATGATTATTTATAAACACGATTCGTTCTGCAACCGGTATCCAATCTGAGGTGAATAAAGTAAACTGTACAATACCGGTGGGTAATTCATCAATAGGAATTTCAGCTCGCTGAAAATTTCGCTCCACCATTTTCAGCCCTACTTTAAACATCAATGTTTGGTTCATATGAACCAATAGGTTCATATGCTTGAAAGTTTCACCTGCATTGGCAGACCGTTCAAATTGTAAAAAAGCCTTTTCATTATTGGTTCGTACAGTAAGTACCGCTCCTTCTTTTTTAATGTCGGTAATTTTGGTAATACCAGAACGTCCAAATTCATCGGTCCAATTTATTTGGTATTGTTGGCCTGCTAGCGGTCGCAACATAAATACGCCCATTCCATCGTGCTGTACCTTTATAGTATCTAGTACTTTTTTTTGTGCATCAATCAATACGCCTTTAAGCTTTACTGGTAATCCAGATTGATTGAGGGCTTTGAATGCAACGCGAGAATTCAATCCTTCAACCAATACCCCACTTTCAGGAAAAATTACAATTTTAGAAGGTTCTGGAAGTTTCCCTATAACGATTGCTCCCCCATTAATAGGAATATTTTTTTGAAATAAATAAGCAATATCATCATTTAGCATCCATCTTGTAAAAGCTTTTACATGTAAAAAAGCACCTTTGTAATTGGCCGGTATTTCAAAACTTCCTTTTGCAGTTGCCTGAAAAAGTGGGCTTACTGTTTGTTTAACAAGTACTCCTGATGTATCGTACCATTCTACATATAAATTTTTACTTAAAAGACTCGGTTCATTAACTGCTAGCAAGTAGGCTTTATAAAATAAAGTATCGCCTGTATTGTAATATGGTCTGTCAAAATGTACATGTATTTTTTCCTTGGGAAACCCTTCTGCATATACATTCATCATAGAATCAATCTGTTGCGCATAGGTTGGTTGAATTACCCCAAAGAAGAAAAAAGTAACGATGATTAATTTCAGACACTTCATTAGCTATTCAATTTTAACTGAAAGATACTTTGTCCTGCTCAACTTACAAAGCAGATCAAATTGGTTGCATAAGCTTTCTTAACTATTTTTATAGCATGAAGATACGCCTGCTATCTGTTGGTAAAGTTCATGAGCCCTCTTTTAAACATGGCATTGAGGATTTTACTCAAAGAATTAACAAATATTTTAAGGCGGAATGGGTAATCATTCCTACAGCCAAAAATGCTGCTAGCTTATCTGAAATTGAATTAAAAAAAGCAGAAGCAACCTCCATCCTTTCTCATATTGAAAAAGAGGATTATCTAATTTTGATGGATGAAAGAGGTAAATTATTGAGTTCCCCACAGTTGGCTCAATTTATACAGCAAAGGGCCAATGAAAGCAATAAACAATTGGTTTTTTTAATTGGAGGTGCATTCGGGGTAGACGCAAGTATTACGAATAGAGCACAATTCATCTGGAGCTTTTCTCCATTGGTATTTCCGCATATGTTGGCCAGATTAATTTTATCAGAACAATTATACCGAGCTTGCACCATAATTAGAAACGAAAAATACCACCATATTTAATCCATGATTACGTTAACCATCAGCATTATCCTTTTGACCAGTTTAATATCATTTACTGCTTTTTCAAATCAAAAAGTATTAGACGATTTAATATTTTATCCACCTGCAATAAGCAACAGAAATCAATGGTATAGATTCATCACCAGTGGCTTAATACATGCTGATATTATGCACTTAGTATTTAATATGTACTCCTTTTATTTATTTGGAGATTTAGTAGAAAAATCATTCTCACAAATTTTTGGGGATAGCGGGAAAGCCCTTTACATTATACTTTATGTTGTTTCCTTAATCGTGTGTTTACTACCCACCTATTTAAATAATTTAAACAATTATCATTATAGAAGTTTAGGCGCATCGGGTGCAGTATCAGCCGTTATTTTTGCGGGTATATTTTTATACCCAACAATGGGAATGGGTATTTTCCCGATACCATTTCACATTCCGGGATTTGTATTTGGCCCATTGTATTTAATTCTATCTGCTTACTTAGCCAAAAAAGGGCACGGGAATATTAATCACTCTGCACATATTTGGGGGGCTATATTTGGAATTGTATTTGTAATTATCACCACCAGCTTTATGACAAGATTCAATGCATTGGAGAACTTCTTCAATGCAATAAAATTATACTTAGGTGCCCTTTAGTTGCGTTTAAATTCAATTTTTAGCAATTGTTTGGTGGAATCCGAATACTTGAATCGGTTATCAATTCGCAAACCAATAATCGCGATGATTTTTTTATCGGCTGTTAATACCCAAATTTTTTCTTTGTCTGTTTTACTTAATCTGCTATCAATTAAAAACTTAGAAACTTTTTTCTTTTTGGTCATTCCTAATGGATAAAAATAGTCTCCAATTGCCCAATGGCGTAATTGTAAAGGGAAACTGATTTTAGTTGCGTCTATCCATTCTACACTTAAAGCATTATTGGAAGCGGTTGGCCCGCTTAATGCTGTGGGTAAAATAGCACGATCGTGCAATGATAGAGTAAGTTCGCCCGCCAAAAATCTAGTTTTTCCTGCTCCCTCAATGATGATATGATGAGCTTGCATATTGGCCAAAGGAGCAATAATCATCCATTGTCTATTCTTAATGATCCGATGGCTATCTGATTGAACATAACTACTATTAGTACCATCCAGTAGTTTTACTACTTCAGGTATTTGAGCAGCAGTAAAACCAAATGGTTGAATTATTTCCCAAGTGATTGTATGAAGCGGATTAACTTTTTTCCATTTAAGAACGGGTATATGCCATTCATTTTCTTTTTGCTCTATTAATTTTTTCAGTTGAAGTTGAACCCCTTGTTGATATAAAATTGCCGTCTCTTCAAAACGATGGGTATTCTGTAAAAGATTGTCTTGAACTGCAGGGAAAATTGATTCCAGTTCAGGAATCAATTGATTACGAAAAAAATTCCTAGTATAATGATTAGATAAATTAGAAGAGTCAACAATAAATGCTATTTGATTTTCATTGGCAAAAGCTTCAATTTGCTTTCTAAAAAAAGGCAATAATGGCCTAATTACTTTATTAGATTGATTGATTGCTGGGATTCCTTTTAATCCATCAATTCCTGTCCCCCTGAAAAAGTGTAACATACTTGTTTCAATACTATCATTTGCATGATGAGCTGTAAGTACCCACGAATAGGCTAAATCGGGATTAGTTGCCCTAATTTCGTTAAACCATTGATACCTGATTTCTCTTGCAGCAACCTGAACCGATAATTGGTGCTGCGTTACATATAAATGGGTATCAATTTTTTTTACAAATAAAGGAATATTCAATGTTTGGCAGAAAGATTGAACAAAAGCCTCGTCTCGCTCACTTTCTGATCCTCGCAATTGATAATTTACATGTGCTGCAACAAAAGGGATTCCTGATTGATGAAGTAAATAAGCTAACACTGTACTATCTGCTCCTCCACTCAATGCCAACATAACTTTTTGCTTTGGCAATAACAATGGCGCAAAATGTATTTTCCAATTCTGTTGGAATTCATCCAATAAGTTCATGCTTATTTTTTTACAAAAGAGCCTGTTAACGCAGCAAACCCACTAATTAAACCTCCGATAATACCTGTAACCAAAATAAGCATCATATATGATCCTCCTAATGGAAGAATCAACGCTACTTTTGAAGAAAGTATATGTTCATTGGCAGCATCTTTGATAAAAGCTAAAACCACCCATAACAAGAATAACCCCAAAAAACCACTTAAAAAAGACTTCCCAGGGGTTTGATGCAGTAGGGCTGAAACAATAAAAGAACTAATTACAAAAATCCACCAAGGCAGTTGTGTAAATAAGCCTGCAACGAATGCTAAAAATGCAATTAATAAAATGGAAACGATAAATTTCATACTACTTATTTTAAGCTTTGGTAAAAGTCATTAACCATTTGATACGCTTATTATTTGGCGCATCTTTAAGGTGTAAAAACAAAATTGGATAATACTTGCCAGTTGCCCAATGATTGATAAAGGCATCATAATACTTACTACCAGGATTCCCATTTTGACCACCAGGATATACCCCATATGCTTCAATCTCATCGGTCATATGTACAATCATTCTCCAACTTGGACCATGGGTTTCTGTAGTTGCATTTATAATATGTTTTCCCCCACCAATTGGCAAATGCAATGAACTCAAAGCATTGATTTTTAATAAATGGGATACACGAGTATCTTTGAATGCAGCCCATTCTAGCTTTCCTTCTTTATCTGCTTTCACTAATACAGCTGTTGCTTTTTTTACTGCTTCCATTACAGCATCTGTAATTGTTTCTTTTTTGTTAGTTGTCTTTATATTATCGGCGAAAGAATAAAGACTATCTCTTTTAATACTTTCTAATAAGGTAATTTCATCTGGCCACCCTAAACCTGTAGTAGCCCCAGAAAACTCATCTGCCCAAATGGTGGTTTCTAAACTATCCCAAATTGTATTAAAAACAGTTGCTCCCTTTTCATTTACATCACTGATTAAATTCCAAGAACTCAATATATTGATGTACTTTTTTTCATCAGCGGTTAAAGTAGTTTGATCAATATATTTAAGTAAGACAGGTCTTGCCATTTCTGCAAAAACATTGTAGTTATCCATTTGAAGACGCTGAATATCTTGTGCAGTTGCATTGGTTAATTCAGTCAACTTTCGATTGATGATTACGCCACGATAAACGGGAAAATTACTTGCTGCCCCCAAATAATAAGGATAGGTTTGATCCGTTGATTTTTGATTCGCACTACTTACAAAACCACGTTCGGGGTTTTTAATCATTGGATTTTCATCGGTAGGTATAAAACCTTGCCATGCATAGGAACTATCTTGACCAGGTAATATAAAATCTCCCTGCCTGAACCATCTTGCTACAAAATTAGCCTGTTGCTTCAAAGCAATATCCCCTGTTTTAGAAGCAAATGCAAAATTCTGTCCTGTACTATTCCAGTGTGAAATAGCTTCTAAATAATCATCATAATTTTTGGCATGATTCAACTTATAAAAAGCCAATAGCCCACTTCCTCCATCATGTGCAGTCCATCTTAAGGCTAAATTTTTCCCTCCAGAACCACTGTTTTTATAATTGTGGTCATACATAGTAGGACCAAATACCGTTATTGCAATATTTTCTTGTATAGTTGCACTGTCTTTGACTTTGATGGTTTCAATTCTTTTTTCTGCCTTTACCCATTGGCCTTTAAACCAATACTCGTTCAAAGTAGTATCCTTAAACTTCATATCATAATAGTCTAACACATCTCTACCAGCATTGGTAACGCCCCAAGCAATACTATCGTTGAATCCAATGATTACAGCAGGAGATCCTGGAAAACTTGCTCCATAAGTACGATGTGTTGGTGTAGAAATTTGAACCTCATACCATAGTGAAGGTAAGTTTAAGCCTAAGTGTGGATCGTTGGCAAGGATGGGTCTACCAGACTTGGTTTTTGATCCCCCTACAACCCAGTTATTACTTCCATTGCTTTTATTAGGAACAAATGGAGCCAAAGCTGTTGAACTGCCAGCCGTATCCCCTAAATAAGCTGTTTGTACATCTGCGGGTGCAACGGGCTTTATTGCAGGCTTTGCGTACACAGTACCACGAGGAATTATTGGGTCTAAAGAATCTTGCACATCGGTAAACAATAAATTAAAATCTTTATAACTAAAATAGTTACGGGCATTGCTCATTTGTAAATCTGTCACTGCCCCTCTACCTGTTAAGTCATAAGACATAAACATTTGAAACAAATAAGTCTTTAATGAAGTCCATGCTTCGGGTTTGTAATCGAGCAATTTATATTCAAAAGGAATTTGCTCTGGCTTCAATTGTGCTATATAGGCATTTACTCCTTTTGCGTAAGAATCAATTGCAGATTGCATTTCAGGATTATTTTTCTCTACATAAGCCTTGGTTCTTTCGGCACCATATACCATTCCTAGTCTTCTAAAAAATTTATCGGTACCAATTCGTTCTTTACCTACAATTTCACTTAAACGACCTGCAGCAACATGGGTCTGAAACTCCATCTGCCAAAGTCTAAACTTAGCATGTAAAAATCCTTGAACATAATAAGCATCATTGTCTTGATCCGCATAAATATGCGGTACCAATCGATCGTCTATATATACTTCTACTTTACCAGCCAGTCCTTCTAATTTAATATTGTCATTGTAATCGGCATCAGCTGGTTCTGCATTTTGCCAAAACCCGTGTTGGGGTGATAAAAAATACCCTAATCTTGGGGTTTTACTTCCACCAACAGCTAGTTGGGTATTAAATAAATGAACAGCACCCCAGGTTAATAGGGCCGACGCAAGCAATGGTACAATCCTCATAGCAAATATTTAAAGACTCAAAATAAGCAAATTAGTTCAGAAGCTTTCTTGTTAGCGCGCTTCCATAATCAAGAATTTTTTCCCTTTAATTTTTTCGTCACGAACCCCTTTCAATAAGGATGGAATCTTGTTTTTCTTAACAGCCACAAAACAGTTATGATCTTTTACCATGATCAAACCCAATTCTTCTTTTGTTAACTTCCCTTTTTGAATAAACAAGCCAACAATATCTACTTTATTCAATTTATCCTTTTTACCTCCGTTCAAATACACCGTACCCCATTCAGACGCAGCTGGCGGAGGAGCATGTAATTTCAAACTAAAAGAAGGAGGTGTTTCTTGTAAATAATTGGGTAGGGTTTCATCTTCGTGCAAAATCATATACACATTCCCCTTGCTGTTCATTCTAGACGTTCGGCCATTGCGATGGGTAAATTCTGCGTTGGTAGAGGGTAAATGATAGTGTACAATATGATCAATATCCGGGATGTCTAATCCCCTAGCAGCTAAATCAGTGGCAATTAAATATTGAGCAGTGCCATTTCGAAATTTGATCAAAGCTTGCTCTCTTTGCATTTGCTCCATTCCCCCATGAAAAATGGTATTAGGAATTCCTAGTTCGGCTAATAAACTGCCCGTTCTTTCCACTGCTTCTCGATGATTGCAAAAAATAAGTACAGCTGTATTGCCTAAAGTACACAACAAATCATAGAGCGTATTCACTTTATCTTTTTCCGGAGACCATACTGTATGCATTTCAACTGTAGGTGCTTCATCACGACCATTCAAAAAGTTCAATACAACCAATTGCTTGGGTTCGGCAAATGCAGGAATAGCAATAGATGCAGTAGCAGAAACGAACACTTTTTGTACTTCTGATTTTAACGCTTTAGTGATGTATTCCATGTCTTCTTCAAAGCCCAAAGCCAAGGATTTATCAAACTCGTCAAAAATGTATAACCTAATTCCTTTTGGATCAAAAGTTCTTCTTTTAAGGTGATCGGCAATTCTGCCAGGGGTTCCCACCAATAATGCAGGAGGCTCTACCAAACTATTGATTTCAGTAGGCATATCATGCCCTCCATAGGAACAAATAATTTTATATCCGGTTTGCATAGCTTTCCAAACTTGTTCAATTTGAATGGCCAATTCTCTTGAGGGAGTTAACACCAAAGCTTGCACCTGCTTTCCTTTTGGATTCAAATGTTCTAACAATGGTATTAAAAAAGCAAGGGTTTTTCCAGATCCAGTTGGTGATAGCAACAACACATTCTTATGGTGTATAATGTTACTCACTGCCTCTTCTTGCATTTCATTCAAAGCAGCAATCCCTAAATTTTGAAGCGTTTGTTTACTATCGTTTAGTTTAGTCATAATTAAAATTTCAAAAACACATACCCTTTGTTAACATAGGTAGTAACAGTGGTTATAGCAGAAAGCACTGTTTCAAATTCAGGCGCAAGTGTAGCTGGGTCTACTTTCCGTTTAAATAAGGTTTGCCCACAAACATATAAGGGAATGCCAGCATTTTTAATAGCAGTAAATAAAGGAAGATTGGGATTATCTACCCCAAATTTTTGTTTATAGGTTTCATTATTTACAATAAAAGGCACTGCACCACCGTGAACTACTGCCACCACTTTTAGCTTCTTCGGATTAACGCCACCTGCCACATGCAGATTGGCAATACGGGCAATATTTTCAAAAAACTCACTGATTTCCTTAGGGTTTGCAGAAGGGCTAGTAATATCAACCAATACTTTGTACTCTCCCTTTTTATCCATTATATCTATTGCGAAAGGCACTTCAGTTACCGGTCCATAAACAGGAATTAAGGGATGAACAACTTTTTGTGCGTTCACAAAAAAGCAACCAAATAGAAAAGTAAAAACGATCAATAAATGCTTCATACAATTGATTTATTCTAAGGTACGCTATTTACCAAACTTCTTCTTCAAAGCTTGTAAAGCATCGGTAACATTTAAATTGCTCAAATCTTCTTCTTTCTTTATTGGTTGATTAGAGCGCTTATATTGATTAAAGTCTTTTCGTCCTCCAATACCCGCTGTGGGAGCCGCTTCTGTTTGTTTGATAGAGAGCGCAATTCGCTTGCGGCTTAAATCTACCTCTAATACTTTAACCTGTACCTTTTGCCCCAATTTTAATGCCTCACTAGGATCGGAAATATATCGATTGGCAATTTCGCTCACATGAACCAATCCATCTTGCTTAACACCAATATCTATGAACGCACCAAACCTAGTTAAATTGGTAACTACGCCAGGCAATATCAATCCTACCGTTACTTCTTCCATAGAGTAGATATTGGCAAACTCAAATTGCTCTAATTCAGATCTAGGATCAAGGCCAGGCTTTTGCAACTCTTTAATAATATCATTCAATGCTAATACCCCAATTTGATCATTCACATATTTCTGGGTATTAATTGATTTTAATAGTGATTCATTACCAATCAATGCTTCAAGACTGGTTCCTAAATCGGTGGCCATTTTTTCAACAATCGGATATGCTTCAGGATGCACGGAACTTGAATCTAAGGGATGTTTTGCTTTTGGAATGCGTAAAAATCCAGCGCATTGCTCAAAAGCTTTGGCACCCAACCTTGGCACTTTTAATAATTCATTTCTGCTAGAAAAAGAACCCAATGTTTTTCTTTGTTTGATGATATTTTCTGCTACCGATTCATTGATACCACTTACATAACTTAGTAGTTGTTTACTAGCGGTGTTCAAATTAACCCCTACGGTATTTACACAACTCACAACCGTTTGGTCTAGTTTTTCTTTTAGTCTAAACTGATTAACATCATGCTGATACTGGCCTACCCCAATACTTTTGGGGTCAATTTTTACCAACTCTGCTAAAGGATCCATTAATCTTCGGCCAATACTTACTGAACCTCTAACGGTAATATCATAATCAGGAAATTCTTCCCTCGCAATTTCAGACGCAGAATAAACAGAAGCACCATCTTCATTCACTAAAAATACGGGCAAGCCTAGATTCATTTTTTTAATAAACTGCTCCGTTTCTCTGCCCGCAGTTCCATCCCCTATGGCGAATACTTGTATATTGAATTGCTTAACTAACTGTTTGATTTTGTATTCGCTATCATATACCTTATTGGCTTCATGCACATAAATCAAATCGGTAGTAAGTAATTCTCCTGATTCATCTAAACAAACCACTTTACAACCCGTTCTATAACCAGGGTCAATAGCCAATACCCGCTTAGATCCTAAAGGAGCACTTAACAATAATTGACGAAGATTTTCGGCGAAAACATTGATGGCTTCTTCATCTGCTTTTTGTTTTAATGCAGTTCTACACTCCGTTTCTAAACTGGGTTGCAATAATCTTCGGTAAGCGTCTTTAACTGCTTTTTTTATATGGGCACCCGATGGGCTCATCCCTTTTATAAAGAATGTCTCAATTGCTTCAATAGCTTCTTCTTCCACCGGAGCAATCGTCATGCGCAAGAATCCTTCTAAGAATCCTCGTAAAATTGCCAAAATGCGATGGGAAGGTATCTTATGAATAGGCTCAGAGAAATCAAAATAATCTTTGTATTTGATGGCTTCTGTTTCCTTATCAGCAAGTACTTTGCTCTGTAAAGTAGCGGTATCTTCAAATAGTTTTCTCAATTTGGCTCTAACTTCGGCTTGCTCATTTACTTGCTCAGAAATGATATCCCTTGCGCCTTGTAAAGCTTCTTCAATATTGGTAATTTTTTCATTAAAAAATTTAGCCGCTTCAGTTTCAGGATCTTCTTGCCCTTGTGCCAATAAAAACAATGCCAATGGCTCCAATCCATTTTCTCTTGCAACCACTGCTTTGGTTTTTCGCTTTACTTTATAGGGTAAATAAATATCTTCTAACTCAACAATAGTAGTAGCTGCGTTTATTTTAGCTTGCAACGCATCAGTCATTTTACCTTGATCGGTAATGGTCTTTTCTATAAAAGTTTTGCGTTCAGTAAATGCCAAGATGGTTTTTTGTTCATCTTGAATTTGCTGAATTTGAACTTCATCTAAATTACCCGTACTATCTTTTCTATAACGAGCAATAAAAGGAATGGTAGCACTTTCGGCTAATAAATCTAAAACTGTTTCTACTTGAGTAACACGCAAACCAAGTTTAGCGGCAATAATTGGAGCAAACGACATATATACAATTCAATTTTTAGGGTGGCGAAAGTAGATTATTCCGCTATATGCACCACACGATGAGGATATCTTTCCAAATACTTTCGAAGCATCGATTTGATGACTTCATTTTCGGCATAGGTAGTTACCGCCTCTTTTACTGCGGTAATATAAGCTGGTGAAGAAGGTTCAGCCAATGCTAAATGATCAATTGGCCCCATCCCCACAAATTTTCCTTTTTCAATTAAAATCGCCGTATTGCTTTCTTTGATAATATAAGATGCTTTTTCAGCAGCAATATATTCAAGGGCTTTTTTTACTTGTTCGTTATGGATGGTTGTATCAGGCCATTCGTTTGGAATCGTTTTATCTAAAAAACACAATGCGGGATGGAGTTCAAATTCTCTTACTAATTTCCAAAGCTCTCGATGAGCATCTGCTAATAATGAGAAAGCTTGTACTGGTTGTGCATTTTTGTGTTTTTTATCAATGGCTAATCTTAAATAACCTCGATTGTCTTCAAATTGATAAATAGCCCAAAGCTGTTCAAACTTTTTTTGACTTTTATTGAAAGCTGGCCATAAACGTTTGATTTCAATGCTTTCATACAAACTAGCAATAAATTCTGTGGGGCATTCTGAATGGGAAATTTCATAAATCTCCCTCAAAAAATCCTGTCTTTTTTTACTTAAGTCTAAGCCAGTAAAATGGCTAACCACTCGTTTTTTAATGTTTTTTGCTTTCCCTACATATATCACTTTACCCTGTTTATTATGGAAATAATAAACTCCAGGAACTGATGGCAAAGATTGAATGAAATGGCCAGGTAAATTGGGGGGCATTAATTGTTCGCGGTTCTCTTTTTGCAACATTTCTTTTACCAATCGTTCTCCATTGTTTTGCAGAACCAAGTCTAAAACTTTGGCAGTTGCCTTGGCATCTCCCCCTGCACGATGCCTGTTTTCAATTTCAATATTGAGTTGTCTGCATAAATGTCCCAAACCATATTTCGGAAACCCTGGAAAAACTTTTCTACTTAATCGGATGGTACAAAGCTTAGGAGTTTGCAAATCAAACCCTGCTTCTTTTAAATGGTGCTTTACAAAACTGAAATCAAAATTAACATTATGTGCCACAAACACCCTGTTTTTCAACAGGTTATAAATCTGAGGAGCTACTTCATGAAAGGAGGGTGCAGCTTCAACCATCGCATTGGTAATGCCCGTCATCCCAATAACAAAGGGAGGTATGGGTTGATGGGGGTTCACTAAAGTTTCATAAAACCCTTCTACTTCGGAACCATTGTGAAGCACTATGGCTATCTCTGTGATACCATGCTGACTAGGAAATCCCCCTGTTGTTTCAATGTCTACTACCGCAAATCGCATGGATGCAAGATAAGATTTGTAATATTCTTATAGAAATTACAACTAATGATAAAAAATGATCTCTTAGTTGTAACAATTAAGCCGATCATTCGTTTAAATAACAGTTATGAGAACGCACAACCAACAAAATACAAAAATAATAAGCCCCATTCTAATGGTAGGCTTAGTGTTCGGACTTTTTGCTTGTAATTCACCAGAACAGGCAGCTAAAATAATTGGCAAAAAAGCAACACAAAAAGTATCTCAACTTTGTTTGCAGCAAAATATAAATGCAGAAGATCAATTTTCGACTTTTGAATCTTTTTCAACGACTCCATCCTTCTCTGAATCTCTTTCAGATAAAACAGAAATTATTTCAACCTGGTAATTAGCCTTATATAATCTATAAGATTACCGCAAGCTCCCGCAGTTTCCTTAAATTTGCAGCCAATTGATTTTATGGAGCTGAGCAAGAATTATATTCCTACCCAAATTGAAGCAAAATGGTACGAGCACTGGATTAGTAAAAACTATTTTTCCAGCAAACCCGATGAAAGGGAACCATATACTGTCGTAATCCCTCCACCCAATGTAACGGGCGTATTACATATGGGGCATTGTTTAAATAATACCATCCAAGATATTTTGGTTAGAAGAGCTCGCATGCAGGGAAAAAATGCCTGCTGGGTGCCAGGAACCGATCATGCATCAATTGCCACTGAAGCAAAAGTGGTAGCTATGTTGCGCGAAAAGGGAATTGCTAAATCCTCCTTAAGCAGACCCGAGTTTTTAGATTATGCTTGGGAGTGGAAAGAAAAATACGGGGGCATCATTTTACAGCAACTTCGTAAAATGGGTTGCAGCCTTGATTGGGATAGGACCAGTTTTACCATGGACCCAGATTACTATGATTCTGTAATCAATGTATTTATTGACCTCTTTAATAAAGGTTATATATACAGGGGCAAGCGAATGATTAATTGGGATGTAAAAGCAAAAACTGCACTGAGTGATGAAGAAGTAATTTATAAAGAAGTACAGAGCAAATTATATCATGTTAAATACCATCTAGAAAATGGTGGCACTATAACAATTGCTACTGTAAGGCCTGAAACCATATTGGGAGACGCCGCTATATGTGTAAACCCTGCTGATGAGCGTTACAAATCCCTACATGGTCAATATGCATTTGTTCCATTAATTAACCGTAAAATCAAAATCATTCCTGATGAATATGTTACGCTCGATTTTGGAACAGGTGCGTTAAAAGTAACGCCTGCCCATGATATGAATGATTATCAATTGGGACAGAAATACCAATTAGAAATCATTGACACCATGAACGACGATGGTACAATGAGTGAAGCAGCGCAATTGTATATTGGATTAGATCGTTTTGAAGTTAGAAAAAAGATTGTAGCCGATTTAGAAGCTGCAGGTCATATAGACAAAATTGAAGAGTACACCAATCAGGTAGGATTCAGTGAAAGAACAGACGCAGTAGTTGAACCCCGTTTAAGTTTGCAATGGTGGGTGAGCATGAAGGATTTGGCAGCACCAGCATTAACAGCCGTTATGGAGGATGAAATACATTTTCATCCAGCTAAGTTTAAAAACCTTTACCGCCACTGGATGGAGAATGTAAAAGACTGGTGCATCAGTAGACAGTTGTGGTGGGGACATCGCATACCGGCATGGTATACACAGGACGGCCATTTTGTAGTGGCTAAAACAGTAGAGGAAGCTCTGGTTGCATTGCAAAATAAAACAGGCAATGCTTCTTTATTGGTTTCAGATATACATCAAGATAATGATTGCTTAGACACTTGGTTTAGTAGTTGGCTTTGGCCTTTTGAAGTATTTAAAGGGTTGAGCAACCCCAATAATGAAGAGGTAAATTACTACTACCCTACCAGCACATTAGTAACTGCCCCTGAAATTATTTTCTTTTGGGTTGCCAGGATGATTATGGCTGGCTATGAATACAAAGGGGCTAAACCTTTCAATGACGTTTATTTCACCGGGATTGTAAGAGATAAACTGGGTCGTAAAATGAGTAAGAGCCTAGGTAACTCTCCTGACTTACTTGCTTTGATTGATCAATATGGTGCCGATGCTGTGAGATTTGGCATTTTGATTGCTTCTCCTGCGGGGAATGATATTTTATTTGATGAATCTTCTTTAGAACAAGGAAGAAACTTTAATAATAAACTTTGGAATGCATTGAAGTTGGTAAAAATGTGGGAAACCCGTTTACCTGCTGCTTCAACAGCTTCAAGTTTAGACACTACAGAAGCGGAATTTGCTATCAACTGGTTCGAAAATAGATTAAACCAAGTAAGTGCAGAAGTAGATGATCTAATGACGCAGTTTAAATTAAGCGAAGCATTAAAAACCATCTACTCCTTAATTTGGGACGATTTCTGTAGCTGGTATCTTGAATGGGCAAAGCCCGGATTTGAACAACCGGTAGAGCCCAAAGTATACGCGAAAACCATTGAATTTTTTGAAAAATTGATGGAGTTATTGCATCCGATTATGCCTTTTATCACAGAAGAAATATTCCATTTATTAAAAGAGCAACAAGAGGATTTGACGGTGAAATTGCAAGGTCAACCTAGTCCTGCGGATGAGACTATTTTAGCAGCTGGAAGTTTACTAAAAGATGTAATCACCAAATTAAGAGATGCTAGAAACAAAAACCAATTAAAGCCCAAAGATCCAGTGGTATTGCATATCATGGCAGAAAACACCAACGGATATAAAGCTATTGAACCAATTTTAATGAAACAGGTGAATGCAAGTAATGTAGTTTATACTTTAACTGCAGTAGCCAATACCATTGTGGTAAATATTGAGAAAGACAAATTCTTTATAGAGGCCGAACAACAGTTAGATGCTGCTGCTATTAAAGAGCGGCTTTTAAAAGACCTTACTTATGAACAAAACTTTCTTGCTTCAGTAATGAAAAAATTGAGCAATGAAAAATTTGTACAAAATGCAAAGCCTGAAATCATTGCGCTAGAAAGAAAAAAACAGGCGGATGCTGAAGCAAGAATAAACACTATTGAAGAAAGTTTGAAATCTTTGTAATGATCAGAATTGCTACTTTAGACGATATACCAACTATTCAACAGATTGCTCACCATACTTGGCCTTCAACTTATGGGAAAATAATATCTAAGCAACAAATTGAGTATATGCTAGACCTAATGTATAGTACTGAATCTTTGGTACAGCAAATGGTTAAAGGGCATCAATTTTATTTGTTTGAAAAAGACCAATCTGCAACGCCGGAAAATGAAGTGTTGGGTTTTGCATCTGTTTCAAATGAATCTGCGGGTGTATTCAAATTAAACAAACTTTATATTGTCCCTACTGCTCAAAAAACAGGGGCAGGCAAAGCACTTTTGTCTGCCGCAAAAGACTTCGCAAAACAAAACGAGGGTAAACAATTGATTCTTCAAGTGAATAAGCAAAACCCTGCTATTGAATTTTACAAAAGACAGGGATTTAGTATTCTATCTGAAAATGTTTTTGAATTGGAAAAAGGATTTATGATGGATGACTATATTATGGGCATTGACTTATAATTAAGTACCACAAAAAGTTGCATAGAACCCATCTCCATTTTCAGGCGGCGCTTGGTATATTTCAATATTAGTTGTTTGTAAATAGGGCGACTGCAATGCAGTTAGAAAGCTATTAAACTGGGTTAAGTCATTAGTGTACGAAACTGAATCCAAGACTTTTTCTACCCAATGATTTCTTGGGATGACCAATGGATTTTGCAATTGCATGATTGCTATTGCTTGCTCTTTACTACTGCCCTCTTTATTCAATAATGTTTCGCGCTTTAGCAGCCACTCTGCAAAAAATGAACTAGTATAAATCCCTTCAGGAATAAGAACAGACTGAATGTGAAGAAAGGTATTTGTATAATCAGCTTGGTTTTCTTTCATCCAATTCAATAGCGATTTTATTAATTCAATCACTTCCTCAGACAATTGATTTTGATTAAAACCAATCTTTGCGCCCATCATAGTAGTATATGCTTCTGTATATAAATTGGGAAACAAATTCAATACATCTTTGGCTAATTCTATTGCTTTTGTTTGATCTTCATCAATAATAGGCAATAATGCATTGGCTAGACAACTCAAGTTCCAATGCGCTATACCTGGTTGATTAGCGAATGCATACCTGCCATTGGTATCTATAGAACTAAATACTTTTGCGGGATCATAGCCATTCATAAATGCACAAGGACCATAATCGAATGTTTCCCCTGAAATAGACATATTATCGGTGTTCATTACCCCATGAATAAATCCTACTCGCATCCAATGAACTATTAAATGCACTTGTTGAATCAATACTTGTTTTAACAATGCCAATGCAGGATTTGCTGACTCAACTTGAGTAGGATAATGTCTTGCTAATGTATAATTGGTATAAGCAACTAATTCATCTTTTGTTAAATAATGATTTACATATTCAAAGCTTCCAACCCGAATATGGCTTTGCATAACCCTTGTTAATATTGCGCCATCTTGAATTTCTTCTCTATAAACTTTTTCGCCGGTAGTTACCACAGCCAAACTTCTTGAAGTGGGAATACCCAATCCATACATTGCTTCGCTGATTAAATATTCTCTCAACATTGCCCTCAGCGTTGCACGGCCATCTCCTCTTCTTGAATAAGGTGTTGGGCCTGATCCTTTTAGCTGAATATCGAATCGTTTTTGATTGGGGGCTATATGCTCCCCAAGTAAAATGGCTCTTCCATCTCCTAGCATATTAAAATAACCAAACTGATGCCCCGCATATGCTTGTGCCATTGGTGCAGAACCTTCAAACAATTGATTACCGCTTAATAAAGGCGCAAGTTCTTGTGGAAAACTTCCATTGTTTCCATCCCATTGATCCATTTGAAGGCCCAATTCTTTTGCAAATGCTTGATTAAACAACAATAATTGTGGGGTTTTAACTGGCGTAGGGTTAACCAACTCAAAGAATGAATCCCCTAAAGAAGCGTAAGTTGTATTGAAATTAAAATTATTACGAGACAATGTTTCTGGTTTAAAATGCAAATTAAAGAATCAATGAACCAATACATGCGTTTGTTTAATTACCCCCATTACAAATACCGACTGAACGTGACCAATATTTTCTGCTTGCGATAATTTATTTACATGAAAATCATAATAAGCATCCATGCTTTCTGCTACCACTTTTAGCATAAAATCAAATTCTCCTGAAATATTATAGCATTCAATTACTTCATTTAATTCGTGCATACGTTTAATAAATTTCCCCCCTGCGGTTTTATCGTGTTGCTTTAAGGACACATAACAAATGACCATTAAGCCTTTTCGAACTTTGGTATGGTCTACCAAGGTTGCATACTGTTTAATCACCCCCGACTCTTCCATTCTTTTAATGCGCTCATGAACAGGGGTTGTACTCAAGTGAACCTGATCTGCAATT
This sequence comes from Sediminibacterium sp. FEMGT703S, assembly GCA_002786355.1. GTDB lineage: Bacteria > Bacteroidota > Bacteroidia > Chitinophagales > Chitinophagaceae > Sediminibacterium. The sequence continues at coordinate 261,869 of PGCO01000002.1, forward strand.
TCCTTTACAGTGGCCCTTGCATTCTGCTGCAATAATTTTAGGATAGCAATGTCTTTGGCGTCTAAGGAAAGGGAAACAGTGGATTCGGCTTTTTTAGTTGGTTTGGGCATGGCATTATGCTATTTTATTCTTATTATTATCTGTAAATTAGATATTTATTCTTTATTTATAAATAATTATGTGCTTTTATTCTTTAAAATTAGCTTTGCGCTACAATAAAACACTATTATGTCTACATTAACAACAACAATTGATTTCAGTTTGCCTTATAAAGTGGCTGATATTAGCTTGGCCGATTGGGGTCGCAAAGAAATTCGTTTAGCTGAAGCAGAAATGCCAGGCTTGATGGCATTACGTGCTGAATATGGTGCTTCTCAGCCTTTGAAAGGTGCAAGAGTTGCAGGTTGTTTGCATATGACCATTCAAACTGCCGTTTTAATTGAAACATTAGTGGCATTAGGCGCTGAAGTAAAATGGAGCTCTTGTAATATATTCTCTACACAAGACCAAGCTGCTGCTGCAATTGCTGCTGCTGGAATTGGTGTATTTGCTTGGAAAGGTCAAACCCAGGAAGAAGCTGATTGGTGTATTGAGCAAACTTTGTTTTTCGGTGGTGCTGATCGCCCATTAAATATGATTTTAGACGATGGTGGAGATTTAACCAATATGGTTTTTGATAAATACCCTGAATTAATTGCCCATATTAAAGGCTTATCTGAAGAAACCACCACTGGTGTTCACCGTTTGTATGAGCGTATGGCTAAAGGTACTTTACCTATTCCTGCTATTAACGTAAACGATTCTGTTACCAAATCTAAGTTTGATAACAAATATGGTTGTCAAGAATCTTTAGTAGATGCTATTCGTAGAGCTACAGATGTAATGATGGCGGGTAAAGTAGCGGTTGTTGGTGGATACGGAGATGTTGGTAAAGGATCTGCCCTTTCTCTTCGTGGAGCAGGTTGTAGAGTAATTGTTACTGAAATTGATCCAATCTGTGCTCTACAAGCTGCAATGGATGGATTTGAAGTAAAACCAATGGCAATAGCTGTTACAGAAGCAGATATTATTGTTACTGCATCAGGTTGTAGAGACTTAATTACTGAAAAGCATTTCCGTTTAATGAAAGACAAAGCAATCGTTTGTAATATCGGTCACTTTGATATTGAAATTGATATGGCTTGGTTAAATGCAAACTATGGCAATACAAAAGATACTATTAAGCCACAAGTTGACTTATACAATATTGATGGAAAAGACATTATTGTTTTAGCTGAAGGAAGATTAGTGAACTTAGGTTGTGCAACTGGTCACCCATCTTTTGTGATGAGTAATTCATTCAGTAACCAAACTTTGGCTCAGATTGAATTGTGGATGAACCACAAAAACTACGAAAACAAAGTGTACGTTTTACCTAAGCATTTAGATGAAAAAGTAGCGCGTTTACACCTTGCAAAAGTAGGTGCACAATTAGATGAGTTAACCGATGAGCAGGCTGCTTATTTAGGCATCAGCAAAAACGGTCCTTTCAAATCTGATATGTATCGTTACTAATATTTTCTTTTATTTTCTTTTGATTGCAGCGCCTCGAAATTCGAGGCGCTGTTTTTTTATGACTAAAATCAGTTTTTTGATTAGAATTTGCTTTAATATATTTATACCTTAATTGCCATTCTCCACTTTACTTAGTAAAGTGTAATACTTGCACAATGAAAGTAATTTTTAACCTTTTAGGTATATTCTTCACAATAATGATTGTTAGCTGTTCAAACAATCAAAAAAGTACAGATTGGAATGACAAGGAGAGCTTTTTAGATACCGCTTTAAATCAAATTAGTCGTCAGAAAAATACTACAAAAAGAAGTGAGCTTATATTTTTAGATTCTATTCTCAATGGAAAAAAGCTTGATCTTAAACAGCGAATTCAGGTTTACGCGTATAAGTCTGGAATTTATTGTTATCATTTACAAAAGCCAGATTCTGCAAAATTGTACGCAGATTCAATGCTCTATATATTAAGGGATAAAGATCCGCTACAATACCCAAACGCGTACACTTACGCCTACTATACAAATGGGGATGCCATGTATGCCAACAATCAGTTTAATGAAGCATACACGTTTTATTTTAAAGCAAGAGAATTCCATTCTACCAACAAAAATTATTGCTCGCTTAAAGAATACAGCTATCGAGTAGGGATGATTCTATTTAAACAACGCAAATTCAAAGAAGCCGCAAAGAATTTCCAACAAAGCTTATCCGAAGCTAATATGTGCGAAAAGGACAAATTATTCTCTAACTATTATCGGAAACAAGAATTAAAAAACAATATTGCACTAAGCTTCTATATGCAAGGCATGTACGATAGTGCATTAACTTTTTATCAAAAAGCATTTGAGTATATATCTGAACACCAGAAATCAGATACAAGCACTTTTTTTTATGATGAAATGGCCAAGGGCGTTCTATACGGGAATATTGGAGATATATACAAAAAACGAGGAAATATTATAGATGCAGAAACAAGTTATAAGCAGAGTGTCGCAATCAACCTGCATTCAGGAAGAGAAACTTTTGATGCGCAATTCAGCTACTTAAAATTAGCTGAGCTATATGCTGACCAAAAAAAAATAACACTACTTGGTAATTCCCTAGCAGAAATCAGAAAATCGATGGATGAAGTGCCCAACCTAAAAGGTGAAATAAAGTGGAATAAGCTTTCCTGGGAATATTACCAATTATTGAATAATAAAGAAAAGGCATACCAACATTTATCTAAGTACCAAACATTACAAGAAGAAGATGAAAAATTAAATAAACAGATTTATGAAGTAGACATCAATAAGCAACTAGAACTATTAGAACAAGAAAACCAATTACATATTGTACAACATGAAAATGAAGTAGCTAGAACTTATTTGATTTCTACAATTATTATCCTTTTCCTAATTATTGTTTTAAGTATTATTCTTGGACGCAATTGGCTTAATTCTAGAAAACATATTGCCACACTGAAAGAATTAAACGAAACAGTTAATACCCAAAATGAACAGCTGGAAATTGCAATGGCTGCACTTCAAAAAACCATTAGTGAAAAAGATAGTATCCTTAAACTAGTTGCGCATGATTTAAGAACTCCTGTTGCCTCAATCCCAACAATGGTTGAAATCATACTGACAGAAAATGATGAAGCACTAAAACTGGAATATTTAGAAATGATCAAATCTTCCTGCAATAGCTCTTTAACATTAATTGCAGAAATAATGGCTACTGCAGATATTAATAATAAAAATATTGAAAAAGAACCCACTTTATTGAATGAATTTATTGATGACTGTGCAGCTATATTAGCATTAAAAGCAAAAGAAAAGAATCAAACCTTGGAAGTTCAATTACCAGAAACGGATAACTCTGTTTTGCTGAACCCAGAGAAAATGAAACGAGTCGTATTCAATCTAGTCACTAATTCAATAAAATTCAGCAAGAAAAACACTACCATAACCCTTTCTGCAAAAATAACAGACAATAAGTTACTTATTGAAGTATCTGACAATGGCATAGGAATTCCTGAAAAATTACTTCCTGAGATATTTAATATTTCAAAATCAGGAAAACGAAAAGGAACAGAAGGTGAAAAGTCTTATGGCTTAGGATTAAATATTTGCCAACGTATTGTAGAAGCACATGATGGCTCTATAAGGGTGAAAAGCCAAGAAGGCAAGGGTAGTATTTTTACAGTAGAACTACCCTTGACTTAATGCTATTGGGTTAACATTGCGTATAATTCATCTTTTAAATGTAGTCGTCTTTTCCTAAAGGAAGTTAGTACTTCATCAGCAGCATTCTCAGCGCCTGACTCAATTCGATGTACAGCGTGATTTACTTCATCGTACTCATCTGATAATTTTTTAAAGTGTGCATTGGCTACTTTAAGTTCAGAAATTTTGGCATCAAATTCGGGGAATTCATGGTGCAAGTCGTGTTTTTCCATTATGTTGTATTTTTATTCCTTAAAGTTATTCATCCTTTCAGTGAAATAAAATGATAAAAATCAGTTCTTTCCTTAAATGGAGCATTTTAAGTTTATTGATTGCTTTTTTTGCTGGAACTACATCTGCCCTCTTTTTAGTATCTCTTGATTACCTATCAGACCTAAGAAATAAATATATCTGGCTTATCTCCTTCTTGCCTATTGCAGGATTCTTTACTGCTTTACTGTATCAAAGCATAGGAAAAAAATCGACCAAGGGCAACAAATTAATTGTTGAATTAATTCTACAACCTACCAAGCCATTGCTAGATTGGTTAATGGCTCCTCTGATTTTATTGACCACACTTATAGCGCATTTATTTGGCGCTTCCGTTGGCAGAGAAGGAACTGCAATTCAATTATCTGCAGGACTTTCCGACCAATTGACTAAAGCATTTAATTTAACACCATCTGAAAGAGCGGTATTACTTAGAGCTTCAGTTGCAGCGGGTTTCGGAGCAGTTTTTGGTACTCCAATTGCAGGCGCAATATTTGCATTAGAATTTACAGACAATCAAATCAGCTTCACTAAAGCAATTACGCCAATATTGATATCCGCAATATTAGCCAATCAGGTTACCCTTTGGTGGGGAATCAGCCACTCAGTTTATTCAGTTACACAAATTCCGAGTTTTACAATTACCAATATGCTCTTTCTTTTAATTGCAGCATTCGCATTTGGAATCACTGCATGGATATTTAAAAGAGGGTTAACCTTATTGAATGAAATGGCTTCAAAATACTTTCCTAACGAACTATGGAGAGCAGTATTTGGTGGCATACTCATCGCAGTTATTGTTTATGCTGCTCAGCTCTTTAAATTTATAGGTTTAGGAATTCCTAGTATTTTAAATGCATATTCGCTTGCTGCATTCCCCACAGATTTTATTCTAAAACTCTTTTTAACCATCTTATCCATATCAGTTGGCTTTAAAGGAGGGGAAGTTACTCCCTTGTTTTTTATTGGTGCTACACTAGGAAGCATGCTATCTGTATACATTCCTTTACCTATTTCCTTTTTAGCGGGTTTGGGTATGATTACAGTATTTGGAGCAGCCGCTAGAACCCCGTTAGCGGCAGCATTTCTTGCATTTGAACTGTTTGGCAAAGAATATATATTTTATGCATTTATTATTTGCTTTATAGCTAGTTTTATTGCTGGCAAAAAATCAATTTATCAATCCTAATAAGATGAACTGGCAACCCGATAATTTAGAAAATGACTTTGTTCAACTAGTCCCATTAACGACTGATCATTTTGATCAACTTTATCAAGTTGCATCAGACCCGCTTATTTGGGAACAACATCCCAACAAATACAGGTACCAACTACCCGTTTTTAAAAATTTTTTTGAAGGAGCTATTTTATCGCAGGGGGCATTCCTTATTTTAGATGCAGTTACGAAAAATGCAATTGGTAGCAGTCGGTTTTGTAATTATAATGGAGCAAATGATTCAATTGAAATCGGATATACTTTTTATGCAAGACATTGTTGGGGCAAGCCATATAATAAGTCAACAAAAGAATTAATGATTAATTACGCACTTGAAAAAGTATCAACAATTCATTTTTTTGTTGGCGCCGAAAATATCCGTTCTCAAAAAGCAATGGAAAAATTAGGTGCAATAAAGTTATGCGAGATATTAATGCCATATTATGGAGAACCTGATCGATTAAATTTTCAATACCAAATAACCCGTAGTGATTGGAACAACATTAAGTTATAGATAGAAAATCAAATGAAAGAAGCTAATAATAGACAATCGCAAGCCAAAATCTTACGCAATTTCAGAAAACTACACCGAATCACAGGTGCAGCATTATTTGTATTCTTTTTTATTGTTGCAATAACAGGGACCTTATTAGGGTGGAAAAAAAATAGTAGCGGGCTGATCATGGCAAAATCTTACACTGGCAGTTCTACTAACTTGAAAGATTGGTTGAGTATTGACAGTTTATATCAAAAAGCTTGTACATTTTTAAAAGATTCTGTTTCAAAAGATTTGTCTACTGAAATTGATAGAATTGATATCAGAAAAGAAAAAGGCATGGTCAAATTCACTTTTTCTAACCATTTTACCGGATTACAATTAGACGGTAGTAATGGTAATATTTTACATATTGAAAAAAGACGGGCAGATTATATTGAGAAAATTCATGACGGATCAATTATTGACTTTTATTTTGGTTGGGATGGTTATTTTAAGTTGATATACACGGCCATAATGGGCATAGCCCTTCTTATATTTACCATTACTGGGTTTTGGCTTTGGTATGGTCCTAAACGAATGAGAAAGCATCCTTAACTTAATTTTATGTCAACTACAGATATTTGGATGCTGATTGCAGGTCTTGGATTTTTTCTTTATGGAATGTTTCATTTAGAAGATTCAATGAAGCAAATGGAGGGAAGATCCTTCAAATTATTTCTGCAGAAAAACACCAAGCATCAATTCAGAGCCATTTTAAGCGGAACTTTTGTTACTGCTATTCTACAAAGTAGTTCAATTGTAAATTTAATGGTGCTCTCTTTTGTTGGCGCAGGAGTTCTGTCTATGCGAAATGCAATGGCAGTAGTTTTAGGAGCAAATATTGGAGGCACATTTAACAGCTGGCTAGTTGCAATGCTAGGATTTAAAGTAGAGCTCAATAATATAACACTTCCGTTAATTGGCCTATCAGGTATTTGCTTAATCATATTTAGTCATAAAAAAAACATTTACAGAATTGCCCTTTTTTGCATGGGATTGGGGATGTTGTTTCTAGGTCTTCAGTACATGAAGCAAAGCATGGATGCCATAATGACCCAATTTGATTTTACCCCTTACCTATCGTATCCAAGAATTGTATTTTTACTAATTGGCTTTATAATCACTGCCATTGTTCAAACTAGTTCAGCAACAGTGGTTGTAGTATTAACTGCATTATATGCGCATATTATTCCAATAGAAACCGCCATTGCCATTGTTCTAGGAGCAGAATTAGGCACAACCGTAAAATTAATTCTAGGCGCAATTGGAGGCAATGCAGCTAAAAAAAGAGTTGCACTAGGGAATAGTTTATTTAATATACTCACTTCTACAGCAGGCTTCTTCTTTATTGACCCTATTATCCAATTCATTTCAGGTACCATCTTAATTACAGATCCAATCTTGATATTAGTGGCTTTTCAAACTTTTATTAATTTGGCAGGTGTAGCATTAATTTACTTTTTCTTAAATCAATATGGTAATTTTTTAGACCACCAATTTAAAGAAAAAGAAAAAAACCTTACACAGTTCCTGCAAAACGCAAGTAGAGAAATACCTTCTACCATCACAGATATGATGAGTAAAGAGGTAGGTCTATATATAGAAAGTATTGTTCGCTTTAACTTAGAAACTTTCCATATAAAACCCGATTGGCTAATCAATAGTGAGTTTGAAAGCATCTATTTAAAACAACACCCAAAAAATGGTGAAACGGCTATTGCAGATCAATATCAAATACTAAAAGAAACAGAAGGAGAAATCCTTGCCTATTATGCTAAAGAAGTTGCACAAATGAAACAATCGGATGAGATTATCAGAATAAACCAATTGATTGAGGCACTCAGGAATGCAATGTATTCAGCAAAAGGAATGAAAGATATTTATCCAGATAAGACTGAATTTAGCAACTCTATCAATGAATTGAAATACGAAATGTACCATCAATTTCAAGCAGAATTAAGTGAATTCTATAAAGAATTATATTGGTCTTTCACTAACAAAGATGCTAGCATTGGGCTCGATTCGATTAATTCTTTATTGGAAAAAAACAAATCAGATTTTGATAAAAGAATTAATCATTTCTATTTTCATGCTGGTCAAAATGCATTGAAAGAAAAAGATATTTCAACCCTTTTTAATCTTAACAGAGAATTATATTCGTCTTGTAAGGCTATAGCACTTGCTGTAAAAGATTATAAAGGCATTTACGAATAAAAACGTCTCGGTTAATAGTTTAACCGAGACGTAAGATTGGTAACAAAAACGATTATAAATTTCCTCTTAGATCTTGCTCTCTTTCTAATGCCTCAAATAAAGCTTTAAAATTGCCTTTCCCAAAACTCTTCGCGCCTTTGCGTTGAATTATCTCAAAAAACAAAGTTGGCCTATCTTCAACTGGTTTACTAAAAATTTGTAATAGATATCCTTCATCATCGCGATCAACCAAAATTCCAAGCTGCTTAAGTGGTTCCAAGTCTTCCTCAATTTTACCTACTCTGCTAATTAAATCATCATAATATGAATTTGGAACTTTTAAAAAATCTATACCCCTATTTTGTAATTCTGTTACTGTTGCAACAATATTATTGGTAGCTAACGCCACATGTTGACAGCCTTCTCCATCATAAAAATCGAGGTATTCTTCTACCTGAGATTTTTTCTTCCCTTCCGCCGGCTCATTGATTGGAAATTTTACAAATCCATTTCCATTGCTCATTACTTTACTCATCAGCGCAGAGTACTCAGTAGAAATATCATTATCATCAAAACTTAAAATATTTTTAAACCCAAGTACATTTTCATAAAACGATACCCATTTATTCATTTGATTCCATCCCACATTGCCTACACAATGATCTACATACAATAATCCTGTGCTAGTTGGGTTATAGGTTGATTCCCATTTTCTAAATCCTGGCAAAAAAACACCTTGATAGTTTTTTCGCTCGATAAACAAATGAACAGTATCGCCATAAGTCTTTATTCCACTTATGACTGCTTCGCCATTTTCATCTGAAAGTTTTACTGGCTCCATATCAGAAACCGCTCCCCTGCTAGTGGTTTGAAACCAAGCATCAGCAGCATCTTCTACCATTAATGCCAAGTGCTTTACTCCATCTCCATGCTTGTAAATATGATCGGCAATGGCATTCCCAGCCCTTAATGGGGTAGTAAATACAAATGTCAATTTATTTTGTCTCACTACATAGCTCACTTTGTCTTTAATGCCCGTTTCTGGCCCTGCATATGCTAAACTCTGGAATCCAAAAGCTGTTTTATAATAATGTGCCGCCTGTTTGGCATTTCCCACATAGAATTCTACGTAATCGGTACCTTGTAGAGGTAGAAAATCACCTTGTTTAATAACCGCGTTAACAGGAATTGCTGAAGAAGTATTCATAATTGATTGAAATTTTAAATTAAATAAAGATTGAAATGCAAAAAACCAACCAACACTCAATGGCTAATGGTTAAAGCTTCAATCAAAAGATTATATTCAACCCTATGATCACTAAAGCGTTTATGTGGATAATCAGGTAACATCGATGCAAATTTAGTTATCTTTGAGCTTATGAAAGTTGGAATTCTAGGAGGTGGTCAATTGGGCCGGATGTTACTTCAAGCTGCTGCAAATTACACAGTAGAAACATTTGTATTAGAAAATGATGAACAATGTCCTTCCGCCCATCTTTGTCACCATTTTACCAAAGGAGATATCACTGATTTTGATACCGTTTATCAGTTTGGACAAGGGTTAGATGCAATAACCATCGAAATTGAATCAGTAAATGTAGATGCCTTAGAAAAGTTGCAAGCAGAAGGGGTGAAAATATACCCCCATCCTTCTGCTATCAGAACTATAAAAAATAAGATTGTTCAAAAACAATTTTATAAAGAAAATGGAATCCCTAGCAGTGATTTTATTGTTACTACTTCAAAAGAAGATTTACTGAATCACCTTGATTTTCTACCTGCGGTTCATAAAATTGGAGAGGGAGGCTACGACGGAAAAGGAGTTCAAGTATTAAATAATGAGTACGACTTAGATAAAGCTTTTCAAGCCGCGAGTGTTTTAGAAAAAAAAGTGAACATAAAAAAAGAAATAGCCCTTATTGTAGCAATGAATGATAAAGGGGAGACGGCGCTTTTCCCTGCTTCAGAAATGATGGTGAACCCTGCTTTAAATTTGTTGGATTATCAAATTAGTCCTGCACTTATTCCTGAAAAAATACTTTGGGTCGTTGAAGCAGTTGCAGTTAAACTTGCAAAAGCCCTGAATAGTCCTGGGCTATTTGCGGTTGAAATGTTCATTGATCAGCATGATGAAGTTTGGGTAAATGAAACCGCACCGCGTGTTCATAATAGCGGGCATCACACTATTGAGGCCAATTATTGTAGCCAATATGATATGCTCTGGAGAATTATTTTAGGGTTCCCGCTTGGGAACACAGCACCTATTCTTCCCGCAGCTATTGTCAATATTATTGGCGAAGAAGGTTATAGTGGCAAAGCCGTTTACAAAGGATTAGAAGAGGTTTTAAAAACAGATAATGCTTTTGTTCACTTGTACGGCAAGTTGCAAACTAAGCCTGGAAGAAAAATGGGGCATGTTACCATTCTTCATAAAGATTATCAAGACCTTACCCATAAAGCCAATAAAATTAAGCACACCTTAAAAGTAATTAGTAACTAACTTTTTTTGGTATTGAGTGGTTTTAAAAAACCAATACCTATTAAACTTTTGGTTTGTAGACCTGGAGATCTCTTTGAAGGTCCAAAGAGTCTTACATCATCGTCGTAAATAAGGTCTAAACTATACGTTGCAGAAAAGAATTTATTAATTTTAAAAGAGAATAAATTCGTCATAAACAAGTCTACATTCTGTGGCCTATTCTGGTAATTGGAAAACAAATCCATTTTACCTTTATAAGTTATGTTTTTAGCAATAGTATTGCTATAATTGAGTGTAATGAAAGAACCTATTTCATTGAAATTTCCAGCACCTGCCGGAACTCCATACCCTCCCCTATCTGATAATGATTTATTCGCTAATACAATCCACCGTGAGGTTAATGGTGAAATGAATATTGAAAGAAAAGGATCTGGCTTGTAATCGAACCCTGCAGATAAAATAATATAAGCCGGTGACAATAAAGAAGAAGTAAATGTTGGAATATTATTATTGAATGTAAACCCATCAAAAAACTGTGACCTAAAGTTGATGAGCGAAGAAACATACCACTTTCCTAAAGAATCCATTTTATACCCATACTTGCTTAAGTAGTCTATACGATCATCATTCTTGCGACTTCCTAAACTGGTACTTTGAATATACCCCAAATTTACATCCACAGAATTATCCCAAGAATGCCGCCCATGTTTGTACAGAATAAAATAATTCATATATCCATTGGCAGTTAGCGAAAAATTATCACCACCCGAAGCCCAATTACTTAACGAACCTTGCGCTAAATTGAAGCTAAATAACCCTCCTCGTTTCCAATTCCACCCGGTTGTATCATTGTCCTTTTTTATTGTCCGATTGATCTCTCTTTTTAGGGCCTGCACCACATTATCCTGACCTTTCACAATAAATCCGGTTGTTAACAAAATGGTTAACCACAGGAAAATTTTCTTCATGCGTACATTTTTCAGTATCAAATATAGCAAACCCATTGTAATTTTATTGTTTTATTGCTGACAAACTGGCATAAATCAAGGATAATTTGTACATTTGCTGCTTAATTATTGAAGGATGGAGCTTGCAGCATTAATTGATAAACAACACGACGAAGCAAGGCAGGGTGAAGCATTTCAGGCAGGTGAAACCCCGTTATTGTATGGGAAAAAATTCTATATAGAGAGTTATGGCTGTGCAATGAATTTTTCAGATAGTGAGGTAGTTGCAGCTATTCTACAAGAAAATGAATTCAGTGCTACCGCTAACTTTGAAACTGCTGATCTAATTTTAATTAATACCTGTTCAATTAGAGAGAAAGCAGAACAAACCATTCGAAAACGTTTAACTGAATTCAGGAAAATCAAACGTACCCGACCAGGCATGTTGATTGGGGTACTCGGATGTATGGCTGAGCGGTTAAAAGCACAATTATTAGAACAAGAAAAATTAGTAGACTTAGTCATTGGCCCTGATGCGTATAGATCCCTACCAGCTTTAATTAAAGAAGCTTCAGCCGGACAAAAAGGAGTGAATGTATTATTAAGTAGAGACGAAACATACGGAGACATTGCTCCCATTAGGCTTAACAGTAACGGCATTACCGCATTTGTATCCATTACAAGGGGATGTAATAATATGTGCAGCTTTTGTGTGGTTCCTTTTACAAGAGGTCGAGAAAGAAGTAGGTCAGCTAACTCTATCATCGAAGAAATTAAGTCATTGGTGGAACAGGGCTATAAAGAAATTACTTTATTAGGTCAAAATGTAGATAGCTATCATTGGGTGAATGAAACAGAAAATGAAACCGTCACATTTGCCAATTTATTAGAATTAGCTGCTTTAGTAAGTCCAACTTTAAGGGTTCGATTCAGCACTTCACACCCAAAAGATATTACAGATGATGTGTTGTACACAATGGCTAAATATGAAAATATTTGCAAATGCATTCACTTGCCAGTTCAGAGTGGTAATACAAGGGTATTACAATTAATGAATAGAACTTATTCTAGAGAATGGTATTTGGCTAAAGTGGATCGTATCAGGGAAATTTTACCAGAATGTGGTTTAACTTCTGATATGATTGCAGGATTCTGCACAGAAACTGAAGAAGAACATCAAGATACTTTAACCCTAATGGACTATTGTGGCTTTGATATGAGTTATATGTATTTCTATAGCGAACGTCCTGGAACTTTAGCCGCAAGACGTTTTAAAGATGATATTTCTTTAGAAGACAAAAAACGTCGTTTACAAGAAATCGTAGACAAGCAGGGTGAACTTTCTACAAAAAGTAATTTGAGTGATATTGGTAAAACGTTTAAGATTTTAATTGAAAGCCATTCTAAGAGAGACGTAAATGATTGGACAGGTAGAACCAGTCAAAATAAAATTACTGTTTTTCCCAAAAGCGCAGATCATCAAAAACCGGGAGATTATGTGTGGGTCAAAATTCATGATTGCACGAGGGCTACCCTTTTAGGAACAATTGTAGATCAACCTTAAATTATTATTCATGGATTTACAAAGTATAAAAAATCGCTTTGGCATTATTGGGAATTCACCTGCTTTAAACCACGCACTCAATACTGCAGTTCAAGTTGCTGCAACTGATTTAACCGTTTTAATTGTTGGTGAAAGTGGTGTAGGTAAAGAAGTATTTTCTCAAATCATCCATGCATTATCGTCTAGAAAACACAACCCCTTTATAGCTGTAAACTGTGGCGCAATACCTGAAGGAACCATAGACTCTGAATTATTTGGACATGAAAAAGGTGCTTTCACTGGTGCAGTAGATAGCAGAAAAGGATACTTCGAAACAGTGAATGGGGGAACCCTTTTCATGGATGAAATAGGAGAAATGCCATTGGGTACACAAGCCCGTTTATTACGGGTTTTAGAAACTGGTGAATTTATACGAGTAGGTAGTTCTAAAGTTCAAAAAACAGATGTAAGAGTTATTGCTGCCACAAATAGAGAGTTACTTGAGTTTACGCAAAAAGGGAAATTTAGAGAAGATTTATATTATCGATTAAGTACAGTTCCAATCAGGGTATCATCTTTAAGAGACCGACAAGAAGATATCTTATTATTATTCAGAAAATTTGTAGTTGATTTTGCTGAGCGCTACAAAACAAGTCCTGTTCAATTGGATGAAGAAGCTAAACAGCTGTTAATTCAATACCCATGGCCAGGAAATATTCGAGAGTTAAAGAATATTGCTGAACAGATTTCTGTACTAAGCCCTACTAATTTAGTATCGGGTAAAGAAATGCGCATTTTTCTCCCTGAAAAAAAAGAAAACCGCATGCCCATGTTAGCCGGTGCAGGTAATACAACCGGAGAGTTTGCAAATGAAAGAGAAATTTTATACAAGCTTTTTTTTGACATGAAAAAAGATGTTACAGAATTGAAGAAAATGTTTGTTGAAATTTTACAAAACCCCTCTTTGGCTGGAGCAGCTGCGAGTTTTACCAAAGAATCTATTTTAAATGATTATGCAGGTACAATCAATGATACTCCTGTTTTAAACACTAATAACATTAATAATAATACAAATACAGGGCATAATAATTTATTGGCAGCACAAAACAATACCGGCTCATTACCCGTAATTCTTCATAACGAAGACATTCAACTGCATGAAGAAGTAGAAGAATCATTAAATATAATGGACAAGGAAAAAGAACTCATTATTAAAGCACTTAAGAAGCATAGGGGCAAGAGAAAAGATGCTTCGCTTGATTTGGGCATTAGTGAAAGAACTTTATACCGAAAATTAAAAGAATATGATATTGACGAATAATAAGGATGGCTGGAAGATTCTGTTTTTTTTCCTATCCATCAACCTTTTGTTAACGGGTTGTTTTGTTTATAAATTCAATGATGCCGTTATTCCTACCAATGTAAAAACGGTAAAAATTGGTTTCATAGAAAATAAAGCCAGGTATATTAATCCGCAGCTAAGTCCTAAATTAACGGATAAGCTGCAGTCGAAAATAACCAACCAAACAAAGTTAACTAGAACCAATAACGATGATGCCGACTACGTAATTAGTGGCGCTATTACCAATTACGATCCAAGTCAAACAGTTGGTGTATCTGCACAACAAGCAAGTACCAACCGATTAACTGTTACGGTTCATATTGTTTTAAGAAAAACCTTAGAAAATAAAGTAGACGAATTTGATGTTTCGAGAAGCTTTGATTTCTCTGCAAATCTAACCCTGCAACAAGCAGAAGGTCAATTACTAGAAGAAGTTGTTCGGAATTTGACGGACGAAATCTTCAATCGTATTTTTAATAACTGGTAATAGAGTTGTATATTTATTTTTATGAAGTTTACGCAGGAAAAAGCATTGATTCATTTAACTGGAAACGCAGACCTTTCTTCTATGAATATGGAAGAGATTGAAAAATTGGTGAAGGATTATCCATTTTTTTCTCCTGGCCAATATTTATTTGCTGCTAAACTAAAAAAAGATGATCATCCATTGGTTGGATCACAGTCTGTAAAAACCGCACTGTACTTTACTAATCCATACTGGCTTCAATTTCAACTTGAATCTTTAAAAGATCCAGGCATAGACCAAGCTCCTAAACAAGAATTAGATACTGCTTTGTTGAGATCGATTCGTCAAAAAGATATTGAATGGGATGAAATGATTAATCTTCCCAAAATTGAGGAAACGCTAGAATCTGCCGAATCAGCATTCAAAGCACCCGAACTTCCCAATCCAGATATTTCAGTCCCTACCATTGAATCTGTTAGAGAATTAATGAAGGGAATCGATTCCATTGATGCTCCTGGAACCATTATTCCTGTAATCAGAGAGAATAATCCCTCAGAACCTGTAGATTATACCTTACCAGATATTCAATCTTCAGAACCATTCGATCCGGTTTTCAGTACCATCAACACAGCCGAGTCAACCAGCAGCAGTTCTCTTGATAAACCAATTGCTCCAATTATTCATCAAGAAGACAATGAAGATGAAGTAGTGAGTAAATTGATGCACCCAGATCAAGATAAAAGTGATGCAAAAATTGCAAGTATTTTATCGAATCAGTTGGCAGAATTTAAAAAACCAATTGAAAAAGAATCAGAATTAACGATTGAATCAATTGAAAATAAGTTACATACGATTGACTATTTTGCTTCGCAGGGCATTCAAATTGATTTAAGTAAAATTCCGCAAGACAAGTTAACCACCAAATTGCGAAGATTTACCGACTGGCTTAAGGATATGAAAAACCATAATCCAAACCCTATTGATCTAGGAACCAGCCCCGAACAAGAGAAAAAAGTAGCTGAAACAGCACTTATTTCAAATGAATCAAAAGAGATTTTGACTGAAACAATGGCGGAAGTTTTAGCCAAACAAGGGCAAATTGATAAAGCAATTCAGCTTTATATCAAATTAAGTTTCTCTAATCCTGAAAAAACCGCTTATTTTGCAGACAAAATTCAACATTTAAAAGGTATTTAAAATGATTTATCTGTTTTTGGTTCTGATTGTGATTGCTGCTGTAGGTTTAGCCTTTATGGTTCTAATTCAAAATCCCAAAGGCGGTGGCTTAGCCGGAAACGTGGGTGGAATCAGTAACCAACTGATGGGCGTTAAACAAACTACCGATGTATTAGAGAAAGGCACATGGATTTTTGCTGCTATTATTGCTTTATTGGCATTGTTTTCTACTTTATTCTTAAAAGGTGGATCTGCTGATGTTGATACTGAAATATTACAAAAAATCAATACCACTACTACAACTCCTGCTCCTGCTGCAACTGGTACTCAACAAGCACCTGCTGCAACTGTTCCTGCAAAAACCGACTCATCAAAGAAATAAAGGAATTTACATCTATTTTGAACCCTGTCTTTTTAAAAATGACAGGGTTTTTTATTTACTTTACGAAATGGCGCAAAAAAAACAATCCAAGAAGAAATCTACTGGTCAATTAAAGAAACCTTTGCTGATAATATTGGCTTCATTATTATTAATCACTTTAATTGGCTATATATTATTTGCACTCCCAGCAACTGCATTCGACGAAAAAAGCAGAATGGTAACAATAGAAAAAGACAGCACTCAAAAGTCTGCTGTTTTAAAAGTATTTAAAGATGCGGGTATATTAAAAATAAATAGTTTATTAGGAATAGCAGGCGCTCCTTTTAATATTTGGGATAAAATGAAACCAGGCCGATATGAAATAAAAAAAGGACAAAGTATACTTGATATCGTTCGCATGCTCAAGAATGGTAGACTGGCTGAAGTAAAACTGGTGATTAATAGAGTTAGAACAAGAGGTGAATTAGCCAAACTGATTAGTAAACAGTTTATGACAGATTCTTCCTTTGTAATGGAGTTTTTAAGCTCCAATGATTCATTGGCTGCACTAAATACAGATACTGGTTATTTATTTACTAAAATCATTCCCAATACGTATAGTTATTATTCGGATGCTTCTATACAAACAATCTTAGAAAAATTAAGAGCCGAATCAATCAAATTTTGGAGTCGTAATAATCGTTTACAGAAAGCCGCTGCCTTAGATATGACTCCCGAACAAGTTTACATTTTAGCTTCGATTGTAGACGAGGAAACAAATTATGAATCTGATAAGTATAAAATTGCCAGTGTTTACATCAATCGACTAAAAAAGCAAATGCCTTTACAAGCATGCCCAACCATTAAATTTGCAATGAACGATTTTACAATCACTCGCATATATGAAAAATACTTAAGCAACCCTTCCCCCTATAATACCTATAGAGTTAAAGGATTGCCTCCTGGTCCTATTTGTACCCCTTCGCCTAAAACAATAGATATTGTTTTAGATGCCCCTGAAACAGACTATATTTATTTTGTGGCTAAGAGTGATTTTAGTGGGTACCATCATTTTAGCAATAATTACCAAGAGCATAATAACAAAGCAAAGGAATATCAAAAAAAATTGGACGAATACATGCTGAGAAAAGCAGCCGAAAAAAGGTAGCATGACAAAACTGGAAAGAATTTTATTGAATTGGCCCCCGGTTGCTTTTATCATAAAAAAAAGTAAAGTCCTTTATATACCTGGATTTCAAGGTATTCCCCTTTATGATGTAGTAGTGTTTTTTATAAAACAAGTAAATAAAATAGGACTAAACGAGCGGGCTGCAGCTATTTCTTTCAATTTGATTATGGCTTTACCTGCAACGATATTGTTCTTGTTTTCGATACTACCCTATTTCCCAGAATTTTTGAATATCAAGGAGCAAATGCTTTCACTTTTTAAGGATATAAGTCCTAACTCTAACACCTATCGTTTCATTGAAACCTTGATGGACGATTTGATGCAAAGAAGTATTGGTATTTTTTCATTTGGTTTTATATTGGTTGTTTATTACGCTTCAAATGCAATGATGTCATTGATTATTACATTTGATCGTTCCATTATGGAGCATAAAAGATTTTTTCTTCATCAAAGATGGAAAGCCATTCAACTGACTGCAATAATCGTTTTACTACTCATTGCGTCCACCCTTATTCTACTTGGGCAAGAGCAATTAAGCATTTTTATTGGTAAAGTTTTAGGACTTAAAAAGTCGGCACTTTATTGGATCAATAGTATTCGATGGATAGTAATTATTGGCTTATTCTTCTATGGAATTGCATTTATTTATAAATATGCCCCTTCCGTTAAAATAAGGTGGAAATTAATTTCACCCGGTTCCTTATTAGCAACTACTTTAATTTTAAGTACCACAATACTGTTTTCTTACTGGGTCAACAATTTTGGAAGTTATAACAAAGTATATGGGTCTATTGGAACAGTAATGATCTTGATGGTATTAGCCTATATCAATTCACTTATCCTTTTAATTGGCTTTGAGTTAAATGTAAGTATCACGTATTTAACTCAACACGCTACAGAAAGGAAAAGATTACAGCAATTAAATAGCTGAAAAACTTGCCCATAAAGCTTTTATAGAATCATTCTCAGGATGTGGTTTAGCTAACTCATCATACATACCAGCTTGCTTCCTTTGTCTAAATGCTTCATAAATAGCCACAGCACAGGCTACTGAAATATTGAGACTAGGAATCATCCCAACTTGAGGGATAATAAAATTTCCATCTGCCAAATTTCTTGCTTCCATTGAAACCCCCTTGTGCTCATTCCCAAATACCAATGCTACCCTTTGGGTAAAATCAATTTCAAATACAGACTTACTGGTTTGCCCTAAATAAGTTGTATAAATTAAATCATAGCTTTCTCTTAAGGCTGTAAAGCATGTTTGAACATCATTAAACTGATGAATACTTAACCATTTGTTGGCACTACTACTGCTTTTTATCCCAAAATAACCCGATTTGGGTAATTCGGTATTTAGTACATAAATATCTTGTATGCCAACCGCATCACAAGTTCTCATCACCGCATAAATATTATGAGGATCATGAACATTCTCCATCACTACAGTAAGTCCTGATTGACGTTTACTTAATACTTGATCAATTTTTTCTGCTCTTGAAGGTGTCATAGTGGCTACAAACAGGTTTGTATTTTGAATCAATAATAGCGTTTGTGAACTAAATGTGCAATTTAGTCTAGAATTATTGATATATTTTTGAGATCAATATATACTTTTTTATGTCATCAAGAGTTGTACGTGCTGAAAACTTACTTTGGTTTGCACCAATCTTATTCGGATTGCTAGCTAACTACGCAGCATACAGCGAAAAGGTTTTGTTATTCGTAGACAACCAAGTATACATTTTTTCTTTTAGTAGTATTATTATCATTTGCATTACTATAGTTACTATTCCATTTATCATGCATTCAGTGCTTAGAGACTTAGACTTACGAAATTTTTTCTCTTCTTGGGCGCATATTTTTTTCACTTGTTTGTTAACTACAATCATTCTGCTCATCTTCACTTATTCCCAACCCATCAACTTAAAATGGATTTACCATGCAGGTGAACTACCCGCTTATAGAAGATGGATGTATTATAATACAATGGCACTAGGTGTGCTCCAACTACTAGTTTACTTACAAGCTTTTTATTTAGTTTATGGAATCGGGGTATTAATCAAACATCGCCATAATAAAAAAGTAGAAGAAAGCGCACATTATGATTATATGGTGAATCAATTAGACCGTGCTTAATTCATCTATTCGTTAGTCAAGCCCATTGCCTCCCTCTTCATTTTCTGTGCAGTTTCTTTTCCAAGATAGTTCTCTATTTTTTGCTCCATAAAATAGATTAAAGGAGTTAATATTATGGCCATAGTAAATTTATACATATAATTTACAACCCCTATAGCCAAAACCAATTGCCAACTCCATCCATTCCCAATTTTAAAAGCGATAAACAACACAACAAAACTATCCACCATTTGGGAAACCATAGTAGAACCAGTTGCCCTTAACCAAACCCATTTTTCGCCTGTTGCTTTCTTAATTCTATGAAACACTGTTACATCAACCAATTGACTCACTAAAAAAGCTGTTAAGCTGCCCACAATAATCCACATCCCTTGGCCAAAAATACCTCCAAATGCCAATTGCATATTGGGTATCCCTTTGTCTGTTCCAGAACCTACCCAAAAATCAGCGGGTGGAATTTCCATAGCAGCATAAAACATCACAAACGCGTATAATATTAATACAACGGCGGTATAGCTTATTCGCTTTACCGATTTAGGGCCATAATATTCATTTACGATATCTGTAATTACAAACTCCAATGGCCACAATAAGACCCCACAAGTAAGATTAAAAGCTAACCCAGACTGTCCAAACAGTGATAAATTGGAAGGCGCAACGCCAAAAATTTTTTCAAGTGAAAATATTTTACCCCCAATACACTCGGCAATCAAAGCATTTGCTACAAAAAAAGCAGTAATACCCAAAAAAAGTTTTGTGGGTTTGTCGTTGAGTATTTTAGTTATCACGAAGGCAGTATTAGGTATACAAACATTTGAATAATCAAAAAGCATAGATTAAAAACGGCTATCCACCTAGGTAATCGTATGGTTGATTTACTTACTAACACCAACCCATACCATATGTTCGCTACTATATTCTGAATGGGGGCCACAATCCACCCTAAAAGCAATACCATTGAACTTATTTCTTTAATTGGAATGAAATCGTAGGTACGTTGAATCACTAAACATAAAATAAATAAAATATTACAGATAAAAGCCATTCTTGTGGCAAATAAAAGTGGTCTCATAACATAAAGTTATTAGGTTTGCTGCATATTTTAAATTCTATGAACAGGATCAATTGGAAAGCTTTAATGCCGCATGCAATTGCAGTGGTAATTTTCTTATTAGTTGCCCTTATTTATTGTAAGCCAGCTTTAGAAGGAAAAGTATTGCAACAACACGATGTTACCCAATGGAAAGGGATGGCACAAAATTCTTTTCAAGCAAAAGAAAAAACTGGCCATTTCCCGCTTTGGACCAATGGAATGTTTGGCGGCATGCCTGCTTATCAAATTACAGGGATAAGCGAAAACCCCGTTTCTGTAGGGTATTTAGGGGACATCATTCTACTAGGCTTGCCAAAGCCAGTGGGTGTATTCTTTTTAGCGTGTTTGTGTTTTTACTTCTTAACACAGGTACTCAGCATCAATGCGTATATAGGTATTTTTAGCGCATTAGCTTATACTTATGCCACTTATAATCCAATAATTCTTGCAGCAGGCCATGACACTAAAATGAATGCGATTGCGTATTTACCAGCAGTCATTGGATCATTATTATTGATTTATAATAAAAAATATATTGCTGGAACAGCATTAACTGCTCTATTTACTGCACTCCTATTAGGCGCAAACCATTTACAAATTACCTATTATGGGTTTTTAATCATCCTATTTATGAGTGTTGCTTTTGGCATCCGTTGCATAAAAGGGAATGAATGGGCACATTTAGGTAAATCAGCAGGCTTAGCAATCATGGCTGCTTTATTGGGTATTTTAGTAAATGCTGTGACTTTATTCACCACTTACGAATACGCCAAAAAAACAATTAGAGGCGGAAGTGTATTAGCAGACAGTACTACCAATGTAACCAAGACGGGATTGAGTAAAGATTATGCATTAAGCTATAGTGTGTATAAAACAGAACCTTTGGTGATGATGTTTCCTAAATTGTATGGTGGGAGTAGCAGCCAATTAGAAGTGGCTCAAGATAAATCTCAAGCCATTGCGGCATTGCAACAAATGCCTCAAGAGTTGGCCCAGCAAATACAAGGGTTTATGCAATTTTATTGGGGAGGGATTGACGGTGTTGGCACATCTGGCCCTCCATATGCAGGCGCAATCGTTTGTTTTTTAGCATTGATAGGATTCGTGATTGTAGATAAAAAATATACCTACTGGATGGGGGCTGCCATTGTATTTACGTTAATGTTGAGTTGGGGTAAATACTTGGAGGGATTCAATATTGCTATGCTTAAATATTTACCTGTTTATGATAAGTTTAGAGCTCCAAGCATGATTTTAGTAGTGCCAACTTTCTTACTATGTATGTTGGCTGCTCTGTCTTTAAATACCATCATTAATGCAGAAAATAAGACCCTGCTTTGGGAGAAATACAAGAAAGGATTAATGGTAGTTGCTGCAGTATTTGGGATTACTGTATTGGTTTATTTAACCGCAGACTTCAGTAGTTCAGGAGATAAAATGTTGATGGAGCAAATTAGCAAAATACCAGATGCTACTCAACGTGCACAAATTGAAGCCCCTGTTAAATCATTTATAGAAGGACTAAGAGAAGATAGAAAAAGTTTGGTATTAGGAGATCTTTTAAGAACCTTATTATTCTGCGCAGTGGCTGGTGCTGCTGTGTTTGCTGCCATCAAACAAAAAATTAATCCAATAATCATAACAGCTGTTATTGGCATTTTTGCTATGATTGACGTATTTGGCATTAATAGTAAATACCTAAATGCCGATAATTACCAAGATGCTGCCGAATATGAAAATATTTTCACGCCTACTGCTGCAGATCAGGAAATCTTAAAAGACACAAGCTATTATAGGGTATTGAATTTAACCCAAGGGATATCCAATGCATTTAATGCTGGCGCTTTAACCGCTTATTTTCACAAATCAGTGGGTGGATATCATCCTGCAAAGTTGAGCATATACCAAGATTTAATTGAGAACCAGCTATACAAGTTTCCGAATTGTATGCCTTCATTAAATATGCTGAATACAAAATACCTGATCATGCCAGATCAGCAAACTGGGCAAGCAACCGTTCAACAAAATCCCAACGCGCTAGGCGCTGCTTGGTTGGTTAAGTCTGTTGAGTTTAAAGATGGGCCTGCAGCAATTATGCAGTCATTAACCAATTTTAATCCCGCAGAAACAGCATTATTGGATCAAAAAGACAAAACTAGAATTGGGGCAATTCAATACGATAGTACGGCAAGTATTCAATTATTAAGCAATGAAAATGATGCTGCTAAATATCAATACAAATCTAGTTTTAATCAATTTGCTGTATTTAGCGAAGTATTTTATGACGCGGGATGGAAAGCTTATATTGATGGAAAAGAATCAGCCATTTTACAAACCAACTATGTTTTAAGAGGGATGGAAATTCCTGCTGGTAATCATACAATTGAGTTCAAATTCGAACCTGCCTCTTATGCAATTGGATCTAAAGCGGCGGTAGGTTCATCCATCATTATCTGGTTGCTTTTATTAGGTGCTATTGTTACAGGGTTCAAAAAAACGAAAACCACCTAATGCCGCACAGAAAGCCCAATGTTTTGGGAATCGTTTCATTTAAAGTGTTCCCTGCTTTAATGGGAGGACAAAAATATATTGTTGACTATTATAGAGCACTATCCAAGCAAACAAATGTTGTTTTAGCTGTCTCAAAAGATAATAAGGAAGCCGTTTTAACCGAAAAGGAGTTAAACGTGCTTCCTTTCTTATTTAATCATTGGTATGGATTTTTGAACCTCATTTATTGTTTTAAATTGGTTCAAATTATCAAAAGAGAAAAAATTGATATCATCATTATTGATCATAGTTATTTTGGTTGGCTAGGTATTTTACTTCGTTGGCTAACGGGTAAAAAACTAGTTATCAAGTCTGCTAATTTAGAAGCTTTTCGTTTTAGAGATATGGGCAGATGGGGCTGGCAAGTTTATGAAGTATACGAAAAATGGGTACATCAAAAAGCAGATAGAAATTTTTTCATCTCCGATGAAGAGCGATTATATGCAATTGAACATTGGAGTGTAAATCCGACTATTTCATACACTGTTCCATATGGAATTACTACAGAAGAACCTTGCGCACCATTAGAAAAAACGGAAAGCAGGAATACTATTTTAGCCCTTCATTCCCTCCAAGCAAATACAAAATTATTTTTATTCAATGGCACCCTAGATTATATTCCCAATGAGGACGCACTGTACATTATATTAAATGAATTGGTTCCAAGACTTAATCAATCAAAAATTAGTTACAGAATTTTCGTTTGTGGGGTACAAATCAAACCCAATTGGGAAGTGCAATTATTAGCTTGCTCTACCATCATATATACAGGTTTTGTAGAAAATATTCAATTATACAATCAAGGCACAGACTGTTTTATCAGTCCAATTACTTTAGGAGCTGGAGTAAAAACTAAAATAACCGATGCCATTGCAGCTTGTCAAATGGTAATAGCCTGTAAAAAAAGTTGTGAAGGCTTAAATCAATCTATGCTAAGCCAACAACTCATTGTTATTGACGATTACAATTGGGATGGCTTTGCAAAAGCGATGATCCAAATTTCAGTCAATGAAACACCTAAAACCCCAATAGCATTTTATACATCATATAACTGGGCTAATATAGTTCGAGAATCCATTTTATATTTGCCTAAATGAACCAGAGTAAGCTAGAAATATCGGTGGTAATTTGTACTTATAATAGAGCTCTCTATTTACCCGCCGCATTAGAAAGTTTATACAATCAAAACATCAACAAAGATTGCTTTGAAGTAATTGTTGTAAACAATAATTCTTCCGATGATACAGAAACGGTTTGCAATCATTTTATATCGTTGCATAGAGATGCTCATTTTATTTATTTAAACGAGCCCAATCAAGGGGCTTCTTTTGCAAGAAATACAGGGGCTGCAATTGCTCAATCTCCCCTACTTTGTTTCATGGATGATGATGCGATTGCTTATCCCGATTACTTATCATTGATTATTCATTTCTTTAAATCAAACCCAGATACTGGAGGATTAGGTGGGAGAATAGTTCCAAAATATATTCCATCTGAGCCTGTTTGGATGAGCCATTTTGTATCGTCGTTGGTGGGAAACTTCGACTATAGTAAAGAGATTTGTGAGTTTAGCCCCAACAAATACCCTTTAGAATCAAATATGATTGTTAAAAGGGAAGATTTTCATTTAGTGAATGGATTTAATACTGCTTTGCCTGGGGTAAAAGGAACATTAAGAATTGGGGGAGAGGGTAAGGAATTTTTCTTAAAGTTAAAAGCCCTTGGGAAAACGATTTATTATCATCCTGGAATCATTGTTGATCATATTGTTGAAACCAAAAAATTGACCCCCGAATATATGTATCGGGTTGCAAGTGGAATTGGAAGGGGTGAAAAAGTGAGGACACAAACACTTGGAACGAGCGCTTACTTATCAAAAATAATTGAATATTTTTTTAAGTTAGGTGCGGCTGTTATTTTAGGATTAGGCTATATATTACAAGGAAGGCCCGCCAAAACAATGCCAGTCATTCAATTTAGAATAGATGCGCTAAAAGGGTTATTGGGATATTGATTTCAAGAATAAAGTCAACTTATTTTTTAGCTTGCAGTAAACGCTTAAAATGCTTACTAAAAAAAAGCACTTGGTAATCAATTGCGTTAGTCCAATACTTCCAATCATGATTTCCTGGTCGCTCTGTGTATTCATGTGCAATATTGAGCTTTTGCATTTTCTCGTGAACTGCCCGATTCATAGGCAAAACGCGGTCTTCTACTCCACAATCGATAATAATAGCTAATGAATCAGTAGGCTTTTTTTCAATGGCATTAAGCACACTCCAATCATTCCAATAATTTCGATTCACAGCAGTATCTCCTAATATTTTTTCTACGCCATAACCTTGCCTAATTACAGTTACATGCAACGCTCCGCTCATGCTACCCGCCCCACTAAAAGTATTGGAATGACGAAAGCTTAAAAACAAAGAACCATGACCTCCCATACTCAATCCGGTAATTACCCTTCCATTTCTGTTGGGAATAGTTTTGTATTGTTGGTCAATATATGCAGGCAACTCTTTTGCTACAAAAGTTTCATATCGGATAGAACTGTCATTTGGGCTATCAAAATACCAACTAGTAACTGCACCATCGGGGCAAACAATAATCACTTTATATTCATCCGCTAATTGTTGAATATGAGGCACACGGGTTATCCAATTGCGATAGCTTCCTCCTGCACCATGTAATAAATAAATTACAGGGTATAATTCTTTAGCTGATTGATACCCCTCAGGTAAAACAATTACAGTAGGAATCGTTTTCTTCATTGATGCACTGGGCACAGCCAATGTATCTGTTTTTGCACCAAATGATAGCCCACTATATATCAATCCAACAAATGCGAAAATCAAATATTTCATTTTTTACCCTTATTCATTAAAAAATTTACTAAAATATAAAAGGTGTCCATCAATACTACTTCCCCAATAAGCAGCTGTATGTGCACCTGGCCTTTCTGTGTAGTCGTGAGGGATTTTTTTCTGCAATAATTTTTGATGTAAAGCTCTATTTACTGCCAAAAAGAAATCTCCATATCCACAATCAAAAATAATTTGAAGGTCTCCTGGCTTAAGATTGTCTGCTATATTAATGACTGTATTCGCTTCCCAATTCGCAGGTTGCTCAGTAATATCTCCAAGTAACTGACTTAGTTCCCAGTTCTTAGGAAAAGGACGAATATCAACGCCGCCGCATATACTTCCTGCTGCACCAAAAACAAATTTATTTTTAAATGCTAAATAAAAAGCACCATGTCCGCCCATACTTAATCCGGTGATGGCTCTTTTTAAATTGGTAGAATAGGCTGAATCAATATAAGGCACCAATTCATGAACCATAAAAGATTCATATTGTACAGCAGGATTGATAGGGCTATTCATGTACCAGCTATTTCTACTGCCATCGGGCATAACGAGTAACATATTCAATTGATTAGCTTTGGCTTCTAATTGAGGGGCAGATTGTAACCAAGCTTTATGATTACCGCCATGCCCGTGCAACAAATAAACCACTGGCAACTTCTTATCCTTAACTATTTTATCAGGTTGTATCACCACCACTCTGATAAACTTTTGCATGCTTTTGCTGAAAACAGAAATCGTATCTGTTTTTGCAGAAAGTGCCAAACAAACAAATCCAAAAACAATACTCAAACAAACTTTCTTCATCTTTTATTGTCCTTTTTGCATAGCGTGTTGCATTGGATTTACACCAGAAGATTGACCTCTTCCTCTGCCCGCTCCTGCTTTGAAAATACTGAATTTTGAAGGTTCTGAAACCGTTCCATTGGGCCACTTATTATTTGACTCGTTAATATCAGCAGTTTCTTTCATTGGATCTATTTGAATAGACACTGCTTTTTTAGTTGTCATAAATAATTTAGTGACTTTGTTTTCATTCTTTCTCCAAATTTGAGCTGGAATTTTCTCTGTTTCTTTGGTTCCATCTTCAAAAGTAAATTCAACTATTAACGGCATCACCAATCCACCTTTATTGGCAAATGTGATTTCATATAAATTGGTGTTTTGGTATTTTGCCAACTCTTCTGCTGATAATGCAACAGGAGCAGTATTGGGTTGTATTTGAAATTTAAAAGAAGAATCATAGGCTTCTAATCCTCTTGTATATCTCCAATAAAAATCTCTTAAACTCGTATCTACATCTGTTTGAAAAACAATTCTTTTATCGTTTCTATTTCTTTGTTTAGAAATATCATCAAAAGCGGCAGCTCCACTAAATAATGGCTTGTCTAATCCGCGTGTCATTGGGTTAGTAGCCCTTGGCGCATCCGTATTAGGGGAAGTGTTTACAACAGCATGCTTTACATTTTCAATAGCAATATCACAAGCTTCTATGCTGTAAAACCAACCTCTCCAAAACCAATCTAAATCTTCAGCACTTGCATCTTCCATTGTTCTAAATAAATCGGCAGGTGTTGGGTGTTTAAATGCCCATCTTCTTGCATATTCTTTAAATGCGTAATCAAATAATTCACGCCCCATAATAGTCTCACGTAAAATATTCAATCCAGTTGCAGGTTTTGCATAGGCATTAGGACCAAACTGAATAATATTATCACTATTAGTCATGATTGGTTCTAATTGATCCTTAGGTAACCGCATGTAATCGGTAATTAATCTAGCAGGACCTCTTCTACTTGGGTATTTATTATCCCATTCTTCTTCTGTTAAGAATTGAACAAATGTATTCAATCCTTCATCCATCCAACTCCATTGACGCTCGTCACTGTTTACAATCATAGGAAAAAAGTTATGTCCCACTTCATGTATAATCACTCCAATCATACCATACTTAGTTGCTTCTGCATAAGAGCCATCCTTATTGGTTCTTCCATTGTTAAAACAGATCATTGGATATTCCATTCCATTAGATGCTTCAATACTTTGTGCAACTGGATAAGGATAAGGGATAGAGAATTTAGAATAGGTTTTAATGGTATGTGCTACTGCTTTGGTAGAAAACTTACGATATAATCCATATGCTTCTTTAGGATAGCCACTCATACACATGACTTTCTTCCCTTCAATATAAACAGGCATTGCATCCCAAATATATCTTCGGCTAGAAGTCCATGCAAAATCGCGAACATTCTCTGCTTTGTAAATCCATGTTTTGGTGGAAGTAGCTTTTCCTTCGGTTCTTTTATTGGCTTCTTCTAAAGTAGCAATTTCAACAGGCTCTTTTGCGGTTTGGGCTTGATTCCAGCGAGTCATTTGTGCAGGGCTTAATACTTGACTATAGTTTTGACAAACACCTGTGCTCAATACAATATGATCGGAAGGAACTGTAAGAGTTACATCATAGTTGCCGAATGTAAGTGCGAACTCACCTCGTCCAGAAAACTGCTGATTCTGCCATCCTTGGAAATCACTATACACACATAAACGAGGAAACCATTGTGCCATCGTAAACAAATGGTTGCCATCTTCTAACATCTCATATCCGCCTCTTCCAGCAAAAGTCATTCGATCAGCTATTTTGTAACTCCATGCTACATTGAAAACGAATTTTTGACCAGGCTTTAGAGGTGCAGGCAATTCAATGCGCATCATGGTTTTATTGATAATATACTTTAACGGTTTACCTAATGCATCTGTTAACTGAGCAATTTTATGGCCATATCCATTGTCCGATTTTGCAGCTGCTAACTTTTCTAGTTGATTGGTTGCAATGGCATTTTCAAGGGTTGATGCATCTTGATAATTGGCATTGTTTACTGTGCTATGCTGATTCTCATCCAGCTGCAACCAAATATAGGTTAATACATCTGGTGCATTATTATAGTAAGTGATGGTTTCAGTTCCTTTTAATTGAAGCTTAGCTTCATCTAGACTAGCTTTAATTACATAGTCAGCTCTTTGTTGCCAATATTTAGGACCTGGTGCACCACTGGCTGTTCTATATTCATTGGGGGTAGGCAGAATGGTACCTAGCTGTTCAAATTTGTTCCCATGATTGGATGTTGGATTGTTCATGATATTTTGCGCATGTGCAACCAAACCTATCATTAACACATAAAGGAAGAAAACAATTTTTTTCATAAAAATTTATTTAGTCAACTGCATAAGGATAGCTAAAATACAAAATGCCACCCGTATTTAAACAGGTGGCATTCATATATATATTTATTCAATTACTGATTGGCTTTCTGCATTGCGTTTTGCATTGGATTCACTCCAAATGATGCGCCACGAGCTCTACCTGCAGCACCCTTAAATAAGCTGAACTTACTTGGTTCTGGTGCTACTCCGTTTTTAGGCCAGTTATTGTTTCCTTCATTAATATCAGCTGTTTCTCTCATTGGATCTACCTTAATGGATTTAGCCTTTTTAGTAGTCATAAATAACTTAGTTACTTTCTGCTCATTTTTTCTCCAAATTTGAGCAGGAATTCTTTCCATTTCAGTGGTTCCGTCTTCAAAAGTGAATTCTACAATAATCGGCATCACCAATCCCCCCTTATTAGAGAAAGTTACTTCATACAAATTAACATCTTTGTACTTGTTTTTTTCTTCTTCGGTTAAGGCAGTTGGAGCTGTTGGAGCAGGGAAAGAGAATTTAACAGTTGAATCATAGGGCTCTAAACCACGTGTATATCTCCAATAAAAATCTCTTAAACTGGTATCTATATCTGTTTGGAAAACAATGCTTTTGTCGCTTCTATTTCTTTGTTTAGAAATATCATCAAACGCTGCAGGGCCACTAAACAATGGTCTAGCTAAAGACATAGTTTGAGTAGATGCCTGAGGTGCTGTAGGAACAGCATCAGGATTCATAACCGCATGTTTAACCGTATCAATAGCTATGTCAACTGGATCAATGCCATAAAACCAACCTCTCCAGAACCAATCTAAATCTTCCGCACTTGCATCTTCTATGGTTCTAAAGAAATCCGAAGGAGTAGGATGTTTGAATGCCCATCTTCTCGCATATTCTTTAAACGCATAATCAAACAATTCACGGCCCATGATGGTTTCGCGAAGTATATTTAAGCCTGTTGCTGGCTTGGTGTAAGCATTAGGTCCAAAGAGGATAATATTTTCGCTATTGGTCATAATTGGCTCTAATTGCTCTTTTGGTAAGCGCATATAACCTGCAATTCCCCATGCTGGGCCGCCTCTTGAAGGATATTTATTATCGAACAATTCTTCGGTTAAGTACTGAACAAAGCTGTTAATGCCCTCATCCATCCAACTCCACTGACGCTCGTCGCTATTCACAATCATAGGGAAGAAATTATGCCCTACTTCATGAACAATTACACCAATCATTCCCACTTTGGTTTGCTCACTATAAGACCCATCTTTATTGGTTCTACCATTGTTGAAACAAATCATTGGATACTCCATACCATTTGATGCTTCAATACTTTGAGCAACTGGATAAGGATAAGGAATAGAAAACTTAGAATAAGATTTAATAGTATGTGCTACAACTTTGGTAGAATATTTTCTATACAAGCCATACGCTTCTTTAGGATATCCACTCATACACATAATCTTCTTGCCTTCTACATAAACGGGCATTGCATCCCAGATATATCTACGGCTAGTAGTCCAAGCAAAATCACGAACGTTCTCGGCTTTGTACACCCATGTTTTTTTCTGTGTACTCTTTGTGTTCTCTTTGCTATTAGCTTCTGCTAATGTTGCAATTTCAACAGGCTCTTTTGCAGTTTGGGCTTGATTCCATCTAGCCATTTGGGCCGGGCTCAATACTTGTGCATAGTTCTGACAAACACCTGTACTTAATACAATATGATCAGCAGGCACAGTAAGGGTAACATCGTAATTACCAAAAGCTAAAGCGAATTCTCCTCTGCCAGTAAACTGCTGATTTTGCCATCCCTGGAAATCACTGTACACACATAAACGAGGGAACCATTGTGCCATGGTGAAAAGGTTGTTCCCGTCTTCTAGGGTTTCATATCCACCTCTACCGCCAACAGTCATACGATTGGTTACCTTATAACTCCAAGCTACATTGAATACGAATTTTTGGCCAGGCTTTAAAGGACTTGGCAAATCAATACGCATCATGGTGCGGTTAATGGTATACTTTAAAGCTTTACCAGTTGCATCTGTTAAAGAAGAAATGATATGTCCATTTCCATTGTCTTTTTTGGCTTCAGCCATATTGTCTAATGCCGCTGTGGTTAATTGACGTGGCATTGTTGATGCATCTTGGTAATTTGCATTGTTCTTACTGCTATGCTCATTCTCGTCTAATTGCAACCACAAATAGGTTAACACATCAGGAGAGTTATTAAAATAAGTAACTGTTTCCGTGCCCTTTAATTTAAGATTGGCTTCGTCTAACTCTGCTTTAATTACATAGTCAGCTCTTTGCTGCCAATACTTAGGACCAGGTGCCCCACTTGCAGTTCTGTATTCATTTGGCGTAGGCAAAATAGTACCTAACTGCTCAAATTTGTTCCCGTGATTGGATGTGGGGTTGTTCATGATGTTTTGCGCCTGACTGCTTAAAGCAAAGACAGATGCAACTAAAAACACCGCAATTTTCTTCATAATAGAGTTGATTTATAAAAATGGATTTCTTTCTAAAGCCATTTGAAGTGCAATGGCAAAAATACCCCCTGAAATGTAAAGGATATATTCTCTTCTATTAACTTTAAAAAGGTTTACGAATATAAGTGAAATAAACAGAATGGCTATGACAATTAAGAGCTGACCGGCTTCTAATCCAAGATTAAAAGCTAATAGCTCTGGAACAATATTTTCCCCTTTACTCAACAAGCTCTTCAGATAATTACTAAACCCTAGTCCATGAATTAGGCCAAAAAAAAGGGCAAAGAAATAAATCAATGGGAATTTGGCCTTAAAAGCAAACTTTTTGACAAAGACATTGCTGATAGCAGTCACTAATATGGTTATTGGAATTAAAAATTCAATCCAATCAGTGGAATAGTTTAAAATATTAAAAACACTTAGTGCTAGCGTAATTGAGTGACCTACTGTAAAAGCAGTAATCAACCATAATAACTTCTTCCAATCTGCAAATTGATAGCGAATACATAATGCTACCACAAATAAAATATGATCAATTCCTTTTAGATCAGCAATATGCTGATATCCCATTTCAAAAAAAAGTCCGAAATCATTCATAGGAGCAATTTAAATTAAAACCGACATTTGTAATAAATAAATTGGTTCAATGGCAACAATATTTATCCAATGGTTAATTACAGCGAGTATATCCTTTCTGCATCCATTCTATGTTTCAGTAATTGAAATTGACCATAATGCAAAAGATGCTACTGCAGAAATCAGCGTTAGGATTTTTACGGACGACTTAGAAAAGACCCTCCAAAAAAACACAACCACTACCATTGATATACTTAAACCAAAAAATAAAGCAATTATAGATCAACAGATCAATCAATACATTGCCAAAACTCTTCAATTAAAAATTAATGGGAAGGCTGTTCAGCTCAACTATATTGGGTATGAGATCATCAAAGAGAGTACTTGGTCATATTTTGAGGTAACGGAAATAAAAGAAATGAACACTGTAGACATCAACTGCTCCATTTTACACGATTTTGAAAGCAGTCAAATAAATTTGTTTCATGTAAAAAGTAAAGGGAATCAAAAAAGCTACAAATTAGACTATCCTAATAAATCAACTAGTTTTAGCTTTTAGTCCTCAGTTACCAAGTCTTCGCTGGTGGTAACCAACACTTTATCAATCCGATGGTTATCCATGTCTACGATTTCAAAGGTAAAAGATTCCCATTCTAATGTCTCTCCAGTTTTAGGTATTCTTTCTAAATGGTGTATGATAAAGCCAGCCAAAGTATTGAAGTCTTGCTCCCATTTTTCCATCCATTCTGTTTTATCAAATTTGCTCAAAAAATCATAAAAAGGTATTTGTGCGTCTATTAAGAAAGATCCATCAGCACGTTCAATAATTTCATAGTCTTCGTCTTCTTCCTGAGGAATATCGCCCACAATGGCTTCTAAAATATCATTCAAGGTCATTAATCCCTGAACACTACCATATTCATCTACAATAAAACATTGGTGAATTTTAGTTTGCTTAAATTTTTCCAATACTTGGTAAGCAGAGTTATTCTCTGGTACATACATAGCAGATCGCATGATAGAAAAAATGGTTGCATCTGCATCGGCCGTAAATAAATCCTTAATAGAAACAACACCTTTAATATGATCAATATCCTCTTCACAAACAGGATAAACAGAGTGAATCATGTCATGCAATTGAGCCCTTACCTCACCTACTTTCTTTTCGCCATCAAGCCATTCAATATCGCTTCTATGTGTCATTAAAGAGGTAATATTACGGTCGCTCAAATGAAAAACCCTTTCAATAATTTCTTGCTCGGCTTCTTCAATAGTACCTTGTTCAGTGCCTTCACTAATAATGGCTTTAATTTCTTCTTCTGTTACTTGATTTTCATTGGCTTTAATCCTAAGCAGTTTAACAATAAAATGAGACGACTTAGAAAGCAACCAAATGAATGGGAATGTGATCCATCCGGCTATCCGCATTGGTCCAGCAACAGATTTAGCAATGCGCTCTGGATTACTTAAACCAATCCGCTTAGGTACTAATTCGCCTAAAACAAGTGAAAAATAAGTAACGATTATGACAATAATTGTAGTAGAAATAGTAGTACTATATTCAGCCAACCCACTAAAACCTGATAACCAAGCTGCCAAGGGTTCTTTAAACTTATCCCCAGAAAAAATACCAGTTAAAACACCTATTAAAGTAATTCCAATTTGAACAGTGGATAAAAATGTATCTGGATGATTGGCTAATTTGAGGGCTTTGGCTGCATCATCATCTCCTTTTGCTGCTTGTGCTTCTAACCGTGCTTTTCTTGCCGAAACCAAGGCAATCTCAGCCATAGAGAAAAGTCCATTGACAATTATCAAAAAAAGTATCAGAAAAATTTCCATCATTTGGGTAAAAATAAGCAAAAATAAGCAGTCTAAGGCTTGCCATCTAAATCTAAAATCACATAGCGACCTGTTGCTTCCGCCCTAGAAGCAGGGTTTAAAAACTGAAATGTTAACATAGAGACAGAAAACTGATTACCCTCATGAACTATTTCAGCAGCAGGAAACAAGTTTTTGAAAACCCCCACGCTGTCTTTACTCGTTAATACTTTTTCTGTTTGTTTAAACAGTTGCTTATTGGATTCATAGGGGAAAATATGCTTTGCATAAAAATGAAGGGCATTACTATTATGAATCCCATATAACTTAATATCATTGGGATTCAATTGTTTTTCTTTAATTGCCTTTGCAGCGTCATTACCCATTTGATACTGTAATAATTGGGGGTAAAAAGAACTGCTCAGAAGAAAATTGACTCCAATACTAGTAAGTAACGCAATAGCCAAACCTGTGGGGATTATAACTGTTTTTTTAGCTACAACCCAAACAAATAGGCCAAACCCAAAAATTGCAAGTATTGAAAACAAGTATGAAACTTCATTAAATACCAAACCAGTTATAACGATAATAGCTATCCATAGCAACACGAAAATAAATAAATGGAAATAGTACAATGGTTTTAGCCATTTTACTAATTTATTGAGGTAAAATAAATCATATAAAAATTTACCAGTAATCACAGCAGCAAGTGGGTAAACCACAAATATATAGTGCGGTAATTGAGCTTGACTTCTAGCTAATATGATATAAGTTAAAATGAAGCCCCCATAGGTAATAAATTCTTGCTCGCTAGAAATCTGCAGTTTATGCTTGAATAATTCTTTGATTGCAAAAAATAGTGCCGGCAAGAAAAAAAAGATCCAAGGCAGAAAACTCCAAAACATATTCTCGAACAAGAAAGTAAAATAGCTCATTTCATGATAGAAGTTTTCTCCTGTGTATCTTCCGAAACTTTGTGTCCAAAAATAAAAACGCAAACCTGAATCGATAGGTCTACCATTAATTAGTTTACCGGGTTGTAAATCATATTGCTGATAAAGCCCAACACACATGGGCAATAAAATAATACCAATTATAAAAATGCCTACTAAATACTCCCATCGATAAAACTGTTTCCAATTCCTTTGTAATAAAAAATGACTGGCAAATGCAAGCCCAGGAACCATTAATGCAATAGGCCCCTTAGTCATCATTCCACATCCAATAAAAACAAAAGCAAGTAAAAAGTTTATCCAACGTTGAAGTTTGAACCATACTGACAATTGCCAAATAGAAAGCATGACCCAGCCCATTAGCATGGTATCGGTCCGAACGTCATGGCTTATTAAAAAAAGTGCTTGCGAAGAAGCCAAAATCATGGCACTCAATTTTGCTATAGTAGCACCATAATAAATGGCAGCAAACTGATAGGTAGCATAAATGCCCGCAAGTAACACCAGTAGAGAAGGAAGTCGATATGCCCAATCGTACACACCCAACAATTGCATACTTATAGCAGATAACCAAAACAATAAAGGGGGTTTATCTAAATAATTTTGCCCCCGATCAAAAATTTGTAAAAAGCTATCCCGCTCTATCATTTCTCTACTAATAGAAGCATATTGAGAAGCATCAATATCCATAAGTGGAATAGCAAATATTCCAATTAAGTAAATAACAATGCAACTCCCAATAACAGCATAAAAGAATTTATTGGACACCATGCGTTAGTTTATTTTGAATATCATCGATAATGATTTTACCCGAAGTTTTATTATGGAAATAAGCAATTATAAAACCAATCGTTACCCCCAATAAAGCCCCGCAGATTATATCTAATGGATAATGCACCCCAACATATACTTGTCCATAAGCAATAACCGCGGCCCATACTAAAAATGCGTATTTCCATTTACCGATTATATTCCCTAAGGTTAAATAGATATATACGGCAAAACCAAAATGATTAGTAGCATGTGAGGAAGTAAAACTATATCCTCCAGAACATCCATTTAACAACATCCTTATTTGATTCATCAAAATAGGATCTCTGCAAGGTCTAGGTCTTTCAAAAAAAGGTTTGATGAAACTGCTGCTTATTTGATCGGTCAAGACAACTGTTAACACAGCAAACAAAATAAAGGCAAATGCTTTTTGTTTGAAATTCACTAATGCCAAAACAATAATAAATAAATACAAAGGTATCCAAGTATTTCCTTCTCTAAACCAAGGATAAACAGCATCAAGTAATGGATGAATATAAACAGTATTG
This sequence comes from Sediminibacterium sp. FEMGT703S, assembly GCA_002786355.1. Taxonomy (GTDB): domain Bacteria; phylum Bacteroidota; class Bacteroidia; order Chitinophagales; family Chitinophagaceae; genus Sediminibacterium. The sequence continues at coordinate 298,349 of PGCO01000002.1, forward strand.
ATTTTTAAAAACAATTCCTGATCTGCTTTTAAAAGCGAATCTAACCAAGTAACTGAAGTACTTAATATAATAAAAATTGCGGACATAAAAAAAAAATATTGAGTGCAAGCTATATTATAGTTTTGAAATATGACCATAATCATAAAATAGGATATTTGGTCTACCTAAATTTGTGCTAAATATTTATGTTATGAATAAAAAACCTATCGTATTCTTATTAATGACTTCATTCTGCTTAGCTGTAATTGCTTGCGGTGGTGGAGGTCCTAAAGCCGAAGCAACTGCAACAGAGACTGATGCAGCTGCAACAACTACAACTGCCACTCCCTCTGATTATGACCCTAAGAGAGGTGAAGGTAAATTCAATGAGTCAAATGTTACACTTGGCGCTTTAGATAATGCAATGGCAACAAAAGGAGAAGCCATTTCAGCAACAAAATGTACCTCTTGTCATAAACTTACTGAAGAGCGATTAGTAGGACCAGGATGGAAAGGTGTAACTACCCGCAATACTCCTTATTGGATTATGAACTTTATTTCAAACCCAGATCCAATGATTGAAAAAGATCCTAAAGTACAAGCACAATTAGAATTGTGTTTGGTTAGAATGCCTAATCAAGGCTTAACCGATACCGATGCAAGAGAAATTCTAGAGTTTATGCGTAAAAATGATGGAACTAAATAAATAAACAAAAATATATGAAACTAATACAATCAACTTCCATTGCAGCTATCATAGCTATATCTGCATTGTATTCTTGTAAACCCAAGAGTACTGGTAGTGCAGTTAGTGGCGACGCTGCTGCAAAAGCTTATGTTGCACCTGGCAAATACGATGAATTCTACAATTTCGTATCAGGTGGATTCAGCGGACAAATGAGCGTATACGGATTACCTAGTGGCCGTTTGCTTAGAGTAATTCCTGTATTCTCTGTTGATCCTGAAAAAGGATGGGGCTATAGCGAAGAAACCAAACCAATGCTAAATACTTCTCATGGTTTTGTTCCTTGGGACGATTTACACCACACTGAAATGAGCCAGACCAATGGTGAAATCGATGGCAAATGGGTTTTTGCAAATGGTAACAATACGCCACGTTTAGCAAGAATTGATTTGAAAACTTTCAAAACTGCTGAGATAATAGAACTTCCCAATAGTGCTGGAAACCATAGTTCACCTTTTGGAACTGAAAACTCTGAATACATTGTAGCAGGAACACGTTTTAGCGTTCCTTCTGATGAAGACAACGGTGATGTTCCTATCAATTCTTACAAGAAAAACTTTAAAGGCCATATTTCTTTTGTAAGCGTTGCAAAAGAAACAGGGGAAATGAAAGTTGCATTCCAATTAAAAACACCCGGCGTAAACTTTGACTTGGCTAGAGCCGGCAAAGGCAAATCACATGGTTGGTTTTTCTTTAGCTGCTACAATACTGAACAAGCAAGTACTTTATTAGAAGTGAATGCTTCTCAAAAAGATAAAGACTTTATCATGGCAGTAAACTGGAAAAAAGCAGAGGAATACATCAAAGCAGGTAAAGGCAAAAAAGTAAAAACTAAATATGCCCATAACACTTGGAATGAAGCTACCCACACTGCAACTTCAAAAATGGAAGAAGAAGTATTGGTATTAGATGTAAAAGAATTTAAAGACATCGTATACTTTATTCCTTGTCCTAAATCTCCACATGGTTGTGACGTAGATCCAACCGGCGAATACATTGTTGGTTCTGGTAAACTAGCTGCCTTAATCCCTGTATTTAGCTTTGATAAGATTCAACAATCTATCGCTGCTAAATCTTATGATGGAGATTACGAAGGTATTCCTGTAATTAAATACGAGTCTGCATTATACGGTGAAGTAAAAAAACCAGGTTTAGGACCTTTGCATACCGAATTTGATGGTAGAGGAAATGCCTACACTTCTTTCTTTGTATCTTCTGAAGTGGTTAAATGGAATATTAAAGATTTAAAAGTGCTTGACCGTGTTCCAACTTATTATTCTGTTGGTCACTTAAGCATCCCTGGTGGTAACACTAAAAAGCCAAATGGTAAATACCTTGTTGCGTACAATAAGATCACTAAAGATCGTTATTTACCAACTGGTCCTGAATTAGCACAAAGTGCTCAACTATATGATATTAGTGGAGATAAAATGCAGCTGATTCTAGACTACCCTACTATTGGTGAACCACACTATGCTCAGTCTGCACCAGCGGATATCATTAGAAATAATGGACAATTGAAATTATATAAATTGTCTGATAACAAGCACCCTTATGTAACACAAGGTGAAGCAAACGCTAAAGTAACCAGAGAAGGAAATAAAGTGCATGTTTATATGACCTCTATCCGTTCACACTTTGCGCCTGATAATATTGAAGGAATCAAAGTTGGAGATGAAGTGTATTTCCACGTAACTAACTTAGAACAAGATTGGGATGTTCCGCATGGTTTTGCTATCAAAGGAGCTGACAATGCAGAATTATTGATTATGCCTGGTGAAACAACTACTTTAAAGTGGTTACCTAAAAAACCTGGTATGTTCCCAATGTATTGTACAGACTTCTGCAGTGCATTACACCAAGAAATGCAAGGATATATCAGAGTTTCTCCTGCTGGAAGCAATGTGCCGCTTAGCTTTAGTTTAGGAAAACCTGTTCCAGAAACTAAGTAAATAGTTTATACTAAAAGGAGCAGTAAATCATAACTGCTCCTTTTTTATTTAAAAAATAGAAAGATGAAAATAGAAATATCGAAATTATCAAAATGGTTATTAATCATTAGTGGTATTTTCTTAGCTGTATCAATTGTGTTACCAATATGGAGAATTGAACTAGATGCGCCGCAGTATCCAGAGGGATTAGGCTTACAAATATTTTCTTACAAATTAGGAGGTGATGTTGCTATAATTAATGGTTTGAATCACTATATAGGAATGCAAACTTTACATGAAGAAAACTTTATTGAATTCACCCTTCTTCCCTATATTATTGGCTTCTATGCTATTTTAATGTTGATCACAGGAATTAAGGGTGGTAGAAAAATGCTTTACACCACTTTTATTGCGTTTGTTGTATTTGGCATTGTTGCAATGGTTGATTTTTGGAGATGGGAATATAACTATGGGCATAACTTAGACCCAAATGCTGCCATTATTGTTCCAGGCATGGCTTACCAACCACCGCTCATTGGATTTAAACAATTACTCAACTTTGGAGCATATTCTATACCAGATATGGGCGGATGGCTATTTATAGGTGCTGGACTTTTATGTTTACTTGCTGTAGCAATCGAGGCTGGGTGGTTAAAAAAAATATTAAAACCCAAAGTAGTTACCACCGTTATATTGCTGTTTTTATTTAGTGCATGTGGAAATACACAACCAGAAAAATTGGTTTTAAATAAAGACCAATGCGAGTTTTGCAAGATGACTGTTGCAGATGCAAGATTTGGTGCAGAAGCAATCAGCGATAAAGGAAGAATTTACAAGTTTGATGATTTAAACTGCATGATTTCATTTAATAAAGCCAATCAGAAAATTGCCCTAAAACAATATTTTGTAAATGACTACACTGCCGATAATCATTTGATTGATGCCACCAACGCATGGTATGTAAAGCATGAAACCATTAAAAGTCCTATGGGTAGCAATACAGCCGCATTTGCGCAAAAAGTAGCAGCTGAGAATTTGGCAAAGTCTGCTGCTGTTTCAATTATTTCCTGGGAGAATATAATTCAATAAAATGAAGTGGTTTTTTATTGTTCTACTCTTATTTAAAGGATTATCAGCTTCAGGAAAAGTATTCCACGTTGGTGCGCAGCATCCATATAAAACCATTAAATCTGCTTTGGCAGTATCCAATGGAGGTGACACTGTTTATATCCATAAAGGTCTATATAAGGAAGGAAATATAATTGTTCAAAAAGCCATAACAATCATAGGTATTGATCGACCAATATTAGATGGCGACAAAAAATATGAAGTATTATCAATCAAATCGAGCTATGTTACAATAAAAGGATTGAGGGTTCAGCATTCTGGTTATGCAAGCTTAGACGACCCAGGAGGGATAAAAGTATACGAAGCAACGAAAGTTACTATTATCGACAATGAATTATTCGACAATTTTTTTGGCATATACATTCAATTCAGTACCAATTGCCTCATTAAAAACAACTCCATCATTGCATTTGGCAAAGAAGAACAAACAATTGGGAATGGGGTGCATTGTTGGAAAAGTGATAGCCTACAAATTATAGGCAACAATATCAATGGTTGTAGAGATGGGGTCTATTTTGAATTTGTAAATAATTCAGTGATATGGAGAAATATTGTTACTGATAATATTCGTTATGGATTACATTTTATGAATTCAAATAATGATTCTTACTTCACCAATATTTTTAGTAGAAATGGCGCTGGAGTAGCCGTTATGTTCTCTAAAAAAATTACCATGATGAACAATACTTTCAATGAAAATTGGGGAGACGCGGCATACGGATTATTATTCAAAGAAATATCTGACTGTCATTTATCGGGAAATCATTTTAACAAAAATACGGCCGCCATTTTCATGGATGGCAGCAATAGAACGATTGTAGAAAATAATGTTTTTAGTAATAATGGATGGGGATTGAAAATACAAGCGAATTGCATGGACAATATTATCCAAAAAAACAATTTCATTAAAAACACTTTTGATGTTAGTACCAATGGCACATTGCTATTAAATATTTTTTCACAAAACTATTGGGATAAATACAGTGGCTACGATTTAAATAAAGACAAAATTGGAGATGTTCCATATAGACCACTAAGTCTGTACTCTGTTATTGTGGAGAGCAACCCCACTGCTATGATTTTGTTCAGAAGCTTTTTTGTGTCGCTTTTAGATCAATCAGAAAAAAAGATTCCAAGTTTAACACCTGAAAATTTTATTGACAATAAACCACTCATGAGTGCTTTAAGATTATGATTACTGTAGAAAATATAAAAAAGAAATTCGGAAAACTTGTTGTGCTGAATGGGATTGATCTTACACTTAAAAAAGGTGAGTGCATTGCATTGATAGGTCCTAACGGCTGCGGCAAAACCACTTTAATGAAAATCATTTTAGGTATGGTAATGGCTGACAGTGGCAGTATTTTAGTAAATAATGAGTCTATTACTAAGAGCGAATTATACAAACAGCATATAGGCTACATGCCACAAATTGGAAGATACCCTCAAAATATGACCATCGGTCAAATTATTGATATGGTGAAAGGTATTCGAAACGAAAAAAAACCATTAGACGAAGAATTATATAAAGCTTACGAACTTGACAAGTTATTAGACAAGAAAATGAGTACCCTTAGTGGTGGAACAATGCAAAAAGTAAGCGCAGTACTTTCCTTCTTATTCAATCCTAGTATACTTATTCTAGATGAGCCAACGGCTGGCTTGGATCCAATTGCAGCAGAAATTTTGAAACAAAAAATCATTAAAGAAAAAGGAAATGGAAAACTAATCATTATAACATCTCATTTATTAAGTGAATTAGATGATATGGTTAGTGAAATCATTTTTATGCAAGAGGGGAATATTATTTTTCATCAAGCAGTATCAGCACTTAAAGAATCAACTCAAACAGCGAAAATTTCAAGTGCTATTTTACAAATTTTAAAAAATAAATAGATGGGTAGAATTTTTAAATATGTAATGCTTGATATTTTAAAAAACAAGTTTGTAATTGCTTATATGGTAATGATGTCACTCGTTGCCTGGTCAGCATTTACCCTCGAAGACAATAGTGCTAAAGGAATGCTCACCTTATTGAATCTGATTTTACTAACCGTTCCGCTAGTTTCTGTTCTTTTTTCTGCCATTTATATTTACAATAGTAGTGAGTTCATTGAACTATTGGTTAGTCATCCAATAAAAAGAAGTAAGATATGGTTAAGCCTCTATTGGGGGTTATGTGGGAGCTTAGCAACAGCATTTATAATTGGTGCAGGAATTCCATTATTATTATTCGCAGAATTCACCATCAGTTTACTAATGCTTGTTGTAGGAATTTTAATTACGGTTATTTTCGTTTCATTAGCATTATTAAGTACCATTATTTACCGAGATAAGGCAAAAGGAATTGGATTAACTATATTAATCTGGATATATTTTGCGTTATTGTTTGATGGCATTTTGTTGTTTTTAATGTTCCAATTTGCCGACTACCCTATTGAGAAACCAATGGTATTAATGACTGCATTAAGCCCTCTAGACCTATCTAGAATCTTATTATTGCTGCAACTAGATTCTACAGCAATCATGGGATATACTGGCGCCATATTTAGAAACTTTTTTGGCAATACGGTGGGCATGAGTATTTCGTTTACACTCTTAATATTATGGTCAACTATCCCTTTTCTAGTCTCTTTAAAGAAATTTAAGAAAAAGGATTTATAATCAACATTTTTATTTGTAAAAATCATCCAATGAAAAAAGATATAAGCAACAGAGCCGATGTAGAATTATTGGTGAATAGCTTTTATAACAAAGTCAGAGAAGATGAATTGATTTCATTTTTCTTTACTAAAATAGTAGCTGTTGATTGGGAAAAACACTTACCTGTCATGTATGACTTTTGGGATAATATCTTATTCTACGCAGGAAAGTATGAAGGAAATCCCATGGCCAAGCATAGGGATATACATCAAAAATGCCCCATGAAGATGGAGCATTTTCAAAGATGGATTCATTTATTTATAGAAACAGTAGATGAATTATTTGAAGGCAATATAAGTGAAGTTGCAAAGCAAAGAGCAACGAGCATTGCTACTGTAATGCAAATAAAAATGTTCAGTTAATCTATTTGGGCAAAAGAACATCATTAATTACATGGATGATTCCATTAGAAGTAACTATTGAAGCTACTACTTCAGAACCATTTACAAAAACCTTATCATCTTTCTTGGTAATTTTTACTTTTCCACCGTTTACTTGTTCAAATTCTTGACCATCTTGCATGTATTCAGCTTTTAAAACACCTACATAAGTATGGTATTCTAATATATTTTTTAAATCTGCCTTTTTTTCAGGCTTTAATAAATCATCTACTGTTCCAGCTGGTAATTTTTCAAAAGCAGCATTTGTAGGAGCAAATACAGTAAATGGACCGGCATTACTCAATGCATCCACCAATTCTGCGGCTTTAACTGCTGCAACTAACGTGCTATGGTCCTTGCTACCAACAGCAACTTGAACAATATTAGGATTAGATGTTTCATCCTGTACTGCAGATTGACCTGCGCCAGTTTCAGTAACGGTTGCAGGGTTTGCATTCTCCGTTTCAGTTGTATTTCCGTTTGAGCATCCGGCAGCAAAAAGTAGAACTAGTCCAGATAAAAGGATTGCATTTTTTTTCATAAAATTTGTTTGTTGTTTAAGCGAAGTTCTAAAAAAGCAATAACTAGTTATATGATTTCAATCACATTTTAAGATAATTTTTGTCCTATTTTTTGAGAACTAGGCATCATAACTACTGAAGCAAAAAGCATACCTCCAGCTATTATTAGCAATGCCTCGTTTACAAAAGGGATTACCTGATAACTAAGAGAAGCTATTCCCTGAACACCTAATACCATTTCATTTAAAATTACAAAAATAGCAAATACCTTAGTCGCTAAAATAGCTGCCTTGCTAAAATTAAGCCCAGCAGTCAGATGTGTATAGGCAATCAGAAATAATGCGGTAAAAGCCAAGAGCACCAGGTGTAAATAGGCAATTACAATTGGCCTAAAACCAAATGCTAATTTACTTAAGAACGGGATTGTAGAACCCATTTGTAGTAATATTTTTACTAGCAAGGCGCCAAAAGAAAAAATAAATAATAGCTTAACTACTGGGTTCTGATGAATAGCATTAACCACTCTTTTGTTGAATACTATGGAGAAGAATTTTATAACTCCTATACATTGTAGAATAGCCGAAATAACGACTAAAACATACATCCAAACGGGTAAATTCAACCATAGTGCAGACAAGCCATACGCAGGAATACAACTAATGGCGAAATATAAAAAAGTAGTTCTATTAAGCTTCGTATCAATATTCATTTGATCTAGCCACTGAAAAAACAAACCAATGCAAGCAAAAAAGAACCAACCGTTGTACTGAAAATGTAAAAACCAATAAGTTGCTCCAAGATAAGAATGCTGGGTTTTATTCCCAGAAAATAGCATATAAATCAACCAAAAGCTTGCAAATACAGAAATGAAAAAGAATATACCTGCAGCTTTGTACCAGTTTGCAGTATCCTTATTCGGATGTTGATGCAGCGTCTTTATAAAGGCTATAATATAAAGCATATTAAAAAGTAAACCCGCTACCTGAAAAACAACAGAAAAAACTCCATAGCCCCAAAATATCAACGCGATACAAGCAATATATGCTGAAAACAAGCTCAGGGAAATTTGGATTTCTAAAAACTTAATTTGCGAAGCTGATAACCATTTTAAGTTCGTTTTTACCATCAGACTCATAATCACAATTGATATAAAGCCTGAAAACGCAAAGCCAGAATGGGCCAATTGAAGATTTTTTTGGTTAACAATGGGGAGTTCGAACCCAATTTTGTAACGCATTATAACCCCTAAAATGGCCACTATTACTAAATTGTACAAACCAACCTTTAATAACTGATTAATCTTCATAAATAAAACACTTTATGGTTAATAATTACTACTTGCTTCTTTTCTACTAGTTTAGCAAGCGTTCTTATAACAGTTTCTACTCTTAATCCTGTAAAATCAGCAATCTGCTGTCGTGTATACGGAACTAATCCTTGTTCGTTTAGCTTCTTCTCTATTTTTAGTTTCTCCAATAACCCAATAATTTTTTCTTCTGGAGAATTATTCATTAAAATATTTGCTGCAAGGGTCTTACAGTAAAGCCGCTCGGCAAAAATGAAAAATAAATTTTTATAATAAGATGGATGATCCTCTAGTAGTATTAAAAATTTTTCTTTCGATAACCGATAAATTAGAGAGTCGGTTTCGGCATATGCACTTGCGGGATAAGGTTTCCCAATCATTAATGCAGGCTCCCCAAAACTATTCCCCTTAAAAAAAAGGCCCTGAATAAACTCTTTTGATAAATTAGCAGAAGTTGTCATTTTAACAGATCCATCCGCAATCTGATGATAATACCTAGCTTCATTTCCTTGAGTAAAAATCTGTTCTCCCTTTATCCATTTTTTGGACGTGGCACCATAAGCTAGTAACGTGTCGGCTTCAATATTCATGCTACACTTTAGAAATAAAAATATTGCATAAAGTTAAACAAAAACACTTAAGCAATAATACTATTTGATTAAAAAGGGCGTAATTGCCTCTTTCCAAATAGCGTATCCTTTTGCATTCATATGTAGGTTATCCCCTAAAAATAAATCTTTCATGGGTTCCCCATTTTCTGCCAACATCGGTGTCCAAACATCCACATAATTTGTTCTTCTCTGCGATTTTAAATACTGTCGAATTCCTTCATTAGCTGTCACCATTTGGTCTTTCATTTTCCATCTTGAAGGGCTTGGCTTCATGCTCACATAAGTAATATTAGTTTTTTTAAACCGTTCTCTAATCATTTTAAAAAGGGTTTTAAACCTTTCCACTACTGAATCACTGGGCAATTTTGGGTCAATGGCAAAATCATTTTCACCGCAATAAATCACTACTTGCTTTGGCTTATAGGAAAACAAAATTTCCTCTGTGTAGCGAATAACATCTGGTAATGAAGACCCCCCAAAACCTCTATTAATTATGATATGTCCTGGAAAATCATCTTGTATATTTTTCCATAATCTAAATGAAGAACTACCTGCAAATAAAATTGCATTAGATAGTGGCATGGAAACACTATCGGCTTTTTGAAATGCTTTTATTTCATTAATGAAGGGCTGAGCGTGACAAAAATTAGAGAAACCAATTTGTACAAATACAAAAAAAGCAATAATCAGCTTAATAGTGTTTTTCATTTAGTTTTATTTTAATAAGGTTATAGTAGCCATCACTGGAAAATGATCGCTCGGGTATTTTAAATCATAGGAGTCGGTAATAGTTGCAAATTTTTCAACTACTAATTTATTATGTTTATTCAAAAATATATAGTCAATCGCGCCATTGGGTTTTTCCTTGAATTTAAATGCATTCCAAGTATCTATATTACCATAAACCATATTACTAATTTCTCTTGCATTATTTAATTCACTGGCAATTTTTTGAATAGGTTCTTCTGTTGGTCTTAAATTAAAATCTCCTAATAAAATTACTGGATCATTCTTTACATTCAGTTCTTTGATTTTTTGCAATATCAATTTTGCGGATTCAATTCTTGCAACTTTACCAACATGATCAAAATGAGTATTGAACACCCAAATAACTTGATTTGTTTTTTTATTCTTAAATAAGCCATATGTGCAAACGCGGTTGCAAACAGCATCCCAGCCCATACAAACAGAATCTGATTTGGCTGATAACCAAAAAGTAGACTGTTTAATGGGGATGTATTTTTCTTTATTGTAAAAAATACAAGAATATTCTCCAAGTGTTTTACCATCATCTCTGCCTACGCCAATAAAGCTATATTGAATAAGCATACTGTCTATATAAGTTAACTGATGATGTAATACTTCTTGCGCACCAATAAAATCTGGTTCATAATACTGCATAAGGCCCGCTACCCTATTTTTTCTCAAATCCCATCTATTTTCACCGTCGGTTGCAGCATCTAACCGAATATTGAATGACATGGCTTTGATGGTTGTTTGTGCACTAATATTAGTGACAAATAAAAATGTAGCAACCAAAATCAAATACTTTTTCATAATTACTTTTTTATATAGGGGCTTGTGAATCCTAATTTAGTTAAGCCTTGTTGAATTTCAGGACTACTCATAAATAATTTCCACAATAAACCCGTTCGATAATTTTCCATCATAACTACAATGGGTCCTTGATCAATGGCCAAATACCTCGGTAGAAACCAATTATGGTGTACACTAAACGCATCATAAAAGCCATATTTACCCCATACCTTATCCCCCATTTCGTTGTGCCAAAACTTCATTGCTTGCATCGATTCTTTAGGAGTGTAAGGAAACGAAGAAAGCGCCGCAGTAGGAGAAATAACCCCTTTATCGTTCTCTTTGCTTGGCGCATGACCAGCATATCCTTTTACAGAATAGCTAGCTGTTAAACCCCAATTATTAGGTCCATAGCCTTTAAACCCTTCACTATTTTGTACACACCATTCATAATTAATTTTTGCTTGATTTACTGTTTCATCCCAATAATTTGCGTATTTGTCTTTTAATCCTCGAGGATCTAATCCCAAATAAGAATAATGTGCCCAAAACAAAGGACCTCCATTAGGAGGATTACCTTGGTGCTTCAAAGAAAGCGGTAGATTATACGATACTGTAGTATCCTTAATCTTACCATTCATTGCCCACCCTTCATGATAAACTTCTGCTGGTACCGCATGGGTAGGTGAAGATGCAGCCAAAATATACATGATTAAACACTCATTATATCCTTTAACCGCAAAATTCATTTTCCATTCATGATTAGGACTCCAATGCCAATACAATACATTTTGGTTGTTTCTATAAAAATTAAAATCAACTTCTTTCCAGAGTTTATCTGCTCTTGCGGCAATCTCTTTTTCTTGTTTATTCCCGTTTTTAAAATACTGTCGAACACATAATAGCCCTTGTAACATAAAAGAACTCTCCACTAAATCACCTCCATCATCATATTTACTAAAAGGCTTCACTTTACCAGTCTTACCATTCCACCAATGTGGCCAAGCCCCATGAAAACGATCTGCTGTTTCTAAAAAATGTAAAATGGTTTCTAATCTTTTTACTCCTTGAGCTCTAGTAATGAACCCCCGCTCTATTCCAACCAAAATGGCCATCACGCCAAAGCCACCCCCGCCACTAGTAACAACGTCTTGGTCGTTTTGCGGATAAATATTATCAAGATGTACCCTTTCCCTTGCTAGCCCACTCACAGGTTCAGCACCATCCCAAAAATATTGAAAAGTAGCTGCCTGCACCTTTCTAAATAAAGCAGTATCATTGGCTGCAATTGGATCTAAACTCGCTCGTTTATTTTGTGCAATTAAAGAGGAACATATTAGCAGTAGAATCAGCAATAAAGATTTTTTCATAAAATAATTTTATCAATCTAAAATACCCGCCCTAAGGCGGGTATTCGTCAATAATAAACCCAGTATTCAAACCAAAAACAAATCTATTTACCCGCTAACCCTAAATTATAAAGTGCGCGAATATGAGCATCAGGTAAAGCAATATTATAAATTCGTAACTCATCAATTACACCCGTCATTGCTGCAAAACTTGCATCAGCACTGACCGATTTACCAGGAATTACATTATAATTTCCACCAATGATTACTTCACTTGGTTCTGCGGCTCTGAAATTATTATTTCCAGTACCTCTGCTAGGAAATGCTCCCGCTCTTAACCCATTAATCCAGATATCAAAAAAGCCATTACTAGCATTATAATTCAACGCTAAATGAACCCATTTGCCAGGGCCAATAGGTGGAGTAATATAAGGCATATAGTTTGGCGCCCCAGGTGCATCCCTCAATGTATTGATATTGTCTTGTGTACCTCCTCCAATAGTAATAAAAGTTGGCTGAACTTTAAGATCAGTTACATTAGACGCTGGAAATGATTGAGTGTTTAGCGCAAAGTTTAAACTACCATTAAAAATGCCAGGTCTAGTTAATTGAAACAACATAGTCCGCCTAGAACCATTATTAGAAATCTGTATCCAAGTACTTATCGCAAAACTTCTAAAAACATCTGTTTTAAAAGCATTAAACTGGGTGGGGTAATATAAAAATCCAGCATTTAACCTTAATGCTTGTCCTTTAACACCTGTTGAAACATAACTATCGTTCAAAGAAGTTCCAGGTGCAGTATTTGATTTTGTTTCATTTTTTGAATTATCGAAAGGCCAATAAGCAACCAGGCTTTCTGGAAACACTTCATCTGAAGAAGTAAATCCATCAATTTTTCCAATATAATCAGCAGTAGATACAGGAGGTAAATTATTTGGATTACCGTCTTTTTTACAAGATACCATCCAACTACTCAAAGCAAATAAACCCCAAAGCGAAAAGCTTATTTTATTATTTTTAAATTGCATATTACGATTTTTAAAAGTTCAATTAATAGCCAGGATTTTGTTTCAAAACCCCTGCAGTTAAATCAATCTGCGCCTGTGGTATAGGTAACAATGCATCTCTTGCCGCATTAAAATTTGATTTACCTGCTGCGTTCATTACATTTTGAGCAATACCCCATCTAACAATATCAAAGAAACGATCGTGCTCCATCGCCAATTCAATTCTTCTTTCATGTCTAATTGCATCTCTTAAAACAGATTGATCATTGGTAGTAACATCTGGAAGGATGGCATTATTTCCGGCCCTGGCTCTAAATCGAACACTATTTAAAGCTGCTTTTGCAGCAGTAATATTATTTGCCCCTCCTATCTCATTTGCTGCTTCTGCATACATTAATACTACATCTGCATATCTTAGAATACGAACGTTATTCCACCAACCAAATCTATTCCCTACAGCGGCTCTAGTTGTAGGATTGGTATGTACTTTATGATTATACCTAGGATTGGGTAAACCAACAGGAGTCACTTCGCCAAAAATGGTTACACCAGGTGTAGTTGGCGTACTAGTAAATAAAATCGTTCTTGCTCTACGAGGATCGTTAGGCTCATACGCATCAGCTAAAACCGCACTAGGCGAATTCCATCCCCATCCCAAATCCCATGGACCCGCGCCTCTTACCCCTTGTAAATTGGTATATTGGATTCCTTGAGAAGTAGGATTAATTGCATCTGCTCTTGCTTGAACTTCAAAAACAGACTCTTTACTATTTTCACCTTCCTCAGAAAATATGGTGTTGTATGGAGTATTCAAATTGTATTGACCAGAATTCATCACCATATTGGCTGCATTCATTGCTTGCGCCCATTTCTTTTGCGTTAAATATACTTTTGCTAACATACCATTTGCAGCTCCACTAGTAATTCTTCCCGGGAATTTCACTGCATCCCAGAATGCGGGCAAATAGGCAGCAGCAAAAATGAGATCATTCTCAATAAATGAATAAACTTGATCAACACTGCTTTGAGGAACATTATTTTGTGCCGCAGGATCAGCAAACAATGTATCGATGATTGGAACCCTTCCAAATAGTCTGGTCAACATAAAGTAAGAATATCCTCGAATAAATCTTACTTCAGCCTGAGATTGCAATTTGATAGCATCAGAAGCTACGATTTGTTTATTAGTACCAATTTGAAATAAAGTATTATTACATCTATTGATTAAACCGTAATAGCCCGTCCACAATCCATTTGATCTTGAACTATTTGGCAATACAGGAAAATTATCCATACTAATAACGTCTGCTCCACCATCTGAAGGGGTACTTCCTTTATCCGCATCATCGCTTCTGATACTTGTTGCATTAATGAAACCATCTACGTGAACATTGTAATCACGTAAACTATTGTAAGCCCCAAAAATGTATTGGTCATAAGGTCCTGAACCTCCTGGATAAGGATAGTTTTCTTCATCATAACCACCTTGCCTTGTGGTATCCAAGAAATTCTTTTTACATCCTGTTAAAACAGAAATGGTTAATAGCAGTAACATCCATTTACCGATGCTTTTTCTATTTATTAAATTATTCATGGTTGAATATTTTTTTGCGTTCAATTAAAATGTAACATTTATACCTACAGAATATACCGCAGGAACAGGGAATACTCCATTGTCGGCACCACCGCCTAAAATGCTTCCAATTTGTGCTTCAGGTGAATAACCGGTAACTTGGCTCCAGCTCTTAATGTTTTGGCCATTTATAAATACACGGGCTTTAGAGATACCGATTCTTCTTAATGCAGCGTCAGAAAAAGTATACCCAACTTGTAAAGTTCTTAATCTCAAATAATCTCCTGGCTCTAAATAATAACTACTGAATAAGAAGTTATTTCCTCTTGTATTGTCTAAGATAGGTTCTACGTTGGTTGTACCTCCACCAGTCCATGCATTTAATCTATTCGCCTCGTAATTTAAAGTTGCAAAATTTGCAATTCTGCGTTGCGTATAAATTTTGTTACCTGCAACACCTTGACCTTCTATTGTAAAGTCAAATCCTTTATAAGCCACATTGATATTTAAACCATAACTATATGGAGGAAAGGGTGTACCTAAAAAAGTACGATCTGCAGGTGACAATAAACCATCCCCATTAATATCTGCATAAGCAATGTCTCCTGGTAAAGAATTATTGAAACGAGCCATTTTACCTAACTCAGCAGTAGATTGATAAATACCAATTTGTCTATATCCAAAGAAATATCCAATTGATTGACCTGTTTCTGTTAAGTTGGCTCCACCATTACCAAAAAGCTGAAAATTTATTCTATCTCCAATTGAATTAACGGTGTTTTTATTGTAGCTGAAATTGGGTGAAATAGAATAAGTGATTTCTTTACCAATCTTATCAGTCCAGTTTAAACTTAATTCGACCCCTTGATTGGTTATTTTTCCTAGATTGGTGAAAAAACTTCTGGTTTCATTCGGCAGAGTTACTGCTGTTAAAATATCTGAAGTAGTTCTGTTATAATAGGTAAACTCAACATTCAAACGATTGCGGAAAGTTTTTAAATCAAATCCAATGTCTAATCCTCTAACAACTTCCCATCTTAAATTTGGATCAGGTATGTAAGCAGCTTGTATTGCGGTGTATACATTATTACCAAAAATAGCGGTTGAAGCATTTGAAATACCTGGTCTAAACAAGTTATCAGCAAAACCATTTGCATTACCTGTTTCACCCCATGCAGCCCTAAATTTTAGAAAATTGATAAAATTGAATTTTCTAACAAATAATTCTTCAGATGCAATCCATCCTAAACCAACAGAGCCAAATGTACCCCAACGATTCTGTGGTGCAAACTTTGAACTTCCATCTCTTCTTACGGTTGCATTGATTAAAAATTTATTTTGATAAGCATAACTTAATCTACCAAACATACCCATAATGGCGCTCTCACTTCCACCGCCGCCATACAACCCTGGATTATTGGGGTTAATGGTACTCAAGTACCAAAAATCTGGGTTATTTGGAACATTCACTGAAGTATCTCTTCTATTACCATTGATATTTGTACTTACACTATAAATAGAAGTGAAACCAACCAACGCAGTTAACTTATGACCATTTCTTAATTGCTTATCATATGTAAGCGTATGATCTTGCTGGTAACGCTTAAATTCTGCCATCTCCTGACTTACACCGGTTCTGATTGTATTATCAAAGAAAGTAGTTGTTGGTGCTGTGCCCTCTCCTAAATTGATAAAAGTAAATGGCAATGGAGTATATGACCTAGAATTATTAAATCCAAGATCAGCAAAGAAAGATGACTTAAAAGTGAAATCCTTTAAAAACTTCACTTCTGCATATAATGAACCAATAAACCTAAAACCTTTATTGATATCTGTTCCATTATTTCGGTTTAATGCGGCTATAGGATTGCCTACTTGTGCACGCTGAAAGGAAGGCATGCTAAAGTAAGTGGTTGCATTTTGCTGAATTGGGACAATTGGTGCAGCCCATAATGCATTGGTTAAACTAACTCCTGCAGGATTTTGAATCCAATGAAATGCATTGACTTCTCCACCAACTTTAATATTACTATTGAAACGAACTTCATGATTCAAACGAATCATATACTTCTCATAACTATTGAATTTTACTACTCCGTCTTGTTTATTATATCCAATATTGAGATAAGTACTACTCTTTTCTGAATTATTAGAAACACTTAAGTTATTGGTTGTTAGCAATGCATTCTGTAAAATTTCATTTTGCCAATTGGTATTTGCAGTGTAATTGCTATAATCGAATGGAGCAGCATTAATATTAGCCAATTGAGCGTCATACAATTTTTTAAAACCAGCCGCATCGGTTACTTTAATTTTATCAACAACTTTTTGAAAGCCTACCGTACTTTGGAAATTGATTCTTGTTTGACCTCTTGCTGCTTTTTTAGAAGTGATAGCAATCACACCATTAGCTCCTCTTAAACCATAAATTGCAATGGATGAAGGATCCCTTAAGATATCAATCGTCTCAATATCTGCCGGATTTAAGAAATCTATATTGTCCTGTAAAATACCATCCACAACATAAACTGGGCTTGCACTATTTGTACTGTTCACGCCTCTTATTCTTACAACCGGACTTGCACCAGCAACACCAGAATTTGCTACCGTTAATCCAGCAACCCTACCCTGAAGTGAGCTAATTGGGTTGGTATTAGGCATTTTTGCCAAATCATCTCCCTTGATTGTTGTAACAGAACCGGTTAGGTCTCTTTTACGTTGAGTACCATATCCAGTTACTACTACTTGTTCTAAATTATTAACCGCAGCAATTAAAGAAACATTCAAATCTCTTTTACCAGCAACTGGAATTTCTTGTGAGTCATATCCGACTGATGATATAAGTAGTTTAGCATTGTCATCTGCGACGGTAATGCTGAATGCTCCATTATTATCTGTTGTGGTACCGACTTGTGTTCCTTTCACTTGAATGGATGCGCCACTTAAGGGTTCTCCTGAAGCAGATGTTATTCTACCCTTAACAACAATCTCAGCTAATTCCTTGGTTGAGTTACTAGTTTCTTTTAGAACTACTAAATTAGTACCGAGTACTTTATAATTAATTCCAGTATTAACTAATAGCTTACCCAAAATTTCATCTAAAGTAGCATCCACCATGTTAATGGTTACTTTGGGCTTCCCTTTTACAACCTCTTCAGCAAATAAAAACCGATAATCCGTTTTTTTCTCTACTTCAAACAATGCTTTTTTAAGATCAAGAGAAGCCATCTTTATAGTAATCCGGCTTTGTGATAAACCGATTGCGGAAACTTGCATACATACAAGTAGCAGTAAAGCAGTAGTTATTTTCATGATTCGGGCAAGCTTTTGTATAAAAAGATCTTTGTGTGAAACAACAGGTGTTTCAATATTTTTCATATTTTCAAATTGAAAGGGTTATGAATTACATACAGATTGAACAGTTTGTTTTTTTCTAAACCTGGCGGAGTTCCGCGCCAACGGAACTTCGCCCAATTTTATGTTGAATTCAGTCTTAATCTCATATGGCAGCAATTTTATTGGTAAATAATAATCGTATTTCCTTTTTGGATTGTCTTAAATGGTATAATTAGTTTTAAGGCTTCTATTGCTTGGTCAACCGTTTCTTTTTCAAAATTTCCATTCATTCTGTTCAATTTTAGACCTTCAGATTGAATTTCAATCTTCACATTATACCAGCGTTCCATCATTATGGCGAGCTCTTCAAATGTTTGGTCTCTAAAAACGAGCTTATTTTCTACCCATTGATTTTCTGCTACAGAACTATCTGGTGTAATAAACTTCAGCTTATTAATAGATACCGCAGGCAAAAGGTCAATTGTTTTTTGCTTTTTTTGTGCTTCAATCAATTCATTTTCAACTATCAATTTTTCATTGGGAGACAAAATGATTTTATCGTCTGGTCTATTTTTGATAGTGACTTCAATTCTTCCTTTTATAAGACTTGTTTCTGTTTGTTTGTCTTCAGGATATGCTTTTACATTAAACACTGTACCCAGCACTTTTATCCTGATACTTTTGGTATTAATAATAAAGGGAACTTCCTTATTTTTTACAACATCAAAATACCCCTCTCCTGTTAAGGATACTTCACGTGTTGTTTTACCAAAATCCTTTTGATATTCAAGTTTGCTCCCTCCATTTAACCATACAACAGATCCATCAGGTAATTTTACTTGAGACTTTGACCCCAATCTTGTAGAAATTTCATTCAACGCTGGTTCCTTCTTTACAATTGATTTTATTGTTGTCTCTTTAGTAAAAAAATAGAACACACCAATAATCATTATCATTGAAGCTGCAGCATAATAGGCCCATTTAGGAATAAATTGAGATAGACTAAACTTTGGCGGATGGAGAGAAATAATATTATCCTTTTTTAAATCAAATTGATCGTTTTCGGCCAATTTATTTAAATGAAGCATAAATGCATCTTCAGCTTTTTCTTTATTGTAAACCGGGGGAATTTCCCAGATATTCTCAAGCTGTTGAACTGCAAACTGCCATTCAGGATGGTCCTTAATAGATTGGTTAAGCTCAATAAGTTCTTGCTCATTAGCTTCGTTTGCAATCTTTTTAGCAATTAATAACCAAAATCGTTCCTGACTCATTGTTTTATTTAGTTCCTATACTATAACAACTGAGTAGTGCTTTTACCCCTAAGAAGATAAATTATTTTTTAATTTTTTTCTCTAAAACCGGTTTGGGTTGAAGGTCAACCGGCATACTTTGAGCCATTCTACGCATTGCGATGGCCATTTGCGCCTCTACTGTTTTTACAGAAATAGATAATAATTCTGCAACTTCTCTGTATTTTAATCCATCCTCTTTAATTAACTTGAATATCAACCTGCAGCGATTCGGAAGGCTATTAATGGCCATTTTGATTTTCAAAACCATGTCTTCTGTAATCATTAATAAGTCGGGCCTAAAATAAATACTATTTAACTGAACCTGCCATTCGTCCATTGAAAGCCCTGCTCTTCTCTTTTGCTTTTTTAATAAATTCAATGACATATTTCGAACAGTTGTATAAAAATAATACAACGGAGACTCTAGCTGACAAAGCTGTTCTTTCCGTTGTATAATTAAAATAAATAATTCAGAAACAATATCTTCTGCTTCTTCTTCAGACCTTACAATAGAAAAAGAAAATTGCTTTAATTTCCCGTGTAATTGAATAAATAAAGTACGATATGCCGACTGATCATTGTTATAAGCAATCGCAATCAGCAAATCTTTAATTTCCTCATTTCCCCCTACTGAATTCGAAGAATGCATCTACGTCTTTTTTAAATTGCACTAGTGATGGTTTGTGAATATAGTACATATGACCTGATTCGTAAAAATAGAACTTCACATTTTTTCTTTGTTCGGGTCTTAAAAACATATGTTCAATATCGTATTGGGCAGTAAAATAAGGTGTCGCAAAATCATAGTAACCAGCTCCCATATATACTTTTAAATCTGGGTTCTTACTCATGGCATCTCTTAAACTTTCAGCAACATTTAAAAATTGGTTTTGAACATTACTATAATTCCAAGGATAAACTTCTCCAAAAATATTGTACCCGTTTTCTTCTTTAAAGTTTAATTCTCTTTGAAAATAATCATTTATTGTTGCCGTAAAAGGCCCATCAATATTGGCAAAGGATGGATCAAAGCTGTTGACTTCACCAGCATCATCTAAATCTCTTCCTGTAAACCTAGCATCTAAACGGCCGATGCTTAATCCATCTTTTCGTCTAAGCTCTTTATAAAATCGGCTCTCTTCTACTCTTAAGTTTGCTTGCAAACAATACTCTTTAGACAAACCAGTATAATAACTCATTTTCTCGGCAATGGCATTCTTTTCAGATTCGGTTAACCACCCGCCTTTAATCAGTGCAGACGCATAAGGTCCAATTGCAAAAGCTTCCGCTTCTTTCAAAGCATTTTGCAAATTAGCTTGTAAAGCTGGAGCTAATTTTTTATGGTACCATGCTGCAGCTGTATAAGAAGGAATATATAAAGCCCTTGGCAAATCATTCCCCACATAATAATCATTAGTGCCAAAATTAAGCACAGCTGATATCATGAAAATTCCATTTAAGTAAATTCTGTGCTTGTCTTGTAAATATTTGGATAACCCAGCAGCCCTTGTTGTACCATAACTTTCACCAGCTAAGTATTTTGGAGAACCCCATCTTTCATACCTAGATAAAAAATGTCTGATGAATGATGCCATAGAAGCAACGTCTTCGTTAAACCCATGAAACTGTTTAGGATTCTCACCTGGAGCAGGTCTGCTAAAACCTGTTGAAACCGGATCAATAAAAACCAAATCGGTTTTGTCTAACCAACTGTATTCATTGCTAATAAAAGAATACGGAGGACCTTCAGAAAACCCTTCATCGTTAAACTGAACTCTTTTAGGGCCTAATCCTCCCATATGCAACCAAACAGATGATGAACCAGGACCACCATTAAAAGTGAATGTAACAGGTCGCTTTATGGCATCATCTCCGTCTTTTTTGTAATAAGTAAAGAACATTTTTGCTATTAACTTACCGGTATCATTTTTCAAATGCAAGTAACCGGTGTAAGCAGTATAGTCTACTTTTTTTCCAGCAATTGTAACACTATTCTTTGTTGTTACTACTGAAACACCTGCAGGTGTAGGCTCAATAACAGGCGCAGTTTTTTGTGCTTGTAAAAAAGAAATGGGCACGAATAAAATAAAAAAGAAAAGATACTTTTTCATAATGCTTTCATTTGGGCTTTAAATTAAGTTAATTATTGTTTTGCATCAAGCACTTCAATATCAAATACTAATACACTATTTGCTGGGATGTCTTTGCTCCTACTTCTAATCCCATAAGCTAGACCAGAGGGGATGATTACTTTAATGGTTCCGCCAACATTAATTTTTGGAACTGCTAACTGCCATCCTTTAATTAACCTATTCAATGGGAAAGTAGCAGGCTTCTCCTTTGTTTGATCAAAAATACTGCCATCGGAAAGCAATGATCCCTTATAGTAAACAGTTACGGTATCAGTAACTTTAATTGGCTTTCCAGCCCCTTGTTTAAGTATATGATAGTAAACCGAAGACTCATTTCCAGTAGTATCAAGGGTTCCTTTACTTACCGCTGCTTTTATAGATTCTTGATCTAGTTTAGCCTGAACCAAAGAATCTGAATTTCTGTTTAAATCTACATTGGGTCTTTGACCTGTAGGTTGCCTGAATAAGCTTTGGCCAAATTGAATATTAGCTGGCTTAAATCCACCATGACTCAAATAAAATTGTTTCCCATCAACCCCAGCACTATAATCAATACGATGTCCTGCTTTGCCTGTAGCATCGTAGGAAAATTTACTGGTCAATAATTCTTCCCATCGACCATTTGATTTTTGAATCCACTGATTTCCAAAATAAGCCTTGCGTTCTAGCTGACCATTTAAGCCCCAAAAATTTTCACTAAAAGAATAAAGATTTTTTAAATAGTTACCATCTTTTGGTGCACGAAAACTTGCTATTAATTTCCATTTCCCTGTTTCAGGAATAAAAAAGTATCCTGAATAAATAGTATTTGAATGAACACTGTCGGTTAAAGCAAAAACCATGAACTGATATTTTTCTCCTGTTTTCCAAGGATACACAAAATGACTATGCCCCCCTGTGCCTTCATTCCCAAAATCATTCGCAACTACATTGTATCCTTTAGCCAATAGTTTTACTTTATTTGAATCGGGCACTTTGTTGCGATCAATTGCTTCATTGCCTGCATCCCAAACAGAAAAAATAACCCTTCTCTCTGATGGGCTATTAACTTGTATACCAAAATATCCTCTTTTAAAACCACAAGCCATATAATAACTGTACAGATGATCTGCTCCATCGGGTACCACCATTTCACTATAAAAAGCCATCGCTTTAATTGAATCTTCCAATGGATATTTCAAATGAACTGATGCTGCATTTCTTCTTTCTACTGGATTAAAATGGATTCCATCTGTTGCGGCTCCCTTTAATTCTAATGATTGAATATTTGCAATGGATTTTCCTGCTTTTTTAATATTAGAAATAGTAATTGAATAAAAACCAGTATCAGTAATGATAACTTTTCCCACTAAGGTTTTCTTTAGTGCTGACCCTGAAACCAGTTTAGTTCTAAAGGTTTTTCCCGCTACAGCAATTTCAATGGTAGAACCCGTATTTATTTTAGTAGACAATAAACTCAATTGAAGTTCTCCTGGATTTTTTATATAAAAAAACCAGCTTATTTTCTGTTGTGGATCAATCCAATTTTGTACCCCATTTTTAGCAGAAAACAATTGGGCATCTTCTTTTTCTGCAGGAACAGCATAGCCAGTATAAGCAGGAATTAATACTGTTTGAGCAGATAGATTCGTTACGGTAAAATAAAGGCAAAACAATAATAGAAAACGAGTCATAAGCATGAATTAACCTTAAACTTAGGAAAATCAACGCAGACTTTTACAAAAGCAGTCCTGCTAAAAAAAGATAAGCAAAACTAAAATAGATAATCAAACCAGTTACATCTACTAAAGTTGCAACAAATGGTGCAGAAGAAACCGCAGGATCAGCCCCAAGTTTTTTTAATAATATCGGTAACATCGAGCCTGTTAGGGTTCCCCACAAAACGACGCCAATAAGGGAGAAACCAACTGTTGCTCCAATCATTGCCCAATGAGGACCATACACATTAGGGATAATAGCGTGCCAAATAGCTACTCGAAAAAAACCTAACAATCCCAAAACCGACCCTAATAAAATACCACTAATAATTTCTCTTTTTAGAACTCTCCACCAATCTGATATATATATTTCGCCAACGGCCATTGCTTGAATAATCAAAGTAGAAGCTTGCGATCCGCTATTGCCCCCACTAGATATAATTAAGGGAACAAATAAAGCCAATATCAAGGCCTTGGCAATTTCATCCTCAAAATGCCCCATTGCAGTTGCAGTAAGTAATTCCCCAATAAATAAAACGATCAACCACCCTACCCTTTTTCTAAATAGTTTCAATAATGGAATATCTAAATAGGGTTCATTCAACGCTTCGGTTCCACCCATTTTCTGCATGTCTTCACTGAACTCTTCATTGGCTACCCACAACATATCGTCGATGGTTACAATTCCTAATAAAATATTGTTTTCATCAACAACAGGTAATGCTACTCGATTATTCATTTTAAATACCTGACTAGCATTTTCTTGGTCATCATTAACCTGTAAAGAAACAACCCTTCCATCGATTACATCTTCAATCCTTTTTTCGGGAGATGCCAAAATAATGTCCCTAATTCTTACATCATCAATTAGTAGCCCATTCTCATCAATTACGTAAATCACATCAATGGTTTCACTATTTCTAGCGTATTTGCGAATGGTTTCAAACACTTCGGTCATCGTATTATGTGAGTATACATACACATAATCGGGTGTCATTAATCGGCCAACACTATCTTCTGGATAACCCAATAATGATAGGGTAATTTTTCTTTCTTCAGGATCTAATAATTTAATTAAATCTCTTATAGCTGCTTTGGGTAGTTCTTCTAAAAAGTCTGTTCGATCGTCCGCTGGCAGTTCGTTCAATAATTCTGCCGTTTTTGCAGAAGGCAATTCTTTGACAATATCTTTTTGTTGTGCAATATCCAAGATTTTAAACACGCTGGCTGCCCGATGTATAGCCATATTAGCCACAATTCGAGCTTCGTATTCGGGATATTCATTAATCAAATCTGCAACATCACTAATATTTTGATCATTCAAGAATTCCCTTATTTCAAGGGTATCTTCTTTTTGAATTAATAATTCAAACTGTTCAAATAAATTAAGTTGTTCCAGCTCCAAAGACATAACTAAAATTAACTGTTTTCTTGTTGCATCATTAAATAGGCTTTAATAAACCCATCAATTTCTCCGTCCATAACAGGTGCTATATTGCCTACCTCATAATCTGTTCGATGATCTTTGATCATTTTATACGGATGAAAAACATATGATCGGATTTGACTTCCCCATTCAATTTTTTTCTTGCCGGCATTGGTTGCATCAATCGCTTCTTGTCTTTTCCTTAATTCTTCTTCATACAAACGGCTCTTCAACATTTTCATGGCCAATTCTCTGTTCTCACCCTGTGTTCTTGCCTGCTGACATTCAACAATGATACCACTAGGCAAGTGTTTAAGCCGAACGGCTGTCTCTACTTTATTTACATTCTGGCCACCACTACCACCACTTCTATAAAAAGCCCATTCTAAATCACCAGGGTTAACATTTATTTCAATGCTCTCATCAATTAGTGGATACACAAATACAGATGCAAAAGAAGTATGCCTTCTTGCATTGCTATCAAATGGAGATATACGAACCAATCTATGCACTCCACTTTCTGCTTTTAAAAACCCATACGCAAAGTCTCCATCAAACTGTAATGTTGCACTTTTAATGCCAGCTCCGTCCCCTTCCTGAAAATCAAGTTCAGTGACTTTCCATCCTTGCTTCTCTCCATACATACGATACATCCTGAGCAACATTTCTGCCCAATCCTGACTTTCAGTACCGCCTGCGCCAGGATTAATTTGCAGTACAGCGGGCAGTTCGTCTTCCGGTTTATTTAGTGTGCTTTTGAATTCAGCTTCTTCAATTTTAGATAGTGCGGAATGATATGCTTCTTTTGTTTCCTCTTCTGAAGCATCTCCTGCTTTCCAAAAATCGAATAAAAGTGCAAAATCTTCTACCGCATTATCTAATTGCTTGTATAATTTAAGCCAATACTCATTGACTTTAATTTCTTTCATGATTGCGGTAGCACGTACATTATCATCCCAAAATCCTGGTGATAAAGAAAGTTGTCGATCTGTTTCTACTTTGTAAAGTCGGTTATCAACGTCAAAGAAACCTCCTCAGAACCAAAACGCGGTCCCTCATAAATTTAACTTGCTCTTGTGTCATACCACAAAAGTACAAAAGATGTAGCAGGAATATTATTAGAGTTTAATAAACTGTTTATGAGCAATGATTCTGCCCGAACCGGTTACTATTTCAATAGCGTATACTCCTTTAGGTAACTGGGTTAATGTTAAATCATAAACCATATTCCCGAAAATATTACTGGTGTTGATTTGCTTATTCATCATCACTAAGCCCCCATTAGATACTACTTTTATAAATGTTTTATCGTTCGCCAAAGGCTTAAAAACAATTTTAGTAGAATGCTGAACAGGATTGGGGAACAAATACATTTCTTGTTCAGCAGCAAGTGCTGCTTTTATTTCTAAAGTATCAGAATTTGCAATGCATTTATTTGTGTCTGTAATAACAAAATGGTATTTCCCAATGGTAGAATAAAATACGAATAACCGATTGGCAGTATCTGGTAAAGCGGAAAGTTTAGTCCCGTTTCGATACCAAGTAAATTTATTCTTGGTCCGATTAGAATCTGCTAAAGATTTTAAAATAGTAGTATCCCCCGGCATAATATTTTGATTGCCCACAATAGATAGTTTTGCAACGGGCAAAGGTCTAGTTGTAACGGTAATTTTTTGTCTTACACTTTCGCATCCAAAAGAAGGATTTAAACTCGAAACCCAGTAATTAGTATTTCCAATATAAGCAGTTGATGGCAAAGGCGGAGTTAAAGCCCCAACACCACCATTGGCAACAGAATACCAACGAAGCCTGTCTCCAGTTGCTACCAAGGGCTTAGGTGTTTCATTTAAACAATATTGAACATCAATCCCAGTAGGCTTTGCAGGAATAAGACCAGAATCTAGAATGAAATTATCTGATCGAGCCGCACAGCCATTAAATAAATTTGCTTGTGCACTATAAATACCTCTAACAGGAGGATTAAAAGAAAAAGTACTATCGGCAAGTACATATCGTTGAATTCTAAAATTATTCAAATCGGAAACGTATAAATTTCCGTTCATATCAACAACTGCATTTGCAGGAGCATCTAATTGATTAGCATTGTCACCTTTAATTACTCCACCTACAATTACAGAACCAGTATCAACTCCAATTTCCCAACTCTTTACTCTGTTAAATGTTCCAGATTCGGTAATAATTAGCTGATTATTACCGTCTAGAAACACACTTGTTGGATTAACCAATTGATTAGGATTGTTCCCTTTACCATTACCACCAGCAACAGTAGTACCGATTGATTCGCCTAATTTCCATCTTTGCACACGATCATTCTGTGCGTCAGCAATATATATATTCTCTCGGGGGTCTACAAAAACGCCCAAGGGATAACTTAATTGACTTGCACCAGCACCAGCAAAATTTCCTCCTGCTACTGTTTTACCACTCAAGCTTTCTTTTTCCCAAAGTTGAACTCTTGCATTTAACGCATCAGCAATAAATATTGAACCATATGGATCAACAAAAATTCCTGTAGGAAAAGCCAACTGATTAGCTTTATCACCTCTTCCATTGCCACCAGCAACTACTTTACCTGTAGAGTCACCTTGTTTCCATAAAAGAACTCTATCGTTATCGCTATCTGCTATATATAATAATCCATCAGCAGTAATAAAAATACTTTGTGGGTTATTTAATTGACTCAATCTATTTCCTGCCCCTTTTCCACCAGCAATGGTTGTCCCTATTTTTGCACCTGGCAACCATTTTTGTATGCGATTATTTTTTTTATCGCAAACATAGATATGATTATTTTGATCTACATATACATAATTAGGTTGACCAAATTGTGCAGTATCAGCACTAATTGACTTCCCAATAATGGTTTCACCCGAACTACTAAAACTAGTATTCTTGAATACTAAATTATTATTATTCAAAGTCCATAGAACATTTCTGACTTTTGGGCTTGTAGACAATCTCATTGGTTCAGCAGAAATACAAGAAGGGCTAACAATACTAATTACAGGCTTTTTATAAACAGTAATTACAACATCAGCTGTTGCCTTACATCCACTTACAGAAGAAGCTTCTACTGTATATTTTGTTGTTGTTAAAGGTCTAACAATAACAGTATCGCTCTTGCTAGAGTTGAACACAGTGGTAGGTGACCATTTATAATTATTGGACCCTGTAACAAACAATCTTGTTTGAGTTCCTTCGCAAATTGTGGATGAGTCTGTTTTAACTTTTAGTTGAGGAGCCACTACCACAAATGCATTTCCAGAATTAGTTACACAGCCCGAAAAAGAAGTTGATTTTGCTATATATGTTCCAGGAATTCTAGTTTGTAAAACAGAGTCTGTTCCTGCTGCAATACTATATTGTAAAATTCTGATATTTCTTGTATCAGCTACAATCATATTACCCAATTGGTCAAACCCAATTGAATTGGGTAATTGAAATTGGTCTAAAGAAAAACCTGAAATTCCATTGACTGATCCAGCAACCGTTACTCCAGTTGTATCAGAAAAACCCCACCTTTGAATTCTATTATTTCCCCGATCAGTAATGAATAGATTACTATTCGCATCTACATAAATACCCGTAGGAAAATTCAATTGGTTCATTAAAATTCCCGAACCTTTATTACCAGCAACCACTGAAATACTTAATTTGGTTTGGTCATACATTAGTACCCTGTGATTTTCGGCATCTGCAACAAAAAGATTATTGCGTTGATCTACGAAAAGCCCCTGGGGATTATTTAAACTTGAAACGCCATTCCCAGGCAATCCATTTCCTGCAACTGTAATCACTTCATTTCCAGAATTACTCCATTTCTGCACTCTATGGTTACCTGCATCAGCTACATAAATATTTCCATATTGATCAACAAAAACACTTGATGGAGAATTCAATTGATATTTACCATTGCCTATACCGTATCCACCAGCTACGGTTCTTCCAGTGGTATCACCTCTTGCAAAAAATTGTACTCGATGATTATTTTGATCTACAACATAAATATTGCTACTTGCATCTACAAATACATTCGTTGGATAATTTAACTGTTCATTTCCAAAGCCTTGACCTTTACCACCTGCAACAGTTCTTCCAAAAGTATCGCCCTTCTTCCAAAATTGAATTCGATTGTTAACAGCGTCAGCAACATATATATTTCCTTGTTGATCAACAAAAGCACTGGTTGGCAACCCAAACTGATTGGATTCAACCCCAATTCCATTAGCACCTGCGAATACAGACCCTACTTTATTCCATGTTGGGAATAGGCTTCCAGCACTAATATCAGGACTTCGATAAAAATTTAAACTAGCTGCTCTTTGCCCTACAATGGTAGTGGTGATTTTAGAAGCATCAGGAGAAAGACAAACAGAAGGGGTAATAATTGGAACAGATTTAAGTCCTACATTAACGGTAAAGAAACGAGTAGTTACACATCCGCTATCAGAGGAGGAGCTTATATTATAAGTGATACTAGAGTCGGGCTTAACCAAAAAAATACTATCATTAATTTTAGTAACCCATTTATTAGGACTCCAATTATAATTCCTGCTTCCCTTTAATTTAATTTCAGTAGATTCTCCTGAACATAATGTTGTATTTCCACTAATATTAATTGCACCCTTAGGATTAACATTAATGAAATTAGATTCTTGAACACAGCCAGCAAAAGTAGTTGCCCTTACAGAATACAAACCTCCTTGCAAAGGTTTAAAAAATGCATCTACGGTATCAACTACATATTGTTGTACCCTAGCATTTTGTTGATCTAAAATGTATAAATTACCAGAAATATCAAAAGTAAATCCGGTTGGATAATTTAATTTTTCAGAATTACCTAAAATCGTTTTTATTTTTGCATCTTGAATCGATAATTGTTGAACCCTACTATTTCCTGCTTCTAATACATAGACATCTCCAAAAGCATCTACTAAAATATCTACCGGTTGGAATAAATTTTCAACGCCAGTTCCTTTTCCCTTCTGCCCCATAATGGTTGTTCCAATACTTTGGTTTGGTCTAAATTTTTGAACCCGATGGTTAGCAGAATCAGCTACATAAATATGATCATTTTTATCTACTGCAACTCCTTGCGGACTATTCAACCTTAAAGAATCTGAACCCGCACCTAACCCACCTGCAACTGTAACACCAGAAATGCCTCCTTGGGCCCATTTTTGAATTCGATGATTCCCTGCATCAGCAATATAAATAAATCCTTGCGCATCTACATATACATCTCTTGGATCACTTAACTGATTAGGAGCACCACCTTTGCCATTTCCTCCTGCTACCAAAAAACCATTTGTAGAGCCAGGGGCAAAACGTAAAATTCTATTATTGTACTGATCGGTAACAAATAAGTTACCCAAATTATCTATGAACAATCCAGCAGGCTTATTTAATTGACTTGGCAAATTTCCATTCCCATTTCCGCCCGCTACCACCACTCCATTAGGGTTATTATTACTGAATGCAACAACACGATTGTTAAGAGTATCCGAAACATAAATATTACCATTATTGTCTACGGCAATACCATGTGTCCCAGTAATTTTGGGTTGGGTTGCTAAATTCCCACTAACAATAGAGCTACCAACTGTTTTTAAAACAACTTTGGATTTTTGAACAACCACATTATTGTGAACCCATTCAATTTGATAAGGGTTCCTACTGAAAGTAGCGGAAATATTATTTTCTCCAGCACACTTGGGGCCTTTAATATTCACAAACACACATTGTGCAGAAAGCTGTTGAATTCCTATTGTTAAGAATAATAACAGCAGCGTTTTCATTTTATTTCTAAACACATAAGACATCTATAGATGTTCTAATTAAAATATAAAAAAAACCATAAACCTCGTAAGCCGGATTCTGTTTCAACTCCATCATTTATCTGGCCGCAACATTACTGTTGCGATCTTGCTGCCTACCCTGGATAGCGTTCCAATAAATTGGAAACGAGAACGAGCCGCCCTCAAACAATCCTTTACATGGCATTACAGTACCCAAGGTTTACCCGCGGTAAGTGTTACCACCTACCACCGTGAGCTCTTACCTCACGTTTTCATCTTTTCCACGTTTTACCATGGTAGTTATTTTCTGTGGCACTCTCTCTTTCCCAATAAATTGGGAAGCCGGCGCTTAACCGGTGGGTTGCTCTATACTGTCCGGACTTTCCTCCCCAACAAGTTGGAGCGATGGTTCGGGTTTATAGTCAGATAAAGATACAGAAAGCTGTAATAGCGTTAATATTTAAAAAAAACTTGGGTTGCGCCAAAACCAAATCGGGAATCGTATTGATTATAAAAATGTTTTACTTCTCTTTTGGTTTTAAGCAATTCATGTACTTCTTCTCTTAGTTTGCCCGTACCCATACCATGAATTACAACCATATCCGCTTGACGATGGGCCACAGCAATGTCTAACCATTTCTCTAGTTCGGTTAATTGAAGTGTCAAAATTTCGAAGTTACTCATGGTTGAATGGGTATCTGTAAGCTTTTCTATATGCAAGTCAATGACAGAACGTGCAGGTGGTAAATATTCTCTTACTTTTCCTGCATCATATATTTTATATCCCTTTGCTCGCAAACTATCCAGTGGTAAAGTGTCTAAGGCTTTATCGGGATAGTCATTAAAAAGAGCGTACGAAAAAGTGGGCTCGTTGTTTTCTTTGAGTATTTCAATTTTTTGAAAAACCTGTTTGGGTTTTAGTTTTAATTGAACTTCGTAATGATCTGCCTTCCCTTTTTGTGGATTGAGTAAACTAAAATCAAATGAAAAGGAAGGGGTATCATTAACTGCTTCAAATTTAATATCGTGTAAATAAAAATCATGGAATGGTTGAATTTCATTTTTCAACGAAAAAAATTCCTCCCCATTAAAATATTGATGATATAAAAATTGATACCCTTGACTGGTTTTATTTACTAAATGTATTTTTAGTAACTCTACTATTTCGTCATTAAAATCATCTAACGCAAATTTGGGAATAAAAGACAACCATACTCCATCTGAAACCTTAATTTGATTGGGCTGTGGCTTTTCTTTTGGCAACTGATCTACATAAGTTTTAGTCTCAATTTTTTTAGACGGGATATTTTTTTTCTCTGTAAATCTTTTGAAATAAGGGAAGTCAATCTGATCCATATAAGCTGGAAACTTCACTCCTCTTACTTCAATCATCACCATTTTATCGTTGATGATTTCAATTACCTTACCCTCTTCATTGCTATGCAACACTAAAATATCATCCCCTATTTGGTACTTCATGATTGAGCCAGTTTGCTTTTGTTTTTACCGTAAAAGAAATAAATAATTAACCCTAACGCCATCCATCCAAAAAACCACAACCAACTAATTGCAGGTATTTCAATCATCAAGTACAAGCAACATAGCGCCCCTGCAACTGGAATAAATGAGTACGACCTAAGAAAACTAAATACAGCTGTTACGGTTGCAATCACCATGAATACAAGGAACAATATTTCTTGAAATCCTTCATTGCCCATATTTACAAAAGCATCATTAATGCGTTGTCTAAACAAATAAGTAATCAGTAAAACAATTGCTGGAATAATATATTTACCATTGATATAAGGAAGTTTAAACCCTTTTCTTCCAGCGCCCTCAGCCATTTTAGGCAATACCAACACACCAAAACAAACCAATACAAAAGCAAACAATGTTCCGATACTAGTAAGGTCGGTCATAAACCCACTACTGATGAATAAAGAGGGTATACCTACTAATAATCCGGTAACAATGGTTGAAAATGAAGGAGTCTGATATTTAGGATGTACTTGTGCAAATTTTTTAGGTAATAACCCATCCCTACTCATGCTCATCCAAATACGTGGTTGCCCCATTTGAAAAACCAGTAAAACACTGGTAGTAGCAACTACTGCACTCACAGAAATCAAGTAACCAATTTTATTCATATTCAACTTATCAAAAACATAAGCCAAAGGATCATCTACTTTCAGTTCACTGTAATGCACCATTCCTGTTAAAACCAATGCCACAAGAATGTATAATACGGTACAAATTAATAAAGAGTACATCATTCCTTTTGGTAAATCTCTCTGTGGATCTTTACATTCTTCAGCAGTAGTAGAAATAGCATCAAATCCAATATAGGCATAGAAAACAGCAGAAACCCCTGCTAAGACACCTCCAAATCCATTTGGTAAAAATGGGGTCCAATTATTAGTATCAACATAGAAAAATCCAACAATAATGATTCCAATAATTACAGCTAATTTAAATATTACCATGATATTGGTACTTCGCTTACTTTCTTTAATACCTATATAAGCCAACCAAGTAATCATCATAACAATAAAAAATGCAGGAACATTTAAAATAACTTTCCATGAACCAATCATAGGGGCATTCATAATAGCATCATAGCCCAATTTTGCATGCTTGGTCATCGTTTCAGGTGCTTCACCAGCAGCTAAAGCCTTCACTGCTTCTTCGTATCCTAATTGTGCATTGCTTGCATTCGTAGACAACCATCCTGGTAAATGAATATGAAAGCCTTCTAATAAATTATTAAAATAGCCGCTCCAACTAATGGCAACAACAATATTGCCAATAGCATATTCTAAAATAAGCGCCCAACCTATTATCCAAGCAACTACTTCACCAAAAGAAACATAGGCATAAGTGTAAGCACTCCCAGAAATAGGAATTCTACTTGCAAACTCTGCATAACATAAAGCACTGAAGCCACAAGTGATTGCGGTAATCACAAACAAAATTGCAATCCCAGGCCCGCCATTGTATGCAGCGGATCCGATGGTAGAAAAGATGCCAGCACCAATAACAGCTGCAATCCCCATAAAAGTAAGGTCTTTAACGCCTAAAACTTTTTTAAGTCCACCGGCATGAGAATCACTTATACCAGCTGCAGCATCAGCAGTAATTTTATCTAATGATTTCTTTCTAAACAAAGAAGACATGTATAATTATTTTGGTAGGAAGATAAGCAAATTAAACATCTCGTTGAATCAAGAAGTTAGCCAATTCTTTCAAGGGCAGTTTTCTGCTAGAAACAACCGCAATATCTTCTAGGTGTTTCAAAGCAGTATTTAAGTAGTGTTCTTTTAAAGTATTAGCCCAAGCATCTACCCCACAAGCCTTATAAATAGATAATACTTTATCTACTTTTCCTGCAGACTGATCTTTCATTAATTGTATTAACTGATGACGCTGTTCTTCAGGAGCAACTTCAAGGGTATGCAATAACAAAAATGTTTTTTTGTTTTGGCGGATATCACCCCCCACTTCTTTACCAAATTTTTCAGGATCGCCAAAAGCATCTAAGTAGTCGTCTTGAATTTGAAAAGCAATCCCTAAATTCTTACCAAACTCGTATAAATGTCGGCAATTACCCTCGCTAGCACCACCAATGATGGCCCCCATTTCTAAACTAGCTGCCAGTAAAACAGAAGTTTTCAGGGTAATCATTTGAATATATTGATCAAGAGAAACCATGTCTTTTTGTTCAAAATCCATGTCTAACTGTTGACCTTCACAAACTTCTTTAGCAGTAGTATTAAATATGCGGAGAATCTTTTGCAAATAAGGACCATTCATCTTATTAATGTATTCATAAGACTTGATCATCATCACATCGCCCGCCAAAATAGCCGTGCTATTATTATACTTCGTATGCACCGTTTCCATGCCCCGTCTTAAAGCAGCTGCGTCCATTATATCGTCATGGATTAATGTGAAATTGTGAAATAGCTCAACAGCAGTAGCTAATTGATATGCATCCCCATGAATTTCATTAAACAGTTCATTTCCCATTAAACATAAGATGGGTCTGATTCTTTTACCACCAATCGTTAAAAAATAATTACAAGGATCATACAACGATGCAGGTTCACTATCAAAATGAGTTGCTGCAAACCCTTCACTAAACTTTGTTACTAATTCTTTAAATGAATACATACTACAAACCTAATTTAAAAAAAAGGGAACTACTCAGCAGCTTAACAATTTTTTTACTGATTCAGTTGATAATTGGCATGATTTTGTTGGGTAAAAATAAAACAACGACTATGAGAAGAGCACTTGCACTATTCGCCGCCATACTGATTGGGGGAACCATTTACGCTCAAAATAATGGAACGAGTTATCAAACAGCCTTGGGGGTAAAAATGTATCCAGGAGCTATTTCGGTAAAACATTTTGTTGCAAAAGACAAAGCCATTGAAGGTTTGGGCTATATTTCAGATGATGGATTTAGACTGACTGGTTTATATGAGCTCCACTTTCCCATCGCTGGTGCCGAAGGTTTACAGTGGTATGTAGGAGGTGGCGGACATATTGGAATATGGAGCAACAATTGGAAAAACAGGTATCCAACAAGGCCTGGTGGACTGGCAATAGGAGTAGATGGTGTTTTAGGATTAGATTATAAGATTAAAGGAGCACCGCTCAACCTCAGTTTTGATTGGCAGCCCTCCTTTAATATTATTGGATACAACTATTTTGAAGGCGGCTGGGGTGGCCTAGCCGTTCGTTATACTTTCTAAAAAAATAATTGAGACAGTAGATTGGCCGGGTCGTTTGTTGCTGGTTTTAAACCTAAAAACTTATTCATTTGGTTTTTCAACAAAATCCCGGTCAATTTAGATTTTAGCCCTTGAAATATGCCCATTTGGCGTTGTGTATATTCTGCAGGATTGGTTTTTTGTTTCGCAATAATCTGTGCTTTTTGAGTTAAATACTCAGTGATTGCAGTAGTCACTTTAGGTTTTTGTGCAGCAGTAAGCACTAGCGCGGGGGATAATTTCCCCATAATTCCACTGGTTAAACTGTTCACATCAAAGCCTACAGCAGAAGTAGCTGCCTTCGCTTTATCTAATACATTTCCTAACTGCGCATTGGTCTCAATTGAAACAATTGCCAAAACGGCCAATAAAATGAATCCTTTTTTCATAATGATTATTTTTGAATAGAAAATAATGTGTCAACAAAAGCTTCTTTATTAAAGAGGAGTAAATCTTCAACTTTTTCACCTACTCCAATATATTTTACAGGAATACTGAATTGATCTGCAATAGCCAGTACAACCCCGCCCTTTGCCGTACCATCTAATTTAGTGATGGCTAAGGCCGTAACATTGGTTGTAGCAGTAAAATGGCGTGCTTGTTCTACAGCATTTTGACCAGTAGAACCATCTAAAACCAATAAAACTTCATGCGGACCATCAGGAACAACTTTTTGAATTACCCGTTTAATTTTGTTCAATTCATCCATTAAATGAGCTTTATTGTGTAAACGACCTGCAGTATCAATAATAACGATATCCGCATTTTTAGCAACGGCACTGGCCACTGTATCATATGCCACTGCACTAGGATCTGAGCCCATAGCTTGCTTTACAATCGGCACCCCCACTCGTTCACTCCAAATGGTCAATTGGTCTACAGCAGCAGCTCTAAATGTATCTGCCGCCCCAAGAATAACTGAATTACCTGCTGCTTTAAAGCGGGAAGCCAGCTTACCAATAGTTGTTGTTTTACCTACACCATTTACCCCCACTACCAATATGATATACGGCTTTTTACCTTCAGGTGCAGTAAATCCAATTAGAGAATCCGCAGGTGCATCTACTAAAACTGATGCAATTTCTTCTTGAAGTATCTTATTTAACTCGCTAGTACTAAGGTACTTATCAGTTTTTGCTCTTTGTTCAATTTGTTTGATAATCTTTAAGGTAGTTTCAACCCCAACATCTGCACCAATCAATGCTTCTTCTAAATTATCCAGCACTTCATCGTCGATGGTGGTTTTACCAACAATTGCTTTGGTTATTTTAGACAAAAATCCTTCCTTGGTTTTTTGTAGCCCTTGGTCAAGACTTTCTTTCTCTTTTTTACCAAATAATTTATCGAAAAAACCCATAGTTCAAGTATTTATGGTTTAATACAAAAAAGCCTCCGACGATGATGAGGGAAGCTTTAAGATTATTAACAGCAAAAGACTACTTGGTTGAGATAAACTCGTTTACCTTGTCTTTGTGTATGATTTGTTCTTTGAAAGTATATGCACCAGTTTTAGGGCTACGAACGGCCTTAATTACTTTGGTCCAGTTCTTTGCTTCAGCTGCTGCTTTTAAGTCTTTTACCTTCGCGTTTTTGGAAGCTACTTTAGCCATGATTATTTGATTTCTTTATGAACGGTTACTTTTTTCAAAATTGGGTTGAATTTCTTCAATTCAATACGCTCAGGCGTATTTTTCTTATTCTTGGTGGTAATATAACGACTTGTACCTGCCTGACCGCTGGTCTTATGCTCAGTACACTCTAATATTACTTGGACCCTGTTACCTTTCTTTGCCATTTTGTAGGTAGTTTACTTGTTTAGTTAGATTTTAGCGCCGTTGGCTCTCATTTCTTTGATTACTGTACTAAGACCATTCTTATTAATGGTTCTGAGAGCGTCAGTAGACACTTTCATAGTTACCCAACGGTCTTCTTCTGCAAAGAAGAAACGCTTTTTTTGCAAATTAGGTAAGAAACGACGCTTGGTTTTAATGTTTGAGTGAGAAACACTGTTACCAACTATTGGCTTTTTACCGGTTATCTGACATACTCTTGCCATGACTCAAATGTTTTTTTCCGATTTTTTCGGACGGCAAAGGTAAGTAAATCCACCAAAATAACAAGCGTAAAATGGTTTTTTTCGATTTTTTTTTCAAAATCAACCCTAAGAGCGCTTTTCAGCAACCTTTTATCAAGTGTGAAAATAGCATTAACAATTCTCATCACAGCAAAATACCCCTTAACATTTCTTGAACAAATTGCCTGAAAACAGCTACAGTAGCCAATTTCAGCGACTTATACAAAAAGCTGTTCACCGCCTGTCTTACCATTCATCTAAATGCCCCCTATTGCAATGTAACCTATCACAATTGACTTCGTCTGATATATACAAGCAAGTAGTTTTGACTTGTAAATATTAAAAAACAAACAAAAAATAAAGAAATGAAAAAGATTTTAATTGCAGCAGCCATTTTATTAAGTACCAGCAGTTTTGCTACTACAAACAATGATTTGAATGACAAAGGGAACCTAAAAAGTTTATTAGGAAAAGTTTCAAGCGTACAGTGGAAATCTGCCGCCAATTATGAAAAAGCCAGTGTTTTAGTAGAGGAACAAAAAGTGGATGTTTATTACAATACAAATGGGGATTTAATTGGTACGACCCGTTACCAAGATTTTGATAAACTTCCCAAAAACGCCCTTAAAACAATTACGAAAAATTATACCTATCCTGAATACAGTTTACAAGAATGCATCTCGTTTGTAGACAGCTCAAATGAAAAGACTTATTATGTATCAATGGTAAGCGAGAACAGTTACCTTGTTTTGGCAATTACAGAGTACGGAGAAGTAAACGTTTTTGCAAATAATAAAAAATAGCTCACTAGCAATTTGGTTTAAGAAGAGAGGCCGCACCCGAAAGGGGGCGGCTTTTTATTTAGGGAAACTGATTTTTCCCATCGTTACCGCAGGAATACCTGCTTTTCCACCACCAATTTCAAACGCCCCGCCAGCTACATGTTCATTCGCTAAAATGGCAAATAAAACTGCTTCTTTGGCATCGGGATGAATATGTAAAGCATCGGTGGTAAAAAAAGATGATTCGGGTAAAGCCGATTGAATATGTTCCATAATCAATGGATTATGCATTCCTCCACCACTGCTATAAATAGATAAATTTTTATGCCCTATCAATTCCTGTCCTTTCTGAATTGCCTCTACAATAGATATTGCAGTGAGTCTATTTAAAGTAGCCATGATATCGTAAACAGAAATACCATTTTGCCCTGTAGCTTCTATTGCATTTTCTAAATAAGCAAGGTTAAATAATTCAGGTCCAGTTGTTTTTGGAAAAGGCTTCGCAAAAAAATCTTCTTCTAATAATATATTTAGTAAAGCGTGATTTACAGTACCTTTTTTTGCAATAGCAGCATCTTTATCGTAAGGCAGATCAAAATGTTTTTGTGCCAACTGATCCATCAAAGTATTCCCAGGACCAGTATCGGTACTAAAAATTTTGGAAGCATCTAAACTACCTGGTAAAAATGTATAGTTAGCAATCCCACCAATATTTAGCATGATCCGATCTTCTCCTTTTTTGCTAAAAATAAAATAGTCCCCATATACAGCCAATGGAGCACCCTCACCCCCAGCAGCAATATGCTTTTGTCTAAAATCGCTAATAGTAATAATGCCTGTTTTAACTGCAATATGATCCCCGTCTCCTATTTGCAAAGTACCATTTCCAAAATCAGGATGACCATGCAAAATTTTGGGGGCATGATATACCGTTTGCCCGTGACTGGCAATTAAATCTATTTCGGAGGGATTGATCCCCCAGCCCTTTAAAGTGGCTAATATAATGGACGCATGTTTCTCAGCCACCCAAGGATTTAATAAACACAATTGCTCAAAGTCAACTATTTTCTTAGAAAAAATAGATCGAATGGCAGTCTTGAAATCCTCTTCAAATGAAACAGTAGTAAAATTTTTCAGCACCACTTCAGTTTCCATTCCACTTCCAGTTACTTCACAAAGGGCAATATCCAATCCATCCAATGAAGTACCACTCATCAAGCCGATAATAGTTCTTTTTTCCGCAGCTCCCATTCGAGCCAATTGAGCAATATATTGGTTCATGCTTGATAATTTTACCTAAAATACGCAAATAGCCGCAAATAAAAGTACCGATTACGCAATATTCTGCAAACTACCTCCTTTGGCAAAAATTCGATCAATTCGTTTTTCAACAGCAGGGTCTTTTTCTACTGGTGGAGCATGATGTGGTTTAATTCTTGCATCAATTACCAATGGCCCTTCACAACCCCAATGCTTATTTACAAAACTTTCCTTAATTCCATGCATATCATGCGATGGATTACACCTTGTATAAGTTACCCATAAATAATTTCGCATATTGGCAGCAACAAAATCAGCATCATCACAAACAACGATAATGGCCACTCCTTTCAACTGATCAATCGCATCGTGCAATTGATAGTTCAACATTTTCATTTCCTCTTTCACTGTTGTGTAATCGGCAAAAGGTTTGGTTTTAATAGCAACTACCCCTGGCATGACCAATTTTGGATTTTCGAATTGGATTAGCCCATTTAAAACAGTCGGAACTTCTGTAGAAAGCTCACGAATGGGTGCTCCATAAGCAGCCAATACCACTTTACTGCCCGTATTTAAACCAGTACCCGAATAATCTAATGTATCAATGGTAGTATTCGTATGAAAATGAATATCTCTTTGCAGGTTGATTCTTTCCAATACATATTTCATGAAATCGAACACATGATGCGCTTTCAATTGATTGGTATCATCGGCAGCAATAAATAAAAATTTGGCTAAACTTAATTGTCCTGTACCCAATACATGATTCGCAATGGTTAACAGTTCTGCAGGTTGTTTGGTAGGTGTATAGGGAGTATAACGCTCGCTTCCCACAGCTAATAATAAAGGGTGAACCCCCGCAGCATCTACTGCATGTACTTCTTTTAGACCAGGCACTTCTTGTGGAATAGCAGCACCAGTAATTTCGTGAATCAACTCTCCAAAACTGGTATCTTCTTGAGGAGGTCTACCCACTACGGTAAATGACCAAATCGCATTTTTTTTAGCATATACTTTATGCACTTTCATTAAAGGGAAATCATGTTGTAAACTATAATACCCCAAATGATCTCCAAAAGGCCCTTCGGGTTTATTTTCCCCAGGATACACTTCACCAGTAATTACAAAATCCGCATCGGTGCTGATGCAAAACCCATCCTCATAGGTATACCTGAATCTCCTACCGCCCAACACCCCAGCAAAAGTCATTTCACTGATTCCTTCTGGCAATGGCATTACAGCAGATAAAGTATGCGAAGGAGGTCCACCAACAAAGCAACTTACTTTCAATGGTTGTCCTTTGGCATTGGCCTTGGTTTGGTGCACGCCAATACCTCTATGCAATTGATAATGCAGTCCAATTTCTTTATCCTTAATATAATCATTCCCATTCAGCTGAATCCGATACATGCCCAAGTTAGATTTCATGATGCCGGGCTGATCAATATCTTCAGTATATACTTGAGGCAAAGTAACAAATGCACCTCCATCCATCGGCCAATGTTGAATCAAGGGCAAATCACTGATCTTAATTTCTTCATACATCACTGGTTTAGACCATGGGTTTTTTAAAGGCAAAGCTTTTAAAGCAGCCAAAGCAGCAGACGCATTCTGCAAAGGAGATTTAATGGCTTTGATAGGATCATTTTTTAATTCAATCAATTGTTGCACAGATGCAATCGTATCCCTAAAAATGAATTTTGACCTTTCAAGGGTACCAAAAATATTGGATGCTGCCCTGAATTTGCTTCCCTTCACATTTTCAAATAATAAGGCAGGGCCCTTTGCTTCGTATACCCTTAAATGAATGGCTGCCATTTCTAAATATGGGTCAACTTCTTCTTTTATTCTAACTAATTGACCATTTTTTTCCAGATCAATTAAACAAGCTTCTAATGATGGATAGTTCATAAAATATAAACAAAGCTAAACCCCAAAAGTTGATATGCGAATAGTTTACATAATTTTGTGTCATGACAAAGCTTAGTGTCAATATCAATAAATTAGCCACGCTTAGAAATAGCAGAGGTGGAAATAATCCAAACCTAGTAAAATCTGCCCTAGATATAGAGCAATTTGGAGCCGATGGGATCACAGTTCACCCCAGACCAGACGAGCGACATATTCGTTATGCAGACGTTTATGATTTGAAGAAAGTATTACATACCGAATTCAACATTGAAGGGAACCCCACAGAAGAAAAATTTGTAGACTTAGTCTTGGCTTCAAAGCCTGCTCAAGTAACGTTGGTACCCGATGCATTAGGACAATTGACGAGTAATCATGGTTGGAATACCATAGAACACCAAGCATATTTACAAACGATTATAGCAGTATTTAAAAAAGCAGGCATTCGCGTATCTATTTTTGTAGACCCTGATGTTTCAATGGTAGAAGCCGCAGCAACAACGGGTACCGATCGTATTGAATTATACACGGAATCTTATGCAGTTGAATTTGCGAATGGCCATAAAGAACAAGCGATTGCACCATTTAAAGCAGCCGCAGAAGCCGCTAGGTCATTGGGTTTGGGGCTGAATGCAGGTCATGATTTGGACCGATTTAACTTAGGTTTTTTTAGTAAAGAAATTCCTTGGTTAGATGAAGTCAGCATTGGGCATGCATTAATTTGTGATGCTATTTATTTAGGATTAGAAAACACCGTACAATTATATAAAAGACAATTAACGCATTAATTACAACAATATGAACAATCAACCTCAGGTAGGCATCATCATGGGCAGCGATAGCGATTTACCAATCATGCAAGCAGCTGCCGAAGTGCTTACTGAAATGGGTATTGCTTTTGAACTAACCGTAGTATCTGCACATAGAACCCCACAGCGAATGATGAACTATGCTTCATCTGCTGCACATAGAGGATTGAAAGTAATTATTGCTGGTGCTGGCGGTGCGGCACATTTACCAGGAATGGTAGCTTCGGTAACTACCTTACCAGTAATTGGTGTCCCCATCAAATCATCTAATTCAATTGATGGATGGGATTCTGTTTTATCGATATTACAAATGCCCAATGGGGTTCCAGTTGCAACAGTGGCTTTGAACGCTGCAAAAAATGCAGGATTATTGGCCGCACAAATTATTGGCGCTTTTGACGCAAGCATTGCATCAAAAATGGCTGACTATAAAACAGATATGAAACATGCTGTTGAAGAAAAAGCAGCAGGCATGAAATCAAAATGGCCAAATCAGTTTGATCAGTAATTTTTCGGAAAGAATTTTTCTAAAAGTATCGTAACAAAGTAAAATTTAAAAGGAACGGATTAGCTCGCTTCGCTCGCTGATTACCGAATAGTGGGTCTTACCCAAAGTCTCAACATCGCCTTCGGCGATGAAGGCTTTTTTATTTGGTTCACTCCCGAAAGCAAGCTTTCGTCGCTCACAAATAAAAAAGCCTCTCTGAAATCTCAGAGAGGCTTTGTGCCCCGGAACGGAGTTGAACCGTTACTCGCGTTGCGGCGAACAGGATTTTAAGTCCTGCGTGTCTACCAATTCCACCACCGGGGCTGCCATGAAAAAATCCCGACCCATTAAGAGCGGGATTTTTTTGGAGCGGAAGACCGGGCTCGAACCGGCCACCCCGACCTTGGCAAGGTCGTGCTCTACCAAATGAGCTACTTCCGCGATTTGTAAGAACTAAATTGGGAGTGCAAAAATAGCAATCTATAGTTCATAACAAAATTTTTTTTCGACTATTTATACTCAGGCTTGTATTTAGAGCTGCTTTGTACTTCTACTTTGGGTTTTCCTTTGTAGCGTTGGTTGTACATACGGTAACAACCACCTAATACAAATGCTAAAATGCAAAATACTTGCAGATAGAATAAGAATCTAGATGAATTAACCCAGTTATTCTTAATGTCTTTTTGTTTGTGTTCTAATATTTCTTGTGACATAGTAAGTTATTGCTTTGCAAAAATAAGGTATGCAACTAAAATTATCATCCCTTTGTGGATATAATTTCAAGAAAACGTTTTTTATTCCGAACAAAATAGTTCCAAACAACAGAACCATGGTAAACACCTTGAAGGTTTTGCATGGGAGTTTTTACAGATGCTGCGCTCCAATACCTTGTTAAAAACCACCAACCAAAAGCCATATGGGCTTTCATAATTGCGGTGAAAAAATAAAAATCGCCGGAAAACACCCCCTTCCAAGCAGATATTGCATCTAAGAAAAACCGGAAAGGAAGTTTCCAAACCAATTCCTTGAATGGCAAATTTTTAGCCAGCATAATTAGGTTATTCCTAAAATTCAAGAATACTTTACGACCGCCTCTAGGTAAAGTGCCCCCGCCAA
This sequence comes from Sediminibacterium sp. FEMGT703S, assembly GCA_002786355.1. Taxonomy (GTDB): domain Bacteria; phylum Bacteroidota; class Bacteroidia; order Chitinophagales; family Chitinophagaceae; genus Sediminibacterium. The sequence continues at coordinate 342,037 of PGCO01000002.1, forward strand.
CATGATATACTTCTGATGCAGGGCAAGCCATTATTTTATAACCAGCCAATTGCATTCTCCAACATAAGTCAATCTCCTCTTGATGAGCAAAAAAATAAGGATCAAAGCCGTTCATTTCATGATATACCGAAGCTCTTACAAACATGGCAGCACCTGAAGCCCAAAAAATAGGTTCCGCACGATCAAATTGTCCTTCGTCTATTTCACATATATCAAATACCCTTCCTCTTGAAAATGGATAACCTAAAAAATCAATCCAGCCACCGGCTGCACCAGCATATTCAAATAATTCAGGATCATGAAAGGAACGCATTTTGGGCTGCGCAGCAGCAATGGTTTTATCTTGCTCCATTAAATCAATCACAGGATTGATCCAATCACTACTCACTTGAACATCTGAATTGAGCAAAACATAATAATCGGCATCTACCCTTTGCAAGGCCCAATTATAACCACCTGCAAATCCTTCATTGGTATGGTGATCTAGTATTTGTATATGCGGATAGGTTGCTTGTACAAATTTGATAGAATCATCTGTGGATCCATTATCTGCAACAATAATTTTTAAATTAAGGTAATTGCTTGCCATTACCGATGGCAAAAATTGCGCAAGGTGTTTTTTACCATTATAATTTAAAATGACAACAGCTACCGATGGGCTCAAAATATCCTTTTTGGCGAAAGTACAATCAAAATAGTTAACTATTAAGCCCCCAATTAATTAATGCCCTGACTTCTCGAGGAACTGTTAGCACTCGTTCCTTAGAAGCTTTATGAGCTAATCGAACAATAATGATTTTTTTTGAGGGAATGGCTATAATGTATTGCCCCAAGATTCCTCTAGCATAAAAAATCTCTGGATGTTGAGGGTCTAACCACCACTGATAACCATAGTAAATGCATTCCAACCCTTTTTCATCCTTAATTTTACAAGCAGTGATAGACTGCTTCCAGTAAGCACTATCTATTACAGGCACTCCATTAATTTTACCAGAATCAAGCATGAATTTTCCTATACGCGCAAAATCTCTAGCATTGGTATTAAAACAACAAAAAGCTTTAGTGTTTCCATTTTCGCCGTCAGTACTCCACAATGCATCATGGCTTGCACCCAAAGGCTGCCATAATTTTTCAGCCGCATATTCACTTAGTTTTTTGCCAGTCACTTTTTCTAAAATAAGCCCCAATAATTGGGTATCTCCGCTTTTGTACTTATGAAAAGTGCCAGGCTGACTATCCATTTTTACTTCAGTAGCAGTTTTCACCAAATCGGAACCATAATATGCTTCAGCCGTTACAGCCAAAGGATTCCAGTAACTTTCATTCCAATTGGTGCCGCTACTCATGGTTAACAAATCTTTTATCTTAACAGCAGCTTTATCTCCTATTGCAAATGCAGGTAAAAAATCACCAACAGGCTGATCTACCGATTTAATCTTCCCTTCTTTAATGGCAACACCAATAAGTATGCTAGTAATACTTTTTGCAACAGAAAAAGAACCCGACAATGAACTATCACTGTAGCCATCCCAATATTTTTCAAAAAGAATAGAATCATTTTTGATCATCAATACCCCCACTGTTCTTAGCTCTTCTAATAAATTATTTAAACTATCTGGATAAGCTTGTTTATTGTATTGATTTGCCAAGGGCCAGGGTTTCTCTAATTTGGCTTTGGCCACGATATTATTTTTAAAAATGGTATAATCATCAATGGCAGAAAAATTATAATAAGCCGCCTTAAATAAATAAGTTTTACCAGATAATACGGCATAACCAGAGAATACTCCAATTAGTATAATCAGCGTAATAAACACAAATTTCAATAAACGCATAAGGATGAATTTAAGATTGAATATAATTAATTATCTTGCATCTATGCTAAACATGCATTTTCTACATTTTAACCTTGATTTTCTTGACCATCCTGTGGGTACTAGATAAATACTCCTATCCAGTTTTGTGTATATCCCGTGTAGCGTATTCCTTTTATTATAACTAAAACGCTTCGGATTTTTATTTTACTTTATAAATTTTAATCAATGGAAACTGCGTTATTATCGCCAGTTACTGCTGCCTATTTGCAATTAGAAGAGCAATATGGCGCACATAATTATCATCCACTACCTGTAGTCTTAGAAAAAGGGGAAAGTGTATTTTTATGGGATGTAGAAGGGAAACGTTACTATGATTTCTTGAGCGGATATTCTGCTGTGAATCAAGGTCACTGCCATCCACGCATTATTGAAAGCTTGATTGAACAAGCAAAAAAACTCACCCTTACTTCTCGTGCCTTTCACAATAACTTATTGGGCAAATATGAGCAATTCATCACAGAATACTTTGGCTATGACAAAGTATTACCCATGAATACAGGAGTAGAAGGTGGAGAAACTGCCATCAAATTGGCAAGAAGATGGGCTTATGCCAAAAAAGGCGTTGAAGAAAATAAAGCTAAAATCATTTTTGCTGAAGGCAATTTTTGGGGAAGAACACTGGCGGCTATTTCTTCGTCAACCGACCCTAGTAGTTACCACCAATTTGGTCCGTTTATGCCTGGTTTTGAATTGGTTCCTTACAATGATTTAATTGCGCTGGAAAAAGCATTGCAAGATCCAAATGTAGCAGCCTTTATGGTGGAACCTATTCAAGGGGAAGCAGGAGTAGTTATACCAGACGAAGGCTATCTAACGAAAGTACGTGCATTATGTACCCAATACAATGTGTTGTTTATTGCCGATGAAATTCAAACAGGATTAGCGAGAACAGGTAAGATGCTGGCCTGCGATCATGAAAGCGTTAAGCCCGATATATTAATTTTAGGCAAAGCATTAAGTGGTGGTGTTTTACCCGTATCTGCTGTACTTGCAGACGATTTTATCATGATGAATATCAAGCCAGGAGAACATGGCTCTACCTATGGTGGAAACCCATTGGCATGTGCGGTTGCAATGAGTGCATTAACTGTGATAAAAGAAGAAAAATTGGCTGAAAATGCAGAAGCCATGGGGCAACTCTTACGCAATGAATTAAGTAAGCTCAACTCCCCTTATATTAAAACTATTAGAGGAAAAGGATTACTCAACGCAATCGTTATTAATCATCCAAACCCAGAAGCAGCTTGGGATTTTTGTTTAATCTTAAAAGAAAAAGGGTTGTTGGCAAAACCAACCCATGGAGACAAAATTCGCTTTGCTCCTCCATTAGTAATTAATGAAGCACAGATAATGGAATGTGTTGCAATTATTGCTGCTGCTTTGAAAGATCTATCTTAGGTAAGAAAGACATTATCATTGTAATGGCCGAGAAAGCAAGTAGGAGAAATAATCCTATTTGTTTTTTCGGACATTCACCTGCAGCACAAGTGGTAAGTATTAAATAATTTCTTACAGCCCATGCAAAGACCATCGCAGTTAAAAAAACATTGACTCTTTTAGCCCAAATTTTGGGTATTAAAAATAATAGCGCAGCAATGCTCCCCATATAAACAATAAACATTCCAGGGCGACCAAATCTAGTACCTTCTGCTTTAAATCCGGTAATGGTCATATTTCTACTTTCAATAAAAACCCAAGGCATAAAGCATACTAAAATAGCCAGTACCACTGCAATAAATCCGATGGTTTGAGAATGTTTCATTGGTTTAATTATCGCGCAAAGATAACTTAAAAGTCTTTCAGCAGTTTAATCTCATTTCTGTATAACAAAATACGCCCATCATTTTCCAATTGCTTTAACAATCTAGAAATTACAACCCTTGATGTAGCCAGTTCATCCGCAATTAAGTAATGAGATGCTTTAATCACGCTAGAACCTGAAACCTGCTTTTTCTCCCGCAAATAGGCAATCAATCGTTCGTCTAATTTATGAAACGCAATAGATTCAATATTCTTCAGTAATTCTAAGAATCGCTCATTAAAACTGCGCATGATATAATTTTTCCAACTTGGATATTTACACAACCATTCTTCTAACTTGATATGAGGTATGGCCAATAATTCAACATCTTCTTCTGCAATGGCTTTAACTTCACTTTTTTTAGCTTCTACACAGCAACTATATGCCATAGAACAACTTTCATTGCTGGTCAAATAGTATAATAATAATTCCTTGCCATTTTCATCTTTACGCAAGACCTTGATAGTGCCTTTTAATATCAAAGGCATATAACGGATATACTTACCGTAATCCATAATCAGGTCTCCCTCTTTAAATTGCCTTACTTCACCAAATTGGTACATTTCTGTTACCAAGGCTGGTTCAAATATTGCATCAAATGGTGTCACATTTTTATTCATGCTTAAAAATGGTAGTTCAATACAAAGTTATACAGAACCATGTTCACTTTATTCATTTCATATTTTGCTTGATGGTACGTTTCGCCTTGATTCAATTTCCCAACAATCAATAATTGCGCATCCATTCCTTGAAATAACCCAGTAAATGCATAACGCACATCTGCATTGATTTGTACATAAGATGGCATCCCAAATTTATTCAAGACTGTATTGGTAACATCGGGCATGTTAAAATACCCCCCAGCCAAATTAAACTTCAATCTTTTCTGAGGGATTGCATACGCCGCTTTTGCAACCACTGCGTGTACATCTCCAAAACCCTCATTACGCTCTCTTGGCATGAAAGTGAAAAATGGATCTCTACCCCACTCTCTTGGCATTAAATACCGTCCTTCTTTTGTTATTCGATTATAATTCAAAGAGAAATCCCAAATGGGTGTTTTATATCCAACCCTTGCACCAAAACTGAAAGCCCCATTATCTTTTTCGATGAATCTTTTTGCAGGATCTTCATTCCCTCCATCTTTTAATGCATGTTGTTTAACCGCTTGTAAGGAACCATAATATTGATGACCCTTTTGTTGTGTAGGCAGGGTATAATCCAATTGTAGCAATGCAGCATTAAAAACTTTAGGCACCATTAAATTCCATGCATGCAAAGTTGTATTTGTTGAAATTTCACGGTGAATACCTACTTGTACTAAATTACTTGCTTCTACATTTCCTGGATAACCCGACTTAGAACCATCCGTATTAATTCCAGCCGGATATATTCCCATTGATTCACCCACTCCATACCATTTTACGGTTCCCCGTGGAGAAATAGCATACAATAAGCCTCCCTCAATTTTAGTTTTGGGCAAATCATTTATTTCCACCCACACCCCTTCTACACCTGTTGGTCGCATACGACCATCTTGTAAATTAATAAAGGGGGTATTAATCAATTGTCGTCCAAAACTGATATGTGATTTTTTGAAATTATATTTTAAATAAAACTCTTCTAACCGATCTAAATCCATTTTATTATTTGGATCTTCTATATCAAATAAAGTGGTTTCATATCGGCTTCCCAAACCCGTTAATGGATCTTTTTTTGCTAAGTCGGATGAGCCAATATTAAAAATATAAAAACCACTTACCGCAAACTGAAACCCTTTATACTTAGCCGTTTCATATCTTATACCACCGCCAGCTGCATTAGCATAAAAATTAGTGAGCCCTTTTGCGTTATCGGTTGACATAAAAAAATACCGAAAATGTCCATTCACTGTCCCCGATTTAAAGGCATACAGCAATGAACTAGTGTCTACCATATTTTCTTGCTTACCCTTCCACATTTCTGGTTTCGTAGCAATTTCTTGGTGTTGTGAAAATGCAGTGGCAGAGCATAGCAATAATGCTATTACTAAATATAAAAAACGCATACTTGTTTATTTAATCATTAACGAAATTCATAATCCACCCCTGTAACTTGAGATAACAATGTATCTGGAGCATCCAGAATAATTGCATTTTTTTCAGGAGAGGGTGTTACTGGTGAATTCTTCTTCAAATAATCTAACATAGTGCTATGCAAAGTATAAGGAGTATTCTGTGGATTCTTCACATTACGCATTCTACATAACATATCAGCAGGATCACCATCTCTTTCGCAAGCACAAATGGTATAGGTTCTATTGATATCTAATAGTGAACTACCCACTTTAACTTCTTTCACTCTTTTACCCTTTTCTGCAAATGCTTCAAATTTTACTATCATCCCTTTAAACTTAATCACCCATCCACCAAATCGTTCTACTGCATCTTTAGCAAAAACATTATTCAGTTCTTTTTCTAACCAATCCAATATTTGTTTGCCAGTTACTGCACCTGTTCTAACCGTGCTATCAACTGGAAGCATATCAAAAATAAATCCTTCTGTAATGGGTATATTTCCTGTTGAATCAGGGGTTGTTCTTGGAGGACAAAACCTAAAGCCATTAGATAGAACAATATCTGTTTCAGGCAGCTTCCATTTTAATGCATTGAGGATTAAAGTATCAATTGGATTCTCTACAACAAAATATCGATACAAAGGAATGGTACTGTATCCTGCTACCTTATAAATTTGATTAGCAAAGGGTTGCTCATATTGGTTGATTAATGAAGTCATCTGTTTATCTGCTTTATAAATAGAAGCATCTACTTCATCTAAACTATATTGATCATCAATTAACTTTCCATCTTTAAAACTCAATTGCAATTTGCCAACAAAAGAGCCAAAAGCCCCTGGCTCCACTACTTTAGCATATTTGCACACAATCGGTTTTCTAACTCGTTCATGTGTATCTCCTCCTAAAATATAATCTACTCCATTACATTCAGGCTGATTGGCCAAATGCAATTGCTGAGACAAACCCAAATGGGCAATCACCATAACAGCAGCACATTGCTCTTGGTTTCGCAGAACATCTACATAATGTGCTAAATTTTCTTCTGGCTTAGTATAAATAATTCCTTTGCTGTAATTGGGCGATTGTCTTAATGGAACCAGTGGATCGGTATACCCAATGAATCCAATTTTAACCCCATTAGAATGCCAAATATGATAGGGAGGAAAGATCAATTCCCCCTTTTTACCTTCTCCTAAATCATGATACATATTGGCGCATACTTTAGGGGCATGCAATGCTCCCAATAAAGTTTGCATGGCTTTCTTATAATAAATCACTTCCCAATTCCCCGGTAAATACAAGTCATAATTTAATGCATTTAAAATAGGGACCATTGCTTTACCCAATGTTTTAACCGACAACTCACTTCCCTGAAACATATCCCCTGTATCAATTAAAAAACTATTGGGATTTTTCTTTTTTTCCTTTGCTAAATAAGTTGCTAAATGGGCATACCCTCCGGTCTTTCGAAAAACAGCCTTTCCATTCTCCCAAAATAATTCATCGTGTGGATGTACTTGACAATGAACATCAGTAGTTTGAAGAATGGTTAATATTGTTGTTCCGTTTGCTTGAATTAAACCAGCATCAACTTGATTTTCTACTGCAGCCACCGCTTCATTCATCCCTGTTGCAGAAACCAATCCAACTCCACCCAACGCACCAATTTGTTGTATGAATTTTCTTCTATTATTAGACATAGGAATTATTTTTTTGCTTTTTCAGCAATTGGTTTAAATGGACCGTATTTATGTTGTTTTTCTGAAAAAGGATCTGCATATGGACCAAATGGATGATCAATAGGCTTTTTAGTAATATCAGGCCAATCATTGGGCACTGCAATATGTGGCCGTGCTTGCGCTAATACATAAGCTGAAACATCCCATGCTTCTTCATCCGTTAACTGTGGGTTTTCATGGGTAATTCCCAATGGCATATTGTATTTAATAAATTTCGCAAAGTTGGTAATTCGGTAAAGCCCAGCTTCATCATTAAAACTATGTTTACCCCAAAGCGGCGGAAAACTATATTCAATTTTGTCTGGATTCAATACCCCTTCTCCATTAGCTTGGTGACAACTCTGACATTTAGTTTCATAAACTGTTTTGCCTTTAGTTGGGTCAGCAGCGCGATCTAAGAAAGCCAACTCTTTTAAACCAGAACCAACTGCCTTCTCTCCTATAGGAACATTTGATCCAATATGATTGATATAGGCTACAATAGCTTGCATTTCTTTGCTAGCAGTATCTAAAGCTTTGCCGTTTAAACTTCGTTCAAAACAATCGTTCACTCTTTTGTAAATATTTTCTGAAGTGCCGCTTCTTGCCCTAAACTTTGGGTAAGTAGCCGCCACCGATCCGTAGTTATTTCCAAATACCATAGTGCCTGCTTGCAAATGACAGTTTTGGCAATTTTGTCCATTGGTTATTTGCAAAACAGATCCATTGGGTCCTAAATATTTTGCAGTATGTGCAATTAATTCTCTGCCGTAATAAACTTGCTCTTTTAATGCAGGATCTGCTACTGCGTCCATGGCTTTGGGTTGCCAGAATGCTTCAGTAGTCGTTTCCTTGGATGTCTTATTTGCAGTTTTAGTTTCGGGAAATGGCGGGGTAACCGCTTTTATATTGTTAGGTTTAAACCAACTTAATACAGTGTCTACATTGTAAATCACCAGCGGCAATAACACAATAAATGCAACAAGCACAATAATCAAGTTCAGCATTCGCTGAATCATTTTAATTAAACCTTGCTCTTTATTGTTCGATTGATTGGTTTCCATTTTCAATTGTGTATTAAATTAATGAGGGAGCTTTTTCATAAAAACGCCGTATAAGTAGGTGCCTACAATGGCAAAAAAGAAAACTACAATCATAGACAAAAAGCCATATCCAATATTAACTACCATTGGACCAGGGCATGCTCCACTTAAAGCCCATCCTAATCCAAAAATGATCCCCCCAATTAAATAGCGAGTAACCGATTTTTCTTTTGGATAAAACAAAATTGGGTTACCATGAAAATCCCTGATTTTGAATTTCTTAATGATAGCAACTCCTATTACACCAAGCGTTACTGCTGTCCCAATAATTCCATACATATGAAATGCTTGAAAACGAAACATTTCTTGAATTCTAAACCAAGAAATGGCTTCAGATTTTGCCATTACTATCCCGAATACAATTCCTAACAATAAAAATTTTATAAACTTCATTATTTAAAAAATTAAAGGCATGATTAAATAAGTCATTACTAGCCCTCCTATAAAAAATCCAATAACTGCAATTAAAGAAGGCAACTGTAAGTTTGATAGCCCACTGATGGCATGTCCGGATGTACAACCACCTGCATACCTAGAACCAAAGCCAACCATCAAACCACCGAATGCTAAGATTAAGAATCCTTTTAAGCTAAATACGGCATCCCATCCAAATAATTCTTGTGGCTGCATTGATGCTGGTGCTGCAATCCCCATTTTACTTAGATCATGAATGGTAGCGGCAGATATTTCAACAGGTTGCCCGCTCGATAAAAATTGGGAAGCGATATAACCGCCAATGATAGACCCAATTAAAAAGGCCATATTCCAAGTTTGTGCTTTCCAATTGAAATCAAAGAATTTAGTTTTCTTACCTAACCCAGCCGCAGCACAAATAGTGCGTAAATTAGAAGAAAATCCAAATGACTGACCAAAATACAATAGGAAAAACATAATACTAGCAATCATGGCTCCAGAGAACCACCAAGCCCAGGTTTGGGTAATTAATTCGCGCATATCTATAGTTTATTATTTTAAGTGAAAAGAAATAATTGGTTTAAATAAATGGTTAATTAATTTTTCGGTAGAACTCTGATGAAGCACCCCACCTTTTCCGTGCGTACCAATACAAATCATATCCATATTATTCATTTGATTAAAATGAATGACTCCATTTTCAACATCCTTATCATTAATGATATGGCATTCAAATTTCTCAATTGAATTTAAATTAGCAAACTGCTTCATATTCAATTCGATTCCTTCTTTATCGGCAGCAACTTCACCTGAGACAATTTGCAATAAGTGTAATATTGGATTAAATGCTTTCAAAATCTTATGCATTAACGTTAAGTTCTCTGCTGTAGGCTTCGAAAAATCGTGAACCAATAATAAATGATTAATGGTCAAATCTGAACGATCGCACATCAAAGACAATACGGGAATGGTTGATTTCCGAGCAACCATTTGTGTTGAAGTTCCAGATAATTTCTCTTTCAAACCCCATGCTCCTTTTGTTCCCATTACCACTAAATCCATATTGGAAGAAGCAGCATAAGCAACTATTGAATCAGTTGTTTTACCTAGTAATAAATGGGTATGTATTGCTGAACCGTAAATATTTTTTAAATTTGCCAACTTTCTTTCGGCTATTTCTTTTTGCTTTTCTACATAGGTTACATCAATTTCACCACATGTACTAATATTACCTGCTGTATCCATGGTAACCGTATCGGGCACAGACAAAACGTGCAAAAAATGAATTTCTATATTGATTTTTTCTTCTAACTTTTTTACCATTAAATAAGCAAACTCGGCTTGAACAGAAAAATCTGTTGGTATTAAAATTTTCAAGGTTTCCATTTTCATTATTTAGGTTAGTGAACAAATTGGGCTACATTTTGCCAAGTACCGGCATTAATAACATTTTTGAATCCTTGTTGCGCTAACAATGATTTGGCCATACCACTTCTATTTCCACTTCTACAAAAAACAATAATATTTTTCTTGTCACGGAATTTTGCAATTTCCTTTGTTAGGTTATCAAGGGGAATATTAACTGACCCTTTAACATGTCCATCGGCAAATTCTCCTGGAGTTCTAACATCTACCAAAAAAGCGCCTTCTGCTATAACAGACTTTAGGTCTACTGAAGGTCCACCTCCAAATAATTGACTAAATATACTCATGGCTTTATTTATTTAAATTGTTGTAAAATATTCACTAATCCTGATTTTGGCACTACACCGCTTTGTCTCCATACGGCTTGTCCTTTTTTAAATACGATTAAAGTAGGTACCCCCTGAACTTGGTAAGCAGCTGCTGCTTGTGGGTTTTTGTCTACATCTACTTTAATAATTGTCACTTCGTCTCCTAAACTGTCTTTTACTTCTTTCAAAATTGGCGACATCATTTTACAAGGCCCACACCATTCTGCAAAAAAATCTACTAAAACAGGTTTTTCCGATTGTATCATTTCATTAAATGTCATAACTCTAAATTTTATTGATTAGCTGCAGTTGATTTTACTTCCTTTTTAAACATACCAAGCAATAATGCTCCCATCATTGCTCCATATAAGGTACTATTTAAAGGCTTTGAAGTAATGGCACAGGTTCCTGAAATGCAACCAATTTGCTGCCAATAAAAATACCCTCCAATAGCGCCTAATAAAGAACCAATCAAGTAAAGCTTATTATTATTTAACCACTTCTTCATAACTGATCTCCTCTGTTGATTTTGTTGTTTTTTTAATTGGTGTATAACATCCCCCTGTTCCACAACAACCCGTATTGAACAAGGCCATAATAGTGAATAAAAAACCTGCCACTCCAAATACAGCGTCTTTGTTGGCAATTGCTTGAATAATAATTGCAATACCTGCCAGTAAGCGAATTACTCTCATAAAACTCCAATTGTTAAATATTACTTCTTTCATAAAACTGGCTATTAATTGAATACAAATGTAAAATAGCAAAACGGGCAAATTGGTAACAAAGGTTACACAGCTGGCATACACTCTTGCGAGCGCCAAAATAACTTTAATGTACAACACATTCTTAGGTTAGCCAGTACACCTGCCCCGGCTGTTATTGCCGCAACGGAATACAATGCCCAATTCAACCCCATCCAATCTGCTAATAAACCGCTGATTAAAGCACCTATTACGTATCCGCTATCCCTCCAAAATCTAAACACGCCCATTACTTCAGCCCGTTGGGTAGGATGCGCGTTTTCTGCAACAACGGTCAAGAAATTGGGGTATACCAAGCCTGTACCCAAGCCCAATAAAACGGCAGCTACAATCGCCCCGGCAAAAGAAGAAAACACAACCAATAAAACTATTGCCAAAGCTTGTAATAACATACCAAATGTTATCAATTGCTTTTTACAAAAATGATCACCCATTTTTCCTGTAAACAATTGAGAAACGCCCCATATCACCGGATAAAGACCAGCCACTAAACCGACTTGTTCTATGCTAAAAGATCGTTGAACAAGCAGCATTGGAACCAGCCCCCACATTACCCCATCATTCAAATTATTCACTAATCCATTAAAGGTAACTGAACCTAAATTACGGTGCTTCCAACTAGTAGATGCCCAAATATTTTTTAATAAAGGAATATTACTATGTTGCGTTTCTGATTGAATAAATGGGGCTGTATCTTTTATCCAGAAAAGAGCAATAACCAACCCAAATAAAACGAAGAATAAGCCTGGAATAAATGGATAAAATGCATATCCATAATCAGAAGCTATTCGTGCAGAAAGATAAGCAGCCAACCCTACCGATAAGTACCCGGCAAATTCATTAATACCCATAGCTAGCCCCCTATTCTTGCCCCCTACCAAATCTATTTTCATTACAACGGTAGTGCTCCAAGTAAGCCCTTGACTGATACCCAAAAAGATATTGGCTATAATGATCCAGTTCCAATGGTTTGCATACATCAGCATAAAAGGAACAGGGGAGGCTATTAACCAACCTGTTACTAGAATTTGTTTGCGAGTAAATTTTCTAGATAAAACGCCCACTGCATAATTACTGATTGCTTTACTGATACCAAAAGCAATAATAAAACTAGTAAGCGCTGAAGCTGCAGATAAAGAAAACAATGTTTTTCCAAACTCAGGCAAAATTGACCGCTCCATCCCAACCATTGCTCCTACAAAAGCATTTACCAATACTAATAGTAGAAACTGGGTTTTATTTTCTTTTAGGCCTTGCATCATTTAGAAATTACTAGCAAGGTAGAATTTTCAAAACCCTTGTTTGGTAACAAAAGTTACGCAAAAGAAGTTAGTATAAGAAAGGAATCAACTTATATGATTTTGCTCGATATTGTTGGTAATTGGGAAATTGCTGCATAAGCATTTTTTCTTCCCAATGCAATTTGACTAATAATACAATCAATAAACTGCTCCAAATAGCAACTTTATAGCAATTAAAATAAGCAATACTTAGCCCTGCAGTAAATAATAGCACTGCGGTATACATGGGATGCCGAATTAAACGGTAAGGGCCATTGGTAACCAATTCTGCTTGGATATCTGGCATGGGTAAAATACGAATTTTACTCACACGCATTACCCACAATGACCATGAACCAAGGATGATGCCAATTGCACAAACAACAAAGGCAATCAGATTCAAATTAAATGGATAAGCCGATTTAATCAACCAACCAATTGCAGAAAATTGAAACACAACCAGTAAATAGGCTAAAGGCTTATCCATATGAACTCAATAATTAATGATGAGCAACTTTAACGATCGCATCTAACTTAACGGTAGACTTAATTGAGTTGGATATTAAACAGGCTTTTTCTGTTTTCTCCAATACTCGCATGGCACGCTCTGCTTGATGTTCATCTGTAATAACCAATACTGGTTTTAACAAAACAGTTGTCACCATGTATTTACCCTCTGGTTGCTCTAACAAGCCAACGGCTTTACAATCCAACGAAACAAAATCTAACTTAGAATTTTCAGCTATTGCTAAGAAAGTAGTCATATAACAAGAATTCACCGCAGCAACCAACAAATGCTCTGGAGACCAGATTCCAGGAATTCCTTTAGGAAACTCAGGAGGAGTAGCTACTTCTATTGAGCTATTCAATACGGGTGAACTAATAGTTCCTTTTCGATCATTTGTCCATGTTAAATCAACTTCGTAATGATGTGCGTTATTCATAATGATTAAATTTTCATAAGTTTTGAAGGACAAACAAAATCAGTTTTTGGGATGGATGTTTCTACAATTGCTTTGTAGCCACCAGCTATTTCTGTAAAGTTTCTATACCCTCTAGCTTGTAGAATACTTGCAGCAATCATACTTCTATATCCGCCTGCACAATGCATAAAAAAATGTTGTTTAGGATTTATATCTTTTATCCAATCGTTAATGTAAGACAATGGTTTATTATATGCATTTTCAATATGCTCTGCTGAAAATTCTGATTCTCTTCGTATATCAATTACCTGGTCGGTTTGGGGATCGTAATTTTCTTCAAACAACTGTGCATTAATCCTTTCAATGGTATCAACTGGCTTACCAGCTTTCAACCATGCTTCATATCCGCCAGATAAAAATCCAATCACATGATCAAAACCTACCCTACTCAATCTTGTCACAGCTTCTTCTTCTTTGCCTTCATTGCAAACTAATAATAATGGTTGATTAACATCTACTATTAGCGCACCCACCCAAGGAGCAAAATCACCACTTAATCCAATATTGACCGACTGAGGAATATACCCTTTAAAAAAAGTATCAGGATCTCTAGTGTCTAAAATAAGCGCTCCTGTTTCTTCAGCAGCTGCTTCAAAAGCTTCAACAGCCAATGGTCTTGTTCCTTCATTCAATACTTTATCAAATGATGCATAGCCTTGTTTATTCATTGCTACATTCATTCCAAAATAGCCTGGAGGTGGCAATAATCCATCTGTAACTGCTTTAATAAAGCTTTCTTTATTGGGCTGATTCAAAGCATAGTTTACTTTTTTTTGATTACCCAAAGTATCCACCGTTTCGGTCATCATATTTTTTCCACATGCACTGCCTGCGCCGTGTGCCGGATAGACAATGAGATCATCAGATAATGGCAGAATTTTATTCATTAAACTATCATATAATAATCCAGCCAATTCTTCTTGTGTCATATTAGCCGCTTTCTGCGCTAAATCAGGACGACCTACATCACCTAAAAACAAAGTGTCGCCACTAAAAATGCAATGTTCTTTTTCATTTTCATCAATTAATAAAAACGTACTGCTTTCCATGGTATGTCCTGGCGTATGCAAAACTTTAATGGTGATATCCCCCACTTTAAATAAATCACCATCGTTGGCTGTAATGCATTCAAAAGAAGCTTTTGCAGTAGGGCCATATACAATTGTAGCACCCGTTTTATTACCAAGGTCTACATGACCACTCACAAAATCTGCATGAAAATGCGTTTCAAAAATATACTTGAGTTGCACATTGTCTTTTGCTAATCGATCTAGATAAGGTTTTGTTTCGCGTAATGGATCAACAATTGCCGCTTCTCCATTAGACACGATATAATACGCACCTTGTGCCAAACATCCGGTATAAATTTGTTCGATTTTCATAACCAATGATTATAATTTTAAAAATGTAAAATTCTATAAGAATTCATTGCTTATCCGTATCAAAAGTTACATTTCCTCTTATCAAAATTATTTTTTTGCAGTATATGCTTCTGGCGATTTCAAGAATTCCTCTTTGCATTCTGTAGCACAGAAACCATATACTTTATCCTTATAGTGGGCGGTGTCTGCAATTCCAGCAGTTACTGGCATACCGCAAATAAAATCTCTTTTATTGCTAACCATTTCGGCCGTGTATTTTGGTAAAGAATCGGAAACAGCAACCTTCATTGATGAACCATGTTTTACAGGCTCTAAAGAAGGAGTTGAAGCAGTTTCATTATTAGCACATGAGGTTAATAAAAAAGTGACAAGAACAGCTGAAAAAAAGAATTTTAAATGCATTTGCATAATTTAATTTTTTACAAAGTTACAAGACAAGCAATCGCTAAAAAATGAGTATAATCATAAAAAAAGCTGCCCGGGGGAGGCAGCTCTAATTAAACTTTGGTAAGCTTTAACCCACAACCGGCTCGCCGGCATTCACCCACTCATTCATACCTCCAGAATAATTAACAATATTTTTAAATCCATTTTTTGCAAGGATTGAATAAGCGATTGCTGCTCTATCTCCTCCCTGACAATGAATCATTACTTTCTTGTCTTTACTGAACTTGTCTAAGTTATTCGGTAAAGTTCCCACAAATACATTCTCAGCATCTTTGATATGGCCAGCATTGAATTCTGCTACCCCACGCAAATCAACCACTTGAACAGTTGAATCATTTGACAATACTTTTGCTTCGGCCAATTCAACTAGATTCACTTTTTCTAGCGTACCACCTGCATTAGTATATTCCGATACAGAAGGTAAATAACCAGCAATATTATCTAAGCCGATTCTCATTAATTTTCTAGTTAAATCGTCTAGCATTGATTCGTCGGCTAAAATCATAAACGGCTCATCATAAGTTAAAAACCAACCTGCCCATGTAGCAAATGAATTGTTGCCTTGAATATTTAAACTACCTGGAATAAAGCCTGCAGCGAACTCGGTTTTAGGTCTCGCATCCAACAGTTTTACTCCCTTTGCCATTTGGGTATTTACTTCTTCAATAGACAATTTTTTAAGCTTTGGAACTTCAGTTAACAAAGGACGATCTACTTTATTTAACTTTTTCATCATTGCAAAATATTTTGGCGGTTCGGGTTGATCTGCCAATAAATACTTTGTAAATCCAGTTTCATCTGTTGGATATTGAAATGCCCAATTACGCGCTTTCTCATAACCCACAGTAGTACTTGGAACAGCGCCCAAAGCCTTACCACAAGCTGATCCTGCACCGTGTCCAGGCCATACTTGAATATAATCTGCTAGTGCATTAAACTTTTTAATGCTCTGGTACATTTGCTTTGCACCCTTATCTTGAGTACCCACCATACCAGCAGCTTTCTCCAATAAATCTGGTCGTCCAATATCACCTACAAAAACAAAGTCGCCGGTAAATAACATCACTGGCTCGTTGCTAGCAGGATGATCAGTTAATAAGAAGCTAATACTTTCTGGGGTATGCCCCGGAGTATGTAATACTTTAAAACTTAGGTTACCCAATTTTACAATATCGTTGTCTTTTAACCCTACATGTGGAAATTCATATTCCCAACCTTCTCCACCCTCATCAGACAAATACAATTGCGCTCCAGTTAATTGCGCCAACTCTCTTGAGCCCGCTAAAAAATCTGCGTGAATATGCGTTTCAAAAATATGTGTAATAGTCATATTGTTGGCTTTCGCAATTTCTAAATAGGTATCCACATCTCTTTTAGCATCTATCACTGCTGCAACCCCTGCTTTTTGACAGCCAATAAAATAACTTGCTTGCGCTAAACTCTTGTCGTAAATGTGTTGAAAAAACATATCGTTTTGTTTTAAGTTTTTAAAATTTATACTGCAAATATCATTCTGATAATATAGTCGTTTGGTAACATTTGTTGCATTTAGTGGCCAGTTCCAGCAGGAAAAAACAATTCCTTAACAATGATGTAAATTCCCATGATGAGTACAAACCAACCAAAAGCTTTCTTCAATTTTTCACCAGGTATTTTCTTTGAAAGTAATATTCCGCCAAAAATCCCTACCACAGCAAATCCAGTAAAAGTCAACAACAATTTCCAATCAATTACTTGTGACCCTTGCAAATCGCCTGTAAATCCAATTAAAGACTTTGCTGCGATGATAAATAGTGAAGTTCCTACTGCAAGTTTCATGGGCATTTTTGCTAATAATACCAAAGCTGGTATAATCAAAAATCCACCACCTGCCCCTACAAGTCCTGTTAGAACACCAACAATCGTTCCTTCTAAAAGAATCATAGGATAATTGTAAACCATTGGTGTAGATTCACTTATTTCAGTTTTCTTACCTGGCTTGATCATACTTACCGATGCAAGAATCATGACCACGGCAAACAATAGCATCAAAGCAATAGACTTTGTAATTACGATACCACCAATTGATGCAACTTCAGCAGGTATTAAAGGAACAATCCATAATCTAGTTGCATATACAGCTAGAATAGAAGGAATTCCAAAAATTAATACTGTTTTAAAGTCTACTCTTTTTTGAGTTGCACTTTGCACTCCACCTACTAAAGCGGTAGATCCTACAATAAATAAAGAATACGCGGTTGCTAACACAGGATCTACTCCCATTACATAGACAAGTATGGGAACTGTTAGTATAGAACCTCCACTCCCAATTAAACCAAGGGATATCCCTACTAACGCTGCCAATAAAAAACCTATAATGACCATTTAATTTAGTTTAGAGAACAAAGTTGCATCATCCTGACCTACAAAATGGTTACAAAAGTTACATATAAGCAGACAATAAAAAAGGACCACCTAATAGGTGATCCTTTTGAGAGGTCCCGAGCGGATTCGAACCGCTGTGGAAGCTTTTGCAGAGCTCTGCCTAGCCACTCGGCCACAGGACCATTGCGGGGATGCAAAAATAGCGTAAACAAACTAATTTTAAAATTCTAAATAAGAAATACCGAATTTTACTTCATAAAAAGTAAAAAATGACAAGAATTGGGGAAAGTGAACTAATAATCAATAATAGAGGAGCTGTTTACCACTTAAATTTAAGACCGGAAGAATTAGCCAATACAATCATTACCGTTGGCGACCCAAGCAGAGTGGGTGAAGTAAGTAAATATTTTGACCGCGTAGAAGGCAAACTTGAGCACAGAGAATTTATTACCCATACCGGATTTATAGGAAACAAAAGAATTTCTGTTGTTTCAACTGGGATAGGTCCAGATAATATTGATATAGTTTTGAATGAGTTGGATGCTTTAGCAAATATTGATTTTGAAACCCGAACCATCAAACCTAGTCAAACAAGATTAACCATTGTTCGAATGGGAACTTCAGGCTCTTTGCAGGCTTCCATACCAGTGGATAGTTTCGTAGCCAGCACACATGGGCTTGGAATAGACAACTTACTCAATTTCTATAAATTAATGAACAACGAAGAAGAGTTGCAAATTGCACAAGCATTCAATGTTCATACGCAGATCGGACAAAATGGGCTTCAACCTTATATTGCATCTGCTTCCACGCATATTCTTAAGGAATTTGTCACAGGATTTCACCAAGGCATCACGGTTACTTGTCCTGGGTTTTATGGACCGCAAGGCAGAATTCTTCGACTTCCTTTACAGTTCCCAGACCTGATTAACCAATTAACCAGTTTTAGATTTGGCAATCATATCATTTCTAATTTTGAAATGGAAACAAGTGCGATATATGGATTGGGTAAATTGTTAAATCACCATTGCCTTAGCCTCAGTGCAATTGTAGCCAATAGAGTTCAGCAAACCTTTAGTAAAGACGGAGCTAAAGCAGTAGAAAACTTAATTCAAAAAAGCCTAGAAATACTAGCAAAAATTTAATAGTTACGATGGAACTGGTATTTTACAAATATGAAGGGACTGGCAATGATTTTATTTTAATCGACAATAGAAATGGCGATATCCAACTAAGTCAAGATGAAATTGCTCATTTATGTCATAGAAGATTTGGTATAGGGGCAGATGGATTGATGCTGCTGAATCTTCAAGCAGGTTATGATTTTGAAATGGAGTACTATAACTCGGATGGTGCAGTAGGGAGCATGTGTGGCAATGGGGGAAGATGTTTAACTCAATTTGCATTTGATTGCGGTATTCAACAGGAGCGATTCAATTTTATAGCATCGGACGGTCCACATGAAGCAATAATTGAAAAAAAAGGATGGGTTAAATTAAAAATGAAAGACGTGACTAGTATCAAGAAAGATCATCAAGCTTCTATTTTAAATACCGGATCACCCCATTATATTTTGCCAGTAAGCCAACTCAAACAAATGGATGTATATTCAGAAGGAAAAAAAATCCGGTACAGTGAGCCTTTTAACAAAGAAGGCATCAACGTCAATTTTGTTGAACAGCTTGCGGATGATCAATTACTAGTAAGAACATATGAGAGAGGAGTAGAGGATGAAACCTTCAGTTGTGGCACTGGCGTAACCGCTGCTGCATTGTCTAATCCTAAGGCAACTGTTGGGAAAAATACTACTCAAATTAATACCAAGGGAGGGAACCTAACAGTAGAGTTTGAAAAAATAGACCAACAAAATTTTAAACAAATTTGGTTATGCGGACCAGCAAAATTTGTATTTAAAGGGACCATAGTTTTATCATCAACCCAAAGGCATTAAGCATGATTCAGTATTTCAAAAACGTGAATGGTCAAACCATAGAAATTCCAAAAGCAGATCAGGGAGTTTGGGTCAACTTAGTCCCTCCTTTCAAAGAGGAAGAGTTTATAGAACTTAGTAACGAATTAGAAATACCCATCGAGTTCTTAAGAGATTCACTAGATATAGATGAGCGTCCTCGATATGAAATGGAAGATAATGTTAGAATTATCATCATCAAAACACCTACAGAAAACAACTCGTTCAACGACTCAGATGCTTTTTATATTACCATACCCATTTGCATCATCTTAACCCATAATCAAATTATTACAGTAAACTCTTTCGATAATGGTGCCATTAAAAAATTCTTGAACACTTTTCAGAAAAGACATCCAGACAAAAGAAATATGATGGTTTTAAAAGTGTTTGAAAAAGTGGTTCAAACTTTTTTAGATTACCTAAAAGAAATCAATCATAGTAGAAACCAATACGAGCAAAGTTTATATGATAGTAATAGTAATGTAGACTTACTAAAATTAATGCGAGTGCAAAAAAGTCTAGTGTATTTTGTTACTGCACTCAGAAGCAATGAAATGCTGATGATGAAAATGGAAAGAACAAATTTTCTTGGCTTAAATGAAGACGAAAGAGAATTTTTACAAGACTTGATTGTAGATACTAGCCAGGCATTGGAAATGGCTAATATTTATACCAATATATTAAGTAGTACAATGGATGCTTTTGCAAGCATCATCAGCAATAACTTGAATAATGTGATGAAGCGATTAACTTCTATCACTATTATACTTTCATTGCCCATTTTAGTGACTAGCATTTACGGGATGAATGTAGACCTCCCCTATCAGCATTCTAATCATGCGTTTTATATTCCAGTAATCATTTCGCTTTTCATATCAATTGTTATTGGAGGATATTTTTATAAGAAAAAATGGTTCTAAAATGCCTCTATTCAATGTTCGAGTTTATGGTTTATTAATTGATCAATACCAGCGTTTATTGGTAACAGACGAGTTTATCCGAGGAAGTTATATCACCAAACTGCCTGGAGGTGGATTAGAATTTGGAGAAGGTACTCGAGATTGTTTACAAAGGGAATTCATGGAAGAAATAGGCATTCATGTAAATGTGGGTGCCCATTTTTACACTACCGATTTTTTTCAAATATCAGCGTTTAACCATAAAGATCAAATCATATCCATATACTATATCGTCCATACTGCAGACACTACTCAAATTAAAACTTCAGATATCCCCTTCAATTTCAATAAAGACCAAATTGCCGATCCTAACGGAGAATCAGAAGTATTTAGATGGATTCCCATCAGAGATTTAACCCAAGATTCGGTTACACTCCCGATAGATAAAGTGGTTATTCAACTATTAAAAGAAAACGCCTAATCCAGGTTTATTAGATAGAATTACTTTCCCATGATCAAACGCAACTCCTTTTGCATTTGCTTCAGCAAGCAACAAAGGCCCATCCATATCTACATAATCTAATTGGGGTAAAAAATGTGCAATTGCAGCTGAACCAATCACAGATTCATTCATACTCCCCATCATAACTTTTAATCCTAATGAACGTGCTTCTTGAATCATTCTTCTAGCAGGAGTGATACCACTGCATTTGGTTAACTTGATATTAATTCCATGAAAAAAACCTAGACATTTTGCCACATCTTGTTCATTTACACAAGACTCGTCTGCTATCAATGGCAAACTTGAATTGTTAAATAATATTTTCATCCCCTCCCAATTGTCTTTAGCCAAAGGTTGTTCTATGAATTCAACACCTAGTTGAGCTAACGCTGGTATAAGTTTTAAAGCTTGCTCCGTTGTCCAACCGGCATTGGCATCTACCCTAAAAATGGCATCCGTATGTTTACGAAGTGATTCAATAATATCTATATCATCAGGGGTTCCAAGTTTTATCTTATAAATTGGCCAAGGCTTTGCCTTCATCTTTTGAACCATTTTTTCAACGGAATCAATTCCTATCGTGTAATCACATTCGGGTAATTCGGTTGTCCATTCTGTATTCCAAAGCTGATACAAAGGCTTTGCTTTCATTTGACCATATAAATCCCATCCTGCCATATCTAAAGCAGCAACCAAAAAGGGATTCTGAGGAAATAAATGATGCAAATAATGCCAATAACGCTCAGGGTCGGTTAAGGCAAATTTTTCAACTAATTTTTGTTTTTTAGTTAAGTCGTCGATCATTTGCTCAACAGTAATATTATAATAAGCTATCGCTGGTGCTTCGCCATAGCCAATAAAAGGGCCTACTGATAATGCCACCAACAAAGCAGCTTGATGAGTCTTGGTTCTTCCATTAGAGATCGTAAAAGGATCTATAAATGGCAGATTGGTTTGTGTATATTGAAGTATCACTGCATTAATTTATCGACCTGATTTTTTAATAAAACTTTTTAGCTCACTATTAAAATCAGATTCTTCTATTAGTGATTCAATTGAGACATGCATCCTGTAACACCAATAGTGGTCTGGATTTGCGGGCACATTAATTTGTTCTGCTAATGGATTATCCCTTCTAATTTTTTCATTTATACCCATCAAATCTTGAATCTGGAAAACACTCCACATGGCTGGTGAAAACAAGTGTTGAATAACAATAGCTTTGTTGATCCATGCTTCGCAATAATGAGGAGCATCACCCCATTGTCCTAATTCTTGATTATAAAAATGTTGAATGAGCGCTTTATCTTCTTCCCACCACCCTCTAATCGTACTCATATCGTGAGTTGAGGGAGTTACAACACTTAAGTAAGGAGCATCGTTGGGATGAAAAAATTGTTTTTCAGGATTTTTGGGCATTCGTTGAATTTCTAAACTCAATAATCCTAATTGTTGCATCACTTCAGGCACACAAGAAGGGACCATTCCTAAATCTTCGCCGCAAACCAACATATTCGTAACTCTTTTTAAAGACGGTAGTTTCTTGTAAGCCTCTTTTTTCCAAAAATCATCCTGTTGCTTAAAGAAATAATTCACATATAAACCTCGTAGTTGCTCTTGTGTAGTGTACTCCAAATTCTTAAAAGAAGTAGTATGCTCTATTCCAAATCTAAAATGAAAATATTGTCCTGTTCCATCTGAATCAAATAATAGAACATTACTTATTAAACTAAAAATACCTTTTTTGATTTTTTGGTGATACTGATCTTGATCTAACGTAGTAAAATGTTGCTCCACCAATCTTTGGGTTTCAAAACCTGGCTTTAAAGAATAGGTGCCATTTTCGTGATGAATTAAAAACATACTTTTCACTAATTCATTATCGTACCCAAAAATTTCCCAGAGTACTGCATCAGTGATATAGGGCTTTGTATATCGATCATAATTAAACCAAATCCCATTGTCTGCAAAAGTGGATGCAGCAATCGGTATAGCAGGAACAAAATGCCCCATAATTCCTTCTACGGCATCAAGTGGAATACTCCATATTCTAAAGAATCCGAGTATATGATCAATTCTAAATGCATCAAAATAGTGACTCATTTGTTCAAAGCGCTGCTTCCACCAGGCAAAACCATCTTCTTGCATCCGCTGCCAATTGTATGTTGGAAATCCCCAGTTCTGACCCGTTACTGCAAAATCATCTGGTGGCGCACCGGCTTGAAAATCCATATGAAATAAATCAGGATGTTGCCAAGTATCTGCACCATATCGATAAACACCAATTGCGATATCCCCTTTAATAATGATCCCCTTCGAATGAGCGTAAGCAGCAGCTTCTTTTAGTTGCAAGTGTAAATGATACTGTAAAAAATAATGAAACGCAATATCATCGTACGCTCTAGAATCAGGATGAACCAATGCTTCAATATCCTGTTCTTTATAATGCTTGTAAGCAGGCCATTTACTAAAATCGACTGTTCCATATTCATCCCTTAAATAACAGAATACAGCGTAAGGAACTAACCAATGTTTATTCTGTTGATAGAATGCTAAAAAAGAAGATTGCTGTAATAATTCCTTACCATTTGCTTTGTAAATTTTTCTAGCAAAATTGAATTTCAATTGTATTACTGAAGCATAATCAACTGTAGCTAAAGCATTCAATTGAAGTCGCTCTTTTTCTAATTGTTGTAATTGTTTAACCTGCGTTTTATTTACAATTTTACTGAGATTTAAATACAAAGGATGTAAGGCAAAAGCAGATATTGCCGCATAAGGGTAAGAATCCTTGTTGGTATTTGTAGCAGTAGTATCATTTACAGGAAGTAATTGGATCATTTTTAAACCAACTTGTTCGGCCCAGTCAACCATTTTAATTAAGTCAGTAAATTCTCCTACCCCAAAACTTGATTGAGTTCTTAAACTAAAAACAGGAATGGCAACTCCAGCACCCTTCCATGTTTGATTGGGCAAATAAGTAAACCCATCATTCACAATCGTTAGTTGATCTTTTATAACCGGATGATGTAATACTCGATTATCTCCAGCTTCAAACTGAATTAATTTATTTAATTCAATATCATATATACCATATTTATAGGCAATTGGAAATTGGTCTTTACTTAAATTCAAGCTTAGTTCAAAGAAAGGAGATGATGCTGTTTTCCCCATTATTAATAGATGGGTATCTGACCAGTTATCAGCATCTTTAAATGAACCAGATAAACAAATAACTTGATTTTTAGAAAGTAAGGGGCTTTTAACCCTAAAAATATGAGTAGCTTGTTTGGTCGCTTTAACCTTGTATTCAGTTTTAGATTCAGCTAACAATACTTGCTGAAATGCTTCTGTATAAAAACTATTTTCAAAATAACCAGCATGATTCCAGGTATCTACTACTTGTATTTGGCTAGTTTTATACGCTTGTAAATCTAACACTCTGTCTGTACCCCAATCAATCACTGCTGTTCCATCAGCATTCACTAAAACATAATTGTATTGAATAGATTCTTTATTGGCTTCATTTGGCCAATCAATATTTACTGTCCAAGTTTGATCATTCAAATATTGCATTGGAACAGCATTGCCAATATCTCCATTACCTAGTAGTACATGATTGCCTGTCAAAAAAATATTTTGACCAAATGCTGTATGATATCTTATTTGAAATTGCAGTTTCAATTGCGCCTTAGTTGCAGCTTTTTTAGGAGCAGCTTTTTTTTCTACTACTTCATTCTTAGAAGTAGTTTCCTTTTTTTTCGGCGCAGCTTTTTTTGGTGCAGCTTTTTTCGGTGCAGCTTTTACTTTTTTTTCTACAGCAGTAATATCTGCCTTTGCAGCAATCGTTTTTTTAGAGGTAGCCAAGGGTATAAATTTATTGACGCTAAAATAGTAAACAATGTGTAATTATGACATATTAATTATCTGAGAGTATCATGGATGCAGCTTTTTCTGCAATCATAATAGTAGCCGCATTGGTATTACCAGACACAATAGTAGGCATAATAGAAGCATCTACTACCCTTAGCCCTTTTACTTTTTTAACTTTTAAAGTATGATCGGTAACTGCCATATTATCAACCCCCATTTTACAAGTCCCCACAGGATGGTAAAGTGTTTCAAGGGTTTTATGAATATGGTCTACAATTTCTTCATCTGTTGCTGTTGAAGAAGGAAAAGTAGTATTGTTATCTGAGAATACTTGTAATGCAGGAGCAGAAAAAATAGCCATAGACTTTTTAATCGCTTGAACAAGCAAATGCTGGTCTTTAACTGAACTCAATACCTGATGATTAATATTGACGGTATCCAAAGGATTGGCAGATCTTAAGCCAATAGTCCCTCTACTTTCAGGATGTAATAAAATAGACATGATACCTATCCCATCAGTAGTTGGAAAAGTATTTAAATTGTATATATCCGTTGAATAATCAGTAGCAATTCCGATTGGAGCAAAATGATACTGAATATCTGGCCGATTTAAATTTTCTTGTAACTGAATAAATGCATTTGCTTCTAAGGGACTATTACTCAATGGCCCTTTTTTAAACAATACATGTTGTAAGATTGCTTTGGTTTTGTTCCATGGTTTTAATAATGAGTTAGCAGAGGGAATATTTGTTTGAACAGTCACCCCGCTCCAAAAATGATCTTGCAAATTTTTACCTACACCCGGTAATGAAACTAACACATCGATCCCTACCCGCTTTAATTCTGTTGGATCCCCAATTCCTGAAAGCATCAGCAATTGAGGAGATTGAATTGCACCTGCAGAAAGTAAAACTTCTTTATTGCAATTGATTCTTTCTGAATTGGTATTGCCTGAAGTAATTTCAACTCCAACAGCAGTTCCATTTTCAATTAGAATTCTCTTTACACGCGTATTTGTTTTTACGACTAAATTCTTTCGATTTAATACAGGCTTTAAAAAAGCCGCTGCAGCACTATATCGTTTACTATTTTTTATATTGAATTGTAATAGATGGGCTCCTTCTTGCACAGCCCCATTATAATCTCCATTTTTAGGAATACCTATTTGTTCACAAGCCTCAATAAATGCTTCCGCAAATACACTTGGCTGCTTGGCATAACTAATATGCATGGGTCCCTCTTGACCATGAAAAGTAGATTCAATATTTTCATTGAATTCTGATTTAATAAAAAATGGTAGTACATTTTTATATCCCCAACCAGGATTTCCTAATGCTTCCCATTCATCAAAATCAGCCTTATTGCCCCGCACATAAGCCATTGCATTGGTTGAACTGCTTCCTCCCAATGTTTTTCCACGTGGTATATATAATTTTCGATTATTCAAAGCAGGCTGTGGTGTACCCCAGAATTGCCAATCTACTTCAGTACGATGCAATTCGCCATAAGCCCCAGGTATATATATCTCAGATTTATTGTCTGGGCCTCCAGCCTCTAGTAAAAGCACTTTGTTTTCAGGGTTTTCTGATAATCGATTAGCCAATACTGAACCTGCTGAACCTGCCCCAATTATGATAAAGTCGTACGTCATATCTTAAATATACTTAAAGTACACTTATATTTGCAAACTAACAACTGTTCGTATATGAATTTGAGTCAAAACCGTAATGAAGATTGGATGAAATTAATGCTGAGCGAAATGAGACAGCGCATGGAAAAGATTGCATTAGGAGGTGGCAAAAAAGCAATTGAAAAGCAGAAAGAAAGAAATAAGCTAACTGCAAGAGAACGTATTGCTTATTTATGTGATCAAGATAAACCATTCTCAGAAATAGGTGGCTTTGCAGCATTCGGAATGTATGAAGAAGAAGGCGGTTGTCCTGCAGGAGGAACAGTTGCGGGTGTAGGCTATATAAGTGGAAGACAGTGTGTTATTGTAGCCAATGATCAGACGGTAAAAGCTGGAGCTTGGTTTCCGATAACAGGCAAAAAGAATTTACGTATGCAAGAAATTGCAATGGAAAATAAATTACCCATCATTTATTTAGTGGATAGTGCGGGCGTTTTTTTACCGATGCAAGACGAAATATTTCCTGATAAAGAACATTTCGGAAGAGTGTTTAGAAACAATGCAAGAATGAGTGCAATGGGCATTACTCAAATTGCTGCAGTGATGGGAGCATGTGTTGCGGGCGGAGCATATTTGCCGATTATGAGCGATGAAACACTGATGGTAGAAGGGAATGGAAGTATTTTTTTAGCTGGATCCTATTTAGTGAAAGCTGCAATTGGAGAAGACATTGACAATGAAACACTGGGGGGCGCAATCACACATACAGAAATTAGTGGCATTGCAGACTATAAATTTAAGACAGAGCATGACTGTCTTGACCATATCAAAAAAATTATTAGTAAAATGGGAGCCCCTGAAACTGCAGGGTTTGATCGGATAGCTCCTATTGCACCAGCAAAAAATCCAGAAGAAATTTATAGCATTATTCCAGAAGGTAATTTGAAACCTTATGATATGCTTGAAATTATTGAGCGAATGGTAGACAATAGCGAGTTTGATCAATTTAAACAAGACTATGGCAAAACCATTTTATGTGGATATGCGCGCATTGAAGGATGGGCTGTGGGCATTGTAGCGAATCAACGTTTGGTTTGCAAAAGCAAAAAAGGTGAAATGCAAATTGGTGGTGTTATTTATAATGATAGTGCAGATAAAGCAGCACGATTTATTATGAATTGTAATCAGAAAAAAATTCCATTGGTTTTTTTACAAGACGTTACCGGCTTCATGGTGGGTAGTAGAAGTGAACATAGCGGCATTATTAAGGATGGAGCTAAATTGGTGAATGCAGTGGCCAACTCAATTGTTCCAAAAATCACCATTGTAGTTGGTAATAGCTATGGTGCAGGCAATTATGCAATGTGCGGCAAAGCGTATGATCCAAGATTTATTTTTGCATGGCCATCTGCAAAGATTGCCGTAATGGGCGGTGATCAAGCCGCTAAAACCCTTGCACAAATTCAGGTTGCAACCATGAAATCAAAAGGAAGAGCAGTGACTCCTGAAGAAGAAAAAACATTACTAGATACCATTAAAGATAAATACTATCAACAAACTACCCCGTATTATGCTGCGGCTAGATTATGGGTAGATGAAATCATTGATCCAATCAATACAAGACAATTAATTGCTGAAAGTATTACAGCTGCAAACCACAACCCACATTTAGCGCAATTCAATACAGGTGTGTTTCAGGTATAATGCGCAAAATGTATTTATTTCGCGCCATGTCTCATCAATTAATGATTTATACTGACGGAGCGGCAAGAGGGAACCCAGGACCTGGAGGCTATGGAATTGTACTTATTTGGGGCCAAAAGAGAAAAGAAATTTCAGCTGGCTTTAGATTAACTACCAACAATCGTATGGAGTTAATGGGAGTTATTGTTGCATTGCAATCCTTAACCAAAACAGCAATTCCTGTAACCATTTATACGGATAGTAAATATATTGTAGATAGTGTGCAAAAAGGATGGTTACAGAATTGGATAAAAACAGATTTTAAGGGAGGCAAAAAAAACAAAGACCTCTGGTTACAATACTATGAGTTAGCCAAACAGTATCAAGTTAGATTTGTTTGGGTTAAAGGGCATGCCGATAATGCAATGAATAATAGATGCGATGAGTTAGCAACTCAGGCAGCAGATGGAAAACATTTGTTGATTGACGAAGTATATGAAGCAGAAAATGCTTAAGCCAAATTTAATTTAGCAGCATTGCGCTTGATGAAATACCATGTTCCAAAAAGTACCAAGCTAAAAAATATTGTAGAGTAGATACTATTTGGATAGAAGGGTAAACCATCAGCATAAGTCATCATCAATCCTTCAATTGATTTAGGTCTGTGAAATCCTCCACCACCTAACCAAACAAGCCCGTTTGAAAGGATAAAATAAATGGTAGGCGCTGCAACTGACGCACCTGCAATTGATGAAACTTTATCTTGTTTAACCAAGAACCCAATGCTCGTTAAACCAATAATTAATAAATAGTTCTTCCATTGACCATCATAAAAACCAGTGATTTCTGTAAGTCCATTCATATACAGAATATGATATAATCCATCTGAAATAAACATAGAAAGCAAAGGAAGTAAAAAAGCTAATTTTTTGTTTTTTACAAAAAGAGATCCGGCAAAAACCGCAATAGCCATTTGGGGTGCAAAGCCCATTGGTCGATTAGGAAACACACGGTAAATTGCAGATGCAAGAACCATTAATACTAGAGAAAATATAAATTGTTTGTTCAGTTTCATTTCAGTCTATTTCGGGAACAAAAATAAGGCTATTCATCAAAGAATGGTTTTCATTTTTACCCATTATGTGAATAATCCTCAAATAGATGGAACAAAAGCTTTAAAAATAGTCGAATTCCCTGTTCCATTCAATTCATAAGGGGTATCCGCTAAGACAGCTGCAGCCTCCCCTTTCTTTAAAACAAGGTGTTGATTTACGATTACTGCTCCTTCTGTTACAATCATAATTTCTAAAGAAAAACTTTTACCGAAATAGTTCTCTCCCGTTTTCAATTCAATTTTACTCAAACCAAAATCAGGAACGGGACAAGGATAAACAACTTCTCCCCCAGCCCCTGGATTGCCTTTCATTACATTAGGTACAACCGATTCAAATAAAGTATGTTTCATTAATTCTGGAACATCCACATGTTTAGGTGTTAATCCACCCCTTAAGACATTATCGCTATTGGCCATTAATTCGATATTCTGCCCCTCTAAATAAGCATGGGGCACTCCAGCTTTTTGAAAAACTGCTCCACCTTTATCTACATAAACAATGTTGAAAAAATAAATCGAAAAAATACCTCGATCGATGTTTTCCGTAATTCCATTTTCTTCATACAACTTAGCTGCCCACCATCCAGGATTAGTTTTATCAATGCTTCCTTCTTTTTTTAACCGTATAGCCCTTTTAACAAGTGGAGCAAGCATATTATTAACATCTTCTTGTTCCATTTCCATTACAAACTGATACAAGCCTTTTATACCAGCTTGTCTAAATAATGGTAATAAAATTTTCAATTCTTGTGTGTCAATCAACACTTCTTCTAAAGCTTCTTTAGACTTAAAACCATGCAACAACCAGAATTCACTTAATGCAACCATCACTTCTGGTTTATGGTTTTGATCTTTATAGTTTCGATGAGGGGCATTAATCGGAATACCTGCTTTATTTTCTTCAGCAAATCCGATTTCAGCTGATTCTTTTGTAGGGTGTACCTGAATTGAAAGCATATCTTTCACATCCAATACTTTAAACAAATAGGGTAATTCGCCAAATCGCCCCATTACTGATGTAGTTATAGTTGTTGCAGGATCTTCTGTAATTAGCTGATTTAATGATACCCAATCTTGACCAACTAAGAGCTTTGAAGGTGCCGAAGGATGTGCCCCCATCCAATATTCTGCGGATGGTTTATCAGTAGGTTCATCACTATTTAATAATTGGGGAATAAATAAATGACCACCCCAAGCATAATGCTGGATAACTCCTTTTAATTTAAAAATCCGTTCGTTCAGCTGCATATTTAAGTGTTTATACTTGTAATTAACGATAAAATGACCATTATCTTGTTTATCATGCAAAAGAATCATTTAGAAACTGGTACAGCAGGCGAAGAAATAGCTGTTGCTTTCTTATTAGAAAAAGATTATTTGATTATAGAGAGAAACTGGCGTTGTAAACATTTTGAAATTGATATTATCGCCTCAATTCAAAACTTATTGGTATTTGTTGAAGTAAAAACCAGAAAGTCAATGGATTTTGGTTATCCGGAGGAAAGTATCAGTAAAATTAAAATGAAAAGGCTCAAATTAGCTGCCGCATTTTATCATTATCAAAACCCACAATATAAAAGAATACAATTTAATGTCATAGCTATACAATTATTGCCCAATAAACCTACTTCAATTGAAATGTTTGAGGATGTATATTTTTAAAGACAAATTGCCATTTATTTAGGATAGGCACAAAACTTGTTGCATACACAATTGTAATTATTATTCTATGAAGAAGTTTCAAGCAATTATTCATTTTAAAATGGACGACCAGTTCATGACACTGGTGCCAGCTCATCGAACTTATATTAATTTCTTAATGAATAAAGGTATCATTGATAGTTATGCAGTAAGTATGGAATCTCAAACCTGTTGGATTACTATGAATACAGATACTAAGGAAGCGGCAGACCAGTATTTAGTTAAAACCCCATTATATAAATATTGGACTTATACCATTGAAGAGTTGTTTGTTTATGATAGCCAACACTATCGATTACCGGCCCTACAACTCAATTAATCCGAAATCAACTACTTTTGTCTACTAATTTTATAGACTTATATGCGTCCAGCAATTCTTTTCTCGTTTTTATTCCTCTCCAGCTTATCCATTCATGCGCAGCATTCATTTAACCCATTGGGTGAATGGAGGGGCATTTTTCCGTTATACAATGGGGAAGAGATTCCATTTAATTTCTCTGTTAGGGTCGACAGCGCAGGAGATTATAAAGTTTATTTTATCAACGGACCGGAAGAGTATTTTGGTGGCCAATTAATACAGGTAAAAGATAGCTTACAAATATGGATCAATCAGTTTGATCGGCTGATGACCATCGGGATAAATAATAATAAAATATTAAAAGGCTCTTGGCGCAGACAAACCAATGGAGAAGATGCTTTTCCTATTGAAGTTGAACAAAATAATACCCAACGTTTTATAGAAGAAAATCAAACAGCAACTGAAAATATTGCTGGCAAATATGAAGTGGTATTTACTTCAGACTCAGGCAAACAAGTTAAAGCTATTGGTCTGTTTAATCAAAACGGGAACAAGGGTGGAGTAACATTTTTAAGACCCAGTGGAGATACTAGATATTCTTTTGGATCCATTCAGGGTAAAGAATTTAAGTTTTCCCTATTTATTGGTTATTCGCCTTTATTATTTAAAGGAACTATAGAATCAGATGGCTCTTTAAAAGGGGTTCAGCAAGGATTAAAGTCGGTTCAGTTCATTCGGGCCTACAAAAACGAAGCAGCTTTGGTTGCGAATCCTTCTGCTTTAACCCAATTAACAAATAAATTAACTCCTTTCAGTTTTAGTTTACCCAATCTGGCAGGCAAAAAAGTTAGCTTAGATGATTCTGCCTACTTTAACAAACCTGTAATTTTAACGATTGGAGGAACCTGGTGCCCTAATTGCGCCGATGAAGCCAAATTTCTATCAGGATGGTACAAAGCAAATAAAGCCAGAGGCATTGAAATAATTACTGCACAATTTGAAGTAAAAGACGAATTGGGATACGCACAAAAAACAATGGCTCGATTCAAAGAAAAATTTGGAATCGAATATCAACAAGTTTTTGGGGGATTATCTAACGGCGAATCTGTTTTAAAAACATTCCCTCAGTTAAAAAATTTTACAGGATTCCCTACTACGCTTTTTATTCGTTCGGATAGAACCATTCAAAATATTCACGCAGGCTTTGCCGGCCCTGCTACCGGCCAGTATTATCAAGCATTTATAGACAGCTTTAATAAACATGCCGATGAATTATTAATAAAAGACCATGCAGCTCAAATTGAAGATTGGAAAAGGGCTCGCATACGTGCACTAAAAGCAGAAGATGGATGGCTCAATTTAGAAGGACTGCTTTGGTTAAAAGAGGGCGTAAATAAATTTGGATCTAATCCTAAAAACGACCTTTTATTTCCTGCTGGAACCATCGTTTCGAATGGTGGAGAATTGATTAGAAAAGGGGACAGTGTTTGGTTAAAACCTGCCACTGGCATTAGCTATATAGTAGATGAAAAAAATACTCAATCTAAAATATTATTATTTAGTGATTCCAAACCTTCTGCCGTTGTAAATCATAAAAACTTACGATTCACCATTATAAAACGTAGCGAAAAAATTGGGGTCAGATTAAGAAATCTTCAATCAAATCAATTGAAGAATTTTGCAGGCATTAAATATTTTGAAACAGATAGCAATTGGCGTTTTAAAGCCAACTTTATTAAGCCTGCGTTTAAACAAAATATTGTCATTAAGAATGCATTGGGCCAAGAAAATCCAACTGAATTAGTAGGTAAAATTCGATTTGAATACAAAGGACAGTTTTATACACTAGACGCTATTTCAGAAGGTGACTATTTATTAATTGTAATGGGAGACGCCACATCAGGACAATCTACTTATGCTGCTGGAAGGTTTTTATATATTCTAAAATCAGATGCGGAATCACCCGACTTTATGATTGATTTTAACAAAGCTTATAATCCACCTTGTGTATTTACTCCATTTGCTACCTGCCCCATCCCACCGCCACAAAATATTTTACCCTTTGCTGTTACAGCAGGTGAAAAAATGTACAGCAATCATTAAATTTAATTCATGAATGCTTCCTTTTACAACTGGGATAATGATGTATTGAGTTTAAACATTTTGGTCAGTGCTGGGGCTAGAACCAATTCATGGGGTAAGGTAAAAGGCAATCAAATAAAAATAAGCATCATGACTGCCCCGGAAAAGGGAAAAGCAACTGCATTTCTGATTGATTTTCTAGCTACTAGTTTTAAGGTCCCAAAAAAATCGGTTGAATTAGTAACAGGCGAATTCATTCCACATAAACAATTTCGTATTCACCAACCCAAGCAACTTCCTGCACTCATTAACCCTAACCTTCCTTAAAATGAAGAAAATATTATTCCTGACCGGTATTTTTTTAGTCACCAAAATATTCGCACAAACACCAGAAGAAAAATTGGCATCAGCTGGTATTGTACTCCCGAACTTATCTGCTCCTGTTGCCAACTATGTAAACGCTGTTAGAACTGGTAATTTACTATTTCTTTCTGGTAAAGGGCCTTCGGATCAAACAGGCAAATACATCACTGGCAAATTAGGAATGAACCTAACTATTGAAGACGGATATGCTGCGGCAAGACTCACCGCCATAAATCAATTAGCGGTATTGAAAAAAGAATTAGGTGAACTTTCGAAAATAAAACGGATTGTAAAAGTGTTGGGGTTGGTGAATAGTAGTGCAGATTTCTATGACCAACCTAAAGTCATGAATGGTTTTTCTGACTTAATGGTACTTGCTTTAGGTGAAAAAGGGAAGCATGCTCGTTCTGCAATTGGAACCAACACACTTCCCTTTAATATGGCGGTAGAAGTTGAATTAGTCGTCGAAATAGAAAACTAAAGGGTTTTCATATCAATCACAAACCGATATTTTACATCCGATTTGATGACTCTTTCATAAGCGGCATTTATTTCGTTTACTCCAATCAATTCAATATCTGAGTAAATATTGTGTTCAGCGCAATAATCTAGCATTTCTTGGGTTTCTGCTATTCCGCCAATCATTGAACCTATAATGCTTCTTCTTTTTGAAATTAGTTTAGCTGCGCTATAGGCACTTTCTTCAGGAGGAATACCTACTAGAATCATTTTACCTTCTAAAGTCAGTAGATCTAAAAATTTATTGATATCATGAGCAGCAGCAACTGTGTTCAAAATAAAATCAAATTTTCCTTTTAAAGCTTTCATTTGTGCGGGATCAGTAGATAAAGCAAAATGATGCGCACCTAATTTTTTTGCATCTGCTTCTTTAGATGGAGAGGTACTCAACATAGTGACTTCGGCACCAAATGATGCTGCAAATTTTACCGCCATATGCCCTAAGCCACCTAAGCCCAGTACAGCCACTTTATGACCCTTCCCTACTCCTGCAAATTTAAGTGGTGAATAAGTGGTTATGCCTGCACAAAGTAGTGGAGCCACCCCCGCTAAATTTTCTTTTTGAGGAATATGTAATGTGTATTTTTCATCAATTACATAACAGTTAGAATAGCCCCCATAAGTTGGCGTTTTCTTGTCACGATAATAGCCATTGTAAGTAGGAACCATACCCGCTTCACAATATTGCTCTAGTCCTTTTTGACAGGGATTACAAGTTCTACAAGAGTCAACAAATACGCCCACTCCAGCAATATCACCTACTTTAAATTGGGTTAC
Organism: Sediminibacterium sp. FEMGT703S; assembly: GCA_002786355.1. Taxonomy (GTDB): domain Bacteria; phylum Bacteroidota; class Bacteroidia; order Chitinophagales; family Chitinophagaceae; genus Sediminibacterium. The sequence continues at coordinate 377,372 of PGCO01000002.1, forward strand.
TTGGTCACCTACCTTTACTATTTTTCCTACAATTTCATGACCAGGCACAACAGGATAAATAGCAGGACCCCATTCACCCCTTGCTGTATGAATATCAGAATGGCAAATTCCACAATACAATATATCAATTAAAACATCTGTTGGACCTACTTCATTTCGGTTGAATGTCAAGGGAGCTATTTCACTTTCTTTACTGGTAGCTCCGAATCCTTTAGCTTGTATCATACAATTACCTTTTTGCAAAGGTACTATCTTTATATAGGGAATCTACGCTTGTTTTTGAATGATGTCTTTTATAATCAGAATATGATGTGCAGTATGAATAGTAAGCATTTTAATGGCTGCCTTTTTATTCAGTTTCCCAAAGAATGGGTGCAAGAAAAACTGATTGGGTGCTAAATTTTCAAGCACTGTTAAACGACGCATTATATTTTCAAAAGCTGCAATAGTAGTGGTTTCATTGAATGCTTCAGTAGGTTTAACTTGCTTAGGCGCTTTTGCAGCCCCTCTAGGAAATCGATTCATACTAAATGCTATGAAACGTTTCAAATTAAAATGATACTGATAGTTAACTGGATCAGAAGTTTCCATTGCGGCAATAATTTGTGATAGTACCAACAAAGAATGATCAATATGCCAACCAACGCTTGAAGAAGAAACTTTTTCATTGAGTGTAGATGCACTAAGCAAATAAGTTTTCAACTCATTAACGTATTGAACTAATTTTTTCATAGCCACTTAGTTTTGGTATTAAAGAAATTTAATTTTTACTGAGCTTTTCTGCAAAGGGTAAATATTCTGATAATGCAGCAGCAAGTAATCCTGAATGAATAGCAGGATCTGTTTGCAGTAATTTTTCAGCCTCTGCAATATTGGTCAAATTCAAAATAAAAATACCTCTATAGGTTTTATCATTCTTACCTAACGGTCCTGCAACAACAAGTTTACCCGCTTTTACCATTACGCCCATATTCTGCATATGCCCTGCAAAACAGCTATCAATGAAAAGTTTGTTGGTAGTATTGTTAGGGCCAGTTTTTAGTAAAACCAATATATACCCTTTCATTCCATTATTATCTGCACCTAATTTTTTAGCTAATACAGAATCATATAATTGGTTTTGTCCATTTGCTTTGAAAGCAAAAAATAGGAATATTAAAAGGAGGAAATGTTTCATTTGTAAAGTTTTAACTCACGAGCCTTTTTCTCGAAAATGAACTTACCAGAGATATAGAGCTTATAAAAGTCCATAAAGGACGGATCTCTACCAACTGGTATAAAATGATCCTGAGAGGGTGCAAAACGGTATTTACCAGTGCCATTCACTAATCCACCATCTCTCCAAAGATGGATATAGGAAATTTGATGATTCCCTATCCCTTTCATTAATTTCTTAGTAAACCACTCTGCATAAGGTATATTCATGAAACCAGTCTCAGCAAAAGCTGGAAGTTTTTGATGCTTCCGAGCAACTGATGTTAAAATTCCTAATCGTTTATCTAATGTTTGTTCGAAGTCTGTATTAGTAGATGGATCACCGTATTGATAAAAATCAAAACTCATCACGTCTACAAAATCATCCCCTGGATAATATTGCATGAACTGTGCTTCTGATTCAAACTTTTCAGGATTATAAGCCCACAACAAATGATGCACTTGCTTGGCATTCGTTAAATAATCAAAAGTAAACTGCCATAACTTTTTATACTGCTCAGGTGTACATACATTCTGACACCACCAAAACCAATTCCCTGTTAACTCATGAAATGGTCTAAAAATTACTGGTATATATTCTCCTCTTTGTCCTTTTAAATCAAGCATGAAATTTGCTACTCTGTCTAACCATACTTTATACAGTTCATGTTTTGATCCTCCTGGAATAATTGCTGCAACCGCATTTCCTGATATATCCCATGCATTTTTACCTGTTACTGGGTTATTTGCATGCCAACTAATGGTAATCACCCCTCCTTTCTCATATCCCTCTCTAATAAAATTTTTCATCTTATTAAAAGGAACACTGTCTAAATTAAAAATTGCCCCTAACTCAAGGTCACCAAGTTCCCAACCATACATTGCGGGGTATTCTCCAACCGCATCTTGCACTACACTTTTACCAGGAATATATTCCCAACCTAATCCATATGCCAGATCATCTTGGTGTCCGAATAAAATCCCTTTTGGCAAAATGCTGAATAGATTATTATAGAGTTGAACGGTAGTTGTACTTGCTTTTCTATTGGCTGTTTTATATACTTGGCCTAACATAGGTAATACAATCGTTAAAAAAATACTGGTAAAAAACAATTTCTTCATTAGAATAACTTGAATTCACTCAATTTACCGATTTAATAGATAGCTTGTATGATGTAGGATGAATAGAAAAAAAAATAGCCTCGATAAATCGAGGCTACTGTGTGGGAGCACACGGGTTCGAACCGCGGACCCTCTGCTTGTAAGGCAGATGCTCTAAACCAACTGAGCTATGCTCCCTTATTGTTTGGGAGTGCAAAAATAGGGTCTCCAATCAAATTACCCAAAAAAAAATAAACTTTTTAGTAATAAAAATTCATTTTTTTTGAAATAGACCTCCTTAGCATAATTTTGCACCATGTCTAATTTCATTTTTTTGAATAATCCTCAAATTGGGGAAGCCATTGAATCAGACACAGACACAGCTATTGCAGATTCATATAGTCTTGTAGTTTGGAATGATGAAGTAAACACTTTTGAATGGGTCATTGAAACCTTGATGGAAATTTGTGGACATAGTTTAGAGCAAGCTGAACAGTGCGCCTTATTTATTCATCACAAGGGAAAGTATGCTGTAAAAAAAGGGGATTATGACACGTTGAAACCCATGTGCAACAGCATTACAGACAGAGGCATAGGCGCCACTGTTGAATTGAACAACTAATGCATGTACTTTCACATAAAATTTGGTTTCCACCTATTGAAGAGGCATTAGCAGATGGGTTATTAGCGATTGGCGGAGACCTTTCCGTAGACCGTCTAATTTTGGCTTATCAAAAAGGTATTTTCCCTTGGTACGAGGGCGAAACTCCCTTATGGTGGAGCCCTGATCCGAGATTTGTTCTATTTCCAGAAGAATTAATCATCAGCAAAAGCATGAAACAAGTGATTAAAAAAAACCTGTTTCAATTTAAAACCAATACTGCTTTTTCCGAAGTAATCAATCGTTGTAAAAACCAAACAAGAGAAGGTCAAAATGGAACTTGGATAACCAATGATGTAGAATTTGCCTTCAACCAATTGCACCAAAAAGGAATTGCTATTTCTGCTGAAACCTGGCAAGGAGATCAATTAATAGGCGGATTATATGGAATTAAAATGGGTAAACTTTTTTTTGGAGAAAGTATGTTTAGCAGTGTTTCAAATGCAAGCAAATTTGCTTTTATACAGTTAGTGAATCAACTGATCAAAGAAGGGGTTGTATTAATAGACTGCCAGGTATATACGGATCATCTTGCTAGCTTAGGAGCGAAAATGATTTCAAGAAAAACATTTAAAGCATTTCTTGAACAAAATATTTAATTACCCGGGATACCCATACATTCTTGCTACGTCCTTTACAATTTTTTCCATATCCGCATCTTTACTAGTAGGGTCGTAAGCTTGTTTTAGATTACCTCCAAAAATCACCGCAACTGTTTGCCAAAATGCAGCTGTTACAAATCCTTTATACTCATCAATTATTTCATAGCAATTATTGCCAGTTTCTCTATTGATGAGTTTCATCAATACCCTACCCTGGTAAACAGATAATTTCGTTAATTGATCTGTGAACTGCTTTTTCATTTCTTTTTCTCTGGATCGGATAATTTGTCTTCGAACTTTCTTATCCTTTACATTAACCAGTTGCAAATTGATTTCATTGATAATTCTAGAAGCAGCTTTTGCATAAGGATAGGTAACATAAACCGCATTTCGTAATCTGGTCCACTCAGCCCAGTATTTTTTAGCAGCAGCAGTTAGCTTCCCTTCAACCAAAACATTGGGTAACCAAGACTCACCAATGGTATCGCCTGTAGCAGTAACAAATGCATATACTCGAACGGTATCATATGAACCCTTTTCTTGCCCAAGCAAATATTGATGATTGGCCAAAAAGAAGAATGAAATCAAGATAATATAGCGGTTAGCGAGTTTCACAGTAACTAAATTTAGTCATATTTGACTAATATTAATAACAAGACACAAAAAAAGTAACCTTCGCTGCCGATATTACAAAACAGACTTTTGTAATTGTTTAACGCGCTGAATAATCGACATTACAAATCCAACTACCATTATAACAATTCCTAACCATAATAAATTGATCATGGGGAACTCATATACTTTAAGGGTAATTAAATCTGTAATATTCCCACTTTCTTTAACGCCAATTTCTAGCTTACCAGCTTCTTGATCAATTACTTTATTAAATTTCAAAACAAGACTTTGAGAAATAACACTATCCGGTAAAGAACGAAGTTCTTGACCTTTTAAAGCAATACCTGGATAAGCGCGATATTGTTTGCCTTCCTTAGAAATGATTGTCATGTCTAAGAATAATGCAGTTTCATCTGCATTATATTTTGCTTGAAGTTCTTTAGGATTAACCGATACTTTATTCAAGATCATCATGCCGTTTCCATAAAACAACGTATCGTTTATTTTAACTGCTTTATTTTTAAAGCTTACCGTATCTGCAGCCCTATTCTCTTGAAATGAAGTAATGTAAACAAAAATGTCTTTGTGCCAATAGTGCTTTGCTGCTGGATTTGCAGCAAACCCTTCCATACCTTTATTATTCTTAATTACATCTGGGTATAATTTGAATTGCTCAGAACCGTCTTTGGCTTTAAAATCAATTTCAAAGTATCTTTTTCTATCTCTTGGATTGGTGGTATCCATAGTATAAGTAACCATGTATTTACCCATATCAGTTGCCACCGCCTTAAACAAAGTAAGGTTTTCAGCAGGATCTCCGGCAGGATTACCTTTTTCATCTTTGCTTTCAACACTCAATGGAGTTACTCCTGTGGTGTTCCAACTCAATATGGTTTTTTTACCTGATGAAATCAGTATCCCTACTAAAACTAATCCAAACCCAATATGTGCTACAGATGGACCTGCCGCCTTTATTTTGCCTTTTATTCCCAACCATAAATAAGCCGTATTAGCAATTACAGCATAAACAGCAGCAAATATACCTAAGTGTATTGCAGCTAAAAATCCTGGCCCCTTTTTAGTATAAGAGATATCTCCCCAAATACTTATAGCTCCTGAAATAACAATTGCTATAATTGTAGGGATTAGGATTTTTTTCCAAAACATTCCTTTAGGGGTATCCTTATATTTTAAGTATTGAGTTGTTGCAGTAAGCATCCCTAAAATGATTGCAACAAATATTTGGATTTGGTTGTGTGCAAACTCAGGGTCTTGAGGCGGTGCGATATTGGTTCCAAAAACTTTATTCCAGACTGGAGTAGAAGTTTTGGCTATAATCACCATGCCTGATAAAAAAAGTACTAATGATCCAATAAACATCCAAAATTCTCTGCTGTAGGTGCTTTCCTCTTTTACAATGGATGGAATACTTTTATATCGAATAAAATACAAAATCATTGCAGGCACGAAGAAAATGAGCACAAATAATAACAACTGTGCATTCAATCCCATATCGGTAAAAGAGTGTACCGAAGTGTCTCCTAAAATTCCACTTTTCGTTAAAAAAGAAGAATAGAGAATTAAAACAAAACTGATGATATAGAAGAAGTAAGTAGGTCTTAAAGAATACCCGCTATTTTTATAAATCAGGTTGGTATGAAGTCCTGCTACCAATGTTAACCATGGCACTAAGGATGCATTTTCTACAGGATCCCATGCCCAATATCCCCCAAAAGACAAACTTTCATAAGCCCAAGCACCACCCATCATAATACCTGTACCTAATACGGCCGCAGAAAATGAAGCCCATGGTAATGCTGGTTTAATCCAATCATGCTCTTTTTTAGCGAGTCCTGCAATTGCAAAGGCAAAGGGAACAATCGTTGATGCAAAACCTAAGAAAAGAATGGGAGGATGAATTACCATCCAATAGTTTTGCAACAATGTATTTAATCCAGTACCGTCTTTTATGAAGTCTAAGTAATTGGGTTGGCTAAAAATTGGCGCATCCATTTCATTTCGCAATAATGCGAACGGACTGATTCCAACCTTAGATCCAAAGAAGTAAATCCCCAAAAGCATGGTAGCTATAAAAAATTGGGCAAAACTGATAACAGTCATTACAGGTGCCTCCCATTTTCCTGCTTTCCATATTAGAATCCATCCCAATACACAATGCCAAAAACTCCAAAGCATAAAGCTCCCTTCCTGACCTTCCCAAAAACAACTTAGCAAGTATTCGAATTGTAAACTTAAATCACTGTGCGTATAAGCATATTTGTACTCAAATAAGTGATTCGAAATAATATAATATAAGCAGCCAAATAGCACCAAAATACTAATGGTCTCTGCTAAAAAAGCCCATCTTGCAAGAATTAACCAAGGCCTTTTTTCTTCTACTAATTTAGCTTTAGAAGCACTAAAAAAAGCAAAAGTTGCCAACAAAGAGGCAACTAAACTAAAGATTGCAAAAAAATGTCCAATTTGACCGGGCAATAAATGTTCACCTAAATAATTCATGAATACGTTTCTTAGCTGTAAAAAAGTTAGTTAGAAGTTTGAAGTTGTTTTTGCATAGCATTTGGATCATCCTTGTATTTGGAGGGACATTTCAATAAAATATGCTCACACTCAAATTGATTATTCTTTACTTTCCCCTTCAAAACAATACGTTCGCTTTTTTCCATATCGGTTGGCTTAGTATCGTGGTAAACTACTTTAATGGAACTACCAAGTGTATCAATAGCTGTAAAGCTCAAATAGTTAGGATTTTTTACCGCATCGTATTCGATTGCTTGGGTAGTGTCTAATTTTGCAATAAGATTCACAAATTTGCCCTCCTTTTCTTTTGCAGACGCAATGGTTTCATAGGTTGTTAAATCTCCACTATATTGAACTAAAACTGCAATAGCTGCAGCAATTAAAACCAGAATGATGATATGGGTTGTTTTCATGGCTAATTTTGAAGTGCAAAGGTAATTTAAAAACAATAGGGAAATAGAATTGTTGCTTTTTGTAGCTTGTTAAAATTTTGAAGTTTCCACAAATAGTAAATATGACTTATAGCCCCGTGAATAATTTTGTTACAACCGAAGATTTTAGGTTATTTATCGCTAGGATTGTCTACGGAATGCTCTTTTTCATAATTGTGTTACAAATGATTTTGCAACACCTGCCTTATCAATTGCCCCTACAAAGCAATAGTTGGATGATGTATCCTTGGGTTAGGCAAACTGTTAGCATTGCAGCTTCAACGGCGGTTTTGGTAGGCTTTTTCATTCCCACAAGGGCTTGGAGTGTGCTAACAGCCATACTCATGCTACTATTTAATTTTTGTTATGCAGATTTAGCCAATAATTCCTTTTACAACTTTATATGGTGGGTTTTATTGATTCCATTTTGCTTAAAAGAGCAGCAAGTCTATTATCTAATAGATAAAAATAAATGGTTAATAATCCTATTTGCAGCCGCAAATGGGCTTAATTATGGCTTTAGTACGGTTGCCATACCCTTATATATGCTCTATTTTTTGCCATTTCTACCCTATAAAAAGTTGTTTGACTCCTTTAATAAGTATTACGAACCTAGATAGTCCATAAATTTATGTAGTAATATCGAATTAGGAACTAACTTGCACCCCGTTTTCAATACAGCTCAATATGACTGACTTATCAGGCTTTAATCCTAACGCGGTAGCCAATCCCAACAACAATATTTTTGGCCTTCCATTTACAGAAGAGGAATCCAAAGTAATTATCCTTCCAGTACCTTGGGAAGTAACCGTGAGTTATGGTGCTGGTACAGCAAGAGCTGCAGAGCATATCTTTAAAAGCAGTATGCAAGTTGACCTTTTAGATACAGAAGGAAATTCAGGCTGGAAACAAGGTTTTTTCATGAAAGAGATTGACAAGAAACTCTTATTGAAAGGGGATTATTTAAGGAAAGAGGCTGAATTATACATTGACTATATTTCCCAAGGCGCAGAACTGACCAGCAATAAGTTTATGTGTAAGAGTGTAAAAGAAATTAATGAGGGAAGTAATTTTTTAAACAACTGGGTCTACGAGCAAAGTAAAGCCTTACTAGATCAAGAAAAAATTGTAGGGTTATTGGGGGGGGATCATAGTACCCCATTAGGCTTAATGAAAGCATTAGCAGAAAAACATGGAGAATACGGTATCATTCAAATTGATGCACACTGCGATTTAAGAGTAAAATATGAAGGGTTTACATACTCGCATGCTTCCATCATGTACAATGCACTCAATGAGATTCCTGCTATTGCTAAATTAGTTCAAGTGGGCATTAGAGATTATTGTGAACAAGAGTGGGAGTATATCTGCGATAGCAATTTCAGGGTAATCACGTATTTTGATAAGAATATAAAGGAAAGATTATTTGAAGGTCAAAACTGGAAAAGTATTACCAATGAAATAATACAACACTTACCGCAAAAAGTGTATATCAGTTTTGACATAGACGGATTAGATCGTAAACTATGTCCAAATACAGGAACACCTGTTCCAGGTGGATTTGAAAGTGAAGAAATCATTTACCTTTTCAAAAAAATCAAAGAATCGGGCAGAGAGCTTATCGGATTTGATTTAGTTGAAATTGGTGTGGGACAAACCGATTGGGATAGCAATGTGGGGGCAAGAATATTATGGAGACTTTGTAACTTAATGGTATCATGAAAACCTTCGACTACATCATTGTATTAAAAAAACGCAATCATTCCACAGTAGATGGGGTAAGCCAAATCATGTTATTAATTGCAATTATTGCATTTATTGGCAATGGTATAAATGGTTTGTACAATGCCCTTTCATCATATGCATTCGCAGTTTTGGTAATTGGCTGGGGAGCATTTTGTATTTGGCAAAAGAAAAAAGGCAATGCCCCTTTTTATAGATTTGGATTGTTATTAGCAGCTATGGGATGGTATAGTATGGCAGATGGTTTATGGATATCTTTAATTTATTTATTAGCAGCAATGCTAGAAAAGCAGGTAAAGTTTCCAGAAGAAATTGCCTTTGATGAAAATGAAATTGTGTTCAATAGTTTTCCCAAAAAAAGATACGATTGGGCAGCTTTAAAAAATGTGGTTTTAAAAGACGGCTTATTAACCCTCGATTTTAAAGACGACAAACTCATTCAGAAAGAATTAGATGCTGATACCAACAAATCAACAGAAGAAGAATTCAATGTATTTGCAAAAGCACAACTAGAAAAAACCACTTATGTCAGTTAAACCATTTTTGCTCTATTCCGATGGCGAGGGAAATATCTATGAAGACGACACCCTTTATGCTGTTGGCCGTGCAGGCTGGGATGCATTTCCGGTTGAAGCTGATCAATGGATTGAACTACCACAAGGAGGAAATTTATATGAACTTCCGGGCAGAAGGGGTATTGGCATAGATGTGGAGACTGGAGAAATGAGACTTTGCGAAAAAGGTTGGGCTGTGGCTGCATTTATTCCACCCGCCTATACAGGATTATTTATTGCAGCATATGAAACAATGCCTGATGCACCCACTTTACCATTATTCTGTTATACCGCAGTGGGTTGGATGAACGAAAAAAATTATGTTCCAGCAATAAGAATAGAAAAAGATATCAGACAAGAAGCTGCTGGTTTTGATGACAACAAGGTAAAAGAGGGCACCGAACATTTATTAAAAGCTTATCCAGAAAATAGACTCGTAAAACATCTAATGGAAAACTGCTGCATGACTTATCATTGTCCTGCAGCCAGAAATTTTTCTTTAGGAAGATGGGAATGCCCGATACCTACTTCACCCGCATGTAATGCCAATTGTATCGGTTGTATTTCATTTCAACCAGAAGAAGAGACCATCGTAAGCACACAAGACCGGCTCACATTTAAGCCTTTACCAGAAGAAATTATTGAATTTACAGTTCCACATTTAATGAATGCGCCATTTCCAATTGTGAGTTTTGGACAGGGCTGCGAAGGAGAACCCTTGTTAATGTGGGAGACCATTAGAGCATCTATCATTGAAATCAGAAAGCATACCAACAGAGGTAGCATTAATATCAATACCAATGGATCAAAGCCCGCAGCAGTGGATGCACTCTGCAAAGCAGGATTAAATAGCATGCGGGTAAGTACCAACTCTGCGCAAAAACATATTTACGAAGCCTATTATAGGCCTAATAATTATGCATTCGAAGACATTATCGAGAGCTTGAAAGTAATGCGTAAATATGGTGGTTGGACCAGCATCAATTATTTTGTATTCCCTGGAATCACAGATAGTGAAGCGGAATATGAAGCCTTGAGAAAATTAATTTCCGATACTGATTTAAATATGATTCAGTGGCGCAATTTCAACATTGATCCAGATTGGTATATGGGCAAAATTGGCATGTCTGATACGGGTGAAATGTTGGGAGTAAAACAAATGATGGATCTAATTCAAGAAGAATTCCCAAATCTAAAATTTGGCTATTTTAATCCCCCAATGGAGAGAATTAAAGGGGATTATAACCACCAATTTGCAGGAGCTCCTATACAATAATGCAGTCTAAATTAAGCAACCATACCGTTCAGGGTTTTTTATTGGCTATCATTGCCACACTACTCTGGTCGGGTAATTTTATTATAGCAAGAAAAGTCAGCAATTCAATTAGCCCCATTAGCTTAGCCTTTTTTAGATGGACTTGCGCATCATTGGTACTATTCCCATTTGCATATAAACAAGTCATTGCTGAATGGTCTCACCTTAAAGCCAATTGGAAAATTTTAACCTGGCTTGCACTCACAGGTATTGCGCTATTTAACACATTTGTTTATGTAGCCGGACACAATACTAGTGCAATCAATATGGCTTTAATTGGCACTACCTCCTCTCCCATTTTTGCAACTGCAATGGCCGTTCTTTTTTTAAAGGAAAGATTGGGGTTTTACAGAATCATAGGAATGATTATTTGCATATTGGGAATTGTACTGTTGATCTCAAAAGGCAGTTGGGAGGTATTACTTTCATTTAAATTTTCTAGTGGTGATGCTTGGATTTTAGCAGGCGCATTTGCATTTGCGGTTTATAATATATTAGTTCGGAAGAAGCCCGTTACGATTAGTGCATTGTCTTTTCTGTTGGTCATTTTTGTTTTAGGCGCTTTGATGTTATTTCCTTTTTTTATCCTTGAGCAATATATTGTTAAAGCCCCTACGAATTGGTCACCAACCTTATTTGGATCTATTCTTTACTTAGGAATAGGAACTTCTGTTTTAGCATTCTGGTGTTGGAATTTAGCTATCTCAAAATTAGGTGCGGGAAGAACCGTTTTATTTGGCAATTTAATCCCCATTTTTAGTACTTTAGAAGCTATACTGATTTTGGGCGAAACAGTTACCCCTATTCATTTTTATAGTGGCATATTGGTAATTTCCGGATTAGTCATTGCAAATATTACTTTTAAAAAATAACTACTGGATGGATATCAACACCATGATATTACTATGCATTTTTGCTTTCTTAGCAGGGTTTGTTGATGCAATAGTGGGTGGGGGCGGATTGATTCAGTTACCTGCAGGCATTATGCTATTGCCACAATTCCCAGTTGCAACTGTTATGGGATCTTTAAAAATACCTGCATTTACAGGTACCGCTTTTGCAGCAAGACAATATGTAAAAAAAGTTGCAGTAAACTGGAATCAAGTAGGGTTAATGTGCTTAATTGCTTTTAGTGCAGCATTTGCTGGATCGCAGCTCCTATCTATTGTTAGCAATAAATACATGAAGCCGGTTATATTTATTGTCTTAATCATTGTTGCCCTTTACACTTATTCTAAGAAAAACTTTGGACAAACCGTTCACAAACAATTATCTGATAAACAGCAATTAAAGTATGCCTTAATAATTAGTTTAGTGATTGGATTTTATGATGGTTTCATTGGGCCAGGAGCCGGAAGTTTCTTTATAATGGCATTCATAAGTATATTGGGATTTGATTTTTTAAAAGCAGGTACTCATGCCAAACTGATTAACCTCTCTACCAATTTAGGATCGATTTCCTTATTCATGTTAAAAGGAACCATATTATGGTCAGTAGCTATTCCAATGGCTGTATGCAATGCAATTGGAGGTATTTTAGGTGCTAAACTAGCCATTTATAAAGGCAATCAGTTTATTCGAATTTTCTTTTTGTTAGTTGTAATGGCTACTTTATTAAGGTTTGGATATGATATATTTTTAAAGAACTAGTCTTCCTCTAACACTACCCTAAAACCTATATCTACATAATAATTACTAGGAGCAATTTTACCTCTATAAATTATTTTTGATTTTGAAGATTCGCTAGCACTGCCCCCTCTAACCACTTTTTGTGTACCAACTGATGGTCCCCTATAAACTACACCAAAAACAAGATTTCTACTAACTGATTCATACCATGTAGGATTATACCAATCATTTGTCCATTCAAACACATTGGCACTCATATCATAAATATCAAGTTCGTTTGGATAAGTGCCACCTACCCTTTTCATAACTGCATCATTTTTTTTGAAAGTCCAACCTACTTTTTCTAAAAAATCTGATCCTGCATAAATGAAATTTTTAGTTTTTTGGGCCCCTCTTGCAGCATATTCCCATTCAGCTTCAGACGGTAGCCGATATTTTTTCTCCGTAACATAGCTTAACCAATGACAATAGTCGATTGCGTCATCCCAAGTAATATTCCGAATTGGATAATCATCTTGCCATCCAGCTGAGGGAGCGTCAGGCATTTTTCTTTTTGTTTCCGAACAAAAATATCTGAACTGCTTAACGGTTACTTCGTATTGTCCAATATTAAAATTGTTAACCGTTGCAGTAAAAGCAGGCTTTGTATCTGATGGACTTTCCTCATTCTTACTCCCCATCATAAAACTCCCCTTTTTAACGTAAACCATTTCAGGCAAGTACGACTTACTTATTTTTCTTTCCATTTCAAATGGATAGTCTCTAAAAACCCCCACTCGATAATTATTGGTGTCGGCATAAAAAATGAATCCATTATTTCTCCAATATTTCTTTTTTTCATCTTCTGTTATACCAACTTTCTTCAACATTTTAGTGGGTCTAAACAAAGGAGACTTCGCAAAAGTATCTATTGCTTGATAATATTTTTGCGGGGAACTAGATACCTGAATTTCAGAAATATATTCTTTGCCTAAAAAGATAAATAAAGTAACTACTTCCCCTTTTTTATAAACCAAACACTTCTTAGAAGGAATTTCTTCTCTGAAAGTATACCCTCTCTTTTCCATCCATTTTTCATGTTTCTTAATTGGCATATTATCTAATAAAAACACCAATTCATCTATTTTATACCCCTCTGCAAATAATAACGATAATCTTTCGGAGTCAATTTGTGCAGAAAGATTGCTTGTACTGAAGCAAATCATCATGAATGCTAATGTTTTGATAATCAGTTTCATATAACAGAGTGTTTCACAACAAGGTAATAAAATTAACCTTTCATTCCACTAAAAATAATTGGATTAATGTACTTTTATGCTTCATGAATCAAGAACGGATATTAGAAAGACAAGATCAACTTAAGGCGAGTATTATCACATTGGTAATTACTGTGATTTTGTTCTCTATATTTTTTTATGTTCGTTATCAACAGCCACCAGTTCAAGAACCAATGGCTGGTGAAGGCATAGAAGTAAATCTAGGTAATGTTGAAACAGGGGAAGGCATTATTCCACCTACTGCTATAGGAGAATTAAATGAATCGCCAGAAAATTCAGAGACCTATCAAACATCCACAGAAAATATTGATATTCCAGAAAATACAAGTTCAGAAGATGATATACCATTAACAAAATCTGTAGTTAAACCCAATAGCAAACCCAGCAATAGCAACAGCTCTACTCCCCCTACCCCAAAACCAAAAGCTGTGTTTACTGGAACAAATAAAAAAAGTAGTGGCGGCAACTTAGCAGATAGTTATAATGGTGTAAACAATCAAGGAATCGCAGGTGGCAAGGGAGATCAAGGCAAGCCAACAGGCAATCCTAATTCAGATAGTTACCAAGGCAATGCTGCTATTGGAAATGGTGGATTGGGTGGTTCAAATGGCGTTGCCATTAGAAGTGGATTAGATGGTAGAAGAATTACCAAGCTTCCTTCTTTTGAAGACGATTTTAATGAAAACGCTAAAGTGGCTGTAGACATTACCGTTAATCAGTCAGGTGCTGTTACAGCTGCCACGATAAATCCTAAAGGTACTACTACTACCAATCAACGTATCAGGAATATCGCCATCTTAAAAGCAAAATCGCTTAAATTAAATTCGGGTGATACAGAAGAACAAACAGGAACTTTAGTATTTAATTTTAAGCTTAAGAATTAAATTATTTGCACCTTTGCCGCAAGATGAATTACGCAGATACGCTTTCCTATTTATTCAATAAGCTTCCTATGTTTAGTAAAGTGGGAGAATCGGCTTATAAAAAAGATTTAACCAATACCATTGCACTTTGCGAAGCATTAGGAAACCCTCATAAAAAATTTAAATCTATTCATATTGCAGGTACAAATGGCAAAGGTTCTACCAGTCATATGCTTGCAGCAATTTTACAAACAGCTGGATATAAAACTGGTTTGTACACTTCACCGCATTTACATGATTTTAGAGAACGGATTAAAATCAATGGAGAATGTTGTTCTGAAGAATTTGTGATTGAGTTTACCCAAAAAATAAAACCACAAATTGAATCTATTTCACCTTCTTTCTTCGAAATAACGGTTGCTATGGCATTCGATTATTTTGCAGCGCAATCGGTTGATATAGCTATCATTGAAACGGGCTTAGGTGGCAGATTAGACAGCACAAATATTATTCTTCCCGAACTAAGTATCATCACTAATATTGGGATGGATCATATGAACTTATTGGGGAACACACTCACCGCAATTGCTGGCGAAAAAGCTGGTATCATCAAACCATTGATTCCAGTGGTAATTGGAGAATACCTTCCAGAAACTTTACCCATTTTTTTATCCGCGGCTAAAACAAGTCTTGTTTCACTTGCACAAGAAAAAAGGTATATCAGTGATTGGTTATTCCAAGATAACCTACTAAATATTACCGTAGTAGATAAAGAAAAAAATGAGTACCAACATTTTGCTTTAGACTTAACAGGCTTTTATCAAACCAAAAATTTATTAACTGTTCTTGAAGCTTGTACCCTACTCCAACAACATGGTTGGAATATTCATCAAAGCCATATTCAAGAAGCGCTTAAAAATGTAAAAAAGCTTACAGGATTGCATGGAAGATGGGAAGTCATTCAAATGAACCCCATGGTAATTCTAGATGTAGGACACAATGTTGACGGAATCAAAGCAATTTTGACCCAATTAGATTTGATGAATTTTAATCAACTGCATTGGGTAATGGGCATGGTAAAAGATAAAGATATTCATGCGGTTTTATCGCTTCTTCCCATCACAGCTAAATACTATTTTACGAAAGCGAATATCCCTAGAGCATTAGATGAAAATGAATTGCTAAATCAGGCAAATGAAATTGGCTTGACAGGTTCAACATATAGTAATGTAAATGAAGCTATCCTTGCTGCCAATGAAAACGCTGGATTGAATGATCTTATACTTGTTTGTGGAAGTGTTTTTTTAATTGCTGAAGTACAGAGAAATTAAACTATCCCTTTAGCCAACCTAATTTGATTGCCGCAGCATACATTGCACCAATTTGAGCACCATGCTTAAAAGAATGTGCTAAAAGCTGCTTCATGAAATCTTCCTTCGGCACCAAAACAATTTCAATATCTTCAAATGGATCATAGGCTGTTTTGCCGGTCGATTCTATTGCTGTTGCTAAATAAAAATAAGCGTAATTACTTTCTAAAGGTGGATTTGGATAAACTGAATAGAGCAATTCAAACTGATCCGTTTGATAACCAGTTTCTTCCTTCATCTCTCTTTTTGCGGCAATCATTGGGTCTTCATTTGCTTCAATCAATCCACCAGGTAACTCAAGTGTAATAATGCCAGCAGCATGACGGTATTGTTTTACCATTACAATTTCTTCTTTGGGGGTAACCATGAATATATTGCAAAAATCAGGTACTTTAATAATCAGGTACGGATCAATGACCCTTCCATCTGGCAATTGGCATGCTTCTTCTTTCACACTCAACCATTTCTTGGTATACCCTACAATTGATTGCTGAATTGACCATGGTTTAATTTCCTTTTGCATTTTATACCTTTAATTTATTTAGTCGCATTAACGCATACAAAATTGTACAGGTTTGCATTGATTGGATAAACCCTTGCGTTTTAAATGCATTTATAAAATCATCCCACTCCATTTCTATAACTTCCACTTCTTCCGATGAATCTCTTATTGCATTGGGGTCAATCGTGCCACCTGTAGCCAAGAACATATGCATCACATTGGTATTAGTGGTGGGGTTGGGAGATATTTTACCAAGGTATTCAATTTGATCGAACCGATAGCCAGTCTCTTCTAACAGCTCTCGTTCAATAGTATTTTCTAAAGAAGCATCAGTAGCATCTACGCAGCCTCCAGGAAGTTCTAATGCAATAGTGTCTAATCCAGCTCTATAAATTTTCTCAACAATTACAGTCCCTTTCTTTGTAATTGCAACAGCTGTGGCATAATCAGGAAATCCATAAATATAAAATGGCTCTATAATAGAACCATCATTCTTTAGATAACTATTCTTCCTTACATCAGTCCATTGATCTTTGATCAATTGTTCTGACTGTAACAACTTCCACTTTTTCATTTCAGCCATTACCAGTTATTTTTATCTCTCAATAATCTTATATGCGCAGTATGGTGTTTCCCATGCCAAGCATACATCCCTAAAAGAAACCATAAGCTCATTTCTTTTTTACTACCAGGATGATAGATCGTTCTTTCCCATTGCGCTTGGGCAAGATCTTTAATTGCAAAATGCCATCTAGTATGTAATGCATGTAATAGGGTCACTGAAATATTAACAGGCAGTGTTTTCACATCATTCAATACAGTCCAAGCATTCTCATCATATGGTTTAATCGTAGGACAATCTTCCGTTAAGCCTAGTTTGAATCTACAATAAGCATTCATATGACTGTCTGCCAAATGATGAACCACTTCATGAATAGTCCATCCACCATTTCTGTAAGGGGTATGCAACTGTGCCTCATCTAAATTCAAGAGTACCCGTTCAATTTCTTCAGGTAAAAATTGAATATCTGCCAACCATTGATGTTTCAGGCTTTCTGAATACGGCTGAAATTCAAACTCACCAATTGGATAACGTTCATCTATCATAAGGTTAATTTTCGGCCCTTAATTCGCGCCCGGTCAAATGAATAAATACATCTTCCAAATTCGCATTTTTAACTTGCTTGGGTCGCTCAAAACCACTTGCCACTAAATCATCTATCAATTTATCTGGAGAATCTAAAGCAATCACTTTCCCGCTATCAATAATAGCCACTCTATCACACAGCACTTCCGCCTCGTCCATATAATGAGTGGTAATAATTACAGTAGTACCCTTCAGTCTGATTTCTTTGATAAGATCCCATAAATTTCTTCGCGCTTGTGGATCAAGTCCTGTGGTAGGCTCGTCTAAAAAAATAATACTAGGATGATTAATTAATGTAGTGGCAATAGAGAAGCGTTGTTTTTGACCACCACTTAATTCTTTGTACTTAGCTTTTGCCTTATCCGTTAAATTAACTGTTTCTAATAACTCTATAGGATTCACTGGTTGATTGTATAATCCAGCAAATAAAACAATCAATTCTGATAGTGTTAGATTAGGGTAATACCCAGAGGTTTGCAACTGAACGCCAATCAGTTTTTTGATTTCATTTGGATCTTTATCTAAGTCAAAACCAGCAACTTCGATGCTTCCACTTGTCTTTTCTCTAAGTGTTTCAATAATTTCAAGTGTAGTAGATTTCCCTGCACCATTCGGCCCCAACAATCCAAAAATTTCCCCTTCAAACACTTCAAAACTAATTCCCTTCACTGCGTGGAAGGAACCATACTTTTTATGCAAATCTTTTACGCTAATAATTGTTTTTGCCATAATTAAAATTGATAGACTAGTCCAGCAGATTGTTTTCCCAAACCTAGCGACACAGTTGATTTTTTATGTTGTTGATTAAACAAATTTACCGCAGTTAACATGTGATTTTGGCCAATTAAATTAAAATATCCTCCTGCAATAGACGACAAAAAACCAGCCCCAATTAAAGTCCACCCCATACTTTTATTAGATCCAGACAAATTATTGACTCCAACTAAAAGCGTTATTGCTCCAGCAAAACCAAATAACTGACCAGTAATTTTATTCCTTTGATGTTTTAAATAAGCATCAATTATTTCCGGATTATTGGTTCTGTAAAATAGCTGTTTAAACTGTGTACTCCCTTTAAAAATACTGTCATTATAAACAATATTATTGGGTTTGGTCATAATGGTATAACTCATTGTGCCTCTTGGTAAAGGCTGTTGTGCTTTTAACCCTTGAACAGAAATAAAAAGGAGTATGATGATAATAAGATTCTTTTTCATGCTTAATTTTTTGTTGTTGCAACCTCAGCTAATTCTTCCATCATTAATTTACTACCAATAAATAATGGTGTTCGTTGATGTAAAGAAGTGGGTTCTATATCAAGTATTCTTCCAACACCATCAGTTGCAACACCGCCTGCAACTTCTAAAATAAAAGCAAATGGATTGGCTTCATAAAGTAGACGAAGTTTACCACCTGGCTTTTCGGTAGTTCCAGGATACATAAAAATTCCGCCTTTTATTAAATTCCTGTGTACATCTGCCACCATGCTTCCAATATAGCGCTGAGTATAAGGGCCACCATTTTCCTTCGTTTTTCGTTGACAGCCATCTATATACTTCCTCACTCCTTCATTGTATTGAAAAAAGTTCCCATGGTTAACTGAATAGAACTTGCCAGAAGGAGGGCATGTAATATTGGGATGACTCATGGTAAACTCGCCAATGGAGGGATCTAGCGTAAAACCATTAACGCCTCTTCTGGTTGCATACACAAACATGGTACTAGAACCATAAACTACATAACCGGCAGCAACTTGATTTTTACCGGGTTGCAAAAAATCTTCTTTTGTACAAGGTTTACCTAAAGGGCTCACTCTTCGGTAAACACCAAAAATAGTTCCAATTGATACGTTGACATCTATATTACCAGAGCCATCTAATGGATCAAATAAGACAACGTATTTACTATTATTACTGATTTCATCATCAAACACCACAAAGTCATCCATTTCTTCACTTCCAATACCTGCACAACTAATGCCATGCTGTAACACTCCTAAAAACTGATTATTCGCATAGATATCTAATTTCTTTACATCTTCTCCCTGGACGTTAATGCTGCCAGCATCGCCTAAAATATCCACTAAACCTGCTTTATTTACCTCAACATTAACCCTTTTGGCGGCCAAAGCCATATCCCTAAGCAACCTGCTTAATTCGCCAGTAGCAGTAGGAAATTGTCTTAATTGTTGCAGTGTAAACTCATCTAAAGTGA
Source organism: Sediminibacterium sp. FEMGT703S (assembly GCA_002786355.1). Classification (GTDB taxonomy): domain Bacteria; phylum Bacteroidota; class Bacteroidia; order Chitinophagales; family Chitinophagaceae; genus Sediminibacterium. The sequence continues at coordinate 397,131 of PGCO01000002.1, forward strand.
GGACGTTTCTATTAATACTCATATGGTGCAATTCGTTTACATAAAGATAGTAATTGGGCGGGTACGCAACGTATATTTGTAGAGATATTGAACTTCTACTTTAAGGAATAATATATGAAAATATTCAAATTCGGCGGAGCGAGTGTAAACAGTGTTGAAAGAATCAAAAACCTAAAAAATATTGTAAAGCAATACAGTAATGAACCACTGGTTATTATCGTATCGGCAATGGGAAAAACCACCAATGGATTAGAAAAAGTGGTCAATGCTTTTTACAAAGGGAACAAAGAGGAAGCTTTAGAACTATTTAGCATTGTAAAAAATCAGCACTTAACCACTGCAAAATACTTACTGGTGTTTAAATACAATGATTGCATTTCTCAGTTAAATGATTTTTTTACCGAAGTAGAATGGCTGTTACACGACAAACCAGTTAGGTCTTACGACTATTACTACGACCAAATAGTATGTACTGGAGAGCTTTTTAGTACATGTATTATCAGTCATTACTTAAATGAAGAACAAATACTGAATCAATGGTTAGACGTTAGAGACCTTCTTAGAACCGATAATAATTTTAGAGACGCAGGTGTTCAATTTGAGTTTTCGGCTGAAAAAATTAACCAAGCAATTCAACAATACCAAGGAAATATAACGATCACACAAGGTTTCATTGGAGCAACAGATGATAATGAAAGTACTACTTTGGGTAGAGAAGGCAGCGATTATACTGCTGCTATTTTTGCCAATATTTTAGACGCAGAAAATTTAACCATCTGGAAAGATGTTGAAGGCGTTATGAATGCAGATCCTAAAAGCTTTAGTAATGCGCAACTTATTCAAGAATTAAATTTTAATGAAGTAATTGAAATGGCCTATTACGGGGCTCAGGTTATACACCCAAAAACAATCAAACCATTACAAAACAAAGGAATTCCTTTATTGGTGAAGTGCTTTTTAGATCCTACGCTACAAGGCACAATTATTCACAGTAAACATATTAAAAACTTACCCCCCATCATTGTAATTAAAGCATATCAAGTTTTAATGCATTTAAAAACTAAAGACTTTTCATTTATTGGAGAAGCCCCAATGAGTAAGTTGTATGAGATATTTAGCCTACTAAAAATAAAACCCAATTTAATACAAACAGGTGCTATTAGTTTGCAATTATGTTTAGACGACCATGAAGAAAAAATTAATCAATTAGCTTCTGAGTGTAGTGTCATGTTTGATGTTCAAGTAGAAAAGCAACTTAATCTATTAACCATCAGACATTATGACGACCATATAATTAGTCAATTATATACGGGCAAAGAAATGCTACTTGAACAAAAAACAAGAGATACTATACAATGTGTTTATAGATAAAACTAAATTATATATATCGTTCTATCACAGCATACAATTCGTCTTGTTTAAACGGCTTTACTAAAACTTCATTAATACCGGCAGCAATATAGTCATCAAGGTCATCTTGAACAATAGTTGCGGTTAATGCTATGATGGGAAGTTTGCGTTTGGCTTCATCGGTGTATTGTCGAACAATAATTGCAAATTCATCCCCATTCAACTTTGGAACATTTATATCGGTCAGAACAATATCATACTGGTTGTTTTTAAACAATTGGAGACCAAGATCCCCATCTTTAGCCACATCGTAAATAATACCCACTTTTTTAAGCAACATAGTGAGTAACATAACATTTACATCATTGTCTTCAATCACTAAAACTCTCTTACCACTCAATGAAGAATTAATTTTATTCATACTTGAAGAATCTTTATCATTTTCTACTTTCCTATCAGCAAGTTCATAGGGTATACCAAAAGTAAAAGTAGAACCTTGATTTAGTTTGCTTTCAACTGAAATTGAACCACCCTGTAATTCCACTAACATTTTACAAATAGACAAACCCAAGCCAGTCCCTTTAATTGAACGCCTGGTCTCTTTATTTATATTGCTGCTAGTTACTTGAGTGAACTCTTCAAAAACTGTTTTTATTTGATCATTGGGTATTCCAATTCCAGTATCCACTACCCTTATTTTAACCATCACTTGAGTTCCTACATTTCCAACAATTTCACCATAGATAGTGACACCACCTTTCTCAGTAAATTTGATAGCATTACTAAGGAGGTTATACAATATTTGTTTAAGCCTAAATAAATCTCCATTAACAGTTAAATCCTTTCCAAGTTGGATGACTGTTTCTACTTTAATGCCCTTATTTGCTGCGCTGGTTGATGACAGCGCAAAAGCAACTTCTTCTATGGCTGCAGCTATATAAAATGGCTGTTTCTCTAACTTTAATTTACCTGCGTCTAATTTAGAAAAGTCAAGCACATCATTTACTGTAGAAAGTAAATGTTCCGAAGAGGTTTTGATAGCGTGCAAAAAATTCTTTTTTTCTGGATCAGTTTCAATTTTGTCAATAATTTCTGTAAATCCCATAATCGCAGTCAAGGGGGACCTTATTTCATGGCTCATATTGCTTAAGAACCTGCTTTTTACCTGAGCCAGTTTCACTGCTTTTTCTCGAGCTTCTAAAATTTCGTTTTCATAATTGACCATTTTATAAATATTGAAAACCAATACCCCCACAATAAATAAAATAATCAACAATGAAACCCAGAAAAACTGCTGAATTACATTTGTTCCAGTAACTGCATTTTTAAAAATAGTTGTATTCAAATTCTCCCGATACAAATCCTCTTTCACCAAAATATTTTTGAATAAAAGATTATAGTTCGCAAGTGATTTTCTTAAAGAATCAATTGCTGATTTATTACTAACATTTATTTGGTGTTTTTTTAAGCTGATGCTTAAAAGTTCAAAATCTTTAATGATTTGGTCTAAAGACTTTTCTTTAGTTAATTGTTGGGTAATTTGAGCTGCTCTTCCACTATCGCTTTCTTTTTTCAGTAACCATAAATGACCAATTAATTTGTCGAAAGATTGAGCTGATAAATTACTTAAACTAGTGTCTCCTACTTGAGTAAAGCGCGTAAAAATCAATTGTGCATCCAATAATTCATCGCTGGTAGTCCTCAGTATGCTAATATTTTTATTCTCAATACTTAACGTGTCAATCGAACTTTTTAAGGTTATAATATTACGGGTATTAATCACATTCAAAAAAAGAATAGAAACTACCACTACTAAACAAGCAGTGATTAATATTATATTAGAAAAAGAAAGCTTAGCACGCTTCATGTATAGCAATATTTTGTTTTAAACCAAACGGTTTTCAGCGGCTAAAAGGATTTTTTAATGTCACAAATTACTAAAAAAATGTACCTGTTTAACGAGAAATTAATTTATAAGCCCCATTTTGATTGATTCCCACAATAGGTAACTGCTTGTATTGCTCAAAATAATCAAAAACTTGTTTCAGTTGATTCGTGAAATCTTGGTATTGTGGATTAACACCAGTAATCGACTGCAATACTTTAAAAGAGCTCTCATTGTTGAACCGAACAGGAAAAATATGAACTGGAATATAGTCCTGGCCTTCCTTACGAACAATATTGGCTAAAACGTATAGCTCTTCAATTGGATTATTTAAAATGGGAATACACCCTACCGTAGCGCATTTGCCATGTATGTAAATTTCTCCTCCTGGTTTAGCATCAGTAAAAAACAAATCACTTTGATTAGGGTAATTGATGCCCAGTGAAAAATGATAATCACTATTGGGGTTAAACTCATTAATATGATAAAACCCTTCAGGCACTTGCAAATCTCCTTCCCTACGCTTTGGACCAAGTTTACCTGATAGAGCACAAACATTATAAATTTTAAATAAACGAAATGGCTCTGACATTTCATTTCTTACCCAAATCTCCAATTGGCCATCTTGTTTAAAACTCCTGATATACAATTGCTTGGCTGGCCAACTTAAAGCAGCTTGCTCAAATTGCAATTTTAATTCTTTCTCCCTTTTAGCAAAAGCCAATTGCTCTTTTGGGGTTAATCCATTCTGTGCGCGCGAATTGTTACTTAAAGCAATCAAAATGCCTAACAGAAATAAGGATTTACAAAACAGATTCATAGGTTATTATCTAATTAAATTTCCGAAATAGATTGCATTCATGAACATTTTAGATGTACCCAACCAAAATGCTCTGAAGTTTAAGTTATCTACCATCGAAATAACTCTACCCCTCCCAATATTATCAACATTGACTGCAGCAGTATTTCTAACTACATTTTTATAGCCCCTATACAAATAACCGCTTTGTAAAGGCTGGTCAGTATACATAACGGGAGAATCATAAGCCCCATTGTTTTTATCCATAAATAAAGTGTTCGATTTAAAGATGGTCACCAATGGATTGGAATACCCATACCCTAAAGGGTGTGTTAAATCTACTTTTGCTTCAAATAATGAACCTGTCATGTCTTTAGCCCTTGTTTCATCAGAACGCAAAAAATAAGGCAATTGTAAAGTAGTATCTTTTTTGTCGTCCCCAGATTTAAACAGTGTTTTGGTAAAGCCATTAACAGATAGCCATTTGGTAGCATCTTCGGTTGCAATTAAAGTTCCTCCAGCTCCTATCCAATCTTTTAATTTGTCTTGTGCACTTTTATTTAAATTATTATATGCACCGGAAGCCATAATAATTACGTTATATCTATCTGCATTAATAGCCCCAAATCGATCAACATCCACAATACTTACAGGTACATTAAATCTAGTGTCCATCATATGCCAGATTTCTCCAACATCAGTAGCACTAGTACCATTACCGCCAAACATCATTACACTAGGTTTCTTTAAAGAAACAAAACTATTACTACCTAAGTCTATTCCTTCAGCTGAAAATCCAGAAGGCAAAGTGTACGCATCTACCCCTGTTTCAGCTATTGCATGCTTGATACTATTTTCCAATTCTGAAACACCAATTTCTTGTGTACTTACAGGAATAACAATTGTTCCAAAATCAAATACTTCTTCTTTATTATTAAGCACCATCTTAAATACTTTGGTAGCAACTTTAGCTTTAATGCCTTTCTCTTGAAGCTTATATAAAACTTTAGGACTATAATATTCGTTCCACTTAATGGCATAAGCATAAGCTTTACTCGCCCCGTATAAGTTAGATTTCAGTGATTCAACAGTATTGAGTTTGGGGGAATTCAATGAAAAAGCAGTCTTTATTTCGGCATAGGGTAATCCAAAAGCTAAAGGCATTGTCCAAGCAGTTACATCGTAGAATAAACTGTCTTTATAATTAAACGTCTTTTCAAAAACAGTCTTAATAATTTTAAATTGTTTTTGTGCCGTTGGGATTACAAACGCCGAACCAGGTTTGAATGTTTTTCCATCAATCGCCATTTCTGATTGTAAAGGGTAAATATCTACTTCATGCCTTAAGAGCATTTCAATGAAAATATTCGTTTTTGCTTTATCCTGCACATCCCCAAATACAAATGCTTTTACAGGAAAACTCTCGGCTTCTTTAATGGTTTCTTTAAAGAAGGAACGCTGATAATTCAGCATCTGCTTTCTCAATCCATTCGCAGCAGCCAATGTAGATAATGTAGTAGTAAATTGATTACGAATGGTAAAAGGGAAACTCAATAATCCATTCTCTGTTTCTTGCAAATGCCCGCGGCTACTAGCTTGTTCAAATAAAATACCAACAGCACCATTAATATCAGGATAAGTAGACCCCTTACCGTAATAAAAATCATCATACCCTTCTTTGGTAAAATACATAGAACCAATACTGTCTAAAAACTTTGCATGGTAATTTCCAATTGCTGCGGTAAGCTCTTGGTTTTTAAGCGGAGTATTAGGATTCACTCTTGACGGAACACCAGGTTGAAAAAAGAAGGAAGAATTACTTCCCATTTCATGGTGATCAGTTAAAATATTGGGTTTCCACTGATGGTACAAAGCCAAACGATTTCTACTCTCTTTGTGTTGGGCTGGTAACCAATCGCGGTTTAAATCGAACCAATAATGATTGAATCTTCCACCAGGCCAAACTTCATTAAACTCCCTGGCATTCGGATCACTTACCGGAGTAAAACTCTTGTGCATATTTACCCAACTTGCAAAACGATTTAATCCATCCGGATTAAAAGAAGGGTCTAAAATAATAACCGTATTTTTTAATAATTCATCCACTGCATTGCCTTGTGCAGCCGCTAAATAATACATAGCCAATAAAGCGGCATTAGCCCCACTGCTTTCATTGCCATGAATACTATAGCCCATCCAAACCACCACAGGCATATCGTCGGTGTTTAATGAACCTGATATATCGGGGTTGGTTAATGCAAGATGCTGCAACCTAATCTGCTCTAACTTTTGATGATTCTCTGGAGAAGTAATGATTAATGCCAACTGTTGACGTCCTTCATTGGTTAGCCCCAATGGCTTTAATATCATTCTGTCAGATGCTTGGTCTACTGTTTTTGCGTACTGCACCAATCGGTCATGTGTAACATGCCATTCCCCTACTTCATGACCTATTATATTGACAGGAGTTGGTATAGCATTATTATATGCCACATTTTTGGGCAGATAATAAGAGAGTTCTTGAGCCTGAACAAGATATCCAATAAAAAAAGAGAGCAACAATAGACTACATTTCTTCATTACTTAGGTTTTGTGCCGGTAAGTTACTGAAGAAAATAATTATCTAAGCATACATTTCAGCTCTTAATTCTTTAACTCTTGGATCTTCCATATACTCATCAAAAGTCATCAATCGATCAATGATTCCTTTTGGCGTTAGCTCAATAATCCTATTGGCAACGGTTTGCATAAAAGTATGATCATGAGAAGTAATAAAGACAATCCCAGGAAAGGTTTGACAGCCCTCGTTAAAACTTTGGATACTCTCAAGGTCTAAGTGGTTAGTAGGTTGATCAAGAATCACTACGTTGGGGTTTTGCAACATCATTCTGCTAACCATACAACGAACTTTTTCTCCTCCACTAAGTACATTGGTTTTCTTCTGAATATCATCTCCACTGAACAACATTTTTCCTAAAAACCCACGAATAAATGGCTCGTCTGCATCAGTAACATGTGGTGGAACAAATTGGCGTAACCAATCCATCAAACTCAATCCTTCTTTAAAAAATTCATTGTTTTCTTGAGGTAAATAAGCTTTGGTAATAGTAGTACCCCATTCAAATTTTCCTCCTTCGATGGCAGTATTTTCAGTGATTATATCAAAGAAAGAAGTGATAGCCAAAGGATCTTTACTTAAGAAAGCAATTTTCTCGCCCTTATTTACACTAAAAGATACTTTATCAAACAGCTTTCTACCATCAACGGTTTTACTCAAATTTTCTACATTCAAAATTTGATTCCCCACTTCTCTTAATGGTTGGAAAATAATTCCAGGGTACTTTCTGTTAGAAGGCTCAATTTCTTCGATGGTAAGTTTCTCCAAAGCTTTCTTTCTAGAAGTAGCTTGTTTACTCTTAGAAGCATTGGCAGAGAATCGGGCAATGAAATCTAATAAAGCTTGACGCTTTTCTTCATTCTTTTTGTTCTTGTCATTAATTTGACGGCTCATTAACTGGCTACTTTCGTACCAGAATGTGTAGTTACCAGTAAATACTTTAATCTTTGAGCGATCAACGTCTGCAACATGGGTACACACGGTATCTAAAAAGTGACGATCGTGACTCACCACCAATACAATATTTTCGTAATCTGCTAAAAAGTTTTCCAACCAGCCAATGGTTTCAATATCCAATCCGTTGGTAGGCTCGTCCAATAAAAGGATATCAGGATTTCCAAATAAAGCTTGTGCTAAAAGGACCCTAACTTTAAAATTGCTGGGAATTTCGCTCATTAAACTTTGGTGCATATTGTCGTGTACACCCAAACTATTTAAGAAGCTTGCAGCATTACTCTCTGCTTCATATCCACCCATTTCACCAAATTCTGCTTCCAAGTCTCCTGCTTTCATACCGTCTTCTTCAGAAAAATCTTCTTTTGCATACAATGCATCTTTTTCATGCATTACATCCCAGAGCCTTTTATGGCCCATTAAAACAGTATTTATTACCGTACAATTATCAAACTCAAATTGGTTCTGCTTTAAAACGGCCATTCTCTCTCCAGGAGTAATTTCAACAGTACCTTTATTCGGTTCGATTTCTCCACTTAAAATTTTCAAAAAAGTAGACTTTCCTGCCCCATTGGCACCAATTACGCCATAACAGTTTCCCTTGGTAAAATTGATATTTACTTCGTCAAAAAGTACCCTTTTGCCATAAGCCAGGGTGATATTCCGTGCACTAATCATTGATTTATATAGTTTTCGCGTGCAAAATTAAGATTTTAACGCCGGATTTAAACATTCAATCATTAACGCCGAGAAAAGAGCTTAGTTAGTTTATTGAAAACAATTTTAGATTTATTTGCCAGTCTATTGATTTCATTAATAGGGACAAAATTTTTCCAGGCTGTCATTTGTAGATAATAATAGAACTTATCGCTAAATTCTTGAACCCCTTTAAAACTCTTATAAATTGGTTTGCGTTGTACAAAGTGAATCACAAAAGGGTCAGTTTCCGAAAATAAATCTGCAAAATGATTCCACTTTTTATCTAAAACCAACCATTGGTTAACCAGAATAACATTTAGCCCGTACTGGTCTGGATAATTAGCATAATGAATATTCTCATTCATGCATTTAATCAGCTTTTCTGTTATTCCTTGTGATCGCCACGATTTCAGATTCATTAGCATCAATCCAGAATTAAAGTACGTGGTATGACCATCAAGACCTAACTTTTTATGATTTTTTATGCCTCCCCAACTATTGTTAAATGTTTTAATTCTTGAATCTTGCACAGCGGCTACTATATGATGGCTTAAATCAAACTCAAACAGTACCGAAATATCTGTCTGAAAAATCATGTCTACATCTAAATACAATACCTTTTCAACTGATTCATCCATAAAATAGGGAATGAAAAAGCGCATATAAATATTCAAAGGATAACTCGTTCTGTCTAAGGGCAACTCAATATGACTAGGGACCAATCCGTCCATATTAATCCATTTCAATATAGAAACTTGATGATTAATAGAGTTGGTTAATTTTTCTTTGTTCTCCAGACTAATTTTATCATCAATAATATTAAAAATTAACTGATGATTATTGGTCAAATTGGCTTCAATAGATTTAATTAAAGCGGCTAATAAAATGACATAGTGGTCATTGGTAATTACAACAATATTCAGCTGCTTTTTCATAAGTATCTATCTTATTACCACTCTGCCCTAGCAGATGGATTAACGGATAAGGGAACAAATTGATTATTCAAGTACTTATGATACCCAGTAATAGCAATCATTGCAGCATTATCTGTACAATAACTAAATGCTGGAATATACACTTTCCAACCTTTCTGTTGCCCAATTGAAGTTAAAGCATTTCGCAATCCACTGTTCGCACTAACTCCTCCCGCAATACATATCTGTTTTACATTGGTTAGATTAACTGCTTTTACCAGTTTCTTTAATAAAATTTGTACAATAGTGTGTTGAACGGAAGCACAAAGGTCATTTCTGTTCTCCAAAATAAACTCAGGAGATTGTTTTTGCAAAAAATACAACACCGAAGTTTTTAATCCACTAAAAGAGAAGTTTAAATCAGGAATTTGAGGTTCTGCAAATTTGAATTTGAGTGGATCTCCCAGTTGAGCATATTGATCAATCAATGGACCACCTGGATAAGGCAGACCCAATAATTTAGCGGTTTTATCAAAAGCTTCCCCAGCTGCATCGTCAATAGTTTCTCCTAACACTTCAAGATCTAAAGCAGATTTTGCTAACACAATTTGTGTATGACCTCCACTAACCGTTAAACATAAAAAGGGAAAACTTGGTCTTTGGGTTGGAATTAAATTTGCCAACACATGTGCTTGCATATGATGCACCCCAATTAATGGAATTTGTAAAGAAAGAGACAAAGATTTAGCAAACTGGGTACCTACTAATAAACTGCCAATTAAACCAGGAGCCTGTGTAAATGCAACTGCACTTAATTCAGATAAATCAACACTGGCTTCCTTCATAGCCTGATCTACCACAGGAACAATATTTTGCATATGTGCTCTACTCGCTAATTCAGGAACTACGCCTCCATATTTTTCATGCACAGACTGCGTAGCAATAATATTACTTAATATTATTCCATCCTTACATACCGCTGCAGCAGTTTCGTCACAAGAAGACTCTATTGCCAGAATAGTAATACTCATTGAGCAAAAATACTATTTAGTTCTGATGGCAACTACAGGATCCATTTTAGCAGCGATGGATGCTGGAATAATTCCCGCTAGTACACCCAACACAATACAAATACTCAAGCCTAAAATAACAATATTAGGAGCAATATAAATAGGGAAAGGAAGTACTGAGCTTAACACCAACGATAAGAGCCAAACCAAGGTTAGCCCAACTAATCCACCAATAATACATAAGAAAGCACTTTCTAAAAGAAACTCTGTCAAGATGGTACTTCTTTTTGCTCCAATGGCTTTTTTTAGTCCAATTTGACTGGTTCTTTCTCTAACTGTAACAAACATGATATTGGCAACCCCAAAAGCACCAACAATTAAACTCAACCCAGCAATAGCCCAACCACCAGCAGTTACTTGTCCAAAGAATCCATTTACTTGTTCACTGAACATTGCCACATCATTACAAGTAAAATTATCTTCTTGGGTAGGACTCAATTTTCTTAGCTGACGCATAACCCCATTCAACTCATCTTGCAAAGCAGATGATGCAATTTTGGGTTTCCCTTGTACAATAATATTTGGATTGCTCGTTTCAGGACTAAATACACTCGCAAAATATCGATAAGGAACAATCATACAATCATCGTAATTGAATCCCCCGATTAAGCTTTGCCCCTGTTTTTTTATAACGCCTACTATATATACTTTTCTACCACCATAAGAAATTTCCTTACCAACCGCTTTCTCCGCTTTGCCATATAATTCTTCTGCAACTTTAAATCCAACAATTCCTACGGCAGCACCACGCAAAAAATCTGATTCAATTAAATAACGTCCTTGATCGATATCAATGGTTTGTATACTATTAAATTCAGGTGTAACACCATATAAACTGGTATTATTTAAGATGTTATCCTCATAGCTATAGTTCACATTTCTACTCACAAAAAAAGCAGCAAAAGAAGCTAATTCACTTTTTTGTTTGATTACTTCAAGCTCTTCAATTTTCACATCAGGTCTTTTCATGTATTTCCACCAAGGATAATCAGGACCACCTCCGTAATTCCATTTATCTATGTAAATGGTATTACTACCTAATGTTTTAATATCATTTTGAACTTTCCTTTCCAAACTATCCACGGTAGCTAATACACCAATAATGCAAAAAATGCCAATGGTAATGCCGAATAAAGACAAGAAAGTTCTTAGCTTATTTACTCTCAGTTCCTGTAATGCCATACGGAAACTGTTCCATAAAATACTTAGTAATTTAACCATACTCAAATGTACGGTTATTCAATTCGCATTATTAGGTGTTTTTATGTAAACGGTTGAATGCAATGTTAAAGTAGTTTGCAAAAATGACGGCGTCCTATTCAACAGTGGAATAAATGCCCCTATTAATACAACTAAAGTCTTACGTTATTGTATATATAAATGAGTTAAATTTGCGGAGATTTAACCAAATATAATCTTGCTATATGACCTGGAAACAAGTCTTTACATCGTCTGTTGGAAAAAAACTGGTTATGGGACTAACCGGTATATCCCTCGTTTTGTTTTTAATTGTACATGCTGGAATCAACGCCTGCATTTTTGCAGATTTAGTTGACCCAGAAGAAAATGGCGCAATGTTCAACAAAGCTGCTCATTTCATGGGATCCACCGTGTTAATCCGAATCATGGAAATCGGATTATTCGCAGGCATCATTTTGCATATTTATCAAGGGTATTTATTAACCTTAGAAAATAAGCAAAAAAGAGCAGTAGGATATGCAGTAACTTACAAAGATGGTAGCAAGTGGTACAGCAGAAGCATGGGGCTTTTAGGTACCTTAATTTTAATTTTCTTAATCTTACACCTTTATCATTTCTGGGTTTCAGCACGCTTTACCCATCAAGGATTAGACCCTGTAACCTATAACGGTATTGAAATGCACAATATGTTTGCGTTAATGAAGGCAACATTTAGTGAATGGTGGATCATCGTTGTCTACAGTGCGGGCTGTATTTCTCTAGCTTATCACCTTGCACATGGATTCCAAAGCGCATTCAGAACTTTAGGGGTTTATAATAACAGATACACCCTTATGCTTACAAGTATTGGTTATGCTTATTCGATCATTATTGCTTTGGTATTTATTTTAATGCCAGTGAGTTTTAAAATGGGCTGGATAGGATAATTCAATCACCTGATTAATAAAGTATATTCAAATCATCATAAACCTTCGGATCTATGTTAAATGCTAAAATTCCCTCTGGGCCATTAGAAAATAAGTGGGCTGATTACAAGGGACATTGCAAACTGGTAAACCCGGCCAATAAGCGTAAACTGGAAGTAATTGTTGTAGGTACAGGATTAGCCGGTGCTTCAGCAGCAGCTTCATTGGGTGAATTGGGATATAAAGTAAAAGCATTTTGTTTTCAAGATTCACCTCGTCGTGCGCATTCAATTGCAGCGCAAGGAGGAATCAATGCAGCAAAGAATTATCAAAACGATGGAGACAGTGTTTTCCGTCTATTTTACGATACTATTAAAGGAGGAGACTATCGTGCAAGAGAAGCCAATGTGCATCGCTTAGCAGAAGTAAGTACCAATATTATTGACCAGTGTGTTGCACAGGGTGTCCCTTTTGCTAGAGAATATGGTGGTTTATTGAGCAACCGTTCTTTCGGAGGAACACAAGTACAAAGAACATTTTATGCTGCTGGTCAAACAGGACAGCAATTATTAATTGGGGCTTACCAAGCTTTAGAGCGTCAAGTTGCACTGGGCAATGTAACCATGCATAGCAGACACGAAATGCTTGAAGTGGTAACTATTGAAGGTAAAGCAAGAGGAATTATTGCTCGTGACTTAGTAAGCGGCAAATTAGAAAGACATTTTGGACACGCAGTATTATTGTGTTCTGGTGGATATGGAAACGTATTCTATTTGTCTACCAATGCAATGGGAAGTAACGTTACCGCTGCATGGAAGGCACACAAAAAAGGAGCTGCTTTTGCTAATCCATGTTTTACACAAATTCACCCTACTTGTATCCCAGTTAGTGGAGACCATCAGAGTAAATTAACCCTAATGTCTGAATCATTAAGAAATGATGGTAGAATTTGGGTTCCTAAAAAACAAAACGATACAAGAAAAGCGACTGATATACCTGAAGAAGAAAGAGATTATTATTTAGAGAGAAGGTATCCAGCTTTTGGTAACCTAGTACCAAGAGACGTTGCTTCAAGAGCTGCTAAAGAACGCTGCGATGCAGGTTACGGCGTTGGTAGCAGTAAGCAAGCCGTATACTTAGATTACGCTGATGCGATTTTAAGATATGGTAAAATTGAAGCAGGTAAGCAAGGCAGAAGCAATGTTTCAGAAGAAGAGCTCATTGCAATGGGTAAAGAAGTGGTAAAAGCCAAATATGGTAATCTGTTCGATATGTACGAAAAGATTACAGGCGAAAATCCATACGAAGTTCCAATGCGTATATACCCAGCAGTTCACTATACCATGGGTGGTTTATGGGTAGACTATGAATTACAAACAACTGTTCATGGATTATATGCTTTGGGTGAAGCCAATTTTAGTGATCATGGCGCCAACCGTTTGGGAGCTTCTGCATTAATGCAAGGTTTAGCTGATGGATATTTTGTAATCCCTTATACCCTAGGAAATAACTTAGCCGACGAAATTTATAGCAAAGCAATAGAAACTTCTCACCCTGCATTTGAAGAAGCAGAAAAAGCAGTTAGTGATAGAATCAATCATTTGATGAATATCAAAGGAAAGCAATCCGTTGAAAGTTTTCACAAGCGTTTAGGAAAAATCATGTGGGACAAGTGCGGCATGGCTAGAAACAAAGAAGGTTTAGAACAAGCTATTAGAGAAATTCAAGCTTTAAAGAAAGAGTTTTGGAGTGATGTTAGAATTCCAGGAGAAGTAAACGAAATGAATACGGAATTGGATAAAGCAAACCGTGTGGCAGACTTTATTGAACTGGGCGAGTTAATGTGCGTAGATGCATTAACTAGAGACGAGAGTTGTGGCGGACATTTCAGAGAAGAATTCCAAACCCCTGAAGGTGAAGCCTTAAGAGACGATGCTGGCCATATGTATGTTTCTGCTTGGGAATTAAAAGGAGAACATCAATGGGAGTTACATAAAGAAGTATTAAACTACGAAGTAATTAAACCAACCCAGCGTAACTACAAATAAGCGTTCTTTAAAAAGCATTGTTTAACTGAATTAATTTTACAAAATGGAACATTATCATATGAATCTGAACCTCAAAGTTTGGAGACAAAAAAACACCAATACCAAGGGAGATTTTAAAACATATCAAGTAAAAAATATTTCCTCTGAAATGAGTTTCTTGGAAATGTTTGATGTGTTAAACGAACAGCTAATTATTGAAGGGGAAGAACCTGTAGCATTTGACCATGACTGTAGAGAAGGTATCTGTGGAATGTGTTCTATGTATATCAATGGTAAGCCACATGGACCATGGCAAGCTAATACAACTTGTCAATTGCATATGCGTGCATTTAAAGATGGAGATACTATTGTGGTAGAACCTTGGAGAGCCAATGCATTCCCTGTTATTAAAGACTTAACAGTAGACAGGACTTCTTTTGATAGAATCATTCAAGCGGGTGGATACATTAGTGTAAACACAGGTAATGCAGTTGATGGCAACGCATTACCAATTAATAAAGACGATGCAGACAATAGCTTTGCAGCAGCCATGTGTATTGGATGCGGCGCTTGTGTTGCTGCTTGTAAAAACAGTTCCGCAATGCTTTTCTTAAGTGCCAAAGTAAGTCATTTAGCTTTATTACCTCAGGGTGAACCAGAACGCAAAACACGTGTAATCAATATGGTTGCTCAAATGGATAAAGAAGGCTTTGGTGCATGTACTAATACAGGAGCATGTGAAGCAACTTGTCCTAAGGAGATTTCTTTAACCAATATTGCTCGTTTAAATGCCGAGTATTTAGGAGCAAGTTTAACTGCAGATAAATAAGCATTATTAAATCGTTCTAAGTTATCATTAAAATAATAAAGTCCCGGTTGCAAAAAAGCAAGCCGGGACTTTTAGTTTAATAGTCTACCGTTTTAAATATCCATTTGAAATATGGCTAGTTGTTTAGCTATATATGAAACGTTTTTTCATGCGGTTATCTGATTGATTTTAGTTATTTTCCCTGTGAAAATGAATCATTTATGAAAACAACAATCCAGGTTTGTGTAAGTATTTTAATGATAACCAGTTGTTCAGAAAGTACGAATATGAAAAAAGAAGCATATAGTTGGCCAGTTGAAAAAGCACCAGTTGCAGTGCAAAAAGAACATATTAGGATATTACATGGAGATACAGTTCCTGACCCCTATTATTGGATGATAGACTATTTTTCAAAAGGACCAGATAGTACTGAAGTCGTGAACTACCTAAAGGCAGAAAACGATTATACAGAAAAAATGATGGCAGGAACAAATGCATTGCAGACCAAGCTTTTTACAGAAATGAAAGCCAGGATTAAAGAGAAGGATGAATCTGTTCCTGTTTTCAAAAATGGTTACTACTACTATACTAGGGCAGAAGAAGGAAAACAATATTATAAATATTGCAGAAAGAAAGAAAGCTTAACTGCAAAAGAAGAAATTTTGTTAGACGTAGATAAAATGGCTGAGGGTAAACCCTATTTTGATGTTACTGGTATGAGTATAAGTCCAGATAATAAGCTAATGGTTTTTGGAATAGATGAAGTTTCTAGAAGACAATATACACTTAAAATAAAGAATCTAGAGACAGGCGAAATCTTTGCTGATGCTATAATGGGAACCAATGGATATGGCGTTTGGGCAAACGATAACAAAACTATTTTTTATACTTCAAATAATCCCATAACACTGCTTTCCGAAAAAATTATGCGACATGAATTAAATGGTCTTACAAAAGATGTTGAAGTATATGTTGAGAAAGACAAAAGTAATTATATAGGGGTGAGTAAATCCAAGAATGGACAATTCATTTTCATCACTTCTCAAGCAACCCTTTCTTCTGAACAATTATATATTGATGCGAATAAACCTAGTTCAGCATTTATTTCCTTTCAGCCTCGCATTAAAAATGTACTGTACGATGTGGTAGCATTAAACGATCGATTCTTAATCAGAACCAATGCCAATGCACTCAACTTTAAAGTGATGGAATGTCCATTAAATAATACCAATTATACCCAATGGAAAGATATTGTTCCACATAGAGCAGATGTTTTGGTTCAAAGTATTGAAGCTTTTAAAGACTTTGTTGTAATAACAGAACGTAAAAACGGCTTAATACAACTAAATATCAAACAGAATAATTCCGCCACTGAACATTATATTCAATTTGAAGAACCAGCCTATACTGCGAGTCTTGGATCAAACCCTGAATTTAATAGTAATTCTATTCGATATAGCTATACTTCATTAACTACCCCTAATTCGGTATATGACTATGATGTTTCTACGAAAAATAAAACTTTAAAAAAGCAACAAGAAGTGGTTGGGGGATATAATTCAAAAGATTATACAACAGAACGTATTTATGCAACTGCTAATGATGGAACTAAAATTCCTATCTCATTGGTTTACAAAAAAGGATTTAAAAAAGATGGGAATGCGCCATTACTTCTTTATGCATACGGATCATATGGTTATAGTTCGGATGCTTATTTTAGTAGCACTACCCTTAGTTTATTAAATCGAGGATTTGTTTATGCTATAGCGCATATTAGAGGGGGGGAAGATTTAGGTAGACAATGGTATGAAGATGGAAAATTATTAAAGAAGAAAAACTCATTTACCGACTTCATTAATTGTGGGGAATTCTTGGTAAATAATCAATATACTAGCAAAGCCCATTTATACGCAAATGGAGGAAGTGCAGGAGGATTATTAATGGGTGCAGTAACCAATATGGCCCCTGAACTTTGGAAAGGAGTAATTGCGGAAGTGCCATTTGTTGATGTAGTTAACACTATGCTAGATGAAAGTATCCCTTTAACCACCAATGAATTTGATGAATGGGGAAATCCAAAAGAGAAGGTTTATTATGATTATCAAAAAAGTTATTCGCCCTATGAAAATGTTCAAAAGAAAAACTATCCACATCTTTTAGTTACAACTGGATTACACGATAGCCAGGTTCAATATTTTGAACCAGCAAAATGGGTAGCAAGACTTAGAACAATGAAAACCGATCAGAATATTTTGTTACTAAAGACTAATATGGATTATGGGCATGGGGGTGCATCGGGCAGATTTGATTACTTAAAAGAAACGGCTCTCAATTTTGCTTTCTTGCTTGCTTTAGAAGGAATTTTGGAATAAACTAAAGCAAACAATTACATGAGTAATAGCTTTTTTAAGTTTAAAGAATTCACTGTTCATCAAGATAAAACAGCTATGAAAGTGTGCACCGATGCTTGTTTATTTGGAGCATGGGTTGCAAAACAAATAGAAATATTAGATTTAAAAAATATCCTAGATATTGGAACAGGTACTGGTTTACTCGCATTAATGTTGGCTCAATCTAGCAGGGCAAAGATTGATGCGGTTGAGATAAATGAACTAGCGGCAGAACAAGCAGCAGCTAATTTTTGCAATAGCCCATGGAATAATCAGTTGTACGTACACCAAATGTCAATTAATCGTTTTACGCAAGAACAAAACAAACCTTATGACTTTATTATATCAAACCCGCCATTTTTTGAAAATCAATTGAAAAGTCAACAGCAAGAAAGAAATTTAGCCATGCATAGTGATAGCCTAAGTTTAGAAGAATTGGCAAGTTGTATTTTTAAGCTATTGGCTGATACAGGAAAAGCTGCTATTCTTCTACCTTGGAACAGAGCTGAAGAGTGGAAGACCATTGCTGAAAAAACAGGGCTTTTTTGCATCAAAGAAACTGCCGTAAAACAAAGTAATACCCATTCCTTTTTTAGAATAATGTTTTTATTACAAAAAAAAGCCATCCCTAGTAATGTTGACACAATCACCATCAAAGAAGGAAATAACTATAGTGAAGCATTTACCCAATTATTAGCCCCTTATTATTTAGCATTATAATGCTTAATTATTCATAACCAGCATAATTAACTAACTTAGCTTATATGAAATTGTTGACCATTTTGATGAGTTTCTTGGTGCTAGGATTTTATTCTTGCAGTAGCCCAGCAAAAAGTTATTTACCAGCTGAAAATGGGCTTGATGCTGGAAGAGAATTTATAGACGCCTGCCTCAAAGGAGATTTTGCTAAAGCTTCATTTTATATGATTGCTGAAGAAAAAAATAAAGCGTTATTGTTGCGAGTAGAAGCAAACTATAGGGAAAAAGACAAGGAAGGAAGACAAGAGCTAAGACTAGCTTCAATCAATATTAAAGAAGTTGCTGAACCAAATGACAGTACGGTAATTATTTTCCATAGCACTTCATTGGATACCACCACACAGCAAACATTTATTTTAAAAAAAGGAAATCTATGGCAAGTAGATTTTAAACAAACCAATCAATAAAAATATTGCAAAGATGAATCAACAAACCGTTTTACACCCATGGCATGGAGTACATTTTGGAGAAAATGCACCTCGCATCGTTAATGCTGTTATTGAAATTCCGCAAGGATCTAGATGTAAATATGA
Organism: Sediminibacterium sp. FEMGT703S; assembly: GCA_002786355.1. Taxonomy (GTDB): domain Bacteria; phylum Bacteroidota; class Bacteroidia; order Chitinophagales; family Chitinophagaceae; genus Sediminibacterium. The sequence goes on from PGCO01000002.1 coordinate 416,041, forward strand.
AATTGACAAACCCAGTGGTTTATTAAAATTAGATCGGGTTATATTCTCATCATTCTATTATCCAATTAACTATGGTTTTATTCCACAAACTTATGGAGGAGATAAAGACCCGTTGGATATTCTAGTGATTACTTCATTACCCGTTCAACCATTAACCTTAATGGAAGCAAAAGTCATTGGTGTAATGCAGATGATTGATGGAGGCGAGCCGGATGACAAAATTATTGCGGTTGCAGCAACTGATCCAGGAGTAAACCATTACAATAATATCGAGGAACTTCCAAGACACTTTTTTGATGAACTAAGACACTTTTTTCAAGAATACAAAAGACTAGAGAAAAAAGAGGTTTTAGTGGAAGACTTTGGCGACAAAGCAAAAGCTTTAACCATTGTTGAAGAAGCAATTGCCTTCTATAAAGAAATATTCGTTAAATAATCATTATGAGCGCCACTACCCTGCTAGTACTAATCATAATAGGCATTGCTGCTGGCTTTTTAAGCGGATTAGTCGGAATTGGTGGTGGAATTATAATGGTACCTGCATTGGTGTTTTTCCTTGGGCTAACTCAAAAACAAGCCCAAGGAACTTCACTAGGGGTGCTAATGCTTCCAGTTGTTGCTTTAGCAGTTTGGCAATACCATAAGCAAGGTCATATCAATTTCAGTTATGTCTTTTTAATAGCAATCGCTTTTATTGTTGGAGGATTATTAGGAAGTAAACTAGCTTTAAGCTTAACAGATGACAGAGTCAAAAAAATATTTGCCATTGTGATGCTTTTATTAAGCATTAAAATGTTGTTTTTTGACAAGAAAAAAAATGATTTATCAAAAGATTCAATAAAAATTCAACAATCTGATACTCATTAGCGGCTGATTTGATTTTGCTCCTTATCTTTGTTAAAAATTACTCATAATGGAAGCAAAACAATCCACTGGTAAATATTGGGCCCTATTTTTTTTCTGGTTTTCAGCGATGATTGTACTCCTTTTTGTATATCGTGAATTCTTTTGGTTAGCATTACCAGGCACAGTTACCTATTTTGCTAAAGGAATGGATTTAATGTAGTTAAAGCGTTTAATTAAACTAAGCGTTTTACGATTCTTAACTGATGGGTTCTTTCACCTGTTTGTTTATTCAAAATTCCCGCTTGATCAATATAATCAATACGTACTCTACCTGATGCGTGTATGATGGTGTTTTCGTTCAGCATGATACCTACATGTGTAATTTTGCCTTCTTTATTATCGAAGTAGGCTAAATCGCCACATTTAGATTCTGCAAGAAATCCTATATCAGTCCCCATCTCAGCTTGCTGGTAGGCATCCCTTGGCAACTGAACATTAAAATAACCGAATACCTGTTGAGCAAAGCCGCTACAATCAATTCCGTATAAGGATCTACCACCCCATATGTAGGGCGTATTCAAAAAGAATTGAGCAATTCTCATTACCGAATTTGAATCAAATGCTATTTGGCCGGGATTAAAAACCTCCCCCTCATATTTAAATGATAGCCCAGAAAGATTAAGTTCTTGATTTTGAAAAATGGCTAATGAACAACCAAATGGCAGTTGCATTTCAGCATCGTTTAGTCGCATTTTATTGGAGTAATCAGGCATAATTGCATTCGATTTCCTCATGACTAACTCATCAGGAATAAGCGACAATTGAGCACTTTGACACCAACCTTCATATCCATCATGTAAACATTTGACTTTTGTAAATGTACCTGTTTGAAGAAGTTGGCCACCCTCCAAAATTTGGGCAGTTTCTCCAAACAATAATTGACTAACCATCTCACTTTGGTGAGCTGGTTCTGCTCTTAATGGAACAACTGCTACAATTGCTACAACATATGCCATGCAATAATTTTTAATGAAAGATATGGAAATTTAAGAAGCTTGCATCTTATCAAAAATGCATTAATTTAACAAGTGATTCAACAAGCATTTAAACATATTACAGACACTGAACTTTTAAAGAAGTATCAATCTGACCAAAATAAAGAATGGTTGGGTATTTTACTTCAGCGATATACCATGTTATTGCTTGGGGTATGTATGAAATACTTAAAAAATGAAGAGGAGGCCAAAGATGCAGTGCAACAAATCTTTTTAAAAGCCCTTAATGAATTAGGAAAATACCCTGTTGAATACCCTAAGAGCTGGTTGTATAAAATAGCTTGTAATTTTTGCTTAATGAAACTAAGAGACCGCAAAGAATATATTGCTATTGAAAAAATTCCTGCTCTATCAGAAATACAAGAATCAGGAACTGAAATAAATACTGAAAGGGAGCTTAATTTAAACTTATTAGAAGCAGCAATGGGCGAACTGAATAAAGAGCAAAAAACTTGCATAACTTTATTTTATCTTCAAAAGAAAAGTTATCAGCAAATAAGCACGCTTACCGGATTTAGCTTATTACAAGTAAAAAGTAATATTCAGAATGGGAAAAGGAATTTGAAAATCATCATGGAGAAAAAACAATCTTTTTAATGAACAATTGGAAAGACATATTTAAAAAAAACACGGAGATATCTAACGAGGAATTGTTAAAATACCTCGATAATGATATTTCGGAAGATGAAATGCATACCATCGAACAAAAAATGTCTGCTTCAGATTTTGAGAATGATGCATTAGAAGGGTTAGCGCAATTCAAGTCTAGAGAAAAAATTATTTCAACAACCGATATAATCAATCAACAATTAAAAAAACAGATTGCTAAAAGTAATAAGAGAAAAAAGAAACGTAAAATTGAAGACCAACAATGGCTAATTGCTGCAATACTGATTATTTTACTATTTAGTATTGCTGGTTATTTCTTAATACACTTCAATCGTTAAGCCCTACAAAAAGATTTAATTAACGAAACCTGTGCTGGAAACTGGCTAGTCAATTCGGCAGCATTTGCCAATTCAAAATCGGCAAAATCAAAACCAGGTGCAACCGTACAACCCACCAATGAATAGTTGCCATTCGTTTTTGAAGCAAACCAAGCACCAGCTGGAACGATAGCCTGGTATTGCTCTCCTATCGCAATATTGTTGCCCAATTTTATTAGCTCATAATCTCCATTGGCATGCAATACATGAATATCAACTGAATCCCCAGCATAAAAATGCCAACATTCATCAGATTGAATACGATGAAAAGCAGAGAAAGAATTTTCTACCAACAAAAAATAAATGGCAGTTGAAAAACTACGACTCCCTTTAAATCTTTCTGGTATACTATTCGAAGGAATATGCTCCGTTGATCTATACGTTTCTTTATAATACCCACCTTCCGGATGTGGCAATAATTGATAAAATTCAATAAGTTGTTCAACGATTAGATTCATTGATAGTAAAATTTATTGGCACATAATTACAAAAACAAATTAAAAACACCTGATTTAAAACCCACAAACAGGTAAATGAAGACTTTTATAAACATATAAATAAAATACATTTGTACTTTAAAATTGTTTTTTGAGCAAATTTCATAATTTCACTCTAAAATAATATATATTTAAATTTATTTTAATTAATATGTATCAGAAGAAATTGAACTTTTATAATGTGGCACCTTTTGTCATTTTATTAATCATTGCAGTATTAGCCATATTTGTTCCCGCTGAACTAAGCTTTGTGGATACAAAAAATATGTATAATGGAGCTGATATTGCCTGGATTATCATGGCGACGGCTTTGGTCTTTTTAATGACTCCTGGGCTGGCATTTTTTTATGGTGGGATGGTACACAGAAAAAATGTGATTTCAACAATGATAAAAAGCGTTGTTGCAACTGGTGTTGTTTCAATTATTTGGGTTACAGTTGGCTATAGTCTATGTTTTGGAGAATCCTTAGGCGGATTAATTGGAAACCCTACAACCCATTTGTTTATGAAAGGAATAAACAGTGGTGCTCCCTGGAGTTTAGCTCCAACTATTCCGCTAGGCTTATTTGCAATGTTTCAACTAATGTTTGCGATTATTACCCCAGGATTAGTGGTAGGAGCCGTTGCGGAAAGAGTAAAATTCACTTCTTATATTTTATTCATTGTGCTATTTAGTCTTTTGGTATATGCTCCTTTGGCTCATTGGACATGGCATCCAGAGGGATTCTTATTCAAAATGGGCGCACTTGATTTTGCAGGCGGAACAGTGGTACATATTTCTGCAGGATGCGCTGCTTTAGCAGGCGCTTTGGTGCTAAAAAGAAGAAAAGCACATCTAGACCAAATTGAAATACCACCAGCAAATATTCCCTATGTATTGATTGGTACAGGTTTACTTTGGTTTGGCTGGTTTGGATTTAATGCAGGATCTGCATTAGGAGCCAATGCATTAGCGGTTTCGGCATTTGCAACCACCAATACAGCCGCTGCTTCAGCTGGTTTGTCTTGGATGTTTTTTGATGTGATGAGAGGAAAAAAGCCATCAGTTTTAGGATTTTGCATTGGAGCAGTTGTTGGACTTGTAGCTATTACCCCATCAGCTGGATTTGTTGCAGTACCTCAGAGTATTTTTATCGGGTTTATCGCGGCCATTATTTCGAATTATGCTGTTTTCTTAAAATCCAAGTCATCTTTAGATGACACATTAGATGTTTTTCCCTGCCATGGAGTTGGTGGAATGGTTGGCATTTTAATGACAGGAATATTTGCGAGTAAGTCAGTAAATGGAATTGGCGATGATGGATTACTTTACGGGAACACCGCTTTCTTTTTCACGCAAGTGAAAGCCCTTTTTATTGCAGTAGCATATAGTTTTACGGTATCCCTAGGTATTTTCAAATTAATTAGTATCATGCTACCACTAAGGGTAAGTTCTGAAGAAGAAGAATTAGGATTAGACGCAACTCAACACAATGAAAAATACCTTCAAGGAACCCTCTTGGTTGCTGAGAATGATTAATAAAATTGAGCCGATACAATCACTTCCTTTAGTATTATTCTGCAAATTATAATTCACAGTTATAATCCCCCCAAAAAACAGTTCTTATTGCATTTATATTTGTAGCAGAAAAATAAGCGGCAATTATGCAAAAAATAGTATTGGTTTTCTCCTTGTTTCTTTCAATTGGAGCAACAGCACAAGTAGATACAACAGACTTAATTGACTATAGTAAATTTGGTGACGCAGAGGGTGTAAAAAGATACAGCACCCAAAAAGTCTTAAACCAAGTTCCACAAAGAATACTAAGTATTGGATATGAATACCAGGGTGGGTTTGTACTTCCGGGGGTTCCTCTAGGCGCATTATTGCCTGCATTCCAAGACTTTCAAGTTAAACAGGTATCCGCTATTCGGGCTCAAGCAAATATTCCTGTTATTTCTACCAACAAAATTATTTGGCAGTTGGGAGCTAATTACTGGTCTAGTAAGTATTCAATTGAAAATCCTGGCAGTAATGAATTTGCTAGCAGATTGAATAATCGTTCAATGACTTCTGCTGGAATAAACACAACGATTTTTAAGCCATTGAATGAGAAAAACTTTTTGATTTTTCAAGCAAGTGCAGACTTCAATGGAGTATTTAACCAACTCAGTGAACTTAATGGCAAAGCGCTTACCATTAGCGGTACTGCTATTTACGGATGGAAGAAATCTGAAAAAAATATGATTGGTGTAGGTCTTTCAAGAACCTATCGTGCAGGACAAATTTTACATATACCTGTATTGTTATGGAATAAAACATTTAACGATCGATGGGGTATGGAATTATTACTCCCAGCTCGTGGTCATTTAAGGTATAATTTTTCTACTTCCAATATACTACAATTGGGATTTGAGTTAGAAGGGAATCAATTTATGATGAATTTACCCAATAGCACCAATGGCAATGTATTTATTCAACGTGGAGAATTGAAACCAAGAATTATTTGGGATAAAAAAATCAGTGGTTTTATCTGGCTAAGTGCTCAAGCAGGATTAAGATACAATTGGCGCTTCGATGTAATGAATGAGTACAACGGAAAAAGTGATATGCAAAGATATTTCACTAGTAATTTAGGCAACCCCTTATACTTTAATATTAGCTTGAACTTTGTTTCTCCGTAGCTAAATAAAAATAAATTATTTAGCTATCTGCTTAGTCCAGGTATCTGTTCTACCAATAAGTGATACACCAATGTATCCTCTTACTTCAAGGGTATTTGCGTTAAGCATTTTGATAGTGCAAGAATAGGTATTACCGTTTTTAGGATCGTAAATATTACCGTCTTCCCATACATTTTTTTCTTTGTACGAGAAGCCCCAAATATTAACTAATCCTAAAATAGGTCTTGTACGAGATGCTTCATCAGAATGATTCTTGTCAACTTTTGGTTTGCCAGTTTCAGGATCATTGGGTTCTTTTAACCAAACAATTTTACCTTGGAATTTCTCCCCGTTTTTATAAATTTTAACCATTGCATTCCCATCTCCTGTTTTCCATACACCCACTATGGCGCTGGATTCCTCTTGTAATGGAACAAAAGCACTACTGATGAAAAGTAAAGCTATACAGCTAATGGTAGCAAAAATGTAATTTCTAAAATTTGATTGGTAATTAAGCATAGTACTAAGATGATTAAAGTTGTATATAAAACCAAAAATAAAAAACTCAGCGGCCAAAAACAGCAAACAAAATAAATTTAACACACTTTACAACCACTGAGAATATTCAGAATGAAAATTAGCAAAACCATTATAATTTTTTATGGTTTCTTTTAAAACTCATCGAGCAATTACTTTTTCCAATCGAACCAATTTTCCTTGTTTATTAAACCCTTCAACAATTACCCTATAACGAGTCGTTACATCGTTGTTATTAAACTTAAATTTAAAGGAACCCATTGCTCCTCCATCCAATTGAATAGATGGATTCCAATAAAGGGTTTTACGAATATCCTTATTGGGCTTTTTACGATCATCTTGATAAATCAAGCTATTCTCCCAATTCATTGGCCTTGAATATCCTTCTAATTGAACCCGACGCAAGCTGGAAAAATCATAGTTTTTAGGCTCATCCCCTCTTTTCGTATACACCACAATTGCTCCACCTGAACCACCTAAATAAGCACCATAAAATGGCGGACGAAATACTTTTATAAATGCTACATCAGCCATTGGAATATTATTAAGTACACGGGTATCTTGTAATTGAACTTCATTTAAAAAAACAGCCGTATTATCCCCTCGCCATGTAACAGTAGGTGTACCAAAATCATCTAATCGAATTTGCAAACCAGCAACCCTTCCTTGTAAATAAGCAAATACTGAAGACATCATGATTGCACTGTTATCACCAGCAATATCAAACTTGATACCATCTGAAGTAAACATTCCAGTAGTATATTTTTCATCCATTATCTCTATTTTAGATTTAACATTAGTAGTTACTACAACATCTTCCAAGGTTTTTGTAGCAAGCAATGAATCTAAGAAACGTTTTTCAGCTGCATATTTTTGTTGTATCAATAATAAAGAATCACTTGAAGGTGCTATTTGTAATGAAGGCACACGCATGACCTGATTGGGCTTAGCAGACAACAAATTGGTTTGCATTTGTACCTTATTCTCATTCGTGATTACAATTTTATTGGGTTGTAGATATACTGTAACACTATCATAATAAAATACATCTTCTTGTTTAAAACTTCCATCATTTTCCAATTCCAATGACATCATTTGCTTTTCCTCGTCGTTGGTACTCAAGATAAGATTCATGGTACCTGCTTTTTTGGTTCTACGTTCACCCAAATTGGTAATCTGTCCACTGATTGTAATGAAAGAATTTTCTTTTTTTGCTTTTATTGGAATTAGCTTACCAGCAATCGCATCATTAATATTGGGGTACCAAATATCTTGTGCTTGTAACCACTGATCTATTGCACGATAATTTTGTTGTTCGGCCCATGTAACTGCAAGATGAACTTGTGATGGAGCAGACTTAAATATCTCTGTTCCCATTAATTGATAAATACTTTTATTTGAATCAGCTTCATCAAAATCTGCGTCTGTAACAGAAAGCGATAAACTAGTTAGCAAGCTGTCTTGTGATACAAGTGTAAAAACATTCCCTCCTTTTTTTTCAAAATTCAAAGTATCTATCGTTAATGAAAGAGCGGCTGATTCAGGTTGATGCAAAAAGAATACCCTTTGTCCTAAAACATTTTTATCCTCATCAAACCAAATCAATCGATGAAATCCAGTTGGGAAGCTGTCCGTGCGGATTCTTCCCTTTAACCTTAATTTTTGTTGCAGTGATACACTAGTTTCTAGTAAGAGTTCATCCTTATGCATTAATGCAATCAACAGCTTTTGATTTGAAAGACTAGCATCTGTTGTCCTTTGGACTATAAATGAATGGTCTACAGGATCAAATCTAAGCGCTACACCATTATCTAAAACTTTTGGAAGGGCTTGTTGTGCCCAACTGCCATTGGGCATTTCGGCTTGAATATAATAAGAATCCGAAGTTGTAGGTGTGATTTCAACTTGACCCCACCCATAAGGTGCGGTTGAAACTAAACTAACTACTTGCCCATTTGGATCAACTATTCTGCAATTCATTGCCAAGGGTAAATCATTGCCATTACTTGTACGAATGGTCAAAATGGAAGGAATCCCCTTTATCCAAGTACCTCCTTCCGGCTCAGCCTTGATTTGTAATCCAACAGGACTATTATCAGGAGATAAAACAGCTTGGTTAGCTTGTAATACCCTAAAAGAACTCACTAAAAAAGGAGTTGGATTTTGTTCCTGCATCCAAGCGGTAAACAATTTCATGTAGACCCACTGACCAGCATATTTTTCGGGAATTTGAAAGTCCCCTGCTGCTAATCCCATGATGGAAGGAAGAATTTGACGAGAGATGTATTTACCATCTTGATCATACCATTCTGCGTAAACATTTTTAGTAAACTGGCTAGGACCATCTTTACTCATCAGATAAACCTTATAAAAAATTTTGTCTCCGGAAGCATATTGTTGCTGATTGCTATGAACGTATGCTTTCTCAGGTAGATAACTAGAAAAATAATTTTGAAGCGGATCTTTTATTATAGGCTGACCCATTGTAGTAGCCGAAAAAATCAAAAAAAGAGGAATCAAAAAGAAGGATAATTGGTTCAGCTTAAACATAAAAAACGAGCATTGGATTTAAAGATGAATTCTCAGTTTAAATTATCACAAATTCTTTGCCAAAACATTAGAATTTGTTCTAATAATTGAAATTAAATAAATTAAAAATAAATATCACATTTCGCAATATACAGAACAGCTATATAGACTTCAGTCAAATAGTAATTATGTTGCAATTCGCTTAAAACTAATGATCAAACTTATTGAGTATACTATCAAAAAAATGGCTCAGATAAAATCTGAGCCATTCACTTTAATCTTGGGAAAGATTCCCACTTGGTGGAGCCGACCGGACTCGAACCGGTGTCCAAACATCGTGACCATTAGCTTTCTACATGCTTATTTCTTTATTAGTTGTCGGCAATGCACCGGAAAAGAACAAACCAATGCATTACTTAGCTGAATAAGCTTAGTCAACAGGCACAGCCTACTGTTGCAGCATCTCCTTTTGTTTTGAGTCGGCGGCGGCACCTGGAAAGAAGCGAACCTGTGCGGCGGCCCAAATGGTTACTTAATCACTGATTAAGCAGCCATGGCATACTGAGTATTGCCAATTAATGGTTGAATATTCAGATTAAAGTGCTAATTATCCAACGCACTGCATGCTTACACCAACCGTAACCTATGCTGTCAAAACCAAAACGGCCCCGTAAGTCTATTTAAATAATCTCCAGAAGTCTAACCCCAAAGCGTATGCCATTAATCCCATCAACAGAATCATTCCTGCCATTTGGGCATATTCCATGAATTTATCGCCAGGTTTTCTTCCAGAAACCATTTCATACAATGTAAATAAAGCATGACCTCCATCTAATGCCGGAATTGGCAGAATATTCATGAAGGCCAAAACGATAGAGAAAATACCAGTCAAAGTCCAAAAACGCTCCCAATCCCAAACCCCTGGGAAAGTATTTCCAATACTAATAACACTACCCAAAGAATCGCTCGCGTTTACCTTACCTGTAAACAATTGCTTTAATCCTGTTACATAACGATCTAAGGTTTCCCAACAACGGGTAAATCCAATAGGTACAGAAGCCATTAAATCATATTGAATATGTTCGGTACCTAATATTGCCAAAGGACTAACTTGAAAAAATCCAATTGCGCCTTTATCATTTACCAAGGCTTTAATTTGTACAGTGTCTTTGCCTCTAATTGCGGTTAATTGCGCAACGGTATTTGCAGCGGCTTTCTTTAACTGATCAAACTCATGGTAGTAAGTGAAAGATTTACCATTCATGGCAATCAAAGTGTCTCCTTTTTTTAATTCTCCCGCATTAAAAACAGCAGATTTACTAACAGAATCAACAATCACTGGATATTGAGGAATCAACATCCCACTAAATTTTTTCTGTTCTATAATTTTTTGCATGAAGCTTTCAGGAACAACAATATCCAATGATTGCCCATCTCTAATTACGGTTAATTTTTTGGCTTCAGTTAATACCAATTCAGATTCGATGGTACCAAAATTGACAATTGGTTTACCATCCATAGCAACTACATTATCGCCATCTTTCAAACCGATAGACTTACCCAATGAATCTACATGAACACCATATTTAAGATTCTTTACAGGCAATTGTTCATCTCCCCAATACCAAGTAATTCCGATGAAAATAACAATGGCTAAAATAACATTCACAACAACCCCGCCAACCATGATGATTAATCTTTGCCAAGCTGGTTTAGACCTGAATTCCCAAGGTTCTGCGGGCTTTTTCATTTGCTCTTTATCCATACTCTCATCAATCATCCCAGCAATTTTTACATAGCCCCCAAAAGGAATCCAACCTAACCCATATTCAGTTTCGCCTTTTTTCTTCTTAAATAAGCTAAACCAAGGATCAAAGAATAAATAAAATTTATCTACCCTGCAACCAAACCATTTTGCAGGCAAAAAATGTCCTAGTTCGTGTAATACAACCAAAATGGAGAATGATAAAATAAACTGGCCAGCTTTTACTCCAACACTCGCCCAATCAATAGCTAATAACATCATATAAAACCCCTTGTTTTTTGCTCAATTAAATTGTTTACATATGTAACAACGAAGCGGCGAAGTTACGTGCCTCTGCGTCGCTATCAAAATAGTCCTGTAAAGTTGGCTTTTCGATAAACTTAATTTTATTCATGGTTTGTTCAACCACTTCAGTAATATCTAAAAATCCAATTCGGTTTCTTAGGAATGCAAATACAGCCATTTCATTGGCCGCATTCATCACACATGCCATATTCCCCCCCTTAAACAAAGCTTCAGTAGCTAAAGCAAGATTGCGAAATGTTTTCATGTCCGGCTCTTCAAAAGTTAAAGTGCCCGGTTTTTTAAAATCGTAACGAGGGAAATCATTTGGAATTCTTTGCGGAAAAGCCAAAGCATATTGAATAGGCAATTTCATATCGGGCAATCCCATTTGAGCTTTAATGCTTCCATCTTCAAATTGAACCATACTATGTATAATGCTTTGAGGATGAATCACCACTTGAATTTGAGTTGCTTCCAAATTGAATAACCATTTAGCTTCAATCATTTCAAGCCCTTTATTCATAAGGGTTGCCGAGTCAATGGTAATTTTTGCACCCATACTCCAATTTGGATGCTGCAAAGCATGATCACGTTTCACATTAACCAAAAAATTGGGTTTCTTCCCTAAAAAAGGACCACCACTTGCAGTCAAAATAATCTTTTCAATTTTATTTCTACCCTCCCCTACCAAACATTGAAAAATAGCAGAATGCTCACTGTCTACAGGAATAACAGCCACGCGTTTTTCAACTGCTTTTTGCATTACTAAATCACCAGCTACTACCAAAGTTTCTTTATTAGCTAATGCAATAGGCTTACCTAGTTCAATCGCATTTAAAGTAGGTTTTAAACCAGCATACCCAACAATGGCAGCCAACATCATATCATAACAATCAATAGAAGCAGCTTCAGCTAAAGCATCTTCTCCTGCAAATACTTTTATATTAGTATTCGCAAGTGCCGCTTTAACCGTCTGGTACTTTTTTTCATCTCCAATAACCACAATATTTGGATTAAAGAGAATCGCTTGTTTAATTAAAAGTTCATCATTGCTTTGTGCAGTTAAAATTTCTGCACTGAACATTTCAGGATTGGCTTTAATTACTTCGAGTGCTTGTGTTCCAATAGATCCAGTGGAACCGAATATTGCAATGCGTTTTTGATTCATAGGTGGTTTATCCTTTACGTGGGCATAATTACACAAAATACACCAAAATTTTCTTTACTGTTACCCAGTTATCACAAATTGACTCAAATCATCGGCAATTCTTCGGTCATTACTCAATCGAGGAACTTTGTTTTGCCCCCCCAATTTTCCGATTGAACGCATATATTCTATAAAGCCATTTTTTTGAACTAGATTAATTTTTAGTGGCAATAAAATATTGCCTTTCATTAAATCTTGATAATACACATTCTTATTACTCAACGAATCATTCAAATGAGCGGCAAATGCATTTAAATTGTTGGGCAATGATTCAAATTCGATAAACCATTCGTGGTAACTTTTTCCTTCCCCCTGTTGAATCATAGGAGCAACAGTAAACTCAGTTACTTTTGCAGGATGAACAGCTAACGTAGCTTTTATTGCAGCTTCTACTTCTTCTCCAATTACATGTTCCCCAAAAGCCGAAATAAAATGTTTTGTTCTACCAGTAACAATTATTCTAAAGGGATTTAAGCTGACGAATTTGATAGTGTCTCCAATATTATAGCCCCACAATCCAGCATTGCTATTAATGATCAAAGCATAGTTCTCACCCAACTTCACCTCACTCAAACTCAACCTAGTGGGGAATTCATTAAAAATTTCGCCAGCAGGAATAAATTCAAAAAATATACCACTATTGGTATTGAGCAACATCCCCTCTTGATCTTGAGAATCTTGAAAAGCAAAAAAACCTTCGCTGGCTGGAAATAATTCAATCGAATCAATTTTTTTACCAATGCTCTCAAACAGTCTTGCTTTATAAGGTTCAAAATTGACTCCTCCTTGAACCATGATACTAAAATGAGGAAATAAAGTAGAAATATTCTTACCTGTCTTTTCGATTAGCCTATCAAAATACATTTGCATCCAAGGTGGAATACCACTAATTAAAGTCATGTCTTTCTGAATGGTTTCCGCAACAATTTTATCCAATTTGGTTTCCCAGTCTTCAATACAATTGGTTTCAAAACTAGGTAACTGATTAGACCTTAAGTAAGCAGGAATATGATGATTTACAATTCCACTCAGTCTTCCTGTTGGAATATTACCTGTTCTTTCTAAAATAGGAGAACCACTTAGAAATATCATTTTACCATTGGCAAAAGCAGTATTTCCTGTTTCAGCCATATAGCAAAACAAGGCGTTTCTAGCTGTTTGAATATGGTTGGGAATAGAATCTTTAGTAATAGGTATGTATTTAACGCCACTGGTAGTTCCACTCGTTTTTGCAAAATAAATCGGTTTCCCTTTCCAAAGAACATTGGATTTTCCTTCTTTAATTTGTTCTATATAAGGTTTAATCAATTCATAGTCTCGAATTGGTACAGATTGAATAAAACTGGCATGGTTGTCCACTTGATTCAAGCGGTGATCTTTCCCAAATTGGGTAGCAGCTCCATTTTTGATGAGCGATTTAAAGATGATATCCTGATGCTGTACCGCCTGCATCATCCCCTTTCTTGTCTTATTATATATTACATTGGCAAAAGGTTTTGCCAGTAAAGATTTAAAGTTCATAGGCTAAATTTGATACCAGAATAACAAAAATAGGCTTATCGGAGTCGGTTTGAGTGGCTTTGTTGCTTATTTAGCAATAATTTATTTCTAAAATCTTTGTGATATATCCCTCAAAAACCTTACCTTTGCCGTCCTAATTTTGGACAGCTATGTTAGCAATAGTAAAAATCGCAGGTCAACAATTTAAAGTACAAGAAGGTCAAAATTTGTACGTTCCCCACCTGCAGGGTAAAACCGGAGACAAAGTAGAGTTTAACGATGTACTGTTCGTAGACAACGGCGGTAACATTTCAACAGGAGATGCTATTAAAGCAACTGTGAAAGCGGAAATCGTTAGCGACCTGGTACAAGGCGAAAAAGTGATCGCCTTTAAAATGAAAAGAAGAAAGGGCTTTCGTAAAAAGCACGGACACAGAACTCATTATACCAGAATCAAAATTGAAAGCATCGCTTAGTAATTAACACTTTATTGGTTTATTCCAATAATTTAAAATCATACAATTATGGCACACAAAAAAGGGGAAGGTAGTGTTAAGAACGGTCGTGATTCTCAGAGCAAACGCTTAGGTGTAAAAATCTATGGTGGTCAGCCTGCATTATCTGGCAACATTATCATTCGTCAAAGAGGAACTCAATACCATCCAGGTAAAAATGTTGGAGTTGGAACAGACTTTACTTTATTCGCATTATCTGATGGAATAGTTGAATTCAAAAAAGGAAAAGCAGACAAAACAACTGTATCTGTTTTACCTGCAGAAGCTACTGCATAAAAAATATTTTTTGTAGTTCCAAATAAGATTTTTATTTTTAATGTATTATTTACTAACCATTAAATCTAAAAAACATGGCAACTGCAAAAAAAGCTGCTCCTAAAAAAGCCGCTGCAAAAAAAGCTGCACCAAAAAAAGCTGCTGCTCCTAAGAAAGCTGCTGCAAAAAAAGCCGCTCCTAAAAAAGCCGCTGCAAAAAAAGCTGCTCCTAAAAAGGCTGCTGCTAAGAAAGCTGCTCCTAAAAAAGCTGCTGCTAAGAAAGCCGCTCCTAAAAAAGCTGCTAAGAAAGCTGCTCCTAAAAAAGCCGCTAAGAAGAAGTAATTTTCTTCTTATTTCTCAAGCAGAAATAGATTTAATGCCCGTTTCATATTTGGAACGGGTTTTTTATTTGGAACCTGTTTTAAATTTGCAAGAAAGCAATCAAGTACCTAATTTTCCAGCATGATAACCAATGATGAAATTTCAGATAGTTTTTCTTTATTAGCCAAACTAATGGATATACATGGCGACAATCCATTTAAGGCGAAATCCTATGCAGCAGCGGCTTTTAGCGTTGATAAGTTAACCACACCATTATCGGAAATGAATCAAAAAGATATTTTTTCGATCAAAGGAATTGGTGAGAGTGCAGGAAATAGAATCATAGAAATATTGCAAACCGGAAGGCTTCAATTATTAGAGGACATCATTTCTAAAACACCTGCTGGTATTTTAGAAATGCTCAAAATAAAAGGAATTGGCCCAAAGAAAATAGCAACGATATGGAAGGAATTAGAAATTGAAACTTTAGGCGAGTTACTCTATGCATGCAATGAAAACCGATTGACTTTATATAAAGGTTTTGGAGAAAAAACACAACAAAACATTAAAGAGTCCATTGAATTTTACATGGGTGCCATGGGCAGGTATCTTTACCAGCAAGTAGAAAGTTTTTCAAAAGAGTTAGAAAATATTTTGAAAACTACCCTCCCCTTTTCTTTTCAACTTACTGGAGAAATGAGAAGGCAAATGGAAATTATTGATTCAATTGATTGGGTTACAACTGCAAATGCTAATGACCTAATTCATTTCATGCAGTCTCTTCAATTTAAATTAATTGAAGAGCTAACAACCAGTTTAAGTTTTAAAAATGAACAAAATATAACTGTCAAATTCATTTTAGCTGATCTTAAAAATTTTCAAGCCAGATTATTTGAGACGAGTTGCAGCGAAGAATTTTTAATGGAGTGGAATAAAATAACGAAATGGGATAATCAGTTATTTTTTGCACACGAAGAAGACATTTTTTCAACCTACAATATATGTCCTATTCCAACTTGCCAAAGGGAGTCTACAACAATTATACACCAAGCAATCCATAACGATTTACCTAACCTAATTGAAAAAGATGATATTGCGGGTATCATTCATGCTCATAGCACATGGAGTGATGGAGGAAATAGTTTAGCTGAAATGGCGGCAGCAGCAATGGCAAAAGGCATGCAATATTTAGTCATTAGCGATCACTCTAAATCGGCTTTTTATGCAAACGGACTTAGTGCAGAAAGAATACTAGAACAGCACAAAGAGATAGCTGCAATCAATCAAAAATTAAGTCCTTTTAAAATATTTAAAAGTATTGAAAGCGATATATTGAACGATGGAAGTTTAGACTACCCAGATGAAATACTAGCTAGTTTTGACGTGGTAATTGCCTCTGTTCATTCCAATTTAAAAATGAGTGAAGAGAAAGCAAATGCAAGACTGTTAAAAGCCATTGAAAACAAATACACTTCTATTCTAGGCCATATGACTGGTCGCTTACTCTTAAGCAGAGCAGGATACCCGATTAACCATGATTTAATTATAGACGCTTGTGCAGCCAATGGAGTTGTAATAGAATTGAATGCGCACCCACGAAGATTAGATATAGACTGGCGTTGGATAGAAAAGGCCATCAAAAAAAAGGTACTTATTTCAATTAATCCAGATGCACATACTATTGATGGGTTAGACGATTGTAAATACGGGGTTTTAGTTGCCCAAAAAGCAGGCTTGGCAAAAAATCAGAACCTTAGTAGTTTTAATTTAAAACAATTTGAACAATTTGTTCAACTACAAAAGACCAAACGAAACTAATTACCTACTGCAACGGGAATTTTTAGCTCAAAAATGGTTCCGACACCATCAATTGATTCATATTGGATTGATCCATTTGCGTGTTCAATAATCCCCTTGCATATTGCTAATCCAAGTCCTGTACCTGCAGACTTTGTGGTAAAATTGGGTCTAAACATATTCCCATGCATTGCAGACGGAATACCCCCAGAATAATCTTTTATCGTGATGACAACATACTCTTGTTGATTAACCAGCTTAATTTCAATTGCTGCTGTACCATTTAAGTCCTTACCCGCTTCTACTGAGTTTTGAATTAAATTCATGAACAATCGATTAATTTGAACTTTATCCGCCTCTATCATAGCGTTTGTAGATTCATCTACAAAACGAATAGAAACGGAAGCATCCCCAGAGTAAAGACTTTGCATAGAGTGGATAGTAGTTACCACAGAAAACTTTTCGAGAGTCACAATCCCAATATTTGCAAACTGTGAAAAATCACCAGCAATTTTAGCTAATTGATCTATTTGCTCAACCAATGTTTTAGCCAAATTAGTAGTTAAAACAGTTACATTGGGAGCGCCCTGCTGAATTGCTTGTTGTAAATATTGGATGCTTAGTTTCATTGGCGTAAGTGGATTTTTAATTTCATGTGCCACTTGCCTTGCCATTTCTCGCCAAGCCCCCTCTCTTTCTGTTTTTGCGAGAGATGCTGCACTCAATTCTAACTTACGAACCATATTATTGTACTCATTAACGAGAACCCCAATTTCGTCGTCTCTATTCCAAACTATTTGTTGATTCTTGACACCCAAGTTCATCTTCTGCATAGTAGACCCGATTAATCTTAAAGAAGCAGTAATCTGATTGGTTATAAAGAATGCAATAGCACCTGCCAAAAGAAAAATAAAAGCGTTTAGATTAATCAATGTTGCTAAAAACCCAGAAATTTCTTGGTTTAAATCAATTTGTGAATTGAGATAAGGAATGTTTAAATAGCCATAGGTATTTCCACTCTCTGAAATCAAAGGGATATAAATACTTAAGTAACCAAATTTGCCAATGGTTTCAGATTGTATGAAGCGAATTTTATTTTTACGCCGCATTTCCATGAATGCAATTGGATGCATTTTTTTACTCAATAGGTTCTTATTATAAATATAAGGTTGAGTAGAAATCAACAAATCGCCTTCTCCAGTATAATAATTAATATCTACGTCATGTAAATCGGAAATCTCGGCAATCACTTGTTCTAATTCATTTTTAACACCAGAATTACTAGGCTCATCATCTAATGCTAAAATGCTTACGATCCTTGTATTCAATTCGTTAGCCATTACTTGTATAGACTTAGAAAGCCGCTCTTCGTTCGAATGATTATACCGATAAATAAAAAAAGAGATTGTAGCGATACCAATTACCAAAAAAGAAAAAACACTTACAAATATAATGGTAGCTTGAATTTGAGTTCGAATATTAAACTGAAGCAATTTTTTCACAAGATTTATTCGAAACTTAACCTTGACTAAAATTGACCCTACATGAAAAACAAAAATGATTAATAAAAAAGAGCAGAATAGATAGGCAAATAAAGTGACAGATTCAATTAACCATGTATTCCTTTTTACAACAACCACCTGACGTTCATTACCGGCATTGTACCATAATTCGGTAAAATCATTTTGAGTTGTATAAGTAAACTCGAACTGTGGTAAATTGTAAGAACTAAGCACAGTAGGGAAATTATAACTATTGAAATGATTAATTATTTTCCCTTTATAATAAATAGCATAAGCGTAATTGCTATTTAAATCTGAAACTATATCCTGTGATTGATTAAATAATTCAGGGTATAATGCTTCACTTTTATACCGCTTAGAGTTCATTACAATAAACAAATAGCCTATAATTGAATTACTCTTTTCTACAGTAACTTGATAAATGTAATTATAGCCTTTAATGGTATTTTCATAGGTAAACAAATTGGGAATCTCCGTAGCATTGGCCTGATTGAGAACAAGTGTTTTTATGGATGCATAATTCAATGAATCCTCATTAAACAGGGGATGGAAAAGACTATCGAAAGTATAAATCCGAGTATCATACTTATTTAAATAGCCAGAGAAATTTTGGTTAATCAAACTGTCTTTGACAAACTTATTAGCATATTCACTTTCATGAAAACGGCTAAAATTTTCGCTTAAAAAATTATTATTGAAATTGGCAGTGGCAATCTTTAGTAAACTTTCTCCTGATGGATCCGATTGAATCGCTAATTTTTCAGCAATCCTTTTCCGCTGTTCAAATTCGACCAAACGATGCTGATAAATAACCAATGCAGCAATAGACATTGCAAAAATCATCATCCAAAAAATAAAAAAAGAAGATTTGAAAATGGGAATTCGGAAATCCTTGGCACGGATTTTAATTACTAAAAGAAAAAGAATCAACCAAAGAATGACTATAAAATGAAAAAGTATTTGAGCTGCATTATAGTAAAATAAAATATTAACGAATCCACTTAATATTACAATGACGACCAATAGTCCTAATGATTTCTTTGAGACAACAAGTGGGGTTAGAATTATTTGAGACAAGTAGAAAAACCCAAGCACTAAAAAGCATAAAATAACAATGCTTATAGTACTGTATATAGACAAACTAAAGAAGTTAGTTACATCAAATGAAATTTTTGCATCTCTCACCAAACTTTGAACAATACCAATAACTAAAAACGCTGTACTGGTATAGATTAAAATTCGAATAATTTTATTCCATGGAGTGAATTCAGTAACCGGGAGCGCACTTTTGATTGAATAATTGTTTTTCACAAAACGCGTAACCCAATAAAATAAGAATGCATTTAAAAACAGATCACCTAAAGATGGGTGTAAAAAATTGGATGCATAAATAGATGGATCAAATAGCGGTAATTTTGAATAATCAAATGGGAAGGGAAATAGATAAGAAAATAATCTAAGCACCAAAACGGCAATTAGTAAAAACAGAAACCCGCTTTTAAAATTAACCTGCTCAATTAAATCCTTTGAAATTGCGTGTATGAATAATAACAATAAAAAAACAGCAGCCAACCTAAAAAAGATGGTAATAAAATCATAAGACACAAACTGCTTACCCTCTTTAAGTTGTATACTAAATAGAAAATTACCCGATTCACTATAAATGGGTGTGTCAGCAGAATCACTCGTTATGCTGTATTGTTCGTCTAATCCAGGAAAATCGGCAAAATCGGCGGTGAAATATTTATTCTCAATAAAATAGGACCATTTGATAGGCAGCATATTTACCAGAAGAAAATTTTGTTTTCTTACTATCACTTTCTTCTTGGATAATAAGAACTGCCCAGTTGAACTATTTAGAAATTGAATATTTTCTTTAGAAAAAAGAAATGTTTGAGGTACAGTCATTTTATTGGTACTCCAAAAAACCTCATCAAAACCTGCTTTTGAATTTTCTTTGTAGAGAAAAACTCCAGACTTTCCTTTCTCGAGCCTTAATTCTACTTCGGTACTAGAGGAATCAAAAACAAGTGATTTTAAACTAATCGTATCTTTTGAAAAAGCATCAAACTTTTGTTCTTCATCATGAATCCTATTTTCGATATTCTCTTTGACCTTATCTGGCCCAGAGTTATAGCTAAAATAATTAGAGAAAATAAAGGAAATGGTATATAACCATGCTGCAGTTATAATTAAATAACCATTTTTAAACACCGCATTTTGTAAACTGGTCAGCAATTGATTAGCTTTTCTTTTTAACAGAATTCCACATTTCGTCCATTTCATTCAGACTTAAATCGGTCAGTTTTATACCTTTACTCAAAGCAATGGATTCCATTGCTTTGAATCGTTGAATAAACTTCTGATTCGTCTTTTCTAAGGCCGCTTCAGGGTCAACCTGCAAAAACCGTGCATAATTAATCAAACTGAACAAAATATCTCCAAATTCGGCTTCAATTTCGTTTTGCTCGCCTAAATTTTCAGCTTCTTTAAGTTCGCCTATTTCTTCATCCACCTTTTTCCAAACATCTGCTTTATTTTCCCATTCAAATCCTACTTGCTTTGCTTTTTCTTGTATTCGAATAGCTTTTACAATAGCAGGAAGCGATTTAGGAACGCCTTCAAAAATTGATTTATTCATTTTACCCTCAGCAACCTTGATAGCCTGCCAATTGCGTTTTACTTCAGCTTCATCTTTTACCTTAACATCCCCATAAATATGCGGGTGCCTTCTAACCAGTTTATCTGAGATACCGTTGAGAACATCTTCAAGAGAAAAATGCATTTGTTCAGATCCTATCTTAGCATAAAATATGATATGCAGAATTAAATCGCCTAATTCTTCTTTAATTCCTTGCCAATTTTGAGTATCAATTTCATCTACTAATTCGTATAACTCCTCAATCGTCATAGACCTGAGCGTATGTATGGTTTGCTTTTGATCCCAAGGACATTGCTCCCTTAATTCATCCATAATCTTCACCAAACGTAAAAAAGCAATAGCATTATTATTCATCATATTAGATTATCATAAATGAGAAAAGTATAAAGATCAAAAAGAGCAAAGAGAAAATGAGTACATTGATCATTAGTAACAAAGAAAACTTCAAGATTGTCTTTCTTCTAGACTGCTGATAGAATTTTCGCAAAGATTTATACCAATAAAATAATAGTACACAAGCAGAAAAGCCAGAAGAGATAAATCCATCTAAATAATTTTTTTCACCCCCCTTTCCATAATCGTATAAACCAACTGCAGTAAAAGCAATATTCATACACATGACTAAAAACATAATAATAAAAAAGGCAGCATACAAATGGAGTGTATAAACAATATGATCAGCATAATAATACTTGCCTTTTCGTGCATAAAGTAAAAACAAGAAAAAAGCAAATATGGGTAAGGAAACAAATAATAATTTAGGATACTGATGAGTAAATACATCAAACAGTTTACTCAATAGCACTTTCCCGTCTGGGTATTTTTCTTTTAAGACAAGGTTCTTTCTGGTCAACTTCTCAATAATATATCCGTCTTTTTTATCATTTGGTAGTTTTGCTTGAACAGAATCATATTCACGAATGCTTGAATAACTTCTTTCAAAATTGACTAAATCATTATTTTCAACAGAATCCTTAGGATTTGAGGCAACTTTATCTTCTATTTTATTGGTATTGACTGAAAATAAAAAAAGAAAGAAAAAAGCAGAAGTAAAAATGTATAACCGGATGGGATGCAGATAATCGGCTCTTCTACCCTTTAAATGTTCTTGCGATAAAAAACCAGGCTTTAACAACAAGGCTTTCATTGTGCTAAAAAATTTGCCATCAAAATGAAATAAATCAAATACAAAATGGGCAAATAAATGCTTAAAAGGTTCCCTGGGCTCAATGTTTTCTTGGCCACAAATATGACAGAATCTACCATGAATTACTGCATTGCAGTTTAAACATGTTTTTTCTCGGCGTTCATTTAAATGAGACAAAGCTTATTTTTCAACTAAAATACACAATTAGCGGCTTGTATGGATTACCCATTTAAGATTGTATTTTTGAATAAAGAAAATAAATGAAGTGGCCCATCCTTTTTTGTACCATATTTCTAGGGAATTCCCTCTGGGGTCAATTCTACTTAAATGATATCCATGGATTAAAAATTTCGCAAGAAAAGTACCAATTGATGCGAAAAAACAAAATAATCAATATTACTGCCAATAGTATAGAAGCAGATGGCTCCAACACAAAAGGCTTTTCGTTGAACCAAGAACTGCAAATTGATGGTAAAAAAATGGTTACTACCATAGCAAATATTGCTAGCCCAACAGAAAAAATTACCAATACTTATGAATTAAGTAAACTAAAGCGTACCATCAAGAATAGATCGAGTATTCAAACCACAACAGACTATGCCTACGATGAAAAAGGGTTATTAAATAAAATAATAAGTACCACCATAGACTCCATACAAAAGAAACCTATTTCAGAAACCCATCTTTGGCAGTATCAAACAAATGGTATACCCATCAGCATGGTTAAATGGGGAGATGGGATAGACACCGTTAAAGTAGCATTTGTTGCCGACAGCACAGGGAATATCATAGAAGAATATTGGTATAAAAAAGGAAAGAAAATAGAATCCTATTATTATTACTATACCAATAATCAATTAACAGACGTAGTAAGATTTAATGCAAAAGCCAACCGATTAATTCCTGACTTTGTTTACGAATACAATCAACAAAACCAATTGACCAGTATGATTCAAGTAAGTTTTAATGGAAGCTCAGTTATTCATTGGGCCTATACTTATCATTCAAATGGCCTAAGAGAAACAGAAACTGCCAGAGATAAAGAAAAAAATATCATCGCAAAAATTACTTATAGTTTTGAAAAACAATAAATCAACTACCCTACCTATTCAAACAGCTATCCTTTCATTTGGCATGTCTGGACGCGTTTTCCACGCCCCATTTATTCAATACCACCAAGGATTTGATTTAGTTGGGATTGTAGAACGTTCTAAAGACGAAGCAGCTGCTATTTATCCGAACACGACGATTTATAGAAATATTGATGACGTTTTAGAAAATCAAAACATCAAATTAATTGTAGTTAACACGCCAACAAACACGCATTTTGAATTTGCGCAGAAAGCTTTATTAGCTGGGAAACACGTTGTGGTTGAAAAAGCATTTACCACAACAGTAGAAGAAGCCCAACAACTAACTCAATTGGCAAAAGAAAAAGGACTGGTGCTTACTGTATATCAAAACAGAAGATGGGACAGTGATTTCAGCACAGTTAAACAAATAGTAGATGATCAAAAAATAGGTTCAATTATTTCCGCTGAATTTCATTTTGACCGATATAAGGAATCGCTCAGCCCCAAGTTGCACAAAGAAACACCCAATGCAGGAGCCGGGCTATTATTAGACCTAGGGCCGCATTTGATTGACCAAGCTGTTTATCTTTTTGGGATGCCCAATGCAGTGATGGGAGATATTAGAACAGTAAGGCCTCACTCTTTAGTAGATGATGAATTTACACTAATCCTTTATTATCCTACTCTTCGGGTTACCCTTAAGAGCAGCTTAATGGTTAAAGAACCTTTACCATCCTATATCATTCATGGCAGCAAAGGTTCATTTATAAAATCAAGAGCAGATATACAAGAAGCTGCTTTGATTAATCAGGCTATTCCTTACACCGAAGATTGGGGGCAAGAACCAGCAACAGCCATGGGATACTTGCATACAACAATTAATGATCAAACCATTCAAGAATACATCACCTCTCTTAAAGGCAATTACGGGGCTTTTTATGATGGGTTATATGATACGATTGTAAACAATGCACCCTGCTTAGTAAGTGGTAATGATGGATTGAATGTTATGAAAATTATTGAAGCAGCAAAAGAAAGTCATTTAACTGGCAAAATAATCCCATTAACCCCTTAATCATTCTCGATTATTTTTGATTTATCCCAAGCATTGTCTGGTTTGTGCTCCATGAACCTACGATCTTCTGCAATAATTCTTTCTTGTTGTTCTATTTCTTCTTTTACGCTTTTAACATAACTATCCGAATCGTGGCGATGCTTAGCTAATTTATAAAGAGCTGCATGATCGTACATAATAAAATCATTTGCTTTTCTAAGTGATGTATATTTTCTAAAACCTAATTCACTTAGAATATCTACCCCCATGTAAACAGATGCATGAATGGATTCTCTATAAATTTTTTCAACCCCATTATCAATTAGCTCATAAGCATCAATCCTATTTTTGGCTCTAAAAAAAAGTTTAAGTTGAGGATAATGTTTTGCTATAAGTTCAGATAACTGTATGTTTTTCTCTGGAATATCTAAAGCAGAAACTAAAATCTTAGCCTTGGATATACCGGCTGCCTCTAAAATATCCATCCTTGTAACGTCTCCGTAAAACACTTTAAACCCCATTTTACGTAACAACAACACTTGATCACTATTATTATCTAGAATGGTCGCTTCTACTCCATTTGCTCTTAAAAATCTACCCAACGTACTACCAAAATGTCCAAATCCTGCAATAATAATATCATTATGTTCTTTAGGATCAACTTTATATTGATGATCAGCCTTTTTCAGAATAAATAACTTCCCTGATAAAAATTTTTCATCTAAAAAAAGAAATATAGGAGACATAATCATACTGATAGTTATTACAGCCATATAGTAATCAAATAAAGCATCATTAATCATTCCTAATGCACCAATCGACCCTAAAAGGATAAACGCAAACTCCCCTACTTGTGAAAGCAATAGGGTAAATAAAATTTTTTGCTGTAATACCAATTTGAAAATAACCGCTACAAAATATAATACAATTGATTTTATAAGCATGAACAGCAACACCCCAAGCAATATATTGAATGGCTGTTGAACAATTAAGCCAAAATTGATGGTAGATCCAACTGCGGTAAAAAACAAGCCTAATAGAATCCCTTTAAATGGCTCTAAATTGCTTTCTAATTCATGTCTGAATTCACTATTGGCCATTAACACTCCTGCTAAAAAAGCGCCTAATGCTGCACTAATACCCGCCAAATCCATGAGCCACGAAACAGCAATTACTAAAAAAAGAGCGGATGCAGTAAACAATTCACGCATATGCGCTTTTGCTATCCAGTGTAGTAAAGGACTAAACACGAATTTCCCTAAAAATATAATGGTAGCAACCGCTACAACAATAGTAATGGTTGGATACTGATCTATCACACCTAAAAATCCATCCCGAGTATTTTTCACTTCTTTGTTAGCGGTGGCAGCTAATAAAGGAATGATGGCTAAAATCGGAATCACTGCTATATCCTGAAACAATAAAACGGCAAAAGACGATTTTCCAGCGTGGGTTTTATCTAGATTCTTTTCCTTTAATGTTTGCAGAACAATTGCCGTAGAAGACATAGCAAAAGTTAAGGCAAGCGCAATTGCAGTGTTTAATTCTATGTTTTGAATAAAATAAAACAAACCAAAAAATAGAATCCCTGTCAAAAGCATCTGTAATCCCCCCATGCCTAGAATCCTTCTTCGAATTCTCCAAAAAGATTGTGGATTTAGTTCAAGTCCAATTAAAAAGAGCATCATGACCACACCAAATTCGGCAGCATGCATGATATCCTCACCTTCAGTTCCAATAAATCCAAGGGCAAAAGGACCAATAACAATACCAGCAATGATATATCCCAATACACTTCCAATACCCAGTTTTTTTGCGATGGGTACAAATAGTAAGGCAGCACCTAAAAAAATCATTGCGTTTTGTAAAACTGATGCTCCCATTGATCTTCATTTAATTGATTAAAATTTTCTACGAGCCGCAACTTGCTAACATCTATTTTATCCTTCATTAAAAAGTGGACAATTTGCTCGTACCGAATCATATAATCTTCAATTTCAGCAGAACTCAATTTATTTGCTCCTGGAACAATAAAAGGAGGCAAATACTCCATCAAACATAAATGAGCCGTTTGATCAAAAGAATTTAAAAACTCCCGATGTGTAAATCTATTCCTACCCTCTTTATGGTACACATTAAAATTACCTCCAGAAGAAATTACATTCATCGCCCATTTACCCGCTAACATTTTTCCATTAGATCCATAAGCCCAACCATATTCTAGCACCAGATCTAACCATTGTTTCATTAATGGAGGACAATTATACCAATAAAAAGGATGATGCCAAATGATAATATCGTGTTCAAGCAATATTTTTTGTTCTTCTATAATATTGATATTAAAATCGGGATATAATTCATACATATCTCTGAAAGTGACCCCTGAAAGCTGCTTCACTCCTTCTACTAATTTTACATTAACCTTACTGTCCTCAAAACGAGGATGAAAAAACAAGATCAGTATTCTTTTATTCAACATAATTACAAATGGAGTGAAACTACAATTTAGGGCTATTTGGGGGATTATATCGTTGTAAAAAAGCAAAAATTGGCCCTATTGATAAAACCAACCATACCCATTCAAATTGAATCGTTTGAATCAATTGGCCAATTAATTGAATACTCAAAATAGTAATAAAGAATCCAATACTATTAACCATTGTTAAAATGCTCCCACGCAAATGCGCTGGTGCGTTTGCGGCAACTAAACTTGAAAACATAGGAGAATCTGCAACCACAAAAAATCCCCAACATAATAAATAAGCTAGAAAAACAATATTGGATGCAAAAGAAAAAAACAATGGAAAAGTTAAACAGCAAATAGCAGAAATAGCTACTGATATTTTTGCCATTTTATTTGCTCCAAATTGAACAGAAAGCAACCCACTAATGGCACAAGCTAGAGAACCAACACCAATGATTAAAAAAGATAAAAGCGCAATATTGACATTGTCCCCCTTTAATTTTAAGGCGAGCATCATTGGAACAAAAGTCCAAAAAGCGTACAATTCCCACATATGGCCAAAATAACCAAATGCCGCTTTTCTTAATAATGGAAGCTGAATCACTTCTTTCAAAACATGGATATTAACCTGACCTAATTGTTTACGATAAGGCCCATCTTTAACCAAGCCAACTAGCAACAAACCACCAAATACACTTAATAAAGAAGTCCCATAAAAAATATATTTCCAAGAATAATCGAATGAGAAGAATTTAATTAAATGCGGGAAAGCAGTTCCTAATACTAAAGCTCCAACTAAAAAACCCAGCGATTTACCTAAGCCCTTTTCAAAATAATCAGCGGCTATCTTCATGCCAACAGGATAAATCCCTGCAAGAAAAAACCCAGTGAAAAATCTGGCAATCAATACTTGATTGGCTCCCATCCAATCCAATGTAACCAATCCGTTGAACAAGGAAGCCATCAAGGCAGAACATAGAAAAACAATGGATGGAGAAAATTTATCTGCAAGGGCAAGTAAGGCAAATAACAGGGTACCTGAAATGAATCCAAATTGAACAGCACTAGTTAGCAAGACCCAAAAGTCTGGCGCAAACCCCTTATCTAGCGCCATTTCACTAGTCACCGCATTTCCTGCAAACCAAACCGAAGTGCAAGAAAACTGTGCAACAATGATGATGAATAAAATTCGATTCATGTGGCAAAATATTCAAATAAATCAGTTGGTGAGCAAAAACACTCGCACGGCGCTAAACTTTTTTATAACTTGTTACAAATATTCAACTATGCACAAACAATTGAAGGTTTTGATTTGCCTACTTGTTTTAGGCTTTTCTGCTCAAGCACAAAAAAAGCATCTTAGCCCAGAAGATTATGGTAAATGGCAAAGTCTAGGACAAACAGAACTGTCTCCTGATGGAGCTTGGGTAGCCTATCAAATAATGGTACAGGAAGACAATGACAGTTTATATGTTGTGAATAGAGCTACCAATAAGGTTTACAAATTGGCTTTTGCCAGTACCCCAGAATTTTCTAAAGACAATCAATGGTTAGCTTATAGAATTGGATTGCCTTTTAAAGAAGCAGAAAAATTAAGAGACCAAGGCAAACCCATTGAATTTAAAATGGGCTTATTACATCTTTCTACAGGTAAAATTGAAACCATCTCTACAATCAGTCGGTTTGGTTTTTCAAAGAATGGAAAAATGTTGGCAGCCTATTTAACGCCGCCAAAAGATAATAAGGATAAAGGAAGTGTACTTTTGTTAAAAAATCTTAGTGACGGAAGTACTAGAACTATTGGTAATGTTACAGAATACGCATTTAATAAAAAAAGTGATTACTTATCCTATATAGTTGAGTCTGCAAATACAGCAGGCAACTCTGTAGAACTGTTTAATTTAAATACCTATACCTTAAGGGTTGTAGCCAGCGACACTTTGAAATTTTCTAAATTAAATTGGTCAAAAGAAGGAGATGGATTTTCTTTTTTCAAAACATTTAAGAAAGAAGATTTTGAAGAGGAAAATGCGCAGGTATATAGTTGTACCAATTTGAGCAATCCAACAATAACTGTTTTTGATCCATTAAAAACGATCAATTTCCCTGTTGGAATGAGGGTATTCAATGGTTCTTCTTTAAGAATAAGTGACGATTTAAGTGCGGTGTTTTTTGGGATTAAAGAATGGACTAGTAAACCTAAAAAAGAAGATAAAAAATTAACCGATAGTTCAAAAACGAAGGCAGATAGTGTAAAAATGGCTGCCGCAAAATTGATGTCAAAATCGGATAATAAATTAGCCGATGTATGGCATTGGAAAGATGCAGAGATTCAACCACGTCAAAAAGTAACGTATATACAAGATAAAAATGCTAGCTATTTATCGGTTTGGAATACAGACAAGAATCAATTTTATCAATTAGCTACTGAAGCATTTCCAAACGCTACACTCAGCGGTAATCAAAAAATGGCAGTTGTTGGAACAGATAAAAAATACAAACCAGCTTTTAAAGAAGATTATGCCGATTATAGCTTAGTTAATACCAAAACGGGCGTAAGCAAATTATTATATACTCGCCTACAGGCTGGATTTTACACAGCCCCACAATCTTCGCCAGATGGCAAGTATTTGATTTATTTTAAGGATAAGAATTGGTTCACATACAATATAGCCACCGATCAAAACACCAATATTACTGGCACTATTAAAAGTAGTTTTTGGAATACCCGAGACGATCATCCAGCCACCAAGCCCCCATTTGGTTTAGGTGGATGGACAAAGGGCGATAAAGAAGTGTTATTGTATGATGAATACAGTATTTGGGCAGTTAATCCTGATGGATCAAGCGCTCGTAAAATTGCCGATGGAGACAAAGAAGAAATTGCCTTCCGAGTTACAAGAGTTGAATTTGAAGAAACTTATTTAGACGATTCAAAGCCAATATATTTTTCGGCTTATGGAGACAAAACAAAAAAGTTTGGTTACTATCAATATGAGAATGGCAAAACAACACAACTTTTATTTGAAGACTTACAAGTAAATCGTTTGGCAAAAGCGCTAGACAGCAATGTATTTAGTTACATTAAACAAGACTACGACCGTTCTCCAGAATTGTATATCTCCGAAAATTTTACCAAAGAACAAAAAGCTGCTACTACGAATCCACAACAACAAAACTATTATTGGGGCAAGAGTAAATTGATTTCATTCACCAATAAGTTGGGCAAAAAAATGCAAGGCGCTTTGTATTATCCTGCTAACTACGAACCTGGTAAACAATACCCCATGATTGTTTACATGTACGAGATTTTATCTAATAACGTACATAATTATGTAGCCCCGAGCATCAGAAGAGCCTATAATACAACCAACTATACCACCAATGGCTATTTTGTTTTTCAACCAGATATCGTTTATGAAACCAATGACCCAGGAATAAGTGCAGTGAATTGCATTGTTCCGGGAGTAAAAGAAGTGATGAAAACAGGTATGATTGATGCCAACAAAGTTGGGATCATGGGCCATAGCTGGGGAGCTTACCAAACTTCATTCTTGATTACCCAAACAGATATTTTTAAAGCTGCCATTGCAGGTGCTCCATTAACCGATTTAATTAGCATGTCATTGTCCATCTATTGGAATACAGGCACACCTGATCAGAAAATTTTCGAGACCAGTCAGGGTAGATTTGATGGCCCTTGGTATGAAAGAACAGAAGCCCATATTCGGAACTCTCCCATGTTTAGTGCGAGCAAAATAAAAGCACCGCTATTGGTTACATTTGGAGATAAAGATGGCGCAGTTGATTGGCACCAGGGAATAGAAATGTATGGTACAATGCGCAGAATGGAAAAACCTTTTGTGATGTTGGTGTATGCCGATGAAAACCACAATTTCACCAAAAAAGAAAATCAAATAGATTATCAAAAAAGACAGAGAGAGTGGTTTGATCATTATTTATTAGGTAAGCCGGCCGAGAAATGGATTACAGATGGGGTTAGTTATGTAGATCGTATGAAAGAGAAAGAAAAAGAGGCGCCTAAAAATTAGTTACAACCTGATAATATCATTCATCAACAATTGTAGCAAATGAAAATTGATTCACTTGAACCATCCGTTTATTTGAATCCGTTAAAGCTGGCTTTTAACAAAGCAGCTAACAAGCAGAATGCTATTGGCATGAAAGCTTATATGCTGAACCAGTTTGAGTTTTATGGTATAAAAACACCGCAAAGAGATGCAATAGTCAAATCATTTCTTAAGATTCATCGAGTTCAACACTACAATGAGTTAGAAAAGATAGTTCAATATATGTGGAGCCAAAACGAAAGAGAATGGCAATATGCCGCTATTGATGTATTGGCTTCACATATCAATTTATGGAAAGCATCTACCATTCAATTCATCCAATATTGTTTAACCCATAAAAGCTGGTGGGATATAGTAGATGGCATTGGGAGTGATTGGTTGCCTAAATACTTTTCTTTATTCCCCGAAAAACAGATTCCAATTACGCAGAAATGGAATCAATCGAATAATATTTGGTTGCAAAGAAGTAGTATCCTGTTTCAACGATCATATAAGAAGAATACCAACACCCAATTATTATCCGAATACATTTTGAGGCATCAATCATCAAAAGAATTTTTCATTCAGAAAGCCATTGGATGGGCCTTAAGGGAGTACAGCAAAACGAATCCAGCATGGGTGAAATCATTTGTAGAAAGCCAAGATTTAGCCCCATTGAGCAAGCGGGAAGCCTTGAAAAAAATAAATGGTTGATGTTTTTTTAATTTAACTTGAAAGATAAAATTACTCCAATGAAAAATATTTTTCTAACAACTTCTGCGCTATTGCTTTTAGTGGCTTGTAATCAAAATAGTGCTGAAACTGATTTTAAAAAAATTGAAGTGAAATACCCAATTGCACAAAAAGATAGTACGGTAAAAGATATTTATTTTGGCACTACTGTTGCCGACCCCTATCGTTGGATGGAAAATGATACTTCAGCCCAAACCATCGCTTGGGTGAAAGCAGAAAATGAAGTTACGGATGCATATTTAGCTAGTATTCCTTTTTTACAATCGATACAATCAAGATTAAAAGAGCTATGGAATTACGACAAATATTCTGCCCCTTTTAAAGAAGGTGATTACAATTACTATTCTAAAAAAACAGGGTTGCAAAATCAATCGGTCATTTACCGTCAAAAAGAAGGACAAAAAGAACCAGAAGTATTTTTAGACCCCAATACATTTTCTGTTAATGGAACTACTTCATTGGCAGGCATGAATTTTTCTGCGGATGGATCCTTATGTGGATACCAAATTTCGGAAGGTGGTAGCGATTGGAGAAAACTCATCATTCTTAATGCTATTACCAAAGAACAAATTGGAGACACTTTAATAGATATAAAATTTAGCAGTGTTGCATGGAAAAAAAATGAAGGTTTTTATTATAGCAGTTATGACAAACCAAAAGAAGGAAGTCAATTAGCCGGAAAAACCGATCGTCACAAATTATATTACCATCGCTTGGGCCAACCTCAAAGTGAAGACCAGCTTGTGTTTGGAGGAGATATTACTCCTAGAAGATATATTGGAGCAAGTGTTTCTGAAAATGAAAAATGGCTATTCATATATGCAGCGAATAGTACTTATGGCAATGAAATGTATGTACAAGATCTTACTAAGCCCAATGCACCTATCATTCCAATTGTTAAAGATATGGCTTCATCTGTAAATATTTTAGATGCAGATGACCAATATTTTTATATTCAAACAGACAAAGGAGCACCTAATAGTAAAGTAGTGATTGCACTATTAAACCAACCCCAATCTGAACATTGGATTGATTTAATACCTGAACAAAAAGAAGTGTTATCGGTCAATACTGGGGGTGGAAATTTCTTTTGTAGCTATTTAAAAGATGCTATTACCAAGGTATTACAATATGATATGAAGGGCAATAAAATAAGAGAAGTTGTATTGCCAGGTTTAGGCACAGCCAGTGGTTTTAGCGGGAAAAGAAAGGAGAAAACACTATTCTACAGTTTTAGCTCTTATACAACGCCTTCTACCATTTATAAAATGGATATTGCTAGTGGAAAAACAGAAGTGTACAAAAAACCAACACTACAATTCAATTCTGAAGAGTACGAATCTAAGCAAGTATTTTATCCTTCCAAAGACGGCACAAAAATTCCTATGATGATTACCCACAAAAAAGGAATCAAATTGGATGGAAATAACCCTACCCTCTTGTATGCTTATGGCGGTTTTAGTGTAAGCCTCACGCCTTATTTTAGCACCAGTGATATTATCTTACTAGAAAATGGGGGGATTTATGCAGTCGCTAATTTAAGAGGAGGCGGTGAATATGGAGAATCCTGGCATAACCAAGGCATCAAAACCAAAAAACAAAATGTGTTTGATGATTTTATATACGCAGCTAAATACCTTACAGAAAACAAGTATACTAGTAAAGAAAAATTAGCCATTCAAGGTGAATCGAATGGAGGTTTATTAGTTGGAGCAACCATTACGCAACAACCTGATATTTGTAAAGTGGCATTTCCTTTTGTGGGTGTGATGGACATGTTGCGTTACCATAAATTTACTGCAGGTGCTGGTTGGGCTTATGATTATGGAACAGCAGAAGATTCAAAAGAGATGTTTGACTATTTAAAAAGCTATTCACCCGTACACAATGTAAAAGAAGGCACAGCATATCCTGCAACCCTAATTATGACTGCCGACCACGATGATAGAGTGGTACCTGCACATTCTTTTAAATTTGCTGCTGAATTGCAAGAAAAACACAAGGGAGAAAACCCGGTATTAATCAGTGTTGAAACCAAAGCTGGTCATGGTGCTGGAATGTCTACCGAACAAATGATCAAGTCTGAATCTAACAAATGGGCTTTTATGTTTTATAACCTTAAAGTGAGTCCAAAAAAATAAGTTCACCAGTACATGTATTCCATAAAAAAACCCTTGCAAGATTTATCCTGCAAGGGTTTTTAATGAGTTGATATCAAATTACATTTTCTTGGCGTCTTCTAAAAACTTAGCTAATCCAATATCCGTTAAAGGATGCTTTAACAAGCCAACTATAGAATCTAGTGGACAAGTGCAAATATCCGCACCTAATTCAGCAGCTTTGATAATATGTAAAGGGCTTCTGATAGAAGCGGCTAAAATTTCAGTTTTATAATCTTGAACATCAAAAATATGACGTAGTTGAGCAATCAATTCTAAACCATCCCAGCCACTATCATCTATACGGCCTAAGAAAGGAGAAATATAGGATGCACCAGCTTTTGCTGCTAAGATACCTTGACCAGCAGAAAACACCAATGTGCAATTGGTTCTGATTCCATTATCAGTAAACCACTTAATTGCTTTAATACCATCTTTAATTACGGGAACTTTTACAACTATATTTGGATGTATAGCAGCTAGTTTCTTTCCCTCTTCTACCATGGTTTCAAAATCGGTTGAAAGCACTTCTGCACTCACATCTCCATCTACAAGTTCACAAATGGTTTTGTAATGTTGCGCAATAGCTTCTTCGCCCTTGATACCCTCTTTAGCCATTAAAGAAGGGTTTGTAGTAACCCCATCTAAAATACCTAAGTCGTTTGCTTCTTTAATTTGGGCCAAGTTGCCAGTGTCAATGAAAAACTTCATAATAGTAGAATTAAAAAAAATATGGCAGGCTACTCACATCGCACCGCTCAACCGCTTATCCTTGCTGCATTCCTGCCCTGGGGAGGTTCAGCAGGAGCTGGTCGTGCAAGACCTGCCACACCGCAAAAGTAAGGATTGAATCCTTACCTTTGAAAAAAAATATTTATGGGCGTAGCAGATCAATTAGCACAGTTAAAAGCAGAGAAAGCAGCTGCCAATTTAAAAGAAGGGCAGGATTTTTTAGAAACCAATCAACAAAAACAAGGTGTCGTTGCATTGCCAAGTGGCCTTCAATACGAAATCATCACAGAAGGTACTGGACCAAAACCAGCAGCACATAACGAAGTAACCTGTCATTACCACGGAACCCTTATCAATGGAACTATTTTTGATAGTTCTGTACAAAGAGGTCGCCCTGCTTCATTCCCGTTAAATATGGTTATTAAGGGTTGGACAGAGGGATTACAGCTGATGCCAACGGGAAGTAAATGGCGTTTCTTTATCCCACCGCATTTG
This sequence comes from Sediminibacterium sp. FEMGT703S, assembly GCA_002786355.1. Lineage (GTDB taxonomy): Bacteria > Bacteroidota > Bacteroidia > Chitinophagales > Chitinophagaceae > Sediminibacterium. The sequence goes on from PGCO01000002.1 coordinate 450,910, forward strand.
GGTTATGGCGATAGACAAGTGAGTGCACAAATTGGACCAAACAGTACCCTGATTTTTGAAGTTGAATTAATTAGCTTTATCTAAAATCATTATTGAAACTCGCTGAGCTCTAGCCAGCGAGTTTCTTTTTCTTCTAATATTTTTTCAATTTGAACCAGACGGTCACTAATTTTTTGAATGGTTTCAAAAGATGCAGTACCCGAGCTTAATTCATTGGTTAATTCTAGCTTTTCTTTTTCTAAAATGGGCATGTCTTTTTCTAGTTGCTCAAATTCTCTCTTCTCTTTAAAGCTTAATACTTTTTTTACAGGAACTTTAGGGGTATCCACTTTTGCAGTAACAATATCTTCGGTGCTTGCGCCCTTTCTTTTACCAGCTTCTAAAGCGTCCCATTTATTTTCTTTCTTTTCATTTTCTTTCTGCCAGATTCTATACTGAGAGTAGTTTCCAGGGAAATCCCTCACTTCTGCATTGCCTTCAAAAACAAATAAATGGTCTACTAATCGATCCATAAAATAACGATCGTGTGATACAATTAACACACAACCAGGATAGTCTACTAAAAAGTTTTCTAACACCGCCAAAGTAGGTAAGTCAAGATCATTGGTAGGTTCGTCCAGTATTAAAAAGTTGGGATTGGTAAATAAAACCACCAATAATTGTAATCGCTTTTTCTCTCCCCCACTCAAAGAATTTAAATAAGTGTATTGCTTATCGGGCGTAAACAAAAACAATTCTAAAAATTGTGCAGCACTCAAGGTAGTGCCATCAGCCAAAGGAAAATTTTCAGCAAAGCCTTTTACATATTCAATCACTCGAACATTTTCTTTAAATACAAGCCCTTGCTGAGAAAAATTACCAAACACCACCGTGTCACCAATATTGATTTTTCCACTGTCGGCAGGTTCTAATCCTTGTAAAATATTTAAAAAAGTAGACTTCCCTACTCCATTTTTTCCAATGATACCAATGCGCTCCCCTTTGCTAAAATTGTAATCAAATCCTTTTAGTATAGGCAGGTCTCCATAATTCTTATACACTTTTTTCATTTCCACCACTTTCCCACCCAATCTGCTCATTTTTACTTGTAGCTGCAATTGCGCGTCTTCAATTTTTTGTTTGGCCCTTGCTTCTACTTCGTAAAAATTGTCTTGTCTGCTTTTGCTCTTTGTGGTTCTGGCTTTGGGCTGCTTACGCATCCACTCCAATTCTTTGCGATACGTATTTTTGGCTTTGTCTATGCTGGCTTGCTCACTCTCTAAACGGGCAGCTTTCTGCTCCATGTACTGTTCATAATCCCCCCGGTAAACGTATAAATTTTCTCTCTCCAACTCCCAAATTTCACTACAAGTAGCATCTAAAAAATAACGATCGTGACTAACCAGTAAAAGCGTCACTTTCTCTTGGTTTAAATAATGCTCTAACCACTCAATCATTTCAACGTCTAAATGGTTGGTAGGCTCATCCATCATGAGTAAGGTATGCTGGTGTGCAAAACCAATATCTATAAGGGTTTTAGCCAATGCAACCCGCTTTCTTTGGCCACCGCTTAACTCTTTAACCGGATTGGTTAAATGATGAATATTCAATTTATCCAAAATCTGTTTTACTTTGGCTTCAAAGTCCCAAGCACTTAAATCGTCCATGGCTTCAATGCCTTCCGTAATACCTATGGGGTCTTCGGCTTCAATAGCAGCTTCATATTTTTTTATAGCGGTAATCACCGGATGGTTCAGGTGAAAGATATTCTCTAGCACCGACCAAGACTCTTCAAATTGGGGATCTTGCTCAAATAAAGCTACCGTAACATCTTTGTGAATCCAATGTTTACCAGCATCTGGGGTTTCTAAACCCGCTAGAATTCGTAACATGGTTGACTTCCCAATCCCATTTCTGGCAATTAGGGCTATTTTATCGCCTTCGTTAATATGAAAGGAAATATTACTGAAAAGTGGATTAATACCATAGCTTTTGGTTAATCCTTCTACCGAAACATAATGCATGCTGCAAAACTAAGTATCTTAGACGCTAATTCCGAGAAACATAGAACCTAGTTTATAAAAGAAATGACCAAATCAATTTTTAGGAACCTGAGTATAAGAAAAAAGCTATTCCTTTCACATTTCATGATTTTATTGATTACTGTAATTGTAATCATCTTATCAGTAAAAGTGAACGACAATAGAAAAGAGATGCATCAAATGATGAATCAGCTAGATGATATTAGAAATAATATAGGAAAGCAGTCAGCAGCAAGGCAAGCATTTTTAATGAATGAGCGTTTTACAGAGAGCTTTTATATCACAGGCACTTCTGAATCAATTAATATTTACCAGAAAATGGTGAAGCAAATTGATAGCAGCTTGGTGTTGATTAATGAAAATAAAATAGCGAGCAAATCTCCCATTGCAGAAAAAATTGTGTCAATAACACGGAATATTCATGCGCAAGAAGCTTTTTTTGAAAGAATAGTAGATTCAGTAAAGCAGTTGGGCATGAAAGACTATGGATTAATTGGTGCACTAGTTCAATTGAAAAATGAATTAGAGAATAGTAAGCTAATGAACTTGGCAGATATTAATCAATTAGATGTACTAGCCAATGACTATTTATTAAATAGAAATGAAAAAGCCGCTATACAATTTGATTCGCTAGCAAGAAAATTAGTATTTACTTATGGAAATAATCCTAGCGCAGAAACCATTCTAGATCAATATCGAAAAACCTTTGTCAGAATAGTAAAATTAGAGCGAAGCATTGGAAACAATAGCGAAGTAGGGTTACAAAATGAGTTACTGGCACAAAGTAAAAATAATGACGATCAATTACTAGCAACCATACAATCGGTTAATGTTCTTTTTGAAGCTAATTTAGACCAACTTGAAACTATTTTTTATAGCTTATTGGGGATTATCCTTGTAATTGGTTTGTTGTTAAGTTATCTGGTTTCAAATGCAATTACTAAACCACTGATACAATTAAATTTAGCAACCAAGGAAGTTGTAGAAACTAAATTTAAAGATGATATCAACCCAGATTTTATTGACGAATCAAGAACAGATGAAATAGGTCAACTGGCCACGAATTTCAATCTAGCGATTCGGAAAATAAGAAGAAGTATAAAAATAATTCAGGATAAATCTGAAAGCTTACAAAGTAAAAACAAGCAACTCTTAGAAAATGAAGAAACCCTAAAACTAATAGGCTCACAGAAAGATCAATTTCTGTCCATTATTTCGCACGATATGCGAGCACCACTCACCAGTATCGTTAGTTTTTTAGATTATTATAAGAATAATTTTAAAAGCTTCACTGCGGCGGAAATTGAGTTTGTGTCTACCAACTTAAATACGCACGTAAAAAAAGTACTAGAAATGTTGGATGGATTATTGCTTTGGTCTAAGGCACAAACTGGAGAAATTCAAATGAACCTGCAGCCGATTGATTTAGCACAAACCATTACAGATGTTGTAGCAGTATTAAATCAAAGCGCCATCAATAAAAAGATAAAGATTGAAACAAACTTGCATAGTCAATTAATTTGGGCCGATAAAAATATGACTGCATTAATCATCAGAAATACGCTCAGCAATGCAGTTAAATATTCAAATGAGCAAAGCGTCATTGAAGTAAATACCAAACGCAACAAAACCAATGCATTTGTAATCATTAAAGACACTGGTGTTGGAATGAATCAAGACACGCTCTCAAAACTATTTGAAAGCAACTCAAGCTTCACAACTTTTGGAACCGCCAACGAAAAAGGAATTGGATTGGGGTTATTGCTGTGTAAAAATTTCATGGATAAAATGAATGGCAGCATAGAGATAGAAAGTGTAGCAGGAGAAGGCACCACCGTAAATTTATTATTCCCATTGGTGAGCAGAGGCGATTAATGGCACACCAATATTTTATATTGAACAAGCCCTACAATATGGTTTCGCAATTTAAAAGCAGCCATGTTGTTCGGTTATTGGGGGATTTAAACTATCCTTTTCCGGAAGGCACTCATGCCATTGGCAGACTCGACCATCATTCTGAAGGCTTGTTGATTTTAACCACTAATAAATCCATTACGCGCTTATTGTTTCAAGGCCCCAAACCCCATACAAGGGTATACCATGTATTGGTGAACAATCTTGTGAGCCCAGCACAAATAGCCGCACTAAGCAATGGCGTAAAATTTAAAATAGGCGAACAAGCTTTTCATACGACGAGCCCCTGCAAAGTAACCATTGTAGATCCACCTTTGGTGCAATTTCTAGGCGCCTACATTCTGTCAGAACGAGTGCCCCATACCTGGTTAAGCATTGGCTTAACAGAAGGCAAATACCACCAGGTCAGAAAAATGCTGACCGCCGTAGGACTTAAATGCAAACGCTTAGTGCGCGTAAGTATTGAAGACCTGCACTTGGGAGATTTACCTCCCGGCGGTGTAGCCAGCATTTCAGAAGCCCAGTTTTTTGAAGCGTTGAGGTTGGGTTACCCCATTTCCGCTCATCACCTGCCACATGACCCAACTATTTCTTAACTTTGTGGTTTATATACCATGAAGCAATTCACCATACCCAATATATACCGCAGTAACCTAATAAGCGAGATCAAGGAATCGAGAAGAGCGGCTGACAAACTGAAAAAAGACTTTAGCCCTACCCTGTTGAATCTGGGGCCCGTAAAGATTTATTTGGCTAGGCATTTCGGGTTCTGTTATGGGGTGGAGAATGCCATTGAAATTGCGTTTAACACCATCGAGCAAAACCAGGGCAAGCGTATTTTTTTGTTGAGTGAAATGATTCACAACCCTCAAGTGAATGCCGATTTAATTGCCAGAGGGGTGCAATTTTTACAAGACACGTATGGCAAACAACTGATTCCTTTTGAGGACTTAACTGCAGAAGATGTGGTGATCATTCCTGCTTTTGGTACCACCCTTGAAATTGAAGCCATGCTGAAAGCCAAAGGGATTGCTGTTGAAAAATACAATACCACTTGTCCGTTTGTAGAAAAGGTTTGGAACAGAAGTGAACAAATAGCTGGCAAGGGTTACAGCATTGTGGTGCATGGAAAACCCAAACACGAAGAAACCAGGGCTACGTTTTCGCATGCATCTGCCAACACGCCTACCGTTGTGGTAAATGATATGCAAGAAACCATAGAATTGGCCAAATACATTACGGGCGAAAAACCTGCTGCCGATTTTTATATTGAATTCAAAGGTCGTTTCTCGGAGGGTTTTGATATTACCAAAGACCTTCAGAAAATTGGCGTGGTTAATCAAACCACCCAACTCGCTACAGACACCCAAGCTATTTCTGATTATTTAAAAGAAGTGATTCTGCAACACTTTCAATTAGACCAATCCAGCATTGCGTCTCGGTTTGCAGATACCCGCGACACTTTGTGTTATGCCACCAACGACAACCAGTCTGCGGTAAAAGGCATGTTAGATACGGATGCTGATATTGCCATTGTGATTGGCGGTCACAACAGCAGCAATAGTTCGCACTTGGTAGAATTGTGCGAAGCCAAATACCCAACTTATTTTATTGATGGCCCCGAGAAGCTTTTGAGTAAAGAAGCTATTCTTCATTGCAATTGGCATACCAAGGAAATGAGCACCATTCATAGCTATTTGCCCAATGCAAATCCGTTAAGAATTGTAATGACCAGTGGTGCGAGTTGCCCCGATGCCGTAGTTGAACAAGTGATTCGTAAGATTGCTGACTTTTATGGTGTAGCCAACCAGTTGAATTAGTTTACAAAATTCCACCAAATACCGATCCTATTCCATAGCCCTTGCCCTGGATAGTTAATTGCCTGTGTATTTACATTGGTAATTAATGCATTTAAATTTTCGAACCGTACAAAGCCTTTAAAGCTTTTGATTCTAAAATGTAAAAATGCATTTACATCTGGTCGATTAGAAATGATGGTATTATTTTGTAAGAAAAATTGTCCGAGCAAGGGGCTATAATTGTCGGCTTTATAAGCAGTGTTATAGCGAAGTTCAAGCCCTGTAGATAAAAACAAATTCGTGTAGAAGTTGCCTTCAAAAGCAAATCGGTTGCGGGTGATGATCAACGGAATATTAACGGGTGCTCCTCCGATGGCTTGTTGCATATTTACTTCTGCATACCAGTTTAAATATTTGGCCAATTTTATCTTCTTTGAAATGCCGAACTGCAATACATTAAACAAAGTGGCTTCTTGTTTTGCGGTAAAAAAGCTATCAAAATAAAGATAGTTACTCACCACATTGTATTCACCGGTGATGGTTAAATTTTTAGATGGATTTTCATACACTCCAAATACACGGATAATATTTTCTTTATTATACCCTACCCGATTGGCTATCGGGAATGTACTTAAACTATTAAAAATATAGGAGGGTGATCGGTTCACATTGTGAAAGCCCACATTCAAGAAGCCAATCTTCTTGCCCAGCAAGCGTTTCATGCTAACGTATGCACTATAATCGCCTGCGTTAAATCCATTTAAATAAAATTGGCCCTTCGCTTCTAAATCCCAAACCTGATTCTTTGTTCTATTTCGATATTCTCCTGAAACATAAATATTATTGAGCGATACGGTATTAAATGTATCGAGTGTCCCTTTTATATTTTGTAAACCAATCCCTGCTTTTAGAAATTGACTTTGGTTATTCTTATCAGGAAATGTAAGTAAACTAAACTCGTTGGTAAAAATATTCCAACTGTCTTTAAATTGGAACGACTGTGCATTTCTTGTATTGTAGTTAAAGTAAGTTCTATATCGAAGAGAGTCTACACTATTGTCAAAAAAATGCGCAAGCTGTTGTTGATATTTCAGAATATGTTCTACCCTAAATCGAGGATAAAAAATCTTATACGTAACAGAATCGGTTACGATTGAATCTTTTTTTCCAATATCATAATGATGCTTTATCAGTAACATATTATCTCTTTGTAAGTTACCGGTACTTACACTGGTATTAAATGGATTGCGTATGGCTGCTCCTGACCTACCCATTCTAGTTTCTAGCTCAAAGGGATCATTGAGCGCTAAACTGTCTAGTTTTTTAATATCTACTAAGCCTCCGTTTTCTGATACAGATGCCTTATTGGCCATGTACACAAAAAATACTTCATACTGCCGATTATTGGTTTGATAATGCGAAGTAAACCTAAAATTATTATGGCTTGCATTTTGATTTTTTAAGGACCCAGGAGAATTACTGAATCGATATTCGAACCCAAAATTAAAATTACTTTTTCTGTTCTGTGTATGTTTTAAATCGATGATTTGTTCTGCCCTTGCACCTAATACATATCCTAACTCTGTATAGGGGCGAGTGGTTTGATAAAACTTCGTATTCTCTAAGGTAAACTTGTACATATCAAACTGATGAAAACCTGCATCAAAGCCTGCTTTCATGAGTGGATTAAAGCGCATAGATTGGGCAGCCGTTCCAAAATTTCCTAAATGGTAATATTGAAATGGCATGGGAAATCTTGCCGTAAAATCATTGATGGAAGAGTCTAATACCCTTGTTCTTGTCGAATCAAAATATCGATAGAAGATCGTGATGGAGTCTGCATACAAGTCTCTTTTCTGCAGCGAATCATTTTTGCCTTTCCCTGTTCTTGGTTGTTGCATTGCACTACCCGACCCAAAAGAGCCCATTTGTCCTGGCCTAAATGACTGCGCCCTTGTAGTAATAAAACCTACAACCAAAAGAAAGATGAATATGAACGCACTCTTTTTCATTTGCAAAGCAAGGTATAATTTACAACCCCTTAACCAATTCTTTGAATAAAAGGGTAAGCTTAGGTTCTGCCTCTTTTGCTGCTTGTAACACTTCCTCGTGTGTGATAACGTTTTCTTCTTCGCGTATGCCCAAATCAGTAATTACACTTGTTGCAAACACTTGCATTCCACAATGAACAGCTACTATATTTTCTTGCACGGTACTCATGCCTACTGCATCTCCACCCAATGCATGAATCATTTTATATTCAGCCCTGGTTTCAAAGGTAGGACCCGTTACTCCTGTATAAACACCTTGTTTTAACTGAATGCCATTTGCTGTAGCAATCTCAAAAGCTTTTGATACCAATGCCTTGCTATAAGGTTCACTCATATCTGGGAACCTGGTTCCCAAAGCTTCTTCATTTTTACCCAATAAAGGATTTACAATAAACATACTAATATGATCGGTAATCACCATCAAATCGCCAACGCTAAAGGCGGGATTAACACCGCCGGCTGCATTAGACAACAGCAGGGTTTTAACACCCAATAAATGCATGGCTCTTACAGGATAAGTTACTTGTTGTGGCGTATAGCCTTCGTAAAAATGAAAGCGGCCACTCATCACCCAAACTTTTTTTCCACTCAATTCTCCAAACATCAAACTACCTCCATGTCCTTCTACTGTACTTACGGGGAAATAAGGTATTTCGCTATAAGGGATGCTTACTTCAACCTTTATTTCATTGGCTAAGTTTCCTAAACCACTTCCGAGTATTATTCCTATCTCAGCATCAAATTCAACTTTAGTTTTAATATAGGCAGTTGTTTCTGCTAACTGATTCATTAAATTGCTCATATTCAAAAATTAGAGGGCAAATATACTTCAAATAAAAAAAATAAGGCCACCAACTAGAAGTTGATGGCCTTAGGTAAGGTATGTAATTTAAGACTAGCTTAAACGTTTTACATTTACTGCATTCAAACCTTTTCTTCCTTCTTGTACGTCAAAGATAACTTTATCGTTAGCTTCAATTTGGTCAATTAGACCGTTTGCATGTACAAAAGTTTCTTTGTTAGAATCATCATGCTTGATAAAACCAAAACCTTTTTCTTCGTTAAAGAACTTTACAGTTCCTTGAATTTGTGTGTCCATTGTAAAAATTGTAAATTAATAAGAGTGCAAAGATAAGCTTAATATGCTCCCCCCCCTAATGTTAATTGTTAAAGTCGAGAATTAGGTAGTAAACTGCTGAGCTGTCTTAGTCCTACTAATTCATCATGTCTTCCACCAAAAGGTCGATAATACACCAATATGGTATAGTTATTTTCTGTTTCCCAATAATTTCCTTCGGTTAAAGCAGGATTGGCAATTGCCTGCAAACGCTTATTGTCTTTGGTTACATATGTATAACTATAATATCCTTGCTTCAGCAGTAAACGCTTGTAATACACGCCTTTACGTTCATCAAACTCCATTAAAGAGGAATCGCTAATTTGATTTCCAGATAATTCCCCTACGATATATACTGATTGCTGATTAAATGGCTGCTTGTTTTCTGTAGCCAACGTAAACTCAACTTCTGCATAATCCGATTGCCACCATGGATTAATAGATTCAGTAGTAGAAATATCACTGAACCCATTCAAATCTCTATACCACAAATAACGCAAACTGGTTCTTATTGCATCCGTTTTAGCATAAACCAATACCGGTATAGATGTCCTAGCAATGCGCTCCACTCGATCACTTTCAAATCTTAGACTGCGTAAATCTAGCCAACGGTATTCTTTTCCTGCAGGAAACAAACAGTCTTGTTCGGCATTGTATTCTAATAAACTACCTCTAATAAAACTAGGCTGTAGTTTTTGCGCTGCATTATCCCATCTCCCATTTTGTAATATAGTTGTTTGAATTTGCTGAGGATTAATGGCACTCAATGGAGCGGTGTTAACAGCCAATTGAATTTTTTGGTGGGTTTGATTTAGTTGTGCGCTAAAGGGTTGTTGCATTTGTGCAGCTATTCCTACTTTATTGTCTACCACATAAAACCTTCTCGTAAACAACAACTTAGCCGTATCAGCATCTTGAAACACTTTTAATATATAATTACCACTACGGGTAGGTACTGCGGATCGCTCAGGCAACATTGCTTGATAGTGAACATATTGTACTTGTGCAATAGAAGATACGCGGTATTGGCTAATGCGGTTCTGTTGAAAGCCACGGATATAGTCGAATGGACTCCATTGTGCTTCGGTCCAATCTGCATTACACAATTGATAAGTATAAAAATAATTTTTAGGATAAGCCCCCAAATCATCAAAATGCAATTCGAGTTGATCAGTAGAATTTAATCCAATGATGGGCAATGCAAACTGATTGTTTTGAGGAAATAATTTGACGGTTCTGATAGAAGTCATGAATACTTTATCGGGCTGCACCTGTCCTTGAACAATCGTGTTAAAAAAGATAAAAACAATACAAACAATCTGTTTCATAAAGTATAAACTTAGTTAAACTATTCTATTATTAGTAGCTTTGGAATAGCCAAAATCGTACCAATTGAATTTTTCCTTTTACATAGCCAAAAGACTTGCCTTTAGCAAACAGCAGTCTTTTTCTCGTTTCATCATCCGACTTTCGGTAGGTGCAACTACGGTTGGCATTGCTGCAATGATTATTACCTTATGTTTTGTGAATGGATTTCAACAAACCGTTGCAAATAAAGTATACAGCTTTTGGGGACATATTCGTGTTCAACATTTTGAGCCCGACAAATCGTTAATGGCCGAAGAAATACCGATTAAAAGAAATATTGCTGTTGAAAAACTAATTCAATCAAAAGTGGAAATTGCCAGTGTTCAGGCATTTGCTACTAAATCTGCAGTACTAGAAGCGAACAAAAATATTGAAGGGGTATTATTAAAGGGGATTGAAGCTGCCTATGATAGCAGCAGCTTTAAACCTTTTATTACCCGCGGCAGATGGATTCATTTTTCCGATTCCCTTTATAGTAAAGAAATATTGGTGTCTGAGCAAATTGCCAATTTATTAAATATCCATTTAAACGATACTGTTACTGTTTATTTTGTTGGAACAAACGAAAGCAATACAAGCTACAGAAAGCTTCGGGTATGTGGCTTTTACAAAACAGGGATTGAGGAATACGACAAATTATTTTTGTTGGCAGACCTTAAATTAATTGCGAGGGTGAATAACTGGGGCGATGATGAGATTGGGGGCTATGAAATTTTTGCAAGGCCTTCCTCCAATTATGATTCGCTCAATGCTATTTTAATGAATGAATTACCCACCGAATGGATGAGTAGAACAGTGGCATCCATTTACCCCAATGTCTTTGATTGGTTAGCTATTCAAGATATGAATAGAAATGTCATTTTCATTATCATGGCTATTGTTGCCATCATTAATCTAATTACTTGTTTACTCATTTTAATTTTAGAGCGCACCAAAATGGTTGGCTTATTAAAAGCATTGGGTGCAAGTGATCTTGCCATCATCAAAGTGTTTTTATATTATGCAGCTGTCATTGCAACCAGGGGCATTATTGGTGGTTTTATTTTAGGCATGGGAATCGTTTGGCTTCAACAGTATACTGGTTTTATTAGCTTAGACGAATCTGCTTATTATGTAAAAACTGCTCCTGTGGAAATCATTTGGTGGCAAATACTTACCGTTTGTCTAACTACTTTTTTGGTCTCTTTTTCGGTCATGATTATTCCTGCCTTACTGATCAAAAAAGTGAATCCCATTAGGGCTATCCAATTCAGATAAAAGGCTTATTGCTTGATTAAATGAGACAGTAAAATACCTGCGGCTACTGCGGCATTCAGCGATTCTGCTCCCCCTATTCTTGGTATATGTACTGGCGAATTGATGAATGGCATTAAAGACGCGTGTATTCCTTTTGATTCGTTCCCTATTAAGAGCACGCCCTCTTGAATAGCCGGCTGTTGGTAAATGGAAGCTCCATTGAGTAATGCCCCATAAATGGGCACTTGCGAGTCTGCTAAAAGCGCTGCTAAATTACCATACCCCACTTTAACACGTATAAAACTACCCATGGTACTTTGTATCACTTTAGGGTTGTACAGCTCTACAGAATCGGCTGAAGCAAGAATGGTATCGATGCCAAACCAGTCTGCAATACGAATCAGCGTTCCCATATTACCAGGGTCTTGTATTCCATCTAATGCCAAAATGATTTTTCCTGTTGTAGGCTTTTCGGGTTGAACCATTTGTTGTTCTGCTATCGCCAGCACTTTGTTGGCTGTTTGCAAACCACTTATTTTTTGTAAGGCTTCGGCTGAAACCCTTTCTAATGGGGCTTTTCCCATTAATGGATGCTCCCATTCTTCAACTGCTACTATTTTTTGTACCTTGAAATGGCTATTTAATAATTCATCTACCCCTTTCACCCCTTCTACAATAAACAAGTTTAAAGCGTCCCTTTGTTTTTTGTGGTACAAACTTTGAATATATTTGGCCTCAATCTTGCTTAACATTGTCTATGCAGTTTATAATAAATAAGAGATTCAGAGTATTTTTCGGGTTGTTCCTCACCTTGATGCTACTGGCCTCTTGTTCTGAACAAAAGCGAACTTGGGTTAGGAATTATCCCAAGAACACTCCTTTTGTTTACAATAACCAAATCAATCTTCAAGGCAATTTTTCCAAAGATGAGAAAAAACGTTTATTAAACGACTTGCAAAATTATTGGGACGACAGCTTAAAAGTTCCTAAACAACAACAGTTTGGATTATTTTATAAAATAAAAAATCCAGCCGTTTTTGATACTTCCAATATCAATAGCTCTGCTTTGTTTATGAATTCTTTTTTAAATGCCCAAGGTTACTATTATGCTATTTTAACGAATCGCTTCACATTAGATACGGTAAAGGATCAAATCAGGGCAAGTGTTTACATGAATATTGATGCGGGTAAAAATATTACCATTGATCAGGTAAAATATGAAATGAACGATTCTAGTTTACAAAAAATAGCTAGTACATTATCGGGCAAGAGTTTACTAAAAAAAGGCAATGCTTATTCTAAACAAATCATCAGTAATGAATTAGATAGAATCGTTGGTATTTTTAGAAGAAATGGGTACTATAAAATTACCAGAGAAGACGTGTATGCCTATGTAGACTCGAATAATACCAATCTTTTTGCTTTAACCCTAGATCCTTTTGAACAAGCTAAACTTTTGTCTGAAGTTGCCAAAGCAAAAAAAGAAAATCCGAATTGGGACATTACCATCAGACAAAGAGAAGTAGAAGACAGTTCAAGACTTTACAAATACCATATTGGGGATTTATATTATTATCCTGAAACGAAAATCACCGATGTGCCAGATAGTTTGATTCGTGATAATTCTTTCCTAGAAAAAAGAAACAACGAATCAATAATGCGGTACAAGAAAGGGCTATTTAATTTTAGGCCATTAAAAGAAGATACCTATTTAAAAAAGGGGGATATTTATAGTGAAGAAAAGTATTTCAAAACAGCCAATGCGTTGGGGCAATTAGCTGCTTGGCAAAACGTAGACATTCGGCCTTCCATCAGAGATAAAGATACTTTAGACATGTATTTTTATATGACTCCTGCAGTTAAACAAAGTTTTACGGTAGACTTAGAGGCCAGCAGAAATATTGCAGATATTGGTGTTACGAATTTATTGGGGATCACCACTAACCTATCTTATAACAATCGCAATGTTTGGAAGAACGCGATTCAATCGATTGCCACTTTTAGAACGGGAGTCGAATTAAATATCTTAAATACAAGCAATCAACCCGATCAGTTATTACAAACCTTCTTAATTAATATAGGTCATACCTATGTTTTCCCCGGTATTGTTCAGCCTTTTAAAAGGTGGAAAGGCTTAGACAAAATTGATAATAGAAGAACCCTTTGGTCTGTTAACGGGGGGTATGTAGATAGAAGAAATTTTTACACCATTCGCACCTTAACTACCAGCTTTGGATATGAATGGAAGAAAGGAAATAATTCCTTTTTATATAAGCCCATCAACGTAGAATTGTATTTTATCGACAAATTAGATTCGCTGGACCAGTTGATTATTAAAAATCCTTTTTTAAAAGCATCTTTTAACGAAGGAAGTATTGTAAGCCAAAGTTTATCTTTTGTTAGAACAACCAATGGAATAAACAATCCGAATAAAAATAAATTTTATCGAATTGCCATTGAAGAAGCAGGTGGTTTATTCGGTTTTATTCCTGGTCTTAATGGCAATATCTATCGTTACTTAAAAGTAGAAACAGAATACAAGCAATCAGTAAAATTTCCAAAGTCAGAACTAGCGTATAGGGCATTTGCCGGATTAGGTTATAATTATGGGGGCGATACCATCATTGGCCCAACCCTCCCTTTCTTTAAACAGTTTTCTGCAGGTGGCCCCAATAGTATGCGCGCATGGAGATTAAGGCAGCTGGGCTTAGGTAGTTCTAATCAAAGTGAACAGGATACTGCTATTAACGCGTTTCGTGATCGCTTTGGAGATATGCAACTAGAGTTCAATATGGAGTATCGCTTTCAATTGGCCACGATTGGAAGTTTCAAAATTGGATCGGCACTATACGCTGATATTGGTAACGTTTGGAATATTAGAAAAGCAGCTTCTACCGATCCCGATACGCGCTTTTCTTTAAATAGTTTTACTAGAGATATGGCCATCGGTATTGGAACAGGGTTAAGATTCGATATGTCTTATTTTTTAATCCGACTAGATTTTGCTTATAAATTAAAAGACCCATTAAGGGCTGCAAATAATGGATGGATGAGCATCAAAGACTTTACCTGGAACGATATACGCCCCAATGGAGTTAGGGTACCCAACTTTGCGCTACAATTAGGTATTGGATTACCCTTCTAATGATTTAAGCTGATTTATTGCGGATTCAAAGCCTTCCATGGTTTGGGCATCTTCTACTTTACAATGACCAATACGGGTTCTTCTTAAGCTACTCATATATCCTCCAACACCCAAGGCTTTTCCAAAGTCGTTGGCTAGGCTTCGAATATAAGTACCTGTTGAACAAACCACTTTAAAATGGATAATTGGCAATTCAATTTTTTCAATCTCAAAAGCGTGTATGGTAATAGGTCTGGGCTCTAGCACTACATCCACCCCTTTTCTTGCAGCTAAATAAACGGGTTTCCCGTCTTGCTTGATGGCTGAATGAATGGGCGGAACTTGCATAATTAAGCCAATAAATTGCTGTGTAGCTTGATGAATTTCTGCTTCGGTTAAGTGTTCAAATGAACAAAACTGGGTTGGCTCTGATTCTAAATCGTAAGTTGGCGTGATAGCTCCGAGTGTAAAAGTACCCGTGTACTCTTTTTCCATACCCATGAATTCATTAATCTTCTTTGTAAACTTTCCAGTGCAAACAATCAATAGGCCAGTTGCCAATGGATCCAATGTTCCAGCATGCCCTACTTTCACGATTCTGGTGATATTCCTGATTTTCCTTACTACATCAAAAGAAGTCCAATCCAGTGGTTTATCAATTAATATTGCTTTACCTTCTAAATAGGGTTGTAAAGCAGGATGAATTTCTTTTTGCTTCATGTTATTTTAGTTCACTCCATAAAGAATCCAATACTGGATTGGGTGCAAAGGAACTCTTTTTATAAGGAATCGCAAATTCATTCGCATGTTTAATTCTTTCATCTGTTGCAGGATGAGAAAGCATAAAAGAAAATGCATCTGGAATTTCTGGAGTATTTTCTTTTAATCGTTGCATTAATTTCTTCATCGCTAATGGATGAATACCGTTCTTCACCAATAGCTTCATTCCTTCTTCATCTGCATTGGCTTCAATTCCTCTAGAAAAGTGCATTGTTCTGAGTCCCTCTGCATTTTCAACAATAATTGAAAAAATACCAGATACATCATTTAATACAACAGATACCAATAATCCTGTTGCAGCACTTCTTAATATTGATTTCAAACTATGTCGCTCGTTAATATGGGCTGCTTCGTGTCCTAGTAAAGCTGCCAACTCATCTGGAGATTTCATTGCTTTTATGATACCAGTATAAACCACAATATTTCCACCAGGTATTGCATAAGCATTCACTTCTTTGTTTTTGACAACCGTTAATTTAATGGGATAGTCTTTACTGAGCTGTAATTCTTTTGCAAATTGTTGCAAAAGAGCTGTCCGCTTTTCATCTATGGTTTCTCCTCGCATCATAGATTCATGCATTTTTTCTCCCAGCGTTGTTTCTGTTTTAGGTTTAATTAATTTTAAGCCCGCCCAGGGAACAATTGTTGAAATGGCCCAGTACACTCCAGAAAATAAGAGTAAGACCATCAACAATAATGTAAAAGCATTCATTCTTAATAAGGATCCTGCAAAAGATGAATCTTTCCGTTCGAGTTGTTGCTTTAAGTCTTGAACAAATGATCCGTTTACGCTAAAAGAAATATAATTGGTAGCATCTTTATTCAAGAATACAAATAATTCATTGCCAGTTTGTTGGGTTTTACATTGATGGTAATTATAAAACAATACCGAATCTTCTTTATTCCAGTACTGACCCAATTGAATAAAAATACCTTCCGCATTAAAATACATCAAAGCAGGTTTTGCACCAGCCTGCATTCCATCAAAAAAGTCTACGGGATAAACTTGCTCCATTATATAATAAATCCAAAGTCTAAAAAGTCTGCAATATCTTCTCCTGTAGCATCACTATAATTGGCTTGTGTTTGTCTTAGCTCATCAAATGCAATTGTTCCATCTAATGAAATATGTTCCATAATAAATTTAGTAGATCGCACAATAATCCAAGGTGTTGCCAATCCCAGGGTAAATACAAACAAGAGTAAATTAACTAGAATTAAAACTAGAAAATCGTCGCCTTTAGCAGTTGATCGAATAAGCATGGTTTGGTCATCTTTGGTAAGCCTTAAATTATCAACAAAATAATTAAACAGATCTTTTTGCCACCAGAAAAAGTAAATACCAAATGTGATAATAGTTAAGATATATCCTTTAACATTTAACCAAAAATATTCACCTCCTACCCCTTTGTATGCAAATCTTGCATCCCCAATTTTTACATTACAGAGTAGGTATCTTCTCAAATTCATGGCAAACCAAGCCCCATAAATACCAAATGTGAAAATGGTTAATATCGTTCCTTTTATACATAAAAAAAACAATTCCCATTTATCGCCCATGTAGCCAAATCGAATACCACTCCAAACTGTTTTGGCAAACCGATATCTATAAGAACCATGAATGGCGAATGGAATAATCAATACTAGAAAAATATACAACAAAACAATCCCTACCAATTCCTGTTCATTTAAAGCTAAATAAACAACTATTGCATATACCCCCATTAAGAGTAAAAATGCTTTTATAAATCCTTTAAACATTTCTGATCCTGTACCAGTAAATACAAAAGGTTGATTATTAAAAAGGGTATTGCCGTAAAAGAAATGAAGCGTTCTGGCTTTAGCCCAAGGATAATACAAACCAAGGGTAATAATGGTAAGTATAATATTCACTAACTGAATTTTTAAATACTCAAATCCACTGCCCTTGAAAACGAGATTATATTTATTATATTCCATTTAATAAATATATTAATATGCTCTCGCAAAAAGAACTCTTTGGGTAGATTTTTTTCCAGATAAAATACATTGCCCATCTTCTTGAGGATTATCCAAAGGAATGCAACGGATAGTAGCTTTTGTTAACTCTTTAATTTTATCTTCTGTTTCTGCCGTACCATCCCAATGTGCAGACACAAAACCCGCATTGGTATCTAGGATTTGAACGAACTCATCCCAAGTATCGGCATTTCGAATATTCTCTTGTTGAAATGCTTTTGCTTTATTGTACATAGACACTTGAATATTGTCTAATAAGTCTTTCACATAAGCCGAAATTCCTTCTAATGCTACCGTTTGTTTTTCTTTGGTATCTCTTCTAGCTACTTCTACTACTTTATTTTCTAAATCCCTTGCACCTACAGCAATTCTTACAGGTACTCCCTTTAATTCATACTCTGCAAATTTCCACCCTGGTCTACTATTATCTGAATCATCATATTTAACTGTAATACCCAATGAAACCATTTCTTTTTTCATTTGATGTACTACTTCATCAATTTGGGTTTTCTGTTCTTCGCCTTTATAGATAGGAACAATCACCACTTGTATTGGAGCAATTCGCGGTGGTAAAATCAAGCCGTCATCGTCGCTGTGCGCCATCACCAATCCCCCAATTAAACGGGTACTAACTCCCCAACTGGTTGCCCATACATAGTCTAATTTATTTTGCTTATCACTGAATTTTACATCAAATGCTTTTGCAAAATTTTGTCCTAAGAAATGAGAAGTACCAGCTTGCAATGCTTTACCGTCTTGCATTAAAGCTTCAATACAATAAGTGTCTTCGGCTCCTGCAAAGCGTTCGTTAGGCGATTTAACTCCTTTAATAACCGGCAACGCCATCCAATTTTCTGCAAAGTCTGCATACACATCTAACATGCGCTTTGTTTCTTCTATTGCTTCTTCTGCTGTTGCATGTGCAGTATGACCTTCTTGCCATAAGAACTCTGCGGTTCTTAAAAATAAACGGGTTCTCATTTCCCATCTTACCACATTGGCCCACTGATTAATTAACAATGGCAAATCGCGATAACTTTGAATCCATCCTTTATAGGTATTCCAAATAATGGCTTCACTTGTTGGTCGCACCACTAATTCTTCTTCTAATTTTGCTTCCGGATCTACCATTAATTTCCCTTTATTATTGGGATCCGTTTTTAATCTATAATGGGTAACTACTGCACACTCTTTTGCAAAACCTTCTGCATTTTTTTCTTCTGCCTCAAATAAACTTTTGGGCACAAAAAGTGGGAAATAAGCATTCTGGTGACCAGTATCTTTAAACATCTTATCTAACACATCTCGCATGTTTTCCCACAATGCAAAACCGTAGGGCTTTATTACCATACATCCTCTAACAGCAGAATAGTCTGCCAAATTACCCTTGATAATTAAGTCGTTATACCACTGTGAATAGTCTTGTGCCCTAGTCGTTATTTCCTTGCCCATAAAATATTTTGTTTTTTTTAACCTACTCAACACTAACATTTGTTAGTTGGCATGTATTTTGCCATTATATTGAAAGGAGTTACTAATCGCAAATGTATGTAACTTCACCCAACCAAATTGATGAACCTAAAAAGGAAAATCATGAAAAAAATAGTATTAAGTGCTTTTATTGCTGCTACCCTTCTGAGTGGATGTAGCACAGCCTATCAAATAGGACAAACTCCTGATGATGTTTATTTTTCGCCAGGACAAGAAGTAGAATCCTCTGCCTCAAACAATAATAACGACGAACGTTATCAAGAATTTGTGAGCACTATGGATGATCGCTATTTACGCATGAGGGTAGCTAATAGGAATCGTTGGAGCACCATCGATAATTTTAGCTATTGGAACGATATGCGTCATGATTTCGCTCCATATAGTTTTAATCATTTCAATTCGTTTAATCCTTGGATTCAAGACCCATTCAGATTTAATTTGAACCCATGGAGTATTGGCTTTGGATTTAGACCAGGCATTAATGCATGGAATAACTTTTATGGTGGTGGATGGAATGGCGGAATTTTTGGGAATCGAATGGGCTGGGGAAATCCTATGTTCTCTGTCTTAAACTATGCAAATCCTAAATTTATCACCCCTTCTTTTAATGCTGGATCAAACCTAAATGCATTGAGAAATAGAAACTATAACAATAGTAACAATGTAAAAGGTGGAAATTGGTACGCTCCTGGTGGAACCAATAGCAGCAATAATTTTGGAAATTTAGTGAAACGTGTATTTGCAAATCCTAACACTTCTGGTGGATCTGCAACCACTTTTGATCGATCTGTTAGAACGTTTGGAAATAGCTCTAATGGAACTCCTGCAACTAGCAGTAATGCTGGTGGCGCGAGTGGTGGTTTTAAAAGCACTGGATCTAGTACCAGCACAGGACGTGGTGGTAGAAACTAATTAACCTTTTGTATGAAAAAATATTTCGGCTTTTTATTAAGCGGACTGGCCATTTTTGCTCAAACCGCAACAGCACAAACCCCCGAAGAAGCACTTAGAGCTTCATGGTTTACGTCTAACGGAACTGCCAGAAATATGGCAATAGGTGGAGTGATGGGCTCCTTAGGAGGAGATATTACTGCTAACCACGTAAACCCCGCGGGTATTGGATTATATAAAACAAGAGAGCTGGTTTTATCACCAGGTTTTTTACTCAATAATAATAAATTCAATTACCGAGGAACAGACTCTAGTACCAACAAATCTGGATTGGCATTAGGAACAAGTGGACTTGTTTTAGGAGGAATGAATAGATCGGGGTATAGTAAATGGACTAGTTCTGCATTTGCCATTTCGGTAAACCAATTGGCCAATTATAATAACCAAGTAAGTTTTAGTGGCCAAAATAATTTCAGCTCATTTACCGAAAAATATTTAGAAGAATTAACCCGTGATAGAGCCGATACCAATGCTGCTTTGAGCAACTATATTTTTGGGTCATCTTTGGCTTTCAGAACTTTTTTAGTAGACACTTTAAGAGGTCCTGGAGGTGCATTTGCTGGATACCAAAGCCTGGTTCCACTATCGTCTGGTGTTACTCAATCTTACAACGCAAGAACCAGTGGTGGGTTCAATGAAATTGCTTTGGGGGTTGCAGGAAATATGGCGGATAAACTCTATGTAGGAGGAAGCTTTACAATTCCCCTTATTAAATACACCAGAGAATTAGTTTACAGCGAAAGAGATATTACCAACGACCCTACCAATCAATTTAACTTTTTTGAATATAGAGAAACCTATACTTCACAGGGTGCTGGTATAGGATTGAAATTAGGTACCATCTATAAGCCTACTGAATTTGTAAGAATTGGATTTTCATTCCATAGTCCGCAAATAATCTCAATGACCGATCGAATCCGATCTTCTATGATTGCAGATACAGAAGGCTATGCAGGAAGACGCTCTGAGAGCAGTGACAATTTAAACAATGGGCGCGCTGGTACCAGCAAATATAGTATGACCACTCCATGGAGAGCCATTGGTAGCTTTAGTCTTGTTTTCAGAGAAATTAAAGACACTCGCTTACAAAGAGGTTTTATTAGTGCAGATATTGAATATGTGCATTACAAAGGAGCAAGATTTGCTGTAACAGGAGAAAATGCAGCAGATGCAGGTTTTCGCGATTATTACGCCGCATTAAATGAAGCCATCATTGATAATTATAAAGGCAATATCAACGCAAAAATTGGAGGCGAATTAAAATTCAATACCGTAATGTTCAGATTGGGTGCAGCTTATTTCGGAAGCCCTTACCAAGATGAAGCTTTGAAAGCCAGTAGAGTCATTGGTACAGGTGGATTAGGATATCGTAATAAAGGCATTTTCATAGACCTTTCTTATTCACATATCATGAATAGGGATGCTGTATTTGCTTATCGTTTAAATGATAAGCCCAATACATTTGCAGAGCAACGTGGCAACAGAGGAAATATCATGCTAACGCTAGGATTTAAATTATAATCCTAGCAATTAAGCAACTACTTCTCCTTCTAAATCGTAATCGTAGGCTTTGGTAATTTTCACCTGCACAAATTCACCAATAGGTAATTTTTTTGTGCTGTGAATGACTACTTCATTGTCTACTTCTACACTGTCAAATTCTGTTCTACCTAAGTAACGTCCTGCTTCTTTTTTATCAATTAATACTTTAAAAACCTTCCCAATTTTTTCTTGGTTCTTCTCGTATGAAATTTCTTGCTGCACTTCCATAATTTCTTGTGCACGAGCCGCTTTTACTTCAGCAGGAACATTATCTTCTAAATCATACGCACTGGTATTTTCTTCATGACTATAATTAAAAATACCTACCCGATCAAAACGGTGTTCTTGTAAAAATGCTTTCAATTCTTCTACGTCTTCTTCAGTTTCCCCCGGGAAACCAGCAATCAAAGTGGTTCTTAAACAAATTCCTGGAACAGCTGCTTTAATCTGGTGAATCAATTCAGACATTTCTTCACGAGTGATATTCCGGCGCATGGCTTTGAGCATACGATTGCTTGCATGTTGCAAAGGCATGTCTAGGTAATTACAAATATTGTCTCTACGTTGCATTACTTCTAGAATTTCTAAAGGAAATTTACTAGGATAAGCATAATGTAATCTAATCCACTCCAATCCTTTTATATCGGCCAGCGCATCCAATAATTTAGGTAATGCACGTTCTTTATACAGGTCTAAACCATAATAAGTAAGCTCTTGAGCAATCAACATAATTTCTTTCACGCCCTTTTGAACCAAAGATTCCGCTTCCTTAACTAGGTCTTCTATTGATCTACTAATATGTTTCCCCCGCATTAATGGAATGGCGCAAAAAGAGCAAGTTCTATTACAACCTTCTGCAATTTTTAAATAAGCATAATGCTTGGGAGTACTCAACATACGTTCACCCAACAATTCTGCTTTATAATCGGCTTCAAATTGTTTTAAAATCAAGGGTAATTCTAAGGTACCAAACCAAGCGTCTACTTCTGGCATTTCAGTTTCTAAATCTCCTCTGTATCGCTCACTTAAACAACCAGTAACATATACCTTGTCTAATTTACCTCTACGCTTGAGTTCCACCTGGTCTAAAATGGTATTGATACTTTCTTCTTTGGCTTTATCGATGAATCCACAAGTATTCACCACCACAATATTGTGATCTAATTTGGCATTCTCATGCACTACATCAATATCATTAGCAGCCAGTTGACCACTTAATACTTCTGAGTCTACTAAATTTTTACTGCAACCTAGGGTAATAATATTAACCTTATCCTTTTTGAGTGTTTTTGCCTTCATGAGAGGGCAAAATTAAGGATTTTGAGGGGAACGCATAATGGACTAAATCAATTTGCCTACCAAGCCTACTAAAATTTCTAATCCATTCTGGATATTGGATAGCGCTTTTATTTTATCATTATTGCTTTTTGTTTGGTCTTTAATGAGCTTAATTAACTGATTAAAATCCGCAGTATTCATTGAATTTTCAGCCAATAATTGGTTTATCTCTTGTTGCTTTATGCTACTTAATTGAGCAATCTGATTGGACAACGCAGCATCTGTTTCTTTTTGTGCTTGTTTTGCTTTCTTTTGCCATTGATTATTCATAACAGCTGTTATTGGTTCAATACTTTATTTAAATCCTTGTTCAAATTCACAATCAGCCCGCCAATATTTCCAGATGAATAAATGAATCGATCCAATAGTTCAGCCAATTGGTCGTAATCAATACCCTTCCTCTTAAACCAATTCGATTGATTCAATAATTGCTTTTTTTCTTCATTCAATTTTACTGCAGATTCTAGTAATTTTTTCATTTCGGCATTAGCCATATTATATTTTGTAAAATCAGCATTGAGCTGATCCACAATTTTAATTTTTGCAGAATCTAGCGCCATTTGCATGGCATATTGACGCTCATTAATCATGGGCAGTGCTGCAGCCATTATTTGTGGCAATTCCGATTTAACATCTAGGTCTTCATCCAAATCACTGGTCATTTTATGAATAATACTTGGCGTATACTCGTTCTTGATAAAATCATTGACCCTTGCTTTTTTTTCAGAAAATAATTGTTGAATCAGCAATAGATTTAATTGATGCATTCTAGCTCCTTCCTCTTGAATACGCTCTGACAAAGTGATGCTTTGTAATGGAATTCGTGTGCAAGACCCAATGATACTACCTAGTCCCAATATCAGCAGGAGGAGAAAAAATGAATACTTGTTTCGCATACACCTACATTATTGTACCAAAATAAGGTATAGCGAAAAGGTGAACAACCGTGTTTTAACGGAGATTTTAATCCCCCAACCAACTGTTTAAAATAGCCAATTGATCTGGATTAAGTGATGGCAATACACCAATTTTATATTGCAGCTTTTTTTGCCCCGACTTTTCTACTTCTGTACTGGTAAGGGTTAATCCAGCATAGCCTAGGTATTTTTGATAATCCAACTCTTTGGTGGTAGATATATATTCAAACTCATTAGCCAAAGACTTGCCTGCCATCTGTTCGCAGGCTGCTTGAAATTCAGCATCTGTAAAACCTCTTTGCAATTGCTGATAATATGTTTTATACATAAGCCTCATTACATGGTCTAAACTGAATTGATTGTTTGACGCATTGCGTATAGCAAGGTCTAATAACATACCCACTATAGGGCCTTTATCATAATACGAAATGGCTTTGTTTTTATCGGCCCCACTGGTGCCAAAAGGCCCATCGGCCCATGTATTGTAACTGGCTTGTAATAAACTTTGGTAAGCTTTGCCGGGGTTATTTTCGTGAGCCGTAATATTATTGGCAATATTGTTTAGAAACATTGTTCTGTCTACAATCTTAGCCCGTTTCACCATTAAGTATTCAAAGTAAACCGATAAGCCTTCGCTAATCCAAAGCTGGGTGGTCTTACTCCCTTTATCATAATCAAAAGGCCCTAACTCTACAGGTCTTATTCTTTTCACATTGTAATGGTGAAAATATTCATGACTTAAAAAGTTCATGATTCGATTAATATCAGCCGGCGTTTTTAACTCATTACCACTAAAACTTACCGTGGTATTATTCAAGTGTTCTATGCCACCTCTACCCGGACCAATTCCAATAAAAGTATATTCCTTAAACGGAATATGATCAATAATATTCACCCCTTGTTCAATGGCTTTTTGCAATGTATTCATGAAAAGTACTTCATCAAAACTGCCCATATTATACCCAATAAAACGATGAGGTACACCCCTTACCTTAAAAGCTGGTAATTCATGTAAGTCTCCAACTAAAATGGGGCAATCATACAAGATATCAAAATTGGGTGCAGTAAAAACATTGGTTTTCCCTTTCACCAGTTCTAATCCGGTTGCAATTTTTTTGAATCTAGGTTGATCGGCACTGTTGATCTTTACTTGAACCGGCAGTTGTAGCATAGACGCTACATACATAAAATGATTAGCAGGCACTATATATGCGTGGGCACTGTCAATAAAACTATTGGCAACAAATTTTCGCTTTGTTTGAATTTGATAAGTAACGCGAAAAGGACTGTTCTTTTTATTGAGAATTACCCATGTATTGTTATTAGTCTTTCTAACTGTTAATGGAGTGCCATTGATATTTTGTGCAACAAAAGAATCTACTGTATTGGCATAGTTCATTAACTGATAGTAGCCAGGCATCCAGTTGGGCATTTTTAGCACAACAGAATCTTGGTTAAACCAAGCAGCATCAAGGCTTATATGAAATTTTCCCTTTGCCGCCTGTGGCATTGAAACAGTGTAACGCAATTGGGGTTGAGATTGAGCCCTAATCATTCCTGCAATCAGGAAGAAAGCACTTAAGCAAAAAATCTTTGTTTTCATAATCAACCCTTTATTTACGAATTAACTCAATATGCGCACTTTGCAATTTTTGCGCTAACCATGCTTGAAGTTTTGAGGCGCTTGTACTATCTAATCCATTGGTATGTTGATACAACAAAACCGTTACTTGCTTGCTACTATCTGTGCCCAAATAATAGTCGTGATTGCCCATAGAAACGGGAACTATATCAGGAAATAAAATAGCCAACTCTTTAAAAATCTGTTCTTGATTGAGCGATTGTTTTTCCAACTCTTTCTGAACGGAGAGTATATAGCCAATATCATTGGCAGTAGAAGGATTGGCAATAATAGAGTCTTGTAAAATCACTAACCGAGTATTTGGAAGATTGTATTGAACTAATTTTTTTTGAAGAGAATCAATTTCACGATTACTAAACCGCTTGGTTAAAAATGCCAATTCGATTTTAGCGATTGGGAATACAGCTACTTTTTTGTGGACTACCATTTGTCCCTTTTCTGTAAATTCTGTTTTGATAAATTCATCTGCCCTAGCTCTGAATTTTTTCTCCTGAATCATTTCATATGCAAAATAGATACTCGGCACCAACAACAATACTATCAGGGCACTGATCGCAATTCTAATTTGTTTCTGTTTTACTTTATCAACATGATTTACCAATGGATACTTTAAGTATTTCACTATCACAAAAGTGGCAATCCCAATGAAAAAACAATTAATGGTATAAAGAAATAGCGCTCCTAGAAAGTACGCATAATTGCCCATGGCCAACCCATACCCTGCTGTACACAAAGGGGGCATCAGCGCCGTTGCAATAGCTACTCCAGGAATAGGATTACCCTTTTCGGCCCTTGTAATTGCAATAACCCCTACCAAGCCACCAAAAAAAGCAATCAATACATCATAAATATTGGGCGAAGTTCTGGCCAATAATTCACTTTGTGCACCTTTAAAAGGACTGATTAAAAAATATAAGGTAGAAACCAGTAAGCTCACCACAGTAGCAATCAACAAATTCTTGCCCGACTTTTTCAATAAAGCAAAATCGTAAGTTCCCAATGCAAAACCAGCGCCAACAATAGGCCCCATCAAAGGAGAAATAAGCATGGCGCCAATTATTACGGCTGTAGAATTTACATTCAACCCAACAGAAGCCACCACAATAGCACATGCCAATATCCACAAATTTGCACCTCTAAAGCTGGTATTGCGCACAACATTGTCTAGCACTTTGGCTTTCTCTTCTTCGCCACTTTGCAAATCAATAAAACCGAGTAATTTGTTCATACACTTAAAGATACAATTTCCTTAAATGTACATCATGAACAAGTATTACTTGTGCACTTCACTGGTAAAATGGAAAGTGATATCGGGGTTATTGGTGATTTCTGTATTCAAGAACCATTCGCTTTGTGCTAAATAAACGGGCTGTCCGTCTTTATCAGCAGCGGCGTTTTGTTGTTTGAATCTTAAGAAGTCTTCTAATTTTTTAGGGTCTTTGCTGGTTAACCAACAGGCTTTATAAAAAGGAAGGGTTCTGAATTCGCAGGCTGCGCCATATTCTTGTAAAAGACGATACTGAATTACTTCAAATTGTAATTCGCCCACACAACCAATGATTTTCTTATTGCCCCCATGTTGGGTAAATAATTGTGCAACCCCTTCATCAGTCAACTGGCTGATTCCTTTTTCGAGCTGCTTGGTTTTCATTGGATCTTTATTCACCAACTCCTTAAATATTTCTGGAGAGAAAGTGGGGATACCACTAAAATAGTAGTTCTCTCCTTCGGTCATGGTATCACCAATTTTAAAATTACCCGTATCAAATAAACCCACTACATCACCTGCATAAGCGTCTTCCACTACTTCCTTAGAGCGAGCCATGAAGCTATATGGATTACTGAACCGCATGTCTTTATCTAAACGTACATGGTGAAAATATTTATTGCGCTCGAACTTACCGCTACATACTCGCATAAATGCAATACGATCTCTATGTTTTGGATCAAGGTTGGCATGTATCTTAAAAATAAATCCACTGAATTTTTCTTCCCCTACTTCAATGGTTCTGGTGGTGGTTTCACGAGATCGAGGAACTGGAGCAATTCTAATAAAAGTGTCTAGCATTTCCTTCACCCCAAAATTATTTACCGCAGAGCCAAAAAACACTGGTGCAATAGACCCATTTAAATAATCTGCTGGATTTAAGTCTCCATATACCCCATCAATCAATTCTACATCTTCTCTTAATTGATTGGCATCGCGAACACCCACTTTAGCGTCCAACACCGGGTCTGCTAAATCAGTAATGGCAATCACATCATCCTCTTCGGCCTTGGTACTTGCCGTGAATAGGCGTAAGCTCTTATTATCTAAATTATATACCCCTTTAAATTCCTTTCCACTATTGATGGGCCAGGTCATTGGGTGCAAGGATATTCCTAATTCTTTTTCAATTTCCTCTAAAAGGTCGAATCTGTTCTTACCATCACGGTCCATTTTATTAATGAACACAATCACTGGTGTGTCACGCATGCGACATACTTCCATCAATCTTCGGGTTTGTGCTTCTACCCCGTTCACGCTATCAATGACCAAGATAACACTGTCTACAGCAGTAAGGGTACGATAAGTATCTTCCGCAAAGTCTTTGTGGCCGGGCGTATCCAATAAATTGATGAGAATATTTTGGTACTCGAAAGTCATTACTGAAGTGGCCACAGAAATTCCTCTTTGGCGTTCAATTTCCATGAAATCGGAAGTAGCCCCTTTCTTAATTTTATTGCTCTTTACCGCACCTGCCACTTGAATGGCACCTCCAAATAACAATAACTTCTCAGTTAAAGTGGTTTTACCAGCATCTGGGTGAGAGATGATGGCAAATGTTTTTCTTCGGTTAATTTCTTTCTCGTACTTCATATATATAATAAAAGCGCCCCCAATAATAAAATGGAGGCGCAAAGGTAATCTTTATACAGTTAGTTCAAACTCCTGAAATCTACAGGGACCAGTTTACTAACCCCTGGCTCTTGCATGGTTACCCCGTAAATCACGTCTACAGCTCCCATGGTTTGCTTATTGTGGGTTACAATGATGAACTGAGAATTATCACTGAATTTCTTAATCATTTGGGTGAATTTACCAACGTTGGCATCATCCAAAGGCGCATCTACTTCATCCAAAATACAGAATGGTGCAGGCTTAATTAGGTAAATGGCAAATAACAAGGCGGTTGCAGTCAGGGTTTTTTCTCCTCCACTCAACTGGGTGATAGAGCTAGGACGTTTGCCTTTGGGCTTGGCCACAATCTCAATACCCGTATCTGCTAAGTTATCTGGGTTTACCATCAACATATCGGCAGTATCTTCTTCGGTAAACAAAGCCTTGAATACTTTTTGGAAGTTCTCTCTTACTTTATTAAAAGTTTCTAAGAACAATTGATTGGCCGTTTCTTCTACTTCTAGAATGGTTTGCAACAAACTTTCTTTTGCTGTAACCAAGTCGTTCTTTTGTTCTAAAATAAAGTCGTAACGCTTCTTCATTTCAGTATAAGCTTCAATGGCTGTAGGGTTTACTTCACCCATATTGTCCATGCGCTTGCGCATTCTATCTGAAGCTGCTTGCAATTCTTCTAAAGGAGTATCAGAAGTTCTAGGTTGATCAAGGATCTCGTCTAGCTCAATCTTAAACTCTACATGCAAACGTTCTTTCATTCCAGCCAATTGCAATTTGAGTTCATTGAGTTTATCTTTTAGCTCATTTACCAAATGATCAATCATTTCCTTGCTCTTCACTTTCATCCTAAGCGCACTCTCTTTTTCTTGCAAAGCATTTCTATAATTGTAATAAGCCTGATCTGCTTCGTTCAGTTTAACTTCTTCAACTTCTTTATTGCGCATTAATTCAAGCAATAATTGCTCTACTTCTTGTAAAGAAGCCACTCCAGCCACAATCGCCTGCTCTGCTTCTGCTAATTGTGCTGTATTGTTCTTGATTTGCTCGTGCAAATCATTCAATTGATTCTCTTTAAATAATAACTCTTGCTTAATAGTAGTTAATTTACTCTGTTGACGAGTCAACTGTAAATTGGTTTCATTAAACTGACCAGATGCAAAATGATAAGCCTGCTCCGATTCTTGGTAGTCTTGCTCCAAATTGCGCATTTGCTCAGCCGTATTTTGCAATTGAACATTTAACTCAATCAATACTTCTCTGGTTTCTGCAATAGCATCTTGCTCATCTTGCAAACGACCTTCAATATCAGCTAGGCGATGCTCTCCGTTTTGCTGAGCAGCCTGTAGGTTTTCTATTTTATTTTTAGCAGCAAAAACTTGATTGGTCAATTGATTGATCTCTTGCTCTGTAGCCCTGATAGCATGCTCTTTCAATTGATCGCTAAAAGCAATCACTTCATTGTGCTTGGCTTGGATATCTGCTTTTAATAAACTTACCACCGATTCTTGGTCTTGAATTTCTTCTGCTAATTTTTCTAAATTTTTAGCACGACCAATTTTTTTACCTTCAAATAATCCAACACTTCCTCCGGTAAGGGTATATTTCCCTTTAACGTATTTACCCGACTTTTCTAAAACAACTGCCCCGTTTGAGTGATGGATGGCTTCTTCGTTTTCCCCAATATATACATTGCCCAATAAGTATTCGGCTAGTTTATAATACTGATCGTCTACTTCTATCACGTCCAATGCTTTTAAGGTATTGGCTGGTTGATGGGTATTATTCTGGAAATTGGCAAACTGGTCTAATAAAAAGAAATTGGCTTTGCCTTTTTTATTATCATCTAATAAATGAACCGCTTTTAATCCTTCCGCTAAATTATTTACCACATAATAGTTCAAATAAGGCTCCAATACATTTTCAACTGCGGTTCGGTATTCTTCTTTTACATAAATAATATCCGATAAAATAGGCGCTGCATGATTCCAATCATTGTTCTTATGCAAGAACTTAATGCTCTCTGGATAACCCTCCATAGAATCAATCAAGCTTTTCAACAAATTGAATTCGTTGCGCTTAGCATCTAATTTGCGGTTTTCATCGGCCAATTCCCCTCTCAACACTTCTAATTGTTGTTGGGTTTCAAAAATCTGCTCTTTTGTTTTTTCGTGCTGCTCTTGCAATTGAACCAAATCAATCCGCTTCATTTCTAAGGCTTCTTCCTTTTCAGCACTTTCAGCCTGCAATTGGTCTAACTGTTGTAAACGATTGGTTCTTTCATCAGACAACTGCAATTGCATTCTTTGTAAATTCTGAATGGAAGTATCGGCAACAGCTACTTTTTTCTCTGCATCAAATTGATTGCGTTGAAATTGTTGATACTGGTTTCTAACCGCATCTACCCCCGAACGCTTTTCATCAAATACCTGGCGCTTGGTTTCTACTTCCGCTTTTGCTTCCGTTACACGATCTTGCAATACAGCCAAGTTCGATTCTTCCTCACCCACTTGCATTTGAGAGTATTCAATGGAATCGCCAATGGTTTTTAATTGACCTTCGGCTTTTTCTAAGAAATCCTTTAAGCTGGTTTCTTTTTCTTTAAGGTATTGTAGCTTTTGACTCGCTAAGTTTTTGTCGTTTTCCGTTGAACGAAGGTTTTGTTGCAACTCATTAAAACCCTGTTGCATACTCTGAAGGGCTCTTTCTTGAGTAATAAATGCCACTTTCTCTTGCTCAATTGCCGCTTCTTCAGTGGCAATTTCCGCTTCCAGCTGCATTTTCTTATCCATTTCAAGCTCTTGTTGCTCGGTTAAATCACGATAAGAAATATTGAAACCTTCCAAAGCAGCTTTGGCCAATTCAACCGCTACTTCTTTGTACTCTTTTTTAATTTCATAAAACTTCTCTGCCTTTCGCGCCTGGCTCTCCAAAGTTTTTAACTGGTTATTGATTTCGAACAAGAGGTCTTCAATACGAGCTAAGTCTTGCTCTGTAGCATCTAATTTATTCTTGGCTTCTTTTTTACGGGTTTTGTATATGGTAATTCCAGCCGCTTGCTCCAACATCCGTCTACGGCTATTTTCTTTGTCTTTGATGATATCGTCTACCATACCCAATTCGATGATGGCATAACTATCGGTACTTACCCCAGTATCCAAAAACAAATTATGAATATCCTTCAACCTACAGGTAACATCGTTCAGCCTATATTCACTTTCTCCATTTTTATAAAATCTTCTGGTAACCGTTACCGTACTAAATTCGGTAGGTAGTAGGTTTTTGGTATTCTCAAAAGTTAAACTCACTTCCGCCAATCCACTTGCACTTCGAGTTTTACTTCCGTTGAAAACCAGTGCTTCCAAATTTTCACTTCTTAATGCAGAAATCTTTTGCTCCCCAATTACCCAACGAATACTATCGATGATATTGCTTTTACCACAACCGTTCGGACCAATAATCCCTGTTATGCCTTCGTCAAAGCTTACCACTGTTTTATCAGCAAAACTTTTAAACCCCTTGATTTCTAATGATTTTAATCTCACGTTATCGTTGTTTAGTACTTGCGAACATAAGGTAAAAGAAGAAGAATTGATAGGGCTAAAGGGCTATTGTGAATAACAAGTGTAGAATAAAAACAACTAGCTATAGAAAAGGAATAGAAAAATGACCAAACAAAATACATAAATAATTATTAATCAATTAATTAAAAACTTTATTCATTATTTAATTTAAGCTATACTTAAAATAAATAATGAAGGAGTTATCCACCTAAATTCGTGAATAAATCATGACCACTTGATTGAAACTATATTTGTGTTATGCAGTCCATTGTTTTCACTGTTACCAATGATATTAGCTACGACCAGCGGATGCATCGAATCTGCAGTAGCTTAGCCGCTAAAGGGTTCCTGGTTCGGATTATAGGGGTTAACAGGCCCAGCTCTATCCCGCTGCCCATTCCACCACTTTATCAAGCTTCTTACCAACAACAACGTTTGAATTGCTTTTTCCAGAAGGGACCTTTGTTTTATATAGAATTTAATACCAAGTTATTTATCGTATTATGCTCATTATCATACGATATTGCTTGTGCAATTGACTTAGATACCATCCTACCTGTATGGTGGGCCACTTGGTTCAGGGGTAAGAAAAGAGTATACGATGCCCATGAGTACTTTACTGAAATGAAGGAAGTTAGGAGTCGCCACATGGTACAAAAGGTCTGGAAATGGATAGAACGAATAGCGGTTCCCCATTTTAAACAGGGTTATACGGTAAACCAACATTTAGCCGGCCTGTTTTATGATCAACTTCAAATTAAATTTGAAGTCATCAGAAACCTCCCATCCATCCAAAATCAGCCGAATATCAGCCATACAAAAACCACCCAAAAAGGCGACGTTTTGGCAGAATACCCCATTAATAACCCTCAAAATATATATAATTTTACATCAAATAAACTTGTACAATTAATTAATAATCAGTTTAAATCAAAATTTATAATATATCAAGGTGCTGTTAACCATGGAAGAGGGTTTGAACAACTGATTCCTGCGATGCAATGGGTAAATGCCCCCCTCTTAATAGTAGGACAAGGCAACTTTCTAAACCAAACAACCGCCTTAATTCAGGAGTATGGGCTAGATCAAAAGGTCTTTATCCATCCCCCCATACCCCCTGCCGAATTAAAAATGCTTACCCCATTGGCTCATATTGGAATCACCATTTTTGAAGCAGAGGGGGTTAACCAATTCTATTCTTTGGCCAACCGTTTTTTTGATTATATGGCTGCAGGTATTCCACAGGTATGTGTCAACTATCCGATGTATGCCGAAATTGTTGAAGCAAATCCATTTGCTTTGCTAATCAATAATATAGAACCTTCCACAATTGCAACTGCTTTGAACAATTTGCTATCTGATGATGTTCTTTACAACAGACTCCAACAAGAATGCTCCAAAGCAACTAAAGTGTTGAACTGGGAGAACGAGTCCAATCAATTAATTGCCTTTTATAGCCGCCTCTAATTTTGGAAAAGCACTTACATATAATTTCTTTTGACGTTCCCTACCCTGCTAATTATGGGGGTGCAACCGACGTTTTTTATAAACTACCTGCTTTTCATGCACAGGGTATTAAAGTACATTTTCACTGTTTTGACTATGGACGTGGCCAACAAAAAGCCTTGGACCAATATTGTGAGAGTGTACATTACTATCAACGAACTGAGGGGCATAAGGGCTTTTCGAGTAAGTTACCCTATATAGTAAGTAGCCGCATAAATGAAGATCTGTATCAAAATTTGCTGAAAGACGACCATCCGATATTTATGGAAGGGGTACATTGTACTTATTTACTACAAGATGATCGGTTTAAAGAACGAGCTTGTTTTGTACGCTTGCACAATATAGAATACCAGTATTATAGAGACTTATATAGAAATGCCAGCTCCCCTTTTAAGAAAGCTTACTATTGGAACGAATCTAGATTACTCAGAAAATACGAAGCCAATTTAGCGGGCAAAGCAACTTTTTGGGGAGTTAAAGAGGCCGACAATGATGTTTATCGCCACGAATTTGGTTGTAAGAATATTGAGGAACTAAGTTTATATATACCCGATTGGAAACTGAGTTGCGAAGAAGGTATTGGCTCCTATTGTTTATACCACGGAGACCTAAGTGTTGAAGCCAATGAAAAAGCAGCCATCTGGCTACTTGAAAAAGTATTTAAAAACTTAGAGATTCCGTTTGTAATTGCCGGCAAAAATCCTTCAGAAAAACTAAAAGCAATCGCTTATTCCAGTAAATATTCTTGCTTAGTGGGTAACCCTTCCGAAAAAGAAATGCAGGATATGATTGCGAAAGCACATATCCATTTGTTGCCTGCTTATATTAAAACAGGCATGAAAATAAAATTATTGAATGCCCTATTCAATGGTAGGCATGTTGTGGTGAATGAAGCAATGATTGCTGATTCTGGCCTTGAACCGCTTTGTCATGTGGGCACTACTGCCAATGCGTTTAAAGACTTAATTGCACAATTGTACCACCAACCATTTACGGAAGATGAAATCAGGTTACGCAATAAAGTATTGGTACCACGATTTAACAATGAAGCCAATGCAATAAAACAAATTGGTTGGATCTGGGGTTAGTGCGCTGCACTATCTGCTACTTTTCCGTTTTCCGTTTTCAGCATTCTGCTGGGGTAACGATTGATTACAATAAAATCATGGGTAGCCATCACCACTGAAGTGCCATAGTCTTTGGCAATTTGAAACAGCAATTGCATGATTTCGTCACTGGTTTCTGGGTCTAAGTTCCCCGTTGGCTCATCTGCCAATATTAGTTTGGGGGAGTTAAGCAGCGCTCTGGCTATTTCAACCCTTTGCTGTTCGCCACCACTCATTTCAAAAGGCATTTTAAAGCCCTTGCTTTTTAAGCCAACTTTCTCTAAAACATCGGCTATTTTTTCCTCCATCAAACGTTCATCTTTCCAGCCTGTAGCTTTTAAAACAAACTTGAGGTTCTCATGTACATTTCGATCGGTTAAGAGTTGAAAGTCTTGGAATACGACCCCAAGGTTTCTACGCAAAAATGGAACTTTCTTCCAATCCATTCCTCTTAAATCAAATCCTACTACAGATGCTTCTCCTTCGGTGAGTGTTAATTCACCATATAAGGTTTTTAATAAGCTGCTCTTACCTGTTCCGGTTTTACCTACTAGGTAAACAAACTCTCCTTTGTTAATGGTAAAATTTACATCTTGCAAAATCAGGGTATTGCCTTGGTATATATTTACGTTCTTTATAGAGACTACTGTTTCAGACATATTGTACATAATATAGTATTACAAATATAAGTGCTCCGCCGCTAAGCTATCGTTAATATTGATAAGTTACTTCTCCAAAAGAACCCTTCAACAGTAAAGAAGATTGATCCGCTTTTGCCGCTTCTACCCTCCCTACAATTTGAGCTTCAATTCCTAATATTGCAGCAGTTTCAATCATTTTATGGGCTGTTGCTTCATTGGTGAAAATTTCTAACCGATGTCCCATATTAAACACTTGATACATTTCTTTCCAATCTGCTCCTGAATTTTCTCTGATTAATTCAAACACCGGTGGTGGGGTAAACAAATTGTCTTTAATAATATGCAAGGGCTTGGGTAAATATTTCATACACTTGGTTTGACCACCGCCACTGCAATGGATTACGCCGTGTATTTGGTCAAAATGCGCATCCAATAATTGCTTCATCAATGGAGCATAGGTTCTAGTGGGAGACAATAATAGTTTCCCAATAGAAATAGACTCGCCGTTAATTTGCATGGTATCGGTCATTCTGTTTTTGCCAATGTATACCACACTGTCTTGCAATTGTGGTTCAAATGATTCAGGATATTGATTGGCATAATGCTTTTCTAATACATCATGTCTTGCACTGGTTAAACCATTACTACCCAATCCACTATTGTACTCCGTTTCATAATGCGCTTTACCGGCACTGGCAAAACCAACAATTACATCCCCCTCCGCAATTAAATCGTTGGTGATTAATTTATGCTTAGGCCACCTTGAAGTCATGGTCCCATTCACAGCAACCGTTCTAACTACATCGCCCACGTCTGCTGTTTCTCCTCCTAAATAATGAATATTAACCCCATAGGATTTAAGTGTATCAAAGAATTCCTGGGTACCGTTGATGATGGATTCTAATATATCCCCATTAATTAATAATTTATTGCGATCAATAGTGCTCGAAAACAAGAGTTGATCGGTTACACCAACGCATAATAAGTCGTCTAAGTTCATTGCTACTGCGTCTTGTGCAATCCCTTTCCATACAGATAAATCGCCTGTTTCCTTCCAATATAAATATGCTAGAATACTCTTGGTGCCTGCTCCATCTGCATGCATAATATTGACCCATTCAGGGTCATTGCATAAAAAATCGGGATAAATTTTACAAAAAGCATGGGCATACAATCCCTGATCTAATTTTTGTATCGCTTGGTGTACTTCTTCCTTTTGAGCAGAAACCCCTCTTTGTGCATATAAAGACATGTATCGCTTTTTATTATGTATTGAATTGGCGCAAAGGTACAAAAAGGGGGTATGCAAAGGGAAGGAACTTTGCCTTGGAGTACTTACTTTTGCGCCTGATTATGAAGGTACATCGTGAATTAGCCCCCTCGCTTCCCAATTTCAACCATGCGGTCATCACCATTGGCACTTTTGATGGCGTGCACCAAGGCCATCAACAAATATTGGCTCAAATGAAAGCCGAAGCGGCTAGGGTGAATGGCGAAACGGTCATCATCACTTTTCATCCTCACCCTAGAAAAATTGTTTCTTCTGTTCCGGGCGATATCAAACTCATCAACACCCTTGACGAAAAAATTCTTTTATTAGAAAAAGCGGGGATTGATCATTTGGTGGTGATTCCTTTTGATCATGCCTTCTCTAATCAATCTGCCGACGATTATATTCGTGACTTTTTGTTTAAATACTTTAAACCAAGTGTAATCATCATCGGTTACGATCATCGATTTGGCAAAGGCAGAACGGGGGATTATCACTTGCTGGAACAGTATGGTCTCGAACTGGGTTTTGAAGTGAAAGAAATTTCAGAAGAGATGTTGAATCAAGTAGTCATTAGTTCTACTAGAATAAGAGAAGCACTTTTGAACAATGATATTGATACTGCCAATCATTTTCTAGGATACCCTTATTTTTTTGAAGGAATAGTAGTAGAAGGCAATAAGATTGGCCGTACCATTGGATTTCCTACCGCCAATATGCATATCAGCAGCGAAGAAAAATTGATTCCTGCGAATGGTGTGTATGCCGTATCCATTTCTATGGATGCTGAAACTTTTACCGGCATGATGAATATTGGGGTTCGCCCAACGGTAGATGGAAAAAAACGCGTGATTGAAGTGAATATCTTCGAGTTCGATAGAGATATCTACGGGAAAAAATTAGCCATTCGTATTGAAAAATTCCTTCGCGGTGAAGTGAAGTTCAATGGCTTAGATGAATTGAAAGCACAATTGAATGCTGATAGGACACAAGCGATGATGGCTTTATCTTCTCATTAGTGTATTCAAACATTGCGCAAGCTCGTTGCTATGCCATGATTTTAACTACTAATTCTTTCATCAATCCTGCGTCATTGGCTGATCCGTTGTGTACGCCCAAGCTTCTTAAATTGTATTCGTGCAATAAAAGCAAGACTCTTTCTACTGAAGGGAAATCATACTTGCGCGCGGCGGCGTAATAATCTTTTACAAAAAATGGAGAAACACCCAACGCCGCCGCAGCGCTGCTCTCGTTGGCATCAGGCATAGACAACAAAACATATAATTTGCTGAAGAAATTAAATACAGAAGGCAGCACCAATTGAATGGGACCAGCTTTAGGATTCGATTCAAAATATTGAATGATGCGAATACTTTTTGCCAAATCACGCTGCGAAATAGCTGCCTGCAGTTCAAAAGCATTGAACTCTTTACTCACTCCAATGAAATTTTCAACATCATCTTCTGTGATCGATTTACGAGCACCCAAATTGAGCATGAGTTTCTCAATTTCATTTTCAATTCTGCTCAAATCATTGCCAATATGATCTACCAAAATCACTAAAGCTTTAGGAGAAATGGTTAGTCCATGGTTTTTCACCATTTGACCAGCCCAATCGGGCAATTGATTATCGTATAACTTTTTAGTGGTAAATACTTCCGCTTTAGTTTTTTTAAGAGCTGCCGCTAACTTGCCACGACCATCTACCTTTTTCTCTTTATGGCTTACTATAAATATGGTAGAGCTTAAGGGTTGTTCTATATAACCGATTAGTTTTTCAACCTCCTTCATTTGCTGAGCTTCTTTCAACAACACTACTTGCTTATCTCCAAACATGGGATATTTTTTACAAGCATTCACCACTTCAGCCCAATCGGCATCTTTTCCATAAAAAATGGATAAATTAAACTCAGCTTCTGCTTCAGTCAAAATTTTCTTCTCGGCATAATCTACCAAAGTATCAATAAAATAAGCTTCCTCTCCCTCTAACCAATAAACTGGTTTGAAACTATTTTTCTTCCAATCGGATAAAATTTTCTCAGCAGACATATAGCAAAGATGCTGCACCTAGTAGGATTTTCCATATTGAAAAAGGCTTTTTTGTACACAAAATTGAATCTTATTGGTGTTTTGGCACGATTTTGGAAAACAAGAGAGCAGAATCAAACAACATCTTAAAAAAAAATTTATGAGTACAGTAAACAATGGCGGTGCAACGGATAATCGCAAAACCATCTACGGAATACTAATAGCAGCTTTGGTACTTACTTGGGGTTATATTTTCTATGATAAAAGCCAAACCAAAGAAACCATTATAGGCTTAGAGAACAAAATCAGTAATGTAGATAGCGCTAGATTGGCCATTCAGCAAGAATTTATGAATGTATCTGCAAAAGCAGACTCATTAACCAAGGATAACCTTGAACTGCAAGGCGACTTAGCCGATAAAAATGCAGATATCCAAAAGCTAAAGGGAAATATTGGTTCAATCTTAAAAAAGCGTAACGCTACTGCAAAAGAATTAGCAGAAGCTAAGCAATTGATTGGCGAGTTAAACGGGAAAATTGATGGATTATTCGCAGAGATTCAACAGTTAAAAGGCGAAAACCAACAATTAACCACAGCAAATGAACAGCTGAATACAGAGAAAACACAGTTGACATCGGAGAAGCAAAATCTAGAGAGTAATTTAAATACTACCAGAACCGAGAAAAAACAATTGGAAGAAAAAGTAGACGTAGCATCTACCCTACATGCTTCTAATATTGGCATCAATGCCATCAACGTTAAAGGCGCTGGAAAAGAAAAAGAAACCACTACCGCAAAACGTGCAGACTTGATTCGAATTTCATTTGTAATTGACGAAAACAGAATTACGCCATCTGGCACCAAAGATTTTTATGTAGTAGTTACTGCACCTGATGGAAAAGTAATCACTGAGGGAGCAAACTTCACTACCAGAGAAGAAGGAACTCGTCCTTATACCAATAAAGTATCGGTTAACTACGAACAAAATAAAGTAATCCCTGTGAGTTTTGACTGGAAACAAAAAGACGCTTATAAAGAAGGAGATTATAAAATCGAAATTTATAACAATGGATTTAAGATAGGCCAAGGTGTAAAAACCTTAAAAAAAGGTGGTCTTTTCAGTTAACTTATTAGTAGTTAGTTTAAGCAAGCAATCGTGTATAGAGCCGCTCCAAACCAATGGGGCGGTTTCTTTTTTTGGGGACCAATCACATTTTGGGCAATAGTAGCAAACTACACAATCAAAAGCTTATTTTAGTAAGATGTTAAAGAGCTGGTTCAATTTTACCAACGGATTATTTTTAATGGCCATTATCATCGTGAGTGGCACCATAGTCTATTCACAATACATTTCACAACAAATTGCCATTAAGGAAAGAATAGCGGTTGAATCATGGGT
Organism: Sediminibacterium sp. FEMGT703S; assembly: GCA_002786355.1. Classification (GTDB taxonomy): domain Bacteria; phylum Bacteroidota; class Bacteroidia; order Chitinophagales; family Chitinophagaceae; genus Sediminibacterium. The sequence goes on from PGCO01000002.1 coordinate 490,605, forward strand.
GGAAGCAGAGAGAACCATCTTAAATTCAACAGACACAGTTTCCATCAACCTGGCAACTAAAATCATCACAGAAAATAATTTTATACCCATTATTGAAACCAATCATTTAGATCAACCTACCGGGAACTATGTAAATATTGATGAATCAAAAATAAAAGAAGACACAATTTATTTAGCGCAACGCTTACAAGAATTCAAAGTATATAGTAAAACACCTATTGAAGTAAAATTAAAAACAGGAGACTCCACTGCAATCCGTTACTATTATGGACAAAGCAAATTATTAAGAGAAGCCAAATGGTATCCCATTGTACAATTGCTGTTGGTCATCATGTTTGTCTTGATTGTGATTTACTCTTTACGCACCCGTCATAAAAGTGGCCAGAACCAGCTCTGGGCTTCCATGGCAAAGGAAACAGCCCATCAACTGGGTACGCCCGTGAGTAGTTTAGAAGGATGGTTAGAAATCTTAAAAGAAAAAGCAGAGAGCAAAGAAATTGCCAATGAAATAGCCAAAGACATCAATCGTTTACAGCTCATCACCGATCGATTTGGTAAAATAGGCAGCACCCCCAAAACCGAATTAAGTAATCCATATGATCGCATAAAAACGGCCATGGATTACATGAAAAAAAGAAGCAGCGAACAAGTCATTTTTCAATTAGATCCTGCAAATACTAAGGAATTAAACTGCCTACTCTCCCCTACACTCTTTGATTGGGTATTAGAAAATTTATTGAAGAATGCGCTCGATGCAATGGATGGAAAAGGAAGCATTCAAGTCACCATGACCCAAGAAAGCAAGCTGTTAACCATATTGGTGAAAGACAGTGGTAAAGGCATCCCGAATAATCAATGGAAAAAAGTTTTTCAACCGGGCTTCACTACAAAAAAGAGAGGCTGGGGAATTGGCCTATCTTTAAGCAAACGCATCATTGAACAATACCACAATGGGCAATTATTTGTTCAATCAAGCGAACTAGGAAAGGGAACCGTATTTTGTATACAGCTCCCTTTATAAATACATTATCAACTATTGTCTCTTCACTGTTCCTCCGCTGTTCACTTTGATATCGCGGATTAGGCCTTCGCCTTTGTAACGGATAGAACCGCCACTACTTGCTTTTGCATTCAACTCTTTTGAAACATTTATTTGAACGCCAGCACCGCTAGAAGTTTCAGCTATGCATTTGGTGGTAGTTAAATCATATCCTTTGAACATTGCACCGCTACTTAAATCTACACTTAAATTATTGGTGCTACCGCCCAATTCTGCAAAAGCTCCACTACTCATTTTTACATCTAAGTTATTAAAGCTTAAATCGGTTCCAGTAATATTTGCGCCGCTACTGGCTTTGATAGACTTCAAATCTTTATAAGATAAATACACAGTAACATTCCAATTCTTCCATTGATTCCAAAACTTCCAATCCTGTTCTCTAGTAATTTTCAAAACCCCATCTTCTACTGAAGTTTCAACATATGCTAAATATGCAGGATCCCCCACCGCTACTGCTAATTCCTCATTATCACTTTTGGTTAGTAATACTTTAATGCCTGAAGAAACATCAATGCTGTGAAAAGACTTTACAGATCTTTTTTGTGCATTGGATTCAGCAACTGTTTTTTGAGCATGAGTACTCAGGCCTAAAAAAATAATGGAAGCAAATAGTAGTATCTTTTTCATATTCGTTTTTTGTATGAAACGAACTATTGAAAAAAATGTTACAACCGTTCATCATTGTTTATCGCAACACAACAGCTCCTAATGCCGGTAGATGCACTTTTAACTGGTAACATTTAGAAGGTTTGTCTACCAATTTGCTTTGTATGGTTGGATTAAACACGTCGCCAGTGCCCCAGAACTCCTTGCTATCACTGTTGAATATTTCAGACCACTTGCCTTTTCCATGAACAAAGATTTCCCAATCGTTCCGCACTACTGGTGTAACATTTAATATTACCAGTACATCGTCTTTTTCTTTTTTGCCCTTGCGCTTATACACCATCACAGAATCAGATCGGTGGTTTAAATCAACCCATTCAAAGCCACCTGGCTCAAATTGTTTTTCGTATAAAGCAGGTTCAGATTGATATAACTGATTGAGTTGTTGCACACAATATTTCAACCCTCCATGACTGGGATGTTCTAACAAATTCCATTGTAATTCGCTTTTATAATTCCACTCATTGGTTGCGCCAAATTCATTTCCCATGAATAATAATTTGGCACCAGGATGGGTAAACATATATGTATAGAGAATGCGTAGGTTCGCAAATTTTTGCCATTCATCTCCTGGCATTTTATACAACATGGGGCTCTTACCATGTACTACTTCATCATGACTTAAGGGCAACATAAAATTCTCATCATAGTAATACATCATACTAAAAGAGAATTTATCCTGGTGAAATTGCCTGAAAATGGGATCCATTTTATAATAGTCCAATGTATCGTGCATCCATCCCATCATCCATTTCATACCAAAACCAAGCCCACCCTCAAAAGTAGGTTTGCTTATTTTTGGCCAATCCGTTGCTTCTTCTGCAATCGTTTGAATATCTGGAAAATCTCTATAGAGTGTTTCATTTAAATCTCTAATAAAATCAATGGCTTCTAAATTTCCATTACCTCCATATTCATTGGGCTCCCACTGACCTTGGCCGCGGCTATAATCCAACCTTAACATAGAACTTACTGCATCAACGCGTATTCCATCTGTATGAAATTGATCGCACCAAAAACGCGCACTACTGATTAAAAAAGATTTTACTTCCCCTCTTTTATAATTAAAAATATAAGAGTTCCAATCGGGGTGATACCCTTTGCGCATATCTGCATATTCATAAGTATGCGTTCCATCAAACATAAACAAGCCATGTGCATCATAAGGAAAATGAGAAGGAACCCAATCGAGGATTACGCCAATACCTGCTTGGTGAAAAGCATCTACTAAATAAGCATATCCCTGCGGGGATCCAAACCGCGACGTTGGTGCAAAATAGCCCGTGCCTTGGTAGCCCCAGCTCCCATCAAATGGATGTTCCATCACAGGCATAAACTCTACATGGGTGAATCCCATTTCCTTTACATAGGGCACCATGCGTTCTGCAATCTGCTCATAGGTATTATATGACTCTTCATCGTTTTTATCAGGACGCATCCAGCTAGCCAAGTGCACTTCATACACAGAGTAAGGACTCTTCAATGAATTTTTGCTTTTTCTATTCTTCATCCATTCTGCATCCTTCCATTCATAATTGGTTTGCCAAGTAATGGATGCAGTAAATGGTCGCTTCTCCCAAAAATGTGCAAATGGATCGCCTTTATCTAATTTGATTCCATTGAATCCATGAATATGATATTTGTAAGCCTCCCCTTCTAATACATTGGGAATAAAACCTTCCCAAATTCCTGAGTTATCTAATCGTACCCTTAATGGATGGCTGGTTTTGTCCCAATTATTAAAATAACCTGTTACCGAAACATAGGTTGCATTGGGTGCCCATACTGCAAAATAAGTTCCATTAACGTCTAGTACACTTAATTGCTTGTTCCCAAAATACTCATACAAACTATAGTGGGTACCGTTTTGAAAATTAGAGATGGCTTCCTCAGTAAACAATGAATAATTCCAAACAGTTTGTTGCGTATCTACAAAATGTATGTCTTCATATTTTTTTTTATCAGCCTTTACAACTTTTAACGTTTTCTTGTTTCTTGATGATGCACCGGACATATTATGATTTTATTAACTGAAAAAAGTATGAACGGTAAAAATAGTTCATGAACATTTATGGAATTTACGACAAAATTCATCTAAAGACGAATTAACTGCATTTATGACCAAACTAACATTGATTGGGCTATTTATTTTAGCCACTATCTCTAACACATTTGCACAACAAGGTTCAATAAAGGGAATGGTAACAGACACTTTAAACAAACAAAACCTTTCAAATGCAGTGGTATCAGTACTTAGAGCCAAAGATTCTGTTCTAGTAAAGTTTACTAGAACCACCAAAGAAGGTAATTTTGATTTACCCAATTTAACGGCAGGTAAATACATTGTGATGGTTACCTATCCTTCTTATGCCGATTATGTAGATATTATTACTACAACAACTGGCGTCACCGACTTGGGAAAAATTTCAGTGATTACAAAAGCTACTTTACTTCAGGAAGTAATTGTAAAACAAACCATTGGGTCTATCCGAATGAAAGGAGATACCACTGAATACAAAGCAGATAGCTTTAAAGTGAGTGCCAATGCAGATGTACAAGAGTTGTTGCGTAAAATGCCTGGCATTCAAGTAAACAGCAAAGGAGAAATTACCGCGCAGGGTGAAAGAGTACAAAAAGTATTGGTGGATGGAGAAGAGTTTTTTAGCGATGACCCTGCTGTTGTTACCAAGAACTTAAGAGCTGATGCGGTTGACAAAGTACAAGCATTCGATAAAAAAAGTGATCAAGCTGTTTTTACTGGGATTGATGATGGTCAAAAAATAAAAACATTAAACCTTACTTTAAAAGAAGATAAGAAGAAGGGCTATTTCGGCAAAGCCGAAGCAGGTGGTGATTTTAATAGATATGGTTATGGAAAATTATTGGCCAACTCTTTTAAGGGTAAGCGAAAAATTTCAGGATACTTGACTACCGACAATACCAAATTTGAATCGCTGAATTGGAATGAAAACCAGAACTATGGCGGCAATACCAATATGACCACTGAAGTTACAGATGATGGTGGCATCATGATGTGGGGTTCAGGCGATGAATTCAGCTGGGGAACTGGTTTCCCTAGATCGGTAACAGGTGGTTTCCATTTTAGTAATAAATGGAATAAAGACAAGCACAATTCAAATAATACTTACCAGTTCAATCAATTAGATGTAAGTGGAATTAATTCGAATAAAACCCAAAATATTTTACCTGGCGCAGACCTTATCAGTACCAGTGTGCAAGATCAAGTGAGTAGCAGAAAAAGGAACAAAATTACCAGTACTTATGAGTGGCAAATTGATTCGACTAGTTCATTAAAAGTTACAGCAAGAGGGTCTATTGTAAATAGTAATATGGCATCTAATTATTTAGGTCGTACCATTACAAGCGATAGCATTTTATTGAACCAAAGTAACAGAAACACTTCTACTGTAGACGAAAACAAAACCATGAATACCACCATTTTTTATCGCAAAAGATTTAAGAAAATGGGGCGTACCATTTCGTGGAACAATGATATTAATTATAATGATCGGGCAGATGATGGTTTTTTAATAGCGGATAATACTTTTTATGATTCATTTGGCACTTTGATTAAAAGAGAAAATGTTGACCAGCAAAAAACAAACAAACAAATTGCCACCACCATCAATTCTACCATCAATTATACTGAACCATTATGGAAAAACACCTTCTTAGTGTTGAATTATAAATTGAGTGTAAGTAGAAACGATGCAGAGCGAAACACCTTCGCAAAAAACGCTGCCAATAATAAATATGAAAACTTGGTTGATACTTTAAGCAACCATTTTATATTCAATACTACCGGACATAATGGTAGTGTTAATATCCGATACAACGTAAAGAAATTTAATTTCTCTATTGGTACAGGTTTAGGAACAGTGAATTATCGTTTAAATGATTTGGTGAAACAAACAGACCGTAATGTAATTTTCAACAATTTTATTCCGGCAGTAACATTCAATTTTACCCCTAAACAACAAAGAAGATTTAATTTTTCCTACAATGGTTCAACCAGAAATCCTTCGCTGACTCAAATTCAACCCATCATTGATAATATTGACCCACTTAATTTAACCATTGGTAATCCTAACTTAAAGCAAAGCTTTGTTCACCAATTTAACTTAGGAGGTTCAGACTACAAGATTTTGAAAAGCAGAAGAGTAAGATTTAATGTCAACTTTTCGAAAACAGAAAATGCTATTTCTAATTCAAGTTTTGTAGACAATCAGGGTAGAAGAATCAATCAGGCCATAAACGTTGCAGGCAATTACAGTTTAAGTGGAACAGTGGGTTATGGATTCGAAATAATTCCATCACTCAATATTGGTTTTGATATTAGTCCTAGAATCAACCAATTTGCAAATAGAGTAAACGGGATTGATAATATTACTAAAAACAGATCTACTGAATTTAGTTTTAACATGGGGTACTGGGGAGATAAATGGATCAATTTTTATGCCTATGGAAGTGCAAATCAAAATAACTCTACTACTTCAATTCGTCCTGATATCAGCACTAAGTTCTGGTCGTACAATGCATTCGCCAATCTGCAGTTTAAGTTGAAAAAAATCAAGACCTATATCGATTTTGATTTAAATGCCAATATTTATGAAAAGACTGCTGTATTTGCCGATCAAAGAGATGTGTATATCGTTAACGCATCTGCAAGAAAAGTAGTTTCTAAGAATGACCAATGGGAAATCAAAGCTTCTGTTAATGACTTATTTAACCAAAACTTAGGCATCAACAGAAATGCATCTAGCAACTTTATCACTGAAACAACTAACCAAACCATTCAACGCTATTTCTTATTTTCCTTAATTTGGAATTTTAGCAAAAATGGAAAACCTAATGAAGGATTTTAATATGAAAAAGACTATTATCATTTGCACAATTTTATTTTGTAGTACTCATTTAAATGCACAAGTACAATTCATACAATCTGGCAGAATAGAGTTTGAAAAAAGGGTAAACCAACATGCACCCATTTTAGAAGAAGGGGAAAATATGTGGAATGTAGAAATACTCAAACAGATACCCAAATTTGTATCAGATATTTATGAACTTAAATTTACTTCAGACAAATCTGTCTTCAAATTAGCTAAAGAAAATCCCAATAATAAATACATGTGGGGAACCAAACCCGTTGATACAGATGTAAGTATGCAGGATTTTAAAAAAGGTATTTCCATCAGTCAAAAAGAAGTGTTTGAGAATACTTATTTAATTAAAGACAGTAGCCGAACTTGGGAATGGAAAATTGCCGATGAAACCAGAGAAATTGCTGGCTTTGAATGCAGAAAAGCCGTTACCAAAATTTGTGATTCTGTTTATGTAGTTGCTTTTTATACCGATCAAATTCCGGTAAGTGCAGGCCCTGAAAGTTTTGGCGGATTACCTGGAATGATATTAGGACTTGCTGTACCCAGACTAAATACCACTTGGTTTGCAACTAAGTTGGAATTGATTTCTCCCACAGTCAGTGAGTTGAATGTAAAGCAAAAAGGGAAACAAGTTAATCGATCACAATTAACCAATGAGTTATCGAAAGCCATGAAAGACTGGGGCAAAGAAGGAGCCAGAAAAATGTGGGTTACACAGCTTTAATTTGCCTATAAAGTAATGATTATCGAGTATGTTTTTAATGCGAACAATGAATGGCATCTGTTCCTTGAATAGCCGAATTTAAATAAGGACTAATAAAAGGTATGTCCAAATTTAGTCCACGGAGTATCAATAAACAGCCAATGATAAATGTAAACACAGGTACCAACTTTCGAAATTGTTGACGTAAACCACTGGGCAAATGCTTTGCAGCAGCCACCAATAAAACCATAGCAGGTATGGTGCCTAACCCGAAGAATCCCATAAACAACATAGACTCATATATATTATGGGCAACCAATGAAGCAGCAACGGCTGTGTAAACCAACCCACAGGGCAATAACCCATTTAATACTCCAAAAATATACATCCATCCTGCTGATTGTTTCTGCATAATTTTTTGCATGGCATTAATTTGCCACTGCTTAAATCCTTTTAAAAAAGGCAATGATGTTTGAGGAAAAAGTCTAGGTAATAAAACCGAAGAAACGATAACAAGGCCTAGCACAATCGAAACGATTTGGGTAATCCCAAACCAATTTACTCCCCTACCCAACAAACCAGCTGCAATACCAATGCCAATATAAGTACTTACTCTTCCAATATTATAGAAAAATACAGCCAACCATTTGTATACACCTTGAAAAGCTTGGAAAGGCAAAGACAATGCCAATGGACCACACATACCAATACAATGAACACTGCCCCCAAAGCCCAACACAAAAGCAGATATCAGCAATACTTCCATAACTAAGGAATAAAAATAACTTCTTCGGCATAATAGTTTTTACCTGCACTGGTAAAACTTATTTTAGCTATGTACTTCCCTTTATTAAATTGTGCAACCGGGAAAATATAAACACCATTTTTAGATGCTGATAAATTCAATTTCTTATCCGATTTTTCTGAGGCTGGATTATAAAAATGCACTTCAGCACTCGTAATTGCAGCTGCGGTTGTTGAGTCAATTTTCAGGAAAATTTGCTGGTCTTGTTTCACTACACTAACCTTTGTAGCTAGTGCATTTGCATTGGCAGTAGCTTGTAACTTTCCATTAAAAGCCATTTCTTTTTCATAGTAATTGGATTCCACCATTTCAATATCCACCTGCATGGTTTTCCATACCAGAAATAATATAAATGCTACACCCAAACCAAATGCCACTACAATTCTATATCCCCAATTCATTTTTTAATTTTAAAGGTCGCTAATAAAAATGGCTTTCTTAGTAGTAATCACTTTATCGCCACTGAGTAATTTTATTTCATATTCCTCTTTCCTGTTCTTAATCTTGTTGCTATCTACCTTAATGAAAAAAGTTTCCTCGGCCAATTGTCTGCCCTTTAATGTATCTAAGGTTTGACCAATTCTTTCTATTTGCACGTCAGGATCTGTAGCAACCAATCGATAAGGAAGATCTCTATTGCTCTTATTGGTCACTTTAATTCTAAATAAGTTACTAATAGTTCCGTCTTTGTTTTCCTGCATACCTTGACCTGGCACACGCAAAATAGTTGCATCAAAAGTAGTTCTGGTTACAATTAAAACGCCCAACAACACCATTAAAATAACCAATACACCTGAGTAAGCTTTAATGCGATAAGTAAACTCAAACTTCTTACCAGATGCTATTTGATTTTCTGAAGCAAATGTGATCAAATTTTCAGGCTTGTTCACTTTCTTCATCATCATATTACACGCATCAATACAAGCAGTACAGTTTACACATTCTAATTGAGTACCATTTCTGATATCTATATTAGTAGGGCATACATTTACACACATACCACAATCAATACAATCACCCGCACCTTCTGTTGCTTTCTTTTTATTCCTGGGCTCCCCTCTTAAATAATCATAGGCAACTACAATAGAGTTTTTATCCAATAAAACACCTTGCAATCTTCCATAAGGACAAATAACGGTACATACAATTTCTCTTACAAAAGCATATACCGTATAAAAAACCAAGGTAAAAAAGATGATAGCAATAAAGCCCCCAATATGTTCAGACAATGGATCTGTAATGATTTTAAACAGTTGATCTGTTCCGATGATATAGGCTAGAAAAGTATTTGAAATAGCAAAACTGAGCAATAGAAAAACAATATGTTTTATTGTTTTTCTCACATAAAGTTCAGTAGTCCATTTTTTTCCATTATTGATTTTTTGCTTGTTTCCATCACCTTCTATAAAGTATTCAATCTTTCTAAAAATCATTTCCATGAATATGGTTTGCGGACAAACCCAGCCACAAAAGAAACGACCATAAATTAAGGTGAAGATGACAATAAAGAGCATGAAAATGATCATGCCCAACCCAAACATAATAAAGTCTTGTGGTGTAAAGAGTGAGCCGAAAAAAGTAAATTCTCCTTGAGGAATATTAAACTGGAACAAGGGATTGCCATCTATTCGAATAAATGGCATCGAAAAGAACAACAAAACATAAACATAACTTAAGTAAGTTCTGTATTGGTACAATTTTCCTTTGGGCTGCAAAGCATGTACCCAGTTTCTTTTTCCCTTACTATCAACAGTTGAATGTAAACTCCTAAAATCTGCTTGTTTCGACTCACTCATAATTTCAATTTAATCAACTTACTTCATTACTGGGGCCGAAGTTGAATCAGCACCAGCAGGTGCAGCACCTGTTTCTACAAACAGTTCTCCTTGCTTTTCTTTAGCTGGTTGAGGATTAGTTCCTTGTAAAGATTTTACATAACTAGCTATTTGTGCAATTTGAATAGGCGAATAATCGTCTTTCCAACTCTTCATGCCTTTTTCTGGCCAACCATATTTTATTGAATAAAATATGGCTTTTATATCTCCCTTGTGCAACCAATAATCATCGGTTAAATTAGGTCCAATTCCAGGCGCACCATTTACTATTGCACTTCCATTTTCAGCATGACAGGTTGCACAAGCTCCAGGTTTAATATATAATTCCTTCCCTTTTGCAATATCATCTGCACCCATCATTTTTACGGTATTTTCATCTACATTATTGGCAGATTTTTCTAAATAAGCCGCTTGTTGTATGGCTGCTTGTTCCATATCCATGGCCAATTCTGCTTGTTGCAATGGCTTTGTTTCTGCTATATGGTAACTATACATATAAACAATCCCAAAGACTAGACTTATCGCAAAACCCCATCTCCACCATACCGGCACTTCGTTGTCTAATTCTTTAATGCCATCATAATCATGCCCCAAATCTAAACGAGCAATATCTTCATTGGTATTTCTATTATACAATCGATCAAACCAAGCTATTTTTTCCTTCACTACTATAGGAGCAGCACCGGAAGCTACAGCCGTTTGTATTGCTTCTTTTTTCAAAAAGCTTCTGATACCATTGGCAAAATAAACAATGATGATCATTTCTAATACCACTACAAATGCCAGCATTTGTATAATGGTTTCAGATACGACTGTTTTTGTTCCAGCAGGAATATTGGCTGATTGAGCAAACAATGACCCAGCAGATAAAACTAAAAACAGACCAGTTAATACAGCCGATTTAGAAGCACCATTTTGTTTTTCTTGGTCTACTTTATTTTTTATAGCTAGGATAAATACATTGCCCAACATGAAAATCACCATGGCTAATAAGCCAATCACTGTGATTAATACATAAGCAACAGTGGAATCATAAAATACATCTTTGGCTATAGGAGCTGCTTCTTTTGCGGCATCCTGTGCCCAGATAATATTTGCAGCCAAGCTGGCTAATAAAAGCAGGAGCAATTTTTGCATCAATGCCTTTTGTTTGTTGAAATAAGATATACTAGTTAACATATAATTTTTTTTATCAGTCATTGATCGGAATTTGGCTATTCTTTTCCATTTTTTCTTTATTGGCAGACAAAACATACCAAGTAACCACTGCAAAAAACACCGTGAATATGACCAAAGAAACCATTGGATATATATTAACGTTTTCAATACTGGTTACATAATTTTTAAATTTCATACAGCTGAATTTTAGTGTAATGTTTTAATTTCTGCTTCAGGTGCTTTCTTCAAGTCTGCACCCAATCTTTGCAAATAAGCAATCAATGCAATAATTTCTTTGCCGCTATTTGCTTTGATTCTGTTTGCATTTAAATCTGCCGCAATTTCATCTGCCTGAATTTTCAAATCATTATTTGCCTTTTGATCATAACCTTCAGGATATGGAACACCTAAAGTTTGCATTGCTCTGATTTTTCCAGGAGTAGTACTGATGTCTAAATCATTGTCTAATAACCATGGATAAGGAGGCATGATAGAACCTTGAGAAATTTCTTCCGGCTCATTCATATGTCTGTAATGCCAACTGTTCGGATACTTATTTCCTTGACGAGCCAAATCTGGACCGGTACGCTTACTTCCCCACTGGAATGGATGATCATACACAGATTCTCCTGCTTTAGAATAATCGCCATAACGAGCAACTTCATCTCTAAATGGACGAACCATTTGTGAGTGACAAGTATAACAACCTTCTCTTATATAAATATCTCTACCCTGCAATTCAAGCGGTGTATAAGGTTTAACCGTACTAATGGTTGGTACGTTTTCTTTCACAATAAATGTGGGAATGATTTCGATAGCTCCACCTACTGAAACAACAATTAAACTCATCACCAACATTTGAACTGGTCTTCTTTCAATAATTGAATGCCAGTATGATTTGCCTTCTGGTAGTGGTTGAGTAGCTAAGGCAGGAGCTTCGCCATGTTCTTCTGGAACAAATGAACCAGCTTTAGCAGTTCTGATTAAATTAACTACCATGATGATTACCCCTACTAAATAGATGGTACCACCTAATCCTCTTAAAATGTACATAGGAATAATGCGGGTCACTGTTTCTAAGAACTGGAACTTCAATTGCCCTTCTGGAGTAAATTGTTTCCACATCAAAGCTTGAGAAATAGCTGCCCAATACATTGGAATTGCATAAAGTAATATACCTACGGTTCCAATTAAGAAATGGGTATTGGCCATTTTAACAGAATGTAGTTTGGTATTGTAAATTCTAGGAACTAACCAATATAGCATACCAAAAATCAAAAATCCATTCCATCCAAGTGCTCCTACGTGTACGTGTGCAACAATCCAATCGGTGTAGTGTGCAAATCCATTCACATTCTTAAGTGAAAGCATTGGACCTTCAAAAGTGCTCATACCATAACAGGTTAATGCCACTATGAACATTTTCAAAATAGGATCTTCTTTTACTTTATCCCAAGCTCCACGTAAAGTGAAAATTCCATTTAACATACCACCCCAACTTGGAAGTATGAGCATGATACTAAATACCACACCCAATGATTGTGCCCAATCAGGTAATGCAGTATACAACAAGTGGTGAGGACCTGCCCAGATATAAATAAAAATCAATGCCCAGAAGTGAATAATACTCCACTTATACGAATAGACTGGTCTTCCAGCAGCTTTAGGAACAAAATAATACATGATACCCAACATAGGAGTGGTCAAGAAAAATGCAACCGCATTATGACCATACCACCATTGCACCAATGCGTCTTGAACTCCTGCATACCAGCTATAACTATGCGTCATAGAAGTAGGTAATGAAAAAGAGTTTACAATATGCAATAAAGCAACAGTTACCCAAGTACCAATAATAAACCAGATAGCAACATATAAATGCCTTTCTCTTCTGGTTAAAATGGTTGCAAACATATTAATACCAAATACTACCCAAATAAGGGTAATAGCAATATCAATAGGCCAAATTAGCTCAGCATATTCCTTTCCTTGTGTTAAACCCAAAGGAAGTGTTACTGCTGCTGCAACAATGATTAACTGCCAGCCCCAGAAATGGACCAACCCAAGGGCTTTACTCCACATACTGGTTTTGAGTAACCGGGGCATCATATAATAAACACCGGTGTAAATACCGTTGCCCACAAATGCAAAAATGACTGCATTGGTATGCAATGGTCTTAATCGTCCAAAACTAGTATAGGATATACCTAAATTGAGTGCAGGGTAAGCTAGCTGAAAAGCAATGATTACCCCAACCAGCATCCCTACTATTGCCCACAAAACAGTGGCAAAAGCGAATTTCCGGACGATGGAATTGTCGAAACTGAATTTTTCTAACTGCATGGTTTTCTATTTATTCTCTGTTGGTTGATTGGTTTGATCAAATAAAATTTTATTCGCTGGCGTAAAATGGTCATCAAACTGCCCTGTTTTAGAACCCCATATAAATGCAATCAGGAATCCTGAAGCAACTAGGAGGCTTAAGATGAGTAAAAAAACAATCACAATCATTGATGTATATTTTTAAGATCAGCAATAGGTTTAAAACAAAACTTTTCAATAAGTGCTGCACCCAACATGGTAGAAATCACGATGGTGAAAGTGCTAGATGGCATTAAAATGGCCGCTACCAAGGGAGACATTTGAGCGGTTACAGAAAAATACAATCCCACCACATTATATAAAGTGGATATTACAAAAGTGGTTTTTATTAAATTCTTAGACCATTTAGCCGCTTTAATATATTGGTCTAATAAAGGCAACTGATTTGATAACATGATTGCATCACTAGCAGGAGAAAACTGAATGGTATTATCTACTACTGCAATACCCACATTACTCTTACTTAAAGCGCCTGCATCATTTAAGCCATCACCTACCATCATCACTTCTTTACCACTTAACTGTAATGATTCTATGTAAGCCAATTTAGCTTGAGGTGATTGATTAAAATGATAAGAAATAGGCCGTTGTAATTGTTGCTTTAAATAATGTTCTGCATTGTTATTGTCTCCACTTAATACAGATACAGGATAAGGCAATTCATGAATTAGACGATCAACATGTGCCCTCAAAATATTTTGAATAATGAACTTGCCATATATTTTATTTTCAATAGATACCCATACTTCCGAAGCAATTGGTTCAGCTGATTCTTTCCCTACAAAACAAGCCGAACCTAATTTATAGTGAGTTTCATTTTCCCATGCTTCAATTCCAGCACCAGCAACTTCCTTGATATGTTCTAGTGAACGCGGTTTAGAATTAATTTTATTTGCAATTGCTTTACTCAATGGATGTAAAGATTGAGCAGCCATAGCAGCAATAATTTGTTGATGGTCATTTGCAATGTCAATACCTATATACTCCACCGAAGAAGCATGCGGATAAGTGAGTGTTCCTGTTTTATCAAAAACCACCTGGTCGATTGTTGCAATAGTTTGTAACACTTGTGCATTTTTAAGGAATAGACCATGCTTGCTAAAAATATTCAAGACAAAGCCTTCTGTAAAAGTGGCGGTAATTAACAAAGCACAAGGACAAGCAACAATTAATACAGCAGTCATTGCCTGCCAAGCATTAGCGATATTAGTTGGATACCAATAAGCAAAACTGCTAAAGGCAACTGTTAATACAGCTAAAGAAAAATAATTACTAATAACAGTGGTGAATGAATAAACATTCTTGTCTGCTTTCTTAAAAGCATCATTATTCCATAAACGAGTGAAATTACTTTGAGAAAAAGGCTTTACTACTAATAAGTCAATTGAACCATTCAATTGTTTACCACCAGCATATACCAAGTCTCCAATTACTACAGAAGTGGGTTCATTTTCACCAGTAACAAAACTATAATCAATTTCTGCCTTACCCAATAAATGCATACCATCTACCGGAATCACTTCATTGCTCCTAATGCGAATAGTATCATCTACCTTAACATCTTGAACTGGAATATAAGACTCTATCCCATTTTTATCTACTAAACAAACGGCAACAGGAAAATAAGATTTATAATCTCGATTAAAAGAAAGATCAGCAAAGGTTTTTGTTTGAAAAGATCTTCCTAACAACATAAAGAAAATAATACCAGACATACTGTCTAAATACCCTCCGCCTGTTCCAGAAATAATTTCATACACACTTCTACTAAATGTTACTGTTAATGCCAGTGCAATAGGTGCATCTATATTAAGCCTTCTTTGTTTTACACTATACCAAGAATTAATGAAAAACTCTGAACCACTATATAGCAGAACGGGTAATGCCAATATTAAATTAACATATCTGAATAAATTAGCCGTTAAACCATCTACTGTTATGGTTTCTAACCCCAAATATTCAGGGAAGCTCAACATCATGATATTGGCAAAACAAAAACCAGCAATGCCTATTTTCACCATAGCATTACGAGACACCATTTTCTCTTGCCTTTTAGACTGTTGACCATCATCTAAAGTAATATAAGGTTCATATCCAATAGAAGCTAATAACTCAGCAATAGCTCTTATAGAAATAGAAGCAGGATTGAAATAAATGGTTGCTTCTTTTGTTGGAAAATGAACCGAAGAAAAATAAATGCCTTCATTTACTTTTTGGAGATTTTCTAATAACCATATACAAGAGCTACAATGTATTTGGGGTAAATAAAATTTTACAGCTAACTGATTTGGTTTAGAAAATACGATATAAGAAGCTGCTATTGTTTCATTGTCTAAAAATCCAAACTTTTGTTGGTCTTGTAATTCAGGAAGCTTGACCCCAGAAGCATCATGGATATTATAATATTCACAAAGATTACTTTTATTCAAAATCTGATAAACAGAGCTACAACCCTTACAGCAAAAAGATTTTGCATCAAAAACAACAGGTTCCCCCGCGCAAAAATCGCCGCAGTGAAAGCATTTAGTTGTTTCGATGGTTTTATTCAGCATAATCTTAAATGATTGTTAAAAGTTATAACAATTTGAACAAATTGCAAAAAAGCTAAAGATGTTATTTTGATTCAACTACTGTAGGCTCTAATCCTAGTCCTTTGAAAACATTTGATCTAAAACAACTACAAGAATTCAAACGATCTTCAATCATTTTATTCCAGCGATATTTTTCCTTTTTAAAATTGCAATTGAATGAATCAACTAAATCATGTTGTTTAATTGCTCCGTTTTTAAATCCATTGGTATCTAATACGCTGGATAAATTGTGAACATAGGTCATTATTTTATGCTCCTTACTTCTGGTAAGTTGCATTAAGTCGAATAAATTAGGAAGGGCAACTTCTTTGGCGGATTTTGCGTTAAACACTTTCATTACAGAAGGGAATACCAATTTCTGTTCACAGGTTACCAAAGAACTAAAATCGTTGCGTAGATTATGCATTAATTCTACCAAGTAGCTTTTTTCATCTTCCTGGTATTCGTTTAAAAAAACACAGTTAATAGCGTTCTGTAATTTTAGCTCTAGGCAGGGATATACATTCTCTAGAAGATGCTGTATTAATTCTTCTGTTTGATCTGCGTGTTTACACATTTGTAGTTTTTTACCCTACAAAGATGTATTGAGATCATCGCGGAATGAATGAGTTTTGCTATGGCATTATATGATTTATATCATATAATTATGCTAATCTTCAATATTGGCTGTTTGAATCAGCTTTTGTAAATTGATGATACTGATTTTTTTACCTTTTAACGATATTAATTTATCGTTATTAAACTCCGATAATAATCGAATGCAACTTTCGGTAGAAGTTCCAACATAATCTGCAATTTCCTCACGGCTCAAACTTACATTGATTGTTTGATTGTCTTCTTCAAAACCATAAGTTGCTTTTAAGAACAATAAAGCTTCTGCCATTCTTTCCCGCACACTTTTTTGAGAAAGCGAAACAATATGATCTTCTGCTACTTTTAAATCGTTGCTCATTTTCTTGACCACTTCAAACATCAGCTTAGGAGAAGAAGTGATGGTATCAAAAAAATATTTTTTATCTATCATACAAATGGAAGCATCTTCCAAAGTAACCGCAGAACAATGGTACCTTTCATTAGACAATAAAGCCCTATATCCAACTATATCGCCCGATTTAACTAGTCTTAAAATCTGCTCCTTGCCATCGTAACCAGTTGTAGTCAGCTTTATTTTGCCACTATTGATACAGAACAAACCAGCAGGCAACCCATTCTCTGCAAATACATATTGTCCCTTTTTATAAACTGCACAAGACTTATGTAAACTCAAATCTTTTGCTTGATCATTGTCCAATACATTAAAAACAGAGTTGAGTCTTACATTACAACTCATACAACCAGTCTCAAGGGGTCCATTATTCTTCATCACTTCTTTTGGCTTTAATCAAAGTTAAACATATAAAATTTATTTGGTTAACAAAACTACCCTAGATTCCATTGGAGCAAGTTGAAAGGTATTGCCTTGCTTTTGCCCTGAAACAACATCAGTAATTGCAGTAAACCCTTTGGTTCTTTCTGTATAATTGGCTAATGAGACCTCTTTTGCTTTAGTTGATGTATTTAATACAATCATTACTGTTGAACTTTGATCATGTCTAAAGTAAACATAAAGCCCCTCATTGGGTAACCATTGCATCATTTTACCTGTTTGCAAAGCAGTATTATTCTTTCTGAAGTTTGCTAAGGCTTTAACATAATTAAACGCAGTATTTTCAGTTTGATCACGGCCGCTGGCTATGCGTTTGTCTTTTTCATCATTCGGAAAACCTCCAGGAAAATCTAATCGAACCATTCCATCATTGGGGTCTTTAAAGTTTTTCATCCACAATTCTGTTCCATAATACAACTGAGGAATACCCCTTAAAGTGAATAACAAGTTCATCCCCATTTTGTATTTGTTCATATCAGATCCAATCATTGAAACAAATCTTTCCATATCATGATTGTCTAAGAAAATACAATTTTTCTCAGGTGCCTGATACAATAAATCTTGTGACAAAGTCATATATAATTTATTGACTCCCTCTGTCCAGCCAAATGGCTTATTGATAGCATCCATCATAGCGTAACTCAACGGAAAATCTGTAGTACCAGGGGCATTGTGTTTAAAGGCTGGTTGCATATTGTTCTTCGTAAAATATGCACTCCCTGCAACCGTATTAGCAACTGCTTCACCAAAAATACTAATGGTAGGAAAATCCTTTTCTAAAGCGCTGTTCACATTGTTCATGAATTGTTCGTCACAATACTTATAAGTATCCACTCTCCAACCGTCAATACCAAATTCTTCTACGGTCCATAATGCATGCTGAATTAAAAAGTTAGCTACATAAGGATTACGCTGATTAATATCTGGCAAATGTGGAACAAACCAACCATCTAACATCACTTTTTTATCCGCAGCATTCCCCATCGGATCAAAAATGGCTTCATCTCTGTGATTGGTATTGGTGTAGGTTGGCCAATGATTAATCCAATCTTTAGCGGGTGCATCTTTAAACATCCAATGTTCATTGCCCACATGATTGTATACTGCATCTTGAATGATTTTAATGCCTTTTGCATGTGCAGCATCAATCAATTTTTTATAGGCATTTTCGCCACCTAATCTTTTGTCAATTGCATAGTGATTAGTAAACCAGTAGCCATGATAGCCGGCCATCATTCCTGCTTGCTCACTTTGCAAAGGCATATCATTTTCTAATACGGGTGTCATCCAAATAGCAGTAACGCCCATATCATGTAAATAATCTAAATTATTTGCCACCCCTTCTAAATCGCCGCCATGTCTTTTGATGGGATCTTTTCGATTAACTAAATTGTCTTTATAGCCAGACACCACATCGTTAGAAGGGTTGCCATTACTAAATCGATCGGGCATCAATAAATAAATAAAATCTTTAGCACTTACTCCTTTTGCAAAGGTTTTTCCCATTCCTGTTCTTCGTGGTTTTAATTCCCAAACAATAGTAGCTGCACCATCCGAACCGGCTAATTGAATATTGACTTTACCTGGTTTAGCAGAAGGGCTAACTAGCAAGTCTAAGGCCAAATATTTTTTATTTTCAAAGGCATGTACTTTAGTCAATTGTACACCTGGATAATTCAAACGAACTTTTGCATTTGAAAAAACATTTTCTTTATTTCGTACAATCACTTGTACTTTATTCCATTTCATTCCCACGAACCAATTGGTGGGATACAATTCAATATTGCTTTGAGCTTGTAAGCTAAAAGCCAGCAATAAGCACCCAATTATTTTTACTAAGCGATTCATATAAATAGTTTGTATTTATTCATTTTCTTTCACCACAATAGCGCATACTACCGCAGCAGCAATTAATAATCCACCCCCTACTTGCACCGCTAATAAACGATCATTGTGCAAAACAGTTTCCATTACATTGCCAAAAAACAAAGAGGCAATAATTTCAGGGAGCACAATAAAGAAATTAAAGATGCCCATATAAATTCCCATTTTTTGTGGTGGTATGCAACCCGCTAACATAGAATAAGGCATTGATAAAATAGAAGCCCAAGCAATACCAACCAAGCCCATTGACAAATATAAGTAAGCTGGTTCTGTGACATAGTTCACTGAAATCAATCCTGCACCACCTAATAACAAACAAATAGTATGTGTATATTTTTTTCCCAGTTTATTTACCCAGAAAGGGAGTGTAAAAGAGAAACCAAATGTGACTAAATTTAAAATGGCTGAAGTAGTATTCGCGTATTCTAATCCTTGCGTATATAAATCGCTTGATGTAGTGGTATTGCCGCCAAATATGTCTGTAGCAACTCCGGTGCTATAATAAAACCACATCAAAAATAAACCAGGCCAAGTTAAAAAGTTCACCAATGCCAATCGCTTCATTTGATCAGGCATATTAGCAACTGAACTAAAAATTTCTTTTACACCACCTATAAAGCCTTTGCCTTCAGCATCTAATTTAATTTTCCAATCTGGATCAGTTGGTGGGTATTCTTTGCTCTTAATAACAGTGTATAAAACAGCCAATAGAAATACTGCACCACCAATATAAAATGAGTACATAATATTTTCTGGAATACCGCCAGCTGTTTTATCTCTTGAAACCCCAAACCACTGTACCAGTTTTTGAGGTAAATAACCCGCTACAAAAGAAGCCAAACCAATAAACATACTCTGCATGGCAAAGCCCATGGGTTGTTGCTTTTTATCTAAGTTGTCGGCCACAAAAGCACGGAAGGGTTCCATGCTTATATTGATGGAAGAATCTAAAATCCAAAGAACACCAGCAGCCATCCAAATAGCAGATGAGTTGGGCATAATAAACAAAGCCAAAGAACTTAAAATGGCCCCCACTAAAAAGTAAGGTCTTCTTCTTCCCAACTTTGGATGCCAAGTTCTATCACTCATGTATCCAATGATTGGCTGAACAATCAATCCCGTCATTGGAGCGGCTAACCAAAGGCCTGGAATCTGCTCTGGAGTAGCTCCTAAGTATTCATAAATGGCACTCATATTGCCCATTTGCAAACTCCAACCAAATTGAATTCCAAAGAATCCAAAACACATATTCCAGATTTGCCAAAAACTCAATTTCGGCAATACCGCTTTTGAAGAGGTAGACATAGCAATCGTTGTTGATGATAAATATTGTGTATTGAATACACATCCCAATATACAATAAAAAACATCCTCATAAAGAGGATGTTTGATAAATTTTTATAGTGCCTATTAGCTTAAATCACAAACCCATCAGGTAATATCGCGGTCTTTTTTACCACAATAATTCCATCTTTTACGGTGTACAACGGGTGGTCAGTATTAGCCAAATGGCTGCCGCCATTAATTCTTACATCGTTGCCTATTCTACAGTTTTTATCTATAATGGCGTCTTTAATATAACAGCGCTCTCCTATTCCAATTTTAGGAAGTCCTTTGCTGGTATTTGATTCCATTTCTTCAAGGGTTTCATAATAGTCGTTACCCATGATATAAGTGCTTACGATGGTGGTACCATGTCCAATTCTTGAGCGGATACCTACCACACTTTGCTCTATTCTACTTGCATGAATAATTGATCCTTCAGCAATGATTGTTTTCTCTAAAGTAGTACCACTTATTTTTGCAGGAGGCAACATTCTTGCTCTACTGTAAACTGTTTTATTGTTATCAAATAAGTTAAAAAGAGGTACTTCTTGTGTTAAAGCAAGGTTAGCTTCATAAAAAGAATAGATATTACCGATATCGGTCCAATAACCATCGTACTGGAAGCTGGATACTTTGTAATTCTCAATTGAATCAGGAAGAATTTCTTTACCGAAGTCTGTTGCATTTGGATGGGCTTCATTCAATAATTTATCTAGGATTTTTTTATTGAAAATATAGATACCCATTGAAGCCAAATAATTTCTACCCTGCCCTTGCATTTCTGAACCAGTATCACTTACCCATTCTGGTAAGACTTCTTTTTTAGGCTTTTCTATAAATGAAGTAATTACATTCTCGTCATTGGTTTTTAAAATGCCAAATTCAGGAGCGTCTCTATCATCCACTGGAATGGTAGCAATAGAGATATCGGTATTACTGCTAATATGATTTTTAAGCATATCGCCAAAGTCCATCTGATATAATTGATCCCCACTTAAAATCAAAATATGATCGTACTCTAAATTAGAAATATGCCTTAATGATTGTCTTACCGCATCCGCTGTTCCCTGAAACCATCCTGGGTTATCGGGTGTTTGTTCTGCAGCCAATATGTCTACAAAACCAGTACTAAAAGCACTAAAATGATAAGTGTTTTTGATATGCTTATTTAAGGAAGCAGAGTTGAACTGCGTTAAAACAAACATTCGGTTGATGCCGCTGTTGATACAGTTACTAATTGGAATATCCACCAAACGATATTTACCTGCAATAGGTACAGCTGGCTTGGATCTGCTAGCGGTTAGTGGAAAAAGTCGCGTACCTGCTCCCCCCCCCAATATTACTGCCAAAACGGATTGCGAAAATGTTTTCATATTAATGATTGCTTATTTGATATTGATTTGAAATTAACTTATTTATTTTAAACTTTGATAAACTTGTCTATACTCAGACACTGTACTCTCCCAACTATGATCTATCTGCATCATATGCTTGCGCATCCACTCCATATGTTTTTTGTCTTGGTAAACAGCAACTCCTCTACCAATAGAATAAGCCAAATCATCAATGGTGGCGTTGTTAAATCGAATCCCAAACCCATCTGTATCGCCCATATCAGTAACCGTATCTTTTAGGCCGCCAGTACTTCTTACAACAGGCACTGTGCCATAGCGCATGGCATACATTTGATTGAGTCCACAAGGTTCTACCCTACTTGGCATTAACAAGAAATCTGCACCAGCATAAATCAAATGGCTTAATTGTTCGTTGTAACCTATATAAGCATTGTAAATGCCTTTGTACTCATTGGTCATTTGTTGCAATTCCCACTCAATGCTTGTTTCTCCACTCCCTAAAATTAAAAAACAGGCGTTTCCCTGGGTTTGATAAATAGCAGTTCTAATTGCATCAGGTAAAATATCTGCAGCTTTTTCTCCCACTAATCTGCCGATGAAAACAAATAATGGCTTGGTTATATCTAATCCAAATTGATCACAGAGAATTTGCTTGTTTTGCTCTTTGCCCTTGGTAACTGTTTTTGCGGTGAATCGATTTTCAATATAAGTATCGGTAGAAGGGTTCCAAACTTCATTGTCAATGCCATTTAAAATACCAATGCATTTTCCTCTCTCAAATTCAAATAAAGCCTCTAAACCATTGGCATTCTCTCGTAGCTCATCCATATAACTCCAGCTAACAGTAGTTACTTTATCGGCACATTTTACGCCAGATGCAAGGGGATTAATATTGCCTGCCCAATCGAGCATACCGCGTTTCCATAAGTCCCACCGTGGTATATAGCCACTTTTATCCCAACCCATCCAACCCTGGTACTGTCCATTGTGGATAGTCACTACGGTTGATACTGAAGCCAAGTGCTGAAAACTATAACAGTACTTCATCATAAATGGAATCAAAGCAGTATGGTGATCGTGACAATGTACAACATCAGGTTGATGCTCCCAGCTACTGATCCAGCTAACTACAGCAATTTGGAAAGCAGTAAAACGTTCTGCGTCGTCGTCGTAACCGTAAATTTTTTGACGATCTAATAATCCATTGATATCAATTAAAAAGAGATCGAACCCTAGTTTATTGGTTGGTTCCTTTATTACCGTAAAGTCAAAATACCAATTACCTAAATTAGCACTCCCCTTAAAATCTACCGTCCACTCATTTTCATACAAGAACTTGGTTCTATACATGGGCATAATTACTTTGGCGATATCCCCCGACTTGCATTGATATTTTGGTAATGCACCAACCACATCCCCCAATCCCCCTGCTTTGGCAACTGGATAACATTCTGCGCTAACATGTATAATTTCCATAAGAAAGAATTAAATCTTCAATTTTCAAGATAACCAATAAAGCGATTCCATCAAATTACCATTTAAAATTTTTCCTTCAACCATTTATTCCTATTTTCCATTCCTATAAAAACGAACGATTGATATGAGTCAGACCAAACAACCCACCAATACTGGTGCATTAGCCACCCTCGTAATTGTATTTTTTTTCTGGGGATTTATTGCTGCTTCAAACAGTATATTCATTCCATTCGCAAAGAATCATTTCCAGCTTAATCAATTTGAATCACAATTGATAGGTTCTGCATTTTATGGAGCTTACTTTATAGGTTCTTTGATTTTATTTATTTTGTCGAATTTATTTGGGTATGATATCTTAAATAAAATAGGATATAAAAAAGGAATCATTTATGGCTTAGGCATTTCAGTTGTAGGGGCTTTATTGATTATACCCTCTGCCAATGCTAATTCTTTCCCTGCGATTCTGGGATCATTTTTTATAGTAGCACTAGGATTTTCTCTGCAGCAAACATCTGCGCAACCATTTGCCATTACATTAGGGGATCCTTCTACAGGTTCGCATAGATTGAATTTAGCAGGCGGTATTAATTCGCTAGGAACCACACTAGGACCCATTATCGTAAGTTTCTTTTTATTTGGATCGGTAGGTAATGCAAATACAGAAGTGACTGTAACGAATATCAATACATTGTATTTAATAGTAGCTGCCGTTTTTGCCGCAGTAGCTTTATTCTTTGCTTTTTCAAAATTACCTGAAGGCAAAAATGATGAGAAATTTGAGAAAGCAAATAAGGCAGCTTCTTCTTTATTAATGATGACTTTTTTAATTGGCATCATCATTATAGTTGGACAATTTACAGAAGTGCCTAAACTAACTTTGTTATTACTTTCTTTGATTTCAGTAGTAGGTATTTTATTTTATTCTAATAACCAAGCCATTAAAAATCCAACTGGTTGGGGTGCAATGAAATACCAACAATTGATTTATGGTATGATTGGGATTTTTGTTTATGTAGGTGTGGAAGTAACCATCGACAATAACTTTGGAGCTTTGCTTAAAATTCCAGGATACTTAACAGATGCGGGTTTAGAAGAAAGTCAAATTTCTAAATATGTTTCATTGTATTGGGGAAGTTTAATGATTGGTAGATGGACTGGTGCCATTGGTGTATTTAATTTGAAGGGCATGAGCAAAACCATTGCCACCATCGTTGTTCCATTTTTTGCTTTTGGTGTAGTGCTTTATGTAAATAATTTATATGGAAGCGATGTATCCGATTTATTTGGATATGCAGTATACATTGCTTTAGCAATAGCAGCATTCTTTTATGGACAAGAGAAACCTGTTAAAACTTTAATAGCCGTTTCTACATTGGCTACTGCAGCTATGTTGATTGGGGTATTTACCAATGGATTAATTTCCGTTTATTCTTTCATGGCTGGAGGACTTTGTTGTTCAGTAATGTGGCCTTGCATATTTTCTTTGGGTGTAGGTGGATTAGGAAAATATACCAGCCAGGGTTCTGCTTTTTTAATCATGATGATTTTAGGAGGCGCTATCATTCCACCATTACAAGGTGCGATTGGAGACCTTTCTGCAGTAGGCATGCACCAATCTTATTTATTAGCAGCTGCTTGTTTTGCGTTTTTAATTTACCTAGCAATCAAAATGAAAAATGTGTTAAAAGCACAAGGCTTAGATTTTGATGCACAAGTTGGTGGCGGACATTAATCATTTGAAAGAACTCTATATGAATAGTAAAAAAGACAACAGAACTGGCTCTACTGCAATGGAGCAGTTGGCAGTAGGCATTGATATTGGTGGTACCGGAACCAAATATGGAATTGTTGATAGAGTAGGGAATTTATTGTTCTCTGGCGAAATGAGTACCCGTAATCACACTGAAGTGATGCCGTATATTGAAGAACTTTATCAGAATATTGCTCCTTTGATTGAGCAAGCTGGTGGGCGAGGTAGAATAAAGGGAATTGGTATTGGAGCACCCAATGGCAACTACTATAAAAACACCATTGAATACGCTGCCAATTTACCCTGGAAAGGGATCATTCCTTTTGGCAAAATGGTAGAAGATACTTTTAAACTACCTGTTGTTTTAACCAACGACGCCAATGCTGCTGCATTGGGAGAAATGATGTATGGAGCAGCACAAGACATGAACGATTTTATCATGATTACACTTGGAACGGGTGTTGGTAGTGGCATTGTAGCCAATGGTAAATTAATTTATGGGCATGATGGTTTTGCTGGTGAATTAGGACATACTATTATCATACCAGATGGAAGACTACACGATGGAACGGGTAAAAGAGGTTCTTTAGAAAGTTATGCTTCTGCTACGGGTGTTAGATTAAATGCCCTTGAGTTCTTAGAAAAAAGCAACAAACCCAGTTTATTAAGAGCAATTCCTATTGAGCAAATAGATTCTAAAAAAGTACATGAAGCGGCTTTAGAAGGCGATGAATTGGCTAAGGAAATATTTGATTATACAGGTAAGATATTAGGAATGGCATTGGCTAATTTTGTAATGTTCTCTAGCCCTGAAGCCATTATATTATTTGGAGGCTTAACCAAAGCTGGAGACTTTATTTTAAAGCCGACTCGTGAACATATGGAAGCCAACCTAATTAAAGTGTTTGAGAATAAAGTGAAAATATTGGTAAGCCATTTAAAAGAATCAGATGCTGCTATTTTAGGAGCGTCTGCGCTTGTTTGGGAGATGAAATAATAAATACAGCTGGAACCGGGCGTTGCCCGGTTTTATCGCTGGATTTGATGGTTTCTTTCCCATTTACCAGCATGGTACTACTTCCACCTCCATCTAAATTCAATGCTTCTACACAACCTGCAGAAAGCATCAATTGGGCTAACTGAGTAAGGCTTGCTCCCTCTGCAATACCTGGATTTCTACCTTCTACTACCATAACAATTAAATGCCCATCGGCTGTATATCCCATTGCAGTTCTTGGATGCTTATCATTGATTTGTTTACCTGCAAAACGTTGCTCTTCGTTATTCGAAATTTGGATTTTACCATCCTGAATTAATACGGGTCCTCCAGCTACTGCCGTTTGCATTTTCCATTTTTTAAATTTTGCAGTTGCAGGTAATTGAGTTGGAGTTAATACAGCATTACTGTCTTTAAAATGGGGAACAGCAATTTGAGAAGCCAATGGAAATCTAGAAGCGCTATCTGTAAATAACCAAGCAATGTCTGCCTCTCTATTTTTACGAATACCTATTGCCCCCGAAAAGGAATGACGATAAGTAAATGTATCTTTTCCTCTACCCGCAATATTGTGCAAATTATATGCAAGGAGTTGGCCTTTGTTTACAACTGCATTAAGATTACGATTTTGTACAAACTCAAAAAAGGTTGTGTTCACTACTAATATTGGGGCATTATTTTGTTCATGATATTCAGAAGGAGTATATCGCTTTCCATTACCAATAGCAACTGAAAAATCCAAGGCCCTTTCTTTTAAAGGCGCTATTAAAAAATAAGCTTTATTGGGTTTGCCATCTAAAGAATCATTTGAATAAAATAAATGAACTTTATTGGGCAATGGACCATATAAACTATCTATATTTTTCCAGTTAAATTGCCCTAGAACAAATAGTGGAGTTAAACATAATAAACCTAAAAACTTATGCATGCATGGCTTTTTCCATCTTCCACTTATTTACTCCATACCCGGGAATAACGTGTTTTTCACTATGGTAAGAAGACCTAACCAATGGACCACTTTCAACATAATCGAACCCGATGCTGTAGCCTATTTCTCTTAATTCGGCAAACTCATCAGGATGTACAAATCGTTGAACGGGTAAATGTTTTTTAGTTGGTTGCAAATACTGCCCTAAGGTGATGACATCAGTGCCAACAGCAACAAGGTCTTTCATGGTTTGCACCACTTCTTCTTTGGCTTCACCCAAGCCCAACATGATCCCAGTTTTAGTGCGCATTCCACCCTTCTTCAAGGTTTCAAGCACTTCTAAACTTCTTCTGTACTTAGCCTGAATTCTCACTTGCTTAGTGATGCGTTCAACCGTTTCCATATTGTGGCTCACTACTTCAGGAGCGGCATCAATAATGCGTTGAATCTGATCTTTAAACCCTCTAAAATCAGGTATTAGTGTTTCTAATGTAGTTGTAGGATTAAGGGTTTTTACTGCTTTGATGGTATTGTACCAAATTATAGAACCCCCATCTTTTAATTCATCTCTGTCTACACTGGTTATTACAGCATGCTTTACTTTCATTAAGTGAATGGCTTCAGCAACCCTTTGTGGTTCATCAAAATCAACGGCTAAAGGGCGTCCAGTTGCTACTGCGCAAAATCCACAACTCCGGGTACAAATATTGCCAAGAATCATGAAGGTAGCTGTACCCTCACCCCAACATTCACCCATATTTGGACAATTTCCACTTTCACAAATGGTATGTAGTTTATGCTTATCTACTAAACCTCTAACGTGCTTATAGCTCTCTCCAATAGGGAGTTTTACCCTTAACCAATTGGGCTTCTTTAAAGGAGTGTCAGCCGTGGTAATGGTATCGATAGGTATCTTGGGTACTACAGGTAATTCTTGCATGCGCTACAATTCTAAATTGAATACAAAATTAACTACTTTCTTCTACCAAAAGTGAATGCAGCATAGGCATTAAAGAAGAAGTTTTTTTCCTCATTTAGTAAAAGAATGGGCATTTTTTGTGAATAATAAGCCGCATTCACACCTACTTCAATTGCAGATAGTAATTCGTTGTATCTACCATAGTCGAATCGAAGTGCTAGTTTAGCATGCGCGCCAGGAACAAATTTCATTTCACCAAACCCCTTAAATAAACCGCCCTTGCCTAAAATTCCACTGGGGTCTAAAAAAGTAGATTCATTGGTTCCATCATATTTTATTTGTTCTGTTACACCGGTTTGTTGGTTTTGTACTTCTAAATAATAGGGTTTCAATAATCCAGCGGTAACGCCACCCCCATAAATAGCTGAAACAGCTATTCCATTTTTATTCCCTTTGCCTCCTATTAATTTTTGTTGCCCAAAACCAAGGTTGAGATAGTAAAAATTATTTTGCTTCCCATAGATATAATTGGAAATTAAAATAAATCCTCCTGAAGAAGACAAAGTTGGAATGCGTTCTTCCTTGGGATGCTTTCGCTCTCCCAACTCTAACCACATGATATTGGTAGTGGTGATGGTTTTATATTTTCCTTTTTCAAATTTCACCCCCCATCCATCTGTATTCAAATTAATACTAAAAGCATTTTGCTTATTAAAAATAAGCGCGCCCTCTTCCTCTTGTTTTATCAACTGATTGATTTTCTCTTTTCGCTCTTCTTTCTTTTGCGCACGCTGCATTGCAGCTTCAGAAGGCTGTTTTTTCTGAGCTATTAAACCTGTTCCCGATAAAAGGAAAATCACAAAAAATAGTTTCTTCACTTCCATTTGATTTGTTATAGGTAAATTTAAAGCAAAATTGATGCAATGACTTCACAAATTATTTACACCAGTGATCTTAGAACTACCGCCACCCATTTACAAAGTGGATCTGCCATAGAAACCGATGCCCCAACCGATAACAAGGGTAAAGGCGAAAGGTTTTCTCCCACTGATTTAGTTGCAACCGCTTTAGCTTCTTGTATGATTACCACAATGGGAATCAAAGCCCAATCTATGGACAATATTGTACTAGATGGAACTAAAGCCGATGTAACTAAAGTCATGTTTAGCGATCCAAGAAGAATCGGTAAAATAATTATTCATATACAATTTCCAGCATCACTTAGCCATTTAAGTGATAAAGAAAAAGCAATCCTCGAAAATACTGCAAGAACCTGCCCAGTTGAAAGAACACTTCATCCAGACGTTGAGCTAGACTTACAGTTCAACTGGTAAAAGATACTAGCAATACTTAAATTGCTGCCCCATTTTAAAGAGCTGATTATTTAGCTAACCTACCAACTCGTCCAGGGTGGTTAATTCACGAACCACCCTGCTAACGGGCAAACCCATTACATTGTAAAAATCTCCTGTTATAGCCGCAATACCAATGACTCCTATCCATTCTTGAATGGCATATGCACCCGCTTTATCATAGGGTTGATAATGGTCTACATAGTATTCAATTTGCTGCATAGTCAAGGGATGAAATTGCACATGTGTTGTTTCTGAGAAAGCAACTTCTTTTTCATTCAATAAAATAACTACCCCCGTAATTACTCGATGAGCTTTACCAGATAATTTTTGCAGCATTGAAATAGCTTCAGCTTTATTCGATGGCTTATTGATGATTTCCTTTTCTAAAACAACTACCGTATCTGCAGCTAATAAAATAATATTCTCTACTTGCTCTTGTGATGCAATAAGCTTGTTTTTTACAGCAAATGCTTTTGTTCTTGCAATATGAATGGGAATATTCTCTGCTTCCATATTGTTATCAAAACTTTCATCGGTAGAGGCTACCACAACTTTGAAAGCAACTTCTGCCCACTCTAACAAAGTTTTCCTACGTGGGCTTTGAGAAGCAAGAATAACGGGTGTTTTAATCATGTTATTTATAAATAAAATCTAAAAAAAAGCATAGCTACAATTCCAGTAAACATGACCAATTTAATCCAAGTACTTACTGTATGAAACGATTCAGGACTATTTGCTTGGTATAATTTTTTCAGTATGACCAACAAAGGCAAAATAATCAATACAAAACAATAAAGTGCGCTTTGCCACCATCCAAGCCCCAACACGTAAAACTGTAAAATAATCAACGCAGCAATTAACACTACCATCCATACAGCAACAAATACTTTACTGGCTCTTATACCCCATACAATGGGCATAGTGGTACATCCGTATTTTTGGTCTCCCTCTATGTCTTCCATATCTTTTACCACTTCTCTAACCAAGGAAATAATAAATGCAAAAGAAGCATATAAAATAGACAATCTAAAAAACCTCACTTTGTCGTGATCTACTAATAAAAGTTCGTTTAATAAAAGCGGGAACTTGGCAAAAAATAGTATTAAAATCACCCATGCGGTTAATAGGGAGATAATGATATTACCAATCAACAATTGTTTTTTAAAATTCGTGGAGTAAACCCAGAGTAAAAGAATAGCCCCCAAATTCCCCAACACTAAATGCCAGTAAAGTTGAATTGGTAAAGCCAGCATGGTAAAAAATAATCCAGCTAAACTCAAAACCATATGCCAAAAAATGACCCACCTTCTGTTGATAATGGTATTCACTACCATTTTGTCTGGCTTATTTATTTGGTCGATATTTTGGTCAAAATAATCATTAATAATATAACCAGCAGCAGCTATCAAAACCGAAGCAAGCAGAATGAATAAAAATTGGAAATGATTGGACGATTCAAATTCTATTGGGTATACCCTAGCATAAATACACCATTCAAATAAAAATTGGGTAATGATGATAAACACCAAATTGGGCCATCTTACTAATCGTAGAAATGCAGAAATTAATTTCAAATGGTTTTATTGAAAAGGTATTTAATAAGTCCTCTTTAAAAATACTATTGTGCCCTCACTGTAAAATCTTCATTCCAATCACCCCTCAGTTTCATTACTTTTTCAATTACATCCCTGGCACAACCCATACCGCCAGATACAGCAGAAATATACAATGAGATTTCTTTTATTTCTGAAACTGCATCAGCAGGACAAACAGGTAGGCCTACCCATTTCATGCATTCCAAATCTGGGATATCATCGCCCATAAATAAACAGCTATCTTGAGCAATTTGGGTTTCACTCAAAATTGATTTGAGTAAACTTAGTTTATCGGTTACTTGCATATGCACCGACTCAATTCCTAGCTTTTTCAACCGTTCTTTTACTTCGGGGGAATTGCCCCCAGAAATTACAATGACTTGATACCCTTTTTTAATAGCCAACTGCAACGCATACCCATCTTTAATATTCATTCTTCGGGCCATTAAACCATCCGGCATCACCAATAATGAGCCGTCTGTTAAAACGCCATCTATGTCAAAAATGAATGTATTGATATAGTTGAATTGCTCCAGCATAATTATTTTTGGTTATCTCTCCATTCGTATACCCAAGCACTTTGTATCATTTCTAGATGACCCTCTGTACTTTGCTCTTTAGTTCCCTCGAAGCGAGGAATTGCTAATACCCACTCTAATAGGTCGGTGAAACGGATTCGATATATTTTTGCTTCAGTAAAATCATCTCCAAATCTTTCATACAATTTCATTGCAATATCCTCGTGATCGTTCCAATTAATGGGTGGCTCAAAATGACTCATAGTAACACGTTAAAAAGTTAAATTAATTATTCTCCCAAAAACTGGGTTTGGTCAGGCAAAGTTATATTAATAACTCCTGAGCCTGCTTGTAATACACACTGACAGCCTAATCTAGAATTAATCCTTGGACTTACTGCTCTATCAATGAAATCTTCTTCCCGATCGCTTAATTCTTCTAGATGCTCGGCTCCATTATTAACATATAAATGACAGGTACTGCAGGCACAAACAGCACCACAGTTGTGATGTAGTTCAATTCCATTGTCTAAACAAACTTCTAATAAGCTTTGGTCAGGTGAAATATTATTTAAAACTACTTTTTCGAGGCCTTTTTGTTCAAAATCTATTTCTATTGTATACATAATCACTATTTGGATTGCAAAAGTATTTCAAAACTTGTATTAACCGATTTATTACTAAAAAGTTTAGAGTTATTAATTAAATATCTTTGTTACATGAAGATGAAACTAAGTCAGCGGCTGATGCTGAAATACTATAAAGCAAAAATCAGGACTATAGGGATGGTATCGCCTGAAAAAGCTGCTACGGAAGCGTTTGATTTATTTTGCACCCCTTATAAATCAAAAAAATCGCCCAAAATCCCCCCTATTTTCCATCAATCATTGCCTGTATCGGTAGATATTGGGGGCATTACAGCAAGGGGATTCCAATGGAAATCCGAATTAGCCCAAGCGAGAAAGGTTTTGATTGTACATGGTTTTAGCAGTTACTCTTACAAATTTGAACAATATATACTCGCTCTTATCAAAGAAGGATTTGAAGTATTGGCTTTTGATGCTCCTGGCCATGGAATTAGTGATGGAAAAAGAATCCATTCATTAATTTACCGTGATACTATTTTAGCAATAGAAGCAAATTTTGGCCCTTTATATGGTGTAATTGCCCACTCAATGGGAGGTCTGGCGGCAGCTTTGGCTTTTGAATCTATGTTAAACACCAGCGAAAGAAAATTAGTATTGATTGCCCCTGCAACCGAAACGAAAAGTGCAATTGAAAATTTATTCACACTGATCCCTGTTAAACCAGCCGTAAAACAAGCATTTCACCAATATGTTACCAATTTGGCAGGAAAACCAATTAGTTATTTTTCTGTTGCCAGGGTGGTAAGAACATTGAAAGCTCGAGTTTTATGGATACATGACGAAACTGATACCATCTGTACTTTTAAAGACGTAGAACCCTTATTATCAGAAACCATCCCTTCAACAGAATTCTTTATTACCAAGGGTTTAGGTCATAATCAAGTATATAAAGAAGCCAGTACTAGAGATCGAATTTTGGCATTTATCCAATCCCCTCCAAATGGAGATTTTTTATGATTTAACGGTTTCCCCTAATATTGCAATGCATTTGATCCTAATAATTGAAGTAAAACCGTAGAACCGGATTTCGTACATGGCTAAAAATTTACTGATCGTTGAGTCGCCCGCAAAAGCAAAAACCATTGAAAAAATTCTAGGTAAGGATTTCGATGTGAGA
Organism: Sediminibacterium sp. FEMGT703S; assembly: GCA_002786355.1. GTDB lineage: Bacteria > Bacteroidota > Bacteroidia > Chitinophagales > Chitinophagaceae > Sediminibacterium. Next base: position 524,001 of record PGCO01000002.1, read on the forward strand.
AGTTGTTATGGTCATATTAGAGACCTCGAAAAGGACGATATGGGCATTGATGTGAATAATCATTATCTACCTAGGTATAAAGTTCCAGACGAAAAAGAAAAAGTAGTTAAGGAGCTAAAACAGATGGCCAAAAAAGCAGATGAAGTATGGTTGGCATCGGATGAGGACCGCGAAGGAGAAAGCATTAGTTGGCATTTGGCCGAAGTATTAGGTTTAGACCCGAAAGTGACTAAGCGAATAGTATTTCACGAAATAACTGCCCCAGCTATTAAAAAAGCAGTTGATAATCCAAGGATCATCAACATGAATTTAGTTAATGCACAACAAGCAAGAAGAGTATTAGATCGTTTGGTAGGATTTGAGCTGAGCCCAGTTTTATGGCGCAAGATTGGAATGCAAAGAAGCCTCAGTGCAGGAAGGGTTCAGAGTGTTGCAGTAAGATTAATTGTAGAAAGAGAGCGAGAAATCAATCACTTTATTTCGGAAAGCTCGTACAAAATAGAAGCCATTTTCAGTGCTATAGACATCAATGGGAAACCGGTACAGTTTAAAGCAGAAGGACCAGGAAGATTACATACATCTGAAGAAGCTGAGGCTTTTTTAGAAAGTTGTAAAAAAGCAGGATACACAGTAAAAGACATACAGGTTAAACCAGCCAAAAGAACCCCAGCTGCTCCTTTTACCACTTCTACCCTACAGCAGGAAGCTTCTCGTAAAATGGGATATAGTGTTAGTAAAACCATGCTGATTGCACAAAAGCTATACGAAAGTGGTAAGATTACCTATATGCGTACGGATAGTATTGCATTGAGTGAAACAGCATTAGCAGATATAAGTAAAGAAATCAATCATAGTTACGGTGCTAAATATCATCAACCCCGCAAATTCAAAAATAAAAATGAAAATGCACAAGAAGCGCACGAAGCTATCCGTCCTACCTATATGAGCAATCATACAGTTGAAGACGATGAGTGTAAGCGTTTATATGAATTGATTTGGAAAAGAACCATTGCCTCACAAATGAGTGATGCTGCTTTCGAAAAAACCACTGCAAAAATTGAAATAAGCACTAATAAAGAAACACTTACTGCCAGTGGAGAAGTGATGCAGTTCGACGGATTTTTAAAAGTATACATGGAGGGCAAAGACGAAGAAGATGAGGAAAGTACCGAAGGAATGCTCCCTCCTATTAAAGTAAATGAGCAATTGAATTTCTTGTACATGAATGCCAGCGAGAAATTCACTAAGCCAGCAGCAAGATATACTGAAGCATCCCTAGTAAAAAAATTGGAAGAGCTGGGCATTGGCCGCCCCTCTACTTATGCTCCCACTATTTCAACTATTATGAAACGCAACTATGTAGAAAAGCGTGATAAAGAGGGTATAAAAAGAGCTGCAGCCTTATTAACACTTACTACCAATAATCAAATTGAAAAAGAAATTATTCAAGAAAACACAGGGGCCGAAAAAAGCAAATTATTCCCAACAGATTTAGGAATGGTAGTTACCGACTTTTTAAAGCAACACTTTAATAAAGTCATGGACTTTGGTTTCACTGCTAAAATAGAAGCAGAGTTTGATGAAATTGCAGGAGGCAATTTAAAGTGGAGCAATATGATTGATGGTTTTTATAAACCATTTCATGAAACCATTGAACATACTTTAGAAAATGCTGAGCGCGCTAAAGGCGAAAGAGAATTGGGTATTGATCCTATTTCAGGAAAAAGAGTCATAGCTAGAATGGGTCGTTATGGTCCAATGGTTCAAATTGGTGATACCAGTGATGAGAACGACAAAGCTAAATTTGCAAAATTAAAGCAATCACAAAGCATCGAAACCATCACCATGGAGGAAGCAATGGAATTATTTTCATTGCCAAAAACATTAGGAGAATATGAGGGTGCGGAACTTTCTGTGAATATTGGAAGATTTGGCCCCTATATTAAATTAGGGGAGCAATTCATTTCTATTCCTAAAGGAGAAGACTTACACGAAATGGATTTGAATCGTGCTATTGAATTATTAAAAGAAAAGCAAGCTGCTGATGCGCCAGTAGCATTTTATGATGAACTACCCGTAACTAAAGGAAAAGGGAGATTTGGACCTTTCATTAAATGGAACGACTTATTCATTAATATTCCAAGGGCGTACAATTTTGATTCATTAAGTCAACAAGACATTAATGAGTTGATTGAGAAGAAAATGGAAAAAGAAGCCAATCGTTTTATTAAACAATGGCCTGCCGAAAAAATTGCCATTGAAAATGGAAGATGGGGTCCATTCATTCGTTTCCAAAAGAAGATGCTCAAATTAGGAAAGCAAGCAGATGGAAATAAATATACTCCAGAAACCATTGCCAACATTGAACTAGAAGAAGTTAAGCGTTTAATTGAGGAACAGGTTCCTGGGGCATTTACAAAGAAAGTTTCAACTAAAAAAGCTGCTCCCAAAAAAGCCGCAACCAAGAAAGCAGTTGTTAAAAAAGCAGCTCCAAAGAAAGCCGCAACTAAAAAAGGGGCAAAAAAATAATCATTGCTTCTACCTAAATAGCATAAAAAACTCCGACCAATGATCGGAGTTTTTTTATAATACCTTATAAGGAATAATTTAGTTGTTGTGGCGCATAAAATATGCTTCCCTAGAAAACTAAGCTCTTCCCATTTCTCTTAAGAAACGCACGTGAGCAACTACTGCTCTACGCATCGTTGGATATTCAATATATTGAATTTGATGTTCTTGGCAAACCTTCTTTACAATTTCACTAATTGCAGGATAATGTACATGTGAAATCTTAGGGAACAAATGGTGTTCAATTTGAAAGTTCAATCCACCTACTAACCAACTGATTAATTTATTTTTTGTAGCAAAGTTTGCAGTAGTCTTAATTTGGTGAGCAGCAAATTCATCAGGTAGTTTATGTGTCTCAATATCGGCAATTGGGAATTCAGTGTGCTCGACTGTATGTGCTAATTGAAACACAATACTCAATACAAAGCCAGCAAAGAAAGTCATGACCACAAAACCAATTACCCAGTTAACCCAGCCAACCATTGCAACAGGAATTACGATGAAAACTGCAGCATGATACACTTTAACTGCCCAGAATTCTATATGATCAGCGGTGCTCATTTTTTTCAAAGGAACATTGCCAATTTTTTGGGTAAAATATTTTTTATAATCAGTAAAGAATATCCAGAATACATACAACAACATATACAAAATCCAGAAATATAAATGTTGAAATTTATGTGCACCAATTCGCTTTTGTGTTGGGGCCATACGCATTAAGATACCCACTTCAATATCATCGTCTACTCCATCAATATTGGTAAAGCTGTGGTGAATCATATTATGTTTCATATTCCACATAAAATGATTCGCTCCTAACAAACTGATAGAAGAAGCTGCAATTTTATTAACCCAACGATTGGTGCTAAAACTTCCATGGCTACCATCGTGCATAACATTAAAACCAATTCCAGCAACCAGACCACCGAGTAAAATACACTCAGCTAAAGCAAAATACCAGATAGGGGTAAAAAACACCAAGTGGGTATACACAATTACAAATGCAATGACCATTACAATTGCTTTTGTAAATAACTTAGGTGTACCTGTTGCATCAATGCCTCTTTCGTCAAAATAAGCTTGTACTCTTTTTTTCAACTCTAAGTGAAGGGATTGCTTAACAGCAGGAAATTTGGGGATAGTAAATGTACTCATTCAAAAAAATTAATAATGGCAAAGTTAACCCTTAACATTCAGTTTCGGTGTTAATACTTCTAATTTAAGGCAGAAATGACAATTCAACGACTAACTGTTTAAATTATTATGTCTAGATTTTACCTTCTATCCACAAGAGTGGAATAACTTATGCTTGACTATTCAGCAAAAATTAATTTAGTTTGATGAGAATTTAAGCTCAATATGCAGGAGACCAAAGAATTAAATGCCCTGTTTACCCTCATAGATGACCCAGATGAAGTTGTTTATACAACTGTAACAGAAAAACTGGTTGGCTATGGAAAACCAGTTATTCCAAATTTGGAACATCTTTGGGAAACTACGCCAAATGAAGTAATCCAAGAAAGAATTGAAATGATTATTCATCGGTTACATTTTACCGATTTACAAAACGATTTAACAGAATGGAATAGTAGTGCATGCCCTGATTTACTATTTGGAGCATTACTTATCGCTAAATTTCAATATCCCGATTTACCTGTTGCACCTGTTGTGCATGATATCGAAAAAATTAGAAGAAATGTTTGGTTAGAACTAAACAGTTTTTTAACCCCCTTAGAACAAGCCAATGTTTTAAGCAGTATAATTTATAATTATTATCATTTAAAAGGAATAGAATTAAAGTATGAAAACCCCGACGAGTTTTTCATACATAAAGTACTAGAATTAAAGAAAGGAAATGCAATCGCCAATAGTATCATTTATCAAGTTTTATGTGAAAAACTAGAAGTCAATGCAAGAATCATTGGAATTCCGAAGCAGTCGATTATTGCATTCTTTAATTCAGAATTTGAATTAGGTGAACCAGATACCCTTTACAGAGATCAGATTCTTTTTTTTGTAGATGCAACTAATGGCCAAGCTTATTCACACAACGATATAGAAACTTATTTAAAAAGGATGGGACTCTCCATGGATCCTGATTATTTTATTCCATTAAGTCATCCACAAATTATAAATCAACTTATTAAACAAGTTGCAAAGTGCTTTTGCAAAAACGAAGAATTATATAAAAAAGAAGAACTGATGCAATTGGCTAGCATATTAGCTGAAACAAAAAAATGATTACTTGGAACGATTTTGAAAAAATTGATATTAGAACGGGAACCATCTTGGAAGTAAGCGCATTCCCCGAAGCAATTAAACCTGCCTACCAGTTAATCATCGATTTTGGTGAATTAGGCATAAAAAAATCTTCTGCACAAATTACCGCCCACTATAGCCCTGCAACATTGATAGGCAAACAGATCATTGCGGTTGTAAATTTTCCTCCAAAAAAAATTGCGCATTTTTTTAGTGAATGCCTTGTTTTGGGTGTTTACGACGAAAACAATCAGGTTATCTTACTACAACCCGACAAGTCTACCAGTAACGGATTTAAAATTGGATAACAAACATTTAGTTTATTATATTTAACTAAGCTATAAGTAACTGTTAAATGGGCGAACTGCATTATACTTATTATGAAAGCCCAATAGGGCTTCTACAAATTGGAGGTACCAATCAATATATTGGCGAATTAAGTTTTGTAGACAATAAAGACCAATTTACCCACGGAGAGCCCGGCATTACTGAAATCATGCACCAATGCACAGAACAATTGATAGAATACTTTCATGGTAAAAGAAGGCATTTTGATTTACCTGTTCATCAGGATGGAACCGATTTTCAAGTAAGGGTTTGGAATAAATTAATGGACATTGAGTATGGAAAAACCATTAGCTATCTTGATTTAGCTAAAAAGCTGGGAGACCCCAAAGTAATTAGAGCCGCTGCTACTACAAATGGTAAAAATAAAATTGCTTTGATTGTACCCTGCCATAGGGTTATAGGAAGCGATCGATCTTTAACTGGCTATTCAGGAGGCATGTGGCGAAAGAAATGGTTATTGCAACATGAATTTAAAATTGCTCACGGGGTACAAACCCTGTTTTAAAATAATTTAATTCTTCTGTCAATTGGATATATGGATACTGTTCCATCAAATGCGCAGTTTCAGTAGCATACTTTTTTAAAAATTGCTGGTGCTGACTAGTTTGAGGATTAAAAGGCTTATGCTGAAAAGCTAATTTTATTTCTTTAATCAACTTAAAAAGCTTGCTAGCTTCGATATCTATGCAAGCATCTACTAATTTTTCCCAAACATACTGTGTAGCTTGATAGTTTGGATGAACCAAATCTTCAGCATAAAAACGATAATCTCGTAAATCATCTATAACTAATTCATAAGCAGGAAAATAATATATACCCTCATTTTGATTGGCCAAATCATGTACTGCCTGAATTAAAACTGCTTTACTTCGATTATTATCAATTACCCCTTCACGCAAATGTCTTACAGGGCTAATGGTGAAAATGATTTGTAAATAGGGATTATACTGAAGCAAATTATTAATCATCTGTTGCAGACAATTCTTGGTAATTTCTGCAGATAACAATTCTCTTGTAAACCATACTGAAGGGGCTTTGTGATTATTTGCAGCAACTGATCCCGCTTCACCATCCGCGGCATCCGTTAACCGGTAAACCCATGCTGAACCCAATGTTATAAATAGATGATTGGCGGTCTTTAAAAATTGACCTGCAGCAGTTGTAGATGCATTTATTTTAGCTACAGCTTCTGCTGGGGTAATACCCGAAAAACGACTATGGTGTTTCCAACTATGCCAGGTTTCATTTAATAAAAATAAATCGGATTCAACAATTTGCTTTTGATTGATATAACTGTCTATTGCTTCTACTACACTTATCGGATTAAATAAAATACCATTTGGGTTATCTAAAATAGTAAAGCAATAACTTTTTAATAAATTACCAATATTCTCTGTAAAGCAAGAACCTATCATCAAAGTTTTATGATAGTGTGTAAGAGGAACGGGAATTTTCTTAATCGGGAACTCGTAATGAAATTTCATACTGAACTATTGAAAAACATCTGATACCAAATTGCTACAAAGTTGTAATTGTTGGTAATTCATTCCATCTACCATTTCCTTCGACGCCAAGTATTGAACAATCAACTCGGTATCCATATTGCCAACAAGGTCGTCTTGAGCCATAGGGCAGCCTCCAATCCCTTTTAAAGCCCCATCTATCCTTCTACAGCCTGCATTAATTGCTGCAGCTAGTTTGGGCTCCCAATTAGCAGCACTTGCGTGCAAATGCACTCCAAATTGAATTTGGGGATATTGAGGAATTAAAATAGATAAAGCACTTGATATCTGTTCAGGACTGGCCAATCCTACTGTATCTGCTAAAGAAATGGTTTTGATTCCTAAAGCTGCCATTTGATTTGCCCAATAAAGTAAAATAGATTCATTATATAAATCACCGTAAGGATTTCCAAAACCCATACTCAAGTAAATAACTAATTCTTTTTGATATGCCACACATAATGCCTGAATGGCTTTCACCCTTTCAAAGCTTTCTTCTAAACTACTGTTGGCATTTCTTAATTGGAAACTTGGTGAAATAGAGAAAGGAAATCCCAAATAACTAATTGAATCAAATCTTACCGCTTCCTCTGCTCCTCTTTGATTGGCAACAATCACTAACAACTTAGTAGAACAATTGCTGAGGTCTAAAGCGCTGATTACTTCAGCAGTATCTGCCATTTGTGGTATTGCTTTAGCAGAAACAAAACTTCCACAATCGAGCACATCAAACCCTACTTTTAATAAGGAATTGAGGTAGTCAATTTTTTTGGGGGTTGGTATGAAATTTTTCCACCCCTGCATGGCATCCCGAGGACACTCTACTAATATCATTTTATTTGTATCGCTCATTTGTCAGGTGGTTAATTAGATACAGATTTTACGCCCATTCGCTGTTTCATTCCCTCATATAAAATCATACCAGTAGCAACTGATACATTCAATGAATCAAATTTTGCAGCCATGGGTATTTTAAAAAAAGCATCTGCTGCTTTAGCCAAATAAGGCTGTACCCCTCTGCCTTCATCTCCCATAATTACACAACAGGGAATGGTATAATCTAAATCATAAACATTTTTCTCGGCTCTCATTTCGCTGGTGTAGACGGCAACTCCATTTAAATGCAAATCGTCTACTGCTTTCAATAAACTACCCACTCTGCAAATATGAATTTTCTCTAAGGCACCTGCACTACTTTTCATAGCTTCTTCATTTAATGCCCCAACTCCTTTATCTGGAATGATTATAGCCTGTGCACCGCAGCAAACCGCAGTTCTGGCAATGGCACCAATATTTCTTACATCAGTTACTCCATCTAACATCAGAAACAAAGGAACGGTACCTGCTGATACTACATGGTCAATTACTTGTTGTAAATCTAAATATTGCACTAACGCAACAATTGCAATTACTCCTTGGTGATTGGCTTTGGTTAATCCATTTAACTTTTCAACTGGCACTAATTGAATAGGAATATTGTGCTCTCGAGACAGGGTGCGAATTTGGTGTACCACTTCGCCACTTGCATTCTTTTGCAACAAAATTTTATCGATAGCTTTGCCAGATTGCAAAGCTTCAATCAATGGCTGACGGCCAATAATCAAGGAAGTTTTTTTCAATGCCATCTGCAAATGTATTAATTCAATTTTCCCTGCAAGAATAAGAGTTGAACTTTATATACAGCAGCTACCGTCATAGAGTCTGTAATGAGCCCTTCTTCTACCATTTTAACCATTTCAGCAAAAGGGATTTTTTTAATCACCAATTGCTCTGTTTCCTCTGGTTCTGCTACACCCTGGCGCAATTTTCGGGCTAAAAAAATGATGGCTAATTCATCGCTTACAGAGTTAGATAAATGCATCTGAAATAATTCGGTCCATTCTTCTGCAATAAGTCCAGTTTCTTCTAACAATTCGCGCTTTGCGCTATCTAGTGGCTCTGATCCCACCGGACAACCGCCCTCCGGCATTTCCCAACTATAGGAACTTAAGGTAAACCGATACTGACCAACCAGATAAGTATTTAAATTTTCATCTAATACCAAAACACCTACTGCTATATTTTTAAAATGAACTTTCCCGTAAATGCCTTTACCACCATTAGGATTAATTACATCATACTCGGTTAGGGAAATCCAAGGATTGGTATAAACTTTTTTTTCGCCGACGATTTTCCAAGGGTTGGATTCCATTATTTTTTTTTGTACAAAAAGAGATTAGAAATGCTCATTATAAGGTATAAAATTACTAATAAGAGTAGTAAAAATTTAGCTCCAGCAATACAACTCGTTAAAATCAATGAAGTATCTGTAAAGCTACCTGCAAAACTATCAAGCAACATTTTATTTTCGAATAAATCTAACCCGCCAGCCAAATAAACAACTTTAGGTAAAAACATCCCTAAATTACTCATTGCAGGATTGGTCCATACATCGGCACATGCTTGAACTGCATTGGAGAAAAACAAAACGTAAAAAGGAATAAAAACGAAGTCCAAATAAATATTAACTTTTATATCTGCATTGGACCAACCAAACAATACTTTATTTAAACGTTCGGGGGTATTGGCAAACTCGAAGTCGATAATACCAAGCGGTGTCGTTTCTGTAATTAAACTTGCGCCTTGGATTCTTAAGACTAAAAATAAGAGCGCAGCTAGAGAACCAAAGAAGATAAGTTTTGATTTCATGTACTGAATTTAATGAAAACGGCTGTATTTTTTATACAGCCGTTCATTAAATTTATACCCAATAGCTATTTCAACCCAAAGGCCTTCTTCACTTTAGCTACGTAATCTAGCTTCTCCCAGGTAAACAATTCTACTTTTACTTTCTTCTCTTTACCGTCTGGGGTCTTGAAGGTTTTGGTGACTACTTCAGACTTGCGACCCATATGACCATAGGCTGCAGTTTCACTGTAGATAGGGTTTCTCAGCTTTAAACGCTGCTCTATAAAGTATGGACGCATGTCAAATAAACCTTCTACAATCTTTGCAATCTGACCATCAGTCAATTCTAATTTAGCCGTACCGTAGGTGTTCACGTTGATTGAAGTAGGCTGTGCCACCCCAATCGCATAAGACACTTGAACCAAAATTTCATCCGCTACACCTGCAGCTACCAAGTTCTTCGCAATATGACGCGTAGCATAAGCCGCAGAACGGTCTACCTTACTTGGATCTTTACCACTAAATGCACCACCACCATGGGCACCTTTACCACCATAAGTATCTACGATGATTTTACGACCAGTTAAACCAGTATCTCCATGAGGACCACCAATTACAAACTTACCCGTAGGGTTGATATGGTATTTAATGTCTTTGTTAAACAACTTCGCGTACTTCTTGTACTTCGCTTTTACCCTTGGAATTAAGATATTGATGATATCTGCTTTAATCTTCGCCAACATCTTAGCTTCTGTATCAAAATCATCATGCTGAGTAGATACTACAATCGCATCAATTCTTACAGGTTGATTATTGTCGTCGTATTCCAAAGTCACCTGGCTTTTGGCATCAGGTCTTAAATATTTGATGGCTTTGTTCTCTCTTCTTAAAGCCGCCAATTCAATCAAAATCTTATGTGCTAAGTCCAACGCCAAAGGCATATAGTCTTCTGTTTCATTGCTGGCATAACCAAACATCATCCCCTGGTCGCCTGCTCCCTGCTCCTCTTTCTTCTTCTTATCTACCCCTTGGTTAATATCTGCACTCTGCTCGTGTATTGCAGATAAAATTCCACAACTATTTGCTTCGAACATGTATTCACTCTTGGTATAACCAATCTTGCGAATCACCCCGCGAGCAATCTCTTGAACATCTAAATAAGCTTTTGACTTCACTTCGCCCGCTAATACCACCTGACCAGTAGTTACTAAGGTTTCGCAAGCCACTTTACTCTGTGGATCAAACGCTAAAAAATGGTCAATTAGCGCATCAGATATCTGATCCGCTACCTTGTCCGGATGTCCTTCAGAAACACTCTCAGATGTAAATAAATAAGGCATTGAATATAGTTTTAAAGTTTTGTTGTTGATTAATTATAATCTTGAGTATACCAATCTCAAACGCATTCTGAACCTACTGTGTTTACCACCACCCAATCTTACTCTACCATTTGCAACTTCGTTGCCTACCCCAGCGTTTAAATAATACATTTGAGAAACCGTATTGTTAGGGTAAGGTGGAGTAAAGTTTAATGAGTCATTAGATGGAGCAGATAACCTTAAAGTAAATGAAGTATCTTTTCTGGTAACAATCCCCTGTATATACCTGCTAATTACAAAATTGTATGCTGCAACGCGGTCGTAGCCATTGATAGATTTAAATATTCTAAATCCACCAAAATCTACTGTATTAGGTCCTTGATTACCTACTAAGTAATCATTAGGGATATTTCTTTTGTGTTTTCGCACTGAATCATATGCACTCAACAATAATAAACGAGGTGCTTGGAAATATCTATCCAAAGTCAACAGATTATTATCATCAGGAACTTGCTCTGCAGTGAGTTCAGCACGATGTATAATGCGATTGCTTAGGTTTTGCAAATTCGGTATACGAATGCGAACATATGTACCTGGTGCACTTTGTATATAAACCAGAGAATCCGGTTTAGAAGTGGTGGTGATATGATTTCTTATTTCAGCACCTGTTGTATTCCTTGTAATATAGTTGGCAAATCCGCCAAAAGCAGAATTAAATCTAAAATATCTTACTGCAGTATCCCTAACTGTTGCTCCAGTGCTACTTGTATTAAAATAAAATGCCAACTTGGTATTTGTATCTAATAAATTCACATACAATAATGCATTGGCAGGACTGGCGGACTGAACTTTAAGGGAGAATCCTTTGAAAAAAGATTTGAAAGTGCTGTCATTTCTGTAAGCATTGCTAGAATCATAGTCTTTGATAAATCTTCTAGCTACATCCATTCTAAGAGGAATTCTGATCTGATTTCTACTCATCTCAAATCGGTTGATTACAGAATCAGCTAATGTTCTGGTATCAATTGAAATAGTATTAGCCAAAGGACCAATAGTATTGATAGGATAAACGCTAGGAAAATTAACCGGATAACTTACAAATGGATTTAATGGTGTTGTAGCACTAATTTCTTGAACGGAAAGCTGAAGTGGCTTACTAGAATCGCCATAAAAACCTTTGTAACTTAAAATTAGAACAGCGGAATCTACCACTAAACTATCCTTAGTACCTGGAAAAGAATAAGGAAATGAAGGTGGAGTTAATTCAAAGTTTAATTCTGCCGATGTAGTACCAAACAATGGGTCATTGGTAATTGCACCAATAGCCATATTATCCGCGTTATACACCCTGGTGGTATCGGTTTCATTAAAGGTATCGGTTTCCAACTCCATGATAGTGTCGAAGGTATTTACCCCATCAACAACAGGAATTAATCCGGCACCTATTTCAGTGGTTGTAATTCGGGTACATGCCGCTGTAACAAACAAAAAGAATAGAAGAAAAAGAGGCGATAAACGCAGTCTAAAATTAGCTAACATGTTCTGGTTTTACTTACCCGCAAGGTCGTTGTACAATTCTAAATACTCTGTTAAATCAGAATCCCATCCTTTAAATGGAATTACTTTTTTACCTTTTACTTTAGAGAATTCGTCGGTCAATGTCTGATCAATAATATCAGCCCCAAATGAAATGGCGTCAGCAAAATGAGCTCCACCTTTAAACATAGCAGTGTTATTGCTGTCTTTAAATACATCCAAATCTTTATCCTTGACGTTCACATTGATCACTGCACGCTTTAAAAAATCGGCCCCAAGGCTTTCTTCAAAAGTATTTTGACCAATGGTAAACACTACTTTGCTATTCCCAAAAACAGGTTCTTTTTTATAGGCAGTCTTTATATAAGCAGGAATTAATCCACTCATCCATCCACTACAATGAATAATGTCTGGAGGCCAGCCAAATTTCTTAACGGTCTCAAGTGCTCCTTTACAAAAAAATACGGTTCTTAAATCGTTGTCGTCAAACCATGTTTCATTATCGTCATGAAAAATCTGCTTACGCTTGAAAAAGTCTTCATTTTCTAAGAAGTATACTTGCAATCTTGCATTAGGTAAAGAAGCTACTTTAATTTGTAAAGGATGATCATCATTGTCAACTGTTACATTGATTCCAGACAATCTTACAACTTCATGTAATCTATGCCTGCGCTCATTAATCACACCAAAGCGGGGCATAATGCATCTCACTTCTAAACCACTATCATTACTTTTGATAGCAAGCTTATTTATTACTTCTGCAAACTCTGTCAATTCCAAATACGGAGACATTTCAGTGGCAATAAATAATATCCTTTTCTTTGTAGACATGAACACTTCTTTTTTGAACCTGACCCTGAATAAGTTTGCAAAGTTACGAAATAAGCATGAAATACAATACTGTATTCATTTAGGGTATAAATTCTACCTTAAAAAAACCTTAAAAGCCATAAAATATGGCGTCAATGGCAAGAAATGCAAATATGGTATCTTTGAAATATGAACAAAAAGTGGCTATCCATACTTCAATACCTATTTTTTCTTGGTTTAGGACTTTTTTTGGTTTGGTGGAGCATGCAACAAATCCCACCGGAAAAATGGGACGACTTTAAGAAATCATTACAAAATGCAAATTTTTGGCTTTTGTTGCCCGTTTTTATCATTCTTACTTGCAGTCATGCCATTCGGGCGCTTCGTTGGAAAATATTAATGAAACCGATGGGGTACACCCCTAGAACACCCAATGTTTTTTTTGCCGTGATGGTAGGATATTTAGCTAACCTAGCAGTTCCAAGATTGGGCGAATTATTAAAATGTACCCTTTTAGCTAAATATGAGAAAGTGCCAGCAGATAAATTGGTTGGAACCATTTTAGTAGAGCGTGCATTTGATGTAATTTCACTTGGGTTGGTTTTTGTCATAGCATTAGTGAGTCAGTTTGATGTGGTAGGAGCATACGCGGGTCAATTACTAGCACCCCTATTAGAAAGCAATAAATCAGAAACCTCTTACTTAAAATTAGGTGTGATTGTGCTTTTTATCCTTTTTATAGCTGTTGGAACCTGGATAATTCTTAAAAAGTTCCCCCATAATAAATTTGTAAGCATTTTTAAAAATATCATTGCGGGTGTTTGGGAGGGATTAAGCAGTATCAGACAATTGGATCAAAAAGGCCTTTTTATTTTATACAGTGTGCTCATTTGGGGGCTTTATATTTTAGGCACCTGGATTGGACTCTATGCAACCGCAGGAACAAGTAATTTAGGGATTGCCGCTGCGGTTTCAGCGCTTGCTTTTGGAAGCATAGGGATGATTATTACCCCAGGAGGAATTGGCGCATACGCGTACTTTATAGCCAAAGTCTTAGAAAAAAATGGGATTGGATTCGAAATAGGTTTTGCCAATGGAACACTGCAGTGGTTTGCCCAATTCATTATAGTCCTTATACTAGGCTTTATAAGTTTAGGATTACTACCATGGTTCAATAAAAAACAACCCAACAATGAGAGCAACTAAAGCAATAGAACAAAAGATTTTTACCCTCGATCAATTAAAAAAACAAATTGCTGCATGGAGAGTAAATAATAAATCCATCGCTTTTAGTAATGGTTGTTTCGATATTTTACATGAAGGACATATATTCTCATTAAATCAAGCTGCAGCTGAAGCAGATATATTAATTATTGGCGTGAATAGTGATGCAAGTGTAAAAAGATTAAAAGGGGAAGAAAGGCCTATTAATAATGAAATTAGCAGAAGTATTTTATTAAGCAACTTAGCTGTTGTAGATGCGGTTGTGGTATTTGAAGAAGATACCCCATTGGTTTTAATTGAAGCAATTATGCCCGATGTAATCGTAAAAGGTGGAGATTATACGGTAGACCAGATTGTAGGTGCCCAACAAGTAATTGCCAATGGAGGAAGAGTCGTCATCAATAAAATAGTGGAGGGCTTTTCTACAACAGGTATTATTCAGCATATAAAAAAATCTTACTCTTAGTAAACAACAAATACTTAACACTAAATATTTATTGTTAAACTTATATTTGATTATGTCTAAAAAGCATTTAATTCAAAGAGATATAAGCTGGCTAAGTTTTAATGCCAGAGTATTGCAAGAAGCCAATGACCCCACTGTGCCTTTAAGAGAAAGAATCAAGTTCCTTGGAATATTTTCTAATAATACAGACGAATTTTTCAGAGTAAGGGTTGCCACTTTAAAAAGGATGATTGAGTTTGCAGAGAAAAGAAAAAAGCTGAACATGTATATGGAAGAAGATCCACAGAAAATTTTGGATCAAATTCAAATGACTGTATTACAGCAACAGAAAGAATTCAATCGAATATGGGAAGGCATTTTAAAAGAATTAAAAAAAGAGAAAATAACGCTTGTTACAGAAACAACACTCAATAAATCACAACAATTATTTGTAAGAAAGTTTTTTGATGAAGAAGTTCGTTCAAATATCATTCCCTTAATGATTGAGACCCTTCCCCAACTCCCCTATTTAAGAGACAAAAGTATTTTCCTTGGGGTAGTGATGAGAAAAAAAAATTCGGCCTATCAGCAAAAATATGCACTGATAGAAATACCTACTAAAGCAGTGGGAAGATTCATTTTATTGCCTACGAGAAAAGATGAGAAAAACATCATTCTATTAGAAGATGTGATTCGTTTTAACCTACCCGTCATCTTTTCTTATTTTGGCTACGATGTTTTTGAAGCACATGTATTTAAAGTAACCAAAGACGCCGAAATAGATTTAGACAACGATATTAGTACCAGCTTTGCCGAAAAAATTGAGAAAGGAATTAAAAGTAGAAGAAAAGGTAAACCAGTAAGATTTGTTTACGATAAAGAAATGGATCCAGGATTACTCGAATTTTTAATTCGAAAATTGAGCTTGAACAGAAAAAGTAATATTATCCCGGGAGGAAGAATACACAATTTCAGGCACTTTATGGATTTCCCAGATATTCTATCTCAAAAGAGTACTCGAAGAGCATCTTTTATTCCAGAATCGTTACAAACTTCTTTAAGAGTAACCGATATTATTTTGAAGCAAGATGTGATGTTACATTTTCCCTATCATGCTTTTGATCCTATAATCGATTTACTAAGAGAAGCGGCTATGGATCCAGATGTGCTGTCTATCAAAATAACTGCCTATAGATTGGCATCTAATTCAAAAGTTATTAACGCGCTTATTAATGCAGCCCGAAACGGGAAACAAGTGGTGGTAATGTTAGAATTAAAAGCAAGATTTGATGAGGAAGCCAACCTTGAATGGAAAAAAATACTAGAAGAAGAAGGAGTAAAAGTATTATTGGGTATCCCTAAAATGAAAGTACATGCCAAGCTTTGTGTGATTAGTAAAAAAAGTGGAACCCGATCAAAACAATATGGGTTTGTTAGTACGGGTAATTTGAATGAAAAAACAGCTCGGGTTTATGGAGACCATTGTTTACTCACTTCTAACCGAAATATCATGAATGATATTAATAAGGTATTTCGTTACTTAGAAAACTGGAAGGAAGGGCCTGCAATATTAAAAAGTTGCAAAACCTTAATGGTGTGCCCTACGAATATGCGCAATGAACTAAATCATTTAATTGATGCAGAGATAAGGAATGCCAAAGCAGGTAAGCCAGCTGCCATTATTTTGAAAGTAAACTCATTAAGCGACGCCCAATTAATTGAGAAACTATACGCAGCAGGTGCAGCGGGGGTTAAAATAGATATGGTCGTAAGGGGTATTTTCTGTGCCGAAATAGATAGTAAAAAATTCAAGCAACCTATCAAAGCCATTAGTATTGTAGATGAATACTTAGAACATTCTAGGGTAATGATTTTTCATAATCTAGGAAAAGAAAAAGTGTATATCTCAAGTGCAGATTGGATGGTTAGAAACTTAAATCATCGAGTAGAAGCTGCCATTCCAATTACTGATCCATTGATAAAACAAGAATTAATTGATATTATCCACATTCAGTTAAGAGATAATGTAAAAGCCCGTATTCTGAACAGTGAATTAGCGAACAACTATGTACCTTTCACCGGAAAAAAGAAAATAAGGTCTCAAATTGAGACTTATCATTACCTGTTTAGAAAAAATAATATCACCAGTGAGGCTAGCAGCAATTGATATAGGAAGTAACGCAGCAAGATTATTAATTGTTGAAGTAAGCAACGATAAAAATGGTAAAACTCAATTCAATAAATTGAATCTAGTTCGGGTTCCTTTACGTTTAGGATTTGATGTATTTGAACGAGGGGAAATCTCAAAAGAAAAAAGGGGAATGATTCTCCAGACTATGAAAGCTTATAGTCATCTATTGAATGCTTATAATGTAAGCGAAGTCATTGCATGTGCAACCAGTGCTATGAGGGATGCTTCTAATTCTTCGGATATTATCAGAAAAGTCAAATTAGAAACGGGATTGTCTATAGAAATAATAAGTGGAGATTTAGAAGCTTCAATCATTTATGAGAATCATATTGCAGAAAATATGGATACAGCTAATAGCTATATGTATATTGATGTTGGGGGAGGTAGTACAGAACTTACTTTTTTTACAGATGGAAAATTAACTTTTAAGCGTTCATTTAATATTGGAACCATCAGACTACTGAAAGACATGGTTAATCAATACAAATGGGACGAAATGAAAGATTATATCAAAAATGCCACCAAGGGTTATAAAAAAATAATAGCAATTGGGACCGGAGGAAACATTAATAAAGTCTTTTCATTAAGCAAGAAAAAAGACGGCAAACCCCTGAACCTAGAGTTACTAAAAGATTATTATAAAGAAATATCTAGCTTTTCATTAGAAGACAGAATCAATATTTACAAGCTTCGTAATGACCGAGCAGATGTAATAGTACCAGCTTTACAAATTTATATTAATGTAATGCGATGGGCAGATGCCGACGAAATATATGTACCCAAAATTGGCCTTGCAGACGGTCTGGTTCAGCATCTGTATGCCAAAATTCACCGATGATAAGTCCAATTTCAACCCATTTTTATCCAAATAATGTACATAGGCCCTACATTTGGATATACCCAATTGGTATTTTTTTTCATGATTAAGACTATTTCAGATAAAAACCGAGCCATTCAATTAATAGCCCATCTGGCTGCTTGGATTTGCTTTTTCTCTCTCCCGTACTTGGTATTTTTTCCAAGACTTAGAGACTTTAGCATGAGCAATCATATGCTTACGGTCATTATTCTGAATAATATCATGCTAGTAGTATTTTTTTATTTGAATACTCAGGTATTGATTCCCAAATTATTAATCAAAGAGAAATGGCTTTTATACGTCCTTAGTTTAATTGGATGCTTGTTATTCTTTTTATATGTGCCACGAACATTGGCCATGTTGATTCATCCTCCAGAAATACCATTAAATGTTACTGAAAACACAAAAGGTATTAACCTTAGAAGTAATAGAATTGGCAGAATAAAAAGAAGGCCCTATGCAGATTTTTTTAACACAGTATTGTTTTTACTTGTCATCACTTTTGGAGCATGTATAGAAGTGGTAAGACGTTGGCTACAAACTGAACAAAATAGAAAAGAGACAGAACATGAGAGAATTAATACTGAACTTTCTTTTTTAAAGTCACAAGTTAATCCACACTTTTTCTTTAATACCCTTAATAATATTTATTCACTAGCTATTGTAAAGAGTGATAAAACAGCTCATGCGGTATTAAAGCTCTCTGCAATCATGCGATATATACTCACAGAAACAGAGCGAAATTTAGTCCCATTAGAAAATGAAGTGAGTTTCATTCACAATTATATAGAGTTACAACAAGTCAGATTAACAGAAAAAGTTCAAGTCAATTTTACCATTGAAGGCAATACAGCTCCTCTACTAGTGGCACCTCTTATATTTATACCTTTTGTAGAAAATGCTTTCAAATACGGGATCAGTACAAAAGAAAAAAGTACAATAGAAATCAACTTGAAAATTGTGAACCATACAATTCATTTTTATTCAAAAAACTATATTGTACAATCAGAAAATAATATGATGGAGAATACTGGGATTGGTATCAATAATGTAAAAAGAAGATTAGAACTTCTTTATCCAGAAAAATACGAACTCAGTAATTTTTCTGAAAATGGGCATTATATTGTAAACCTATCTATCAACACCCTTCCATGATTAAGTGTATAGCTATAGATGACGAACCACTAGCGTTACAAGTGGTGCTAGAATATTGTAGTAGAATATCTTTCTTGTCATTAGAAAAAGTATTTACAGACACAGATGAAGCAAGGGAGTATCTAAAGCAAAATAAGGTAGATATCCTATTTTTAGATATTCAAATGCCGGATATTAATGGGCTTCAATTTTATAAAAGTTTATCTGTAAAACCCATTGTAGTATTCACTACAGCATACAAAGATTTTGCCGTTGAAGGATTTACAGTTGATGCAGTAGACTATCTATTGAAGCCTTTTGAATACGATCGCTTTTTAAAAGCTTGTTACAAAGCAAAGGAATATTTAGAGTTTTTAAGTTCACAGGAATTACAACTTAATTCAATTTTTGTAAAAGTGAATTATGAAATAATGAAAATCAATTTAAAAGATATTGAATTGATTGAAGCATTAGACGATTACATCAAAATTCATATTAAGCCATCCCCTGTTTTAACTTTAATGACCTTAAAAAGCATTAGTGATAAATTACCCGCAAGAGACTTTTTAAGGGTGCATCGATCGTTTATTGTTCCTATTCATAAAATCGAAAAATTTAGCAAGTCTAAAATATGGATTTCAGGTAAAGAGGTACCCATTGGTAGTAGTTATAATAATGTTTATGAACATTTATTGACTATCTCTAAGCTTGGTTAGTACCATTAAAAATTAGGATGTACCTTCGCTGGAAATTTTCATACTATGGAATTCTTGCAACAATTAGGATTACAACAACAAAATGAAGGTGTTTCAACAGGTACAAAATGGTTAGTAACAACTGGTGCTCCCATTGAGTCTTTTTCCCCTGTTGATGGTAAAACCATTGGAACTGTTACTACTGTTGATCAAGAAAGCTATGAAACTTTAATTGAAACTAGCCTTGCTGCTGCAAAAGAATGGAGAAATTGGCCTGCCCCTAAAAGAGGGGAAATTGTTCGTCAAATAGGAGATGCTCTTAGAACATATAAAGAACCCTTGGGCAAATTAGTAAGTTATGAAATGGGGAAAAGCTTACAAGAAGGATATGGAGAAGTACAAGAAATGATTGACATCTGTGATTTTGCAGTGGGTCTATCTCGTCAATTATATGGTTTAACCATGCACAGTGAGCGCCCTCAACATAGGATGTATGAGCAATGGCATCCATTGGGTATAGTAGGAATTATATCTGCCTTCAATTTTCCTGTAGCAGTATTTAGCTGGAACGCTGCGCTTGCATGGATTTGTGGAAATACTACAATTTGGAAACCAAGTGAAAAAGCTCCATTATGTGGAGTTGCTGTTCAAAATATTATAGCAAAAGTTTTTACTAGTAACAATGTTCCTGAAGGGGTAAACTGCTTAATTCAAGGTGGCCGAGCAGTAGGTGAATGGATCAGTAACGATACTAGAATTCCATTGGTTTCAGCCACTGGCTCCACCAGAATGGGTAAAGCCCTTAGTGCTACAGTTGCAGCAAGATTGGGCAAAAGTATTTTAGAATTAGGAGGCAACAATGCAATCATTATTTCTAAAGATGCAGACTTAGATATGTCGTTAGTAGGTTGTGTGTTTGGAGCAGTAGGTACTGCAGGGCAACGTTGTACCAGCACTAGAAGACTGATCATTCATGAATCCGTTTATGACACATTTACGAGTAAACTCGTTAAAGCATACGCACAATTAAGAATTGGAAACCCACTTGATGCAAATAACCATGTGGGCCCATTGATTGACCAAGATGCAGTGAAAATGTATTTGACCGCAATTGATCAATGCAAAGCACAAGGCGGTCATTTTTTAGTTGAAGGTGGTATAGTAACAGGCGCAGGATTTGAAAGTGGTTGTTATGTAAAACCATGCATTGCTGCTGTAACAAATGAGTTAGCTATTGTTCAACATGAAACTTTTGCTCCTATTTTATATGTAATGAAATACAGCAATTTGGAAGAAGCTATTGCCATGCAAAATAATGTACCACAAGGTTTATCGTCGGCTATTATGACTTTAAATATGAGAGAAGCAGAACTGTTTTTATCTGCTAACGGTAGTGACTGTGGTATAGCAAATGTAAATATTGGAACCAGCGGAGCTGAAATTGGTGGTGCTTTTGGAGGTGAAAAAGAAACTGGTGGTGGTAGAGAAAGTGGTAGTGACGCATGGAAAGCTTATATGCGCAGACAAACCAATACTATCAATTACGGGACTAATTTACCATTAGCGCAAGGAATTCAATTTGACTTTTAACTAGGGGATTATTCATTAATGTTTTTCCCTGCAAAATGGAAGTTCAAAGAAAACTGATGAAACTGTTTTTGTTGAAAAAAGCCAGTTGCGTAACGGATATGGAGTTTTTTATGCAAAAACCCTGCACCAGCGGTAAGTCCATTCAAACCACTGGTTGCATTAAAAATATTTAGGTCTTGGCGTCTTAAAAAATTATAACCCAAATTGATTTCGACCTTATCAGTTAAAAAAAACTGTGTTCCAAAAACCAAGTGCGCAAAAGTTTTTTGTAAGAACCCTGCTGTTCTTAAATCTCCTTCTGAAGCATTAAATGTGGTGTCATTATAAAAGATACTTAATCGGTGTAAGTTATGTGCAGTTAAAGAAAACTGAATAGGTGCATTTTTCAGTTTTTTACTAATCCCGGCCTGTAGATCAAAAGGTAATTCTTCCTTAGGTCCACCACCATAAGTGCTTAATTGGGTTCCCATATTCTTTACTAATACTGCAGCCTGAAACTGCTGATTAGTATCTATATAATTTAAGCCTATATCCATTGCAATCCCAGAAGATCTAAATAACCCGTAATTGCTTTGTATAAATTTGAGTGTTGATCCTATATAAAAACGTTCATTGTATTGTTTGCTAACCATTAATTGAACAGCAAAGTCATTTGGTTTAAATGTTCCAAGAATATTACCTAATACATCTGTTTGGGTAATATTGCCATAATGTAAGTACTGTAACCCAACTCCCCAATTCAATTGATACTTGCTTTGATGAAAAGAAGCAACAGCACTATAATTACTGATGCCTGCTATAAAGCCATTGAAAGAAGTAGCTATTTGTTGATGCATTTTGCTTCTCAATAATGCAGGGTTACTCAAACCCATTGAAACGTCATTGCTTTGACTGCTAATATTAATTCCTCCTAATGCAGCAACTTGAGCAGAACCTGGTTGACTAAGAAAATTATAAACAGCATTGCCACCGAGTGTTTGTGAAAAGGACTCGGTGGCAATTAAAAAAAATATACCTATAAAAAGTGTATTGATTTTCATCCCAAATTAAAACTACAACTATACTAGCGCATAATCAACAACCTGTTGCATAGTTTTAACATAATGAAAATGAAGGCCTTTAATGAAACTGCTATCAATTTCTGCAACATCTTTTTGGTTTAAGTGACAAAGAACAATTTCTTTTAAACCAGCTCTTTTTGCAGCCAATACTTTTTCTTTAATCCCACCTACTGGTAACACCTGACCGCGCAGAGTGATCTCTCCGGTCATAGCCAAAAATGGCTTCACTTTTCTTCCAGTAAATGCCGAAGTAATTGATGTAAGCATTGTTATTCCTGCACTTGGTCCATCCTTCGGCACTGCCCCTTCTGGCACATGAATATGAATATTCTTGTTTTTAAATAACTCAGGATCAATTCCTAGCTTCTTATAATTGGCTTGAATATAACTTAAGGCAGTAGTTGCACTTTCCTTCATTACATTACCTAAATTACCCGTAAGCTTTAATTCACCTTTCCCATCGCTCAATATGGTTTCTATAAATAAAATGTCTCCGCCAACATAAGTCCAAGCCAATCCTACAACAACTCCAGCCATATTTGCTGTCTTATAAATTTCATTGCTGTATCGCTGTTGTCCTAAAATTCTTTCTACATCTACAGCTGTCAAATTCATTTTAACTTTCTCCTTTAATGCCATTTCTTTTGCTTGAAAGCGCATAATAGAAGCAAGTTGTCGGTCTAATTCTCGAACCCCACTTTCCCTAGTATATTGTTCAATTACTTTTTCTAAAACCTTATCGTTTATTTTAAAGTTTACTTTAGCCAGACCATGGGCTTCTTTTTGCTTGGGTACTAAATGTCTTTTGGCTATTTCTACTTTTTCTTCAATAGCATATCCGCTTAAATCAATAATTTCTAAACGGTCTCTTAAAGCAGGTTGTATATTCTGCAAATTATTGGCTGTTGCTATAAAAAGCACTTTACTTAAATCGTACTCTAATTCAAGGTAATTGTCATAAAAAGTATGATTTTGTTCGGGGTCTAACACTTCTAATAGTGCAGAAGATGGATCACCTCTATGATCAGCTCCAATTTTATCAATTTCGTCTAAAATCATAACGGGATTAGACGTTTTACACTTCCGAATATTTTGCAAAATTCTTCCTGGCATAGCACCAATATAGGTTTTACGATGCCCTCTAATTTCACTTTCATCGTGTAAGCCACCCAAACTCAAGCGAACATATTTTCTACCAATGGCATGCGCAATGGATTTACCTAAAGAGGTTTTACCAATTCCTGGAGGGCCTAGAAAACAAAGGATTGGACTTTTCATGTCTCCCTTTAATTTTAATACAGCTAGGTATTCTAATATCCTACTTTTAATTTTCGTCATACCATAATGGTCTATATCTAAAACCTTTTTGGCATTTTTTAAATCATAATTATCGTTGGTATATTCATCCCACGGAAGATCGAGCATTAAATCTAAATGATTGTATACAACTGAATAATCAGGTGTAGATGCATGCATTCTTTCAAGTTTTTGAATGCCCGTATTAAATGCATTCTTTGCAGATTCTGGCCATTTTTTGGTTTCAGCCTTTTTCTTCATTTCTGCAATCTCTCTTTCATTGGTATCTCCTCCTAATTCTTCTTTGATACTTTTGAGTTGTTGCTGAAGAAAATAATCTCTTTGCTGCTTATCGAGCTCTGTTCTTGTTTTATTTGTGACCTTATCTTTTAATTCTGCAAATTGTAATTCTCTTTGTAATATATGAACCAATTTAATGGCACGTTCATTCACATCATTAATCTCTAACAACTGCTGCTTCTCTTGTATATCGCTGTTTAAATTACTGCTTACAAAATTGATTAAAAAGGCAGGGTTTTCTATATTCTTTAATATGATAGATGCTTCTGTAGGCAAATTGGGAGATAGCTGAATGATTTGTGCCGCTAGATCTTTTATAGTACTTACATAAGCTTTAAAATCTTCCGTTTCAGGGGCATCATCTTCATTGCATAATTGTATACTTGCCTTAAAATAAGGATCATCACTTAACATTTCTAACCACTCAAAACGCTTCTTACCCTGAATAATAATAGTGGTGCCACCATCTGGCATTTTAATGAGTTTAACAATCTTGGCAACAGTACCAATTTTGCAAAGATCTTTTGGCGCAGGTTCTTCTATATTGGAGTCCTTTTGTGCAATTACTCCAATTAATTTATCTGCTTTATAAACATCACTAACTGCTTTTATACTCTTATCTCTTCCAACAGTGATGGGTAAAACTACCCCAGGAAATAATACCGTATTTCTTAATGGAAGTATTGGAAGTTCATCAGGAATTACCAAGTTATTATCCATATCACCATCCTGTTCACCAATGGGAATTATTGGCATAAAATCGGTCTCATCTTCAGACTTAAAAATTAATTTACGCTTGTCCATATGCTTCTCGGGTCAAATTGTCACAAAAATGAAATGGAAACAGTTCCATTGATAAAAGGTATAAATAAACAATATTAGTGCCATCTGTTCAGCTACGCAGAATTTGGTACAAACTGGCACAAAAAAAATCCTCTCGATGTTAATCGAGAGGACCTTCTTACAAGAAGTAATATTAGTAACGAGTACTTGTATTAACTATTTCTTGGTTGTATCAACAGTTGCAACAGTTGAATCAACAGCAGGAGCAGCAGTAGTGTCTACAGTTGCAGCAGCAGTGTCTACAGTTGCAGCAGCAGAATCAGCAGTTGCTTCAGTTGTTTCAGCGTTATTACAAGCAGTCATTAAACCTGCTACAGCTAGAATTGCGAATACTTTTTTCATTGTACTTGTTTTTTGAGTTTTTTATTTGGACGCAAAAATAGGGCAAATTTGATTCGAATGCCAAAATTTTCTTAAAATTTCTACTTTTTTCTAAAGAAAATACGGATTGGAACTCCTTTGAAGTCAAAATTTGACCTTAATTGGTTCTCTAAATAGTTTTTATAAGGCATTTTGATATCGTCTGGAAAATTTGTAAAAAATGCAAAAGATGGAACCGGTGTAGGTAATTGGGTTACAAACTTGATTTTTATAGAATGTCCGCGAACCACTGGTGCATGATAACTCTCCACTGCTTTAAGCATCACTTCATTTAAGGTAGAAGTAGCTACTTTTCTACGGCGATTTTCAAAAACAGTCAAGCCAGTTTCAATTGCTTTAAAAATTCTTGTTTTTTCCGTTACCGAAATAAATAGAACGGGTACGTCACTAAATGGGGCCATTTTTTGCTTGAGCAGTTTTTCGTAATCCCTAGCAGTATTGGTTTCTTTCTCAATTAAATCCCATTTATTAACCAACATTACAATTCCCTTTCCTTTTCTTGCTGCTAAACTAAAGATGGTAATGTCTTGGGCAGTTATTCCTTTATCGGCATCAATTACCAATAAACAAACATCTGCTTCATCCATTGCTTTAATAGCTCTGATTATGGAATAGAATTCAAGATCGTCTTTCTCTTTGCTCTTTTTTCTAATACCCGCTGTATCAATCAGCATAAACTCTTTCTGAAAAAGTTTATAGTGGGTATGTATAGTGTCTCTTGTGGTTCCAGCTATATTACTTACAATTGTTCTCTCCTCACCTACCAATGCATTCAATAAAGAAGACTTGCCCACGTTTGGTTGACCAATAATGGCAAACTTTGGAAGCTCGCTATCAACAGTACTTTCTTGACCATCCTCTTCAGAAATATTCGCAACCACTGCATCTAATAAATCACCTGTACCACTACCAGAAATACTACTGATAAAAAAAGTATTTTCGAATCCTAGACTATAAAACTCAGTCGCCTCAAGCTCTCTGGTACCATTATCCACTTTATTTACCACAACAAAAACGGGCTTACTACTTCTGCGCAATAAATCTGCCATCGCTTCGTCAAGATCTGTTATTCCAGTAGCCACATCTACCATAAAAATAATGGAGTTGGCTTCGTCTATTGCTATCTTAACTTGTTTACGTATTTCTACTTCAAAAATATCCTCACTTTGTGGAACAAAACCACCTGTATCAATAAGGTTAAATGATTTACCATTCCAATCTGCAACACCATATTGACGATCTCTTGTAACACCACTTATATCATCTACAATGGCTTTACGCTGTTCTAATAAACGGTTAAAGAAAGTACTTTTTCCTACATTGGGTCTTCCAACAATTGCTACAGTGTAACTCATTTTGTATAATTCTAATTGAGGTAATCAGTTATCAATTATTGATAACCATATTCTTTTAATTGAAGGTCATTATCGCGCCATTTAGGACGCACTTTTACAAATAACTCTAAAAATATTTTTTTCTGCACAAACGCTTCTATGTCTTGTCTAGCTTGAATGCCAATCTGACGAATCATAGAACCTTTCTCTCCAATAATAATTGCCTTTTGGGTTTCCCTATGAACGATTATATCTGCTTGAATTTTGACAATATTTCCTTTGTCTTTGTATTCATTTACTAATACAGCAGTATGGTAAGGAATTTCATCAGCAAACAATTCATAGATTTTCTCTCGAATCATTTCAGAAACAAAAAAACGAGTAGGTAAATCACTTAAATCGTCTTCATTGTAAAATGGAACCCCCTCGGGCAACATACTAACAATTACTGCCAATAGTTTATTAAGGTGTAATTTTTGAAGTGCTCCAATTTTAACAAGTTGCTTACAATAAGGTTTATTGGCAAAGAAGGTTTCAGCTTCAGCAATCTTTCCATTCCCTGCAATGTCAATTTTATTTAAGATTAATAAAGCCGGGACTTTTAATTTGAGTGCAGCAAAAATGGCATCACATTCCTCAAAGTTATCATTGGCATCCACCATCAATAAAGCTAAGTCTGCGTCTTCCAATGCACCCTTTACTGAATCCATCATCTTTTGGTGCAACTTATATTTAGGATCAATGATGCCTGGTGTGTCAGAGAAAATGATTTGGTATTCGCCAGGTTTATTTAAGAAAGCTTTAATTCTATGCCTAGTAGTTTGAACCTTAGGAGACACAATAGCCATCTTCTCTCCAATTAATGCATTAAGGAGAGTGCTTTTTCCTGCGTTAGGCTTACCAAAAATATTTACAAAACCTGCTTTCACCAATTCAATTTAATCATTATTTAGGCAATCATCTTGCTGCCACAATAGGGCAGTTCAATAAATTCCATAAAAAAAGGCCCCATAAGGGCCTTTAAGCTGTTGCGAGAGGAGGGATCGAACCTCCGACCTTCGGGTTATGAGCCCGACGAGCTACCGCTGCTCTATCTCGCGATGTAATGGGTTGCAAAAGTAAGTTCTAGAAGCTTAGCAACCAAATATTATTTAATGTTTAGTCTGTTTTGCGCTTCACAGAAGAAGCGCCACTACTATTAAAATCTTTTATCATTGCTTCACCTTTGTATTGAATACTACTTGCCCCACTCGCTTCTGCACTAATTTCTTTATTAGCCAACACCCTAACGGAAGAAGCACCACTTGCATCAATTTTACAAAAATTAACCGCCAAATCAAATGCTTTTATACTACTTGCTCCACTCGCTAAGTAAGTTGCCTTATCAGCTGTTCCTTTAATGGTTACTTGTGAGGCACCGCTCAAATCTACACGAATCGTTTCGGTTTCAATTTCGCCATTAAAATCGCTAGCACCTGATAATTCTAGTTTTAAGTCATTTAATTTCATCTTACTTGCCGACTTAATATTACAAGCACCTGAAGCTTCTAACTTCACTAAATCTGTAAAAGTAACATAGGCTTTAATTTGATTATTGCTCCATTTTTTCCAACTCATTCCCTTGGTATCTAGCGATATATATAAAGTATTGTTTCTTACAACAGTAGTAATTTTACCCATCAATTCTGCTTCACTTGAGCTCACGGCCACCGCTTGTTCCTTCCCCTGTGATAAGTACAGATTAATTGCCCCAGAAATCTCAATTCCATTGAATGGACCCACTTTGCGCTCTTGTGCGTTCGCATCAAATACTATTTTTTTTTCATCTTGGGCATATCCGACAACTAATAAAAAAATACTTAGAAAGAGTAATAAATGTTTTTTCATAACCGCATTTTGTATTGAAACGTTTAAACAATTTAAAAGTTACAATCGAATTAAAAAAGAAAAAACTAGTTTTGCACCGTCCTCGGGGTGCTGAATGCTTTAAAACTTTCGGCTGAGAAATACCCGTTGAACCTGAACAGGGTAATTCCTGCGAAGGGAAGGTGATACTTTTTTTTGGATACCTCTCCTATTGCATTTCCCTGTTCCCATTATTTAATTTTTAAAACCATTTAAAAAATGAAAAAAATTATGGGAACAACAGCAATCATGCTTTTAAGCCTACTGATTACTGCACAAACAAGTTCCAACACATTCAAAGGCCAAGTAGTAGAAAAAGGCAATCGTAATCCTATTGCTGGCGCCACCATCACAATTGACAACAGACAAATTAGTGCAAATGATCAAGGTTTTTTTGCGGTAAAAGTGTCTAAATCAAGTACAGTAACCATTAGTAGTACTGGTTATGAAATCAGTAGTTTTCCTATTCCAACAAAACTTGACGAAGTGCATATCGTTGAATTGAAGCCTTTTCAACTATTTCTTCAACCCTTGGAAGTTAAAGCTATCAGAGCCAGCGACCGATCTCCTTTTACTAAAACAAACTTAAATAAAGAAGCTATAACCAAAACTAATTTGGGTACTGATATCCCTTTTTTACTCAATCAAACACCAGCTGTAGTTATCAATGCAGATGCAGGTAATGGTGTTGGATATACTGGTTTAAGAATAAGGGGGACCGATGCAACTAGAATAAATGTCACTTTAAATGGAATACCCTATAACGATGCAGAAAGCATGGGAACATTTTTTGTAAACCTGCCAGACTTTGCTTCTTCTGTAAATAGTATTCAAATTCAGCGAGGAGCAGGTACATCTTCCAATGGCGCAAGTTCTTTTGGCGCAACACTCAATATGAGTACCAATGAATTTAATAGCAAAGCTTATGCAGAGATCAATAATAGTGTTGGATCTTTTAATACTTTTAAAAATACTATCAAAGCTGGTACTGGTTTAATTGGTAACCACTTTACTTTGGATGCAAGGGTAAGCAGAATAACCAGTGATGGATTTATTGATAGAGCTTCTAGCGATTTGAAATCTTTCTATGTAAGTGCTGCGTATCTAAACAAAAAATCATCTTTAAGATTGAATGTGTTTTCTGGCAAAGAGAAAACTTATCAAGCATGGTATGGAGTAGCAGAAAGTTTATTAAAAACAGATCGTACCAACAATCCAGCAGGTACTGAAAAAGCAGGTGATCCATATGAAAATCAAACCGATAATTATACACAAACACATTATCAGTTATTTTATAATACTGCCATTAATGACTATTGGTCATTTAATACTGCATTCTTTTTAACAAAAGGAAAAGGCTATTATGAGGAATATAAAGCAGATCAGCGTTTTTCTAGATATGGCCTACCCAATGTGGTAGTTGCTGGCAACATATTTACTCGAACCAATTTGGTTAGACAACGTTGGCTCGATAACGATTTCTATGGGCAAATTATCTCATTACAATACAAGAAAAATAAACATGAATTAACAATTGGAGGAGGTTGGTCAGTCTATAAGGGTATTCATTTTGGAACCATCCCATATATCCAAATTGGAACAGTTCCACCAGGATACCGATACTATGATTTACCAGCTACCAAGAATGATGCTAATATTTATGCAAAATGGCAATATAGTTTTGCAAAAAACCTTTCTGTTTTTGCAGACATGCAATTTAGAACAGTAAAACATATCATGAATGGCTTCAGTGACAATCCTACATTAATGGTAAACAGATCATTTAGTTTCTTTAACCCTAAGGCCGGAATTGCTTACAACAAAAACAATTGGCAAGCTTATCTTAGTTACGCTGTAGCACGTAAAGAACCTAACAGAGACGATTTCCAAGCAAGTTTATTAAATCAACCAACTTATGAAACCTTACACGACTGGGAATTAGGAATTGAAAGAAAAACAACCACTTACTCTATAGGAGCTACAGCTTATTTCATGAAATACAATAACCAATTGGTTTTAACGGGTGCAATTAACGATGTTGGAGCCTATACCAGAACTAATATACCCAATAGTTATAGAGCAGGGATAGAGTTACAGGCAGCGGCCGTAATAAAAAGCTGGTTCAATATGAGTGGAAATATTAGCTTAAGCAGAAATAAAATAAAATCATTCACAGAATATATTGATGATTACGACAATGGTGGACAAATAAGTTTTGAACACCGCAATAAAGATATTTCATTTTCACCCTCTGTTGTTTCTGCATTAACACTCAATTTTACGCCCATACAAAATCTTGAACTAAGCCTTTTGAATAAATGGGTAAGTAAACAATACCTAGACAATACACAAAATGAGCAAAGAAAACTAAATGGATTTTATACCCAAGATTTTCGTGTCATTTATACAATGAAGAAAAAATTTCTTAAAGAAACGCAAGTGATTTTTCAATTAAATAATGTGTACGATAAAAAGTATGAACCCAACGGATATACTTTTAGCTATTTTGCTGGAGGATCAGTGGTTACTGAAAACTTCTTTTACCCAATGGCTGGTAGAAACTTCATGCTAGCACTAAATATTCGAATTTAAGAGAAGGTAATTCAATCAAAATAAAAAAGGGTTAAGGATGAAGCAACTATGCTTTCCTTAACCCTTTTAGTTTGACAACGATTATTTACCTGCTAAAAAAACAGCATTCGCAATAAGCAAATAGCCATTTTCCCAGAAGTTTCTAAATAAAGGATCTTCTGAAATATACACAACGGTTCCTGCACCCATGTCTTGCACTCCAAACAACATTCCATCTTTTAAGTTGGGCTTCAATTTTGCACCAGCAAAACCTGATACATAGGCATCTTTCTTAATAGTGCCCACGTTCCAACCATCTTTCATCATTTCATACACATTGCCATCTTGTTTGAGTGTATAATAAAACTCAGGGTATCCAAATGCTAGCGGGTGAGTATTGTCTAAATCCACTTTATATATAGCCCCTGGAATAGAATTGGTGATATAATCCTTTTCTCTATCAGCGTATTTTTTAACAGAATCATTCTCTTTGTCTGACTTAGCTTCTTTTAGTTTAATTCCCCAGTCTGATCTACTCATTAATGCCATTGCGTTTTCTAAAGCAATTAACTTTCCACCTCCACGAACAAAATCTTTTAATTTGTCTGCCGTTGCTTTCTCCCCTAAATTTCTATAATTGCCATCAGGAATAATCACCACATCATAATTCTTTAAATTGTATCGAGCAATATCCACTGCATTTAATAAAGTGATTGGATATTCTAAAATTTTATCAAAATAATGCCAAACTTCTCCAGCTGCTAAAGAAGAACTTTGATCTCCAGTTAACATGGCTACTTTAGGTGTTGCTGCAATATTTTTAATATCAGGAGAACCAAAGTCTGAACCCTTATCCATAAAGCCAGTTTCTACTGCATCAGCTTGTACGTTAAATTGTGCACAGGCAGTGTTTACTACCGTTAACCAATTTTGCTGATTACTTGTTTTTAAAATAACCAATGTTCCCCTATCATAATTTTTATTTTTATAGGTAAAGGGCTTTTCAACAAAACGAACTTTCACCCCATTCTTTAATAAATATGCCAATACTTTAGCACTATTAAAGGAGGTATAAGGAATCAATGCACCATAGTTGCTATTGATTGAAGAAATTGAGGCACCAGCTGACTCTGGGTTCACAGAAAGCTTTTCTTTAACTGCATAGCCTTTAATACCATAAGCGTAAGATGCAGCCCATGCAGTAATATCATAAGTATTTGAATCGGTTACGACTGTTCTTGGTTCTAATAATACTTTAGCCATTACTGCCCTTGGCTGAAAAGCACTCACTGCAATATGATTGCCCTCATCAGTAAATGCATCATCTTTTCCAGTAAAATAATTAAAACCCCTAAATGTTTTATTATTTAATATGCCATATTCAATTCCGTTTTGACTCAATAATTTTTTTAGGGCGCCCATTTTATTTTCATCCTTTGCAGTGAAAACATAGGTTTTGTATTCTCCAATCTTCCCAGATCTACTATCATCAAAAAACTGCTTAAACTCGGCTATTAATTTGCTTTTGTTTTTTGAAGCAATTTCAATCGTAGATAAGCCTGTAGTAAAATGGTGAGCTGCACGGTCTACTAAGGTTAACGTGTCATTGTCATCATTCAAAATACCCAATCCAGCTCTTATACCACCCTGCTCATAAGTCATCCCAATTGCACCATTATATACAGGATAAGTGTCCCCGTATGAAGGATACAATAAATCAAATCTTTCTTTGGTAAAAAATAACCAATTATTCTGATCAAAATACTTCGCATGATTACGACCAATCATTACTTGAAAATCGCGCTGCCAAGGGGTAATCACTTCGTGGATGGGTTCCGCCGCAGGGGCAAAATAATATGGCTCATTAAACCCCTGTTCATGATAGTCCACATGAATTTGTGGCATCCATTCATGGTACTTTTTTATACGTTGTTGAGTTTCAACTTGTGTTTGCCAAGCCCAGTCTCTATTCAAATCAAAATTATAATGATTACTCCTTC
The DNA here is from genome assembly GCA_002786355.1 of Sediminibacterium sp. FEMGT703S. GTDB lineage: Bacteria > Bacteroidota > Bacteroidia > Chitinophagales > Chitinophagaceae > Sediminibacterium. The sequence continues at coordinate 556,839 of PGCO01000002.1, forward strand.
CCCCAGGCCAAGGTTCTGCATGTTCTCTAGAAGCAGGATCGGCATTGTAATTTTTTCCTACTACCGAATTGTACCAGTTAATATAACGATCTCTGCCATCCGGATTAATACATGGATCTAATACTACAACCGTATTTTTAAGCCATTCTTTGGTTTGGGCATTTGTAGGATCAGTAAGTGCATGGATGGTTAACAAAAAAGCCTCTGAAGAAGACGCTTCATTACCATGCACATTATAGCTCAACCAAACAATTGCGGGCGCATTCTCCGTTATTGGGGCAGCTTTGTCTTTGGCAAGACCAGCCATGCGTAAATTATTGATTCTAATTTGCTCTAATTGCTTCATATTCTCAGGCGTACTCACAAAAGCCAGCATCAATTCTCTGCCTTCATTCGTTTCACCGTATTTTTCTACTTTAACCATATCTGGTCTTGCACCAGCTATGGTTTTTACATAGTCTACAATTCGATGATGCCTTGTAAAACGGGTTCCAACTTTGTAACCCAGAAATTGTTCTGGACTGGGTACAGATTGAGCAATAGCAGCAACTGTAATCCCCATACAGAAAAGTCCAAATAAAATTTTTTTCATATGTTCATTATTCAAACATGAAAGTAGGAATAAAGGGAAAGAAAACCCGATAAAAAATGTAAATTACCACATGAGAAAATTTTTACTAGGATTTGGATTTTGGAGCATCATGCTAAATACCAACGGGCAATCCGTTGCTTCCATTGTAGGCCCCAATAAAGAAATTAATCCATACCATTACGCAGTTGTAAAAAGAGCCGAGTTTAAACAGGCTGCAGTAAGTAGTGCACACCCGCTAGCAAGTATGGTTGGTGCAGCCATCATGAAAAAAGGTGGAAATGCATTTGATGCAGCAATTGCCACACAGTTGGTGTTAGCTGTTGTCTTCCCCAATGCAGGCAATATTGGAGGAGGTGGATTTTTACTAGCAAGAAAAACCAATGGAGAATTAATTGGGATTGATTATAGGGAAGCTGCTCCCGAAAAAAGTTCCAGAGATATGTATTTAGATAAAAGCGGGAACGCTCAACTAAATTTATCACAACATGGTCATCTTGCTTCAGGAATACCTGGTACTATTGCAGGACTATTTGCATCTCATGCTTATGCAAAACTCCCATTTAAAGAATTAATTCAACCTGCCATTGATATTGCAGCAAAAGGATTTGTATTAACTGAAAAAGAAGCAGCCAGCATTAATGGGATAAAAGAATCCATTGAAAAATTGAGTACCCAACCTACCGCATTTTTTAAACCTACTCGTTGGAGAGTGGGTGATACACTTATTCAAAAAGATTTAGCGAATACATTAGAGCGTATTCAAAAAGAGGGTGCTTTAGGATTTTATGGAGGCAAAACAGCTGATTTAATTGTTGCTGAAATGGATAGAGGCAAAGGAATTATTTCTCATTCAGATTTAAAAAATTACACTGCCAAACTAAGAGAACCGATTGTGTTTAATTATAGAAACCATGAAATAGTCAGTTTCGCTCCACCCAGCAGTGGTGGTATTTTATTGGCACAAATGATGAAGATGATTGAGAAATATCCTGTTGGGAAAATGAAATTTCAAACACCTGAATCGGTACAATTAATGATTGAGGCAGAAAGAAGAGCATTTGCAGATAGAGCAGAACATATGGGTGATCCGGATTTTTGGAAAGTCCCTGTTAAAACGATGATTAGTGATGCTTATCTAGCACAAAGAATGAGTGATTATATACCAAACAAAGCAGGTAGTAGTAAAGAAATCAATGCTGGTAAAATCAGTGAGAGTGAAGAAACTACACATTTAAGTGTTGTGGATGGAGCAGGAAATATTGTATCCGTAACAACTACGTTAAATGGCAGCTATGGCTCTAAAGTAGTGGTAGGGGGAGCAGGATTTCTGTTGAATAATGAAATGGACGACTTTAGTGTAAAGCCAGGGGTTCCTAATATGTTTGGTGCAGTTGGCGGAGAAGCCAATGCAATTGCGCCAGGCAAAAGAATGCTCAGTTCTATGACCCCTACCCTTGTAATGAAAAATAAAAAACCATATATCGTTATTGGAACACCTGGTGGAACCACTATTCCCACTTCGGTTTACCAAGCTTTGGTTAATGTAATTGATTTTAATATGAAATTGGGCGATGCAATTGATTTGCCAAAATTTCACCATCAATGGTTGCCAGACGAAGTTATGATTGAGACAAATTTCAATCCCAAAACCAAAGAAGCACTACAAAAAATGGGGTATATCTTAAAAGACCGGTCTAGTATTGGCCGAACAGATGGCATCAGAATTCTACCAAATAAAACTAGGGAAGCTGCTGCAGATAGACGTGGCGATGATTCTGTTGCTGGATTTTAATACGATTTATTAAAAAATATAAAGCTTACTTGTATTATTCTTTTATTTTATGATTTCAGTTAATTAATTTTATTGCATGCATTATCTCTTAAAACAATTTTTCCCTCCCATATTCAGAACCCTTTATTGGTATAGTTTTAAGTATGGATGGAAGGGAGATTACGAAAGCTTTGAAGCTGCTAATAAAATTGCAAAGGGCTATGATGACCAGGAAATTTTAGAGAAAATCAAGGAAACTACAAGAAAAGTGGTAAGTGGAGAAGTGGCTTATGAGCGGGATGGAATAGTTTATGATACCCCTAAAATGAATTTTAGTATGTTGGCTACATTATTGATGGTAGCCAGTAAAAATAAAAATAAACTAACAGTACTCGATTTTGGCGGATCATTGGGAACCACCTATAACCATAAAAAAAATTACTTAAATGAATTGGATAGTCTACATTGGTGTATTGTAGAACAGCCCAATTATGTTGAAGCCGGAAGAAAAGAATTTGAACATGATAGACTTCATTTTTATTACTCTTTAGAAGAGTGTTTACAACACCATCAACCAGATATAATTATTTTTTCTGGGGTAATTCAATACATTGAAAAGACTTATGAATTGCTTGACCAAATTAGAATGAGTGGTGTAAAATATTTGTACATCGACTACATTGCTTTTAATGACGAAGACAGAGATAGAATAGCCATACAACATGTACCACCTGAGTTTTATGGTGTACCAGCTTCTTATACTTGTTGGTTTTATAGCAAACCAAAGCTGTATCAATACATGAAACAACACTATCATTTAGTTTACGATTTTATTGTAGACCCAGATAAGTATTATATTCAGTTGAAGCCTTGGAATTATGAGGGTCAATTATGGGAACTCAAGTAAAACCTGGCTTCTACAATAAGCCTAGTTTTACTTGCTCAGCAGCATAATCGGCTGCTCTCGCGGTTAATGCCATAAAAGTTAATGATGGATTTTGATTTCCCGTAGAAGTCATGCAAGCCCCATCTGTTACAAAAATATTTTTGCATAGATGTAATTGATTGAATTCATTCAATAAAGAGGTCTTTGGATCTTTACCCATTCTTACTCCACCCATTTCATGAATATCCAAACCCGGAGCCTGCTTACTATCCCAAGTATTGATATTAGTGCAGCCTGCTTTTTCTAGCATAGCTTTCCCTTCATTAAAAAAGTCTTGGAGTAATTTTTCGTCGTTTTCATCATAGTCTACCGACACAATTAATTGTGGGATACCCCAAGGGTCTTGCTCATTTTTACTCAATGAAACATGATTGGTTTCTTTGGGAATTGTTTCACCCTGCATCATCATATAGATACTCCAATCACCAGGCTCTGTGATTGCATCTTTAAATGCAGCACCTACACCATCTAATCTAGGCCTTCCTCGAGTTGCACTAAAATGGACCATATATCCCCTTAAAAAATCAGTCTCCTGTTTCAGTACATTTCTAAAGCTAGGCATCATTACCTGAGTGGGTCGTCTTCCATAATAGTATTGATCTAAAGGACCATTAAATTGCGCAGAAATATTGCCCCTATAATTATGAAATGCAATGTATTTTCCCAATAATCCATTGTCATTTCCCATCCCATTCGGAAATCGATTGCTTCTAGAATTTAGCAAAATTAAATTCGTGTTTAAACAAGCTGCATTTACAAAAATGATTTTAGCGCTATACACAATTACTTGCTTAGTAATTGCGTCCACTACACGAACACCTGTTGCTTTCTTGGTTTGATCATCATAAATAATTGATTCAACTACGGCATTTGTTTTTAAAACCATATTTCCTGTTTTTTCAGCCGCAGGAATGGTGGAACTATTTGAACTGAAATAAGCACCAAAAGGACATCCGCGCTCACATAATTTTCTAGCCATGCATTGCCCCCTTCCTTGCGCTAGATGCTCTTCAGTGGGCTCGGTTAAATGCGCACATCTACCTTGAATTACATGTCTATCAGGATAGGCTTGCATAATTTTTTCTTGCAAAATTTTCTCCACACAATTCATTTCCCAAGCAGGTAAAAATTCACCATCTGGCAAAATATCTAACCCATCTTTATTACCACTGATGCCTGCAAATTTTTCAACATAACTGTACCATGCATCAATATCTTTATAACGTATTGGCCAGTCTACCGCAAAGCCATCTCTTAAAGGAGCTTCAAAATCATATTTACTCCAACGCTGGGTTTGCCGTGCCCATAACAATGACTTACCTCCAACCTGATAGCCCCTGATCCAACTAAATGGTTTCTCTTGAATGTAGGGATGTTCCTTATCGTTTACGAAAAAATGTTTGGTATCTTCTCTATATGCATAACATTTGCTAACGATGGGATTGAACGCTAATTCAGGAGGAGGAATTTTTCCTCTGTGCGGCATGTCCCAAGGATTAAAGTTGGCCGTGGGATAATCTTTTTGATGCACCACATTTCTTCCTCTTTCGAGAACCAAGGTTTTTAATCCTTTTTCACATAATTCTTTTGCAGCCCATCCACCACTGATTCCGGACCCTATTACAATTGCATCAAATTGAGTGTTCTTTTCGGGCATAAAATTTAATCATTAAACCAATCAGCAAATTTTTTTAGGTCTACATTCCCACCAGTTAAAATTATACCTATTTTTTTCCCTTTAAATAATTCTTTGTGTTTTAGAACTGCAGCCAAAGGAACTACACAGCTGGGTTCTACCACAATTTTCATCCGCTCATATACCAATCTCAAAGCAGACTTTATTTCAGCTTCTGATACTAAAAAAATATCTGTAACATGTTCGCGAATAATCGAAAGAGTGCGCTCACTTAAAGTAGTTAATAAACCATCTGCAATAGTATTAACATAAGGGGCTTTTTCAACTTTTCCCGATTTAAAACTTAAGATAGCATCGGCTGCACCTTCAGGTTCACCAGCATATACTTGTATAGTTGGTTTAAAATAATGCGCACCCAATGCAGTACCCGACAATAAACCACCTCCACCAACAGGTGTAAAAATAAAATCTACTGTTGGAACAGTTGTTATTAATTCTTTCACACAAGTTGCTTGACCAGTAATCACCCGATCATCATCATATGGATGAATAAATTCAGCTCCAGTTTCAGCAACAATTTTATTGAGTGCTTCTTCACGAGCTGCTTGATTAGCTGCACAAAAAATAACTTCTGCTCCATACCCCTTTACCGCATTCACTTTTACTGAAGGTGAATTTTCGGGCATTACAATAAAAGCTTTAGTGCCCAATGTTTTTGCAGCAAATGCAATAGCCTGCGCATGATTGCCAGATGAATGTGTTGCCAAGCCTTTACTGATTTGTTCGGGGCTCAAACTTAAGGCAGCATTCATCCCACCCCTAATTTTAAAAGCGCCTATTTTTTGAAAATTTTCGCATTTGAAAAAAAGTTCAGCACCAGCCATTTCATTAATGCTGCTATTCGTTAATACAGGGGTTTGATGAATAAAGGGCTTTATTTTTTCGTGTGCGTTTTCAATGGATTCTTTGGTAATCATTTGTTGCTTTTTTCTCTAATCAATTTAAATTCAGAACCCTCTTTCCATTTTGGGAAACTCGTTTCAAAACCCATTTTGCGGCCAATGGTAAACAATAATTTCAAATCGTTAATAGCACCATCACCTGTCCAAGTTTTAGGATCATAATTGTCTGATGGCTGGTGGTAATTTTTACGGGTATATTCATTTTCCAAAGCTTTCCCATATTCTTTTCCTTTGCCCTCAAAATCTACCCCACTGTTAGCAAACAATGCAGGAATACCCACTTTAGCAAAATTGAAATGATCAGATCTATAGTAATGCCCTGCTTCGGTATGGGTATCAAATGAAAGGTATCCACCTGTTTTTTCAATGGCTTCCTTTAAATAATCTTCTAACTCAGATTGGCCCTGCCCAACTACCACCATGTCTTTGGTTTTACCAAAACGATTGAGCCCATCCATATTTATATTGGCCACTGTTTTATTAACTGGATAAATTGGATTCGCTGAATAATAAGCTGAGCCAAGTAACCCTTGCTCTTCTGCTGTAACTGCTAAAAAAACAATTGTACGTTCTGGCTTTGTGTTCATTTGTTTAAATGCCCTTGCCATTTCCAATAAGCCTGCAGTGCCAGATGCATTATCTAGTGCGCCATTATAAATAGAATCACCTGATTGGTCTGGACGACCTATGCCTAAATGATCCCAATGCGCTGTGTAAACAATTACTTCATCAGGTCGTTTAGTTCCTGTAATTTTTGCAATTACATTACTCGACTTATTGAAGCTTGCTTTTACCTTCATAGTCGTACTCATTTGTAACCCTAGAGACATTGCTTTAAAACCAGGTTGATTCGCTTTCACTAATAAACTAGAATCATACCCTGCTGCTGCAAATAATTGGTGCGAAATTTTTTCTGGTATCCAACCTATCATATCACAATTGGGAATATTCTTTCCTCGATTGTCTAATTTTAAACGTGTTGTATTAAAACTATTTTGTTGTACACTAAACGGATAACTTGCTGCAGCTGTGTTGTGAATGATTAAACAAGCTTTTGCTCCTTGCCTTGCTGCTTCTTCAAACTTATAAGTCCAACGCCCATAGTAAGTCATCGCTTTCCCTTTAAAAAGGGTGGTATCACCAACCCAGAAACCTGGATCGTTCACCATTACCAATACTACTTTTCCTTTCACATCTAAGCCTGCATAATCGTTCCAATTATACTCGGGAGCCACAACTCCATAGCCTGCAAATACCAACTCAGCATCGTTTAGGCTGATACTTGAATCAGTTTTATCGGTCCAAATTATATAATCATCAAAGGCTTTTAAATTGAAAGTTCCTTTAGCAGATTTTACTTGCATGCTAGGAGCAGCTGTTGCCAAAATATTGGCCATAGGTACCTCTTGAATATAGCTATCCCCATTGCCAGGTTCTAACCCCATTTGCTTAAACTGTTCTTGTAAGTAAGACACTGTTTTGGTTTCACCTGCTGTAAATGGCATGCGTCCCATAAATTCATCAGAAGCCAATACTGAAATATGCTTTTTGAGTGTGTCGGCGTTGAAAACGGAGAGTCCGTCATCTTCATTAAATGGAGAGTTTTTGCTTGCACATGAAACAAATAAAACACTAGCAATCAATGAAAGATGCAATTTATTCATATTGGCTTTTTAAGATTAATAACCAATATACAACAAAGAAAATTACCTTGGTGGGATTGTAATAGTCTTTCTAGCAGTATCGGCACAGCCGTTACCAGTTACAATTAATTGAACAGTGTAAGACCTACTAGTAGTTTCTTTATTATAAACCGTTTCAATAAAACTAAAGAATTCATTATTGGTATTACCATTGCCAAAATTCCACTGATAAGAATCAATCGTACTCGTAGGTATAGTAGAACGACTATTGAACGACCATCGCTGCGTAGTAGGATAATCCCAAACCAATGTTTCTTCAAATTTAGCAGTAGGTTTAGGATTCTCTCCTTTTGCGTTTACCAATTTATTGGTTCGATAAATTTCTCTGCCATTTAATTTAATGCTCATAATGACGTCATAGTCATTAGGAAACTTGTACTTGTACATGATTGGATTTCCAGTTCTAGTACCCGTTCCATCAGAAAAATTCCATTCATAAATAGCACCAGTAGGAACATTTTCTGCTTCGGCTGTGAATAAAATTCTTTCGTTGGTACAAGCATCAAATGATTCTGTTCTAAATTTTCCTTTGATATTATATCTGCCAGGAATAGTAACCCGCACTGTTGTATCATCTGTGCAACCAAAATTGGACAAGATGGTTAATTTGACTGCGTAAGTTGTGTCAAAAATTTTATGAGGAAATTCATGTCGTACTAAGCCTACAGAACTTATGTATTCTGTTCCATCACCCCAATTATATTTAAACTGAATAATGTCTCCTTGGTTAACCGAAGATGCGCTATTAAACGTCACATAATTTAAATTCTGAGGAAAATCAAATTTGGTAGAAAAAATGGCTTCTGGTTTTGTTTGTTGCCCTAATGCCTTTACTCCAAAGCTAACCTTCGCTAACATATTATTGGCGTTTGCCATCACCATTAAAGTAACTACAAATGACCCTGCTGCCTGATAATAGTGAGTCACATTTGAACCATTCTCTATACTCCCATCCCCAAAACTCCAACTGTAATAACCTCCTGCAGGCAATGCAACTCCTGATGCTGTAAAAGTGAATACTTCTCTTGAAGGGAAACAAGTTGAAGTTTGACTAAACTTAGCTTCTACGTTACCATATGTAACTGTTGTAGTATCTTTTGAAACAGTTACGATTGCCCCCTGTGTTAATTGCGCAGAGTCTACTTGAACAAGGGTATTCAAATCGACCACTGCATCTTTTTTACAAGAAAAAAGAAACAGCATCACAAAGCTTACGATATAGAATACTTTAGATTGCATAATGATAAGGCTTATTTAGCCGGAATAGTAATATTTGCAACAGTAGTATCTTTACAACCTGTATTACTAGTTACAATTAATCTGATGGTATGATTAACTGGTGTAGCTTCTCTAGTATATTCTTGCTCAACAATAGTATTAAAGTTGTCGTCTACTCGATTAAATGGCATTTCCCATCTGTATCCTGTAAGATAACCATGTGGAATATTTGATTGACTATAAAATGCCCAAATTACTTTTGTTGGAGTAGAACTAACAACATTCTTAAGCATTAACGCTTTAGGTCTAATATTTTGTCCAAAAGCCCTCACCGGTCTATGTGTTTGATAAATGATTTTACCTCTCAAGGTAATGGTCATTTTTACGTCGTAATCATTTTGATAAGTAAATTGCTTTTTTACAGGATTACCAGTAACAACACCAGTGGCATCTGCAAAATCCCATGAATAAACAGCACCTGCTGGAACACCAGTGGCATTCGGAGTGAAAATGAAATACTCGTTTGTACAAGCATCAAATTGTTCAATATTAAAGTTACCACTGATATTGTATGATGCGGGAACAAATACATTTATTGATGCAGTGTCTTTACATCCAGAGTTTGCCGACACAACTAATCTTACAGGATAGGTTTTATCTTCTGGAACTTTGGGGAAATTTTTTGGCATGAAAGAATTAGAACTATTGCTTGTTGTGCCGTCTGCCCAATCCCAAAAATGATCTACAATTGTTCCGGTAGGCACTGTTGACCTACTCGTAAATGTCATATTATTTAGGAAATTGATATCCGGAAGTGCACTTGAAAAAATAGCAGTTGGAGTAACTTGTTGTCCGAGTGCTTTTACTGAAACAGAAGCTTTATGTATTAATGCATCAGCTGCAGTTTTGATTTGTAGTATGATAGTATAAGTCGCCGGATTTCTGTACATATTTCTTACAGTAGTTCCTGTAAGCGATTTCCCGTCCCCAAACTCCCAAACAAACTTTGCGCCGGTAGGCAACCCAGCTGCAGATGCTGTAAAAGAAAAAATTTCATTGCTAGGAAAACAAGCATCAGACTTAGCATAGGTAATAGTTACTTGACCATCTCTTACAGAAACAGTGTCTTTAAACACCGCGGTAGCTCCACCAATGGGTGGACTATTGTCTTCAGTAGTTTGCGATAAATTGGCCGGTTTGTCTGCCTCTTTTTTACATCCTGAAATCACGATAAACGTGAAAACGCAAAGAGACACGAAAATGTGCTTGGTTTTCATACACTAAAATTAAACTATTCTTTCGAGAACGCCGATAAATAGGCTATTTTATTGTAATATAAGCAAAAAACTATATTTTGCCAATATACCTGCCAAACTTACATTTGCACTCCTTGGGGGGTTAGCTCAGTTGGCTAGAGCGCTTGCATGGCATGCAAGAGGTCGTCGGTTCGACCCCGATACTCTCCACTAAAAAGCCCCTTTGAAAGGGGCTTTTTTATGTATTAAAGTCCCCCCTAATAGATTTTGTTAAAAAATAAAAATACCCAATGATTGGTATTCACTTTTGCCTTGTATTTGACCTATAACCTTACAATGGGTAACAAAAAAATCATAAGCAGAAAATATATTCACAGATGGTATTATATTTAGTCGTTCGCAAGATTTCTCCGCAAAAATCATTTTGAAAACAACTCATCTTGAAAAATCTATCTTTTTATATCCCTAAAATATTGTGTTTAGCCCTTTTGTTTATGCCTATTTTGAACGCGCAGGCACAAACAACTTTAGAAACAACAACACTTCGTTGTGAGTTAGATGAAACGGGGCGAGTAAAAGCCCTGATAGATCGCAGCAGCGGCATTAACTACGTGCCTGATGTAAATGTGGGGTATTTGATCCGCCTAAAAATGACTAATCAACAAGAATTGACCCCTCAGCGGATGCAAAGAAAAGGCAATCAAATTTTGCTCTATTTTGCGAATGGCCTCAAACTAGAACTGCGAGTGAATGTGCAACCTGCATATTTGAGTTTTCAAGTCCTGCGTTGTTCCGATACCCGTCAAATAAATACATTGCTTTGGGGACCGTTGAACACTTCCATTCGGGACACCATCGGAGAAGTGGTTGGGGTAGTGCGCAATGCCAATTTTGCCATTGGCATTCAGGCCTTGAATGCTAAAACCATCGGAGGTAAGCAACAAGGCGAAGACGGCACTACTGCAAGCTCTGCGGGCATTACTGGTTCCACTGCCACTTCAGAAATACATGGGTCTTCACTACAAGCATTTTGCTTGAATGCAGCTTTGCCACGTCAGGTAGATGTATTGCATATGAAAGCCAATACAGTGCCGCCTATTCCCAACTATACCATTGAAGGTAGCGCGATTGCCCTTTTTGGTGTACCGAATAATCAAGCATTACAAACCATCGGCACCATCAGCCAAAAAGAAAAATTACCCTATCAAACCATTGATAGCCAGTGGATCCGTACTTCTCCAAAACGCAATCGGCCATACCTGATCACCAACTTTTCCGAGGCAAATTTTGATGAGCTGTTGGATCTAACACGCCGCTTAGGCTTTTACTCTATTTATCATGAAGGGCCGTTTAATACATGGGGGCATTTTGAATTGGAAAAGAGTCTGTTTCCAAATGGTCGTACTGGCATGAAACGCAGTGTGGAGAAAGCCAGTGCGGCTGGTATTAAAGTGGGTGTGCATACACTTACCAATTTTATTTCAACCAATGATACGTTTGTATCGCCAACGCCTTCATCAGGTTTACTGGCTACTAATACCAGCATTATTAGTGAAGCCGTCAGTGCTGAAACCAAAGAAATTCCCATTGCTGATTTGGCCTTATTTGATTTTAAATCTACTTTGAATTGTGTTCAAATTGGTACAGAGCTGATTCGTTATCAGGAAATCAGTAAAGAAGGTGTACCGCGTTTGCTCAATTGCCAGCGAGGTGCATTGGGTACGGTTGCACAAGCTTTTCCGCGTGGTGCAAAAATCAAAAGACTCGCCGACCATGGATATAAAACCCTTTTTCCCGATTGGCAATTACAAGAAAAAATGATTCAAAATCTTGCCAACTTTTTTAATGAAACTGGCGTGTCTCACTTAGATTTTGATGGGCATGAGGGTGCCCTGTATACTGGTTACGGCGATTATGGAACGAATTATTGGGTAGATCAATTCATGAAAAAAGTAGACCATCAGGTATTTAATGGGTCGAGTATCATGAACCATTACTACTGGCATCACAACAGCTATATCAATTGGGGTGAGCCTTGGTATGCCAGCTTTCGCGAGAGTCAGGCCGATCATCGCTTTCGCTTACAACCGTTTTTTGAACGCAACTACATGCCCAATATGTTGGGCTGGTTTTTAGTGACCCCAACCACTACAGTGGAAGATGTGGAATGGATGATGTCGGTTTCGGCTGGTTACAATGCAGGCTTTGCATTGGTGTTGCGTTATGAAGCGCTTAAGAAGAATCCGAATATTGATAGCATCATTGCTACAATTGCGCGATGGGAAGAAGCAAAACAGCAAGGAATTTTTAATCCAACACAACGTGCATTACTGAAAAATACCAAAAACGATTTTCATTTAACGCATGCAGCACCTGGTAATTGGCAACTGCAGCATTATGACAAATTTCGCTTTGAACATCAGGCAAAATCCCTACAACCTGGCGAGCCGCAACAATCCGTTTTTACATTCAACAACAAACAGTCTACACAGCCAATGCATTTGTATCTTCATGCAGATGGGAAAGAAGGGAATATTGTGAACCCTGCTCTTGAAATAGATGGTTTTTTTGAAATTAAACTGCCTATTACATTACAATCCGGAGAAGCATTGCTTTGGGATGGCTCAGATACAATCAAATACTTCAACGCCAAAAGTGTATTTGTCCGTAATTTAAATATCGGAAAATCATTACCGCTACTCAAACCAGGCCAACATCAGATAGTGGTGTCTGCCGAGCATATAAATGGCGAGCATACTTTGCTAAAAGGCGTTGTCCGTTTAAAGGGAATTGTAGAAAAAATACAGCACTAGAAAATATATTGAAATATTAAGCAACTGGTATTTGAATATGCACTTTTGTACCTTTGGGTTGATTAGCGCTAAAAGTAATTTGTCCCTTTAAATAATTTATTCGAACTGCAATATTTTTTAAGCCTAAACCTCCTTTGTTTATAACTTCCTTGTAGTTGAAGCCATTGCCGTTATCTGAGAGTACAACATTAATATAGGATTCAGAACGCTCCAACAACAAAAAAAGCTCATTTGCATTGGCATGTTTAATAACATTATTGATGAGTTCTTGAATAACCCGATAAAGAATTACCTCTTCATTAAACTCTAATTGCTCTTTAAAACCTTTTGTTTCTAGTTTTATTTTAAGGGTATGTTCGTCAATTTTTTCAATAAAACTGCGAATATCGCTGGCTATACCGCTCTTCAGCAAAAAGTTAGGCATCATTTTATGGCTAATTACCCGCACTTCTTTACAGCTTTCATCAACCAAGGCCATTGTTTTTTCTGCTAAAAACTGATCATCTTTCTTAGGCAATTCAATCCGTTCAAATAGTGCTTGCAAATTCATTTTTACCGCGCTAAAAAGCTGTCCAACCCCATCATGTAAATCTGCGGCAATTCGTTTTCGTTCAGACTCTTCTGCATCTACAATAGCCTTAGTAAGTTGTTGTTGTTGCTCACCCCTAATTCGCAAGGCTCTTCTGCTTTGTCCTAACCAAGTAATAGTGGCAAAAACAACTATGGCAAAAACAATACTAATAATAATGTACCTATTTTTTGTAATTGTATACTTCTGCTCTTGAATTAGCTTTTCTTTTTCAGCTGTTTCATATTTAATGGTTAATTCTTCAGCTAATTCATTATTAGTAATTCTTTCGATAGAATCCTTGTAAGCAAGGTGCATTTTTAAATAAACAAAAGCAGAATCAACTTTTGATACTCGACTAAAAAAATCACTTAAAATTAAATATGCTTCTATTATTTGTTTATCATTTTTTATTGATTGTGCAATTTTTAAAGCTTGTTTACTGCTTATTTCCGCTTGTATATAATTTCCACTTTTTTCATAGTTTTCTCCCAAGTAATTATATGTATAAGCCAATTCTATTAATTCATTTTGGCGCTCTCTTATACCAATAGATTTTTTTAAGTATTTCTCAGCCTCTTTGGCTTTATTTAGATACATGTAAGCAGCTCCAATATCATTATAAGTAAATGCGATTGCACTTGAATCTTTAAATGCTAACCTTATTCTCAATGCTTTATTGTAAAATTCAATTGCATCTAAATATTTGGATTGTTTCCTTTTTAAAATTCCTAAATTTTCATACCCATAAGACATACCAAAAGAATCGCCTGAAGCTTTATAATAATCAATCGAACGTTGATGATAACGCTCTGCTCGAATAATATCTTGCATAGAAGAATACACTATACCCAAAGATGTATAGATATCAGCTTTTAAGCTATCAACATTTAATTCAGTTGCAATCGCCTCAGATTTTATAAAGCTTTTTAAACTTTCAGTATACTTTTTCTTTCTCCGATAAATATTACCAATAGTTTTATTTGCTGAATATTCTATAAAAGGAAACTTCTTCTTGCTGCATATATTCAGTGCTGAGTCACAATAGGTCAATGATGTTTCTAACTTTCCCATCATATATAAGGCTTTTCCCGTTTTCAAATAACCAACTGCTGATAAAGAATCATTTTTGATAGTTCTTGCTAAGGAAATTACTTCTGATATATATATGACCGTTTGTTCTGGCTTAGAAATTGTTGACAGCTCAAGAAATAGGTTTATTCTTTTTAATGGATTAGTAGTTCTTTTAAGTTCATTTAGTAATGAATCTTCACTGCTTGCAAATAAATTAACACTTGAAAAAAGTAACGCAACAAGCAGTTTATATTTCATAAAAGTAAAATAAGTTGCAGTAGTAATATAAAGAAATTAACTTAAATGAATCAGGATTTTTAAAATACATAGGCTGTCTCATTTTTAGAGACAGCCTATTCATAGCATTACAATATTAGTAGTGTACAAAATATTATGAAAGACTTATTTCAAATCATATCCCACAATAATATTCTTCTCTTTTTTGAAGTACAAAACATCATAGTCCTCATCAACTTCGTATTCAGGCTTTTTATCGTCTAATATAATTTCTGCTTCAACTTTACCGGTGTTTTTATTCATTTTAACTAAACCGATACCATCATTTAATTTAGTCAAGATATAAACATGATCTTTTGTACCAGATGTTGCCCTGAATTTTTTATTCATTTCACCCAGCATTCCATTAGCAGCGCCTACAGATTGGTTAGCTGATTTAGTTCTGCCAACATAGCGTTCACCAATACTTTGTCTTGTTAAATAAACTGCTACTGCACCCATTGCCACTTTACCCAATAAGCTTTGTCCGGGCGCTTTAAAGTATGACTCATAAATCACTTTCCCATCGTAAGAAAACAGTGTATTACTCTGCGCCGAACCAACCAAGATACCCGATTCACGTAATTCAATTTTTGAGGGTGTTTCGTTTTCTTTAAAATCTACATCTGCAACTTTTTTAATATCCCCATCAGATTTAATGAAGAATAATTCAGTACCAGTACTTACCACTAAACGATTATTCTTTTCATCGTACATGGTAATCATATTGGTTACTTTTTTGAATTTAGTAGCTTCTTTAATTGGTTCCCCAGTTTTTAAGTTCACCACACCCATATCTTTGGTTGTTAAATAAAATGCCTGATTATTCGGTAATATTTCAAAAACTTTAAAAGTAGGGCCTGTTTTGATATCTTTTTTTACTGCAGGACTGCCAGTAGCTAAATCAATGGTGTTTATTTCGCCTTTGTTGGCTGCATATATAATTCCAAAAGGGGTTATGGATGCTTCGTGGATAGTACCACCTACCTCATACGCATCTTTCCATACTTTAGCTGCATTTACTCGGTCGTATAATTGAAAGTATGTTGTTTTTAAATCTGCAGTATGTGTAAATAAATAATTGTCGATTAACTCAAACCTTTGGGGCATCCCTTCTAACTTCGTTGGCTTTTTAGTGGTTAAAGCACCATTTGCATCTAGTTTATGTAAATAATGGTCTTTCCCATTACTTTCACCTATATAATACTCCCCTTTTTTCGCATCTGCCACCACTTTAATTATGCTTGAAGTTCGCTCCAAATCGCTGTAAACCCAATTAATAGTTAATGAGGCTTTATCAATACAAACAATCCCTTTTTCGGTTCTTACAAAGATCTTCCCATCAGATTCGTAAAAGTTTAACGCATTGATATAGACACCCATTAGCTTTTTATCTAAAAAACCAACAATTCCCTTTTCTTTAAAACTTACCAAATCATAAACACCTAGTGCATAACCACCGGTTAGTCTTGTACCCATTACAATCATGGTATTACTTTCTAAATCTGGATGTAAACTCATTATTGCACCCCATCCAGTATTAGCTTGTGTAAATACCTCAACTCCTGAAGTATAATCAATGATTACTTTACTGTAACCACGCGTTAACGCTAAATAGGGTGTATTTGGAATTAATTGCATTTCTTCAGGTTTGATTTTACCCATTTTTGTATAGGTATATTTAACATTGCTGGTTTGTGCCTCTATACCACTTAATCCATCAGAAGAACCTACTAACAAATAACCACCTGGCGCTTTTTCAATCATTTCAATATTCCCTTTAATGGTATATTGATACTTTTGCTTAATGGTATTTTGTGCAAATACTCCTACTGTCATTAAAACAAAGAATAAGCTAAAAAATAACTTTGCATAAGCATATTTCTCTTTTTGTTGCTTTATAGTAGGCAACCAGCTAAAATTTAAGCCTAGAGAACTAATAAATCTTTTCATGGTATGTTTCATTTTATAAAACAAAACAACCATTTTAAGCTAAGTACCGCAATAACGCATTTGTAGTATTTTATTAAATAAAACCCACTAGCGAACCACCATCTCATCAATAAACACCCAAGAACCACCACCTGCTGATGGATGCCAATTAAATAATTTTTGAGTTCCTTTTATTTCAAGCTTAACATAACGAAAACTGCCTAGGGTTTTATTGAACAAAAAATGATGCGTTAAATTTTCTTTACGTTGTTCCCCATCAATGGTTTGGGTTTCAATCAACCGATATGATATACCATCTTCTGATACTAAACAGGTAACTGATTTGGGATGCATAATCCAACTTTTAGGGTCATACAAGCTTGATACTTGAATAGATTGATAGTGCTTTGCTGTTTGAAGGTCTAATACAAGTTCAAAATCTTGCGCTTCCCAACCAAGCCAATGAGCTTTAAAATCATTTGCCCCCTGCACTCCATTGGTCAAAACAGATAAATCAGCTTGACTATATTTTATCGAAGGCATTGGTGTTGCACTTGCTTTTTTACGGAATGCATAATTGCCTTCCACTTGAACATCTATAAATCGTTTAGTTGCTTGATAATACGCTAAAGGTGTAAGACCGGCTTCATTCACATTCTTGACTTCGGTATGCTTTGATACTGTGTAAAAATCCTCAATCATTTGTTGCATGACTGGTTTTAAAATAAACTTCTCTTTGTTTTCATTATAAAAACCTCTAGATCCAAACATATCGCTTTTACCGATTTCCATCATTGCATACTGAATGGGTAAGCGACAGAGTTTTACGCGTTGTAATAATAAGGCATCCTTGTTTACTGCTTTTTCAGCAGCATCAAAATATTGGTTGTATTGCATTACATTTTCATGTGATAAGAATGTTTTAGCATGAGCTACAGGATGACCGTATATATCCAACCATTCACCTGTTTTCTGAATTTCTTTTGTTAACTGAGTAATATATTGTTGAATATATACACCTGCTGGGCCATAATAGCCATTCAAAAAATCAGTCATCACAGAATCTACATTAATTGATGGGTTCCACAACAATCGCGCAATCAAATAGGCTTTTAATTCAGAAAACTCATGCCCCAAGCTAGCATTGGTTTGTTGAAAATGCGCATTCACTTTGTTCTTCGTAAAAAATTGAATATTCTTTTGAAGTGTGTGCAGATTGGGGAATGGCGAAATATGATGCGAAAAATTAACTGTGTAATCCCACAAGTAAATATTTTTACTGATTTTACCCCAATCGGTAATGTCTTTCAAAAAAGAAACGCTGAGGCTGTCGTTTTCAATAGCTCTACTCCTATTCAATTCAATGGTACAAAGCATGATTTGTACATTATCCGCAGGTTTGATTTTCTTGGGAGCTTTCCTTGAATATTGATACGCCAGCGTTGAAATCATTTTCTCAGGAAATTGAGCCGCTACCCTATTTACAAAATGTACGATTGGGCCAGCAGCCGAGCCCTCTTCTGCAATTATTTTAGCGCATTGATTACATTGACAATAAGAAAAATTATCCCCTTGACTTACCGACCATAACTTTCGGTCGGGCTGTATTGCCATTTCTTCTTTCAATTTGTTAATGGTTAACTCAAATACATCAGGATTGGTGAGGCATAATTGATCAATAATCCTTTTGTTACCCATCAAAGCAAAATATTCGGGGTGCTTTTCAAAATAGGTTTCCCAAGGCACCAAACGATTAAACGTATGCACATAAAAACCTTTAGCAAATTCTTCATTATGGTCGTTTAATCTATTCCAGTTTCTATAGTCTTCATGCTTTTGTGTTAAATCTCCATTTACAATGCGAATAGTATTCACTGGCTTATCTAATTCACATAAAACTGGCAATGTGATAGTCGTTTTTTTAGGTATTAATTCTACATTAGGCGCATACATTCTACAACCTAAATATTTTTCAAGCATATGTACAACACCATAAATAGCTCCTTTTTTACCTCCTGATAGAATCAATATATTGTCTTCTTGAGAAGAAATCAAAAAAGCATCTTCTAATAATTGCAGCCTTTTTGATTCAAACTCAGCAGTAAAATGTGTATTCAGTTGTTGGGGAAGCTTTGAGGGCATAATATAAATGGCATGCTGAATATTTGGCTGATCAGCTTTGACAATTTCCAACTTACTACCTGACATTTTTTGAATAGCTGATTGGAGTAATAATGCAGCTTTTTCTTCAACATCAGCAGGCTTTACAGAAAGTACAATTGAGAATTGTGGAGCACCATCTTTAACAATAGTGGGTTGTTTCTGTGCAAAAAGCTGAAGTGGTAAATTCAAAACGGATAAAAAAAGGAATAATTGAATAGACATGAAAAAAATTAAGGAATGAGTGCATTTTATGGTAACAAACCAAGCAGGTTACAAAACAAATTTAACAGGATTTATTAAACCAAAGATTTAAAAAAAACATATCTTATGCTGAATTATTACAAGATTATATGCGACTTCGTTCTATTTTATTTACCCTTATAATCATTTGCTTTGCGTTGATTTCCAAAGCCCAAAAAGGAAGTTTTTCTATTAATGATACTGCATTCATGCTCAACGGTAAACCAACTGTTATTCGTTGCGGTGAAATGCATTTTGCACGTATTCCCAAACAGTACTGGCGCCACAGACTTCAAATGGCCAAAGCCATGGGATTAAATACCGTATGTGCTTATATGTTTTGGAATATGCATGAAAAAGAACCCGGTAAATTTACTTGGGATGATCAATCGGATGTGGCTAGTTTCTGTAAAATAGCGCAGGAAGAGGGATTATACATTATCCTTAGACCTGGTCCCTACTCCTGTGCAGAGTGGGAGTTTGGTGGATTCCCATGGTGGTTGCTTAAAGACAAATCCATTCAACTGAGAACACAGCACCCCTATTTCATGGAAAGAAGCCGGCAATATTTAATGGCCGTAGGAAAACAATTAGCACCCTTACAAATCAATCATGGCGGTCCAATTCTGATGGTCCAAGTAGAAAATGAATATGGCAGTTTTGGAAATGACAAAGCCTATATTGGCAATCTAAGAGATTATATTCAAGAAGCTGGATTTACAGTACCCCTTTTTACCTGCGATGGACCAAGTCAATTGAAAAATGATTACAGGCCCGATATTTTTGCTGTTGTTAATTTTGGCAGCAATCCGCAATCTGCTTTTGAAGACCTTAAAAAAATTCAACCCAAAGGACCATTGATGTGTGGCGAATACTATCCTGGTTGGTTTGATAGCTGGGGCAGAAAACACCATACAGGCACAACGGATCGTGTAGTAGCAGAACTTAAATGGATGTTAAAAAATAAAGCATCATTTAGTATTTATATGGCGCATGGAGGTACAACTTTTGGTACATATAGTGGTGCCAATTCTCCCCCATTCTTACCTCAAACAAGCAGTTATGATTATGATGCGCCGATTAATGAAAGTGGAGAAGCCACAGAAAAATTTTATAAAATCAGAGAGCTGTTCAGCAAGTATTTGCAAGAAGGAGAAAGCTTGCCTAAAGTACCAGCACCAATCCCCACACAAAAAATAAAACCATTCAGATTAACCAATGCTGCACCATTATTCAACAATTTAACTAAACCAGTAAAATCAGACTCAGCCATACTATTTGAAGACCTCAATTTGGGATATGGCTCCATGGTCTATCAAACGCAATTACCAGCTGGCAAATCAGCAACATTAATTGCTGAAGTGCACGATTATGCAACAGTATATATGGCTGGCAAAATGATTGGCATTGGCGATAGAAGAAAAGGTAAATTATCCATTCAATTGCCTTCGAGAAAAAAAACAGAAACAATCACGATTGTTGTAGAAGCGATGGGGCGTATTAACTACGGTCAAAATATGCACGACAGAAAAGGCATTAACGGCAAAGTGATATTGGTAGATGATAAGGGGATTGAAACTTTTGTAAAGAACTGGCTGAATTATCCCATTCCAATGGGCGACAATACCATATCTGTTGATTTTTCAAAAGTATCGGCAAAGTCAATAGGGCCGAAGTTTTACAAAGGTTTTTTTGAAGCCACAGATCAAAGTGATACCTACCTTGATGTACGCGGATTGAATAAAGGTTTGGTTTGGATTAACGGCATTTGTTTGGGTCGATACTGGAATATAGGTCCAACACAAACCATGTTTTTACCAGGCAGTTGGTTGAAAAAAGGTCGCAACGAAATAATGGTTTATGATATTTTTGGATTGAACAATGCAACACTACAAGCGTTAACTGCACCAATTCTTGACAGCTTAACAGAACAAGCTGCAGCTGTTAAAACCAGACCAATCAAAGCCATTGACTTTAAAGGTGTAGAACCCATTTACAAAGGAGCATTTGACCATACAGAAAAATGGCAAACAGCTAATTTTAGTTCGGTGAAGAATGGGCAATACTTTTGCATTGAAGCCTTAGATGCGCATGATGGCAATGCATTTACCACAATAGCAGAATTAGAATTAATAGACGCCAACGGCAAAGACATTCCACGTAATACTTGGAAAATCATTTATGCAGACAGCGAGGAAACAAGTGGTGACGATGGAAGAGCTGAAAATATTTTTGATCTTCAGTTTACCAGTATTTGGCATTCGCAATGGCAGGATCAACAACCCAAACATCCCCATCGATTAGTCATTGATTTGGGCAGTACTAAATCCATCAAAGGCATTAAATACTTGCCACGACAGGATTCCAAGAATGGTCGCATCAAAAATTATCAATTGTATTTTTTGCAAAAAGGGAATTTATCCAAACAATAAATATTACCCCCACCCTCCACCAAGTGCGCGATAAATATTTACTCTCGCACTCAATTGTTTCATACGAATTTCAATCAATTGCATTTTTGATTCCAAAGCTTCTCTTTGAGTTAATAATACTTCCATATAATCTGCTCGAGCAGAATTAAATAAATTATTAGAAATGGCAACAGACTGCAATAAAATATCGACTTCTTTTGATTTCATCTCATAACTGGCTTTAAAATTATTAGCTTTTGCCATTTGATTCAGCACTTCTGTATAAGCAGTTAAAATAGTCTGTTCATACATATAAACTGCTTGTATTTGTTGTGCATTGGCATTATAATAGGTTGCAATAATTGCGTTCTTATTAATTAATGGAGCCATCATATCACCAGCAAGATTATACAATATTGAAGCTGGCCTTACCAAATACAAAGGATTAAATGCTTGAAAACCAAGACCTGCTTGAATGCTAAATGACGGATAAAAATTAGTTCTAGCAACCTGCACATCCAACTTTGCAGCTGCGATGTTTAATTCTGCTTGTCGAATATCAGGTCTGTTGATCAATAATTGAGAAGGTATGCCAGTTTGCATTTCATCCATCGGAATATGACTAAACAAAGTAGAATTTCTAGTAATGGTTGGCGAATACTTACCTGTTAGGAATCTGATTTTATTTTCTGTTTCAGTGATTTGTTGATTTATTTGATAGCGAAGATTCTGTGTATTTAGCAGTTGTGCTTCAAATCGATTTACGGCTAATTGAGTGACTTTTGCTGCTTCCTTTTGTTGCTTTATCACTTTCAATACGTTACTCTGTAACTCAATATTCTGTTGAATAATATCTAATTGATTATCGAGTGCCATCAACTCATAATATGACGCTGCTATTTCTGCAATAATATTGGTGACCATGAAGTTTTTCCCCTCAACTGCTGCGGAGTACTTAATAGCAGCAGACTTAGTAGCATTTCGCAATTTTTTCCAAACATCTAATTCCCAAGAAAAATAAGCTCCGACCATGAAATCACCTATATATTTCGGCCCTTTATCAGGATTGGCTTTTAAATCCTCTTCTGAAAAGCCATCCCAAGTATATTTAGCTGCTCTATCAGGTCCTGCCCCTGCTTTTAAATTTACAAAAGGTTTATACTCACCATTTCTTTGCAAAACTTCATTCTTACTCATTTCAATTTCTTGAACCATGATATTTAACTCCTGATTATTTTGGAGTGCAGTATCTATTAATGAAATGAGATTAGGGTCTGAAAAGTATTTTCGCCATTCCAATTTGACCATATTCATCGTATCCTGAATATTATTAAAAGTGGAGGGAATCGTTTTATTTTCTTCCTTACTTATAAGTGCAGGAACTTTACATGCTTGCAGCCAAACTATAGTGCAAAGAATTAAAATATAGTTAGTTATTTGTTTCATTATCTTTCTTGTTTCTAAATTTTAAAAATATTTTTTTGATTTTGTTGGTCATTGGCGTGTTGCTTTCAACAAAATCTTCACTTAGAGGGTTCTGATCTTCATCGCGGATTAAGTATCTCCCTTCTTGGAGTGATCCAAAAATGTAGTAAAGCCCGGGTACAATGATTACACCAAACATGGTTCCAAATAACATCCCCCCTAAAGCAGACGACCCTATGGTATGATTTCCCACTGCACCAGGACCTGTTGCAATCACCAGCGGTATTAAACCAGCAATAAAAGCAAAAGATGTCATAAGAATAGGCCTAAATCGAGCTTTAGCTCCTTCAATAGCGGCATCTAAAACAGTTGCGCCTTTATTGTGTTTTTGTACTGCAAACTCCACAATTAAAACCGCATTTTTACCTAACAGGCCTACCAACATGATTAAGCCTACTTGTGCATAAATATCATTTGAAAGCCCCATTAATTTTAAAAGAAAAAAAGACCCAAATATACCAGGAGGCAAAGAAAGCAATACCGCAAAAGGCAATAAGAAACTTTCGTACTGTGATGCTAAAATTAAGTAAACAAATAGTATCACAATTAAAAATAAATACAATGCCTCATTACCTCTTTTAGCCTCATCATAAGATAAACCTTCCCAAGCGATATCATAACCACGAGGCAATGTTTGCGCAGCTACTTCTTTAATGGCATTAATGGCATCTCCTGATGAATATCCTTTCGCCGGAGTACCATTTATCAATGAAGAAATGTACAAATTATATCGTGCTATTTCATTGGGTCCTTGTGTTTTCTTTATGGTCATAAAAGCAGAATAGGGCACCATTTCGCCATGATCGTTTTTTACAAACATATTTAGGATATCAGATGGTTGCTTACGGAATTCAGGACCAGCCTGTGTATATACTTTATAGTAATTATTAAATCTAATAAACCCTTGCTCATAAGTACTTCCAATCATTACATTTAAATTCTCCATTGCATTACCCAATGAAACTCCTTTCTGCATAGCCAAGGCATTGTCTACAGAAATTTCATACTGTGGATACTTTGCTGAATAGAAAGAGAACAATCCAGCTAATTCCTTTCTTTTTTTAAGGGAAGCTAAAAATTCGGCGTTTATTCTATCAAATTCTTGATAATCCACATCACTTCCCTTATCGAGTAATCGCAATGAAAATCCATCAGAAGTTCCATAACCTGGAACTGCAGGCGGTTCAAAATATTCAATATTGGCAGGAAGATCTTTGGATTCTTTTTCTAACTCTTCAATTACTTCTTTAACAGATTGTTTTCTTTCGGACCAATCTTTTAAGTTAATTAAACAAGTACCTGCATTAGAGCCTCGACCTTCAGTCAAAATTTCATACCCAGCTAATGATGTCACAGAAGACACTCCTTCAATTTTGCTTGCAATCATTTGCAATTTTCTAGAAATCTCATTGGTACGTTCAAGTGTAGTACCAGGGCTTGTTTGAATAATTGCATAAATCTGTCCTTGATCTTCACTAGGAATAAAACCAGCAGGAAGTATTTTGTTGACACTAAAAATTCCAAAAGAAAAAATCACTAGGATTCCATAAGTAATCAATCGTCTGTTAACAATTAATGATAAAAACTTTGTATATCTGCCAGTTAAGCGCTCAAATTTGTGGTTAAACCAATTGATAAATTGATTGATAGGTGTTTTTCTTTTAGGCTTACCATGTGTATTTTTTAGTAGCATAGCACAGAGTACTGGAGTGAGCGTCAGTGCTACAAAGCCCGAAATCACAATAGCACTTGCCATAGTCAATGAAAATTGTCGATACAACACTCCTACTGGCCCAGTCATAAATGCCACTGGCACAAACACAGAAGTCATTACTAATGTAATTGCGATAATTGCTCCACTGATTTCTCGAATAACTTTTTTAACTGCTGCAAAAGGAGATATATTCTCTTCTTCCATCTTTACATGAACTGCTTCCACTACAACAATGGCATCATCCACAACTACTCCAATCGCAAGAACCAATGCGAACAAAGTAATCAGGTTAATACTTAACCCAAAAAACTTCATCAATGCAAATGCACCAATTAATGACACTGGCACAGCTAAAATTGGAATAATAGTTGAGCGCCAATCTCCTAAAAAGATAAAAACTACAATTGCAACAAGTATAAATGCTTCTAACAAAGTGTGTAATACTTTATCAATAGATGCATCCACAAATTTTGATACATCATAATTGATTTCGTAATCAATACCTGGGGGGAAATCTTTTTTAAGTTCAGCTAATTTTGCTTTAACCTCACTAATCACAGTGTTTGCATTACTACCTGGATTTTGTTTAAGCACTAACGAAGCAGATGGATGTCCATCCTTATTTGAATAAATATCCACAAATTCACTCCCAACTTCTACTTCAGCAATATCTTTTAACTTAAGAATCTCCCCTTTTGCATTTGCCTTTATAATAATATTTTGATATTGTTCAGGCGTGTTATACCAACCTTTGTAGGTAAAAACATATTCTTGTGATTGCGCTTTTTTACCTGAGCTTAATCCCACTCTACCTGGCCTAGCTAAAACACTTTGCTCATCAATTGAATTTAAAACCTCTTCTGCAGAAATATTATATGCCCTCATTCGCTCAGGGTCTAACCATACGCGAATAGCAAATGCACGGCTTCCTATTGCTTGGGCAAAACCCATTCCATTGATTCGTTGAAGTTCTGGCAAGATGTAAGTATTGGCGTAGTTAAATAAATACTTTTCATCAACATCATTGTCTTTACTAAAAAGATTTAAATACATCAACATGCTCGGCTGTAGTGGCGAAATAATTACACCTTCTCTTTGTACGAGTGGCGGTAAATTTGTCATAACCTGATCTACCCTTGACTTCACTCTAACAGCAGCTAGTGTTGGATCTGTGCCTGGTTCAAAAATTACTTCAATGGTTGCTTCACTTGCACTTGTGGCATCAGAGATCATATATTGCATTCCTTGCACACCATTAATTGCACGCTCTATAATGGTTAATGTAGATTTAACCAATACATCAGCATTTGAGCCAGGGAACTCAATAAATATATTCACTCGAGGGGGTGCAATTTCAGGAAACTGGGCAACTGGTGAAGTTTTAATGGCTAATAATCCCAAAAAAACAATCACAACTGATAAGGCAATGGCAAGCACTGGCCTTTTAATAAACTTATTAAACATTGTTTTACTTTTTTTGATTTGCAGGACTATTCTGCGTGTAAATTGTTTAGCTCTGCTAGTTCTTTTGCAAAAGGCATAAATGAGTATTTTATTCGCTCATTATTTTTAACCTTCCCTAACCCCTCTGCAAGAATTTTATCTTTAGCGTTCAGCCCTGAAGCCACCACATATAAATGTGGCATTTCCTGTGAAACCGTTATCTGCTTTGCCTTTAAAGTATTGCTCGCATCAACTATATAAACAAACTTTTTATCGAGCACATCAAAAGTGGCCCTTTGAGGAATTATAACAGCATTCTTGAGAATAATAGGCATTAGTATTTTACCTGTTTCACCATGTCGCAGTATCCTTTTAGGATTGGGGAAAGTAGCTCTAAATGCGATATTACCCGTTTCATTATTGAAATCTGCTTCTATGGTTTCAACTTCTCCTTTTTGATCAAACACTTTATGATTAGCCATTTCTAACATTACAATGGCATTATTTGCACTTTTCTCTAATGAAATATAATCTAGGTATTCTGCCTCTGGCACATTAAAATACCCCCACATTTTACTGTTATCTGCTAGAGTGGTTAGTAATTCCCCTTCATTTAAAAGGCTCCCAAGACGCACATTAAATCGATCGATAATGCCATTGAAAGGTGCTCTAATTTCCGTAAACGAAAGATGGGCTTTTGCAAGTAGCAACTCCGCTTTTGCTTTGTCTAACTTAGCTTTTGCAAGTGCAAGTTCATTTTTTGAAACGATATTGCTATCTGCTAATTGCTTCGTATTTTGATATTCAATCTTAGCAAAATTAACTTCTGCTTCAGATTTTTGCGTTTCAGCTTGATAAATCAATGGCATAATCTGAAACATAATTTGCCCTTTCTTTACATATTGGCCTTCATTAACATAAATATTTTGCAAATAACCTTTTTCAAGTGCCCTAATTTCAATGTGTTGTACAGATTGTAACTGACACACATATTCCTTATTAAAAGTGGTGTCAATTTCAATTGGACTCGTTACAATAAATTGAATTTCTTCTTTTTTTTCTTCTTTGTGTTCTTTGCAACTAGTAGTAAATAAAATGGTTGCAGATATTATGGAAATTAAACCCTGTTTCATATTTTTCGATTGACTAAGAAATGTAAAATGACTATGTCAAGTGAGGCATCACACACTAAAGAAGTGGATGCATCAGTTGCATTAAATACTGATCAAATCAAAAAATTAAGCGAGGTTACTTTTCCAAGAATGATGGAGCACAAATAGTGGGATTGGAATAATTTGCTGTACTGCTTGCTCGTTTTGAAAAGACTGAACTGAGTAAGTTTCAACGGATTCATTAAATCCAAATATCAGTTCAGAAAAAATGGTGAGCGCCATTTTTTTACCTTCATCAGATTCATCATCAAAGGCTGCATTCAATACTTCAGATTCCTCTGGCAATTGGAGTGGGTCTGAATTATTAAATGGTAAATTAGATTGATGATGGTTAGATGCAACTGCAGTGTTAGTTGCTTTAATAAAAGGTGAATGTGGAATTTTACTTTCAATTGTACCTGCAAAAAAAATAAGTACCCATACCATCCATGCCATGAAACCAAACATAGATTTGACCATGTTGTAAGAGCTATTATACTTAGATTTTTGAATCAATGATACCATTTGATAAGGTAAAAGTAGTTATAATTTGACTGGCAAAAAGTGAAAAAATCATTAAATAGTTCAAATAATAAAAAAGTTATATTTACTTTTTTATGAGATACCAATACAAAATTCAAAAGCAATGAAATACATCATCACTGGTTTATTCATTTTTGTTTGTTCATTTGTAACCGCACAAACCAAATACGAAAAAGACTTTCTAGCGTTTTGGAATGACGTGAATGATAACTATGCATATCTAGACCAACAAAAAATAAATTGGCTCAAAGTAAAAGAGATCTATTCACCACTTGTGAAACAGGTATCCAGTCAACAAGCATTTATCAAATTCATGGAAGGGGTCATTAACGAATGCTATAATGGCCATATTTCACTCTATACAAATCTTTCCACCTCAAACAGAATTATTCCAAGCGGTCAAGACATTTATGTTGAAAAGATTAATCATCAATTCGTAATTACCGATTTAAGAAAAGGGTATAAAGCTGAAAAGTCAGGACTTAAAATTGGAGATGAAATATTACTTTTTCAAGGCAATGCCATTGAAAGTCAATTACAACAGTTCTTGCCCAAATATACCAATACCCATACCAATGATATGTATCAATATGCTATTAATATGCTCTTTGCAGGCACGCATAACACCAATCGGATATTAACCATAAACAGAAATGGAACAACAATTACTTTAAACGCAGACAGCATTAAATTAAGCTCAAAATCATCCCTTTTAGAAACAAAACAACTGAATCAAACAACTGCTTACATTAAAATCAAAGATGCATTAGGCAACTTCAACTTGATTAATTTATTCGATCAAGCATTAGACAGTTTTCTATTATTCAAGAATATCATTATTGATTTAACTGAAACACCTGGTGGAGGTAATACAACCGTTGCAAGAAGTATCATGGGTAGGTTCATTCATAAAGCACTCCCCTATCAACAACATGAATTTGATGAAACTATATTTCAAACAAAAAGACAATGGGTTGAATATGTGACGCCTCGTAAAACCCAATATAAAGGCAATGTATATATCATGGTTGGTCATTGGACAGGCAGCATGGGTGAAGGCATGGCTATAGGATTTGATGGACTAAAAAGGGCTAAAATTGTAGGCACATCTATGGCCAAACTGTTAGGCGCAGTACAAGGATTCACAATGACCGAAACCAATATTGGGTTTCAAATTCCCACAGAAAGACTGTATCATATCAATGGCATACCCAGAGAAAAATTTATCCCTACTATACCCACGAAAAACATAGAACAGACCTGGAATAAAATCTTACAAATAAAGTGAATTCAACAGGAAGGGATAAAACTAATTTCATAAAAAAACCCGACCATTTTCATAGCCGGGCTGTATATTGAATCAGGAGAATTTTACTCCCAAATTTGATCTTTACCTTCTAACCAAAGCTTCACAGACTCTGTTGTTACAGATTTAGGACGCTCTAATGGAGAACCTAAAGCCCTATCCCAACATAAGCTAGCCATAACACCCAATGCGCGGCTGACTGCAAATAAAACAGTATAGAATTCATACTCTACAAAACCATAATGTACCAATAATGCACCGCTGTGCGCGTCCACATTTGGCCATGGATTTTTGATTTTACCCAATGATTGTAAAATTGGCGGAACCGTTTCATAAATATTCCAAACAGTGTTAACCAATTTATCATCTGGCATATGCTTCTTACCAAATTCCATTTGCGCTGAAAAGCGTGGATCAGTTTTGCGCAATACTGCATGGCCGTATCCAGGTACAACTTTGCCAGCATTCAATGTGTCTTGCACATATTGGGCAATTTGTTCCTTACTAGGACTATCGGTACCTAATTGCTCCTGCATTTCAAAAATCCACTTAATTACTTCTTGGTTAGCCAATCCATGCAAAGGACCCGCTAATCCATTCATTCCTGCAGCATAGCTTAGGAATGGATCGCTTAAAGCCGAACCTACTAAATGCGTGGTATGAGCAGATACGTTTCCTCCCTCATGGTCTGCATGAATAGTCATATACAAACGCATCAACTCTTTAAAGCTTTCATCGTCGTATCCCATCATATGGGCAAAGTTTCCAGCCCAATCTAATAAACCATTGGGTTGTATATGTTCGTTGTTGCGATATTTTCTTCTATAAATGTAAGCTGCAATCCTCGGCAAACGAGCAATCAAATCCATCGCATCATCGTAAGTAGCATCCCAATAATCCTTCTTATTCATGCCGTTAGCATATTGCTTAGCAAAATTACTCTCGGTTTGTAATGCCATTACACCTACTACAAACATTGTCATAGGGTGCGTACTCAATGGTAATGCATCAATGGTAGCAAACACATGGTTAGGAACATGGCTTCTACGTTGCCAAACACTGGTAATATGATTAGCTTGTTCTTCTGTTGGTAATTCATTCATCAACATTAAGTAGAACAAACCTTCTGGCAATGGTTCTCCACCATTAGGTGCTTTAGGCAATTTATCCTGCAATTCAGGGATTGAATACCCTCTAAATCGGATGCCTTCTTGAGCATCGAGTAAGCTGGTTTCAGTTACTAACCCAGTTATTCCTCGCATTCCCTGATAGATTTGCGCAAGGGTTACTTCTCCAACTTTTTTGTTCCCGTGATCTTTTATGATTGATTTAATTTCTGCACTAGCTGTATCAGCTTTTGCTTTGAACCTGTCTTTGATAATTCCCATGGCAATCTTTTGTTATATTATCTAATGCTTCAAAGTTAATTGAAGTTGTAAGTACAACAAAATCAATGCCAGTCTTGTTGCAAATTTTCACAAATAATTATTTGGGGGCAGTACGATACAAATACACTACAACTATTAGGAATATCATATTCGGAATCCATGCTGCCATTAACGGGGGCAAATTCCCCTTGGTAGAAAATATGGTAGAAAATCGATCAGTAATAATAAATAAAGCTGCAGTAACAAAACCAACTGCTAAGTGCACACCACTACCACCCCTTACTTTACGTCCAGCAATAATGGCACCAATTAAAGTCAATAAAATAACCGTTACACAGGTAGCATCACGTCTATAACGTTCTACTTTTAAGCTATTCAACCCTTCCGACCCCCTTAACTCTTCTAAGGCAATAAAACGGGTTAACTCGGGTGTAGTTAATTTGTCTTTCGTGTATTTATCTCTGTTTAAGTCGGATGGCTTAAAATTGAAGTTCATTAATCGGGTAGCTTCTTGCAAAACCACTTCTTGCATTGGCTTTAACTTACGATCTAATAAAACATCTAATTTCCATTTTTTGCTTGCGGTATCCCAAATAATTGATTCAGCTCTTAAGTTCTCTGTAACTATATTATCCTTTACTGTATATAAAAAAACAGGACCGCCTCTTTTAATAAGCGTATCATAATAATGTATACCTGCATAAGTAAAGGAATCTATGCGCAGATAAATATGATTCGACTGACCTAATAGTGCATTATAGCTTGAGTTTGCATCAATATATTTTGCCTCAAAATTTCCACGCAAAACATTCGCTTTTGGTACGATATACTGATTAGCAAACCATAATAAAGTAGCCATTAGAATCCCTCCGATCCAATAGGGCCTCAACCATCTTGAATAACCAGTTCCACTTGCTAGAATAGCAATAATTTCGCTATTTCCCGCCATTTTTGATGTAAAGAAAATCACAGCAATAAAAACAAATAGTGGAAATAAGAGGGCAATAATATGTGGTATAAAACCAGCGTAATAGTCGGTTATAATCCTCCTAAAACCCAACTGCGATCGTACAAAATCGTCGGTCTTTTCACTTACATCCACAACAACTGCAATCACTGCAAAAAGAAAAATAGCAAAGAAGAAAGTAGTCAGGAATTTTTTGAGTATGTACCAATCAAGCTTCTTCATTGTCTCAAAGATAGAAAAATACATCCATGAAAATGGATGTATCAATTTTAGGCTTCAGAGGTAACGGATTAGTAAGTAATGCTAATCTACTACTCAAATTTTAACTGTAAATATAAATAGTATTCAAGTGAATAAATAAAAAAAGCACTTGTGCTTATCCACATCGGTTTTCCCAAGGGGATTATAATCGCCGCTTAATAATTTCTAACATTTCTTTTTTCCAACTGCTGAAACTATTGTCTAGTATATGCTTCCTAGCTTCCCCAACCAACCACAGGTAAAAACTGAGGTTATGGATACTGGCAATCTGCAATCCTAAAATTTCTTCCGCTACAAATAAGTGTCGTAAATATGCTTTGGTGTAATATTGACTGGTTTCAGCAGGCAAGCCTGGATCAATCGGGCTAAAGTCTTTATACCATTTTTTATTCCGAATATTAATCACTCCTTGTGTGGTAAATAACATCCCATTTCGTCCGTTACGCGTGGGCATTACACAATCAAACATATCAATACCTAAATCAATACACTCCAATAAATTCCACGGTGTTCCCACTCCCATTAAATAACGAGGCTTATCCAAAGGAAGATGCTCGGTACACAATGCAGTAAATTCATACATCATTTCTTCTGGCTCACCCACACTTAATCCTCCAATGGCATTTCCAACTGCTCCACGAGAAGCAATGAATTCGCAAGAAGCTTTTCTCAAATCTTTGTAGGTGCTACCTTGCACAATGGGAAACAAATTTTGGGTATAGCCATATTTATCAGGTGTTTCAGCCAATCGTGCAATGCATCTATTTAACCATCTATGTGTTAACTCCATGCTTTTTTTTGCATAGTCATAATCACTCGGATAAGGAGGACATTCGTCAAATGCCATAATAATATCAGCCCCAATACTCCGTTGAATATCCATGACCGATTCGGGCGAAAACAAATGTTTACTTCCATCGATATGCGACTGAAATACAACTCCTTCTTCTTTAATTTTTCTATTTGCGGCCAAAGAAAAAACCTGATAACCGCCACTATCTGTAAGAATTGGTCTATCCCATCCGTTAAAGCGATGTAATCCCCCTGCTGCTTCTAGCACATCGGTGCCTGGTCGTAAATATAAATGATAGGTATTGCCTAAAATAATTTGGGCTTGAACATCTAATTTCAATTGCTGTTGCGTTACTGCTTTAACTGAACCAACGGTGCCCACTGGCATAAATATGGGCGTTTGAATGGTCCCATGGTCGGTTTGAATAATTCCCGCTCTTGCTGCGGATCCATCTGCGGTATTGTTTAGTGTAAAACTTAGTGCGGCCATGCTGCAAAAGTAGTAGTCTTTGCCCTATTTTTGCTGCATGATCATACCCGCTATTGTCTGGACCATTTGTTTCGGACTTTTTTGTACTGTTATAGCTATACAGGTTTTCTATTATCTGTATTTCTTTAGAAGGATGGCTTATTACAATGCATCCGAAAAAGCAACTTCTGTAGAACATCCTGTTTCGGTAATTATTTGTGCACGCGACGAAGCCCACAACCTGGTTAAAAATCTACCCGGTATTTTAGTTCAAGATTATTCAACTACACATGAAGTAGTTTTAGTAAACGACAATTCAACAGACGAGAGCAAATACGTTATTGATGAATTCAGGCGCTCTTTTAAGAACCTGAATATGATAGAACTTACTCAAGAAGCAAAAATGATTAGCGGAAAAAAATTTCCATTGTCTATGGGGATTAAAAGCGCTAAATATGAAATAGTCCTACTTTCAGACGCAGACTGTGTTCCGGCATCTGAAAACTGGATTAAAAAAATGCAGGGAGCATACGACGATGAAACAGAAATTGTATTAGGTTATGGCGCTTACCATAAAAAACCAGGCCTATTAAACAAGCTAATTCGTTTCGAAACTTTCCATACTGCACTTCAATATTTTTCATACGCTTTGGCGGGCAAACCTTATATGGGTGTTGGTAGAAACTTGAGTTATAAAAAAGAAATTTTCTTTAAAAACAAAGGGTTCTCTTCCATTAATCAAATACCTAGTGGAGACGATGATTTATTCATTAACCAAGTTGCCACTTCAAAAAATACGGCTATTTTACTAGACCACGACGCACATACCCTTAGCGATGCTAAAAACAGCTGGGGAGAATGGATGACGCAAAAATACCGACATTATTCTACCGGGAAATATTACAAACCCGTTCATAAATTTTTATTGGGATTGTATTCGTTTTCCTTGTTTTTTGTATACCCACTTTTTATTCTAAGCATCTTATTTTTCAATTGGCAATTAGCACTTGGGGTATTTGTTTTGCGTTTCATTATACAAGCCATTGTATTGTACAAGGGCATGATTAAACTAAATGAAAAAGACCTATATCCTTGGTTCCTATTTTTTGATATCTGGATGTTTTTTTATTACCTATTTACTGTACCTGCTATATGGAAAGCACCCCGCAAAAACTGGAACTAATTACCAAATACTTTGATGATTTTACGCCCACCCAACTCGAGCAGTTTAGGTTATTAGAAGAATTGTACAAAGATTGGAATGCTAAAATAAATGTAGTCTCTAGAAAAGACATCGATAGCATTTACCTGCATCATGTATTGCATTCCTTAAGTATTGCCGCAATAGCAGATTTTTCAAAAGGAATGAATATCATTGATATTGGCTGTGGTGGAGGATTCCCAGGTGTTCCGCTGGCCATTTTTTTCCCAGACGTTAAATTTCATTTAGTAGATAGCATTGCCAAAAAATTAAAAGTAGTAGACGCCGTTTGCGAAGCTGCAGGCATTACGAATATTACCACCAAACATACTAGGGCAGAAGATATTACCAATCGTAAATTCGATTTTGCCGTTTCTAGAGCGGTAGCGCCTTTAAAAGAGTTATTAAAATGGAGTATGCCCCTTATTAAAAAACCTACTGCGCCTATTACAGATGGTGGGCTTAGAAATGGATTGATTTGTTTGAAAGGAGGCGACCTTAACCAAGAAATTTTTGAAAGTGGTGCCCGTCCTAAAATGATGCCTATTTTCAAAATATTTCCAGAAGCTTATTTTGAAGAAAAATATATTATCCACGTAGCTAAATAAAAAACCGCCTCGAATAATCGAGACGGTTCGCATTATTTCTATTCAAAATCTATTCAGGAATAACTAGTTTATTGTTAGTTCTATTGATGTCTGCTAATCTTAAGCTTGGGTCTATTTCGATAGACTTTATATCCCCAATTGCTCTGCTGGTTGTAAACGCATAATCTGGATGTGTCCACTTCCAAGGTGCATGCACGGTAGTAGGCATTTTTGTTTCTGCTGTTTTAGCACCATACATTAGATTTAATGGCATGTAGTGCATTTCTTGCGTGCCATCTTTGTATGTTACCAAAACATCAATTGGCATAGGCATTTTACCAACACGTTTGATTGTGATACTTGTTTTATTATCTACCATAGCAATATCACCTACTGCATAATCAATAGTCTTCGTGCTATAAATCCAATACTCTTTGTACCAATCCAATTCTACACCACTAACTTTTTCTGCTACTCGAATAAAATCATTTGGATTGGGGTGTTTAAATTTCCAAGTATTAAAATAATCACGTAAAATTTTATCTCTGGTATCAGCTCCTACTATATAGCCCAACTGCTCAATAAAAACGGCACCCTTACTATATGCAGAAGAAGTAGATGCAAAATTGGTATTAAAATGATCGGCATGGGTGCTGGCAGGTTCTTCATATCCGCTTCTTGCTAAACGATTGTATCCACCATAAGAACCATTGTACCAAAAGCCAGGACTATTTCTTAACATGGCCATTGCCCTAGTACTGGAATAGTCAGTAAATCCTTCATCCATCCATGCGTACAATGCTTCATTACTTCCCAAGATCATTTGGTACCAGCTATGCATCCATTCATGAATGGCTGTTCCGATACTGGCAGTTTTTATCAAAGTAGCCATAGGGTATTCCATACCACCATCACCACCTTGTACAAAAGTGTAGGTTTTATATGGATATGCCCCAAAGGTTTTAGCAATAATTGGATAAATTAACGTACAAGTGTCGGCCATTTTCTGCCAACGATTTTCTAAAGAATCTACTTTCTTGTATACAACACGCAACAATGGTCCTCCATCTGTTGTACGAGTAATCATTTTGTAGTCTGGATCTGCTGCCCACATAAAATCATGCACATTATTAGCCTGCCATTTCCATGTCAAAGTCTTGCCAGTTGCAGGTTTTACTACTACACCCTTTGATTCATACCCAAATCCTATTTCATTGGCATTTAATAAGTCTCCGCCTGCAGTAACCATATAATTTTTATCGATCGTAATATTGACATCAAAGTCTCCCCACACCCCATAAAACTCTCTGGCAATATATGGATTAGCATGCCAGCCTTGATAATCGTATTCTACTACCTTAGGATACCATTGAGACATACTGTATCGGATTCCTTCTGCATTATCTCTTCCACTTCTTCTAATTTGAACAGGCACTTGTGCTTCAAATACCACATCAAGGGTAACTTTCGTTTTAGGTAAAATAGGTTTTGCCAATACAATTTCTAAGATAGTTTCGTGCTCAATTAATTTTTGCGCAACGCCATTCACAACAACCGACTTTACGTTTTGAAATCCGATTTCATTGGGTGCTAATTTGCTAATTCGATCCTTCACTCTTGCATCCCAATCTAATCCATCATTATTTCTTCTAGGGTCAGCCAATTTTGTTTTACCCAACTCTCTACTTCTTACATCCATGCTACTATTGGGCTGAAAGGCATTCCAATATAAATGCATAAATATTTTACCAAGCGTATCGGGTGATTGGTTAAAATAATCAATCTTTTGTGTTCCGCTAAATCGATTCGTATTTACATCCATGTTTACATTCATGGTGTACTTGATTTTCTGCTGCCAGCGATCGGGCTGTGCCAATAAGCAGTTGCTTAATAACAAGCATCCCATCAAAAAAGAAAGGGTCAATTTTTGCATATTCATTGTATTATCGTTAGGTAGAAATAGAGTATAAATATATTGCATAAAGTATTAGTCTGCACCAGCCACTACCAATACAATCTCCCCTTTCACCGATTTTGATTTAAAATATTCGGCAACTTCTTTAAGGGTTCCTCTTTTATTCTCTTCAAATAATTTCGTAAGCTCTCTAGAAACTGAACAGTTGCGATCCTCCCCAAAATATTGCCCCATATCTTCAAGCGTTTTAACCAATCGCATAGGACTCTCATAGAAAATCATGGTTCGCTCTTCTGTGGCTAACATTTTTAACAAAGTTTGCCTGCCTTTTTTAATGGGTATAAATCCTTCAAAAACAAATCGATTGGTAGGAAGTCCACTATTGACCAATGCCGGTACAAATGCAGCTGCGCCTGGCAAACACTCTACCCGAATATTTCTTTTAATACATTCCCTTACCAATAAAAAAGCTGGATCAGAAATACCTGGTGTACCTGCATCGGTTATCAATGCCATGGTCTTCCCTGCTTCTAGTTGATCGGCCAAATGTGATACAATCTTATGTTCGTTATGTTGGTGATAAGGTGTGAGCGGTTTTTGAATATCGTAATGTTGTAATAGCTTTGAAGATGTGCGCGTATCCTCACACAGAATCAAGTCCACTAAATTTAATACTTCTAGTGAACGCAATGTAATATCCTTTAGGTTGCCTAAAGGTGTAGGAACTAAATAAAGCAAATTAACCGTTTATGGTAATCTCAAAATACTCCATTACCTGATTAGCCAACAATTGTTTTGTGGCATTTTCTGCAATAGCTTTTGCTTCTTCTTCTGAAGCTGCTTCAACCGATAAAGTAATATGCTTTCCTACTCTTACATCTTTTACTTCGCTAATGCCTAAATTAGCCAGTCCACTCAACACTGCTTTACCTTGTGGATCTAATAAATCTTTTAATGGCATTACATTAATAGCTACTTCAAACTTCATGATTCGGTTGGTTTAAACAACAAAGATAGAATTACATACGCAATAAATCCTGCGGAAATTGCCAACCATCCAAAAAGAAAGGCAATGGGTACAGCAATGAGTAGGATGATTAAAAATGGTAATATCTTTTTAAAGCTCAATCCACTGAATTTGAGTGCAAGCATGGGTATAGTTGAAACCATTCCAGCGCTTAAGAAAATAATTAAGCCATACCATAACCACTTATTAAGTAAAAGATCTAATATCCAAGCTTCGGTTGCATACCAGTTTACCAAAGGAAATGATGCGATGAATATTCCTGCTGCTGGAATTGGAATACCCTTGAATCCCGTAGATTTTGATTGATCTAAATTAAATCGAGCTAATCGATAGGCACCAGCACAAGGAATTAGTAATGCAGGCAAAATATATGCAATTGATATATCTAACCCACCTTCGGTACTGGCATAAGAAAATCGCAAAAATTGAACAATCATTAATCCGGGTGCAACCCCAAAACTCACTACATCGGCTAAAGAATCTAATTGTTTACCCATTTCTGAACTAGAGTTCATCAAACGGGCAACAAATCCATCAAAAAAATCAATTATCGCAGCACCAAAAATAAGTAAACTGGCAATCATCATTTTTTCGGGGATACTCACCAACCCCTCACCTGATGAATCATAGGTTAAACCGGGCTGAAGTATATATAGAATGGCTGTTGATCCTAAAAATAGATTGAGTAAAGTAAAAAGGTTTGGGATTTGCTGCTTCATATTTATCGCTTCATATAAGATTCAATCTCTTCTACCGTAATAGGAATATTTTTCATTAGGTCGGTATTACCATTCTTGGTGATCCAAAAATTATTTTCAATTCGTACACCCATTTTCTCTTCTTCGATATAAATTCCCGGTTCAATCGTAAACAACATTCCCGCTTTTATAGGTGCAGTTCTGGTTCCCAAATCATGCACATCAATTCCGAGATGATGAGAAATACCATGGTATAAATACTTCCGATAAGCCCTATTTTCCTTGTCTTCATTTTTAACATCCGACTTATTCAATAAACCAATTTTAATGAACTCCTTAGTTGCTTCCTCGCCTACTTTATCGGTATAATCAAGAATACTAATGCCCGGTTTCAAAATAGACTTGGCATAATTATGCAAATTCAAACATGCATTATAAACTATTTTCTGACGCTTCGAAAATTTCCCGTTCACAGGAATAGTACGAGTTAAATCTGCGCAATAGCCTCCATATTCTGCTCCAAAATCCATCAAAATTAAATCCCCGTCTTTACACTCTGCATTATTAGAAACATAATGTAGTGTTCTTGCGTTATCCCCACTTGCAATAATGCTTCCATAAGCTGGTCCCGTTGCGCGCTGGCTTAAAAAGCTATGCCAGATTTCAGCTTCTATTTCGCACTCATTCACACCAGGCTTTATAAACTTCATCAATCGTCTAAACGTGTTGTCTGTAATATCAATTGCTTTTTGCACCACTACAATTTCCTCTTTCGATTTAATAGCGCGCAATTCTTTCATGATTTTTGCAGCTCGCAAAAATTGATGCAATGGATATTGCAATTTCATTTCTTCAATAAAACGATACTCTCTGGTTTTAATAAAAGAAGCTTTTCGATCATTCTCGTTACTATCTAAATAAATATGATCGGCTAAATGAATCCAACCCTGTAAAAGTGCATCCAAGCTATCTAGCCATACAATGGTGTTTATTCCCGAAATTGCTTTAGCTTCTGCTGTTCTCAATCTTTTACCATCCCATTTTTCTTTGAGTTCGTTAGGGCGAACCAATACCAATACTTCTCTGAATTTTGGATCAGGATTATCCGGAAAAAGAATCACCATAGAATCTTCTTGAACGATTCCACTTAACCAATATAAATCACTGTTTTGCTTAAAGGAATGCAAAGCATCTCCATTACTAGGCCATTCATCGTTGCTTACAAAAACAGCAATGCTGTTGGGCAACATATTCTTAACGAATCGTTTTCTATTATTAGTGAATATTGCTGAATCTAAAGGATGATATTTCATACGCATCTAATTGAGATACGCAATATATAAAGTTTGCCGCACTTAAAACCTTACGGTAGGACATTTAACTGATCGGCCTAATGAACTAGAGAAAATTCCATGTTTTATGATAGATAATTCATATGCGCCTCTAGAAGCATTAAACCTATTGACCGACGAGATAGTAGCATCATAATTAACCGTAATTTTAAGATCATTTATCTGATACCCAACCATAGGAATTATAGCATCCTTATTTCGATAATAAAGTCCAAGAATCATTTGTTGTTGTCCGTTTCCCCCTAAGTTTCTATTGGCATTCAATCCCATGACCAACTCATTGGTATTACCAACTGAACTAAAATAGATATTTGGATTTAATATCCATAAATCTTCCATTTTTATACTAGCATTCGCAAAAACATTATAACGTATTGGAACGCGCGCATCACTAATATTAGATGCAAAAAAACTTTCTTTAGGCCTATTCAAGTGCATTAAAGATACTCCAGCATTAAAATAAAAGTTTTCAGACGCAAAATAAGCATAGTTCAATCCCATATTTAAATCTAAATAGCCAACCTGACTAAATGCAAAAGGCTCATTAGAAGGAATAGAAACATCAAAAAATTGGCCATTCCACTGATTGTCAAAATTCAGCTTTGAAATATCAACCCGCTTCGCAGTGATTCCAGCACTAAATCCGGCACTTAATAAACTATTATACCCCAACATTTGATGCCATGCTAATGACAATGCTGCGCCAGTTGCTGATAATTGGCCAGCACCTGCAACATCTTTATTAATGGTTGCTCCAATGCCCATCCAACCATTTTCAAAACGGTTAGCAAACAATTTTGAATCAGCCCAAACTCCCATTGTTTTATATCCTGCACCAAAGGCAGACCAACTATTTCTATAATTTAGCCCTGCGCGATAATCATAGTCAGGATTAAATCCGGTATTAGCTGGATTTACGAGCAGTGGAGCATTATAATATTGCGAATAACTCAATGCTTGTGCATTCGTTTTTTGATAACCAATCACAATGGCCATCATCATCAAAAAATATTGTATCAATTTTATTTTAGCCATTATCGCAATAGGGTTATATCTCCTTTTTTAGTTGCTTTTTCTCTATCACTAAACTCTAATTCTAAAGTATAATGATAAACTTCTTGTGGTTGCAGCTTGCCGTTATATTTACCATCCCACCCATCTGTAATACTGTTACTTACAAATATCAAGTTTCCCCAACGGTTGTATATTTTCCAAGTCATTTTGGTGATGCCAAATCCGCGTACAAAAACTTTATCATTCACGCCATCCCCATTGGGTGTAAAAGCATTGGGGACATTAAACCCGGGTACAATCGTTATTGCAATTGGCGCACAACTGGTATCGGCACAGCCGGCATCATTGTAAGCGATTACACACGCATTATAAGTTCCAGTTGCATTGTATAAATGTCGAACCAATGTGTCAGACCTTAGTGTATTCAGTGTATCTCCATCTCCAAAAAGCCATTTATACCTATTCGCTCCAAAACTATTATTCGTAAATGTAACTGGTGTATTGGCTTCTGTTGGATCTGGGCTAAAGCGAAAGCTGGCGGTTGGATTATCTCTTACACTAATAGGTACAATAATACTGTCTGCAATATTGCAAGTAGAGGAATCGATTACTACCAATTTTACATTATAGATTCCAACAGCAGGATAAATATGTTGCGGTGAAGTGGCAGTAGAAGTATTACCGTCTCCAAAATCCCATCTAAAAGTTCTTCCTGCAAGTGATGTATTATTAAACACTGCTGTATAAGGCACACAGCCCAAAGAAGGTGTTTCAAATTGCGCTTTTACCAACGGAGAAATACGTATTTGTAAGGTTATACTATCTAACTCGTTACAGAAACTGGTATCAAGTAAAATCAATCGAACGTTATAAGTACCCGCAGTAGCATATGTATGTGTTACTGGACCAAATGATGCAACACGTCTTGTTCCATCTCCAAAATCCCATCGGAAAGCATTTGTGCCAAATGTTCTTGTTGCGAATGAATTATTATCAAATCGATAAGTCAACGATTCACATGGCAGTAATTTATTGGGTGTAAATGCCAATGTAGCTTCGTCTGATCTAACTCGCATGGTTATAAAAGAAGTATCACTTATATTACAAGAAGCAGAATCAATTGCAATCAACCTTACTCGGTATACGCCAACATTATTGAATGTATGCGTTACAGAATTATTGGAAGTAGTCACTTCTGGCGAACCGTCATTGAAATTCCAACGATAAGTTTTGGCTAATTCCAAAGTATCAGAAAAAACAACGGTTAGTGGAACACAGCCCGAAGTATCGCGAGCTACACCATTAATAGCGGTTTTAATCCCACCACCTACACCAGCTAAATTAAATGCAATTTTGATGGCTAATAGGTTACAAGAGTTGCTTCTATTC
Source organism: Sediminibacterium sp. FEMGT703S (assembly GCA_002786355.1). GTDB lineage: Bacteria > Bacteroidota > Bacteroidia > Chitinophagales > Chitinophagaceae > Sediminibacterium. The sequence goes on from PGCO01000002.1 coordinate 599,102, forward strand.
GTGGTAGACCATGCACCTCCTGTTCCAACAATCGGCCTACTTGGATCACCAATTCTTTTACATGAACAAATCGATTGGTAAATGGTCCCATTCGGATCAAATCTACTAGTACCCCCATCTACGTGATCAGCAAATCCACCTGTTTGCCCAAAATAAGAACCATAAATTTGTCGCTGAGCATCCCGCTCTAAAACAAAAAAATAAAAATCCGACCCATCAGTAGATGATTGGTAGGCATCACTTGTTGGAGGCGGCAAATTACTGAGCGGAGATGTTAAAAAGTTATTGATGGTACTACCACCCCATCCAGAAACATATACTCTACCACATCTATCAACCAAGAAAGCAGAAATAGAAAGACTTGGAGAAGAAGCAGTACTTAAACCAAAATTAGTAAAGTAAACATAGCCTGAAAGATCTGGTTGTAATTTGGCAATAAAATGTTTTCCTGCAGCCTGATTTGGATTGGCTGTATTATAGGGCGAATTAATGGGCGTAAAAACCCCCGTTGTAGTCCCAACAATATAGGGGAACCCTTGCCGATCAAACTGAATTCCAAAAATAATATCATCCCTATTTGTTCCTATATAGCTAGTGCTAATTAATGTGGAACCGTCTGTAGAAACAATGCTAATAAATCCATCTACAAAACCATTGTTATTTTGAAAACTGGCTATTGCATTAGATCTCGCGGGCAAATCTGTACTGGCAGTTGCACCTGCAACATAGATATTATTATTCGCAGGATTAATGGCTAATACAAAAGCAGCATCATCATTATTACCTCCTAAAAAACTAGAGAATAAAACCTGAGATAAACTAGCATTTAATTTAATCAGCACACCGTCTTGCATTCTTCTATCACTATTTGTTCTGGCTGCTCCAGGAGTTCGTTGAAAAGCGCCCGTTGAAGTAGGAAAATCAGCTGACTGTGTAACAGATGCTAGAATAATATTTCCCTGATTATCAAAAATGACTTCACTTCTTGCATCATCGCCATAATTTCTTCTAGTTGTTTCTGGTCCTTGTGGATTATCGTAATTAGCTCTAATATTTATTCCATCTTTACCTATACCACCTATTCGTAAAGAACCAATCAACGCGTTACCCCTACTATTAATTTTGGTTAAAGCAATATCAAAGTCTCCTCCGGCACCATACAGCGGCAAGGAACCTGCTACAGTTGGATAACTCGTACCTGAAGAAGTTCTTCCAGCAATAACCAAGTTGCCTGCTGCATCAGCCACTAAGCTATGTGGCTGTTCATTACCTGTACCACCTAAATAAGTTGCATAAATTAAGCTGGTACCACCCGGCTCAAATTTTAAAATCCCCATATCATATCCATTCAGTCCAAATTCTGGAACACCACTTCTATAAGTGGTTTGAACCGCTCCATTGGTTACAGGGAAACCAGCACTAAATACAATACCCCCAGCATAAAAATTACCAAGGTTATCATAAGTTGCAGTAAATCCCCAATTGTCTGCAGTACTTCCTGAATAACTGATAAATACAGGCTGTGGATCTATTACTAATGTACTATTGCGATTATATTGATTGTCTAATTTAAACTTGACTAAATTCCCTTTTACTTCATAGGCACAATCAATTTCTTTTCTTTCGCCATTGGTTACTTGATAAGTATAAGGCACTGTTTCTTGCAAAGTACCTACTGATGTTTTGATTTGTAAGGCTCCATTCTTTATACTCAACCCATCTGAACCTTCTACAAATAAAATCACTTTATTAGGGTCTCCACCCGGATGAACAATGATATCATATTTTAATACACCATTGTTTGTATAATAGCGTACGTCTATATTCGGATACATGTTTTTATACGTTACCGATTGAAAAGTCTTACAATCGGTTGCCCATTTATTCGGGTCGTTACCTATAAAATAGTTACTAACTCCCCCTAATGGTTTTTCTCTGATAATGGTTGGACTGGGATTGGCATTTAAAAATTTCACTTCGTAGGCATGAGAACGTAGGATTAAATCACGCTCTCCGTTTTCCCCGAATTTTGGAGTAATATCTGATTTTTTTTCAGCTGATGAATGGCCTGTATGAAAATGCCTAGAATCGGCTATAGCTGCGTAATCATCTACATTATGCTGTAATACTCTGTATCCATTTTTCGTTAAAGCAAATGCGCTAGAAGACAGTTCGCTTTTAAACTGAATAGTATTTGGCCACTGCCCTTTATTTTCAATAAAATCAAGGTAACCTTGTGCATTTAAGCCAAGCATTCCTATTAAAAAAACGACTATTAATCCTATTGATTTCAATACCATCTATTTAAGTTACGAAATTTTACTCCACCCATGTTTCAATTGTTGAGCTGCTAAATAATCTTTTAACATTGCATTCTCAGTTGAATCTAAATACAAATCTTGTTCCACAATTTCTGCTGCTTTTTCCTTTGCCTTTTCTAGTAATGCTTTGTCATTAACAATACTAGCCAACTTAAAGTTCAAAGCACCACTTTGTCTGGTTCCCTCTATATCACCAGGACCTCGCATTTCAAGGTCTTTCTCTGCAATTTTAAAACCATCATTGGTGGCGCACATTATATTGATACGTTCTTTAGCTTCTTTGCTTGCTTTGCTACCCGTTAATAAAATGCAAAAACTTTTTTCGCTTCCTCTTCCTACCCTTCCCCTAAGCTGGTGTAATTGAGACAATCCAAATTTTTCGGCGCTTTCAATTACCATAACCGATGCATTTGGTACGTTCACACCAACTTCTATCACAGTGGTACTCACCATTATTTGTGTATCGCCTTTTACAAAACGTTGCATATTGGCCTCTTTCTGTTCTGCTGGTTGTCTTCCATGCACCATACTAATTCGGTAATTGGGCTCAGGAAAAAAACTTTTTACTTGCTCATAGCCTTGCATCAAATCTTCATAACTCAATTTCTCGCTTTCTTCAATAAGCGGATAAATAAAATATGCCTGTCTGCCTTTTGCAATTTCTTCTTTTACAAAGCCCATCACACTGGCTCTGGCCATTTCATTTCTATGGACCGTAGTAATGGGTATTCTTCCTGGGGGGAGTTCATCCATCACACTATATTCTAAATCTCCATAGGCTGTCATTGCCAATGTTCTAGGGATTGGCGTTGCGGTCATCACCAAAACATGAGGAGGAATCACCGCTTTTGTCCATAGTCTTGCACGTTGTGCAACACCAAACCGATGTTGTTCATCTACAATTACCAATCCCAAATTTTTGAATTGCACTTTATCTTCTATAATCGCATGTGTGCCTACCACAAAATGAATGGTGTCTTCTTGTAAGCCTTTTAAAATTCTTCTTCGCTCTGCTGTTTTAGTACTACCTGTTAACAGTGCTATTTCTAAAGGCATTTCTTTTAATAAACTCGTTAAACTTTGGTAATGCTGTTGTGCTAATATTTCGGTGGGGGCCATTAATGCACTTTGATAGCCATTATCTGCAGCCAATAACATACTCAACATTGCCACAATCGTTTTTCCACTTCCAACATCTCCTTGTAACAAGCGATTCATTTGCCTGCCCCTTGCAGTATCTTGTCGTATTTCTTTAATGACTCTTTTTTGTGCGCCTGTTAAAGCGAATGGGAGATAATGCTGGTAAAAATCATTAAAATTAGCACCCACTTTTTCAAAAACAACTCCTTTACTGAAACTATTTCGCTGCAGCCGAACCAACTGCAATCTAACTTGTGCAATAAAAAATTCCTCAAACTTTAAACGCTCCATCGCTTTTTTAAAGTGTAAATCAGATGTAGGAAAATGAATACCAGCAAAAGCTTCATATCGGCCCAATAACTTCAATTCTTTCAACACATTTACTGGAATATTCTCTGGCAAATCATTTGGGGTTAATTGTTGAAGCAGGGTATATGTAAATTTAGCCAGCTGTCTTCCATTCAAACCCCTTGCTTTTAATTTTTCTGTGGAAGGATATACAGGCTCTAAAAATGCTGCACCCCCCATTTTAGCAGGCACAAATACTTCTATTTCTGGATGTACCATTTGTGCTTTTCCATTAAAAAAAGTTGTTTTGCCAAAAACCAAATAATCTGAACCTACATATAAACTTTTCTGCACCCAGTTAATTCCTTGGAACCAGGTTAATTCAAGAACTCCAGATGCATCTCTTATTTGTGCAACCAATCTTTTGGCCCGTTTTTCTCCGATTACATCAAATTGAATTAATCTTCCTGCAACTTGTATATATTCTGTTTGAAAATTAATATCACTGATTTTGCTAACCTTGGTTTTGTCTATATGCCGGATGGGATAGTGTTGCAATAAGTCGTTAAAAGTGAACAACTCCAGCTCTTTCTTAAGCATATCAGCCCTAAGCGGTCCAACCCCCTTAAGGTATTCAATAGGCGAAGCGAGTATGGTATTTACAGCTGAAATAATGATAATAATATGGTTCCGGCTACAATTTCCGATTTCTTTTGATGCCAACCATAAAAAACCAATCACTATATTTATCTTCGCCCGTATGGAAAAAGAGGTTGTTGTAAGTGGAATTCGGCCCACCGGATTCCTTCACTTAGGTAATTATTTTGGCGCTATGCGTAATTATGTACGCATGCAAGACGATTTTAATTGTTATTTCTTTGTGGCCAACTGGCATAGTTTAACCACACACCCAGATACCAAAGAATTAAAAAATAGTGTGTACAGAGTGATTGCAGAAAATATTGCTTGTGGATTAGACCCACAAAAAGTGGCATTTTATGTGCAGAGCGATGTGCCTGAAATTGCAGAACTCTATTTGTACTTAAATATGCTTTCTTATAAAGGAGAGCTAGAAAAAACAGTAACTTTTAAAGAGAAGGTAAGAATGCAACCAGAAAACGTAAATGCTGGATTGCTTACCTACCCTGTATTACAGGCTGCTGATATCATTATTCAAAGAGCGGTGAAAGTTCCTGTTGGTAAAGACCAAGAGCAACATTTAGAAATGGCCCGAAATTTTGCAGATCGTTTTAACTATCGATACGGAGAAGTGTTCCCTTTACCCTATGCATTTAATTATGGGGACGAATTAATTAGAATCATGGGATTAGATGGGAATGGCAAAATGAGTAAGAGTGAAAATCAAAACGCAACAATTTACTTAGCAGACGATGACGAACTGATTAGAAAAAAAATCATGAAGGCCAAAACCGATCAAGGACCATTAGAGCCCAACGCTATAAAACCTGATTATATTCAGAATTTATTTACCATGATGAAATTGGTAAGTAGTGCCGATACAGTAGCCAAATTTGAGGCAGATTTCAATGCCAGTTCAAATGGAAATTGTATCATTCGATACGGTGATATGAAGAAGCAATTGGCAGAAGATATGGTATTATTTATTAAACCCATCAGAGAGAAAGCTTCAGACCTTTTAGGAAATCCAGCTGAGTTACACAGAATAATCAAGCAAGGAGCTGATAAGGGCAGAGCTAGAGCTGCTGAAACTTTAAAAATGGTTAGAGATGCAGTGGGTTTAAATTATTAAATCATAAACCACCAAAATCAGATTAGTTTACTTAAGTTGCGACACTTTAATAGAATCTACCAATGGCAAAACCTAAAAAACCAAAGCACGTAGCAATAGCAGGAAATATTGGTGCGGGCAAAACAACTTTAACAGAAATGTTGAGTAAACATTATCGCTGGATACCCCAGTTCGAAAATGTAGATACCAACCCGTATCTAATGGATTTTTATGAGGACATGCCACGTTGGAGTTTCAATTTGCAAATTTATTTTTTGAATAGCAGATTGAATCAGCTGTTAGATATACAACATGGAACTGAAACAGTTATCCAAGATAGAACCATCTACGAGGACGCGAATATTTTTGCTCCCAACTTACATGAAATGGGATTAATGAGTAAAAGAGATTTTGATAATTATTATCAATTTTTCCAAACACTAAAAACAATGGTACAGCCTCCCGATTTATTAATCTATTTAAAAGCATCTGTACCTACATTGGTTTCTCAAATACAAAAAAGAGGCCGAGAGTATGAAGAAAATATTCGTTTAGATTATTTGAAAAAACTAAATGAGTATTATAATAAATGGATTGATGGCTATAAAGAAGGTCAGCTGTTAATCATTGATTGTGATAAAAATAAATTTGCTGAAAATGAGGAACAATTTGGCGAAATTATTAGCAAAGTAGATGGAATGTTATTTGGACTTTTTTAATCGGTACTAACCAAAATATGAATTACGAAGAACTAGTAAAAAATCATTCAGGAGAGTTAATAGAAAAATTGGTAACCCATGTTGTTAGCCAAGACCCAGTTGAAGTATTGTTCAATTTTGAAGACAACGATCAATGGGCAATTGTAAGCATGCACCAATATGAGGAAGACTTAGAAATATCACTTAGGATGCATTCCAATCAAACAATTGATTTATTCGTGGGATATTATGATGATGAAGATGAGTTTCATGAAATAGTGCATGTATTAACCGAAACTGAATTAGAACAATTACCCGATGGATTAAAAAAAGTGATGCGCAAAGTGGTAGACGACGAAAAAGGCATGCGTTTACCGGGCAACTTTTTATCGGCAAAATAAAAAAGCCTCCCTCTTTTCAAAAGGAGGCTCATTAGGCAAACAATCGCAAACCTTTTAGCAATCAATAGTTATACGATTGGAGCAGCCGCCAGAATCTCTGCCGAAACACCAGCTGCATATTTTTCAAAATTCTTAATGAATTGTTGAGCTAAATTTTTGGCTGTTGCATCATATGCTGCAGCATCTTTCCAAGTAGATTTAGGATTTAAAATTTCAGCGGGAGCACCTGGGCAGCTTGTAGGAATCATCATTCCAAACACTGGATGCTGCTCATAACTAACATTGTCTAAACTACCATTTAAAGCTGCGGTAATCATAGCTCTTGTATAGCTTAATTTCATTCTACTGCCCGTACCATAAGACCCTCCGCTCCAGCCGGTATTAATCATCCAAACATTCACTTCATTTTCTTTCATTTTAGCTCCTAACATTTCAGCATATTTTCCTGGATGTAAGGGTAAAAATGGTGCGCCAAAACATGCACTAAATGTAGATTTAGGCTCAGTTACACCAGCTTCTGTTCCAGCTACTTTAGCAGTATAGCCGCTAATAAATTGATACATCGCTTGACCAGGGCTTAACTTACTGATGGGAGGTAAAACTCCATAAGCATCACAGGTTAAGAAGAATATATTTTTAGGTAATCCACCAATACTTGGTTCCATTGCATTCGAAATAAAATGCAAAGGATAACTTACCCTGGTATTTTCAGTTATGCCTTTAAAACTAAAATCAATTTGATTGGTTCCATTGATAAAACCTACATTCTCTACTAAAGCTCCTGGTTTAATTGCATGAAAAATTTCAGGTTCTTTTTCTTCACTTAAATCAATGGTCTTTGCATAACATCCACCTTCAAAATTGAAAACGCTATTGCTGGTCCAACCATGTTCATCGTCTCCAATTAATTTTCTATTGGGGTCTGCACTTAATGTTGTTTTACCTGTTCCACTCAAACCAAAAAATACAGCTACGTCTCCTTCCTGACCCATATTAGCGCTGCAGTGCATACTCAACACATTTTTTTGTTGAGGAAGGATATAATTTAAGATGGTGAAAATTCCTTTTTTCATTTCACCCGTATACCCTGTTCCGCCAATTACGATGGTCTTATGGGTAAATGATACTACTGCAAAATTGTGCTGTCTGGTTCCGTCTACTGCAGGATCTGCTTTAAAACCAGGCGCCTGAATAATATGCCATTCTGGTGTAAAGTTTTCTAATTCTGTTTCTGTTGGTCTCAAAAACATATTGCAAGCAAATAAATTGCTCCATGGGTTTTCGTTAATCACGCGAATATTTAATCGATAATTATCATCCGCGCAAGCATAAGCATCCCTTACCCACACTTCCTCTTGTTGCCCTAAATAATCCAACACTTTTTTCTTTAACTGATGAAAGTATTTTTCATCAATTGGAATATTAAAGTTGTTCCAATGTACAGTATCTGCTGTTATATCATCCTTTACAATGAACTTGTCTTGCGGACTTCTTCCTGTAAATTCTCCAGTATTGATACAAAGCGCACCGGTGTCATTTAAAACACCTTGTCCTTTTGCTACTGCTTGTTCCACTAATGTTTCAGGAGATAATTGATAATGAACGCCGTGCTGATTGGTTAAACCCAATGCTAATAATTTTGATGCGTCTACGGTAAGTGTTGGTAATGACATATACAAACAATCGTTAGTTAGTATGCAAAAGTACATTGTTTAATTATTTGAATGCATTATTTGTGTACTATTTACACAAATTTTAAGGCCATTGCGTCGTATTTTTACCAAAATTTAATCTATCAAGGCAAAATGCAGCAAGGCTTAATTACTTCAGAAATACTTTCTCAGTTTCGGTCTATTGTAGGACCAGATCAGGTCATTTTAGACGAAACCGAATTAAATCATTATGGGCATGATGAAACCGAAAAATTAGTTTTTGTTCCAGAAGTAGTATTAAAGCCTGCCAATAGTTTTCAAATAGCTGAAATCCTAAAAATTTGCAACCAACACCATCTACCCGTTACCCCTAGGGGAGCAGGAACTGGCTTAAGTGGCGGCGCTTTACCACATTTAGGAGGGGTTTTATTGTCAACTGAAAAACTGAATAAAATTCTTTCTATTGACGAAAGAAATCTGCAAGTTGTTACTGAACCAGGTGTTATTACCGAAGTATTACAAGATGCAGTAAAAGAAAAAGGATTGTTTTATCCCCCCGACCCAAGCAGCAAAGGGAGCTGTTTTATTGGAGGAAATATTGCGGAAAACAGTGGTGGACCAAGAGCAGTAAAATATGGAGTTGTAAAAGATTATGTGCTCAATCTTGAAATAATATTGCCTACAGGTGAAATAATGTGGACGGGCGCCAATGTGCTAAAAAATGCAACTGGCTATAACTTAACACAGTTGGTTGTTGGAAGCGAAGGCACATTATGTATTGTTACAAAAATTGTTTTGAAATTAATTCCACATCCAAAGTTTGATTTATTAATGTTGGTCCCCTTTGGCTCTTTAGAAAATGCTGGTGCAGCTGTGAGTGCCATTTTCAGAGCAGGATTTGTACCTAGTGCATTAGAACTAATTGAAATTAATGCATTACAAATTGTTAGCAAGATGGTGGAAAGCACTGCCGTTCCTGTAAACGATTCCATTGAAGGGCATTTGATTATAGAAGTGGATGGTAATAATATGGATGTTTTAATGCAGGAGATGGAAGCCATTGCAGAATTGATGACTCAATTTGATGCAGGAGATATCTTATTTGCAGACGATGCTCAGCAAAAAGCAGAATTATGGAAGTTGAGAAGAAGAGCAGCAGAAGCTGTAAAATTGGAAGGATATACTATTGAAGAGGATACTGTAGTTCCAAGAGCAGAATTACCGGCCCTGATAAAGGGAGTAAAAGAAATGGGTATACAGCACGGTTTTAAAGTGGTTTGCTATGGACATGCGGGAGATGGTAACTTACATATACGGATTAATCACCCAACCATAAAAAATAGCCATGACAACCCTGAAATGACGAATATTTTGAAGTCATTATTTAGTCTGGTCAAAAGTTTAGGGGGAACGATTAGCGCCGAACATGGTATTGGGCTGATTCAAAAACCCTATATGGAAACCGTTTTTAGCAAAACGGCTATTCAATTGATGAGAGATATCAAATTAGCATTTGATCCTAACAATATTTTAAATGCTGGAAAAATATTTGACAGCAAGGATTGAGTATTTTTACCAAAATAGTGTGTATGAAAAAAGGAATTTGGATATTTATTTGGATATTTTTTGGAATAACTAATTTAACTGCGCAAATAGAAACTCCAGAAAAACCAATTGGCTTTGACCGATCAAGGGTTTTTATTGGCTCAAGCTTAAACCTTGGACTCTCTAATCGCTTTTTCAATTTAGGGCTTAACCCACAAATTGGATACAGTTTAAATAGTTGGGTAGATTTAGGAGTGGCAGTCAATTTGAATTATTACTCTCAAAGTGCTTCGGATTTTGATCCCTTCAAATACAAGAACTTTAATTACGGTGGCGGCGCCTTCTTAAGGGTTTGGCCAATTAATTTTTTACACTTACAAATTCAACCAGAATATAATTGGATTAGTTCTTCTCAAACCGATGCTTTTACAGGACAATCTTATCGATTAAAATTTCAAGCGCCCAGTTTATTAGCCGGTATTGGATATGGGTCTAGAGAAATAGGTAGCCGTATGTCCCATTTTACAATAATGATCGATTTAAATCAGGCAATAAATTCCCCATACCGAAATGGTATAGCTGGCGACCCACAACCCATTTTCAGGGGAGGTTTTGGATTTTATCTTAATCCAAAAAAGCGATAGCTTCTTTTGCTGTTGAAGCAACTAATAATCGATCTTTCCAATCCTCATACAAGAACCCTTGTTGATACATCCGATCAATATGGGCAACTAAATTATCGTAATATCCGTTGCAGTTGAGCAATACAATCTTTTTATTATGAATCTTTAATGTGTTCCAAGTGAGCATTTCAAACAACTCATCCAGTGTTCCATTACCCCCTGGTAAAATGATGGCTGCATCGCAGAGTTCATAAAGTAATTTTTTTCTTACATGCATATCGGCTACTACGCGTAAATCAGTAATCCCTTTGTGCTGGTGCTCCCACTCTAACAATACCTCAGGTATTACACCAATGACTTTACCTTTACCTTCCATCACAGCATCGGCTACTGCGCCCATTAAACCCTTATTCCCCCCACCATATACCAGTGTAATTTGATTCTGAGCCATTAACTGACCTAACTCAATGGTTTGCAACAAGTATTCGGGATCATTTCCTGCTTTAGAACCACAGAAAACAGCTATATTTTCAATTTTCATACTATACTATTAGGAGAGACAAAATACCTGAATTATTTTTACTACTTTACAAAATTCTTTTAACGAAACAAAAAACATATGTCTCCCCTTTTGCTGTTTTCATTTGTTATTGGTTATTTCTTAATATTATTAGCAGTTGCTTGGTACACTGGTAAAAATAGTGATAACCATTCTTTCTTTATTGGAAACAAGAACAGTAACTGGATGTTGGTTGCTTTTGGAATGGTTGGTACTTCTTTAAGTGGAGTTACTTTTGTGAGTGTGCCTGGGGCTGTTGCAAAAGAATCATTTGCTTATATCCAAATTACAATCGGTTATCTATTTGGATATTTAATGATTGCATACATCTTGCTACCACTTTATTACAGGTTAAATCTCACTTCTATTTACAATTATCTAAGTTCTAGAATGGGCTTTAATTCATATAAAACGGGCTCTTCGTTTTTTATATTATCTAGAACATTAGGGGCTACTGCAAGATTATATTTAGTTGTAAATATTTTACAAGAAGCAATACTCAATAGTTTCAATATTCCTTTTTGGGCAACTACCATCATCATCTTAATCATGATTTTGTTATACACTTATGAAGGTGGAGTAAAAACAATAGTTTACACAGATACTTTACAAACCACTTGTATGCTAGCTGGTTTAGTGATTTGTGTATTCTATATTCTTAACCAAATGAATATGGGTTTTGGAGAAAGCTTATCGGCAATGAATGATCGAGGTTATTCAAAAATATTTTTTACCGACCCAAATAGTAAATTTTTCTTCTTAAAACAAATCATTGCAGGAGCTTTTATTACAGTTACCATGACAGGAATGGACCAAGAAATGATGCAAAAAAACATTTCTGTGAAAACATTAAAAGATTCACAAAAAAATGTAATGTCTATGGCCATTACTTTGGCGATTGTGATTATAATCTTTTTATTCTTAGGAGGTCTACTTTATTTATATGCTGAAAGTCTGAATGTTTCTGCTACTGGAGATAAAATTTTTCCTGTTTTAGCCATGGAACATATGCCACCAGTGGTTTCTGTCATTTTCATTATCGCTTTAATTTCTGCACTTTTCCCAAGTGCAGATGGTGCAATCACTGCATTAACATCAACTTTTTGCATTGACATTATTGGCATACAAAGAAGAGCCGACTTAAATGAAGCTGCTCAGAAAAAAATAAGGCAGCGCGTACACTTAACTTTTGCAGCCATTTTTCTAGTTTTTGTATTGGTATTTAAATGGGTAAATGACCCTAGCATGATAGGACTTTTACTCAAAATTGCTGCATATACTTATGGTCCATTACTCGGATTATTTACGTTTGGTATTATTACAAAGAGAGTAGTTAATGACAAATTGGTGCCTTATGTTTGTATTGCAGCCCCTATTATTTGCTTTATCATAGATAAATACCAGAAATCTTTATTAGGTTCTTATGAAGTAGGTCTTGAATTATTAATTATAAATGGGTCAATTACATTTCTAGGTCTACTGTTGATTTCAAAAAAAGGAAATGGGCAGGCTGCTATTAACTAGTATTTGCCCATCATCTGCTTAAAATATGGAATTAATAAACCCCCTTGTTGAAACTTATACAGCACTATTTACTAGCCCAGAACCCATTGAATTAGAATCGGTTAATAAGTCTACTGCTGCAAAACATCCGCTGGCACATATGATTAGCGGGCACGTCCAAGGACAATTCTTAAGCATGATTTGTGCTATGGTAAAACCGAAGTATGTACTAGAAATTGGCACATTCACGGGATACAGTGCTTTATGCCTTTTAAAAAACTTGCCAGAAAATGGCATGATTCATACGATAGAAATCAGACCAGAAGATGCTGCCACTGCGGCTGAAAATTTTAGCAAATTGAATGCAAATAAGCAAATAACTTTGCATATAGGCGATGCTAAAGAAATCATCAATCAACTCCCCTATCAATGGGATTTGGTTTTTATTGATGCCGACAAAACAGGCTATATCAACTATTATGAAATGGTTGTTCCGCTTTTAGCAAAAGATGGAATTATTATAGCAGACAACGTGTTGTTTCATGGGCAAGTATTAGAAGAGCCTTTAAAAGGGAAGAATGCAAAAGCTGTTCACGCTTTCAATGAGCATGTTCAGCAAGATCCCAGAACAGAGCAAGTGATGTTATCTATCAGAGATGGATTAACCATCATCAAAAAGAAATGAGTAAAATGAAATTGACTGTAACCATACTAGGACTAATCCTATTTTTTCAATTACATGCACAGAATACTAAAACTGTTGCATACATTGATCAATATAAAGAAGTGGCCATTGCAGAAATGATTCGTTCTGGAGTACCTGCTTCAATCACCCTTGCTCAAGGAGTATTAGAATCTCAGTCAGGAGAAAGCCCTCTTGTAAAAAGGTCTAATAATCATTTTGGTATAAAATGCAAACCTGAATGGACTGGCGCTAGAACTTTTCATGACGATGATGAAAAAGGCGAATGTTTTAGGGTATACGATAATCCAGAAGCTTCCTTTAAAGATCACTCGGATTTTTTAAAAACAAGAGCACACTACCAGTTTTTGTTTAAATTAAGTCCTACAGACTCTGAGGGATGGGCAAAGGGATTGAAAAAGGCAGGATATGCCACAGCGCCAACATATCCGCAAAAACTCATAAAAATTATCAAAGACTACAATTTAGATCAATATAATACGATTGCTTTAGCAAGAAAAAATAACCCAACTGAACCAATTTTTGCAGTAAACACAGTTGAAACTCCAGTTACAGTATTACCAGAAACAATAAAGGAAGAGCGTCAGGAAACTACGAAAGAATCAAAAGAATCAAGTGATTCAGAAACATTTATCCCTGTAGCAAAAAAGAACAAAGAAGAAACCCAGAATAAATATGGGCACTTGAATTTCCCTGAAGGTTTATTTAACATTAATCAAACTGGGGTATTGTTTGCAAAAGCTGGCACTTCTCTATTGGCAATAGCCAATCAATACAATATTTCACTCAGTAAATTGCTATTGTATAATGATTTAGAAGAAGTAGACGTGCTAACTGCAGACCAGTTAATTTATGTTGAAAGAAAACAAAAAAAAGGGGAGCAAGCATTTTATATTGCAAGGCAAGGTGAAACCTTAAATGATATCTCGCAATTAACAGGTGTACGATTAGAAAGTCTGTTGCAATACAATAAATGGGATAAGTCTACCTTACCAACTCCTGGAACTAAAGTTTATCTAAAAAGTCCTATTGTTACCAAATCAACCCCTAACAAAAAATAAGTATGTCTAATATCAGTTTGTTTAACAAGACTTTTGAACCTTATTTACCAGAATCATTAATTCAGGAAAAAATTAAAGAATTAGGGGAAATGATAAGCAAAGAATATGAAGGCAAGAAGCCCTTATTTATAGGGGTTTTAAATGGCTCTTTTATGTTCGCCGCTGATTTGTTTAAACAAATTACCATTGAAGCTGAAATCTGTTTTATTAAGTTGGCTTCATATAAGGGAACCAAGTCTACAGGAAATGTAATTACTGCAATTGGCTTAGATACTGATATTCGAGACAGACACTTGATTTTATTAGAAGATATTATTGATACGGGTAAAACCATGAATGAGTTTATTCCGCAATTGTACCATCAACAACCTGCATCCGTTAAAATGGCTGTTTTATTACATAAACCCGAAGCCACTATTTACCCTGTTCAAATTGATTATTGCTGTTTTAGTATTCCCGACCGTTTTGTGTTAGGATATGGGCTAGATTATGATGGGTTTGGCAGAAACCTCAAAGAAATTTATCAGCTAAAAGAAAGTGAATAATTGCCACTAGCATTTAAGAATCAATCAGATTGCTTAAATTGTTTCGAATGAATCGGCTGCTCCTAATACTGTTGTTTTTCTTATACGCACCTACAATAGGTGCTCAGTATTATTTAAGAGGAGAAATTAAAGATAATCGAGGTAAAAAATTAGAAGGAGTAACCATCCTTTTACAATCAAGGGGTAGTGTTCCTTTTTTTAGTGGGAAAGATGGCGACTTTGGTATTACACTCAATAAACTTTCCGATAGTATTTTCCTATCCTTACCAGGCTATGAAATAAAGAAATTGGCGGTCCATACTGCTGTATTTCAACATATTGTCTTAACCATGTTACCCAACACTGCAAGACTGTACCAAAAAAACTTGTCTTCAGTAATTACAGATTTAAAACCTTCAGAAACGAATCAGTATGCAGGCATGGGCGAAAGTTATAGTGGAATAATTGAGAATGGATTCATTGAAGCTGCTAAGTATCCACAAACAGGATTTTCACTTCATATAGATAAAGCTGCTTATAGTAATGTTAGGCGTTTTTTAAAGAATGAAATGCGGGTACCTATAGATGCAATTAGAGCAGAAGAAATGTTGAACTATTTTTCGTTTGAAACAATCAATAATAACTACACCGACCAGTTCAAACTCAATTCAGTTGTTACAGATTGTCCATGGAATAGTCAACATCGATTGCTGCTAGTAAATTTGGCAGCGCCCAAAATAAATCTTGACCAAATCCCTCCCAGTAATTTAGTATTCCTAATCGATGTTTCTGGCTCTATGGATCATCCTAATCGTTTGCCATTATTACAATCTGCTTTCAAGTTATTAACTGCAAATTTAAGAAGCATTGATACCATCAGTATCGTTACTTATGGTGGCAACGTAGCAATTGCCTTGTACCCTACCAGTGGGAATGAAAAAAAAACCATCAACGATGTGATTGATTCTTTAAGTGCGAATGGAGATACCCCCGGTGAAAACGCCATTAAAGTTGCATACCAATTAGCTAAAGCTAGTTATATAAAGGGAGGAAATAATCGGATTATTTTAGCAACAGACGGAGATTTTAATGTAGGACAAAGAACAGAAAAAGAACTGGAGGAAATGATTACAAACTATAGAGAGTCAGGAATTTTCTTAACCTGTTTGGGAGTAGGTATGGGTAATTATAAAGACAGTAAACTAGAGATTTTATCAAAAAAAGGCAATGGGAACTTTGCCTATTTAGATCAGGTTGCAGAAGCAGAAAAAGTATTGGTGCAAGAATTTACGTCTACACTATACTCCGTTGCAAAAAATGCCATCTTAAACGTTCAATTTAGTAAAGAAAGAGTGGAAGCCTATAGACTAATCGGATTCGATAATAAAAGAGATGCAATTGCAGACAGTAATGCTATTTTAAATGGGGGTGAAATAGGGAGTGGACATCACTCAATAGCATTATTTGAAATTGTGCCTGTAAAGAATAGCCATTCAGAAGAAATTGCATCCGTTTCACTTGAGTACTATCCAATGAATAATACGAATAAAAAAGTAGTTCATTTTAAACTGAACAATCAGTTTAAACATTTTGATACGTTAGATTCAACATATAAAAAGTTGATTGCAGTTGCTGCTTTTGCCGGAACACTAAGAAAATCTGAGTACATGAATCTGTACGAATTTGATCAGGTGTATCAACTAGCTGTTGCTGCTTGCAATCCCAACAATAAATTAGATACAGAGCTTTTAAAGCTTATTCAAAAAGCGAATAAAATATATAATCCCGTAAACAGAAAAAAGCCTCGCAAAACTAAAAATTAATTGTTTGGCGAGGCTTGATATAATAAGCGTGTTCAATTAACTAAATGCTTCTTTTACTCTATCAAAAAAGCTCTTCTCCCCTTTTGCTGGATTGGGTTTAAAATTTCCACTATTCCCGAATTTTTCTAATGCTTGTTTTTCTTCTGCACTTAAATGCTGAGGTGTCCAAACATTCACATTAATCAACTGATCGCCTCTATGATAGCCCTGAACTTCAGGAAATCCTTTACCTTTTAATCTAAATATTTTTCCACTTTGAGTACCAGCAGGAATTTTTATTTTAGCCCTGCCATCAATAGTTGGCACTTCAACTTGAGTTCCAAATACAGCATCAGGGAAAGAAATGTATAAATCATAAGCAACATTTAAACCATCTCTATGTAATTCTTCATGCGTTTCCTCCTCAATTTGTATAATTAAATCGCCCGGAGCACCACCACGTTCGCCCGCATTACCTTTTCCGCTCATGCTTAACTGCATACCTTCTTGAACACCAGCTGGTATTTCAATACTGATGGTCTCTTCGCCATATACACGCCCTTCCCCTTTACAAGAGCCACATTTTGCAGTAATAGTTGTGCCTTCCCCATTACAACTTGGGCAAGTAGAAACAGTTTGCATTTGACCTAAGAAAGTACTGGTTACTTTTCTTACCTGACCAGAACCTCCACAAGTTGAACAAGACTGTGTACTATTTTTATCTTTCGCGCCACTTCCAGTGCAAGTTGTACAAATAACGTGTTTTTTAACTTTCACATTTTTGGTAACTCCTTTCGCAATCTCTTCGTAGTTCAATTTGAGTTTGATACGCAAATTAGACCCTCTAGATCCGCGTTGTCTTCCCCCACCCCCACGCTGTCTTCCTCCACCTCCAAAAAAGCTTCCGAACATATCATCTCCAAAAATATCTCCGAACTGGCTGAAAATATCATCCATATTCATGCCTGCACCACCACCATAATTTCCACCACCGGTTCCAGGACCAAATGCAGCATGACCATAACGATCGTACTTGGCTTTCTTATCAGCATCACTTAATATTTCATAAGCTTCCGCAGCTTCTTTAAACTTTTCTTCAGCTGCTTTATCACCTGGATTTCTATCAGGGTGAAATTGCATAGCCGTTTTGCGGTAAGCTTTTTTTATTTCATCAGCCGAAGCAGATTTAGATACACCTAGTATTTCGTAAAAATCTCTTTTTGCCATAAATTTTAAATTGGATTATTTTCCTACAACCACTTTAGCAAAGCGAATCAGTTTATCGTTTAAAAAATAACCCTTGGTTACTTCATCAATTACTTTACCTTTTAGCTCTTCAGAAGGTGCAGGAATTTCTGTAATGGCTTCGTGCTTTTCTACATCAAAGTCTGTTTGAATACTTTCCATCACTTTAACGCCCTTCTGCTGTAAATTGCTACGAAGTTTATTGAATACCAATAAAATTCCTTCCTTTTGAACCGCAATATCATCATTGCCATTCAATTGTTTTTCTGCTCTATCACAATCATCTAACACGTCTAACAAAGAAACAATCACGTCTTTACCCGCAGTTTGAATCAATTCCAATCTTTCTTTAGCTGTTCTTCTTCTAAAATTGTCGAATTCAGCCATTAAACGAAGGTATTTGTCCTTTTGTTCTGCCAATTCTTCTTCTAATTTGGCCATTGCTGTCTCTTCTGCAACTGGCTCATTTAAATGGGCAGTTCCGGCTGCAGTTTCGTCAGCATTGATATTCATTTCTGCACTTTTTTCTGTTGTTTCGCTATTATTCGGTAATTCTTGCTCTTCCATAGTATAAAATATTTGATAGCCTATATAGGCAATAATTTTGCCACGCAAAGAAAAGGGAAAAATTGACAGTCCCTGCCACTTATATTTGCCAAATGATTAAGGTATATCTAAGAAAAAAAATTGCCCCAAGAATAGCCAATGGACACCCTTGGATTTATGGTAATGAAGTAGACCGGGTAGCTGGCAATCCGGAACCAGGCGAAATTGTTGAAGTTCGATTTGCCGATGGAAAACTGGCTGGGGTAGGATACTATAACCCTCAATCACAAATTGCAATTCGTCTGCTGAGCAGAAAAGTAGAGGAAATTAACGAAGCTTTTTTTTATCAACGAATTCTTCAAGCATGGCATTACCGCCAAAAAACAGGCTACACCGAAAACTGTAGATTGGTATTTGGTGAAGCAGATCAATTACCCGCTTTGATAATAGACAAATTCAACGATTACTTTGTCATTCAAACATTATCGTTAGGAATCGACATTTGGAAACCAGCCATAATTAAAGCACTCGAGACTATATTTAAACCGAAAGGGATATATGAGCGCAACGATGTACCCGTTAGAACCTTAGAAGGTTTAGAACAACAGAAAGGATTTTTATCGGCTCCATTCGATACCAATATCACCATTAACGAAAATGGATTGAAGTTTTATGTAGATATAGAAAATGGTCAAAAAACGGGCTATTTTTTAGACCAACAAGACAATAGAAGAGCTATTCAACATATTGTTAAGGGAGCAGAAGTAATGGGGGCATTTACATACACTGGAACCTTTGAAATTCATGCAGCTCATTATGGAGCTAAATCTGTTTTAGGAATTGATATCTCAGAACAAGCAGTTGCCCAAGCCAATAAAAATGCTGCATTAAATGGTTTGGAAAAAATAGTAGCATTTAAAGCAATGAATGCATTCGATGTTTTAAAAGATTGGGGCAAAGAAGGACCACTGTATGATGTTGTAATGTTAGATCCTCCCGCATTTACAAAGAATAGAGAGAACATTCAAAAAGCAGTTACAGGTTACAAAGAAATTAATTTAAGGGGAATGAAGCTGATACGTAATGGAGGCTTCCTCGTTACATCTAGCTGTACTAATTTAGTGAATCCAGAACTATTCTTACACACTATCAATGCTGCAGCAAAAGATGCAAGAAAGCGAATTAAGCAAGTTACTTTTCAAGCGCAAGCCAGTGACCATCCAATCATTTGGGGAATGGAAAATACCAACTATTTAAAATTCTTAATTGTAGAAGTAACAGATAGATAATTATCTGGATACTTGAAATTTGCCCGATTCAATAATTCTACCTGATCGGTCTTTTAGTTGAAAGATATACAGTCCTCTGAAATAATTGTCATCAAAATAAATAGTCATTTTAGAACTTGTAATTCTTTGTGAATTCATTTTTCTACCAATAAAATTGAATATCTCTAATGAATAGGTTTTATCAATTGATGGATCAAATTGAAAGTGAATGAACTGTGTTGCAGGGTTGGGATAGAATCGTTGAACCTTGCTGTCCGAAGAAGTAATTACAGAATAGTCTATAAGGGTTCCAGTGGCAGTAAAAGCACTGCTACAAAAAACAAACAAGACCCATAAACTTATTTTGTAAAGATTTGCCATCCAATAAAATGTACTATAAAGTTAAACCCAATTTTGGATAGCTCCAAAAATACCTATGGCATTGTTTTTCAATAAATTGAAAAACAATGCCATAGACTTAATTAACATTTATAATGAAGCTAAAGTAGCTTGGATAGCATTAAAATCTGGTAAATCACCAGGAGTAGGACATACTTCTGCATATTGTACCACACCATCTTTGTCAATTACAAAAGCTGCACGCTTGCTTACACCCATCATTTCGAATGCAGGGAAGGTTTCATATAATACCCCAAAAGCAGTTGCTGCTTCCTTATTGAAATCGCTTAATAACTGAAAATTCAGGTTTTGCTCTTTGCTAAATTTATCTAAAGTAAAAAGGGAATCAACTGAAATTCCAAATACCTGTGCATTGGTGTTGTTGTATAACGCTATATTGTCTCTTACGTTACATAGTTCAGCGGTACAAACACCGGTAAAAGCCAAAGGGAAAAATAATAATACGACTGGCTTTCCTTGTTGTTCTTCTAAACTTACTTTTTGCTTTTCGGTATTAAATAGCGAGAACGCTGGAGCCTTTTGGCCAACTTGAATACTCATTATGATTTATTTTTATGGTTTATGATAATGTAAATATTAAACAGTTTATTCAACAAATGGTTTGGAAATAATTAAGCTATTAAATATCCATTTCAGGAACAAAGTCTGGAACAATAAGTTTGCCAGCAGTTTTGGCCACGATTTCTTCTACTGTTACACCCGGTGCACGCTCTAATAATTGAAACCCCTCTGGTGTAATAGCTAAGACTGCTAATTCAGTAACTACTTTTTTAACACAACCAACTCCGGTTAATGGCAAACTACATTTTGGCAATAGTTTACTTTCCCCTTTTGGGTTTGTATGCATCATGGCAACAATAATATTTTTAGCACTAGCAACTAAATCCATTGCACCACCCATCCCCTTCACCATTTTACCCGGTATCTTCCAATTTGCAATATCTCCTTGCTCACTTACTTCCATTGCGCCAAGAACAGTCAAATCTATTTTGCCAGCTCTAATCATCCCAAAGCTTTCAGCACTATCAAAAAAAGCCCCCCCAGGAATCACGGTTACGGTTTCTTTACCAGCATTAATTAAATCTGCATCAATTGCAGATTCTTCTGGATAGGGCCCCATTCCTAAGATTCCATTCTCGCTTTGAAAGACAACCGTAATATCATTGGGAATATAATTGGCAACTAATGTAGGTATGCCAATTCCCAAATTCACATACATACCATCTTTTAATTCTTTTGCGATACGCTTTGCAATTCCAAATTTATCTAATGCCATAAAATTGACTTAACTAAATGATTATAATGAATTAGATTCTAGTGGTCCTTCTTTCAATTCTCTTTTCATAATTACTACCTTGAAAAATTCGGTGAACATATACACCTGCAACATCCACTTCATCAGGATCAATTTCACCAGGTTCTACTAAATGTTCTACTTCCGCAATGGTAATATTACCAGCTTTTGCCATTGAAGTTGAAAAATTTCTGGTTGCTTTTCTAAATACCAAATTACCTGCTTTGTCTCCTTTCCATGCTTTTACAATTGCAAAATCTGCGTGAATGGCTTTTTCCATTAAATACATTTTACCATCAAACTCCCTGACCTCCTTACCAATCGCAATCTCCGTTCCATACCCTGCAGGTGTAAAATAAGCAGGTATTCCCATTGCAGCCATTTGAATACCCGTTGCAAGGGTGCCCTGTGGTACTAAGTCTACTTCTAATTCTCCGCTTAATAATAGTTTTTCAAACAAGGCATTCTCACCAACATAGCTACTAATCATCTTCTTGATTTGTCTAGTTTGTAATAACAAGCCCAAACCAAAGTCATCTACTCCAGCATTGTTAGAAATACAAGTTAACGCTTGTACATTATGTTGAACTAATGCAGTAATAGCATTTTCAGGAATTCCATTTAAACCAAATCCACCCAACATAATTGTTGCTCCATTGGGTATATCTGCCGTTGCTGCAAGTGCGTCTGAATAAACCTTATTCATTTTTTAATGGGTTGAGTTTTTTGATAAAGCAATGTTCTTTGTCTATTTGATAAGGCATCTATAGAATCAACTAAAATTTTAAATTGAGCGGGATGAGATTCATAATATGCATAACTATCATAAAACTTTTTTCTATTGATCCCATAACTACGAAATACCTGATCGTACAATCGAATATTTTCTTTTGTTAGTTTATTCAAGGAATCTTTTGCAGTAAGGCGAACATAATACTCATCCATTTTCATAATGTCCCACATGATAGAAGACATGTCGTTGATTGGAATAACCTGTTTAGGAATTTTTTCCCCAGCACAGGCCATTGCAACTACCATCAAGAAAAAAAATAGTATGTTTCTCACTTTAACTCCTCTTTATATTTGTTGGAATTAGGGATGTCTAATAAAGATAAAATCTCTATGGCTTTTAATTTTTCTTCAGGTGTGCCTTTTTTAAAAATGCCAATTAATTCATTGGATTTGCCTTGCATAAAAAATTGCAAAATCATCGAATTAGGATTCTCTTTGTTAAACGCATTTAATTGAATCAATGCCTGCAAAATATTCCCCCTTGCTTCAATTTCATTTTCATATAATTTGTCTAAGCCAGCACGATAATAAGTATAAATCACATCGTGAATGATATTGAATTTTGTATTGATTAAATTCTCATTTAACCAATAACGGTTTCTTAATCCATCAAACATTCTCCAACCCGCAATACGCTGCCCCTCTGGTGCATTATTCACAATATTCTGTGCTTTTCTAAAATAGGGTTCTCCTGTTTTAGGAGAAAATGAATCGTAATCTAAGCCAATAATCGTGTAAGCATAGTAAGCTAACACTGCAGTTAAATTTGCCACCCCTGCATCAACACCTTGAATTCTATTTTCATTAAATTCAACTGGCTGAAATTCAACATATTTAAACAATAATTCAGGGTCAATAAAATTGACCAAAGCTGCCTGATAAGAAGCATTAAAAACAGGCCTTGCTGCTTGTACGGTTAATGAAGCTTTATAAACGTTTGGCTCTACAGCAGATTCAATATTTACGATAAAACTGCACTCAATTTTTTCATTCTCTCTAAATACATCCGCAGTCCACTTGCGGTTATTCATGAAATTATTCAACTGAGTTTGTAAAGTTGTGAAGATTTTCCTATCCACTGTTGTAGCTACTCTTACAGCCATAACAGTTACTTTTGCCTTAAGTTCTTGTGCAACCAATTGCTTACTCAACAATGCAAAGCATACAAAAAGAAATAAACAAAATTGCTTACGCATAATGAAAAAGATTAGAAAAAACTAAAGTAACAAAAAACGACAGTAAAATACTGTCGTTCAAATCATTTTAGAAAGATTTAGCTTATCGGAATAAATCGGTGTCTAAATTTCTTCTGTGATACACTTTACCTTCCATGAATTCTGTGGTAGCTAGAATTGCAGGATTAGGCATTTTCTCGTATGCACGGGAAATTTCAATTTGCTCTTTATTCTCATGAATTTCTTCTAAGCTATCAGTGTGGCTTGCAAACTCTTCTAGCTTATTGTGTAATTCTTCGCGAAGAGAAATGTTAATCTGATTGGCTCTTCTTGCAATAATAGCAATAGATTCATACAGATTACCTGTTTTCTCTTTTATAGAGATTAGGCTTTTGGTTTCTACCACACTAGCGGTGTTGGCACTCATCTGCCTTCTTAATTTACTCATTTTTTCCCGTTTTTTTAAGTATGTTAAGGGTTTGTGTTTTATACTTGCTTACTTCTTCCAAGAATTTACTATCGGTAAAACGATCGGCAAATTCATTGCATTCAGAAAGCACTTTTTCGTAACGTTCCTTTTGTTTCTCTTCGTAACTCATTTCAGCATACTTGAAATATGACTTAATCATGAGCACTTTGTATTCGTCTGATTTTTTTGAATCAGGAAAATTATCTGCAACATTACTAAACGCAATTGCAGCAGCTTTGTAAAAGCCTAAATTATAATACAACTCAGCACTTAAAAATTCTTTCCGCTCTAATTTCTCTCTACACAGGTCAATAATATCGGTTGCATCTTTTACTCTAGGAGAATTTGGATGCGTGCTAATAAAAGCCTGCATCAACCCCATGGTTTTAGTAGTATTTGTTTGATCAAGTTCTACTTTGGGAGACTGCTTGAAAAAACAATAAGCCCTCATGTATTCGCAATCTTGACTTCTTGTGCTTGCAGGAAAATTTTCAACAAAGCTTTTGAACATATTTTCCGCATTCAAGTAATCTTTGATATAGTAATAAGAATATGCATATTTATAATACAAATCTTCATATCGTTGAGAACCTTTTAAATAAGGAAAAATGTCTTCAAAGAGCTTTAAAGCCTCTTGGTATTTTTTATTCGCATAGTACTGCTCAGCCATTTTATACTTGTACTCATAATCTTTACTCTTCAAGATTTTAGCAAACTTGGTAGTACAAGAAGAACCCAAAAAAACGGTCAGCAATAAAATAGTTACAATTCTACCCATAGAAGTTGGCGAAATTACGTATAAAATAGCAATTTAAGAAGGGTTTTTCTCAAATCAAGTTTAAATGCCGTTAATTAATAGCTAAAAAGGCCGCCCAGCGTTTTACAACCGGACAGCCTTTTCTATTACAACTTCAGGTGATATTACTTGGTATCACCCTCTCCTTCCTGCAATTTAGCCTTGATTTCAGCAAGGGCACCTAAATCACCCAGGGTAGCTTTTTCAACCTTAGCCTGGATATTTTTTACTGCCTTCTTGGTGTTATCAGATTCAGCTTTCGCTTCTTTCTTCGCTGCTTCTTTTTCTTCAGCAATATGCTGCTCCCAAATACGAGCGTGGCTTAGAACAATACGCTTTTCGTTGCGATCAAATTCAATTACTACAAATTGAGCAGTTTCGTCGGCTTTAACCTGAGAACCATCTTCTTTGTTGAGGTGACGGTTAGGAGCAAATCCTTCTAAACCGTACTGTAATTGAACCAATGCACCTTTATCATCCTTACGGGTAACAGTACCTTCATGGATAGATCCAATAGCGAAAGTTTCTTCTAAAGAATTCCAAGGATCTTCTTCTAGTTGTTTGTGACCTAACTGAAGCTTGCGGTTTTCTTTATCAATGCTCAATATAATAATATCAATTTGATCAGAAACTTTTGTGTAATCAGTTGGGTGATTAAAACGCTTCAACCAGCTTAAGTCGCTGATATGAATCATACCACCAATTCCTGGCTCAAGCTCAACAAATACACCATAAGGAGTAATGTTCTTAACTAACCCCTTGTGCTTACTATTTTCAGGGAATTTATTCTCGATGGTATTCCAAGGATCCTGAGTCATTTGCTTAATGCTCAAGCTCATCTTACGAGCATCTTTATCTAGAGTAACCACTTTAGCTTCATGCTCATCTCCTAACTTGAAGAATTCTTTTGCATTGATTGGTGTGTTAGCCCATGTAATTTCAGAAACGTGCACTAAACCTTCAACACCTGGTTGAATTTCTAAGAATGCACCGTAATCTTCAATATTGACTACTTTACCTTTTACAACAGAACCTTCAGCCAATCCTTCTGGTAATACATCCCATGGGTGTGGAGTCAATTGTTTTAGACCAAGGCTGATACGCTTCTTATCATCATCAAAGTCTAATACAACCACTTGAAGTTTTTGATCCATCTTAACCACTTCACTTGGGTGAGAAATTCTACCCCAAGAAATATCAGTGATGTATAATAAACCATCTAAACCACCTAAGTCCATGAATGCACCAAAGTCGGTAATGTTTTTAACGATACCTTCTAGTACTTGACCTTTTTCTAACTTACTCATGATTTCAGCACGTTGTGCTTCAATATCACTTTCAATTAAGGCTTTATGAGATACAACAGCGTTCTTAATAGTTTCGTTAATCTTCACTACTTTAAACTCCATTGTTTTACCAACAAACTGATCGTAATCAGTTACAGGCTTCACATCAATTTGAGAACCTGGTAAGAAGGTTTCCATACCAAACACATCTACAATCAATCCACCTTTGGTTTTGCTAGTAACAGTACCTGTTACAACTTCACCAGTTTTGTGAACTTCCACAATTCTTTCCCAAGCACGGTAAATACGAGCAGACTTGCGGCTTAAATGAAGATTACCAGAGCGGTCTTCTTTTTCTACCACCATCACTTCTACCTCATCCCCTACTGCCAATCCTGGCAAATCACGGAATTCGTTCAAAGAAACCAATCCGTCGCTCTTAAACCCAATGTTTACAACAACATCAGTTTTAGTTAAAGCAACAACGCTACCATTGATGATTTCGCCATCTTCAATTTGAATAAACGTGTTGTCGTACACTTTGTCATACTTTACACGCTCTGATTCTGCATAATGACTAACATTTCTTTTGTCAATACTCCAATCAAAATCATCGTGAGCGGTAACTACTTCAGGTGCATTTGTTGTCGCAGTAGGAACAGTAACGGCTTCTTCTGAAGCGGCAACGTTCTCCTGAGCATCTGCGTTTAGTTGTTTGTTAAATAAATTCATACAATAACCCGATGGTTTTAATCGGGGTGCAAAGCTAATCAATCTTGTGAAAATTAACAGTATTTAAGGCTTAAAATACTTGACAGAAATAGTATTTATATCATTTTTTCGCTATTTTAGTATTCCAATAACCATTTTCTAATGAAAATAAACCTGTTATCCCTATTATTAGGATGTATAATCGGTACTACATCCTATGCACAATCCTATGACCCAAGGATAGAAAAAGCCTTGCGAGCTCAAAAAAAGGCCATGGATGCTCAACTAATAGCCAACAAAGCGGAAAGAGCCAAAGCGAAATCGATGGGAATTAAAGAAAAGAAAACTGGCCCCCATTTTACTGAAGCTGAAAAAGCTGCAAAGAATAAAGAGAATATGGACCGCATTCGTAGAAGAATGAAATTCCTCGAAAATCATGCAGGCAACTCAAATCCTGAAGCAAAGTATAAAGCAGGACCAGGCGGAGCGGCAGAAAGAATTGGAACACCAGGGTACAAGAGTCCAACCAATAATTTAGTTAGAAAAGAAGCAAGAGTAGTAAGAACATATCCTAAAAGATATTAACAATGAAAAAGTACTTTACATTCCTATTAACCGGAATATTGGTTATAACACAGTTAACAGCACAACAAAAAAAATACCAGCCAGAAGAGGTTGAGAAAATTCAATCGACGCAAAAAGGCATCAAACCCAATGGAAAAAATGCTGCAGTAGTTCATCCCACAAAATCGGATGGTACCATGGACATGCGTTATAAATCTAATAAAGAAAAGTTTAAAGCAACAGCAACAGGACCCAGAAAAGCAGATGGATCCCCAGATATGCGTTACAAAGAAAATAAACAATTTATTAAACCCACTGCTAAAAAAACAGAACCCAT
The DNA here is from genome assembly GCA_002786355.1 of Sediminibacterium sp. FEMGT703S. Classification (GTDB taxonomy): domain Bacteria; phylum Bacteroidota; class Bacteroidia; order Chitinophagales; family Chitinophagaceae; genus Sediminibacterium. The sequence goes on from PGCO01000002.1 coordinate 626,575, forward strand.
AAAGAAAAAGCAATAACAATAAGTTTCATAAAAAAAATCCCGTTCTACTTAAGTTGAACGGGATTTTTTTATGGAGTATAAATTATAAACTAATCTGCCTTTAATGCTTTATCAATCAAGAACAATAAATGCATTCTATGTGCTTTAGTATCTTCATTGGGCGATACAGCTGCAGCCAATTTAGTTCTCAATTTTTTCAAAGTATACAATGTAGCAGACTTAGATACATCGTCTAATGGTGCAGTTGGAGCTAATAAACTTGCAGCACCTTTTACAAAAGTAATTTGAACATATCTGCGATATACATTTACATTGGTATTCATATCAGCATCAAAAATTCCTTTTACAAGATCATTCATAATTTCTACTACACCATATTCGTTTCCGTACAAGCGAGTGTTATTTACTCTTTGTAATGTGATTGGATTTAAAATATGTGCCAATGCACCATTAACTTGCAATCCTAAGAAATTATTTGTCACTTTAAAATCTTCACCGTTTCCAGGTTGATTAAAGCCTCTACGTTGCATTTGCAGGTAAGGAAATATTTGAGTGTCTGCATCAAAAGCATTTGGCGCAAATACATATTTATTCAAGACTTCCATTGCCTTTTTTTGTGTAGCAAGTGGCGTAGGTGTGTAAGGTTTGTTAGTAGAATTTTGCTCAGGGAAACTTCTATCGATATATACTCCCCCTACATAACGGCTCACAGCATTAACTTGACCACTTCTTTGGCCTTGCAACATTAAATATCTATTGCGAAGCTCAGCATAAGACTGACCAGGCTTGGTATATTTTTGAATTAATTTGCCCATTATATTATTTACCAGCTTAAATCTTTCTTCTGCATAAGCAACTGCATCACTACTCATATCATTTACATTGATGCGAGGATCAATTGCTTTTCCGGGTGCACGCATATCATCCCCATCATTACCAAATGCCAATTTAGGGTCATTGCTTCTAGACAAGATTTTGCTGATCATCGCTTCTTCCTCAGCTTCTGAAAATGGGGTATAGCCAAATTCAATTGCCCAAAGATCATAAGGCCCCGCTTTGGTAGTATAATAGTCTCCTTGCTTAGACCTGTCTAAAGAAATATTGATTGCGGGATAATCCATCACCGAACCAATCAACCCAATTTTACGAGTAATTGACGTGTTATGCACTTCTGTTGGAGACAACATTTGGCTACTCTTCATATTGTGATTCAATCCAAGTGTATGGCCCATTTCGTGCATAATCAAATAAATTAGAAATTGTTGGTGCATTTCTTTTATTTCTGCAGCACTTGCGTTCATGGTTTCAAGGGTAGTTAAACCTGCGGTGTATTGCATTTTTAATTCAGCACCAATATTGCAATGATGATGCTGCTGATGCTCCATACCAGGGAAAACCAATTGTGGCATTGATGGGCCATTGAATAATTCATCATTAATAGGTGTAGCACTACCAGAGTACCATTCAACGGTAATATCTGATCCTAAAATTTGTCCTGTTCTTGGATTCACAAAACTTGGTCCAATTGCTCCATAAGAAGGTTGAGCAGAAGACACCCATCTAATAACATTATAACGAATATCAGCAGGGTCCCACTTAGCATCGTCGGGCATAATTTTCATTTGCACGGCGTTTTTAAATCCTGCTTTTTCAAATGCTTCATTCCACTTTAAGCCTGCATCCACAATGGTTTGACGGTATTCTAAAGGAGTAGTATTCTCTACCCAAAAAACGATGGGTTCTACAGGCTCGCTCATTGCTGCTGACGGGTCTTTCTTTTTCAAAAACCAACGGTTAATCATATCCTTATAAGGCGTAACACCAATACTGGTCATATCGGTACGTTGTTGCATAAAATAACCTACTCTAGGATCATCTCTTCTTGCCCTAAAATCGTTTTTAGGCATTTCTAAAAAGCTATGTTGCATTCTAACGCGAACATATCTAGGATCCACTACATCTGGACCACCTGATGCCAATGTGGAAGGATTATCATAAGATAAGTCTACTACAATGTCTGTATTGTTGGGATAAGATCTTACGTCTACATATTTTGATTTAGTCGGATTTAATCCTCCTAAATTAAACATAAACATAGCCATTGGACTTGGTGGCATTTGAGGTTTAACTGGATCCATTTTCTCACTAAGGAATAAACCATCTACGCTAACCAAATATCCATTATCGTCTTCAATGCTAAACTTATCATTAAAGAATACCGCTTCTGGTTTATCTACATTAGCAGATTTACTAACGGGATTATTTTGATCATAGTAAAAGTTGGTATTCACTTCAGAAAACTCTAGTTTGTCAAAAGCTCGTTTAATTTTATAAACCGAAGTATTTCTATGCATACTTTGATTTAAAAATAAAGTAGTAGGACCACTGATAGAAAAACTCTGATAAATAAACTCTTTATCTAATTGATCTTTACGAATATACATTTGCAGGCTTCCAGTAACTGTGTCTTGGTAAACAGTAAATAAGCCTTCTATTTTTTTATTGCCTTTTGTTTTATCCGCAACAGTTGGCTTTTTTGGAGCAGCTGGTTTGGTAGTATCAGCTGCAGGCTTAGCTGCAGGAGTTGGCGGTTGTTGTGCATGAACCATAGTAGAAACTCCTACGAATAGCAATGCTGTGCTGAAGAGGTATCTTTTCATATAATTAGTTTAGGTAATACAAAATATGCATTCTATTCATTTGAGAGAATGAATTAACAGAATGTTATATAATTGGCATAAAACACTTAGTTGAAGTAATTTGACGAGTACGAATGGTAAGCTTAAGATTGAAGATAATTCTCCAATTGAGTAATGGTCTCCTTTTGACTTAAAATGGTTTCTGTAACCACATCATTCATACTTATAATTCCTGCCAACTTATTGTCTACCATAACAGGTAAATACCGAATATGTCTAGCACTCATTAACTGCATACAATGTTCAATTGTATCAGTCATAGATACACTGGGGAAATCTGCACTCATGATTTCACTTACCGGCGTTTTTGTAGAGTTCTTCCCCATTAAAATGACTTTTCTTGAATAGTCTCGCTCAGTAAGAATGCCTAAGAATTGGTCATTCTCTGCAACAACAACAGAACCAATGTTTTTTTCTGCCATCATACGCAATGCATCAATTACAGAAGTGTCTGGATGAACTATAGCAACAGTATTGCCTTTTCTTGTAAGGATATTGCTTACTTTACTCATAGGTTAAATTTCTAGCTATAAGTTAAGACTTTTTAACATAAAATGCAATACTTACTCCGAAAAAATGAATCTATTTGACCACTAAAGAGCTGATTGAGCAATCGCGCTCGCTGCATTGAAGCCGCTAGTCCAGGCGTGCTGAAAATTAAATCCACCTGTAATTCCATCTACATCCATTACTTCACCCGCAAAATACAAGCCTGAAACCAACTTGCTTTCCATGGTTTGTGGATGTATAGTCGAAAGCTGCACTCCCCCAGAAGTGACAAATTCCTCTTTAAATGTTGTTTTACCATTGATATTGAAAACATGACTGGTAAGTAGTTGAATCAATTTGTTTTGATTAACAGCTTTAATTTCACCCCATTTAGTATCTGCAGAAATGCCGGCTTCATCTAGTAGAAAAAGCCATAAACGCGAAGGCAAAGCAAATGGATATTTTGTACTTATTTTATTTGCAGAAAATTGCTCCCGATAAAATGACCAATCTGTTCTTAATATAGCATCGGTGGTTTCACCCAACCAATTCACTTGAATGGCAAATTGATAACCCATATCGGCCAATTGTCTTGCGCCCCATGCTGATAGTTTTAATACAACTGGACCACTTAAACCCCAATGAGTGATCAGCAAAGCGCCTTGCTCTTTTAGTTTAGTCCCACTTATTTTAATTACAGCATTATTAACGGATAATCCCATTAAAGTTGTAATGGGATGTTTGGGCATATTAAAAGTAAAAAGGGATGGCACTGGTGGTTGTATGGCATGTCCTAATTGGCTAATCCAATTAAACATTTCCATCTTTGGTAATCCACCCGAAGCAATACAGATATAGTCTGCTTCGATAATACTTGACTTATTCGTTTCAATTTGAAATTTGATATCTTTTCGAGTGATTTTCTTCACTTCAGTTTGCATTTCAATTCTCACCTTAAATTGATCTGCTTCTTTTAACAAACACTCTATAATTGTTGCAGAATTATTACTTACTGGGAACATTCTACCATCTACTTCTGCATGTAAATCAACTCCGCGCTCAGCAAACCACTCTATAGTGTGTTGTGTATTAAATTGATGAAAAGCTTTTTTTAAAAACTGTTCCCCTCTAGGATATTTTTTTACAAGTGCGGGTATCTCAAAAAGTTGATGCGTTGTATTACATCTACCTCCACCACTAATTTTAACTTTCGATAATAGCTTACTTGATTTTTCTAAAATAGTGACTTTAAGATTTGAATTTAGCCTTGCAGCATTCACCGCACAAAAAAAACCTGCAGCCCCCCCACCAATTACAATAAGGTTTTTCATTCGCTACAAATAATAACTTGTATTTAAATTTGAATTGGCTTTCTCGGCTGCTTCAATAATACTATAATCAGATAATATAAGTGCTTTATTGCGCTTCACACACACATCATGTTCAAAGTGAACAGATGGCTTACCATCCCTTGTTCTAACAGTCCATCCATCTTCGTCTGTAAACACTTCTCGTGAACCCAAATTAATCATTGGTTCAATAGCTAACACTAAGTTTTCTTTTAGTTTTGGCCCCGACCCTCTTTTGCCATAATTAGGCATTTGAGGATCTTCATGTAAACTTCTTCCAAGCCCATGTCCTACCAACTCTCTCACAACACCGTATCCATTTCTAATTTCAGTATGTTCTTGAATGGCATAAGCAATATCGCCTATACGGTTATTAACTATTGCCTTCTCAATTCCTTTATACAAAGACTCTTTGGTTACTTTCACTAAATTGATAGCGGCAGCATCAGCATCCCCCATAATAAAAGTATATGCATGATCACCGTGCCAACCATTGAGTATCACACCCATATCAATTGAAACAATGTCTCCATTTTTTAATGGAACATTATTCGGAAACCCATGCACCACCACATCATTTACAGATGCGCAAATAGTAAACGGATAACCTCTATAATTTAAAAAGGAAGAAATGGCATTGTGTTGTTTAATGAAGTCTGCACATAGTTTATCTATTTGCAAAGTAGTCATACCAGGCTTAAGCACTTTGGCAACTTCAGCAAGTGTTTTACTCACTAACATTGCCGCTTCTTTCATAAGCGCAACTTCCGATTCCGTTTTATAGATAATCATTTCTTTATTTCTTCTAGTCATTTGTTATAAAAAAGTAAACCTGTTTAGCATGGCTAAACAGGTTTACAAAGTTCGTTGTTTTATTTGATATTAGATGGTTGTACTAGTTACACCCTGTCTACCTTGAACTCTACCACTATTCATTAAGCCATCATATTGACGCATTAATAAATAAGTTTCAATTTGCTGTAAAGTATCTAATACTACGCCCACCATGATTAAAAGTGAAGTGCCTCCAAAGAAAGTACTGAATCCTTGGGTAACGCCTAATCTTTGAGCAAAGCCAGGAAGAATACCAACCAATGCTAAGAAGATAGCACCAGGTAAAGTGATCTTATCCATAATTGCTCCAATATAATCAGCAGTTGGTTGACCAGGCTTAACACCAGGTACAAATCCATTATTGCGTTTTAAATCTTCAGCAATTTGCTTAGGGTTAAAAATAAGCGCTGTATAAAGGAAAGTAAATCCAATTACCATAACCGAGTATATTAACATATACCAAGCATTACTATGGTCATTAAATATTTTAACAATCCCAGAAGCAGAATCCAAATTTGTGAATGATACTAAAGTTGGTAAGAACATAATTGCTTGCGCAAAAATGATTGGCATAACCCCTGCACTGTTTACTTTAACAGGTAAGAATTGACGCGCGCCACCAAATTGTCTGCTACCAATAATTTGTTTAGCATAGTTTACTGGTATTTTTCTAACACCTTGAACCAAAATTATTAGTCCCATAATGATGGAAACCAATACAGCAATTTCAATCAAGAATATTAATAAACCACCGCCACCACTTACACCTTTGGCACCAAACTCTTGTATAATGCTTTGTGGAAGACGAGCTAAGATACCCACCATGATGATGATAGAAGTACCATTACCCAATCCTTTGTCTTGGATTCTTTCACCCAACCACATTACAAATAATGTTCCAGCAGTTAAAGTAACTACAGTAGAAAACCAGAAAAATGGTTTGTATGCAGGTAAAATTGCTTCTGCATAACCAGGACTATTCAAATAAGCAACATAAGCACCTGCTTGAAACAAGGTTACGATAACTGTTAAATAACGAGTCCATTGGTTAATTTTTTTACGACCACTCTCTCCTTCTTTTTGAACTTTTTGTAATTGAGGAACTAAAATAGTCATCAATTGCATAAAGATAGAAGCAGAGATATAAGGCATGATACCTAACGCAAGTATAGATGCTTGAGAAAACGCTCCTCCAGCAAACATATCAAATATGCCTAGCAAACCATTGCTCTTTGCAGAATTGGCAGCGGCTTCAATTTTATTAGGATCAATTCCTGGTAAAACGATATGCGTACCAAAACGGTAAGTTAATACCAATGCAAGGGTTACGATAATTTTATTTCGTAATTCTTCAATGGTCCAAATATTCCTAAAAGTTTGAACTAATTTTTTCACTTCACTAAATTAAATGGCGTTATAACTTAAAACCAAAAGACGCATACACGATGCGTCTGGCAAATTACGTTAAAATTATTTGATAATCTCAACTGTTCCGCCTGCAGCTTCAATAGCAACTTTTGCTTTTTCGCTGATAGCGTTAACTTTGAAACTGAGTTTAGATTTCAGTTCGCCATTACCCAATACTTTAACATTATCTGTGCGGCTAATTAAACCGTTAATATATAAATTCTCTAAAGAAATTTCAGTGAAACCGTATTTCTCTACTAACTGATCTAATTGACCAAGGTTAAATACTTTGTATTCAACTCTATTGATATTCTTAAATCCACGCTTTGGAATACGACGTTGAATAGGCATTTGACCACCTTCATGAGCCATTTTACTTTTGTAACCAGCACGGCTTTGACCACCCTTGTTACCTTTTGTAGATGTACCACCTTTACCAGATGCTTCACCACGGCCAATTCTTTTCTCTTTTTTTACAGAACCTTCAGCAGGTTTTAAATTGTGTAGTTTCATGTTAATGTGATTTTGAACTTACGGGGTATCACCCCTCGCGTTGTTTATAATAAATAAAAGTCAGGAGTAAAGATATCCGCAGAATACGGTAAATCCAAACTACTGACTTGAAAATTTCTTAATTAAGCAACTTCTTCAACCTTTACTAAGTGGCTAACTTTGTTAACCATACCTAGTATTTGTGGAGTAGCAACTACTTCTTTAGAGGCATTCAACTTTTTTAAACCTAAAGCAAGAAGGGTTAACTTCTGGCGCTCAGATCTGTCGATACCGCTTTTAATCTGGGTTATTTTAATCTTTTTCATAAATATTATCCGTTGAATACTTTGCTCAATTTAATGTTGCGACCTTTAGCAACCTGAACTGGTTCTCTTAAAAGGCTTAAAGCTTTAATGGTTGCTTTTACCACGTTGTGGGGATTAGCAGAACCAAGACTCTTTGCAAGTACGTCGGTGATTCCAGCACTTTCCAATACTGAACGCATACTGCCTCCTGCAATTACACCCGCTCCATGTGCTGCTGGCTTGATTAAAACCTTTGCAGCACCATCTTTAGCTAATTGTTCGTGAGGAATTGTACCATGCATTACAGGTACTTTAACCAAGTTCTTCTTTGCATCTTCAATACCTTTAGCAATTGCTTCTTGTACTTCTTTTGCTTTACCAAGACCTTGACCAACAATTCCATTTTCATTTCCAACTACAACTAGTGCAGAGAAACTAAATGTACGGCCACCTTTTGTGGTTTTTACCACACGGTTTATAGCAACTACCTTATCTTTCAGTTCGATGTCGCCACCCGCTTTTACTTTATTTACGCTTACTTTAGACATTTATTGAGCGATTAAATTGATGTTAGTAATTAGAATACCAGACCACCTTCTCTTGCTCCATCTGCTACAGACTTCACACGGCCATGATATAGATTTCCACCTCTGTCAAATACACAATTTGTTAATCCTAGAGCTAAAGCTTTAGTTGCTACTGCAGCACCTACCATTTTAGCTTTTTCTATTTTGGTAACTTTCTGTGCAGCAATGTCTTTATCTCTAGAAGATGAAGCGGCAATAGTTACACCATTATCGTCATCAATTAATTGTGCATAGATTTCAGCATTGCTTCTGAATACAGAAAGGCGTGGTTTTACAGCAGTACCAGCAATCTTTTTACGGATGCGGTATCTAATTTTCTGCCTTTGAATTAATTTACCCATTGTTGTTTATTTTATACCTCCGATACGGCCGGTGGATTGTTATTTTAATTATTTACCTGCAGACTTTCCTGCTTTTCTTCTTAAGATTTCACCCGCATATTTAACACCTTTTCCTTTGTATGGCTCAGGCTTACGTAGGCTTCTCAATTTAGCTGCAACTTGACCAATCAATTGCTTGTCTATACCTTCTAAAAATACTTTAGGGTTTTGACCTTTTTCAGTAGTTGTAGTAACTTTTAATTCACTTGGTATTTCGATGATGATATTGTGAGAATATCCTAAAGCAAGATCTAATAAATTACCGGTATTAGCAGCTTTAAAACCTACCCCTACTAATTCTAATTCTTTCTTGTAGCCTTCAGTAACACCTTTTACCATATTGCTTACTAATGAACGGTATAATCCGTGCATAGCGCGGTGACGAATTTGATCTGTTGGTCTGGTGAGAACAACTTCACCTTCTTTTACTTCAACTTTAATATCTCTATCTATTTGTTGAGATAACTCTCCTTTTGGACCTTTTACAGAAAGTACATTCTCAGTACTCACATTAATTGTAACACCCGCTGGAACTACTACTGGTTGCTTACCAATTCTAGACATAGTCGATTTTTTAATTTATGATGAACATTGCTCCGTGTTCAGCCACGACTAAGAGGCTTAATTGTCGGAACGGTTTATTTTAAGAAATATAACACAACACTTCTCCACCAACATTCTGAGCTTTCGCTTGCTTATCGGTTAGAACACCTTTAGATGTACTAAGGATGGCAACACCTAAGCCATTGATTACTCTCTTGATTTCAGCAGGCTTTGCATATTGACGTAATCCTGGACGGCTAACTCTTTCTAAAGAACGGATAGCAGGAACTTTGGTATTAGGATCGTATTTTAAAGCGATCTTAATTAATCCTTGTTTGTTATCGTCTTCAAATTTGTATTTCAAGATATAACCTTGATCATACAAAATCTCTGTTAAACGCTTCTTTAAATTAGAAGCAGGAATTTCAACCAGTCTATGACCAGCCAACTGAGCATTACGAATTCTAGTTAAGAAGTCTGCTATAGGATCAGTTACCATATTATTTAAATTATACTAGTTCTAAATTTTGTTTATCAAACTGACTACTACCAGCTTGCTTTTTTTACACCAGGAATCATACCATTTAAAGCCATGTCGCGGAACATAATCCTTGACAAACCAAAATAACGCATGTAACCCTTAGGTCTTCCTGTTAGCTGACAGCGGTTCTTTAAACGTACCGGAGAAGCGTTCTTTGGAAGTAGATCTAATCCTGCATAGTCACCTGCTGCCTTAAGAGCTGCACGCTTTTCAGCATATTGAGCTACCATTTTCTCGCGCTTTCTTTGTCTGGCTTTTATTGATTCTTTTGCCATAATATTGTTGTTCTGTGTTTAATTAATCTTTCTTGGTTCCTTTAAACGGCATACCTAATTCTTTCAAAAGCTCGTAAGCTTCTTCATTAGTGTTAGCAGTTGTTACAAAAGTGATATCTAAACCGGTAATTTTATTTACCTTATCAATATCAATTTCAGGGAAAATGATTTGTTCAGTAACACCTAAAGTATAGTTACCTCTTCCGTCAAAAGCTTTATCGCTAATTCCTTTGAAGTCACGTACACGTGGTAGAGCTACAGAAACTAATCTGTCAAGGAACTCATACATTTTTTCACCTCTTAAAGTTACACGAGCACCAATTGGCATACCCTTACGTAACTTGAAGTTTGAAATGTCTTTTTTAGACATAGTAGGAACTGCCTTTTGACCAGTGATCATATTCAATTCATCAACAGCTATATCTACTAATTTTTTATCTGTAACCGCTCCATTAACACCACGGTTAATACAGATTTTTTCTAATTTAGGAGCTTGCATAACAGTAGTGTAAGCAAACTTCTTCATGAGCGCAGGTACAACATCTTTGCTATACTTGGCTGCTAATCTCGGTGTATATTTCTCTGTACTCATTATTTGATTACCTCCCCAGATTTTTTAGATACACGTATTAATTTACCATTTTCACGGGTACGCTTCACTTTGGTTGGCTCGCCCTTTTTAGCATCCCACAACATTACATTACTGATGTTAATTGGTGCTTCTACTTTAACAATACCACCTTTGGTATTTTGAGCAGATGGCTTGGTGTGCTTTGTAACGATATTCACTCCTTCTACTACTACACGACCTTTATCTACAATCACTTCCAATACTGTGCGAGGCTTTTTCAAATCCTTGTCATCGCCGGCAATTACCACAACGGAATCACCTTTTTTGATGCTGAATTTGGCTTTAAATCTTGTACTCATTTTATTTAGCTTTTAGCTTTTTTTATAATACTTCAGGAGCAAGAGAAATAATTTTCATATATCCCTTATCACGCAATTCTCTTGCTACAGGTCCAAAGATACGTGTACCGCGAGGTTCATCTGAATTGTTTAACAACACAACAGCGTTGTCGTCAAAACGAATGTAAGAACCATCTTTTCTGCGGAGTTTGTTTTTAGTACGAACAATAACTGCTTTAGAAACTGTTCCTTTTTTAACACCACCTGCAGGAATTGCGTCTTTAACCGTAACAACAATTTTATCGCCGATCTTAGCATAATCCTGACCGCTATTACCGAGTACCTTAATACAAAGGACTTCTTTAGCGCCACTATTGTCAGCTACATTTAACCTGCTTTCTTGCTGAATCATTTTATTTAATTTGAAATTTTACATTTAAGTAAAACACAACCGTTTATGGCAATGCAGTAACTTAAATCAATATTATTATTTCGCTTTTTCTACAATTTCAACTAATCTCCAACGCTTTGTTTTACTAAGCGGACGAGTTTCCATGATCTTTACCACATCACCGATGGTACATTCTCCCTTCTCATCATGAGCATGGAACTTAGTAGTCTTCTTTACGAATTTACCGTAGATAGGGTGTTTTACTTTTCTTTCAACCGCAACAGTGATGGTTTTATCCATTTTATCGCTGGTAACGATCCCTGTCCTTGTTTTGCGCAAATTTCTTTCAGCCATTGTGTTTAATTTATGGTTTAAATACCCATTTCTTTTTTCTTCAATTCCGTTTTAATACGGGCGATGTCTCTACGAAGTCCACGAATAGTCATTGGATTTTCTAGTGGAGAGATAGCATGAGCAAACTCCAATTTTTTCAAACGTAGTTCGTCTTCCTGGATTTTTGCTCTAAGATCTGTAACACTAAGATCCTTTAGATTTTTGTTGAATTCGTATGTTTTTTTATTAGCCATTGCAATTTCTTTTTTTGGTTATGCTTGCAAATCTCTTCTTACGATGAACTTGGTTGCGATTGGTAATTTTTGTGCTGCAAGACCCATCGCTTCTTTTGCCACAGCTTCTGTAACACCATCACATTCGAAGATGATACGTCCTGGCTCCACAACAGCAGCCCAATATTCTGGGTTACCTTTACCCTTACCCATTCTCACTTCAGCAGGCTTATGGGTAATAATTTTGTCAGGGAATACTCTGATCCATACATTTCCCTCACGCTTCATAGCACGGGTCATGGCCTGACGGGCAGATTCAATCTGGCGGTTAGTTAACCAGATGGGCTCTAATGCTTTTAGGGCAAATGATCCAAATGATATAGCAGTTCCACGCTTAGCTACTTCGCGAATGCGTCCTTTCTGCTGTTTCCTATGTTTGCTTCTTTTCGGCTGTAACATTTTTTAGTTTTTTGGTCCACGAATTTTATTCGTAGTTATTTAAAACTTTAGTAATTCTGCATTACTAATTCTGATATTAGTTTCTGCGTTCTCCTCTTCCACCACCTCTTCTATCGTCTCTTCTGTCTCCGCCACGGCTTCTTTCATCAGCACCAGTTCTTTCTCTTCTATCGCTCATGTCGTTCTTACCACCAACGAAGTTTGGATTCAATTCGCGCTTTCCTAGTACTTCACCCTTACAGATCCATACTTTGATACCAATTTTACCGTAAACAGTTTGAGCAAAAACATTGGCATAATCGATGTCCATACGGAAAGTATGTAATGGAGTACGGCCTTGTTTAAATTCTTCGCTACGAGCAATCTCAGCACCACCTAAACGACCGCTTAATTTAACCTTGATACCTTCAGCACCCATACGGAGTGTAGAGGCAATGGCCATTTTAGTTGCACGTTTAAAGTTGATACGGTTTTCGATTTGACGAGCGATGGTATCTCCTACGATAGTTGCATCTAGTTCAGGACGACGGATTTCCAAAATGTTAATTTGAACATCGTCTTTTCCAGTTAACTTCTTCAATTCTTCTTTAATACGATCTACCTCGTTACCACCTTTACCGATGATAATACCTGGCTTAGAAGTATGAATAGTTACGATCAATTTACCAAGCGTACGCTCAATAACGATCTTTGCGATTCCACCTTTGTTGATACGGGCACTCAGGTAGGTACGGATCTTATGATCTTCGATCAGTTTGGATGCGTAGTCTTTTTTACTACCATACCAGTTACTGTCCCATCCGCGGATGATGCCTAACCTGTTACCAATTGGATTTGCTTTCTGACCCATATAATGGTTTTACTAATTAGTTTTTAGAATCTACGATTAATGTTACATGGTTGCTGCGCTTGCGTACTTTGTAGCCACGGCCTTGTGGTGCAGGGCGCATACGCTTTAATACTCTACCGCCATCAACGAATACGGTCTTTACAACCAGACTGCTGTCTGCAGCATTTGATCCGCTGTTTTTCTGCTCCCAGTTACTGATAGCACTCTTCAACAGTTTTGCCAATGGAGTGGCATTGTGCTGAGGATGATGTTCCAGAATAGCCAGGGCTTTCTCCACTTCCATTCCACGGATCACATCGGCTAACAGGCGCATTTTACGCGGACCTGTTGGATAATTGTTCAGTTTAGCTACTGCTTCCATTTCTTTTTTTGTTTGATGTATGGGTGTTAACCCCTACAGTTATTTTTTAGTTCCTGCGTGTCCTCTGAAGTTTCTAGTAGGAGCAAATTCACCTAATTTGTGACCTACCATGAATTCTGTTACGTAAACAGGGATGAACTTATTTCCGTTGTGTACGGCAAAAGTGTGACCAACAAAATCAGGTGTGATTGTGCTGCGACGACTCCAAGTTTTGATAACGTTTCTCTTTACTTTTCCGTCGTTAATAGCAACTACTTTACCTTCTAAGTTAGCATCTACGTAAGGACCTTTTTTAATCGAACGACCCATAATTATTTGAGTTTACTGGTCTATTAGTTTATTTATTTATTTTGACTGGTTAGTTATTACTTAGCCAGTTTTTTACCATTTCTGCGCTGGATGATTAGCTTATCGCTACCCTTACCTTTAGTACGAGTTTTCTCACCTTTTGCATACTTACCTGTTCTGCTACGTGGGTGACCACCAGATGCTCTACCTTCACCACCACCCATCGGGTGATCTACAGGGTTCATGGCAACACCTCTTACACGTGGACGAATACCTTTCCAACGGTTTTTACCCGCTTTACCAGCTGTTTCAAGATTATGATCGCTATTAGAAACAACACCAACGGTTGCATAACAGTTAATCAATACTTTTCTCAATTCGCCAGAAGGCATTTTTAATACAGCGTATTTTTCTTCTTTGTTAGCTAATTGAGCAGAAGCACCAGCACTTCTTACCATCTTACCACCTTGACCAGGTTGTAATTCAATGTTGTGAATGGTAGTACCCAAAGGCATATTTTTCATAGCCAATGCATTACCTAATTCAGGAGCAACTGCATCACCTGCAATTACTGTTTGGCCAACTTGAATACCTTGAGGAGCAATAATGTAACGCTTCTCTCCGTCAGTATACTGTACTAAAGCGATGAATGCAGTACGGTTTGGATCGTATTCGATAGAAACTACAGTTGCTGCAATATCTCTCTTGTTACGTTTGAAATCGATAATACGATAATGTTGCTTATTACCACCGCCCATGTAACGCATAACTCTACGACCTTGGAAGTTACGACCAGCAGTATTTTTTTGAGGCTCTAACAAACTCTTTTCGGGCTTGTTAGTAGTGATCTCAGCATAAGCATTACCAATTCTCCAACGAGTTCCTGCTGTGATTGGTTTGTACTTTTTTAGTGCCATTGTTTATTTTTTTTGTGCGGATTTTTCAGCTCCGCTGCTATAAATTAAATATTTGCGTAAAGATCAATTGTTTCACCTTCTGCAACAGTAACAAATGCTTTCTTGTATGCAGATTTCATTCCTTGAATAAATCCAGCTTTTGTGTAACGGGCTTTATTTTTTCCTGGAGCAACTGCAGTATTAACGTCTACTACATTAACACCATAGAAATCTTCAATTGCTTTCTTAATCTCTAACTTGTTAGCCTTACGATTTACTTTAAAAGCATATCTTCTTAACGTATCCTGTTGTGCGTTTGCTTTCTCCGTTAAGATTGGCTTTATTAAAATTTCTGACTGTCTCATTTTGTATGATTGAAACGTTACTTAAATTAAGCTACTGCTTCTTCTTCGTTAAAGATATTCACAGTGTTCTCTGTTATTACTAATACATCTGCGTTCATGATTTCATAAGTATTAATGTCGGCTAACAATGTGCTAGCAACATTTGGTACGTTACGAGTACTTAAGTACAGATTGTCGTTGTATTCTGGTAAAACGATAAGCGCTTTCTTATCAGCAACTTTAAGGTTACCCATAATATCAACCAGTTGTTTGGTTTTAGGTGCGTCCATCTTAATTTCTTCTACTACGATGATTGCACTTTCTTTTGCTTTATGACTTAAAGCAGAAATCTTAGCCAAATCTTTTACTTTACGATTCAACTTGAAATCGTAAGCGTGTGGTTTTGGTCCAAAGATGGTACCACCACCCTTGTATAAAGGGTTACGGATATTACCTTTACGAGCACCACCTGTTCCTTTTTGCTTATGTAACTTGCGGCTAGCACCTTGTACTTCAGCGCGAGTTTTAACTTTGTGCGTTCCAGAACGACGTGCGGCTAAGTATTGCTTAACAGCTAGATAGATAACGTGGTTGTTTGGTTCAATACCAAAGATTTCCTGTGGTAATTCAACCGTTCTACCGGTTTTCTGTCCTTTTATATCTAATACATCTACTTGCATGATCTTTCAATTAATCTGTCAATTAAACAGGGTGATTATTTCTGAATTAAAACGATAGAACCGTTATGACCTGGTACAGAACCGCTGATCAGGATATAGTTCTTTTCTGAAAATATTTTTACTACTTTCAAACCTTTCATTTTAACACGGTCTCCACCCATACGGCCGGCCATTCTCATTCCTTTAAATACTCTTGAAGGATAAGAAGATCCACCAATAGAACCTGGCGCACGCTGACGATCGTGCTGACCATGGGAAGCTTCACCCACACCAGAGAATCCATGGCGCTTTACAACACCCTGAAAACCTTTACCCTTAGTGGTACCAACAACTTCAACACTGTCTCCTTCAGAGAAGATGTCAATAGTTACTGTTTCGCCTAAGTTTTTCTCTATTGAGTAATTACGAAATTCTTTTACGAACTTTTTGGCTGGAGTTTGAGCCTTAGCAAAGTGATTGATTTCGGCTTTTGTAGCGTGTTTTTCTTTCTTATCGCCGATTGCTAATTGAACAGCAGAATAACCATCGGTTTCCTGTGTCTTGATTTGTGTAACGGTATTTGGAGCAACTTCTACGATGGTACAAGCAGTTTGCTTTCCATCAGCAGCGAAGATGCTGGTCATGCCGATTTTTTTTCCAATAATTCCTTTCATCGTTTTGCGGTTTATGCCCCGCTCGGTTATGAGGACATCCCACCGATGAAGCGGGATTCAATCCTAGTTTGCTACCGACCTTTTCCGTTGTTTTCAAAACTTACGTTTTGAAGAGGAAGTACCGGTAGTAAACAAACCTCGAAGGGCCTGTTTATATGTTACTCATTTAATTCATCGTGAACTAAATGATTTATAATTTCTTTATCAGAGCTGCTTTTTCTGGCCGAGGCCGATTGGCAGATAATTGGGTATATAAGAACTAGTTTCTCTCTTTCTAGAGAAATGGCTTTATCAAGCTTTAATTTCAACCTCAACACCAGACGGTAAGTCTAGCTTGCTCAACGCATCTACTGTTCTAGAAGAAGAAGTGTAGATATCCATTAGACGCTTGTGCGTAGCTAATTGGAACTGCTCACGGCTTTTCTTATTAACGTGTGGTGAACGCAATACAGTAAAGATTTTCTTATGAGTAGGCAAAGGAATAGGTCCTGTTACTACTGCACCTGTACTACGTACTGTCTTAACGATCTTCTCTGCAGATTTATCTACTAGATTGTGATCGTATGATTGTAATTTGATTCTGATTCGCTGAGACATAGTCAAAAACCAATTTTTACGTTGGGGTTGCAAAGGTAAGGAGCTGTAATCGAACAGACAAGTTTTTTATCTTCTTTTTATGTGTTTTTGTGGATTTATTTTTTATTTTTTT
>PGCO01000015.1 GCA_002786355.1 Sediminibacterium sp. FEMGT703S
AACAAAAGTTTTTTTGAATTAATTACTACACCTAACCATGTAGGCGGCATTCAAACCGCTTTACCTATTCATGAAAGCACAATAACCAACCAATCAGTGAAAGAGTTGTTGGTTACCATGAATACCTTGATTCAAAAAATGGATAAAAAAGATTAATACCCCCTTACATTCTTGCCACTGAGGTAATTCAAGAATGCTTTATTGACCACTTTGTTACCGCCCGGTGTTGGGTAGTTTCCAGTGAAATACCAATCACCCGTATTAGTAGGGCAACATTCATGTAAGTCTTCAATGGTTTGATAAATTACTTCCACAGGCACATGTACCCCTTCTGGAGTAATGAGTTGAGCAATCTTATCTGAAATTTCGAGCGTAGTAAAAGGCTTATAAATTTGGCGAACTATATTTTCAGTATGCAATGCATTATTTTTCTCAAGTGCAATGATTTGATCCCGTACTTGATCAAGTAAATCTTCCATATTGCGCTCTTTTAACAATGCAATAGCAGCTCTAAATGCAATGAAGTCTCCTAGTTTACTCATATCGATCCCGTAACAATCTGGGTATCGTATTTGAGGAGCAGAAGACACCACAATTATTTTTTTAGGATTTAATCTTGAAAGCATTCTGATAATACTTTCTTTTAAAGTAGTTCCTCTTACAATACTATCATCAATCACCACTAAAGTATCTTCATTATTACGAACGGTGCCATAAGTGATATCGTACACATGTTGTACCATTTCGTTTCTATTGGCATCCTCAGTAATAAAAGTTCTTAGCTTAACATCTTTGATGGCAATTTTTTCTTGGCGAATTTTTCGGTTCACCATTTCTTCTAATTTATCGGGCGTAAAATCATTCCCCCAACTTAGAATGCGCTCTACTTTAATTTTATTGAGGTATTCTTCCATCCCCTTCACCAATCCATAGAATGCTACTTCAGCAGTGTTAGGTATATAAGAAAAAATGGTGTTTTTTAAATCGTAAGCAATACGTTCTAATACCGTTTCACTTAAATGATGACCCAACGCAATTCTTTCTCTATAAATTTTTTCATCACTACCTCTCGAAAAATAAATACGTTCAAAAGAACAGGCTCTTCTTTCTTTGGGTTCTAGTACTTTATTGATTTGGTAGTTCCCTAAATCATCTACAATTAAAGCTGTACCAGGCATTAATTCTTGTACTTCATTTTCACCCACATTAAACGTGGTTCTAATAGCTGCTCTTTCACTTGCGGCAACAATTACTTCATCATTAATATAATAATAGGCAGGTCTTATACCATGAGCATCACGCATGATAAAGCTATGACCATTACCCAATAAACCTCCAATGGTATACCCACCATCAAATATGGGAGTAGCATTTTTTAATACATTGGCAATATTGGCATTATTAGGATTCGCTTCATCTTCATTTACTAAATAATGGTGAACCACTTCCATCATGGCAGCTAAATCACTTTGCTTTTGAAAGTCTCCTGGATTTACCCCAATTTGTTCAAATAATTCATCGGTATTAACCAGATTAAAATTCCCTGCTAAAGCAAGATTTTTACCTGGCATTAAATCTCTTTTAATAAAAGGATGACAAAATTCTACATTGTTTTTTCCCTGTGTTCCATAACGCAGATGTCCTAATAATAGCTCACCCAAGAACGGAAGATGCCCTTTCATTAATCCGGGATGCTGTTTAATATCTGGCTGGTATTTTTCTAGCTCTTGAACTTCTTGGCCAATTTTAAAAAACAAATCTGCAATGGGTTGAGGAGCATTACTACGCATTCTATGCAAGTAAGGGTTACCCGGTTCAACATTCAACTTAACCATGGCTAAACCGGCACCATCCTGGCCTCGGTTATGCTGTTTTTCCATTAAAAGATACAGCTTGTTTAAGCCGTAAGTTACCGTTCCATATTTTTGGAGGTAATAAGAAAAGGGCTTGCGTAAACGAATGTAAGCCAGGCCACACTCGTGTTTTATTTCATCGCTCATGGTGCTATATAAAAAGGAATGGCGAAGTTACAACTCCGCCACCCTTTTAAAAATTAATTATATACAGTCCGTTTTTCGGCAACTGATTCTGGCTGAAGATTTCCTGCCAACCAAAGTAATTCTTTGGTAAAATTGTCGATGGCAGGTTTAAAACCCAGATCTAACAATTGACCGTTTCCGTCAAATTTTTTATCCACCTGAGGAATAATCAGCATATTAGGAGATGCAATACCAAAAAGCCCTGCAACGAGTAACAACATTTGTTGAGATGCACGCATGCCACCCATTGCTCCAACAGAAGCAGTAACAATACCAAACGCTTTTCGAGCTTGTTTAGGAAAATGATCTAACAAGTTTTGTAGGGCGGGAGCATAACTGCCGTTGTATTCTGGAGTAACCAAAATAAACGCATTAGCGGCAAACATTCTTTTTGTAAGTGGTTTATACGCTTCGGGGGTTTGATCCACCGAAGAAAAAACATTTTGCAATAAAGGCAGGTTCCACTCTCTTACATCAATTATTCCAACTATATGATCGGTGTGCTCGCGTAAAGCAGCTTGTAAATGCAACGCAACTCTGTACGTAACACTGTCTTTTCTAGGGCTTCCAGTAATTATTTCTATTTGCATATACTTATAACGATTATTTGGCGATTGGGTTCAGTAAAGCCAATTTATGCTTGCTTAACCATTTGTACAGCCATATTTAATTTGATTTCATCGCTTACTACAACACCACCTGCTTCAGTAACAGCGCTCCAAGTTAAACCAAACTCACTGCGATTGATCTTACCTGTAATTTCAAAACCAGCTTTGTCTTGACCATAAAAATCGGTCATTCTTCCACCAAAATCTACTGCTAATTCAACAGACTTTGTATTGCCTTTGATGGTTAAATCACCCACTAGTGCATACGCAGAGCCAGATTTATGGGTAAATGAAGTAGATACAAAACTTAATTTAGGGTAAGTAGCAGCTGCAAAAAAATCATCACTTTTTAGGTGGGTATCTCTTTGTTCGTTGTTGGTAGAAATGCTGTCGATAGCAGATTCAAAGCTAATTTTTGCATCGCTAAAATCGTCGGCATCAGCTTCTAATGTAGCGTCAAATTGTTGAAAGCTACCAGTTACATTGGTGATCATTAAGTGCTTCACTTTAAAAGTGATTTCACTGTGCATTGGGTCGATTTTGTAAGTTGCCATTTTTGATTTTTTAGATTTATGATTTGATTGTTTAAATTATTATTCTTCTATTAAGACGCCCATCTTACCCATTTGATAGTCTCTGAAGGCTTCTAATAGTTGGGTTTGATTATTCATTACAAAAGGTCCATGAGATACGACTGGTTCATTCAAAGGCTCCCCAGTTCCCATTAATAAAATACTGTCCGCTGTTGCGGTAATTTGAACGCCTTCGCCATCTTTATGGAAAGAAGCCATATAAAATGCAGGCAATTCATCTTGCTCATTTATATGGATATTACCTTCTAATGCATAAATAAAGGCATTGTGTGATGCTGCAAAAGGAATAAAATAAGAACCTCCCTTTTTAATATGAATAGTGAACATATTGATAGGAGTTTGAGGTACAATAGCCCCTTTAATCCCATCCAACTCGCCCGCAACAACTTGAATACTGGTTAATCCATCTTCAGAAATAACAACAGGCGTATCTTCTTTCGTAACGGGTATATATGCAGGTGCATCCATTTTATTGGCAGCCGGTGTATTGATCCACAGTTGAATCAATTCCTGCGTACTTCCTAATTCATGAATATTTTCAGGCGGTCTTTCACTGTGAATTACCCCCATACCCGCGTTCATCCATTGTGTACCACCTTCATACACAATATGACTATTTCCTCTGCTGTCGCGATGATGTACGCCGCCTTTAAAAATAAAGGTAACAGGAGAAAAACCACGATGCGGATGAGGACCAACGCCCGCATTTTTAACGTCTACATTTTCTGCTACTTTAATATTAGCATGATGTAAGAGCAAAAAAGGATCCAACATATCCGCTTTGGATGAAGGCAGGGCTTGACGGATAGGGAATCCGCCCATATCCATTTGTTGACCGTATGCAATTGTTTCGATGGTTCTTGTTTTCATACTAAGCTTCATTAATTTTCATAGGAACTTCAATTAATAATAATTCAGTGTTAGTATTCGCTTCAATTTTAATAGAGCCGACATCCCAAATTCCTAAGCCGTCACGTTCGTGTAAAACGGTGTCATTAATCGTAACAGATCCATTAATTACAAATACATATACACCGTTATCCATTTGGCGTAAAAAATATTCATCATTTTTACCAGCTTCAAAATTGGCTAATGAAAACCAAGCGTCTTGGTTAATCCAAACAGCATCTTGATTGTCCGGTGCAACAACTGTGAAAATCTGGTTGGCTCTATCTGCTGGCTTGAATGATTTTTGCTCATACCTTGGATTGATATTCAATTCCTTTGGCATCACCCATATTTGCAAAAATTTTACTTGCTGGTCTTTATTGGCGTTCATTTCACTATGGGCAATACCACTGCCTGCACTCATGATTTGTACATCGTGTTGACGAATAATTTCGTTTCTACCAGTACTATCTTGGTGATGTAAATCACCAGATAAAGGAATAGAAACAATTTCCATATTATCGTGAGGGTGTTTTCCAAAACCCATGCCTGGCGCAACGGTATCATCATTCAAAACCCTTAATGCACCAAAATGCATTCTTTCTGGATTATAGTAGTGACCAAAACTAAAACTATGATAGCTGTTTAACCAGCCAAAGCTGTTATGACCTCTTGTGTTTGCCTTGTGTAATACTGTTTTCATAATGATTATTTTATGTGTATATACATCTATTTAGATAAAAAAATTATTCTTCCGTTCCCCTCAAGCGTTCTAGCAATACATTCAATTGTTCTGCTTCCTGATTTTCCATTTTCACCATTTCATCCATTAGCTGATTGATGCTTTTGGTAGATGCAGCAAGAACAGCTAATCCAGCTTGGGTTAAAGTAGTGACCGTTTCTCTTTTGTCGGTGGGAGAATCAGCACGTTTAACCAACTTCTTTAATACCAAACGATCAATAATTCTTGGAACATTAGAACTCTTCTCAATCATTCTGCAGCTGATATCCTTTACACATAACTGTTCTGGATATTTTCCCTTTAATATTCTCAATACATTGTATTGCTCGTGCGTTAACCCAAACTCTTTTAATACCTTACTCATTTGCGTCTTCAACCACCAAGCAGTATACAAAATATTCAAACTTGCTTTATGCATTTCGTTTTTGAATTTATTGCTTTGTATGGCTTGTTCTAATTTCACCATGCAAATATACATGTATATACATGTATATTCCAAAAAAACTTTCTTTTGGCTCAATATTGGGCACAAAAAAACCATTAAGATCAGCATTCACTTTTCTTAATGGTTGATTATCAATATTTTAAGAAACTATTGTTTTCTAACTTCTGCAGCATTCACTGCAGCTTGTTTCCATTGCGCTAACTCAGAACATTTCATGAATTCATTATCAATTAGAATATAATAAGTAGGGATATGCTCTTTAAACCATTTTTCAAGGGTAGTGGTTTTTTTATCTTCTAATGCGCGTTGTGCAATTCTATTATAATCGTCTTTTAGATTTTCGCGGTGGGGCTCTTTTTTTGATTTATAATAGATGATTCTAACTTCTTTTCTCCCCCGTTGTTCATTTAGGAAAACTTGTGGTTTAGAAATATCGCCAGGTTTCATATCACTAATTGGCTTAATCATATCCTTATCTAAAACATCTAAAGTAATAAAAGTAGACCCATCTCTTCCCACTAATGAACCTGCACTAAACTTACTGTTTTCATCATCAGAATACTTACTCACCGCTTCGGCAAAATTGATTTTACCAGCTTTAATTTGATTGCGAATAGTATCTAATTTATCAACTGTTTCTTTAATTTCATCTTCGGTAATCGGCGGTATGCGTAATATATGTCTAACAATGGCTTCATCCCCAGAACGGCTAATCATCATGATAATATGCAAACCAAACTTGCCCTTGATAACTGGAGATATTTGACCTTCTTTTAATCTAAAAGCGCCAGCCAAGAAAGGAGGATCCCAAAATTTATCGTTTCTGTTAAGCGTAAATTGCCCCCCATTTTCCTTTACAGATGGGTCTTCCGAATAATTCTTTGCCAATTGTTCAAACTTTTTTGGCCCCTGCGCTTCCGCTTGTTTTTTATAATCGTATAACTGCTTTGCAACATATTCTTCTACATCTTTATTAGCCTTTGGTACAATCACTATTTGACTCACTTCAATTTCACTCTCATAAAATGGAAGACTATCAGTAGGTGTTCTACTAAAATACTGTTTCACTTCAGTTGGGGTAATTTTGATATTATCAACAATCTTACGTTGCATTTGATCTGCTAATTTTTGCTCACGAAATGCTTCCCTAAAATCGTCTTTTAATTGGTAAACTGTTTTACCCGCTATCTCCTCTAAAATATCTTTAGATCCATATTGCTGAATGGTTTGTCTAATTCGATTATCTAATTCAGCTTCAATTTCATCATCTTCTACTTTTAAAGAATCCTTTTGAGCTTGAAGCAATAATGCTTTACGAATCAATTGGCCTTCTAACACCTGACACTCATTAGGCAATACCACGTTTTCTTGGCCTTGCGTTTGACGCTTGGCATCCGCAATGGTATTAATAATTTCAGATCGTAAGATAATTTTATCCCCTACCTGTCCAACAATTTTGTCGGCAACCACTTTTTTAGATTGTGCAATTGCTGAGTTGCTCAAGCCAACTACCAATATAGCTCCTAATACGAACACTTTTTTCATCCCTTGCATAGTATAAAAATAATCAAACAAAAGCGGTTTTACACGCCCTTAACTGCTTTTAACAAAATATAAAAGCCCCAAACACGGGGTTTGAGGCTTTAAAAAGGTCAATTTATTATAAAGTACGCTTCACTTCTTCTTCTTCAAATGCCTCAACAATGTCACCTACTTTAAGGTCGTTGAAGTTTTTGATGGTTAATCCACACTCCATATTGGTAGAAACGTCTTTTACATCATCTTTAAAGCGTTTCAAACTACCCAATTCAGCAGCTTGTCCTTCTCCTTTCGGATATTCAACAATACCGTCACGGATAATTCTGATCTTACTGTTTCTAGCAATTTTGCCTTCTAATACATAACATCCAGCAACAGTAGCTTTATCAAATTTATAGACTTCTCTAACTTCTACGTTAGCGGTAATCTTCTCCTGAATCTTAGGCTCCAACATACCTTCCATCGCGCTCTTGATTTCGTCAATAGCCTGGTAGATAATTGAGTACAACTTAATCTGCACACCTTCCGTATCAGCTAATTTATTGGCCTGCATAGAAGGACGAACGTTAAATCCAATGATGATGGCATCAGAAGCTGTTGCCAATAACACATCACTTTCTGAAATTTGACCAACCCCTTTCAATACTACTCTTACTGCAATTTCAGCTGTACTTAATTTTTGTAAAGAGTCACTTAAGGCTTCTACAGAACCATCCACGTCACCTTTGATGATGATATTTAATTCCTTAAAGTTTCCAAGTGCTAAACGACGACCAATTTCATCTAAAGTAATATGCTTACGAGCGCGTAATCCTTGCTCTCTAGAAATTTGAGCACGCTTAGTAGCCACTTCTTTTGCTTCAGCCTCGTCTTCAAATACCTTGAACTTTTCACCTGCTTGAGGCGCACCATTCAATCCTAAAATTACTACAGGAGTAGATGGAGGTGCAATTTCGATTCGCTGATTACGTTCGTTGAACATTGCTTTAACTCTACCATAATGTTGTCCTGATACAATCAAGTCACCTTGACGTAGGGTACCATTTTGTACCAATATAGTAGCTACATAACCTCTACCCTTATCTAATGAAGCTTCAATAATAGTACCAGTTGCTTCTCTGTTAGGATTCGCTTTAAGGTCTAATAATTCTGCTTCTAACAATACTTTTTCTAACAATAAATCTACATTCAATCCTTGCTTAGCAGACAATTCTTGGTTTTGGAATTTACCACCCCAAGCTTCTACTAGAATATTCATTTGAGATAATTGCTCGTAAATTTTTTGTGGTTGTGCACCATCTTTATCAATCTTATTCACCGCAAAAATCATCGGAACAGAAGCTGCTTGAGAGTGGCTGATTGCTTCTCTTGTTTGAGGCATCACCGCATCATCCGCTGCAACTACTATGATAGATATATCTGTTACTTTAGCACCACGAGCACGCATTGCGGTAAAGGCTTCGTGACCAGGTGTATCTAAGAAAGTAATGGCTTTGCCATTCGGTAAAGTAACTTCATATGCACCTATATGCTGGGTAATACCACCGGCTTCACCCGCAACAACATTTGCATTTCTGATATAATCTAGTAAAGAAGTTTTACCATGGTCAACGTGACCCATGATAGTAACGATTGGAGGACGCTCGGTCTTTTCAGCTTCATCATCATCTTCATCATCCATATCTAAATCATCGGCATCTTCTAAACCAATGAACTCTACTTCAAATCCAAATTCACTCGAAACTAATTCAATTACCTCAGCGTCTAAGCGTTGGTTAATCGAAACCATGATGCCGAGGTTCATACATTTACCAATTACATCGGCAAAGCTCACATCCATTAAATTGGCCAACTCACTTACTGTTACAAACTCAGTTACCTGTAGTTTGTTGTCTTCCATCATTTCATCACCATTAGACTCGGCCGCTTCATCACGTTTAGCTCTTCTATATTTTGCTTTCAGGCTCTTACCTCTACCACCCGTTCCCGCAAGCTTAGCTTGGGTTTCACGGATTTTTTCCTGAATTGCTTTTTGATCAATTTCTTTGTCTTCAACCCTAGGAGCGTTGCGATCATTCCTACCTCTATTTCCTCCGCCTTGGCCGCCTCTATTGAAACCACCTTGACCACCGCCACCACCTCTATTAAATCCACCGCCACCGCCGCCATTTCCGGCATTGGGGTTATTATTTCTTGCAGGTACAATAGGACGATTAGGGCCAGTTAATGGTCTACCTTCTGCATCTTTTGGTGCAGGGGTGTTATTAGGTTCTCCTTTTTTATCAACTGGTATACGCTTGCGTTTGCGCTTTTCGTCTCTACCCATTGGCTTAGGACGGGTATCGCTATTAACAGGCAATTCAATTTTACCCAAGATCTTAGGCCCTTCTAATTTTTCTGCACGAATATTTTCAATAGTAGGGGGAGCATCAACCACTGGAGGTGGAGGAGGTGTTGCAGGAGCAACAACCGCTGCAGGTACTACTGGTGCTGGTTTTGCAGGCATTGGATTAGGCGTATGCTTAGCTGCAGGCCTAGGAGCTTCCACTTTCTTTTCTGGAATTGGTTCTACTTTTTTAATCGTCTTTTTAGGACGTGTAGAAGAATCAATGGTAGAAAGATCAATTTTATGAATCACTTTAGGCCCTTCAATAGGAGCTACTTCAGTTTTGGTTATTTCAGGTGCTTTAGCAGCAGGCTCCACAACAACAGGAGGAGTACTTGCTTCAACAGTTGGCTCTTGCACAGGAGCAGTTTCCACAATAGGAGTGGCTTCAACAATAGGGGCAGCTTCTACAGGTGCTTTAGCAGCAGGCTCCACAACAACAGGAGGTGTACTTACTTCAACAATTGGCTCTTGCACAGGGGCAATTTCCACAATAGGAGCGGCTTCCACAATAGGTGCAGCTTCTATAACTGGTTTTTTGTCGGCAACAGGCTCAGCAGGTTTTTTCTCTTCTTTTCTAAAAGTGATTTCCTCTTCGTCTTTCTTCTTCTTTGCCTCACTCTGGCTACCTTTTGGTATTTCTACTTGATCAGCTTTGTTCTTAGCAACTTTGTCGCCTTGGAACTCTGCCTGAAGGGCACGGTAATGGTCTTCCTGAAGCTTTGCAGTGGGCTTCAGGTCATCTCTGTTAAATCCTTTCTTCACCAAGAATTCGATCAAGGTATCTTGACCAATATTAAATTCTTTGGCGGCTGCTAACAGTCTCGGTAATTTCAGTTCTGACATTCTTTGTTTTTGGGTCCTAATATGCGTTACAACTAAGCCACGCATACTTGACAAATATACGTGGTTATTGGCTGCTTATTCTTCTCTATCAAATTCTTCTTGTAGTACTTTTCTAACTTCTTCGATGGTTTCACGCTCTAAATCGGTTCTACGCTCCAATTCATCCACAGTTAGTTTTAAAATACTACGACCGGTATCACATCCAATCTTCTTAAATTCATCAATAATCCAGGTTTCAATTTCATCGCTAAATTCGTCTAAATCAATATCAAACTCGTCTGAAATCTCTTCATCTTCGCGATAAACATCAATTTCATAGCCAGTTATTTCACAGGCTAACTTAATATTCACTCCTCTTCTTCCAATTGCCAAAGACACTTGGTCGGCCTTTAG
The DNA here is from genome assembly GCA_002786355.1 of Sediminibacterium sp. FEMGT703S. GTDB lineage: Bacteria > Bacteroidota > Bacteroidia > Chitinophagales > Chitinophagaceae > Sediminibacterium. Next base: position 10,480 of record PGCO01000015.1, read on the forward strand.
GTAAACATTGGCCTGCTTTTTATCGTTATCCAAGTCCATATAGCTGATTTTAGCAGGCGTTAATGAACGTTGAATCAACAACTGAATATTAGTGGTAAAATTGATTACGTCTATATTTTCATTCTTCAATTCACGAACAATACCGTGAATACGGCTTCCCTTCATTCCCACACAAGCACCTACTGGATCAATACGATCATCGTAAGACTCAACGGCTACTTTTGCACGATCGCCTGGCTCACGAACAATTTTCTTAATGGCAATTAACCCATCAAAAATTTCAGGAACCTCAATCTCTAATAATTTAGCTAAGAACATAGGGCTGGTCCTAGATAAAATAATAACAGGTGTATTATTTTTCATGTCTACTCGAGCCACTACTGCACGGATATTCTCCCCTTTTTTAAAGTAATCCTGTGGTATTTGTTCAGACTTTGGTAAAATCAACTCATTGCCTTCCTCATCTAATAACAACACTTCTTTTTTCCAAACCTGGTATACTTCAGCGCTGATAATATCACCAACACGATCGCCATATTTTTTTACCAACACATTCTTCTTCAAATCACTGATACGACTTGCAAGTGTTTGCTTTGCAGCTAAAATAGCTCTGCGTCCAAAATCAAGAATATCTACTTCTTCGTATAATTCTTCGCCTACTTCAAAGTCTGGTTCAATTTTAGCAGCTTCAGAATAAGCAATTTCAGCCAATGGGTCATTTACTTCCCCATCTTCTACAATCATACGGCGACGAATAATTTCAAGGTCTCCCTTTTCGGCATTTACGATAACATCAAAATTATCATCTGCGCCAAACTTCTTGCGTAGTAAGGTTTTGAATACGTCTTCCACCACTTTCATCATCGTGGGACGATCAATATTTTCTGCGTCTTTAAACTCCTGAAACGCCTCAATTAAGTTGATACTGGCCATAACGCTGTTTTTTTTATTCTGCTAAAATTTAATTTGTACAGTTGTTGATTTAATATTTGAAAAAGGGATAAGTACTTGCTCCGTAACTGCTTTTTTTCCTTTACCGCTGGTACATTGTATCATGATATCGGCTTCTGCTACTGTTTCAAGTATTCCTTCTTTTGTTGTATCGTCGGTGAAAACCACTTGAATGGTCCTACCAATATTTTTTTGGTATTGTCTAATTAGTTTGAGCGGCTCATCTATACCTGGTGAAGAAACTTCTAAAGAAAACTCTCCTTCAGGATAAATTCCGGCCTCCTCTATCATTTTATAGAGTTTGCGATTAAAATAAACGCATTTCTCAATGGGCAAGCCACTATCCCCATCCAAAAACACTTTGATATTATTGGTGGGTTTAATTTTTACAGAAACTAGAAAATACAAGGGCTCTTCAGCCAAAATAGTCTGTAAAAACTGCTCAACTAGGTTAATATTATTGTCTGTTGCCATGGTAAAAAAGGAGAAGGGAACGATAGTCGTTCCCTTCTGTTGATTCTTAGCTTGTTGCAAATATACGATAATTAGACCCTATAATCCAAATTTTTACCGCTCCTACGATTTCGGACTGTTTTAACAGCCCAATATTCGGTTAATTCCTACTTTTATGCTCTTATGTTTAAAGTATTACTTTGGGCTTTAGCCATTTACCTACTCTACCGTTTCATTTTTGGGTTTGTTATCCCAGTGAGCAAAACAGCTAGCCAAATAAAGCAAAAAATGTCTGAAATGCAGCAACAGCAAGCTTTTCAACAACAAGAATATGCCCGTCAGCAAGAACAGCCACAGCAAAAACAGCCCTCCGCGCCTAGCGTAAAAAAGGACGATTATTTAGATTTTGAAGAAGTTAAATAAGATAGGTGCTTAGAGCGCTAGATCTAAAACGGTAAATGGATGTTTTAGATGAACAGTTTGCAAACCCAATGCTTCAGCAGCTTCTATATTTTTGATGGTATCATCTATAAATAATGTTTCGCTGGCTTGAAGGCCTTGCTCGTTCAAAATTGCCTGAAAAGATTCAGGATAAGGCTTTCGAAGCCCTAAAAACTGCGAATAATATGCTTTTTCAAAAAAAGCATCGAAATTTTTCCCACCAAATTGATCGGCAAAATCTTGAATAAAGTAATCGTGATGAATTTGATTGGTGTTAGAAAAAAGAAAAATGCGATACTTTTTAGAAATTTTTTCGAGCCAATCAATCCGCTCTTTGGGAAAATCTAACAACAAAGCATTCCAAGCTGATTTAATTTGCTCGTTAGTTAAGTTGGTTTTTGATTCTTGTCTAAATAAGTCATAGAACTCAGCATCTCCAATTTTACCTGTTTCTAACAATTCAAATAATGGATTAGAAAAATGTTGGGTAAACATTTCATTAAAATGAGGAACTCCTAATTGAATAAATGCTTGGTTGGTTAACTGAAAATCAATATTTAAAAAAACACCTCCTAAATCAAATATGATGTTCTTGATTGGCTCTTTCATTTGACTAATTTATAAGTTTCATTCCAAAATGTCCAAGTGCGGTAAACAAAGCACAGCGGGTTACTACTCCTACACAGCACCAAATGATTAATTTTTGAATAGAAACATTTAAACCAGTTCCTACACCAATGCTGACAGGAGCCCCCACGGTAAGCGTTCCAAAAAAACCTAAGCCAATTACTCCATATTTATCCCAAATCTTAAAAATAAGTGCGTTTTTGTTTTCTTTTTTTGGTTTCGGTTTTCTAAATCTGTTGAGATATTGTTGAATTTGCTTACCTAAAAACGCCGCAATAAATACGCCAACTAGTCCTCCAATCACGGTTGCAAAAAAAATCGTCCAAGCAGATATACCGAATGCAAAGCCCGCTGGAATGGCAGCGTAAATTTCAAAAGTAGCAAGGCCGGCAACTGTTAGTATTTTATAAAGCATAATATATCTTCAAAGATACAGTCTTTCAATTGCCAATCATTTATTGGAATAAGTAGTCAAGCTGCTTTTAAAAAAGATTAACAAAATAATTCTAGAAATATATTTATAACTTCAATTAATCGCGAGTAAATAGAGTGCATATGGATGAAAAGGTCTTTATTAATAAAACTTTAATCAATAAATTAAATATTGGCATCGTTTACTTTGATGCTTCTGGAAAACCAATTTATTCTAATAAAGCTGCTGATAGAATTTTTGGACTTACCATTGAAAAATTTAAACACATAGGATCACCAGATCATGGCTTTGAATTAATTGACTACGATGGCAATCTAATCCCAGTAGATAAAAATCCAATTGAAATTGTAAAAAATACAAAAAAACCAGTTAATGATATAATTGCTGGAGTTCATAATAAAAAAACCCGGCATACCACTTGGATTTTGTTTGAAGCAGAACCAGAATTTGCAGCTGACGGGATAACCTTAGAAAGAATTTTATCTACCGTTACTAATATTAGTTCTCAAATTTCAATAGAGAAAAAATTGCGTTTTCAAAATAAGCTACAGAGCTTAATAATGAAGACTGTTAAAACTTATTTAGGCGATTTACATGATGATCCCACTAGGGCCATTCATGAATCATTGGAAGAAATTGGAAGATTTACGGAATCTGATCGGGTATATATTTTTGAATACGATTTTGTGCATCAATTAACAAGTAATACCTATGAATGGTGTAATGAAGGAATTGTTGCACAAATTAATAACTTACAACTTATACCTTTTGAAATTGCAAGGGAATGGATAGAACAACATGCTAATGGTTTATCGGTTCATATACCAGATGTGAGTTCATTAACAGCAGATACCGTACTTAAAAATGGGCTGGAAGCACAAGGCATTCAGAGCTGTTTAACCGTACCCATCATGCAGGGTAATAAGTGTTTAGGTTTTGTTGGCTTAGATGCTGTTAAAAAGAAACATTTTTTCACTAGTCAAGAACAAAATTTACTGTCTGTATTTGCAGAAACATTGGTAAATATGCAACAAAGACAGTCATACCATAAACAAATTAAAGAAAGCGAAAGAAAGTATAGAGAAATCACTGAAAATGTTGCAGACTTAATTTGGACTGCTGATATCAATTTTAATCTAACCTATTGCAGCCCATCTATTGAAAAAATTTTTGGTTATCTGCCTGAAGAGTTTATTTCAGGTTCACTAAACAATCAATATTCGGATGAAACAATAGAAAAATACAGAAGCATTGTTCGTGAGTTCAAATCTAAATTAAAGGATGGGACTTTGTCTTCACAAGATATCTGGCAATTGGAAGGACAGGCTTTTAAAAAAAATGGTCAAGTATTTTGGTTCAATTCTTTAATAAAGCCCAGTTGGAATACTGAATATATCATTACAGGGGTTTTAGGAATCACCAGAGATATTACCAATGAAAAAAGAGCTTTACTAGAATTACAAGAAAGTGAAGAACGTTTACAAAAAATTGTAAACAGCCCTACCCATTATTTGTTAAGAACAGACTTAACGGGTATGCATACTTATTGGAATAAAACATTTGAAAAGGAATTTGGATGGTTATATAAAAATAAGGGGCTAGAAAAAGGTGATTCTTTAACCTCCATTTGCGATTATCATCATAAAAGAACTCAGGAAGTCGTAATGGCTTGTATTACAAATCCGGGTACTGTACATCAAATAGAATTAGACAAACCTGCAAAAGACGGAGGTATTAAAACTACCATTTGGGAATTTGTTTGTTTAACGGATACGAAAGGAAAACCTAGCGAAATCCAATGCATGGGTATTGACATCACTGAGAAAAAATTAGCTGAAGAGCAAGTAAGGAAGTTGTCTAGAGCGGTGGAACAGATCCCCCTAACAGTTGTCATTACTAATTTAGAAGGAAATATTGAATATGCAAATCCTTATACCTTTCAAACTACTGGCTACACCCAAAAAGAATTATTAGGAAAAAATCCAAAAGTATTAAAATCAGGTGAAACAAGTATTGAAGAATACCAGCATTTATGGGGTAATATTACCCATGGTAAAGAATGGAAGGGGATTTTTCACAATAGAAAAAAAGATGGTACACTGTATTGGGAACAGGCTACCATTGGTCCGATTTTAAATGAAGACGGAGAAATTACCCATTATATTGCTATCAAAGAAGATATAACCGAACGCAAAAGAATTCAAGATGAATTAAAAGACTTGAATTTACATCTAGAAGAAAAAATTAAAGAACGTACGATTGATATTGAAAATGTCAACCTCTCATTGTTAAGTGCAAACGAAGAAGCTCAAAAAGCGAACAAAGCAAAAATTGATTTCCTATCTAAAATGAGTCATGAATTAAGAACCCCCATGAATTCCATTCTTGGATTTGGTCAATTGTTACAAATGAGTGAATTAACTACAGTTCAGGAAAAAGGTGTACAACATATATTAGATAGTGGGAAGCATTTATTGAATTTAATCAATGAAGTATTAGATATTTCAAGAATTGAATCGGGCAGAATTAGCATTTCGGTTGAACCCATTGAAGTATATGATGTGATTCATGAAATAACAGATAGCTTACTTTTTTCAGCGAATCAAAAAGGCATTAGTATAAACAGTCAATTAAATAATACAATACCCATTTATGTAAGTGCAGATAGACAAAGATTGAAACAAGTTTTAATCAATTTAGCGAATAATGCAATTAAATACAATAATGAAGGGGGCGAAGTAAATATTGTTGTAGATACAAAGCCTACTAATCAAGGAGGGTATACACCTATTAGAATCTCTGTAATTGATAACGGCTGGGGCATTGAAGAAAAAGATTTAGAAAGAATATTTATTCCATTTGAACGTATTGGTGCAGAAAAAAGTAATGTAGAAGGTACTGGTTTAGGACTAGCGGTTGTAAAACAATTGATTGACTTGATGGGGGGTACAGTAGGGGTCAAAAGTAAGCCAGGTGAAGGCAGTACTTTTTGGATTGAATTACAGCAATGCGAAAATCATTTAGATTTAATTCAAAAAGAAGCTTCTCGAAATCAGCATACTGAAATACATAATCAAACAGGAACAGTATTATATATTGAAGATAATTTACCGAATATTGAGTTGGTGCAGGAAATCATTGAAACCAAAAGAAAAGGAATCAACCTGTTGATTCATATGGAAGGTAATGGCGTTATTGAAAAAGTAATTGAAACCAAACCCAGCTTAATTTTACTTGATTTAAATTTACCAGACAAACACGGAAAAGATATTTTAATAGAATTAAAAGGAAACGAAAAAACAAAAAATATACCTGTTATTGTAATTAGTGCAGATGCAATGCCAGATCAAATAAATCATTTAAAAGAAATTGGTGCTAAAAACTACTTAACAAAACCAATTGAAATAAAATCATTTTTAGAAACAATTGACGAGGTAATAAAATAGCTTTTATGAAAGAGGATTTAAAAGACGCCAAAATACTTATTATAGATGATACTTTAGCCAATATTGAAGTATTAGAGAACTTGCTGATGATGAAGGGCTACATCAATGTAAAATCGATTAGTGATTCTACTCAAGCATTAGCTACTATTAAAGCTTTTGAACCTGAACTCATTTTACTCGATTTGATGATGCCGCAGGTTTCTGGTTTTGATATCATGGAAGCGTTAAAAAAAGAAATAACTCCTTTTACTTTAATGCGTATTCTTGTTTTAACCGCAGACATTACCCCTGAATCTAAAAAGAAAGCTTTATCAGGTGGAGCAAGTGATTTTTTAACTAAGCCTTTCGATTTAACAGAAGTAGATTTAAGAATTAGAAACTTATTGTACACCGTTTATCTGATGGCTCAGTTAACCAATCAAAACGCAATTCTTGAGGAAAAAGTAAAAGAAAGAACCCTTGAGTTAGAAAAAAATATTGCATCAGTAGAATTACAAAATAAAGCATTGCGTGAAATTTCGTGGATTCAATCGCATGTTGTAAGAGCTCCTTTAGCAAGGATGATGGGGGCTATTTCACTATTAGAAATAAAAGATGACCCAAATGTTTCACAAGAGGAAATAATGGAAATAGTTATTACTTCTGCCAATGAAATTGATAAAACTGTTCGGGAAATATCTGCCAAAAGTGCTCAAGCAAATATATAAGAAGCCATTTTAACAGTTTGAACGCTGCTTTTAAGCCAGAACTGGTTAATTTTGCAAATCGGCATTTTATATGCTGATTAAATGTGCAATAGTTTCCCCCACTATGAAAAAAATATCTCTACTTCTACTGCTTTTGATTGGTTTTACCACACAGGCATTCAATAAAAAAACAACAAGCCCAGTAACAAGCTTGATTTCAAAAATGAGTTGGTTATCAGAAAAATTTAGCATCAATAAAGAAGCTATCCAATATGCAATTGGGGGATATGAGAAATTGAAAAAGAATGGCCAATTAATCAATCTACGCTATTTAACTATTGCAGATTTTAGTAAACCAAGTTCTGAAAAAAGATTATTTATTATTGATATGGAAAAAATGGAGCTAGTGATTCAAACACTGGTTGCTCATGGTCGTAACTCAGGTACTTTGTTTGCTAAAGCTTTTTCTAACAGAAATGAATCTTATCAAAGTAGTTTAGGATTTTATATTACTGGAGACATCTACAGAGGGAAACATGGAATGTCTTTGCAATTATCTGGAATTGAATCTGGCATTAATGATAATGCAAAACAAAGGGCAATTGTAATGCATGGTGCAGATTATGTAACCGAACAATTAATCAAAAAGCAAGGGTATATAGGTCGTAGCTTGGGTTGTCCGGCAGTTCCTCAAAGTGAAGTAAAAGAAATTATACAGACCATCAAAGGTGCATCCTTATTATATATTTATGCCCCTGATAATCTTTATGCAAAAAAGTCAAAATTAATTATTGATCCTTCTTTGCTTGGCTAAGCACTAGTATACTTATCTAGCGTTTGTAAAAATTGGGAAACATCAAAAGGCTTAGTTAAATACTGTTTAACCCCTGCAGCTAGTAAGTTGCTCACTTGAGCAGGCATTGCATCAGCACTTACCACCACAACTGGAATATCTTTTAATTCTTCTTCTTTTTTAAGAAGCTCAAAAACTGCTGCACCATGTATATCAGGTAAGTTTAAATCAAGTAATATCAGGTTCGGTTTATGTAGTTTAGCTAATGCGTTTGTTTCTTTTCCATAAACAGAAGTGACTAATTTAATATTAGGCCTCATTGATATTAAAATTTGGGTCACCAAATCAATATTAGAACTATTGTCTTCAATATAAAGGACTACTGCTTGATCTCTGGTATTTTTCTTTTCATCATCAGCTAGAAGTATTTTATCTAATTTTACCAATTCAATTATAGAATTTGTTTTAGGCAATTCTATCCAGAATATACTTCCTTCGTTTAGTTTACTTTCAACACCACAGGTTCCTCTCATCAATATTGTGTATTGTTTTACTACCGAAAGGCCCAAACCAGTTCCTTCTACTGCGGAGTTTTCTGCTCCCAATCTTTCGAAAGGGGTAAATAATTTGGAAATTTTAGCTGAATCTATTCCTGGTCCATTATCTGATACACAAATTCTAACAAAGTTTTCTCCCTTACTATTTGATTCTTTTATTGATAATTTAACCCATCCTTTATTACCATTGTACTTTATCCCATTGCTAATGAGATTAATTAATATCTGTTTAATTCTCTGTTTATCTGCCTCTATAAAGATATCATTACTGTTTTCGAGATCATTTATGAGTGTAACTCCATAAAAATTTGCTGTGGGGGTCAATGTTTCAATAACATCCTTAAATACATTATTCAATTTAACCGACTCAACTGATATAGAAATTTTGCCCGCTTCAATTCTTGAAATTTCTAAGACTTCGTTTATTAGGTCTAATAAATGTCTACCACTATTTAAAATATGATGTACCGATTTTTCTTGTTTTGCATCTAGGTTGCCTAACTCTAATAATTGTGAAAATCCTAAAATAGCATTCATAGGAGTTCTTAATTCATGGCTCATTCTAGATAAAAATTCGCTTTTTGCGTGGTTGGCTGTTTCTGCTTCAACTTTTGCTTTGGTTAATTCTTTATTACTATTTTGTAATTGGATTGTTCGTTCTGCAATTTTCTTTTCTAGGTTAATATTGAGTTGCTTAATCTCATGTTCAATTTTAATTCTTTCAGTAATATCTTCTTTAATTGCAATAAAACTAGTAATTGATCCTGCTTCGTTAATAATTGGTGTAATTGTGGTAGACTCCCAATATAAAGAACCATTTTTTCTTCTATTATTTAAGATGCCCCTCCAAACCATTCCGCTTGTAATCGTCTTCCATAGCTCATCGTACACTTTAGGATTGGTAAATCCAGATTTTAAAATTCTTGGGTTTTGACCAATTAATTCATCAATAGAATAACCAGTTACAGATAGCGTAAAAGGATTCACGTATTCAATATTTCCGTCTATATCCGTTATGAAAATACTGATAGGACTTTGTTCTACTGCACTTTTTAATTTCTTGATCATCACTTCTGCTTCTCGTTGAGCAGAAATATCTCTCCAAGTAGTAAAAAGCAGTTTTTCTCCGTTTGCATCAACAACAGAAACTTTAATATCAATTAATACAGGAGTTCCATCTGATTTTAAATGGGTAAACTCAAATTGATTGCTTCCATTTAAAATGGCTTCTTCAATAACCTCTTTTACATAATCTTCTGAACGCTTGCCATTTGGTTGATAAATAGGTGAAATATCAGTTGGTGTTTTACCAACAATATATTCCTTTGTAGCGCCAAGAATAAACTCACTTGCTTTATTACAATCTATGAAAATACCATCTTTTACAATTAGAAAGCCATCGGGTGACTCAGCAAAAATGGTGCGATACTTTAACTCGCTTAACTTTATTTTTTCTTCTGCTAGTTTTTGATCAGTAATATTACTTGCATTTACTAGAACAGCATATACATTTCCATTTGAATCTTTAACTGGCTGTATACTGCTTCTAAACCAGACTGTTTCTGAATTAATTAACCTACTACTTTCTTTTATAATTCCCTTTTTACTAAAAAAAACCTGTTCAATATCAGCCATATTTTGGCTAGTAATTTCAGGACTGGATAAATCATTTATGGTAATATATTCCTCTAAAAAATCAGCAGGCATTTTTCCAAAAGCTTTCGCTGCAATTTCATTTACAAACAAAAACTTACCATTCACATCTAACATAACAATGGATGCGTCGGAGCTTTCAACCAAACTCCTATAAATCTCTTTACTTTCTATGAGAGCAGCTTCAGCTTCTTTACTTTCTGTTACATCTAAGTTAGTGCCTCTGGTACCTAAAAATTCACCTTGATCATTAAAAATAGGTTGACAAACATGTTCAATAATTCTAGTTTGTCCTTGTCGATTAATAATCCTAAAAATTACTTTTTCGGACTTTCTAATCAACCTGACTAGATTTCGATGTTGAATATAAAGATCGTAATCCTTAGGGTGAATCAATTTTTGTATAATAAATTCATCATTAATCAACTCCTCTGAAGAATAGCCTGTTACTCGGTAGCAAGAAGGTGAGTGATAAATAAAGTTTCCATCGGGTCCTTCCCAGAATTCCCAGTTATAGGTATTATTAGCAATGATTCTAAATTTTTCTTCAGATGCAACAATGGCTAGTTTGGTCTGTTTGATCAATTTATATTTTTCGATGATGCCAATAATGGTATTGATCATTACAATTTCTTCCTTTAGAAAATGTAGTTGTGCTTGTAAATAAATTTTAATAAATCCTGCATTGACTGTCCCTAATTGGATATCAAAAATTTGATAATTTTCAGTTTTGGTAAAGTTTGAAGAATAATAATCGATTGCTTCAAAATAAATATGAACATGAGTTTCTTCAGGGTATTGAAATCCATGCGGAATGATATTACCAATCTGATTAAAATATTCTTCTGGAGTTAACGCTTCATTTTGACTTAGGGTTGAAACATCATATACACATTTTTGCTCTTTCAGTCTTTCTGCTAATGCAATCCTAGAACTTTTTAAGTCATCATCTGCCTTCTTTCGCTTAGTTTCATCTCGGGTTGTTGCAATATATCCTCTTAAAATTCCATCCTCAGAAAAATCAGGCTTTATTTCTGTGCTAAACCAAGCTTGAGTTCCGTCTTTTTTATAGGAATCTCCTTCTATATCCCAAGTGGTATTGGGAGTAATTAAATTATTTATTCTGGCATGATTCACTTCTGCCATTAATAGTTCAATCTTTTTAAGGGTTTCAGCAGAATAAATTTGTTCATAATTTACTGCTGCGTATTCCTCTGGAGTATAGCCGAATAATTTTATAATGGATGAACTACAAAAAGTAATATTAAAGTTGATATCTGTGGTCCAAACCATATCAGACATATTATCGGTAATTTCTCTGTACTTTTTTTCACTCTCTTTTAACTTGGTCTCGTAAGAGATTTTGTTTTTTATGTTTACTAATAGTTCTGCAAAAATGGACAGTAAGTCCTGTTCTATACTAGTAAAATAATGAGGTGCACTTACAGATTCTAAACCAATTACCCCAATGCAATCTTTTCCGTTCATTAACGGAAGTGCTAATAAACTGATTACTTGACCAGTATCCAATAATGCTTTTATAGCACTATTCTTTTCAAGCTGAGCAGAATTGGGTATATTAATGGGTTCTCCCATTTTTAAAAGATCAATCCAAGAATTAAATTGCTCAAGGGGAATAACGGAAAGCGCCTCTTTTTTTGATTCAATTCCTTTTGCACACCATTCATAGCTGTAATATGCAAGTCCGTTTTTAAAATCATAATCAAAGATGGCTATTCGATCAGCTTTTGAAAATTCACCCAATTCTTTCAAAGCATTATTAATTTCCTCATTTAGATGTTCAAGTGGAATATTAATAAACCTTTGAGAAATAGTAGATATGAGATGAAATAACTTATTGCGTTGTCTAAGCTTAGTTTCTAGCTCAATTTGATCAGTAATATCAGTAAAAGAGATAAATATCCTATAAGGTTTGGCTTCGCCATTTTTAAATTCAGGAACAGCACTTACTAAAATCCAAATATTTTTTTTCTTAATTGCATGCTTAACACCCATTACCACATTAAAAACAGGTTGGCCTGTTTGTAACGCAATAAATCCAGGAAAGTCTTCATTAGGAAAATCTGTTAAATTCGGCTTGATGGCAATCCATCTCGCATTTAACATATCAATACCTTTCAGCTGTTCAATAGAAAACCCTAGAAGATTTTCTGCAGCGGGGTTTGCTTCAGTAATTTTTCCTTCTTGATCTAAATATATTACCCCCTGTGCAACATTCTCAAAAAGTAGTGCAAAATCTTGCTCTAGATCACTTTTATAGTTGATGCTGCTCATCCTTATTCCATTTAGAATGAAGTTAACATATTAGAGAATAGTAATAGTACAAAACCTGCCATTTGCAAAAATCTAGCTATTGGATCTAACAAGTAACTTTTGTACTTAGTATCGCTGAATTTTAAATTTCCGAATTTGATTAATGACTGAAAGTATTCTTTAACCGAAACCTGTATTGCTGGTTTAAACTTAGGTATTTCAATTTCTTCTCCAAGAGATAATTTAAGTAGAATCAATGGGAAATTAACACCGGCTTTAACGAAGGAAGGAAGCACTGAAGCCCAAAATCGACCATTTATCTCTAATATATAAATTTGTTTTGTTTGGGCATTTCTTCTCATATCAATACAGGCAACTCCGTTCCATTCTAGCTCTTTCATCATTCTTGAAACAATGGATATTACTTCTTTGTCGTGATGATAACAAAGGGTGTCGTTACTACTAAAGTTTGAACCAGTTTTTACAGGTGATTCTTGTATGGTATGACAAATAATCTCACCATTTTTACATATTACATTACAAGTAATATCATTACCAATAATAAAGGGTTGTAAAAGAAAATTAGCAAGGTTATCTTGATGTTCAACAATGATATTATTTAGTGATTGCTGATCGTGTACTTTCTGAATCATTCTTCCACTTGCCATCCGTACAGGTTTTAATAGCAAGGGAAAGCCAACCTTATTAATTAAGTTTTCTTGTTCATCTGTATTATCTAGTGATGCAAATGGAGGACAGGGAATCCCTTTTTCAGTTAAAAACTTAGCTAAATTTAGTTTATGAATGCCAATATCAAAATTGGATTTTTTTGTTCCTAAGAGACATGGAGCATATTTAGATAATTCACTCTGATGAATGGTAACTTCTCTTGTTTCCAACTCATCATAAGGCATTATAAAGTCTATCTTATATTCCTTTACAATTTGAATTATTTTGTCTTTTAATGAATCATTTTCCGCATTGTAATAAAATGTTTTTTTGATATAACGAGAACACCGAGCTGCATTTTTTTTATTATGCGATAAAAGATAAAAAGAAAAGCCTTGATTACGAAGACAAGCAAGTACCCCTAAAGCTATATTTGAATCATACCCTATAAGTAAAATCAATCGAGGAGTTGTATCCATCAACCTAAATTAGATAAATTTTAATTAAATCCAATTACTATTATGTGATAAAATGCGGTATTGATATCAAATTTTACCTATATACATTAGCTCAAATTATTAAAAGGGATAGAACTAATGTTAGTAAATGGAAAAAATATTAAATTGTAAAGCAATTAGCTACTAAAGATCGCTTGCACAATTAAACCGCTAATATATTATGCTGAATATTATCTTCGTAATCCCGCTTATCCATTAAATATTTTAATTCAGCATGAACAATGTTTTAATAGTAAGCTTAGATAACTGGGATAGTTGTGCAGAAGTACCCTATATATTTAAAAAGGCTGGTTCTGAGGTAGATGTTTTTTGTAGAAAAGGTGGATGGCTTCAAGCAAATAGATTTCACGATAAATGGATAGAAGCACCATTAAATACTAATTTATTTTTTGAAAAACTGCTAGCTATCATTGACACAGTAAATTACAGTTTTATTGTATTAACAGATGAACCTTCTTTAAAAGGATTAAGTGAAAGGATTATAGACGAAAAACTTTTCGCAAAAGTTATGCCTCTTTTAAAGATGGAAAACAAAAAGATGCTTAGCTCAAAAATTGGTTTCTCCGATTTTTGTATTGAAAAGGATATTGAAACTCCGCGTTACGCAATTTATCATTCAGAAACCGACATTGATCCTGTCCTTGAGAAATTAAGATTTCCTATTTTAAATAAAAATGAATTTAGTTGGGGAGGTACAGATATGCGTATTCTTGCTACTCCTTTAGAAGTAAAGGAATTAATAAAGGAAACTGCACCAACACAACCAATCTTATTTCAAGAATTTATTGAGGGAGAAGAGATTAGAATTGATGCTTTTTATTATAAAGGGGTGCTCCAAGCCTACTTTTGTGCTAAAGTATTAACTTATGCAGAAAATAGATTTACTTATAATACCAGAAGAACTTATTACAGCAACCCAGAAATAAAATCGCACTTAATCAATTTAGGAAAGAAATCAGGGGCAAATGGATTTGCCAATATCAACTACATCTATGATAATAAAGAAAATAGGTATTATTTAATTGAAATGGATTTACGCACAAATTCATGGTTAGCTTATAGTCAATACTTATCAAATAATAATTTTATCACCACAATAAAAAACCTTGTTGAAAATGAAGCATTGGCTAATCCTGATTCAAATTTATTTAAAGAGAATATAGAAATAGGTCTTTTTTACAAAGACTTAAAAAGAGTCTATTGGCAGAATGATGTAAAGGGATTTTTTAGATGGTTGCTAAATATAAAAGGCTATTGGAGATTTTTACCCCTTCATGATCTAAGGTTATCAAAATTGATTTTTAAAAGCCTATTAAATGAATTATTGGTCAGTAGATTAATGAAGAAATTTTCAAAGAGGAAATGATAAGTAAATTAAAGATTTTAAAGAATAAGAACTTTTTGGCATTATCAGTGAATATGATAATATCCATTTTTAGTGTAATTATCATGTCTCTTCTATTTCGATCTTTTTCAAAAACAGATGCGGGAACATGGTTTTTTTTTCTTAGCATACAAGGACTAGTTGATGCTTTCAGATCAGGATTTTTAAACACAGCAACAATCAAATTCTACGCAGGGGCAGAAAAAAAAAGAGCGGAAGCTGTTTTAGGTTCAGTATGGCTTATTGCAATAATCATAACACTGATAGTAGTTTTTTTAAGTGGAGTATTGTATGCATTTAGTTCTTTAATTAATAACGATCAACTAATAGTTGTTGCAAAATGGCTTGGTATCACCTTTATTAGTTCACTTCCATTTACAGTTCCCATTTGGATACTGATGGCGGAAGAAAACTATAAAAAAATTCTTTGGCTAAGACTGGTGAACAACTTAACAATGTTATTAATCATTTTATGTTTGATATACTTCAACAAAATGACATTAACGAATATGCTTATTTTAAACATTGTAACCAATTGTTTAACAGGAGTTGTTTGCTTATTTTTTAAATCATTTAATTTAAAAACAATATTTTACTGCAATAAACAAACATTATTAGAATTATACCATTTTGGGAAGTTTACTGTATCAACTAGCACTAGTGTTTTATTTTTTAGAATTAGTACCACATTTGTAATCACGTTTTTTTTGGGCCCAACCGCATTAGCTGTTTATAATTTACCAGGAAGACTAATGACCATTATTGAAATACCGTTAGGGAGTTCTTTAGGAACAGGTATGTCTTCTATGGCTACAGCACTCAATAAAAATGATAAAAATCAATTTGTCTACATATTTAAAAAATATGCAGGGCTTCTAACGTTTGCAATTATCCCTATTGTTTTAGGGGTGATTATTTTTGCAGATTTAGCAGTTTATATTATTGGGGGCGAAAAATATGTTGGCTCTGAAGCAGCCAATATTCTAAGAATCATGGTTTTTTTCTCCCTCTTATTCCCTATCGACCGGTTCAATGGTGTAGCACTAGACATGCTACATTTACCAAGGATTAATTTCCAAAAAGTATTATTAATGTTATGTGTGCATATAACTGGAAGTTTTCTTGGAATATACTTTTTTAAGAGTCTTTATGGTATTGCTTTCTTTGGTCCCTTTACCATTATTTCTGGAGTATTGTACGGGTATTATGAATTAAAAAAGAGAATCAGCTACTCACTGAGAGAAATTTTAGTAATTGGGTGGCAAGAATCAAAATATGTTATAGCAAAAGCATATTCCAAAATTTCACTGAGATAATATTTTAGGCTTTCTCAATTATAGTTCCTCTTGTTGTATTTATTACAGACTTTATTGTTGTATCCAAGAAATATAAAAACCAAAAAACAATACCAATAATCTTAAAACTATCTTCAATAAAATAATCTGAAGAATAAAGTACATCCCATAAAACAGACAGACCTAAAAATAGTCCAGCAATAAACAATAATACAAAGTTGGTTTTGAAAACAAGTTTGAAAGATTTCACTAAAAAATATAATAGTGAGACAATATAAATGATATAGATCACTTTTTCATTTATCCCTCTATGTGCAGATTCATCATGAAGCATAAATACATCATCAACACCTAATACAAAAGTAAAAAACGAGAAAAATCTAAAATAGAGAACATACAAAGAATCTCCTGCTAAATGCTTTAAAATTATTGCACTCGCTAAGCATAAGCTTACTGTGCCAAACCAAAAAAATAGTCCTATCTGGGATACAAATCCAATATATTTAGGTTTTAGTGAAATTGTATTAGGGTCTCTTGTTAAATCCGCATAAGGTATCCCTCTAACTTGGTGAATGAATTCAGTAGCCCCGATGATAAAGGCAATAATTAAAATGCCTGCTAGCAGGTAATATTTACCTTTAAGCAAATTTGAAAATACCGAGGATAGAACATTCATTGTATAAGTTTGCACATACAACGAACTTGATAAATGAATATTTTATAAGATCTCTTTGGATTTATAACCAATAGTTGTAAGGTTTAGTTCGCGACTATTGTATATAACGGAAAGAAAAATTCCTTTTTTTACGAGCATATACTTCCCCGTCATTGTCCAGTAAAGAAATATTGATACTACAAAATACCGGCAATTTTAGTTGATTGTAAATGTAGCTTACTTCCATATTGTGTTTATAGTTATAATAAAGGTCTATTCCTTCATTATAATAGTTCAAAGCGTTGGTTTTATTTAAAAAAAGCCAGTTCAATTCTAGCGTGTGAACCCTAGCTGTAGGTTCATAATTGACTCTAACTTTATTTAAGTCAAATGAAAAAGACAGTTTCTCATTTGCAAGAACGGTAGCAATATTTAGTTGATTAAATGGATTAATCGCTTCATCAAATTTTGTGTAAAAGCTATTTGAAATAATTTGAAAGGAAGCAAAATAGTGGGCACTCAATTGACTAATGCTATTTTCGTGTTGCACTATAGATCTTGAGTATAGGTTCATAGGATACCCATAATTGGTTTTATCACACATGTAATAAAAAGCAGAATCTGTGTGTTTAATATTGGTAATATATGTTTTAAATGTGGTATCAAAATCCCATTCGTGCCTTTTGTCTAAAAGAGAAAAAGACCTTGATTTATAGAGAATACTATCACGAACTCTTTTACCGTTTTCATAAATAAAATATTGTAATTCATCTGCTTGCCAAAACCACTTTTTTTCTTTCTCATCAAAATAGAAACTAGTTGTTCTTCTTAAATAGGGTTCTTTTTGTTCGGCTTTGTATTCGAATTGTTGAATTGTAGAGGTATCTGTAATTAACTGATCAGTAAACTTTTTTGAAGAATCTTCTGCCATCGAAGTTCTTTCTGTAATGCTTGTAACTCTTTTAAGTAAGTCGTATGAAAATAAAATTTCTTTATACTTTCCATTGATGGTATCGCTGGTAATACTTTGAATTAAGCGATCTTGTTTGGCTCCAATACTCAAATTTTGTGAATTTGAAAAAAGAGGTAAAAGAATTAGTATGCTTAAAAATGGTTTCATTAAACAGTTTTTATGAATGCTTCTTGGGATATTCAAATGAATATTTTATTAGTAATTATTTTTTGTAGTGAAAAGTAAAATGCTTTTTATAACTACCAGCATTAGTACCATTATTTAGTGTTTTCTTTACCGCGATTGTGCAATAAACAGGATAATTATCTTGATTATAGGTATAGTTTAAACTTATATCGTCTATAAAAGGGGAGTCGCTAGATTTCTTTCTGATAATATAATTGGTAGGATTATTGTTATTGTATATTGGCCAATAAAAATAGGCTGGCGTGAAACTAAAAGGATTGTCTACATCAATTAAGTCGGTACTGTTAAATTCAAATGAAATATTTTCGGTTTTAAATACGGATGAAATATTGAGTTGTTTAAAGGGATTAATGGCTTTATCGAAATGCCGAAAACTAAAATATGTGCCTGAGACTAATTTTAAAGAATTGATTTTTATATCTCTTATGTAAAATTCTTCATGACTGTCTTTTATTGCATTAGTCTGATAAACGAATGATTGTTTGTTAAAAAAGTTGTGATAATTAGGCTCTTTTTTTTTATATATACTTGTAATGAATGAATTACCATACTCGAATTTTCCAACTCTGGCATCTGGTAAATCATTGTCAAACCTAAAATCCCATCCTGCAATATGTTTTTCTAAAATGCTATCTTTAATTAGTTCTTTATTTGAAAAAAAGAAGTACTGAAGTTCAGTATTATAAGTAAACATTTCTTTTGGATCAAATTTTTCATACTCGTAGGTTATTCTAAGTCTTTGCTTTGGTTCCATGTTATTTTCATCATATTCAAAACGCTGAAATTTAGTTGCCATTGGTAATGAATATTTAAAAGGAAGTACGGTAGAATCATTAACTAAATGGATATAATCAATGATATTGATCACTCTGTTTAAATGATCATAAGTAAAATATACTTCTTTATATTTTCCATTGATTGTATCACTGGTGATTCTTTCAATTAGTGGTAATTTATTATTTGCATTATTATTTTGTGCCATTGAAAATATCGGCATAAAAATCAACAAGAAAATTATTTTTTTCATTTGACTAGGTTGTTCATGGTACATGCTAACGCTTATGTTTTTGTACTTTACTTTGTTTACTATTTTGAATAACGGAAAGTAAAATATTTTAAAAAACCACCAAGGTAAGTAGATCCATTGTCAATTTTTTTAGTGAGGGCAACACAGTACACGGGTAGTTTATGTTGATTGTAAGTATATTTTAAATGAACATTATCATAAATAGGTGGTGAATATTTATCGCCCCTTCTTACTGTGTAAATTAATAGATTGTTTTTAGTATTAAAATACCACATAAATTCAATTCCCCAGTCATGAAAATCCTTATTAAGACTTTTTAAAGCTGATTCTTTTACAGGGAAATAAATATTTTCCATATCAAGGGCAGCAGCTATATTGAGTTGATTTAAGGGGTTAATGGAACTATCATACTTTTCTTCGTCGAATTTTATATTTCTAATTGGATTATCTTCTGCTTCATTTGTTTCAAATGGTTCAAAAGTTTGTTCGAAATAGTCATATTTTCGTCTCCCATTTTCATTTTTACGATAGAACACACTGTCTCTAACTTTCTCTCCATTTTCATAAATAAAGTATTGCAACTTATTTATTTTCCAAACCCGTTTATTTGCTTTCTTATTAAATTCATAAGTAACCATTTTACATAAAAAGGGCTTTGCATTATTGCCTGTATATTCAAAAAATTGTGTTTTAGTAGTATCAACTTTGGGTTTATCTATTGCAGGTTTTTTAATTGAGCAGTTTGTATGTAAGATGGCAATAACCCTATTTAATTTATCATATAAGAATCTTACTTCTTTATAATTCCCTTTAGTTGTATCTGTACTAATGCTTACTATCCTTGGAAGGATATTTTTTTCTGTTGAACTTTTTTGTGCTATAGATAGGATTGGAAGCAATAAAAAAATGGAAACTATTTTATTTAAGCGCATTTGACAGAGTTAGTTATTAGATAAATATACCATGGCTGGTATTATATTTAATAAAAAACCTCCTACATTTTTAATGTAAGTGGTTAAATTTAAGTTTAAATTAAGTGGACATAGCAGGGCATGATCTTGGGACCCCTGATTATGAGTGGTGATTTAGCATTAGATTTTCATACTAAATAAAAATATCAGAGATTATATTTTATTGTTAAGCTTCCCTTTGTTGCTTTGTATGATTGGTATTTTAATGGGAAATCTTTATTATACCAATCAAGTTGCATTTTGGTATCAACTGATCCACCTGGAAATATAAAATTGTTTATTTTGAATGAATCATTCGTTTCACCCTTTATTTCAAGAAGCATCATTACTGGATTTTCTGTATTTGTTTTAATCATGATAGTAGTATCTCTACTTGCATCCAACACTTTTACTTCCCCCTTATTCGAACAAGACATTAAGAATAACCATAGTAGAAGAATTATATTTTTCATAATTATTGATAAATATTTAGCAACTCAGTAAGGCCTTAGATTTCTCTTCCATCAAAATAGATTCTTATTTAAAATACTCTTTTCTATTAAGATAATCAGAAATTTATAAGAAAAATGAAAGAACAAGGCTATACATTTATAGATTTGGGTAACCCAACGGGTGTGTAATTTAAACTGTGTCAATTTTAATTAAATAGTTTGAACTCATTACTG
>PGCO01000003.1 GCA_002786355.1 Sediminibacterium sp. FEMGT703S
CCAAAAATGTCAAACCTTTAACATCATTTAATCCAAGAATTAGGGGGTTAATACACATTCACACGAATAAATGACTAAATTAGCAGTCGGGTTGAATTGCAGGCAAAAACAATCATCTGAATTACTAAGTTTAATCAAAGTGGACAACTATATTTTCAAAGGGCACATCAAGTTACATTACTTAGTAATTGCTTTTGTTTTTTCACTATTCGCATGTACAAAAAATCAACAAACTTCAATAACCCAAAACAGTGCTGACGAATTTAAGATTATTGGAAATAAAATATATAATTACAAAAATGCAATTCAATTAATTGGTTCAAATGCTTTTCACGTATTTGGTGCAGGCGGAAGTGATTTAAACAGCTGGAAATTAGATATAGCTAGAGAATTCATAGGTAATGTAAAAGAAGTGCCGCTATCGGGATTTCCTATTCAAGATAGTAATGGTTCTTACTTACACTCTTTGCAAGCCATTGTTGATAGTAATCGTTCAAATAAGAGAATAACAATTTTATGCCCTTTTCGATGGAATGGAATTGAAACAACAGATTTTACCGGAAAAATGCCGACTCAAACTTATTGGTGGAACGACTTTAAAATTAAATTACAACAATGGGGTACTCATTTTAAAAATCAACCTGATGTTTGGATTGAAGTATGGAATGAACCATATAGATATGACCGAGCAGATGGATATACTGATGATATATGGTTTAATGATATGAATGAACTTGTAAAAATTGTAAGAAATACAGGAAATAAAAATATAATTATGGTTCCCTGTGCAGAACAGGGTCAAGACGAGAGTGTGTTAAATAATAAAGGATCTTTGTTTTTGAAGGATAAAATAAATATACTTTTCGATATACATGCGTATGAAAAATGGCTATTAGTTTCAAATTCAGATATTAGCAATCGTTTACAGCAACTGAAACAAAATAATATACCTATAATCTTTGGAGAAATAGCTCCTTTAAATGCAGGGATACTAATGAATACAAAACCATTTTTAGACATTGCTTATACTAATGGATTATCAATTTGTGCTTGGGTCTGGAAATACGACAACAATGATGTAAATGCATTACTAAATGCACCAGGATTACCAAATGACGTCAATAACTTTTATTGGGGAACTACCTTTAAGAAACTGAGCTCACAAACTCGAATAGAGTTTTAAGTATCCAAGCCAACTATCGAAAAAATCCTTCCCTTCCCTACCCTGCGCATAGCTTATATGTATTGCCGTCATTCAGGTCATTAACAAAAAATTGATTTATATTGAATACCTGAATATTAAATAAAAACGGTTTACCTTACATTCTAAATAAATTTAATACAAAATGGCTTCAGGTTTTTTTGCAATTTTAGATGATATAGCTGCTTTAATGGATGACGTTGCAATTACTGCTAAACTAGCTACTAAAAAAACAGCTGGAATACTAGGTGATGATTTGGCCGTTAATGCCGAAAAATCAACAGGCTTCGTATCGTCAAGAGAAATTCCTGTTTTGTGGGCAATTACAAAAGGTTCCTTTATTAACAAATTAATTATTGTACCAATCATTCTATTGCTGAATTTATTTCTGCCATCTGCAATTATAGTTATTCTTGTAATTGGGGGTTTTTACCTTGCTTATGAAGGGGTAGAAAAAATTGTAGAATACTTTTTTCATAAACATGAACCAGCAAAGCAAGAATTAGTTGGAGTTATTCAACAAGATGCTGAATTAGAAAAAACAAAAATAAAATCAGCAATAACCACTGATTTTATTCTGTCTATTGAAATAGTAATTATTGCTTTAAGTACAGTATTAGACAAAACTTTAAGTTTACAAATTTTAACCCTAACAGTTGTTTCCATAATTGCTACCGTTGGAGTTTACGGTATAGTAGCATTGGTTGTACGTATGGATGATTTTGGATTTAAGCTGATTGAAAAATCGAATAAAAAGGGCTTTATGAATACAATTGGCCTTTTGTTAGTAAAAGCCCTTCCTATTTTTATCAAAGCATTTTCCGTGATAGGAACTATTGCATTATTGCTTGTAGCGGGAGGAATTTTCACACACAATATTGAATATTTACACCATTTTTTTTCTGTATGGCCATCCATGTTAAAAGATTTGATTCTTGGAGTACTAGGTGGATTAGTTGTATTTGCATTGATAACTATCTCTAAAAGAGGGATTAAGTTATTCCAAAAATTTACCAATTAAATATAATTTCTGTGAAATGGTTAATCCTAGTGTAAACTTGTTTACAACCATATATTAATGCTTTAATTTCTATGAACTATCATTTCTTATCCATTTCAGAAAATTTTCAACTTCTTAATACTAGTAAGCAAGGTTTGCATCATTCTGAAGCAGAAGAACGATTAAGCCAATTCGGGAAAAACGTACTTGCCGAAAAAAAGAAAGCTTCGGTATTTATTCTTTTCCTTCACCAGTTTAAGGATGTAATGATCCTAATATTACTCTTAGCTGCATTAATTTCTTATATAATTAGCGATATAAAAGATGCTATTGTTATTTTAATCATTGTCTTACTTAATGCCATTATTGGATTTGTTCAGGAATACCGTGCCGAAAAAGCTATGGCAGCATTAAAAAAAATGACTGCCTTTAATGCAACTGTTCGCAGAAGTGGAAATATGATGCAACTGCCTGCTTCAGAAATTGTACCAGGTGACATTATAATTCTTGAAGCTGGCATGTCAGTACCGGCAGATATTCGTCTTACTGAAACATATGCGCTAAAAATAGAAGAAGCTTCCTTAACCGGTGAGTCTAACGCAGTAGAAAAAACCACGGAAGCAATGACTACTGAAAACCCACCACTTGGCGATCGACTAAATATGGCGTACAAAACGACTATTGTTACCTATGGTCGGGCTGAAGGAATTGTAGTATCAACTGGAATGAATACCGAAATTGGTCGGATCGCTAAACTGCTTCAAGAAGAAGAATCAAAAACTCCATTGCAAAAGAGATTGACTGATTTTGGAAAAAAATTATCTATAATCGTTCTATTTATTTGTGCTTTAATTTATACAGTAGGGTTACTACGTGGGGAAGATCCTATCAAAATGTTGCTTACTGCTATCTCCGTTGCTGTAGCTGCTATTCCAGAAGCATTACCCGCAGTAATAACCATTTCTTTAGCCCTTGGTGCAAGTCGAATGGTTCGCAAAAATGCACTCATCAGAAAACTACCTGCAGTTGAAACATTAGGCTCGGTTACTTATATCTGTTCGGATAAAACGGGTACAATCACACAAAATAAAATGACTGTGATGGATATTTGGCTTTCGCCAAAAGCAGACCCAATGTATGATTTTTCACCAGAGAAAATCATGCTTTTGGCAATGGAACTCAATCACGATGTTATTGTAGACGAAACCAAACAACTAAAAGGTGATCCAACCGAAATTGCTTTGGTAGAATATACAAGAAAAAGTAAAGACTATAATAAGGAATGGATTGCTGATTATAAGCGTATGCATGAATTACCTTTTGATTCGGTGCGTAAGCAAATGACCACTATTCACCCATTTGAAGGGAAATGGCTTATTATCACTAAAGGAGCTATAGAAAGTGTTTTAAGTAGTTGTAATAATACAATTTCAGAAGAGATCAATTCAGCTACTATAAATTATGCCCAACAAGGAAAAAGAGTGTTGGCTTATGCCGGAAAACTTGTTGAAGAATTACCTGCATCCATTTCTATTGAAACTATTGAAACTGACTTGAAATTTATTGGCTTAGTTGCCATGATTGACCCGCCAAGAATTGAAGTTATTCAAGCTATTGCGGATTGCCATACAGCAGGTATTACACCAGTAATGATTACTGGAGACCACCCTGTTACTGCAAAAGCAATTGCTACTGAAACAGGCATTCTTAGGCATTCAATGGATAGAGTAATTACTGGTGCTGAACTTTCAGATTTTTCAGACGATGAATTTGAAAAGGAAATTGAATACATAAAAGTGTATGCACGTGTGTCGCCTGAACAAAAACTGAATATCGTAAAAGCACTTCAAAATAAAAATCATTTTGTTGCAATGACTGGAGATGGAGTGAATGATGCGCCGGCTTTGAAAAGAGCTAATATTGGTATTGCAATGGGAATTACAGGTACTGATGTTTCAAAAGAAGCTGCTCATATGATTTTGTTGGATGATAATTTTGCAACGATTATTCGTGCCGTGAAAGAAGGCCGAAGAATATTTGATAATATCCTGAAGTTTATTAAATATAGTATTACTGGCAACTCTGGTAAAATATGGACAATATTTCTAGCTCCATTAATTGGCTTGCCAATTCCACTTCTTCCTATTCAGATTCTTTGGTTAAACCTTGTTACTGACGGTCTGCCTGGTCTTGCATTTGCAGCGGAACCTGCTGAAAATAATATTTTGCAACGAAAGCCTCGAAGACCAAATGATAGTATATTTTCAAACGGAGCTGGATTTCAGATTCTTTGGGTTGGTTTGTTGATGGGTGGGATTAGTATTGGTGCTCAAGCATGGGCAATTCATATTGGTAATGAGAAATGGATGACTATGGTATTTACTATTTTAAGTATTTCTCAAATGGGTCAGGCCATGGCTAGCCGTAGCAATTGGAACTCATTATTCAGTCAAGGTATTTTGGGAAACAAACAATTGGTAGGAGCTGTTCTGTTAACATTTGTGTTGCAAATGGCAGTCATTTATATACCTTTTTTACAAGACATTTTCAGTACACAATCTTTGACAGTTATTGAACTATTGACTTGTGTTGGGCTATCAAGTATTGTTTTTTGGGCAGTAGAAACTGAAAAATGGATTAAACGAAGAAAATCAATTAGCTCAAATATTGAGAGACAATAATACCATAAAACGAAATCCCAATGGGGTAAATCATAAAAATTACTTGCAAGACAAAATAAAATAGGCTAGTCCATAACTTCATAAAACACACAATGACAAATACAAAAGACAACGTTGTTTGGATAACTGGCGCATCTTCTGGTATTGGCAAAGCAATGGCCTTTGAATGGGCAAGATTAGGATATAAAGTGGTGCTTTCTGCTAGACGTAAAGAATTTCTAGATGTTATTGCGCTTGAGATTAAGAATACTGGTGGAGAAGCATTGGTAGTTCCTGTTGATATTTTGGAAGAACAATCAATCGAAAATGCAGTTCAAAATATTCTAACTAATTTGGGTAGATTAGATATTGTAGTGGCTAATGCAGGATTTGGTGTTTTTGGAAGTATAGAAAAGTTAACAGCAAAAGAATGGAACAGGCAATTACAAGGTAATGTGATTGGTTTAGCATTAACTGTAAAATATGCACTTCCCTATTTGAAATTAACCCAAGGTCGCATTGGTTTAGTAGGCAGTGTAGGCGCTTTCCTTCCTAACCCTTATGTTGGAGCCTATGGGGCTTCAAAAGCTGCAGTGCATTCAATTGGACTGACCTTGCAAGTTGAATTAATGGGTACAGGGGTGAGTTGCACTACCATTCATCCTGGATTTGTGGTGTCGGAAATTGCTAGGGTTGATAATGAAGGCCAGTGGCATCCGGATCGTTGGGATCCACGTCCATCCAAATTAATGTGGCCAACAGATAAAGCTGCAAAAGTCATGGTGAAAGCTATCATTAATCGAAAAAGAAACTATGTTTTTACCATCCATGGCAGAGTTTTTGTTTGGTTGCAACATTGGTTCCCTAACTTAGTAAGAGCAATCATTTCAAAAGGCCCCAAACCGGAATAATTTTTTTTAAAAAATCACCCATATGGCATTAATCAACCCCCATATTAACTTCAATGGAAATGCCGAAGAAGCATTTAATTTTTATAAATCAGTTTTTGGAGGAGAGTTCGTCAAAGTAATGCGATTTAAAGACTTCGCAAGTGCTGATTTTCAGGTTGCAGAACATGAAGCCAATAAGATAATGCACATTGCTTTACCCATTGGTAAAAATGTTTTAATGGCCAATGATGTTCCTGAAATTCTAGGAAAAACAAATGAAAATGAAAACAGAAGTAAAATATCAATAAGTGCGGAGAGTAAAGCAGAAGCCGATCATTTATTTAACGGCCTTTCTGAAGGTGGACAAATTGAAATGCCCATATCAGATAGCCCTTGGGGCTCCTACTTTGGTATGTTTAGAGATAAATACGGTATTGAATGGATGGTAGATTTTGACTCAAACTATAAAGGAAAAATTTAACCAATGAACCAATACCTAGCACATATTGCAATCGTTGTAAAGGACTACGACGAAGCCATTGCGTTCTATACGCAGAAACTACATTTTGAATTAATTGAAGACACTGTTTTAAGTGAAACTAAGCGATGGGTAAAAGTAAAGCCAAAGGGGTCAACCGAATGTTGCTTACTATTAGCCAAAGCAGCCAATGATGAGCAAAAGAGTAGAATTGGTAATCAAACAGGGGGAAGAGTTTTTTTATTTCTTTATACTGATGATTTCACAAGAGATTACCAGAATCTAATTGATATGGAAATCAAAATAATTAGAGAACCAAGTCATGAAGATTATGGAAGAGTTGCTGTTTTTGAAGACTTATATGGAAATCTTTGGGACTTAATTCAACCAACACTACCCCACCGCTCTATCTAAATGCGTGTACCCACCATCTACATGAATCAACTGACCAGTTGTATGTGAAGACTTTTCTGATAGAAGAAAAGCAACCATATTGGCAATTTCCTCTGCAGTTGTCATGCGTTGACCAAGTGGGATTTTATTGGTAATCATTTTTAATTGCTCTTCCGGATGATCAAATGTTTTTATCCAAGATTCATACAGAGGGGTAAAACATTCCGCAACAATGACTGCGTTCACCCTGATTCCATATTGTAGTAATTCTACTGCCCACTCTCTTGTTAGCGCATTCCTTCCCCCATTTGATGCTGCATAAGCAGAAGTATTCCCTTGACCAGTTTCCGCGGTTTTAGAGCCAATATTTACAATAGCCCCAGCTGATTTTTTCAATGCTGGCAATGCATATTGCGCCATTAAATAATAATGCACTAAGTTTTTATGCAAGGATTCCATAAACGATTCATAGTTCCCATTCTCTAATCCCACTCCGTCATTCACCCCTGCATTATTTACTAATCCGTCAATTTTACCAGCAATCACTAGTACTTCATTTATAGCTCTCTCACAATCAACTGGATTGGTTAGCTCTGCAGTTATAAAATATGCTTGTCCATTGGCTGAGTGTATTGCAGCAACAGCAGCTTGATTATCCGCTTCACTCCTACCAATAATAATAGGGATTGCTCCCTCCGAAGCCAATACTTTAGCAATTCCAAATCCAATTCCTTTTGCACCGCCTGTTACAATAATTGATTTTCCTTTTAGCTGTAAATCCATATAGCAATTTATAGATTATAAAATTGAATTGCGTTCAACCCAAATATTTTCGCTTGATTTTCCATTGAATGTTTCGCAAAATTTTGTTCCACTATACTAGTCACTTCCGTGTAAGAACCTCCTAATAAACAAACGGGCCAATCACTTCCAAACATCAACCGATCTACTCCAAATGTTGCTGTTACCACATCCAAGCAATACGTAAAATCTTGAACACGCCAATTATTCCAATCAGCTTCCGTTACTAAACCAGACACTTTGCAATAAACATTTTGATGATTCGCAATTGCCCTTATTCCTTTTTCCCATTCTATAAATTCAGTTTTTTTAAAATCAGGTTTGGCTAGATGATCAATTACAAATGGTTGAGAAGGAAATTGTTCAACCAAAGCTTTTGCAAAAGGTAAATGTTTGGGCAAAATCAATAGGTCATACGTGAAATGGTAATTAGCCAATTGTGAGATACCTCTACAAAAATCGGCGCGGAGTAAAAAATCATCCGCAGGTTCGGCTTGTACAATATGGCGAAATCCTTTTAGCTTTTTAAACGCTGCATAATGTGACAATCTATCTGAAATATTTTCAGCACACAAATCAATCCAACCTACGACGCCTTTAATAAAATCATTATCCGATGCCAATTGCAAAAGAAAATTAGTTTCTGTTTCACTTTGATCAGCTTGTACCGCAACAACTCCATCAAAATTATTTTCTTGAATAACTCCCAATAAATCATCAGGCATAAAATCTCGCTGAATTATCTGCATCTCATTGGTAATCCAAGCATCTTTAATTGGATGGAACTTCCAAAAATGTTGATGGCTATCTATTCTCATGGCAGTTCAAATATTTTTTTCATCAACATCCATTTCTCCCCTTGCTTTGCCCATGGTAATGCCTGCTGAAACTTCCACATCAACTGCTCCCATTCCTGCACTTTTTCATTACTAGCATCCATCATTGCTTTTTTCTCAAACGAAAATGTTTCGTCTGCTTCAATAATCATGAACAAACGATTGCCCACACAATAAATATTCAACAAATGAATCCCAGCATCTTTTATACTTTGAATCACTTCAGGCCAAACTGATTGGTGATGGGCTTTATAATCAGCGATCAAAGCTTCGTCATCAACTAAATCTAACGCCAAACAAAATTGCTGTATAGCCATGATTCATTATTTATATGCAACTGCTACTTGTTTACTAGTGCCCAAATTTTCAATTCCTAATTCTATTTCATCCCCTGCCTGAATATATATTGGTTCAGGTTTTATGCCCAAACCCACTCCTGGTGGTGTGCCAGTGCTAATGATATCTCCGGGCAATAAAGTCATGAACTGACTGATATAATGTACTAAAAAGGGAATTTTAAAAACCAAGTTCGATGTATTACTGTTTTGAAAAGTTTTACCATTTACGGTCAACCACATATTTAAATTATTTACATCAGCTATTTCATCAGTGGTAGCTAACCAGGGCCCAAGGGGAGCAAAACTGTCGCATCCTTTACCCTTTGCCCATTGTCCACCACGCTCTAACTGAAAAGCTCTTTCACTGTAATCATTATGTAAACAATATCCTGCCACATAATTCATAGCATCTGCTTCTTCTACATAACTGGCTTTCTTGCTCATCACAAATGCAAGTTCCACCTCCCAATCAGTCTTTTCACTGTTGCGTGGGATAATCAATTGATCGTTGGGGCCACATAATGCAGTGGTAGATTTAAAAAAAATAATCGGTTCTTCCGGAATAGGCGCATTGGTTTCTTTACAATGATCTATATAGTTTAAACCAATACAGATGATTTTTGAAGGTCTTGCTACTGGAGAACCAAGTCGGATGCTTTGCGCTACTTCTGGTAAAGTAGGATTTTTTGCAATAAAGGATTGTAGTTGATTTAAACCATCCTGTTCAAAAAAAGCTTCATTAAAATCTGAAAAAAATGCAGACAAATCATACCATTTGTTGTTCATTATAATGCCTGGCTTTTCTTTTCCTAATTCTCCAAATCGAATCAATTTCATATGCTGTAATTTATATTTTTATAATCCCCCCTGC
This sequence comes from Sediminibacterium sp. FEMGT703S, assembly GCA_002786355.1. Taxonomy (GTDB): domain Bacteria; phylum Bacteroidota; class Bacteroidia; order Chitinophagales; family Chitinophagaceae; genus Sediminibacterium. The sequence goes on from PGCO01000003.1 coordinate 9,469, forward strand.
CCTCTATATAATTTAATCGGTTTGTCTAAAGTTAATTTAATGACTGTTACATATTTGTCTAATGAGGTTTCAGGGAGGTTGATATAAACCAATCCGGGCACATGGCTCCAACTGATTTTTCCAACTATTTTGTGTGTTGGTTGAATACTAGAACCCAGTACCGTAATATCTTTTATTTGATTCTCTAATCCCTTTAACATAATTTGACCACTGTTTTTACCATGTACAAAAAGATATAAACTGGTTGAATCTTTTGACAAAGTAGAAGGCCCATAATAATGACCTTGAGGAATACCACCGATGGTATTAAAAATGGCTTCCCCATTTTTTTTATTCCATGCACCCAATTCTTTTAATACATTGATTTGTTCTGCAGGAATTGTACCATCTTCCATTGGCCCCATATCTAATAATAAATTACCTCCATTGGCAACTGCATCTACAAAAATGGTGATTACTTCATAGGGTGTTTTCCAATTATTGTCGTGATGAAATCCCCAATTGTCATTCGTAGTCATGCAAAGTTCCCACCAATTATCCTTTGGTCTTGATACTGGAAAATTTTGTTCGGGGGTGTCATAATCACCATACCCTTGTAAACGACCATTGATAATTGCATTGGGATTTTTTGTCAGAATTATATTGCGCACTTTTTCTGATTCCCATTCTTCTGCACTATGTTCCCAGTCTCCATCAAACCACCACAAATCTGGATTAAACTGATTGGCTATTTCTTTGATTTGACCTTGAAAAAAATTCCTGAATCGATTCCATCTATCGTAATCATTTTTTACTTGATACCTAGAACTATCTTTTAAAAAGCCCGGATAATCTTGGTGTGACCAATCAATTAAAGAATAATAAGCACCCGTTTTGATATTTCGCTTACGTAATTCTTCGATGAAGGGTTGAATCATGTCTTTTTTAGCAGGTGTTGCTTTCATGCTACTCAGCTCATTCATTTTGGTATCATACATGGCAACCCCATCATGATGCTTGGTGGTAATTACTGCATATTTTGCACCACTTTCTTGAATTAGTTCAGCCCAAACTGAGGGATTATATTTTTTTAAAGTAAACCCATTCAATTGTTTCATGTAATTGGCATAACTTATTTTCTTGTTATGGAAACTCCATGATTCATCAATTCCATCTACCGCATAAATTCCTGCATGAATAAAAATACCCAACTTGGCGTCTGCGAACCACTGCATTTTGTCCTTTATTGAAACGGGATTTATTTTTTGCTGTGCATTCAAGCGAATACAAGTAATCAATAAGATAAATATTGCACCAAGTTTTCTAATTATCAATCGGTTTATATGATTCATGCTACTTAATTATTCAATTTAATAAAACCCCCATCAATAGGATAATCACTGCCTGTTATAAATGCAGCTTCTTCACTGGCTAAAAATAAGGCCAATGAAGCCACTTCTTCTGGTTTACCCATTCTGCCTATTGGTTGAGATTGTGATAGTTTTTCAAATATTTGCGCTTGTTGATCAGGATAGTTTTTTTCGATAAAGCCGTCTACAAAGGGCGTATGTACCCTGGCAGGTGAAATAGAATTGCAGCGAATATTTTCTTTTAAATAATCTTTTGCTACTGACAATGTCATTGCCATTACGGCGCCTTTAGCAGTGGAATAAGCAAACCGATCTGCGATACCAACCCAAGCTGCTATAGATGCCATATTGATAATAGAACCACCACTTTGCTTTCTCAATTGAGGTATAGCAGCACTAATACAATTATATACCCCCTTTACATTTACTTGCATGATTTTATCAAAATCTGCTTCAGATGTGGTGTCGGCTTTACCAATATGTGCAATTCCTGCATTATTTACCAAAATATCAATCGCACCAATTTGATTAAAGGTATTCATCACTGATGCGTTCATAGATACATCACAGGCATGCGCATAGGCAAGTCCTCCCCCTTTTAGAATCTCGTCTACTGTTGAGTTGGCCTGATCCATTGTGAGTTCAATGATATGTACTACGGCACCCTGTTTTGCATATAATTGTGCAATGGCTTTTCCGATACCGCTACCCCCTCCTGTTATCACGGCTATTTTATGATCTAGTCTAAACATTTGTCTAAATTAATTTTATAAACTTACTCCTCTTTTCCAAGGAATAAAATCATCTTGATTTAATTGCACCGCTTTGGGAATGATGATGCCACTTGCTGCATTGATACAATATTCAAAAATAACTTCCCCCATTTCTTCTATTGTTTTTTCACCACTGATTACAGGCCCACAATCTATATCAATAATATCGCTCATCTTTTTAGCTAATACTGCATTTGTAGCCACTTTAATAACAGGACATACTGGATTTCCTGTTGGAGTACCTAATCCTGTTGTAAACAGTATTAAAGTTGCTCCTGCTGCTGCTTTTCCGGTAGTAGCTTCAACATCATTGCCGGGTGTACAGACTAAACTTAATCCTGGCTTTGTAGCTGGTTCTGTATAATCTAATACATCAACTACTGGTGCAGTGCCTCCCTTTTTTGCAGCTCCTGCACTTTTCATTGCATCGGTTATCAATCCATCTTTGATATTACCTGGTGAAGGATTCATATAAAATCCTGAACCCACTTGATGCGCCAATGCATCATAGGATTGCATTAATTGAATAAATTTTTGAGCAATAGTTTCATTCACACATCGATCAATTAGGTTTTGCTCTACCCCACATAGTTCAGGAAACTCTGCTAGTAAAACTTTTCCACCTAAGGCAACCAATAAATCTGCTGCATAACCCACAGCAGGATTAGCAGAAACACCGCTAAATCCGTCACTTCCGCCACATTTTACACCAATGGTTAATTTACTTAAAGGCGCAGGTTGTCTTTGCTTATGATTAATTTGAATCAGCCCTTCAAAAGTTTGTTTAATTGAATGCGCAATTAATTGTTCTTCACTTTCAGATTCTTGTTGTTCAAAAACATATAATGGTTTATCAAATAGTGGATTTTGAATCTTAATATCATTCACTAAATGTTGAACTTGTAAATGCTGACATCCTAAGCTTAATACTGTAATGCCCCCAACATTGGGATGATTGGCATAAGATGCCAACAACGCACTCAATGTAGCAGCATCTTGTCTTGTACCCCCACATCCTCCTTGGTGGTTTAAGAATTTTATGCCATCTACATTTTTAAATACTCTGTTGATATTGGCAGTAGGTGTTAAACTAATATTGACTGAGTCAAGGCTTTGGCCATTTTTAAAAGCAGTTAATAAATCTTGTGTATAGCGTAAATATTTATCCGATACAGCATATCCTAATTGATGATGCAAAGCCTCTTTAATAACATCTAAGTTTCTATTCTCACAAAATACGGTAGGAATAAATAACCAATAATTAGCAGTTCCTACTTGGCCATCGTTTTGATAATATCCATTAAATGTGGTGTGTGCATATTTTGAAACATCAGGTGCCTGCCAATGATAAGACACCCCCCTGTATCCATAGGGTTCAGCAGCGTGTTTTAAATTATCTGTAGTCATTAAACTGCCTTTCAAAACATTGGCTTGTATTTTACCAATTAATACCCCATACATAATCACTTCAGCTCCTTCTGGCAGGTCGCTAGTATAAAACTTGTGTTTGGCTTTTATTGTATCTCTTAATGTATAAACTTGATTTTCAAATTCAACCACTGTATCTTTTTCCAAATCGGTTAATGCAACTAATACATTGTCGGTTGGATGCATGCGGATGACTTGTCGGATAATATTATTCTCGTTCATCATTATTGCAATATTTCTTTTTTGATTGTTCGCATTTTTAGCGCAAATAATAAGACAACAATAAAACAAATGAAGGGAATAAAATACCCATTTTGTATACTGCCTGTTTTATCGGAGATAATGCCCAAAATTGGCGGCAGCACTGCTCCCCCTACAATAGACATAATGATTAAACTAGAAGCTGGTTTAGTAGCATTACCCAAACCGTTGATTCCTAAAGCAAAAATGGTTGGGAACATGATTGACATAAAGAATGCGATTCCGATTAGAGCATAAATCGTAATCATTCCTTTACCATAAATGGCTATTAAAGAAAGTAAGATATTGATTACTGCATAAATGGCTAATAGTTTTACTGGTTTTATATACTTCATAAAAAAAGTACCTGCAAAACGGCCAATCATAAATGCAGCACCGTAGAATGCAGTATAGGTTGCTGCTTCTTTGTCTGATAAACCTGCCGAAGTTGCTGCGAAAACTAGGAAAAAGCTACCCACGCAAACTTGTGCTCCTACATAAAAAAACTGTGCAAAAACGGCCCATGCCAATTGTGGATGTTGAAGCGCGTATAAAAAGCTGTTATTTTCTGAACTTGACTCTTCTTTAATATCTGGCAATGGGGTAAAATAGAAAATGATTGCCATGATTAATATCACAATACCAAGAACAACAAATGGTAATTTTACGCTGTTGGTTTCTGTTTGAATAAAAGCCGCTAAAGCATCTCCCGACAACGCACTGATTGCTGCATCTGTTTTATCAGAATCGGTTAAAATTAACCATCGCCCTACCAGGGGTGCAATGAATGCAGCTAATCCATTGAAAGACTGTGCCAAATTTAAACGGAAAGCTGCTGTTTCTGCAGGTCCTAATACAATGGCATAAGGATTGGCAGCTGTTTCTAAAATAGCCAATCCACATGCTATAATGAATAATGCGCCTAAAAAGAATCCATACGTATGGGTATTGGCTGCTGGCACAAACAAAAATGCCCCGCATGCAAAAAATAATAATCCAATTATAATTCCTGAACGATAACCATATTTTTTCATGATTAATCCCGCAGGTATAGCCATCAAAAAATAGGCAATAAAAACTGCTGAATCCACCAAAGAGGATTGCAAAATCGATAGCTGAAAGGTTTTACGTAAGTGCGCAATTAATATAGGGTCAATATTGTGCACAAATCCCCAAAAGAAAAACAAGCTGGTAATTAAAATGAATGGAAATAGCCAACCTTTTCGGGCACTTAGGTCATCTATATTTTTGTTCCGCATACTTGTTTGTAGTCCCATAGGAATAAATATAAGGCATATATTTATATATTCAAATACACAATCAATCAAGTTATATTAGACCGCATTTTAGTTAATTTATAAGCAGTAATAATGAACCAATTTTTAGCACAAATATCAATCGTAGTAGATGATTATGATAGAGCGATCGAATATTACACTAAACAATTACATTTTGATTTAATTGAAGATACTAAACTCAGTGAAAGCAAAAGATGGGTAAAAGTAAAGCCAAAAGGGTTGGGAACATGTAGTTTGTTGTTAGCTAAAGCTGCTACTGATGAACAGCAATCAAGAATTGGTAATCAAACCGGTGGTCGTGTCTTTTTATTCTTACACACCGATGATTTTAAACGCGATTATCAAAATTTACTAAATCATCAAATTACCATCATAAGAGAACCTAGTAGGGAAATATATGGAACTGTAGCAGTATTTAAAGATTTGTACGGTAATTTATGGGATTTAATTGAGCCAGTGAGTCAAATAAATCAAGCAATCTCATCAGCTCAAATTCCAAAATATAGCGAAGTAGATTTAGCGCCTGTTGAAACTAGTTACAAAAAAGTGCTCTACATTAGCTGGAGTTTCTTTTTTGGTTTAGTTATTAGTATTCTTTTACCAATATTTTATTGGATTGAGTCATTACAGAAATCATGGATTGTTTTGTCGGTTATTGGAACTATTCTACTATGCATAGTTGTTTTAATAGCATTTATTGAAATTGGATTTAAAAATTTGGCATGGGCATTAAGGGATAAGGATATAATTTTTAAAAAAGGATGGCTTTTTCAATCAACCTATATCATTCCATTTGTTAAAGTGCAGCATTGTGAATTACTTAGTGGGCCTATTGGGAGAAAATTTGGTTTAGCTTCCATAAAACTCAATACAGCTGCAAGTAATGATATTGATATTAGCATTAATGGCTTAAAGCAGGATACTGCTGAACAGTTGAAGGCTTTTATAATTAATAAAATTGAAACTGATGAGCACCAACAAATTTGATTGGTCTGAGCCGCAAAAGCTCTCCCCTGTTGCATTGGTGTTTATTTTAGTCAAAATAATCAAAGATAGCTGGCCCCTTGTTTTAATTGCACTAGGTAGAATAATCATCAATGAACAAAATGAAACAAAAAGAAATACCAGCTTTGGTGTGTATTTTGTTTTAGGAATAACTTTTTTGATATTATTAATACATCTTAAACAATTAATTAATTTTTTCAAATTTCGTATTTACATACAAGGAACTGAATTAATGGTTAAAAGTGGGTTACTATCGAAATCTATTACCATTGTGCCTATCAATAGAGTACAATCTGTTCACTTAATAGAAAATTACTTGCATAAATTAACCAATACCTGTAAACTTAAGATTGAAACGGCAGGATCCGAAGCAACCGAAATAGAAATTGAAGCAATTAGCAAAGAGCGAGCGATATCACTTCAAGCATTGTTACAAAATGCCGCAATTGAAACGATACAGCAAAAAAATATTGAACAGGTGCAGATTATGGGAATAAGATTTGCAGACGTAATAAAATTAGCCATTTCTGAAAATCATATCAGAACATTCTTAATTATACTTGGATTTGCCTATTCAAGAATTGAAGATTTAAAACAATTATTTGGCTATGATGCATCCAATATTATTGATGAGCAAGTTGAACAAGCCGATTTTTCTACTTTGGGTATTTTGACTTTATTAACTTTTGGCTTATTAGTCACATTAATTGTCTCATTTATTCGAGTATTGCTTCGATATAATGAAATGACCATATTTTCTAACAAAAAAGGGTTTCAAATGGAATGGGGATTTTTACAAACCCAACAAAAAATGCTCATTCAAAATAAGGTTCAGTTAATTAGTTGGGACAATAATTTTATTCGAAAAGCGCTAGGAATTAAAATCGTTCGGTTTTTTATGACAGGAGAAGACATACTTAAACCAAAACAACATATTCAGCTACCTATAATGCAATCAGCTTTATTGTATCAATTGATTTCACCTTATCAAGCAATATGGCCTTCGCAAGATGAAAAGCCTAACAGTGTAGACAAAACTTATGGCTGGAGAGAAACTGTTTTATTTGTACTACCGATAACATTAATAGGTGCTATAGCAATCTATTTTTGGAATCCTGTGTACATAATTATCCCCTTACTAATTTTTATTTATTCAACAATTTCAAATTGGGTAAAATATAAAAAATTTCGGTTTTGGATGAATAAGACTACTATCCAAATACAAAAAGGTATTTGGGGAGAAGAAAACATCTTGCTAAACTTTAATAAAATCCAACAAGTATCTATCAAAACAAGTCCTTTCCAAAGAAGAAAAAACCTTGCTACAATTGAATTGTATACAGCTGGTGAAACTGTTACTATCCCTTTCATACCTAAAGCACAAGCTCAATATATTGCGGATTGGGCATTATTCTGCATCGAATTTAAACAGCAATAATTGGGAAGATTCCGTTAAAGGAAAAGTATTTTTATACCTTTTAAGAATAAAGCAAAAATTCCCGTTTTAGTGGCATAAAAATTGGTTTTTAATAAGAGAATATTTTTTTCACCAAACCTATTTTTATGAAACGCAATTTTACATTTTTAATCGTTTTAGTTATCCTTGTTAGCTCATGTACAGTAATTCGACAAGGCGAAGTGGGTGTTAAAAGAAGATTAGGGAAAATTGATCCAGTATTTGTGGAGCAAGGTCCTAAAGGTTATAACCTTCTTACAACAACTATCTTAAAAGTGCCTACTCGTTCAATGAATATTGAAGTAAAACCCGACCTGCCTTCTAAAGAGGGTTTAACCATACGTTCTGAAATTTCTATCTTATATAGAATTAAGCCAGAAGCTGCACCCAAAATTGTTCAAAATATTGGCCTTAATTACGAAAGCGAAGTAATTCTCCCAGTATTTAGATCAGCAGCTGCAGATATTACTTCAAAATTTTTAGCAAAAGATATGCATAGTGGCGAAAGAGCTCAAATTGAGAGTGCAATTCGCAAACAGATGACGGATATTCTTGAGCCAAGAGGTTTTGTGATCGATAATGTATTGATGAAAAGCATTCGTTTACCTGAAGGGTTAGCAAGAACCATTGAAGAAAAATTGCAAGCTGAACAAGATGCACAGCGAATGGAGTTTGTTAAAGAAAGAGAAAAACGTGATGCAGAAAGAAAAATCATAGAAGCAGAAGGTAAAAAAGAAATTGCCCGCATTCAAGCCGAGGGAGAAAAAAATGCAGCAATCATACAAGCTGAAGCAAGAAAACGTATGTTTGAAATTGAAGCTGAAGGTAAAGCAAATGCAATGACCACCGAGGCATTGGCAATCAGAAGAGCCAACGATACAATCAATAAAACGTTAACACCAACCATTTTAAAATTAAGACAAATTGAAGCATTTAAATTTTTGTCTAATAGCAACAACAGTAAATTGATTATTACCGATGGTAAAACTCCATTCTTAAGTTTACCTGAAAAATTTTAATTAAGGATTACAACGGTCGCAATACATAGGGTCTTCTGTGGTTTTACCGTTAGGAAATAAGTCCTCTTTTGTAAAACCACAGTGACTACAAACGGATATGTGGGCAATAGTAGATTTTGTGGGCATACCACATAAACTACAACTCAATCCAGCTCTAAAGTCTGTAATGTCGAATCCAGGCATCTCACAATGAGGACATGTTGAATGAACTTTTGTGACAAGTTTTCTGGCAAGCACTTCAATGACAGACATTCTTGTAGGATTGTATATTGCCCGCATATCCGTTTCTACTTGTACCCTCAAGCTGTGTTGTTTTAACTGGTTAAACAACTGAATTAATTCATCTTGATCAATAATTCCTTTATGTATGGTATTTTGATCATCATTTATTCCTTTTAGAATTAAACCATGTGATGGAAAACCAACCATTAATGCAAAGTCAAGTAATTCTTTTTCAGTTTGAATGACTTTTGAATTAAAATTAGTCTTGGTACTTAATTCTCTGCAGACAATTTCTATATTATTTTTTGAATCAATCAACAAAAGGAATTCATCGTCGGCCTGTATAAAAAATATACTCGGATGTGGGCCAAAAGATCCTTCGCTAGCAATTCCTATATCGCAACCAGTCAACTCCATTGCTTTTAAGCATTTTTGCCTTGCGGTTTCGATTGGATCATGTTTACGTTCAATTTCACCTGAAAAAGTACCCCATTGATCTGAATTGAAATGTTCAGGAAGTATACATTTAACCCCTAATCCAGATTCTAAAATGGGCGCGATTACTTGTTCTTTTTTGTGCATGGTTGCAATCACAAGCCTTCTGTCTTTAAACATATTCACTCTGTTATGAATTGGATAAAGCTTTGCCTCGAATATTTTCTACAATAATCCCATTTTCATATACAAGTTGGCCATTCACAAATGTTTTTCTTATGGTCGAATTAAACTGAGTTCCTTCTAAAGGAGACCAACCACATTTATACAATATATTTTCTTTACTTACTACCCAGCTTTCTTCAAAATCTACAAGCACTAAATCTGCATAATAACCTTCTTTGATAAATCCTCTTTTTGCAATGTTGTAAATAAGTGCAGGATTATGGCACATTTTTTCAACTATTTTTTCCATTGAAATAACCCCTTCTTGATAAAATGACAACATACAACTTAGTGTATGTTGCACCATTGGAGCACCAGATTTTGATTCAAAATAAGGGACATCTTTCTCTTCGAGTAAATGAGGTGCATGATCGGTGGTAATCATATCTATCTTATCTTCTAACAATGCCTTCATAAGACCATTTTTGTCTTTCATCGATTTTATGGCAGGATTCCATTTGATGCGCATTCCTAACTTTTCGTAATCAATGTCAGAAAACCACAGATGATGAACAGATACTTCACAAGTAATATTCTTTTCTGTTAAAGGTAAATCGTTGCGGAATAAATGCGTTTCTGCTTCTGTTGATAAATGCAATATATGTAAACGCGCATTGTACTTGTTAGCAATATCGATTGCATCTTTTGAAGCAGCATAACAAGCTGCTTCGCTACGAATGATCGGATGCATTTTCGCCGGGATATTGTCTCCAAACTCTTCCTTAAATTTTATTTCATTGGCTTCAATGATGGCTTCTTTTTCAGCATGGATTGCAATCAAAGATTTAGATCTTGAAAAAATCTGATCCATTAAATCATTATTGTCAGCTAGTATATTTCCTTTCCCTGAAAAATATAGTCCATCATCGGTTATCATTATGTACTGCGTTGTATCACTTGCAAGTAGAACATCCATATTACTTGCACTAATTCCCATTGCAAAGCCATAATTAATAGCTGAATTTGCCGATGCAATTTCATATTTCTGTTTAAGTAGTTCATTCGTCAACACATTTGGTACCGTATTGGGCATATCAATAAATGAAGTTACCCCTCCTGCTGCTGCTGCCCTAGATTCAGAAAAAATATCTCCTTTATTACTTAAACCAGGTTCTCTAAAATGAACCTGTGCATCAATTACACCTGGCAAAAGATATTTACCGGTTCCATTTATTACAAGGAAATCATCCTGAGGTTGAATCAATCCGATTTTCTGTATGTATTCATTATAAAATAAAACATCTGTTATTTGAATCTCACCTTCATTTACAACAGCAACATTTTTAATTAAATATTTAACACTCATAAGTAATGAATTGTCAACAAAAATGAGCATTATTGAACATATTTCCATGTCTCCATCCAATTTTAATACCTTCACAGCTGAAAATTGATATATGTCTAGTTTTATTATAACCTGCCCTAATTGTAGCCACCAATTTGAACCCGGCGATACGATGCGAGATGAAATTGAGAAAGAGCTGCGTGGTAAAATGAAAGAATGGCAAAAGAAAAAAGAAATTGAAACCGCTGAACTACTTGAAGCAGAGAAAAAGAAGATGCAAACTGAAATGCAAGAAGCAGTCAGAAAATCTTTGGCTGCTGATTATGAGAATCAGCTTAAATTGTTGCAACAAGAAGTTACAGATAACGCGGAAAAATTAAAGGAGTCTAGAAGAAAAGAATTGGAATTCTTGCAAAAAGAACAAGCTTTAAAAACAAAAGAAGCGGAAATGCAATTGACCATTCAACGTCAGTTAATGGAAGAACGCGCTAAATTAAAAGAGCAACTACAAAAGGAAGAATCCGAGAAAATTAATTTAAAAGAGCAAGAATACCAATTAAGAACCAAGGAGTTGGAGAAGCAAATAGAAGACCAGAAAAAACTGGTAGAAGAAATGCGCAGAAAGTCTGAGCAGGGAAGTATGCAATTACAAGGCGAAGTGCAGGAGCTGATGTTAGAAGAAATGCTGCAATCCACTTTTCCATTTGATAAAATTGAAGAAGTGGGCAAAGGGGTACGAGGCGCGGATTGTATACAAATCGTACGTAATCAATTTGGGAATGAGTCTGGAAAAATTATTTATGAGAGCAAGCGAACCAAAGACTTTTCTAATGAGTGGATTGAAAAACTTAAAAAAGATATGCGCAGTCATGGGGCAGATGTAGCAGTGATTGTTACGCAAACTTTCCCTAAAGACATGGATAGATTTGGAGAAAAAGATGGGGTGTATATCTGTACATTTAATGAGGTAAGAAGTGTGGCTTTATTGTTGAGGAATGCTTTGTTAAAAATTGCTGATGCTCGAAAAAGCCAAGAAAATAAGGGTGATAAAATGGTGATGCTTTACGATTACTTAACTGGCACTGAGTTTAGCGAACAATGGAAAGCCATTCGAGAAGGATTTATGAGCATGCGTCAAAGTATTCAAAAAGAAAGAGATACAATGGAAAGACTTTGGAAAGCCCGTGAAAAACAGCTCGAAAAAGTTTTATTAAATGCCGCACATATTCAAGGATCAGTAGAAGGAATTGCTGGCGCAGATGCGGTTAATTTGAATTTATTAGAAGATAATGACAATTTGTTAATTGATTAATTTCTTTGACCATATCAACCCAGAAGGTAAAGCCAATATTCCCTCAAGAAGGAAACCCATGTTTCCCATTAAGGAAGACTTACGCCAATATTTAAAACGTTATGGCAGAGAGGTCTTACTCCCCTTTAGCTATGAAGATTTACAAAGATTTACGTATACCATTCCTTTAAAAGATAAGAATGGGAAAGATACTGCTTGGGAACAAGTATCGTATGATATGCGAGAATGGGATTTCTTAAGGGAAAGCTTGGTAAAAGTATATGCGATTTTAAAAACAGAAGGCGATTTAAGTTTTGCAAACCACTTAGATGTAGCAAGAATTGATTATTGTTATTTTGGGAATAGTCAGCCATTTCGTATTAGAATAGTGAATAAGTTTAACGATAATTACGATCATTATTATATCAAAAGAGCAGATGCCAGTAGGATTTATGGATTGGAGTTAGAGCATATTCTATCGCCTAACCGCATTACATATTTTACAAGTAAAGACACGCTTATTGAAGAACATATTCCTGGTATTCCGGGTGACTTGTTTATCCGAGATTATGTTGATGCAAGTAATACCAATAAAATCAGGCTAGCTAAAGAGTTTGTGAAATTTAATGAACGTTGTTTTGTTCAGTTATTAGGAGATATGCGTTCTTATAATTTTGTCGTAAATATCATTCCGGATATTGAAGACTTTCAGTATCGTATTAGGGCAATTGATTTTGATCAACAATCGTATGAGGGACGTAAAAATTTATACCTACCCCAATTTTTTAAAGACAATCAGGCTTTGGTAAATATGGTCTTAACGCATTTAGACAAACGATCAATCGAACAATACCAAGCTGAAGAAAAAACAATGATGACTTTTAGATTAGTGTCTTCTCGATATAGAGTGAAAGAACTATTAGACATTATGGACGATGATCCAATTTCTACAAATGAAAAAATAGCTGAATTAAGAGAAGCTTTATTTATTCATTTTAATTATCCTCCATATTTAAAAGCACGCACAATGGGTCAATTATTAAAAACCCATTTGAAATGTACGCTACTAAAATATTTAAAGAAAATGCCCAAAACAGGCAAGTACGATTAAACTAGTCTTTAAATACCCATACTAAGCTCAATTCGTTGTTTAGGGAATAATGTAATTCTAAAGCAGTACAAAAATCATCTTTTTTAAAATTTGCTTTTAATATACCCGATGGTGCCAAGATAGAAGCTTCTACTTGCATACACTCACTAAAGTCTATATCTCCCCTTCCCCACCATTTGAACATGGCTTCTTTTGCACTCCATAATAAGGTGAGGGTGCGATATTTTTCTTGTTCTTCTAATCCCTCAATCTTCCAATCAATCAATTCATTGATATGCAAAAATTTATGCCTGATTTTATTCACTCGATGGGTAACTAATTCAACATCTACCCCAACCCGTTGAGTAGAACTAACGATAGCCGCTGCATAATTTCCACAATGCGAAATGGAAAAATGGTAGGCTTCATCAGGTAAAAACGGTTTACGGGTATTGGCGATTTGAATTAACTCACTCGGAAAGTCTGCATATAAAAAAGGGAGTAAAAACCTCCCCGCTAAGTGCTGTAATCGCTTATGGGGATGGTTTACCTGCTGTTGTACAGATACTTTTTGGGCAAAAAAGGACTCTGTTTCCTCAATCTTCCAAACGGCTAATTGAGTAAAATCATTGATTATTTTTTGAAAATAAATGGGCACAAATGGAATTTAAACTATTTTGCATAATTAGTATTTTTTTGCAACTCATTGGTAAAATATAACGGGAATGATTTTAAGCGATCTACGCATTTTAGAAGAAATCGAAAAAGGAACTATTAAAATTGAACCTTACGATAGAGCCGATTTAGGAAGCAACAGCTACGATGTACACCTTGGCAAATGGTTAGCTACTTATACGGATGAAGTATTAGATGCTAAAAAGCACAACACTATTACCTATTTTGAAATTCCTGAAGAAGGCTATGTATTGCACCCTAGTGGATTTTATTTAGGCGTAACCGAAGAATATACTGAGACGCATGCACATGTGCCATTTTTGGAAGGCAAATCATCTACTGGAAGATTGGGTATTGATATCCATGCTACGGCCGGAAAAGGTGACGTGGGTTTTTGCGGCAACTGGACTCTAGAAATCTCTTGTAAACAGCCAGTGAGAGTGTATAAGGGTATGCCAATTGGGCAATTAATATATTTTCCCGTTGATGGAGAAATTGGGGTAAAGTATAATCAGAAAGGCAATGCCAAATACAGTGGTCAACCCAATAAGCCCATTGAAAGCATGATGTGGAAGAATAAATTTTAATTTAATCGCCAAATACTTCCATTAAGTAGACTTGCAAAACTTACCCATAATAAATAGGGAATTAGTAAAACTGCAGCAGTCACTGAAAGCTTTCTGAATTGCACAATAGTGAGTAAAATAAATACCCACATGCAAATAATTTCTATAAATGCCCAACCAATTTGGTGCATGGAGAAGAAAATAATTGACCAACAAAAATTCAATATAAATTGAATAATGAATAGTCGGATGGCTTGAGTTCGGATTGCAGTTTCGGGTAGTTTCCAGATTAGATAGAAGCTAATTCCCATTAAAAAGTACAATGTAGTCCACATAGGGCCGAAAATCCAATTGGGCGGATTAAACAAAGGCTTATTTAATCCAGCATACCAAGTTGTTATTTCTGCGATGGTGAAAATACCACCTAGAGAGCCAAGCCCGACAGTTGCAACTATGGAAATAATTAATTTAAACGTATGATTAATTTTCATTTTTATACTTTTTTTGATAACTAATTAGCCAAGCAATTACTTCATTGTAACTATCAATTCCGGCCATTTGCTGATTCATTTTTAAAAATTGATCGTATAAATTATTACTGATTGGGCTAATTATATTCCGACGAGCATAAAAAAAATCTCTAATGTCTTTGCGATCTTTTTTTACCAATGAATCCATTCTACTTCGATTGTTTTTGACAACTTCCTCAAATGAAGTAAAATTTTCTTTAGCGTACAAAAGGTACTGTTCATTCAGCGAATACCCCAATAAATCTAAATACATAGAATATTGCAAATATGGATCAGTGCTGAATTTTGCAGTAAGGTACCCAACAAAACTTGCTTCACTTTCACTAGCATACCCTAATTGATGGGCTACTTCATGGCAAAGGATTGCAGGATTTAGAATTGTTGGTAAATCTTTTCTCAAATGCGCTTCGCCCGTAAATGGATTGTAATAACCAGAGAAGCCAATATAATCAGCAATTGGTTCGAATAAACTAAATTTAATTGATTGAATATTGTTAGCTAAAAAGGGATAATCTAAAGCAGCTTGATTGTATGCTTTTTGAGCATTTTCAATTAATTGAGTTTTAGAGAAACTTGGTAACGCTCCTGACCCTATTTTTTTTCGATAAAAATTGGCAGAATCAATTAACTGATTCGTTAAACTGGTAATTTCTTTTTGGGTATAACTAGTAGGATTTAAGCCTAACTGTAATGCAATCCCTCCTTTTTTGTAATTGAATCCCCAAAATATTTGGAATAATATGTAGGTCAATAAGGACAATTGTATCATTCTAAGCAGCCCTGAACCCAGTAAAGCCAATCGACTATGGGAATATAATAATTTGATAAACCACTTAATAAAATGGACAGTGAAGTATAAAATAAGAACCGAATAAAATAAGTCCCCAATGCTAAATGGCAATAAATTGGATATACTTTTTAAGCAATTAGACCAAAGTGGATAAAATTTTCCAGCATACCAGTTATCCACAAACGAATCCGATTCTCCGACTAAATAGGTTAAAACACCTCCTAGCAGCAGTAAAAAAGTATTTTTTATCTTTTTTTCATCTATAATTAGCTGCATATTTGCTCAATTCGAGACTAAAGTTAGGATGGAGCTTCCATTTATAGACCTTATTTTTAGTTTACTTTGGCAAATTGGGCTGTTTTTTCTACCTTTGCAAACCCTTAAAAACGTGGATATGAATCATCGGCGCGAATATGAGATCGCATTTGTGGGTTTGAAGCCGGGTGTTCATGTATACGAATACAAGGTGGATGATAAGTTCTTTATTCCATTTGGCGAGCAAGATTTCAGTAATTGTGAAGCTACTGTGAAGTTGCTACTAGACAAAAAATCAGGTTTCATGCAATTGAAATTTGATATTGACGGTAGCATACAGGCGGGATGTGACCGTTGCGGAAATACGCTTCCACTTCAGTTATGGGACGAGTTCAACATCATTGTTAAAATGGTGGATGAACCCGACACACTAAATGAGCAGGAAGAAGATCCAGATGTATATTATATCAGTAGAAACGAGAGTCATCTACAGGTAGCTAATTGGATTTATGAATTTGTCAACTTGAGCATACCTTTGCAAAAAACTTGTGCCCCTGAAGAAATAGGTGGGCCAAAGTGCAACAAAGAAGTGTTAGAGAAATTGAGGAAGATGGAAGAAGAAGCAACAAAAGATAGTACCCCAACCGTATGGAAGGGATTAGAAAAGTTTAAAGATTTAGATTAAAAATTTTGTTACCATAAATTTTGAGCAATGCCAAATCCAAAACGCAGACATTCACAGCAGAGAAGTGCAAAAAGAAGAACGCACTATGTAGCACAAGAAGTTACATTGAGCAAAGATTCAACTACCGGAGAAATTCATGTACGCCATCGTGCACATGTTAGCGAAGGAAAATTGTTCTATAAAGGAAAGTTAGTTGCTGAAAAAGCACCGTTGAAAGCGTAACCTTTACAGATCAGTTATACCCTTAGCTTACTGCAATGAATATAGGAATAGACATGATGGGAGGAGATTTTGCACCGTTAGAAGCGGTGAAAGGAGTACTTCTGTACCTGTCTAAAAATAATATCGCAGTAAACTTATATTGCATAGGTGATGAAAATTCAGTACAACCTTTATTAAAGGAGTATGAAATTTCATCGCCTAATTTGCATTTAATACATGCTCCTGAAATAATTGGGTACCATGAACACCCCACCAAAGCATTAAAAGAGAAACAAAAATCTTCTATTGCCATCGGGTTTCAATTATTAGCAACAGGCAAAATTGATGCATTCATAAGTGCAGGAAACACAGGCGCAATGTTAGTTGGCGCAATGTTTAGTATAAAGGCCATTGAAGGAGTGAGTAGACCTACGATAGCAACAGTAATCCCTAAACTGAATGGATCCACAGGTGTTTTATTAGATGTAGGATTAAATGCCGACTGTAAGCCTGAACTACTCAATCAATTTGCCATACTAGGTAGTTTATATGCAGAGCATATACTTGGAATTGCAACACCATCTGTAGGATTGGTGAATGTAGGAGAAGAAGAAGGGAAAGGCAATATTTTAGCACAAGCCACCTACCCTCTTTTGAAAGATAATCATCAAATTAAATTCATAGGCAATATTGAAGGAAGGGATTTCTTTAATGAAAAAGCTGATGTAATGGTTTGTGATGGATTCACAGGGAATATTGTACTAAAAATGGCAGAGTCTTTTTATGACTTAGCAAAACAAAGAGGTCTTGGAAATGACGAATATTTAAATCGCTTTCATTATGAGAACTATGGAGGCACTCCCGTTCTTGGAGTAGCTAAGCCTGTTATCATTGGGCATGGCATCAGTTCTGCAAAAGCTTTTTCAAATATGATTGCATTAGCAGAAAAAATGATTGCTAGCAATATTTGCACTAAGATGGCTGATTCGTTTCAAGCTTCTTAACACCCCAAAATAGTTACCATGTACCGCAAAATTTGTATGTTTCTCTTGAAATTGAGCGGTTGGAAATTAGATACTAATTTACCTAAGGATATCCATAAATGCATTGTTATTGCAGCTCCTCATACTAGCAATTGGGATTTTTGGTACATGATACTGTCCTTTGGCGTATATGGATTAAAAATTCGCTTTACCGTAAAGAAAGAATGGATGCAATTTCCATTTAGTTTAATCATGAAGCCACTAGGAGGAATTGCCATTGATAGAACACCAAGGAAAGATGGCAATAGACCTAGTTTTGTAGAGGCAATGACACAATTGTTTGACGATCGTCAAGAATTAATTATTGTAATCACACCAGAAGGCACGAGAAGCAAACGTACAGAATGGAAGACTGGATTTTTTCATGTAGCCATTAATGCCAATGTGCCCATTTTATTAGGCTATGTAGATTATGGTAAAAAAATAGCGGGCATAGGAAAAACCGTTATTCCTACAACTTATCCAGCTACCATGAAGGAAATAATGGATTTTTATTCTACCATTACGCCGAAACATCCACACTTATTTTCTGTTGATACCAACTATTAGGTCAAAACAATACCTTTGTACAAACAAGCGTTCGTTTTTATGTGGAAGAAAAATGTCTTAGAAACAATTGGGAACACTCCTATTATACAGTTAAACAAAGTATCTAAAGGTATTCCAGGAACCATCCTAGCAAAAGTGGATTATTTTAATCCAGGCAACTCCATTAAAGATAGAATGGCCTTGAAAATGGTTGAAGTAGCGGAACAAGAAGGCAAGCTTAAGCCAGGAGGCACCATCATTGAAGGAACCAGTGGTAATACAGGAATGGGATTGGCCCTAGCTGCATGCGTGAAAGGGTACAAATGCATTTTTGTAACAACCGATAAACAATCTAAAGAGAAAGCAGATATTTTAAAAGCTGTTGGCGCAGAAGTGATTGTTTGTCCTACCAATGTATTGCCAGAAGATCCAAGAAGTTATTATAGTGTAGCAAAACGTTTGGGGAAAGAAATTCCAAACTCTATGTACATGAATCAGTACGATAATTTAGCCAATCGTCAAGCACATTATGAAAGTACAGGACCTGAAATTTGGGAACAGACAGAAGGGAAAATTACACACTTAGTTTGTACAGCAGGAACAGGTGGAACCATTACTGGAACTGCTATGTATTTAAAAGAAAAAAATCCAAATATTCAAATTTGGGCCATTGATGTTTACGGTTCATTGTTGACCAATTACTATAAGACGGGCGAGATTGATATGAAATTTGTTCACCCATATATCAGTGAAGGATTTGGGGAAGATTTTCTACCTGAAAACTATGATATGAGTGTGATTGATCATTTTGAACAAGTTACCGATAAAGATGGTGCGGTAATGGCAAGAAGAATTGCTAAAGAGGAAGGCTTATTTTGTGGATACAGCGCTGGTTCTTGCTTACAAGGATTAATACAACTCAAGGATAAACTACCCAGTGACGCAGTAGTTGTATGCATTTTTCATGATCATGGCAGTAGGTATGTAGGTAAAATTTATAATGACCAATGGATGATGGAAAGAGGTTTCTTAGACGTTAAAACCTTTAAAGACATCGTAAATGGGAGGCATGCGAAAAGATTGGTTTCTATTAGTCCCGACAATACAGTAGCAGAAACAGTTGAGCTAATGAAGAAATATGATATTGAACATATACCGGTAATGCAAGATGGTCAACCCATTGGCGCTGTTAGTGAAAACGGATTATTTCAAAAAGTATTCAGCAATCCTGAAATCAAAAATGCAATTGTTAATAGTGTGATTGAACCTGCATATCCTGTTGTAGATTTTGACACTCCTGTTGAACGATTAGGCAGTTTAATCAATAAAGAAATTGGAGCAGTTTTAGCGAAAGACGAAAAAGGCGACTATCATATTGTGACCAAATATGATGTAATTCAAAGTCTCGCAAAATAGTGTATCATGATATCAATGCGACATGTGGTTTTCATGAATGTTGCAGAAGAACTGAGTTTTTCTAAAGCCAGTCAATTATTGTTTATTTCTCAGCCTGCAATCAGCAAACATATTCAATTGTTAGAAGAGCAATACAAAACTAAATTGTTTGAAAGAAAGGGTTTACAAATTGAATTAACAGCTGCTGGTAATCTATTGTATGAAAGACTTCAATTTGTAAAAGAAATTGAACATAAAACTGAATTTGAACTATCAATTTTACATGATGCAATTCAAGCAAAGGGTAATTTAAAACTAGGTGCAAGCACCACTGTAGCCTTATACATATTGCCTAAAGTCTTATCTAATTTTCATCAACAATATCAACAAATTGAAATTAGTGTATTGAATAGGAATTCAGCTTCGGTAAAAGATGCTCTGTTAGCAAAACAAATCAACTTGGGTATCATAGAAGAAAACAGCAAAGTCAATCAAATTCAATACACTCCATTTATCACCGATAAAGTGGTAGCTGTTTGCAGCAGTAAAAGTAAACTGCTAAAGAAAAGAAATTATTCCATTCATGAATTAATTCAATTGCCCATTGCTTTACGAGAAATAGGCAGTGGAACTTTAGCTGTATTAAAAAGATCATTAGCTAAACATAAAATTAATTTTGCTCAGTTGAATGTAAAAGTAAGATTGGGCGGAACAGAAGCCCTTAAGAATTTTCTTTTAGAATCCGACTCTTTAGGTTTTCTTCCTAGAATATCGATAGCAAAAGAATTAAAAGCTGGAGAATTAAAAGAAATTACTATTGAAGGTCTTGCTTTACAAAGACAATTCTTCTTTATAGAGCGAAAAGGAGAAAACAGTGATTTAAATAAGTGTTTTATTAAAATGGCTAAATCTATCTATAACTTGTAGTTATTGAATATAACTATTTAATCATTTGATGTTATTTACTGCCAGGTAAATTTGCAGCATGAATAACCATCGCTTCAACGGGTCATTGATTAACCATCTTGTATGTAGCAAATGCAATACTTTCTTTGATCATCAAGTAGTTCAGACTTTCGCTACATGCTGCAATGTTCCATTGTCTGCAGAATATGATTTGAGGAATCAATCCATTAAAGAAATTATTGCAAATGATTATTCAATGTGGAGGTATCATTTTGCATTACCCATTTTAGATTCAAGCAATATTGTATCCTTAAATGAAGGCTACACTCCTATTAGCCATCTGAATAAATTATCGAATCAATTGAGTTTAAATGCGCTTTATTTAAAAGACGAATCTGTAAATCCTACTGGTTCATTTAAGGCAAGGGGATTGAGTATGGGCGTTTCTAAAGCAAAAGAATTGGGAATTAAACGAATGGTTATTCCAACAGCGGGTAATGCAGGCGGTGCTATGAGTGCTTACTGTGCCAAAGCAGGTATTGAAGCAACAGTTGTTATGCCTAAACATACTGCTGATACATTAAAAGAAGAATGCAGATTATATGGAGCCAATCTAATTCAGATGGATGGACTAATAGACCTATGCGGGAAAAAAGCAAGAGAAATAGCTGCTTCAACAGGAGCTTTTGATATGTCTACCATGAAAGAACCCTATCGATTAGAAGGAAAGAAAACATTAGGTTATGAAATTGCGGAGCAATTCAATTGGGAACTTCCTGATATCATTGTTTATCCTGCAGGAGGCGGCACAGGTTTAATTGGTATTTGGAAAGCTTTTAAAGAATTGGTTTCAATGGGAGCCGTTAAAGGGCTTCTACCTAAAATGGTTTTAGTACAGTCTGTTGAATGTAGCCCAATGGTTCATTTATTTAATGATGGACAGCTACCCATCAACTATTCTCCAAAACCTTCTGCTGCTTTAGGGTTAGCTGTTCCATACCCTTTTGCAACCGCTATGATGTTAGCAGTATTAAAAGAAAGCAACGGTATTGCATTAACTGTAACAGAAGAAGAAATGGAAATGGGCGTTGAAGCAATTGCTAAAATTGAGGGAGTATTATTAAGTCCTGAAGGTGCGGCCACTTATAAAGCCACACAAAAATTATTTGAATTAGGTTGGGTAAAAAATACAGACAAAGTATTATTAGTAAATACAGGTTCTTGGTATAAGTACCGATAAAATAAAACTTAGGTTCAGGCTATATGAACCAAAGGGTTACTTTAAATACAATGAATCTGTATGCAAAAATGAAGAACAATATATGTAATAAAGTAAACAACATACTTTTTAGAACCGTTCTTAATGTAGATTCATTGAACATCAATTTAAACGCAATAGCATTGTAAATAAAAAATGCGACAAAGCTAATTAAAGCAAAAAACTCATCTGAAATAAGGTCTTTATTCAGCCTAAAAACAGCTCCTATCAATATCATTAAGATTGGGAAAAGAATAAAAATCAACAAGATAAAAATGGTGTTGATTTCAGTTGCCAAGATAACATGATCAAAAAGCCATTTTCGCTGCTTAAAATAGAGTATGTATAAAAAAGCAGTAGACGATACAATAAATAAAAAGAGTAACACTTTAGACAAACTCTTTGATTTTTGCCCATACTGAATAGCTAGTTCTGCCTCAGTAAGAGTAGAATTTGCTAATTTTTTTTCGATGGCTGCAATGGCATTACTTCCGTAAACTGAATTCTCTTTAAAGTATCGGTACTCTTGGTTAAGTCCTGAATACATTGGATTCAACAAATAAACAATCACCACCATTAAAAAAAGTGAAATTGGTTTGTAGTACTTTTTGCGTATCCCAGCACAATAATCTACTGTTAGCTTACCCGGATGTAATAAGATGGTTTTGAGACTAGTAAAAAAACTCCCTTCAAAATGGGTGAGAAAGTGGAATGCTTCTTCAAAAATATGCGCTAATGACTTGTCTTTTTCGGAATATTTTTTTTGGCCACAGAATGAGCAAAATTTTCCTGTAATTTGTTTGCCACAGTTTTTACAACATTCCATTCATTGAAATTTTAGAATTTAATAAAAGGCGTATACTTATATCCTCAAATTAACAGATTAATTTTATATGCTAATTAAAAAATGAGTTCATGTTCAGTAATCAATTAAGAATTGTTTCTTTGGTGCCAAGTATTACTGAGCTTCTATTTAGTTTAGGCTTAAATGAGCAAGTAGTTGGCATCACTAAATTTTGTGTTCATCCACCTGAATGGTTTAAAACAAAATCAAGGATTGGGGGGACCAAAAATATAGCTATTGAAAAAATAAAAGCTTTAGCCCCTACCCTCGTATTCGCCAATAAAGAGGAAAATGTAAAGGAACAAGTTGAAGCTTTAGGGGAATTTACCAAAATTCACTTAACCGATATTTCTAATTTGGAAGATGCCATAAAGATGATTCAAGAAATTGGGGAGCTCACTTATACCCAAACTAAAGCCGAGGACCTAATCAATAAGATCCAAGACTGTTTTAATGATTTAAGTACCCTATTGAATTCACAGCAGCTACAATCCACCCCTTGTGCATACCTTATTTGGCAAGACCCTTATATGACCATTGGTGGCGACACGTATATTAATCATATGTTGTCTTTAGCAGGGTTTAAAAATATTTTTGACAATCAACTTAGGTACCCAACAATTTCATTATCGCAAATAGAACAATTGAATGGGGATATTATTTTTTTATCAAGCGAGCCATTTCCTTTTAAACAAAAACATATTGATGAATTGCAAAAAAAGTTTCCTGGTAAGCTGATTTTATTAGTGGATGGAGAGATGTTCAGTTGGTATGGTAGTCGCCTAGTGCATGCAGCAAAATATTTTTATGCGTTAAATAAAACCGTTATTTCCCATCTTTCTTAAGCCATGGCTTTTTGATACGTTTTTTGTATCTTAGCCATATGAAAAAATACAGCTCAGGCGTTTTATTTGGAGACGAATTAGAAGCATTGTACAAAGATGCCAAAGACAATCAGTTTGCGCTCCCTGCCGTTAATACTATTGGAACCAATACCATTAACGCAACTTTAGAAACCGCCGCTAAAGTGAATTCCCCGGTAATCATTCAATTTTCGAATGGAGGTGCACAGTTTGTAGCAGGTAAAGGGATGCCCAATGAAGCCCTCCAAGGGAATATTTCTGGTGGCGTTTCTGGTGCATTGCATATTCACAATGTTGCCAAATACTATGGCGTTCCAGTTGTATTACATACGGATCATGCTGCAAAAAAATGGTTGCCATGGGTAAGCGGTTTGATTGATGCAGGTGAACAATATTTTAAAGAAAAGGGACGTCCTTTATATAGTTCACATATGCTTGATTTATCAGAAGAACCCCTTGAAGAAAATATAGCTACTTCTGTTGAATTTTATAAGCGTATGGCTCCTCTGGGCATGAGCATTGAAATTGAATTAGGCGTAACTGGTGGCGAAGAAGATGGTGTTGACAATAGTGATGTTGAAAATGATAAATTATATACCCAACCTCAACACGTTGCTTATTCTTATACAGAGTTGAGTAAAGTAGGTAATATGTTCACTGTTGCTGCAGCTTTTGGAAATGTACACGGTGTTTATAAGCCAGGGAATGTTGAATTAAGACCAGAAATTTTAAAAAATAGCCAAGATTTTATTCAAGCTGAATTGAAGACAGGTCCTAAACCTGTTTATTTTGTATTCCATGGTGGTAGTGGATCTCCTCAACACCAAATTAGAGAAGCAATTGGATACGGTGCCATTAAGATGAATATTGATACCGACTTACAATGGGCTTTCTGGGAAGGGGTAAAAGACTTCTACCAAAAGAACGAAGCTTATTTACAAGGCCAATTAGGCAACCCTGAAGGAGCCGATAAACCTAATAAGAAGTTTTACGATCCAAGGGTATGGTTAAGAAAAGCTGAAGAAAGCTTCTCTAAAAGACTAGAAGTAGCTTTTGAAGACCTCAATTGTATTAATAGAAACGCATAATTTTTATAGATAAGCACAAATGAACTCCAAACGGTGATTAAACACTGTTTGGAGTTTATATTTTGAGCCAATTATTTGATAATTGATTATCTTTCCGCCCCAATTTGATTGCACGATATGAAAAAAGAGCGTGAAGAAGACATAGAAAAGAATTTAACAGGCAGTGATGAATCTACACAACCAGTAGAGCCTGCAAAGTCAAGATGGTTTACTCGTAAAAGTAGAAATATCCAGACTTCTACAGCAGATAAAAAGGAAACGCCTGAAGGTCTCTGGAATAAATGTCCGGAGTGCAGTTATATCTGTACAACCAACGAATTAAAAGAGAATCTTTTTGTTTGCTTAAAATGTAACCACCATCACCGTATAGGTAGTGAAGAGTATTTTGATATTATTTTCGACAATAAGGATTACACCATCCTATATGATGAAATTAAAAGCAAAGACTTCTTAGGTTTTACAGATCTTAAGCCATACCAGAAAAGACTAGATGATATACACGCAAAAACAAATTTAAAAGACTCCATGCGTGTTGCTGTTGGAAAAGCCAACGGAGAAGCATTGGTTATTGCTTGTATGGACTTTGAATTTATTGGTGGCTCATTAGGAAGTGTGATGGGAGAGAAATTTAGCCGAGCAGTAGATTATTGTATTGAACATAAATTACCCTATCTAGTCATTAGCAAAAGTGGTGGTGCTCGTATGATGGAAAGTGCTTTCAGCTTAATGCAATTGGCTAAAACCAGTGGTAAGCTTTCGCAACTTAGTGATGCCAAATTACCTTATATCTCTATGCTTACCGATCCTACTTTTGGTGGAATTTCGGCAAGCTTTGGAATGTTAGGAGATTTAAATATTGCTGAACCGGGTGCTTTAATTGGATTTGCTGGACCAAGGGTAATTAAAGAAACAATTAAAAAAGATCTTCCAGAAGGCTTCCAAAGAAGTGAATTTTTATTAGAGCATGGTTTCTTAGATTTTATTGTTGACAGGAAAAACCTGAAAGACAAATTAGCACAGCTCGTGCAATTATTCCGAAGCTAATGATGAACAATAGACAGGCTTATTTTAATTACCATATTGAAGACAAATTTGTGGCTGGCATTGTATTGTTAGGTACAGAAGTGAAATCAATTAGAGACGGTAAGCTAAGTTTTAATGATGCTTTCTGTTTGTTTGACAATAGTGAGTTATGGGTTAGGGGATTATATATTGCCGAGTATTCTCACGGAACCGCAAATAACCATATAGCCGTTCATGATCGCAAACTCTTATTGAATAAAAGAGAACTAAAAAAACTACAGCTAAAGTTAAAAGACAAAGGATATACCATTATCCCTTTAAAAGTATTTTTTTCAGACAAAGGCTATGTAAAAGTTGAAATAGGATTAGCTAGGGGTAAAAAATTGCACGACAAAAGAGAGACTATCAAGAATAGAGATTTAGATAAAGAAATGAAACGCTTTTTAGGATAATGACGGAATTTTTATCTGCGGACTATTGGAACGAACGTTATATTAATAATGCTTCCCAATGGGATTTAGGAATAGTATCTCCTCCACTAAAAACATATATTGATCAAATAGAAAATAAGGATATCGCTATTCTGATTCCAGGTGCAGGAAATAGCTATGAAGCTGTTTATTTAATGGAGCAGGGATTTACGAATATAACAGTGATTGATATTGCCCCCGTAGTCATTCAACAACTACAACAAAAATACCCTGATCAAAAAAGCATTCGTTTTATTGAGACCAACTTTTTTAATTGGGAAGGACAATATGATTTAATCTTAGAACAAACTTTTTTTTGCGCAATTGATCCAGTCTTAAGGAACAATTATGTTAAGCATATGGCTGGTTTATTAAAGCCCAATGGGAAATTGGTTGGACTCTTATTTAATAGAATATTCGAGGCTGGTCCACCATTTGGCGGAGACCAAGAAAGCTACCAAGAGCTATTTGAATCATACTTTAATTTGGGAACCATTGAAGTATGTCATAATTCTATTGCACCTAGAGCAAATACCGAATTGTTCTTTATTGCTACACCGCTGGCTCCTGTTGACTTAAACAATGAAAGCTTCCCAATCCCCAAATAATATCGGTTGAATCAATTCCTACCACTTCCCTATCGTTAAAACAAGATTGAATAATTCCTAAAGCCTTATCATCTTTATCACAATTAAATGTAGGTACAATGACGTGCTGGTTACTGATATAAAAATTAGCATAAGAAGCGGGCAATCGCTGGTCTTCGTAAATAACTGCATCAGGCATTGGCAACTCAACGATATTTAATTGTTTACCAGAAAGCAAACGCAATCTTTTCAATTCTTGTAAATTGGTTTGAAGTAAATCATAATTTTCATCCGATTTATTTTCTTCAATCACAGTGATTACAGTGTCTTCATTTACGAATCGAACCGTATCATCAATATGTCCATCTGTATCATCTCCTACAATGCCCTCGGAAACCCAAAGAATCTGTTTAACTCCATAATAGTTTTGTAAATAAGACTCAATTTCTTCTAAAGACAAATGAGGATTTCGATTAGGATTTAATAAACAACAAGTAGAAGTTAGTAAAGTACCTGCCCCGTTAAATTCTACAGAGCCTCCTTCCATTACAATACCCGGATGATATACGGGGATGTTAAAGTGTTTACCAATCTTTGATGGTATAACGTCATCCAAATCAAATGGTGGATATTTATTGCCCCAAGCATTGTAGTTCCAGTCTACTACTACCTTTTTATGTTCCGCTTGCTGATTAATCAAAAAAGCAGGACCGTGATCTCTACACCAAGCATCGTTAGTAGGGTGGTAAAAAAATTCTACTGCCGCCATGTTCACTCCAGCATTGATTAAATGTTGCTTAGCAAAGTTTTCCATAGCTTCATTAGCTACATTAATTCTAACTTTTTCGCTCATTGCTAAGTATTTCACAAACAAACTATAGTTTGGATAAATACTTTCAATTTTACCAGGCCAGCTGGCTTCTTTATGCGGCCAACTTAACCAGGTTGCTTCATGTTTAGCAAATTCTGCAGGAAACTCATATCCTAATATTGCGGGAACTTGGTTTAGAGAAATCATAATAAAATTAATCTTCGTCAATAAATCTTTTGGTAATGGGCTGATAAGAGTCTATCCTTCTATCTCTTAAAAACGGCCAATGGGTTCTGTACTGATCCGTTTTTGCTAAATCTAATTCAACCACAGTGGTTTCTTCCGCATCATGTGATGCTTTATAGATAAGGCTTCCAAATGGATTAGACACGAATGATCCTCCCCAAAATTTCATAGCACCATTTTGTTCTAAACCAACTCTGTTAACACTTACTACATGTACTCCATTGGCAACAGCATGGCTTCTCTGAATGGTTTGCCATGCATTATATTGTTCGTTATTGGTAGCTTCATCCTGAGAT
This sequence comes from Sediminibacterium sp. FEMGT703S, assembly GCA_002786355.1. Taxonomy (GTDB): domain Bacteria; phylum Bacteroidota; class Bacteroidia; order Chitinophagales; family Chitinophagaceae; genus Sediminibacterium. The sequence continues at coordinate 37,645 of PGCO01000003.1, forward strand.
GTTGCCCAGCCGATGGCTGTAGGATAAAATAAAATTTCTGCCCCCATTAGTGCAGTTATTCTAGCAGCTTCAGGATACCATTGATCCCAACAGATTAAAACACCTAGTGTGGCAAATTTGGTTTTGAATACTTTGTAGCCAAGATCACCTGGAGTAAAATAAAATTTTTCATAATATGCAGGATCATCAGGAATATGCATTTTTCGATACTTTCCTAAATAACTTCCATCTGCATCAATTACTGCGGTTGTGTTATGATATAAACCCTGTGTACGCTTTTCAAATAAAGAAGCAATAATCACTACGTTTAATTCAGCTGCTAATTTCCCTAAAGTGTCTGTTGTAGCACCAGGTATTGCTTCTGCTAATTTAAAATTCTCATAGTCTTCTACATCACAAAAGTAGAGTGAAGTAAAAAGCTCTTGTAAACAAACAATTTGTGCGCCTTTTGCAGCAGCGTCTTTAATCCCTTGAATAGCTTTTGCTAAATTGTCTTGTTGAATTCCTGAGCAAGACATTTGCACCATCCCTATTTTTACTGTTGCCATATTAAGTAGTTATCTGTATTAAATGGTCTAAATTATTTATGCCAATGGTTTTTTCTGTTAAATAACCTTCTGCATACATTACTCCTATTCTTTTTCCCATCATCATATCTCTTCCCTTAACGGTTTCCAAAAACTGGGGAGAAGAAATATAAGTATTGGGCTCATTTAAATCTGTATTATAAAACTGAGTAGCATATGCACGTATTGACTCCATTTTGGTTTCATAATAGGGAGTGATATCTACTACAAAATGAGGCATCAATAATCGGTCTTGTATGTAATGAAAAATATTGGTTGGTCTAAATGCTTCTTGTTGGTTACCTGTTTCATCAAAAGTTTCAATTTTTCTTAACCCAGCTAAAAAAGCTGCATCAGCCGTTAATTTTGCACTTCGTCCATGGTCTGGATGCCTATCTTCTACTGCATTAGCTAAAATAATACTAGGCCTAAATTTCCTGATTACGCTAACAATTTTGAGTAGGTTTTCTCGGGAATGTTCAAAAAAACCATCGGCCATACGTAAATTTTCTCGATGGTGCACCCCAAGTATTTTAGCGGCATTTGCAGATTCCATATCCCTTATCTCAGCAGAACCTCTTGTACCTAACTCACCTCTTGTTAAATCGATGATGCCTACTTTTTTACCTTGATCAATTGAAGCCAAGATGGTTCCTGAACAACTCAATTCTACATCATCCGGATGAACCCCAAAAGCTAGTATATCTAGTTGCATACAATTAAATTATGATAAAGGTAATCAATGATATTGCATAAAAAATCCTGCACCGTTAATGGAGCAGGATTTAATTATATGAAAGAAAAAACTAGTCTTTCTTTGCGTAACGCTTTTTGAACTTGTCAATTCTACCTGCAGTATCAACCAATACATTCTTACCTGTGTAAAAAGGGTGAGAAGTATTTGAAATCTCCAGTTTAATTACTGGATATTCTTTACCATCTTCGTAAACGATGGTTTCTTTGGTAGCAGCTGTAGATTTACTCAAGAAAGATGTACCATTACTCATGTCTTTGAAAACAACAAAACGGTAACTTTCTGGGTGGATACCTTTTTTCATACTATTTGGTTTAGGTGGTACGGATTTGGCCGTACGATTATTTAAAATTTGGATTGCAAATGTACGATAATTATCCATTTTAACCAAAAAAGCAACTAATTATTAGGCTTTAGCTCTTCATATTGACAAATTGCAAGGGAACGCCAAAATCACCATTCTTGCATTTTGCAATTACCTCTTGTAAATCATCAATCTTTTTACCCGTAACTCGAATGATGTCGTCCATAATCGCTGCCTGTACTTTGAATCCACCGTCTTTAATCATTTTGACAATTTTTTTGGCATCTTCTTGACGTAGTCCGTTTTTAACGGATACTTCTTTTTTGATGGTTTTTCCACTTGGATATGCATCTTTTGAAAAGTCAAAAGCATTTCCATCAATACCTTGCTTCAATGATCTACTGATCAATATATCAATTAGCTGCTTCATTTGCATTTCGGTATTCACTTCTAATGAAATGTTATAATCTTTTTTATTCAAGTCTACTTTAACATCGGTATCCCTAAAATCGTAACGAGTTGCTACTTCTTTTTTAACTGTATTGATGGCATTGTCTAATACCTGAATATCTACAGCGCTGGCAATATCAAAAGATGGCATAATTATTTTTTTGCGAAGGTACAAAAAAAAGGCCCTGGTAGAAACCAAGGCCGTATATACTACATGAGAGAAAAACTTATTTGCCACCATCTACCCCTACTCTGCTTTGTTCATCTTCAGCACCCCCACGTTTTCTTGGACCAGCAGCTGCTTTTCCTTTACTAAATCTGTATGTAAAGCTGATATTGGCAATTCTATTATCGTTAAACTGTCTGAAGTTGGCATCCACTGTTCCGTATCTGCTTTCACCTTTAATGCGTTGTGACCAAAAAATGTCTCTTACATTTAAGCGAATGGTGCCTTTGTTTTTCATAATTTGTTTGCTTACACCGATGTTTACTACGCCAAACCCTTTAATTCTAAAAATACCTTCAAGCCCTTCAGATCTGTAGAATCCACTTAGTTCGGCACTGTAGCCTTTATTAAATTTGAATTGTTGACTAATATTGGCCATAAATGTATTTGCTGAAATACTTACTGGTTCGTTATTGATAGGTCCAGTTAATTGATTATTCGCCACATTCAAATAAATATTCCCACTCCACCATTTGGTATATTGATTAAATGCATTGATGGATAATCCAACCTGTTGTTGTGTAGCAATATTCTCTTGTTTAATAAAAGTTTCATTCTTGGCATCATCTTGCATTAGTACTTGTTGAATGATATCAGTTGTTTTAGTATAATTTAATGTGGTGGTTAAAAACCCTTTATAAGTATGACTGAATTCAATATTATGACTAAACTGAGGTCTTAAGTATGGATTGCCTTGTTCGTAAGTATACCTATCTAAAAACTCAACAAATGGATTAAGACTTTGATAATCAGGTCTTCTGATTCTTTTACCATAATTTAATACGAAGCTATTGCTTTCATTGGCGGCGTATTGAACATAAGCAGTTGGAAACAGTTGAATATAATTTCTTTTAAATTGCTCATTGGTTGTTTTTTGATCACCATTAGCAATGGTCTGTTCAGCTCTTAATCCAAGTTGCATATTCCATTTTGCACCAATTGGTCTGCTATAATTCACATATGCTGCATTGATATTTTCTCTGTAAACAAAATGATTACTTCTATTATAATCACGCATCATGACGCCATTAAATAAAGTATCATAAATGGCATTCGCATCGGTGGTTACGAAACTGGATTTTAAACCAGCTTCAAACTTAGCTTTATTCTTTAATGGATGTACGTAATCAACTTTTGCCGTATAGATATCAATCATTTGAGGAAGCTTCCCAAATAAACTATCCGTTTTTGCTACTGTTTGACCAATATTATTTTGATAGGCATTGTTTAAAAAAAGATTGGTATTCCCATTATAAGTTAAATAATCTGCATCAAAACTAAGTTCACGTCCAGTAGAATCTAATATATGTCTCAGGTTAAAATTGATACTTGAATTTTTCCAAGTATCAATATTGTCATTGTAAGCAATTGTCTTATTAACTAAATTATGTTGCGAATTAAAAATATTAATATCCCCTATCGAATTACCATTGCCTTTGTTATTGAATCCGTTAAAAACCAAGCCCAATGTAGTTTTACTGGTAGCATAAAAGTCTAAGCCTATTTTTGCGTTATAGGAGTGATTATAGGTTAACCTATCTGTTATTTGTTCAAAAAAAGAAACTACTTGCTTAGAATTACCATCAATAAAACGTCTATCGATGGAAATATTTTGAAAACCTGTGCGCTCATTCCTCCCTATATTTCCAAATACATTGAATTTATTTTTGCGATAGTTCAATTGCACTGTTTGGTTATTTCTACTATAAACTCCTTGACCATATCCTGCAGTAACTGAACCATTGAATCCAACTACTTTAGATTTTTTTGTTTTAATATTAATAACACCTGCATTACCTGCAGCATCAAAACGAGCTGGAGGATTGGTCATAATTTCTATTTGATCCAACTGTGCCCCTTGCGTGTTCTTTAATAAATTAACCAAATCAGGGCCAGACAAATAAGTTGGTCTTCCATCCATATATACCATTACACCTTCTTTGCCCTTTAAACTGATATTTCCGTCTTTGTCTACAGATATGCCAGGCGATTTCTCTAAAATTTCCATTGCATTTGCACCGCCATTGGTAGGAGAAGCATCTACATTAACGATGGTTCTATCTGCTTTTTGTTCAATCATTGGCTTCTTTGAATTAACAGTAACTTCTACTAATCCTTTGGTTAAAGGATTTAATTGCCAATTGGGTAACTTTTCTTGATTCAAACCGTTCCATTCAAAAGGGCCTAAATAGGCTTTTTGAAATCCAACCAAATTGGCCAATAACAAGTATTTTCCTTTGGTTGTAAGTTGAATTGAATAAATACCAGTTTTATCTGTAATGACTGATTTAACCGTGGATGAATCCTTTGCATTCAATAAACTGACCATTACTGATTCAAGGGGTTGTTGATTCGAAACAATCTTTCCAGTTACGATTGCTGAATTTTGTTGAGCTTTTGCACCTAGGCTTAAAGCTGTTAAGCTAAACAGCAGTGCTTTTTTAAGTAAGTTTTTCATTTGCAACAGTTTATAATTTAGTTCTTGGTTTTGATTATTACAAAACAAAACTAACTACTGTGCTTTACATAGTACATTGTTTTAGCATGGACGGTTGTTTTCCATGCTAAATGGTTTTGATTCAATGACTAACGGAAAGGAAATAAAAGCCTAAATAGTAGGCTTGCGTCTTTTAAAGTAAATAAAGCTGGCAATACCCATAATGATTAATCCTGTTGAAATCAGCTCTGCTTGAGTAGGATTAAATAAAATATTGTACTCGGTATTAACCCTGATCTTTTCAATAAAAAATCGCTCTAATCCATTCATTATTAAATAGATACTAAATAATTGTCCGGGAACTTTAATCTTATTTCTTAAAAACCAAAGTAGACCAAAGAGCGCAAAACAGATCAATAATTCATACAAAGGAGTAGGATATACTGGAATGGCTAATTGATTACAGTATGGCCCAACACATCCAGGGATGGGTGATCCTTCTCCTAAAACATTGTGGGGATAGGTATATGACCACATAAAGTCGGGTAACCAAGAATATGGATTAGGGGTTGGATTGGCAATGCCCCAATCTCCATCCCCACTAATTTGACAACCAATTCTTCCGAATGCATAGGCAAACATCATCGTAGGTGCAAATGCATCTAGCATTGGGATTAAACTTATTTTATTCTTTTTGGCATACCAAATAATAGCAGCGCCAGCACAAATTAAACCTCCATAAAAAGTAAGACCACTAAAAGCAATTAAAGAACCAATGGGATCAGCTGCAAACTCATTCCAATTTTCTAGGTTATGAAATATTTTAGCTCCTAAAAATCCAAATAATGCCGCATAAATTACAATGTCTCCTACTCTATCTTGTGGCCAAATACGAATGATTCTTTCTTCTGGCTTGTCCAATTGTACCTTTTTCTTTTCCCACCATTTTAGTAAGCCAAATACCAAAGCAGTTAGCATACCAGTCAATAAATTTCCTTCGCCTGATAAAATAAAGGATTGCGGGTCTTCTAAAGCATTTTTAATAGTTAGTGCTCCAATTATTTTGTAACCAAAAATAAAGCCCAATAATCCATTAGTCAATAATTCAGTAAGACTAGCTGGTTCTCCAATTTTAATTTTTTCTTCGGTATGTACAAACAATCCTAAGCCTTGTTTTCTTCTTAATTCTAAAGTCAGTATCCATGCAGATAAAATAAAAGAAAGCGCTACAAAAAATCCAAAGCTATTAACTAACTTAAGTCCGTTGATTTCAATTCCAAAAAGATCTTTGAACGCGTAGTATAAATTAGGATACATATAAAATGATATAATAATTGAGTGCAATGTTACTCAGAAATTGTCAAAAAAAGCAAGGCCTCACAAAAGTGAGGCCCGTACTTACTAACCCATCTAAAAACAAGTTACAAAATTAATTACAATGCTCATTAAAAGCAGCAATTAAATGTTGCGCAATCGCTTGTGCTGGTCTTCCTTCAATTTGATGTCTTTCAACCATAGTCACCAATTCGCCATCTTTGAACAACGCAATGGCTGGTGATGAAGGAGGATGTGGCAATAAGTGTTCGCGAATTTTATTTACAGCTTCAACGTCAAAACCTGCAAAGCTGGTCATCAATCGATCTGGTCTTTTTCCTGCATTTTGGACTGCCATCAAAACACCTGGTCTGCAGGCACCTGCCGCACAACCACAAACTGAATTAATTACTACTAAAGTAGTTCCTTCTTGCTTGAGTGTATTGTCTACTTCAGCAGCAGTAAGAAACTCTCCAAACCCTTCATCTGTTAATTCTGCCTTCATTGGCAGCACGATTTCTGCTGGATACATAATGATAATTTAGATTACAAAGTTATAACAATGAATGCGATTATCCAATCTAGACTTATTAAAATGCCACAATGACTCCTTTTTAAAAATATTTTGCCATTATGGCATTTAAATACGCTTTTCTAGTGCCAAAAAATGTTTTTAAAGTGGCTGGAATATGATTTGATACTTATTTAGAAACTATTAAAAATAAAAACTAAATAACCATGTCAATCTTAAAAAACAACAACACTAGCGTATTTGATGAATTATTCAATGCTTTCCCAAGTAATTTTGGAAGTAGCATTCCAAGCGGCTATCCAACCGCGTCCGTAAATATTCATGAGACTACAGACGCATTTCATTTAGAATTGAATGCACCAGGAAGAAACAAAGAAGATTTTTCAATTAGTGCAGATAAGGGCTTGTTGACTATTTCTTATCAAAAGAAAGAAACCAGTGAAGAGAAAAACTATAAAACAATTAGAAAAGAATTTACTTACAAAAGTTTTAAAAGAAGTTTCTCCATTGATGATGCAATAAATGCAGATGCCATTCAAGCTAGATATGAGAACGGTGTACTAAAATTATTACTTCCGAAAAAAGAAGAAATTAAAAATGCACCAAAACAGATTAGTATAAGCTAATCAATAAAAGAGGTTACTTTTTAAGTAACCTCTTTTATTTAATACTGCTATTGCTTGGTTGGGCAAGTGGAAATACCAAATAAAGTGTACAAAGGACAAAAGCTAACCAAACTGGTTAAAACAAATACCCCTGCCAATACCAATAAAACAATACCCAATGTGCCTGAAATTACATTCCCATAATACAAACCTGCAACAACAGCAGCAATGATGATTCGTATTGTTTTATCCATTGAACCCATATTTTTTTTCATAGCGCTTAATTTTAGTTAACTAAATATACTAAATGAAAAACAAAACTTCAAACTTGTAATATTTATGTTATTATAGCTACAAATAAACAAATTTAGGTTATGCGTAATTGGGTATTATTGGTTTTGGCATCATTACTCAGCTTTTCAGGGGGGGCTCAAAAAATCACTCAGTCTTTATTATGGGAAATTAGTGGGAATGGTCTTAAATCCCCCTCTTATCTTTTTGGAACTTCACATATTATTTGCGCTTCAGATTTTAGCTTCACACCTGTTTTAGCCGAAAAAATAAAGTCTACTAAAAAATTATTTCTAGAAATAGATTTATCTAAGCCTAATATGCAACAAGAAATGTTGCAGATGATGCAATTAGAGGGCACTAGCCTTGATAAATTATTAGGAAGCGATTTTGAAACCATCAATACCAATTTTCAAAAAATTACTGGGGCTTCGCTTAAACTCTTCAATCAATTTAAACCTTTTGTAGGAATAAGCATGCTCACCCTAAAAACAGTTCCCTGTAATACTCCCATGCAGCCAGAAACTGTATTTATGAAAAGTGCACAAGAAGCAGGTAACCCCGTTGGGGGATTGGAAACGGTTTCAGATCAGGTTGCAGCAATTAATGCACAACCTCTATCTGATCAAATTACCGAATTCAAAAAAATGGTAAATAATTTTGATAGCGTAAAACTGCAAATGAATGAGTTGATTAAAGTGTATAAATTAAATGATGTAGAACGTATATATCAATTTATGCAAGAACAAAAAATGACTGAAGCATTTGAACAGACCATGCTCATTAAAAGAAACAAAAACTGGATTCCATCGATAATTCATTCAATTCAAATTCAACCTACATTTTTTGCAGTTGGAGCAGCGCATTTAGGAGGGAAAGAGGGAGTAATTGATTTACTAAAAGAAAAGGGGTATCAACTTACACCAGTAAAGTATTAAGGAATATGCAGGCTGCTGACAAAACTTTTATTCAACTGTTGAACCAACATCAGAAAATCATACATAAAGTATGTAATCTTTATTTGAATTGGCAGGAAGACAAAGAAGACTTATTTCAAGAAATTACTTTACAAGCATGGAAAGCATATGGACAATTTAGGGGAGATGCTAAATTTTCTACTTGGCTATACCGTGTTGCGCTTAACACTGCAATTACTTTTTTTAGAAAGGATAAAAAGAAGGATTTTATAGAATCTGTTGCGGATCTACCTGAGAACATAGATTTTGCAGAGAGAGACTCCATTGAGGAAAAAACACAAGCAATGTATAAAGCAATAGCTTCCCTCTCCAAAATTGACAAAGCGATTGTAATGCTTTATTTAGAAGATTATAGTTATGCAGAAATAAGTGAAATAATAGGTATTACTGCAAATAATATTGCCGTTAAGATGAACAGAATTAAAGTAAAATTGAGGGAAGCCACATTAAAAAATTTCGAAAGGATCTAAATGAAACAATATGGAATTAGATGATTTAAAAGGATTAATTAACCAGAAACTAATTGAAGGTAGTTTAGATAAGACCGAGCATAATTTCGCTAACTTATTAAAAGGGAAAGCTAACTCTGTAGTTAGTAAAATTAAAAAAAGCCTTTGGTTCGAAATTGCTTGCAGCTTCTTGGTAGTACTATTATTTTTAGGAATAGCTTTTTCATCTTCATACCATTCCCTTAAAATCTATTTTGGCTTATTTGGTGCCGTATTTATACCATTTACTTATATTCTTTTCTATCTTCTAAAAAAAGTCAATGAATTTGAACATTCAGTTTTACCTATAAAAGGAAATCTTCAACAATTAATCAAAATGTTGGAAGATTTTACGCGCAGGTATTTCCAATTTAATATGGCTTTACTTCCAATCTGTTTTTTATTAGCCTTTTATTTAGGATTAAATGAGAAAGAGCCGGTAGCAATTTTAGATAACTTATCTATCAAACTAAAAGTAACTAAAAGTTTATACATAGGATTTATCATTGGATACTCAATCGCTTTAATAGTTAGCCTAGTGTATTTTACCAAATGGTATATCAGAAAGCTTTATGGAAAGTACATTGAACAGCTAAAATCGTTATTAGCAGAACTTAAAGAAGAGTAATTAATTATTCTTTACAACCTGTTTTTCTTCTTGTATCAATAAGGTATTGGATTCTCCATTTATCATTATTCCTCACTAATTGAAAAGAGTTGACGCCACAATGACTAAAGTCTGCTCTTCTATAAAAAAGGTATGGCGTCCAAACGCTAGCCAATGGCCCATCTACTTTTACAACATCAAATACAATACGCTCATCGGCCAAACCTTTTGGCATATTTGACACTTGTCTAATAAACGCAGCTACTGAATCATTTCGAACAATCAACTTACCTTCTTTATTGGTGGTAATAGTTTGCATGATGGCATTCTCTGTGAAACAATCTTGGAGCATAACTCCATCTGACTCTATCATTGCGAAAAACATTTTACGAATAGTTGCCTTAATAGAATCTTCAGCTGATTGAGCTTGTATATTATTTATACTGCAGAAGATTACCGCAAATAATAAAAATAATTTTTTCATCTTTTAAAACTAATTAAAAAAACGCAGTTAAACAATCCGAAATATCTAGTACCTTTTGTACCCAAAATTACCAATTTAGTCTTCGTTAAAGTATGCCATCAACCTAACTATTTGAGTTTTATGAGAAGATCAAATACCAAAATAAAAGCAATTTGGACTACTTTAAAAGAAACAAAGTTTAAAGAATCGCCCATGCGATTTCCTGGTTTAGATGGCGCAAAAGGTTTATTAGTCTTGATGGTTGTTATGACACATTGCTTACCAAAGAGCACTTTTTTGTATTTCATGTATTTTTTCCATATGCCATTATTCATGGCCATCAGCGGATTTTTAGTGAAAATAAGTACGTTTAATGAAGGTTTTTCGGGCTATATAAAGAGAATGTGGTCTAGGTTAATTATTCCTTGGTGTTTAGCGAGTCTGATGTTTTTACCTTTTCAATTCAATGATAATGGGGTATACGAATTGGAAATATCAAATATTATTTACCCCTATTACCACTTATGGTATATCCCTTCATTATTAATTGGAGCCTTTTTATGTTACAGTGTACTTAGATGGAATATGCCAATTGGATTACTCCTAATAATTACTGCTTTGGTGAGTATAATTTGGTATAACGTTTATCGAGATACCAGTATTCCCATTAAGCAACTTCCATTGTATTGGCTTGGAGATAAACGACTCTTTGCTTATTTATTCTTTTTTATATTCGGATTTAGTATTAGAAACAAGCTCATCCCACTACCTTTTAAAATAGAGCATATTATACTCATTTTAGCAATGAGTTTTGGGGTAGTGGTATTTTTTGTGTACAAACATGCTGGAAATTTGATATTGGTATGGCCTTACATGATTTTTAATGCCGCTTTAGTGGTATTTGTTTTAGCATTTATTGCACCTCAACAATGGCTGCAACATAAGTTGCTACTTTGGATAAATAATAATTCATTGGGCTTTTACTTGTTTCATCCCTTATTTCAAATATCGATTTACGACTTTATTTTAAAAGATAAGGCACAAGTAAAAGTCACACATTTAGAATCAATACTCATATTTCTAATTGTATTCACTTTAACCGCATTATTAATTAAGTTGCTACAGCAGTTTAAGATTACTAATAAACTGCTATTAGGCAATATCAAATAAAGGCTTAACGCAGGTAACCCAGAATCTTTAACATACTTTGAGCTGTTTGCTCCTTTGCATACACCCAATCAATCATTTTACCCGTCTTATCTAATTCAACAATAACATGCTTTGGTGAAGGGATTAAACAGTGTTTAATTCCACCATAGCCGCTGATTTGATCTTGGTAAGCACCTGTATGAAAGAACCCAACATAAAGGGGCTCTTTATTTGACTCTACTTCTTTTTTATCAACTGTAGTAAGTTTAGGCAAGAACACTTCATTAATATGTTCTTCAGAATCATAATAATCATGGCTATCGCAGGTAATACCACCCAAAACGACTCGCTGATATTCGTTATCCCATTTATTAACAGGGAGCATTAAAAACTTTTCTCCAATACCCCATGTATCAGGTAAAGTAGTAATAAAGGAAGAATCAATCATGTACCAACACTCTCTATCGTTCTGAATTTTTTCTCCAATCACACTATAAATATGAGCCATACTTTCACCTACAGTAAAGCTGCCAAATTCAGTATAAATATTGGGCATTGGAACTTTAGATTTCTTACATGCCTTCTTGATATTTCCTACAATTTCATTAATCATGAACTGATAATCGTATTCAAAGCCTAATGAATGCTTGATTGGAAATCCTCCGCCAATATTGATTGAATCTAGTTCTGGACAAATCTTTTTTAATTGGCAATAAAGATTGATGATTTTATTTAATTCACTCCAATAATAGATATCATCTTTGATTCCTTTATTTAAGAAAATGTGTAACATTTTCAATTGAAACTTATGTTCATTGCCTTCAATTTCATCTACGTAAAATTCCAAAATATCTTTCGCTCGGATACCCAAACGAGAAGTGTAAAAAGGAAAATTAGGCTCTTCTTCTGCAGCAACTCTAATCCCCACTGAAAAGGGAGTACTAGATCGAACACTTCTTTTATAGGCTTGTAATTCTTCTTTGTTATCAAGAATGGGTATTACATTTTTAAACCCTGAATTAATCAATTTAGCAATTCTAGAAGTGTATTGTTTTTGCTTATACCCGTTGCAAATAATAAAAGTTTCTTTATTAATCTTTCTGCGTTGATATAATCGATTGACTATTTCGATATCATATGCATAAGAAGTTTCTAAATGAATATTGTGCTTCAACGCCTCTTCTACAATAAATGAAAAGTGCGAACTCTTGGTACAATAACAATAAAAGTACTCCCCCTCGTACTTATGCTTCTTGAATGCATTGGCAAACATATTTTTTGCCTTATTAATTTGCATTCCAATCTTTGGCAAATAGGTCAATTTCAATGGAGTACCATGTTTATCTATCAACTTCTTGATATCAACACCATTGAATTCTAAGTATCCTTCGTCGCTTACATCAAATCCTTCTTGTGGAAAGTGAAAAGTCTGGTTCACCAGAGAAGTGTAGGTATTATTCATCAGGGAGGTTTCCTTTTTTAAAATTAGGATGTAAAAATAACCCTTGTTACGGATTATAGAAATAAAAAAAGCCAGATGTTTAATTCATCTGGCTTTTTATGTTTTTTGGATCAATTTATTTTACTGAATTAACCAATGCTTTGAAAGAGGCAGGCTCATTCATTGCTAAATCAGCTAAAACCTTACGGTTTAAATCGATTCCTTTTACACTTAGTTTGTTGATGAACTGACTGTAAGTCATTCCCTCTTCTCTTACAGCAGCATTAATACGTGCAATCCAAAGCTGGCGGTATTCACGCTTCTTTAATTTGCGACCTACATAACTGTAAGTAAGACCTTTTTCAACAATATTTTTGGCAACGGTATAAACGTTTTTACGTTTACCATAGTATCCTTTTGCTTGGTCAAGAATTTTCTTTCTCCTTGCTCTTGATGCAACTGCATTTTTTGAACGTGGCATAGTAAATGTTTTGAAGTTAGCGGAGCTAACGGTTAATAATCTGTTTTTTTAGCGGGCTAATTAGCCTTTCAAACGTAATAAACGTAAAACGAAATCCTTATTGGTAGAACCAACAATACCTTTTTGTCTTAAAGCACGTTTACGCTTTTTAGATTTCTTGGTTAGGATGTGACGCTTGAACGCTTTTTGGAAACTGATTTCTCCGGTACCGGTCACTTTAAAACGCTTCTTAGCGCTGGAGTTTGTTTTAACTTTTGGCATATAAATAATCAATAAAGATTACACCCTGCTGGCGTTCCACCACGGGGTGGAAACTTGTTTTGGCCTTACGGGAAAATTTTGGATTGCAAAAGTAGCAATTATTGCTGAATTGTACAAGTATTTACTTCTTTTTACCTGTTTTTGGGGTAAAAATGGCAAACATACGCTTACCTTCTAATTTAGGCATACTTTCTAAAGTACCTACTTCAGCGAGTCTTTCTGCAAATTTTAATAGTAGTAATTGACCTCTGTCTTGAAACATGATGGCCCTACCTTTAAACTGTACATATGCTTTAACCTTGTTCCCGTCTTTCAAAAAGCCTTCCGCATGTTTTGCTTTGAAGTTGAAATCGTGGTCGTCGGTACTAGGAGTGAATCGTATTTCTTTAATCTCACTTTGCTTGGAGTTGGCCTTCATTTCCTTCTCCTTCTTCTTTTTCTCGTACAAGAATTTCTTGTAATCGATTATTTTACAAACAGGAGGATCGGCTGTGGGTGAAATTTCCACTAGATCTAATTCTTGTTCCTGCGCAATCTTCAGTGCTTCTTGGGTAGAATAGATTCCTACCGTTACATTGTCTCCTACCAGTCTAATCTGGAGGGCGCGGATTCTCTCGTTGATACGATGTTCAGGCTCTGGTTGCCTGTTGAACCTGGGATTGAATCTTCCTCTTGGTGCTAATGCCATTAAAACTTGTTTGGTTTAAAATTTTGATAAAGATATACCATATTCCGACTATTCTGCGGATTTACGTTCAAGGATTTCTTCTTTAATACTTTCTACAAAAGAATTTAACGAAACAGTACCCAAATCTCCCTTCCCTTGTCTTCTAACGGATAGCTGGCCTTCATTCATTTCTTTTTCTCCAATTACAAGCATGTAAGGCACTTTCATCAATTCAGTATCACGGATTTTCTTTCCAATTTTTTCACTTCTATCGTCCACTTCTACCCTAACGCCAGCTTTCTTTAAAGTCGTAAATACTTGCTGAGCATAATCCATAAACTTATCGCTTATTGGCAGAATCTTAACTTGAAGAGGTGCCAACCAAACTGGGAACTTCCCTGCATAGTGCTCTAATAAAAATCCGATAAATCGCTCATGTGTGCCTAATGGGGCGCGGTGAATGATTAATGGAATTTCTGATTCATTATGCGGATTGGTATACTCTAACTTGAATTTTCTACCAGAATTAAAATCTACTTGATTGGTTGCTAACGTGAATTCTCTTCCAATAGCACTCCATATTTGAACGTCAATTTTAGGTCCATAAAATGCAGCTTCATCTTGCACTTCAACAAATGGGGTATTGGTTTCAATCAACACTTTACGTACCATGTCTTCTGTCTCTTTCCAAAGCTCCGGTTCATTGACGTATTTCTGACCTAATTTGGCTGGATCATGCAAACTCAAACGCATAACGTACTTGTCTATGCCAAAAATGCCAAAGTATTTTAAGTACATTTCATTCACAGACTTGAATTCTTGCGCAAACTGTTCTTTATTACAGTAAATATGTGCATCATTCATATGCAAACACCTAACGCGCATCAAACCAAACAATTCCCCACTTTGCTCATATCTATAGCAAGTTCCATACTCAGCAATTCTATAAGGTAAGTCTTTATAACTTTTCGGCTCTGCTCCAAAAATTTTATGGTGATGTGGGCAGTTCATTGCTTTTAAATAGTACTTGGTTCCATCTAATTCCATTGGAGGGAACATGCTATCAGCATAATAGGGCAAATGTCCACTAGTTAAATACATGCTTTCTTTAGCAATATGTGGCGTTACCACACGCTTATACCCTGCAGCTTCTTCTGTTTCTTTAGCCAATCTTTCCAACTCCTCAATGATGACAGTTCCATTTGGCATCCATAAAGGAAGGCCCGGGCCAACATCATCATCCATTGTGAAAATACTTAACTCTTTTCCTAATTTACGATGGTCTCTTTTCTTGGCTTCTTCAAGCATAAGGATGTACTCGTCCATTTCCTTTTGTGTTGGAAATGTTACACCGTAAATCCTGGTGAGCATTTTGTTTTTTTCATTACCCTTCCAATATGCTCCTGCTATGCTGGTTAGTTTAATTGACTTAATTAGTCCTGTATGAGGAATATGCGGGCCTCTACATAAATCGGTGAATTGCCCCTGAGTATAAAAGCTGATTTCACCATCCGTTAAGTTGGCTAGTAAATCTAATTTGTATTCATCCCCCTTTTCAGTAAAATAAGCAATGGCTTCAGCCTTTGCTTTTTGTTCTCTAATGAATTGACTATTTTTCTTAGCTAATTCATTCATTTTTTTCTCAATCGCTAATAGGTCTTCTTCCGAAATCTTTTTATCGGCCAAATCCATATCATAATAGAACCCTTTGTCTAAAGCTGGTCCTACCCAAAATTTCACTCCTGGAAAAATTGATTCTACGGCTTCTGCCATTAAGTGTGCTGATGAATGCCAAAAAGTATTTTTACCTGCGTCATCGTCCCAAGTTAGAAACTTTACTGAAGCGTCTTCCGTAATGGGAAGGTTGGCGTCTACCACTTTATCGTTAACACTTGCCACTAATACTTTTCTGGCCAACCCTTCACTAATGGATTTTGCAATATCCAGAGCAGAAATCCCTTGCTCGTATTGGCGTGTTGCTCCATCCGGAAAACGAATATTAATCATAAATTATCCAATTCTTTAAATTCTTGTAGCAAAGGTAGCAAATAGGCAGTCGTATTGAACAAAACCTTAACTGTTTTTTATCACGCATAGCATGTAATATTGCATTATGAAGCTTGTTTTAGCGCTAACTGCTTTTCTTTTCTTCACGGTGAACTCATCTGCTCAAAAAATAACGGGCATTTGGAGGGGCTATTTTAGTTCCTCTAATGGTTTATACAGAGAAGGAATTCAAGAAGAAATGTACAAATACGAAATCCAAATTGACCAACAACCCAATAATGGAATCAAAGGGGTTACTTATTCTTATAAGAGTACTGTTTTTTATGGCAAAGCAACATTTCAGGGGATTTACAATATAAATTCTAAAACAATCATTCTAAAAGAAACAAGTTTGATTGACCTTAAAATTGGAGATAAAAGTGAGCCCTGTTTAATGACATGCTATTTGGATTATTCAAAAATGGGAAAGTTAGAAGTTTTACAAGGCACTTTCATTTCAATCAATGCTAAAGACAAAGGAGATTGCGGCAGTGGTAAAGTTTACCTAGAGAGGGTTCCTGATTCGGACTTTGAAAAAGAGTCTTTTTTAGCAAAAAAAGCAATCCCTAAATCAACTAGCCCAACAACTAAATTAATTTCTCCCAAAACTAATTTGCCAAAACAAAATCCATCAACTAACAATAGTCTACCCATTCCCAATAAAAAAACAGTTGTACCTAATTCGGCTGAAAAAAAGCCGATGCCCGTTCAACCAAAGAAAATAGAGCTTTCACCCAAATCGGATCAACTTCTTAAAGCAGAGGAAGTAATAGAACAACCATATACAAAAAAAGAACATGTTGAAACCCAAGCTAGAGAGAAAAAAGCTATTGCGGTTCCAAAAGTTTTAGTTGATAGGGAGAATAAATTAGTTAAAACCATTGTAGTTGACGAAGAAAATATACAGGTTGATTTATTTGATAATGGTACAATTGATAATGATACCATTAGTGTATACCACAACAACAAACAAGTTATTAAACACGGCAGATTAGCGTTTAATCCAATTTCTATAAAAATTAAATGCACCCCAGAAGAACGTTTACATGAATTGGTTGTAGTTGCAGAAAACCTTGGCGAAATCCCTCCCAACACTGCTTTGATGGTCATTACAGTTGGCAAAAAAAGGTATGAAGTATTTTTGACTTCTACAGAAAACAGAAATGCAAAAGTTGTGATAGAATATATTCCAAAACATTAAAGTTTTAAATTCCAAGTTACTGATGGTAACACAGGAAATAAAGAAACCTGTTTTGCTCCTACGTTTAATGTGCCATTGGCTGCTGAACCTTCTTGATCAAAATACAAGAAATATGGATTTGCTCTACTGTAAGCATTGTATAAACTAAATACCCAATTGGTAGTATACTTTCTTTCTTTCTTTGGCTTTGGAGTATAGGTTGCCGCAAAATCCATCCGATGGTAAGCGCTCATTCTGTATGAATTGATACTACTAAATTGTTGCGATAAAACACCTCCAATAAAGTAAAATCGTTCAGGAACAGATATTGCATTACCTGTACCATAAACAAATACACCAGATATTTTCCATTTATCATTAATGGTATAGTTTGCAACTACAGACAAATCATGTCTTCTATCGTATCTACTCGGGAATTTTTCACCTTGATTTAAATCAGGAAATCTTCTCCATGTCCAACCCAATGTATACCCAATCCAACCTGTTAATCTTCCTTTTACTTTGTTGATGAATAATTCAGCCCCATAGCTCCAACCACGACCAAATACAAATTCTTCTTCAGGATCTTTTAATGATGGAGTATACCCTTCACGGTATTCAATTTGATTCTCCATGGTCTTATAGTATACTTCCAAAGATGTTTCAAACATGCCGTTGTTGAAATTTTTGAAATACCCAGCTGCATACTGCCAACTTAGTTGAGGCCTAACCCTTAAAGTACTTGGAACCCATAAATCAGTAGGCAACGAAGATCCTGCATTGGTAACTAAATGAATATATTGAAGGTTTCGTGTAATGCCTGCTTTAATGGAACTAGTTTCATCTAGCGTGTACCTTAAAGTAGCTCGCGGCTCTAATCCCCCATATTGCTGTACTAACTGACCTGAACCATAAACAGTACTATCTAATTTATTACCATTATTGTCTCTTACATAATTAGTGTATCGTCCTGTTTGTTGAAATAAGCTATACCTAAGTCCTACATTTAACTTGAGTTTGCTATTGATTTCCCAATCATCTTGTAAATAAATAGCCCATTCTCTTGCAAATTTTTTACTTGCATTATTGGGCGTAAAGACAACGCTGTCTTGATTTCCACTTACAATATTGGGCAAAAAAGTATGGTGGGTAAATTGAACGCCAAATTTTAATTTATGTTCTGGACTTGCATAATAGTCAAAGTCTGTTTTTGCTGTTAAATCTCTTATACCAGAAGACAAATTAATATTGAAATCATTTTGAGAACCGTTTAAATTAAAATGATAGTCGTTGTATACCAACGTAGTATTAGAGAATAATTTTTTATTGAAAATATGATTCCACCTTACAGTTGATGTTGCATTTCCCCAATCAATTAAGGTTTTAAAAGATCTAGCTGCATTATTAAAATTGAATTTGTCTCTACCAAAATATCCACTAATATATAAATGGTCTTTATCTGAAAGTTGAAAATTCATCTTTGCATTCAAGTCATAAAAATAATACCCCGAACCATAGAAGTCACTGGTTTTACTAATTAGCGGTTTAGTAATGGCGTCTATATAAGTTCTTCTTGCTGAAACAATAAAGGATGACTTCTTTTGCTTGATTGGTCCTTGTATAGAGAATCGGGAGGCAATCAATCCAATACCAGCATCAATTTGAGTTTTATTGGTATTGCCCTCTTTCATGGCGATATCCACAACAGAAGATAAACGCCCCCCATATTGTGCTGGCATTCCACCCTTAATTAAACTTACATTTTTTATTGCGTCTGCATTAAATACAGAAAAGAATCCAAACAAATGTCCGGTGTTGTATACAACTGCATCATCTAATAAAATCAAGTTTTGATCGGGTCCTCCTCCCCTAACATAAAAACCTGCATTGCCTTCGCCCGCATTTCTTACACCTGGCATTAATTGCAAGGTTTTTAAAATGTCAACTTCCCCAAAAAATGCAGGTAATGCTTTTGCTGTGTTCACCGACAAATCCATCTTGCCCATTTGGGCTGTTTTTACATTGTTGTCTCTTCTTCTTGCGCTAACTGTAACGTCTTGCAATATGATTGCCGAATTGGGAAGCAACTGAATATCTTGCTGTAAATTATTCGAAAGTGTGAAGTTTATTTCTTTTGTTTGGTACCCAATAAAACTTGCATTTAATTGGTATTTCCCCTTGGGTAAAGTAATGGAGAAGAATCCGTAACTATTTGTTACAACTGTTTTGCCAAGATTTCGAACAACAATATTTGCACCAATTAAGGTTTCGCCAGAAAGAGAATCTTTTATATACCCATTTACCGTAAACTTTTCCTGCCCAGAAACGCACAAAAATCCTTGCAATAAGAAAAATAAAAAGATTAGTCTTTTCATGAAATAATTAACATAAAGATGGGAGAAAAGTTCGTGGAAAGATTATTTAACAGCGTTATTCAAAGTATCTTTTACTTCCCCGCATTCAAGCATTGTTTTGGGTAGGTATGGATTTTTTATATCAGCAGAATTGCTTAACCAGGTAGCACCATTGTCGTTCATTGCCATAGGGCAAAACTGACTGTAAATGATTTCATTATCGTATTGAACAGTTTGAATTAATACCAATAATTGTTCTCCTATCATTTGAAAGGCTTTGCGCTTTTCTTCAATATCGGTTTCCCCTTTTAATCCTATTAATTCTGCTTTAATGGATTCGATAAGTATCTGGGCAGCTTTTTGTGTACTATCCGATTTTAATTCTTTTATCAAAATCTGATTGATCTGCTTAGCTAGACTGTCCGCAGTGGCATTTATAGCAACCATTTCTTCTTTTATAAATGCATCTTTTAAATCATAATAGCTGTGAAGGAATTGTTTGAACTGGCTATTAAATTGATCAGAATTGATACTTACGCCATTCACGTTTTGCAAATTAGCCTGTATTTCCTCTTTAGGGGGATTAGTGCCACAAGCTACCAATAGACCAATTAAAGAAACTAAGAAGATGTTTTTCATTGAAACTAAATTTAAAACAAAATTAAAGCAATTTCATTTGGGAGCCCATTCCAATTACCTTTGCAGCCAAAATAGATAATTTAATGCTGATTGGTTTTCAAAACGTAACATTCGAATTTGGTGCAAGAGTAATAGTTGCTGATGCTACCTGGCATATTCAACCAGGTGATAGAATTGGATTAGTGGGTTACAATGGTACGGGTAAGTCTACCCTACTAAAGGTATTGGTAGGAGAATATACCCCA
This sequence comes from Sediminibacterium sp. FEMGT703S, assembly GCA_002786355.1. Taxonomy (GTDB): domain Bacteria; phylum Bacteroidota; class Bacteroidia; order Chitinophagales; family Chitinophagaceae; genus Sediminibacterium. Next base: position 58,122 of record PGCO01000003.1, read on the forward strand.
TCAAAAGGTACCGTAGAAAAGAGCAGGGAAACCACTATTGGCTATTTACACCAAGACCTATTAAGTTTTGATACCAATGAAAATATTACGGAAGTAGCATTAGGCGCATTCGAAAGGGTTCGTGCGCTTGAAAAGGAAATAGAACATTTAGGAATCGAACTAGAAAAGAATCCTGAAGACGAAGACTTATTAATCAAGTACACGGATAGTTTGCATGAATTAGACGTGCTTGATGGCTACAATATTCATCATAAAGCCGAGGAAGTTTTACATGGCCTTGGTTTTTCAAATGAAGACTTACTAAAACCGTATAAGCAATTTAGTGGAGGATGGAGAATGCGGGTATTGTTGGCAAAAATGATTTTACAACAGCCTGATGTATTATTGATGGATGAACCTACCAACCACTTAGATCTTCCATCAATTGAATGGTTAGAAAAATACTTGATTCATTATAAAGGCAGTGTGGTGATTGTAAGTCACGATAAATTCTTCTTAAATAGAATGGTCAATAAAATTGTGGAGTTATACCAGCAACAACTCCATATATATTCTGGGAATTATGAATTTTTCGAAACTGAGAAGGAAGTAAGAATTGAAATGCAACAAAAAGCATTCGAAAATCAACAAGATTACATTCGTCAACAGGAAAGATTTATTGAACGTTTTAAAGCGAAAGCAAGTAAAGCGGCTCAAGCACAGAGTGTTCAAAAAAGATTAGATAAGTTAGACAAGATTGAAGATGTTCAATTGGAAAGACCCAATATGCGAATCAATTTTCAATTAGAAAAAGTGCCAGGTAAAATACTCGTAACACTAAAAGAGGTAACCAAAAGTTTTGGCAATCTAACCATTGTAGAAAACGCATCTGCTGAAATTGAGAGAGGTGATAAAATTGCTTTAATTGGGGCAAACGGAAAGGGGAAGTCTACCCTATTAAGAATGATTGCTGGCACTGAGGAATTTAGCGGAGAAAGAGTATGGGGGCATAATGTAGAAGAAAGCTTCTATGCGCAGCATCAGTTGGAAGCACTTACAATGACTAATAATATTTTAGAAGAACTTCAAAGTTGTGGTAGCAAAAAGAATGATGTAGAGTTGAGGAGTTTATTGGGTTCTTTCTTATTTAGTGGCGAAGACGTTGATAAAAAAATTAGGGTATTAAGTGGTGGAGAAAAAGCAAGGGTTGCTTTGGCAAAAACCATTGTTAGCAGAGGTAATTTTCTAATCTTAGATGAACCTACTAACCACTTAGACATGCATTCAGTTGAGCTATTGGCTGAGGCATTAAACAAATATGAAGGATCTTATATTTTAGTAAGCCACGACCGTTATTTTATTTCGAAAACGGCTAATAAAATTTGGGAGATTGTTGACCATCAAATAAAAGAATTTAAAGGTAGTTACCAAGAGTGGGTTGAATGGAACGAACGAATGGAAAAACAGAGAAAAGCCAACGGATCAGAAACAAAAGAATTGGAAAAACCTGTCAATAAAAAAGAACCAGTGAAGGTAGCTGAGCCGATTATTAAAAATACGCAACCAATTAATAAAGAATTACAAAAAGAGCTTCAGAAGCAGCAAAGAAGATTAAGTCAAATTGAAGCATCATTGAGTAAAGCCCAAGAAGAACAAAAACAGATTGAACTAGAAATGGGTAAGCCAGATACTTACACGAATAAACAGCAATTTTCACAATTGGAGAACGCATATAAATCAATAAAGGATCAGATTAACACACTCAATAAAGACTATGAGTTAGTTTTTGAGCAAATTATTGACCTTGAAGCAAAAGCAAACTAAAATTATTTTTCAGTAGGATTGCTCTTGCCGGCAAGTAATTTTTCTAAAGCAGTTTCTAATCTCCTTTTACGGGTTTCTTCTTTTTTTGCACCTTCAATCCAGGTTACATATTCTTTTTGATTGGTAAAAGAAAGGGAAGTGAAAAACTCTTTTGCTTCTTCGTGCGTAGTAAATAAGCGATCTAATTCAACTGGTGCTTTTACCAATCTTTTCTCAAAATCAACTCCGTTCACAGCCAACTTTGCTTCAGAGAAATTTCTTTCTTTATTAGGGATTTGATCTGTCTTCTTAAATCGCATGGCACTCCAAACATGGTCTAATGCCACTTGGCGTACACATTCAAAATTCTGCGCTGTCAAACACTCCCAGCTACAGTCGCGATTTAAGTCGCTTGCAATTTTACTAGTCTTTTTGGGATATGCAATCCACAATTTGCTTTCATTATGCAAAGCAGGAATCACTTCTTTTAATAAGTTTTTCAATTGTAGCTCACTCAATGCAAAAACCAACGCGAAATCTACTTTTTTACTCTTTAATAAAGGAGTAATATTTTTAGCATAGGTAAGTTTAGCAAACTGTTTTTCTACTGAAGAAGGTAAACCTTGAATAAGTAGATTTTTCTCGTCCTTTAATTGAAGTTTTTCGAGGAGCGTTTGATTCGACATGCCTTAAAGGAGTTTATAAATGCAATTAAAAGTGCAAAGTTAAAAAAATGTTATGACTTTTTGTAGTAATTCTGAATTGTGCTGGCCATGATTTTTTGTAAAGCGGCAATTCGTTCTGAATCACTTGGGTGTGTGCTCAAAATGGAAGGGGTATTGGCATTTCCACCTGCTGCTGCAGACATTCTTGTCCAGAAAGAGATGGCTTCTCTAGGATCAAAACCCGCTAAGGCGGAGAACATCAATCCAAAACGGTCTGCTTCTAATTCGTTACTTCTACTAAAAGCAGGCATAGCCGTTCCAGAAACGATTCCATAAGAAGCATTAAAAATGTCTTGCGTTAATTGAGGCTTACTTGACATTGCAATTGAAATACCAGCGCCTAGACCTTGCTGCAAGAGTGCTTGACTCATGCGTTCACTTCCATGTCTAGCAAGTGCATGTGCAATTTCGTGCCCCATGACAACCGCCAAACCTGCCTCATTTTTAGTAACGGGCAATATTCCCGTATAAACAACAATTCTACCGCCAGGCATACACCAAGCATTCATTTGTTTATCGTTCACTAAATTAATTTCCCAAGAATAGCCACTTAATTCACTGCTTAAACCCTTTTGTTGATAATAGTTTTTTATAGCCGTCACAATTCTTTCTCCAACTCTTTTGACCATTTGGGCATCTGCATTGCCTGTTACTACTTTATTGGAATTCAAAAATGATTGATACTGACCTGCTGCTAGGGATTGTGCCTCCGATTCTGGCACTAAGGCTAATTGCTTTCTTCCTGTTATTGCATTTCTTTGACAAGACACAGCTATTAAACATATAGCCGTAAGCATTATTGATTGAATGATATATTTCATGTGAAAATTTAAGTACAACAATTACTTTCTTCCTCGATTCTTATCCCTGAATTTAAACAACGGGATTTTACTCTCTGTACCTTTTAAAATTCGTCCTATATTTTTTTGGTGGGTCAATATCACCATTAAAGCAACTAGTACTGCAAAAATCCGATACAGTGTTTCTTTTTCATTAAAAATGAATAAGATAAAAACCATAAATGAAACGCCAGCTAATATAGAGCTTAACGAAACAAATCGAGTTAGGTATAAAACAATTAAGAAAACCCCAACACAACATAAAGCAACCAATGGCTGAATGGCAACTGCCATCCCTAAAAGAGTAGCAACTCCTTTTCCTCCCCTGAAACCAGCCCAAATAGGAAAGATATGGCCCAATACAGCAGCCAGCCCTAATCCAATCATAAAATTGGTTCTATCCCATTCGTCCGTTAAATAATAAGGCAATAAAATATATAATGAAGTGGCAATGATTCCTTTTAAAACATCCACTAACATTACAAAAGTTCCCCACTTAGAGCCGAGTACTCTAAATGTATTGGTAGCACCTGCATTACCGCTACCATAATCTCTAATATCTATCTTAAAATAATACTTGCTGATCCAAACCGCTGTTGGCACAGAACCTATTAAATAAGCCAACAAAATCAATAAAACTTCGTTCATGTAGGTAATAATTGGGGGGTAAAGATAATCAATTTACTAAGTTAATAATTTCTTAACCTAAAAACGAACTTAATTTATCGAAAATTGTATGGCTACCCAACCATCTTTCTCTAAAGTTTGTTTATGTTCAAACCCACAACTCCTACACAATTCAATCATATCTGATTCATCACTGACTAAAAGCCCACTTAAAATTAATATCCCATTGGGTGCAATTATTTGTGGAAACAATAACATATTGGATTCTAAAATATGTCTGTTAATATTTGCAATCACCACATCATATTTTTCATTGGTGTTGATGGTATCTGATAAATGAATTTGAATATGGTTACAACCATTCACTGCAATATTTTCAGTAGCATTTTCAATACACCATGAATCGTTATCAACTCCTACAACAAAATTAGCTCCTAATTTTTCTGCTAAAATTGCTAGAATGCCTGTTCCTGTTCCAAAGTCAAACACTTTTTTATGCTCAAAATCAATCGCCTCCATTAATTTCATAACTGCATAAGTTGTCCCATGATGTCCTGTACCAAAACTCATTTTAGGAGTGATGATTAATTCATGTAATACATTTGGAATAGGTTCATGAAAAGATGCTCTTACTCCTACAAATTCATCTACTTGCATTGGACTAAAATTAGACTCCCATAGAATATTCCAATTCTGTTTATCAATACTTGTTACAGATGCTTCTAATTGAAAATTGGTTAACAATTCGGTAAGTGGAAGACTATTAAATAAACTAATTGGTATATATGCTTTTAAGGAATCAGCTTCTTCTAAAAAACCATCGTATCCTAATTCGGCCAATTGCGCAATTAAAATTTCTGCTATTTCAGCAGACTGATTAACTAAAGAAATATTTACCTCTTTATACTGATCTGTCATAGAATCATTTTTAAAACATCAATGGCCCAATTACGGGCCATTGAATACTCAAATTATATTTTAGAAACTATCCTTCGTTTTGTGGATTATTGTCTCTTGGTTTTTGTTCAGGTCTTGGCATTAAGGCCTTGCGACTTAACTTAAACTTACCAGTCTTAGGATCTAAACCCACCAACTTAACTTTAACCATATCACCTTCCTTGAATAATCCGTCCATTGATTCTAAGCGGCTCCAACTAATTTCGCTGATATGCAATAATCCTTGTTTTCCAGGCATGAATTCTACAAAAGCTCCAAATTCTTTAATGCCTTTAACAGGGCCTTCGTATACATCTCCAACTTCGGGGATAGCAGTGATGCCTTTAATCCATCTTACTGCCTTATCTAAGCTGTCTTTTGATGCAGAGAATATGCTTACTTCACCCATATTCCCTACTTCTTCAATATTTACGGTTGCTCCTGTTTCACGTTGAATTTCTTGAATAACTTTTCCACCTGGTCCGATTACTGCACCAATGAATTCCTTGTCGATGATTAACTTAACCATTCTTGGAGCATGAGGTTTCACTTCTGCCCTATGTGCAGGAATACACTCGTACATCGCATCCAAAATATGCAATCTTCCGTTTCTTGCCTGAGCTAACGCCGCTCTCATTACTTCCATGCTTAGGCCGTCTACTTTAATATCCATTTGAACACCACAAATACCATCTTTGGTTCCAGTAACTTTAAAATCCATATCACCTAAATGATCTTCATCACCAAGTATATCTGTTAAAATTGCATACTTTCCATCTTCACGGGTAATTAATCCCATTGCAACACCGCTTACGTGTTTAGGAACAGGAACACCAGCATCCATTAAAGCAAGTGACCCTGCACATACAGTTGCCATAGATGATGAACCATTGCTTTCTAAGATATCACTCACAATTCTAACTGTGTAAGCGAACTCTGTGGTAGAAGGCATCATTTGCTTTAGAGAACGTTGTGCCAAGTTACCATGACCTACTTCTCTTCTTCCTACTCCACGCATCATTTTCACTTCTCCTGTTGAGAATGGAGGGAAATTATAATGCAAGAAGAATTTAGAATATTCTGATTTTGCAGCTGTTTCTGCTAATAATTCGTCTAATTTAGTACCGAAAGTAACCGTGGTGAGGGATTGTGTTTCTCCACGAGTAAACAGAGCAGATCCATGTGGAGTAGGAAGTGGTTCAACTTCCATTGCCAAAGGCCTTACTTCATCTAATTGACGACCATCTAAACGAATACGGTCGTCTAAAATCATATTTCTAACTACTTCCCACTTAAGGTCTTCATAGTATTTTTTTGCAAGTCTTTTTTGTAAGTCAGTTGCATCTTCTGGCAATGAAGCCATCAATTCATCTTTCAACAAACTATAAGCATCAGAACGCTCGTGTTTAGCTGAACCACTTTTAGAAATTTGATACACGCGTTCTTTAGCAAAACTGTATACCAATTCTTTAATTGATTCATCTTGTACAGGCTTTTTATAATCGCGCTTGCTTGTTACCCCAGCTTTTTCTCTTAAATCTGCTTGTGCTTTAATTTGAATACGGATAGCATCATGAGCAATTTCTAAAGCTTTTACTAAGTCTTCCTCTGAACACTCTTTTGCTTCCCCTTCTACCATCATCAAATTCTTCTCTGTTGCTGCAATAATAAATTCATATTCAGCTTTTGCTAATTCAGAGCGAGTAGGGTTAATAATAATATTTCCGTCTACTTTAGCGATTCTAACTTCAGAAATGATTTCTTTTACTGGTATATCAGATACTGCTAAAGCAGCTGACGCAGCTAAACAAGCCAAGGAATCAGGCATAATTTCCGCATCACTTGAAATTAAAGTAACTAGTACTTGAACATCACAGAAATAATCTTCAGGAAATAAAGGTCTTAATGCTCTATCGATTAATCTACTTGTTAAGATTTCATAGTCGTTTAAGCGAGCTTCTCTTTTGAAAAATGAACCAGGAACTCTTCCAGCAGAAGCAAACTTTTCTTGATAGTCTACACTTAATGGGAAAAAATCCTGCCCTTCTTTTGGATCTTTATTAGCTACAACGGTAGCCATGATAATACAATTACCTTGTTTAACAGTAATGGCTCCATCTGCTTGACGAGCTAATTTACCTGTTCCTAACGTTACCTGACGTTTGTCGTCGAGGCTAAATTGAACACTTATTGGTTGTGATAACATAGTTTAAATTAGATGTAGTGAAAAGTACACGCATGAACCAATCACTGGTTTGAAAGTATAATTGAAAGATATATGTTAAAACAACTATTCCCAACTACAATAAAATGTGAGTTGGGAATGGTATTTATAACATGACTGATGAATTATTTTCTCAGACCTAGTTTTTCAATTAATGCACGGTAACCGCTTAAATTATGCTTTTGCATATAAGCCAATAAACGTTTACGCTGACCTACCATCATCATTAACCCACGTTGAGTAGAATGATCGTGTTTGTTCGCTTGTAAGTGCTTTGAAATATGCGCAATACGCTCAGTTAAGATAGCAACTTGCGCTTCAATAGAACCTGTGTTGCTTGCTTTTCCACCAAATTCAGCAAAAATGCTGGCTTTTCTTTCTGTAGTTAAATAAGGCATCTCTAAGTTTTTAAATAGACTCCGGAATTAGACTCTTTCTTTTTTTTCGCTGCAAAAGTACCAATTTTCTATAAAAAATACAAATAATATCCATTTTTTTAGCCAAAGCATGCAGATTGTATCTTTTAAGTACAAAATATTTATAAATCAATTTAAAATGCTAGAGTTATGCAGCATAAAAAATGATAATTTGTCTTATCTTCAATTTACTAACCAAACCTTTTTAACAGCTTATGTTTGCTGTAACCATTTTAGGAAATAACTCTGCGCTACCGGCTTATGATAGACATCCGAGCGCACAAATAGTTACCATTAACGACGAATTGCTGTTGATTGACTGCGGAGAGGGTACTCAAATGCAACTTTCTAGGTACAAAATAAAACGTGGAAAACTCAATCATATTTTTATTTCACACCTTCATGGAGACCATTATTTTGGGTTGATTGGTTTAATCAGTAGTATGGCACTTCTTAATAGAGAACAGCCACTTCATTTATTTGCCCCTTCAGGGTTAGAAGAAATTATTGCTTTACAATTAAAAGTTGCTGCTACTACCCTTCCTTATGAGCTTATTTTCCATCCTTTAGATAAAGAAGGAATTATTCTAGATACTGCAAAATTTTCTGTTGAAACGTTTCATACCCAACATCGGATTCCTTGTTGGGGATTTTTAATAAAAGAGAAAAAAGTACCCAGAAAAATTAACAAAGAAAAAGCTGTCTTAAATAATATTCCTGCAGCATTTTATTCCTCTTTGAAAATGGGTTACGATTATACGGCCAAAGACGGAACAGTAGTTTATAATGACCAGGTTACATATCCAAATACTCCCATTAGGAGTTATGCCTATTGCGCAGATACAATATACGATGAGCGATTGATTGAAATAGTCAATAATATAACCATGATTTATCATGAAGCAACTTACTTAAATGGTATGGAAGAAAGGGCTGCTGCTAGATTCCACTCTACCACTGCCCAAGCTGCCACAATTGCTTTAAAAGCTAATGTAGGAGGATTGCTCCTTGGGCATTTTAGCAGCAAATTTGAAGAGTTACATGATTACTTGAAAGAAGCTTCAGCTGTTTTCCCTAACACTCAATTAGCCATTGAGGGGGTTACTTTTAGGCTTTGATATTTTTTTATATGAAGCAAATTCAATTTTTATTACTTCTTTGTTTAATTCACGTTTTACCAATTACCGCCCAATATCAAAAGGAAATAGACAGTCTTAAAAAAATTATTCCTATTTCTATAAAAGATACCAACCAGTTAAGTTCGCTTGCGCAATTGGCTTTTTATTACTCATTTAACGATTCTGCCAATGCCTTTAAATATGCAAATACGGTAATTAATTACGCTAACCAATTTCAATATAAGCCAGGAATTGCAGCTGCATTAAGAACTAAGGGAAACTACTTTATCATTAAAAGAGTTGCTCAGAAGGCAATCCCATTTTTACATCAAGAAGCAGTTATTTGGCAACAATTAAAAAAGCCAAAAGAAATGGCTGCAAATTATACGATGCAAGGGCAAGCCTATTCTTTATTAGGAAATTTTGAAGAATCAGCCGCCAACTTTGACAAAGCCGAATCGATATACAAAAAGTTAAATGACCAAAAAGCCCTTAGTGTTCTATATCATAATGCGGGTTCAATGTTTACCGAAAAAACGGAACCGAAATTAGCCTTACAATATTTAATAAAATCATTAGAGATTCAGGAGTTATTGAATGACACACAAACAATTGGGGCAACTCAAAATAATATTGGTCGACTTTTCTATCAAACCAAAAATTATCCTAAAGCAATTGAATATTTTCACAAAGCAATCAATGCGAATGCCATTTCAAAAGATTGGCGAAACTTAGGGATTGCTCATGTTAATCTTGCAAATGTATATGTTGATTTAAATGATTACCCCAGTGCGATTAAAGAATTAAATGAAAGTTTGGATTACTTTAATAGAGTTGATTTTAAAAGAGGAATGCAGGTAGTCTATAATAATATGGGAGCCATGAATATTCGACAGCAAAACTATGCTGCTGCGGTTCCCCTTTTAAAGAAAGCGTTAGAATTAGCGAATCAAAATCAATCCAAAGCAGGTGTGGCGCTAATTGAACAAAATATTGGATTATCACTGGCTGGATTAAAACAAAATACACAATCATTAGAATGGTATGAAAAAGCAGAACGGACTGCAATTGAATCGAAGGCAGACGACTATAGTTTTGGAGAAATTTACAACCATCGATCTGCATTGGATTCAGCCATGGGAAACTTTCATAGTGCACTTATTTACAGAAGTAAATACATGAAGATTAATGAAAAATTCATGGGTGATAAAGTAATCAAAGAAGTGAATGAGCTGCAAACAAAATATGAGACACAAAAAAAGGAATACACCATTTCATTGTTAAATAAGTCTGACTCAATTAAATCATTGGCCATTGCAAATCAGCAATTGGCAATCAATCAAAGTCTCTTTAAACTTTCTGTCCAAAAATTAAAATTAGCTGATGCTGAATTACAAATAATTTCTGATAGCCTTTTATTATATGAACAAAACAAAAGACTCTTGCAGGCTAAACTAGATTCTAGTTCAAGGGAAGATAAAATTAGAAGGCTTGCAGAACAAAATAGAATTAAAGCTTTAGAAGTAAGTAAGAAAAACAATCAAATAATAATCGCCTTAATTAGTATCTGTTTTTTGGCTTTAGCCATCTACTTTATTTATAAACGTAATAAAGCCATTCAGGATAAATTATACCAGCAAAAATTAATGGATCAGCAAAAACAAGCTGCTATAGAAGTAATCAATGCTGAAGAAAAAGAAAGAAAGCGAATAGCTACAGACCTTCACGATGGTGTTGGTCAATTAATGTCTGCTGCATACATGAATTTACAAGCCTTAAAAAATGAACTAACTGTATCTAACTTATCGGACTCTAGTTTATTAGAAAAATCTTTAGCCCTCGTAAATGAAAGCTGCAAAGAAGTAAGACAAGTAAGTCATAATATGATGCCCAATGCATTACTACTAAAAGGATTAGTGAATGCTGTACAAGAGTTTATTAGTCAAATAAATCAGCATAGTTTAAAAATCAATTTAGCTACTGAAGGACTTAAAAAGGGTTTACCTACTCATATAGAAGCTGTTTTATATAGGGTTATTCAAGAAAGTGTTCAAAATGTTATTAAACATGCTAATGCAACCCTTTTAGATATTTCCATCGTGAAATCAGCTGACGGTGTAGACGTATTAATCGAAGACAATGGAATTGGATTTAATTTAAATGAATTACCGCTTCGTAATGGCATAGGTCTCTCTAATATAAAATCTAGAATTCAATACTTAGAAGGCACAGTGGAATGGAATACTAGCAAAAATAATGGTACATTAGTAGCGATTTTTATTCCATTAAAAACCACAAGCATATTAAACACGAATGATTAAAATTGGAATTGTAGATGATCATCAAATAGTAATAGATGGGTTAACTGCACTATTAAATAACCAATTAGATATTAAGATTGTGTGTACTGCCACGAATGGCAAAACAATGTTGAATCAATTATCTGATAATCCTATAGATGTTCTACTTACAGATGTAATGATGCCCGAAATGAATGGCTTAGAATTGGCAGAATTAGTAAGTATTCTTTATCCCAACATCAAAATAATTGCACTGAGTATGAATGGAGAGGGCGTAATCATTGATCAACTAATCAACAAAGCGTCTATCAGTGGATATTTATTAAAACAAACAAGCGTAAACGAGTTGGTAACTGCAATACATAAAATAGCAGCGGGTGGTCAATATTTTCCTGATGCTATTTTAGATGTTTTGGCAAATCATTCAGTGAGTAAAAATGTATTATTAGCGGCCCATTTGACGCAGCGAGAAATTGAGGTGATTAGTTTAATGGAAAAAGATTTTTCTAATAAACAAATTGCAGACTCACTTAATATTGCCGTAAGAACAGTAGAAACACACCGCAAAAATATCTTCCGGAAAACTGGCACCAATAATTTACTTTCTCTTGTCAAATGGGCTTATGAGCACAAACTGCTCAATTAATTAATATGCTTTTATACCTTTTAAAATAGGCAATCCTTTTGATTCATTTATTACGATAGACAATTCTGTAGCCTGGATAGATTTTGGTAATTGAATGATTCTTTTGTTTCCTATGGTAGTAATCCTTTCTTGGAATACCTGTTCGCCATTGTTTGATAGGCTAATAACAGCAGATGCAATTTTTTGACCATATTTCAAATCTTCTTCCAAAATAATCCCATTAAACATAACTGGCTTTTTTAGCATATAATACCAAGTACTATTCTTTTTGGGATTATGATTATCAGGGCCCGATTGATTTAAAGCAGCATTCTTTAACAGATTCACTTTTTCTATCGCATCGGTTTTCGCCTTTAACCCTTTCAGTGCTGCTATATCATTTTCGTGAATAAGTCCTCTTGTGTCTGGAGGCACATTCAATAACAAATTGGCACCCCTCCCTACTGATTCAAGATAAATATTAAATAATTTATCTGAAGATTTTACTTGATCATTTTCTGAATCTCTATAAAACCAACCTGGGCGTATACTCACATCCACTTCAGCTGGGATATAATTTGCACCTCTATAATTTCCTTTTCCCAAAGTATCTTGTGGAGGTCCACCATGACCACGTTTAAAGCCTGCCGTATCCAGTAAATTCCAATTGGTTTTTCCTGCATACCCACTTTCATTACCAACCCATCTTGCATCTGGTCCAATATCACTGAAAACAATGGTTTGAGGGGATAATTGACGTACCACTTTTTCATAACGTTTCCAGTCATACACCTGTAACTTTCCATTTGGTCCTTCTCCATTTGCACCATCCCACCACAACTCCCAAATAGGACCATATTGTTGGAATATTTCAGTCATCATATTCACAAATACATCATTGTATTTTTCGGTACCGTAATCAGGATGATTTCTATCCCAAGGAGATAAATATACCCCAAACAAGAGCCCTGCCTTTTTACAAGAAGCAGCTAATTCAGCTAAAATATCTCTCTTGAACCCACTTTCTCGAACAGTGTGCGTAGAATATTTGCTTGGCCATAAACAAAAACCATCGTGGTGCTTTGCAGTAATAATAATTCCTTTTGCGCCTGATTCTTTGGCAACTCTGCACCACTGGTCGGTATCTAGTTGTGTAGGATTGAAAACCTCGGTTTTTTCTTTCCCATCACCCCATTCTTTTCCTGTAAAAGTATTGGGGCCAAAATGCATGAAAAAATAATAACTATTCTGATGCCATTTTAATTGTGCATTTGAAGGCAAAGGATTTTTAGTTTGTGCATTAGCAGACACAACTAAAAAAAAACATAATTTCAATAATAAAGTATTTCTCATTCTTTCCAATTATTAGCCATCCATTTATAAAAATCTGCAAATTCCTGTCTCCAATATTTTTCGCTGTGTTGTCCAATTTGATTGACTACAGTTCTAATTTGAGATTGTTTTTTCTTTTGTAAAATTGTAGCCATTTTTTGTAAATCGGCTACTGCATTCGCTTCTTCTTTTGCTCCAGTATAAAGATAAAATCTAAGCATTTCCATTTCATCCCATTTTTCAGCATCTACATACACTTGAGGAGAAATCCAGAAAGAGGGAGAAAAAACAGCTGCCCCTCCAAATACTGTTGGGTGTTTTAACATTGCATACCAACTGATCAACCCTCCCATACTGCTTCCTGCTAAATAATTAAAATCTCGCCCTTTGCGAGTTCTATAGTTTTTGTCAATATAGGGCTTTAAGGTTTGTGCTAAAAAATCTACATATTCGTTCCCAAATCCTTTTCCATATTTAAAATGATCGTAGGGATTATACTCATTAATCCTTTTATCTAAACCATTATCAATTCCTACTACAATACATTCTTTTTGTAATTTGGCTTGCAAACTATCTAAACATTCATCAACTCCCCACTCTTCAGCAAATGCGGTTTTCTCATTAAATAAATTTTGTCCGTCCTGCATGTATAAAACCGGATAATTTTTTCCTGTGGTTTGATAATTTTTAGGTAGGTATATCCAAATTCTTCTTTTCTTATTTAATTGAGGTATAAAAAAAGCAGTATCCATCAAACGAACTTGAGGACTAGCAGTGTAAGACTTTGGTTTTTCTGGATAATCGTCCTTCCATCCAGCAATAGTAAATTCATTTGACTCATCTTTGCTCACTTCAAGAATTCGTTCAGGAATATCTCTACCATCAGAAGTTGATTCTAATTTATTTACCCCTCTTGAAAATTTAAAAGCATAGGTTCCAGCAGCCAAATTAATTAATACGATACTCTTCCTGCCTCCACTAAATGGCCTTAGTTTGTATTGAGGGTCTTGTGGATTCCAGTTATTAAATGTACCCGTTAAATAAACGTCTTCATTTGAACGAGTGGCTATATTGGTTACCACAAACCTTGCACTAAATTGGCCATTTAGTTGACTTACAAAAAAGAAACTTATTAAAATCAATATTCGATTCATCAATTGAAATTACAAAAAAAACAAAAGCCTTTCCGGTAATGGAAAGGCTCTTTAAATAATATTTTTATTTTTCTAATCCAAGATTTCTACATCCTTAGGGTAATTAGATTTATTAAAAACGAACAATGCATCAGTTATTTTAGCATTCAGATTAATATTGCTTACTCCTAATTCGGTAATATTATTGCTTTTATCAACAATATTAGCTTTAGCTAAAACACTGGTTTTTTTATTAAAAAACAAAGTTACTTTTTGGAAATTCTTCCTTTTATCTAAAGGAATCATTTCAATTTCATTGAAATTCCCCTTAGTATTGACCAATTTATAAGAAAAATCTTTGTCGTAAGAGCCCGCAAGTAATTTTTGAGGACTAAGTGTTTGGCTACTCTCTTCTACTGCAGACTTGGTGATGGTTTTAGCCCCATCAAAATTGTAGACATTTTTTCCATCACAAATAATTTCAGTTTTACCTTGTTTAAGAAGATATTTATCTCCACGCATGGAAAGCGATAATGCTTTTGTACCATTCGCCTTTCCTTTACTAGTAAAAGACTTCAAAGAAAAAGTGGCTGTAATCCCATTGGAAGCTTTTACTTTCGAACCAAATGCGTCAATTACTTTTTTTGCTGCTGGATCATTTTGGGCTTGTGTAAATAAAAAAGAACAAAATATAAAAACACTCGTAATGTATAATTTCTGCATATTTGCTAATTAGGCTGCAAATATACGCTTTAGACTGATTTTAGGATAGTCAGAACACTAAAGTTTCGGTAAAAAAAGCTTATTAACAGCTGAATAGTTTATATCATTGAATCTAAAAATGATTGTAATTCTGAATCGGTTTTAAACAATACTTCCCTTGCCTTACTTCCTTGATTTGGCCCAACAACTCCTGCAGCTTCCAATTGATCCATCAATCGACCTGCCCTATTATATCCTAACTTCATCCTTCTTTGAATTAATGATGTAGATCCCATTTGACTGCTAACAATCAGCCTTGCTGCATCTTCGAATAAAGGATCCCGATCATTTGCATCGAAATGGCTACTCTCCATATCTTTTTCATCTACATATTCTGGTAATAAAAAAGCTTGTGGATACCCTTTTTGGTCTCCTATGAATTCACAAACCGCATCTACTTCAGGGGTGTCAACAAAAGCACACTGTAATCTGGTTATTTCTCCATTATAACTTACCAGCATATCCCCCTTTCCGATTAGCTGTTCAGCACCACCAGCGTCTAAAATAGTTCTACTATCTATTTTACTAGATACTTTAAATGCAATACGTGCAGGGAAATTCGCTTTAATTGTTCCGGTAATAATATTAACCGAAGGTCTTTGAGTAGCAATAATTAAATGTATGCCAATAGCCCTTGCTAACTGGGCTAAACGAGCAATCGGCATTTCTACTTCTTTACCAGCAGTCATGATTAAATCGGCAAATTCATCTACCACTAGAACAATAAATGGAAGATATTGGTGACCTTTTTCTGGATTCAACTTTCGAGCAGTGAATTTTTCATTGTACTCTTTAATGTTCCTACAACCAGCTTCTTTTAGCAAATCATATCGATTATCCATTTCAATGCATAATGCATTTAAGGTATAAACCACTTTTTTGGTATCTGTAATAATGGATTCTTCTTCACCTGGCAGCTTTGCTAAAAAATGTTTCTCAATTACTCGATACAAACTCAACTCAACTTTTTTAGGGTCAACCAAAACAAATTTTAATTGAGAAGGGTGTTTTTTATACAACAGTGAAACAAGAATGGCATTTAATCCTACAGACTTTCCTTGCCCCGTTGCACCAGCCATCAATAAGTGTGGCATTGTTGCTAGATCTACAATAAAGTTATCATTGTCAATCTTTTTACCGATTGCTATTGGGAGTGAAAAAGTACTATTTTGAAACTTATCACTTGCCAATAATGTTTTCATGCTCACCACTGTTTTACGAACATTGGGCACTTCAATTCCAATCGTTCCTTTACCTGGAATAGGCGCAATAATACGAATACCCAAGGCTGCCAAGCTCAAAGCAATATCATCTTCAAGATTCTTGATTCGACTGATTCTTACACCTGGTGCTGGAACAATTTCGTAGAGGGTAACAGTTGGCCCTACAGTTGCTGCAATACGTTGAATTGCTATATCATAGTTTCTTAAAGTTGCTATGATCTGATTTTTATGGGCTTCCAATTCAGTAGGATCATGAACTATTTTTTCACTACCATGGGTTTCTAACAAATCCAATCCTGGATATTTGTAATTTTTTAAATCTAAAGTAACATCGTATTTGCTAGCTAAACTACCAACAGTTGCAGCAATTCCAGCAAGTATTTCCTCTTCTTCATCTTCAGGTGATTCTTTTATTTCTAATTCTAACTCTGGTTCATGTTTACTCTGTTGAACAGCGGGTACTTGTTCAACTGCTTCAATGGATTCTATTAATTCGTCTTCTGCATCTTCTAAATCATCTTCTAATTCTTCTTCAATTTCTTCTTCAATCTCTTCTTGTTCTTCAAAAGCTTGCTCTTCTTTTTCAATTATATCAAACTCATTTAAAGAATTAGCGGGTGCAATAGGTGCATTGGGCATTATTACTGATACCCCGCTGGCATTACCCTTTAATTTATTCTTACTAATCGGTAACCCGTTTTCATCAACCGCTTTATCATTATTTTCGACAAAGTCTTCTTCGTCTATTTGAGCAATAGCTGAATCGGTTTCTTCTGGCCTATCTGCAGCCAGATTTTTAGCCATAGGTTCAGGATTGCTGTCTGACAATTTGAATTTCCAATCTGGCAGATTGAATGCCGGATTGAAACGCCAAATAAAATAACTAAACAAAGTGAGTAAAAGCAATGCGCCTGTTCCAATTTTCCCTATCCATTTTTCGAACCAATCATTTAAGTATTCACCAACTGCACCACCCCATGAAAAAGGGGATCCTTTTGATAAAAAAGAACTCGCCATACTAAATACAACTAATCCAATGAGCACATACTTGAAATTGCGTAGCAGTTTAAAAACTTTTTTACCGAAAATTAGATTAACTCCTATTACAAAAAAAACTGTGCAAAATAAATAGGAAGCTATGCCAAACCCGTTGTACCAAAGTGTATGAGAAATGTATGCTCCTAAAACTCCTAATAAATTATTAACCTTAATATCGTCTGTTGCAAAAATACTTACTCCCAACTGCTGTACTTTATCTTGATCTTCTTGCCAAGTAAATAAGTAGGAAGTGAATGATATAAATAGAAAAACAGTAAGTAGCAAACAAATTGAACCAACAATTTTTTGGGTGCGTTCATCTTTTACCACTTCAACAACTGATACATCTGCAGCTTTATCTGGATTCAGTTCTTCAGGATCCGGCGGAGGAGGCGTTTTCTTTTTTAAACTATTGGCCATATTTCAAATATACAATTTGAAAAGCCTTTAAATGGCAGTAGATAGGCAATGTGCAAAAATGGCTTATTCCTACCGCAGTTTTCCACTACCCTTTAAAACGGAAAACGGTATAGGCCAAAAATAGCCAGCCTGATACCAACAAAAGTCCTCCAATTGGAGTAATAGCACCTACCCATTTAAACTGATTTAGTTCAGCAATAGTGAAAAAAGTAAGCAAATACAATGATCCAGAAAAAACAGCCATACCTGCTATAAAAAGTTTACCCGCAGTTAAAATACCTGCTGCAGGAACATAGCTATAAATTATACCAGCTAGTGCCAATGCGAAAACATGGTAAAACTGATATTTCACTGCAGTTTCATAGGTATTCAGTGCTGCAGGACTAGCATAATTTTTTAATCCATGAGCACCAAAAGCTCCCAATAAAACGGCGATTGCCCCCAATAAGGCAGCTGTTATTATGAAGCCTTTATGCATAGGTTTTAATTTTATTTACGAGTAATTTTAAATCAAGTTGATCTTCGGCAACTCTAATTTTTGCCTGTTGGTAAAAAGGAGTCCTTTCTGAAAGTTTATTCTGAAGAAAGGACTTCAGTTCATCTTCCGACAACTTGCTGATCAATGGACGATGATCCGTTTCTTTAACAAGTCTTTCAGTTAGCAATGTTAAAGGAGTATCTAACCAAATAGTAATTCCTTGTTGATTCATCCATTCCATATTCTGATGAAAACAAGGCGTACCACCACCTGTTGCTAATACAAATGACTTTTTTTCAGCAAACCATCTGAGCAATTTAGCTTCTGTTTTTCGAAATGCTGCTTCCCCTTCTTCTTCAAAAATTTCTGATATCGTTTTTTCTTCTACAGATTCAATGATATGATCTAAATCGTAGCCACCGGTATTAAGTTTAGCGGATAAGCTTTTTTTCCAAAAACTTTTTCCGCTTCCCATCATTCCAAGTAAAAAAATTTTCATTATTTGAATGCATTATACCCTGTGATATCCATACCGGTAATCAGTAAATGAATATCATGTGTTCCTTCGTAAGTAATTACACTTTCAAGGTTCATCATATGTCTCATAATACTATACTCACCTGTAATGCCCATACCACCTAACATTTGACGTGCATCTCTTGCAATATTCGTTGCGATTTCACAACTATTTCGCTTGGCCATACTCACTTGTTGGGGAGTCGCTTTCCCTTCATTCATCAATACACCTAATCTCCACACTAATAATTGTCCTTTAGTGATTTCGGTAATCATTTCTGCCAACTTTTTTTGTTGCAGTTGAAATCCACCAATTGGTCTATCAAATTGTACACGCTCCATACTGTACCTTAAAGCAGTATCATAACAATCCATTGCAGCACCTAAAGCACCCCATGCAATTCCATAACGCGCTTTAGTTAAACAGCCTAAAGGCCCTTTTAGCCCCTTTACATTCGGTAAAATATTTTCTTTGGGAACTTTCACATTATCAAATACCAATTCTCCAGTAGCACTTGCACGCAAACTCCATTTACCATGAGTAGTTGGAGTTGAAAAACCCTCCATGCCTCTCTCAACAATGATACCTTGAATTTCATTTTGCTCATTTCTAGCCCAAACAACAGCAACTGTTGCAAATGGTGCATTACTGATCCACATTTTAGCCCCATTTAAAATAACATAATCACCTGCATCCTTGATATTGGTGATCATACCTGCGGGATTACTACCGTGGTCTGGCTCGGTTAATCCAAAACAACCCAACCACTCTCCAGAGGCAAGCTTAGGCAGATATTTATTTCGCTGAGCTTCGTTACCGTAAGCATAAATTGGATGCATTACTAAACTCCCTTGAACAGAAGCTGTACTTCTTACTCCACTATCCCCTCTCTCCAATTCTTGCATCATCAAACCATAGCTAATATAATCTAAACCACCTCCACCATACTCGGTAGGTACAGTTGGTCCAAAACAACCCAAGTCTCCTAGCTGTTTAACTATTTGTTCAGGGAACTCAGCTCTTTGAGCATAGTCTTCAATAATGGGAGAAATATCCTTTTTAACATATGCTCTTACCGTTTCTCTAATTAGCTTATGTTCTTCGCTAAGTAACTCATCTAATTGGTAGTAATCGGGAGATTGGAATAAATCTGTTCTGGCAGCCATATTTAAAATTTAAAACTATTGAATGGTACAAAAGTACTATTAATCGGCGCTTAAAAAAAGATTATGCGCAATAGATATGATTAGTTGGCTGAATTCTTCTAAACAAAAATCCCCGACCTTAAAAAATCGGGGATTAATAATGTTATTATTTCTTGATTACTGTCTTCTTCCACCCATACCAGCTTTGTTATTCTGAGGAATATCTCGATTCATTTCTTCTAAATCTACAGGGCGTTCTGTTAAATCTCCAATTAGATATTTTGCAAAATAGTCGCTCATACCCCAGAAGAAATACTCAGTCATATCTCCAAATCCATGCCTTTGAGTTGGCAACAATTTCATATCAAAACGTTTATTGGCTTTAATTAATGCATTTGCTACTCGCATAGTATTGGCAGGATGCACATTATTGTCAATTTCACCATGGAATAACAATAATTTTCCTTTTAAATTTTTTGCCAATTCTGGATTTTTATCAATGTTGTATTGGAATGTTGTGTCATTCTTTTCACTAATAATTTCTTTAACTCCATGGTGCTTTTCGCTCCACCATCTATTATAAATAGCATTATCATGATTACCTGCTGAAGACACAGCCACTTTGAAGAAATCTGGATAAACCAAAATAGCTGCTGTACTCATAAATCCTCCACCTGAGTGGCCATGAATTCCTACACGATTGATGTCTAAAAATTTATGCTTATCAGCTAATTGCTCTGCAACTGCTTTTTTATCAGCCAAACCATAATCTCTTAAATTTCCATATCCATAATTATGGTACCATTTGCTTCTGCTAGGATGTCCACCCCTATTTCCTAGGGTAATGACAACCATTCCTAATTGAGCTAAACGATCTGTTCTATCAAAGCCTCTGCTAAAGCTAGTATTAACTGCTTCTGTTTGAGGGCCAGGATAAACATACTGTACTATTGGGTATTTTTTAGTGCTATCAAAATCAAAAGGTTTGTACATTACACCATATAAATCGGTGATTCCGTCATCTGCCTTGGCTTTGAAAATTTCAGGGAATTTATACCCAGCTGCCATTAAACTGCTCAAATCGGCCGTTTCAAGATCCATGATTTTTCTTCCATCTGCTCCTAATAATACAGATTTGGGAACGGTATTGACTCTTGAAAAATTATTGACAACATATTTTTTATTATCGTCCATTGAGGCATTATGATCGAAGTCACCCGGATTTAATAATTTAAGTCCTGTGCCATCAAAATTAACTCTATAAGCATGTAAGTAATATGGATTTTCGCCTTGTTCCTTTCCATTGGCAGAAAAATACAATACCCTAGCTTTTTCGTCAATAGCCAATATGTCTTCAGCATGCCAAGCACCAGAAGTAATTTGGTTTTTTAGCTTACCGTTTTCATCGTATAAGTAAAAATGTCCCCAACCATCGTCTTCACTCCACTGAATTAATTCCTTGCCTTCATTTACTAAACCAATTCTACGTATTTCTACATAGGTATTCATTTTCTCTTCAATCAATGTTTTAGCAGTAGCTGTTTTAACGTCTACTAATCCAATATCAATCCTTTTCAAATCTCTGCTTGTTCTACTGAAATAGAATTTATCGGCGGTTCCTAACCAAATACTAGCTCTCCCCTCATCATCTCTACTACTTACTTTTGAAGGTGCACTCCATACGTTAACGGTTTGGTCTTTGTACATACCAGTGCTTATTTCTCTCATAGACTTCGTAGCCACTTCAAACAATCTCAAATGTTCAATAGGAGATTCTTTCTCGCCTGGCATCCAATATTTATACGTTTCTAAAGTAGGTCTAGGATCTGCAATACTATTGATAACCCATAAATCTTTTACTCGTCTATTATCAGTAACATCTACTACAAAATATTTAGCATCTGGCGACCAAAGTATAAATGCCGGCCTTCTGATTCCTTTATTCTTTTCTCTATCCACATTGGTCTCTCCATTACCATTATTGTGA
This sequence comes from Sediminibacterium sp. FEMGT703S, assembly GCA_002786355.1. GTDB lineage: Bacteria > Bacteroidota > Bacteroidia > Chitinophagales > Chitinophagaceae > Sediminibacterium. Next base: position 79,749 of record PGCO01000003.1, read on the forward strand.
TATCCAAAATTTTCAATACCATCTTTGGTTAATTGTGTTTCAACAATTGAAGAATCTTTATCATTAACGAGCGCCTTTTTGTAATTGGCCCAGTCCATTGAATATAGATTATTGTTTTTACCAAAAATGACAATAGAACTATCAGGAGCAATACTTGCCCAGTTTGGCTTTCGCTTGGTTTTGACTGGATCCGTTATTTCAACTAAGTCTCCATTCAAAATATTATATTCAAAATAAAACACTTTCTTCTCCATAACTGGAGGAGTACCTTTTTTTGCAGCAGTATCCTTTTTGGGAACGTCTTTAGTTGTTTTCACTTCAAAACTTATCCAATTTTCGTCTCGGATAAACTTCATACTATCGATGTTCAAATGCTGGGCATCCATTGGATCATCTGTAATACGAGTAAGTTTGACGGCAAGTAACGCATTGTCGAACAATTGCTTTTTCTCCCCCTTTGCTGCGTCTACGATATACCATTTTTTCCCTTCGGTAGTTTCATACATATACCAAAAACGGTCAGACTTTTTTAGCCAGTGTGGATCTACTCCTAAGCTAAAAACCATTTTCTGAACCTTATTGGGTGAAAAACGAGCAGCCAATTCATAGTTGGCTTTGGTTACAGGGGTTTGCTGTGCCGTTATTGAATAACTGATCATTAATAACAAGAACAATTGAATTAATCTCATGGCCATATAAATTTTGGTTGCTCAAAATAAAGGTTTAAGGCTTTGGCTGCGAACCTTTTATCAAAAAAATCGGTGGATAGCTTTACTTTGCGGTAAAATTTAGTTTATGCTGCCTGTTTTTGAATCTACCTTGGAGTTTTCATTAGCATTAGACAAAAATGATTCATTGCATCATTTTAGAAATGAATTTTATTTTCCACAACATAAAGGTCAAAATGCAATTTATTTCTGCGGTAACTCATTAGGCCTCCAGCCTAAATCGCTTGCAGCAGCCATTGATACCGAATTAACCACTTGGAAAGAGATTGCAGTAGGTGGCTATTTTAATGGAGCTAATCCATGGTTATATTATCAAGAATACCTAAAAGCTCCGCTTGCAAAATTGGTTGGAGCTAACGAATCAGAAATTAGTGTAATGAATGCATTAACGGTGAATTTGCATTTATTGATGTTAAGTTTTTACAAGCCTACGAATAGTCGATTTAAAATCATGATGGAAGCAGGTGCTTTCCCTTCTGATCAATACGCGGTTGAAACACTTGTAAAACACTTCGGACTTGACCCAGCTATTGCTATTGTAGAAATTAGTCCATTGGCTGACAGTAAAACACTAACAACAGAACAAATTGTTCAAGCCATTCAGAAAGAGGGAGATGCTTTAGCAATGGTGATGTTTGGGGGTATTAATTATTATAGTGGCCAGTTTTTTGACTTAAAAACGATCACATCAGCTGCCCATCAAGTAGGCGCTATTGCCGCATTTGACCTTGCTCATGTTACAGGAAATATTCCATTACAATTACATGATTGGGAGGTAGACTTTGCAGCTTGGTGTAGTTATAAATATTTAAATGCAGGGCCTGGAGCCGTAGGGGGATTCTATATCCACGAAAAACATGCATCCAATATTAATATGCCCCGACTTGCTGGTTGGTGGGGCAATGATGAAAAAGAAAGATTTAAAATGGAGAAAGGATTTATTCCTAAGCGTGATGCAAGTGGATGGAATATTAGTACGGCACAAGTATTTAATATGGTGGGATTAAAAGCTTCTTTAGCCATTATTGACAAAGCCGGAATTTCATCGCTAAGAGCCAAAAGCATCCTCTTAACTAGCTATCTTGAATATTTATTAAGTCAATTAAACAATGTCTCTTTTGAGATTATAACCCCTTCGAATACTGAAGAAAGGGGGGCTCAATTGTCGTTATACTTTACAGCAAAAGCAAAGGAAATACACAATAAATTAATTGAAAACGGAGTAATTGTAGACTATAGAGAACCTGGTGTTATAAGAGTGGCTCCTGCCCCATTGTATTGCAGTTTTGAAGATGTATATCGTTTTTATGAAATTCTAAAAAACAACTTTTAACAATGAATCATAGCATTAGTTATTTGGCATTAGGGGATTCCTATACAATTGGAGAATCCGTTCCTTTACACGAATCTTTTCCTTATTTAACCACACAAATGATTCGTAAACAAAAAATTGCTATTCATGCACCTGAAATAATTGCAAAAACAGGCTGGACTAGCTCCGAATTGGCTGAACAAATATTAAAGACCGAGTTAAATACGCACTATGATTTTATTAGTTTATTAATTGGAGTAAACAACCAATACAGGCATTTATCCCTTAATGATTTTAGAAGCGATTTTGAATACCTACTTAAAAAATCAATTCATTTAGCTAATGGCAAACCACAAAATGTAATAGTATTATCTATACCTGATTGGGGTTGTACTCCTTTTGCTAAAGAAAAAAACCCGGGGTCCATTGCCGTTGAGATTGATTCGTTTAACCATGTTTGTGCACAGTTTGCTGCGGATTATCATACGCAGTATATTGATATTACAACAGCAACAAGAGCAGTAAGTGTTCATCCTTCTGCGCTTGCTGCTGATCAGTTACATTATTCTGGTGAAACACATTTGCTTTGGGCAAATAAAGTTGCAAATAAAATAATGGAATTGTGTTAATGAAGTGAATTATTGATTTTGTTTTGCTTCTGCCTTCATCTTTTCGTTTGCAGTAATTACAAAATGTACTCTTCTATTTAATGCCTTGTTTTCTTCGCTGGTATTCTCCATTTTAGGTTGACTTTCACCATACCACTTTGTGGTGATTCTGCTAGACGAAATTCCAGTAGCGCGTAATGCCGCGGCCACTGCATTGGCTCTTCGTTCAGATAAAGACAAATTATAATTTGCAGCACCAATATTATCAGTATGTCCTTCTATCAAAATATTGGTATCTGGATATTCTGTAAATACTTTGTTTAATTTATCAAGTGCTAACTGTGCGTTACTATTGATATTATATTGATTATTGGCAAAGTATACGCCTGATTGAGATCCATCTGGATTCTTTTCATCAAAAGTGACGTTAATACCTTCTCCTACTCGTTCTACTGTTGCTCCTGGTATGGCAGTTTTAATCTCTTCTGCTTGCTTATCCATTTTATTACCAATTATCCCGCCAGCAACGCCACCGATTGCAGCACCTAGAATAGCTCCCAACGCAGTATTATTTTTGTTTCCGATATTGTTACCAAGCACGCCGCCGATTACTGCGCCACTAGTGGCACCAACTGCTACTCCCCTTTGTTGATTTGTTGATTGTTTAATTGTTTCGCATCCATTAATAATGAACGTACCAAAAGCAATTAGAATAAATTTAAACATTGTAATTTTCATAATGGTAAAGTTGATTGATTCCAACCGAACCATTGTTACATAACAATTGAAATAAATTACATTATTTGCAGGTGGCCAGCCATTTCCGATTGATAAGCTTTAGCCACTGTTGCAGCCTGATTGGCAAAGTCTTCTTCTTGGGATGCAAAAATGATTGCCCTACTTGCATTCACCAATAAACCTACAGATTTATTCAACCCATATTTGCTTACATCTTTCAAACTACCCCCTTGTGCTCCAACTCCTGGAACCAAAAGAAAGTGTTCTGGAATTATATTTCTTATATTTTCTAATTCAGCTGCTTGAGTTGCTCCTACTACAAACATTAAATTTTCTTTGGTCCCCCATTCTGCTACTCTTGCTAACACATGTTCATACAACCTTTTTTCTGTAGCCCCTTGGGTGATATGCGGAACCATTGTTAATGACTCATCGTACTCTTCTAATAATAATTGCTGAAAATCATTGCTTCCAACATTAGAAGTTAATCCTAACACGATGGTTACTTTATCTGTATATTCTAAAAAAGGGCGTATGCTATCTTCTCCCATGTAAGGAGCAACAGTAATCGCATCAAAATTAAGTGCTTCAAAAAATGCTTTTGCATATTGTGTGGAAGTATTGCCGATATCACCTCTTTTGGCATCCGCAATCGTAAAATGTGTTTGGGGGATATAATCCAGCGTTTCTTTCATGATTTCCCAACCTTTTAACCCTAGTGCTTCGTAGAACGCTGTGTTTATTTTATAGCTTACACAGTAAGGTAATGTTGCATCTATGATTGCTTTATTGAACGCAAGCACCCCATCAAGATTCCCTTTTAAGTGGGCCGGTAACTTAGTGATATCAGAATCTAATCCTACGCATAAATAAGATTGCTTCAATAAAATTTGCTCAGTTAATGAAGTTGCTGTCATGCCACGAATTTAGTGGTTCTTTTGCAATTGAATGAATGAAGCTATATTTGAGGCCTAACTATTCTTCCATGGAAAAAGAACCAATGTATTACGGCACTTATTTGCATTTAGATAAAATTATTGAAAGCCAATATCCTGTTAGCTTTGAAAAAGATAATGAACCAGCCCACGACGAAATGCTTTTCATTATAATCCATCAAGCTTATGAGCTCTGGTTTAAGCAAATTTTATTTGAACTAGACTATTGCATGGGAATTTTTCAAAAAGAAAAAATAAATGATAATTCTGAAGACCTAAACTTGGTTAGACATCGATTTAAGCGCATTATTAAAATCTTAGAGTTATTAAACCAACAGGTAAATATTCTGGACACAATGACTCCAATGGACTTTCTTGCATTCAGAAACTTATTAACCCCTTCTTCTGGTTTTCAAAGCAAGCAATTCAGATTAATTGAAGCTAAATTGGGATTAGAGATTGATAAAAGACACCAAAAAGATTATTATAAACGTACCAACGAAGGTGGTTTTACTCAACCTGACTATCAGCATATTAATCAAACGGAAGAAAATAAACATTTATTACAATTAGTGAATGATTGGTTGGAAAGAATGCCTTTTTTTGACGCTACCTATTGGGAGGGTGTTGAAGTAGATAATGCAATCAACCATCCATTCTGGAAACAATATAAATCCATTTATGGTGATGGATTATCTGAAAGAGAGCAATCCAAACAAATAGATTTTGATGCAGTTTTTTTTGAGCAGTTTGCTGCCGAGATGACTCCTGAACAAAAACAAACGCTTACCTGTAGTTTTAGCCCAGCCGCAATGAGGGCTGCATTATTCATTATGCTTTACAGAGACTTCCCTGTTTTTCAAACCTCCTACCAAATATTAGATTCATTAATTGAAATAGATCATTTGATGAGTAATTGGCGTCACAAGCACTTAATTATGGTTAGAAGAATGATAGGAATGCGTGTTGGCACTGGAAACACTTCTGGTGCTGGATACCTTGAAGGGGCATTAAATAAGCATTATGTATACAGAGACTTGTCGGGTCTTTCAACTTATCTAATTCAAAGAAGTAAATTACCAAAATTACCAGATAGCCTTATCCGATTTTTGGGATTTAATCTTTAATGTTTACCTGTGTATTTTTTGTGCTACAATAATCATCCTAGGCGATAATTTAACATCATAATCACCTAATTGGTAGTTGCCAAATACTTCCACAATTTGCATATGTTGGTAGCTAAGCATATCGTTGAAATCGCCAAGAGAAAACTTTGCAACTCGCTCTGTATATAAATGCCGAGGGGCAGTATGGTCTTGATCTGTAATTTGTATTTGTTTAAAAAAATGGTCCTCAGTATGCCATTTACTTATGTGAAATTTAATGTCTTCTACAGCTGTAGTGACTATAGGTTCTAGTTGCGATTCTACAAAATGAACATTCAAATAGTCAATCACCAGAATACCTCCTGGCTTGATGCTATCTGACATCATTCTAATAGCGTTATCATGCTCTCTTCTCGTTTTAAAATAACCAAAACTGGTGAAAAAATTAAAAGCATAATCAAAATAATTAATACGAAATACCCTTCTCATATCGTGCTGATAAAAATGAAGAGAATCTGACTCAGCTAATTTTGCTTCTTTTATTGAGGCTTCAGACAAATCAATTCCAGTTATGTCAAATCCCATATCAGCCAATACCATACTGTGCCTACCTTTTCCACAGGCTATATCTAACATCCTCATGCCCACTGTAGGCTTTAAATGTGCAATCAGTGTTTTAATGAACTGTTCAGCCTCTTTTTCGTCTCGATGTTGGTATAATAAATGGTAGTAAGGAGAATTAAACCAATCCTTAAACCAAGCTTTGTCTATCATATTAATGTTTCAACTACAAAGTTACGTTACCAAATCATACAAAAAATTTGAATTATATTCGCCGCTGTTTAAGTGAACATTATGGCATTAATAAAAAGCATTTCAGGAATAAGAGGCACGATTGGAGGAAAACCAGGCGATACATTGAGCCCTCTAGACATTGTAAGATTTACCGCTGCATATGGAACTTTGTTAAAACAAGCAAATAGCTTGAATAAGAAAGTGGTGATAGGACGCGATGGTAGAATAAGTGGTTCTATGGTACAATCATTAGTAGTAAACACTTTAATATCGATGGGTTTAGATGTGATTGACTTGGGATTAAGTACTACTCCAACTGTAGAAATGGCTGTAGTAACAGAAGCAGCTGTAGGAGGTATTATTTTAACTGCAAGCCATAATCCCAAAGAATGGAATGCGTTAAAATTGTTAAACGCGAAAGGAGAATTCATTAGTGGAGCAGAGGGTGCTAAACTATTGGAAATAGCTGCTCAAGAAGATTTTCAATTTGTTTCTGTAGATCATTTAGGTCAGGTAATTGCTGGAGAAAATTTATTGGAAAAGCATATTGAAGCTTGTGTAAATTACCCCTTAGTAGATAAAGCTGCTATTGAAGCTGCAAACTTTTCTATTGTAATTGATGCCATCAACAGTACAGGAGCAATTGCTGTACCTGCATTATTGAATGCACTAGGCGTTAAAAAATATTCTGTCTTAAATGCAGAAGTAAACGGACATTTTGCGCATAATCCGGAACCGCTACCAGAAAATTTAAGAGACCTTTGCAATGAAGTAGACAAACAAAAAGCCAGCATGGGTATTGCAGTTGACCCAGATGTTGACCGACTATGTTTTGTATGCGAAGATGGGAGCTTATTTGGCGAGGAATATACGCTTGTAGCAGTTGCAGACTATGTTTTACAACATCGGAAAGGAAACACCGTTAGCAATATGAGTAGTACACGTGCATTAAAAGACATTACTATCAAGCACGGGGGCAACTATTATGCGAGCGCTGTTGGAGAAGTAAATGTAGTTACTAAAATGAAGGAAGTAAATGCAGTAATTGGTGGTGAAGGCAATGGTGGTATCATTGTACCTGACTTACATTATGGTAGAGATGCTTTAATTGGCATTGCTTTGTTTTTAACCCATTTAGCAAAAGAAAAAAAATCTATCAAACAACTTAGAAGTACCTACCCAGATTACTTTATCAGTAAAAATAAGATCGAACTAACACCTGGTGTAGATCTCAAAAAAATATTTGAACATATTCAAAAGAAATATCAAAAAAATCCGATTAATACGGAGGATGGATTAAAAATTGAATTTGACAATGACTGGGTTCATTTAAGAAGCAGTAATACTGAACCAATCATTCGTATATATGCAGAAAGCAATAGTGAAACAGTGGCTGCAAATATTGCAAAAAGACTAATGGGTGATATTAAAGAAGCAGCAGGTTTAAATTAATCATTTATCAATCGTTTTTATGGAAAGAATCTATCTAGACAATGCAGCAACTACTTCACTTGACCCTGCAGTATTGGAAGCCATGATGCCTTATTTAACTAAGCACTTTGGCAACCCCTCTTCTATTTACTCCTATGGAAGAGAATCTAGAATGGCGATTGAAAATGCCAGAAAGTCTGTAGCTAAAATTTTAAACGCTCACCCTGCTGAAATCTTCTTTACCAGCGGAGGAACAGAAAGCAGTAATATGGCTATTACTGCATCTGTAAGAGACCTTGGATGCAAGCATATAATTAGTTCACCTATTGAACACCATGCTACTAGTCATACGGTGGAATATTTATACCAAAACGGGGAAGCTGCATTGAGTTATGTTAAGCTTTTACCTGATGGTCATATTGATTTGAATGATTTGGAAAATTTACTGGAGGAAAGTGAAGAAAAGTGTTTAGTTACTTTAATGCACGCCAACAATGAGATTGGTAATATGTTGGATATTCACGCTGTAGGGGAGATCTGTAAAAAACACAATGCCATTTTCCATTCTGATACTGTTCAAACAGTTGGTCACTTCCCATTCAATTTAAGAAATACACCTGTTCATTTTATTACTGGAGCTGGACATAAATTTCATGGCCCAAAGGGAGTTGGCATGTTGTATATTAATGAAAACGTGAAGATCAAACCTTTTGTTCATGGGGGAAGTCAAGAAAGAAATATGCGTGCAGGTACAGAGAACCTTTATGGCATCATAGGTTTTGCTAAAGCACTCGAACTGGCCACTTCTAACTACGAAAGCGACAGTACCTATATCACTGAGTTGAAGTTGTTTATGATGGAACAACTTCAAAAAAATATCAAAGGAATTGCTTTTAACGGAGACCCTACCGGCCAATCTTTATACGCTGTTTTAAGTGCTAGTTTCCCTAAAACAGAAAAAAGCGAAATGATTCTTTTCAATCTAGACATTAATCATATTTGCGCAAGTGGAGGTAGTGCCTGCACTAGCGGGGCAGACCAAGGTTCACACGTCATTAGAGCAATCAATAATAATCCTAATCAGGTTACTGTTAGATTTAGCTTTAGTAAGCATAATACCAAGGCAGAAATAGATACTGTTGTTGATAAATTAAAAGAACTGATTTAGAGATCTTCCTCTTCATCTTCTGTTCCAAAATTATCAAAATTCATCATACTGCCCATCAAATCATTGAAGCTCAGTTTTCCGTCTACTGATTTCTTACTGATCATGGAATAAGCTGCCAATCCATGTAATACAAATTCCATCAACAATGCATTTTCATTAGCATTGGCATGGGGATAATATTTTTTAACCAATGCATACAAACCATCTATTTGATATAAGGTTTCAATTTTAGTTGCATCTTTCATGTCAAGAAGCAATTCAATATGATTTCCTGCATCAAACCAACGAGTAATGGTTTTATATGGACTATCGTTTGTGGGAGATTCTTCTGTAGATTTTTTTCCGGTATTTCTTCTCTTTTTTGCTTGCTCTGGATTGGGGAAATATTGAACAAACAAATTTCTAACTGACTTGTCAATCAAATTCACCGCAACCTGATAAGGTCCTTCTTGCTCTCCTTCGTATACCAATTCAATTTTCCCAGTAATGGCAGGAATAATGCCGTTTAAATCACTAATCCAAACCTGCGTATTGGCTTCATTGTGGATGATAGCACGTCTTTCAGCACTGCTAACCGCATTCTCTAAAGCAGCAATAGTAAGCCTTGCACTTACTCCGCTCTTTCTATCAACATATTCATTAGACCTAGCTTCAAATGCAACTTGTTCAATGATGCGCTTTACCAAATCACTGATATTGACTCTTTCTTTTTGTGCAGGTAAAATATTGGCTTCTTGCTCAGTAATAGCCAATGAGGTTTCAATATTCTTAGGATAGTGAGTGAGTATTTGGCTTTCAATACGGTCTTTTAATGGGGTAACTATACTTCCTCTATTGGTATAATCTTCGGGATTAGCAGTGAATACAAATAGAATATCTAAAGGCATTCTTAATTTAAAGCCCCGAATCTGAATATCCCCTTCTTGTAAAATATTAAACAATGCTACTTGAATTCTGGCTTGTAAATCGGGCAATTCATTAATAACAAAAATGCCTCTGTTGCTTCTTGGGATTATTCCGTAATGAATGACTTTTTCATCTGAGAAACTCAACTTTAAATTAGCCGCTTTGATGGGATCGATGTCTCCAATTAAATCTGCCACACTTACATCTGGCGTAGCTAACTTTTCTCCATAACGTGCTGTGCGATGTACCCATTCGATAGGTGTATCATCTCCTTTTTCTGCAATCAAATCATGTGCATATCTACTCAATGGTTTAAAAGGATCATCATTTACTTCGGAACCAGCAATTACTGGAATATACTCATCCAATAAATCAATCATTTGCCTAGCCATCCTAGTTTTTGCTTGACCTCTTAATCCGAGAAACAAGATATTATGTTGGCTTAATATAGCCCTTTCTGTATCTGGTATAACAGTATCTTCATAACCCATGATACCAACAAAAGGATTTTCTTTTTCTTGTATGGTTTTAATCAGGTTATTCCTAACTTCTTCTTTAACCGATTTGGATTTATATCCAGTAGCTTTAAGTTGACCTAGATTATAAATAGAATCGTATTGAATTTTCTTTGCTTTTTTCATGCTAATAAACTGTTTTTCTTTTTCCGCTTTCAAAGTCTTTGAATATAAATGCACCTAATTTATCCAACGAAGCAAAGTAAGCTTTGCCATTGTTCATTTCAGTAAATTCCTGTACAAACTGCTGCAGATAAGGGTCTGAAGCAATCATAAATGTGGTGATGGGTATCTTTAGTTTTTTACACTGCGCCGCTAAATTGATGCAACGATTCACTACTTTTCTGTCTAACCCAAAACTATTTTTATAATATTGTTTGCCGATTTTTAAACAAGTAGGTTTTCCATCCGTAATCATAAAAATTTGCTTGTTCGGATTCTTCCGTCTTCTAAGCAAATCCATTGCCAATTCTAATCCTGCAACGGTGTTGGTATGATAGGGTCCTACTTTTAAATAAGTCAAGTCTTTCATTTCAATACTCCAGGCATCATTTCCAAAAACAACAATATCTATAGTGTCTTTGGGATACTTAGTCGTGATTAATTCACATAAAGCCATGGCCACTTTCTTAGCTGGAGTAATTCTGTCTTCCCCGTATAGTATCATGGAATGAGAAATATCAATCATTAAGACGGTAGAAGTTTGTGTTTTGAAATCAGCTTCTCTAATTTGTAAATCATCTTCGTGCATCGAGAAAGCTTCTACTCCCCTATTGATTTGTGCATTTCTTATACTCTCCGTGAAATCAATCTGTTCTAACATATCCCCAAACTGGAATGGTCTGGTATCAGAATTCACTTCATCGCCTTGACCAGGCTTAAAAGTTTGATGACTGCCTTTGCCAGCTTTCTTGAGTTTCCCGAAAATTTCTTCTAAACTTTTTTTGCGAATGGTCTGCTCAGACTTGCCAGTAATACTAAAATCTCCGTTTGCTGGATCCTCTTTTAGATATCCGTTTTGCTTGAGATCTTCAATAAAATCGCCCATACCATAATCCTTATCCGTAAAATGGTATTGTTTGTCCAATTCATTCATCCAGCTCAAAGATTCTGCTGCATCACCACTGGTATAAGTAAGCAATTGCATGAATATGTCTAGCAATTGTTCAAATTTAGTTTTGCCGTTTTGATCTGGATTATAAGAAAAAAATTGATGACCAATCATACCATAAGTTAACAGTAAATAGTCGATTAAGTTCAAAAAAAAATCGCCCCGAAAACTCGGGACGATTCAATTATGGTTTATGTAAAACTATTTACTACTATCTCTCGGCGCCATTAACCTACCGGGAATTTGAATGGCTGGGTTATAAACAGACTTCATTCTTTCTAATCCCTCCATATATCCTTCAGCAATTCGTTTCTCATCTTCCATTAACTCGGCTTTTTTGCCTGTTAAGGAATTATAATACTTTATTTGCTGTTGCAAATCTTTGCTAACCGATTTAGATACTTTATCAATCAAAGCCTTGTCATCTGCCATATAACATGCTTCTAAGAACATTAAAGTATTTCTATTGTGCATATTCCCTCTACTTACCATTCCATAAGGAAAATTATCTTCGTCCATTAATTGATCTACTTTTTGCAGTGCTTTGCGAGCATCTTCTTTTCTTCCTTTAGCAGCTAAATCAATCGCTAATTCTGTATAAGCAGTTCTAATGCTATTTAAATGCCTTCTGTTCTCTTCATCAAAATACACTCCTTTAACATTGGCATTCCCTGCAGCAAAAACATTCATGGCTTTAGACATCATCCAATCAGTATTTACTTTTGAATTTTGAACAGGTACTAATCTATGGCTAAGACCATCTCTGCGTAAAAATTCATCAAATCCTAAGTCTACCTGAGGATTGGTGAAATATATGGGGCGATTCCATTTATTTGCAGCAATGATATTTAGGACTGCCATATCATTTTTCATCATAGAACCTTTGGGTAATTCAAAACGAAGTTCATTAACAACACTGTCGTTTGCATTAACTGTTTTATTTGCCAAGACTTGTGCTTTGTCTACCGGAACAGAGAACTTTCTTACAGGGAATGTGCTCAATGCTTCCCCATTGCCCCTATCTTCCATATTGATTGGATCATCACTACCTACATAGTTCTTCATTAAATCATATAGATCATAATAGCGATCTTCAGGTATATTCGGTTTAGGACGATACAATGCATAATCTCTTTTTCCTCCTTCAATTTGTTCTGCAGACCAGATTACATCTATTGGAGCACTTTCATTTACCTTGTATCTCATTTCATTAATATACCAGTCTATACCTAATAAACTATAATTGATTACACGTATATCAGGTCTAATGCCTTCTACTTCCTGTGCATACCATAATGGATACGTATCATTGTCTCCAAAAGTAAATAAGATGGCGTTGGGTGCACAACTTTCTAAGTAATCACGTGCTAAATCTCTAGCCAAAACCTTTTTGCTTCTATCGTGATCGTCCCATTCTTGCTGCGCCATTAATCCTGGCACAGCCAATAAACAAATAATTGTAGCAAGGCTAGCTGCAATAGCAGGCTTCATTTTTTTCTCTAAAAAAGAAATAACTCCCATTACGCCCAATCCAATCCAAACAGCAAATGCATAAAAACTTCCCACATAAGCATAATCACGCTCACGTGGCTGATTACCTGCTTGGTTTAGGTATAAAACAATCGCAAAACCTGTAAAGAAAAACATCAGCAAATTAGCAAATGCATCATCTCCTCTTTTTCTACGATGATAAACAAATCCTAATAAACCTAAAATCAATGGCAAAGCAAAAAGCTTATTGTTCGCCTTATTATTTTTAAGTGAATCAGGCAATTGCGATTGGTCTCCGTAAATTAAATTGTCTATAAATGAGATACCGGTAATCCAATTACCATCGCGAACATTTCCAGTGTAAACACCTTGAATATCATTTTGCTTACCAGAAAAATTCCACATGAAATAACGGAAATACATCCAATAAACTTGATAGCCAACAAAGAATTTAACGTTGTCTACCTGATTAGGGGCACGCTCGTATGTGCCGTCTTTTAATTTTGGAATATTTAAAAATGCGGAATAATAATATGCATGATATTGATCATCGCTGGCATCCCAAACCCTTGGGAATAACATTTTATCTTCTGGATTATATACGTATTTTTTATCTTGGCCAACTTCAATGTATTTATCACGTGCTTTTTGATAGCGCATGCCGGTATTCTTCAAGTCAACAGGTTGAGCAGTGAATTTTTGACCATACAATAAAGGAAAATCACCATACTGTTCACGTCCTAAGTATCCTACTAAGCTCATTGGATTATCAACATTGTACATATCCACCGAAGGATTTGCACTACTTCTAATCATGGTAGTTAAATAAGTACTATAGCCAATAAACATAAAGCTGATGCACCAGATTGATAGCGTTAAATAAGGCCAAGCTTTTTTAGTCGCTACTTTTAATCCGTACCATAATAAAGCTGCAACCAAAACAAAGAATAGCGTGAACCCACTAAAGAAAGGCATGCCTGCTCCATTCACCATCCATCTGTCAAATGAACCAGCCAATTTAATTGAATACTGAATAACTCCTACTTGAACTATGCCAGTAATTACACATCCAATTACAAAGAAGATATAGACACCGCCATAATAATCTTTTTTCGCAGGCTTCCATTTTTCAATAATAAATAATAGTCCTACACCAACAATGGTGGCCAAAATCATTAATCCGCCAATGGTTCCATCCATCGGAACATTATCAGTTGCTTCAGCTGCTGCTCCTACCAATGCTGCAATAAAGGCCAAGCCGCCACCAACTGATACAATTTTAATGAACCAAGAACGAATTAATGCATAATTGAAATTTGCTCTTTTTCTGAAATAATATACCATCACAATCGCTGGGATGGTTAATAGGTTCAACAAGTGAACACCAATCGACAATCCCATCATAAAGAAGATAAAAACAATCCAGCGGTCTGCCCCAGGTTCATCTGCATGGTTTTCCCATTTCAAAATTGCCCAAAACACAATAGCGGTAAAGAAAGAAGATAATGCGTACACTTCTCCCTCTACAGCGCTGTACCAAAATGAATCGCTAAAAGTATATGCCAAAGCACCCACAACACCAGCACCCATTACACTCCAAATTTGATACGTGCTTAAAGTATCTGATGTTTTTAATTGACTGATTCTGCGTGCAAAATGAGTAATTGTCCAAAATAAAAATAGAATCGTAAATGCACTTGCAATTGCACTCATCATATTCACTGCTTTTGCAGCACTCATTGGGTCATCACCAAACAGGATGATAAAAATTCTGCCTAGGATTACAAATAATGGTGCACCAGGGGGATGGGGTATTTGTAGCTTGAAGCAACTACTTACAAACTCACCACAATCCCATAAGCTTCCACCCGCTTCGGCAGTAAGGGTATACACAACACTGGCAACAATGAAAACCAGCCAGCCCGTAATGTTGTTAATCTTGTTAAACTGCATATCTGTTTTGGTTTTTAAAGACTGGCAAACATAGTTGATTATAGGTAAAATTTGAAATACTTGGGGCTGTTTAAACCATTTTAAGAAAGTTTTTACAGGTTCACCCGTTTAATCAATTGCATGCCAGATAACTACTAACTGTTACGATGCATGATTTTTGGGTTGGCTGCATTAACTTTGCAGCAGAATGAACCAGAAGCAATCAGTCGCATTTCATACTTTAGGGTGTAAACTCAATTTTTCAGAAACTTCTACCCTTTCTAGAATAATGGAAAAAGAAGGTTTTGAAAAGAGGGATTTTACTGATTTGGCAGATGTATATGTTATCAATACCTGCTCGGTAACAGACAATGCAGATAAAGAATGTAGACAAATTGTAAGACGAATTCAAAGGAAATCCCCTGATAGCTTTGTAATTATTACAGGTTGCTATGCGCAACTCAAGCCCAAAGAAATCGCATCAATTCCTGGGGTTGACCTGGTTTTAGGGGCAGCCGAAAAATTTAATATTACCCAACATATTAAATCTTTGGCAAAAACAACGGATCCCGCAAAAATTTGCAGTTGTGACATTTCTGAAGTAAGCGGATTTAATGCTTCTTTTTCTCAACATGATAGAACCCGTACTTTTTTAAAAGTTCAGGATGGCTGCGATTATAATTGTTCTTTTTGTACTATACCAATGGCAAGAGGAAAAAGCAGAAGTGATACTATCGAAAATGTGGTTAAAAATGCAAAGCATTTAGCAGCAGAAGGGGTTAAAGAAATTGTATTAACAGGGGTAAACTTAGGTGATTTTGGGAAAGGCCCTGATGGAGAAAAAATACATTTAGAAAGCTTCTTAGATCTAGCAAAAGCTTTGGATACTGTTGAAGGGATTAAAAGGTATCGCATCTCTTCCATTGAACCCAATTTAATCACCAACGAATTAATTGAATGGGTTTCTACCAGTGATCAATTTATGCCTCACTTTCATATTCCCTTGCAAAGTGGATCCAATAAAATTCTGGGATTGATGCGTAGGCGGTATAAAAGAGAATTATATGCTGAACGTGTTGCTTTAATCAAAGAATTAATGCCGCATGCTTCCATTGGGGTAGATGTAATTGTTGGATTCCCGGGAGAGTCTGATGAAGATTTTAAAGATACTTTTGACTTTCTTCATTCATTAGATATTTCATATTTGCATGTATTCACTTATTCTGAAAGGGATAACACTAAAGCACTTGAAATAAAACCTGTTGTACCTATCAATGTTAGAAATGAGCGCAATAAGACGCTGAGGAATTTGTCTTATATGAAACAGCAGTATTTTACACAACAACATAGTGGAACATCCCGTTCTGTTTTATTTGAAGCCTATAATAAAGAAGGAATGATGGAAGGCTACACAGATAATTATATACGTATTAGCACCCCATACCGAGCAGAATGGGCAAACCAATTAGTTGATTGGGCTATTTAGGAGTAAGGAAATTAGCAGGGAACTCAACAATCATGACCTGCCCCAAACTTTGTAATTGTACATAAACTTTTTTCTTGCCTCCCCTTATTACTGTTCCTTCTTTATCCATGAAAACACCATAATTGACTTTAATTAAGTCTCCATTATTGAAGCCTTCGTCTGATATGATTGAGATACGTGCTTCTTTCTCGGCCAGATATGATTTAATACTATTTACTTCCTCATCTTTAATTACGGCTGGTTTACCTAAATAATAAACAAAATTGAGTGCACCATCCGTCATTAACACTTTCGACTTTTCAGTCTCGTCAATGCGAACAAAAACATAAGATTTGAAAAGGGGCTCTTCAACAATCTTCTTCCGGTCCGACCATTGGCGTTCTACTTTTTGTAAAGGACACCAACTCTCAATTCCTTTGCGAACTAAAACAGTATCAATCTTCTTCTCCCATCTTGGTTTGGTATAAATGGCAAACCATTTTTTCTCTAACTTCTTTTCCATAATTTTTTTGGACCTAATTGATTATAAAAAAGTAGCACTAATTTTTCACTGTATTGTACTGTTGCAAGGCAAGCTCTTGAATAATTTTTATACCTGCATCAATTTGCAAATCTTGTTTTAATAATTTCAACCATTCTTGGTAACGAATCCCTTTGTTCTTATCTGGATTGTTGTAAAATTTATCATTATCAGCTTCCATTGCTTGCACATTTAAGTCTGATTTTAATTTCAATAAATTATTGTTTTGACTAACCGTGTTGGTAATTTGCTTTTGCATCTGCTTAAACTGATCAATTTGCAGGTTGATTGGGTTCTCTCCATTTTGGGTTAACCACTTTAAATTGTTCTGCAAAAGAATCAAATTTTTATCCGACATAATTCTTGCTTGCTGATTTTTAATAATCGCGTCTAACTTATTGACTTCAACACCATCCCAAGTTTGGTATTTGGTTTGAGGTATAGCGTCCCAAGGCAATGAATTAGGATTATCTTTTTCCCTAATTTTCAAGAACTCATAGGTATCAGGCATAATAATATCTGGAACAACCCCTTTTAATTGTGTGCTTCCCCCATTAACTCTATAAAACTTTTGGAAGGTTAAACTAACAGCACCAAATTCAGTTCTTGCGCTATAAAAATCGATAGGTCTTCCAAATGGAATAGGTCTTTGAACTGTTCCTTTACCATAAGTTGAACTACTGCCAATTACAATACCTCGTTTATAATCTTGAATAGCTGCAGCAAAAATTTCACTTGCAGATGCACTTAACTCGTTAACCATAACAGTTAATGGTCCATCATATAAAACAGATTCGTCATTGTCTCTCCAAGTTTGTTGATCAACTCTCCCATCTCTTTCCTTAACCTGCACAACTGGTCCTGTTTTAATAAATAAGCCAACCATTTTTACAACTTCTAACAAAGACCCACCTCCATTATTTCTAAGGTCAATTACAATCCCTTTTACATTTTCCGCTTTCAATTTTTTAACTTCTGTAGCAACGTCTTCAGAACATTTGAAACCATTTTTATCTTCAAAATTGGCATAAAAATCAGGCAATGCGATGTATCCAATTTTTTCTGATCCTTGTATAATCACCGCACTTCTTGCTAATCCTTCGTCTTGCTCAATCTTTTCTCTGACTAAAGCTACCGTTTTAGTAGTTCCGTCTTGTTTTTTAAAAGTGATTCTTACCTCTGTCCCTTTATCGCCTCTAATTAATTTTACTGCATCGTCGGTACCGTATCCACTTACATCAACAGGCTCATTTGAACCTTGCGCAACTTTTATAATAATATCGCCTGCTACAATTGCCCCTGACTTCCATGCTGGCCCACCGGTTACAACACTTGCTATTTTAATGCCATTATCATCTTGTTGAAGTTGTGCCCCAATACCATAAAATTGATTACTCATTCTTTCATCAAAAGCCCTTTTTTCAATAGGAGGATAATAATCTGTATGAGGATCCATCGAATTAGTAATCACATTGATGAAAGCATTGAATTTTTGATCTTCTGTAAAAGTTGTTTTAATTCGATTGAATGTTCTATCCATCATTTTTAACACACTTGTTCTTGCATTCAATTCCAAGCTATCATCAGGCAAAACTTTAAAACTATCTTTTCCTTTGTTCTTTTCTCTCTCTTCTTGTAAATCTATAAAACGCTCTAATGCATAATATTTCAATTTTTTCCTCCATCGGTCTTTTCTTTCTGCATCTGAATTAGCATAACTTAATTTTTCTCCATCCAATTGAACAGACTCATTAATTGAATAGTCAAATGGTTTAGCAAGGATATCTTTATAAAAAGTCATCGTTTCGGCTACTCGCTTTTCATAAATAGCACTTACAGCTGGCTGAAATTGAATACCTGAACCATGTATCTCATCATCAATGGATGTTTCAAACTTTTTTAACCCATTGATGTCAGATGCGATAAAAATACTTTTATCTCCATCTAATTGGTCTAAATAAGCTTTGAAAACTTTTTTTGAAAAGTCGTCATTGATTTTTTTAGGACTATAATGTTGTTGCTCAAGAAGGGCCCCCACCGTACTTAATAGCTTTTGCTGTTGGGCTATTTTTTCGTTGGAATCTGTTCCATAAATACTCCTAAATGCGATAAATAATGAACCAAATAATACCAGAGCCGTTAGCACTAATCCTTTTCTACTCTTCATAAATTGCTTTAATTTTTGCATGATCTATTCAAAAATAATCTAAAATAAGGTTTCATTGTCATCTATAAAACCAATTAACAAAGGTTTGGATGAAGTTTTTTTAAAAAAAATTTACTACTTTTGCATTCCACAAAAACGGAGGGCGTAGCTCAGTTGGTTAGAGCGTCAGTTTGTGGCACTGAAGGCCGGGGGTTCGAGACCCCTCGTTCTCCCACTTAAAACCTATAAGACATATGTTTTATAGGTTTTTTAAATTTTAACCATGAAGCTGCTCTATCTTATTCCAGTTATTTCTGCTTTTATCGGCTGGTTTACCAATTGGATTGCCATTAAAATGCTTTTCCATCCTAAAAACCCAATAAACATTTTGGGGATTACTTTCATTGGTATTTTTCCAAAAAGGCAAGCGCAATTTGCAGAAAAGTTAGGTAAACTGGTAAGTGCAGAATTGTTGTCATTCAATGATATTGAGTCAAAAATTACCAATACGGACAATATTGATCAATTAATGCCGCAAATTGATGCGCATATTGATCATTTTCTTCGGGTCAAACTAGCAGATCAAATGCCAGTGATTAGTATGTTTATTGGAGATAAAACCATACAACAGATGAAATCGGTATTTATGACCGAGCTAAAAGAGATATTCCCTGGCATTATGAAGTCTTATATGGGAAATCTACAAAAAGACCTAGACCTAGAAAAAATTGTTGTAGAAAAGGTGAAAGGGTTTTCTTCAGACAAGCTAGAACAAATATTAAATGATATTATGTCTAAGGAATTCCGATTTGTTGAAATTATTGGGGGAGTTTTAGGATTTATTATTGGTATTGTTCAAGTGATTTTAACATTAGTTTCCTAGTCACCGACGGATCAAATAGCCTATTCGCCGATTTTGTTAAACTTTATCCACTCAGGCTTGTCATATTACCGCTTATAAAATGCAATAACCATTCGAGCGGAGCGTCAACCAACTTTGTATTTATTAATAATGATGTATATGCGTAAATTTTTAGGATTAATGGCATTCTTTGCCATGTTTTTTACTACAACAACTGCACAAATGCCCGGCATGATGGGCGGACGAGGTGGTGCCAATGGAGCAGCGGGTCAAAACTTAAATATTGGTCATTTTTATGGTAAAATCGTAGATAGTAAAACAAATAAAGGCGTTGAAGGAGTTACAGTACAACTTAGAGGAAATAAGTTTGATACCGTTACTAAAAAAATGAAAGAAGCCATTTTGGGTACAATCATTACTAAAGCAAATGGAGATTTTAGTTTTGAAAACCTTTCTTTATTTGGCAATTTCAAATTGAATGCTACTGCACTAGCTTATAAAACCGTGGATCAAACCATCAGTTTTGGCATTAAAATGCCTACCGGCGGCGGTGGAAATATGCAGCAAATGTTGGGAATGGCTGACAAGGATTTAGGAAATATTAAAATGGAAGAAGATGCAACTAATTTAGGTAATGTGACCGTTACAGCATCAACTAAACCTCAATTTGAATTAGGTATTGATAGAAAAATTTTTAATGTAGACAAGAACTTAATGGGTTCAGGGCAAACTGCTACAGAATTAATGAGAAATATCCCTGCATTAAATGTTGATATTGATGGTAACGTTACATTAAGAAACGCAGCTCCTACCTTATTCATTGATGGTAGACCCACAACTATCACATTAGATCAAATACCTTCTGATATTATTGACCGGGTAGAATTAATCACAAATCCTTCTGCAAAATATGATGCTTCAGGTGGTAATGCGGGAATTCTTAATATAGTATTAAAGAAAAATAAGAAGGTAGGTTATAATGGTGGAATTAGAGCCGGTGTTGATTCTCGAGGAATGTTTAATGGCGGAGGAGATATTAATATTCGTCAGAACAAGTTAAACTTTACTGGAAGTGGGGTGATTAATCAGCGAAAATCTATTTCTGAAGGAATTACCGATAGAAATAATATTCTTGCTACCCCAAGCAATATATACAATGTACAGAATTCTACTAATACTGGGTATTTCGCATTCATTAGAGGTGGATTGGATTACTTTGTTGATAACAGGAATACCATTTCATTTACTGCAAATTATAATAGAGGTCAATTTGACAACGATCAAACACAAAGAGTGGATTCAACCATTAAAGGTGCGAAAACCTCTTATTCTAATATTGGAACACAATCCACAGCTAATTTTAAAAACCTAGGTACCCAATTAAGTTATAAGCATAATTTCATGAAGAATGGTCATAATATTTCTTCTGATTATAACTTCAACAGCAGTTCGAATGACAATCTATCTAATATTGACAACACTACTTTCAATTTAGATGGAACTCAAAAAGGTATACCATTATTACAAAGAGGAATTGGTTCGGGAAGTACTACCAACCACACTTTTCAAATTGATTATGAAAATCCCCTAGCTGATGACAAGAAGTTTGAAGCGGGTGGACGTGTAGCCATCAGAGATTTCAACAATCAATTAAACCAATTTAGGTTTAACCAAGCTACTGGTGAATACCAAATAGTACCGTTAATTAGCAGCAGATATAAATATACTGATGCAGTTTACGCTGCTTATAGTACTTATAGCTTTAAAGTTAATAAGTGGAGTTACCAATTGGGACTTAGAGCAGAAAGTTCAAACTATAGTGGTACATTATTAAATTCTAAAGGAGCTGATTCAGCTACTTTCTCTGTTAAGTTCCCATTAAGTTTGTTTCCTAGTGCTTTCATCACCTACAAGATTGACGAGAAGCAAGATTTTCAAATCAACTATTCTAGAAGGGTAAATAGGCCTAACTTCTTTCAATTAATGCCTTTCCCGGATTATTCTGATCCTCAGAATATCAATATGGGTAATGCTGGTTTAAAACCAGAATTTACCAATTCATTTGAAATGAGCTGGAATAATGCTTACAAAAAAGGATCCAACTTCTTAGCAACTGCTTTCTTTAAACATTCTACCAATTTAATTACTCGATATGTTTATAGAGATGCGAACGCATTAATTCCTGGTGACAGTGCATTTTTTAGCACTTTTATCAATGCGAATAGTGCACAATCTTTTGGATTAGAATTAACCAACAAAACTAGTATCAATAGCTGGTGGGAAATGACTACTAACTTAAATATTTTCAACTCTAGGATTAATGCAACAGTTCCTGGTCAGCCAGATTTAGTGCAAGAGCAATGGAGCTGGTTTGCGAAAATGAATAACACATTTAAAGTAGCCAAAGGATTATCAATTCAATTAAGTGGAGATTATCAAGCTAGAACAGTATTACCACAAGGCGGCGGTGGTGGTGGCCGTGGCGGTGGCGGAGGAGGAATGATGTTTGGTGGTGGTCCTCAATCTGGAGCACAGGGTTATAATTTACCAAGATATGGAGTAGACTTAGCCATTCGTAAAGAATTTACCTGGAAAAATGGTCGTTCTGGAAACTTAACTTTAAGCATGAACGATATTTTTAGAACACAATTATTCCAAAGTTATTCTGAGAGTTCTTTCTTTAATCAAACTAACCAAAGAAGAAGAGATCCTCAAGTATTGAGATTAAACTTTAGTTACCGTTTTGGAAAATTTGATGCAAGTTTATTCAAAAGAAAAAATACAAAAGCTGACCAAAGTGGTGGAATGGATATGATGCAATAATTAATTTCAAACATATTTAACTAAAATGCCCCGATAAAATCGGGGCATTTTAATTTTGTCAAATTATTGCAGAACTATTTAATTGTTTGTTACAACTAATAGGGGAATTTACAAATTATACATTCTTACCCTGCAACATAGGGACAAAAGAAAATTCTTCAAATAGCTCTTCTTTTAAAGCTCCATCTGCTTGCTTAGTAATTCGCATCATACGCTGATTGTCACCCTCATCAACGGGGATAACCATCAAACCTCCGATTTTTAGTTGTTCAATTAATAAAGGGGGTACAAATGGCGCTGCTGCAGTAATCAATATTTTATCAAAAGGGGCATAAGTAGGTAAGCCTTTGAATCCATCCCCATAAAAAAATTTGATATTGGGATAATTCTTTCGGAAATGATAATACTCTTTTTGTTCATCAAATAATTTTTTTTGACGCTCTATGGTGTACACCCATTGAGCTCCTAACTCGGCTAGTATGGTTGTTTGATAAATACTACCTGTTCCTATCTCTAATACTTTATCCCCTTTTTTTATTTGCAACAACTGTGTTTGATAAGCCACTGTATAGGGATGAGAAATGGTTTGATCCGCCGATATAGGGAATGCACGATTCTCATATGCAATCTTTTCGAAAGCAGATTCTAGAAAATAATGCCTAGGAATAGCATTAATTGCATCTAAAACAGCTTCGTCAGTAATGCCTTTATCGCGCAAAATGTCTACCAATTTTTTGCGCATCCCTTTATGGTTAAATCCATCGTTGTATTCTCTATCCTTTCGCATGGTGCGAATATAGCAATCTATTTTAGGTTCATACTTGTGATAATTCCATTGATTTTATTCTCTAATTCAATTTGCTTTGCATCAAAATCTGATTTAGTGTTGAGCTCGGTTTTGACACTAAAATAAAATTTGATTTTAGGCTCTGTTCCAGAAGGTCTTGCAGAAATTTTACTACCGTCTACAGTTATAAATTGTAACACATTGCTTTTGGGTAAATTAATAGACCAAGTTTCACCTGTTAGCAAATTCTTTCCAGTCTGGAGTTGGTAATCGAATAAGGTAACAACTGCTGATCCATTAATATCAGCTGGGGGACTGGTTCTAAACCCTTCCATCATTGCAGCGATTTCCTTTTGTCCATTCATCCCCTTTTTGGTTATGCTGATCAAATTTTCGTAATAGAAACCATACTGAATGTACAACTCAATCATTTTATCGAATAAAGTTTTACCCTTATTTTTTTCGTAAGCAGCCATTTCACACATTAAAGCCACTGCACTAATAGCGTCTTTATCTCTAATCTGATCTCCAATCATTAAACCAAAACTTTCTTCGCCACCTATTACATAATTTTCTTTCCCTTCTAGTTCTTTAATTTTTTCAGCAATCCATTTAAACCCAGTTAACACATTGTAACAAGCAACATTATTTTGTTTTGCTACTTCATTAATCATTTCTGTAGTAACAATTGTAGAAATAACCATATCATTGGGTTGCGCAATACCTTTTGCCTTTCTGGCTTCCATCATATAGGCAAACGCTAGCACTGCTGTTTGATTACCATTCATCAATACCCACTCACCTTTATGATTCTTTACACCAATACCTACCCTATCAGCATCTGGATCAGTCCCCAATAAAATATCTGCATCTAAAGCTTGGGCTTTTTTTAGCCCAATACTCATTGTTTCGCTCTCCTCAGGATTTGGATATTTCACGGTTGGGAAATTCCCATCTGGAGTTGATTGTTCCTCTACAATATGAACATTATTGAAACCGAATTTTTCTAAAACTTGAGGCACCAACGTAATCCCTGTTCCATGTATGGGAGTGTAAACAATTTTCAAATCTTTTTGCGCTTCAATAACATCTGGATATACACTTAATCCTTTAACCATTTCGATATATGCTTCATCAAGTGCTTTCCCAAGAATGGTAATATTAGCTTCTCCTCCACTCCACTTTACTTCATCAACACTTTGAATGGCTTCTACTTCAGTAATTACATTTTTATCGTGTGGTGGAACCAATTGTCCTCCATCATTCCAATATGCTTTATAACCATTGTACTCTTTTGGATTATGTGATGCGGTACAAACAACCCCTGCTTTACAGCCTAAATGCCTAATAGCAAAACTTAACTCAGGCGTTGGTCTTAATCCCTCGAAGAGAAAAACTTTTATACCATTTGCTGCAAATACATTGGCAGTTGTTTCTGCAAAAAATCGACTATTATTTCGGCTATCATGCGCAATAGCTATTTTTATCTCATCATTCGCGTAAGTCTTCTTTAAATAATTAGCAAATCCCTGAGTGGCCATTCCAATGGTATATTTATTTACCCGATTAGTTCCCACTCCCATTAAACCCCTCAATCCTCCTGTTCCAAATTCCAGGTCCCTGTAAAATGCATCTGCCAACTCATCAGGATTATTTTGTTGAACTTCAAGGATAGTATTTTTAGTTTCTTGATCATAATTTCCATTAAGCCAAGCATTAACTCTTTGTAATATAGCAGCGTCCATTAGGTTTTGTTTTTACTTTTTTTATAAAGATTTGAATATATGAAAATTTACTGATTTATTTAAACAACATAAGCTCCTGTAATTGCTCCATTTATGGTTTCTACTTGAATATGCTCTTCCACAGTTGTGGAAATAGACAATCCTACAAAATCGGGCTTTACAGGAAATAATTTATGCATTCGTTCTACCATAACAAGTGTCTGTATTGTTTTGGGATGTGCATCTAATAAAGGCTTTAACGCATATAAAAGCGTTTTTCCACTATTGGTTACGTCGTCTATCAAAATGATATTTGCGCCATTTAGGTCGACTAACTCACTTAGTTCTACTTTATCCGGCGATTGCTTGTTTAAACTTACTGATAAAATTTTTACCGATTTTTTTAAATAGGGCATTAAAAGACCTCCCAACTCATTCGCGATAACCATACCGCTATTTTGTACTCCAATCAAAAAAAGGGGGCCCTCTAGTCCACTCAAGCTTTCAGCAATTTCTAGGCTCATTCTTCTTAATTTCTGTTTTGCTTCAATTGCAGTCAGAATATATTTTTTTTCAGGCATAGAATCAATTATTCCTCAAAATAACAACAATAAATTGCATTACACAATTGCTTTCATCTGTGATTAAAACTATTATCTTAGCGTATAACTTCTTTTATGCAGTATATACAACAAGTTCTCTTTCTGTTGATGGCCATTTCTGCGGTATTCCTTTTTTCTAAAAAAGTAGCAGAAATCAGACGAAATATTTTTTTGGGTAAACCACAGGATTTTTCGGACAACGCAGATTTAAGGTGGCGCAATGTTTTACTATTAGCAATGGGGCAAAAAAAGATGTTCAAGAATGTTCCTGTAGCATTAATGCATTTCGTTATTTACGCAGGTTTCATTATTATTAATATTGAAGTACTGGAAATCGTTTTGGATGGTATTTTGGGCACACACCGTTTATTTCTTCCATTTTTAGGCGAGTTATATAACTGGCTCATTAATATTTTTGAATGGCTGGCTTTAGGCGTAGTAATTGTATGTGTTATATTTCTTGCTCGTAGAAATTGGTTAAAACTTAAACGATTTATTAGTAAAGATTTGGCTGGATGGCCTAAAACTGATGCGAACTTTATCTTGATTACAGAGATAGTTTTGATGAGTTTATTCCTAACCATGAATGCTACGGATCAAATTTTACAAGACAGAGGTCAAGCACATTATGCCAATACCGGTGGATTCTTTGTTTCTGCTCAATTAATGCCAATATTTGATGGCTTTTCAAATAGTACATTAGTTGCTATTGAGAGAATTGCTTGGTGGATTCATATCGCTGGAATATTCGCATTTTTAAATTACTTACCTTATTCCAAGCATTTACATATTGCATTGGCATTTCCAAATGCCTATTACGCAAAATTAGATTCCCCTGGCAAAATGAAAAATATGCCAGAAGTGCAAAACGAAGTGTTATATGCCATGCAACCTGAGCTTGCGCCAACTGACGCCGCTCCCCCAGCAAGTTTCGGTGCAAAAGATGTGTTCGATTTAAGTTGGAAAAATTTGATGGATGCGTATAGTTGCACAGAATGTGGTAGATGTACCGATGAATGTCCGGCGAATATTACAGGAAAATTATTAAGCCCTAGGAAAATCATGATGGCTACCCGAGATCGTTTGGAAGATGTGGGTAAAAACATCAATCAAAACAAGTCATTTGTAGCAGATAATAAATCTTTATTACACGATTATATTTCTGTAGAAGAACTTAGAGCCTGCACTACTTGCAACGCTTGTGTTGAAGCTTGCCCAGTAAGTATTTCTCCTTTAGATATCATTGTTGAATTGCGCAGGTCCTTAATTATGGAAGAGAGCAATGCGCCACAAGAATGGAATGGCACTTTCAGTAATATAGAAAACAATTTTGCCCCTTGGAAATTTTCTCCGGATGATAGAGATAAGTGGGCAACAGAAATGAATGCATAACTAATTTAACTACCTAAAAAATATTGAGATGAAAATTAATACAATGGCCGAAATGATGGCAAATGGTGAGTCCCCTGAAATTCTATTTTGGGTAGGATGTGCAGGAAGCTTTGATCAACGTGCCCAAAAAATCACCAAAGCATTTGCTACCATCTTAACTAAAGTAGGAATTAAATTTGCCATATTAGGTAAAGAAGAAGCTTGTACTGGTGATCCTGCAAGAAGAGCTGGAAATGAGTTTTTATTTCAAATGATGGCTTACCAAAACATCCAAATTTTAAATGGATACAATATCAAGAAAATTGTAACAACCTGCCCACATTGCTTCAATACTTTAAAGAATGAATATCCCGAATTAGGGGGTAATTATGAAGTAATTCATCATACTACCCTATTACAAGACCTGATTAACAATGGCAAAATCGTAATGAAAGAGGGAGGTAGTTTTAAGGGCAAAAAAATATCATACCACGACAGTTGCTATTTAGGAAGAGCCAATGATATTTATGAAGCTCCAAGAAGGGTGTTGGAATCATTGGATGCTGAATTGGTAGAAATGAAACGTTGCAGAACGAATGGGCTTTGTTGTGGTGCGGGTGGAGCACAGATGTTTAAAGAAGATGAACCCGGCACTTCTCGGATCAATATGGACAGGGCTGATGAGGCGCTTGAAACAGGTGCAAAATTCATTGCTGCTGCTTGTCCTTTCTGCAATACAATGATGAGTGATGGGGTTAAGAATAGAGAGAAAGAAAATGAAGTTGCAGTTTTAGACATCGCTGAAATGATAGCGGAAAGCATGCTTTAATTTGTAACTTTGTACTATGCATGTAAAGGACTATCAACAATATTGCCCTGAAGATTTTAGTAATGAATCAAAGGTTTGGATTTATCAGAGCAGTCGAATGTTTAGCATTGGTGAAGCATTTGAACTGGAACCAATATTAAATGAATTTGTCTCCAATTGGAAAAGCCATGGATCACCTGTGAAAGGATTTGCTAATTTATTTTTTGGTCAGTTCATTGTATTAATGGCAGATGAATCTAATACAACTGTTGGGGGCTGCAGTACAGACAGTTCTGTACATATGATTAAGAAAATTGAACAACTTTTCAAAGTAGATTTATTTAATAGACAAAATCTAGCTTTCTACATTAAAGACAAAGTACAATTATTGCCTCTTGCACAATTGAACTATGCTTGGGAAAATCAATTTATTGAAGAGAATACCCTCTACTTTAATAATACGGTCACTACTAAGTTGGGATTTTTAAATGACTGGTTAGTGCCTGTGAAATCAAGTTGGTTGAAAGCAAAGATAAAATCGTTAAATACTGTTTAAGATTTTGACTTTTTAGCCTGCATTAAAGCCTTATTTTTTTCTTTTTCGCTCAAACTACTTTTTTGAACCATTCTATTCAATTGATAGCTAATAGAAATACGATAATTCCTACTTCTGGTTGCACTAAAACTCTCTAATTGAAATCTTGGCCCATTGGTGATTGAAATGATTTCTTGTGGCGTAAAGGGGTCAATCGCATTAAATGATACAATTAATCTTCTATTGAACATTTTATGTTGAACCCCAAAATTTGTATTAATATTTGTTCTACTGATTCCTTGTGGATTAGCGTAACGATTGTATCTGGCGGTACCTTCAAATGTCCAAACACTATTCGGCGTATAGGTATAGTTGATATTTGTATAAAAAGACCCCCCATCTTGGTATAAATACAACTTCTTTTCAGTAACCCCATATTGGTTAAATGTATATCCTAGGCTGGCATTCATTCTAAACTGTTTACTGAAAGTATAGCCACCAAAAGCACTTGCTTCATACTCTTTTCGATCGGCAATATTTAGCCAAGTAATATTGGTTTTTCCACCTTCCACCAGGGTTCTGATTGTATTAAACACTTGTGAAACATTATTCATTCCAATCGAGGTATTAAAATAATATTTCCCTTTTGTGTAATTGAAATTCAAGTCGAAATTATGCGAAAGCGTTGGTTGCAAATCTGGGTTACCGAAACGAATATTATATGGATCTGAATAGTCAATATTGGGATTTAATTCTCCAATACCCGGTCTTCGAATAGTTGCCCTATAAACTAAAGAAGCATTGAATACTTTATTGAAATCTTTTCTGACAGTAAGATTGGGCAAAATATTCCAAAAACTATTACTTACATTAAGGCCATTCCCTTTTATAAAATCAAATGAATTATGTGTTTGCTCTGCTTGAGCTCCAAAAGAAAATCTTAAATCTTTTTTAAACCATAAACTGAATCCAGCCCTAACCGTAAATATTGATTGCTTAAAATTAAAATCATTACTAAGCAATTCGTTGGGAACCATTATACCATCCGTCTTCCTAAGGAAGCTGGTATTTAATTGGTTATGAAACCAGGATGAATAATAAGTAGTGCCTGCATTAAATTGACTATTATTCAATTTCAATGGTTTTATATATTCAATTCTATTGGAAATGCTTTTATTGAAATTATTAAAGAATTGAGATTGAGTAGAATCTACACCAGTTGATACCATTCCAGTACTTAAAAATTGCTGATAAAAATCCCGGTCATTATCATTTTTACTGACATTTGCGGACACAAAAAACTTTAATTGTTCGGCTAAATTTCGGGGTGATTTATAAATATAAGCTCCTTGTAAGCTATGTGTGTACCCATCTCCCACACTTTCATTTTCCCGATTGCTTAATCTATATGCTTCTTTAAATTGATTAATATTAGTAAACTGATTAGTACTAATATTATTAAAGTAATTCATATTACCCTGATAAACGATACTAAAGGAATGACTCTTTGAAAGCTCATAGTCTAATTGCGTTCTTAAACTTGGCCTTAAGTTTTTATTGGTGGAACTACTTATACTAGAGAATTGATTTGTTGAGTCTGTATATTTATTTGTCCGATTACTGTAGCTATTCCCAATTAATTGACTTGCACCAAGACCAATAGTTTGATTGTAGGTGAATTTTTTACTTCTATAGCTAATATTTCCAGAAAAATTTCCTTCTCCTCTTGTTCCAGCACTGATATTTAATCTACCCACCCAACCAATTTTCCCCTTTTTAGTGATAATATTAATCACTCCCCCTGTTTCTGTGGCAAATTGAGGGGGCGGATTAGTCATGATTTCAATTTTTTCGATACTACTCCCTGGTAAACTTTCTAATAAATCTTGTAATTGTTGTGCATTTAAATCGGTTGGTTTGTCATCAATTAAGATCTTAGGTTCCTTTCCTTTTAACAATAATCTGCCATTGGGATCATTATTGATAAGTGGGATATTTTTTAATAACTCGGCCGTACTTGACCCATTACTTAAAGCACTTTCACCAATATTGTAAGTAAGTTTATCGTCTTTATTTTCAAACAAAGGTTTCTCCGCATATACAATGACTTCAGTAAGCGATTTATCTGAACTCAATGCCAACTTTATATCACCTAAATTAAAATCAAATCGTTCTGCTCTCAAATAAATACTATCTAGTTGGGTTTGAACAAAACCCATAGAACTAATTTGAAGTTTATAATATCCTAAAGGGAGCTGTACAAATTCAAAGCTTCCGTTCTTATCGGACAATACACTCCGTTTTAGAGAATCATCCGAAAGCTTTGTTAAACTTAATTTAGCGAACGGAATGGCATCTCCCTTAGTAGCATCTAATAAGGTACCCATAATTATTCCTAGATTCATCTTATCCTTCGATTGGGCAACAATATTGGAACTGATGAATAAGAATAGGAGAAAAAAAACACTCCGTCTATTAAACATTATGCAATTTAACAATTACACGCATGTTTACCGGAAAACTTGGATGATTGGTTATTGTAGCAATTCTTTCAGCTTAACTTGCAATTCTTCGCCCCGTAAATCTCTAGCAATTACTTTTCCACTAGGATCTAATAAAAAATTGGCTGGTATACTCTGAATTTTATACATCTGAGCTACCTTATTATTCCAGCTTTGAAGGTCACTTACTTGAGTCCAAGTGAGTTTGTCTTTTCGAATTGCGTTCATCCAGCTTGTTTTATTTTCATCTAGAGAAACACCTAAAATAGTAAAATTCTTTGTGGCATATTTTTTAAAAGCAGCTACCAAATTGGGGTTTTCAGTTCTACATGGTCCACACCAGCTTGCCCAAAAATCAATTAGTACATATTTACCCCTAAATGATTTCAAAGACACCGACTTGCCTAAAGTATCATTTTGGCTAAAAAGTAATGCTTCTGTGCCGATTTTATTTAAATTGGCATCTGCGATAGTTTGCTCAATCATTTTAGCAAATGTTCCTTTTTTGGCAGTAGCTTCTAATGCATTGTAACGTTTTTCTAAATCTTCTGTTCCGTTTAACAATGGGCTTATTGCAAACAAAACAAATGAACTAACTGGGGAAGCAGGCTTGGTCTGAGCAAATTTAGTGGCTTCTAATAAAACAGTCCCTTTAGATTGTTCATATAGTAGAATTAAAGAATCTCTCTTAGTACGATTGGTCTCAGCATTAATTTGCTGAACTAAATAATTAAGGCGATCCTTAATAGGATTGAAAGATGCCTTAAATTGTTGATAATCCGTTTCAACTGCTGACCCTGTAATTGTTGCAGAAGATAAATTATTAAAATCGCCAATGATACTAACAGAATCATGAAAAAGAAAAATATCTAGTGCCTCCTTGTATCCAACAAATCCCAGTTGAAAAATATCGGGTTCGGCAATTATCCCTTTTAAAACGAATTTACCATCTCGAACAGTATCTGTTGCAATTGTTTTTCCATCCGTTCCATTCATTAAAAAAACTAGCATGTTGGGCTTTGTATTACTAATCTCCCCTCTGATTTCAAAGCTATTTTGTGCAGCAAGAGTGGAAAAACAAATGATAGAGAGAAGAAATAATATCTTTTTCATAATTTACTTGGCGTGTCGTAATTGTAATATGTTCAATACTTCTGCTAAATTATGCCCTTTAGCGTTAAGCAAAAGCAAATAATGAAAAAGCAAGTCGGCAGATTCATTTAAAAAAAGGTCTTTGTTATTGTCTTTGGCTTCAATGACCATTTCAACCGCTTCCTCACCTACTTTTTGTGCAATTTTATTTAAGCCTTTTTCAAACATTCGAGCAACATAGGAATCCTTAGGATCACCTTGTTTCCTTAGTTCAATAATTTGTTCTAGATATTCTAAAAAGTTACTGGCATGATTCGTTTCACCAAAGCATGTATCTGCACCTGTATGACAAGTTGGTCCAATTGGATTTACTTTTACTAATAAGGTATCATTATCACAGTCAATTTCTAAAGATTTTAAATTCAAAAAATGACCGCTTTCTTCCCCTTTCGTCCATAAACGTTGTTTGGTTCTGCTGAAAAAAGTCACTTTTTGGGTTTCAAGAGTAGCAGTATAAGCTGCTTGATTCATAAAACCCAACATAAGCACTTTGTTGGTTTGATCATCTTGAATAATTGCTGGCACCAATCCATCCGAGTA
The DNA here is from genome assembly GCA_002786355.1 of Sediminibacterium sp. FEMGT703S. Lineage (GTDB taxonomy): Bacteria > Bacteroidota > Bacteroidia > Chitinophagales > Chitinophagaceae > Sediminibacterium. Next base: position 112,382 of record PGCO01000003.1, read on the forward strand.
TTTATTGAAATCGATATTCATAGTAAATGATTTATATTCTGATTGAAATACCTTTATTTGAAAGATAACTTTTTAAGGTTGGAACTGCAATTTCTTTGAAGTGAAAAATGCTCGCAGCCAATGCGGCATCTGCTTTTGCAATCTCAAAAACATCCGAAAAATGCTGCATGGTTCCTGCTCCACCAGAAGCAATAATTGGAACACTTAATTGAGTAGATAAATCATGGGTAATGTCTAAGGCAAATCCTTGCTTCGTCCCATCATTATTCATGGAGGTAAGTAATATTTCACCTGCCCCTCTTTCTACAGCCTCTCTAGCCCAATCAATACACAAAGTATTGGTCTTAACTCTTCCCCCATTTAAATAAACATACCAATTACCGTCTACTTCTTTTTTTGTATCAATAGCCAATACTACACACTGGGTTCCAAACTCTAATGCTAACTGATTGATTAAAGTTGGGTTTTTATAAGCTGATGTATTAATTGAGATTTTATCTGCACCATTTTTTAATAATAACTGAACATCTTCCACAGAAGAAATACCCCCTCCAACCGTAAATGGGATATTAATATGATGTGCAATTTTATTAACTAACTCACTCAATGTTTTTCTTTTTTCATTAGTGGCTGTGATGTCTAAAAAAACCAACTCATCTGCACCTTCCTTTGCATAGATAGTAGCTAACTCAACTGGATCTCCAGCGTCCCTAATTTGTTCAAAATTGACTCCCTTTACAGTTCGTCCATCTTTGATATCTAAACAGGGTATTATTCTTTTCGTTAACACAATTCAGTAATTTTAATTCTTCCTTCATAAATAGCTTTTCCTACAATCACCCCGCTACAACCAATCATCTTTAATGCATCAATATCTTGCATTGAACTAACCCCACCACTTGCTATAAAATGCAATTCAGGAAATTGTTGAATAATCTTTTGATACAATTCAATGGATGGTCCTTCTAATTTTCCATCCTTACTTATATCCGTACAGAAAATTTGTTGAACCCCCTTTTGAAGATAGCTAGCAATAAAGTCAAATACAGTTTCTTCTGTAGTTTCTAACCATCCCCCAATTGCAATTTTTTCTCCTTTTACATCGGCTCCTAATAAAAACCGATCCTCTCCATATATCTTTAACCAGCTGCTAAATAGTTCAGGATTTTTGACAGCCAAGCTCCCTATAGTTGCCATTGAAGCGCCCGATTCAAATACTATTTTTAAATCAGATTCTTGTTTGATTCCTCCACCAAAGTCTATGACTAATGCTGTGTTTTTAGCAATAGATTCTAATACAGCCCAATTGGTCACTTTACCAGCTTTTGCACCATCTAAATCAACCAAATGAAGTCTTTTTATGCCTGCATTTTCAAATGCTTTTGCAATATCTAAAGGATGTTCACTATAAATTGTTTTTTGGGAGTAATCTCCTTCTGTAAGTCTAACACATTTTCCATCAATAATATCTATTGCAGGTATGATTTCCATATTATAATTCAATAAAATTTTTAATAATCTGTTCCCCTACTATTGCGCTTTTTTCAGGATGAAACTGTACTCCATAAAAATTTCCTTTTTTTAGTGCCGCACTATATGCTAATCCATAATTGGCTGTTGCAATAGTATGCTTACCCAAAGCAGCATAGTAGCCATGTACAAAATAACAATAGGCTTGATCATGCACTCCCTTAAACAAATCAGTTTTTAGATCAACGATATTATTCCAACCAATTTGAGGTATTTTCAATTGTTGATTATTTGAATTAAATTTTTCTACACGTTCATCAAAGATCCCTAAACATGGTGTATTGTTTTCTTCACTAAATGCACACATTAGCTGCATACCTAAACAAATACCTAGAACAGGCTGTTGCAGAGAAACTATCAACTGATCCAATTTCCGTTCTTTTAAATAAGTCATAGCTGTACTAGCTTCACCTACTCCAGGAAAAATGATTTTATCCGCGGCTTCAATCTGTTTAACATCGTCTGTTACAGATGCTTCAACCCCTATCCGTTCTAATGCAAAAAGAACAGATTGAATATTGCCTGCATTGTATTGAATTATTACTGTTTTCACATGTTCAGATTAAGGTCTTACCGATTTTACAAAATTCGGAATAATGGTTTCTAAAGGCTCTTTTTTTGAAAGTTCTTTGATGAATGCAGTTCCTATAATCCCACCTTGAGCATATGCTGCTACTGAATCAAAGCTTTCTTTGTCTTTAATTCCAAAACCAACCATTACAGGATTCTTTAATTCATAGGATTGTAGCTTTTGAAGATAAGAAGCCACTTGCCCAAAACTGGTATCTCCTCCAGTTGTTGCAGAAGAACTTACTGCGTATAAAAAACCAGTACTTAAATGGTCTAATTTCTTCACCCTTTCTGCGGATGTTTCGGGCGTAACCAAAAAAATAAAATCAAGTCCAAATTCTTTTATAATTGCTCCGTATTCCTTCTCAAATTCATATTCAGGCAAATCGGGTAAAATCAAACCATCCACACCAACTGCAGCAGCATCCGAACAAAATCTTTTAAATCCATACTGAAGAACAGGATTCATATACCCCATTAATACAATACCCGTTTTGGCTAATACAGGATTGCTTCTACATGATTTCAATTGGCTAAATAACAACTCAATACTCATACCATTGGCAATAGCTTTTGAACTACTTTCTTGAATGACTGGCCCATCAGCCAAAGGGTCACTATACGGCATACCAATTTCAATAATATCAACCCCCGCATTTGCTAAAGACTCCATAATCGTTAGCGTGCTATCGATAGTAGGAAAACCCGCAGTGAAATAAATATTTAAGATAGGCTTTTCGGTATTGGTAAAAATGGATTGAATTCTACTCATAATTTTGAATTAACGATACGATTGAATACTATTCATATAGGTTGCAAGATCTTTATCTCCTCTTCCACTCAAACAAACAACAACCGTATCAGAAGGAGTCAATTTTAATTCTCCAAGTACGGCAAAAGCATGGGCTGTTTCCAAAGCTGGAATAATCCCTTCCGTTTTACTTAAATGAAAAGCAGCATCTAAGGCTTCTTCATCAGTTGCACTCACAAAGATTCCTCTTCCACTTGCATACAGGTTTGCATGCATGGGTCCTATACCTGGATAGTCTAACCCAGCAGAAATGCTATGCGGCTCAACAACCTGTCCATCTGAAGTTTGCATCAACAAACTCTTGCTACCATGCAAAATCCCTTGGGTACCTAATTGGGTAGTTGCTGCACTCATACCAGAATGTACCCCTTTTCCTGCAGCTTCTACTGCTACAATTTTTACTGTTGGTTCATTTAAAAAATGATAAAAGGCACCAGCAGCATTGCTTCCTCCTCCCACGCAGGCAATAATATGTGTAGGCAATTCATGATTGGTTTTTTCTTTTAATTGAGCTTTTATTTCCTTACTAATAATACTTTGAAATTTTGCAACCATATCAGGATATGGATGAGGCCCTACTACACTGCCGATGATATAATGAGTATCGTTGGGGTGATTGATCCAATCTCTAATAGCTTCATTAGTAGCATCTTTCAACGTTTTACTACCACTGGTTGCTGGTATTACTTTAGCTCCTAACATTTGCATTCTAGCCACATTGGGAGCTTGTCTTTCAATGTCTTTTTCACCCATATACACAATGCATTCCATCCCTTTTAGCGCACAAACGGTAGCAGTTGCAACGCCATGTTGTCCTGCACCTGTTTCTGCAATAATTCTTGTTTTTCCTAAACGTTGTGCCAATAAAATTTGACCGATGGTATTATTGATTTTATGCGCACCAGTATGGCATAAATCTTCTCTCTTTAAATAGATATTCGTGTTAAACTCTTTACTTAATCGTTCTGCTTTAAATAAAGGGGTAGGTCTTCCCACGTAATCTGCTAATAAATCATCAAATTCCTGAATGAAACTTGGATCAGCCATAATTTTCAAATACTGCTCCTTTAATTCAGCTACATTTTTCTGCAACATCTCGGGGATATATGCACCCCCAAATTCTCCGTAATATCCATATGTATCGGGTGATTGATAATTCAATACTGCTGTACTCATTTTGCAAAATTTAATTGTAATAAAATTAACCCCTTACTCTGCTCTACCATTAAAACCTGTCCATTGTAGTTATACTGCACTTTAAACACACCAATTTGATCAACAGTTTTATTTGTATTGTATCTTATATTATAACCACCGATAGAAGCAATTTGTTGCTGATAATTATAACTTAACACCAAATCCCCTATTCTGTCAACTCTACCATTTAAATCATATTGTATAATAGTATTCCCGATTTTCACTAATCTTCCATCATAATTAAATTCCAAATTTTGTTCTCCCAACTTATGAGGGAATGTATTTTCATCATACTTAATTTCCCCCATTGGTTCCATTACAATACTTTGAATTTTACCCGAATCATTGATAATAAGAAGGGGGTTGCCTGCAGAAACTTCATAGCGAGCTTTCCCATTTGTTGATAGCAATACATGCTTTAATTGTTGCGAAAATGCAAACAAGCTTATGCTAAAGAATAAACTAAACAATAATAGACGCTTACTCATATATTCATCAATTCATTCATAAAAGGTTTTACTTTCTGCATATCTTTTACGCCAGGAGTTAATTCAAAACGACTGTTTATATCAACTGAAAACAAATCTTTTGCAACAGGGGTTGTAGAAAAGAATTTTAACGCTTCAATATCTTCCGGCCCAATTCCTCCACTAAGAAAAAATGGTTTATTAATATTGAGGGAATATAAAATTTCCCAATTAAACCTTTTGCCTGTTCCTCCATATTCTGCACCAGCAGTATCAAATAAAAACATATCCACTATGTCTTGATAGTCTTTTATTTTCCACAAAACATCATCGTCATCTCTTAATCGAAAAGCCTTAATTACAGAAATATAATCGGCTATTTTTTCACAATAGCGCGGTGTTTCATCGCCATGCAATTGAACTAAATACAAACCACAATCATCCACTAATGACAATAAGTGATCAGGATTTTCATTAACAAAAACACCAACTTTATTGATTTTTACGCCCTTTGCCTTTTTAAGTTCGGCTTTGGATAAATTTTTTAAAACATACCTCGGTGATTTGGGATAAAAGATAAAACCTGCAAAATCAACCCCCATTTCATCCAATTGGGTCATTTGTTCAACACTATTTAAACCGCATACTTTAGCCCTCATTTTGTTTGGTTTTTAAATCATTTACAAAATTGGCAAAAGCAAAAGAAGGGTTGGTCTCGCGCATAAAACGCTCTCCTATCAAAAAACCGGCAAAGCCAGCTTTTTGTAAAGTTACAATAGTATTGGGATGATCAATTCCACTTTCTGCAATTGCTGGAATGGAAGTGGGTATTTGATTAATCAATCCCAATGATATGTCAATATTGACTTCAAAATTTTTTAGATTACGATTATTCACTCCAACTAAATCAACTTCATCGCATATATGATCCAATTCAGTATCATCGTGTATTTCTAATAATACCTCCAGCCCTAATTGATGAGCCAATCTAGAAAACTGTTTAACCTGTGATGCACTCAAACATGCAGCGATTAATAAAATAACAGATGCTCCACTAGCTTTTGCTTCAATAATTTGGTATTCACTTATCATGAAATCCTTTCTCAGTAAGGGAATTTGATTGATCGTAGCTGCTTCTAAGTCGGTTAAATTGCCCCCAAAAAACGCATCATCCGTTAGAACAGAAATTCCAGCTGCACCAAATTGCGTATAAGCCATTGTGACGTCTTCAACCGTTGCAATTCCATTGATAATTCCTTTACTAGGCGACTTTCTTTTAAATTCTGCTATGATGCCTGTTTTGGAACTGTCTTGTAAATTTGACTTTAGAGACAAGGATGGCAATTTAAAAAACCTAGATTGCTCCAATTCTGCAATAGCTATTTTTGATTGCTGTTCAGCAACTTCTATTGTCTTTTGAGCTACGATAGTATCAAGAATGGTCATAATGATGATTGTAGTGCTATTAGTTGATTGAATGATTGATAAGCAGCACCAGACTCTAAGCTATCAACTGCAGCCTGATATGCAGCTTGGTAATTGCTATATTTATTCGTTGAATTCAATGCCATTGCGGCATTGGCTAATACAACTGCATTTTGTGACCAACTGCCCTCACCTTTGAGAATTTTAAGGAAAATAGCAGCTGATTCTTCCACAGAATTTCCTCCATAAATTGCTTCGGGCATAACCATTTTTTTACCTAGTTCAATCGCTGAATAAATGGCTTCCCCTTCTTTTGTAATGACTTTAGTATCACTGGTTAGTGATATTTCATCATATCCATCTAAACTATGTATGATGGTAAATGACTTGCCAGTCTGTTGCAGTAGATAATTGTATATTCTAGCCATTTCCAAATTATACACACCTACTAACTGAAAGTCTGGATTAGCCGGATTCACCATCGGTCCTAGCATATTAAAAAAAGTTCTTACTCCTAATTGCTTTCTGATAGGCCCCACCACTTTCAATGCTGGATGAAATAACGGGGCATGCATGAAACAAATATTTGCTTCGTCAATTTCTCTTTTTAACAAACTTCCATCTTGTTTAAAGCGATATCCCAATTCCTCCATTACATTAGATGCCCCACTAATGGTAGACGCGCCATAGTTTCCATGTTTGGCTACTTTTTGACCGGTTCCTGCAACAATAAAACATGCTAATGTAGAGATATTGAAAGAGTTTTTACCATCTCCACCCGTACCAACGATATCTACCAAATCCGATGTTCCCAAATCTGTTTTAACGCATAATTCTAACAGTGCATCTCTAAATCCATTGAGCTCATCAATAGTAATACTTCGCATTAAAAATACGGTAATGAATGAAGCTATTTCTGCATCATTGAATTGCCCTTTTGCCATATTGATCATTACTTCATAGGCTTTAGACCTGGTAAGGGTTTTATACTCAAACAGAAACTGTAATATTTTTTTCATTTTATCTTTTTAACCAGTTTTGAATAATTTTTTCACCTGCTGGTGTTAATATACTTTCAGGATGAAACTGCACGCCTTCTACATCATATTTAGTGTGTGCTAATCCCATAATCAAACCAGTTTCGTCTTTTGCAGTAATTTGAAAACAATTGGGTAAGTCTTTATCACTTACTACCCAGCTATGGTACCTACCCACTTCAATTATATCAGTTAATCCATTATAAAGCGAAGAAGTTGAACCATTGTCTAATTTTTCAATTTGAATGGGTGTTGCAACCCCATGAAATACTTTTGAAAGATTAACCAGCTTTGCACCAAAAGCTTCACCAATGGCCTGATGACCTAAACAAACTCCTAAAATACTTTTTGTGGATGCGTATTCCTTAATAAGTGGTAATAGCAATCCGGCTTCAGAAGGAATACCAGGTCCTGGAGACAATACTATTTTATCATATTGTTTTACTTGAGATAAATCGATTCCATCATTTTTACACACATCTGGTTGAATGCCTGTTAAATGTGCAATTGAATGTACCAAGTTATAGGTGAATGAGTCGTAATTATCAAAAACCAAAATTTTCATACAGTAATATTTTAATGAACCTGCACAGCAAAAGCGGCTGCTTGCTTCAAAGCGTTTAATTTATTGTTTACTTCCTGCAACTCACTTTCTGGATTACTCGCAGCAACAACACCTGCACCTGCTTGACAAATCAATTGGTTTTGCTTACTTAAAAAAGTTCTGATCATAATTGCATGATTAAAACTCCCGTTAAATCCCACAAAGCCAATTGCACCTCCATAAAAACTCCTAGCTGTAGGTTCATATGCTGAAATAATTTCTAAAGCTTTTACCTTAGGAGCTCCGCTTAGAGTTCCTGCGGGGAAGGTCCCAGCAAAAATTTCAAATGGATTATATCCAACTCTTAACTTCCCTTCAACTTCACTTACTAAATGAATCACATGACTATAATACTGTACTTGCCTATAATGCGCCACCGACACATTATCACATACTCTGCTTAAATCATTCCTTGCCAAGTCTACTAACATGACATGTTCAGCATTCTCTTTTGTATCATTCAATAAATTTTCAGCAGCCAATTGATCTGTGGCTTCATCACCTGTTCGCTTGAACGTTCCTGCGATAGGATGTACAATTGCTTTCCCGTTTTTAATCACTAATTGAGCTTCAGGAGAAGATCCCATGATTTTATAATCACCATAGTCAAAGAAAAATAAATAAGGAGAAGGATTTATACTTCTTAATGACCGATATACATTGAACTCATCCCCTGCAAAAGATTGAGAAAATTGTCGGCTTAAAACAATTTGAAACACATCTCCACGCAAACATCTTTTGATTCCTTTATTTACTAAATCAATAAAATTTGCATCACTCATATTGGAACGCTCTTCCCCTACTAGGCTAAATGGATAAACAGGCACATCTTTACTTCTAATTAAAGATTCTATAACTTGAATATCACCCTCTAAACCAGGTAGTTTATTCTCACAAATAATTAATTCGTCTTTAAAGTGATTAAATGCAATTACATATTGGTATAACCGATATCGAATCAGCGGAATTGTAGGTGTTGATGTTACAGGGGCAACTGCATGATCAAAAAAAGAAATGGCATCAAAACAAGTATATCCATACAACCCTTGCGCAAATTGATATTGGGGATCTACAGGTTTTTCAACTTCAAACTTCTTCATGAAATCCCACAAATACTGTGGTATATTCAATTGCTTATCTAATGTCTTTTTTATTGCTTCATTTCCTGGCAACTTGTATTCTAGGGCATTATTATCTTTAACCTCTATCCCTCCTATTGCGTTAATACAGATAAACGAATAACTATTCTCGTTTGCGTGATGATCGGTACTTTCTAGCAGTATGGTATCCCTAAATCGATCCCTGAGCCGCAAATAAATACCAACAGGGGTGTATATATCACCTAATATTTTTTTTCCTGTTGTTGTCAATTGCATTTTATTCATTTTATAAGGTTAAATCAAAAAAAAAGCCCCAGATGAATCCGGGGCTTTGAATATATTCAATTAGTATTGGTCATGCCATTACAATCCCCGCGAAGAGTTTGAATGCCACCACCAATGCTTGTTCATTAAATTCATGTTACAAATATCTAGTTAAAGAATGAATTCACAAAAAAAATTACAACACTCCTTTTGTTGAAGGCAAATAATTACTAATTGGATCCCTTTTAACGGCCATTCTAATCGCTTTCGCAAAAGCTTTAAAAATAACTTCTATTTTATGGTGCTCATTATCCCCTTTACATTCGATATTCAAATTACATTTTGCCCCATCGCTGAATGATTTAAAAAAGTGAAAAAACATTTCTGTCGGCATTTCGCCAATTTTTTCTCTTTTAAAATCTGCATTCCATACCAACCAATTTCTACCCCCAAAATCAATTAGCACTTTTGCATCTGCTTCATCCATTGGCAATGCAAAACCATATCGCTCCATTCCTCTCTTGTCGGACAAGGCTTTTGCAAAAGCTTCACCCAAAGCTATTCCAGTATCTTCAATAGTGTGGTGTTCATCAATATGCAAATCACCTTGGGTAGTAATAGTTAAATCGATTTTACCATGGCGGGCAATCTGATCTAACATATGATCAAAAAATCCCAATCCAGTATCAATAGAAGCTTTACCTGATCCGTCCATATTTACATCTATCGAAATTTTGGTTTCGTTGGTATTCCTTTCGTGATGCACTTTTCTTAAACCAAGCTTCAGAAAGGAATAAACTTCGTCCCATGAACTGGTTTCTAACACAATGGTATCTGTAAAAGCCAATGCTTGTTCGGGCGTTAATTCATGTAAACCAGATTTAAAGTAAATGGCTTTAGCCCCCAAATTGATGGCTAACTGAATATCACTCCATCTATCTCCTATCACAAATGAATTAGCCAAATCAAACAATTCATTGTCCATTAAATGTGTTAGCAAGCCTGTTCCTGGTTTACGGGTTGGCAAGTTATCGGCAGCAAAGGTTCTATCAATAATCATTTCATCAAATTGGAACCCTACAGAGTCAAGTGTTCTAATCATTAAATCATGATAAGGATAAAACTGTGCTTCTGGATAAGAATTGGTTCCCAATCCATCTTGATTGGTCACCATTACTTTATGAAAATCAAAATCGGCCGCAATTCTAGATAAATTGGTCAATGCCCCTTTAACAAAATTGGTTTTATCAATAGCATCTATTTGAAAATCAATTGGAGGCTCTTCTAATACCACTCCATCTCTATCTATAAAAAGTATTTGTTTCATGATTATTTTTTTGCTCTTTGCTTTTTCACTTCTGCAACAGTTACTACACCCGCTTTATTGCCAAAACTATTTCTGATATAAGTGAGTACATCCGCAATTTGTTGATCGGTTAAAAAATCGTGAGCAGCCATTGGATTATTATATTCTTCTCCATTGATTTCTAAAGGATCTGACAAACCTTTCAAAACAATATCAATCATTCTTGTTTTACTCCCCGTAACATAAACTGTTCCAGCAAGCGGAGGATTTAATCTAGGCACCCCATTACCATCGGCCTGATGACAAGCTTGACAATATATATCGTATACTTTCTTACCGTTCAACATTTGTTTAGACTTCCCTTGTGCTGATGTTTGAGCCATTGAACAAGTAGAGATCAAAATCAACCCTAATCCTAATATGCTAATTTTTATGCTCATTGATTATTGGAATTATTTATTATAAGAAATTTTCCAAACATAACCTGCTTTATCGTCTGATACATAGATAGAGCCGTCTTCGCCTTGTGCTAATCCGGTTGGTCGATGCTTAGCTGCTGACAAATTCGTAACTGGTGACATTCCAGAAAATCCATCAGCAAATACCTCCCATTTTCCAGTAGGTACTCCATTCTTCATAGGAACAAAAACAACGTAAAATCCTTCCTGAGGCTCAGGTGTTCTATTCCAACTACCATGGAAAGCAATGAACGCTCCGTTCTTGTATCGCTCTGGAAATTGATTGCCTGAATAGATTAATAATGCGTTAGGCGCCATATGACCTGGAAATCCAACTAATGGATCAATTGCATTGGGTGCACCCTCTTTTTTTCCATCTCCTCCATATTCTGGGTTCAATATTTTTTTATTTTGAAAATGATCCCAGTGAATATATGGCCAACCACAATCATCCCCCTTCTTTACTCTATAAAAAGTTTCAGAAGGCATTTCAGCGCCTCGCTTTTGATCATACATTTCAGGAAAATATTGATACAACATATCCCTACCATGAATGGTTACATACAAATCGTTCACTTCATTGTTCCAATCTATACCTAATGCATTGCGCATGCCAGTTGCATATCTAATACCATCATTTAAAGTTTGATTGGTTTTTGTTGTACTAAATTGCCAAATGCCTCCCGCATTTTCTAAAATAGGACAAGGTGTTAAACCCGGCGAACCTTTTTGTCGATCTTGTTCTTGACAAACATTTGAGGGTGCACCAATATTTACATACAGATTGCCCACTTTATCAAAAGTAATGGACTTAGACGCATGTTGTCTTTTATTCAATAACCCATCAACTACAATTTCTGGTTGATCAGGATTGATAATATTTTGATTAGCATCTAATTTATAACGATAAATCGTTTGATCGGAGGTAGCATATAAATACCCTTTATTTATTGCGATACCAGTACCAGTATAATTGCCAAATGCCAGGGTATCTTCCATGATACCATCTTTATTCTTGTCTCGCAAACGATAAATTCCTTTACCATTTACCAAACGATCTAACTTCATGTACAAGTCTCCATTGCTATTTACTGCAATATGTCTTACCCTGCCCAAATCATTCGCTACAATATTACTGGTAAAACCTTTGGGTAGTTGAATAGGTACTTGTTGCTTTGGTTGAGCAGCAACAATATTCAAGACCAAAAGCATCGCTATTACTGAACTGATTTTTTGCATAGTTTTTTATTTATTAAAGCATGAATTTATGAATTCAATTGATACCAGTCTTGCATTGCTTCTACTAAGCTGGTATTATCCTGTTCTGAACCTACTGTAACCCTTAAGCATTCATTGCATAATTGTACATTGCTTCTATCTCTTAAAACAATGCCTTTGGTTAATAAAAACTCATATACTTTTCTGGCGTCCTTTATTTTAACCAATAAAAAATTAGCGTCTGAAGGATAAACCATTTGTACGGTAGGCATTGAGTTAAACACTTCAGCTAATGCATCGCGCATATCTACCAATAGCCGAATCATATCATTTACCTGACCAACTTCGTCCAAAGCTTTCAACGCCAACTCTTGTGTAGATTGATTAATATTATAGGGAGGCTTCACTTTATTAAGCACTTCAATAATAGCCGTGGATGCAAAAGCCATACCCAACCTTAATCCTGCCAAGCCCCAGGCCTTGCTAAATGTTTGTAGGACAACCAAGTTAGGATACTCGGTCAGTTCTTGCACAAATGATTTTTGCTTAGAAAAATTAATATATGCTTCGTCTATCACAACAATACCCTTAAAATTATTCAGTATTGTTTCAATATCTAATCGGTTGATTGAGTTCCCTGTAGGGTTATTAGGCGAACAGATCCAAATCAATTTGGTATGCTTATCAATAGCTTGCTCTATCTCAACAAGATTTAACTGAAAGTTTGGTAACAAAGGAATTTTCTTTAACTCAACATCATTAATATGAGCACTCACTTCGTACATCCCATAAGTTGGAGGACAAATAATCACGTTGTCTGTTGATGGAGTACAAAAACTTCTATACAATAAGTCTATGCATTCATCACTTCCATTACCCAAAAAAATATGTTCTGCCGCAATTCCTTTTACAACTGCTAATTTATTTTTTATTGCAACTTGGTGAGGGTCAGGATAACGATTGTACCATTTTGACAAAGGAGAGCCCAGGCTATTTTCATTGGCATCTAAAAAGACTTTTGCCTCCCCACTAAATTCATCTCGAGCAGAGGAATAGGGAGATAATTGAGCAATATTGGGCCTAATAAGTTCATTTAAATTAAACAACATAACATTCTATTTAAGTCTGACTCTAACTGCTTCTGCATGTGCTTGAAGGCCTTCTGCTTCTGCCATGGTTTCAACAGTTTTAGCAATAGCAGTTAATCCTTCCTTGGTTAATTGCTGAAAAGTAATTTTTTTAACAAAGCTATCTACACTTACACCACTATACATTCTAGCATAGGCATTCGTTGGTAAAGTATGATTGGTCCCACTAGCATAATCGCCAACTGATTCGGGAGAATAATTACCAATAAATACAGAACCAGCATTTGAAATTTGTTCTGCAATTTCATTTGCATTTTGGCATGCTATAATCAGATGTTCTGCAGCATAATCATTTACTAATTCTACTGCATCAGATAAACTACTCATTAAAACAGCACGACTATTTTGAAGTGCTTGTAATGCCAACTCTTTTCTAGGCAAAAGCGCTAATTGACTTACTAATGATTGGTTTACAGCATCAATTAATTGTTTAGAAGTGCTAACCAGTAAAACTTGACTGTCTGCACCATGCTCTGCCTGACTTAATAAGTCAGCTGCAACATAATCGGGAACTGCTGAATCATCGGCTAACACACATACTTCGCTAGGCCCTGCAGGCATATCAATGGCAATCCCATTCAACTGTACCATCTGCTTTGCAGCAGTTACATACTGATTCCCTGGTCCAAATATTTTATAAACAGATGGCACGGTTTCCGTTCCGTATGCCATTGCTGCAATAGCTTGTACTCCACCTATTTTGAACAACTGTTTAATACCAACTAAAGTAGCCGCATAAATGATTGCAGGGTGTAAATCTCCATTTTTATTAGGAGGAGAACAAAGAATGACTTGTTTACATCCAGCTATTTGTGCTGGGATCCCCAACATTAAAATGGTGGAAAATAATGGAGCAGATCCTCCAGGAATATATAATCCCACTTTATCTATCCCTACCGATTTGCGCCAGCAAAATATACCCGGCATAGTTTCAATCGGCAACGCTTGACTTACCTGTGTTAAATGAAAGTTTCGAATATTCTCTGCTGCTGTTTCAATAGCTACTTTTAAGTCTGCATCAATTTGCGTTTGAGCATTAAGAATTTCAGCTTCAGTAACTTGAAAACCTTGTAGGCTTACCCCATCAAACTGTAATGTGTATTGGCTTATGGCATTATCCCCACCCTGCTTAACTCCGTTTAAAACCGCAGCAACTTTGTCGTTTAGATCATTAGAATCAGCAACAGGTCTTTTAATAATATTGCCCCAGTTGGTTTTTTCTGGAAATTGAATAATATTCATCATAATTTATATAATCATTTTCTCTATTGGGACAACCAAAATGCCTTCTGCACCTGCCGCTTTTAATTGCTCAATAATATTCCAAAAATCATTTTCATTTAATACACTGTGAACACTGCTCCAACCTTCTGTTGCCAAAGGAAGAACAGTAGGACTTTTCATGCCAGGTAATAATCCTATAATTTCATCTAATTTATTATTAGGAGCATTCAACAATATATACTTATTATTCTTCGCTTTTTTAACAGATTGGATGCGAAAAATAAGTCTTTGTAATAATTGCTGTTGTAGTTCATTCAATAAGTTATTTTTAATTAAAACAGCTTGTGACTCAAAAATCACTTCCACTTCTTTTAACCCATTCATAAATAAGGTTGATCCACTACTCACCAAATCACAGATTGCATCAGCTAAACCTATACCAGGAGCAATTTCTACACTGCCGCTGATTTCATGAATTTCTGCATCAATTCCTTTTGTTTTTAAAAAATTGGATACAATCACGGGATAACTAGTGGCAATCTTTTTATTCTGTAAAAACTGCGCACTTTCATATACTTCATTTCGCTGCACTGCCATACTGAGCCTACACTTTCCAAAACCTAGCTTTTCTTGAATTTCTACTTTTTTATTTTTTTCAAAAACCACGTTCTCTCCAACAAATCCAATATCAGCAACACCATCCTCAACGTATTGCGGGATATCATCGTCTCGCAAGAAAAACACTTCAATCGGAAAATTAGTTGCATCTGCTTTTAATTTGTTGACCCCATTGCTGATATCTATCCCACATTCCTTCAACAAACGCATTGAGTCATCGTGCAATCTTCCACTCTTTTGAATGGCCAATCTCAATTTGCTGTTTTGATTATTATTTTTCATATTTATTTTTTACTGATGTTAAGACAAAAAAAAAGCTTACCGGGTGGTAAGCTAGTGTTTAATATATTAGTACAAATACACCGATGCCTACCCTTTGGGATGCATATGATGGTGATGTATATGTAGGCTCTTTATCATTGAGTTGCAAAACTAAGTTGCTATTTCAATAATGACAAATATTTTTTCAGGATCTACCTTAAGCTGAATTTACTAGACTAATTATTGGTAATTTGAGCACCATTGAATTGCTCAATTAAATTAAGCTAACATGAAAATGATTAAACATTGCTTGACTGTATTATTACTTTTTATTAATACAGCATTGGTGATTGCCCAAGACGCAGCCAGTTACCAAACCCCACCTAAAGTAATTGCAGATTTATTACTTGCCAAACCTACACCATCGGTGAGTATAGACGGAAAAGCTATTTGGATGTTACTTTCTGAAAGAAATTCATACCCTACTGTTGAAGAATTGGGGCAACCTGAAATTAAGGTAGCTGGATTAAGACTTAATCCCAATAATTTTTCTCCCAGCAGACAAACTTTTATCAATAATTTTTTATTGAAGAATTTAAAAGAGAATAAAGTTTATACCATTACTGGGTTACCAGCAAATTTATTGGCGGGATCAGTAACATGGAGTCCTACTGAAAATAAGATTGCATTTACCCATACAAGTAACAACAAAGTTGAATTGTACGTAATTGATGTTGCTACCAAAAAAGCTAGTTTAATTAGCAAAAGAGCACTAAACACTGTTTTAGGCAGCCCTTATACATGGGTAGACGACAATACCATTTTATATAAATCTGCTGTATCTATTGCTGCCAATGCTCCTAAAAAGCCCATCACACCAAAAGGGCCAACTATTCAGCAAAACTTGGGAAAAGCAGCTCCTAGTCCTACCTATCAAGACTTAATCAAAAGCCCATATGATGAACAACTATTTCAATTTTATGCTACATCACAATTAGTTATAAATAAAAATGGAGTAGAAACCCTATCTGGAAAGCCATGTATTTTAAGCAGTTTTAGCTTATCGCCAGATAAAAAGTTTTTACTACAAAAACAATTACAACATCCTTTCTCTTATTTAGTAACTGCAAACGGTTTTCCTTCTAAAATGTTGGTAACCGAATTAACGGGTAAAACAGTAAAAGTTTTAGCAGAATTGCCTTCAACGGAAGGTACCCCTTCAGGATATGACAACACTCAAAATGTTCCAAGAAGTTTTGATTGGAGAGATGACGAAGCCGCTACCGTTACTTGGGCTGAACCACTAGATAGCGGGCTAATTAAAAAACAAGTTGAATATAGAGACGCTGTATACGCAATTTCAGCTCCATTTGAGGGAAATGCCAAACTCTTGTTTAAGACTAAATTAAGATATGGAGGAACCACTTGGGGAAATGAAAATGTTGCATTGGTGAGTGAGATTTCAAGAAGCAAACAATTGATCAGGGTTAATTTATTCAATAGTAGCAAAGGAAGCATGGAATTACTGTTTGAGCGAAATCAAACAGACGCATACGGAAACCCTGGCTCACCAGTTACCAATAAAAATAAGTATGGCAGAAACGTAATCACAACTATTGACAATGGCACCAAATTATTAATGAATAATACAACGGGATCTTCTCCTAAAGGGGATCTACCTTTCTTAGCAAGGTTTGATTTAGCCACTAAACAAAATGAAGTCATCTGGAGATGCAATGAAGGAGTTTATGAATATATTGTAGATATTTTAGACGCAAATAATTTAACGGTATTAAGCAGAAAAGAGTCTCAAAAAGACGTACCCAACTATTATATCAAGAATCTTAAACTCAAAATGGCCGATCAGGCAATCACTAATTTTACCAATCCTTATCCAGCTTTAGAAGGAGTGATTAAAGAAAAAATAAAATATAAAAGAGCAGATGGTGTAGACCTAACTGGTGATCTTTATTTACCTGCTGGGTATACAAAAGAGAAAGGGCCTTTACCATTAGTTATTTGGGCTTATCCAAGAGAATTCAACTCTGCGGCAGATGCAGCGCAAATAAGAGGTAGTAAAGATAGATTCACCACTTTAAGCTGGGGCTCACCCATTTACTATGTTACACAAGGTTACGCAGTATTAGACAATGCGGAAATGCCCATCGTTGCTTCGGGCAATGACAAAAAACCCAATGACAATTTTATCGAACAATTAAAATTGAACGCAGAATCAGCCATTGGGCATTTATCAGGATTAGGTATTGCTGACAAAAACAAAGTGGCAGTGGGTGGACATAGTTATGGTGCTTTTATGACTGCAAATTTATTAGCACATACCAACTGGTTTAAAGCCGGTATTGCAAGAAGTGGCGCTTATAATAGAACCCTTACTCCTTTTGGATTTCAAAATGAAGACAGAACCTATTGGCAAGCTCCTGAATTGTATTACAATATGAGTCCATTTAGTTATGCGGATAAAATTAAAACCCCCATTTTGTTAATACATGGAGAAGCCGACGACAATACTGGAACCTATCCTATTAATAGTGAGCGATTGTTTGCTGCAATCAAAGGAAATGGTGGAACAGTTAGGTTTGTATACCTACCTTATGAAGCACATGGCTATAGAGGAAAAGAAAATGTGTTACACACACTTTGGGAACAATTTCAATGGCTAGAGAAATACGTAAAGAATACAAAATAATTGATTAGTCAAAAAAAGAGTCCTAAAATTTGGGACTCTTTTTTTATGCGGTATTATTCCTTCTGCAATGCATCAATAAACTAAAAATCAATGAAACAGACACCCCTGCAAATGCAAACCAAATTGACCTAGATAAATAAACAGGATTGCGCAACTTCACTTGGATAATCCAATCTCCGATAGGCATATATTGTTCGTACGAAAGTCCAGTAGAAAAATCAGTTCTATTATTACTAAATAAGGGGATATACTTTTCCCCTTCTTGTTGCTTCTTCACTTGATAAAAATATGTTTTATTTATACCAGAACTATCTAAACCAAGCAAACGAATAAAACTTTCTTTATTAATCACAACAGCTGAGTAACCCCACAAAGAATCATTTTGAATAATTGGGTACCTACCTACAAAACCCACTCCACCTTGCTTTAATTTAAATGGACCTTCAAAATGGAGACTATTTAAACTTGAAGACAACATGATTTCTCGAATATGCTCTTTATCAGTTCTTAAATCATAACCAATTGTTTTTTCATTTCCTTTAAGAGGATAGGTATTGATAATAACCATGTCTTGAACTAACTGAATTGCATCTAAGTATTCATTATTTTTCAATAACTCTTTTGCCACTTCATCAAAGTGATCTTTTAATAAATTATGCTCAATGAGTAAAGCAAGTATACTAGTGACATTATTACTTTGGCTCAAGGCCGATTCAATACGTTGTTTTAAATGTGCAGACTCATATTGAACCAATTGAATCTCCCTTTCCTTTTCGATCGAATAAATTTTATAAGCTGCTATTTGAGTAATTGCAATAAAAATTACAAATACAAAAATAGCAGCATAATTATTTTTCAAGAACGTAAACATGTTTGGTAATGCAGGTTTTACATTTAATTAGTTCAGCAATAAGTTATGCAAAAAAAATCAAATAACTGCAATTATTAATACCCTAGCCCCCAATCTCTTCCTTTAAGAATAGCAGGAACTCCATCAGCAATCCATTTAGCAGGCTTATCTCCTTTCAATAAATAATCAAAAAATTGTTGTTCGCGAATTTGAATATCTTTTCTATTTCTACGCTCAACTAAATTATGGTCTTCGTTATTATAATTCAACATCCATACAGGTTTCCCTAATCTGCGAAGAGCAGTAAACATTTCAATACCTTGATACCATGGCACAGCTCCATCGGCATCATTGTGCATAATCACCACAGGCGTTTTCACTTTAGGGAAATGAAACAATGGTGAGTTCTCTATATACAAATTAGGTTTCTCCCATAAGGTAGCTCCAATTCTACTTTGTGTTTTTTCATATTGAAACTGTCTGTTCAAACCAGTACCCCAACGGATTCCACCATAAGCACTGGTCATATTGGCAACAGGTGCACCAGCCCATGCAGCAGCATATAGATTGGTGCGAGTGATTAAATGCGCAATTTGATATCCTCCCCAACTTTGGCCCTGCAATCCTAATTTGGTACTATCTACATACCCTTTTGCAACCAATGCCCTTGTTCCACTAACAATATAATCATAAGCCCCTTGACCAGGATAACCAGTTTTGTACCAGATATCTGGAACAAAAACAATATATCCCCTACTTACAAAAAATGGAATATTTAATCTAGAAGGAGTAGGTGCAGGAGCATTATACCCATATAATCCATCGCTACTTCTTTCATAGAAATAAGCAATCATTGGATACTTTTTCTTTGGATCAAAATCTTCAGGTTTATAAACAATACCCTCAGCTATTTTTCCGGTATAAGCTTTCCAAGTAAACAACTCTGCAGTACCCCAATTGTAGTTAGCTTGTTGCGGATTAGGCTGGTGTAAAGAAGCAGCATTCTGTACATCTTGTAAAATTGAGTTGGCCCTCCAATCAATTACAGCAATATTTGAAGAACGCTGAAAAGTCTCCGTTCCAAAACTAATGACTGCAGCATCTTTTGCTTTAGACACAGCAGAGATTCTCGTGGGTAGAGTTGCATTTGAAGCATTTATTTCAAATAGCGTTCCCATTACATGCGTTTTCAACCCACTGCCTTTATTTTTTTGGTTGAATACATTGAATAACAAAGTCTGATCTTTTTTAATAAATCGAGCTTCTCTATCTAAAGTGATATTTCTTAAAACAAGATTATTTTTTCTTCCTAAACCACCAGTAATACTGATGGAAGATTTAATTCCCAAAGGATCAATTTGCCAAATATCAAACTGATCATAAATCAATAATGATTCATCATTTTCGATCCAACCAGCTAAACCGTACGCATTTGGATCATCAGGAACGTCATTTTCAACATCATATAAAGGCATTTTAATATCAGCAGCAATGGAAGCCATTTTTTGGGATTCGCTGTTGTAGGCACTGTACTTCTTTTTTACCTCATCATAAACAACCAAGAATTTTCCAGTAGAAGAAGGGTAAGTATTCCCTTTTATATTGGCCAAAATAAGCTGTTTACTCCCAGTTAAAGGATTGATTGCATATATATCTGAAAATGAAGCACCCTGCCACTGAGAAGCAATTCTTTTTCCCTCGTCGGCAACACCATAAAAAACAGCCCCATCACCTTCATTGGTTTGAATGATATTTCTAAAAGCAGGGCTACCAATTTGAACTACTGAACCTCTATCAAAATCGAACCTGGCCAAATAAGCCTTATTTAATTCTTGCTGTAAATTACGCAACTGTAAGGGTTGTAAATAATCGTCCTTATAATGCCATACATCTACACTTACTCTTTCAAAATCAGGGGTAAGCGTATCTTTTACAGGTAATATTGGAGCAGTACCAAAAAACAAACGACTTCCCGATTTACTAAAGTTGATTGCTTGCGCATTCTCACTTAAAGTGTAATTATCAGGCATTCCACTCGTATTTTTTTGCACTAATAAAACTGCGCTATCCGCTCCATTTTTATGATAAAAAAGCTTGTAGAATTTTTGTAACGATTTGGCACTACTGTCTCTTTCTGCTATAAATGCCAACTGGTTACCCACTTCATCCATTCTATACCCTTTGGCATCATTAAAACCAGTTAACACAACAGCTGATTTTTTATTGAGTAAGTCAACTTTTATTACCTGAGGTTTTACTTTGGCATCGCTTGTTTTTTTGGTAGTTTCAAGCAATAAAATATTCCCTTTTTTATTGAAGAAATATTCACTAACCAAATTATATACAACGGTATCCCCAGTTAATAAATGATGAACCACTAAATCAGTACCTTCCTCAAAAGGTTCTGCAGCAGTTCTTGGTGTTGGGGGAGCAACGGGCGCAGTTGATTTTACAGTGCTATCAGTTTGACCTGTTCTTGGAGCAGGAGTGGCTGGCTTTTTCTCTAAGTGATAGGCTAAAAAATTTGCTTGTTCATCTGCAATTTTAAAGCTTTTCACTTGTGCCACTTTAGTGATTTTTCCTGAGTTTAAATCTACCACTGCCAAAGAATCTTTTGGCATTTCTTCTGGACGCTTCTTTTTAATTTTAGCTTCCCTAGTATCTTTAAAAAAGGGTTTAATTCTACAAATTAAAAAACGACTATTGTCGGTTATATTAGCATTGTACCCTCTTGCAATCTCAGCAACATTCGAACCATCTTTCTTCTTGATGTACAAATGACCGTCACCTTCTTGGGGTGTAACGGTATAAGCAATATATTTTCCATCATCGCTAATTAAACGTTCTGAAATATTTTGCCATCCGTCATAAACACTATGGTCTAAAGGTTTTTTTTGACCATAGCTAGAAATGCTTAATAACAACAAAACAATAAATGGGGTGATTCTCATGTTCATATTATTTTTGAATATTCCGAAGATAATTAAACAATAGCCAAAACCTATTGTTGATGATAGGTATTTGATAAATGGATGAATTATGAAACGTTTTCTTTTTTTATTGGTTACCCTTTATTCTTTTTTGCAATTAAACGCTCAAAACACAGGCATATACTCTGGAATAATTTTAGATAAACAATTACAAAAACCTGTACAAGGCGCAGTCGTAAAGCTGGTACAATTAGACAAATCAGTGGTAACAGATAGTGCAGGTAGGTTTCAATTTACCCAAATTAAATCAGGATATTATACCTTCATTTTCAGTGCATTAGGATATACAACTCAATCTAAATTCAATGTAACCATTGCCAGTGGAAACGAAAATACAATGGTAATTGAATTAGAATCTTCTGTTCAAGAATTAGCCTCAGTAACTGTGAATAGCACCAATAGAAATAAATCGGCTAAAGCTGCTACTTTAGAAACGCCTTTAAGTGTTCAAAGATTAACGAGCGAAGAAATTAAAGCCAACCCAGGAGGAAATTTTGACATATCAAGGGTAATTCAAGCATTACCTGGTGTAGGTGGCTCGTCTAGTAGTGCTGGATTTAGAAACGATATTATTATTAGAGGCGGGGCTCCAAATGAAAATGTGTTTTACTTAGATGGCATAGAAATACCTGTAATCAACCACTTTGCAACTCAAGGAAGTGCAGGAGGCCCAACTGGAATTTTAAACGTAAGCTTTATTGAAGAAGTGAAATTATCGTCTTCCGCATTTGATGCAAGATTTGACAATACACTTTCATCTGTTTTTGAGTTTAAGCAGAAAAGAGGAAATAGCAACCGTGTTCAGGGTAATATTCGTTTGAGTGGAACAGAATTGGCCACCACTTTTGATGGCCCTATCGGAAAATCTGGTAAAACAACTTTCCTAGCATCGGCAAGAAGAAGTTATTTACAACTATTATTTAAAGCCATTGATTTACCCATTCGGCCGAATTATTGGGATTTCCAATATAAAATTTCTCATCAGCTAAGTAAGAAAACAACCTTAACCTTATTGGGCGTTGGGGCGATTGATGAATTTAATTTTGCTGCGCCAAGAGAAGCTACTCCTGAAAAATTATATGTCTTAAATAGTAATCCATCTATTCAACAATGGAATTATACTATTGGGGCCTCTATAAAACATCAATTAAATAATGGCTATTGGAATTTAGCGCTAAGTAGAAACGCCTTCAATAATCAATTAGAAAAATATGAGAATAATCTTGGCCCAATTAGAGGCAATAAAACACTCGCATTAAATTCATCAGAGGTAGAAAACAAGTTAAGATTTGACGTTAATCAAAACTTCAATGGGTTTAAATTAAGTTATGGATTGGTTGCTCAACTGGTATCTTTTTCTAATAACACTAATCAGTTAATCAGTAATGCAATTGTAGACAATAACAATAATATTATTCAACCCGCAGTCAGCAATAGTTTCAATAGTAATATTCAATTTGCTAGAATGGGTGCATTTACGCAATTGGGTAAACGATTTTTAGATAACAAATTAGGGCTTAGTGCAGGCATTAGATTTGATCAAAATACATTTACAAAAACGGGCATGAATCCTTTGAAAACTTTATCACCAAGAATTGCCGCGAGTTATGTAATCACAGATAAAGTCACTTTTAATGCATCGGTAGGAACTTATTTTAAAATGCTTCCCTATACTGCTTTAGGATATAGAAACAACAATAATGAATTGGTTAATAAAAATACCGATTATACCCAGAGTACCCATTATGTAGCAGGATTTGAATATTTACCATCCTCTTCTACAAGATTTACCTTTGAGGGTTTTTACAAACAATACAGTAATGTCCCTATCAGTGTTAGGAATGGCATAAGTTTATCTAATCAGGGTGCAGATTTCAACGTACTAGGTAATGAAGCAGTTAGTACTACTGGGAAAGGCAAAGCGTATGGATTTGAATTCTTTGCACAGCAAAAATTGACCAATCGCTTTTATGGAGTTCTGAGTTATACTTGGTTTGTTAGTAAATATACCAATGCAAATAATTCTTATGCCCCAAGTTCATGGGATAATAGACACTTATTGAGCGCAGTGCTTGGCTATAAACTGAAACGCAACTGGGAAATTGGTCTTAAGTTCAGATACCAGGGAGGTGTGCCTTATACGCCATTTGATTTGATTGCTAGCAGACAAAACTATTTAACTTTAGGTACCGGAATTCCTGATTATAATAATATCAATACTCAACGATTAAACGCATTCAATAGTAGTGATATTAGAATAGACAAAAAATGGTTTTACAAAAGATTCACTTTAAATTTATTTTTAGATATTACCAATTGGTATCTAGCTAAAAGCCCCGCACAAGCATCCTATACTTTTCAAAGAAATGCAAACAACACAGGCTTTCTTACAACAGATGGACAACCCATTCAAACGAATGGAAGCAATGCCATACCATTTTTGTTAAGTAATAATGATGCAAATGTTACGCCAACGATAGGATTCATTATTGAATTCTAGCCTTTTGCTTATATATCACTCTGATCATTTGTAATACAACTGATACAATAATTAATGAAACACCATAATAAAAGCTATTAGATAGGTGCTTATTTTCATCAAATAAAATAAATGCCATGATAATGGCATAAACTGGCTCTAAATTTAAACTTAGATTTTGGGTAAATGCAGATACTTTTTTTAAAGAATCTAGCATCAATTGCATGGCAACAATAGTGCAAAGCCAACTTAAAATCAATAACCAGCCCCAGTCTGATAAAGTAGGAATCAAGCTCATTTCAGGAAAAAAATATCCATAAATTGGCATCAACAAAGTGAGGACCAGTAAGCCTCCGGTAAGTTCGTACAACATAATCACCAGGGGTTCCGTATTATCTACTTGCTTTTTGTTCAGCACTGAAAATAATGCGGCTAAAAATGCAGAAACAATTCCAACGATAATTCCGGTTTGGTATCGTTGATCAAAATGAAAAATGAAATAAATCCCTAACAAACTGATTAAACCTAAACCAACTTCGGCCCATTGAATTTTTTTAGTAACCAATAAGGGTTCTAACAATGCAGTAAACAATCCTGTTGCAGAAAAACAGACCAATCCAATTGATACATTTGATAATTTAATACTCCCATAAAATGCCACCCAATGCAAAGCAATTAAGCAGCCTATTAATAAAAATCGTATTACAGTAGCTTTAGGAATTTTTGAAGACTTACCCGTTATTTTGAATAATACCGATAAACTTACTACAGTAATCATGATTCTATACCATACCAAACTCATTTCATTCAAACTAATCAACACCCCTAATATGCCGGTAAATCCTGCTAAAAAAACGGAGATATGTAATTTGATGAGTGCTTGTTTCAAAATAGAATTTAAGTTGCTTTAACCCTTTTGCGATAATTTTTAAACATGCTCTGCCATTGAATACTAATAACCCCCAAAACACCTTCCTTAATAATGCCTTTATTCATTTTACTGACGCCAATTTTTCGGTCTTTAAAAATGATGGGCACTTCTTTTATAATAAAACCAAGTTTCCAAGCAGCAAATTTCATTTCAATTTGAAAAGCATATCCAACAAAAGATATCATATCAAAATTAATAGCTTCTAATACTTCTCTCTTATAACAAACAAATCCTGCAGTAGGATCTTGTACTGGCATCCAAGTAAGCATTTTGGTATACAGTGCTCCTCCTCTAGAATACAATTGCCTATCCCAAGGCCAATTTTCTGTTTGCCCTCCTTTTACATACCTACTTCCTACTGCTACTTGTGCTCCATCATTTTTACAAGAGAAATACAATCTTTCTAAATCTTTTGGATCATGAGAAAAATCAGCATCCATTTCAAAAATAAATTGATAGGCTCTATTTAAACACCATTTAAATCCATGAATATAGGCTGTACCTAGCCCTAGCTTACCCCTTCGTTCTTCTAGAAATAATTGGTTGGGGTGCAATTGAATGAGTTGCTTTACAATTTCTGCAGTACCATCGGGAGACCCATCATCGATAACTAAAACATGGTAACCCTGATTCAAGGAAAAAACTGCTTGAATAATGGAAGCGATATTATCCTTCTCATTAAAAGTGGGTATGATTACAATTTTTTCCAATGCTATTTCTTCAGTAAAGTTCGATTTAAAATTTCAGTTAGCTTTTGTTTGGTATTCATAGCAAAATCACCTTTCATCATCCAATCATAATACTGCGGCTCTTCTTTTAATACCTGTGTAACTGGCTTACCTTTATGTTTACCAAAATTAAAGACCTCAACGCCATTTTCTTTCACAAATCTTCTGGCAAAGTCTACAATATCGTCTTCTCCTGTAAATTTAACAATGCTTTCTACTGTATCACCAATTTGAGGGTAACGTTCAATTTGTGCTTCTAGTACTTCCCAAGTAGCGGTTGCGTCTACTTCTGCGCTATGGGCTCCATCTAACACTTTATTACAATAAAATTTATACGCTGCACCTAGAGTTCTTTGTTCCATCATATGAAATACCTTCTGCACATCTACTAACTTTCTTCCATCTACAGAAAATGAAACACCTGCTCTTAAAAACTCTTCAATTAACATGGGCACATCAAAACGATTACTATTGTATCCTCCCATATCACAATTATCCATGAATTGTTTTATTTCATTGGCAACTTGCTTAAAACTTGGTGCGTCTTTAACCATCTCGTCAGTAATACCATGAACATCAGACGCACCAGCAGGAATAGGGATTAGCGGGTTAATCAACTTTCGCTTCACTTGCCTTGTACCATCTGGCAAGATTTTTACAATAGCTATTTCAACAATTCTGTCGTTACTGATATTAACACCTGTAGTTTCAAGATCAATAAATGCGATGGGTCTGGTTAAATTTAATTTCATTGTTATCCTTCAGGATGATTATATATGATGTCTTTAGCCAACGAATTTATGTTTAATCCATCATAATTACCACTACTCATGAATAGAATATTTACATCATGATTCGGTATAGTTAATAGCCATTTTTCTAATGCTGCTTTATCATTCATAACAATTAGCCCTAGTTTATCAAAGCCCTCAACTACTTTTTCTGTAGGCAAATCAGGCATTTGCTTGATTTCCAATGCATGTTTCGAATAAAACACCACACTTTCATCCAATTCATTCAATGCCCCTTTGTATTCATTCATAAAGTTGACATTCAAACTGCTATAAGTGTGTAATTCAAGTATTCCATACAATTTTCTTTTGGGGAATTGCTGTTTAACAGCTTGAACAGTTGCTTTTACTTTACTTGGTGCGTGTGCGAAATCTCGATAGATACACATTGAATCATTTGATTCTAATAGCTCTAATCTTTTAGCAGCACCAGTAAAGTCTTTCATTGAATTTAAAAAATCTTGAGTTGTAACACCTAATGCTGCACAAGCATAATAAGCAGCTAAACAGTTCATTAGATTGTGGTTTCCAAATACACTTAATGTTCCTGTATAATCGCCTATCTGAACAGTGGTAATACCATTATCAATATTAAATAAAGGAACATGATAGGGTTGATATTGTATATCTTCTCGTTTGCATTTAGCAACTACTTCTACTAAAACTTGATCTGAATCATTGTAAATTAACAATCCACCTTTCTCTATTCGATTGATAAAAATGGTGAATTGTTCTAAATAGAAATCAAAAGTGGGAAACACATTAATATGATCCCAAGCGATCCCTGTTAGAATGGCTATATGAGGATATAAAAAATGAAATTTGGGTTTTTTCTCTATTGCACTAGCGGGGTACTCGTCTCCCTCGCATACAATAACTGGTGCATCCGTTATATTTACAGACTGTTCAAAGCCAGACAGTTTTGCTCCCACCAAATAATCGAAAGCCAATTGTTGCTTTTTAAGCACATGCATGATCATACTGGTCGTAGTGGTTTTACCATGGCTCCCCCCTACTACTACTCGCTTTTTATGTAATGATTCTTTGTAGATGTATTCAGGAAATGAATAAATATTTAATCCTAATCCTTTGGCTTTCAATAGCTCAGGATTTTCTAAGCGCGCATGCATACCCAATATTACAGCATCTAAATCGGGTTGAATTTTGTTATCATCCCATCCTATTTTTTCAGGCAATAACCCTGCATCTTTTAAATTACTTAAAGCAGGTTCAAATATCTCATCATCTGTCCCAGTAACCTGGTAGCCTTTTTTACTTAATGCGATGGCCAATTGATGCATTACACTCCCTCCGATTGAAATAAAATGAACCTTCATACGTTTATATTTATAGAATTTTATATTTTTAACAATATCAATAGCATTTACAGGCTGCATATTGAACTGAATCAATATCTTTGTTTCACTGCAAAATACAGCTTCCAACACAAAGCCCAACGTATGAAAAAGATTTGCTTCATCATTTTACTTGCCGGTTTTACGAGTATTCTTATGAGTTCTTGTGCATCGGTTAAGGGGAAAGGTTGCCCAACTACCAACCCGCGATATTTCAGAGGATAAGCTGTAAAAGATTTAATTTTGCAAAAAATATATTTGCATGAATTGGATTTCTTTAACAGATATTGCTCAACTAGATAGTATCACTAAAACTTCTTTTGATACGCCTCAAGTAATTTTTAAACATAGTACCCGTTGTAGTATTAGCTCAATGGCATTAAATAGACTCGAAAGAGAAGAAGCCCCAACGAATACTGATTTCTATTATCTAGATTTAATCAAGCATCGGGATATTTCTAACGCAATTGCAGAAAAATTTAATGTATACCACGAATCTCCGCAGATTCTTGTGATTAAAAATGGCGAGTGCATTTATGATGAAAGTCATCAAGGAATCAATATGGGTGAGATAACCGATCAAGTAGCATAATTTTCAAACAAATCTGTTTTTATGCATATAACCGTGTTTGGTGCAACTGGTCAAGTGGGCAAAAGAATTGTTCAACAAGCTTTAAACAATGGTTTTCAGGTAACTGCCTTTGGAAGAAATGTTGAATCATTAATTGATCAAGACAATTTGAATGAAAACCTAACCGCACAAAAAGGTTACCTTTTTGATGAAAAAGATGTTGCCAAAGCAATTGACAAGGCAGATGTGATTTTTTCTGTATTAGGCGGGTCGTCTGACGGTTCAGATAAAACCAGAAGCTTGGGCATGAAACAAATCATTGCACAAATGCAGAAAAAAGGAAAGAAACGGATTATTGCATTAGGAGGAATGGGCGTATTGAATGCTGAAGACAATACTTTATTGCTTCATGCAGATGACTATCCCGAAGAATATTTAGCCGTAGGCATGGAACATTTAAAAGCATTTGAATTATTGCTGGAAAGCAATTTAGACTGGAGCTTTTTTTGCCCTGCAGATATTCATGATAAAGATGAAACAGGTATTTATATTACTAGCATTAACTATGCACCAGACCCCAACCACTTTAGAATAAATGCAGGAGACTTGGCAATGGCCATGTTAAAAGCTGCCATCAATCAAGAATATATCCAACAAAGAGTAGGAATCAGTAATTATTAAGCTAGTTCAATAACCATTGCACTAGCCCCTCCACCTCCATTACAAATGCCTGCAGCACCAATTTTGCCGCCTTGTTGCTTCAATACATTGATAAGTGTAACAATTATTCTAGCACCGCTGCAACCTAAAGGATGGCCGATAGAGACTGCGCCACCATGTGCATTTACTTTTGCAGGGCTTAAGCCTAACTTTTGGGTATTAGCAATTCCCACTACAGAGAATGCTTCATTTAACTCAACAAAGTCAATATTGTCCATAGATAAGCCAGCTTTTGCTACTGCTTTAGGAATGGCTAAAGATGGAGTGGTTGTAAACCATTCTGGAGCCTGCTCAGCATCTGCATAAGACTTTATAATTGCCAATGGTTTAACACCTAACTCTTCTGCTTTTTCCTCACTCATTAAAACCACTGCTGCTGCGCCATCATTCATGGTACTTGCATTAGCAGCTGTAACAGTACCGTCTTTAATGAATGCAGATTTTAATTCTGGAATTTTATCGAACTTAACATTAAATGGTTCTTCATCTTTAGAAAAAAGAATCGGGTCTCCCTTTCTTTGTGGTATTTCAACAGGTACTATCTCTTCATTAAACCAGCCATTATTCCAAGCTAATTGACTTCTTTGATAACTTTCAATGGCAAAAGCATCTTGATCTGCTCTAGAAATATTACACTCTTTTGCACATAATTCTGCAGAATTACCCATAGCATAATTATGATACACATCTGTTAAACCATCTTTTGCCAATCCATCTACTAATGAAACATTTCCATATTTATTACCCCAACGCATATTCGGGCTATAATAAGGAACATTGCTCATGCTTTCCATTCCACCTGCAACAACAATATCTGCATCTCCTAATAAAATAGCTTGTGCACCTTGCGCTATAGCTTTCATTCCACTCGCACAAACTTTATTTACAGTAGTAGCAATTACAGAATCTGGAAGGCCAGCAAATTTTGCCGCTTGTCTTGCAGGAGCCTGACCGGTATTGGCTTGTATTACACAACCCATCAACACTTCATTTACTAGAGCACCATCTATTCCTGCTTTTGCGATAGCACCTTTAATTGCAACAGCACCTAATTGTGTGGCAGAAAAATCTTTCAAACTACCTCCAAAACTTCCTATTGGAGTTCTAACAGCAGAAACAATGTAAACAACTTTAGTAGACATAGTAAATGATTTTGAAGCGCAAAGTTAATAATTTAACTAACATGCGTTAGTTAAATTATTGTTCAATTAATTGAATTCCGGTTTGGGTGAATGCAATTTTCTTCTGCTTATATAAATTCCCCGTAGTCATTTTAAAAGCTTTCTTGCTCATTCCAAAAAAAGAATAGATATCGGTGGGATCAGACTTGTCGTTGTACGGGAGATAGCCATTATTCTCTTGTAATAGCCTCAGAATTTTAGCAGTTTCATCTTCTACTTTTGCATAGCCTGGTTTACCTAATACCAAATCGATTTTATTATCGGGCCTAATCTTTTTGATAAAGCCTTTTACCTTATCGCCAATTTCAAGAGGTTGAAATACTTCATTCCCATGTAAAATGCCGATATGTTTGTTATTGATGATCATAACATACCCTAACTCTGAGGTACGATAAACCAATAAGTCTACCTGCTCCATTTCTTTAACCGATAACTCTTCATTTCGCATCAGATTCTCTACTTTTTCAGTAGCAGCTACACGGCCGGTCATTTCATCTATATAAAGCATCACTAAATATTCACCACCAAGCCTCATACCAGATACCTGCTTAGAAGCCGGAACAAATAAATCTTTCATAAGCCCCCAATCTAAAAACGCACCTTGCTTTGTTACAGAAACTACTTTCATTTTGGCAATTTCTCCTACTGTAGCTTTAGGTTTTTGGGTAGTTGCAATTAATCGATTATCTGAATCGTGGTATACAAATACTTCAATTTCGTCGTCAATTTTCAGTTGATCGGGTGCGAACCTTTTGGGCAAAAGAATCCCTTCTCCTCCATCTTCAAGATAAAATCCAAACTCTACTTTTCTATTTACTCGCAATGTATTGTATTGCCCCACTTTAACTGGTTCCATAATTCAAATTTAGAATAATTCTGTTTGTGCAGTATCAGCAGGTGGTCTTACTTCCCATTCCATTTCAATACTCTTATTAAAATCGGTCAATTTTGCCCCAACCGCTTTCCATCCCATTACCTCTACCATATTGGCCACTTTAAACTTAGCTTTTCTGATTTGTTGCCCCTTGCCAGTTTGTACCACTAAAATTGGCTCTTGTTCAGTTGTAACAGCTTCTAATCGATTATCCTTGCCTTCTTTTATAAAACCAAACTGTGTTTTTAAAGTAGTCGTTTCAATTTTAAACCTCTTGATATTGTATTGTCCTTTATCTGCATCTAGATAAACTGCAGTAATGGTTTTTGCAGGATTAAATTGCTCAACCAATGCTATTTTCTCTGGTTCAAATCGCTGTGTAATTTCTGTATCAGTTAGCTCATAAGAACCATCATGATAAATTACAATGATTTTTTCATCCTCAAACATACCCAGATATTGGCCTTTCTCTTCTGTATTTAACCTTCCAAATTTATCATCAAACCAAAGTTTTCTACCTGCTAATGTACTCTTGCCAGCCTCTTTTAATTTTACCGTTTTAATTGGATACTTGGTAACCTGATTACCCATACTCCCCCTTCCTTTGATTTCTAATTCTTCAAAATAAAAATCAAGTTCTTTAATACGAGCAGTACAATTAGGACTTAAGACAATCTTCAAGGTTTCGGCTTCTCCATTTGGATTCGCAGTTAAATAATGTACTTTGCTTTTATCTGACCCTTTCGTTAAATCGTATTCTTTTTCTCTGGTAACACCAGTTACATTAAAACGTTTCGCGTAACTAACCCCCGATTTACCATCTAAGTAAATCATATTATAAGTAGTACGTTCATCATTCTTTTCAAATATGGCGGCATGTATGATGTCTTTACCAATAAAAGTTTTATCAGACACTTTAACCACTTTCATGATACCCGCTTTAGTAAATGCGATGATATCATCATAATCAGAACACTCACATAAAAATTCATCCTTTTTAAGTCCAGTTCCAATAAACCCTTCTGCTCGATTGATGTACAATTTGGTATTGGCAATAGCAACCTGCTTTACTTGAATCGTATCAAACTCTTTGATTTCGGTTTTTCGTTCCCGCCCTTTTCCAAATTTCTTCAACAAATTATCGAAGTAAGCAACCGCATAATCAGTCAAATGTTCCAAATGATGGTTCACTTCTTGAATATCAGATTCTATGCCTTTAATTTGTTGATTCAGCTCATTAATATCTAAACGATAAATTCTTCTAACAGGCTTCTCCGTTAACTTTAAAATATCTTCTCGCTCAATTGCTCTTTTCAACTTCTTTTTAAATGGAGCGAACCCTTTATCAATTGCTTCAATAACGTGCTCCCAGGTTTCATGTTTTTGCTCTAGTTCTTTATATATCTTTTCTTCGAAGAATATTTTTTCTAAAGAAGTATAATGCCATTTGTCTTCTAGTTCACTGAGTCTTATTTCTAATTCACGTTGCAATAAATTTTTCGTGTTATCAACAGAGCTTTTCAATAACTCCTGAACACCCATAAATCGAGGTTTATGGTTTTCGATAACACAAGCATTAGGAGAAATACTTACCTCGCAATCGGTAAATGCATACAATGCATCGATGGTAATATCAGGTGAAATACCTGCTGCTAAGTCAATATGAATTTCAACTTCCTTAGCAGTAACATCAATTACTTTTTTGATTTTAATTTTACCCTGTTCATTCGCTTTAGTAATGCTCTCCATCAGCTGAGTGGTAGTAACACCATAAGGCACGTCTCTAATCACTAAGGTCTTCTTGTCTAATTCTTCAACATGCGCCCTTACTCTAACCTTTCCGCCTCTTTTACCCTCGTTATAACCAGAAATATCGATCATTCCCCCAGTTTGAAAATCGGGGTATAATTCAAATTTCTTGCCTCTTAAATACTTAATAGAAGCATCAATGAGCTCACAAAAATTATGAGGTAAAATTTTGGTTGACAAACCAACCGCAATGCCATCCGCTCCTTGTGCCAATAGCAAAGGAAACTTCATGGGTAAGTTAACTGGCTCATTTTTGCGTCCATCGTAGCTTAATTGCCATTCTGTTGTTTTTGCATTGAATGCTACTTCAAGTGCAAACTTTGACAATCTTGCTTCAATATAACGAGATGCTGCAGCAGAATCCCCAGTTCTAACATCGCCCCAGTTTCCTTGGGTTTCAATTAACAAATCCTTTTGCCCAAGATTCACCAAAGCGTCTCCAATACTAGCATCACCATGTGGATGGTATTGCATACTTTGACCAATTATATTAGCCACTTTATTGAATCTTCCATCATCCATTTCTTTCATGGAATGAAGAATCCTTCTTTGTACAGGCTTTAAGCCATCTTCTAATGCAGGCACAGCCCTTTCAAGTATTACATAAGATGCATACTCTAGAAACCAGTTTTTATACTGCCCCTGAACTCCGGTTTCATTTTCAAAAACCCTTCTATCAATATTCTCTTTAGCCATTCTTTTTACTTAATTCTACTTTATGCAATTGCCAATTGTACCATTAAATCTTTCCATCCCTTAGAAAGATCTCCATTGATGTTTAATACTCCTTGATTAGCCAATTCTCTTAGTCGCCAAACCAAAAATGCATCTCCAGTTTGAACGGGCATTTTACTTAAGGTTGATGAAATAACTTTACTTAATTTCTGGGCATCTTTTGTTATATGCGCTAGTATAGACTTGTCAAAAAAGTTCACGTCTTTGCCTGAAATTTTTTTTCCTCCTTCTAAAAAACGAACCATCGCATTTTCAGCACTTATTTTTTTCCATTCGTCAGGATCCAATTCAAATTCACTGAGTGTAATAGGTCTTGCTAACTTCTTCGCTTTTAAAAATTCTCTTGGTTGAATTTCGTGCAGATGGGTGGGATAGAAAATACTTCCTTTTTCATTAAAGAATGGAAGGTTATTTAAATATAAAACCTGAATCCTTCCTGCAAATGCAGACAACTGGCTCATTAGCCAATAATATCCAGTAACATCGTGCGCATTTTGCCCCATCCATATCCAAGCTTCTTCTGCTTCGTTTTGAGTTAATGCATTGGTTAATTGATGAACGGTTAATTTATCATCCACAATATCTAACTGGTTTTCATATGGAGAAAACGCAAGAACTGTTTTCCACCAATCACGGCGTTGCTGGTATCCCTCAGTTTCGTAAATTTTATCAACTGGTCCTACAGCAAAGTCATCTTTAATCTCCAATATTTCTCCCTGCAATAATTCGTCCATTTCCATGGCAGTCTGCAAAGCTTTAACATTGGCAGTTTCAAAAACAATATGAATCATCTATTCTTTTTTTTAATCAATTAAATCAAGTTCAACCCGAAGGTTGTTAATTATAAATTCTTGTCTCTCCATGGTATTTTTTCCCATATAATAGCTAAGGAATTCTTGTATATGGTCTCCCTGTTCAAGAATAACTGGCTGCAAACGAATATCCCTTCCAATAAATCGACCAAATTCTTCTGGCGAAATTTCGCCCAAGCCTTTAAATCGGGTGATTTCAGGCTTATTCCCCAGCTTTTTAGTGGCAGCCTGCTTCTCTGTTTCGTCGTAACAGTAAATTGTCTCTTGCTTATTCCTAACCCTAAATAAAGGCGTTTCTAAAATGTATACATGCCCTTTTTTAACAAGGTCTGGAAAGAATTGCAAGAAAAACGTCATTAATAATAATCGAATATGCATACCATCTACATCAGCATCCGTAGCAATTACAATATTATTATAGCGAAGACCTTCTAAACCATCTTCAATATTTAAAGCATGTTGCAACAAATTAAACTCTTCGTTTTGGTAAACCACTTTTTTGGTTTCCCCAAATGAATTTAATGGCTTACCCCTTAAACTAAAAACAGCCTGCGTATCTACATTTCTGCTCTTGGTAATACTTCCACTTGCACTATCCCCTTCGGTGATAAAAATGGTTGTATCTTTTTGTGTTGCAATAAAAGCTTCCTTATTTTTTGCAGGAAGTTCATCGTTCAAATGCACTCTACAATCACGTAATTTCTTATTGTGCAAATTGGCTTTCTTGGCTCTTTCATTTGCTAACTTTTTAATACCCGCCAACTCCTTGCGCTCTCTTTCGTTTTGCTCAATCCGCTTTTTTAAAGCATCTGCCGTGGCAGGATTTCGGTGTAAGAAATTATCTAGTTGCTTTGCCAAAAAATCTAAAACAAAAGACTTCATACTTTGCCCACCTTCAGCAATATTTTGAGACCCTAACTTAGTTTTGGTTTGACTCTCAAAAACTGGCTCTTGTACCCGAACAGAAACAGCAGCAACAATACTGGTTCTAATATCGGATGCATCATAATCCTTTTTAAAGTAATCTCTAATCACTTTTACATAGGCTTCCCTAAATGCTTGCTGGTGGGTCCCGCCCTGGGTGGTGTATTGACCATTTACAAAAGAAAATATATCTTCTCCGTAGTCATTGTTATGAGAAAGGGCAATTTCAATATCGTCTCCTTTTAAATGAATGATCGGATATCTTAATTCATCAGGATTTGTTTTGCGCTGTAATAAATCTAATAACCCATTTTTACTCACATACTTTTTCCCATTAAAATGCATGGCAAGGCCAGCATTTAAATAACAGTAATTCCAAAGCTGATTATCTAAGTACTCATGTATAAAATGGAAATTTCTAAACACAGAGTCATCCGGAGTAAATACCACCAAAGTACCATTTGGCTCATCGGTTTTTACTTCTTTATGATCTTTCACCAATTCCCCTTTTTCAAACTCAGCTGTTTTGCATTTACCCTCTCTAAATGAGGTAACTAAAAAATGACTACTAAGCGCATTTACCGCCTTGGTTCCCACTCCATTTAAACCAACACTTTTTTGGAAGGCTTTGCTATCGTATTTAGCACCTGTATTAATTTTACTAACTACATCAATTACTTTACCCAATGGTATACCGCGGCCATAATCTCTTACTGTAACTGTTTTACCTTCAATGGTAAGTTCAACTTGCTTGCCGTGACCCATGGTGTATTCATCAATACAGTTATCAATAACTTCTTTAATGAGCACATAAATTCCATCGTCTGCAGCTGAACCATCTCCTAATTTTCCAATGTACATTCCTGGGCGCAAACGAATATGTTCTTTCCAGTCTAATGACCGGATAGAGTCTTCATCGTACCTGACCAAATTCTTGTCTTCTGCCATAATTCCTATTTAAGATCCTTTTTTGCTTACGGCAAATCTAAGTCCCTCAAATCTCAGCCCAATTTTACTTTTCTACAAATGCCAATTATATGTGGATAAATAGCTGTTTTTGGTGGATTTTATATGCCAAATAGTACCTTTACCCGAATGAATAGCCCATTTTTACCTCAAACCGACCTCCAACAAATTGCAGCGTTTGCTATTGAACACCAAGAAGAGAATGACCAATTTGCCGCATTTATCAAGGAATTTAATGACGAAGCCATAGACGCCAAAGTAAAAGAGTTAGACGCACAAATTAGCCCAACCATCTCTTGTACAGATTGTGGAAATTGTTGTAAAAGTTTAATGGTATGTTTAAATGAAGCGGAAGCTGATAATTTGTCGAGCCATTTAAAAATGGATCGACCAAGCTTTGACCATAAATATTTAGAGAAAGGCAGCAATGGAATGATGATCATGAACCAAATGCCCTGTCATTTTTTACAAGATAATAAGTGTACGGTATACGAGTATCGTTTTGAGGGATGTAAAGAATTTCCGGCATTGCATTTACCTCATTTTAAAAGAAGGGTTTTTACGACATTCATGCACTACGATAGATGCCCCATTATTTTTAATGTGGTGGAGGAACTAAAGAAAGAAATGAATTTTAAGCAAGAGAACAGTTAATTAAAATTTTTATCATGTCGGTATTATTTGGCGTTGACGTATTGCTACAAGCAGATTCAGTTTCATGGAAAAACCATCGCATTGGAATGATTACTAATGAGGCAGCCACTACAAAATCAATGGCACCGTCCAGATTAGCATTACAAAAAGCAGGATTTAATTTAACCAAACTATTTTCACCCGAACATGGAATTTCTGCAACAGGCGCTGATGGAGCGCCCATGTTAAATGGCATAGATGAGCTAACTGATTTGCCCATTATTAGTTTGTATGGTCAAAAATTAACTCCAACAGCAGAAGACTTAGCAGATATTGATATACTTCTATTTGATGTACCCGATGTAGGGGTTCGTTTTTATACGTATTTATGGACTTTGAGTTATCTTTTAGAAACTTCGGCCACTCATTCTATAAAATTGGTGGTATTAGATCGCCCCAATCCTATTTCCGGGAATTTTGAACTTTGCGAGGGCCCTTGGCTGAATGATGCTTGTTCATCCTTTATAGGAAGATGGCCTATGCCCATCAGACATGGATGTACTTTAGGAGAATTGGCTCAATACTATAATTCAGAAAGGAAAATAAATGCTCCAATTCAAATTATAGCATGTCAACATTGGGAAAGAGCCATGTTTCAGGTGGATTGGGGTATTCCGTTTGTTCCAACCTCTCCAGCCATCCAAACTGCTTCTACAACCATATTGTATCCTGGTTTATGTTTTTTAGAAGCCACCAATTTATCAGAAGGCCGATCCACTAATTTTTCATTTGAAGCGGTAGGAGCTCCATGGTTAAATGCCCCAGCACTTGCTGAACAGATAAAATTATTTATGGATGATGAATTAGCCTGCAGACTAATTCAATTTATACCGCAACATAGCAAATTTGCAGGGGAAGAATGTAATGGAGTTCATTTTATAGTAAAAGATCCCAATCAATTTAAACCTGTATTTTTTGGGCTATTATTGATCAAACTCATTAAGGCATTACACCCAAATGAATTTAAATGGGCACCCTATAAAACCTTTGTAAATCCAGGAGGTATTCAACATTTAGATAAACTTTCTGGCCTATTGAATGCAGAAAAACTATTTGACTTACCCATGCATTCATTTATTCATCAATGCACCAAAGAAACAAGCGTGAAGGAATGGAGGGCAATGGTACAACCATATTTGCTTTATTAATTTTTTTGCAATAACCCTCTAATTACTACACTTGCTACCATACAACCAAAAATGGCAGGC
Source organism: Sediminibacterium sp. FEMGT703S (assembly GCA_002786355.1). Taxonomy (GTDB): domain Bacteria; phylum Bacteroidota; class Bacteroidia; order Chitinophagales; family Chitinophagaceae; genus Sediminibacterium. The sequence continues at coordinate 150,944 of PGCO01000003.1, forward strand.
ATATAAGACATGGTACCAATGATTGACTTTTTAGGGTATGCTTTTTCTGTTTCAATAATTTTAGATTGATCTACTCTTTCTGCACTAAAAACCACTGTTAAACCCTTGTAAATACCCAAACCATGTAACTTTTTTCTTACATAGCTGGCCAAGTTACATTGATAGGTTTTAGAGATATCAGTAATAACCACTTGAGAAGGATCTAATTTACCACCAGCCCCTAAAGAACTCACAATAGGAATTTTTCGGTCTAGGCAACCCTTTATAAAAAAAACTTTGGGAGACAATGTATCAATACAATCTACTGCATAATCATATGGGGCTTCATCCAATAATTCTTGGGTAATTTCATCTTTAATATAAATTGACTTAACAATGATATCTAATTGAGGATTAATATCTTTTAGACGTTCAGCCATTACTTCAGACTTCAATTTACCAGCAGTGGAATGTAAGGCTGGAATTTGTCGATTGGCATTACTTAAATCAACTGTATCTGCATCTACTATGGTAATTTTTCCGACCCCTGAGCGCACAATCATTTCTGCGCAAATTCCTCCTACTCCTCCAAGACCTACTACCAATACATGTTTATTCATTAAAGATTGAATAGGTTCATCACCTAAAAGCAACTGCGTTCGGCTCATCCAATATGGAATCATATACTAATTTAATTATACTGTTAAAACGGAATTGATTTAACTTGTTCTTGTTTACGCAAAAATGAATGTATGAAAGCATATATAAAAATCTTTTTGTTCTTGTTGGTTCTGAATAATTACAGCATCGCATTTGGTCAATCGAACGAAGTAATACAAATGCTATCAGAAGGAAAAAAAACAAGTATTAGGGGATTGAGCGTAGTTTCTAATCAAATTGTATGGGTAAGCGGCAGTGGGGGCATGGTAGGGAAATCAATAGATGGTGGTAAATCATTCAATTGGATTCTTGTTCCAGGTTTTGAAAAAAGAGATTTTAGAGACATAGAAGCTTATGATGATCAAAAAGCAATCATTATGGCAGTTGCAGAACCAGCAGTCATTTTAAAAACAGTGAATGGGGGAAAAGATTGGTATAAAGTATTTGAAGACAGCACCAAAGGAATGTTTTTAGACGCAATGCATGCAGTTGGCAAAAAGATTCAAGTGATTGGTGATCCAATAAATGGCAAAGCATTTTTTGCAATGAGTATGAATGAGGGTGAAACATGGGAGACCAATCCAATCGATGGAATTCAATTAAATGAAGGAGAAGCTTTTTTTGCATCCAGTGGAACCAATTTACAAATAAGCGAATCCAACAATTATTTTAAAAGCGGTACCCTAATGGTTACAGGAGGTAAAGTTTCAAGGTTACTCAATGCAAGGGACCAACGAGACCAATACCCATTACCGATTATACAAGGGAAGGAATCAACAGGAGCAAATTCTATTGCCATTAGCCCCTCGGGCAAGAATGCATTCATTGTAGGGGGTGATTTTGCAAAAGATACATTAAGAGCTGGCAACGCTGTAGCTGTTCAATTAGAACCGAATATTCAATTTAATCAACCACAAACACCACCATTTGGATATCGATCTTGTGTCATTTACTTAACCAATAAAACCTTGGTAGCCTGTGGCACTTCAGGGGTTGATATTTCAAATGACGGCGGTATTAATTGGGAAAACATTTCGAAACAAAGTTTCCATGTAGTCCAAAAAGCTAAAAAAGGGAATGCGATTTATTTAGCTGGTGGTGGTGGTAGAATTGCAAAACTAGTTATAGGCCGATAAGCAAATCCATACATAAATCTTTATTTACCTGCCGGCTTCAACAACTCCTGAAATTTTTCTACCATTTTATAAGTTGCTGGGCAATAACTAATATTCTGTTGATGTACATGAATGTATTCAACCATTTTCTTCTTCTTTAAGTGAGGAAACCCTGCACAATCATCAGGTCTCACTTCATATATACTACACATATTGGTGGTCAAATTCAAAAATTGACAGGGTTGCTTTTTGTTCATCCAATCTCCATCTTCTTCTTCAAAATAGAGCCACTTTTCTTTGAATTCCGCTACAGACATCTCTACATGAGCTGCAATTCTTTTCAGATCTTTTGCTGTAAAAGTGGGGCTCATCGTTTTGCAGCAATTGGCGCAGCTTAAACAGTCTACTTCTTTCCAAACTTCTGCATCAATTTTTTCGGCCATTTTATCAAGGCCCTTAGGGGGATTTTTCTCCAGTTTACCTAAAAACTTTTTCATGCCTTTAGCATGATGATGAACTTTTTGTTTGAATGATCGAAGATTAACTTGCATAAAACTGCCGTACTTTTAAAATAGACTAAAAGCGAATATAAACATATAGCTGTTATCTTTATCAATCATGTGGAATGCATATAAAAAAGGATTTAAGGCTTATTTGCAATTAGAGAAATCTTTAAGTGAAAACTCTGTGGAAGCCTATCTGCATGATATTGAAATGCTTACCTCTTTTTTATTAGCCATCAATCAAACCAAAGCTCCTTCAGAAATTGTACTAGAAGACCTTCAAGCCTTTGTGAAATGGGTGAGCGAATTAGGTATGACCGCTACTTCACAGGCAAGAATTATTTCTGGGATTCGCAGTTTTTTTAAATATTGTATTGTAGAACAGATTTGCGTATCGGACCCTTCCGTTCTATTAGATGCGCCAAAATCCAAAAGAAAACTACCTGACACCCTACACTTTGATGAAATAGAATCAATCATTAACCAGATAGATTTAAGCAGCCCAGAAGGCGGAAGGAATAAAGCCATTTTAGAAACCATGTACAGTTGTGGATTACGGGTCAGTGAAGTAGTTAACTTGAAAATATCGGGGCTTTATTTAGATGTAGGGTTTTTAAGAGTCACTGGCAAGGGAGATAAAGAGAGGTTAGTACCTATTGGCTCAGATGCCATAAAATTCATTAAAATTTATAAAGAAAAAATCAGGGTGCACCAACCCATACAAGTGGGCGCTGAAGATTTTTTATTTTTGAACAGAAGAGGTAATAAATTAAGCAGGGTGATGATTTTTTATATTATTAAAGACCTTGCGTTAAAAGCTGGAATCACTAAAACCATTTCACCGCATACATTTAGGCATTCTTTTGCCACACATTTGGTAGAAGGGGGTGCTGATTTAAGAGCTGTACAAGAAATGTTAGGGCATGAAAGTATTACAACTACTGAAATATATACCCACTTAGACAGTCATTTTTTAAAAGATACTTTACAACGCTATCATCCAGGATTTAAATAGTCTTTGCGGCTTCATTAAATCATGATGAAATTGTTAAATCATTCGCTATTTAGCCGAAATTCTTAAAAATATTGCTGCATTTGTTACGGAAAACTTAAGTTTGACGTTCAAACATTTATTGAATATGAAAAAGACTTTGCTTGCAGCCGCGCTATTATGCAGCGTAATTGGATTTGCACAAATTAGAATGCCACAACCTAGCACCACTCAAAAAATCAGTCAAGATTTTGGAATGGGAAAAATTGAATTGACTTATTCTCGTCCGAATATTAAGGGAAGATCCATGTTAAAAGAAAATTCAGAATTGGCTCCTTTAAATCAATTGTGGAGAACGGGTGCTAATGCTGCAACCAGAATACATTTTTCCGATAAAGTAACCATGGGTGGAACTACCTTAGATACAGGTGCTTATGTATTATATACCGTTCCTGGTACTGAATATTGGGAAATTGTAATCAACAAAGGATTAACTAATTGGGGATCGGATGGATACAAACAAAGTGAAGACGTGGTACGTTTTAAAGTAAAAGCTGCAAAAACCAACAGCAGTGTAGAAACTTTTACTTTCCAGTTTGCCAATGTAGAAGCAGAAAGTATAGAATTGCATCTTACTTGGGGTAAAGCAGTGGTAAGTATTCCTATCAGTACCAATGTAAAAGATAGAATTCGTGCGCAGGTTGAAGCAGCATTAGGTGCAGAAAAAGTAAATCCAAATGCATATTCATCAGCTGCTAATTTTTATTATGAGTGGGACAAGGATTATGCAAAAGCTTTACAAAACGCAATTAAATCTACAGAAGCCAATCCAAAAGCATTTTGGTTGTTTTTATTAACTGCAAAGATTCAAAAAGACATGGGTCAAAAAGCAGACGCTAAAGCAAGTGCAGAAAAATGCATTGCAATTGCTACTGAAGCAAAGAATGCAGACTATGTTAGAATGGCTAAAGAATTGATAAACAAATTATAAATGAAAATGAGCATCTTCCTTTGTTGATGCTTTTTCATTTCAATTAAAAGACCCGTCCGGATTTATCGGAACGGGTCTTTTAATTTTTTCGTCAACAAGAATAGACTAGAAAGAAAGTAATTATTTACTCTCTGCCATATCAGGAATCAGGTCAACTTTATACGCTCCAGCATCTAGTTTGGCTTTGGTTTCGCTAAATGCTTTAAGTGTTTCATCAATATCTGCATCAGTATGCGCTGCAGAAGGAATCAATCGGAAAATGATATGTCCTTTTGGAATTACAGGATAAACAACAATAGAAGCAAATACGCCATAATTCTCTCTTAAGTCCATTACCATAGCAGTAGCTTCTTCTACCCCACCTTTCATATAAACAGGCGTTACTGGGGTATTGGTATTTCCAATATCAAATCCTTTTTCTTTTAGGCCATTCTGTAATTTCAAAGCATTACTCCAAAGTTTTTCTTTTAACTCTGGCATTGTGCGAAGCATATCCAAACGTTTTAAGTTGCCAATAACAATTGGCATAGGCAAACTCTTAGCAAAAATTTGACTACGAATATTATAACGAATAAAATCAATGATTGCTTTATCTCCAGCCATAAATGCACCTATCGAAGCCATACTTTTTGCAAAAGTAGAAAAGTATAAATCAATTGCATCTTGACAACCTTGGGCTTCTCCAGCACCTGCACCGGTTTGTCCTAAAGTACCAAAACCGTGGGCATCATCCACCAATAACCTAAATTGATATTTATGTTTTAAATCAGCTATCTCTTTTAATTTACCTTGGTCTCCGGCCATGCCAAAAACCCCTTCAGTAATTAATAGAATTCCACCTGCACCCTGTTTCTCTATTAACTGAGTTGCTCTCGTTAATTGTTTTTCGCAATCGTCTATATCATTGTGTTTAAACACGTATCTATGACCAGGATGTAATCTTAGTCCATCAATAATACATGCATGACTTTCAGCATCATAAACAATTACATCATGACGACCACAAACTGCATCAATTGCACTCATGATACCTTGATAACCAAAATTCATTAGGATGGCATCTTCTTTATGTTCAAATGCTGCCAACTCTCTTTCTAGCTGTTCATGATAATTGGAATTTCCACTCATCATTCTAGCACCCATGGGGTAAGCTAAACCAAACTCTTTTGATGCGTCCGCATCCACTTTTCTGATTTCTGGATGATTGGCTAATCCTAAGTAATTGTTTAGGCTCCATACAATCATTTCTTTACCGCGGAATTTCATGCGGCTATTTATTTCACCTTCTAATTTTGGGAAAGCAAAATACCCATGTGCTCTTTCGCGGTGTTGGCCCAAAGGACCTGCATTCTTCAACAATTTCTCAAAAATGTCTGCCATACAAACAATTGATTGGTTTATTAAATTTTTGCGAAATTAGCAATTAAGCACCAAAGCACAAGGCATATTGTATTGCAAACTGTATCTTGCAAACCTTATTTAACTATTCATATTAAATTTTAATCCCTTGTTTAAACAAAGTATAAAATCAGGTTTGGGATTTCTTTCACTATTAGCCGTTTCTTCAACAACAGTAGAAGCCCAAAAGACTAAACTTACTCAATCGGCAGAAAAAGCACCTCGTTTGGTGGTAGGGATCGTAATTGACCAAATGAGATGGGACTACTTGGAAAGATTTGCTCCACTATTCAAAGCCAATGGTGGTTTTAGTAGAATGATGAACCAAGGATTTAGTAATGACAATTGCCAAATTGGCTATACACCTTCGGTAACAGCTTGTGGGCATACAGGAATTTATACCGGAACCGTCCCTGCAATTCATGGAATCACGGGTAACGCTTGGTATGATACCCAATTAAAAAGAAATGTCTACTGCAGTGAAGATAGAACAGTGGATGGTGTAGGTGCAGCAGGGGCAAGTGATGGGAAAATGAGTCCTAAAAATATGCTTACTACCAGCATTGCAGATGAATTAAGAATGGCCACTAATTTCAAAAGCAAAGTAATTGGTATTGCTATTAAAGATAGAGGAGCCATATTACCTGCTGGCCATAGTGCAAACGGGGCTTATTGGTTTGATGCAAAGTCGGGCAATTTTATTACAAGCACCTACTACTTTAAAGAATTACCTAATTGGGTGAAACAATTTAATGATAGACAAATTCCTGATTCTTTAATGAAATTAGGCTGGAACAAATCATTAACTGATCAACAATATTTGCATTACGCAACAGCGGACGAAAAAAACTACGAAAGCAAACCATTTGGGGCTAATCAAACAAAAATGCCTTATGTATTAAATAGAACTGCCAATGAAGGGTTTGGAAAATTGAGTACTACACCATGGGGAAATACAATCACGGTAGAATTAGCGAAAGCAGCAGTATTAGCAGAAGATATGGGCAAAGACGCAGTTACAGACATGTTAGCAGTAAGCTTTTCATCACCCGACTACATTGGACACAGTTTTGGCCCCAATTCTTGGGAAGTAGTAGACAATTATATTAAACTAGATGAAGAATTAGGTAGAATGTTTGACTTCTTAGATGCTACGGTAGGAAAAGGAAAGTACACCGCATTTTTAAGCGCAGACCATGCTGTGGCGCACGTGCCTGGCTTTATGAAAGAAAACAAATTACCAGGAGGTTTATTAGACGACAAAGCTGCATTAACCGAAATGAATGCGGCCATCAAAGCAAAATTTGGCATCGATAAATTAGTCGTAAGTTTATTTAACTATCAAGTTCATTACAATAGAGACTTACTAGATAGTTTAAACGCAGACACCAAAGCAATCAACCAGTTCATGGTTCATTATTTAATGAAAAAGGATTACATCTTAAATGCATTTCCAACTAGTGAAATATTGACTAGTCCAATGCCACAGTACCTTAGAGAAAAATTAGCCAATGGGTATCTGTATAACAGAAGTGGAGATATTCAAATGGTTTTAAAGTCTGGTTATATCGATGGCGGCGCTACTGGTACAACACATGGATTATGGTACTCCTATGATGCCCATATACCGCTTCTATGGTATGGATTTGGGATTAAACAAGGGAGGTCTAGCAATAGAGTTTATATGCACGATATTGCAGCAACGCTAGCCAGCTTATTGAAAATTCAAGAGCCAAGTGGCAATATTGGACACCCCATTCAAGAAGTGTTAAAGCAATAATTAAAATATTCTCTATAATTATAATATTATCATCATCATTTAAGTCCAGGTTGTATCTTGCGGTACAACCTTTTTTTATGATGAAAAGATTCTCATTCTCAGCAATTGCTTTGCTGTTATGCATTTCGATCACTTTACAATTAAGTGCTCAACTGAATTTATCGGAAAAAATTCCGATAGACAACAAAGTTAAAGTAGGCAAGCTTGCCAATGGTTTAACTTATTATATTCGACAGAATACTAAGCCCGAAAAAAAAGTAGAACTCCGTTTAGTAGTGAATGCAGGATCCATACTAGAAGACAATGATCAGCAGGGTTTGGCACATTTTACCGAGCATATGGCTTTTAATGGCACCAAAAATTTCAAAAAAAATGAATTGGTTAATTTCCTACAAAGCATTGGGGTAGATTTTGGTGCAGATTTAAATGCATATACCAGTTTTGATGAAACAGTTTACATTTTACCTATTCCGTTAAGTGATCCCAATAACTTTACAAAGGGATTACAAATTTTACAAGATTGGGCAGGTGGAATCAGTTTTGAAGGAAAGCAAATTGATGACGAGAGAGGTATCATTTTAGAAGAAAGCCGATTAGGGAAAGGGGCAGAAGATAGAATGTTTAGAAAAATCTATCCAAAGCAATATGAAGGATCAAAATATGCACAACGTTTACCAATTGGAAAAGACAGTATATTAAAAACATTTAAACACAGTGCCATCAAGCGATTTTATGCGGATTGGTATCGCCCTAATTTAATGGCGGTAATGGTTGTTGGGGATATCGATGTTGCGGCAACAGAAAAATTAATCACTCAATATTTTAGCGGATTAAAAAATCCGGCCAATCCTAGACCAAGAATTGCAGCTACCGTTCCTGCTAGAACTAAAAACGATGCATTGGTAGTTACCGATAAAGAAGCAACCAATTTTCAAATTGAATTAAACTATTCAACAGTTAAGACTAAGCCAGAAACAACGGTTGAAGATTATCGTAGGAACAGCATCATTAAATCTTTGTTTACCAGTTTGCTAAACCAACGAATGAACGAAATGGCTCAAAGCGGGAACCCTCCTTTCAGTTTTGCTGGAGGAAATTTTGGTTCTTATGCAAGAGGATATGAAGGCTTCAATGGATTTGCCATTCCTGGCCCTAAGGGACCAGATACAGCTTTGCTAGCCGTTTTAACAGAAATTGAAAGAATTAAGAAGTTTGGATTTACCCAATCAGAATTAGACAGGGCAAAAAAACAGCAATTGGCTTCGATTGAAAGGTCATATAACAATAGAGACAAAACAGAATCTAGTGTATTAGTAGATGAGTATATTAGGAATTTTTTAGAACAAGAACCCATTCCAGGAATTGAGCGTGAATTTGAATACAAGAATAGTTTGATGCCAGGTGTTCAATTGGCAGAAGTGAATGCATTAGCCAATGAATTAAAGAAGAACGACAAAGTATTTGTATCGGTTCAAGGACCTGAAAAAAGCAATTTCAACTTACCATCTGCATCACAATTAATTGCAGTTGCATCTAATGCATCAAGCATTCCAGTTAAGGCATATGAAGAAAAAGCAATAGCGAATGTTTTATTGAAAAATATTCCAACAGCAGGAACTTTAGTAAAGGAAACTAAGAACGAAGCGCTAGACATAACAGAATTAACCTATAGCAATGGAACACGTGTAATTATCAAGAACACCAATTTCAAACAGGATGAAATTGTTTTGACCGGATTTAAAAAAGGAGGTACCAATGCCTATGGTGTGGCAGACAAATTCAGCGCAAACTATGCCACTGCAGCCATTCAGCAAATGGGAATTGGAGACTTTAATCCAGTTGACTTAAGAAAATTCTTATCTGGCAAAACAGCAAATGCTAATGTTGGATTAAATGCACTAAGCGCAAGAGTAAGTGGGAATAGTAGCATTAAAGACATGGAAACTATGTTCCAGTTAATGTACTTAAACTTTACTCAAATCAGAAAAGATGAGGCTTTATTTAATTCTTGGAGAGAAAAAACCAAAAGCCAAGTTCAATTCATGATGGCAGACCCTACTAGTGCATTTATTGATTCTGTAATTAAAGTCATGTATGCAGGGAACCCATTGGCACCATCTGTTTTTCCAGTTGCAAGTGATTTTGATCAAATTAATTTAGATAGGGCTATAGAAATTTATAAAGAGCAAATAAGTGATGCCAATGACTTTACCTTTATTATGGTAGGAAATATAGACCTTAATTCAGTGAAGCCATTATTGGCCAATTATATTGGAGGACTTCCCTCAAAAGGCAAAAAAGGTGAGATTGTAGACAATGGGGTGCGCACCATAACTGGTCAAAAAGATTTGAAATTCTATAAAGGAAAAGAACCTAAGAGCTTTATTTTTAGTATTTATTCTGGCCTTGCTCCTTACTCTGAATCACAAGCGATGCATACCGAAATGTTAGCTGAAATTTTAAATATTAAAATAATTGAAGAGTTAAGAGAAAAAATTGGTGGCATTTATGGTGGAGGAATAAATGGTTCATTGTCTAAGTTTCCTTATGAAGGATATTCAATGGCGCTACAATTACCTTGCGGACCAGAGAATGTTGAAAAGCTTAGCGCTGCAGCAACTGCCGAGATTGAAAAAATCAAACAAAACGGACCTGAACAAAAGGATTTAGATAAAGTAAAAAAATCCTTATTAGAAAAATATGCTGTTAATATAAAAGACAATAGATTTTGGACTGGCGCATTACAAGGCATTTATTTTTCGGCGAATGATCCTAACAGACTGCTCAACTATACCAATATAGTTGGTGAAGTAAGCATTGAAGACATTAAAAAAATTGCAAACATCGTATTCGATAATAAAAATAGATTCAATGGAGTTTTGTTTCCAGAGCAATAACTTTGGCAAATGAATACTTACTTGAGGAAAGCGATTAAAAATATATTTAAGTTTTTGGGCGCGACCCAACTCTTGAACGAACTAAATTTTCGCTTACAACAATTACAGTATTCAAATCAGAACCAGAACTACCAAAAAACACTAAAGCGCTTTGTCTTTCCAACAGACAGAGCGCTTTTTAATACCTTCCAACTCAACTATAAAAAGTACTATGAAGATGGACATTTAGCTGCCAAAGAAATGATTCAGTGGGGAGCATTAACCAGTTTGTCTAGCCCAGTTATACTTGACTGGGGATGTGGAACTGGAAGAGTGATTAGGCATATACAAAGTCTGAAACCCAAATCAATCTGCTATGGATCTGATATTGATTGTGAATCGATTCATTGGTGCAGAAAAAATATTGATCATTTATATTTTGATTGCATAGAAAACCAAACCCTACCCTATCCAAGCAATTACTTTCATTTAGTATATGGCATTTCGGTACTTACCCATATTCAAAAGAATGAATTTTTCATTTGGCTGAGTGAACTAAAAAGAGTGTTAACTCCTTCTGGAAGGGCCATCCTTTCAACACATGGAAGCCAATATTTTCATCAACTCACCACAAAAGAAAAAAATCAACTAAAGCAGGATGGAGTGTTTACACACTTATTTAAAGAGAAGGGTCATCGGTTAATGACCACCTACTTTGAAGCACATTTTTTGAAAGAACAATTTCAATCCTATTTTGACATAGAACATTTTTGGGAAGGGGAACAGCACCCCGAAAAATTGGGTGGACAAGATGTATGGGTTCTCAAACAAAAAATCCCGGCTACTTGAAGCAACCGGGATAAATTATAGTAAATCAACTCAAGAATAATTTGAATTGAGCAAATTTAAAAATGCTCGCAAAATTATTTAGCCGCTTTTTGAATTTCTCCCAAACCAGCTATATATAAGCTTCTGCCGTGTGTGCCTAAAACAATTTCATTGTCTCTAGGATGAATGGCAATATCATGAACAGGAATACTATAAGGCAATCCTTTATTCCACATCATACAACTATTACCACCATTCATACTTACATACAAACCACCATCAGTACCAATGTAAAGGATATTCTCATTGGTAGGGTCTTCTCTTAATACGTTTACAGATTCATAAGGAAGGTCTTTAGCAATTTGCTTCCATGTAGATCCATAATCATCACTCACGTAAACCAAAGCATTAAAATGATCATTTCTGTACCCGTTCAAGGTAACATAAACCCTGCTTTCTTTGAATTTACTAGCTACTACCCTACTTACATATAGTCCTTTAGGGAGTTTGCCATTGATATTGTTCCATGAATATCCACCGTCTTTGGTTACATGAATCAATCCATCATCTGAGCCAGTATAAATCAACCCAAAACGCATTGGGCTTTCGCTCATGGTAGATAAAGTACCAAAAGGAACATCCCCTTGTGTTGGATTAGTGGTTAAATCGCCGCTCATAGCAACCAAGCTATCACCTTTACTGAAAGAACGATGAAACTTATTGCTACCAAAATAAAATACATCTTGGTTATGTCTGCTCACTAAAATAGGGGACTGCCAGTTAAATCGAAGTGCAGATTCGCCAAGCTCTCTATTAGGCTTTACACTATTTCCTCTTGGACCTCTTCCAGTAGCTGTTGCGCCAATTACTTGTCTGTTATAATTACCAAATTGAGACCCGCTGTAAACAGTTCTATTATCTCTCCAGTCTACTTGTACTTGCATCCCATCTCCGCCATTGATGCTTTTATAAGCATAGTTTCCAGAACCATGCCAACCATTGTCTTCAATATTTTTACTAGACCCATACCAAGTACCATTGTCTTGTAGTCCACCATAAACATTATATGGAACGGCCATATCCACTTCAATTGCATAGAATTGACCAACAGAAGGACTATTTAATTTAGACCAATTTTTACCTGCATCATAGCTCATATTTAGCCCACCATCATTACCGTTAATAACATGATTGTCTTTAACATTGCTGAACCAAAAAGAGTGGTGATCGGAGTGTACAGAAGGTCCATTAATTGATTTGAATTTTTTTCCTCCATCTGCACTCATTAATAAATCTACCCCTGTTAATACCACTTTATTTTCATCTATTGGGCTTACAAATACTTTACCAAAATAATATCCATAAGAACTATAAATATTGATTGGTTCAGTATGTGTTTTTTTCCAAGTTTTTCCAGCATCATCACTTCTATATAATTCGCAACCCTTAACGGTGCCAGTTAATAAAGCGGTATTGGCATCATATAAATAATCCCAAATAACATTAGGTGCATATTTATTAGAAGCAACGCCTTCTTTTATAGACTCAGCTGTGTATTGAGCCGGCAACCTATACCTTGGACTACGCAAAAATGCATTGAGCTTTTTATTGTCTAGAGCAGCAAATTGCTCTTTTGTAATACCTTGAAAAGTATTCAATGTATACGCGCTTGTGTCCGTGGAAGTTGTAGCAACTGAAGTAGAAGAAGTTCTTTTTTCATTATTATCAACCACAGCGTAAACAATATTTGGATTCTTAGGATAAACCGCTAATCCAATTCTCCCAACACCATCACCCGTTAAAAAACCAGCTCCTTCAACAGAAATTTTCTGCCAAGTTTCTCCGCCATCTGTGCTTTTGAAAATTCCACCAGATTTTCCACTTTCTTCAAAATCCCAAGCCTTACGCGTGCGATACCACATGCCAGCATATAATTCATTGGAATTGGAAGGGTTAATATCTAAATCAACTGCACCCGTATTTTCATCTACATAAAGCGTTTGCTTCCATGATTTACCTCCATCGGTTGTTTTATATATCCCTCTTTCTTTATTGGGGGAATAAAGATGACCTAAAACGGCCACCCAAGCTGTATTTGGATCGCTACTATGCAACTTAATTTCTCCAATATGATGACTGTCTGCAAGACCTAACCAAGTCCAAGTTTTACCGTTATCGCTGGATTTGTATACGCCTAAACCTGCATAAGTAGATCGGCTACTATTCACTTCTCCAGTACCCACCCAAATCTCTTTGGTTTTCCAGTTTACAGCAATATCACCTATACCAATAATGTCTTCTGAATCAAAAATGGGATTAAAACTGATACCATTATTAACAGTATGCCATAATCCACCAGTTGCATAAGCAACATAAAACTCTGTTGGGTCTGCTGGGTTTACATCAATGTCTACCACTCTTCCACTTTGAACGCTAGGACCAATATTTCTAAAAGAAGATTTATTGGCTACAGACTCCAAACTCAGTTTTTTGCGTATCTCAATACTTTTGAGTCTATCCGAAGCAGAGGTTGGCTTTACCTGTGCTTCTGCAAAAAATGAAGAAATGGTTAACAGTGATAATAATGTTTTTTTCATATCGGCTTTGTATTTTCAATCCTCAATGTAAGTAATATGAGATTTCTATTGCTACCTCTACTCCTTTTTTCGGTGAATATTTTATCCGCACAGTGTAAAACATTCAAATTAGCCAGCAATGGCGATACTTTGAACTGTATTGATAACAAGGGATTAAAGCAAGGAAAATGGATTATAACCACCCCAAAATTAAGAGGCGAGCCAGGATTTGAATCGGAAGGGATATTCAAAAATGATAAAAAGGAAGGCTTATGGAGGTCCTTTAATTTAATGGGAGATTTAATTACACAAGAAAATTACAAGTGGGGTAACTTGCATGGAAGATGTTTATATTTTACCCTTTCAGGATTAGAACGGGAAGAAAGTTGGAGAGCCGTTAATCCAGATAAGGCATTTGATACACTAGATGTTGTTGATCCTGCTAACCCCAATCAATTTGAACGAATTGTAGTTAAAAATGAAGGGAGCTCAATTAAACATGGCATTTGGAAAACCTATTCACCTAATACAGGTGCATTGATTGAAACACAGGAGTATATAATGGGTCAATTAAAAGAAGACTTTAAGGCAGCTAAATTGAATACGAATCCCCCTAATCAATCGGCAGACACTTCTAAAAAACAAGCTACAAAAGTGCTTCCAAAAGAAGTAGCAGACTTCAATAAAAAACAAGCCAAAAAAAATAAACCAGTAGTAACTGGTAGAACAGGTCACTAAATATCTGTTATTTTTATCCCTATGGGTCTAAGGAATTGGTTAACCGTTTTCATGATGCCCATGCTCTTTTTTTTCTTTTTGACATAAGCGCAATCTATAGAAGAAAAAAGTGCATACCCATTCGATTTTACCATGGTTGCATATTCCATGAATAATTGTTGCAAAATAGGATGATCAGCTACTGTGTACCTAGTTTGATGCCTTGAAATTTGGGTAGGATGATCAAACTGATAGCCACTAATATGCAAGAAACATAAGGGGGTATCGTAATTCACCCAATATTTTCCACCAGACTCCGATATTTTTCGTTCATGTAAATTCCAATAAGCAACATTTAAACCTGGGTTGGTTTCGATGAGCACTTTCTTAAATAATAATGGAACCAAATTAATCCATATTTGATCCACCCCCATTCCTTCCGCAAAATTGTAATAGCATTCAGATTTCATATGCGCCGACCACCAATTCAAAAATGAAAAAGTATTATCGGATGATTTCATTGCAATAAATCCTGCATTATACAAACCTGATCTTAAAATATCTCTTTCTCTAGGTAATAAATGGTTGTCAGGATATGCATTGGTAAAATGAGGCGTAATCACCAAATCGTATTGCTCTAAACTTTTTTCTACTGTTTCAAAGGAAGAAAAAATCCAAGTATCCGAATCAATATAGAGCAAAATAGATGGTTGATGCTTTTCAAAAATCCATTGTGCAACAAAAGGCTTCATGGCGCAATTCAATTCAATTACACTATACTGAGCAGCCATTATTTCAAAATCAGGAACAGCTAAATCACTGATTTCTAATATATTATAATGATTAAATGAACTTAAATTAAACCTCCCTTCAATCCGATCAATTAAAATAATATACAGTTCGTAACTGGGATTTTGTAGTATAAATGAATCAGCCATTGTTTTACAATGCGCTAAATGATTAGCAGAACAAACGGTATAAACAATTTTTTTCATGCTATTGATGGGGGGTAATTTTTTCTGCAATCACGATGGTATTCAAATAAAACCGATCCGATTTGGGCCAAAATATTTCTACCACACTAAATCCCCAGTTCATGATTGGGATTACCAATTGACGCATTATTTTTTTAAATAAATTAAACTTTCGCAATACAGGAACTTGGTGCATCCAATGATCATGTAAATACAAAACGAACAACTGGTGTAAGGCACTCATGAAATGACCATTCTTATCAATAAGTATTACTTTAAATCCATTTTTCGCTAACATATCTTTCAGTGCAAACTGAGTATACCTAGCATAGTCCACTGGTATTTCATGCTCTTCCCAAGCAAACGGACAAGTAACCAAAATTTGCGCTCCTGGCTTCATTACACGGTTGATTTCGGGCAATATTTGTTGTAGGCCAAAAACATGTTCAAATACTTCACTTGTAAAAACCGAATCGAATACCTCATTATCAAATGGAATGGTGATGCCATCATAATAGACGTCAACCGCTTCATTTTGGTGATCGTGCCCTTCCCCATTATAATCTAGCCCAATATATTCTGTAACATTTGTGAATAAAGACTGATAAGGCTTTTCTCCACAACCAAAATCGAGTAGTTTACCCTTCAGTTGTGGTGCATATAAACTAATTTTGCGAAACAATCCCTTTCGAATAAAATAAAGTGGATGTTTATACGTGGGATTGAAGTTTGTAGGTACCATATTATCAAATGCAGCAATTGCAAGGCAAGATACGGAATATGACAATTAGGTATGATTACCAGATTTTTTGTGAACAACCTTATGGAGGTATATCCCGCTATTTTTATGAGCTCATTTTTAAATTGCAACAGAAACCTGGTATTCATATACAGCTAGATATATTGTCTGCAGACAATATATTTCTAGAACAATTAAAAGGAAAAAATTTCTGGAATGACCTTCAATTTAAGGGAAAGAAAGACCTGAATCGTTTGCTATCGAATGTTTACGACAGTTTTGCTTCAAGAATGCAACCCTTTGATGTATTTCATCCAACCTATTATAGCAAAACTTCCCTAAATAGAACTGGGGGCAAACCAATGGTCATCACCATTCATGATATGATAGATGAACGGTTTCACAAAGGGCAGCCAGGTTTTGAAAATATCATTGCATTAAGAGCAAAGCATATTGAAAAAGCATATAAAATCATTGCCGTATCAGAAAACACCCGAAATGATTTAATTGAATTATGTGGTGTTCACCCGAATAAAATTGAAACCATTTACCACGGGAATAGTTTCAGTCAAAATATTAACCGATTTTCCCTACCTAAAATCATTGAACAGAAATACATTCTTTATACCGGGAAAAGATATGCATATAAAAATTTTGACCGCTTTATTCAAAGTATTGTTCCTGTAATGCAAGCCAATAAAGACCTTTTTTTAGTGTGTGCAGGCGGTGGCGCTTTCAAAAATGCCGAATTAAACCAGTTGAAACAATTACAATTAGACAATCGAGTCATTTATCAACCAATTCACGATAACGAGCAATTGGCATCTTTATACAACCATGCGCAATTATTGGTTTACCCCAGCTTATATGAAGGATTTGGACTTCCGATTATTGAAGCATTCGCTTGTGGTTGTCCTGTGATTACCTCATCTGGTTCTAGTACCGGCGAGATTGCGCATAACGCAGCGGTTTTAATCAACCCCAATAGCATAGAAGATATGGGTGAAAAAATAAGCCTGTTGTTGAACGATATTTCCTTGCAAAATGAATTCGTTGAAAGAGGACATACCAGGGCTCAATCCTTTCATTGGGACAAAACAGCCAACCAAACACTCAAATTGTACCAGTCTCTATAAAAGAAACTATTTTAGCTGATTAATTTAGACATGATGAAACTGAAACCTATTAAGGCAATCAAAGTATTTTTTGGAAAAGAGGAAAAAACAGCTGCTTTGCCTCCAGATTTTGAAGCGATCCATCAAAAGATAGTAGCCAAAGTAAGACCCTATACAATGACCAGTCCTGAACGTTTATATGGGTTAATTGAAAGTGTTCAATATGTTGTAAAAAACCAAATTCCGGGCGCATTAGTAGAATGCGGCGTTTGGAAAGGAGGCTCTATGATGGCAATAGCAGAAACACTACTTGCAATGGGCGTTAATGATCGAGACTTATACTTATATGATACTTTTGAGGGGATGACAGCCCCTACAGCAGAAGACGTAGACCAGCTTGACAGAGATGCTGCATCTCAATTAAAACAAGATTTGGCGAAAAAAGCTGAAAGTGTTGTTTGGGCTTACTCTGGTTTAGAAGAAGTTAAACGAAATATTGCTCTAACAGGGTATCCAGCAGATAAAATCCATTTTGTACAAGGTGATATTCTTAAAACAATTCCTGCTACTTCACCAGGCACAACAGCTTTATTAAGATTAGATACCGATTGGTATGAGTCTACTAAACACGAAATGGAACAACTTTATCCATTACTTGTATCAAAGGGAGTACTCATCATTGATGATTATGGTTTTTGGAAAGGGTCTAGAAAAGCAGTAGACGAATATTTTGCAGCAAACCAAATTGGCATCCTTTTGCATAGAATGGATGAAACAGGAAGGTCCGCAGTTAAGCCTTAATTGATATTAGGCATTGGCTAAACCCAATCCCTTTTTTATTTTAAATAACCATTTCCCTACGCTCGTTTGCAATAACCAATGCAAAACGCGTAAACGAAATTGCCAAATTCGGCATTTAATAGAAAAACCAAAATAGTGTTCGTAAATAGTAATATTATCTTTTAAAGACTGTAAATAATTTCGTGTACTTATGCCCGAATCATCAAAAATGGCAATGGTTTCATTAATATAACCATAGGGTTCATTGGAAATACGACACATTAAATCATAGTCCATAGCTATTTTAATATCATTATTAAAAAGCCCAATACGGTCATACACTTCTTTCTTCACAAACCAGGTAGGATGTGCTACACTTCTCATTCCTCTATACAATTTAGCTGCATCAAAAGGCTTACCCACGACCACTGTTTCACCAGCTCTTACTACCCTGATATTTCCACTGGTCCATTGAATACTAGGGTGTTCATTATAAAAAGACTTTACCACTGACAGTGCATGTTCAGAAGCATAGCTATCTCCAGCATGTAACAAATGGGTAATAGAATGATTGGCATTTAGAATACCCTTGTTGAAAGCATCCCCAATCCCCTTGTCTCTTTCGTTGATCCATCTTCTATAAGCAGGTTGAGGATTTTCAGATAACCAATTGGCTATCTGATCATTAGTAGAACCATTGATAATTAAATGTTCATCAGGAAGTACGGTTTGCGTATCCACAGATTGGCAGGTTTTTTGCAAATCGGCCAGATTATTAAAACAAATACTAATGACGGTTATTGCATTCATGAAAGATCCGCTGAGGGTAACTGCTTTAATTTTTGATGAAATAACTCAATAGCACTTAACTTTTCTGGAGTTAAATCATATTGAATATTTTGGGTATAATAGGTTTTTAAATCATAAGTGGTAAAAGATTGTTCTGCTACAACCTCATCCAAATGCTTTAATCCATACCCAAGTGCTCTATTAAAAGCATCAATAAAATCAGGATCAATGGGCTTATTGGCTACCCAAGCTGCAAAAACAAAAGGCAACCCAGTATGATTATTCCAGGCTGTGGCTAAGTCGTACATGTAAGGAGAAATGAGGCGCTGCTCTAAAGCTCTATCTCCGATTACTACGCCCGCAGTGGTTCCTTTAATTTGATCTCTAAAATCTAAAGAAGCCGCTTCCAATTCAATATCTAATTGCCAATATTCTTTTAAGAGTATTCTAGCTAAATTCACGGAAGTTCTACTTTGGTAGTCTAATAAAACCTTCTTTACTTCTTGTAAAGGAACTTCACTAAAAATAGCAACAGATGCCACATCTTCTTCTGCCGAAATACAATAGTCTGCAATTATATGGGCATTTTGTATTGAGGGGATCATAGCCACCGGTATGAGTCCAATGTCTATCTGATCGTTCTTGAGGTCTGCTGCAATTCTAGCGGGATAATCTTCTGTAAGAATTATACGGTCTAATAACCCCGACCTTTTAATACCAAACATCATGGGCTTAGTATTTAAATAACTTACGGCCCCAACACGTATCTTCTTGTTCAATTCAGCTACTTTTGTACAAAGAAAAGATTAATTATACTATTTAACTATTCCCTATTTAAAAATCATATGGAACTGACGCAATTAACAGCCATTTCACCCATCGATGGTAGATACAGAAAAAAAGTACAACATTTAGACGAATATTTTGCAGAATATGCACTAATCAAATACAGGGTGTTGGTTGAAGTAGAATATTTCTTTTTTCTAGCGGATCAGAAGTTTTTTAGATTACCGCTAAAAGCAAGAAATGCGCTTCGAAGCATGTTAGCCGATTTTAACGTAGATCATGCCAAGCAAATTAAACAGCTGGAATCAGTTACCAATCATGATGTTAAAGCAGTAGAGTACTTCTTAAAAGAACAGGTAGAAAAAGCGGGGATTGGCCACTTAAAAGAGTGGATTCACTTTGGATTAACTTCTCAGGATATCAATAATACAGCAATTCCATTAAGTTGGAAACATGCCATGGAGCACGAATATTTACCCGCAATCATCAATTTACAAAATATGATTTATGGCCTAGCTGCTCAATGGAAAGACATTCCACTATTGGCAAGAACGCATGGGCAAGCGGCATCTCCTACTAGATTAGGAAAAGAGTTCATGGTGTTTGTAGAACGAATCCACAATCAAATTGAATTATTCAGTAGCATTCCTTATGCAGCAAAGTTTGGCGGGGCAACGGGTAATTTTAATGCACATCATATTGCTTTCCCAAAGAAAAACTGGGTACTATTAGGGAATAAGTTTGTTGAAGAAGTATTGGGCCTACAAAGAATGCAGTTTACTACCCAAATTGAACATTATGATTCATTGGCTGCCCATTTTGATGCGTTAAAAAGAATCAATAATATACTAATTGATTTATGCAGAGATATCTGGACCTATATCAGCATGGATTACTTTAAGCAACAAACCAAAAAAGGGGAAGTTGGTTCTTCTGCTATGCCACATAAAGTAAACCCAATTGATTTTGAAAATGCAGAGGGCAATCTTGGAATAGCCAACGCCTTGTTAGAGCACTTAAGTGGAAAGTTGCCTATCAGTAGATTACAAAGGGATTTAACTGATTCAACCGTATTGAGAAATATGGGAGTACCAATAGGACATATTTCTATTGCCATTGAATCATTAGAAAAAGGGTTATCCAAACTGATTTTAAATGAGCAAGCCATTAAAGCCGATTTAGATAATAATTGGCCTGTTGTGGCAGAAGCCATTCAAACTATATTAAGAAGAGAAAATTACCCGAATCCTTACGAAGCATTAAAGGACTTGACGAGGGGTAAACAAAAGATAGATAAGGCGGCAATACACCAATTTATCAATTCGCTTAAAATAAGTGCTGCTTTAAAAAAAGAACTCAAGCAGATAACACCTTCCAATTATACGGGGGTTAATCCAAGCTATTAATTCATTGGGGGTATTCATTTTTTAATCGGTTTAACATAATTGCACTGGCAAAATTTTTTACCATACTAAGAAAAATTTTATTGATAGTACTAACAGTACTTATTCTACTCTATTTGGCCATTCAAACAGATTTGGTTCAGAATGAGTTGGTAAAATTTGCTACCAATAAGATTAGCAAAGCGCTAAAAACAGAAGTTAGGATTGACCGGGTAAGTATTTCTTTTTTTAGCAAAATAAGTATGGATGGTACGCTTATAAGAGACCAAAAAAAAGACACCATACTTTATGCAGGAAGTTTAAAAGTAAATATTACTGATTGGTTTTTCTTAAAAGACAAAGCCGAACTGAAGTACATAGGATTAGAAAATGCAGTCGTTAAATTACAAAGAAAAGATTCTACCTGGAATTACCAATTTATTGCAGATTACTTTAGTACGCCTTCCAATCCTAAAAAGAAAAAGAAAACATTTGAGTTAAATTTAAAAAAAGTTGACCTCAAGAATGTTCAATTTTTTCAAAACGATTTATGGGTTGGTACACAAAATACCGTTAAAGTAGGAGCATTAATTATTGATGCGGATAAAATTGATTTTATTACCAATCAATATTTGATAAATGAAGTAATACTCACTAAACCAGCTGTAACACTTCAGAATTTAGAAGGATTAAGACCAGCTAAATTAAAGCGGATTACTCCTTACTATAATGGTAAGGAAATGTATTTTAACGAAGCTGGAATTGGCATAAAAGTTAAAAAAATTCAGATTAAAGATGGCTCTTTATTCATAGAAGGAAATACCAATCAAGCAAAAAAAGGATTTGATGAATCGCATATAGAACTTTTTAAATTAAATGGAGTCTTGTCATTCGAAATGCGCAAAGACACCATGTTATCTAAAGCTAATTTAAGTGTAAAAGACCGCAGTGGATTTGAGCTGAAGAAATTAGCAGCAGACATTCGATTCACTCCTCAAATAATGGAGTTTCGCAATTTAGACTTGCAGACCAATAAAAGCAAGCTGGGGAATTACTATGCAATGCTTTACAAAGATTTCAATAAAGATTTTGCCGACTATATTAATAAAGTAAAAATGGTTGCGCAATTTTCTAATTCAAAAATTCATAGCGATGATATTGCTTATTTTGCTTCTGAGTTAAATGGATTAAATAAACAGTTGCAATTGGGTGGAAATTTTATTGGCACTGTATCCGACTTTAAAGTTTCTGCATTAAACGCCAGTATTGGAGCAAGCACACAACTCAATGGTATTTTAACCATGAAGGGTTTGCCCAATATCAATACTACCCAAATTGAGCTTAGTAACGGAACTTTATCTACCAATGCTTATGATTTAGGCGTATTCATACCTGCCATGAAAGGGGTGATCAATCCAGATTTGGCAGCCCTCGGAAATATCACTTATAGGGGAGGTTTTAAAGGTACGATTCAAAATTTCAATACAGCTGGTGTTTTTTCAACCAAGTTAGGAGGAGTACAAACGAATATCAGTTTGGTTTTACCAAATATAGGAGAGCCCAGTTTTGATGGCTTTATGAGTACGAAGCGATTTGATCTTGGAAAGTTTTTAAAAGTAGACTCATTAGGTTTAATCAATTTTAGTGGGAAATTAACTGGAAGTAGTTTTAACATAGATCGATTAAAAACCAAATTCGACGGGGTTGTTCATTCGGTTGAATACAATCATTATTTGTATACAAATATTATTGCCAATGGAACCATACAAAGAAAATCCTTTAATGGAGAATTAGAAATTGACGATCCTAACTTAGGTTTTACCAGCAACGTAGAAGTTGATTTTAGTAAAGATGAACCGTTGTTCAATATTGTGGGAGACTTATCAAAAGCAGATTTACACGCGTTAAAATTAATTAAAGATGAAATTAAGATAGCGGGGCTGTTAGATGTCAATTTTACCGGAAGCAATGTTGACCAATTTATTGGTTCAGCTAAATTTTTAAATGCCAATATACAAAATCCAAAAACCAGTATACAATTTGACTCACTGAATATTAGTTCTTCCTATCGCGATTCTATTAAAACAATACATGTAGGCAGTAATGATTTCAATGCAACGATTGATGGTAAATTCAATATAAAAGAATTGCCCGCTAGTTTTCAGGCATTTTTACATAACTATTACCCGGCTTATGTAAAATCCCCTCTAAATACCCCTAAGAATCAGCAATTCAATTTTAGTTTCAACAGTTTTTATATAGAACCGTATTTTAAAATTTTTACCAATAGAATTAGCGGATTTAATGATGTCAATTTTAAAGGATCTATTGACACTAGAAATATAGCATTGAACCTAAGTGCTTATATCCCTTATGGAAAATATGACCAATACGCTGTAACTGGTTTTCAATTGGATGGACAGGGAGACTTTGATTCTTTGGAAATCACAACGAATATTAAAAATATTGAAATTAATGATAGTTTAAACCTACCTAATTCGATTATTAATATTACTTCTGCAAATGACCACTCGATTGTATCAATCAATACCAGTGCCAATAGCACTTTAGATGATGCGGCATTATTAGCAGACTTATATACTTTAGAAGATGGCATCAGGGTTCAGTTCAAACCTTCTAGCTTTGTGTTAAATGACAAGCGATGGTCTATAGAAGAAAAAGGAGAACTTATTGTAAGGAAAAATCTATTGCGTGCAAACAACCTTAAATTTTCTCAAGGAGGTTTTCAAGAAATAGCGATTGAAACGGAAGAAGAAGATGGTGGGAATACAAGCAATCTGATTGTTCAATTAAAAAATATAGTCTTAGGAGATATCACCTCTCTTTTCATGAAAAAGGAAACCTTAGAAGGAGTAGTTAGTGGGGAAGTAAAACTATCCGACTTTTTTGGAGATTTTGTAGCAAATGCTAAATTAAAAGCAACCGAATTTACTTACGAACAAGACTCCATTGGGGTAGTAGAAATAGATGCAGGATATGATAGTAAAACCGGCTTAATTCCTTTTAAAGTTAAATCGCCCAATGCCAATTATAATTTAAGTGCAGATGGTTCCTATAATACCAAAGACACAACAGGAAACTCTTTCAATACCAATATTCAATTAAATGAAACAAAAATAGATATTATAGAAAGCTTGCTTGCTGGGCTCTTTAGTGATTTAAGTGGGATGGCAAAAGGGAATTTACAAATCAGTGGAGACTTAAACGCACCTCAACTAATTGGAGATATTAGTTTGAGAAATGCTGGGCTAAAAGTAGAATTCACCCAAGTTTCATATAAAATAGATTCGGCAGAACTTAAATTTAGAGAAGATGGGATAGACTTTGGCCGATTCAATATCAAAGATATTTATGGGAATACTGGTTTTGTAAGTGGTAAATTAATTGAAAAGGGCTTTAAAAATATGGCTTTTGATTTCGATCTTAGAACAGAGAAATTATTAATGATTGATACCAAAGCCAAAGACAACCAACAGTTTTATGGAAAGGCAATTGGAAAAGCCTCATTAAGTTTTAAAGGGCCAGAATCGGACTGTAGAATGACCATTGTTGCAGAAGCAAATGATAGTTCCCATATTACCCTTCCGAATAAACAAAGTAAAGAAAGTGGCTCTGCAGATTTTATTGTATTTAAAACTTATGGAACTGAATTAGAATCTTCCCGCAAAAAAAGCAATTTTAATTTAACGGTTGATCTTGATGTTACAGCTAATAATAAAGTGGTGATAGATGTTATACTGGATGAAATCAATGGCGATATCATCAAAGCAGTTGGAAATGGAAGATTAATTATAAAAGCTGGAACTGTAGAACCTTTATCTATCAAAGGCAGGTATAATATTGAAAGTGGAAATTATGATTTCAACTTTCAATCCTTGTTAAAAAAACCATTTCAACTCTTACCCAATTCAAACAATTATATTGAATGGAATGGTGATCCGTTAAAGGCTTTCATGAGTATTGATGCGCAATACACCGCTGAAAGAATATCCTTATCCGATTTAATTGGGAATAATATTTTCAGCGGATCTGTTAAAGGATATCGTGGTGATGTATATGTAATTGCAGAATTAAGAAATCAATTAAGCAAACCTGATATCAGTTTTAGATTAGACTTTCCACAAGGAAGCCCTGTTAAAAACGACAATGAATTTGCTGCATTTTTAAATAGAATTCAAAGAGATGAAAATGAAATATTGAAACAAGTTTCGTTCTTGATTGTGTTTGGAACTTTTGCTCCTCCAGGTGAATTCAGCAATGGAAGTGGTAGCAATCCTTATAATATTAGTTCATTGGGTATAAACACCTTATCTCAAGTATTAACAAACGAAGTGAACAAGGCTTTATCTGGATTATTATACAAGCTTACAGGAGACCGGAGTTTAAGATTCGATTTAGGCGCATCATTGTATAATAGTTCAAGCATTTTTGGAACAAGTGCCGGTGGAGTACAATCTAATAACAGTGTTTTAGATAGATCAAGGGTAAATTTCAAGTTGGTAAAAAGCTTTTTAAATAATAATGTAACTGTAACATTTGGGGGAGACCTCGATTTTAATTTAGGTGCTAGTTCAAGTGTTCAAAATGGAAATTTTCAATGGTTACCCGATTTAAATATTGAGATTATATTGACCAAAGACCGAAAACTAAGAGCAATCATCTTCAATAAAAATAGCTTAGATATTAGTGGCTCAAATTTTGGAAGAAGAAATAGAACAGGGGCCAGTATATCTTATCGTAGAGATTTTGAAAAGCTTTGGGGTAATAAAGAAAAGGAAATTATCATTCAATCTCCCGCTAAAAAAAATTAAGGAATTAATGGAGTAGGAACCTTTATGCAGTCCTTCAATTGATACACATAAAAATATCTTACAACGCCCCCACCCCTTTGCTGCAACAACTTTTCTGGTTTTTCAATTTTTTTAAAATAAGGTCCATAGGTTTCAGCTACATTTAAAGGTAGATTAGAAGGAACAATGGCATAAGCATCCATTCCTAATTTTAAAATAGGACGCTCTTTATTTAACCAAGCAAACTGATGAAGGTCTTGTAACTGGCCAATTCCAATCAATGGCATTTGCATTGGTCTAGAAATATAAAACTCAAGATGACCACCAGGGAACCATTTATTGGTAACAAGTACTGCATCTTTATTCATATCGCCTTTTTGAACATCTTCTGCCACCATTTGCTTAAAATTTTCTCCAAGGTTCTTCCAACCAGATAGGTCTAATGTAGGACAATACTCTCCATAAGATTCGGGAGACTTAGAGCCAAAATTGACAGGAGAGAATTGAACTGCAATGATTGCAACAATTAAAATAGTTGCTACAAATGCCAATGCGAACTTAAACACAAATGGAAAGAAGACAGGCTTCCCTTGTTCAAACCAACAAGCAACAAAAAAATAAAGCGGAATATACGCAGGCCCAGTCCAATGGGGTAAAGTAGGATTGAATAAAGCAATGCCCCAAAAAATCAATAACATGGGCATACTCATACAAATTAACCAGGTACCAATTCTATTTAGTTTGAATCGAATTTTTTTCAATGCAAAAAACACCACAGCAATCCAAACTAAAACAAAAACAATCGGATTTTGGTACAGCAACTCACCTCCTATTTCCTGAAAAAATGTGCTTAACTGAATACCTGTATTACTGACCCTTTCAGAATGAAAACGATAGGTTATAAAGTCATATTCTATGTTCCAATATAAAATTGGTGCTAAACATAAAATGGTAATGAGCGCAGCAGTATATAAACGAGGATTGGTTAACCATTCTCTTTTTTGAATCAATATAAATAATCCAAAACCTGCCCAAAGAAATAATGCATGTACTTTGCAAAGTGTAGCAAGTCCTATTACAAGCCCTAATAAAATCCAAACGCTCCAATTATTTTCATCAGCTTTTCTTAGCATCAAATGCGCCATAATATACAGTGCGGCTGTCCAAAAAGGCATTTGAGGAGAATCAGGTAAAACAAAAAAACCTGCTATAAACCCAGTGTAAATGGATGCAGAATATAGAATGGCAGCATACCATCCCATTCGCTCACTTGATAACAGTTTCCCTATTTTAAATATGAACCAGGTTGAAATAGCATATGCAATGATACTTCCTAAACGAAGTGATAACTCATTTGCCCAAAGTCCATTTAAGGTAAATACACGCATCATCCATCCCACCATAGGTGGATGATCAAAATAATTCCAATCTGGCCTCAATAAATAAGTCCAATAATATACCTCATCATTGCCTAGCTCTAATAAAGGAGCCAACAATAATTTGATGATAATATTAATACCAATCAGGTATAATACGGGTTTAGTATAAGATTTAACCAACAGCATTGAGGGGCTGAATATTTAAAAGCTAAAGTACATAAAAATTAATGGTTCAATATTTAAGCCCCTTTAAGATTGATGAACCAGTCGATGGCCAAAGCATAACCACTCAACCCTAATCCAGCTATGGTGCCAGCTGCTTTAGCAGAAACATGCGAGATCTTTCTAAAGTCTTCGCGAGCATGTATATTACTAATATGCACTTCAATAACAGGAGCAGCAATGGCAGCAATGGCATCGCCAATTGCAACACTAGTATGCGTATACCCACCAGGATTAATAATAATTCCAGCCGAATCAAAACCATGTAATTGTAAAGCATCAATTAACTCGCCTTCAATATTTGATTGAAAATGCACTAAATCAATGGAAGGAAACTTTGATTGAAGCTGTTCAAAATAAGTTTCAAAACTAGTATTCCCGTAAACACTTGGCTCTCGTTTACCTAACAAGTTTAAATTAGGTCCGTTAATGATGGCTATTTTCATTGATTGAAATTACTGCATCATTTCTACAAAACGATCAAATAAATAACGGCTATCGTGCGGTCCTGGAGTACTTTCAGGATGGTATTGAACACTAAAAGCAGGACGGTCTTTTAATCTAATTCCTTCAATAGAGTCATCATTTAAATTAACATGCGTTACTTCTACATTAGGATGGTTTTTAACAGCTACCGGATCTACTCCAAAACCATGGTTTTGGGTGGTTATTTCACATTGACCTGTAATAATATTTTTTACTGGGTGATTTAAGCCTCTGTGCCCATGGTGCATTTTAAAGGTAGGGATATCATTCGCCAATGCTAATAATTGATGTCCTAAACAAATGCCAAACACTGGCTTTTTCTCGGCTAAAATATCTTTTACCGTTGTAACAGCATAAGGCATTGCAGCAGGGTCACCGGGGCCATTTGAAATAAAATAACCGGTAGGATTAAATTCTTTTAACCTACTTAATGATGTTTTTGCAGGATGTACTCTTATATGGGCACCCCTACTTACTAAACATTGAAGAATATGTTGTTTCACCCCAAAATCTAATACAGCCACTTTCACGGCAGAATTAACATCCCCCATTTCATATTCGCTAGCAGTACTAACGGTACTCGCCAATTCCTGACCATCCATATTAGGAACAGCTTTCAACTTTTCTTTCAATTGGTCAACGGAGAATTCCTCTGAAGAAATAATACAGTTCATTGCCCCTTCAGTTCTAATATGAGCAACCAAGGCTCTAGTATCAATACCATCAATTGCAACAATATTATTATCAACTAAATAAGTATTTAAATCTTGATTGGCTTGGTGCCTACTAAATTGCTCTTCTAAATTTCTAGCAATTAAACCATGAATTTTTACTGAACTACTTTCAACATCAGTTTCCTTTACCCCATAGTTCCCAATATGTACAGTATTCATGATCAACACTTGACCTGTATAACTTGGGTCAGTGAATACTTCTTGGTATCCTGTCATTCCTGTATTAAAACAAATTTCTCCAGTAGCAGTGCCTATTTTACCAAAGGATAAACCATGAAAAACATGACCATCTGCAAGAACTAATACTGCGGGTATTCTAGATGAGTTAGACTGTGGCATAGTAGCTTTTATGAGTGCAAAAGAAAATCAATTTTATTAAAAAAACCAATGAAGTTGCTAACATTCGATATATGAAAAAAGGCAAAACCGAAACGATTTTGCCTTTTATTTTTAAAACTACTTCATATATTATTCAGCAGCTTTTTCTTCAGTTGAAGTAGCTTCAGGAGCAACTACAGTTTCTTCGTTTTCTGCTTTTTTAGGAGCACGACTACGACGAGTTTTCTTAGCAGGCTCAGTTGCAGTAGCAACAGATTTACCGTAAATTTCATTGAAATCTACTAATTCAATCATAGCTTTTTCTGCGTTGTCACCCGGACGAATACCGAGTTTCAAAATACGAGTGTAACCACCCGGACGTGAAGCAACTTTAGGACCTACAACAGTAAAAAGTTCTTTCACTGCAGTTTTATCTTGTAACTCAGCAAATACTAAGCGGTGATTGTGACTGATCTGTGTTGCAGAATCATTCTTTTTGGTCTTAGTAATCAATGGCTCAACATAAGTTCTTAATGCTTTAGCTTTTGCTAAAGTAGTAACAATACGCTTATGCGTGATTAATTGGCTTGCAAGGTTTTGCAATAACGCTACTCTGTGTGCCTTCTTACGGCCTAGGTTGTTGATTTTGTCTCCGTGACGCATGACATTTAAGTTTTAACTCCACACCGTGTCAGGATATGTGGAGGATGTTATTCCGAAAATTTCAGAATAACGTGATGAATTAATTATCTAAGTTATCTAGTCCAAGTTTCCCAAGATCCATACCGAAGCTTAGACCTCTTTCTGTTAATACTTGTTCAATTTCTGATAAGGACTTCTGACCAAAGTTTCTAAACTTCATCAAATCTTCTTGCTCATACTGAACCAATTCGCTCAAGCTGTTAATTTTAGCAGCTTTTAAGCAATTGAATGCACGTACAGAAAGATCTAAATCTTCTAGAGGAGTCTTCAATACTTTACGTAATTGTAAAACGTGCTCATCTACAACATCTTCTTTCTTATCTTCTTTGTTATCAAAAGTGATGTTCTCATCAGTAATGATCATCAAATGTTGGATAAGAATGCGAGAAGCTTGCTTTACAGCATCTTCAGGATGAATAGTTCCATCGGTTGCAACATCTAAGATTAATTTCTCATAATCGGTTCTTTGTTCAACACGATAGTTTTCAATAGCGTATTTAACGTTCTTGATAGGTGTGTGAATAGAATCGATAGCGATGTATCCAAATGGAGCATCTTTTACTTTATTTTCTTCAGCTGGAACATATCCACGACCTCTTGCGATAGTCAATTCGATGTCTAGCTTAGCAGTAGGATCCATTGTACAGATCAACAAATCTGGATTCATTACTTGGAAACTAGGAGATTGCTCTCCAATCATTCCTGCAGTGAATTCGCTGCGACCTTTAACAGACAAGTTAATCTTCTCTGAAGTCAACTCTATATCAGCATTTCTTTTAAAACGAACCTGCTTTAAGTTAAGGATCATTTCGGTAACATCTTCGGTGATGCCTTTGATAGTAGCAAACTCATGGTCTACACCATCAATTTTGATACCTACAATCGCATAACCTTCTAATGAACTCAACAGGACTCTGCGAAGTGCATTACCAATGGTTAAACCGTATCCTGGCTCAAGAGGGCGAAATTCAAACTGACCTTCAAAATCAGTTGCTTTCTGAAGAACGATTTTGTCTGGCTTTTGGAAGCTTAATATTGCCATTTTAAAACGTGTTTTACTTATTAGGTGAATAGAAAAAATTACTTAGAGTACAATTCTACGATCAACTGCTCCTTAATGTTTTCAGGAACGTGCTCGCGCTCTGGCATAGTAATGAACGTTCCCTTCTTTTCGGTTTCGTTCCAATCTAACCAGCCAAACTTAGGGTTCTTACCACGTGTTTTGCTAGTAATGCCAGAATTGTCGGCACTTTTAGGACGATAAGCAATAATATCACCTGGCTTACATGTGTAAGAAGGTACATTCATTATTTCGCCGTTAACAGTAATATGCTTGTGGTTAACCAACTGACGCGCTTCAGGGCGGCTAGCAGTTAATCCCATACGGAATACTGTATTGTCTAAACGTGCTTCTAATAATTTAATCAGGTTTTCACCGGTAACACCTTTTAAACGCTGAGCTTCTTCAAAAGTTTTACGGAACTGGCGCTCCAATACACCATAAGTGTATTTAGCTTTTTGTTTTTCTCTTAACTGTAGGGCGTATTCGCCTAAAGTTTTGCGTTTGCGGGCAGCACCATGCTGTCCGGGAGGGTTTGAGTTTTTACCTAACCACTTTGCGTTTCCTAAAATAGGTTCGCCAAAGATTCTGGAGATTTTGGTCTTAGGACCTGTGTAACGTGCCATAGTTTATATTTTCATTTCGATTTTTTTAGAATTCGTTGCTTCGATCGGTTAAAAATCGTAAAAAATGAATCGGGCAACCTTTTGATAAATGAAACCTTGTGGCTCAATATTATTTCCACTACCCCTATTGGGGCTTAGGGTTGTTATACTCTTCTTTGTTTTGGAGGACGACAACCATTGTGTGGCATAGGGGTAACGTCTTTAATAGAAGTTACTTCAATACCTGATTGTGCAATAGAGCGAATAGCTCCTTCACGTCCTGCACCTGGTCCTTTAACAAATACATCAACACGCTTTAAGCCTGCATCCAATGCAACTTTAGCAGCATCAGCAGCAGCCATTTGTGCAGCGTACGGAGTATTCTTTTTAGAACCTTTGAAACCCATTTTACCAGCACTGCTCCAGCTAATTACTTGACCGGTTTTGTTGGTAAAACTGATAATGATGTTGTTGAAAGTAGCAGAGATTCTAACCTCACCGGCTGCATCTACTTTTACTACTCTTTTCTTGGCAGCAGCTTTTGCACTGTTCTGCGCTTTTTGTGGTTTAGCCATTTTTGCTTTTTTAGGTAGTCTTCCCCGAAGGGATGGTTAAAAAAAAAAAATCCGTTGTTACGGAACCCTTGCATCTCCCTTTCAAAATTTGAAAGATCCAATACAAAGGATTTATTTATGTAAGAAAGCCCGAAGCGATTACTTCGGGCTAACTATTTATTTTTTAGCAGCTTTCTTCTTGCCGGCAACCGTTTTACGTTTACCTTTTCTAGTACGGCTATTAGTTTTGGTTCTTTGACCACGAACAGGAAGACCCTTACGATGGCGCAAACCTCTGTAACAAGCAATATCTAACAAACGCTTGATACTCATAGACACTTCACTTCTTAGTGCACCTTCTACCTTAAACTCATTGTTAATGATATTACGGATAGCAGTTTGCTCTTCGTCGTTCCATTGGTTTACTTTCTTATCAAAGTCAATACCCGCTTTTTCAAGGATATACTGAGCTGTTGAACGTCCAATACCAAAAATGTAGGTTAAACCAATCTCACCTCTTTTGTTTTTTGGCAAATCAATACCGGCAATACGAGCCATATTATAGTTGTTTTATGCTGTTAATTTGATTAATCGAATTACCCTTGACGCTGCTTAAAGCGAGGATTCTTTTTGTTAATCACAAATAATTTACCCTTGCGCTTCACGATCTTACAATCGGCACTGCGTTTTTTAATGGAAGCTCTTACTTTCATTGTTTGGTTGTTTAACTGTTATATTCCTGTTACGTTCCGTTTCTTTTTTTGTTATTTTCTGCTACTTATTTGTACCTGAAAATAATTCTTCCTCTACTTAAATCATAAGGGCTCATTTCCACCCCTACTTTATCCCCTGGTAAGATTCGGATATAGTGCATCCGCATCTTTCCTGAAATAGTGGCCAATATTTCATGACCGTTTTCTAATTTAACCCTGAACATAGCATTACTTAATGCTTCCAGAATTACTCCGTCTTGTTTAATCAATGGTTGTTTCGACATACTATTTTTGGGGCTGCAAAGATATTAGAATACAACCGAATTATGAAAAATAAGGGGAGAAAACTCTTGAAAATGTGGAAAAAAATTATAAAAAACAGGTTTTCCACACCCAAAATAGCAAAATCAAGCGCTTTTCGGCTGTAAAATTAAAGTAAAAACGCCAGTACTTGGCGTACTGGCGTTAAAATATTGGATTGAAAAAATCCTTTAGAAGCAATTAAAATTGATATAATTACTACATAGGGTCTCTGGTCAAATGAATCTTTACCATGTCATTGTATTGATTTTGTAACTGATGTACAAAATGAACATTCGGATGATGCCTTCTGTCTTCTCTGTACCACATTTCGATAGAAGAGAAATCATCTGCCTTAGGCGTTACCAACCTAAAAGCACCTTTTGAATACTTTACAGAGCCATCATCTGATGCCTGTTTAGAAAATTGTAGGTCAAGGAGCGCATTTTCATCCAGAGGAATTGGATGTAGATGATCAGTAGAAAACCAAAACTCTTGAACGGATGTAAGTAAACACACTTGCTTCTCATCTCCATTTAACCTGGTTACTTCTCCTTCCCATAGCTTGCCTTCAAACTCGCCCATCATGTAATCTCCAATTTTGATGTCGTTGAATTTTATCATATAGCAATCGTTTAGACCATAAGTTAAGGATTTTTTGGGATTATTCGGCCCAACTCATGGTATAACCCAAATTTTCTATACGCAAAGCCTCTTCAGTTAATTGTAAAGGATGAAAAGTATCTACCATAACAGCTAACTCCTGGGTTTCTTTTTTTCCAATACTTTTTTCAACAGCCCCAGGATGTGGCCCATGGGGTATACCAGCTGGGTGTAGGGTAATCATCCCCCTCGTCACATTCTTCCTACTCATAAAATCTCCATCTACATAATACAACACTTCATCGCTGTCTATATTACTATGATTATAAGGCGCAGGAATAGCATTGGGGTGATAATCGTACAAACGAGGACAAAAACTACACACTACAAAATTGTGTGCATCAAATGTTTGGTGAACAGGCGGCGGTTGATGAACACGACCAGTGATAGGTTCAAAATCGTGAATACTAAAAATATAAGGGTAGCAGCATCCATCCCAACCTATTACATCAAAAGGATGTGTTCCATAATGTAACCCGTATAATACTCCTTTCTTTTTTGTTTTTATTAAGAAGTCTCCTTTTTCATCTATTGTTACCAAATTCTCGGGGCCTCTGATATCTCTCTCACAATATGGAGCATGTTCTAATAATTGACCATGCCTACTTAAATATCTTTTAGGATATCTAAATGGACTAAAACTTTCAACAATAAATAAGCGATTTTCGGGTGTATCAAAATGAATTTGATAAATAGTTCCTCTTGGTATAACAATATAATCCCCGTAAGAAAAAGGAAGTTGACCATATTGTGTCAACAGTTTTCCTGTTCCTTCATGAATAAAAATTAATTCATCTGCATCCGCATTTTTATAAAAATAAGTTGTCAAACTCTGTTGAGGGGCCGCTAGTACAATATGACAATCGTTATTTACGAGCACTGCCTTTCTACTATTTAAATAATCGGCTTCAGGTTGAACATGAAATCCTTCAAAACTTCGATGCTTCAACATTTTTTCTTCTGCCACTTTAGGGGCAACCAAAATGGGTTCATCGGTATGAATAATTTGAGTGGGCGGATAGATATGATACAATAAACTATAATCATCACTAAAACCCTCAGTGGAAAACAATTGCTCTGAATACAACCCACCATCTGGCTTTCTAAACTGTGTATGACGCTTATGCGGAACTTCACCCAATTTGATATAATGAGGCATGATATTGTTTTTTAAATCTTAACAACAATTAGGCTCCTGGGAAAAGTGGTCTTCCAATAATTTCACCACGGAAAGGCCAAGGAACACCAGCTAATAATAGTAAAGCTGCAATCAAGAAAAAGTAAAATGCTTTCTTGTATTTAACCTCATCAGCAACAGCTTTCTTAGACATACCATGTGCTAAAGTGATAAAAACGATTGCGCCAATCATAGTAATTGGATGCTCCATCCAAAAGAAGCGATAGAACTTATCTTTCATGAAGGAAGTTCCTTCTGGTAATGTAGTAGTAAAAATACCATACCTACCCATAGCAACTTGATACAAACCCAATAGAAGAGTGATATGAGAAGCAATCATTGTAAACAACCAGGTCTTTTTATCCCCAGCAGCAAATGCTTTCTTTGAAGTCCAGCCAGTATAAGCTTTTACCAATGAAACCAATAACAATACAACAATAATCCAACGAAGTAAATTATGTAGGTGTACAAATCCTGTTTGCATAAAATTTATTTTAAGGAGCAAGATACAACAGAAAAGGTTTACGCTAAAGCGTAAACCCTTTTAACCAAACAAACAAACAAATAAATAATTAAGCTCTTTTAATAAGCAAGGTTGTTATTGTTTTACCCAATCAGCAACAAACAAATTGGTATCTCTGGTTCCACCATTATTTCTGTTAGAACCAAATACAATAAACTTTCCATTAGGACTTACCATAGGGAATGCATCAAAACCTTGATCTCTACTAATTTTTTGCTTATTATTCCCTTCAAGATCTACTAAATACATATTAAAAGGGAACCCTCTTTTGTACTCATGATTACTAGAGATGATAATCCCCTTGCTATCTGGCGTAAAATTGGGTGCCCAATTGGCTTGCCCCCAACTTGTAATTTGCTTAGGGTTTGATCCATCCGCATTGGCAACCCATACTTCCATATTGGTTGGAGCTACTAAGCCCTCTTTGAGTAATTCTTTATACTCTTTTACTTCTGCATCTGTTTTAGGTCTGCTGGCACGCCAAACAATTTTCTTCCCATCAGGGCTAAACCATGCCCCACCATCATACCCCAAATCCGTGGTGATTTGTTTTTCTTTACCCGTAGCCAAGTCCATGATATATAATTCAAGATCGCCACTTTTATCGCTGCAATAAATCATTTTTTTACCATCATAAGAAAGCGTTGCTTCTGCATCATACCCTTTAGCATCAGTCAATTTCTTTACAATCTTACCATTTAGGTCGGCCATATAAATATCATAGCTGCTATATAAGGGCCAGATATATTTATTACCATATTTTGTTCTATCAGGTACTGGAGGACAATCGCTACCACCTTCGTGGGTAGAAGCATAAATAATATGTTTGCCATCAGGCATAAAATAGGCACAAGTTGATCTCCCTTTGCCAGTTCCTACTAACTTGTATTCGAACTTTTCTCCTGGTTTAGTTGGTACTTTCCCTACAAAAATCTGATCACAATTAATCCCTTCTTTGGGGTTTGTTCTTTGAAAAACAATATGCTTGCTATCAAAACTCCAATAAGCTTCTGCATTATCTCCCCCAAAAGTCAACTGGCGAACATTTTTGAAATATTTTTCACCTTCAAAACGAAGGGTATCTCCTGGCACAGTAGGAACAGTATTCATTGCTGGTTGTGCCATAACTGCTTGAGCCAAAAAAAGACAGGATAAGACGATGGTGATTTTTTTCATATAAAGAGAATGAGCTACAAAATTAGAATTTACACTGCTTAACATTGTCAGAGAACTGTCACAGAATGATGAAATAAAAACCAATACAAAGATTCCATTTTAAAAGCTCCTAAAAGATTTTAACTTTGCAAAGAATTCGCTCAAAGCAAAAACGAATCCTTTAAATCTTTTCCATGCCCATTATAGCTCCATCTTTATTAAGTGCAAATTTTTTGAATTTGGCACAAGACTGTGCCCTATTAAACGAAAGCCAAGCAGATTGGTTTCATTTAGATGTAATGGATGGTCGTTTTGTTCCAAATATTAGCTTTGGTTTACCCGTAATTAGCCATATTAGAACGGCAACGAACAAAATATGCGATGTGCATTTAATGATTGAAGAGCCAGAAAATTATGCTGTTGCATTTAAAGAAGCTGGGGCCGACATTCTAACGGTTCATATTGAAGCCTGCAAACACTTACATAGAAATATTCAGCAAATTAAATCGTTGGGAATGAAAGCAGGTGTTGCGGTAAATCCACATACTCCAGTGCATCTTTTACAAGATATTATTCAAGACCTAGACTTGGTTTGCTTAATGAGTGTGAATCCAGGTTTTGGAGGACAACATTTTATTCCACAAACACTTGAAAAAATAAGGACTTTAAAGCAACTGATTGTAGCAAAAAACAGCCATTGTTTAATAGAAATTGACGGTGGTGTAACCCTAGAAAATGCATCATCCATTTTAGCTGCAGGCGCCGATGTATTAGTTGCTGGAAACACTGTTTTTAAGTCTAAAGACCCGATTGCAACGATTGCCGCATTGAAATCGCTTTAATGGCAGAATAAGAAATCGTTAAACTTTATTCTTTCCACAACTGTTAATAAGAATCATTAGGATTTAAGTACTGCTATTTATTAAATTTGAGATAAGCGGTTATTTAGATCCGCTGTTTTTAATTCTATCACTAAAACCGTAAAGATTGACAGAGACAATCATTAGCCTAGAGTCGGTAAACCCTATTGAATTTTTTGGGGTAAACAATGGCAAACTAGATTTACTTAAGAAAAAATTCCCTTTATTAAAAATCTTGTCAAGAGGCACTCAATTAAAACTGAGCGGAGCACCCGAACAGATTGATACTGCCCGTGAAAAAATAGATTTAATTGTTCAGTATTTACAAAGAAATGGTCATTTGAGTGAGGGTTATTTTGAACAAATTTTAGGCGGAGACGACGCAGAAGCTGTAGATAATTTCATAGACAGAAACCCCAACGATATTCTTGTATTTGGACCAAATGGAAAAACAGTTAGAGCAAGAACACAGAACCAAAAAAAGATGGTCCATGCTGCTGACAGGAATGATATTGTATTTGCCATTGGGCCAGCTGGTACGGGTAAAACTTACACAGCTGTTGCGTTAGCCGTAAGAGCACTTAAAAATAAAGTGGTAAAAAAAATCATTTTAACCAGACCAGCCGTTGAAGCTGGGGAAAGTTTAGGTTTTTTACCTGGCGATCTAAAGGAAAAAATTGACCCGTACCTAAGGCCATTATATGATGCGCTCGACGATATGATTCCGGCAGACAAATTGGGCTATTATATGAGTACTCGTACAATTGAAATAGCACCATTGGCATATATGAGGGGAAGAACACTAGACAATGCATTCATCATTTTAGACGAGGCGCAAAATACCAATGATCTCCAATTGAAAATGTTTTTAACCAGGATTGGCGCAAATGCCAAAGCTATTATTACAGGTGACCCTACACAAATAGACTTACCTAGAAATATGCGAAGCGGATTGGATAAATCTACCCGAATCTTAAAGAATATAGATGGAATTGCGCATATTGAGTTAACAGAAGAAGATGTGGTAAGGCATAGACTAGTTAAAGCAATTATCAAAGCATACGACAAAGACAAAGAAAGAGAGGACGCGGAACATCCGCCTCATCATAGATAAGTAACTAAGGCGCCTAATTGGGCGCCTTTTTTCTGCTTCCTAAAGAACTGAATACTAAAATTGAAAAAAAATCGTTATTAACACGATTAAGCAATTTTATATGAAAAAAGTTTTGCTACTTTCTGCCGCATGTATATTACTTCATGTGACATCACAAGCACAAAGACCTACAACTAGCGGAAAAACAAGAACAACAAAAGCAACTGAAGATCCAAATGCAGCCGCTACAGGCGACAAGCAAAATGTATTTCCAGAGGAAGGTTTTGCTGGGATTGGAATACTCAATCCTGGAGCTCCACTAGAAATCAAAAAAGCAGCGGGAAATACCCGAAATAAAAATATTTTATTGAAGTTAAGTAATGAGTGGGCTTCAGGAGGGCAAAACGAACCTTCAATCATGTTCTCGAATGGAGATATTTCTAATCCTAAAAACTTAAGCTATTGGACAATTGGTGCAAGGGTTTCAGGAGACGAAGTACTTAAAACACCACAGACATTTAAAATCAGCCATAAAGCAGGAACCGATGCAATTGAAAAAGAATTTTTTTCGATTGATTCTTACGAAGGCCGAGTTAGAATTGGCGATGTAAATACATTGGTAGATGGGTATAAATTATATGTAGAACAAGGAATACTGACAGAAAAAGTGAAAGTTGCAGTAAAAAGCTCCAAAGATTGGTACGACCATGTTTTCCATAAGGACTATAAATTAATGCCCTTGAAAGAATTGGATCAATTTATCAAAACCAATCAACATTTACCAGAAGTACAAACAACCGAGCAAGTAATGAAAGATGGTTTGGATCTGGGTAAAATGAATGCCTTGTTATTAAAGAAAGTAGAAGAGCTTACGCTTTATACTATTCAGTTAAAAAAAGAATTAGACGAAACCAAGGAACTTATCAAAAAGAGAAAAAAATAGCCCTTATTCACCAAGAATAGAATGTCCTAATTTATCTCTTTTAGTAGTTAAATATTTTTCATTGTGCGGATTGGGAGCTACTTCAATTGGAACGGTTGTTACAATTTCTAACCCATACCCTTTTAAACCAGCCCTTTTTCGGGGATTATTGCTCATTAATTTTAGTTTGGTTATCCCAAGCGAACGTAAAATTTGAGCCCCAACTCCATAGTCTCTTTCGTCCATTCCAAAACCTAGTTTAATATTTGCTTCAACCGTATCCATTCCTTGCTCTTGCAATTGATACGCACGTAGCTTATTAATCAAACCAATACCTCTACCCTCTTGATTCATATATAAAATAACGCCTGCACCGGCTGCATCAACCATTCGCATTGCTTTGTGTAATTGATCACCACAATCACATCTTAAGCTTCCTAAAATATCGCCGGTAAAACAACTGCTATGAACCCTGGTTAATACAGGTTCATCTTTTTCCCAAGACCCTTTAATTAAAGCAAGGTGTTCAGCACCTGATAATCTTTCTTTAAAAGCAACTAACTCAAACTGACCATATTTGGTAGGCATATTTACCCTCACTAATTCTTCAATTAAAGAATCAGACGTTAAGCGGTAATCAATCAGGTCCTTAATGGAAATGATTTTTAATCCAAATTTTTGTGCTATTTCTAAAAGCTGAGGCAAACGAGCCATAGAACCATCTTCATTCATTACCTCAACCAAAACACCAGCAGGCTCTAATCCTGCCAACCTAGCCAAATCAACGGTAGCTTCGGTATGGCCACTTCTTCTTAAAACACCACCAGATTTAGCTTTGAGCGGAAAAATATGTCCGGGTCTTCCAAAGTCAGCCGCTTTTGCAGCGGGATCAACCAAGGCTTGAATAGTTTTAGAACGATCATGGGCAGAAATACCAGTAGTAGTTCCCTGACCAATTAAATCTATGGAAACCGTAAAAGCCGTTTCATGCAAAGAAGTATTAGAACTAACCATTGGAGTTAAATCTAACTCCATACAGCGCTCTTCGGTTAAAGCCGCACAAATTAAACCACGACCTTCCTTACTCATAAAGTTTATTGCTTCAGGGGTAGCAAATCGGGCAGCCATAATAAAATCACCCTCGTTCTCGCGATCTTCATCATCAACCACAATGACCATTTTCCCATTCCTGATATCTTCAATTGCAGCGGCTATACTATCTAACATATTTTGAATTGTGGCGCAAAATTACAAAATCGAAGTCATGCAACCGCTTTAAAACAAGAATCAATCGTATAAATACGCATCTATTTAACAAATGATACCAGTAGCATTGGGTATAAATTAATTTATATGAAATGGTTGGTAGGCATTTGGGGGTTCATTTTGTTTCCGGTGGGATTAAAATCTCAGACTACCACAGGCTCTATCAGTGGCAAAATCAGTTTTAACAACCAAGTCGTTACAGGTGCGGTTTTACTGTTGACCGACGAGGGAACCAACCAACAACTAACCACTATCAGCAACCGAAATGGAGTTTATGGATTTTATCAATTAAAACCAGCGAATAATTTCAAACTCACTGTGATATATCCTTTAGCAGATACGATGCAAATCAATTATATCACGGTTATTTTAGGAGAAGATGTACTCATCAATATACCCCTTCAAGCTGCTACGAATTATTTAAAACCTGTTTTAGTAAAAAGCTCCAACAATCCAAACAATACTATTAATCTATTAAACAATTTACCAATCAGAGGGAATGGACTAAGTGGATTAATGATGCATCAACCACATGCTTATATAAAAAATGACCAAACAGGGGCAGTGTCGTTTTCAAGTCAGAATTATCGATTTAATTCGTTTTATATAGATGGTGTTTTACAAAATGATTTATTTGGATTATCCCCAACAGGAACAATTATGGGAGAAACGGGCATATTGGTTGCAGCACCTGAAAGTTTTGAACAAATGCAGTTATTGGTTTCGCCATACGATGCTTCATTGGGTAGTTTTACAGGAGCAGCAATTAATATGACCACTCGGTCTGGAAAAAATAAACCAACACAAGAAATATACACCACCAACAGAAGTAATGCACATCAATACTGGCATTCCGGTGTCAATATCAGTGGGCCAATAGCCACGAATAAATCATTTTATTTTATCAATCTAGATCAAGTGAATGAAACCATTACAAGGCCATTTAATACAAGTGAATATATTGGCGAAACCAATCGGATAGAAAAACTAAAGCGTTTTAGACAATCGATGCAAGACCGGCATGGCTATGATATCGGCAGTTTTGATCAAACAGAAAAAAACAGTTCACAAAAAATTGCTATTAGAATAGATGTATTAGTGAATAAAAAAAATCAACTCACTATTAATGCAAAATGGGCTAATGGATTTCGTAGTATCAACCAATTAAGCTCAGCCAACATTCTGCAATTTTCTAATAATGGAAAAATACAATTGCACCAATATTATTCAGCAAGTATTGAATGGAAAAAAAATATCAATGCCTTTACACAAAACAAATTACTCTTTTCATTTAATCATCACCAATCTAATACCCAACCAAGGTTACAGGCATTTCCAAGTATAAGAATTTTAGATGGAGAAGGTATGTTGATGCTGGGTGCAGGAGAAGAAACTTTTCAAAATCAGCTTACTCAATCTAATTTGAATATAAGCAATCGATGGAGCAGATTAAGGGGGAAAAATTGGATAGAATGGGGAGTAGATATGGACTACAGTGTGTTAAATAACCATTTTATCCCAAATGGGCATGGGCAATTTTTTTATTATAGCATCAGTAATTTTTTGCAGAATAGAAACACAGTCGATTTTAGCATTAATCAAACAAGTAATATTCTATCAAAAAATGAATCGCTTGCTCAATTAAAAATCATCAAAGCAGCGCTATTCATTAATTATCATACTACTGTTTTTAAGCACACCCATCTTTATGCAGGAATAAGATTGAATGCAGAAAAATTTTTAAATGATGTAGAAGCAGATTCTTTTACACAAGACAGCGCATTACCCGCTTTACAACAGTTGCATGATTTGTGGGGTGCACAGTCAGGAAGATTGCCCATACTCACTTCAATACCTTCACCAAGAGTGTATATAAAAACATATTTAGCACCCATCCGCACAAGCATTAAAATAGGTACAGGCATTTTTTCGGGAAGAATCCCTTATGCATGGTTGTCTGGAATCTTAAGCAATAATGGCAATAAATTGCTACACCATTTTGCCAACAATCAACAATTGAGAGGGTTTGTTTTTAATTCAAGAAATAACCGAGGGCAAACTGAATTACCAACAGTGTACAGCACCAATAAAGGGACAGTATATTTAGGGGCAGCTAAAATAAATATGCCTACCATTTGGAGAACAACCTTGGATCTTGAAACCAACTTGAATGCATCCAATAAAATTGGCATGAATGGGATGTATTATCAAAACCTAAGTGAAATAGGATTTGCAAATATTAATTTGAATCCGCTACAAAAACAAATGGAGGGATTTGATAAGCGGTGGATACAATCCCCCGAACACCCCTTAAATATTCCACTCTTGCCCGATGGATCTAATCCATACAACGAAATTGTATTAATTAAAAATATGGGGAATCAAAATGGATATGGTTACAGCGCTGGCATTTATTGGGTGTGGCAACAAAAACAATATAGGTGGTTAATGAATTATTCTTACAGCAACGCTTTTTCAATTTATGACGGGAATTTTTCTATCCCTTTAAATCATTGGAAATTAAATGAACAAGTTAATGGAAGAAATAACCCAGTAATGGCTATTTCCGATTTCAGTAGAGGGCATCAAGTTTATGCAGAATATCAAGTACATATCAAAAGTTTCAAACAAAAACAACTGAACTGCTCTATTCATTATACAGGTCAATCAGGAAGTCCTTTCAGTTATGTATACGATGGAAAAAATTTATCAGGAGATGCTCCATTCACTTCAGGATACGACCTGATTTATATACCCTATCCCGATGAAATAAAAGAAATGAATTTTATTCCTCTC
This sequence comes from Sediminibacterium sp. FEMGT703S, assembly GCA_002786355.1. Lineage (GTDB taxonomy): Bacteria > Bacteroidota > Bacteroidia > Chitinophagales > Chitinophagaceae > Sediminibacterium. The sequence goes on from PGCO01000003.1 coordinate 194,262, forward strand.
ATAAAAAAAGATAGATACTATACCATTGAACAACAAAAAGATGCTTTAGCATACTATATAGCAAATGACGCTTACCTTCAAAAAAGAAGGGGACAATATGCACAGCGAAACGGAAGCAGGTCTCCTTTTAATCATCGCTTTGATATAAAAGTGCATTATCAATTTCCAATTAAAATTACCACACAATTAATCAGGTGTTCTGTTGCATTAACCCTGTTAAATGCAGCCAATTTATTCAATAAAAAATGGGGTGAACAATTAGAGGTTCCTGGCAATAGAAAGCGGCTAATTTCATTCGAAGGATTTGCAAATAATCAGTTGCTGATACCCACTTATACATTTGATCCAGCAATGATTCATCAACCTTTATTTGAGGTGAGCAATCGTTTTAACGCGGCTAGAAGCAGTAATTGGATGTTGCAACTTGGATGTAGGTTAAGTTTTTATTAACAAACAATCGTTTTTATCAATGTTTTTTTTATATTGATTAAATCTCATAAACATATCATTATCAATTATTTATAAAATATTCCGTATATAAAAAAGCGGATTAAATGTTCATAATTAGGCTAAAAAACAGCCTTTGTTTTAACAAGATTTTGGGTACATACTGCTTTAGTTGGATATTTGCCGCACAAAACCAAGATTATGAGAATTTTTAAACGAATTTCAATGATTATGGTTGCTGTCTTAGCAACTTTGATCACAACCGCCCAGGTTACTACAAGTAGTATCACAGGGGTTGTAAAAACTGCTGATGGGCAACCCATTGAAGGTGCCAGCCTTGTTGCTGTACACACCCCATCTGGTACTCAGTATTCTTCTTTAGCAAAAAAGGGTGGTGTTTTTACCTTACCTGGTTTAAGAACAGGTGGACCTTACACGCTAAAGATTAGTTTTACTGGTTTAAAGGCAGAAACAGTAAATGATATTTATCTTTTACTAGGTGAACCTTATGTAATTAACCCTACTTTGATAGACGAGTCTAAAGTATTAAGCGAAGTAGTTGTTAATTCACTTAAGAAGAAATCTAGCGGAGACAAATCTGGCGGTGCTTCTACCGTTATTAATCAGCGTATGTTAAATACCATGCCTACTATTAGTCGTAGTATTAACGATTTCACGCGTTTAACTCCACAAGCAAACGGAACTAGTTTTGCAGGTAGAGATGGTAGATTTAACAATACCCAAGTAGATGGTGCAAACTTAAACAACAACTTTGGTTTGAGTTCTGATCCATTACCAGGCGGTGGTGCAAGCCCTATCTCTATTGATGCGATTGAAGAAGTTTCTGTAAATATTGCTCCTTTTGACGTTAGACAGTCTGGTTTTACAGGTGCTGGTATTAACGCAGTTACTAAGAGTGGTACCAACACTTTGAAAGGATCTGTTTATGGATTGTACAGAAACCAAGATTACAATGGTTTAAATGTTGGTGATCGTAAATTACCTACCCTAGTTAATTCTAGTAACCAAATTTTTGGTGCTACATTAGGTGGTGCGATTATTAAAAATAAATTGTTCTTTTTTGCATCTTACGAGCAAGAAGAAGGTAACAGACCGGGTATTACTTTTAGCCCAAGAGGTGGTTCTGGTGCTGGTAACGTGAGCAACACAAGTGTAGATTCATTAGCAAAATTTGCTAACCATCTAAGAACCGCTTACGGATACGATCCTGGTGCTTTTGATAACTTCCCGAACTTTACCAATAAGAATACCAAAATTTTGGCTAAGATTGATTGGAATATCAGTAACAACCATAAGTTAACATTAAAGTATAGTGATTTGAGTAGCTTTAATGACCAAAGTTTGAACGGATCGAGTGTTCCTAACAACCCAACTTTTACTCCTGCTGGAGGCGGTTCAATTTCTCGTTTACCGAATAACCGTTTTGGCTTAAACTCAATGTCTTTTGCTAACTCTAACTTCCAATTTAAAGATGTTGTAAGAACAGGATCTTTGGAATTAAACTCAAACTTTGGCAGCAAGTTCTCTAACCAGTTTATTGCAACTTTCTCTAAAATCCAAGCAACACGCTCAGTAGCAGGAGGAATTTTCCCTACCATCGATATTTTCAACAACAATGGTCAAAACTACATGACAGCAGGTTCTGATCCATTCACAAGAAACAACGATGTGAAGAATGATGTGTTTTCAGTTACTAATAACTTCACATACTATGCTGGAAAGCATACCATCACTGGTGGTGTTACTTATGAGTACCAAAGTGTTGGTAATATGTTTATGCCAGGATCTGCAAGCTACTATGCATTCAATTCTTTGAATGATTTTATTACCAACAGAGCCCCAGCAGCATTTTCTTATACTTTCTCATTAGATCCTGCTAAACCTGCAGTATATGCTGCAGACTTAAAAGTTGGTCAATTGGGTATATATGCACAAGATGAGTTTAACGTGAACGAAAACTTCAAGTTAACTTATGGCTTACGTGTAGATAAAATCATGTTCCCAGAATCACCATTGGAAAATCCAAATGTTTCTGCATTAAGATTCCCTGATAGAAATGGTGTTCCTACACAATACAAAACCAGTGAGTGGCCTACAAAGAGCACTTTGTATTTCTCTCCTAGAGTTGGCTTCCGTTACAAGATTGACAACGAGAACTTAGTGATAAGAGGTGGTACCGGTTTATTCACAGGTAGAATTCCTTTTGTTTACTTGACCAATATGCCACAAAATAGCCAGATGTATCAGGCTAGCCAAGCTGTAACCAATCCTGCTTTATTAGGTAACTTCTTATTTAACCCTAATCCAGATGCATATCGTGGAAGCTTTAGCCCTACCCCAGGTGTATTAGGCAACAACGCGAACATCGTTATGATGGACCCTAATTTCAAATTCCCTCAAGTTTGGAGAACCAATATTGCGGTAGATAAAAAATTAGGAAACGGCTGGAGCATTACTGCTGAAGCCTTGTTTACTAGAGATATCAACGCAGTTATCATGAGAAATGCTAATCAGCGTGAGCCTAATGCTGTATTAAACGGTGGTTTAGATACAAGACCTCGTTTTGCAGCAACTGCAGACAGAAGATTATACAGTAACTTAGGTTCTGCAATTATCTTAGAAAATGCTTCTCAAGGTAATAGTGGATCTTTCACTTTACAAGTAACTAAAACGTCTACAAAAGGATTCTTTGGTACAATTGCTTACACTAGAAGTTATGCAAATGAACTAACTGCTAATCCTGGTAGTCAGGCAACTTCAACTTGGCAGAGTAACCCAACTACTGGTACACAAAATTCACAGCAGTTGTTTAACTCAGCTTTTGTTAACCCACACAGATTAATTACTTCTTTGTCTTATAAGTTTGAATATGGCAAGAACCTTGCTACTACCATCAGCTTATTCGGTGAAATCGCTAAAGGAAACAACTATAGCTACACTTACAATGGAGACTTAAATAATGATGGAAATAACTCATCTGATTTAATGTTCATTGATTATACGCCTAACTTTGTTGCACAAGCTGCATCTGGTGGAAACCCTGCAAGAACTGCTGCTGAGCAATTAGCTGCATGGCAACAATTTGTTGATGCAACTCCTTACTTAAGACAAAATATTGGTCAATATGCTGGACGTAACGAAGCTTATTTACCAATGGTAAGCCGTTTTGACTTAAGAGTAGTACAAGATATCTTCACTAATATTGGAGCACGTAAACATACTATTCAAGTTACTGCTGATATCTTCAACTTTGGCAACATGTTATTTAAGTCTTCTGGTTTAAGACAAATCACTACTACCAATCAGCCTTTGATTTTTAGAGGATATGATGGAACTGGTCGTCCAACCTTTAACTTACAACAGCAAAGTGGTCAGTTAGTTAATACCCCTTGGGTTGACAACTTCAGCTTGGCTAGTACCTGGTCAATGCAATTAGGAGTTCGTTATATTTTCTAATAACCTACTTAATACATATAAAAAGGTCCCGAAAATTCGGGACCTTTTTTTTTAAATATGAAGCATCAAAGGTTGTATTGATATTTATAACACAACCATAAGAGTGATTTACTTACCCCAACCCCAAACCAAAAAATCAGGAATTGCTCTTTCCCAGGTTTCAATATCATGTTTACCCTCTTCTATTTGTAAATACTCAATATGTTGATGAGTATATCCCTTTGCCTTTAATGCAATAATTAAATCGAGTGCATCATCTATTGAATCAATAATGCCGTTTTTATTTCTGTCGGCAGTTTCATCTAATGTACCGCATTCTATAAAAAATTGTAACCAAGGATGAAATTTTCCATTCCTTACTTGTAAATGCATTAAACGATCTTGTTCGTCATCGTATCCTTTGTCGTAGGCTTTCCTTCTCCACCACAATGAAGGACTAAACATACCCACTTTTCTAAATTCACTTGCATGGTTCCATACAATATCCAAGGCACTTAATGCTCCTAACGAAAAGCCTGCAAAAGATTTATCTTTAAAAGAAGGGGCGTTGTATTTCTTTCTGATAAAAGGCAATAGTTCATCAAAAATAAATTTGGTATATAATCCTGCATGAGCCCCTCTCCCTTCAAAGTCGGCTGAAAATGCAGTACCATATTCCATTTTTCGTTGTGGTCCACAGTGAATGCCAATACAAACCAATGGTTCAATCCGATCTTTTGCAATTAAATTTGAAAGTATATGGTCAAAAGACATTTTTACTAAATCTTGTCCATCATTGAATAACAATACACTTATTTGATCTAAATGAACAGTTTGATTAGGCAAATAAATATCTATGGTCACTTCTCTTTCTAAGTACTCAGATTGTACTTGTATAGTTTCAACTTTTATATTCGACAACAATGAAGTATTATTAGGACGCATAAGTTCAAAAATAGGGGAATGCAATAATAAAGTTGCCTGAAAATTGAATTAAAAAAACATATATTATAAAAATAACTAGGTAGATTTTTTTATTTATGCAAGGATAGCTTAAATTACAAAACAAGAATAAAAATTGCGATCATGAAAAAAATTGGTATCCTCTTTGGACAAGAAAGAAGCTTTCCGAATGCTTTTATCGAGAGAATTAATAGCAAGCAGGTAGAAGGTATTACTGCTGAAGCAGTTAAAATTGATAAAGTAATGCAAGGCGAAAACAGTGGTTATGCTGTAATAATCGATCGCATCAGTCAGGATGTCCCTTTTTACAGGGCTTATCTTAAAAATGCAGCGCTTTGTGGTACAGCAGTAATTAACAATCCATTTTGGTGGAGTGCAGACGAAAAATTCTTTAATAATTGTTTATCTACTAAAATTGATGTTCCAGTTCCTAAAACAGTTATTCTTCCGTCTAAAGATTTACCAACAGATACTGCAGAATTATCTTTTAGCAATTTATCTTACCCACTAGATTGGGAAGGGATTTTTAATTATGTAGGATTTCCTGCATATATGAAACCCTTTGCTGGCGGAGGCTGGAAGAATGTTTACAAGTTAACAGATATGAACGACTTCTTTGAAAAGCATGCCGAAACAGGACAGTTGGTAATGCTTTTACAGGAAGAAATTATTTTTGAAGAATATTATCGCTGTTATTGCATTGGAGGAAAGCATGTTCGTATTATGTCTTATGAACCAAGAAATCCACACCATTTAAGATATGCTGCAGACTTTAAACCATCTGAAGAGAAAATTAAAATGATGACCGATATCGTTATTAAAATCAACCAATATTTAGGGTACGATTTTAATACCGTGGAATTAGCATTAAGAGACGGAGTGCCTTATGCTATTGACTTTTGTAATCCTGCTCCAGATGCAGACATCAAAAGTGTAGGCCAGGAAAATTTTGATTGGGTTGTTGAAACTGCAGCCAACTATGCCATTGAAAAAGCATTAGCACAAGAAGATGGTAAAGACAATTTAACCTGGGGAGAATACATCAAAAGAAGTGCTAACGGACAGCCATTATATTAAAAGCCATCTTGAATCATTTATGTCTAATTTAAATTACAAGCATTTTACTTTAGGAGTAGAAGAAGAATACATGGTGATAGACCCCATTTCTAGGGAGTTAAAAAGTCATGAACAGAAAATAGTGCAGGTGGGGCAATTAACCATGAAAGACAAGGTTAAAGCAGAAATGCACCAGGCTGTAGTAGAAGTAGGGACAGATATTTGTAAAAATATTGATGAAGCATTTAAAGACGTTGCTTCACTAAGAGGGAATATTGCCCAAATAGCTGGTGATTTAGGATTATGGGTAGGTGCATCAGGCACACATCCATTTAGCCATTGGGAAAACCAATTGATTACAGACCATGTTCGTTACAATCAAATTGTAAACGAATTACAAGAAGCTGCAAGAAGTAATTTAATTTTTGGATTACATGTTCATGTGGGAATGGAAGACCGTAAAATGGCAACTCATATTGCCAATACAGCGCGCTATTTTTTACCCCATGTTTATGCATTAAGCACCAACTCCCCTTTTTGGGAATCTAGAGACACTGGATACAAATCATTTAGAACCAAAGTGTTTGATAAATTTCCAAGGACAGGAATTCCCGACCATTTTGAGAGTTTTGAAGCTTATGAAAACTATGTTAATCTCTTAATAAAAACCAATTGTATAGACAATGCAAAAAAAATATGGTGGGATTTAAGAGTACACCCCTTCTTTAATACCGTGGAATTCAGAATCTGTGATGTTCCTATGAATATTATGGAAACTATGACGATTGCAGCGCTTTTTCAAGCAATCTGCGCAAAAATTTACAAGTTGCGCAACCAAAACTTGAATTTCATGATTTACCAGCGGTCGCTGATTAATGAAAACAAGTGGAGGGCTAGTAGATATGGAATAGACGGTAAACTGATTGATTTTGGTAAAGAAACAGAAGTTGATACAAAGGCACTTATTTATGAACTACTTGATTTTGTAGACGATGTAGTAGACGAATTAGGAAGCAGGCATGTTGTGGAATATGTGGCTAAAATTTTTGAAGTAGGTACAGGGGCTGACCGCCAACTAAAAGTTTTCAAAGAAACGGGTAGTTTGGTGAGTGTGGTAGACTATATACACGACCAATTTTTAAGGTAGTAAGTATTAAATTTTTGATAAATCATGTAAGCCCCTAAACATTTAGGGGCTTTTTTATTCAAATTTGGCTTATTCAAAATAATTAGGCAGCATTTTTATAATAGATGTCGTCTTATATATTGTCAACCCTAAATAACCCTCATTTGACAGAGCACGAGTTGATAAAAGGCTGTATTAAACAGGACCCAACCTGTCAGCGTATGCTATTTGAGCAACACGCAGGCAAGATGATGGGCGTATGCCTAAGATATGCCATAGACAATATGGAAGCAGAAGACATGTTGCAAGATGCATTTATTAAAGTTTTTCAATATATCAGCCAATTTAAATTTGAAGGCTCGTTCGAGGGATGGATCAGAAGAATTGTGGTAAATACAGCCATCAGGCATTTAGAGCGCAAAAAAATGAGTTTTAAAGAAATTGATGACCATCACGCTGATTTACCATCCATCGATCCAAGCGCTTTTAATTATTTAGGGGAAGAAGATTTATTAAAATTAATAGGTGCTTTACCAGAAGGATATAGAATGGTTTTTAACCTAAGTGTAATTGAAGGGTATAGTCACGATGAAATAGCACAAATGTTGAACATACAAGCTGGCACCAGTAGAAGTCAATTGGTAAAAGCAAGAAAAATGTTGCAATCGCAAATATTGCAACTACAAAAGATTGCCGTTTAATGACCAATAAGGAATTTGATATTATTTTTAACCAAAAACTAAAGCAATACAGCGGGTCTGTACCTACTGGGCTATGGAATAAAATTGCTGCGCATGATTTATCAGAACCACGCGAAGGTTTTGATGATTTGATTCAAGACAAATTATATCATTATACGGTTCCGGTTCCCTCCCACTTATGGAACAAAATAAAACCGGATGATGAAGATAAAAGAAGACTGATTGCCTGGTTCCCTAAAAAATATATGGCTGCGGCTTCTATCCTATTACTCTTTTTTGTTGGCTCTATCGCTGCTTATTTGTATTTACGCATCCCCGAAATAAATACAACCACAGAAACTACAACAATTCCAGAAATTAAGCCAACCCTAACGCCAAATCCAAGGCTTGAAGTAACTCCTGGGACAACTCCAAAAGAGAGCCTTATCAGGAATGAAAAAACAGAGATGGAAACAAAGATTCAATGGAAATTAAATCGTAAAAATATTACTGGTTCTTTTAAGCAAAATCAATCGGTATTTCCATTTGAACAAAGCATCAAACAGAATGATGCGGAAATAATTGCAAAGAAAAACAATAGCCATTTAGCTATCACCCCAACAGAATCAGCAGCTGAAATTGAAAGCTATGAGCTTACAGAAAAAGCAGGGGATGCCTATATTAAACAGAAAAAAAATATCCAATCATTTTTTACGAGGGAGGTGAATCGATACAATCATGCATCTAGCTTCAAGAATGTAGTGATTTGTCCTACTGATAGAAAAATGCGAAACCCTGATTGGGATTTGGAAGTATTTATTTCACCTGATATGCCGTTTAAATCAGTTAGCAATAACACTGCAAGCGCTCAATTAATGAGCAGAAAAGATAGTAGCGAATCTTTGAGACCAGGATTTACTGCGGGATTTAGGATTGTAAAACCGCTCAATGATCATTTATCTATAAAAACAGGGCTTCAGTATTCGCAAATAAATGAACGGTTTACCTATAGAACTGAAAATGAAACTAGAACAACTACGGTAGTAACCCTAAGGGCAATCATTAGGGCACCAGGAGATACCCTTTTGGTAAGAGATACTAGCACACTTACACAGATAGGCTTCAAAACCAATACAGTAAAGAATAGATTTAGAAGTTTAGACATTCCGATTTTAGCAAGCTATCAAGTTGGCAATGACGATTTGAGAATTGGCTTAACTGCAGGAGCAATCATTAATCTTTCTAGCTGGTACCAAGGAGTAATGCTAGATAGTAGTTTATCAACTGTAGCGCTTAATAAGGAGACCAATATGGCATACAGAAGTAATATTGGTCTAGGACTATATGCAGGCATTAGTGTAACAAAGAGAATCAACTATAACACTCATTTATTTTTTGAACCCTACTTTAGATACAACTTATCTAATATGACTACCCCAGAAGCTTCTTTTAATCAAAGATTTAGTATTGGCGGGCTGATGATGGGTTTAAGATTCAATTTAAACAAAAGATAGGCAACAAATAAACCGAACCTCGTATCTCGATTATAATGCTAACGAAACTCAGAAAATATGGACTTTTTGCAGCGATTGGCTTAATGCTATTCGCATCATGCAATAAAGAAGTTTCGGAAGGTAATTTTACATTGTATTCGGGAAATGATATGAATGATACCAGCTGGTCGGCCTCTATACCTACCAATGCTGCTATCAATAGAATTATAGATTCTACGGCTGTTTATCAATATAAAGATAGTTTGATAGGGGCTGTTGGCAAGACCATTACATTCACGGATCGACTAAAGATTATTTTTCCTGCCAATGCCTTTATCAATAGCTCAGGAAATCTGATTCCTGGGAAAGTAGAAGTTAAGGTATTAGTGATGAGAGAAAAATCGGCTTTCATAAGAACACTAAAATCAACCCATAATAATGCCGAATTACTAGAATCAGATTTGGGTATTTGCATTCTTGCTTCCTCCAATGGACAAGCAATTAATATAGCCCCAGCTATTTCTTACCAAATAAGAATAGGCAATGAAGATAATATTGTAATGCAGCAAATGCGAATTTACAGAGGCGAAGAATCTGGAGTCCTTACTACGCAATTACAAATGGATCCACTATTTAATTGGAATGAAGCAAGTCTTAATCAATTTCAATTAGCCATTTTTAAACAAGCAGGAAATCCTGGGTCAAAGGATATTGAGCAATACTCCATTACTACCAATCAATTAAGATGGATTTTAATTGCAAGGCCATTCCAACAAATTGGGAGCTTAGGTAAATTGAATGTGATATTACCTCCCAATTTTACGAATAAGAACAGTTTAGTATTTATGACTACGGATGATTATAATTTATCTATCGAACTAAAACCAGAACTCAATTCAAGAAGCTTCTCTGCTAATTTAGTACCACTTCAAAAAAAGGTTCATATAGTCAGTATCTCTTTAATTGGAAATCAATTTTATTTTGGTGAAACAGATGTAAAAACACTCTATAATACTCCGGTGATTTCATTAAAACCCCAGAAGAAATCATTGAATCAAATATTACTTGAATTAAAGAAACTTTAAGTTGTTCATTAGCGTATCGGGGGATATGCGGGCCCTGTTTTACAGGGCCATTTTTATTTCTTTATCTTTTTTACATGCAATGCATTGTAAGCCCAGATTAAACTGCACAACATAAAAATAGCACCAATTAAAAAGGAAACCCCTGGAAAATAAAAAGGTGCGGAATCATCGGTGAAATAAGCAAATGAACCAGTCATAATTAATGGCCCAACTACAGATGTAATGCTAATTATACTTGTTAAAGCACCCTGTAGTTCTCCTTGCTCATTAGAAGGAAAATTACTAGAAATAATCGATTGCAATGCCGGCCCTGCAATTCCACCCAAACAATAGGGTATAAGAATGACAAACATCATCCAACTTTGATTTGCAAAAGCAAATAGTATTAATCCTATTGTATATAAAGTAAGGCCTAAATAAACACTTTTTTCATTCCCAATTCTAGGATTAATTACCCTAATTAATCCACCTTGAACAAGGGTAATTAAAATTCCAACAACGCCTAACGATATCCCAATCATTTTGGTCGACCATTTAAATTTTTCAATGTTCACAAAGCTCCAATTACTTTGAACAGCATGTGCTGCTAAATATATTAAAACGAGAGAACCAATAAGACCAGCAACTGCAGGGTATTTTTTTAATTGCAGCAAAGATCCCAACGGATTAGCACGTTTCCATTCAAAAGGTCTTCGATGAGCTTTATCTAAGGATTCTGGTAAAACAAAATAACCATACAACCAATTAGCCAAAGCCAGGGCTGCTGCCACAAAAAAAGGAACCCTTGATCCATATTCGCCCAATAAACCACCTAGCATTGGACCAATGATAAATCCTAAACCAAAAGCGGCTCCAATCATTCCAAAATTTTGAGCCCTATTTTCTGGAGTACTAATATCAGCCATATAAGCCGACGCAGTAGTAATACTAGCACCTGTAATACCAGCAATAATTCTACCAACAAACAACCAGGTAATGGTAGGCGCAAATGCAACAAATAAATAATCTAATCCAAAACCTAAAAGAGAAAATAATAAAATAGGTCTTCTTCCATATTGGTCACTTAAATTACCCAAAACAGGAGAAATTAAAAACTGCATGAATGCATAAGAAAAAGTAAGCCATCCTCCGTATTGAGCCGCTAAACTGGCGCTACTGCTATGAACCAATTCTTCAATTAGCTTTGGCACAACTGGAATGATTAACCCAATCCCAATAACATCAATCAAGATTGTGATAAAAATAAAACCAACTGCTGCTTTTTTATTTGAAGCCATTATTACTAGTTAAATGCAATATTAATTGATGCTTCTCGTAACCCCATCAATTTCTAACACTAAATCTGCACCATAACAAGCAGCAGGAGTTTGATAACCTGATTTATAATTTCCAGATAAAACTTTTTGTGTAATGAGTAAACTACTTATTGCAGTTAAAGTATACCCCTCAGGACCTTGAATTGTAGCACTCATTTGTTCATTTTGATCATTGGTAACTTCTCCCCAAACCAATGACTTTGCTTTGGCCCGCATAGCGTCATCAGGTCCAGCAGGCATTTTTTTAATTTTCCGCTTATAATAATTTCTTACAAAAGAAAGTTGGAGCACCCAATTAAACCAGTTTTGCCATTTTAACATAGAAAAGGTTTTGGGAGAAGCGCCTGTATAGGTTTCAATATTGGGAATACCTGTAGTGGTAAAAGCAGTAGAAATATCTCCCCATGGAATGGTCATGACAAACATTTTTTTAACACCAAAATCAACCCAAAAACCTTTGTGACCAAGTGGTTTCCGAGTGATTTTTCCATTTTCTCTAACAGCGCCCCCCTCACCCATTCCTTCTGCCATGGTAGTAGCAGTACCGTGAGATAGTTTACCGCCAATGGTGGCAAAAGCTAATTTCAAATGGGTTGCATTAGGCATTTTTTCGTGCAAAAATTTGGCCATACAATCGGTGGGAACCACATCAAATCCAACACCGGGCATAATCATGATTCCTTTTTCTTTGGCAATACCGTCCATTTTTTTCAATAATTCAAAAACAGCAATTTCACCAGTAATATCTAAGTAATGAACACCCGTTGCTAAACATGCTTTGGCCATTTTTTGTGCAGTAAATTTGAAAGGACCAGCTGCATGCAAAACCAAGGGGAAATTTTTCAATGTTGATTCTAGTGCAGTAGCATCATCTAAATCGACTACTACAAATTCAAGTGAAAGGGCTGAAGCCATTTCTTTCAAAGCAGTTGAATTTCTTCCAGCTAAAACAGGAATCAAATTGAATTGACTCGCCATTGAAGCAATTAATCTGCCAGTGTATCCATTTGCGCCGTAAAGTAGAAATTTATTTTGCATGGCGTAAAATACAAAATCCCGACAATATAGTTGTCGGGATTTGCATAATCGAGGGATAATAGGGTAAATTATTTTTTGAGGGTAATCAAACCCAATTGCGCTTCTTTGGTTTTAGACACCAGTACATTGTTGATGGTTATATCTGCATAACCATTGGATGCATTTACAAAAACAGAATAAGTCCCTTCTTTCAATCCACGAATTTTAAAATAGCCTTCATGGTTAGGAAGTGCATAAGCTGTATCTGTGCTATTAAATACTGTAATCACCGCTTGCGCTTCTTTTGGAGTTACTTTTCCTGAAACACCCGCTGTTGATTTTACAGTAAAAAATTTAATATATGGTTTCAAATAGAATTGATTGTTCTTTTCTACAATAGATCTACTGATATCAAAATCTAACCAAAGTCTAGATTTGTTAGGCAGATATTCGTCCCATTCGTTTCCTTTCAATTTGATTAACACGAAAGACTTCTCGTTAGAAGGAATATTTAATGGATAACTAACACTGTCTTTAATTAAACTATGATTAGTCCCTAATTCAATTTTAATTAATCGAATAGCACCTTTATAAACAGTACTTGTGGCCAATAACGTATCTACACCGTTGCGCAACTTTAAGATATCATACACACCTGCTTTTACACCCAGGTCTTGCCATACCAATGATGAATCATTTTTAGCATGCCTAGAACTACCTATTCGATCCCAATCACAGGTATCTTTTTTGCGCGTGTCTTTACTGGTATCAATGAGTAATGAAACTGATTTAATGTCAATAAAAACGTTATCGAATACGCCAGGTGCATCAGTCAATAAAACCGACACAGACTGCATCCCTATTGGATTTTCGACAGAGGAGGTTTTATTACACGCAGTAAACACAATAGACACTAAAATTGCTAATACAGCAATCAACTTAAAGGGAGTTGTTTTTTTCATGGTTGAAGGTTTTTGTGTAGTGTTATGCCATCTATTGCGTTTGTAATAGATAGACGCAGGCTGTTTAAATGCCGTTGCCTGTTAAACAAACTTTAACAAAAAAAACCTTTTTACAATACAGCGATGATTAAACTAATCTCTTGCGTACTTAAACTTTTTCTTTTTTTCAACTTTGGAAAAAGTTGAGCTACTTTGTCTACGTCTTTGGGAAACAATTGTTCAAAAGACTTCCCTTTTATGGGAAGGGCTACATTATTGTTGACATCTAAAAGAAAAAAATCATTGAATTGTTGAAAAGATAAATTACTTGAAGATTTGCCGTAATCATAATTCTCAACTATTTTTTTATGCAAGCGATTAATCAAACTATAATTCAACCCTTTCGTTTTTACTTGATATAGTAATGAATCATAGGCAACCAATTTGATGAATTGAGTAGAATCATCAACCCCCTCTTCGCTGTAATAAATGGTGACTTTTTTAATTGGTTCTTTAAATTCAAACTCCTTCTTATTATCAATGAAGTTAATTTGGCCACTCACTAGGTTAACAATTACTTTTATATTTTTATGAATTCTACCATTAAATAACTCTACAGTAGCATTACGCGAGTCATCCTTCCAAAGGGGGCTTCCCTTTACACCAGGAACATTGCTATTTAAAAGTTTACCTTGTTCATCATATACTTCAATAAAATGATGAGTTGGCCTAGCAATTGTCACATTTTGTGCCATTACAAAATGGGTGAAATTGATTAGTAAACAACAGAGTATAAAACGCATACAATAGTTTTCCTAAAGTTACCTATTTCAACATTTCTTAGCAACTTTACCTCTAGGTTATTCATTTCTAAATACCACAAATCCATCGAACACATCTACCAATACTGGTTGATTCTTATCAATATCCCCAGACAAGATTTTTTTACTTAAAGCATTCACAATTAACTTTTGAATTAATCGCTTTAATGGCCTAGCTCCTAGCTGTGCATCAAAACCTTGTTCAATTAAATAATCAACTAAGTAATCACTAAAATTTATAGAAATATCGTTCTCAGCAACTAATTTTTTGAGCCCTTCTAGTTGAATCGAAACAATTCCTCTTAGCTGTTTTTTATTCAAAGGGCTGAACATGATAATTTCATCAACCCTATTTAAAAACTCAGGTCTAATCGTTTGTTTTAGCAATTGCATCACTTCGGACTTTGCTTTTTCGGTTGCTTCTTCAATGCCCGTTTCAACAACACCTTCAAAAGCATCCTGAATTAAATGACTACCAATATTACTAGTCATGATAATGATGGTGTTTTTAAAATTAACCATCCTTCCTTTATTGTCTGTTAAGCGACCATCATCTAATACCTGTAACATTACATTCCAAACATCAGGATGGGCTTTTTCAATTTCATCAAGTAATACTACACTATAAGGTTTTCTTCTTACTGCTTCGGTTAGCTGTCCACCTTCATCGTAACCCACATACCCTGGAGGAGCACCAATTAAACGAGACACTGTATGTTTTTCTTGATACTCACTCATGTCTATGCGTGTCATCATAGTTTCATCGTCAAACAAATAATCTGCTAATGCTTTAGCTAATTCAGTTTTACCTACTCCAGTAGTACCCAAGAAAATAAATGAACCAATTGGCTTTTTAGGATCTTGCAAACCTGCTCTACTTCTTCTGATTGCATCTGATACCGCGCTTATGGCTTCTTCCTGTCCTACCACACGACGATGCAATTCATCTTCTAAGTGTAATAGTTTTTCTCTTTCCCCTTGCAACATTTTGGCAACAGGAATTCCAGTGGCTTTTGCAATACTCTCTGCAATATCTTCTGCATCCACTTCTTCTTTCAATAATCTTTTTTCAGAAGAATTTAATAACTGTTCAGTTACAGAGGCAATTAATGTTTCTTGCTCTTTTACTTTCCCATAGCGAATTTCAGCAACTTTACCATATTCACCATTTCTCTCTGCTTGTTCTGCTTCAAGTTTTAATTGCTCAATATTCGCTTTAGCAGTTTGAACTTTTTCTACTAGCTCTTTTTCTTGTGTCCATTTTGCTTTTAAGGTATCACGCTCAACAGCCAAATTGCTTATTTCGATATTGAGTTCTTTTAGTTTATCCTCGTCATCTTCTCGTTTAATCGCTTCTCTTTCAATTTCGAGCTGCCTGATTTGTCTTTCTAACTTGTCTAATTCCTCTGGCATCGAATTCATCTCGAGCCTCAATTTTGCAGCACTCTCATCAATTAAATCGATGGCTTTATCTGGCAAAAAACGATCCGTAACATAACGATTCGATAATTCAACAGCAGCAATAATAGCTTCATCTTTTATGCGAACATGGTGATGTGTTTCATAACGATCTTTTAATCCACGCAAAATGGAAATAGCATCTTCAACAGTTGGTTCATCTATCACTACTTTCTGAAATCTTCTTTCTAAAGCTTTGTCTTTCTCAAAATACTTTTGGTACTCATTTAATGTAGTTGCACCAATTGCACGCAATTCACCTCTAGCTAAAGCAGGCTTTAAAATATTAGCTGCATCCATGGCACCTTCTCCTCCACCAGCACCAATAAGGGTATGGATTTCGTCGATGAATAAAATAATATCTCCATCACTATCAGTGACTTCTTTAACAACCCCTTTCAATCTTTCCTCAAACTCACCCTTGTATTTTGCGCCAGCAATTAATTGTCCCATATCTAAACCATAAATCACTTTTGATTTTAGGTTTTCAGGAACATCTCCATTTACAATACGCATGGCAAGCCCTTCAACAATGGCCGTTTTACCCACCCCAGGCTCGCCTACAAGAATAGGATTATTTTTAGAGCGTCTGGTTAAAATATGTAAGGTTCTTCTTATTTCTTCATCCCTGCCAATGACTGGATCTAACTTGCCCTGCCTGGCCATATCATTCAAGTTTTTAGCAAACTTGTTGAGCATATTCAATTGTGTTTCTTGTGCTTGAGATTGAATAGTATCTCCTTTACGCAAATCTTTAATTGCAGTAGTTAACCCTTTCTCGGTTAATCCTGCACTTTTTAACAACTTACCCGTAGCATCATTCATTTGTACCAATGCCATCAATAAGTGTTCAGGTGTTATAAATTCATCTTTAAATAAACCCATTACCGCAGTTGCTTTTAACAAGGCATTGCTAAAATCTCTACCAGCATTTTGTGCCGGTTCTCCATCTTGAATTTTGGGTAGCTTGTTAATTTGCTCCAATAGCTTTACTTCTAAAAAAGCAGGATTCACATTATTCTTCTTTAACAGGAAATCAATTGCTGAATCCTTTTCGGCTAACAAGGCTTTTAACAAGTGTTCTGTTTCAATAGATGGATTGCTATTGGTATAAGCAACTTGTTGTGCCGCCTGAATGGCTTCTTGGGCTTTGATGGTATAATTGTTCAGATTCATAATTGTGTTGATTAACTTAACTTTATACTATCAATCAAACTATAATCCAAGCCAACAATTCGGAAATTATGTCGCTAAAAAAAATTAAAACATGCGTAATAGTCAGTCTAGCAACGGCTTTTATGTTAATATTTCAGCCCGTCAGTGCACAATTTAATTTTCAAGGATTAGAAACAGCAATTGCAGCAGCTAATAAAGAGTTGGGGAAAGAGTTTGTGATATTAGTGTACAAAGACGGCAAAGTGATTTTTTCCAAATCTGCAGGTGAATTCACTGCTAAATCCCAAGCACCTATTGCAAGTAGTAGCAAATGGTTAACTGCAGCATTGATCATGGCATTGGTAGACGATGGTAAAATTTCACTCGATGATAAAATTAGTAAGCACCTACCCATTTTTACTAAATACAGCAAAGGTTTTATTACAATTAGACAATGTTTAAGTCATTTAACCGGTATAGAATCGGAGCCCATTAAACTAGCCAATTTTGTAAAAAGAAATAAATACAATAGCCTTGAAGAAGAAATAGAAGAATTTGCATCAAAGAGAGAAATTGTTTCCAATCCTGGTTTAGCATTCAGTTACAGTAATGTTGGAATGAATATAGCAGGACGATATATTGAAGTAGCATTAAAAAGAGGTTTTGAACAATTGATGCAAGAAAAAATATTAAGACCATTACAAATGAGGGGCACTAATTTTTCTAGCTTAAATGCGATTAACCCTTCGGGTGGAGCACAATCCACTGCAAATGATTTAATGAATTTTTGTTCGATGCTTTTGAACAAAGGAATGTTTAATGGCAAGCGTGTTTTATCTGAAGAATCGGTGAAATTATTATTACAAACTCAAACGACTTCTGCCATGATTAAGTATGCACCAAAATCGGCAGAAGGATATAATTATGCGTTAGGTTCATGGGTACTTCAAACAGACCAAAATGGAAATGCAACTGTATTAGCAAGCCCAGGTTTATTTGGAACATGGCCAATGATTGATCTATGCAGAAACTATGCAGTTGTCTTTTTTGCAAGAGAATTATTGTCTGAAGAAAAGAAAGATGTGTATTTAAAATTGAAAAATATTATTGACGAACAAATAGTGGCCAACTGTAATTAATGTTGCAAATACAATCAAATACACAATTTGTAAAATCGCTTTCCAATGAGTTGGGATTTTCTTATTGCGGCATTGCCAAAGCCGAGCAATTAACAGAAGATGCTAGAAAGCTAGAACATTGGCTGAATAAGGGTATGCACGGCAAAATGCAATACATGGAAAACCATTTTGACCTTAGAATAGACCCAACAAAATTAGTGCCTGGTGCTCTTTCAGTGATTACCCTGTTGAAGAACTATTATCCCACAGAAGAACAAAAACCCAATACGCCGCTTATTGCTAAATATGCATGGGGTAAAGATTACCATGAAGTAATCAGGGCTACGCTTAAAACATTTTTAGCATCGCTTCGTCAAAAAATAGGTGACATCAATGGAAGAGGTTTTGTAGATTCTGCACCAGTTTTAGAAAGAGCATGGGCGGTGAAATCGGGCTTGGGATGGGTGGGCAAAAACGGTAATCTAATTCATAAAAATGCAGGTTCTTTTTTTTTCATTGCCACATTAATTGTAGATATTCCATTAGTATACGACGACCCACTTGTAAAAGATTATTGTGGCACTTGTACCAAGTGTATAACCGCATGTCCTACAGAAGCTATTTTACCAAATAAGCAAATTGATGGAAGTAAATGTATTAGCTATTATACTATTGAATTAAAAGATGCCATGTTAAATGAAGGCATGAAAGATCAATTTCAAAATTGGTTATTTGGTTGTGATATCTGTCAGGATATTTGTCCTTGGAATCGATTTAGCAAACCTCATCAAGAACCAGCATTTGAACCAATCCCCGCAATTTTGAATTTAAGTACCAGTGAATGGGAAGAACTGACAGAAGAAACTTTTAAAACCGTTTTCAAAGACAGCCCGCTGAAAAGAGCAAAATTTAGCGGAATTAAAAGAAATCTTCGGATGATTCAGTCGCATTAAGCCGCAAAACAGCCGTTTTTTGCGGTTTTCCCCCAGTTATTCACCGTATATATAAACAAAAACAAGATATTCCCGCACATCTTATATATTTATACTGTTATTTAAAACCCAAAACGACACGCATATGAATGTTAACAATGGCAAGGCCAATGTTTTATCGAAGTTGTGCTTCCTTCTCTTCGGTATGGCATTGACAAT
The DNA here is from genome assembly GCA_002786355.1 of Sediminibacterium sp. FEMGT703S. Taxonomy (GTDB): domain Bacteria; phylum Bacteroidota; class Bacteroidia; order Chitinophagales; family Chitinophagaceae; genus Sediminibacterium. The sequence continues at coordinate 213,545 of PGCO01000003.1, forward strand.
TGGCTTGCAAGCCCAAACAACCATTAAAGGAAAAGTGACGGATAGCAAAGGACTTCCTGTTCCTGGTGCATCCATTACGATTAAAAACTCTGGTGCTGGAACAGCTTCTGCTGTTGATGGTACTTATCAGTTTATTGTAAACCTTAAACAAGGTAAATACGATGTAGTAATTTCTTCTGTAGGATTTAGGTCTGCAGAAAAGAATTTGACCATCACTGCAACTACTGGCAGCTTCAGTTTTGATGCTGCTTTAAGAGAAGATGCAACTGGTTTAGATGAAGTAGTAGTAACTGGTACTTCTCAGGGTACTACTAAAAAGCAATTAGGAAACTTTATTGGTACTGTTAAAGGAAGTCAAATTAACAATGCTGGTTCTCCTAACGCAATTGCTTCTTTACAAGGTAAAGTACCAGGAGCACAAATCACTCAAAACTCAGGAGACCCTGCAGGTGGTATGAGTGTTAAATTGCGTGGTGTAAGCTCAATCTCTGGTTCTTCTGATCCTTTGTACATCATAGATGGAGTAATTTTAAACAACTCGAATGCTAGAGTTACCAATGCAATGAGTGATTATGATGGTTCTGGAGCGGTGGGACAAAATAGAATGGTTGATATTAACCCTAATGATATTGATCGTATTGAAGTTTTGAACGGTGCTGCAGCAGCTGCCATTTATGGTAGCCGTGCAAATGCAGGGGTAGTTCAAATCTTTACAAAAAGAGGATCTACTGGAGCACCAAAAATTACCTTTAGTTCTAAAGTAAATACCAATTCATTGAGAAAGCGTTTGGTATTTAATAACGCGCCTACCAAGTTCGGTGGACCTACTGATGGACCTGGGGCTTTAACACAAGACATTTTAACTCCAGCCATTACGACAACATCTCCTGTTACACGTTACGATTATCAAGATGATATTTTTAGAACAGGAATGGGTACTGATAACAACGTATCTATCACAGGTGGTCAAGACAAAATGCGCTATTTTGCTTCTTTAAACTACAATACCAATCAAGGTATTATTAGAGGAACAGACAACACTCGTTTTGGATTCAGATTAAACTTAGACAACAAAGTAAACAACTGGTTTAGCTGGAATGCTGGTATCAATTATACCAACAATGCGACCAATGAATTGCCTGATGGTAATAGTTTCTTCTCTCCTATCAACTCAATGACCATCATTGGTAACTTCCACAATATTCGTGCAAGAGACGTGAATGGTAATTTACAAGCAGTTGGTGAAAGAGGACGTGTGAATCCTTTGACAATTATCAATGATATCAAACAAAGAAACGTAACCAATAGAACTGTTTCAAATGTTGGATTCAAGTTATTCCCTGTTAAAGGTTTAGTGATCGACTATACTGCAGGTTTAGATAATATTGCACAAAACGGAACTACATTTATTCCTCCATATCCTTACAATGCTAGTCCAGGATTTTATGGTGGTGGTGCAACATTAGACCCAACATTAAATGGTTATGCAAGTGCAGCAAGTTTTAACTCTACTTTCTTCAACCACGACCTAAACTTTACTTATACCACACAGCTAACCAATAAATTATCTTCTGTAACACAGTTCGGTTATTCTGAGCAGTACGAAAAAGCACAATTTATTTTAGCACAAAGCCGTGGTTTATTACCAGGTATTTCAACTGCAACAGGTGGTAGCACATTGTTGCCTAACTCAGATGGAAGAAGTGAAAGATCAATTCGCGGGTTTTTCTTACAACAAAACTTCAAATTCAACAATCAATTATTCGTAACCGTTGCAGGTAGAATTGATGGATCATCTGTATTTGACAAGAATAATAGAAACTTCTTCTACCCTAAAGTAAGTGGTAACTATATTATCTCTGAAACAGAATTCTTCAAGAATTCATCTTTAGCAAAAACTGTGGATGTATTTAAGATTCGTGCAGCATATGGTGAAAGTGGAAACTTAACAGGTATTGGAGCATACGATCGTTTTAATATCTACAATATCTCTCCTTTCTTGGGAAGAACCAGTTTAACCTCTCCTTCTGCAACAATTAGTTCTGATTTAAAACCCGAGCGTCAGAAGGAACTTGAAATTGGTACAGACATTGCTTTGTTGGGAAATAGATTACAAATCACTGTTAACTATTACAACAAAAAAGTAACAGATTTATTGGTACCAAATATTACCAATGCACCAAGTTCTGGTTTCCCAACAGCTACCAAGAATGTAGGTTCATTAAGCAATAGAGGTTTTGAAATCATGGTTACTGCAGTTCCTATCAAGAACAAAAACTTTTCATGGGAAATCACTGGTAACTTTAATAAGAACAGAAATAGAATTGAAAACTTAGGTGTTCCATTCATCACATTTGCAGCACCAACTGGTGCGGTATTTGCATTGATTCCTGGATACGATGCCCCAGTATTTTATTCTACTTTCTTTGCTAGAAATGCCAACGGAACTGAAGTTAAGAATGCAGCAGGTATTCCTGTAACAGCAAGAGGCCCTATTGCCAATGGTCAACCATTTGGTACTCCAACTTTAGACCCTGCAACAGGCTTACCATTTACTACAGGACCTAATTCTACTATTTTAAGATCAGTACTAGGTTCACCTAACCCAACTTATACTGCAACCTTAATTAATAGCTTCACTTACAAAAAGTGGACTTTTGGTTTCCAATTAGACAGAGTAGCTGGAGTAGAAGTATTTAATGCCGATTTCAGAACAAGACAAGGTGTAGGTAACGGAAGTGAGCTAGCACAAAGAGAACACAAAGGAGAACTTCCTAGAGGTTATATCAGCGGAACTTATGGAATTGAAGAGTGGAGAGTTGATGATGGTTCTTTCACCAAATTGCGTGAATTATCATTAGGTTATGCATTTGGCAAAGTGGGCAACTTATTCAACAACTTAACTGTAACGCTAACAGGAAGAAACTTAATATCATGGGACAACTACAGAGGATACGATCCTGAAACCAACGCTACCGGACAAAGCAGTTTGTTCAGAGGGGTTGACTTTGGTAACGTACCTATTCCGAAGACTTTCCAATTCGGTGTTGTAGCAAATTTCTAAACCCATCAAACTAGTTAACATGAAAAAATTATTATTGATTATTTTATCCGGAGTAAGTTTGGTTGGATGCAAGCAAGACTTTACCAACCCCGGAGCAATTGGCGATACAGATGCATTTTCTACGCCAAGAGGATTAGCAGGTGTTGCTGTTGGATTACAAAACGTTTACAGCAACGGAAGACTTAGCCCTGTATACAACGGCATTACAGCAGCAGGAGCGTTAACCAATGAATTTAGGTTGATGAATGCTGGTAACGTTGATGAATTTCAACTGTTCACAGGTGGAGCAGTTGTAGATAATTTAAATGGCATTGTAGGCAATATGTGGACTTGGAATAACAAGATCATTTATGATGCAGACAATGTAATTAATGGTGCTAATAAATTAGGAGATAAAGCTTATGCATCTGGCTTAATTGCTTATGCAAGTATTTTTAAAGCAATGGCAATAGGTAATTTATCTATGTTCTTTGAACAAATTCCTGCTGCTCCTGGAACAATTACAACACCAGCAACCTTCCAAAGCAGAGCAGATGGATTTAGAAGAGCAGTTACTACATTACGTGCAGCACAAACTGCATTAGGAGCTAATGCCCCTAGCGCAGCGTTTTTTGCTAACGTTCCTACTAGCGTGAATACTGCATTCTTTAACAATACCATCAATGCCTTAATTGCCCGCTACAGTTTATTTGCAGGAGATTTTGCAGCTGCAATTACCGCAGCAAATGCAGTAGACCTAAATTATACTGGTGCGGTTTTAGGATACGATGCCATTGTAACCAACCCTATATTTACTACTGCAACTGCAACCAATAACGTGTTTCAAATTCAGGATTCAACATTAGGTTTACCTACTGCTTTAGCACCAGATTTGAACGATCAGCGTATACCTTTTTACACAGCAATCAATGCTACTATTCTACCACGCCATAGAATCAGAGGATTCTTTAACGCACCAACACAAGCAATCCCTGTATACTTACCAGACGAAATGCGTTTGATTAGAGCAGAGTGTTTTGTAAGACAATCAGCACCTAATTTAACAGCAGCTGTTGCTGAAATTGACGCGGTAAGAACCCAGTTACCTAGTGCCGATCCATTTGGCGTTGGTGGAGGATTAACTGCTTATAGCGGACCAGTAACTACTGCAGCATTAATTGATGAGATTTATCGTCAACGTTGCATAGAATTATGTATGAGCGGAATGAGATTAGAAGACAACAGAAGATTAGGCCGTCCTGCAGGAGAAAGAAGAAGAACATTCTTCCCTTATCCTAGCAGAGAACGAGATAACAACCCAAATACACCGGCAGATCCTGCCAATTAATAAGTTGTTTCCCCAATAGTTATGTAACCAAAAAAAGCCCCGATCGATTTATCGATTCGGGGTTTTTTAATTTATACAATTAATTATTTTTCGAGATTTTTTTTAAGGGATTGTAAGTTCTGCTCCATCATTGTCCCCATAATTTTGTCGTTCATCATAGAAGAAAAACGTTCCCAAGGATACCATCCAATTTGCTGCACAAATTGCCATTGTACTACCACAAATGCTTGACCAGTATTGCCTCCAATTAAACGAATCGTACTTAACTGTTGTTGGCCATTTAAACTAGTCCAGGTAGACACAACAGTGGAGTCTGTGATTTGGGTAATTTGAACCAAAGAGTTGCCTAGTTTGGCCTTACTTGCAGATTCTATTGAAACAGATGCATCATTCATTCCATTTACCCAAACTGGCCACTGCCGAATATCAATTATTTTACTTTTAATAGAATCCTTTGGGGCTTTTATATCCACTGCTCTTGAAACCAACACTGTAGAAGGAAACAACAAACCAATTAAAGTAATAATTACGCCCAATACCAATACACTGATAACTCCCAGCTTGATTAACTTCATACTATTCCCATTTAAAGGTTTTAAACGCAACAATGTAAACAACTACAATCCAAATACCCAACACCCCTAATTCAAAACTACAATCCTTTAAACCAGCACCTTCAAAAGCAATATTACGCATCGCATTATTGAAATGCGTTAAAGGCAACATGCGAGAAATGGGTTGCAACCAAGTTGGAAAATTATCGATAGAAAAGAAAGTACCCGCTAATAAAAACTGAGGCAAAGTAATCAAGTTAGCAAAAGGAGGAATGGTACTTTCACTTTTAGCTACACTACTTACAATAAAACCAAAGCCCATAAATAAAATCAAGGCAATAAAACTAAGCACCATGATTTCGGCAAACGTAACAAGGCCATTGACTAAAGTAAAATTAAACGCATAATGCCCTACCAAAATAATGATAACTGCAGTAATCATTTGAAAAATAACCCTACTCAATGCTTCGCCTAAAACAATATAAGAACGTTTAATAGGCGTTGCATAAAAGCGCTTCAGGACCAATTGTTGTCTTAAATTAAAAAACAAAAAAGCAACCCCAAATACACCCGCACTTAATAAAGAGAACCCTAATTGACCAGGTAAAATGAAATCAATGGTTCTATATACCCTACCCGGGATTTTCTTAACATCCTTACTAACAGTAGCAATCGTAGGGGTTGATGGGAACCGCTGCTGGTTGATTCCACTAATCAGTGCATTTAGAATAGATTGAAGCACTTGAACATTCTGCGGATTGGCGGCTTCAGAACTGGTTAACTGAATACTATAAGGCACAGCAGCATTGGGCTGCGCAACAATATTGATTAATGCGGCAATTCGCCCTTTTTCTAAATCTTCTTGTAAAGGAGCTCCTTTTTTAGTAACCACTTTAATACCCGGAATAGATTTCAAACTTTGATAAATAGGATTCAGGGTATCCGTTTGTTCTGCAAAGGCAATATTTACACTCACTCTTCCTCCACTTCCAATAAACCCAAACACCAAAATAAAAATCATGGGAAAAGCAATACTAAAAATTACCGCAGAAGGACTCCTGAAAATAGACCTTAAACTCCCTTTAGTAATGGCCATCATGGCCTGCAATTGGCTATACGGTTTACTCATCCTATTTATTTTGGGCAAATCTATTGTATATTAACCATAAAGGGAATCCTTGCCTGAGGAACACCCACCATTTGCTTCACTTGTTTTAATTCTCCTAATACTTGTAAAACAGTAGGATCGATCTGTTCTTTCAATAGTTGAGTAGAAACAGACTTTTTATACCCTCCCATTAATTCCTCTATAAAAGATTTTTTCTCGGGATATTCTTTCAATTTAATCTCAGACCTTTTAATATCCGCCATACGTGCTGCGCAATCAATGGCATCTTGTAAACCACCTACACGATCGGTTAAGCCAATCTTTTTAGCACTGGTACCTGTCCAAACACGACCTTGCGCAATACTATCCACAGCAGCAAGGCCTAATTTTCTACCATCGGCAACCCTAGATAAAAAAGTAGCATAAATACTATCAACAGCAGATTGAAAATACCTTTTCTCATTGTCATTTAAAGGCTTACTCACATCGCCCATATCTGCATAAGGTGCAGTTTTAACCCCGTCAAAAGTGACCCCAATTTTATTCTTAAAAAAGGATTGCATATTGGGTACAACACTAAAAACTCCAATAGAACCAGTAATGGTATTGGCATTGGCAAAAACAGAATCCGCATTACAGGCAATATAATATCCGCCAGAAGCAGCCATATCGCCCATACTAACCACCACAGGCTTCTCTTTTCTGATTAAAGAAATTTCTCTCCAAATTACTTCGCTGGCTAAAGAACTTCCCCCGCCAGAATTAATTCGAAATACAACCGCTTTAATAGATTTATCTAAGCGAATTTTACGCAGTATATTTTTATAACTATCACTCCCAATCATTTCATCATCACCTTGACCAGAAACAATATCTCCATTCGCAAAAACCAATGCGATTTTTTCGCTACCACTCGAAGCATAATCAGCAGATTGCGCATAATCTGAAAGACTAACAAAGTTGATTTTGGTTTTAATTTCCTGTCTTAATTTCTTGCTGATACTTGCTTTAATTTGATCATCATATTTTAAATCGTCTACCAACCCATATCGTTTGGCATCGTGCGCCGTTTGCACCAAACCCTTTACAGCCAAGCTTCTCAAAACAGCAGTATCTTGATTTCTAGACATTGCAGCAGCTTGTAAAAAATGGGTATATAAATCGCCCAACCAAACACCAGTTTGTAATTTATTGGCATCGGTCATTTTGGTTTCACGGAGTGGTTCGGTAGCACTCTTGAATTTACCTGCATAAAAAATTTGTGGTTGAATTTCCAACTTATCTAACATGCCTTTTAGAAAAAACAAATTGGTAGAAAATCCACTCCAATCTACCCCACCCTGAGGATTACAATACAATTCGTTGGCAGCACTACCAATATAATATCCTTTCTGCGAAATCACTTCCCCATGGGCAACTACAAATTTTCCGCTATTTTTAAAATCAACCACTGCTTTTCTAAGTTCTTCACTTGCTGCAAAACCATTGGCGTTATCGGCACAAAGAATATACAATCCCTTCACAGCAGAATCCCTCTGGGCATATTTCAATAATTGCGTAACCTGAAACAAAGACGGGGATTCTTCCTCTCCATTGTTAACTAAAGCAGCAAAAGGATCTTCTTTAAATTGTTCCTTAAACGGAACTGAAAGGTCTAAAACCAAAACTGCTTTAGATCCAATAATGGGTTTATCGGAAGAAGCTGCACTAGTAGCAATACCAATTAAAACGAATACGCCAATAAGCGTGAAAAGCACCAATGCAATAAACGTTGCGAATACAATTTTTAAAAATCCTCTCATATTAATTGATTAACCGATTATTTATTAAAGATATTTGAAGCTTAGTATACTACCAATTATGCATATAGCCTATTTATTAATCGGAAGCAACTTAGGAGACAAAGCAACCTATCTAAAAAATGCCAGTTCATATATACAACAACAATGTGGGCAAATAGTTAAACAATCTTCCTATTACGAAACAGCCCCATGGGGATTTACCAATCAGCCAGGTTTCTTGAACCAAGCGCTAGTGGTAGAAACAGAACTGGACCCCGCGGAACTCATGCAGCAATTATTGGCCATAGAAACAGCTATGGGACGCACCAGAACCGTCAAAATGGGACCACGCATCATAGACTTAGATATATTACAAATTGATCAAATGGTATTGGATACGCCCCTTTTGCAACTGCCGCATCCTGCCATGCATCAACGTAGATTTGCCTTGATACCTATGGCAGAAATAGCGCCAGAATTAGTGCATCCCCTTCTACAAAAAACCATGACCGAATTGTTGCAAGAATGTACCGACCAAGGGGATGTGCAAAAAAAAATGATATAAGGAACGCGTCAGCGATTAATTTTGACCGCTCAGCAGCAAATTCATGAAGCATCAGTTTATTACGATAGAGGGGAATATTGGAGCAGGAAAAACCACGTTGGCAAATCTTTTAGCCAAGCAATTGAACGCAAGAATTATTTTAGAAGAATTTGCAGACAATCCATTTTTGCCTAAGTTTTATGATAATCCGGGGCAATATGCATTTCCATTAGAATTGTTTTTTATGGCAGAACGCTATAAGCAATTAAAAGAATTAGTGCATACCAAAGATTTATTCCAGAGCATTACTATTTCAGATTATTTATTTACGAAGTGCTTATTATTTGCCAAGGTTAATTTACCAGAAGAAGAATTTAGGTTATATCAAAAGCTATTTGATATTATACATCAACAACTGGTATTTCCAGACATGTTAATATACTTGCATGCACCCGTTAATAAGTTGCAACAAAATATTAAAAAAAGAAATCGGCCATTTGAACAAGCCATACCAGATGAGTATTTGTTTAATATACAAGAGACTTATACCCATTATATCAAACAGCACCATATCAAAACCATATTTATAGACGCAAGCAATGCAGACTTTATAGGCAACCCCGCACATGTGCAGGTAGTATTAGATGCATTAGAAAAAGATTTAGACCAAGGACAACATTATTTTACCCTACCCTAGAAAAATCGAATGCCCCCAAATACACCACAACAAAAAGAAACATTCAAGGTATTGGGGATACCCGAATTCAGGCATTTATTAACAGGACGATTTTTATTTATTATGGGCCTAAGAATGTTGGGCACATTAACTGGATGGTGGATATACGAATTAACCAATGATCCATTTGCCATTGGATTGATTGGACTAGCCGAAGTAATACCAGCCGTATCATTGGCATTGTACGCGGGATATATCATTGACATTAGTGAAAAAAGAAAACTCTTACTCAGAGGAATACTATTCTATTTAAGCTGTGCCATTGCATTGCTATTATTGAGCACGCATTACTCGCTGGAGCAATTGGGAAAAAACTGGGTAGCATTTTCGATATATATCGTCATCTTTTGTACGGGAATAATCCGAGCATTCACAGGGCCTTTATTTGGCACCATGTTGGCAGCAATAGTGCCAAGGGAACAATTACAAAGCGCTACTACTTGGAATCAAGGCATTTGGTTATCGGCATCGGTAACAGGCCATGCCATGGCGGGATTTTTAATAGCCGGCATTGGAAATACCGGCGCACTCATGATAATAGTAAGTTTTATTGCAACAGGATTCGCTTTTTTATACCGACTCAAAGCCAAGCCAGCATTGAATAAGAAAGGAGAGAAAACAGGACTAGAAAGTGTAAAAGAAGGTTTGCAATTTGTATTTAAAACCAAGGAAGTATTGGGTGCATTATCCCTAGATTTATTTGCAGTATTTTTTGGGGGAGCGGTAGCCATGGTACCTGTATTTGCCAGAGATATTTTAGCAGTAGGCCCCATCGGGTTTGGCTGGTTGAATGCAGCCACCGATATAGGAGCCATCTGTATTATTATCCTAGCAACCATCTTCCCATTAAGAACCAATCAAGGGAAAATATTACTATGGGCCGTGGGTGGATTTGGCGCTTGCATCATAGTATTTGCGCTCTCTAAATTATTTTGGCTCTCTTTCTTTGCCCTCCTATTGAGCGGCATACTAGATGGAATTAGTGTAATCATCAGAGGAACAATTGTACAAATGAAAACACCCGATCATATGCGTGGAAGGGTCATGAGTGTAAACTCTATGTTCATCAACAGCAGCAATGAATTGGGCCAGTTTGAAAGTGGATTGGCAGCAAAAATAATGGGCGTAATACCATCGGTTGTTTTTGGGGGATCAATGACCATACTAGTGGTAGTAGCTACCTGGTTTAAAGCCCCTGCGCTTAGAAAGATGAAGTATTAGCAAAAAGCCTATTTCACAATTGCCATTAAATTTTCCATTACATGGTACACAGCAGGGCAAAAACTGGAATTTTTCAAAGTAATCAACGGTCGCTTCAATAAAACATCTTCATCCGTGTAAGGAAAACGAGCACAATCAGAAGGACGCTCATCATAAATACTGCAGAAATTGTCTTGGCCCAAAAAAGGACAAGGGGTAGATTTTACCACATAATCGCCATCCGAATCTAGGTTGAGGTATTGATCAATAAAAGCCGTTTCCTTCATACCCAAGTACTTACTGATTCTTTTGATATCGGGCTGTTTAAACCTAGGAGAGTAATTCTTACAACAATTGGCGCATTCCAAGCAATTGATTTGTTCAAAAGCCTTTTCATGCAAATCGGGCAGCACTTTCAATACTTTGTTCTTATTGGCTTTTTTTAAAAACTGACCATACTTTTTTTGGTGCTCAGCAGATTTTTTCTCCCAATTAATCATTAAGTCTTCCACAAGTATCCATTAAACATATTAAGAAATTAATCACAACGCAGTAAAATTATGCTATTCGCTCAACAAAGCAGTTAAATTGATGTTCTTACTTATTACCTTTGCGCCACAAAAAACGCCCGTTTGAGTATGAATTTATTTGAGCAACAATCCACCGAATTTCAGAGAAGACATATTGGCCCTAATGCGACCGATTTAACAGCCATGTTAAACACCATTCAGGAACCGAATATAGAATCATTGATTAGCAAGACAGTACCTGATAGCATCAGAATTAAGGAAGACTTAGCAGTACCTGCAGCTATTAGTGAGTTTGAGTACTTAGCAGAATTGAAAAAAGTGGCTGCTAAAAATAAATTATACAAAAACTATATTGGCCAAGGTTACTATGGCACAATTACACCGAGTGTTATATTAAGAACCATCTTTGAAAATCCAGGATGGTATACCCAGTACACCCCTTATCAAGCAGAAATATCACAGGGTAGATTAGAAAGCCTTTTGAACTTTCAAACCATGGTATCCGACCTAACCGGACTACCCATGTCGAATGCATCTTTATTAGACGAAGCAACAGCAGCAGCGGAAGCCATGGCGATGTTGTTTCATATTGCTAACAAAACAGATAATATTACAAAGCCCAAATTATTTGTAGACAACAATATATTCCCACAAACCAAGCAAGTATTAATTACTCGAGCAGAACCAATTCAAATAGAATTGGTATTTGGGAATTATCAAGAAGCAAGCATTGATGAAACTTATTTTGGCGCTATTTTACAATACCCTGCTAATAATGGTTCAGTAGAAGATTATAAAGCATTCATCCAAAACGTACATGCAGCCAATGCATACGTAATCATGGCCACCGATTTATTAGCGTTAACCGTACTAACTTCTCCAGGAGAATTGGGCGCAGACGTAGCAGTAGGATCGGCACAACGCTTTGGCGTACCAATGGGCTATGGTGGACCACACGCAGCATTCTTTGCAACCAGCGACGAATTCAAAAGAGGCATGCCAGGTAGATTAATAGGCGTGAGTATAGATGCACAAGGCAATCGTGCATTAAGAATGGCATTACAAACCAGAGAACAACATATCAAACGCGAAAAAGCAACTTCCAATATTTGTACAGCACAAGCATTGTTGGCCAATATGGCTGCCATGTATGCTGTATACCATGGACCAGTAGGCTTAAAAAACATCGCATCAAGGGTACATGCACTAGCCAATGCAACCGCAAAAGCATTGAGCAGCTTAGGCGTACAACAAAACAATGCAGCTTATTTTGACACCCTACATATTAGTGGAGTAGATGCCCAACAATTAAAAACAGCAGCAGAGAATGCTGGCATTAATTTCCGATATTTTAATGATGGTACGGTAGGCATCACGATTGATGAAACCACTACAGCAGCAGATGTACAAGCTTTGGTGAATGTATTTGAACAAGCAACTGGTAAACAAGCAGCAGCAATAGATTTAAGCAATACAACCATTGCAATACCAGCCGCATTAAACAGAACCAGCAATTATTTAACACATCCAGTGTTCAATACGCACCATAGCGAGAGCCAAATGATGCGTTATATCAAGTCTTTAGAAAATAAAGACCTTTCACTAAATACCAGCATGATCAGTTTGGGAAGTTGCACCATGAAATTAAATGCAGCCACCGAAATGATCCCAGTAAGCTGGCCAGAATTCGGCGGATTACATCCTTTTGTACCTATTGATCAAACAGCAGGATACCAACAAATACTCACCGAACTGAATCAATATTTATGTGCAGTTACAGGCTTTACAGCATGTAGCTTACAACCCAATAGTGGCGCACAAGGCGAATACACCGGCTTGTTGGCGATTAGAGAATACCATAAAAGCAGAAATGAAGCACATAGAAATATTGTGTTGATTCCGATTAGTGCACATGGAACAAACCCAGCAAGTGCAGTAATGGCGGGCTTTAAAGTAGTAGTGGTAAAATGTGATGAAGCAGGAAATATTGATTTAGCCGACTTAAAAGCAAAAGCAGAACAGTATAAAGATACTTTGGGTGGATTAATGGTTACGTACCCATCAACCCACGGCGTATTTGAAGAAACCATCAAAGAAATCTGTGCATTAATTCATGAAAATGGTGGATTGGTGTATATGGATGGTGCGAATATGAATGCACAAGTTGGATTAACCAGCCCAGGCATGATTGGGGCCGATGTATGTCACTTGAATTTGCACAAAACATTTGCTATTCCGCATGGCGGTGGTGGCCCAGGAATGGGACCTATCTGTGTGAATGATAAATTAGCACCATTCTTACCAGGCCATTTATTAGGATACGAAAAAACAGGATTAGAAGTAAGTGCAGCACCATTTGGATCAGCGAGCATTTTATTAATCAGCTATGCATATATCAAAATGTTGGGTGCAGATGGAATTAGAATGAGCACAGAATATGCCATCCTCAATGCCAACTATATGAAAGCAAGATTAGAGAACTACTATCCTATTTTGTATACCGGAAAAAATGGCACTTGTGCGCATGAATTCATTGTAGACCTAAGACCATTCAAACAAACTGCAGGAGTAGAAGCAGAAGATATTGCAAAGCGTTTGATTGATTATGGCTTCCACGCTCCTACCATGAGTTTCCCAGTTGCAGGAACGATTATGATAGAACCAACAGAAAGCGAGGACAAAGCAGAATTAGACCGCTTCTGTGATGCATTAATTGCAATCCACGGAGAAATCAAAGACATTGAAACAGGAAAAGCAGACAAATTGAATAACCCGTTGAAGCATGCGCCACATACACAAGCCTTGGTTTGTGCCGATGAGTGGACCCGTCCTTACAGCAGACAAGAAGCCGCATTTCCATTGTACTATGTAACCTTGAATAAATTCTGGCCAAGTGTAGCAAGGGTAAACAATACCCATGGAGACAGAAATTTGATTTGCACTTGCGAACCAGTTTCTTCTTATGCAGAAGAAAACGCTTAACCAAAACTAGCTACTCAAAGCGCTCCTTTTTAAGGGGCGCTTTTTTTTGAGCAAATGAATCAATTCATTTTTATCGGCCAAAGACTTTTCGAGCAAAGCAATTTGTTCTTGCAACAGCAGCACCATTGCAATATCAGGCTCTTCTTCGCTGCTATAAGGTAAAACTTGCCGAATCATTTTACCCTTTCCAGTAAGCAACCAATGAATATTTAAGTCGGTAAAACATTCTTGTATTTTGAGTAAAACAGCCGAACCCATGGTGCCCTTGGCACGGAACTGTTTGGCTAAATATCCATTGCTCAATTGGCAACGCTGTTCAAAAGCATAAGCGCTTAACGCATGAAATTCTAAATATTGATACAATCGGTCAATAATTCGCATAATAGATTTCTTTTAAGGTTGGATGGATGCCACCGAAAATATATAACCACCGATTATTGAAGAATGCGGCAAATACGTAATTTTGTTATTTTATGACGGTTTGTTGCAATACAAACGGAAATTTCCTACCAACTGGTAGGGATTTTGCCCTTTAAAATCAAATTAAAAGGGAGTAAAACAAGCTTTAATAAATAATTCACTTAAAATAACGGAACTTGCCAAACAAACTAAAAATTAAAGATATGTCTCGTTCATTAACAGGCATCGTGATTGTTGGATTAGGTTTACTTACTGGCTGTGCTGGTAATTTAAACAGTGGAAGTAACACAAAGGGCTACTTAAAAAGTAACACGCAACAAAATACTCCTGTACCCAATTATGCGAATACAGGTTCCAATTTAAATACAGGCACTAATTTCAACAATAATAATAATAGTGGCACATTATACAATAATTCACCGCTAAGCAACAATTCACAGTACAATAACTCGCCCGTTAATATTCCTAACATAAACAACAAAAGCGAATACGTACCCTTCACGCGTGAATTACAAATGAAGTTGATGGCTTATAATGTGGATATTAAAAGAATACAATTTTATATAGATCAGAAACTAACATTAACCAGGGCTTTGGATAGTGCAAAAGCAGAAGTAGCTTCTGGAGGCGTTCGCTTTATCAATGGTAAACTCATTAATGAAATTGTGATACCCGCATATACCCCAGGTGTAGCAGAGTCTGGCGACATGAATGGCGTAAGAGTTAGTTTCGAAAACGGCAATTCCTTCCTTTTTGTTCCAGCAGAAAACGAAGACAAATTTGTTATAGCAGGAAATAACTGGGACAATGGAACAGTAGAAATTCCTTACGACAGAAATATATACAGAGCATCTGCAGGAGACGGCAACGGCAATGTAGCTGATGCAAGGTTGGTGGTTAAATTAACCGATATCAATAAGATTGATAAAAAGACTAGGGTACTACCAGGCAGAAAATTAAATTAAGCGATTAATTGCGTTTGAAGTCGAATAGCGTGGCAGTGAATATAGCCCGCTCGCGCTTCTTAAAAATCACGTCCCAATTACCTTTGTAACGAAGTGTTTTAGGAACAATCATATTATTGCCCAGGTTGGTCATTTCTACTTCCATGCTCACATCAAAATCGTATACCCCCGCTTTATAGCTTAATGCATAATTGCGAGCCAATACCGACATGGTTTTCATATTAAACCAAGTGACCATTTGGTCTACTACAATGCGATCATTTTTAATGAACCCTAAATTGGCTTTGGGCATAATGGAGAATACATAACAGAGTTCCCCCTTGTATTCTTCAATATCTAAGCGATAATCGTAGTATTTATGCGCGGTTTCGTCGTAGAGGTCTAATTTATCTCCAATAAAAGGGATACCCGAAATTTTTTTACCCGGGTTAAAGAACAACATTTTCAATTGCTCTTTGTGTTTCTCCATCCCTTTTTTACCCGCCACAGAACGCTTCTTACCCGCTACAATATTGTTTTCGCCACAAATAGTTCCTTTAGTAAAAAACAAACTTGCATACAACTCAGGAGTCATATAATTATAATCACCCGAACGATCATAAAAATCGCCTGTAACGGTTTCTTCTAATACATCCATGGTTCTGCAACCATTGACTCTATTCTGACGGGTTTTACTAGACAAAGAAGCCACCACGGCACCCTTCTTGTCTTTCATTTGAATATTGTTGTACGAGCTAAAACCCAGTATACGTAGGTTCTTGAAGGCTTTGTAAAAAGTAGTGTCTTCCTTAATTTGCTCTAAGAGCATTTTATAATCCAAGTTATTTCTAACAACAACCTCCGATAAAGTAAACCGCTTTTCATCAATGATTAAGGTACTGTCTTGCGCCAATAACTGCGAAGACAATTGCAAAAAGCAACAGCAGAAAATGAAGGCGAAAATTAGTGAACGCCTCATTTGGCAAAACTCATTTTATAATCCACTTTAATCTTGCCCTTACTGATATCATTGAGTTTGCCCTGCAACATTTTTTTGCGCAAAGGCTTTAAATAATCAATGAATAATTTTCCTTCAATATGATCATACTCGTGTAAAATAACACGCGCAGTAATACCAGAAAAAGTAGAACGGAACTGCTTAAAATTTTCGTCGTAATAAGTCATGGTAACCGCTTCGCCCCGCATAATATCTTCACGAATTTTAGGAATGCTTAAGCAACCTTCGTTGTAGGCCCATTCTTCACCATGAATTTCTTCAATTTGCGCATTGATGAAAACTTTCTTAATACCAGGCGCATCATTGTATTTGCCCTGCTCATCCTCTTCTAAGTTTTCAAAAATTTGCTCAGAGTCTACCACAAATAACCGGATATCACGGTTAATCTGAGGCGCAGCCAAACCAACCCCATTGCTCGAATACATGGTTTCCCACATATCTTCAATCAGTTTAGTCAAACCAGGATATTCATTGGTAATGGGTTGTGCTATCTTTCTTAACACAGGTGCACCATACGCTACAATAGGAAGAATCATGCTATTTTAATTATAATGGGGGCAAAAGTACCCCGAAACAACGAACCAACAAAGCCAGTTAACGGTTTTGCAAAAACTCTTGCAATAACATAGTAGCCGCAATCTGATCAATGTTACCTTTTTCGCGGCGGTCTTTTTTCTTCATGCCCATATCTACCATGGCTCGTACCGCTAGTTTAGAACTGTAACGTTCATCCACTGTTTGAATAGGAATAGTAGGAAAAGCTTTTGTTAAAAATCGGATAGCTTCTTTAACCAAAGGCGTACCATGCGTAGGGCTATCATCTAAATTAAGGGGCTCTCCTATTAAGATTAATTCTACAGGCTCGGTAGCCATATAGTTTTTTAAAAAAGAAACCAATTCTTTAGAAGGAATAGTGGTGAGTGCAGTCGCAATGATTTGCATAGGATCAGTCACCGCCAAGCCCGTGCGTTTACCACCATAATCAATACAAATAATTCTAGCCATATTTTTTAGTTATTGGGCGGATTATACCCGCCGCAGACTCAATCTGTACTCACCAGCCGTACTGCAAAAACAAAGCAGCGATGACAAAAATAGCAAATACCACAGATGCAATACCGTTCGAAGTCATAAAAGCCAAATTCACTTTACTCAAATCATTTGGTTTTACTAAGCGATGTTGATTAATCAACATGCCCACAAATACTCCATAGCCCAGAAAATACAACCAATGAAAACCACCATATACTCCGGCAATGGTAACACAGGCAGCACTGCAAACATGCAATAAACGAGCTACCAATAAAGCCCGCTCTTTACCTAAAGCAGCAGGAATAGAATTCAATTGATGTGATTGATCAAAGTCTACATCTTGCAAAGCATAAATAATATCGAAGCCACTCACCCAGAAAATAACGGCAAAAGAAAACAACAAAGGCAATAAAGC
Source organism: Sediminibacterium sp. FEMGT703S (assembly GCA_002786355.1). Lineage (GTDB taxonomy): Bacteria > Bacteroidota > Bacteroidia > Chitinophagales > Chitinophagaceae > Sediminibacterium. Next base: position 231,200 of record PGCO01000003.1, read on the forward strand.
AAAACTGCCCGTAACAGCTAAGTAAGCGCCGATAGGAGCCAGTGATAATCCCACCCCTAATACCAAATGACATAAAGCCGTGAAACGCTTGGTATAGCTGTAAATCAACACGACAAATAAAGCTACAAAAGAGAGATAAAAACAAAGCGGATTAATGAACCAAGTAGCAATAACAAAAACAATGCTATTGCCAATTACAAAACGCAGCGCAGACTCGGCCGATAAAATGCCCGCAGGAATTTCACGAATAGCCGTGCGCGGATTGAGTGCATCAAAATGACGATCTAAATAGCGATTAAAAGCCATAGCCGCATTGCGAGCGGTAACCATACAAACCAATACCAATAAGCCTTTCTGCAATAAAACTGGCGACAATATACCAGACATGGTGCCCGGCATAATAATACATCCGCCGGAAGCAGTAACTTCTGGAATAGCCAGAAAAAACCCAATGAAAGCAAAGGGCATGGCAAAAATGGTATGAGAAAATTTTACGAGACTGAGGTATTTTTTAACAGTAGTCAAATTGAATTATTTTAAAACGGTGCGTTCGGTAATGGCCCATATAATAATGCCCGCAGCCACCGAAATGTTCAAGGAATGTTTAGAACCCAGTTGCGGAATTTCAATACAACCATCGCAAATATCGAGCACTTCATCGGCAACCCCTTCTACTTCATTGCCCATCACGATGGCGATTTTTTGTGCGGGGGGATTAAACTGATCTAGGTACACAGCCCCCTCCGCTTGTTCAACTGCATAAACTTTGTAGCCCTGTTCTTGAAGCGTTTGGACTGCTTCCACCGTAGTAGGGGTATACTCCCAAGCAACGGTTTCGGTAGCACCCAATGCAGTTTTATTGATATCTCTATGCGGCGGTTGGGGCGTATAGCCACATAAGTACATTTTTTCTACCAGAAAAGAATCGGCTGTTCTAAATACCGAACCCACATTGTGCATGCTTCGGATATTGTCTAATACCACTACCAGCGGGGTTTTAGGGGCTTCTTTAAAATCGGCAATCGACTTTCTCCCCAATTCTTGCATAGACCATTTGCGCATGAGGCAAAGGTAAACCCATCCACTCAAATAATCTTTAGCAGTTTGTTCTAGAAAAAAACTACATTAACAAACTCTTTTTAAACAAACCAATTTCACCAAACAGAAACAAAACAGGTATGAGAAAATTTGTTCAGCATTCCTTGCTATTAGCCCTAGCCAGCCCCATCATGGCTTTTGCACAAAGCACCGAGCCAGTAGACCAGGCCGTGATCAATCGAATCCGCAAAGAAGGATTAGAAAATTCCAAAGTGATGGACATTGCTTTTAACCTAACCGATATGAGCGGCCCAAGATTGGCCAATTCGCCAGGTTATAACAGAGCAGCCAATTATGCCATCAATGCCTTGAAAGGTTGGGGCGTTGAAAAAGCCGAATTAGACGCATGGGGTGAATTTGGAAAAGGATGGGAACTAGAGAAATCCTATATGGCTATGACAGCTCCTTATTATAGACCTATCATGATTTATCCAAAAACCTGGACAGCGGGCAATAAAAAATTACAAAATGCAGAAGTATTGGTGATCAGTGCCAAAGACAGCGCAGACTTAATGAAATATGCAGGCCAATTAAAAGGCAAAGTAATCATGATGGATCAACTGGTTACTTATAAACATACATTTAAAGCAGATGCTGTAAGATATACCGAAGAGGAATTGGCTAAAATGGAAGCAGCCACTATGGCACCAGCAAGACCAGTAGATACTGCCGCACAACGCAGACAACAACAAGCAATGGCACAACAACGTGGCCCAGGCGGTGCAGCCCGTATGATGGCTATTTTAAAGGATATGGCCAAGGCAGAAGGCGCAGTAGCACTATTAAGTTCAGGAGGCGTTAGAAGCCATGATGGTACCGTATTTGCACAAGGTGGTGGTGCTTATCAGGGCACAGCTCCGGAGAATTTCTTAGACATAGCGGTAGGCATAGAAGACTTCAACAGCATTTTACGCATTGCCAAAACAGGCACTCCTGTTAAATTAGACGTGGACGTGAAGACTAAGTTTTTCACCAAGGATTTACAGGGATATAATGTGATAGGAGAAATCCCTGGAACTGACCCTGTGTTGAAAAATGAAATCGTGATGATTGGAGGACACTTAGATTCATGGCAGGCAGGAACGGGTGCAACTGATAATGCATCAGGTTCTGCAGTGATGATGGAAGTAATGCGCATTTTAAAAGCCTTGAATATTTCAACTAAGCGCACCATCCGAATTGGATTATGGAGCGCAGAAGAACAAGGCCTTTGGGGATCAAGAGGCTATGTTAAAAAGACTTTTGCCGATCCAGCAGATATGAACTTATTACCAGAGCACGAAAAATTATCTGGCTATTACAATATCGACAATGGTACCGGAAAAATCAGGGGTATTTATTTACAAGGCAATGAAGCATGTAGAAATATTTTTAAAGCATGGTTAACCCCATTCAAAGATTTAGGTGCTGGAACCGTTACCATCAACAATACAGGTGGAACCGATCACCAATCATTTGATGGGGTGGGATTACCGGGCTTTCAATTTATTCAAGACCCCATTGAATACGATACCCGCACCCACCATAGCAATATGGATGTGTACGACCATTTAATAGAAGACGATTTAAAACAAATGGCGACCATCGTGGCGAGTTTTGTATACCACACTGCACAGCGTGATGCAAAGCTGCCAAGAAAACCATTGCCAGCAGCAAGACCAGCTGTGAGAAGATAGGGCAAAAAATATACTACGGGTATCATTATATTTGTTGCCATGGCAAAATCTGGTAACGATACCCCTTTGATGCAACAGCATCGGGCTATTAAGCAAAAATATCCCGATGCTGTTTTGTTATTTAGAGTAGGTGATTTCTATGAAACATTTGGAGAAGACGCCATTATTGCGTCACGTGTATTGGGTATTACCCTTACCAAAAGAAACAATGGTGCTGCGGCTTCCAGCGAGCTCGCAGGATTTCCACACCATTCATTAGAAACCTATTTACACAAATTGGTAAAAGCAGGCCACCGAGTTGCCATCTGCGATCAATTGGAAGACCCAAAAATGGTGAAGGGCATTGTGAAAAGAGGGGTTACTGAAATGGTAACACCGGGCATTGCCACCAGCGATAAAATGCTGGAAAACAAAAGCAATAATTTTTTAGCAGCCGTACATTATACCGAAGAAAATACGGGTATTGCCTTACTAGATATTTCTACCGGAGAATTTTTTGCCGCAGAAGGCAATGAAGAATATATCGACAAATTGTTGCAGAGCATGCAACCTGCAGAAGTCATTTTTGAACGCAGTTACCTCAAGAAATTTAAAGAGCAATATGGAACCAGGTTTTATACCTATACCATGGAGCGATGGATATTTGAAGAAGGATTTGCTAGAGAAAATTTAGTGAAGCAATTCAATACCCATTCTCTAAAGGGATTTGGGATAGAAGCTATGCCAGCAGCCATTATAGCGGCCAGTGCCATCCTGCATTATTTAAAAGATACGGAACATCCTAACCTGCAACATATTACACAGATACAACGCATCGAACGCGATCAGTTTTTGTGGATGGACAGATTCACGATTCGCAATTTAGAATTGTTGCCCATGCAATCAGAAGGCCATACTTCCTTATTGCAAGTGATTGACAATACGGTAAGTGCCATGGGTGCAAGACTTTTAAAAAGATGGTTGGTGTTTCCTTTAAAAAATAAGCAAGCCATTGAAGAAAGATTAGCAGCGGTTGAATTTAATATTGTACAAACCGAACTCAGACAACAATTATCCTCAGCCATCAAAGCCTGTGGAGATATTGAACGATTGGTGAGTAAGATTGCATTGAGAAAAATTGGGCCAAGAGAAGTCGTACAATTGGCCAGGGGATTAGAACAGACGGCCATTGTAAAAGCCCTATTGGCAGATAGCCCCAACCAATGGCTGGGAAAATTATCGACTCAATTGGATGCCTGCGAAGCCATGCAAGCCCGCATCAACAAAGAGATACAAGAAAACCCTGCGGTACTCATTAACAAAGGAGGCGTAATCGCAGCAGGCGTACATGAAGAGTTGGATCAGTTAAGAAATATTGCCAACGGAGGAAAAGAATTCTTGGTAAACATACAAGAAAGAGAAGCAGAAAGAACGGGAATCGGCTCGCTTAAAATCAGTTTCAACAATGTGTTTGGGTATTATTTAGAAGTTACCAATTCACATAAAAACAAAGTGCCTGCAGATTGGATAAGAAAGCAAACTTTGACCAATGCAGAGCGATACATCACACCAGAATTAAAAGAATACGAAGAAAAAATTATTGGGGCCGAAGACAAGATTTTAGCGATTGAGCAAGACTTGTACAATCAATTGATTACTGATTTACAAAATTTTATTGCGCCTATTCAAGTAAACGGAAATATACTGGCCACATTGGATTGTATTATTTGTTTTGCAGAGAATGCTTTGCAATACCAATATAGAAAACCAGTGATCCATGAGGGATTGGAATTGCAGATTAAAGAAGGCCGCCACCCTGTGATAGAACGCAAGCTGGCATTGGATGAGCAATATGTATCGAATGATATTGAACTGAATAAAACCGATCAGCAAATCATTATTTTAACGGGTCCGAATATGAGTGGTAAGAGTGCGCTCCTGCGCCAAACCGCTATCATAACATTGATGGCCCATATGGGATCTTTTGTGCCTGCAGCGGCGGCTATGATCCCCCTAACCGATAAAATATTTACCCGTGTGGGTGCTTCTGATAATTTAAGTGGGGGCGAATCTACATTCATGGTAGAAATGAATGAAACAGCCAGCATCATTAATAATATGAGTGAGCGCTCGTTGATTTTATTAGATGAAATTGGAAGAGGCACGGCTACTTATGATGGTATTTCGATTGCATGGAGCATGGTGGAATATATACACAATAGCCCCTTTGCGCCAAAGACTTTATTTGCTACGCATTACCATGAGTTGAATGAATTAGAAGAACATTTACCGCGCGTAAAAAATTACCATATCACACACAAAGAGCTGAACAATAAAATTATTTTCTTGCGCAAAATGGCCACCGGCGGCAGCACGCATAGCTTTGGTATACAAGTAGCAAAAATGGCGGGTATGCCCATAGCATTAATTAACCGAGCAACAGCGATTATGGAGCAGTTAGAGAAAGAGCATGTGCGAGAAGAAGCAGGTAACAATATCGTAAGTGAAGCAGTGCAAAATGCATCCGTACCCAAAGTACAGTTGAGCATATTTGATGCGCATACCGAAACCTTTGAAAGCATACGCGCCAAACTGAATGCGATCGATATTAATCAACTAACACCCGTAGAAGCATTGATGAAACTGAATGATATCAAGGCTTTGCTGAAGTAAAGATTGATTGACTAATTGAACGCAATTAGTCGAGACTCGCGTAGTCTTTTAAATACTCAAATTCATCGGTGAGTTTGCCTTTGTTTAAAATAGTGGCACGCTCAATAATGGCCGACCCGCCTTTGCGCATATCATCCAAAATATATTTGATGAGCTGTTCACCAAAATAACGGCTGGCATCACGCGGCAATTCATTGGGCAGGTTACCCACGGCCATGATATCTACCGAGCCCTCGATATAAGGCAGGGTTTGCTCACCCGATAAACGATCAACCCCATACACAGGATCTTGAATAGTAGCATCGCCCAGATTACAAGGAATAGAGCCATGCTTATCATCGGTAATATCGGCAATGGTTTGAATCTTGAAATCGGGACGCTTCAAGGAATCCATCGAAAACAGGCGCGGCACACTCGGCCCCCAATAAATCCCATTCATGAGAATATCGGTATGCGCACAGTATTGCTCGAACAAACAAGTATACTCCTCCGGATGCTCATGAAAATGATTGCGGTTATAGGTATGATTGGTTTTGTGTTGATAGAGATTATTACCCTTCAAGTGCACATACACGGGATAATCAAATTGATTGTTCAAGTATTCATCGGGCTCCACTTCCTGCACATCCATCAGGTTCATGATTTCTAAAATACCATGAGCCACTCTCCCACTACCTGTTACTGCAATTTTAATGGGCGGTAATTTCAACCCAAAATAAGTATGAATCAGGGCGCGATAGTCTTTGATTTTATGCACCCTTTCTAATTTAAACGCACCCGTACGATTGCCATAAGCCATGATACCATTGTGCGCCCCAACAATACCGGCAAAAAAACCAAAGCCAATGATGCGCTGCCCATCTTTGTGTTCCAGGCATTCATAATCGATCAAGGTAATATTTTTTTGCACCATGGCCTGCATCAGCGCACGGTTATAAGGCTGCATTTTTTTGGTATGCGAAAAGAACATGTAACGCTTGTTCGGAATGAGCTGACTCACGGGCACTTCCTTAATACCGAGCAACAAATTGCAATCAGAAAGGTCATTGGTAATTTCCACCCCCGCCCGCGCATACTCATCATCAGAATAACAACGATCCGGCGCCGACTCTACTTTCACCACTATATTCTCTACATTCTTAGTAAGGAATTTACACTGCGCCGGCGTTAACGCCACACGACTATCCGCCGGAATTTTACCCTCTTTAATAAGACCAATAACAAGCATCGAACAATTTTGCACGAATTTAACTGATTGCCCACTTTAATAACAATGATATTTATCATTTCTCGAAACCTTAATGAATCGTAAGAGCTTAATTTTGCAACATGAATTATTTTGAATTATTCGGGATCGAACCCAGTTTCACCATCGACACCGCAGCCATAAAGAAAAAATTTTACGAACTGAGCAGGGCCAATCACCCCGACTTTTTTGGCGGAGGTACATCAGCCGAACAAAATATAGCGCTAGAACAATCAGCCACGATTAATGAGGCTTATAAAACCTTGCAGAACAAAGACCAATTGATAAAATATATATTGGGGTTAAAGGGCTTGATACAAGAAGAAGAGAAATACCAATTACCCCCCGATTTCTTGATGGAAGTGATGGACTTGAACGAGCAAGTGATGGAACTAGACAAAGCCGACACCGCAGCCGTAGCAGCCATCAAAGCCGCAGCCAATAACCTACAAAACGAAATATATGAAGCTATTGAGCCAGTTATGGCGAATTATTCAGAAAATACTGCTACCGAAAAAGAGTTGCTGCAAGTAAAAGACTATTACTTTAAAAAGAAGTATTTAGATAGAATTTTAGCAGGACTACAATAGAATATTTTGGAAAATATGAGCGCATAGGCTAATATTGCACTCCAATTAAAGCCCAGATGGCGGAATTGGTAGACGCGCTAGACTCAAAATCTGGTTATCGCAAGGTAGTGCAGGTTCGATTCCTGTTCTGGGCACAAGCAAAAAGTCCCGCACATGGTGCGGGATTTTTTTATGGACACGACCGAAGCTTGCTTCAGGGAGTGGACAGAGAAAAATCCCAGACTTGCGAAGCAAGTGGGACTTTTTGCTTGGGTACGCCCCCCTCTTGGGGAAGTCGGCGCAATGAAATGGAGCCGACAATCCTGCACTTCCTTTCTAATGGAGAAATTATTCTCTCTAGTTATTATAATTATTTCGTCATATAATAATTTATTTATAACTTTCTAATCCCATTTTGTTATTTCCCCAAATGTTACTGTTTGTTAGTGATTTACTGACCCTAGAATTTTATGTCTGGGAGTCAGGGGGCATTGCTTTGAAATAACTGTAATTAATAAACAATTGAAAATTTTTAATTAGAAAACTTCTAAAATCAATTCAAAATATATAACTGTATTTACGCAAACGAAATTTAAAACGAACAATACTAAATACTTAAATAATAGTTTATTCAAAATTGAGACTGGATTTGGAGTAGGGTAAATTTAAGTTTTAGAAACTATTATATCGAAAGACAAAAAAAAACAACAATGTTAGATTTTAAAGAAATTGTAAGACCAGAAGATTGGGAATTGTTTGCAAGGGACTTCTTGCAACAACTCGGATTTTTTATAGAATCCAGTCCTGACAGAGGGCCTGATGGAGGGAAAGACCTTCTAATTACTGAAACAATAGAAGGCAAAGTTGGACAATATCAATTCCGTTGGTTAGTGAGCTGTAAACACAATGCTGTAAGCAATATATCGGTTTCAGAAACAGAGGAGTATAATATTTTGGAACGAGTTGCTGGTTTTAACGCGGACGGTTATATCGGCTTTTATTCAACTGTTGCTTCCTCTGGACTAAATAACAGACTCAAACAGCTGAAAGAAGCAGGAAAGCTAAAAGACTTTAGAATATTTGAACATAAGTTAATAGAGAACTATTTGATAAGCATTGGGTTCTCAACCTTATTGATGAGATATTTTCCCGTTGGTTACAGGACAATTAAACCCCTACACGTAATTTTTGATAAATACTATCCTTTGGAATGTGATGTATGTGGCAAAGACTTACTTGAATCAATGTTCGATGATAAAATGAATGGTATCATTAGCTTTGTTGGAAGACCGATTTCAGGAAATAAAAAATTCGTTGATGACATTTATATTGCATGTAAAGGTAAATGCGATAAAGAAAAAGAAAATGAATTCAGAATAAAAGGACTTACTACAAACAATTGGAATGACCTAAAGGACTTAACTAATTCAGCTTTGTTTATAAAATACATAATGGCGACACTAAATCAATTACAAAGTGGAAATTATGAATATACAAAAGAAGCGTTTGCTAAAGAAAAAGTATTTCTATTGAAAATGTCACAGAAAGTGCTATTTCAAATGAATGAGGAAGATAAAGAAAGACACAAAAGCCTTGCTGAATTTGGACTTATTTAAAAAAATTAAATAGTAAAGAAAATAACGACCACTAAAACGGATTTTACATCAGGCAGGGAGACGTGTACACTTGGAGCTTTGTAGTTCGATTCAATTGTAGTACTGGTTGATAGTTTTGTTCACCAAAACCCGCCCAAACGCGAAGCCCGAAAACGTTACCAGCAACCTAACCCACAACATTGAAACATAATATTAGAATATGACCAGCAGCAAATTGACAATTTTAAAAGAAGTGTTAACTCAAAAAAAATCAGAGATAGCTTCAAGTATGACAGAAGATGAATTTTTTAATCTTTTTTCAAGTGAACAAATTCTAAAGGACTTTGAGCTATCATATGACGAAATAAATGACGGTATAGTAGAAGGTGGAAGTGATGGCGGTATAGATGCTATCTATTCGTTTATCAACGGAGAGTTATTAGAAGAAGACACTGATTACACAGGACTGAAAAAGGAAATAGTAATAGACTTTATCATCATTCAATCAAAAAATACAAATGGTTTTGAAGAAGAACCTATGAATAAATTTATTTCATCAGCTCAAGATTTATTGAACCTATCAAATGACTTAAACTCATTAAAAGCAACATACAAAAAGGAATTAAGAAAGAAAATTGAGTTATTCAGAAACGCATATTTAAGACTTGCCTCAAAATTTCCGAAATTAAATATCTCATACTATTACGCTGCACTTGCATCCGACTTACATCCTAACGTTGAAAGAAAGGTATCACAACTTCAAAGCGTAATAAATACCCAAATTAGTGACAGCAATATAACATTTTCATTTATTGGAATTGAAGAATTATTAAGTCTTGCAAGAAAAAAACCTGTAAGAGTTAAAGCCTTAAATATTGAAGGAACTCCAATTAATACTCGTGATGGTGGCTATATAGCACTAGTTAGTCTGACAAATTATTATGATTTCATTACCGAAAATAATAAATTAATCAAAGCCTTTTTTGATGCAAATGTTAGGGACTATCAAGGTAAAATTGAAGTAAACCAAGCTATTTCCGACAGTTTAAAAAATCCTAACAATGAAGATTTTTGGTGGTTAAATAATGGTGTAACAATAACGACTACAAATGCGACGCTTGCAAGCCAATCTTTAACAATTGAAGACCCACAAATTGTAAATGGGCTTCAATCATCACATGAGTTATTCTATCACTTTTCAACAGGTGGGAATAGGGATGATTCTCGAAAAATAATGGTTCGGGTAATTAAACCAGTTGATGAAAAGTCAAGACTTAAAATAATTAAAGCAACGAACAGCCAAACTAGTGTACCAATTGCTTCATTGAGAGCAACGGATGAAATTCACTTAAACATTGAAGATTATTTCTTATCACAAGGTTTATACTATGATAGAAGAAAAAATTACTATAAAAATTTGGGCAAGCCTGCTGAACAGATTATTAGTATTCCATATTTATCACAAATTATTACTTCAATCGTCTTAAGAGAGCCAAATAATTCAAGAGCAAGACCTTCTACACTTATCAAAAATGACGAAGAATACAAACGCATTTTCAGTAAAGAATATGATGTAGATATTTATGCAAAGGGAGTGTTATTACAAAAACAAGTAGAGAAGATATTGAAAAGCTATTCACCTGAGCTGACTACAAGTGTAATTGGCGACCTTAAATTTCACGTATCAATGTTTATAGTAGGAGACGCTTTAAAAAAATTGACATACTCAGCCAACGACATTAAAAGGATAGACCTCGCTTTAATTTCAATTGATAAAATTATCCAAGCTATTATTATCGTAAAAGAGCTTTACGACTCGCTTGGAGGAACAAATAAAGTAGCAAAGAGCCAAGACTTTGTTACAGCTATTTTTGGAAAACTAGGTGAAATAATTGCGGAACATAAGGAATTATTGAAACAACAAAACTTAGCTTCTAAAGTTGACAATGGGAAAAATTAATAAAACGGCAGCTGCTAAAAGCCGTTTGACGCATTAAGGGCTGACGTGGTTAAATCAATTGCTGTGCTACTATCAACATTTGTGCTTAGTTGAAAGTGAAGTGCTCCGAAGTCCCCTACTGCGGCAAGCCGTGTACAGTTAACAGCAATCCTAAATGACAAACAAAAAATTATAGAATGGAAGAAAAACAATTAGAAATTTTATTTAGACAATTTCTCCTAAATAGAGGTTTTACAAATGGAAACTTACTTTCACAAGTTGCACTTCGGACAACAGGTGAAGGTGTTTTTCGACCTGACTTAGTTATTCTTGACATAGAAAATAAAGAATATGTTGCATTAGTTGAATTTAAGACAACCATTGACGAACGAATTAAAGTAAATACCTTAGGTCAATTCTATAAGTATTTTAGTTTATTGGGAACACAAGCTATTCCAGCATTTCTTGTTTTTGCGATATCTTCGGAAGACTTTCAAATTCTATTTCTAACAAAAGACAATACTTTTGAACCAATTAATAAGGATGAATTCCCATCATTTGAAACACTATCAGCGAAACGACTTACTGAAGAAAAACTAAAAGAAAGAGAAATTGAATTCAAAACCCTAAAGGAATTAGAACTGAAAAAAATAAAATCGCGACAAATTTCATATTTATCACTAATTAGTTTAATCATAGGAGTAATAGCATCCTTTATAACTATTTTTTATCAGCAGAACGAGTTTAAAAAACCAAGCATCTTGGAAAATAATTGCTGTGATAGTTTACAAGCAAAATATTTTAACTTAAACAGCAAACTAATTGAACTAGAAAAGAAGGTAAAATTAAATTCAATTTCTTCAAACCATTACGACACCATTTATTCATCTGCAAAAATTTTAACTCTTGACCAAAGAATTAAGATTATTGAAAAGGGAATATCAGAAAAATCACTATCAATCCTTCAACTTCACAACGAAATTGAACAACTTAAAAAGTCTGACGATTATATTAAAGAATTAACTCAAGAAAAAATAGACAACTTGAATGACAAACTAAATCTAGTAAATGGATTTATGTTTGGACTTTTCATAACAATTTTTGGAGCGATACTCAGTTATGCATTTACAAATTTAAAGACAAATAAAAATGATAACGGATCATAACGACAGAGGGGCTGCTGCTAACAAGTTTTTGCAAAAGTGACGATTCAGTACGCTGCAGACACATATGTGGTAAATCAAAGTTTGGCTCTCCGAATAAACTTTTTTGGTGAAAATCGCCACCTTCGCCAAGCCTCAATCCATAATAGAGATTATAAAAAACCGACAGACACGAGAATAATATGGCAAAAAGTGTAAATCAAGCATTTGAAGAATTCAATAAAGACGTAGTTAACCTTATGAAGGATAACACTGACAATGCAAGAAGTAGTAGAGATTGGTTAATTACCCAACTATTGGCCTTTCCCAAAAATGTTGATGATTTTCCAAATGATTACCCCGATAAACATATAAAATTCGGCTCATTTGCAAGGAATACTAAAATAAGACCATTAGACGATATTGACCTTATGTATTGTTTGGGAGCGGGGAATGCATATTATCAAATTGACAATTATGAAAACAAAAAGTATCATATACATACAGAGAATGCTATAGACAGCTTAAAGAAACTTTCGAATGACGACTACACTCTAAATTCAATAAAAGTAGTTAACAAGCTTGTAAAAGCTTTAGAGAAAGTCCCCCAATACTCAAACTCTGATATTAAAAGAAACCAAGAAGCGGCAGCACTTAATTTAGTTTCATATTCTTGGAGTTACGATATTGTACCTTGCTTTTACACAGTAAATAATTTCTATCTTATTCCAGATGGAAGTGGGAATTGGAAGGCTTCAAATCCAATCAAAGACCAAGAAAATATAAAAGATACAAATTTGAATTATGGTGGAAAGGTGTATCAATTAGTTAGAACTTTAAAATATTGGAATGCAAATTTCGCAAGCCCTAAAATTAACTCATATCTATTTGAAGTTCTGGTACTTAACAATGTGAAGTCAAAAAGAAGTCAGAACAATTTTAATGATATTAATATCAAAGACTTTTTTTACTATTTATACTCTAACATTCGATACGATGTTCAAGATCCAAAAGGAATTCAGGGCAACATAAACAATCTTACAAGTGAACAAAGGGATAGAATTTCAAACAAAGCCAAGTACTGCTACGACACTGCAACGATTGCTCTTGACTTTGAAATTGAAAAAAAGAATCAAGAAAAAGCAATTGAAAATTGGAAAATAATTTTTGGAGATAAATTCCCTTCTTATGTATGAATATTACAACCCGTTACGAGAATCATTTAAATTTGCAAAAAAAATTGATTCAATAGCATTTAAAATGCTAATTTTTTCTGCTCTTTTAACCACTTTCAATTTCATAATCATCAAATATCTTGACAGTCTAAAAGAATTGTCAGAAATATTAAGCAACACAAATACAGTTACTATTGTGCTGTTCGCATTACTAAAATTCGCAGTAGGCTATATAATTTTCCATAGCTCATTTGCAAAGCGTTCTGACTTTGTTGATAATTCATTTGGAACAAACTACTCTTCCAACAAATCCAATAAATATTATAACAATGACACTATTGAAAATGGTATTTTAAGAATGGGAACGAACAGCTTCGAAAGCTGTTATTTTACTTATAACTTAGCCATTAAAGAACTTAAAAATAAGTGGATAATAAATCTGATTGTATCGGTAATTATGTTATCGCTAGCCGTACAAGGTTATAATACTGTTTTAACAATGTTACTGCAACTCACTTTGCCTATATACATAATTTCAGACGCAGTAAATCATACTATTTTTTGTTTGAGAATAAAGAATATTTTAAACAGTTTTTGCAGACTTTACAACGACTTAAAGGAAGAAGAAATAACCCAAAAAAAAGAGCCAGAGATTATATTGACAGTACTCAATTATGAAACAACATTATCGACATTTAATTTATTGATAAATGAATCATTATACACTAAGCACAATCCACAATTATCAGAACAATGGGAGAAATTAAAAGAACAATACAAACTAAAATAACCTATGCTAATAGAAGTTTGACAAAATGGCGGGTGACTTGATTAATATAACATTCTAATTTTTCATCCAGCGATATGTTGACTAAAAATCTATTAAAATGGAAATCAAACATCAAAACATTACGGAGTATTTAACACAAAGAGTTGGCTATTGTAAGCTGGCTGTAATTATAGAGAACTAAATAATATTTAAATTTTATGACAATAAATGATTTGGAAGAATTGCTTGACAATTTTTTACGTAGGTGGACAATTGAGAATGTTAATCAACTAACGATACAAGAGTATGTTGGACTTGGAAATAAAGATACATTTTGTCAATGGGTTGAAACCAAAACAAGAATGTTAGGAAGTATAAAAGGGATGACTTCTATTAAGTTCGGTATCTACGAAAGGAAAGAACCAAATAAGAAACCGAAGAAATATAAAAATGATGAGAAATATTCTTGGTTACAAGCCTATGGAGATAACAGAGTTGAAGCATTTGAAAGAGCAAAAGAAGATATAATCAAAATAATCAAGTTGGCAGAAATCGGAAAATTTGAACAAATTGACGAGATTGAATTACCTGACTTATTTAAGTGGAAAGTAGCTTTTTTATATTCAAATGAAAGACTAATTCCAATTTACAAAAGAGATACGCTATTTAAAATTGCAAAGTATTTTGGGTTACAAACAAATAAGCATACACAAATTTCTGAAATTCAAAACATAATGATATTGAATAAACCAGCAAATCTTAATGTTTATCAGTTTATGCGAGAACTTTTTGACAAATTTGGTGATAGCAAAGAGAAAAATGAAATTGGCGGAACTACTAATAGGCAAGCAAAAAGAATAACAAGAAAAGCTGCAATACAAAGAAATACAGCAACACAAACAAGAACAGTAACTCGTTCTTTTGTTGCTGAACAAAAGCATAATAAAATTCAAGAAACTCTTGAGAAGTTATTGATAAAAAAGTACGGAAAAAAGAATGTAATACTTGAGGAGAATTACGTTGATATAAAATTATTGCAACCAGATTATATATCATTCTATGAAGTAAAATCAGCACCTTATGCTTCACAATGTATTAAAGAAGCATTAGGACAGATTCTACTTTACTCATTAAATGATACCGACAGTAGACCCAAAAAACATTATATAGTTGGACAATATGCTGCAACCAATAATGACAAAAAATATATTGATTTTTTAAAGAAGAACCTAAAACTTGAATTTGAATATTTAAATGTGGAGATTAAATAACGGCAGCCAACATTATGATTGGTATTATTGGTGCATGACGAATATAGCCTCACAACTCGTTCATTATTGTACTTCAGTTTAGTCTGGAAGATATAAATTTGTTCTAGGCAAAAAACAATAACAATGTTGCAAACATTGGGCTCTAGTTATGGCCAGACGGAATTCTAATTCCTCAATAAACGTACAAGATTTAACATCAGTTAATCCAAGAATTAAGGAGTTGATACAAAGTGGTTTAATGAAGAATCAAATAAAAGATATTTTGGCAAAAGAAATTATCGGCTTTTCTAAAAATGGAAAAAGGGATAATAAACATGCAGTGAACAAATTCATGAGCGACTTGATAGAAATAATAAAGTAAGAAGTACAGTAGGAAAATAAATTTGCAAAAAAGTGAGTTGATTTCTTAAAAAATTTTTACTTCATTTAAAATTCAGTTCTCGTTGTCAGTTTAGTGCTTCAACCATCTGTTCCCATTTAAGACTTCTGCTTCTAATACGAGAACTTACAATTATATTAAAGTATAGTTATTTACTTTCAACGAAAATACAAGAACTGCTTTTTAAATTACTTCTAGCTTACTTACTTGAATTCTTTGATTTTTCTCTTCTCTATCAATATCAAATCTGTTTAACAAATCGTAATAACTAATTTCGGAAATTATTTGAGCAGAGCGCAAATCAGATCCAAATCTTAGAAATACATATCTTACATTATTTACTTCTTTGTCAATATAGATAAACTCAGTATTCAAAGCATATCCATAAACTCGATATAAATTACCATTTGATTTTATCAATGTATCTTCTACAATATCAGTTTCATAATCAAATACATAATTACTATTCAATTCTTTTAAAATAGCAAACCTTGACAAATAATGTATTAGTTTCTTTCTAATAAAAATTTGACTATCTAGATTACTCTTGTTAATCGGTAAATTCGAGAATTTTAATTCCAATCTAAATTTTAAATCTGTTATTAAATGATAGGGTATAGTAATTCTAGTTCCTTTCATTAAAGTGATTTTAAAAATTCCTTTTATGCTAATTTATTAGTTTTAAAACTATTTATATTCCAATGCTTCTTCTTGAATAAAATTGGCAACCTGCTCCCATTTCTTTTCCTTAATCTCATTCTGAGATGCTTTAATATTCTTTAAATCTTTCTTAATTACTTCTGCTATAGCTGTAGCCATTTTAACCGGAACAGCATTCCCAATCATTTTATAGCCTGCAGCTACATTTTTATAATAAAAAATAAAATCATCAGGAAAAGTTTGAATACGTGCGCATTCGCGTACACTTAATCTTCTATATAAATCTTCTTTACCGGGAACAAAAATCCTCTCATTCTGACTAATAAATTCCATTTTAGGTGCTTGAGGGTGAATTGGGGCATGCCTACCGCCAGCTTGGATTGTGAATGACACTTCATCCCAAGATCTTACACGATTTCTTGACATATATATAGTGGAAAACCCTCCAGTCATATATTCATGATTTGGAATTTTACACGAATCAGCATTAGTCGATTGATTTTTTCCAGCAGGTAAAGCTGAATCCTTTAAATCATAAATTGCTTCATTAAGTGTAATTAATTTATGTTCTTTAGATTTTTTTGGGAATTTAAATTCGATTCCTAAATCACTTCTATACCCTACAAAAAATACTCTTTTTCTGTCTTGCGGAACACCAAAATCAGATGCATTTAAAAGTTCAAAGGAAAGATTATAGCCACACTCTTTAAACATCAATTTAATGTTTTCAAGAGCCTGTTTATGAACTGGCAATAACATACCTGAGACATTCTCTGCTAAAAAAAACTTAGGCTGTTTATCAGCTAGAATTCTTATAAAGTCATAAAATAGTTGACCTCTTTTATCCCCAATTCCTCTCAAAGCACCGGCTTCACTCCAACTTTGACAAGGAGGTCCGCCTATTATACCATCACAATCTGGAACATCTTCAACGGGAATATCAGTTAGACTTCTCTTATCCAATTTAGTATTCGGATGATTTTTCTCATATGTCTCCCATATATCTTTATCGTATTCATTTGCCCAAATACATTTAAAACCAGCGTTTCTAAACCCTAAATCTAACCCTCCGGCACCTGCAAAAAAAGTTGCTAATTTCATAATTAAAATATCTTATACGTTATTAATTTACAATCAATTGTACTTTGAGGGTTGTTTGGATCCCTTACAGAAACATCTGTAACAAATAAATTAGGATCAATTACCCCTTCAAAGGATTTTATACTTTCCTTATCAAAACTAAGATATTTAGTATTTCGCATCAAACAAATTATCTGAAACTTCGTAGATGCATCATAATTAATAAAATCTGAAAATAACCTATTAGGATTTTGAATTGTCCACATGCCTCTAATTCGTAAATTAGTAATTTCTAGAGGGTCCAGAGCTTTTACCTTTCCTAACTCGTTTGTTTCCTCAAATTTGATATCTGGTATATTTCTTATCCCTTCTGAAATAGTTATCTTCAAATTATCGTATATTTCAATATCAGAAGCGTAACAATCTCCATAAACCAACCATAACAAACGAAGAGATTTTTTAACATTAAAACCAATAGCGTAAACAATATCTTTTTCTGTCCATTGTTCACAATTCTTACACTCATTAGAAATCAAAGGATTATCTATTCGCAATTTATATTTAGGGTAAGAACTGTTTAATTGAACATCAGAAAATAAACCCTCCATTTTTTTAACTTCTAGGGCATCACCACCACGAATTATAACATCAGGTGGACTATTTGAACTATCCATGAAACTAAATGTTTTAGCATAATTTTTTTCTTTTTGCTTCTTAGTAGATGAAAAAGACCGGGCATATAAATCTTTTACAAAAGTTTCTAAAGCATTACCAACATTTTGAATTCGATTAGTACCAAGTTTTCCTTTTGATAATTTAAAGTTTTGAGTTTCGATTAAATAAATTATTGAATTAAGAGTATTATACATAACAATTTTATTTTTTAATAACAACCTCGTTTACTGCAATTTTATAGGGCTGAGTATCAAATTTTAAAGAACCAGTATTTAGTCTACTAGAAGCAGTATGTAATCGCATGATTATTACCCAACCATTTGAAAATTCTAAATGTACATAGCTGTCTCCCACAACTTCTGAAGTAAATGAATTTGGTTTGGGTATATCATTAAACTCGATTATTCGAATTTGTTCAGAAGTAACAATAATTTTGAAAAAAGATAAATTACCCACCAGAAAGGAGAAAAAATCAGCAGCAGATTCATGATTGTTCTCATTAAGAAAGTTTGAAACTAGATAACAAACAGGACTATATAATTTTTCATTTATATAATCAGGATCAGTATTTTTAATTTCATTAAATAATGTAACTCCAGGAAAGTTTCTCTTTGCTTCTCTAATAAAATTAGCAATAATTAATTGATAATCACTTCGATATCTAGTCGATCTCAAATCAGATTTAACCAATCCAATTTGCTGTGGCAAAGCTCCAGGTCTTTGATGTTTTAGTGCGGAATGATTATGTTTTATTGATAAATTAATTTCAGAATCCCCAAAAATAATTCTTATATCCGTAACATCTCCTTTAGCAGAAGCCATGTCAGATATCCTATCTACAATAATTAGTGGAATATTCTTTAAACTAAATTTTCCTTCTAACCATTCAACAATTTTTGTAGATGCGTTTTTGAAATTAAATTTGAGTGAATCATTTAAATTATCAAATTTAACTTTATCTCTTTCTTGGTCTCTTACAGCAGCATTTGTCAATTTTACATTAAATGTTTTACAAATGGAATCTACAATGATATATTCTAGACCTCGACCATTCTTGTCTGAAAAATTTTCCTTCATAAATTTATTTTCTTAAAAAAAAATCTTCAATCTGACAATTTAGAGCCTTAGCCAGTTTTTCAATATTTATTAAGGAAAGGTTTCTTTTTCCGAGTTCAATAGAACTTATGTAAGTTCTATGCAGATCAGCACGATAAGATAATTCTTCTTGGGAAAGATTTTTTGAAACCCTTATTTCTTTGACCCTCAAGCCAAAATCAATTAATATAGACATAAAGTAAAGTTATTGGTTAGTATACTATAAGTCTACAGACTATAAGTAACACTAAAATGATAATTTTACTGACTTGGAAATATTCTTGACCTATTTTTTGTTGAAGATTATATAAGTCCATCAAATTACTAAGGACTTAAATTATTGCGTTTATCAAACAAATTGCAGCGCAAAAATTTATAGATAACATTCATTCATAAAAAGATAGGAAATAATAATATATATACATAGGAAAAAAAACATGATTATTTGTGCATTGCACCTTTACATCTTATTTTGAGTATAATTGGAAAAAGAAAAATATTTCCATTATAAATAGATTATAAACAGAATATGTTTATTGCATTATTCCAGTTCAATAAAGAACATTTTTATGCCTAAACGTACATTTCACTCAGGAGCAATCATAAACGGCAAACCAATAGAAGTAGAATGTATACCAATAATTAATAAAAAGAAATGTGTGATACTATGTAAGAGTTACGGAATAACCATATTCGATATGCAGGATGAAAGAATAATTTTCTCCAAACAAATTTTAGATGAAGGATATCGAAAATTTATATATACAGCTGTTAGGATGTGGCTTAAAAGCCCACATTTTTTTCCGCCGGGGAAAAATTAAAACGCAAAGCAAATGGCTCAACGATTGTTTGTTTTTCTCTCAGTTCTATTTTGACAATAATCTTGCTTAAACTATCCAACGA
Source organism: Sediminibacterium sp. FEMGT703S (assembly GCA_002786355.1). Taxonomy (GTDB): domain Bacteria; phylum Bacteroidota; class Bacteroidia; order Chitinophagales; family Chitinophagaceae; genus Sediminibacterium. Next base: position 251,124 of record PGCO01000003.1, read on the forward strand.
AATATCACTTTCAAAAACGTGCCTATCAACCAATTTATTAATTAGAAATAGTGGCTCTATATTATTAGGGTCAATAAATAAATGAATAGGAACCGAATATTCTAAATCTTGACAAAGTACATAAACCCTTATTTGAAATTTTGATAATAAACGCTGCCAATCAATTTGTGAATCCACCAATAACTTAACACTCAAAATATTAAGTTTAAAATCAGCAGAGCTAAATTCAAACTGTTTAAATAGGTTTTCCTTACTAAGCTCAAAAAAATCGGATGAAGCAATATCTAATATATTCATAAAAGAAAAAATTAAAAAATGAGTAGTTTATTTAAACTAAAGAGAATTGATCCTGAAATTGAGGACACTACGAAGATAACACTGGCAAGATATGCACATATTGTTCCTCATTCAATATTTGAACAACATCAATTTAAAGCTCAAATAAAATTATACTCTCCTACTTGTGATTTTATTAGCACACCAATGATGCTTTTAGCATGGACAATAACACCGAATAAAGAAATTATAAGAAAACAAACAGACATATCAACAGTACCCTTGATTGAAGCCATGAATTTTAAGCAAACTAATTCAATTTATTGGCCGGATATACAACAAAGCGATATCAAAGAATTTAAGTATGATATGCTTTTTGTTGTAAAGTACATCTCTACAGCAGTATCAAGTGATATCTATTTACAAATAGAATAATTATGAAAAATACGACCAAATAGAATTCATCAACGGCTATAATAAAGACGCAAGAAGACTCATCACTTCATTTGAAGGCTTCACTACAAGAAACAATACCTACTGCATTAAAATCGGCAAGATCATAAAGTAGCAGACTCTCCTACCACCCAACAGCTATAATCCCCCTAACCCCACCTCTCTATAAATAGGTTACAACCACCATATTTTAATTGCATTAAATTAAAATATACCACCCATGCTCCAAGTAACCTCAATTGAACACCTCAAACAACTCTCCAATATCAACGGAAGAGCAGAGTTCTATATGCTCCTACTCGGAGGACTATGCAGATCATCAAAAGAAATCCATTACGATGAACAAACCAAACGATTCGATATATACAATGAAATAGACGACACCTATCAATCTAACCTAACAGAAAAGGCCTTACACACAAAGACCAATATTCCGGAAGCAATCAAAAATGGAGTCTTTTATTACCATGGGGAGCAATTGTGGGGGATATAGTAAATTCACCTATACTGCTTAATCATCTTCTCAATCTCTTCCTTTGGCAAACTATCATTAACAAGTTTTAGTTTTTCTAACAATAACACTGCAGTTGCTGGTTCTATGATATTCGACTCAACAAGAGTTTTAATTACCCATAAGGTGCCATTCACTTGCAAACCATGCTCTTCAGCTTCGTACCTTAAATTTTTGTCACCGGTAACTAATCTACATTTTAATTGCAGTGCTTTCCATAAAACAGATTTATCAGTTATTCTACGGAGATTTCGTTTTGTTTTTAAATTAACAACTTCTTCAATTTCCTCAGCCGATAACTTATGAATTGTTAATTGCTTAGAACGGATAAAATGTTGAACTTGCTCCTTTTGGTCAATTCTTGAAATTTCATTCAGTACAAAATCCGTAGTACAAATTTCATAATCAAGACCAAAAAAATCAGGAAGTACTTCAATACTCATCAAATCAAAAAATACATTCGTATCCGTAACAATCAAATTCATACCAACTGTTGTAAATGTTTACGGAATTCACCAACAGTTTTTCCTGAAAAGAATGCAGCATCATTAACTGAAATAGCTTCTTTTGATAATCCCAAATAGATTAACCGCTCAAATCGAACTGGCTTTTCTCTACTTAAAAATCTTCCGGGTTCATTCAAATGAAACTTTCTTTCTCTGTAACCAATATTAAACTGCTTGTATACATAAGCACTAATAATACCTAATTGTTTAGCTCGATTGAAAACAGCTGAAAAGGAAATTCCCCAACGTTCTTTGATAAAGACCAATTCATTTTGATAAAACCGGAAACGATTCTTATGCATTTCTTTTCTTGCCATGTCTTCTGGATATAACACTGCACTTGCAAAAGCATGGCAAAGATTTTCTTCCTCTTTTTCAGATAAATTGTTTGAAAATTTTAAAGAATGATGTGCCAATTCATGAAGAGCGGTAAATCTTTTTCGAACAACATCTTCATTACTACTTTGACTTTTCCTTAAAACGATGACTTTTTTCCCATTTATATCCGCTTTCATTCCATCAAAACCATCTGGAGCATCAATTTCAATTACCTTATACCCTTTATCTTCTAACATTTCAACAACGTCTGGTATAGGATCATAGCCTAATTTCCATTTTTTCCTTAATTCTTTTGCGGCATCTTCTGCATCTTCAGCATTTTCAATAAGCTTGTCATAAATAAAGTACTCTAGTTTTTCATCAAAATTTAGCACTTCTTCAAGCTCTAAATAACGTTCAAAAGTTTCCTTTGCTTTCTCTTCTATTGCAATTTGTTCATTTTTAGAAATCTTAGATATAAATTTTCTATAACTAATATTGTCTAATTTAACTTCAATACCAGGACTTGAATAAAAATAATCAACCGGAACATCCAATACATTTGATAGCAAAATTGATACTTCACTATCAGGCTTCATTTTCCCCTGCTCATATTTATTAAGTGATTGCTTGGTAACAACATTCTTCATCTTGTCTGATAAATCTTGTAGCGACATACCAGCCATTTTACGAGCTGAAACAAGTCTACTCCCAAATAGATTTTCCATAATGACAAAAATTAAGATTTCGTAAATTGTTGACAAAATTAATAAATTAATTCTATTTGTCAACCTTTAATTTAAAAACCCAACAAAATCCTGAGCGTTTGTACAAACCCTTTAGTGAGAGTTTTTAAGCCCTACAGCTATAATCCCCCCCCAACACCTCAAACAACTCTCCAATATTCCAGAAGCAATCAAAAATGGAGTGTTTTATTTATTTCAGTAACTTTAATACAAACATTAATGAATGAAATACGGAGAAATTAGCATTGACCCTGACGTAATGAGTGGTGCTCCTGTATTTGCGGGAACACGTGTTCAGATTCAAACACTATTTGATTATATTGAAGGAGGTGAAGACTTAGCAGAGTTTCTAGACGACTTCCCCTCAGTTTCAAAAGAATCAGCTTTGGCAGTTTTAGAAATGGCAAAAAAATCGCTAACATCAGAGAAAATGCTTCATGAAAATTTTGCTTGACGAAAGTTTACCCAGAAAAATAAGATATGATTTTGGCAAAGATCATGATGTTTGGAGTGTTCGAGATAAAGATTGGTTAGGTAAAAAAAATGGTGAACTACTCAAATTGATGATTGACGATGGATTTGAGCTCTTTGTGACAGCAGATCAAAATTTACAATACCAACAAAGAATAGAAAAGCTGCCAGTTACTATAGCAGTATTAAAAGGGTCAGACAATAGATTGACTACACTACAAAAATTAATTCCACTTTTATTTCACAAGCTAAAAGAAGGAAATCTTCCCAATGTGATTGAAATATTTTAACATGAGGATTTTGATGAAAAATAGAGAAATTAGCCCCACTCCCCCTACACCCTATTTATCCAAACTTATTGATTGACTTTGAGCCAGGCAAAGAGAACTATGATAATTTAATGGCCGCATACGATCTAATAGAAACCTACTAGGGAAGAAAGAAGCATAAAAATTACATTTTATGCATTAGTTACATCCTTAATTAAATCTATTTCTGTGTAATTAAAAATGGATACATCGTAATTCGCTAAAAGTTCCATAAAAGTCCTTTTAGTATATCCAGCAAGATCGGCAGCTTGACCTAAAGACAAATCCCCTTTTTCAAACAACTTAGCTGCTAAAAAAGTTTTAGCGTATCGCTCATCTAAGTCATCAGGTATTTGAAGTGTCAAAGTTTTCATAATATAAATTTACAAAATTTTATAATGGCAAACATTTGACTAGACTAGTTATTAGTACCAAAAAATAACCATTCCGACAAAATGAGCTTAATGAATTGTCAACTCAAGTTTCCTATTTAATCCTTGTTCAATTAGCCGATACAAAGTGGATAATTGAATATCTGCCCTACCATTTTCAATCCTAGAAATATAACTTCTCTTCGTTCCAGTTCTTTCAGCCATTTCGGCTTGAGTTAAATTGGCTTTTTCTCTTTCATCTTTCAACAACTCACCTAAAATAAAAGTCTGTGATTTGGTTTCAAATTCTAAACGAGATGCTGTACCACGAACACCATATTTTTTATCTAAATGCTTGTCCCATGAAACAACTTTATCTTTTGTTTTTTTTGTTAATTCCTTTTTCATTTTCTAGACTTAATTTTTTGTCGATAAAATATTGTTTCTTTAAATTCTTAGCAAAATCAAGTTCTGACTTTGGTGTTTTTTGTGATTTCTTTTGAAAAGCATTTATCAATATCACCAAATTACCTTCGTCAAAAAAACAGAATATTCTATAAATATTACTCTCAAATTCAATTCTGATTTCAAAAAGACCATCCGAATTTTCAACGTGTTGAAAATACTTTTTAGGTATATGATCAACTGACTTGATAAGCTCAAATACCCAATCAATTTTTTCTTGCAAGTCTTCATCAAGCTTGTTGTAGAAATCAAAAAAGTATTTCCCGTAAGTGGATAGTTTTCTGCTCACTTTTCAAAGGTAACGAATTAGTGAACATTTAAAAAATAAATTACACCCCACAAAGCCGCGACAGCTTTAATCCCCCCTACCCCTCATTTAATAATAATTTACGCAAATAATTAATAGCCACCTTTTTCTTCCGATTCTTCCCTACTCGAATTACATCAAGCATAGCAAGAATTTCATACAACCGACCATCCTCTTTTGCGGCTTTTACCTGATTACTATAAAGTGGCTCAATTGCCTGACCATAATCGCTACCATTAGGTTCTGGCCATACATAGATTTCATTGCTAACTATATTACCCTTAAAATATTTATGACTATGACTAGTTGCCATCCCCTTAGTCATTGGACCAGGTGACTGGGGAAATACATAAGGCAAACCATATTGTAAAAACTCGAAAAAGGCATTTCTAAAGACCTTTCTTCTCTCGTGATTAATTAAACCTGCATAGGAGCTTCGACTAAGAGATTCCGAAACCTCTGCTGGACTAATATAGATAGCTCTAGCAATATCCAGAAATTGCCATTCCTTGCCTTCTAAAAGGATTGTTTTGATCAATACCACAATGTCTTGGGGTCTCATTCCTTTATGTTGCCTCATAGTAATTCACATTTTGCAATTTGCAAATTACGAATTAAGAATTGAATGGCAAACAAAAAGAATTGGCTGATGCTTTAGCTGTTTCTGAAGCTGCAATAAGCAAATTATTGAATGGGGTAAAGAATATTGAAACAGAGACCATCTTTAAATTAGAAGAAGTATATGGAGAGCCAATTATTACAGTAGTGGAAGAAGTAAGAACTAAGCGTTATGGCAAAAAAAAGTAAAACAATGCCTTTAAGTTCATCTAAAATAGAATCAATAAAAAAATACTTCAAAACAAAACCTGTATTGAAAGCATATTTATTTGGATCGCAAGTTAGAGGCGCTGCTAACTCATCAAGTGATATGGATATTTTAGTAGATTTAGATTATACCCAAAGAATAGGACTACAGTTTATCCAAATGAAATTAGACCTAGAAAAACTTTTAGAATTAGAAGTTGACCTAGTTTCCTCAAATGGATTATCAAAATATATAAAGCCAATTGTTGACGCTGAAAAGCTCCTGATTTATGAAAAATAAGTATCTTACCTTAAATTAAATTTAAAACCATGAAGAATATAACGATAAGAGATTTCGAAGGACTCTAATAAAACATTTAAAGCCGCTTTTCAAGTGGCTTTTTTATTGCAATAATAGAGAAATCATCCCCACTCCCCCTAAACCCTATGTATCCAAACTTATTGATTGACTTCGAGCCTGGCAAAGAGAATTTTGATAACCTAATGGCCGCATACGACCTAATAGAAACCTATTAAGGAAGAAAAAAGCAAAAGAATAAATTTTATGCTTTAGATACATCTTTAATTAAATCTATTTCTGTGTAATTAAAAATGGATACATCGTAATTCGCCAAAAGTTCCATAAAAGTCCTTTTAGTATATCCAGCAAGATCAGCAGCTTGACCTAAAGACAAATCTCCTTTTTCAAACAACTTTGCTGCTAAAAAAGTTTTAGCGTATCGCTCATCTAAGTCATCAGGTATTTGAAGTGTCAAAGTTTTCATAATATAAATTTACAAATAGGGTCTTTAATGAATTCCTTCAAGTATACAAATATAGCCCTCAAAGATTCGGCAGTAACTGTTGGATAAGACTCAGCCACCTCCTACTACCCCGCGGCTCTAATACTCCTTTACCTCAACTCACTCAACTTCACTAAATGCTCCTCAGTAAGACCTATTAAAGGACTGGGCTGAACTAAATGCGCCTTCAGATAATCAGGGAGATCATTCAAAGAGGTATCATCATCAATAATGATAAAGTTTTCTTCGGTATTATTGACTTTAAACCAATTGACAATTTCATCTTTCCTATTAAGATTATCAATATTCTCAGGAAGACGCTCTATTTTATTAGTATGTATGCCTCTATTTCTGAAAATACTTTTCCATTCTTCAATACTAAAATTTGCTTTATGAGAAGTGGTAAGCATAATAGTATCATCGTCAGAAATCAACTGCTGTAGGGCAATAGTTGCCTTTGGACTAAACTCAGGAAATCCATCATTCAAGAGTTCAGGGCTTTTCCAACCTTTGGCTGGAACCATTACACCATCTATGTCTAAGAAGAGTAACATAATATGCAAATTTAGGCCTTTATTTCAGCAAGGCAACTATTTCCTCAACTGGCAGATTATTATACGCTGCATCTTGTCTATTATGAAAACCAATCTCTTCAGTGGTATCCCAATCACTATCATCAAAACTTACTTTATCCCAATCAATTATAATAGTTGATGAAGGAGAGACCCAAGAAATTCTGTCAAGATTATAATTAGCTAAAATAGATGCGACATATCTATGATGCCCATCACAGATGAAATTCTCACTCACCTTGATTGGAGGAATTTTAAGATTAGCCAACATCTTTTTGTAGATACGCTCAATAATGGGCAACGATAACCTTGAATGAGTTGAAACCAATACATTTTCATTTTTATGTATTAACTCTAGAATAATTTCTCTTGTAATATTTTTCAATGCGCAATTTTTAAGTACTAAAATCACACTTAAAGAATTAAATATTAATAGTGTTAATACCTATTTACCCTGGGTTAAAAGCACTTATCTAGCCTGAAAAAATAATTTTACGAAAACTTCACTTTTTGTGAACTTTTATTACATTTACAAATGAAACAATGAAAATCAGGTTAGTCACACAACAATCCATTGAAGAATTCATTGAACAAAATGCCAATAGCTTGAATGGCTTTAGAACTTGGTTAACTCTTTTAAATTCTGCAAATTGGGAAGAACCTAATGATATGCAAATATCAATATACCATTTCAACATATTAAAATTCATCCCATGACCCATCTACCCTATACCATCATCAAATCAAAGGCACATTACTATAAGTATTGTAATATTCTTGAAGCTTTGGTAGATAGCAAAAAGAAAACCAAATCCATTCAGGATGAAATAGAACTACTCGAATTATTGATAGAAAAATATGATGCAGAGAATAGCAGCTTTACCAATGCCGACCCCATCGAGCTACTCAAATATTTAATGAGCGATCATCAAATGAAAGCTGTTGATTTAGCAGCATTACTAAATGTAAGTGAAGGGCTAGTCTCTGACATGCTTAACTATAAAAAGGGGCTTTCAAAAGACACTATTCGGATTCTTTCCCAGAAATTCAAAATGAGTCAAGAAGCTTTTAATAGACCGTATAAACTCAAATCACTTATACAACTAAAAACAACCAAGCGCAAACCACTAAAGCGTGCTACTAAAACAGCAAAAGCTTTTTAATTACACGGCAACCCCACTCCCCCCAATCCTCAATAATTTCTCCGAAAAATTTTTTAAATAATCGGCTTTTACATTTTCTCTAAAGAAAGACTTATTAACCATCTCAACAACATTAGGTTGCTTGATAATAAATTGCGCCAATATTCTTTCTGCTCTTTTGGGAAGGATAGACAGTCGTTTAGCAAGTTCTAAAAAATTTGCTCTTCCATAATACCCGTATTTACTATAAAAGGCAGACTCATAATCCCCATCATATAGTTGCAAGGCAGTATCAGATTCAGCTGGGCTATGAATGACTGTACTTAATAAATCATAAGCAGGACTTAACTGGTATTCACCATCGGTATTGCGGATCAAAGAAAAATTCTTCAGATGGGCATCCCCGTTTGAAAAGACATAATTAAAAACCACCAGTGTGAACAAACGCTCACATGCGGTAATGGAAGCTGGTACGTATTGCTGAATCAGTTTTCCGATGTCTTCATAACTTCCCTCGTACTTAAAATTATCTCCATGGGTGCTTGAAGTCTTGCCGGATATTTGTGCAAAGTCTTCCTGTAAATATTTTGTGCCATCTGCAGCCAAATCAAATCGTTTAGTCAGATAAGCAGGCGTACCATCTTTAAAATATATAAGTACATTTTCGGCAGTAGGAATATTAAAAACCTGTTTAGCAATCTGCATCGTTAAATGCTCATTCTCTGGCACCTGATCAATTTGAGCCAACTGTTGGTAAAGTGGAATGGGTTTGAGTATATAAGTGCCTACCCTTTCAGTCAGTACCAGTTCTTTATACTCTAACTTCAGCGAATACTTCAATTGCACCCCTGAAATAGATAAGCGTTTACTATGCGCTTGAAAGTACAGTAGGTTCTCATCTTTAGGGGCATCAAATGGCAAAACAGGAGAACTGCGTAACCCGGCAAACATGGTCTTCCGACAAGAAAGGCAGTACCCCTCTTTTACTTCTTTATAACATCCCATGCATTGCATTAGTCAATCGGTTTAATAGTTATAGCACCAATCGTGTCTTCCCCGGCAGTTTGCAATAACCGAGTAAAATCATCTCTTTCATCTATTTTCAAGGTCCTACATTGGATATCCTTATTCACCCCTTCCGCCAAAAGCCCATGAAAAAAAGCGAATAAATGGTCTGATGTATATATGGGTTGGTTTTTAGGTAAAGTCAAACTGATAGCAGGTTGAGAATTATCCTGATAGTAAGTTGGATCATAACTGAAACTAAATTGACCCTCCGGATTTTTAGTCAAGTATCCGGCCAGTTTTCCATTGTTATAGACTTCTCCGGTCATGCATTAATTTTTTTAATAGTTACTACGATATCCAGTCCTAGTACCACTAAAATTTTTTCTAGGGTTGAAAAGGAAGGATTGCCCTTACCGGATTCTAACTGGTAAATGGTCTTGATAGTAACACCAGCCAATTCAGATAAGTCCTCCTGCTTTAAAGTAAGGTCTACCCTTCTCTTGGCCACTAATTGTCCAATTTCAGCTAGTTCCATCGGTATTATAATTCTTAATTACTACAATATTAGACAAAATATTATCAAATACAAAGGATATCGGTATTATAATACTGAGTTCAACCTAAACAAAACGATTAATCAAATTCTCTAAATACTCTTGCCTACCACTAATTACTGAAGGCTCCCCAGCTTGAATGGCATAACTGCGTAAGTCTTCAAGTACCAAATTACCAGCAGCAAAATCCTTACCCTTGCCTTCATCAAAAGACGCATAACGTTTTGTACGGAAACTGCTGTACTCAGATTGATTCAATATTTTCTCTGTAACAATTAATGCCCTGGCAAATGCATCCATACCTCCAATATGCGCATAAAATAAATCAGCAGGGTCGGTGCTGTTTCGACGGATTTTCGCATCAAAGTTGATACCACCACCCGCAAAACCACTGGCTTCTACAATCACCAACATGGCTTCCACCAATTCATTAATATTCGTAGGGAATTGATCGGTATCCCAACCGTTTTGATAATCTCCCCTATTCGCATCCATGCTACCCAATAAACCTGCATCGGCAGCAACTTGTAGCTCATGCTGAAAAGTATGCCCAGCAAGGGTTGCGTGGTTCACTTCAATATTTAATTTAAAATCATCCAACAATCCGTACTGACGTAAAAAGCCAATCACTGTTTCGCAATCATAATCATATTGATGCTTACTAGGCTCACAAGGTTTGGGCTCTATAAAAAATGTTCCCTTAAATCCATTCTTACGGGCGTAGTCTTTAGCCATATGCAAGAAGCGCGCAAGATGATCTTTCTCGCGTTTCATATTCGTATTGAGCAAACTCATATACCCTTCTCTACCACCCCAGAAAACATAATTTTCTCCACCCAATGCAATGGTTGCATCTAATGCCGCTTTCACTTGTGCACCTGCATGAGCAAGCACCTGAAAGTCTGGATTCGTAGCAGCCCCATTCATATATCTTCTATTACTGAACAAATTAGCAGTGCCCCACAGCAATTTCACGCCACTGGCATTTTGCTTCGCTTTAAAATAATCAGTAATAGCCCCCAAGCGGCGTTCATTCTCATGAATATCATTCGTATAATCCACTGCATCCACATCATGAAAACAATAATATGGAACACCTAGTTTGGTAATAAATTCAAAAGCAGCATCGGCTTTTTGTTTGGCTCTTTCCACCGCATCGGTTGTTTGATCCCATGGAAATAAATGAGTGGGTTCACCAAAGGGATCAGCACCACTACCACAGAAGCTATGCCAATAAGCACATGCAAAACGCATCCACTCTTTCATCGTTTTTCCAGCCACCATGCGATCTTCATCATACCAACGAAACGCAAGCGGGTTATCACTCTCCAACCCTTCAAAATTTATTTTTCCAATTCCTTTGAAGTATTCTTTTTCACCAAGTAAGATAGACATATCGTTATTTTATTATTTATTTATTGTGGGATTATAGCTGTTGAATTGTTGAAGCTGTAGCTCCAATTGTTCCCTCCATCCATGATAGCCTTCGTTATATGCTGCAGTATGTTTGGGTTCTGTTATGGAAATAAATTTTCGATTGCTAAACGCATCTTGCGCATCAGCGTAGATACCCGCACCAATGCCGGCACCCAGTGCTGCACCGATGCTTCCATCCCCCTCATAAAATTCTACTGCCACATCATTCACTGATGCAAATGCTTGTGTAAATACATCGCTTAAAAAAAGATTGGCTTTACCTGCGCGAACAATCGAAGGATGAATTCCATTTTCGCGCATGATATCAAAACCATAACGCATCGCAAAAGCAATGCCTTCTTGCACCGAACGAACCATATGCGCCGTATCATGCAAATTAAAATCAAGACCAGTAAACTGACCACCAATTATTTGATTACCCAATATGCGTTCAGCTCCATTTCCAAAAGGCAAAGCATATAAACCATTCGCACCAATAGGAACAGCTGCCGCTAATTCATTCAATGCTGCATAACTATGTTGTGCACCAGAAATATTTTTTAGCCATCGATTAAAAATGCCCGTGCCATTAATGCAAAGCAACACCCCAATACGGTTCTGCTCATGCGTATGATTCACATGTGCAAAGCTGTTGATTCTTGATTGTTGATCGTATGCCAGTTTATTGCTGACTCCATAAATAACACCTGAAGTACCTGCCGTAGTAGCTACTTCACCTGGTTGCATTACTTGCAATGCCAATGCATTATTGGGCTGATCACCTGCTTTATAACTTACTGGTATCCCTTTACGTAACTGCAAGCGTTCTGCTACGCTTTCACTAATCGTACCATGTGAACTGAATACGGGTTGTATGGCAGGAAACAGCGATCGATCAAACCCAAAATAATCCAACACATCGCTAGAAATTTGCTGTGCTTTAAAATCCCAGAAAATTCCTTCTGATAATGCAGAAACTGTAGTGGTATTATTGCCCGTTAATTTCATTGCAATGAAATCTCCAGGTAATAAAACTTGATGAATTTTATCGTACACTGTTGGCTCATATTGTTTTACCCAAGCCAATTTACTCGCCGTAAAGTTTCCAGGAGAATTCAATAAATGCTCCAAACAATGATGTGCGCCAATGGATTCAAAAGCAGTATTGCCAATCTCAACAGCCCTACTATCGCACCAGATAATGGCATTCCTTAAAACATTCCCGGCTCGATCAACCAATACCAAACCATGCATTTGATAAGCAATACCGATAGCACCAATATCTTTAGGATCATAATTGGCCTTTGAGTGGCATTTTAGAATCGCCTGCTGAACATATTCCCACCATTGGTTGGGACTTTGCTCGGCCCAACCAGCATGAAGTGCAATGATTTCCGCTTCAGTCTCCGGGTAAGTAGCAGACGATACAGATTGTTGCGTAGCAGCATCTACCACAGAAACTTTTACAGATGAAGTACCAATATCAATTCCTAATAAAAGCATTTCACTAATTTACATATTATATCAATGAAAATACATGAACACCCAACAAGCATACAATATCTGGTCGGAACAATACGACACCAATGAAAATAAAACCAGAGACCTAGAAGGCATTTCATTAAGAGAACATATTAAAGGGCGTGAATTTGAGCACTGCTTAGAAATAGGATGCGGTACAGGAAAGAATACAGAATGGTTGATTACACAAGCCGCCAAAGTATTGGCAGTAGACCTTTCTGAAGAAATGCTGTCAAAAGCCAAACAGAAAATCAACGCTTCTAACGTAACATTTATACAAGCGGATATCACCCAAGACTGGAGCTTTACCAAGGGTAATCAATTCAACTTAGCCACATTCAGTTTAGTATTAGAACATATTGAAGACCTAGAAGCAATCTTTGCACAACTCAACAAAGTCATGCAAACCAATGGCATTGTGTACATAGGCGAATTACATCCCTTTAAACAATACAATGGATCAAAAGCCCGCTTTGAAACCAGTGAAGGGTTACAAGTAGTTACCTGCTTTAATCATCATATTACCGACTTTGTAAATGCTGCAAAAAACAATGATTTCGAACTCGTGAAGATCAACGAATATTTTGACGAGAACAATAAGAACAATATTCCAAGAATATTAACGCTAGTATTCAAAAAAAACTAAATCATGCTTAAAAAAATACTTTTTTTCTGCTTTGTCTTTTTTTCAATTACTTATACAACTGCGCAAAATAACACTTCAGCTATTTCATTAGAAAAAGCAATTGAGGATTTTAATGCTGCCTTTAATTATACACCGTATGGTAATAGTGAATATCTTACTAAAATCAGTTTGAACGAAAAAAGGAATATCATCACATTACATTTCCAAAAGAGCAAACCACAAATTTTACTAGAACGCATCGACAAAATGGAATGTATAAAGTTTGGAAAAGACGATGCTAAAATAAGATTGAGTTCTAATAAAATTGGCTATTGTTATTGCAGTAGCGATAACGACTGTAGAGATTATTTTGAATTTGATAAGTTTAATCAGGCAGCACTAGATAAATTCTTTCTTCATTTTGGGAATATTATAGATGCATGGAAACAAGAAAATAAAATAAAAACTAAGGGGTTAACTTATGCAGAAAAAAATGCTAAGATGAGATCTCCTGACTTTCTTTGGGAAATAAAAGAAGGCAAATCGGTTCAAATCATTGATATACCAAAATCTGATTTCAATTACAAATCCGTTAAAAAAATTATTGGCACTACTGTTAAAGTAGGACGTATGGATTTAAATAATGATTTTGAAACATACAGAGGGTTAATTAAAACAGCTGAGAATGAATTAATGGCTATTGACAATGCTTCGATTATACCTATCAACAACAATATCCGCAATACTGGCACACAAACCATTGCAGCCAATTTATATGAAACTAGCGACCCGGCCATTTATGAGAACAAGTATTTCAATTTCAACAAAAAACTATACACTGTAAATAAAGGCGATAACAAAATTGAAGAAATTGATTTTGAATTTAGGAAAGCCAAAACAATAATAGAAAAAGATTTGAACGAAAAGATTATTGCCACAGCAACCAGTAATCGTTATATCTATTTTGCAACAACAAATGGGAACAGGTATTCACTCTATTTTTATGACCCCGTTACTACTGAATCTAAAATGCTCTCGAATAAACAGACTGATTGGTTAACCTATTTAGAAAATGCTGCTACAGGGGAAAAATATGAGCTTTATCTTTCTAGCTTCAAAGATAGAATTGAAATCATTTATTCTGTAAATAAGATAAATAATTCTACAGGCTTCTCTGCTCAGAATAGAAAACACTATATCGTATTTGATGAAGACTTAATAGTCAGGGCTGTGCATACAAACTCAAGAATTAATTCGGCAACTGATCTATTAAAATTCAAGAACTACGGTATCACATATACTGGATTTGGTTTTACAAAGAATAAGCTATTGATGAATATTTACAAAGACGAAACAGGAAAATTCCATCAACTGGCAACAGCAACTTACAACCCTAAAACATTTTCATACGATAGTATAAAAACATACCTCCTAAAACCAGAAAGTATGACAACGGAAAAGATTTTTGAGGCAAAAGGGGAAGTTTTTGCTATAGTATCTTTCAAGGATGACACGTACTCAAAAACAAAGAGGAATCATCTTTATAAATTGAATGAGAAAGGTCAACTTATATCAATTGGGAATTTAGGAAAAGGAGAAGAAAATGATCTTGCATCCATTGCTATCATGGGGGATCATATCTATATAAAATCCTTTTCTGCATTTTATAAATACACCCTCTCATTAGATTACTTAAAAGAAATAATTAGTTATCCTGAAAATGTAATTATACCATCCGACTTATACCCCTCGAAAGATGGGCATCTAATTTTTCGAAAATTTGCAAAGAACCCGCTTGGCCCTTCGGAAAATATGATCTACAACTGGAAAACGGAAACAGTGACTCCCATTACCCAAATACTTAATTCAAATAAAGACTTTAAAGATACAGAAGACCCATTTTCAAAATGGATCAGCACAGAAAAGTTCAATTATGTAATTAAAAAAACTAATGAGAAATATGCTTTGTATAAAATTGATATCAATCAAAATTTAGCCGAACAAGTTCAAATTCCCAATTTAGATTATCTCAAGTTTAAAGAGATTATAACATATGCTTACTCCATTAACATAAACCATATTTTTCTTAAAGTTAAATACCTTGAAAAAAATAAAGAAGTTGAAAAATATTTAGTGTACAAGTGTGAATAAAAAGACAAACCAATTTAAATGCTCCAAATAACTCTAGTAACTCATTCAACCACGTATACCGAAGCCACCGCTTTAGCAAATACCTTACAATCAATTTTAGGCCCTTCAACAAATATTGTATCCATAAACCCCTATCCTAAATTCACAGACAGCTTTAGGGTTGATCTCGAAACGATTGTTCCACTCGATAATCCATCAGCTATAATCCACCAAGCTATAGACATAGCCGACCAAATAGTTTCTCCCTGGCTAACCTATTATGATAACGACCTAGAAAAAATCGAATTGATTTACAACGAAACAGAGAATACACAAAAAAGACACCCTGCTTTCAAAGCAATCAAATGGGCGCAGATAACCTATTAAAACAGAGTATATTTGATAGTATCATTTGATACTATCAACGACCACCCATGAAACAACTGCTCTCCTTAATTGCCCTTTGCTTGATTAACCAAGTTTTCGCACAATCGAATGAATTAAGCAGCATTCAAAAATATCGAGAAGCCAACACGGCTGCAATAATGAAGGAGTATGTATCCTTCCTCACTATACCCAACACGGCGAATGATACCATCGGACTAAGAAAAAATACCGACTTCATTCAACAAATGATGCAGCAAAGAGGCATTCAAAATATTCAACTGCTTTATGCCAATACACCCAATACTGCACCCGTTGTGTATGGTGAAGTGAATATACCTGGCGCAACCAAAACACTGATTTTTTATGCGCATTACGATGGACAACCTGTAAACCCAGCACAATGGGCAAAAGGATTACAACCCTTTGAACCGAAACTATACACCAATGCTTTTGATAAAAAAGGTGAACCAATTGAATTCCCTAGCGACAATGGCTACCAACCAGATTATCGTATTTATGCAAGAGGCGCATCCGATGATAAAGCAGGCGTAGCTGCAATTTTAAATGCATATGCTGCCATTAAACAATCGAACCTACCCTTACAATACAACCTAAAGTTTTTCTTTGAAGGCGAAGAAGAAGCAGGCTCTCCACACTTAGACCAGATACTCAAAAAATATGCTTCTTTACTTCAATCGGATTTATGGATTATTTGCGATGGACCGGTGCATCAATCAGGTAAAAAACAAATTGTATTTGGCGTTCGGGGTGATACCCATTTAGACTTAACAGTCTATGCTTCTAAGCGTCCATTGCACAGTGGGCACTATGGCAATTGGGCTCCTAACCCTGCGCTACAATTGGCTACTTTATTAGCTAGCATGAAAAACGAAAAAGGCAGGGTTACCATCAAAGGTTTTTATGATGATGTAACACCACTAACTCCAACTGAGAAAAAAGCTTTGCAAGAAGTACCACCCGTTGATGCACAAATGAAAGCAGAGTTGGGATTCAATACCGCTGAAATGCAAGGCCTATCACTGGGTGAATCCATCAACCTTCCTTCATTAAATATCAATGGAATTCAGAGTGGCAATGTAGGCAAATTGGCATCTAATCAAATTCCCACATTTGCCACTGCTGTATTAGACTTAAGATTGGTATTGGGCAACGACTGGAAAAGACAACAACAAAAAGTAATTAATCATATTAAGGCCCAAGGTTTCCATATAATCAATAATGAACCAACAGATGCAGAAAGAAAACAATATGCTAAACTGATTAAAATTGCACCTGGCGCAGATGGCATGAATGCACAACGTACGCCAATGGATTTACCCATGGCACAAAAAGTAATTAAAGCAGTGAAGTCTACCACTGCAGATCAAATGGTATTACAACCTACCATGGGTGGCAGCCTTCCGCTCTATTTATTTGAACAAATTCTAAAAGCAAGAACCATCACTGTTCCAATTGCCAATCACGATAACAACCAACACGCCGAGAACGAAAATATTCGATTGAAGAATTTCTTTGAAGGAATTGAAACCATGGCAGCGTTGATGTTGATGGCTAAGTAAAACATACCGCTACCCCATCATTCGCCTTTGCATCAAGTCTACTATTCGCTTTGGAACACCATGAGATAAAGCAGATTTAACAAAGAATGGTATAGTATCTTGTATTTCTTGAATCACTTTTTTATACTGCTTAACAGCATATTTTTTAGCCACTGCTTCAACATCTTTCCAAAGAATATCAACACGCTTTCCATTGATAGATAAAGCGCGTGAATGATTCAAAAAATTAAGCTCAGGATTGAGTGAATAAGTCAAGTCATATGCAGGTCCAAGACGCCATGCGTCAGTATCAGAATTGTAAACGAAACTATGGTTTTTTAAATGATCATCGTGATTCGCAAATACTAAATTAAAGACCATTCTTCTGAATAGCTGCTCAACATCTTTGTGTGGACATTTCAGAAACAACATCAAATCAAAGATGTTTTCATAAGCCGAATCAGCTGGCTTGGTATAATCTAAGCCAGTTAATCCAGATACAGTTAACGTATGAATTTTTGATCCGTTCATTCGATCAAATCGAAGTGTAGCAAAATGTTTGTTGTCAATCAATTTAGCATCCATCATGTCAATACCAACTGATTTAGCCGCAAGCCAGTAACAGTATTCAACTACTTCTCTTGAATAACCTTTTTGATCACCAATATCTAGTTTTACTAAATAATGACGATGGTATATATCAGTCAACAAATCGCCTGGAACAATAGCGCCAGTTGCAATATTTTCAGATACAAGAATTTTTGGACGCATTCCGCCAGCAGAACTTCCTATTTTAAAAATAGTCAACAAGGCTGCATGATTCATTGAATCTTCAAAAGTTGATTGCTTCTGCTCAAGAACTTGTTTTACTAAATGGGCCATTTCACTGATGTCAATAGTAGCATCCAATGGCACTTTTTTGCTAGGATGATATTCAAGCGCCCCCATTCCCCTATTACCAATATATGCCAACTGCTCTAAAACTGAAATAGATTCAAAGTCTTTTGATGTTGTTTCCATCCAAGTTTTAAAAATGATGTTCCCAAACATATCTGGAAGTGAATCAGCAAAAAGAGGTGGTAACCCTCTGAAAGTATCAGAATGAAATTGACTAAATACCTGTGTGAGTTGAATTCGCCGAATGATCAAAGGAAATAAATTCAACCACTTATTGGTTTTTAAAAATGAAGGATTGTATTGAAAAGAAGATTTTTTTAAATTTTCATCATATCCAAGTAGGCCAATCTCTTCGCCTTCAAAAACAACAGTTAGCAATTGATTCTTTGCCATAGTTTAATATAAAGAGGGTTGTTGATGCAACGAGGTTTGTTCTTTGAAAAAATTATGAATCAACGCTAGTTGATCAAAATGTTGCAACACTTTTAATACAGTATCTAAGGTTGGATTTTTACCCGCTTCCATATTTTGTATGGTAAGGCGAGAAAGACCGAGTAGTTCAGCCAATTCAGCCTGTGTTAATCCCGCCTGATTTCTGAGTACTTTACAAAGTTCCCCAATCTGGGTTTTAACCTGATTGATGGTAATTAACTGGAACATAAAAGCATATTATAATATGCAATTTAAGCTATTTAAACCAAAATGTCAATTAAAATATACATTTAATTGCTGAAATTACCCAAGTCCTTGTCCCAATCATAATCATTAAATTGAATGGAATACGCTGAAAAATCGCGCAGAAACACTTTCTTTAGCAAGGCTTTGATCCCCTTGGTACCACCAAAATCGCCCTTAAACCAAGAGAGGATTTTGCTGACCGTCACCTGTTTTTTGTCATCATCAATGACCGACTCCCCTTTCATAAACGACATAGTAGCCATATCTAATTGCCGATCAATATTGGCATATCTGTAAAACGCAATCGGCGGACAACTCTTGGCTCCACAATTCAAAGCAAAATGAATGCGATAATCAATTGAATCTACTGCTAATTCTTTGATAGCTTTTTGAGGTAAAAACTGCGGTAAATAACCCATACTCCACTTCCAACGATATTTACGAAGTATGCCATGCTCAATATCATCTAAGCTCAAGCTTAACCCAGCCAATGGAATTAATTTTTCCGTAAATATTTTAGGCCTGGTCTTATTCAAACGAATCGCCAAAATTTGATACCATGCATTATACATATTTACCCAAAAGGTTTTTTTAGCAGCATCATTATTAAGCCCTTCTAATAGTTGGTTATAACTTAAACCAGACAATGCTTTTTCTACTGCTTTGCTATCAGCCTTTATCTTCACTTTATACAACAACTCCCCAGATAGTTTCAAGATAGAATCAGCCATTGGGTTGATCATAGCCGCCGCTTCACTACGAGCCCGCTGAAGTTGTTTAACAGGCATAGCACCATAACACCAAACTGCGATAACACTCAACAATAAAATGAAAATGACTAACCCTTTCACAAATAAAATTTAGTAATAAAGTTCTGTATAATTAATGACAACCGAGCTTTGTAAATGGTTTAACAGTTGCGAAGTGTAATAAAAGAAATCGTAATTTAAAATATGAACAAACTCTTCCTTTTACTATCAATCATACAATTCAACTTAGCTGCCACCCTATCCGCTCAACAACCATTTCATTATACCATACAAGTACACCCAAATCAGGAAAGCAGAAGCAAAATCCTATTTATTGAATATGAGATTGGGGGTCAAAAAATAAAAGACAGCATCCTTCTTTCCAACAAATCAAATTCGTTACGAAAAAGCTTGCCACAACCAGTAGCTGCCAATATTAATACCAACGATAAAACCATACCATCAGAAAACGTTTTTTTAGCCAACAACTTAATCAACATAACGCTTAATCCGAACAACATCAGCATACCTAAAACAAAACTGCAACAAGATTTTGCTGACTTGACTGCCAATGATCAAATTAGACCAGCGTACTTTCCACTCTATGGAGAACTGTCAGCCAAAAATGATACAGCCGGACTTAATAAACTGTCCATCATTTTTGACAGCTTAAAAAAGGACGATGTAAAAAAATCACTGGCTTTCTTTAAACTGAATCGTACAAGTCTCTTGAGTTTATTTGCGTTCTCCAGATTCACCAGTTTCTTTGCCGATTACAGCAAGGTTAAAAAAGACTATTTACAATTACCTCAATGGGCCAAAAACAGTCCTGATGGAAAAAATATATTGGCTAAAATTCAAGGGGCACAATCAGCACAACTTAATACAACTGCCAAAAACTTTTCACAGTTATCAAATACGGGTAAAAGAATTAGACTATCTAATTTCAAAGGAAAATACATCCTGCTTGATTTTTGGGCCAGTTGGTGTGCACCCTGTAGGAAAGAACACCCCAATTTGATGAATGTGTACAATACATTTAAAGGAAACCAATTTGAAATCATTGCCGTATCCTTAGACAACAACAAACAAGATTGGGTCAATGCCATCCAACAAGACAAGATCAATTGGATTCAGATTTCCGATTTAAGAGGACAACAAAATGCCATTGCCTTGCAATATGGCGTGCAATCGGTACCTGCTAATTTCTTGATAGACCCCAATGGCGTGATTATTGGAAAAAACTTAAGTCCAGAAGCATTGAGGGAAAAATTAGCGATGCTGATCAAACTGTAACATTCCCCCCCCACTCATCCGTTTTAGCGGCATGAAATACATGAGTGCCTTCTTGGTCTTCCTATGCCTTGCATTGACCAGTTACCCACAAACGAAACAGAGTCAAAACAAACAGACATTCATTACCACCGACCTAAACCATTATTGGGCAGCGTATGATCAAATCGTACAAACAAAAGACAGTGCCAAACAAATCCAGCTCATAAAAGACTTGTACATCAATAAAGCCAGCGAGGGCTTAAAGCAAATGATTTTAGCCAGGGGATATACAGCTGCGGAATACATTCAACAGATCAATGCCTATCCATTGTTTTGGCAATCGTTAAGAAAAAACACTACCCAACTCAATCAGTATTACCCAGCGATCAACGAAGGAATTGCAGAATTTATTTCTTGTAAAGTAACAGAACAGCCCTCTACTACTCCTGCCATTGCATTTGGCAAAGCCAATGAAGCCAATGTAATAGAACAATTTGTAAAAGACTTATTCAATTTCACCAATGATGACAATTGGTTATGGGGACGAAACAACAATCACTTGAAAGTAAGAGACCTTGGTTATTATATTGGTTATGAAATAGCAGAACGCTATTACAATGAAAGCCAAAACAAAACAGCCGCCATTAAAACATTAATTGAATTAGACTATACAAATGAAAAAGAGGTAGAACGTATTGTTGATCAGTCGAACCTATTGCCAGCCTCACTAGAAAAGCTATATGAATCATACGATCAACAAAGACCAACCATTATCAATATGAGTCCATTCAAGAATGGAAGTACAAATGTTGAATCGGGCTTAAGAACCATTACGGTATATTTTTCAGAACCAATGATCACGTATAATACAGGCGTTGATAATGGCCCCTTGGGCGAACAATACTTTCCAAAAATGTTGCCCAATCGCAGCTTTTCAACAGATGGATTATCTTGGACGTTTACGGTTGATTTAAAACCCAATCAACAATACCAGATACTGATTTCAAATAATTTTAGAAAAGCAGATGGGGTAAGACTAAAACCGTACCTAATTGATTTTAAAACCAAATAAATATTTATTTCATATTCCGATTCAGAACACTAATTAATAATTTTTTTACCGTTTCCATTTCTTCAGCTTTGCTTGCAGCAACTAATAAAGTGATACTTGCAAGTGCTTCATTACTGATTAAAGGTTGATTATTCTTATTATATAAAAGTTCATTACGCTCAAGAAACATTAAAAAACAAGCTGCTGCAATTCTCTTGTTGCCATCAACAAAAGCATGGTTTTTAACCACTAGGTAAAGCAACGTTGCCGCCTTTTCCTCTATAGATGGGTATGCATCCTTATCCCCAAAACTTTGTTTAATCTGATTTACTGCACTCTCAAAACCCTTGTCCTTTTGTTTGCCAAATATGTCGGATTTAAAATCAGAACGCATTTGATTTAACAAATCTAAATACTCATTAAGATCGGGGTGTTTTGCAATTTGATTGTGGTTTCCTTTCGTATCAAGTGACTCATGATCATAATCATCTAAAAGCTGTAAACCCAAATTAAATGAATTCAACCAACCGAAATTATCAGATGTATCTATTTTCTCTTCAATTACTCTACTTAGAATTCTGATTCCATCATGCAAAATTTGAATCTCTTTGTTTTTCTGTTCTAGTCTTTTATTGTTTATTGCAATACCCTCTACTAGGAAATCTTTGAGAACCTGTGAGGCCCACTGCCTAAACTGGGTACCTCTTACAGATTTAACTCTATATCCCACAGAAATGATTACATCAAGATTATAAAGTTTTGTTTTGTAACGCTTCCCGTCGGCAGCAGTTGTCAAGGATTCCTTGACAACTGAAAATGACTCTAACTCTTTCTCTTTAAAGCAATTATTAATATGTAGACTTATGTTTTGCTTGGTTTGGCCAAATAAGTCTGCCATTTGCTGTTGAGTTAACCAAACAGTATCATTCTCAAATTTTACATCAATTTGAGTTTTTTTATCTTTTGACTGATATATAATTACTTCATTCACCTCAGACAAATTTATGTCATATGACATTTATTCAAATATAATAAAAATCAATTTTAAAACCGCTCCCCATGCGTCTGCTTCACAATAGCACGCACCAAAAAAGGAAAGGGTTTTAGCATCGCAATAAACAAATTGGTCATCCAAGTTTTACCAAAAAACCGTTGCACCCATCTGCCTACTTTTAATCGCTGGGCAAATGTTTTAGACCATGCATTACTATACTGTTGCTCCATAGCCTCCCTACTGAGTTCATTGCGCAAAAAAGGTGCAATGGCTTCAAAAGCCAGCTTTGATCCATGCAATGCCATACTCATACCATTCCCACATAAAGGGGTAATCATACCTCCTGCATCGCCCACCATTAATACATGGTTTTCAACTAATGATTTTTGTTCAAAAGAAATTTGTGCAATGGTTACTGGTGCTTCGTATAAATGAACTGCTTTTTCTAAAATATCTTTTAAATAAGGATTGGCCTTTAATACCAATTGCTCCATTGCTTCAATAGAGCTTCCATGCGTTTTTAAATTATGAGCAGTGGTTAAATAACACAAACAAGTTTTACCATCTTCAATATTGGAGATACCACAATAGCCATCTTTAAAATTATGCAAAGCAATTAAATCGTTCGGCCATTCAATATCAATATGGTACTTTACCCCAATAAAATTATCTAACTGTTTTTGCTTGCCAAAAATAAAGGGGCGCTTCCACTTCACATCTAAATTGCTGCGCTTACCAAAACTGCCCACTGCTATTCGCGATTGAATCATCCCTATTGAAGCATGTACCCTAAATTCATCTGCTTCAAATACAATATCATCTACTTTTACGCCTGCTTCAACCCTTACTCCCAAGCCTTTTGCCAAATTATATAATTCCTGATCAATGGTATACCTACTAATGCCAAAGCCTCCTAAATCTAAGGGCTGTTCAATATGGTTTCCGTTGGGTGCAGTTACCATTAACCGATTCACAATCGGCAATTGTAACTTACTTAAAGGGATACCCAAGCTTTCAATAAAATCCCAACTTTCTAAACTGATGTATTCCCCACATACTTTATGAAATGGATACTGCTCTTTCTCAAACAACACCACACTAAATCCAGCTTTAGCCGACTGTATAGACAGTGCCAATCCGGCTAGCCCACCGCCAACTATTGCAATATCGTAAACCGTATTATTTGCCATGGCCAGGCTTATTGGTAATGGAGCAAATTAACCACCTAAACGCCCATTTCCATTGTATTTCATAATGTGTAATGCCTGCTTCTACAAACATATTTTCTAACTCTTCTTTACTGAATCCACGCAAGACCGAAAGCGGTGCATCGTTTTTAACTAAATAACTATTAGAGAAAGCACTGGTTAATAATTTAATGGAATGGTAAGCAAAATAATGTCTTTGCAAATCGTTGATAAAATGCCCCAATAATGAATTGGTATTGCACCACTGCAACATCTGCACAAATTGTTGTTTGTCTAAATGATGTCCAAATAAGGAAGAAAAAATAATATGCGGCTGCTGTTGAAATGTTGTAAGCAAATAGTCGGAACAAACAAATTCAATTCCTTTATTCTCTTTTCTACTTTGCGCATAAGCAATACAATGTGGGTTAATATCTACTCCCATTAACTCCACTTCAATATGATATAACCTACACCAATCGCGAATTACGCGAAGATTGTCTCCTCCCCCACAACCTATTTCACAAATACGAACAGGGATTCGAGTATTGGCATAATCCAATACATATTTTAATCCTGCAATGGTAATATCATGACCGCCCAATAAAGTATTGATGCGATCCAGCTCTTTCATATTTTGCTGAATTGCTTCAAACGGAATATCATCCCGATCTAGTAATTCTTTTTGATATGATCGTTCGTTAAAATTAAGCATGGGTAGATGCAATAAAAGTTTCCATGGTTAACCCCGGGCCAAATGCTGCACCAAAAATATTGGCTGACTCACCTGACTGAAGGGTATCCATAATTTTCTTCAACACAAACAATACGGTTGGTGAAGACATATTGCCGTATTCTTTTAGTACTTCAAAACTTTGCGTTAGCTCTGGCCCATTAAAATCAAGGCTTTTCGAAATGGCATCGAGTATTCTTTTCCCACCTGGATGTATGCACCAATACTGAATGTCTTCTTTTGTAATGCTCGCTTTACTCAAAGCCTTATTCATCAAGTTGTCAAAATCTGCTTGAATTAAGTCGGGAACATATCCACTCAGGGTCATTAAAAATCCAGTGGATGCAATCACCCAACTCATATCGTCTTTCCCTTTGGGAACAATTTCTGAATAGAAACTTTTGAGGTATAATCCTTGCATATCAACATCATCAGATACTACTAACACTGCTGCTGCGCCATCGCCAAATAATAAACTGGAAGCAATATTATCAGCACTCGCTACATCTTGAAAATGTAGGGTACACAATTCGGTGCAAACAATCATGACTTTTGCACTCGATTCAGATTGACAAATGGCATTGGCCATTTTTAATGCATGAATAGCTGCATAACATCCCATAAAATTGATGCTGCTTCTAAAAATATTTTTAGGCAGGTTCAATAATTCTATCAACTCTAAATCTAAGCCTGGCGCACTCATGCCTGTGCAACTCACTGTGATCAAATGCGTAATTGAATCACAATCCATTTGATTGACTAAACATTTTTCAATCGCTTCCTTTGCCATGGGTGCAGCTGTTGCACCATATAAATTCATTCGTTTTTCAATAGAAGGAATTGGATCAGCAGAACCCACTGGCGGAAAAAAATTCCACTCTGCAGCTTCCTTACTAAAATCGGAAATGGCCGAATAGCGATAGTCAATTCCACTTTGCCTATACAAGAATTTTAATTTCCTAGCTTCTACTGCATCTAACCGATACACTTCTTGCATGAATGTTAATATGCGATTTTGCTCGTGTTGAAATACAGGTACTGCGGTTCCTATGGATATGATTTTACTCAAAAAGATTCAAAATTAAAATAGTGATAAATGCTAAGTTAGTGCATACAGAAGCAATCAAATTCATTTGCATAGTATGCTTAAAATTAGCTGCTGCGATGTCTTTCCAAACCTTATTTGCCCAATAGAAGAAGTACAGTAAGGTAGGTATAAAAAACAGTTGTAACAAAACAAAGCCAGTTATTTGCAATGTACTTAAGAACCAATAGGTCAACAACCCGAAAGAAATTAAATAAATAATTGCTGTAAAAATAAATGTACCTCTATAACCCAGCACATAACTAATGGTAGTTACCCCATCGGCTTTGTCGGCTTCGTGCTGGTATATTTGGGTAAGGGGATAAAAGCCTCCGATTAAGCAGCTGGCCGCCAGTATGGTAGGCCATGGCGCATTTGTAGCAAGGGTTTCACTACATCCATGGTATACCAACCAATACGTTACTCCTCCTTGAAAAACCACCACCGTTAAAAATCCTATGATGGGATATTGCTTTAAGCGGATGCCTCTATAACTATATGCCCTCGATACTAAAATGTATAATAACACGCCAATAGAAAAATACATACTCACCAACAAACTCAATAAAACCGCCAATGAATCCATGACAACCGTTACGATGAACAATTGGCGGGTAGGTTGCATCGGCTGCTCTAATCCCCCAATTGGGGTATCATCTTGATCCATGTATGAATTGTATCCATTACTTGCAGGATATACCAATACATGTAATACCATAAATACGATTACCGCATTCAACCAATTAATGGAAGGCACCTGACTCAATGCAAACCAATAAATGGGCATTAAGAAAAAGGAGAAATGAAAACGAAGCAGCTGAATGGTTGATTTATGCATCTCAGTTTAAGATACGGCAATATTGTTAAAAAGTATCATCAATTAAAACAAATTTGGCATACCCTTGTAATGAGGTTGAACAGTCAACATGCTTTCAAACAACTGAATATAATATGCAAAAAATTTTCTTCACGATTGGTCTATGTTGCTTAAGTTATTTTTCGATGGCACAAAAATATACCCCCTCCGACTCTGAGAGCAAGGTTCAATTTGTGATTAAAAACTTTGGACTAAAAGTAGATGGGCAATTAAAGGGGATTAAAGGATCCATCAGTTTTGATCCCTCCGAACTCAACAACAGCAACTTCAATGTGTCGGTAAATGCCAATACCATCAATACCGACAACACTGCTAGAGACAAACATTTAAAAAAGGCCGACTACTTTCATGTGGAGCAATTTCCTTTGATCAGTTTTGTGAGTACCAAAATAACACAACGCACAACAGCAGGTCAATACAAAGTTGCTGGAAACCTTACTATTAAAGGAACTACAAAAGCTATCGAATTCGACTTTACGGCTAACCCTACTAGTAAGGGCTATCAATTTAAAGGCGCATTTACCATCAATCGTCGTGATTTTAAAGTGGGTGGCAGCAGCTTACCCTTGTCGGATAACTTAACAGTGGAATTAGACATTACTGCTTTAAAAAACTAACCTATCAAAACAAATCAAATGAAAAATTTAAGCTTATTCATTCTTTTAGTAGCCAGCACTTTTTCTCTTCATGCCCAAAAAAAGTCTAAAAGCGAACAAATAGCAGACTTTACTTTTGGTTTTGGATCTTCGCAAACAACCTTTGCTACAGGTTATAGTAAAAACTGGAATTTGGGTAAAAAGCAGCGATTCTTTATTGGCGCTGGAATAAGATTCAGTGGCGCATTAAGCGAAGGAAAAATTTTCACCTCTGCACCTGCTAGTTTAGCAAAAGACAAAGCAAATGTAGACAGCTTATATGGCGGCAAATCCAGCATATATGCATTGAATGCCATGATTAACTTGGGCTATCATATTACTCCCAAGTTAGATTTGGGCTTTAATATTGATGTATTGGGATTTTCTTTTGGACCATCAAGAATCAAGCTATTCAGCGGCAACGGAACCTTAGACGTTACCACAGCAGAACCAACCAGCATGAACGTATTATTGGTGGGCAATAATGACCGTGGCACATTAAACTCAGAATTCTATTTACGTTATAAAATCAATCATAAAGTTGGCATTAAAGTGGCTATGCAACATTTTTTCACAGAACTTACTACTATTGAGAAGGTTCAAACCGTTCCAGTTCAAAACGATCGATTCAGAAATATTACCGACTTGTTTAGTGTGGGGGTGGCTTTTCTTTTTTAGGGTGGAGTTAAAAGTTGATTTTCGGAGCAAATTTGCTTCGAAAATTTCATACCTTTTGGTTTCAAGCCCTTTACAATGAAATCAGTTAACACCTTTTTGATAACCACTTTATTGTCTTCTACTTTATTTTTCAGTTGCGTAAACTTTGAAACAAAAGGCACTGCAAAATCTTCCTTTGACTTAGCCACTGCAAAAACAGAAATTGAAGCAATGAATAAAATGACCATGGATGCATTTGCCAAAGGCGATTCTGTAAGCATTGCCAATGTTTATACAGATGATGCTAAACTAATGTTTACTGGTGCTCCTGCTGTTGTGGGTAAAGCTGCTATACAATCAATTTATAGTGGATATATAAAATCAGGTGTAACAAAAGTAAATATTGTAACAACCGCTGTAATGGGCACAGAAGAAATGTTGGCTGAAGAAGGCAACATAACCATTTATGTACAAGACCAAATAGTAGGTCAAGAAAAATTCATTGTGCTTTGGAAAAAAATAGGTGGACAATGGAAAGTATTCAGAGATATATCGAATGCTAACACACCGCCTCCGCCTGTTGAAAAGAAATAAGAAACTTTTTATGATATACTTCTTGAAACAATTTCGTGGATGGTAATATCTAGCTCTTTTACCTCACTCAATAAAGTATCTAAGTGCTGAAATTTTTCTTCGGCACTTAGATTATCCTCTAACTTAATGAGATTGTACAAGCCCATAATATTAACAACATGTCTTCGCAATTCATGAGACTGTTGCCAGGTAATATGCTTTAATCGCTCGTCTTGCTGAACAATTTTTAACGCATCGGTTTTACGTTCCGTAATATTAGTACTACTAAAAGTAAAACCAACCAGTTTACCGTCAGGATCATAGGCAGGTATATAATTAACTTCTAACCATGCACTGGCATCACCAAAAAATATTTTTCTTTCCAAATGAATATATTCTCCGTTCAAAGCACGCTTGGTATCTGCATAAAAATCGTCAAAATCATTAGGTAATATAAAATCTTTCATTGTTGCACCAACTTCCAATGGCTTTCCAAAAACAGCTTCGGTCTGTATGGCAGCCTGCTTATTAAAAGAGATGATTTTGTAATCAGGACTGATTAAAAGATTGGCATCAGTCGTGCTTTCTAATATTGCCCTTAATTTATTTTCAGAATGTCTTAGTTTTTTAACGATTTTTTGCGATTCTGTAATATCGTGCCCAACACATAATATGCCTGCTGGATTTCCAGTAGCATCTTTAAAAAGAGAAAACTCCCAATGAGTCCAATGGAATTCGTTGTCATTATTGCAGGGTTTTCTAATGTCAATTGGGAAAACCTTATTGGGATTGGCAATGCATTGGTGAACAATAGTTATTGCACTTTCCACATCTCCAGGATGGATTGCAACCTGAAAAGGCTTACCAATGAAATCTACACCTAGAAATGCAAACCTTTTCTTAAACAAATCATTTACGTAACTGTAATCACCCAATAAATCAGTTACCACTACTGAATAAGTAACGGAGTCACATAGGAATGAGGGAAGCAGGTTACAAATTTCGGTTTGTGTCATGGAAAATGGAGTCACAAATATAAAAATTATTTCTAGAATGATTTAAACCCAATCAGGTTACCAGGAAAAAATAAACAAGCTATTGGCGCAATATATAGGCCTTATTAATTTTATCCAATTTTGGAAACCGCTCCATAAATAAAGTTTTATTTTTTTGGAGTGTGTCTAACGAACGCATGGTTCTTCCTTCGTATCCAGCATATAAGGAATCAACCACTTCCATGCCTTTGATGACTTTTCCAAAAGGTGGATATCCTTTAACACCATTGGCTACCAACGTATCTAATCGTGTGTTGTCATTTAAATTAATAAACAGCGTGCTCCCCCTAGTTTCTTTCCCACTTCTTGCATAACTCATATAGCTTCTTAAATTACTTTGGATAACTGGCTCATCAGCCAATTTATAGGGGCTCCATTTTTTAAATACAGCAGTGTCATTATTACCCCATTGTACCACAAATTTGGGAACTACTCTATAGAAAAGTGTATTGTTATAAAACTGATGTTTTACCGTTTGATAAAACCGATCAGCAGCCAAGGGTGACCAATCCCTATTTATTTCAACATCAAAAACACCCTTTGTTGTTTCAAACCTTGCGATAAAACTAGATGGAGCTTCTTGCTTTAACCACTTCTCTTTAAATACTGGTCTTGAGCATCCTATAAATGTAATACTCAATAGTATGAAATAGAAACCCAAAACAATCTTATTCTGATATAATTTCATATCCAATGCTTCGTTTAACAATTGCATGAATTACTTGGTCAAGTTGAATGATTTCATTTAATAAATTGTCTAATTGTATTTGTCTTTCATCTTCTGACATTAAGTCTTTGTCTTTGATTAATTCATATAACCCTAAAATATTTACAATATGCCTGCGAACTTCATGTGAATGTTGCCAAGTAATTTGTTTTAATCGCTCGTTTTGTTGTAAGATTTTAATTTCATTTTGTTTTCTTTTAGTAATATCCCTCACATTGATCGCAATACCCACATTATGTTGAAAAATATCATACACAGGAAATAAAGAGAAGAGCCACCAAAGACCACCGTCCTCTTTTTCAGTTCTTATGGACTCTCCATTTAAAACCCGTTTAAAGTACCCTAAAAATTCTGCATGATTGAATGGATGAAAATAATCTAAGATAGAATCACCAATAGCTGGTTCCTTTTTAAAAATCTCCAAACAATTGTTTTTTGCAAGTTGATTTAAAAACAAAAATTCAAAATTTGGATTAATAAATGTACAGGCATCAGATGTACTATCGTACATTGCTCTAAGTAAGGTTTCTGTTTGTGCTAATTTTTGATTGGCTTTTTCTTCCACAGAGTTCTCATACCCAACACATAAAATACCGGCTGGATTTTGTTGCGCATCTTTAAATAGGGAGAATTCCCATTGTGTCCAATAAAAATCATTTTCAACTTCACTAGGTTTTCTAATCTGAATTGGGAAAGCTTTATCAGGATGTAAAAAACATTGCTGAACTACTTCATTGCATTTGTCTATATCGTCAGGATGAATGGCAACACTAATTGGGTCACCCACAAAATGAGTTTTCAAAAAAGAAAACCTTTCCTGAAATAATTCATTTACATAAATATATTTTCCTTCTAAATCAGTGACGATTAATGAATATATTTTTGAATTTAATAGAAATTGTGGCAGTAATTTGACAATATCAGATTCGCTCATAAATTTATATTAAACACTTAATTAAATATATTAATTTAAATTCAGGTTTAATTATTAAAATGAGATTAAAAAGCCTTCAATATTGCTTAGCCTATATCACTCCAGTTTTGGTAGTAGGTTCTATTTACTCAGAAAATTTTTGGTCATACGCAGCTATTATTTTCATTTTTGCCATTGTTCCATTTTTTGAATTATTCACCAAAGGAAGCACCCAAAACTTAAACAAAATTGAGGAAGAGATTGCTAAAGAGGATCCTTTACACGATTGGATTTTATTTGGCTTGGTGCCAGTTCAATATTTTATTCTAGGTTACTTTTTATACCAAATGAGCAATGAATTGTTACCACTTTACTATAAGATTGGCGCCACATTGGCTTTTGGAATTTCTTGTGGCATCTTAGGAATTAATGCGGCACATGAATTAGGACATAGAACAAGTAAACATGAGCAATTCATGAGCAAAATGCTTTTATTAACCACACTTTATATGCACTTTTTTATTGAACACAATCGAGGACATCACAAAAATGTTTCCACCGATGATGACCCCGCATCTAGCAGATTAGGTGAAGGAGTGTATCAATTTTATTTTAGGTCAATCATTGACGGATGGCTTTCTGCTTGGCATTTAGAAGCAGAGCGATTAAAAAAGAAACAACTCAATTTTTGGAGCATCCATAATGAAATGTTGCTGTATCAATTCATTCAGGGTTTTCTGGTACTTTCAATTGGCCTATTTTTTGGAACCACTACACTGATCTTTTTTCTTGCAGGTGCACTCATGGGTATCTTACTACTTGAAACAGTTAATTATATAGAGCACTATGGGTTGCGCAGAAAAAAGAATGGTACAAGCTACGAAAGAACCATGCCTGTACATTCTTGGAATTCTAATCATCCTATCGGAAGGCTTTTATTATTAGAACTTTCTAGGCATTCTGATCATCATTATTTAGCCAGTAGAAAATATCAAACCCTTCGGCATTTTGATGAGAGCCCCCAAATGCCTACGGGTTATCCAGGGATGATGGTACTTTCATTGATCCCACCGTTATGGTTTAAAGTCATGCACAAACAACTTATGCATTTTAAACAAACTACTTCCTAGCAACTTTAAACGTTAACTGCGCCTTATTGGTTGAAGTAGTTAACTATGTAACATCTACCGTAGCCGTATACAAATTACCCGCTACCAAATTAGCCAATTGCAAGTCTATAGATGAAGTGGCGCTGGAGGAGGTTTGTGTAGACTGTGTAAAAATCACTGAATTATCTAAGTCATTTTTAACGGATATATCTACTTTAACCCCATTTTTGGGGGGCTTAGAGGTAATTAATAATTTAAAACTATAACTACTAGACAAAGCACCAATAATATCAGCACCAAATATAGGTGTGGATGATATTCTTAAAGTTTCTTCTGGCGGCTCTACCACAGCTTTCTTTTTACAGCTATGAATACCTCCCAAAACCACCAATGTGAATAATAGAATCAATATTTTTTTCATTGTATTACAATCAATGTTTAATAATTTGTTTGCTTTCTTGTTTCATTGTTTTGCTATTGGTTAGCAAAATGGTATATGCTCCATTACTATATCTACTAAAATTAATCAGCACAGACTTTGTAAAAGTGTTGCTCATTATACGTCTACCCTTTGAATCAAAAATTTGGTAATTAATTTTTTGAATGGTTGATCCTGCGTCAATAAAAATATTGTCTCTAACAGGATTCGGATATAATCGATAGTCGCCAGAAGTATTGGTGGTGTTAACTACACTGGTTACCAAATAAAAGTAATTCTCACTCATTGGGCTAACACATCCATTCACCGTTACACGCACGGTATAATTACCACTCGTTAGAGGTCGATAGGTTTTATCGGTAGCACCTGTAATTGAACTAGTTTCTCTAAACCATTGATTCCCAGTATTGGCACTGCTGATTAAGTCAGCACCTGTTTGTGTAATGGTTGGCTTAGCAGGGATTGCAGTTAAAGTAACCGTAACGCCACTAGTACTCACAGAAGCACAACTAGCTGCATTGGTTACACTTACTGTATAAACTCCTGCTTGATTTGCCGTATAGGTTTGGTTGGTTGCACCACTGATGGGTGAACCATCTTTCAACCATTGATTACCAGCAGTTGCACTCGAACTCAACACAACTGACCCTCCAGTACACAAACTGGTTGTAGTTGCTGCAGTAATAGTTGGTGTTGTTGGAACGGGGTTGATGGTAACGGTTAATGCAGCACGTGGACTTTCACAATTGGAGCTTGCATTAAATTGACTCACATAATAAATGGTTTGTCCGGCATTACTGGTGCTTGGAGTAGGGGCTGTTATGGAAGCAGTTCCACCAGTTGCATTAGTGCCATACCAACGAAGTGTATTACCTGAAAGTGCAGTAGCAGACAAGGCAGAATTTGTTGCAGATTGGCATAAAGTAATATTCGTCACAGAGGGTGCGGCTATAGAACAGTTTTCCAAACTAAAAATGCTAATTCCAACTTCTTCAGATAAGTCCATATCCCTACTCAAAACAATAATTCGTTTGCCATCTTCTGACCAATAAGCCCATTGAAATTGTTCACCACCATTATTCGTTAAATCTAAACTATCATAATAATTGCTTTTCCCTTCTGCATTCAATAATTTATCACCAATATCATTCATAATGGTAACTGCATTATCTCCAAATTGTCCATTGGTGACTTGCACTCGATCGGCCTGCATTAAATATTTCCCATCTGGCGAGAATGCAGCAACACCCGCTCTCCCGGTATGCCCCAAAAAATTACCATTGTCTGTTTTAAAAATATAGCCTCCGAATGTAGCCATACGATTGGCATCTGGTGTAAACGACACATCAAATAAACCCGTATACTTTGTCCATAATACTGCACCAGTAGCAGCGTTTACAATGGTTTGATCCTTTGATTTAGTTCCTGTTCCAATGTATAAGCCATCTTTACTAACCGTTAATCCATTAATAAAACCCCAGCCTCCAGTAAATGCTTTCCAAACCAAAGTGGCCGTCTGTTTATTTGCTGATAAATTATACCTGTATAGGTTACCATCTCCAGTACTAATGACAATTGCACTATTATTCTCAATCCAAACCAACTCTCTATTTTGTCCGTAACTGGTTAATCCAACTTTGTTTAACACTAACTTTTTGGTAGTCATATCATACACATGAAATGTACCACTCTGGTCTCCAATAGCTAAATGTTTGGCATCAGAAGAAAATCTAATATTCCTACTTTGAATACCTAAAATAGTATCATAAATGCTACCATCAGCACCATTTAAAATGGCTATAAAATCCCCTCCTCTATTTCCATTCAGAGGCGTTGGACCAATCATACCATTACTAGCAACTGCTACAAACTTAGCATCAGATGTCATATCTCCACCCCAAGCTTCCCATCCTATATCTTTTGTCCATTGAATATTGCCATCAAAATCAATTTTATATAGTTTGCTAGCATTTTTGGGAGATGAAGTATTGGCCCAGTTTTCTTGCCCAGGAATACACACAAAGCTTCTGGTTTTTTCTGAAACCGCACCACGCCAAAAACCTGTTGGCGTTTTAATCGATTTAATTAAACGAACAGTATAGGGAGAAGTAGCAATGGTTTCTTCTACTAAACTAAATGTATTGACGGCTTGAGCCGTATCTAATTTAAAATACTCCGATTTTTTTCCTGGCTTACGAATGGTTACAAACCAATCATTTCGCAATGCCAATTTAAAATCAAATGTGTATGGTACATTACTTCCATTACCTGCTTGAACCAACGTATTTTGATAGAGATTATTAGCTTGTTGCGGCCCACCAGACTCTGTAAATAATTCTAAATTAAAGTTCCCCGCCGATTTAGCATTTATAGCCAGTCTGATTGCTTTATTGCCTGAGCGATACAATTGCAAGGTATCGTCATTCACAAATTGAATATCAACAGGAAAATCTAAAACAGTTGCGGCATTTTTTGGATAAGGCCCTTGCAATGCCCCTTGATTTTCTGAAAACAGAAAATGCATTTTATAGGTTTTACTTGTTCCAGTTGCAGGTGGTATATTGCCCATTCGATCTTCATATACCCCTTGGGTCCAGGTTTGCGCAAAACTCTGTTGACCAACAGGCACTTGTATAGCGCCTCCATTGGGGAAAGTTGCAAAACCAAATTCGCCGTGTAAGTTTCTTTGTACACTTGGGGCAGTAAATCCTTCAATGAATAAATCAAAATAAATGGGCGCATCGGCATTATTACTGATATTCTCAATACGGATTTTGGTATTTTGATTAGCATCCATTTTTTTGCTAATGCTTGTTTTACCAACATAAGTAATTCGATAACCATTCCAATTGACTTGTTATGCTTGAGTAATCTGAAAAAGAAAAATAGACAGAAGGGTAAACATCCATTTCATCTTGGCAAAATTTAAGGGGGCAGTAGGTTCTACTGTTGTTTTTATTCAGTTTAAACAATGAATTTATTGAAAAAGTCGATTTTTAAAAAAAATGTTAATGTAAAAAAATCTTCAGAATCATTGGCTATATATAATAAAAAAAGCCCCGAATTAACTCGGGGCTCTCTATAAAAAACGACTAATATTTATTTTACATCAAAACGGTCTAGGTTCATTACTTTGTTCCAAGCTGCAACAAAGTCTTTTACCATTTTCTCTTGACCGCCAGTATAAGTATACAATTCTGCAATTGCTCTTAATTCAGAATTAGATCCGAATACTAAGTCTACACGAGTACCTGTCCATTTGATATCACCAGTCTTACGATCACGTGCTTCAAAACTATCTTTATGATCGTTTGTAGGTGCCCAGGTTTGACTAATATCTAATAGATTCACAAAGAAATCATTGGTTAATACTTCTGGTTGATGCGTGAATACACCATGTTGACTTTGGTTGGAATTAGCATTCAATACACGTAATCCACC
The DNA here is from genome assembly GCA_002786355.1 of Sediminibacterium sp. FEMGT703S. GTDB lineage: Bacteria > Bacteroidota > Bacteroidia > Chitinophagales > Chitinophagaceae > Sediminibacterium. The sequence continues at coordinate 287,451 of PGCO01000003.1, forward strand.
CACTAATACGGTCATTTCAGGAGCAGTTAGAGTAAGCAATTGTGCTTTATCTACTAATAAATCTTCTGCAGAAACGGTATAACGCTTTTTAGCGTAGTTACGGAATCCATCAGCAATAGGCTCTAATACTGCAAATGATTCAACATCTGTTTGTTCTTGAGAAGCATCAGTTCTTCCTGCAGTAAACGGAACAGTGATGCTATGACCAGCTGCTTTTGCTGCTTTTTCAATAGCTGCACATCCACCTAACACAATCAAATCTGCCATAGAAACTTGCTTATCACCGGCAGCAGCATTGAATGCTTTTTGTACCCCTTCTAATGCATCTAATACTTTAGACAATTGAGCAGGATTATTGGCTTCCCAATATTTCTGTGGAGTTAAACGAATACGTCCACCATTAGCACCACCGCGCTTGTCTGATCCACGGAATGTAGACGCAGAAGCCCATGCAGCAGAAACCAATTCAGACACAGACAAACCAGTTGCTAATATTTGCGCTTTTAATGCTTCAATATCAGTGGCATCAATCATTTTATAAGTAGCAGCAGGAATAGGATCTTGCCATATTAATTCTTCAGTTGGAACCTCTGACCCTAAATACAATGATTTAGGTCCCATATCGCGATGCGTTAATTTGAACCAAGCTCTGGCAAAAGCGTCTGCAAATAAATCTGGGTTCTCGTAAAACTTACGAGAGATTTTTTCATAAGCAGGATCTACTCTTAATGCAATATCAGAAGTAAGCATAAAAGGTGCATGCTTCTTGTTAGGGTTATGTGCATCAGGCACGGTACCTTCTCCAGCATTATTCTTTGGTTTCCATTGGTGTGCACCAGCAGGGCTCTTGGTTAACTCCCACTCAAAACCAAATAAGTTTTCAAAATAATTATTGCTCCATTTTGTTGGAGTAGTGGTCCAAGCACCTTCTAATCCACTGGTGATCGTATATTCCCCATTACCAGTACCAAAAGAATTTTTCCATCCAAGGCCTTGCTCTTCTAATCCGGCAGCAGCAGGCTCTACACCTACATATTTACCCGGATCAGCTGCACCATGGGTTTTACCAAAAGTGTGTCCGCCAGCAATTAATGCAACGGTTTCTTCATCATTCATTGCCATACGGGCAAATGTTTCGCGAATATCACGAGCTGAAGCCAATGGATCAGGATTGCCGTTAGGACCTTCTGGGTTTACATAAATCAATCCCATTTGAACTGCAGCCAATGGATTCTCTAAGTCACGATCTCCACTATAACGCTTATCGCCTAACCACTCACGCTCAGATCCCCAATAAATATCTTCTTCTGGTTCCCAAACATCAGCACGACCACCACCAAAACCAAAAGTTTTAAAGCCCATTGATTCCAATGCCACATTACCCGTTAAAACCATTAAATCGGCCCAAGATAATTTATTGCCATATTTCTGTTTGATAGGCAACAATAACAAACGAGCTTTATCTAAGTTGGTATTATCAGGCCAGCTATTCAATGGAGCAAAACGCAATGTTCCTGCACCTGCTCCTCCTCTACCATCACCAGTTCTATAAGTACCCGCAGCATGCCATGCCATACGAATAAAGAATGGACCATAATGTCCATAATCGGCAGGCCACCAATCTTGTGAATCGGTCATTAAATCGGTTAAATCTTTTTTTACTGCGGCTAAATCTAAACTTTTGAAAGCCTCGGCATAATCAAACGATGCATCCATTGGATTAGACAACATTGAATTTTGACGAAGTATATTCAACTTTAATTGATTCGGCCACCAGTCGCGATTTCTAGTACCTCCACCTGCTGTTTGAGTTGCTTTAGCGGTTGCACCTGAAAAAGGGCACTTTGCTTCACCACCTGCATTCATTGGGTTATTTTCCATATATTGATTTGGTTTTTACGGTTTAAAATGAGAGTGCAAAATTACACTGAATTATGCATTTTAGCAGTTTAATTTATTAGAAAAAATGGTTTTAACATGTACCAGTTTATCTCCCTGATTCTGTTCAGTCTTTACTGCACAACCATTCTAAATGCTCAACAAAAAACAACCAAAATTGTTTTTGTAATTGCAGATGGCATTCCTGCAGACTTAATCGAAAAATCGGCAAAGCCGCATCTGAATAAAATCATTGCCAGCGGTTTTTACAAAAGAGCTTTTGTTGGGGGGATTAAAAACACCTACAATCAAACCCCCACTATTTCTGCACCAGGGTACAACAACTTACTAACGGGCACTTGGGCAAATAAACACCAAGTAGTAGACAACAATATTAAGAATCCGAATTACTATTATCCAACCATTTTTAGGTTCTTGAAAGAACAATACCCCACTAAAACCACCGCTGTCTTCTCAACTTGGCAAGACAACAGAACCAAATTAATCGGTGATGGCTTAAAAGAAACAGGTGGTTTTAAAATAGACTATTCATTTGATGGGTATGAATTAGATACCTTACAATTTCCACACGATAAACAAGCTCACTATACTCATTTGATTGACCAATATGTAATTGCCAAAGCCGACAGCACCATTCGCAAAACTGCACCTGATTTATCATGGATTTATTTACAACATACAGACGATATAGGTCATCGGTTTGGGAATAGTCCTGAAATGGAACAAGCGATTCTCCAGTTAGATAAACAGATGGGGATTATTTGGAATGCCATACAATTCAGAGAAAAAAAATACAATGAAAAATGGATCATCATCATTACCACCGATCATGGTAGAGATGCCGCTACAGGAAAAAATCATGGCGGACAATCCGATGCAGAAAGAACTACTTGGATGATTGCCAATTTCAAAAATACCAACAGTTATTTTCAAAAAAACACACCTGCGATAGTAGACATTCTTCCCACATTGGCTCGCTTTCAAAAATTAGCTATCGCCAAAAACCAATTGTATGAATTAGATGGTGTACCTATTTCAGGACCCGTTTCTTTGTCTCATCCCAATGTTCAGCAACTGGGTGATAGTTTGATACTCAACTGGAAAAGTTACCAACAAAATGGCATTGTAAAAGTATTAATCAGCTTTACCAATCAATTCAAATCGGGGCAGCAAGATTCCTACGAAACCCTTGCTACCATTCCGGTTCAACAAGAAAGATTTGTATTTGAGTTGCCTGCAAAATTTACATTTGCTAAAATTGTTTTAGTTGGTAAAAACAATACCATCAACACACAGTGGATCAATCCAATAGTAGTGAAATAAAAAAAGCTGCATTGCTGCAGCTTTTTTAAAGGATTTATTTAAGTATTATTTTAGATAAATTCTATCTGGATTTCTAAAGCCTGAACCACTATTTGAGTACCAATCTCTATTAGTAGTGCCGCCAGATTTAGCCCACTCAAAAAAGCGCAAATAAGCGGTATTGATAGCAGACCCTTCAGTAGGATACAAGAAGCCATCAGCAAAATGTAAAGCCCATGGGTAGTTATCTTTAGATACATAGTACCTATTCGAACTTGGCTTAGAGTCGTCATCTCCGGTTCCAAATAGTTTTAGATCAGCCAAATCGGTAGGAGCAAAACCAGGTAAATGTACTTCGTGTGTTCTGCGCTGGTTGCTAATTAAGAAAGGGTTCATATTAGCAATGTTCAAAGTACTTGGAGAAATAGGCGAATTAAATTGGATTAATACTGAAACAGGAGTACCTGTTGCCTTTTCCATATCTGTACGGGTGTTTACAAAGAAAGCCCCATTTGAATATTTTAAAACAGAATAAATATTATCAATAGGAATAATTACGGCTTTACTTTGACCAGCTTCAGTTCCATTAGGATTAAGTTTTGCTAAACCGGTAGCCACATTTTGTCCTGTTGCAGATTTGATTAAGCTCGGTGCAAAAGGAAATTGAACGCCAAATGCATTTTGAAAAGCAGCTCCGTTCGCAAGCGCCTTATATTCTGCATTCATTTCAACAATATTATTCTGTGCATTCGAAATCATGGTATATCGATAAGATATTACCAAGTCGTTCATATCGTAGTCACCAGCACTTGGGAATAAATCTTCAAAAGCTAAGGTTCCCCAATTGTTTTGAGATGGGAAATAAGAAGTGTATGCTTTTGTAGGATCAGTTGGAAACTGGTCTAAATCATCAATCACACCATCTCCATCAGCATCTTTCACTACTTCTGCTTCTTCTACTCCATCAGTATTAATCGCTGTGATTGGATTAGATGTTGCATACAAAACTAAATCATTAAAATCTTGATCACAACCAGACTCATCTCTGCGAATATCTTCGAATCCGATTAAGAAAAATTCTTTGTACTTTAATAATACATTGTGTTTTTTCAAATCATCTTTTGGTTCAGGATTAAGATGCTGATCAGAGAAGAAAGCAGTTGCTTTCACCGAAACATCTTTACCATTCCAAGCATTTTGAAACAATACCAATCCTATAGATGTGCCTGCTGGGAAAGTTCCAATTTTTACTTTATCACCAGATAACATTTCACCGCTGCTGCCTCTCAAACTCGCATTAGGGAAAACAAATTTTATTTCAGTAATATCTGCTAGTGTTTTAGGAGGCGTTTTAGTATCATAAGTATAAAACCCTAAAGCATTTCTATACCCTGCTCCTTCATGCACAAACGTAAGCCAAACATCTGCATCTTCTTTAACGTTAATGCTAGTCATCGCATTAGTAGTGATATATTCCGGGTGCAGTTCTGGCACTTTTTTCTGCTCAGGTAAAGAAGCATTAATCGTGTTCAACATATCTAAACTAATCTCGTCTCCTGGAACTTCTAAATTATTGGGTTTACCATTACTGTTATAATTACTCAAATAAGAAAACTTGGTATCCGTTTTTACTCCATTAATATCCATACTTACCATTCCGCCATTTGAAGCACTTGCAGAACGAATAATATTTGCCGCTTCAGCAGGTCCACCATTAGATTGTAATACCCCTACTACATTACCTGCATAAGCGTTTGAACCACCAATGGTACAGTTCAACGTATTGCTACTTACGCTCACTAGAAGGTTTTGAATTAATCCTAAATAATTTGCATCTACCACCACTGTATCCATATGGGCAGGCAAAGTAGTCTTAGAAGATATCAACCCTTGCGCGTTGGTTACTCCTTTAAACAATAAAGAACCCTTCACCCCATTTTGTATGCTGTACACTTGTACAGGCACTCCCGTAATAGGTTTATTACGATTGGTTAACGCAGTGATGGTTACAGCAATCTCTTTCGTAGTTGTGTAATTGAACCCATCAGGTGCAATTTTATTAACTGTTGTTGGCGGGGCATTTACGGGATCTGTTTCAGCTGCTTTCTTACAAGAAATGACACTGAAAGCTGCCAGTAAAAGGATGGTAAAACCGATTTTGTTGTTCATATAGATACGTTTGTGGTGTACAATTGATAGGTTATTTTTTTAGCACTATTTTGATTTAAAAAGGGCCCGAAATAAATAACCATTATTTGCCATACAAAAATACGCAGCTTTAGCGAATACTGAGCAAATACTCACTTCCAACCTTACCGTAATTATCGTTTAAATGGAGCGTAATTAATGCATTAATTACCCGAGGTTCTTTCTGTGAACTATACTTCCGAATCAGCGTAATCTGTTGATTTATCTCGTTTATAGGGGCTACCACAGGTACGAATTCTGCTAGTACATCGTTCTTCAAAACACCGTATTCGTAGTGCTGATAACAAAATTTTACTTTTTGCCCATTTACAAACTCGTTGGTATCCCCTAACACCGAAGAATTGAAATAAATACCCCGATCGGATGCTGGAATTTTACGAACAACCTGCACTCCATTTTTCTCCCATAATAAATAGAAAAAGTTTTGAGAATCCAATTTGTAAAAAGGAATGATTTTTAATGGAACTCCAATTACGAGTAAAACGCGGTAATTGGTTTCAGGGGAATGAAAATAAGTACGGGGATTATAGCCTTCGTATTTTAAAGGCCTCGAAATAATTCTAGACTCACTTTTGATGGATGTGATTTGATCTTTTACTGTAAGCCCATTAGCCGCCGACTTAGACGTAATTTCTAATCTTCCTTTATCAGGATGGATCAACACCAATTTAGCGTTGGGATCTTTTAATTCAACTTTATCGCTGGGTTTAAGCATATCTCCCATCCGAACTGTTCGTTTACTTATTGTGTTGAAGGCACTTCCTTTGATGTAAATAACATAATAATTGTCCTCTTGCATAAAACTCATGCCCAATAGCATGATTATTAATCCTATAGAAATATGCTTTAACTTACTCAGGTTCATTGCAATTAATTTTTTACTATTTTTTGATTGATATACACTTTATCCAAAACCATTTATCGCATAGTTGGGGTTCCACCTCTGTGCGGCTTCCCAAACTGAAAAGCTTCTACGGTAGTTTTACCTTCTGTTCCAATAACTAATTTAAAGATATAATCATAATCGTCATCATTCAATAGTTTAACAGGCCGTTGTGCTCCCAAAGCTTCAATAGTTTCTAAAACAGTATTTGAATGACCTACAAGCAAAATGGTTTTCCCATTCGCTTTTTCTTGTACCTCCGTTTTTAACGCTGTTAGATTTTTCGGATTATAGATTTCCATTGGTGCTGCAAAATGTGCGGCTGTTTGTTTGGTTCGCTTTGTGTCGGTTGAATAGATAAAAGTAATTTTTTCCGTCTTTAAATAAGCAGCCAAATCCAAGGCACGTTGCTTCCCCATTTCACTTAAATCAGGATTGGCCCTATTTGCCAATGCAGTGTCTTTTTCAGCATGCCTCACAATCCATAGGGTAGTGTTTTGTGCAACAGCTATACTCCCCCAGAGAATAATTAAAATGCTAATTATGCTTTTCTTTAACATATATGCAGTTTTCGATTTTTTTATTTAAAATTTCCCGCAAAACTCCGCAAAGTAAATTGCAATTCAATTTCTTACCCGCAAGTTCTTGCAAAACAGTGATTTATTCATTAAATATAATTAAACTTGCACCTAAACAAGTCATTTATTATGTGTGGAATTGTTGGTTACACTGGGCCAAGAGCGGCTTATCCTATTGTGTTAAAAGGGCTCAAAAGATTGGAATACCGCGGTTATGATAGTTCTGGGGTTGCATTATTGCACAATCATCATATAAACGTTTATAAGAAAAAAGGAAAAGTTGCTGAATTAGAAGAAGCAACCATTGGTCAAGATGTACAAGCGCATATTGGAATTGGCCATACCCGTTGGGCTACGCATGGTGAACCGAGTGATAGAAATGCTCACCCGCATCGATCGCAAAGCGGAGAGTTGGCAATGATTCACAATGGCATTATTGAGAACTATACCCAAATTAAAAAAGAATTAGAATCTAAAGGTTATCATTTTAAGAGTGATACCGATACCGAAGTGTTATTGAATTTTATTGAAGACATTAAAATCAACAACAACTGTACTTTAGAAGAAGCATTGCGCATTGCCTTGAAACGTGTAGTAGGCGCTTACTGTATTTTATTGATTTCAAAAGACGAACCTGATACCATTATTGCTGCACGTAAAGGAAGCCCATTAGTAATTGGCATTGGCAAAGGCGAACATTTTTTGGCGAGCGATGCCTCTCCTATTATTGAGTATACCAAGGAAGTGGTTTACGTAAATGATTATGAAATTGCGATTGTTAAACCCGATGAACTGATTCTAAAAAACTTAGGGAACGAAAAGCAAACGCCGTTCATTACTAAGCTAGACATGGAATTAGCTGCTATTGAAAAAGGTGGCTATGATCATTTCATGCTCAAAGAAATTCACGAACAACCGAACACTATTCACGATTGCTTGAGAGGCCGTTTATTACCACAGAGTTTGCAAATCATGATGGGTGGCATCGAAAATAATATGGATGCATTTATTAATGCCAACCGTATTATGATTGTTGCTTGCGGAACCAGTTGGCACGCGGGTTTGGTGGCGGAATATTTAATTGAAGAATTTTGCAGAATTCCAGTTGAAGTTGAATATGCTTCTGAATTCCGTTACAGAAATCCGGTGATTCATAAAGGCGATGTTATTATTGCCATTTCTCAAAGTGGTGAAACTGCAGATACCTTAGTTGCGCTAGAAAGTGCCAAAGAGAAAGGTGCATTTATTTTTGGTGTTGTAAACGCAGTTGGTAGCAGTATTGCACGTTTAAGCCATGCTGGTGCTTATACCCATAGCGGTCCTGAAATTGGAGTAGCAAGTACAAAAGCGTTCACTGGTCAATTAGCCGTTTTAATGATGATGGCGTTGAAAATTGGTAATGCTAAGGGAACCCTTTCTAAAGATCGTTATGTTCAATTAATGCACGACTTAGAATCCATCCCTGAAAAAATTAAAGAGATTTTAGCAGACACTTCTAATATTGAACGCATAGCAGAAAAATATAAAGACGCTGCTGACTTTTTATTCTTAGGAAGAGGATATAATTTCCCTGTGGCTTTGGAAGGTGCCCTTAAATTAAAAGAGATTTCTTATATACATGCAGAGGGCTATCCTGCTGCTGAAATGAAACATGGTCCTATTGCATTGGTAGACGAAAATTTACCGGTTGTTTTTGTGGCCACCAAAGATTCTTATTACGAAAAAATAGTGTCGAACGTTCAGGAAATCAAAGCCAGAAAAGGTAAAGTGATTGCTGTTGCCACCGTTGGTGATGAAGTGATTCCTGGTATGGCAGACGATGTAATGTTTGTTCCCGATGCTGATGAAGCAATTGCCCCCCTATTAAGCGTAGTTCCCCTCCAACTACTAAGCTACTATGTTGGTCTTTATAAAGGATTAGATGTAGATAAGCCTAGAAATTTAGCAAAGAGTGTGACTGTAGAATAATAAAATATGGCGCAAAATAATATCACCAAGACCCCCCTTGATGCATTAGGTTACGGATTCATAAAAGACCATCATATTCCAAAGGGTAAGGATGAATATTATCTGCGCAATATGCAGATGAGGAATGGTATTCATTACAGAACCCTTACTGCTTATGAAATTGAGCAATTGGTAAGAAATGGTAATACCACCGATAACTGGAATCATATTCTCGTTTCGGATGCATTTAATCCTAACCTCGTAAAAAATTGTAAATTCCACGGTCTTGTTCGTATTGGAAAGTTAGAGCCCTTGTGTTTGGGCTTTAGCGATCTAAAAACGCCTGTGGGCTTATATAATTCTACCATCATCAGTTGCGATTTTGGAGACAATGTGGTAGTGAATAATGTGAATTATCTATCTCATTACATTATTGGTAGCGAAGCCATTATTACCAACGTAAATGAATTGGTTACTACCAATCATTCTAAATTCGGAAATGGTATTTTAAAAGTTGATGAAAAAGAAGAAGTTAGAATTTGGCTGGAATTGTGCAATGAAAATACGGGTCGTAAAGTATTGCCTTTTGATGGCATGTTGCCGGGCGATGCTTTTTTATGGAGCAGGTTTAGAGACGATAAAATCTTACAAGCAAAGTTGATTGAGTTTACCGAAAAGAAATTCAATAACAAGCGTGGCTATTATGGCAAAGTGGGTGATAGAACAGTGATCAAGAATTGTAATATCATCAAAGATGTTTGGGTTGGATCCGATGCTTATTTTAAAGGGGCCAACAAATTAAAAAACCTTACCGTAAATTCTGGTCCTGAGGGCAGAACGCAAATTGGAGAAGGTTGCGAAATGGTAAATGGAAATATTGGTTACGGCTGCAGAATTTTTTATGGAGTGAAAGCGGTTCGTTTTATCATGGCCGATCATTCGCAATTAAAATATGGTGCCCGCTTGATCAATTCTTATCTAGGACAGAATGCAACCATTTCTTGTTGTGAAGTATTGAATTCATTGATTTTTCCAGCGCATGAGCAACATCATAACAATTCATTTTTATGCGCTGCCCTAGTAATGGGGCAAAGTAATATTGCTGCAGGTGCTACCATTGGTTCGAACCACAATAGTAGAAGTGCAGATGGCGAAATCATTATGGGTCGTGGCTTTTGGCCAGGGTTATGTGTAAGCTTGAAACACAATTCCATCTTTGCTTCTTTTACGATGATTAGCAAAGGAGACTATCCTGCCGAATTAAATATCCCTATTCCCTTTTGTTTAATCAGCAATGATACTAAGCACGATCAGCTGACTATAATGCCTGCTTATTGGTTTTTGTACAATATGTATGCATTGGCCAGAAATGCTTGGAAATACACGCATAGGGATAAACGCTCTGATAAAACGCAAGAACTAGAGTATAATTATTTAGCCCCTGATAGCATCAACCAAATTTTTACCGCTTTAGAGAAACTAGAATTATATACTGGTAAAGCTTATTTACGTTCTGAGAAAAAACAAGACAATGATCATGATGAAGCATTATCAGTTGGAAAACTGTTGCTAAAGAGTAACAATAAATTGGTAGATAATTTATTGATTACTGCAGATGATATTGAAAATAGTAAACGTAAAACGGTATTGGTTAAAGTAAGGCAAGCTTATAAAGTTTTTGAAGACGTCTTATTGTTTTATGGAGTAAAAGAACTTATCAATTTTATTCAAAACAACACTTCAAATAATTTAACCGAGCTCCGGAAACAGTTACCTAGTAAGCTTTCCAGAGATAAGTGGATTAATTTAGGTGGTCAGTTAATGCCCGAAACAGACTTAGCCGATCTTCGTAAGAAAATCAATACAGGTAAAATAAAAGGCTGGGACGAGCTCCATGCACAGTATGCAGTAAAGGGCAGTTTATATGCCAATCAAAAATGCATGCATGGTTTGGCTACACTGAAAGAAATTACTGGTCTCCCGCTAAATAAATTAGATGAACACCAATTAAGTTATTTATTCAATAGTGCGATTGCTACAATGGAATGGATTACCAAAGGCATTCATGACTCTAGAGCAAAAGATTACAGCAATCCATTTAGAAAAATGGTGTACGAAAGCTTTGCCGAAATGAATGAAGTAGTGGGTAAATTGGAAGACAATAGTTTCATTAAAGAACAAATAATGGAACTGAAATCTTTCAAGAAAGAAATCAGTTCCTTAAAGAAACAATTGGGGGTTTAGCAAATACGGTTGAGCTTAGAATTTTAATCCTACGCCCAATTGTATTTGTTGATTGGTCCACTTTTGTTGGTCTGAGAAATCATTGATATTCTGTAGTCCAACATTGTATCGACCGTATACCCTGAGTACTTTTAAATTTACTTGAGCACCCAATACCATTGAGAAGTCTCCAGACTTAAATGCCTGCTGACCATTTTGTAATAAGTTATCATTCTTATTAATCAACACCCCAAATTGTGGACCAGCAACAAACGTTAACAATCCAATTGGGCTGTATCTTAACAAAACCGGCACCATTAGATAATCTAACTTCAAATTGGTGGGTAAAGTAGAATAAATGGCATCAATATTATTCGCTCGTTTGGTTGCTGTTTGGCTCCAAATCACTTCGGGTTGTATACCCCAGCGCTTGCTAAAATCTATTTCTGCAAATGCCCCTGCGTGGTAGGAAAAATCAAAACCCTGATCAAATGATTGACCTTCAATTTTGTTTAGGTTGGCTCCCGCTTTTACACCTAATCTAAAACCCTTTTGGGCATTCACTGTTGTTCCAGCCATCAATAAAGCTGCAAATAAAAAAATCTTACGCATAACACTTGGTTTAGTTAAACTATTCAATACTTATGCCGTAAACGATTTTGATTGAACCAATGTTACACATGAAATGTTAAAAGAACATGAATATGCTCGAAGAAAAAGACAGAGACCGCATTATTGAAATGGCTTGGGAAGACCGAACCCCTTTTGAAGCCATTCAATTTCAGTTTGGTTTATCCGAAAAAGAAGTCATCGAATTCATGCGACTCAATAGCAAAGCGTCTAGCTTTAAAATGTGGCGCAAACGCATGAATGGAAGAACTACCAAACACCAAAATCTTCGAGAGAAAGGCATTAACCGCTTTAAATGCAGTATGCAAAGGGCTATTTCGATGAATAAAATTGCGAAAAGATAAGGCTGCTAAGCTTTCTTGAACTCTATCACAGTAATCTCTGGCATAATGCCCACCCTTCCGGGATAACCGATGAATCCAAAGCCGCGATTCACGTATAATTTTTGGTTCCCATCTTCATATAACCCTGCCCATTGCTTGTACATCCACTTCACGGGGCTCCATTTAAAGTATGGATTTTCTAATCCAAACTGCATTCCATGGGTATGTCCTGAAAACATGATATCAATATCTGAATAACTGGTTTTTACTTGTGCATCCCAATGACTTGGATCGTGGCTCAACAACATTTTAAATGGAATCTGTTCTGTTCCTTTTATGGCTTCTTCCATTTTACCATACTTAGGGAATCTTCCTTTTGCGCCCCAGTTCTCTATGCCAAGAACTGCAATTTTTTCTCCGTCTTTTTCGATGATACGATTTTCGTTCATCAAAATATCCCATCCCATTTCTTTTTGTAGGTTGATTAATGCCGCTAAATTTTCTTGTTTAGCCGCTGTATTGGGCCACTGTACATAGTCTCCATAATCGTGGTTACCCAGTGTACTATATACCCCCATTGGTGCTTTGAGCCTAGCAAAAGATGATTTAAGTGGCAAGAGTTCAGTAGCTCGATCGTTTACCAAATCCCCTGTGAAAAATATAATATCGGGGTTTTGCTTTAAAATCAGGTCGATTCCTTTATTTACTGCATTTACATCCTGCAAGCTACCGCTGTGGACATCACTAATTTGAACCAGCTTTAATCCATCAAATGCCTTGGGTAAATTGGCAAATTGCAACTGCATTTTCTTCACCTGGTACTTGTATTTATTTCTGAAGCCAAAAACCATGGTGCCAAATAACGTAGACCCCAATCCCAATCCAATCCAACTTAAAAATACCGACCTAGACACCATTTGCCCATCGCCTAATATTTGACCGCCAGTGCTTTTGTACACTTTACTGATTGCCCACCAGCCTGTTCTTCTGATATCGTCTACTAAAAAAATAGTGGCTGCAATCAATTTAGCTATGAATAATCCTGCTAAAATGGCAAATACATAATTCCTAAATAATTTAGACTGTTGTAAGGCCGGCACAAATGGGAAAGCCATTAATGAGAAAACTGTTAGCACCGAAATAAGCCAAAACCCCACGTGAATATACATCCTAACCCGCTCAGACAAGGGCTGGGTAACTGTTTTAATAGCCTGATAAACGTAAAAATCGAGCAAAACCATAATGGCCGCTATAAAAAACAAAGTCCCTGTACTGCGCATATTTTTATATAAAATGTAAAGATAACTACCCTACCTTAACAGCTAATGGATAATATTGTTTGAGAGCTGTTACCGAAGCCGTATTTTTGACAACCGAGAAAAGGAATAGCAATTATGGCAAGAATTATTGGCGTAGCCAATCAGAAAGGTGGAGTAGGTAAAACCACCACTGCAATTAATGTTGCAGCTAGTTTAGCTGTATTAGAATACAAAACTTTGCTGGTGGATGCAGATCCGCAGGCCAACAGTACAACTGGTGTTGGTTTCGATTTGCATAATGTAACGCATAGCTTGTATGATTGTATGGTGAATAATGTTACCGCAAACGATGTTATCCTTAAAAGTGATGTACCCAATTTAGACCTGATTCCATCACATATTGATTTGGTTGGTGCTGAAATTGAAATGATCAATTACCCAAGTAGAGAAAATGTGATGAAGGGTATTTTAGACGCGGTTAGAGATCGTTACGATTTTATTATCATCGATTGTTCTCCTTCTTTAGGCTTAATAACGGTAAACTCCCTTGTTGCTTCGGATAGCGTAATTGTTCCAGTACAGTGTGAATTTTTTGCTTTAGAAGGCTTAGGCAAATTATTGAATACCATTAAAATTGTTCAAAGTCGCTTAAACCCTGCTTTACAAATTGAAGGTATTTTAATGACAATGTACGATGGTCGTTTACGACTATGCAATCAAGTTGTTAGCGAGGTAAGACGCCATTTTGATGATATGGTTTTTGCCACCATCATTCATAGAAACACCCGTTTAAGCGAAGCCCCTAGTGTTGGCAAACCGGTTATTTTATACGATGCAGAAAGCAAGGGCTCTGTAAACTACCTGAACCTTTCTAAAGAAATTCTGCAGAATAATGGGATGACAAAAATTTCTAATCAAGATAGAATTATTGAATAATTTATGAGTACGTCAAAACCAAATAAAGACCTTATAGGTAAAGGATTAAGGTCATTACTACAAAATATAGACCAAGACCTAAAAAATACCAGTGGAAATTTAAAGAACGAAATTGTAGAACAGGTTACTACCAGTTCTAGAATTCCTTTAACAGATATTCAGATCAATCCAAAAAACCCTAGAAGGGATTTTGATGAACAGGCATTACAAGAATTGTCTACTTCAATCAAATTACACGATATTATCCAACCACTTACAGTTAGTAAATTACCGAACGGAAAATACCAATTGATTGCTGGAGAAAGAAGATTTCGTGCATCCAAATTAGCTGGTTTAAAAGATGTTCCCGCATATATAAGACAAGCCAACGACCAACAATTATTGGAATTGGCTCTACTCGAAAATATTCAACGCGAGAACTTGAATGCGATAGAAATGGCACTCAGTTTTAAGCGGATGATGGAAGAATTGAACTATACCCAAGAACAAGTGGCTGAAAGAATGGGTAAAGAAAGAAGTACCGTTACCAACTATATCCGTTTGCTAAAGCTTCCACCAGATATTCAAGCAGCTGTGCGCAATAATTCCATCACAATGGGACATGCTAGAGCATTGGTAAATATTGACACCATAGACAAGCAGCTCTATGTATTTAAAGAAATTCAGCAAAAGCAATTGAGTGTAAGACAAACTGAAGAATTGGTTAGAAAATTATATAAAGGTGATAAGTCGGTTGCGGGTTCTACTACTACCAAAAACGACCTCCCTCCTGCCTACCAAAAGATTCAAGACAACCTTGCTTCTCATTTTGGCACAAAAGTGAATATGACCCATAACAAAAAGGGCTACGGAAGTATCTCTATAGAGTATTACTCATTAGATGAGTTAAATAAGATTTTAGATTTGATGAACATAACGGTTGGTTAACTAAGCATGCTCAAAAAAATATTGTTTGTTTTTTTTGTGTTCCTTGCCGGATCAAGGGGCGCGTTTGCACAAACAGCTAACGATACTGTGGAAGCTGCTGTACAACCTATGTTAAGCCCCAAAGAACTTGCTAAAATTAAAAAGCAACTGAAAGATTCAAGCTGGTTAGCTACGCATATCCCGCAAAAAGCTACCAGGAGGTCTGCCTTAATTCCTGGATGGGGACAAGCTTATAATCGAGAATATTGGAAGCTCCCTTTAGTTTATGGTGCACTTGCAATTCCTGCAATAACTTATTTTTATAACACATCATTTTACAAAAAAACAAAATTTGCTTACGAAGCAAGGTTTAAGGAGCAAACTGGTGATAGCTCTGATGTACCTGCAATAGATCCAGAGCTAAGGGGATTAAGCATTGCTTCGCTGCAGAATTATAGAAATGCGTTTAGACGCGACCGTGATTACTCCATCTTATGGTTTATTTTGGCTTGGGGCTTACAAGTAGTAGACGCCACGGTATTTGGGCATTTACGCCATTTTGATGTCAGTAATAGCCTGAGTATGCAAATTCACCCTCAGTTGAATCCAACTACTAGAACCCCTGCACTCACGCTTTCTTTTAATATCAAAGAAAAAAGCAAAAAGCCTCTGGCAATTGCTCGATAAATTTATACGCATGAAAATAGCATTAATTGGATATGGCAAAATGGGCAAAGCTATTGAAGCAATTGCCTTAGAACAGCACCATGAAATTGTTTTAAGAATCGACCTTAACAATGCTTCCGATTTTACTGCTGAAAATATTGCATTAGCAGATGTAGCCATTGAATTTACGGGACCACATAGTGCCGTAGAAAATATTTTAAAATGTTTGGAATTGGGGATACCCGTAGTAAGCGGCTCAACCGGGTGGTTAGATGAATGGGATCGAGTGACTTCTTTTTGTAAAGAAAAGAATGGAACCCTTATTTATTCAAGTAATTACAGCATCGGAGTAAATTTATTTTTCGAAGTAAATCAATACTTAGCTCGTTTAATGGAGCAATATCCATCTTATGATGTGATGCTGAAAGAAATTCACCATACACAAAAAAAAGATGCTCCCAGTGGTACGGCCATTACCTTAGCAGAACAAGTATTGGCGGGCATTACAAGAAAATCTAGCTGGTCTAATCAACCTGAACAAACCAATAGTCCTGTATTATCTATCTTATCTGAACGCATTGATCCTGCACCTGGCACCCACCATGTTAAATACACTTCTGCCATAGACGATATTGAAATCATTCATACGGCACATAATAGAACTGGTTTTGCTGGAGGTGCAGTTACTGCAGCACAATATGCAATAGGTAAAAAGGGTATATACAATATGAAGCAGGTATTAGGGCTTGTATAAATCATAAAAAAAAATCTTCCAATGCTATCAAAAAAAACGCAATATGCATTTAAAGCCCTTACCTTTATGGCTGAACAAAAGCAGGTTGGCCCTTTTTTAATAGCCGAGATTGCAGATAAAAAGAAAATTCCCCTCAAGTTTCTTGAATCCATTTTGTTAGAGTTAAAAAAAGCCGGCATCCTAAATAGTAAAAAAGGTAAAGGTGGTGGGTACTATTTTAATATGGCCCCTTCGGAAATTAGTTTGGCATCTGTCATGCGCTTAATTGAGGGTCCTATTGCATTATTGCCTTGTGTGAGTTTGAATTTTTACGAGAAATGTGGAGACTGCAACGAAAAAAAGTGTGGCCTTAATAAAATTATGGCCAAGGTAAGAGATAAAACACTCCATATCCTTGAAAACCAAACAATAGCAGATTTAACAAACCAGTAAATTAACCAAACAAACAATTACCATGAAAAAATTACTCTTATTGGCAATGTTATTGCCGGTTTTACAGGCAGACGCACAAAAACTAATTGGCGGGAAAAATATTATTAAATGGAATGTAGGCTCTATGGCTGCAAGAAACCTACATTTTACGTATGAAAGAAGTTTAACCAAAAGAATCTCATTCTCTCTTAGCTATAGAACAATGAGCAAGGGAGCATTGCCTTTCAAGGATCAGTTTCAAGATGCCATCAATAGCAATGATATCAACTTAGATAATTTTCAAATTGGCAATACCGCTATTACCCCAGAATTGCGCTTCTATTTAAGTTTGGGTAGAATGAAAGGTTTTTATATTGCTCCTTATGCAAGATTTGCCACATTTGATTTAGGCGCCCCTATAAACTTTACTGCTTCTACCAATCCTTTAGTTGAAAAAGAAGCCGTATTCAACGGAAAAATAAAAAGTACAAGCGTAGGTTTAATGATTGGATACCAATTCCAGATTGCGACTAAATTGGTGCTCGATTTTCAAATTATTGGCGGACATTATGGAACCAGCAAAGGAGATTTAAACTTTGCTTCTGCTTTGACTCCTTTTGAACAAACAGAATTAAAGAAAAGCCTTGATGATATTGACGCTAAGCCGTTCAAATTCACCTCTACGGTGAATAACAGTGGTGCACAAATCATTTCTGATGGCCCATGGGCAGGTATTAGAGCGGTAAATATTGGACTAGGAATTCGCTTCTAAACATTTCATTTCCGAACTAGAAAATTCATAAAAAAACCTGCGCTATTTGCGCAGGTTTTCTAACATATCTTTCGTCATTAAAGACAAATCGTATTGGGGCTTCCAGCCCCAATCTTTATTTGCAACACTATCATCAATACTTTGTGGCCAACTATCGGCAATTTGTTGTCTTGAATCTGGCTTATACGACATGGTGAAATCTGGCATATGCTCCTGAATACTTGCACCAATTTCTTTTGGTGAAAAGCTCATACCCGAAACATTATAAGATGTTCTAACAGAAATTTGATCAGCTGGAGCATCCATCAATTCTAATGTTGCCCGAATAGCATCAGGCATGTACATCATGGGCAAATAAGTATCTTCCGATAAAAAGCAAGTGTATTGTTGTTTCTCAATTGCTTCAATATAAATTTCAACTGCATAATCAGTAGTGCCACCACCTGGTGCAGATTTATAACTAATTAATCCAGGATAACGTATGCTTCTTACATCTACCCCATATCGCTGGTAATAGTAATTACACCAGAACTCACCTGCATACTTGCTAATGCCATAAACAGTTGTAGGCTCAATGATTGTTTGTTGAGGACATAATTTTTTAGGAGAAGTAGGGCCAAACACTGCAATACTACTTGGCCAATACACTTTGTGCAATTTTTCTTCACGTGCAATGTCGAGCACATTTAATAATCCTTGCATATTTAAGTGCCAAGCCAAATTAGGATTTTTTTCTCCTGTTGCAGAAAGGATGGCTGCCAACAAATAAATCTGGGTTATATTTTGTCGAATCACTTGTACATGCAACATTTCCTTGTTCATTACATCCATGCTAACATAAGGGCCCGAACCTTTCAATAAAGGATTTTCTTCTCTTAAGTCAGATGCAATTACATTATTGTTACCATATTGTTTTCTTAAAGCAAGGGTCAACTCTACTCCTATTTGTCCGCAAGCTCCTATTACTAAAATTTTATCTTTTCTGTTAGGCATGGCAATCAATTGAGGAGCAAAGAAACGAAAAAATGAATGACAATTCCGTTACTTTTGTTTTATCTAATCAAGTACAAATTTTATTATATGTTGCCTACATTTTTGCAAGAATTATTTAAAAATCAGCAATACAATCCCGAATCTTTTTTTTTAATTGCAGGACCATGTGTAGTTGAATCAGAAGAAATTGTGATGGAAATTGCCGATACCGTAAGTACCACTTGTAAACAATTAGGCATCCCTTATGTATTTAAAGCCAGCTATAGAAAAGCCAATAGAACCAGTGCCAATTCATTTACAGGTATTGGAGACGAAAATGGATTATCGCTCATCAAAAAAGTGGGAGAAAAGTATGGTCTACCTACCACTTCAGATATACATGCACATGAAGAAGCTGCAATAGCTGCCCCTTTTATTGATATTTTACAAATACCAGCATTTCTTTGTAGACAAACCGATTTATTAGAAGCAGCAGCCTTAACGGGGAAAATTGTAAATGTTAAAAAAGGACAATTCTTAAGCGGTGCATCAATGAAATTTGCTGTTGAAAAAATTGAAAGAGCCGGTAACAATAAAATCATTTTAACGGAAAGAGGCAACACTTTTGGATACCAAGACTTAGTAGTGGACTATAGAAATATTCCAATCATGCAGTCGCATGGAACACCAATAGTAATGGATTGTACCCATTCTTTGCAACAACCCAATCAAACCAGCGGAGTTACAGGAGGCAATCCAGCAATGATTGGAACAATTGCAAAAGCTGCCATTGCTACAGGAGCATTGGGTTTATTTATTGAAACACATCCCAACCCTGCTGTTGCAAAAAGTGATGGAGCAAATATGCTGGCATTGAATTTGCTACCTGATTTATTAGCGCAGCTCGTAAAATTGCGCGAAGCTGTAGTTAAATTATAAATTGTATGAAAAAAATATTTTTCCTTCTAGTATTGGCCTTAGGTACTTCAAAGGCTTTTTCTCAAGTGAACAATGAAATTGCCAATGCACTAAAACAAGCGTTAACCATAGGTGCAGAAAAAGGTAGCGCAGCGCTTGCGCAACCAGATGGATTTTTTAAAAATGCAGCCATCAAAATATTACTACCTCCTGAAGCTCAAAAAATTGAATCAACCTTGCGATCTGTGGGAATGAATAAACAAGTGGATGATGCTATTTTAAGTATCAACAGAGCTGCTGAAGACGCTTGCAAAACAGCTGCACCCATTTTTGTTTCTGCAATAAAAGAAATGACCGTAACAGATGCGGTAAATATTTTAAAAGGGGCTGACACAGCAGCTACCAGTTACCTTAGAAGAACAACTACTGCTCCTTTAACTTCTTCTTTTAAACCAATAATAGAGTCGTCTTTACAAAAAACAGATGCTGCCAAACATTGGAACAGTTTGGTTTCAGCATACAATAAATTCAGCTTACGAAAATTAAATCCATCGCTTAGCGATTATGTAACCCAAAAAGCGCTTGATGGAATTTATACACAAATAGCTGCTGAAGAAAAAAACATCAGACAAAATCCTGCAGCAAGAGCAACCGATTTATTGAAAAAAGTATTTGGAGGCAATTAACCGTTAGAAAAAATACCGTCTAGATTATTTGTCTTTTTTACGATGCTTCTGATTTGCATATCCAACTCGTTGGCACTCTCCATCAAATGATCAAAAATCTCTTTGTTGTGAACAGAGTTGCTACTGTTGAGTACTTCTATAACACCTAAAATATTGGCCAATGGGCGTCTTACTTCGTGTGATTGTATAAACGCAATATCCCTTAATACTTTGTTTTGGGTTTTCATTTTTTCTTGCACCGCAATATCATCAGTGATATCTCTATTGGTTCCAATCAATCGGATAGGGATTCCATCAGCTGATTTTTGAACAATAGCATGTGCTTCAATATACCTGATATTACCATTGGGCATATTGATTCGATATACAACAGAGTCAATGGATTTCTTCCCTTCTGCCAAGCCTCCTAAGACTTGTTTCATCAACGGTTTATCCTCAGGATGCAAGGCTTTTTTAAAAATTTTTAACGGGGCAAAAAGCGTGTTCTTGGCAAAACCATAGAGATCATACATTTTTTCGTCCCAGTAAGTTGTACCTTCTGAAATATCAACTTCCCAAACACCAATTTGCGCAGAGTCTGTTGCTAAAGAAAGTCTTTGCAAAGTTTCTTGTTGTTCTTGCTCTGCATTTTTTCTTTTTGTAATATCTATTTCAGTAGCAATAAACCCAATATGTAAATTGGCTTCATCAAATAATGGCTTACAAGAAACTTCAAGCCAAATAGATTTATCCCTTTTATTCTTAATATTCAATTGTTCGGTAAAAGCCAATTTGTTTTCTAAAGAATATTTAATCCTTTTTAGAATTTTTGAATCTGCCCCTTGTTGTTCTAAATAAAAAAACGCTTTTTTCCCTTTGGCTTCATCTGGCTTGTATCCCATTATTCTAGAAAAGCCTTCATTTACCCAAATGATTGTTTCATCTTTATCTGCAATTAATACTGCATTCGTGTCGTTGTGCGCTACCAATGCCAAACGAGTTAATTCTTCATCAGAATAAATGGTAGATGCCGCATCCGAAACATAAGCACGACTGTTTAATAGTTCAGTCGTTTTATTATTATTCAATTCAGTAGTAGTGATATCATGCCCTACTGACATAGTTCCAATTACTTGACCTTGCTCATTTTTAATGGCGGAAATTTCCCAATGAGTCCAAAAAAACTCATCGCCCTCACAGGCTTTTCTTACTGTAATTGAAACTGGTTTTTCCGGATTACGAATGCATTCTCTAGCAGCTTCATTACATGGCTTTATGTCTTCTGCATAAACCGTATCAGCAAAATGGTGATTAGTTAATGTAAGGGAGATATGAGAAAATTTCTGTTGAAACAGAGGATTTACATACACGAACTTTCCTGTGAGGTCTGTAATAACCACAGAAAAAGTGAGCGAATTTAATAATTGCTCTGGCAGCAACTGATTTACTTTCAACAGACTCATAACAATTGTATAGTAATGCTGAGTTAAGTAAGGGGGGTATACTTTTTAGCAAAATTATACATCAAGATAGCAAGTATTCATCAAAAAATATATAAAAAACAATAAATACCAACTAGTTGGTAGAAGCAGTTAATTCATAAAAAAAGTCCCAACTAATGTGTAGCTGGGACTAGTTATTATTTGATTATAACCGCTATTTGAACGGTTATCGCTTAAATATCAATTGCTTCCCCATAAGCGGCTGCGGTAGCTTCTTTTAAGCCTTCGCTCATGGTTGGGTGAGGGTGAACTGCGTTTAAGATTTCATGAGCAGTAGTTTCTAGTTTACGTGCCACAACTGCTTCAGCAATCATTTCTGTTACATTGGTACCAATCATATGACAACCTAAAAATTCACCGTATTTAGCATCGTAAATAACTTTTACGAAACCTTCGGTTGCTCCAGCAGCACTTGCTTTACCGCTAGCCATGAATGGGAATTTACCTACTTTAATTTCGTATCCTGCTTCTTTAGCAGCTTTCTCTGTATATCCAACACTAGCTATTTCAGGAATACAATAAGTACATCCAGGGATATTGTTATAATCCATGGCTTCAGGTAAATGATGGAATTTCTTTTCTGTATATGCAATATGCTCAGCTGCATTAATCCCTTCTTTAGCGGCAACGTGTGCCAAAGCTTGACCAGGAGAGCAATCACCAATAGCATAAATGCCTGGCACAGAAGTTTGTTGAAACTTATCTACAATCACTTTGCCTTTTTCTGTTTTGATACCATTTTCTTCTAACCCAATGTTTTCAATATTGGCCACTACCCCTACTGCACTCAATAACACATCTGCTTCCAACACAACGATAGAACCGTCTTGTTTTTTTACAGTAGCTTTTACACCTGCACCAGTTGTATCAACTGATTCAACAGATGCATTGGTCATTATATCGATACCTTGTTTTTTGTATTGCTTCTCTAATTCTTTAGAAATATCTTCATCTTCAACAGGAACAATTCTTGGCATGAATTCTACAATGGTTACTTTAGTTCCCATGCTGTTGTATACATAAGCAAACTCAACACCAATTGCACCACTACCAACTACAATTAAAGATTTAGGTTGCTCTGGCAATACCATTGCTTCACGGTATCCAATTACTTTTTTACCATCTTGCGGAAGATTAGGTAATGCACGGCTTCTACCACCTGTAGCAATTACAATATGCTTCCCTTCTACTACTTGCTTGCTGCCATCTGCTGCGGTTACTTCTATCTGGCCTTTGGCTTTAATTTTTCCGTAACCCATGATCACATCAATCTTGTTCTTTTTCATTAGAAATTGAACACCTTTACTCATTTTATCTGCTACCCCACGACTTCTTTTAACAACTGCACCAAAATCGTGCTGTACGCCGGTAGCGTTGATGCCATAACTGGCACTATGCTTCATGTAGTCGTATACCTGAGCGCTCTTGATTAACGCTTTGGTAGGGATACAACCCCAGTTTAAACAAACTCCACCTAAACTTTCTTTTTCAATGATGGCCACTTTAAATCCGAGCTGAGAAGCACGGATTGCTGCGGGGTATCCACCAGGACCACTTCCCAGAACAATTACATCATACGCCATGGTAACAGTATTAATTAAAATTGATAAATATTGGTTTTGCGGATGCGAAAATACTATGTTTATTCAAAGAATATGCGAATGGTCTGGTAAAACCATTTATTTCCATTAGAAACACCAGATTGTTGCATATGTTCATTATAACCTTGTAGCCCAAATAAACCCGCCATATTGCCGTTTCTTAAGGCAATTTCGAGGTATCCAGCCGAATTAAACCAAGCAATTTTACCATGCTCGGCTACTGAAGCATAATTCCCACTAATCTTATCAATCACTTCATTACGCTTAAACATGATCTTAAACCGCCTTCCTTTACCATGCTCTTCAAAATCCTTTTTGGTAATATTAATCACCACATTCTCAAAATTATCGATGAACAAAATTTGACCCTCTATCCAATTTTCGCCAACAGTAGGCTTTAAAGGATATTTCTCAACCATTTCCTGCGTTATAGTTCCTGCTGCAGTAACCCTACCCTGCTTAAAAATATTGGCTATAGCCGCCACTAAATCGGCTGTGATGGTTAATAAATCTGCATTGGGAGTAACGGGAACCCGAATAATTTGTGCCGGCTTAACTCCTGTAATCATGGTGATTAATCCATTATCTGCACAAATAATGTTTTGCCCATTCCAGTGCGCAATTAAAAAATGGTTTGTCTCAGCTTCAAAAACATTTAACAAAACCAAATGGAAAGAGCCAGAAGGATAAAATTTAAAAGCATTTCCACATATATAAGCTGCAAGCGGCAAGTTGGTTTGAGACAAATAATGCGAAATATCTGCAATAGTTAAATCGGGGATGGCTTGCAAAAACTGACCTTTTATGGCACCAACGATAAAATCTCGCTGGCCAATATCAGAACTCAAAGTCAGTATAGGCATGGTATAATGCTAACGAAAAAAGGACTGGATTATTTTACCAACTCTCCGTTTTTAAAGAAAAATTTTCGAACCAACCGATCGGTTAAAGAAGGAAAAAATTTATTCATAAAAACGGTTCGTTTTCCAGTGAAAGTAAGCACTAGTGTCCTTTTTCTTTTAGCCATTGCATTGGCAATATGCTGTGCGCATTCGTCTGCAGACATCATCTGGTCTTCTGCCATTTTAGACTCACCATTTGGATTACCAGATTTATCTAAAGCAGCATTACGAATATTGGAAGTAGTAAATCCTGGACAAACCCACATCACATTGGTGCCAGAATCAAGAAGTTCTGTTCGCAAACTTTCTAGCCAACCATTTACAGCATATTTTGATGCAGAGTAACCACTTCTTCCTGGCAGGCCTCTATATCCTGCAATCGAAGATACCCCAACAATTGTCCCTTTATTTTTTAAAATATAGGGTAATGCCAATTTGGTGCAATAGACTGTTCCCCAAAAATTAATATCCATTACTTTTCGGATAGCATCAAACTCCACTTCTTCAACTAAAGAGCGCATTGATACCCCTGCATTATTGATTAATATATCTATGGTCCCAAACTGCTTTACTACCAATTGAATGAAATTGATACAATCTTGCTCCTTACTCACATCTGCAGTGTGAATAATCAAAGGCTTGCCTGAATAAGCAGATTGTAATTGATACAACTTGTCATAATTTCTTCCACAAGTAGCCACTTTCGCTCCGTTAGCCATAAATAAAGACACCAACGCTTTTCCTATTCCTTCTGATCCACCAGTGATTACCACCACTTTATCCTTGAACGCTACCATGTTTAATTTGTTTATATGTTGCAAAATTACACTAAAGAAAAATTTAACACCGAATAAAAATTGCAAAAAAAATCAATAAAAATTTGGCTGTAGTTTTATTTATCTTATTTTTGCAACCCAATTAAAGATAACGGCAACGAAAATCTTTAAGATTCTGTAGCTCAGTTGGTAGAGCAATACACTTTTAATGTATGGGTCCTGGGTTCGAGTCCCAGCGGGATCACAAAGCTCCGAAGAAATTCGGAGCTTTTTTTATGCGATGAACTCAAGTGAGCGGAAGAAATCGTAATGTAAGAGTGAAAGCGAGACGAGCTTGCTTGATCGAGCTTGAACGAATTGCATTACAACGAGCGAAGCGAGTACTTCCGCGAACGAGATTAAACTAAAAAAAGGCTCTATTATTTTTACCGAGATTTGGGTAAGGTCAATCCGGAGGGAAGTCGGCTGAGCAGAGCGAAGACGACAATCCCAATCGTCGGCGAAGTGGAGTGAAGCTGACAATCCCAGCGGAAAATATAATCGTTGACAACTATCCAAAAAAAATAGAAAACCCACTCCCCGGCCACTGTTTTTTATTTTGAGGCAAATCTTTTGACATATCTTTCTCAAATTGCTCCATTTCTAAAGTCAGAAATTTTCGATATTGGTCTTCCATAAATGCTTCAAATGCAATAGTATTTTCTGCTTTACGGGAAGCAACTAAAGCATCATAATAATCTTTCTTGTCTTCTTGATAAACTATTGCAAGTGGGAGTTTAAAATAGGCCTGAATAAAGTTCATTAATAATCGACTTGTCCTTCCATTTCCATCATAGAATGGGTGAATGCTCACTAAATCAAAATGTGCTACAAAAGAAAGTCGAAGCTGCTCAGGTATAGTATTCGCAATCTTCATTTGTTCATTTAATCTAACCACTAACCGTTCAGTATAATCAACTACTTTATCAAAATTCACAAAATAACTCCCTCCCGCACTAACATTCCCTTTTCTAAAAGCACCTTTACTAGCATCAATTTCACCAAATAAAGTTTGATAAACACTGCCAGTACTTTTCATAACCTTTGAGTTGATTGTCTGAATAAATTCAATATCAACTTTACGTTGTTCATTTGCAGCATTTAAAATAAACTGAAGCGCATCAAAATGATCCTTAACCATCAAACTATGTGCTAATGGCTTGCCCTTTGGAGTAGTGCCTTCTTCCAATAAAAGCCTTGTCTCGGTTTCAGTAAGTGTTGACCCTTCAATACCGGATGAATGATGAACAATAGCATATTGATTGAACCTGTCATGATCAATGACGTTTTGCAGGTCCAAAGACTTATACTTTGTAATTATGGGAATTAATTTTTCCATCTATTCAAAGATAACAATAAAACTAAGGCACCATCCAATGATACTCGTCACTAATATAATCAAAAAAAGCTCTTCGATGGCCTGCATGATTCAACCACAACCAATCAATTGATTCAACCTGTATTGCAACAATACCAAAATGCTCTTGCCCAACTTCACTTTCTTCTAAAGTAAATTTTTCTTGCTCAATGTTCTCAGACAAACCACTCGTAGGGATATCAGAAAAACTAGAAGGTGGATTTTTTGTCAAATAAGATCTCCTGCTAGACAAAGCAGTTTTTTGCCAAGCTTCAGATGTAATATCATCATCATAATGCAATTTTGCTTTTCCTTTCACCCTTAACTGAATACGGGCTGAAGCATCATAAAACAAAGCACTAATAGATTGATTTAATGCTAACTCTTCCCATTTTCTACTTCTAATATCAGTATGAAAACGCAAGACTCTTTCTATAGGCAAAGCTTTACGCAAAACCATGGTACGCATACTCACTTCTCCATTGCTTATACTACCAACACAAGGAGTATGAAACGCATCTCTACCCCTAATTGCTCCATTTACTAATCTATTCCAGCAATCTTTTTCTAACTCAATTAGGTTATAAAAAATACTATTGATTATTACACCGTCATTCAAATCCATCATACATAATCAACAATATAACACAATGAAAGTTGAGTAAAGCTTATGCTTTATAGAAAGCATTTACTATCCCATCCCACAAACAAGATCTAACTTGTAATGATTGGATTGATGCAGCTGTTGCTTCAGCCCATTTGGTTTCATCGTCTCCACATAAAGACTCCACCATTTCAATGGCTAATTGGCTATGATGCCCACCATCAACTTCAATATGTCTTTCAATATAATATTTGAAAATAGAAACCTTCTCGGGGTGATCGGTATAAATTTTATCTAAGATTTTTATGAACATATCAGGAATAAGGTCTTCTCTGCCAAAAGTAAACACAGCAGCCTGTAGGTGAATCGGATGATTCTCCACAATATCGAAAGTGAATTGTAAAAACGTTTTCACTTCTGTTGGAATATTTGCATCAGCAATGGCTTGTTGAATGGATTTGCCAGATTGAATTTGAGCAAATAAAATATCCAATAAATGGGTACTAGCCCCCATTTGTTGCATGGCCTTTAAATACAATTCAAAATGGCTGATTCGATTGCCAGCTTCATCAATATCCGACTCTTCACCAGCAACAATTTCATTAATTAAATACCTTGTATTCGCAATACCTTTTGGCATCCAAGGCAATTGAACACAGGTTAAATTAATTTGCAAAGACTTTAATAAGCTCATAAAGTCCCAAACAGCAAATACATGATACTGGGTAAAATGCATTAGTCCAGACAAATCATTAATGCTAGCATAAACTGGATGGCCAAGCAACTGCGCTCTAGTACTGTTTAAATCCAATTTTAATTGTTCAATCTTACTCATACACTTAGTAATCTTTTTTACAGAATACAAAGATTACACCAGACCAAGCATTTGGTTTAAAATAATGAGGAACTATAAAATTTTAATTAAATAATAACATTATTTCACCCTACCTTTTTCAGCATCACTGCCACCAGTATTTCGCGCGTTCAAACTTTTCCCTTTATTAAATCGATAACCAAATGCAATTGTTCCTACACGGGTATCTAAAAAACTCTTCCAATTAGCCGTAGAATTGGCCACAGCTAATATATCACCCCCCGGTTGGTTAGAATAAAATATATCATTCAACGTAAATTTCAAAGAGCCCATGTCTTTTAAAATTTTAACGGAAAGTCCCATGCGCATGGTCCAAACAGGAATGGTTATAAATTGCCCCGTTACTACACGACTGGTGTAAGTGCCTGATAATTCAGCAGACCATTTTTTATTTAAAACAAATTGATTGGTTGGACTGATGAACCAGAAACTCCCTTTATTATTCAATTGTTGTCCATAAATAGTTGACCTAAAATCATTATAGGTTAACTCAGAATACAATTGTAGTACCCACCATTTTGTTGGATTAAATGCGCCGTTAAATGACAAACTATAAGAGAATTGTTGACCAAGGTTTCCTGGCCTGCTGTAAAAAATACCATTTTCTTGTTGAATGGTTTCTGTGATTACATCTTTTACATAAGTAAACTCAAACGCAGTAGTAAAGCGGTTTTTATACGTGTGCGACAACTCTATATTTTGAGAAAACGTTGGTTGCAAATAAGGATTACCCGAATACAAGGTAAAACGGTCTAAAGGATAAGTAAACGGATTCATCGCTTGGTAATCTGGGCGATTGATTCTTCTGCCTATACTCAGCCCAAGTTGATGCTTACCAACAGAATCTACTCGATACAGCATAAAGATTGTTGGAAACAAATTATTGTATTGTCTTGTAAAGCTTGAATCGGGTCGCTGTAGATTGCCCAACTGATTTCCGGTGATATTGGTATTTTCAAATCTCAACCCAGTTTGAAATGAAAATTTCTTGCGATTGAAATTATAGTTGATATAGGCCGCATTTATATTCTCTTTGTAAGAAAAATGATTTGAAAAATCATAATTAGGAATTTTAATACCATTGGCTTCATCAAAAAAGTTTGCAATATTATTGGTATTAACATAGCTCGATTTCACACCAGCTTCAAAGCGACCACCATTCTTAAGTGGATTTAAATAATCCACTTTAATAGCCCATATATCAATATCAGAAGGTAAATCACTGATTAAATTGGTCTTGGAAATAAAATTATTATTGGCATCAAAAATACTATTCAATAAATATTGATCGGTTACGCCATGGTATCCAACATAATCTGCATTCGTAGAAATTTCCCTTCCGCGCTCATTCAGCTTATAAGAATAATTCAGGTTGACAGACTGATTATTGAATTGCCGCTTGGATGGACTAAAGGCTTGAACTAAGGATTGCAATTGTGCACTTCCATCCCCTACTTCGGCTTTATTGGTTGTTGTGGTGTTGTTCTGGTTTACAAAACCATTTAACACCAACCCAAATGTGGCTTTTTTATTGATATAGTAATCAAATCCGACTTTCCCATTGAACCCTTTTGACACACGTTGAATAAATGAGTTTTGGTTAAATGTAGTATTCAAGACCGTGGTATTGGGTTTAAAATATTGGCGTTCAATAAACAAATCTTGAAAGGACTGATTAATATTATAACTCAGATTGGTAAAGAAATTGATTTTATTAACCCGATAGTTTAGATTAAAGCTGTTATTACTTCTCGCATATACCCCTTGCCCATAACTGGTATTAATACTGCCATTAATGCCCTTGGTTTTAGTACGCTTTAATTTAAGGTTAATGATCCCTGCGTTGCCTGCAGCATCGTATTTTGCAGGTGGGTTGGTCATGATTTCAATAGTTGCCAAAGTACTAGATGGTAATGATCGTAAATAGTTGGCCAAATCTGCAGCAGTCAAATAAGTGGGCTTATCATCAATAAAAACCATAACACCCTGCTTTCCCCTTAAACTGATATTGCCGTTAATGTCTACTTGAACGCCTGGAGATTTTTCCAAGACCTCAAGCGCATTGGTACCCGCATTTGAAATCAATGCTTCTGGGTTAATAACCGTACGATCAATTTTTTTCTCTACAAATGGCAATTTACTGGCAACAATTACTTCATCAAGTGTATTACCCGCTTTGGGCAATAATTGAATTGGTTCTAGTTTTACAGATTGTTGCGTACCCAACAAATTAATTGGTTGACTAAAATATTTTGCTGCCCCTTGGTATACAACCGTCAACATCAAGAGCCCTGTTTTGCTGGTGATGATTTCAAATTGACCAAGACTATCTGTTAAAACTACTTTGACTAAGCTGCTGTCTTTAGATTGTACAAGGGTCACTATAGCTCCTTCTGCATTCAATTTTCCTGGCGCTTTTACAGTTCCAGAAATGGTTGTTTGTGCTATAACAGGCAAAGTAACCAATAGGCCAATTGCCAAAACAATAAAATGAATAGTGCGTCTCATGTAGCAGTATTTTCCAGTTTAGGAGGCTTTGAAAACAAAACCGTTGGAAAATAAAGCCAAAAAAGCCGCAATAAAGCGGCATTAATGGATAAGTGGTAAAATTACGCTTTATTTAGTTGCTTGATATATGGTTGATCATACAAACGCTTACCAGTAGCCCGATACAATGCGTTTGCAACTGCAGCAAACACTGGCGGAAAAGGAGGTTCACCTAAACCAGTTGGATCAATATTGTTCTGTACAAAATGCACGTCAATTTTTTTAGGTGCTTCCCTATGTCTGATGATTCGATATGAATTTAAATTCTTTTGTACGGTGGCTCCTTTGTCTAAAATAAGTTCCCCATACAATGCATTTCCAATTCCATCTACCACAGCACCTTCTACCATATTCTTCGCCCCCTCCGGATTCACTACAAAACCGCAATCCATAGCTGTTACTACTTTTTCTACATAAGGTTGTCCATTCTTCATGGTAATATCAACCACATGTGCAGCATAAGATGCATGACAGAAATAAGCGGATACGCCACGCTTCGCATTTTTAGTAGCTGGGCTTCCCCAATTTGATTTTTCCTTTAACAATTCCAATACAGCAATAAATCGGCTTGCATCGTAGTCATTAAATTTACCCACTGGATTTGCTTTTGCTTTCTTCAACATTTCAATTCGGAAATCCAACGGATCTTTTCCTACTGTTTCTGCCAATTCATCTAAGAAAGATTGTTCTGCACTTGCATTGAAATTAGAACGAGGTGCTCTATAAGCGCCTATAGTTATATTGGAAGGCATATCCCAACTCTCCGCTAAATAATTGTCAAACACTCCTGCAGGAAAACGATTTTCATGCAATGGACTTTCTGGTATTCCACCTCCTATTACATGAATAGCAGTTACATTATTGTCTTTATCAATTGCAGCTTTATAAGTCATGATATAAGTAGGCCTATAAATACCATTGGTTAAATCATCTTCTCTGGTATAAATTAATTTAACAGGGGCTTTTACTTTCTTAGAAATATGCCCTGCTTCTACAATATAATGCCCATAAGCCCTGCGGCCGAAACCACCACCCATTCTAGCCAATTTCATTTCAATATGTTCAGGCTTAATATCCAAATTGGAAACAATATTTTGTTTCATCATTTCAGGAATCTGAATAGGTGCAACAAAAAATGCTTTTTCATCGGTAATATGCGCAACACAGCTGATTGGCTCCATGGGATTGTGCGCCAAAAATGGAGCAGTATAGGTTCTCTCTAATATTTTTGTTGCATTTTTAAACGCCGTTTCAGGATCTCCATCTTTTCTAGCTACACGAGTAGGCTTTTTTTGCATTTCATGCATCAACCGCAAATGGGTCTCAGTACTTTCTAATCCTGCAGGAATAATTTCTTCTCTTTTGCCTCCTCTTGCCATCACCATTTCCTTGGTATCTTGAATGGGCTCCCATTGAGCCGCTACTTTCTTACGCGCATTCATTACTTCCCAAGTAGAATTACCCACCACTGCAATCAATTTATTAAAAGCACGTGTATCAAAACCTGCTTTAGCGTAACCATCTTTATACACTTGAAAATCAAAAATCGCTTTAATGCCTGGCATCTTCATTGCTTCTGCAGCATCAAAAGATTTTAGCTGCATGCCAAATGCAGGTGGATGTATAACCATGGCAATTAACATCCCTTCCATTGTATAATCTAAGGTGAAAAGGGATTCACCACCCACAATTTCCTTACCCACTTTATTTTTCTGCGGAGTACCTAATAAAGTAAACTCAGCATTTTTTTTCAATTCTACTTTTTCGGGCTTGGGCAATTTTGCAGCTGCAGTGGCTAAAGCACCATAGTTCGCAGACTTATTCGATGCTTTATGCATCACTACACCTTTAGAAACAGTGAGCTCAGACATTGGCACACCCCACTCGTTGGCTGCAGCTTGCATCAATAGAAGTCTAGCCGTTGCACCAGCTGTTCTTAATGGCTTCCAAGCCATGGCCATAGCCCTGCTTCCGCCAGTAAATTGGCTCTTAAAACGAGGGGTGTCATAATCCCCCATTTCTACAATTACTTTACTCCAATCTGCTTCTAATTCTTCATTTACCATCATGGGTAAAGATGTCATTACATTGGTGCCAAACTCTGGATTGGGGTTAAATATTTTTACTTGGTTATCAGGAGTGATTTTAATAAAGCCAGTAAGCTCCACCCAATCCATTTTATCAGTAGCTGCGGCTATTGCTTCATTGGGAATTAAATTAGCAAACCAACTAAACCCAATCATCATTCCACCGCCAGTTAAAGAAGTAACTTTTAGGAATGAACGTCTGCTTTGATTATTATTTGCGTTTTTCATTTGCTAAAAATTATTTTTTAGATGATTTAGCTGCTTGTTGAATAGCTGCTTTGATTCTTAAATAAGTTCCACACCTGCAAATATTGCCTGTCATGGCAGATTCTATTTCAGCTTCTGTTGGATTGGGATTGCTTTTTAACAAAGCCACTGCAGACATGATTTGCCCGGTTTGACAATAACCACATTGAGCCACATCTAATTCTAGCCAGGCTTTTTGAACAGGATGCATTTCTTTTTCTGTACTTACAATTCCTTCAATAGTAGTGACTGCTTGTGCACCAACTGCCGAAACAGGCAATTGACAAGAGCGCATTGCTCTACCATTTAGATGCACAGTGCATGCCCCACAGGCTCCAACCCCACATCCAAACTTGGTACCCACTAAATGTAAGTGATCCCTCAAAACCCAAAGCAAAGGAGTAGATGGATCTGCCTCTACTTGTAAAGGTTTGCCATTTACTTTTAGTTGAAATTTTGCCATAACGGAAATATTTTAAATTAATTCGTTTTCAATTTTACAGGTCTTGACAACTTAGAAAAAGTTAGTTGTGCTAAACTCCATTGACCATTTTCCTTAACGTACACTTCGGTTACCATAAATGAGTTAATAGCATCATTCCCTCCAACAACTGCAACCAAATCCATATCACTCAATAATACAGCTGTATTGCCTATAAACTTAACCGCATTACTGTAAACTTCGGCTTTTTTGTACCAGATAAACCCTCCCTTAATGATATCAATTTCTCTTGCTTTACCCCAAGTTCCACCCATATGCACAAAATCACTTTTATCGTGGAATAAAACGCTTAGTGAATCTACGTTTTTATCAGACATCCATTGCCATTTTTTGGCGGAAAGTTGGATGATTTCATTTTCAGTTTGTGCAGATGCAGAACCAATGCATAAAATGACGAAAGTCAGGCTTAATATTGTTGTTTTCATTATTCAAAGCTCATTCATTACCAACCAATTTTAGTATACAAATTACTGATTTACCTACCATTTTTACCAATAATAGCAGTTGTTTGAAAAGAGCGAGGGAACAATGACTATTTTTGAAATAGAAACCATACATATGGAACATATTTATCCAATCAATAATATCAGCCAGTATAATGCAGATAACAATCATAAAACACTGCATCCATTAATAACGGTTATAGATTTCTCCAAAGCGAGTATGCGTGATTGGGGCAATGTAACAAGCATCAAATTCCAATACGGGATGTACTGTGTTTATTTAAAAGACGTAAAATGTGGAGATCTAAAATATGGACGTCATTTATATGACTACCAAGCAGGCACTTTGGCTTTTTTTGCTCCTGGACAAGTTATGGAAATGCAAAAACCGCCAGAACCTTATCAGCCCATGGGATTTGGACTTGTTTTTCATCCAGACTTTTTATTAGGCACTACCCTTGGCAAACGAATAGACGAGTACCAGTTTTTTGATTACGAAACCCACGAAGCCCTTCATTTATCGGAGGATGAAAGATCAATGATTCAATCTTCTTTTCAAAAAATTCAGTTTGAATTAAATCAACCAATAGATAAACACAGTAAAAAATTAATCGCAGCCAATATTGAATTGTTTCTAGACTATTGTCAACGTTTTTATGATCGCCAATTTATTACTAGGGACAATATTAACAAAGGACTCTTAGCGAAATTTGAGCAATTATTAAAAGACTATTTCAATTCCGAGCAACCGCATCAAATTGGCATACCTGCTGTGTCTTATTTTGCGCAACAATTAAATTTATCTGCCAATTACTTTGGAGACTTAATTAAAAAAGAAACAGGACAATCTGCCAAAGACTACTTACAAAACAAGACCATTGAAACTGCTAAGAAAAAGATGGTTGAGTCCGATAAAAATATCAATGAAATATCAATAGAATTGGGTTTTAAATACCCACAACATTTTACTCGTTTATTTAAACAAAAAGTAGGCATCACTCCCAACGAATACAGAAATCTAAACTAACGCGGCAAACAAGATCTCTACAGGATGCAATGCCATTTCTTTGGTACCATCTTTGATCTGGTGCCTACAAGAAGTGCCAGCGGCAGCAATGATTGTGGTATTAGATTTATTACGAACAGCAGGGAACAAGACCAACTCCCCTACTTTTTGCGAAACTTCATAATGCTCTTTTTCATATCCAAAAGAACCCGCCATTCCACAACATCCGGAAGGAATAATTTCAACGGTAAAGTTTGTAGGCAAAGACAACATTTGTTTACTGTAGTCTTGTGAAGACAAAACTTTCTGGTAACAATGTCCATGAATAGCAATATGTTTGGCTTCTGTAGTAAATGAACTGGAATGAATATGACCAGCTTCTATTTCACGAACAATAAACTCTTCAATGGTAAAACTATTTTGAGCCAGATGGATTGCAGCTTTCTTATTCTCTTGGCTCGCTAAATCTTTGTATTCATCTCTAAGTGTTAACAATGCAGAGGGCTCAATACCCACGATTGGCATATCAGCAGAAACCAAGGGAGCCAATAACTGAATATTTTGATTCGCAATAGCAGCAGCTTTGCGTAATAAGCCCTTTGACAAATAAGATCTTCCACTTTCTAGATGTTCAGGAATGATTACTTGATAGCCCAATTGTTCTAATAATAAAATGGCTTTCTGTCCAATAGAACTATCTAAGAAATTGGTAAACTCATCACAGAAAAAATAGACTTTACGTTGCGCAGTATTGGCTTTGTTGGGAATCCTATTTTTATGCCATTTGTTAACTTGAACTTTCCCCAACAGAGGCATAGTTCTCTCTGGATGAAATCCTACTAAACGATTTGCGATTTTACGTAATGCGGTTGTACCGAAAATTAAGTTGTAAATAGGCTTAAACAAGGAAGCCAACTTCATTTGTGCCGCAAAATTTCCTACCAATTTAGACCTGAATGGAGTGCCATTCGCATCGTAATAATGTTGTAAGAATTCTGCTTTCATTTTAGTGATATCGACACTTGATGGGCACTCAATTTTACACCCCTTGCAACTCAAACATAAGTCCATTGCCTCTTTGATCTCTGCATGATTATAGGGTGTTGCATCATTGGGATCACTTAAGAATTGTCTCAGCACATTAGCCCTTGCCCTTGTCGTATTTTTTTCGCTTCGAGTGGCCATAAAACTCGGGCACATTAATCCCCCACTAATCTCAGACTTTCTACAATCGCCCGACCCTGAACATTTTTCTGCTAATCTCAAAATGCCCTCGTCAGCAGAAAAATCAAACAATGTTTTTCCCAAATTAATGGGCTGATGTTGATTCATTCGCAATTGGGTATCCATTGCAGGGGTATTAGTTATTTTCCCTTCATTAAATACTCCTTTAGGATCAAATATGGTCTTAACCTGCTTAAATAAATCATATACTTCGTGGCCTACCATTGCAGGAATAAACTCACCACGTAATCTTCCATCTCCATGTTCTCCTGATAAAGACCCATTGTATTTTTTAACCAAAGCAGCCGTATCTTTTAAAATAGACCTGAACTGTTGAACCCCTTCGCTTGATTTTAAATTAATAATGGGTTCTACATGCAATTCTCCTGCACCAGCATGTGCATAATAAGAAGCTTTCACTCCATGCTGCGCTAATAACTGTTGTAATTCTTCAATATACAATGGAAGATCATTGGTAGATACCGCACAGTCTTCAATTAAGTTTACTGGCTGTGCATCGCCTCTTAAATTTCTCAATAAACCCAATCCTGCTTTTCGTATATCCCAAGCATATTTGGTAGCTGAATTGTATAATACAGGGAATGCATATCCTAATGATGCAACGGTTAATGCTTCAATGGTAGCTGTAATTTTTTGATCCAATTCTGCTTTGGTTTCTTCCATGAATTCTACCATCAACAATGCAGCAGGATCGCCTTCTATAAAGAATCGATTCTTTTGGTATTCAGGATGACCGATGGTGAAATCCATAATCATTTTATCTACCAATTCCGACGCCATGGGTCCATGTTTTAATGCTTCAATATTGGCATATAAGGATTGACTCAACGAATGACAATGTACCACTACTAATCCTACTTCTTTAGGTGGCAGGGGCAATAAATTCAATTTCAATTCGGTAATAAAAGCAAGTGTACCTTCTGATCCTGCTAGTAGTTTGCATAAATTAAATGGACTGCCGTTTTCTACAAACGGATACATTTCAATTAAGGAATCCAATGCATATCCAGTATTTCTTCTGACTACTTCTTTGGAAGGAAAATTCTGCTGGATAAGTGCTTGATTTTGTTTATCGCTCAAGCGTTCAAAAAGACTTTGATAGATGCTCCCTTCTAAACCATTTGCATGAACTGCATCTTGTAAATCAATATCCTTAAACACAGCTGTAGAACCATCACTTAAAATAACCGAAGCCTCCATTAAATGATCGCGTGCTGATCCCCATACAATGCTATGCAAGCCACAGGAATTATTCCCCACCATTCCGCCAATCATGGCTCTATTAGCTGTTGAGGTTTCTGGTCCATACATCAGCCCAAATCCCTTTAGGTAATGGTTTAAATCGTCTCTAATAACACCGGGCTGCACCCTACACCAACGTTCTTCAATATTCACTTCAATCATTTGATTAAAGTGTTTCGAAATATCTACCACAATCCCATTACCCACCACTTGGCCGGCCAAGGAAGTACCGGCTGCTCTAGGAATTATCGTAATGGAATGTTTATTGGCAAAGCCGATGATTGCTTTAATATCTTCATCATGTTGAGGTATCGCAACAGCCAATGGCTTCTCTTGATAAACTGAAGCGTCTGTTGAATAAGCCATCAACTGCATTTGGTGTTCTGCACTTAAATCATAATACAGTTCTCCTGATAAGCGATTAGAAAGTTGTTCTAGCAATTGTTTCATTAAAACCTAAATTGGGCAGAAATATACAAATTCCTTCCCATACCATTAATGCCACTTCCATGCATTCTATAATCGGCATTAAAAATATTCGTTAATCCTGTGCGGAATTGAACTCCTAACAATTTTGTTGAGACATGAAAATGAAGAATACCAAAGCCAGGAGTTCCTCCTTTAGGAATTCGATTATCGTCTTTATCACCTTGTGCTAATCTATTTTGGGTAGCAGCATACATATATTCAAGACTGTATTGAATATTGGGCTGTGTCCATTGAATAAAAGTTCTTCCATTGAATGGAGGTATTCTTCGCATTGGCTCTGCCCTGGTAGTATTTTGTCCAAATGAATAAGCACCATTACTACTGATCAATAATTTTTTTGTCAACGCTATTTGGAAATCGTATTCAAGTCCTTTTATAAATGATTCTTGATTGTTCTCTTTAATATACACATTATACCCGCCTACTTGTTGACCAACAAGCTGAATACGATTGATAATATTGGTTAAATGCATATAATAAAATGCCATAGACAATTGCAGTTTTTTAGTGTGAATTTTATACCCCAACTCAGTATTAAAGGTCTTCTCTGGCTTTAATCCATAAGCTGGTACTTCGTACCTAAAATCGACTAAACCCAGTGTTCCCATATCATCAATATTCGGGGCTCTATATCCTGTACTATAAGATGCATACAAAGATTGGGTTTTACTGATTTGATACAATAATGCTGCATTAAATACCAAGGAAGATGGTTTCACTATTGCAGTATCCACTTCAATTTGTAATGCATTATATCGAACTCCCGCTTCTACAGTAAACTTACCCAAAGCAAGATGATGTAAACTGTATAGTGAGAAATTTTGCATACTGGCATTATTGGGATATAAGCCACGCTGATTAACCGTTGCCCCATTGGCAATAGCTATCTGTTGTTTTGCACTTGTTACCTGATCTGCATAATACTCTACACCAGAATTAGCGGTCCAATTAGGATTTAGAACTGAAAAAATATCTGCAGTAAGTCCTACAGTATTCACCCGATCATCTTCTATGAAGCGATTTATATTTCGATTTCTCCAATAATTTCTGCGCTCTTTGTTTACTTGTGATGACGCAGTGAAACTTAACTTAGACAAAAGCGGGTTCTGCGTTTTCCCTTCCATTTTTAAATAACTCAAGCTTCTTTGTTGTGGATCAAATTGATAATAAGCAAAATTTTCTAAGGCTACTCGATGATAAAGTGGCACATTATTTTGTTGCAATTGTTGATGGGCAGCGGTAAGCAACCATTGATTGTTTAATTGCCATTTAAATTTTATATCAAAAGCATTTTCTTTATATCCACTTGGGTGTTGAATTCCAGTGGTATCTCCACCTGGCAAGTCACCAAATTTTCTTGCTGTATACCCTACTTGTAATGCCGTTTTAGCAGCACTGTAAACCAATTCTGCTCTCCCCGTATATTCAGCATCATTACTCAATACCCTTCCAATAATATTTCCAGACCATTTAGCTTTTTCGGAAAACCCTGGGTCTTTAGTAAATACTTGAATCACTCCTCCCATGGCATCAGAACCATATTGCACAGACCCTGTACCCCTTGCAACTTCTATTGATCCAACAGAAAATAAATCAATCGTATTAAAGTATTGATTAGGCCCATATCGGTAAGTGGCATTATTCAAACGTATGCCATCAATCATTAATAAATTTTGGTTCCCGGTTAATGAACGAACAAAAGGTGAGCCACCACCATGATTGGTCTTTTGAACAAATACCCCAGCAGTTCCAACCAATGCTTCAGGACTTGTTCTTGGTTGAAATTGTTGCAGTCCTTGCATCGACAATTTGCTTACAGAGTAAGGACTTAATAAGCTAGTCTGTTTATTTCTTGTTGCAGTAACCATAACATCTTGCAACAAAATAGCACTATCATTTTGAGCATAAGTTGAAATACTCACTGTAAATACTAGAAACGTAAATACTAATTTTCTCATCCGATTACTTTATTATGATGGCTTGTTTTTGTTGACGATAATGGTCAGCACGCATATCTTCTAGCTTATCCATTTCAGGCCCTTTGATAATTTTATTCCAATCAATGGTAGTCTTGTATTTTTTCATTGCTTTGTTTACGTCAAAAATACGTGTGTCGTGCATTTCTAATGTATACGGTGTAAAGTCTGGCTTATCGGTAAAAAAGTCTTGTAATAAAGTGGCAGTTACATCATATTGATTTACGTATGGTACTCCAGCAATATTGTAAATCGTTTTTAAAATAGAACCAAAATTCGCGTGTGTATTACTGATATGTCCTTTCTTAACATATGGGCCAGCCATCATTAAAATAGAGCGATGGGCGTCTATATGATCTACCCCTCCCTGTGGATCATCTTCTGTAATAATCACCAACATGTTTTTCCAATATTTAGTTCTAGACAAGAAGTGGAGTATTCTACCCAATGCCAAGTCATTGTCTGCCATAAACGAATGCGCACTTGTATATCCATCTTCAGGTCTGGCTTTGGCTATATGATCATTGGGCAACTGAATGGTCATTAAATGGGGCATTTCAGCTTTCCCAGCAATCCACATGCGAGTGAATTCTTTTTCGAACTGATTGGCCCTGTACTGATCGGGTATATTGGTATTGTATCCTGGATAGCTTCTACTTGTTATTGGGAATAAAGCTTTTTGCATAGGTACCATCACACCATGCCCTGCTCCTGTTGCTGTATCATACCATTCTTCTCTAACATGAGCAGTTTCATTGGCTTCGCCAAAATTGTAGAACGATTTCTTCTTTCTCTCAAAAGCCTCCCAGATACCTCCTGCTTCAGCAAAGTCTTCTGGGTCCATACTGCCTGTTGATCCAGGGAATCTTCTTCCTGGTGCTGATGAAAATAGCTTAGCCGTTTTATTAACACTAGAATTTGTTTCAACCCATTCATTGGGTATTACTCCCATCATCCAATGGTGTCCATGAATGCTGGCATCACTATCACAATAAAAATTATCACTGAATGCAAACTGACGAGCAATTTTATGATGATTGGGAGTGACCCTCATTCCTTTGAATCTTTCTCGTTGATTAGCCAATAATGTATAAGCATTGTTTATGCCAAATCTAGCAAGAGTACTATCCCCTTTCGCTTCTTTAATTTGTCCAAATACTTCATCATAGGTTCTATTCTCTTTAGTGATGTAAACAATATATTTAATAGGGCTTTGATAAGCATCTGGCAATGGAGGCAAAGGATTTTGATTGAGGGATACCGTTGATTTAAAGAATGTATTAGACAATGCGGTAGCTGTATATTTTGCTAATTGAATAGAATCGGGCATTGGCACTTTATGAAAAGAACCCAATTGCAAATCACTAATAAAAGTTCCCTGTATGGGTTTCTTATACCCTGCCCCTCCATTAGGACCTGCTCCCAATCCTCTTGCAGTAATAATGTATAATTCCTTTTCATCCTTACCTAACATCACTCTAGAAGGACCCCATCCGGTAGGTATTAATCCGATTGTTTTTGAAGATTCAATATCAATTACGGCCACAGCATTGAATCCTAATAAAGCAACAAATAATTTTTTCTCATCACTACTCAATGTTAGCCCAAAAGGCAATAACCCCCTGAATTGATCAATTGTTGCACTTACTTTGATGGGTATTTGGCGTACAATTTTTTGGGTTGCGTAATCAATCACACTAATATTATCATTGGTAGCATTGGATATATAAGCATATTTTTTTCCAACAGCAATTGAATTGGGACTTGCTCCACCAACCACTTCTATATCTTCAATTAATTCACCAATTTGATGCCCCGTTTTTAATTTACTCAACACTTTATTGCTTTTCAAATCAATCACAAACACACTCATTGCCTCAGGTGAATTAGGACTGCCTACACCTGGAATTTTTTTTCCATCAATAACGGTTCCATTAATTGACTCTTTAGTATTATCACCATAAGGATGATGTGGTATTACCAATGAATCATAATTTTTTTCGGTCATCCCCTCAATCAATGGATAAGCATACATACCTACATTGGCTACAAATGCATAGCGTTTATCGGGGCTTAATGACAAACCAAAGGGAAGTCTTCCACATGGGATGGACGCTTCTATTTTTTTACTAGTAAGACTAAGGCGCACCAATCTAAAATTGGCCCGATCTAATACCAGCAATTCATTTTTTTCTTCATTAAATAATAAATCGGAAGTAAAACTGTCTTCAAATAAATCCTTTCCGATTTTACCATTTAATGAAATTGAATCCAACCTAATCATGGCATTGATATCATATACCAAAACTGCGCCATTGTCTCCTCCACTCAAATAGACAATATTCGAAGTCTTGCCAAAATCAACACCTAAAAAAGATCCATTCGAAAAAGGTGATGCAATCTTTTTATCATAAGATGGCACCCTAGTATGATTCAAGGTTTCTAAGTCAATGATGGTAAATACTCCATTATGCAGTGTCACCGCTTTTTTACCATCTGGCGAAACACGCATTCCAAATGGATCATGAGCAATCCGAATCATTTCCCCAGCGGGGCTGATATATCTTCCACTTGGCAACACGGAAACTCCTTTTTCTTGAACACGAGCATATTCAAATTTCCCAGGCACTTCTAAAATAGAAACCAATTTGGGTTGCTGTGCATTTATTTGTAGAACAGTACCCATCAAAATAACTAATAAGAAAAAACTACGCATGAGATAAAGTTAAAGGATATAATAATAAATGAGGTGAATGCATCCGCATCCACCCCATTGAACGAAAACTAAAACTGAGAAAAAACTATTTTGCAATCCATACTAGCGTATTAATATCATCCACACCCTGTCTTGTTACAGCAGCAGCTCTATTAGCAGCATTTAAAGCTTGTTCTGAGAGTGGATAAATAAATCTTACCGGAACCTTATTATTATTCAAATTGTCCAGACCCGGAACAATTACTGGCATACCCGTTCTTCTCCAATCAAACCATCCTTCTAATCCATTAAAAAATAAAGAAACCCATTTTTGAAGTGCAATTTTTTCTAACTTTTCTGCACTTGAACCTGTATAAGCAACTGAAGCTTGGGTATAGTAAGTTGCAGGAGGAGTAACATTGATTCCATAAGCAGCAGGAACCATTGATGCGTAATAAGCAAAATTAGCTTGCACTCCGTTGGTATAGTAGGTTTGAGCTGTAGTTGAAGAAGAAATCATTCCTTTTTCAGCAGCTTCCGCTAAGATGAATTGTAACTCTGAATAGTTCATAATGATGCCTCTAGCCACATTCGGCAGTGCAGGAGTTTGTCCATTGTCGTTACATACTAAACATGCATAACTAAAGCCCACTCTTGAAACACCCTGTGGTCCGCCATTAAAATTTAAAGCAGCCACATCTCCTAAACCATTCGGAATACCCTCAATTTTAGGACTCCCAGCAACCACTGATTTTTGAGAAGGTCTTCCAAAAACGGCTAACCGCGGATCATTCATTGCAGATAAACGATCGCTCAACGTTTTACTCACTCTGATTTCATCAAAAGAACCAACCCTTGCGTCATACAAAGGCCATTGATTAGCCGGCACATCAGCTAAATATTTCAACTCAGCATTGTCATCATTTGAAGTCATCAAAGGATTCAAAGTACTATTAGAAATGATGGCTTGCATATCTGCATTAACCGATTTCTTTTTAGACAAACGCATTAATAAACGAAGTCTTAGAGAATTGGCTAATTTTTTCCATTTAACCACAGAACCAGCAAACAAAATATCTCCTGAAATGGCTTCATTACTGGTACCTAAAATATCATTTGCTTTTTTTAGATCTGCTAATAAACCAGTGTAAATTTCTTCTTGGGTATCATATTTAGGCAAATAAATACCGTTCGTTTTTGCTTTTGTTGCTTCTGAATAAGGAATGTCACCATAAGCATCAGTAGCCATAGAAAATAACCAACTCTTTAAAATTAATGCTACGCCCAAATAATTTTGTTGCACTGGAGTATTTGCACTTGCTAAGTCAATAATATTTTGAACATTACGCATATTGCCATACACATTGTTCCAAATACCATTCTTTTCGCCCCATAAATAACGATCTTCATTTACGAATTGAATTTTTGCTGTATACTGTACCAATAGGTTACCTGTACCCCAAGCTTGACCTACCTGTTCATTAATCGCACTCTTAATAATCCCCGACAAAAGTAAATTAGGGGTCACTTTGGTGGGAACATTTGGATTGGTATTTACTTCTGTAAAATCTTTTGTACAAGCATTCAATAAGCATAAAGAAAATGCTGTAAAGACTAAATATATTTTTTTCATTGTTATCTTTTTAATGTTTTAGAATTTCATGCTAAGGTTAACACCAAAGCTTCTAGATGAAGGAATAGACATATGTTCAATTCCAGGTAATGCTGTTCCACCAGTGAAAGACATGACTTCAGGATCAACGTGCGGAACATTAGACCATAGTGCTAGATTTCTTCCAACAAAACTTAAGGTCGCTGCTTTAAATGGAGTGTTTTTAAGTACTTGTGTTGGGAAATTAAAGCCAATTTGGAGTTCTCTTAGTTTAACAAAAGATGCATCAAACATTACGCCTTCTGCAATATTTCTTCCTGCAGTCCAAGCTGTATGCCATTCTCTAGCAGTTCTTTTTACATTATTCTCCACATATTGGCCATTCACTAACATTACACCTTTACCAATTACTCCATTTCCTGGCTTAGTTAAATCATATCCATCTGCACGACCTTCTAATGTTTCAATCATAATACCCCCTTCTCTTCCTACTGTTTGAGTATGAGAATATATTTCACCGCCCATTCTTATATCAAATAAGAAACTTAGTTTGAAATTGCCGTAGGTAAATGTATTATTGATACCGGCCAACCAATCTGGGTTATAATTACCCATCTTAATTCTTTCAGTTGTTCTTACTGGTCTACCATTACTGAAA
The DNA here is from genome assembly GCA_002786355.1 of Sediminibacterium sp. FEMGT703S. Lineage (GTDB taxonomy): Bacteria > Bacteroidota > Bacteroidia > Chitinophagales > Chitinophagaceae > Sediminibacterium. The sequence goes on from PGCO01000003.1 coordinate 332,106, forward strand.
ACCATTTGACCTACAAATTTACCAGTGGCATCATAATGTGCTCCTGCAGGATTGGTGTTTTGAACACGAGCAAATCCAATACCGTACATATCTCCCATGCGTTCACCCACTCTAGCTTCAATACTCACACTTCTGTTAGCCATTACTAAATTGGTTAAACCATCAGATAACTCTACTACTTTACTTCTGTTGCTAGAAAAATTCAAATCTACTGTCCATCTTAAACCATTCTTCTTCCCTACTACTGGAACTAAGTTTAACATGGCTTCAAATCCATAGTTCTTAATTAAGCCAGCATTAATTGATCTAGTACTGTATCCTGAAGTTTGAGAAAGCGGAATATTGATGATTTGGTTCTTGGTATTACTTTGATAAAAAGTAAGGTCTAATCCAACTCTATTATTCAATAGCTTAATTTCAGTGCCAATTTCAAAAGCGGTGCTTATCTCAGGCTTCAATGAAAGGTTGGCTAATCGATCTGTTTCACTATAAATTTGAGCAGTCCCAAAAGCAGTGCTTGGATTATAAGCTTGTGTAAAAGTGAAAGGATCGGTATCATTCCCCACTTGAGCTACACTTCCTCTAACTTTAGCGAAATTGATAATTTCTGGCAACTTAAACATATCACTTACTACTGCACTCAAGGCAGCAGATGAATAGAAAAATGAATTCTTTTCTGACCCCAATGCTTTTAATTCAGCAGGTAAAGTAAGCGCACTACTCCAATCATTTCTACCAGTCAATTCAAGGAATAAATAATTTTTATAAGATACTTGAGCAGCACCATACAGACTATTCACTCTTTTTTCAGATACAGTTTGTGCTACATCAACCGGAACTCGATTGTTAGTCAATTTGTAAATTCCAGGTATATTTAATTGGCCTGCATTTACTTCATTAAAATCGGCCTTTTGCCTAGTTTGGTTTCCACCAAAAGAACCTGAAACAGTGAAATCTGAATTTATTTTTTTATTTGCTGACAATAAAAAGTCGGTATTCCTTTCCTCTGTGATGATTCTTGCTTCTCTATATTGTCCAAATGGAAAACGCTGGGTACTGAATCCCCTTTTATATGCTCTTACTTCAGAAGCATAATCAGTAGCAGCTCTTAATTGTAAACTCAACCAACTTGCTAAATCATATTTCAAAGTGATATTACCGATAATACGATCCAATGCTTGACCATTGGTATTTTCATACATGGTTAAATAAGGATTATCATGATAATTATAATTCCAACCAAATTGTCTAATACCTTCTAACCCTGGCTGCCAAAGTCTCTTCATATCAGATAACCTTACAGACCTAGGGAACCAGCTCGTAAATAGATACATAATATTTTCCGTACCATAGCTGATAGATGGTCTGTTTCCGCTATTACTTTTGATGTAAGAAACAAAAGCTCGAGCAGAAAATTTATCCGTTAAATGATAACCACCACTGAAAGAAACAGTGTTGCGCTTTAAATCTGTATTAGGAACAATTCCCGTTTGATCTAGATTGGTATAAGACAATCTGAAATCTCCTTCTTTGTTGCTTCCTACTATTGCTACGTTATTCGTAATTGTTCTTCCTGTTTGAAAAAATTTTGCAACTCCATCAATATCTGGCAACCAAGGAGTTGGTGTAATAACACTTCCTGCAGGTGCATTTAAATCTCCACCTAAAAATGGAATAACTTGTCCATTCAAAGTTCTAGGCGAATTAAACTGAGGATATAATTGTCCGTTAAAAGCTGGGCCCCATCCTTCATCAGTACCATCGGTTAAACCAGCTCCACCTCCATTCACAAATGCAAATGGTCCACCATTACCATTCCCTTGACCATAAACATTTTGGAAATCAGGTAATTTTAAAGCATTTTCAAAAGTCAGGTTACTATTCACTTCAATACCAATACCCTTGCTACTTTTACCCGATTTTGTTTTGATTACAATCACCCCGTTGGCAGCTCTAGAACCATATAATGCAGAAGCTGCAGGTCCTTTCAAAACGTTGATACTTTCAACATCATCTGGATTAACAAATCCTGCACCATTGCCAAAATCAACTTCCATATTTCCCCTGCCGTTAGCCCCAACAATAGAGTTGCTAATAGGTACCCCATCAATTACGTATAAAGGTTGATTTTTATTTAAATCAACTGAACGCTCTCCACGAATGGTTACCCTTGCAGAACCACCAATACCTGAATTACCACCTACAACCGTAACACCCGCTATTTTACCTGCTAATTGGCTTACTACATTCGACTCTCTTGCAACCGTTAAACTCTCACCTTTAATTTCTTGAGAAGCATAACCCAATTTTTTCTTTTCGCGTTTAATACCCAATGCTGTAACAACTACTTCATCTAATTCAGAAGTACTTGTACTTAATTGAATAAGCATTAGATTGTTATTAACGAAGATGGTTTTGTTGGCATAACCAACAGAGCTAATAGTGAGTTGATCACCAGTATTAGCAACAATTGAAAAATCGCCTTTTGCATCAGTTGCTGTGTTCAATTTGGTCTTTACAACTGTAATAGTTGCACCTACAATGACATTACCTGTGCTGGCATCTGTTACATTTCCTTTGATTATGTTCTGCGCCATTGCAGAAAATTGAAAAAGCAATAATGACATCGTGTACATTATTGCTTTGAGGAATTCATTTTTTACTCTCATAATAGATTTGGTGTTTGAGCAGCAAACCTATCATTGTAATGTTAACTCAATGTATAGTTAATGTTAAGTAAATGTATTGTTAATGTAATAACAGATTTATTATTTTAAAGAATATCATTAACCATTTTTTCAGCAACACCAAAACTTAATGTCATACCTGCTCCACCTAATCCATTTAAAATATATACATCATTAATTGGTTCACTAAAATACCAAGATGCCCCATCAGTCATTTTTGGATACACACCATTCCAAGTTGCTGTTAATTGCCAAGACTCGGCGTTCATAAAACGATTTAAATATTGCAAAATCAACTGATTAATATACTGCTGATCAAATGGCTCAAAAGTGAAACCATATTCATGTGAGTCACCCACTGTTAATTCACCTGCTTCATGCTGAGACACCATTACATGAATCCCATGCTGAATATATGCTGGCATTTCAGATGCAATTTTTAAGCTTAATACTGACAATGATGGCGATTGTTTAAAACTGTTATAATGCAATAATGATAGACCACCACAAACTGATGTACCAATGGATTGATGCATTGGCAAAGTCATCCTCATCATTTGTAATTTACATTTTACAATCGGCAAAGCATTAAATGTATCCGGGAATAAAGTTTCAATATCTGGACCACTACAAACAAATATTTTATCTGCATTAAATATTAAATGACCAGATTTTACATAACCAATACCTACTTCTTGAACAGTATGATTCCATAAAAAATCAACGCCAGAAAACACTTTTAAATATTCACTTACATTAGCTACAGCAATTCTTGGATCAACAATCATTTCATCACTTGAAAATAATCCACCAAATAATTGATGCTGTTTTACATGTGGATACTTCAAAGCTATCTGACTAGGGTTCATTAAATCCACTGGTCTACCTTCTAGTTCAAATTGTACAAATAATTCGTTCAATACTGCCCATTCTTCTTTACAATATGCAACATGCAAGCTGCCAGATTGATTATACCACATCCCCATCCCATCACATACCTCTTTCCAAACACTTGCAGACTTTTTTGCCAACTGATACAATTGACCATCCGGCTGACCAATTGGCCAAACCATTCCAAAATTTCTTATTGATGCTCCAACCGCTTTTTCGGTTTTTTCAATAACCGTAACCTTATAACCCTTATTAGCGAGTGCTTTCGCAGTAGCCAACCCCACTATTCCTGCACCAACAACTATGGCTGTTTTTTTCACACGACTTGATTTATAGATTTGAAAAATTTTAAATGCCCTATGACTGTAAATAGTATTAACACAATTCCAATAATGGCAGTAGCAGTAAACAAGACAGAAAAAAAGTTTACCCAACTAAATTGAAATTCAATAAATGTTTTTAACAATAAAACGATGACCGTACCTAAATAACCAAACGCATCTGCTATATACATCACAAATCCAACATTTCCTTTTACAGCATATGTTGAAATCATTCTTTCAAAATACAAACAATTAAAAGGTAAATACGCTAAATACAACCCAGTAGTTGATAAAATCATCCAAACAATTGGACTCAGCCAATGCTGGTGAAAAAAATAAGTAGATAATAAAGTCAATGACAATCCAACTATCACTAAATAATGCGTATAAACAAATGCTTTTAAATTAGATTGAATGGTAAAAAAAGAGGCAATAACAATTAGTACAATTACTGTAATGATTGAACTCGTTTGCACAAAAATTCCCGCATCAGCTACATATCCAGTTTCTGTCCATAGTTCATTCGCGAAATCTTCACTAAAATCTCTCACAATAGTAAACAACATATAACTGATGACAATAGGAACTAAAAGCCAGCCGAATTTTAAAATAAATTGCTGCCGTTCAAACTTCGTCATTGGTGTGCGAGCTGTTCTAACTAAAATATCAGCATCATTTGGTTGAGGTGTTTGCTTAAGTAGCCAAAGTGCAAATAACATCGGTATTAAAAAAATACCGCCTGCTACAAACGGCATCCAAAAATCGTGTACATCAATATTGATCAACAACCATTTCCCCACTGTTTTTGCCAATCCAGAAGCAAAAATAAAACTGCTGGCTAAAAATGCGCCCATGATTTCAGTCGTTTTTCTACCTTCTAAAAATCCAAAGACCAAACCAAAGACCATCCCTAATGGCAACCCATTTAAGAACATGCAAATGATATTATAAGGGGCGGGTATAATGGCAAATAAGAACAGCGCTAACCATGCCGTTAAAATACAGATTAAAATTCCTTGGATGCGATGCTGAGGTTTCATGGCAGCAATAACGCGAATGCCAATAAACTTACTAAACATATAACCAATCACTTGTGCAATAACGAGGCAAACTTTGTAGGGAATTCCCCAAAAAGTCCATTGTTCATAAAGCCCAACAGTAAAAGGTTTTCTAAATCCATACATGCCAGTATACACAACAAATGCTGCAAAAGACACCACCAATAACAATAATGCTGGTGAATGCTTTAGCTTTCGTCCGATTAACGCATTTTCCCTAATGGTAAAAAAGCTCATGAATGTAATAGTAAAATCAGATCAGACAACTGATGAATGATATGATTAGGTTCTGCCAACTGTAACATATGAGCATCATGTGCGCCTGTTGTAATACCAATGGTTAAACCACAACCTGCATTTTTTCCCTCTTCAATGTCTATGATTGAATCTCCCACTTTCACAATGGTATTTGATTCTTCAATGCCAAATTGTTGTTTAGCTAAATCAATCATATCTGGAGCAGGTCTACTTAAGGACACATCAGATGCGGTAATTAAACCATCGATTTGCTCTCCAACCACCCAACCCAAACGTTGAATCAATTGATATGCCGTTGCGCGATCATATCCTGTATTCAATACCACTTTTACTCCCATTAGTTTTAACTGTGCAAATACTATTTCTGCACCAGGCATTGGAGAAATAGGCGCAAGCAAATACGCTTCTTTTAATCTTTCTTTAAATAAACTATGTAATGAGGCAGCCGTCAACTGCGGTGCAAAAACACCCAATTCAATTAAGATATCTTTTAGTGCCGCTTTTTTTTCCTTACCTGCACCAATGGCCAACACCATTTCAAGACTGCAATCGTAGCCATCATCTAATAACGTCTGATGTAACATTTTGTAAACTAAATTCTGCTCATCTACCGTGGTACCTGCCATGTCAAATACCACCATTTCGTAATGACTGTTCATCTTATTCTATTTGGCTTTTTTGTAAATGACGTACCATCATTTGTTTGTATTGATCAAAAGAAACAGGAAGCGGCTTGTTTTCAATCTTGGCTTCTTCATCAATTTTTCGAATGGCAATAATATCTTCTAGAAAAGGGTTTTGTTCAAATACTTCTGCTTCATACGAAGTCATCGGACCGCCTTGATATGCTAAGGTTTGCAAACTGGCTTCCGATAAAAGGGCAAGGTATTCAGGATACTTAAAACAGAGATACCGTTTAGCAGGCACGTGCAATGCCACTGCTTGAACCACTCTATCAGAAAAGCCTCTGGATTGTAAAAAAGTAGCCCCCAATAATTCATGATCTTGTAAACCCAAACCACCCATATTGTTGTGTTGGGTAACAGGCACGCAAATATGCCCTATATCGTGCAATAAAGCCGCTAAAATCAATTCTTCACCAAGTCCTTTTTCTGCAGCTATCTCAGCGCTTTGAACCATATGTTCCAACTTGGTAACTGGCTCACCAATGTATTCTGATCCACCTTTTGAAAGTAAAAGTTCAATGATTTCATCAGCAATTTCTGTAGCAAAAAATCTTTCCATTAGGATTGTTTGAACAAACCTATTGAAGAGTAACTGCAAGAAATGATTTTACAGATTAAGAAAACATGAAGGAATTGTTAGCAAATCGTTACTGAACCAATCTCACCGCTTTACCCACTAAAATATCTGCATCATTAGCAACTACAAAATAACCATTGGCTCTCCAGATTTGTCTGGCGATTAAAGCTTTGATTCTGTTTAAAATAAATGCTTTACTACGGGCATCAATTGCACCAAAGTTCAAGCCTTCTTTTGACGCATATTGCACAAAACGTTTCCATTGTGCATCAGAAACTTTAAAATCTGCATTAAATTTTACAGCATCTTTATATGCACTGTATTGGGCCTTATTGCTAATAAAATCATAATAGGCAAAATCATTCAAGGTACTCGTCATGAGCACTTGTAACACAGCCCTTGTGTACAATGAAGAATCAAATAATACCGTGGTATCGGGTGTAATCCCCCCACCGCCAAAAACCATTTTACCTGCAGGCGTTTTATATTTCTTTACAGACCTAGCTAAGGAATCTTTTTTAGCGCTTGAATCTGTTGGATGAAAACGGCCAAGTAATTCATCGTTATACTTATCAATTCCTTCAGCATAAGATTTTTGAATATTTCTTCCCAAGGGAGTAAAATACCTAGCCACTGTTAATCGCACAGCGGATCCATCACTCAACTGAAATTGTTGCTGCACTAAGCCTTTACCAAAAGAACGACGCCCCATAATCGTAGCCCTGTCCCAATCTTGCAAAGCACCTGCTAAAATTTCACTAGCTGATGCAGATGACTCATCTATTAACACCACTAATTTTCCTTTTTCAAAAAGCCCAGGACGCTTGGCAGTGAATTCTGTTCTGGGGGTATTTTCACCTTCTGTGTAAACAATTAATTTATTGTCATCTAAAAACTCATCAGCCATATCTACTGCTTCTTTCATCAGCCCACCTGTATTGCCTCTTAAATCTAAAATGAGGTTTTCCATTTTCTGGGCTTGCAACTTTTCTAATTCGGTCATGAACTCTTCATACGTTCTTTCTGCAAATTTATTCAGTCTTATAAAACCCACTTTCGGTGCAATCATATAAGCTGCATCAACTGAGCTAACTGGAATATTACCTCGCGTAATTACCGCTTCCTGCATTTTGCCTGCACGCAGAAACTTCACTTTAACCTTAGAATCTGCTGGACCTCTGAAAATTTTTCGGATAGCATTACCATCAAGTTTCTTCCCCGAAATATTTATGGTATCATTTACAAAAATCAATTGATCACCTACCATTAATCCCACTTTTTCTGCAGGGCCTCCTGAAATAACACTCATCACATTCACGGTATCGTTCATTTGTCGAAACTCTATTCCAATGCCTTGGAAATTCCCCATAATATCTTCATTCGCTGCAGAAAGGTCAGAAGAAGGAATGTAAACTGAATGCGGATCTAAATGTTTTAGCAATTCATTGGCTACTAATCCATTGATACTATCTTCTGAAACTTTATCAACGTATCGATTTTTAATCAATTCGGTCAACTCCTGTATTGAAGATCGAGTTGAACTTTTAAAGAATAAAGGAGACATGGTCTTTTCCTTTAATTGAAAGCCAATTAGCATTCCCACAATCATCACAATGGCAAATAAAACCGGTAACCAAACCTGCAGTTTCTTAGAACCCATAAATACACATTAAATTATACGTCATGTAAGCATGCAAATATCTATATTTATTGCCGAATTAAACCTTTCCTATGCCTGCCATATTAATTGCCGACAGTGGTTCTACCAAATGCGAGTGGTGTTTACTAGTAAACGGCAAGAAAAAAACCTTGCTAACCCCAGCTATGAGCCCCTATTTTGTAACTGGAGACGAAATGATTCAAATTTTATCCAAACAACTTTTACCCAAAATAAAAAACACCCCCATAGATCAGCTCCATTTTTATGGAACAGGGCTTGGCAATCCAGCCAATATAGACATCATGAAAAAGGTTTTTAAAACCCTTTTCCCAAAAACCAAAACAGCCATTAATACAGATTTATTGGGTATTGCACGCGCTTCTTGTGGCCACAAAAAAGGAATTGCTTGTATCTTAGGTACAGGATCTAACGCATGTTATTACAATGGCAAAAAAATCGTTTCCATTAGCCCTGGCCTCGGATATGTGCTTGGCGATGAAGGATCTGGTGCTTATTTAGGTAAAAAAGTAATTCAGTATTATTTGTATAAAACATTTGATGAAGACTTGATGTCTAGGTTTCAGAAACGTTTTGGAGAAACCCATGCCAGTATTCTCGAAAATATTTATAAGAAGCCCTTGGCAAACCGTTATATGGCTTCTTTTGCTATCTTTTTGGCCGAGAATAGAGGCCATTTTATGATAGAAAATATCATTGAAGACGGCTTAAACGACTTTTTCTTCACTCATTTATACAAATTCAAAGAAAGCTGGACCCAACCTATCCATTTTGTGGGCAGTGTTGGATTTGGTTTTAGAGATGTTTTAAAGGAACTTTGCAATAGTTACGAGTTAGAATTGGGTAAAGTTTTAAAGACCCCAATGCCCGGTTTGGTGGCATTTCATAAACAATAAGCAATATGGGTAATTTCATAAAAGTTACAGAACAGGCTTCTAGGTACAATGACCTAGAAAAAATGAGTATTCAAGAAATTTTAACCAATATAAATAAAGAGGATAAAACAGTACCCGAAGCTGTTGAAAAAGCCATTCCACAGATTGAAAAATTGATTGCAGCTACTGCAGACAAAATGTTACAAGGTGGAAGATTATTTTATATGGGGGCTGGCACTAGTGGAAGACTGGGTATATTAGATGCAAGCGAATGTCCGCCTACTTATGGGGTTCCTTATGGTTTAGTCATTGGCTTAATAGCTGGTGGTGAAAAAGCAATTACGCAAGCAGTTGAATTTGCCGAAGACAGCGCAGATGAAGGTTGGAGCGACTTACAAAAACACTTCATCAACGACAAAGACGTAGTGATTGGGCTAGCGGCAAGTGGCACTACTCCTTACGTTATTGGTGCATTAAAAGAGTGTAGAAAAAGAGGGATTATCACAGGCAGTATCAGCTGTAATCCTAACTCACCAATTTCTGAAGCAGCAGACTTTCCGGTTGAAGTTGTTGTAGGACCAGAATTTGTAACAGGTAGTACGCGCATGAAAAGTGGCACTGCCCAAAAATTAGTCTTGAACATGATTTCTACCGCCATCATGATTCAATTAGGTCGTGTAGAAGACAATAAAATGGTCAACATGCAATTGAGTAATATCAAATTGGTAGACCGTGGCGTAAAAATGGTCATGGACAATTTGGGTTTAAGTGATTACGAAAAAGCAAAAGATTTATTACTAAAATACGGTAGCGTTAAAAAAGCAGTTGAATCGGTAGGAAGCGAATAGTATGCATGAAATAGAACCTTTTTTTAATTGGAGACATATTTATGTAGCAGAAGAAGATAAACGCTCTCCCTTCTATGGACGCACTTATTCTGAGTTTGAATTTTCACAAACAGTCTATAATTATTTTATTCACCCGCAATGGGATGATTTTGGTAGCAGAACATTGTACCTTAAAATCATTTATGTAGACTATGAATTGCAGTTTGCGATTATTGAATTTATTGGAGAATGGAATGATGCTATAGAAAATGACATCATGGAACTCAAGCGAGAAATCATTGATTTATTAGAAAAGGAAGGAATTTATAAATTTATCTTGATTGCGGAAAATGTGTTAAATTTCCATAGCAGCGATAAAGAGTATTACCAAGAATGGTTTGAGGAAGTAACGGATGAAAATGGTTGGATTGTAGCGCTGAATATGCCTGCAGCCACCCAACAAGATTTCAGAGGTAAGAAGCTGCATTATTATATAGAATTAATGGATTTACCAGAATGGAGGGTATATAAACCTTATCACCTTTTCAAAAAAATTGACGACCAAATCAATCAACGCATTACCTTATGAACCAAGAAATCATTGACCTCTACGACGAGTATACCCATAAACCTTTAAGCAGACCAGAATTCATGAGTCGCTTAGCAATACTAACTGGCGGTATGGCTGCTGCATTAAGTATTTTACCAATGATTGAGGTCAATGCAGCCAAGGCTAATATAACGGCAGAAGACGATTTAGAAATAGAAACCATTACCTATGAAGGGGTAAATGGAACAATGAGTGCTTACGTAGCGAAACCAAAGGGAAAGAAAAAATTAGCTGCAGTTGTTGTAATACATGAAAACAGGGGATTAAACGCCCATATAGAAGACGTAACCAGAAGGGCTGCAAAAGCAGGCTACCTTGCTATTGCCCCAAATATACTCTCTCCATTAGGTGAGTTACCTAAAAACGACGACGAACTAAGAGCAAAATTTGCAACACTCAAAGCAGAAGAGAGTTTGCAAAATTTCATTCGCGCTTTTACTTATTTGAGTACCCGAAAAGACTGCAATGGCCAAATGGGCTGTGTAGGATTTTGTTGGGGTGGAGCGATGGCTAATAATTTAGCAGTAAATGTTCCCAATTTAAAAGCAGCAGTAGCTTATTATGGTAGACAACCAGAAGCTGCCAAAGTAGCCCAAATTAAATCAGCCTTGATGTTGCATTATGGCGGATTAGACACCCGAGTAAATGAAGGTATACCTGCATATGAAGCAGCACTAAAGGAAAACAAAATCAATTACGAACTTTTTATTTACGAAAATGTGAATCACGCATTTCATAATGACACAGCTGGTGCTAGATACAATGAAGCTGCAGCAAAGCTTTCATGGGAAAGAACCCTTGGCTTTTTTGCAAAGTATTTAAAGTAAAGAATTATGCACCAATTGGTGCGACTGTGATAAATACAATGTCTCCTGCATTAAACATAAATGTGGTGGTTCTTACTTTTAAGATAAACTCATCCACCCATACTTCAATGGTATAATACGCACCAAAGAATAAAACTTTTTGAACAACCCCTTCTACGAAATGGGGCTGAGCAGGTTTGGTAACAGATATAGCCAATTGTTCTGGTCTAATTAAGGCACGTTTCCCTCTAACTCCTTCCCCTAACAGTTGAAGAAATACTTCATGGGTTTTGGTATTAATTAAATTGTACTCCCCCATCAAAGCTGCCACATATTCATTAACAGGATGATGATACAGTTGCTTAGGTGTTCCTTGTTGCACCAGCTGACCATCTTGCATGATGATAATTCTATCAGCCCAAGATAATAAATCGGTTGCATCATGTGAAACCAATAAACAGGTTACTTTTAGTGTATTACAAATATCATCTATTACCGATCTGATCAATTCTTTATGTACCCGATCTAAATTAGAAAAAGGCTCGTCTAATAATAATAACTTAGGGAAAGAAGTCAGTTGTTTTGCCAATGCAATACGCTGCTTTTCTCCACCCGATAATTCATCAGACTTACGCATCATTAAATGACTGATTCTACAAACATCAAATATTTGTTGAGCAGATCTTGCATCTAATTGATTCGTCATTTCGAGTAACTCATGCACTTTGTAATTATTTCTTAATTCAAAATGCTGAGACAAGTATGCAATTTTTGGATGCCCCGGTAATAATTGTTCGTCAGGCCCTAATACACGAATACCCTCAAAATAAACATTCCCTTGATCGGGCTGTAATAAGCCTGCAATCAATTTTAAGAAGGTAGATTTACCTGAACCAGTTTCACCAGCAATAGCTACTTTTTCTCCCTCTTGCATGGTAAAATGCATGGGATGAAGCACTGTATTGCCTCTTTCAAACTTAGTAACCGCTTGTAAATCCAGAAAAACCATAGCACAATTTACAAAATTGTACCTTCAATTACTAAACTATCTAATTGCCTTGTTATGATTACCGAACAATTAAGAAATGAATTTTTAGTAAGAAAAGACCTTACTTTTTTAAACTTTGGATCTTTTGGCGCATGCCCTAAACCCATATTTGAAAGGTATCAACAATATCAGTTAGAACTGGAGCAAGAACCAGTCTTATTTATTGTTAAAACAGGATTAACCTATTTACAACATTCAAGAGAGGCATTGGGTAAATATTTAAATTGTTCAGCAGACGATTTGGTTTATCTGGTAAATCCATCTCATGCGGTTAACCTAGTTGCTAAGAATTTTCCATTGAAAGCTGGTGATGAAGTACTCACCACTAATCTAGAGTATGGCGCTTGTGACAGAACTTGGGAATATTATTGTGCACAAGCTGGAGCTCACTATAAAAAGCAATCCATCAGCTTGCCTTTATCTACCAAAGAAACTTTTGTAGAAGAATTGTTTAAAGGAGCAAACAATAGAACCAAATTAATTTTTATAAGTCATATCACTAGCTCAACAGGTTTAAGATTTCCGATAGAAGAAATATGCGCTAAAGCAAAGCAGATGGGTATTCCCACATTTATTGATGGTGCACATGGGCCAGCACAAGCTCCTATTGATTTAAGTAGTTTAGGCGCAGATATTTTCACAGGTGCATGTCATAAATGGATGATGACTCCAAAGGGAAGTACTTTTCTATACGTAAACAAAGCCTATCAACGCATGTTAGACCCACTAGTTATTAGTTGGGGATTCAACAGCACTACTCCTTCTCACTCATCCTTTTTAGATTATCACCAAACACAGGGAACCAGAGATTTTTCTGCCTTTTTATGTATTCCAGAAGCAATTCAATTCATGGACAAATACAATTGGGATGCAGTTTCAAAAGAATGTAGAGACTTGGTCAAATTGAACGCAATGAAATTTTGCGAGTTGGTAAACAGCCAACCATTGGCTCCCCTAACGGATGATTTTATTCTACAACTATTCAGCATCCCTATTAAAACCAAAGACCCTATTCAATTAAAAAATTGTTTGTTTGATCAGTATAAAATTGAAATACCGGTTATGCCACATGGAGACAAAGTATTCTTAAGGTATTCTATCCAGGCTTTCAATACACAAGCAGATTTGGATAAACTGTATGAAGCTGTATCAGGTATCATCAAAACCACCAACCTAATTGAAATTGATTAAAGTGTACTGATGTATAAATCTTCTACTTTTTTTCGAGCCCATGGGGTCTTTCGCAAAAAAGTAAGCGAAGATTTAATGCTCGGATTATTTTTAAAACAATTGATATTGATCATTCTGGCAAGGTCTTCCCAACCAAAATGCTTTACTAAATAAGTAAGAATCCACTCCAGGGTTTTACCATGGAGTGGATCATTGGATACAAAGTTTTCAGACATGCTGCAATTTAATCATTGTTCCTGGTTGTGCCAGTACCAATTCTGTTCCCTCTCCCCGAATTTCCTGGTCTTGAATAAGTGCGATTTCTATCATTCCAATCTGGTCTTGTATTAGAACGGCGATCATTATAATTGGGCCTTGAAAAATTCACTGAAACTGGTCGACTATTCATAGGTAACCGATCTCTTGAAACCCGGTACCCTTCTTGAAAAGATTGTGGTCTGTTATAAGTATTTCTAAAAAACCCTTGTTGATATCGGTTAATGTATACTACCGACCTAGACCTCCATCCATTATTACCATAATGCCAATTATACCAATTACGGTTCCTATTAAAAGAACTTCTTGAGAAAGATCCGAAATAGATATTGAAATTATTATAATGGTATCCAGAATACCAATGCCATGAATAAGGTCTCCAAGGTCTCCACCAATTGGGATAATTATTCCATCCCCAAATAGAAACCCAAGGACGATAAGTAGGCACATAAATGTATTGTACAATTGGCCAACTGGCTACTTCTACATAAGAAATAGTTCTTCGTTCTGCAGGAGCATATTCATCATCAAAGTCTGAACGAAAACCAGGATTAGGTCTACCCTCAGTAGCATAGTTGGGCTCTATGATATAGTCTTTACCGTATAAATCTTCATCCCCCACCACCTGAATGTACACGCGATTATCTGATTCTTTTGTAACAACAAATACGGCAATATCTTGCTGTTCGCTGCTATTGACCCCTACCCGCAAAGTAATACTATGTACATTATCTTTAACCCTATCTACCACACTGATATAATCAATTTGATTATCTCCATCTAAATCTAGGTTATTGATTTTTCGTTCTGGGTCATTGATGGATTTCTCAAAATCTTCCAAAGTTTTAGATTCTTGAAAAACTTTAAGAGCGGCATATAAATTTAAATTATCACCCGGCAATCCCAACTGCTTAGGTTGTTTAGACTGCGCCTGCAATTGCAAGGTTACTGCAATGAGGAAAACCAATACAGTAAAAGTCTTTTTCATAATTATCCATTTAGCGTTAATAAGACAAAATACATGCCAGCTATATGGTGGTATAAGAAAATTGGCATTTATTTGCGGTTCATGAGTTTACAAATTGCTGCTTTAAATTCAGGCTCTAATGGCAACTGTTATTACGTAGGAAATAGCACTGACGCGGTTTTAATAGATATTGGGCTCTCTTTAAGAGAAACAGAAATCAGGATGAAACAGCTGAATTTATCGGTAGAAAAACTGCGAGCAATTTTCATTTCACACGAACATACCGACCATATAAAGGGACTTTCTACTTTTGCCAATAAATACAAGCTGCCCATTTATATTACACCTGAAACTGCGAAAGGAGGACCTAAATTAATCAGGCATTTGTCTCAATCTTTTGAAGCCAATCAACCCATTTATGTAGGGAAAACAACCGATAAATGCGCAGACGATTGCTTGGCAGTAACCCCCTTTATTAAGGAACACGATGCTGCAGATCCGCATAGTTTTATTGTAAGCTATCAGGGTATTCATGTAGGCGTAATTACCGATATTGGTATTGCATGTAATAATGTAACCCATTATTTTCAACAATGCCATGCAGCTTTTTTAGAGTCTAATTATGATGAATTGCTGCTTAAAAATGGGCGTTATTCACAACCATTAAAAGATAGAATTAGTAATGGCAAAGGGCATATCTCTAATAGACAAGCCCTTGAGCTATTTAAAAATTATCGACCCAAAAATATGAGCCATTTATTACTGGCTCATTTATCAAAAGAGAACAACAATCCTGCATTAGCGCTAGAAACTTTTCAACCACATGCCAATCAAACACAAATATTAATTGCATCTAGGTACGAGCCAAGCCCCATAATTGAAGTTTCCCCCAGTAATAGATTTGACTTAGTATTACTGAAAAAACCAATAGCTACAACTAAAGCAATTCAGGGAACTTTATTTGGTTAGCAGTTGATTAGTCATATATGGTATATTTGGTTTTAAATACCCCATCATGAAAAAGATACTGATTGCCTGTTGGTTATTTGCATTGACGACTGCATTAAACGCACAACAAAAAAGCCCTTATACTTTATTTGATGCAAAGGGTAGAAAAGTTTCTTATACGAAAATGATTCGCTTACTACATGAAAAAGACATTGTTTTGTTTGGCGAATTTCATAACAATGCAATAGCACATTGGCTTCAATTGTCTGTGACCAAAGACTTGCATGCAAAAAGACAAATGGTATTGGGGGCAGAAATGTTTGAAGCAGACAATCAAGAAGCATTAAATAATTACTTATCTGGAAAACTAAGTGCAAAAGGCTTAGACTCCAATGCCCGCCTTTGGAAAAATTATCCAACCGATTATGCACCATTGGTGAACTACGCAAAGGCTAATAATATTCTCTTTATTGCCACCAATATTCCCAGAAAATATGCAGCACTGGTAAACAAAGGGGGTTTTGGAAAACTAGACAGCCTAACCAGCGAAGAAAAAAAATGGATGGCTCCTTTACCAATGGCTTACGATGCGAGTTTACCAGGTTATGTAAATATGATGAAAATGATGGGTGTTCACGCAACCGAAAATATGCCAAAAGCGCAAGCCAGTAAAGACGCTACCATGGCCCACTTTATTTTAACTAATCATACCAATGGATCATTGTTTTTACATTACAATGGAGCTTATCATTCTGATTATTTTGACGGGATCAATTGGTATTTGAAACAACAAAAACCTACACTTAAAATAGGAACCATTTCTACGGTAAGTCAGGCTAATATAAAAAGTCTGCTCGCCGAAAATATAGGCAAAGCAGACTTTATTATTTGTGTTGATACAGATATGACGAATACTTATTAAACCTACTGGTACAATAAATATTTCTTACGCATAGTTTTGTATTCAGATAAACCTGGCTCCCAAGACGCGTAAATTTCTTCCACCGATTTCCCTTCTGCTACTTGCTTGCGGAAAATATCGTTGCCAATTAATTTATTGATATCGCCAATTTGATTGCTTTGAGAACGATCAAAAAACTGGTCCTTCACAGGAAAATTATTGTACAAGTCGATCATCCATTGAATTTGAATGCGATTCTTCTTTTTCAATTCTGCAATATCAACTTTGCGAAGATCTAAACCATAACATTCTTTGTTCATATGCAAAGGTGTTTCTGCCATGCCTTTGAGACTTGTTGGTGTAAACGAAAAATCATAAATACCTTTATACAATGGACTTCCAAAAATGGTAAATGGAAACATAGTTCCTCTACCATGATTCAATACTGTTCCTTCAAATAAACAAGTAGTAGGGTACAAAAGAATACTTTGCTGTGTATTCAAGTTTGGAGAAGGCTTAACAGGCAATATGTAATCCATATCATGTGCATAATTGGCCACTTTAATGATTTTCAATTTGGCCTGCATTTTATTGGGCAACCATCCTTCTCCATTAATCATTTGAGCAAACTCTGCAATAGTCATCCCATGTGCAATGGGTATAGGAAACATACCAATGCCCGATTTAAATTTCATATCTAAAATTGGGCCATCTACTAAGTATCCGTTGGGATTGGGCCTGTCTAATATCAATAGTTCTTTCCCATTTTCTGCACAGGCTTCCATGATATGACTCAACACATTGATATAGGTGTAGAATCTACATCCTACATCTTGAATATCAAATATCATTAAATCTACATCGGCCATATCTTCTTTAGAAGGCTTGCGTTTAGAACCATACAAAGACACTACTTTCACACCGCTTGTTGGATCTACTTCGTCTGCTACTTTAATGCCAGCACTTGCATTGCCTCTGAATCCATGTTCAGGACCAAATACTTTTACAATATTTACTCCCAGCTTTAACATACTGTCTACAAAATGCTTGTCTCCAACAATTGTAGTTGGATTAGCCAATAATGCAACTCGCTTGCCTTTTAAATAAGACAGGTATTTATCCGTTTGATCTGCGCCCGTTTTAATAGGCTTGTCTTTTATAGGTGTTCCTGCAAAAGCAACAGTTATAATCAACCCAACCAATAAAAAAGGCAATAATATGTTCTTCATAAACAAATAATAGACGTTAATACTTAATTATCATAACCGCCAGCACGTTTGGCTTTGGATTGTGTAGGCCATGTTTGTGGACCTCTTGGGCCAGCAGGCAATTCTGCTTTGTCGGTTGGCATACGCTCTGGATCTTCACAAGCCATATACACTAAAATAGCAGTTAAAATGGCATTGTTCCGTACATCATCAAACACGATTTTATCGTAAGTATCTCTATTCGTATGCCAGGTGTAATTTCCATAAGACCAACCCAAAGCACCTAAAGAAAATGCAGGTGCACCAACTGCAATAAACGATGCATTATCAGAGCCACCGCCAGCAGGTGAGCCAGGGAAACTAGTTCTTACCGTATCTCTAATATAAGAAGGGGCTGCTGCTAACCAACGTGTAATAAAATCCTTTGCATATTTAAATCCCGCCCCACCTAAATTCACTACGCGACCTGTACCATTATCT
The DNA here is from genome assembly GCA_002786355.1 of Sediminibacterium sp. FEMGT703S. Taxonomy (GTDB): domain Bacteria; phylum Bacteroidota; class Bacteroidia; order Chitinophagales; family Chitinophagaceae; genus Sediminibacterium. Next base: position 350,380 of record PGCO01000003.1, read on the forward strand.
TGATTAAATAAAGCTTGTAAATTTTTTACTACTTCAGGATGGTCTTCAACAAATGCACGTGACCCATTTAATCCTTGTTCTTCAGAACCCCAATGACCCACTAAAATGGTTCTTTTAGGATTGGGATACACTGCTTTTAAAATGCGCATTGCTTCCATCATCACTAAGGTTCCTGTTCCATTATCAGTAGCACCTGTTCCACCATCCCAAGAATCAAAATGTGCAGATAACATAACATATTCATTAGGCTTTTCTGTGCCTTTCATTTCTGCCAAAGTATTGAATGTTGGAACTACGCCTAACTCTTTAGACTGAGCAAACACAGTAATCTTAGGAGCTTGACCAGATTCAGTTAAACGAAACAATAAAGCATAATCTTCTAAAGCAATATCAATTGTTGGAACTTTTTTGGTGTTGGCTGCAAAAATTTTGTTTACGCCAAAACCATTGCTCCATAAGCTTCCTACCACTCCAACAGCTCCTGCATTTTCTAAAGCTTGCGCTAATTTTGCAGCACTCAAACCAGTTTTGCTGATGCGTTTGCGCCAAGCATCGGTTGCATCAGCGCGTTCTTTTTTCATTTTGTCAATGGATGCTTTAGTTCCAAACTCTGCCCAGTTATAATCTGGACGTCCGGTTGGTTGAGGCATTGAAATCAATACAAATTTTCCTTTAACATTGGGCAACCATGCTTGAAATGCCAATGAGTCTGCTACATCAGCCAATACGATGGTTTCTGCAGTTACTGGCTTTTTAGTAGCTGGGCTAAATGCCAACTGAGTACCTTCTAAAGACCTTGTCCAAGGAGCTACCATATCGATATGCGTCACGCCTCTATCCCATCCTCGCCAAGTTCCATAGTTTTCTCTTTTAGCTTCTATCCCCCAATTTTTATATTGCGCAATTGCCCAATCACTTGCTTGAACCATTTTAGATGAACCCACTAAGCGAGGTCCTACTCCATCCATTAACTCATGCCCCAATCTTTGCAATTGAGAATTGGTATTGGCTTCTTTAATAATAGCTTCAACAGTAGGATTTAATTTCTCCTGTGCCACAACGGGCAAAGCAATTAATCCCAAACCCACTACTAGTAGGCTGAAAGATTTGTTTAATTTTTGCGTCATATTTTTCATAAGGTAATAATACAAAACTTCTGTAAGAGTACCGTATGATTTAGCTGGATTATGATGGATGGATGAATCTTATAGCCCTAAATTAAATTCAGCTGCAGTTGCTTTGGCAATTTCATATCCTGCGTCTGCATGTCTAATGACGCCCATGCCAGGATCATTGCGTAAAACCCTTGCTAGTCTTGCGGAAGCATCATCTGTGCCATCTGCAACAATCACCATTCCAGCATGAATAGAATAACCCATCCCCACTCCACCACCATGGTGCAAAGAAACCCAACTAGCCCCACCAGCCGTGTTTACGAGTGCATTTAATACTGGCCAATCGGCTACCGCATCCGAACCATCTAGCATGGCTTCGGTTTCTCTATTTGGCGAAGCAACAGAGCCTGTATCTAAATGATCTCTTCCAATGACGATAGGCGCTTTTACTTTACCTGTTTTAACCAATTCATTAAAAGCCAATCCTGCTATTTCTCTTTCTCCTTGTCCTAACCAACATATTCGTGCAGGTAATCCTTGAAAAGCAATTTTTTCTTTGGCCATTTTCATCCAACGTTGCATACTCTTGTTCTCTGGAAAAAGCGATTGAATTACTTCGTCCGTTACTGCGATATCTGCTGGATCCCCACTTAAAGCAGCCCATCTAAATGGACCCTTCCCTTCACAAAATAGCGGACGTATATAAGCTGGTACAAAGCCAGGAAAATCAAATGATCTTCCAATAGTATAGTCTAAAGCATTGCCCTTTGTTTCTTGTTGCTCTTCATATTCTTTAGCCCTTGCCCTTATATTATTTCCATAATCAAAAGTAATGGCCCCCCTATCCATTAATTGCAACATTAATTGGACATGCAAATACATGCTCTCATAACTTTTAGCAATATATCCTTCGGGATCAGACCCGCGCAAAGCAGTTGCTTCCTCATTACTCATTTGATGCGGTATATAACCAATCAAAGGATCATGTGCAGATGTTTGATCAGTTAAGGTATCGGGTATACAATTTCGATTTAACAATGCTTGTAATAAATCAATCGCATTGCATAATACACCAATACTTTTGGCCTCACCTGCTACTTTGTATTTTAAAGCTTGGTCAATAGCAGCATTAATATCAACAAACTTTTCGTCGAGGTATTTGGTTTCAACTCGCTTGTCTATACGCCATTCTTCCACTTCAGCAATTAATGCAACACCGTCATTCATGGTAATAGCCAGCGGCTGTGCTCCACCCATACCCCCTAACCCAGCAGTCACATTTAATGTTCCTTTTAAGGTTCCGCCAAAATGTTTATCGGCAATAGCTGCATAGGTTTCAAAAGTTCCTTGCACAATCCCCTGCGAACCAATATAAATCCAACTACCCGCAGTCATTTGACCATACATCATCAATCCCTTCTGTTCTAATTCAGAAAAATGTTTCCAATTGGCCCAATTGGGGACCAACTGGGAATTGCTCAATAAAACCCTAGGAGAATCTTTATGTGTTTTTAAAATACCTACTGGTTTACCACTTTGAATCAACAAGGTTTCGTTGTCTTCTAATGATTTTAAAGAAGCAATTATTTTATCTAGCGCTTCAAAATTCCTTGCTGCTTTTCCTCTGCCACCATATACAATTAGGTCTTCCGGTCTTTCTGCTACCGCAGGATCAAGGTTGTTCAACAACATCCTTAACGCTGCTTCTTGCACCCACCCTTTGCAATTTAACTGAGTCCCTGTTGGCGTCTTGTATTTTTGGTAATCGTAAGACATAATCGGCAATTTTAATAATATCGTTAGTAAGTTAGGTCTTCGTAAGCAGATTGCAATTCATTATAAGAATGCTGATCTTTTGCAGCTTTGGCTGCTTCCATTCCTTTCTCGTACCATTGAATGGCTGCAGTAGTATCCCCTATTCGTTCTAGTAATTTGGCCAAATGATAATAAGAACCAATATAATTAGGATCTTCTGTTAATATGGCTTCAAATAATAGCTTGGCTTCCGCATCATTCCCAAGCTTAATCCATTCCAATGCCAATGCATGGCGCAAGAATTGGTCGGCAGGATTTGATTGTAACATTTCTTGAATTCTGGCAATTCGATTCATCTGGCTAAAGTATGAAATTCCGTACTTTTACAAGGTGGAAAAAGACAATCAACATAATATGAACCAAGATGAGGAAAAGGAATTAAACGACGCCCTCTCCAATGAAGCTTTAACGAAGATTGAAAATCATTTAACCAAAGCAGAATTAGACAAATTAGCTGCATTTTTTGCTAAAGAAATGTTGAATAATCCTAGTCAGGAAAAGCCTAAACCCTAAAGCCTGAAACTTTTTGGTTATTTTTTGGTTAAATACAAACAGTTATTAGTTTGACTCAGTATATTTGCAATAGTTGCATAAACAACTATTTAATAGATAAACCATAACCATATGAAGATTTTAGTTTGTGTTAGCAAAACACCAGACACGACTTCTAAAATTGCCTTCACCGATGGCAATACCAAATTTGATGAAGCGGGTGTACAATGGATTATTAATCCTTACGATGAGTGGTATTCGCTGGTAAGAGCCATTGAATTAAAAGAAGCAAATCCTGCAGCTACTATTCATTTAGTAACCGTTGGCAATGCCGATGCAGAACCAATTATCAGAAAAGCATTGGCATTGGGTGGAGACGAAGCTATCCGTGTAAACACCGACAATAGCGATGCATACTACATTGCTGCACAAATTGCAGAAGTGGCCAAACAAGGTGGTTATGATATTATTTTTACCGGAAAGGAAACCATTGACTACAATGGTTCTTCAATTGGTGGTATGGTTGCAGAATTAGTAGATGCACCTTATATTTCTTTAGCAACTAAATTTGATTTAAACGGAAACACTGCAACAGTGGTTCGTGAAATTGAAGGTGGTGAAGAAACGGCTGAAGTAGCACTACCAGTTGTGGTAAGTTGCCAAAAGGGAATGGCAGAACAAAGAATCCCCAATATGCGTGGTATTATGGCTGCAAGAACAAAGCCGCTTAAAGTGGTTGAACCTGCTGCTGTAGATGCACTAACCAGTATTGCAAGTTTTGAATTACCACCTGCAAAAGCTGGGGTTAAATTGGTTGCTCCTGATAATGTTGCTGAACTAGTAAGATTATTACATGAAGAAGCCAAAGCCATTTAATCTAAATGCACTTTATTAACCATCAAATCAATTAACATGTCAGTTTTAATATTTATAGATCAATCAGAAGGTCATGTAAAAAAATCTTCTTTAGAAGCGCTTACTTATGGTGCAGATATTGCTAAGCAATTGGGCACTACGGCAGAAGGTATTGTACTAGGTACTGTAAATGATGATTTAGCCGCATTGGGTAAATACGGCGTGAGCAAAATTCACCAAGTAAGCAATGCTGCATTAAACAATGTAGATGCACAAGTTTATGCTAGTGTAATTAGCCAAGCAGCAACTGCAAGTGGAGCTACTGTGGTTGTATTTTCTCATAACCAAACAGGCAAAGCAATTGCTTCCAGAGTAGCGGCTAAATTGAAAGCTGGCTTAGTTGCTGGTGCATGCGCACTGCCAGATACCAGCAATGGATTTTCCGTTAAGAAAACCGTATTCTCTGGTAAGGCTTATGCAAATGTGAATATCCTTTCAGCTGTTAAAGTAATTTCTTTAAATCCAAATGCATATAAGACTGTTGCAACGGAAGGCACTGCTGCTGTTGAAGCATTAGCGGTAACAGTAAGCGAACCTAAAGTAAAAGTAACTGCAGTAAATAAAATAACTGGAGAAGTACCATTAACCGAAGCGGATATTGTGGTAAGTGGTGGTAGAGGTTTGAAAGGACCAGAACATTGGGGTATTTTATTAGACCTTGCTAAAGAATTGGGCGCTGCAACTGCTTGTAGCAGACCAGTAGGTGATGCTCATTGGAGACCACACCACGAGCACGTTGGACAAACAGGCGTTCAAGTAGCTCCTAACTTATATATTGCCATTGGTATTTCTGGTGCCATTCAACACTTGGCAGGTGTAAACAGATCTAAAGTAATTGTAGTAATCAATAAAGACCCAGAAGCGCCTTTCTTTAAGGCAGCCGATTACGGTATTGTAGGAGACGCATTTGAAGTGGTTCCACAAATTACCGCAGCTATTCAAAAAATGAAGGCTGGCGCTTAACCTAAATTGATTCCACCTTTTTCTCGATAGTCTTCACGCAATGGCGTGAAGACATCGAGTATAAAACAGTTGGTGATAGCTAGCCCACTGTGCATCGTATTAGACGGAATTACAAATACCTGCCCTGGTTCTAATACATATTTAACCCCATCTACGGTTAATTCAAATGTTCCATCTAAAATATATGACACTTGTTCTTGAGGATGCGAATGCGTTGGCAAAACCGCTCCAGCAGAGGCTTTCACATGAGAATAAGTAGCGTTAGCAGTATGAATAAACTGCGCATCATATCCTTCAATTAATCTAGAAGAAGGAATTTCATGAATATTAAATAGGGGCATTTTAACGTATTTAGCAACACAATTTGCACATAAATTTTGGTAGTTTTGCGCCTATGCAAAAAACTGTTGGCAACGCACATTCATTATTTAGAACAATTGGATATGCAGAAGGTATTTCTTTATTACTGCTATTAGGCATCGCCATGCCATTGAAATACTTAGCGGGCTTTCCATTGGCAGTAAAATACACAGGCTGGGCACATGGCCTTTTATTTGTGGCTTATTTGGCATTGGCACTTTGGGTAAAAGAACAAGAAAACTGGCCCTTTAAATATTTAATCTATGCCTTTTTAGCGGCCTTTTTTCCATTTGGAACTTTCCTTTTCGACAAATGGCTGAAGAAACAAGGCAAGGCATGATTCATTCGCTTTTTTAAGTTAATTTAGCACACAATATGAAGAAGATTGAACTGGAAATTGTAGCGCTTTCTCACAGCATTACACAAACCCACTCTTATGCAGTAGTATTGGGTGAAATGAATGGTTTACGTAGACTCCCCATTGTAATTGGAGGATTCGAGGCACAAGCTATTGCAGTTGCTTTAGAAAATATGCATCCTAGTCGTCCACTCACCCACGACTTGATGAAAAATTTCATGAACGCTTTTGGAGTTGAATTGCAAGAGATCATCATCAACGATTTACAAGAAGGTATTTTTTATTCAAAATTGGTATGCTATACCGATAATGATACCGTTGAAATAGATAGCCGAACCAGCGATGCATTGGCATTGGCAGTAAGATTTGGTTGCCCTATTTATACTTACGATAATATTTTAGAAAGCGCGGGCATTGCTATGGAAGAAGGCGGCGCTGCTAAACCCAAAATGGAAGCAGTAGGCTCAGAAGAACCTGCAGGGAGCAGCGAACGTTCAGACCTTAGCACACTTAATATAGAAGAGTTGAATAATTTATTAAATGAAGTGCTAGAACAAGAAGATTATATCAGAGCTATTGCCATTCGTGACGAGTTGAAAAAAAGAAAATAGTGCTTTGCACAAAAGCCCATGGTCACTTTTCCCAACTGTAAAATTAATCTAGGATTACATATCACCGTAAAAAGACCCGATGGTTTTCATGAATTGGAAACAGTATTCTACCCTGTTCCTTTAAAAGATATATTAGAAGTAGTTAGTTCCACTACATTGCAATTTCAATCAACTGGTATAGATATTCCAGGCAATCCAGCAAGCAATCTTTGTTTAAAAGCCTATCATTTACTAAAAGAAGATTTCCCACAGCTGCCTCCTGTGCAAATGCATTTACACAAAATCATTCCGATGGGAGCAGGACTAGGTGGAGGGAGTGCAGATGGCGCATTTGCATTGCAATTACTGAATGATAAATATTTTTTAGGGCTATCCCCAACGCAATTAATGAAATACGCCCTTCAATTGGGCAGCGATTGCCCATTTTTTATCCTCAACCAACCTTGCTATGCAACAGGTAGAGGCGAAGATTTAACTCCAATAAAATTGGATTTATCCGGCTATCGTTTTGTAATAGTACACCCAGGCATCCATATAAATACCAAGTGGGCATTTGAACAAATTCAACCCGGTTTACCTGCAAGATCAATTAAAGAAATCATTCAATTACCCATACAGGATTGGAAGTATTATTTAAGCAATGATTTTGAATCGCCCATCAAGCAAAATTATCCTGCAATTGAAGCAATCAAATTGGCTCTATATAAAGACGGCGCTATATATGCAAGTATGAGCGGCAGTGGTAGCACTGTATTTGGCATCTATCCTACAAATGCAAATATTGAATTGAATAAACAATTGAATTACCGAATAGATATTATTTAGTTAGTATCTTTTACCGAAAATTAATTTATATGAAATTGATTATTGCGGTAATACTTTCTTCATTAATAGGACTGAACAGTTTTGGGCAAACAGCTCATAATACCTATTTAGATCTTTTAGCCCTCAGTAAAGAATTAAGACAAATAGAACGTACTGCTTTACCCAATGGAGTTCCTGACTATCGTATCCAAACAATTAAAACAATTGAGCAAAAATTATTGCTCTATAAAAACAAGCATTCGAAAATTGATACATCGGGTTGGTCCCTAGAAAATCGTGTAGACTATGTATTAGTAAAAGCAGAAATGAATGCCCTTGAATATAATTGCCGCATTTTAAAGCCTTGGCAACGAGATCCAGCATTTTATGCAATAGTTTGGAACGAACAAAGTGATACACCTGATCACGAGGGTCCAACTAGTTTTTCTGCGATTGAACTTTGGAAATATAATTTCCCACTCTCCCCTACTGACGCGGCAAAACTAAGCGCTTCCTTAAAAATTATTCCTCCACTTTACGAACAGGCAAAATTAAATTTAACAGGGAATGCGAGAGACCTATGGAGCGCAGGAATAGGAAATATAAAAGAACAAGTGGTTATTTTAGAAGAACTAGCCAATAAAACAAATAATACTTCTGTTGAATTAACTCAATCAATTGTAGCTGCAAAAAAAGCCTGTAATCAATTCATATTATGGTTAGAAAAAAAGCTCCCTTCTAAATACGGCTCATCAGGAATTGGAAAAGAACAATATAATTGGCATTTGAAAAATGTATTGCTTGTCCCACTTACTTGGGATGACGAAGTAATGCTACTAAAAAGAGAATTAACAAGAGCATACGCATCCTTGCAATTAGAAAGAGAAAGAAACAAAAATTTACCCCCATTAAATCCTATTAGCAATAAAGCAGAATATCTTCAAAAAACTGATGAAGCGGTTACTAAGATGATGCAATTTATACAACAGAAAAAAATACTGCCAGTTAAAGAATACATGGAGCCTGCACTTCGAAAACATTTAGGTGATTTTGTACCTGAGCAAAACAGAAATTTTTTTTCAATTATTAGCCATTTGGCCCCAGCTGTTTTGTTCTCTCATTCTACCCATTGGTTTGAAGTGGAAGGACTTATTAAAGATCCAAACAAAAGCTTATTGCGTAAAGATGCTTTGCCATATAATATGTGGATGATGCGGGATGAAGGTTTAGCAACCAGCATGGAAGAAACGTTGATGCATGCAGGAATGTGGGATGAAAATCCAAGAGCAAGAGAATTAGTTTGGATTATGTTGGCTCAACGATGTGCAAGAGGATTGGCTTCTTTGTATGCGCAAGCCAATATGATTAATTACGAACAAGCAAGAAAATTTCAGGTAGAATGGACACCTAAAGGATGGACGGGTGATGAAAGCTTAGTAGGATTTGAACAACATTTATATTTGCGTCAACCTGCTTATGGCACATGTTACGTTACAGGCAAGTACCTGATTGAAAAGGTGATGATGGATATGAGTCGTTTGCATCAAAACAATTTTACATTGTATAACTTCTTTGAAAAATTTTATGCAGCAGGAATTATACCAGTTTCATTAGTGGGTTGGCAACTAACGGGTAATGATGAAGAGATAAAAAAGTTATTAAAAAAATGAAACTAACTATCCATCCTATTCAAATTAAAGATTAATAAGTATTCTATTGGTGTATAATATCCGCAATACTGATGCCTGGCATACTATTGGGCGTTTTTGGGCAAATACATTTTATCAATAGATTAAATTACAATTTATGCAACGAAGAAACTTCATTAAACAATCATCCTTCACCGCAATTGGTATGGGGGTTTTGGGTTCATTAATTGCCAATAATAAAAACAGTTTTTCCAATTTAACTGTAAATAGCAAGCGCATTGAAAGCCGCATTTTTGAACTAGCCAAATTTGGTGTGGATGAAAAAGGTCGTGGGTACAGAGTTGCATATACCAAAGGCGATCTTGAAGGCCGTGCTTGGTTTATGGAGCTGATGAAAAAAGCTGGCCTAAACCCAACAATAGATGCAGCAGGTAATATCATAGGTAAACGCGATGGAAAGAATCCATCACTCAAACCAATTGCATTCGGTTCGCATATTGACATGGTACCCGATGGGGGTAATTATGATGGCACACTTGGCTCAATTGCTGCATTAGAACTAGTAGAAATATTCAATGAAAACAACATTGTAACCGAGCATCCTTTGGAGGTAATCATTTTTGGCAATGAAGAAGGCGGCACTATAGGTAGTAAAGCAATGGTGGGCGATATAACGAGTGATGGATTGAAACAGAAAAGTCAAAGTGGATTAACCATGGGGGAAGGCATTAAAGCCATTGGTGGCAATCCTGAAAACATTCAATCTTGCATCCGCAAAAAAGGAGATATACATTCATGGGTAGAATTGCATATTGAACAAGGCGGAATTTTAGAAAGGGAAAAAATTCAAATTGGTGTTGTAGAAGGTATAGTAGGTATTGTACATTGGGAAGTAACGGTAGAAGGTTTTGCCAATCATGCAGGTGCGACACCAATGAATATGCGCCAAGATGCTTTATTAGCTGCATCCAAATTTATTATAGCAGTAAATGAAGTCATCAACAGTGTAAAAGGAAGTCAAGTTGGAACAATAGGAAAAATTGCAGTGCAACCTGGAGCATATAATGTTATTCCAGGAAAAGTACAGTTGGGCTTAGAGATTCGTGATTTAAATGCTTCCAAAATTGAAAACCTATTTAAAGAAATAGAAAAACGTGCAGCAACTATTGCAACATCAAGCAAAACAACTATCAAATTTGAACGTCAGGCTAATGAATCTAAACCAGCTTTAACCGATAAAAAATTACAGCAAATTATAAATACCACAGCAAAGGCATTAGGTTTTACAACTAAGTTTATGCAAAGCGGTGCTGGGCATGATTCTCAACATATTGCAGCAATTGCGCCATCTGCTATGATTTTTATTCCGAGCATAGGTGGCATTAGTCATTCTCCTAAAGAATTTTCAACAGCAACTGATATGGCCAATGGAGCAAATGTGTTAATTCAAACCATTCTTCAAATTGATCAATCGAAATAGTCCTAGAAGCTTCTTACAGGAGATTTTTTAAAACATTTTTAAAATATTTCAATATTTTACTTAGTTATTTGAATAATATTTAAATAATTAAGCATTCATGATATATTCCTTTGAATTAATCGTGATTTATTGTATTTTAGTCAAGATTGCCGCCATTATTAACCCACGTTTAAACTGGACTAAATGTTTAGTAAACAGAACAATGGAGGCCTTTACGATGCTTCATTTGAACACGATGCCTGCGGCATTGGATTTGTTGCCAATATCAACGGACACAAAAGTCACCAACATATTTCTGACGCATTAACCGTATTAGAAAATATGGAGCATCGCGGTGCTTGCGGTTGCGAAAACAATACAGGTGATGGTGCAGGTATACTTATTCAAATCCCACATGAATTTTTCTTTGATGAATGCATTCAACTAGGGAAACATTTACCCAATGCAGGAAAGTATGGAGTGGGAATGATTTTTTTTCCAAAATCTGTTGGTTTGCGAGAAGAGTGTAGAGATATATTTAATCGGGCTGCAGAAAAATTAGGGCTTGATATTATTGCATACCGTAAAGTGCCGGTAAATAAGGATAATATTGGACCAACTGCCCTTTCAGTAGAGCCCTGTATGGAACAGGTATTTGTTGCCTGCCCCGATTATATAGAAGACCAAGAATTATTTGAAAGAAAGTTATTCATCCTCCGCAATTACGCTTCTCATACCATCAACAATACTATTCGCAAAGATGATATTGGTTTTTACATGGTGTCTCTTTCATCCAGAACGATTATCTATAAAGGGCAATTAACGAGTAATCAGGTTCGTCATTACTTTACCGATTTGTCTAATAAACGAATGGTTTCTGCATTTGGGTTAGTTCATTCAAGATTTGCAACGAATACCTTCCCTTCATGGAAGTTAGCACAGCCGTTTAGATACATTGCGCACAATGGAGAAATCAATACTCTCCAGGGCAATTTAAACTGGCTTCGTTCCAGTGAAAAAGGATTCACTACCCCTGCTTTTTCTAAAGAAGAATTAGACCTGATTCTTCCTATTGTTACCAATGGACAATCCGACTCTGCTTGTTTAGACAATATGATTGAATTACTCACTTTAACAGGCAGGTCATTACCGCATGTTATGATGATGTTGATTCCAGAAGCTTGGGATGGGAACAACAGCATGGACCCTGTTAAAAAAGCATTTTATGAATACCATGCATGTTTAATGGAACCTTGGGATGGTCCCGCTTCTATTTCATTTACCAATGGACAAATGATTGGAGCAACATTAGATAGAAATGGTCTAAGGCCTTCGCGCTATACCATCACGCACGACAATAGAGTGATCATGGCTTCCGAAACAGGTGTGCTCCCCATAGACCCTGCCAATGTAAAAGAAAAAGGCAGATTGCAACCAGGCAAAATGTTTGTAGTAGATATGGCCGAAGGGCGAATCATTTCGGATGAAGAACTCAAACAAAAAATCTGTTCTCAAAAACCGTATGCAGAGTGGTTAAATAAATACAAAATTCGCTTAGAAGAATTGCCTGAGCCCCGTGTGATGTTTACGCATTTAGAACATGACCAGGTTTTTAAATATCAAAAAGCTTTCGGATATTCTACAGAGGATTTAGACACGATTATTGCCCCCATGGCCATTGATGGCAAGGAACCCATTGGCTCAATGGGGAATGATGCTCCTTTAGCTGTATTGAGTAATCAGCCTCAGCACTTGAGTGCATACTTCAAACAATTATTTGCACAGGTTACCAATCCGCCAATTGATCCCATTCGCGAAAAAATGGTTATGTCTTTAGCTACTTTTGCTGGAAGTAATGGCAATTTATTAGTGGAAGAAGCTACTGCTTGTCATAGTGTGGCATTACAACATCCCATTCTCAATAATCATGAATTAGAAAAAATTAGAAGTATTGACACAGGCGTATTTCAGGCTAAAACTTTACAACTCTATTTTAAAGCAGACGGCAAATTAGGTTCTTTAAAAGCAGGACTTGAAAGGCTATGCAGATATGCAGTTGATGCAGTGCAAGATGGATTTGAAGTGATTATTTTAACGGACCGCGCCATCGATTCGGACCACGCGCCTATCCCATCTTTATTAGCCACAGCTGCAGTACACCATCACTTAATTAAAAAGGGTTACAGAGGGCAAGTTGGTTTAATTGTTGAAGCAGGTGATGTTTGGGAAACCCATCATTTTGCTTGCTTGATTGGATTTGGTGCCACTGCAATCAATCCATACTTGGCTTTGTCTTCTATCAGAGACATGAAAATGTCTAATAAAATTGATAGTTCATTAGACATAGAACAACTTAAAAAGAATTATATCAAAGCGGTGAATGATGGTTTGTTGAAAGTGTTTTCTAAAATGGGAATCTCTACTTTACAAAGTTATCAAGGTGCACAGATTTTTGAAATCATTGGTATTAATAGTGAAGTAGTCAATCAATATTTTACTGGTGCAACTTCTAGAATTGAAGGAATGGGGTTAGATGAAATTGCCCGTGAAACTTTAGCCAAACATTTTGTTGCTTTCAGCAAAAAAAATAAAGTTATTGACCGTTTACCAGTTGGTGGAGTGTACCAATGGAAACGAACTGGCGAATTCCATTTATTTAATCCGCAAACCATTCACTTATTACAAGATGCTACTAAGCGCAACGACTACGGAACATTTAAAAAATATTCTTCGCTCATTAATAACCAAAGTGAACATGCTTGTACACTAAGAAGTCAGTTAGAATTTGTAAGCAATAGACCCTCTATTTCTATAGATGAAGTGGAGCCAGCCGAAAATATTTATAAAAGATTTGCAACAGGGGCCATGTCTTTTGGTTCCGTTTCATGGGAAGCACATACGACATTAGCAATTGCAATGAATCGTTTAGGGGGTAAAAGCAATACAGGTGAAGGTGGCGAAGATGAAATCAGATACACCCCTTTACCCAATGGAGACAGCATGCGTTCGGCCATTAAACAAGTGGCTTCTGCAAGATTTGGCGTGACCGCTTTGTATTTAACAGAAGCAGACGAAATTCAAATTAAAATGGCACAAGGTGCTAAGCCAGGTGAAGGAGGTCAATTACCAGGACATAAAGTGGATGAATGGATTGGCAAAACAAGACATGCTACCCCTGGAGTGGGATTGATTTCACCACCACCCCATCATGATATCTATTCTATTGAAGATTTAGCCCAATTAATCTTTGATTTAAAAAACGCCAACCGTGCTGCACGTATAAACGTAAAACTGGTTTCAAAAGCTGGAGTGGGCACCATTGCTGCAGGTGTGGTAAAAGCCAAAGCAGATGTAGTATTGATAGCAGGTCATGATGGTGGAACAGGGGCTTCTCCTATCAGTTCTGTAAAACATGCTGGCTTACCTTGGGAATTAGGATTAGCGGAAACGCATCAAACCTTGGTAAAAAACAAATTACGTTCAAGGGTAATTGTTCAAGCAGATGGTCAAATGAAAACAGGAAAGGATATTGCCATGGCTGCATTATTGGGCGCAGAAGAATGGGGCGTTGCTACTGCTGCTTTAATAGTAGAAGGCTGCATTATGATGCGCAAATGCCATTTAAATACCTGTCCGGTTGGAGTTGCCACACAAGATGAAACATTGCGTAAAAGATTTACAGGAGACCCGAATCATGTAGTAAATTTTTTCAAATTTATTACACAAGAATTACGCGAAATTATGGCGGAATTGGGTTTTAGAACGGTGAACGAAATGATTGGTCAAACCAATTTTTTACAACAAAAATCAAGTATCACACATTGGAAATACAACCGTTTAGATTTGTCAAAAATCTTGTACAAAGAACCTGCTGATGAGCATACAGGATTATATGCACAAGAATTACAAGACCATGGTTTAGCTGAAGTACTCGATTGGAAATTATTGACAGCAGCAAAACCTGCGATAGAAAACGGTGAAAAAGTATTTGGCGAATTTGCAATTGTAAATACGGACAGAACAGTAGGCACCATTGTATCTAATGAAATTACTAAGATACACAAGAGCAAGGGCTTGCCAGAAGACAGCATCCATTTTAAATTCAAAGGAACTGCAGGACAGAGCTTTGGGGCTTTCAACACAGCTGGTATAAAATTAGAATTAGAAGGAGACGCCAACGACTATTTTGGCAAAGGATTAAGTGGTGCTAAATTGATTGTATATCCAGATATTGCTGCACAATTTATTGCAGAACAAAATAGTATTATTGGAAATGTTGCATTATATGGAGCAACTAGTGGCGAAGCTTATATCAGAGGAAAAGCAGGAGAAAGATTTGCAGTAAGAAATTCAGGTGCAAAAGTAGTAGTAGAAGGAATAGGCGATCATGGCTGTGAATATATGACAGGAGGCGTTGCAGTGATTCTAGGCAATACCGGTAGAAATTTTGCTGCGGGCATGAGTGGAGGCATTGCCTACGTTTATGACACCAGCAATGATTTTGCGGCCAATTGTAATCTTGAAATGGTGGAGCTTGACCCACTGGATGAAACAGACGCCATTCAATTAAAAGCATTCATTCAACAACATTTCAATTATACCAATAGCAGTGTTGCAGCATTTATCCTGAAAGATTTTGATTATCAATTGACCCATTTTATAAAAGTATTTCCTACTGATTATAAAAAGGTATTGGCTAAAAAAAATCAACAAACCACTGTTTTAAAATAATGACCATGGGTAAACCAACTGGATTTTTAGAATTTGAAAGG
This sequence comes from Sediminibacterium sp. FEMGT703S, assembly GCA_002786355.1. Lineage (GTDB taxonomy): Bacteria > Bacteroidota > Bacteroidia > Chitinophagales > Chitinophagaceae > Sediminibacterium. The sequence goes on from PGCO01000003.1 coordinate 365,693, forward strand.
GCCACTCCTGCTAAGCAACCAACCAGCGAGAGAGTGCTTCATTATAAAGAATTTGTTGCACCATTATCTAATCAAGAACTAAACCAACAAAGTGCCAGGTGCATGAATTGTGGTGTTCCGTTTTGTCATAACGGCTGCCCTCTAGGTAATATCATTCCTGAATTTAATGATGCTGTTTATAAACAAAATTGGGGCGAAGCATATGAGATTTTATCGGCTACCAATAATTTCCCTGAGTTTACAGGAAGAATTTGCCCTGCTCCTTGCGAGTCTGCTTGTGTATTAGGTATCAACCAACCGCCAGTTGCAATTGAAGAAATAGAAAAACATATTATTGAAATAGCCTTTGAAAAAGGATTGGTAAAACCTTTCAAGCCAATTACGAGAACGGGCAAAACGGTTGCAGTAATAGGCTCAGGCCCTGCTGGATTAGCAGCAGCAGCTCAATTAAACTATTCAGGTCATCTAGTAACGGTGTTTGAAAGAGATGATGCACCGGGTGGATTATTGAGATACGGCATCCCCGATTTTAAACTTGAAAAATGGGTGATTGATAGAAGAATTCAATTAATGGAAGCGGAAGGAATTGTTTTTAAATGTAATGTAAATGTAGGAGTATCCATTAGCATCAATGATTTGCTTCGCGAGTACAGTGCAATTGTTTTAGCAGGAGGTGCCACAATTCCTAGAGACCTTACTATTGAGGGTAGGCATTTAAATGGAGTCCATTTTGCGATGGATTATTTAAAGCAACAAAACAAGAGAGTAGCAGAAATTGATATTGATTCTAATCCAATTATTGCAACCAATAAAAACGTGGTAGTTATAGGCGGTGGAGATACCGGAAGTGATTGTATTGGAACCGCTAATAGGCAAAAAGCTGCAAGCATTACTCAATTTGAATTAATGCCTAAACCATCTGCTTCAAGAACTGCATATATGCCTTGGCCACAGTATCCCTTTATACTGAAAACCACTTCTTCACATGAAGAGGGAGCCAATAGAGAATGGGCTATTGCGACCAAAAAATTTATTGGAGACGAAAATGGAAATCTAAAAGCATTAGTTACAGTGCAATTAGAGTGGAAATTGACCGAAGACGGAAAGACTGCTGGCTTTGTAGAAATAGCTGGGACGGAAAAAGAAATTCCTTGCGAACTAGCTTTACTAGCCATGGGATTTGTAAGTCCGCAAAAAGAAGGATTATTAGAAAAACTTGAAATTGAATTAGACGAAAGAGGGAATGTGAAAGCCAGTGATAAGCAATACCAAACCAATATTCAAAAAGTATTTGCTGCTGGTGATATGAGAAGAGGACAAAGCTTAGTAGTCTGGGCCATTAGTGAAGGGAGGGCTTGCGCTAGAAAAGTAGATGAATATTTTGGTGAAAGCCCAACTGTTTAATATCTTTTGCCCGCTATGGGATTTCTTAAAAAGATTGGCTTGTTTCTTTTCACGATATATGCACTAATCAGTTTTGTGCTTGTCATGCTGATCGTATTTCCCTTTGCTATGTTGTCGATTACTGCAGGTAAAGTAAGAGGGGGAAATTTAGTGTACCGTTGTTGCCGTATTTGGGCACAATTATGGTACTATACGATTGGAGTTACACATAAAGAAATATACGAGCACCCGCACGACAGGAGTAAGCAATACATTTTTGTTGCCAACCATATTTCATATATGGATATCCCTCCTATTGTTTTAGCAATCCATCAACCCATAAGAGCCTTGGGTAAATATGAAATGGTAAAAGTACCCATATTTGGTTGGATCTATAGAGCAGCCGTCATTTTAGTGAATAGAAAAAATGCCGACACTAGAGCCAAAAGTGTTCGCGCGCTCAAAGCAGCCATCAAGAATAAGATTTCCATTATTATTTTTCCGGAAGGAACTTTTAATGAGACCAGACAACCCCTGAAAGATTTTTTTGATGGTGCATTTAGAATTGCCATTGAAACGCAAACTCCTATTAAACCCTTATTATTAGTGGATACATTGAAGCGAATGCACTATCGCTCACTTTTCGAATTAACCCCTGGAGAAAATAGAGTGGTTTATTTAGAGGAAGTACCCGTGAATGGGCTAACCATGAAAGATATACCCCACTTAAAAGAAAAAGTTTACCAAATCATGGAAGAAGGGTTAAAACGATATATCTCTTATCCCACTCCTTAAACGTATTTTTGTTTAAAATCTCAGTTTGTTTGTTGAAGTAATTATACCATTGGCATTGCCCAAAAATTATACATGGCTGGTTCCAGAGCAGATGCAATTGGGCATTGTTCCTGGGATTAGAGTGGAAGTTGCTTTAAGAAAAAATAAAAAATACGCGGGGATTGTCAAAAGAATCGTCAACGAGATCCCTGTAGGATTTACCCCTTCTCCTATTTTAAATATTTTAGACAGTAGTCCTGTTGTGAATGAAACCCATTTGAAATTATGGGAATGGATTGCGCAATATTATATGTGCACAGAGGGAGAAGTCATGCAAGCTGCTATCCCTGCTAATTTAAAACTCTCGAGCGAAAGTGTTTTGCAATGGAACGAAGAAAGAACTTTAGATTTTAGTGACTTATCGGATTCAGAATTCATTATTGCAGAAGCACTAGAAATTAAAGGAGAACTAAAAATAAGTGAAGTACAGCAATTACTAGACATCAACAACACTTATCCAGTTATTAAAAAACTGGTAGAAAAAGGCGTCTGCTTTGTTTGGGAAGAACTAAAAGAAAAATACAAACAAAAGACTGAAAATTATATTTTACTTCATCCGAAGTATGCGCAAGAAACCGAATTAGAACAATTATTAAATAATTGGAGCAGGGCCCCCAAGCAAATGGAATTGCTCTTAGCCTATTTACACTTAAAAACCACCATTGGATTAGTAACCCAACCAGAATTATTAAAAAAAGCCAACGCCAATGCAGCACAATTAAAAGGTTTAATTGAAAAAGGAATATTACTTGTTGAAAAAAGAAATACCGACAGATTACCCAGTTTACCCAAACTACTCAGTTTAGATTTCACCCTTTCTGCTGCACAAGAAAGAGCATTGACATCAATTAAAAGTGTATTCGAATCAAAAACAGTTTGTTTACTGCATGGAATTACTTCAAGCGGTAAAACACAAGTGTACATGAAATTAATTGAAGAACAAATTCAATTGGGCAAACAAGTATTGTACTTACTACCAGAAATTGCACTTACTGCTCAAATGATTCGGAGGTTACAAAAAAGTTTGGGAGGTCATATTGCTATTTACCATTCGAAATTTAATCCGAATGAAAGGGTTGAAATTTGGAATAAAATTAATTCAGGCGAAACCAAAGTAGTGTTAGGTGCAAGATCGGCTTTGTTTTTACCTTTTAATAATCTTGGGTTAATTATTTGCGACGAAGAACACGACGCATCTTACAAGCAACAAGAACCTGCACCCCGCTACCATAGTAGAGACGCAGCTATTTATTATGCATCCTTATTTAACGCCAGTGTTTTATTAGGATCGGCAACCCCTTCTATTGAAACCTATTTTAATGTTCAACAAAACAAATATGGTTTAGTAGAATTATTAGAAAGATATGGAGATGTTGCCATGCCTACCATAGAATTAATAGACCTAAAACAAATACCGGCCAAACAAAGAAGCGAAAACCCATTATCCCCAGCCTTATTAAAGGGAATACAGGAAACTTTAGCAGCTAAAAAGCAAGTCATCCTATTTCAAAATAGAAGAGGTTATGCTCCCTATATGATCTGCAATACCTGCGGATGGATTCCACACTGTAATCATTGTGATGTAACCCTCACATTTCATAAAGGGAAGCAAAAATTATCCTGCCACTATTGTGGCACCACTTATCCTATTTTACAAACCTGCTTAGCTTGTGGCAATCATCATTTTATTCAAAAGAATTATGGAACCGAAAAAATAGAAGAGCTGGTTGCCGAAGCATTCCCGCAAGCAGTGATTGCGCGGATGGATTACGATAGTGTGAAAGGCAAACACGATCACGACAACCTCATTAAAATTTTTGAGCAACATCGAATTGATATTTTAGTAGGCACACAAATGGTAGTAAAGGGGTTGGATTTTGAAAAAGTGAGTTTAGTGGGGATTATAGACGCCGATGGCATCTTAAACTTTACAGACTTTAGGGTAAACGAAAGAGCTTACCAATTGATGGAACAAGTAAGTGGAAGAGCTGGCAGAAAAGATGGATTGGGGAAAGTAATGGTTCAAGTGAGTAATTTACAGCACCCTGTGTTGCAATTTGTTCAGCAACATAATTTCCAAGCATTGTATCAATTCGAAATAGAGAATAGACAACAATTTCTTTACCCGCCTTTTACCAGATTGATACAAGTTATATTTAAACATAAAGACAAACATATTGCAGAAGAAGCTGCCAATATTATGCAGCAAGGCTTACTAAATCAGTTTGGTTCATATTTAAATGGCCCATCGCAACCCATCGTAGACAGAATACGAAATCAATATATTTGGGAAATTTTATTGAAGTTGCCGAAAGATAGCAGAACAGTTAATAATTGTAAAAGAGCTATTCACCAACAAATGATTATTATACAGAGCAATAAAAGATATCGATCCGTTCATATTATTCCTAATGCAGATCCAATTTATTAATGATTCAACTACAAGAAAATATTTCACTAAAACCCTTTAATAGCTTTGGGATTGATGTATTAACTAAACATTTTTGCAGGGTTGCTTCATTATATGAAATACAGGAAATATTGGAATGGAATAAAACCAACAATAATCCCCTACTCGTTCTAGGCGGAGGGAGCAACTTACTTTTCACTAAAAATTATGATGGGCTTGTTTTACAAAATGCTCTGAAAGGCATTGAGCTAATAAAAGAAGATCATGAATATTTTTATATAAAGGCAATGGCTGGTGAAAACTGGCATGAAATGGTAACCTATTGCGTTAACATGCAATATCAAGGAATTGAAAACATGAGTTTAATTCCGGGCAATGTAGGGGCATCTCCCATGCAAAATATTGGTGCATACGGTGTAGAAATAAAAGATGTATTTGAAAGTTTGGAAGCAGTACAAATTAGCAATGGTACTGTGATTACTTTTGACAATAAAGCCTGTGAGTTTGGATACAGGGAAAGTGTATTCAAACATCAATTACGCAATCAATTTATTATTCTATCGGTGATACTCAAATTGCGTAAAATTCCAAAATACAATACTAGCTATGGCAATATTGAACAAGAATTAATCCATATGAATGTTCAAGAGCCAAATATTCAATCCATTGCTGAGGCGGTTACTAGAATAAGACAACGCAAATTACCAGACCCTACAAAAATTGGCAATGCAGGTAGTTTTTTTAAGAATCCTATTATACCAACGGCATTATATGATCAACTTAAACAAGATTACAAAGACATGCCGGGTTTTGCTGTTTCTGCAACAGCATTTACTAAAGTTCCAGCTGCATGGTTAATTGAGCAAACTGGATGGAAAGGTTTCAGAATAGGCGATGCGGGGTGTTATCCATTTCAGCCGCTTGTTTTAGTAAACTATGGAAGTGCCACTGGGGCTGAAATTTTTAATTTAAGTACACAAATTATTGAAAAAGTAAAAGCGTGTTTTGGGATTCAATTAGAAAGAGAGGTTAATATTTATTAACCAAGTATTTATTCACCCAATATTTTTGCGACTGCTGATTCTACTGAATCATTTGCCATATTAATCCATCTAAATTCAGGGTCTTTTTTAAACCAAGTCATTTGGCGCTTTGCATATTGACGGGTATGTTGTTTAATTTGAAGGATGGCTTCTTCCTTTGAAATATTTCCATCTAAATAATCAAATAGTTCTTTATACCCCACTGTTTGTAAAGCAGGTTTGTTTCGATATTGAAGAACTGACTGTACTTCTTCAAGTAATCCATCTTGAATCATTTGATCTACCCTTGCATTAATTCGATTAGTCAATAGATCCATCGGCATTTCTAATCCTATTTTCACCACATTAAAAGTGCGTTGTTTTTTTTCAGCAGTTCTAAAATGGAGAATAGACTTACCTGTTGCATTTAATACTTCTAATGCACGCATCAATCTTTGTGGATTCGATTTCTCGGCTGTTTCCCAAAATACAGGATCACGATGCTTTAATTCGGCTTGTAACCAAATTAAACCCTTTGAGGTATAATTGGCAATAATGGCTTCACGGATACTTGGATTTATTTGTGGCATTGGGTCAATCCCCTCACAAAAAGCGCGAATATATAAACCCGTACCACCAACCATAACCAATTGGTCATTTTTAGCAAAAACAGCTTCGGACTTATATAAAGCAAATTGCTCAAAATAACCCGCATTAATATCTGCTTCAACAGAATGATCGGCAATAAAATAATGTTGTACTGCAGCTATTTCAGCTTCGCTTGGTCTTGCAACACCAATCGACAATTCAGTAAAACATTGTCTTGAATCAGCAGAAATAATTTCAGTATTGAGCGCTTTGGCCAATGCTATAGACACAGCGGTTTTACCTACTGCTGTTGGGCCTGCAAGAATATAAATAGTTGGTTTAGTCTTCAAAATCGTCTCTTTGTTCTTCACCACCAATGCCATCATCATCGCCATCGGCTTCACTTTCAGCTTCTTCGCCTTCTTCTACAAATCCATCCGCTGTTTCATTTAAATCATATTTCTCTTCAATGTCGGCAAACTTGTCACCCAACAAACTTTTTGTTCCATACTGCTGTGGGCCAATACCTTCTACTCTTGAAACAGCTGGGTAAGTTAATTTAGGATTGGACTCTTTATTTACACTAATTAATGCAATCAAAAAAACCCAACCTTTTGCAAAATCGTATTCGTAAATAAATTTTTGATTTACATCCTGTATTTCTGAACCAATGGTAGTTTCGGCCATTAAAAAGGGTTCTACGCGATAAGGTTTATCGTATTTTTCATAACTAATTTCCCTTCCGCGCAACCAGTTATCATTGCTTCTAAAAAAAGTAGCTTGGTGCTTCGAATCAAATTCAAAGGATTTCAAAATAGCAAAATGCAAGTCCAAAAAGAATTGGTTATGCTTAATAACGATATCACGATAAACCGCGTCGTCTTCCTCTAAATAAATTCTAAACTTTAAAACAGCCATCCCGCCAAGATTTAATGATTGGGCTGCAAAATAGCGATTATTTAACGGGTTTTAGATTCAATTCTGCTCCTTTTTCTAACATATATTGATAAGCCAATTCAAATTGGTTCGGAATAATCCCATCCAATATAGCTTCTCGTATTGCATCTTTAATTACGCCCACATTTCTACCAGGGGTTAATCCAAATACTTCCATAATTAATTCTCCACTAATTGGAGGCTGCCAATTCCTAAGCTGGTCTTGGGTTTCAACCTGTTGCATTCGTTCCTTCACCATTTCAAAATTCTGCAAGTATCGGTTTACCTTCTGTTTATTTTTACTGGTAATATCGGCTGCACAAAGTGTCATTAAATCGTCTATATCTTCCCCTGCATCAAACAATAATCTTCTTACTGCACTATCCGTTATATTTTCCTTTGTTAAACTGATTGGTCTCAAATGCAAAAGAACCAGCTTTTGAACATATTTCATGGGGTCATGTAGCGGCAATTTCAACTTAGAAAATATTTTAGGAACCATTCTAGCACCCACTACTTCATGTCCATGAAAAGTCCATCCATGCCCCTCTTCAAATTTTTTAGTGGCCGGCTTGCCAATATCGTGCAATAATGCAGCCCACCTAAGCCAAAGATTTTGCGTATTCGGTACAATATTATCTAATACTTGAAGGGTATGATAAAAATTATCCTTATGCCCTTTTCCTTCTATGTACACCGCCCCATGTAAGTCTACCATTTGAGGGAAAATCAATTTAAGTAACCCTGATTTATAGAGTAAGTCCCATCCAATGGAAGGCTTGGCACATAGCATGATTTTATTCAATTCATCCGTTATTCTTTCTTGACTCACTATTTTCATCCGATGCACATTCTCACCAATTGCTTTAAATGTTTGCTCTTCAATAACAAAATTCAATTGAGTGGCAAATCGAATTGCCCTCAGCATTCTTAACGGATCGTCACTAAAAGTTTGTACTGGTTCTAATGGTGTTTGAATTCTTTTATCTGCTATGGCTTGTATCCCATCAAATGGATCTAATAACAGTCCAAAATGGGCATCATTTAAGCTAATTGCCAATGCATTAATAGTAAAATCTCTTCTGTTTTGATCGTCGGCTAAAGTGCCTTGTTCAACTTGAGGCTTCCTACTATCTTGCTGATAACTCTCTTTTCTCGCTCCTACAAATTCAATCTCAAAGTCATCCAACTTAATTTGAGCAGTTCCAAAATTTTTAAAATAAGCTACAATAGGTTTGGGTGTTAACTCATTGGCAAAGGCATGTGCAAGGGCTATACCGTCTCCTAAACAAACAATATCTGCATCTTTGGTATTTCTGCCAATGACTTTATCTCGTACAAAGCCTCCAATTAAATAGCATGGCATATTTAATGCATCGGCCACTGCCCCTATTTTTTTAAATATAGCTTCTTCCTTATCACTAAACTGAATGGTCATTGCTGCAAATGTAAGATTGTTTATTATGTAGCGGGCAAGCAACGCATTAATTGCGCAATTTCAATTTTATATCCACAATCAAAATGCCCCTCAGGACATTGATTCTTTCCATGCAATCCACAAGGCCTGCAGGCAAGATCCCGATTGATTTGAACGATATAACTTTTTGTACTCAAAGGCCCATATCCAAAACCAGGAATGGTAGAGCAATAAATAGCAGTAACTGGCGCATTAACCGAGGAACAAAAATGCATTGGAGCAGAATCGTTTACATAGTTCATTAATGCGTCTTTCATTAATGCTGCAGATTGTAAAAAATTACACTTACCTGCTAAATTAGTGGAACGTTGATGGCCACTTTGGTCAATAATCTGCTGACACAATGCATAATCACTTGGCCCACCCATTGCATACACTTGAATAGTGGAAGGCAATTGTTGTAGAAATGCTATCCATTTTTCAGGTGGAAACTGTTTAGTCATCCAAACTGATGAAGGAGCAAAACAAATGTATTTTCCTTGCTTAAATGGTTCCACAAAATGAAAATCATTTTCTGTTGGATAGAGTTTGGGCATACAAAGTTTGGTTGCTGGCCAGTGCAGTAACAATTGATTTCGTTCAATCTCATGCAACCCGGTATTGTTGCCCATTTGGTGTTGAATCACTTTAGTGAACAGGGAACTAAGTGGATTTTTATCAAACCCAATCCTTTCTTTTGCTCCTGAAAAAGCAGTTAGGAACCCAGTTGCAGCATATCGTTGTAAATTGATGACTGCATCATATCGATGCTTACGAATTTGTGTGAGCAATTGCCAAAGGTGCTTGTATTTATCTTTTTGCTTATTCCAAATCAAGGTATTCTTTAAAAAGGGATGCCCGGTAAATAAAGATTCATTCCCTTTACGAACCAATATATCTAAATCTGCGGTTGGATATGCTTGATGCAAAGATTCTAGCATTGCGCTTGCTAAAACCACATCCCCAATAAAAGCCGTTTGAATAATCAGCATCCTTTGCATTCAACAAAACTAAGGATATGCTTTAAATCATTCTCATACAATTAAAAAAGCTAAATTTTGTACTTTTGCTAAAATTTAAAATATGCCGCAAGAATTAGTGTTAGAAGCTTGGAACAATAGAGAACTTTTGAAGGATGCTAAGTATAGTGATGCAGTTAAACAAGTAATTGAAGCAGTAGATAAAGGTCAGCTAAGAGTTGCAAGCCCTGATGCTGATGGATGGGTAGTGAATGAGTGGGTTAAAAAAGCAATCCTTTTATATTTTGGCATTCAACAAATGCAAACTTGGGAAATGCCCCCATTTGAGTTTTACGATAAAATGTTACTCAAAACCAATTATAAAGAATTAGGGGTTAGAGCAGTTCCACCTGCTACGGCTAGGTATGGTGCATATATTGCGAAGAATGTTGTTTTAATGCCTAGTTATGTAAATATTGGTGCTTATGTAGATGAGGGCACTATGGTAGATACTTGGGCTACTGTTGGAAGTTGCGCTCAAATAGGCAAAAACGTACACTTAAGCGGAGGTGTTGGAATTGGAGGCGTACTTGAACCTTTACAAGCAAGTCCTGTAATTATTGAAGATGGCTGTTTTATTGGAAGCCGTTGTATCGTTGTAGAAGGGGTGATTGTTGAAAAGGAAGCAGTATTAGGAGCAAATGTAGTATTAACCCAATCTACTAAAATCATCGATGTGAGTGGATCAGAACCGATTGAAATGAAAGGCCGTGTTCCTGCTCGAAGTGTTGTGATTCCGGGTAGCTATACCAAAAAATTTAATGCAGGTGAATACCAAGTCAGTTGCGCGCTAATCATTGGACAGCGTAAACCAAGCACCGATTTAAAAACCAGCTTAAACGACGCGCTCAGAGACTTTAATGTGAGTGTTTAAAATGAATGGGGCCAAACGCTCATCATTATTTTTAACCGGCTTTTTACTAAGCATTGGCGGAGCTATATTATTTTCTACCAAAGCCATTTGGGTAAAATTGGCGTTTAGTAATACCGGTGTTGATGCTTTAACCTTACTTAGTTTGCGAATGCTTTTAGCGCTCCCTTTCTATTTAGTAGCTGCTTGGTTTTCAGGCAAAAAAGAGTCTGCACAGCAGTTGAACAAAAAAGATTGGTTTTGGATTATAGCTTTAGGGGTATTGGGCTACTACTTAAGTAGCTTATTCGATTTTATAGGCTTACAATATATTTCTGCGGGATTAGAACGCTTGATTTTATTTCTGTACCCCACATTTGCTGTATTACTAAATACTATGATTTTTAAGAGCACCATCACTAAAATCCAATTATTTGCTTTAGCACTTACTTATACAGGAATTGGGATTGCATATTATGCAGAATTGGGTACGATTCATCATAATCCACAATTTTACTTTGGATCATTCATGGTTTTTTTGTGTGCAGTAACCTATTCATTTTATTTAGTTGGAACAGGTAAAATGGTGGTTAAAGCAGGTGCCACAAGATATACCGCTTACGCAATGCTAGCAGCAACTGCGGGTGTTTTTACGCACTTCATTGTTCAGCAACAATGGAGCAAAGTAAATATGTCTACTCAGCTTTGGTGGTATGGGGCAGCTCTGGCTGTTATTGCTACTGTTATTCCCTCTTTTATGATGAGTAGTGGAATGAAAAAAATAGGGAGCAATAATGCATCCATCATAACGAGCATTGGACCTGTTTCAACAATTATTCAAGCTTCCATTTTTTTGAATGAACCCATTTTACTTGAACAAATATTGGGCACTATATTAGTAATTATTGGGGTTGTATTAATTGGATGGCAAAACAGTAGACCCATCAATTAATGAACGACCATATGTTCCATCTCACTTAGCTTTTCAAATTGTTCAATTGTCAATGGTTTTGTAATGAAATGAGTCACATTCAAAAATTTCTTTGAGCGCTCATAATCAATATGATCAATAGAAGAAGTCAAAATCACTACAGGCCATACATGACCTAATTTTTCATACTCATGTAAAAAATCCCATCCAGATCTACCAGAAAAATTAAGGTCTAAGAATATTTTTCGCTTTGTATTAGGATTGTCTTTCACATATTGCAATGCATTGTCTACATGATCAAAAGTATGTACCGGCATGCTTGGCATTACGTTTCTTATAATCAGTTCATTCAATTTATTGACTAAATGATCATCATCTACTAAGACAATTTCCTCAATAGCCTGATTTAATATATACTTATTTAAAGAGATACTACTTGAAGAAGCAAAATTAATCTGATCATTCAATTTAAAAATTGTGTCGTTCATCAAATTTGCAGAATGCTCTATATCAGAAAATATTTGCGAATAAGTAGCTACATTATGATCTTGAAACTTAGCTGTTTGCAATAACTGTAAAATTTTTGAAAACTCATGGCGCAATTCATGTGAAGTAATAAAAGAAATTTTCTTTAAATAATTCATTTGCTCCAGTACTTCTTTTTCTGAAATTTTCTTTAGCGTAATATCTTTTTGAATAGTAATATAACCTGCGATAATTCCATCTTGATCAAATAAAGACTCAACCATTAAATCTAACCAAACCTTCGACCCATTTTTGGTATAGTATAAAATTTCTGTTCTTATTCCTTTTCCGTGTTCAATCACTTTTTTAATTCTGTTCAATGTCTCCTTACTTGTTTCAGGGCCTTTCAAAAAACTACCGGGTGTTTTACCGCAAACCTCTTTTAAACTATACCCTGTAGTTTTTACAAATGCATCATTTACCCAAGTGATTCGATTATCGGCATTGCACATGATAATAATACTTCCAATTTTTTGTGCAATTTTTGTAAACTTTCCAAATTCAATCTTAGTACTTTCCATCAATTCTTGCTGTCTTCTAATTTGAATTTGAGCTTCTTTAACAGGCGTTATATCTAAAGACAATCCAGTATATCCCAAAAACTCACCTGTCTCGGAATATAAGGGATTACCTTTCATATTGACCCATCTGAAACTCCCATCCATTCTTCTGAAACGGAAAGTAATTGAATATGCCGCTTGGGCAGAAAATGCGGATTTTTGCTCATCAATTACCCTTTCAATATCTTCTGGATGAATGCGTTTCAACCACCCATTTCCAAGATCTTCCTCTGCATCAGCACCAGAAAAATTAATCCAAGCTTGGTTTACGCGAATAAGTTGGTGCTGTTTGTCTGTTAGCCACATTATTTCAGGCATAAAATCGGCCATTGTTTCAAAACAACTGCTAGGATTAACCAAGCTTGATTTGAGCATAGTAACCGGTTTCGTATTATGATCAATGATCGGCTTAACACTTGTTAAAGCACCTTTTAATATGACCCCTACCATCTTCCCATTCTTATCTAAATTGGGGCGCATGGCAAAATGAATATATTCATCCTTTAATTCAGTACCAGGCTTTTTAAAAGCCAACTTTTCATTAGCATTTTTATTTTGCCTGCAATGCAGTAGTGCATTTTTATACAATCCAGTTTCTTTGGCATTTAAAATTGACTCAATTGGTAACCCAGAAACAAACTCACCCAATAATTTATATAACCGTTGAAATGAATCATTACAATAAATTATTTTTCCTTCTAAATCTGTCGCTAATAAAAATTGATCAATCATTTCTTCACTTTGCGATAAGGCGTTATCGATTACGAGTTTGTATTGCATAAGTTTGAAATTAATGGGTAAGAAATGACCTTATTAAAATCTCTGTTTATGATAAACTTATCTATAATTTCAGGCAGTAATAAAAAGTCTCTTGATTTATCTAAAAAAAAGTGAGCTCCTTTATTTAAGCACTCATATCGGTATGTTGAATGAGGCATATTGGTTAAAAAAATGATCAAAGGAGATGATGATGGATACTCGGTTTTTACTTTGTTCAATAATTCTAACCCACTAATGCCAGGTAGTTTAATGTCTAAAATAAGCACATCAGGAAATTGCTCATTCATTTTTTGCAAGCCCAGCTCAGCGCTTTCAGCAATTTGAATATTTAAGGTAGTTTGCTTATCTGACAAGAGATGATACAATTGCTTTATAATGATTAAAGCATCTTCAACAATTAAAATATTTAAGGATTGGGGTATCATAAAATATAACTTACTCAAATGTAATCCACTAAAAAAGAAAGCTTTGTAGGGCTGGCCCACAAAGCTTATGTAGTTTTGATACTACAACTGGTTTTTCAGGAAAATTGGATTTTAAACTAAGCTTGAAAGCTTAATTTACAAAGCTAATTGAACCAATTTATTCAAGTTGTAGTTGGAAAGCATATAATCATCCCATATTTACACGACAGCATGTAGTATAAATACTACAATTCAGAAATCTTGTGTTCGATTGCATAACGAATTAGATCTGCGTTACTTTTCAATCCCATCTTGTCGAGAATTCGAGCCCTATAAGTGCTAATTGTATTAATATTCAGAGAAAGCATTTCGCTGATTTCAGATACGGACTTCCCTTCAACCAACTTTTTTAAAACTTCAAACTCTCTATCAGATAAATTTTCGTGTGGCAATTTATTTGTATCCATTTCAAGTGAACTAGCTAAAACTTCCGCTACTCGGTTGGTAATATATTTTCTTCCACTTAAAATTTGTTGAACCGCTGTTACTAGTTCGTAGGGGGCGCTTTCTTTGGTTAAATAACCAGAGGCTCCAGCTTTAATTGCTCTTACAGCATACTGTTCTGGAGAGTGCATGCTCAGCATTAAAACAGGCGTGTTAGGTACATGCGTTTTGATTTGCTTAAGAATTTCAATTCCCGAATAACCAGGCATGCTTATATCAGAAATAATGATATCCCACTTTTCTCTAATTGACTTTTTAAAAAGCTCTGCAGAATCAGATACATCATGAATTTCTGCAAAAGGGAGAGATTCTAATAAAATCTTTTTTAACCCTTCTCTAATTAAACCATGATCGTCCGCAATGAGTATTCGCATAATTGTTTACTTACCGCTTTGTAAACCAGTAATTATACATTAAAGATAAGGAAACAAATTAATACGTAAGCTTATCGATTATCCTGTTGATTTGTCTTGAACTCTTCAAAGAAGGTTTTAATAAAATCAAAAGACAAAGGCTTTGTGATATAATCAATAACTGCTCTGTAGCTCCGGGCTTTTTCCCTATCTCGATTGTCAATGGAAGAAGATAAAACAATTACATTAGACGCATTAGAAAATTGGTCATACTCATCTAAAAATTCCCATCCTCCCCTACCAGGAAAATTAATATCTAAAAATATCAAAGTTTGTTTCAAATCTGTTTGCAAACGAATTTCGTTTAATGCATCATCTATATCAATATAAACAGCAACAGGCATTTCAGGCAAAAATGCTTGGACAATTTTCTTATTCAATACATTCGTTAATACATCGTCATCAATAAAAATGATTTGTGTGTACTTCACTGGCGTTTTATTCATTTCAAAATATTCATCATGCTGATTAAAAGAAAGCTTATGATTCAGCTTAAAAATTGATGCATTAATTAATTGTATTGATTTTTTGGCTTCTGCAATTAAATCAATTCGTTCTGCATCAGAAATAAATCGATTATCCATCAAATTAACAATTGATTGAATTTTAGCATATTCATGTCGCATTTCATGGGAAGTAATAAAAGACAATTCTTGTAATCGATTTTTAAAGAGCAAACTTTGACTCTCTACTTTTTTCTTCTCGGTAATATTTTGAGAAATACCAATAAGGTATAAAACAATGCCATCCCGTCTCTCAAAAACTGACAATCGAGTTTGAAAAAACTGATATTGGTGGTTTTGATCAATACACCTACATTCAATTTCTACATTTTCATTTTCGGTTTCACCTACTTTTTGCATTGCAGTTTGAACTAAGCGCCAATCTTCTGGATGAATCAAGGATCTTAAAGAAATACAGTTAATCTCTATCTCTTTTAAATGTTCAAATCCTAACATATTGTCTAAAGCGGGATTCCTCATTACAAACTTCCGATCTCTCACATCAAATAAAAATACCATGTCAGGCAATTTATTATAAATAGCTTCTAACAATGCAGCCTGACTAACAAATTGCGGAAATAAGCTGACAGGAGGATTGGTTTGATTCATTCTTATCTTTTTATTAATAATGTAAAAAACATGCCATTTATTAATGAACTAATAATCAAATAATTAGAGGAGAATTAGCTAATATAATGGTACAATTTTGAGACAAAAATTCCCTTTTTGGGATTTAAAACTGTTTTTACCTAAAAAATATCATTAAATTGTTATGCATTAACAAGATCCAATGAAGCCTTTAAAACCACTAAAAATCTTCATATTAGAAGACGACCTCTGGTATGGAACCATGCTTGAGCATTATTTATCACTAAACCCTGATTACCAAGTTGATCGATTTGATACAGAAAAATCTTTTTTCCAAAAATTACCTGAAAAACCAGATGTAGTAACACTTGATTATTCGTTGGCAGTAGGCGATGCAGATGGAAGTAAAGTATTGAAAAAAATTAAAGACTTATACCCAGAAACTGCAGTTATTATTATATCCGGACAAGAACAAATTAGCACAGCAGTTGAATTACTGAAATCTGGCGCCTTTGATTATATTGTAAAGGATGAGGATACAAAAGATAGACTTTGGAATACACTTCAGCATTTACAAGAAATCAAAGGCTTAAAACAAGAAGTAGAAGATCTAAAAAATGAACTAAAAAAAACCTATGATTTCTCAAAAGTAATCATAGGTCAAAGTGTAGCCATTCAGAAAGTATATGAACTAATAGAAAAAGCAACAAAGACCAATATTACCGTTTCTATTACCGGAGAAACGGGTACTGGTAAAGAAATGGTTGCGAAAGCAATTCATTATAATTCAACAAGGCAAAAATTCCCGTTTGTTGCAATAAATGTTGCAGCTATCCCTTCTGAATTATTGGAAAGCGAATTATTTGGTTATGAAAAAGGCGCTTTTACTGGGGCGAATAATAAGCGAATAGGAAAATTTGAGGAGGCCCATAAAGGGACCATTTTTTTAGACGAAATAGGTGAAATGAATCTTCACTTACAAACTAAAATTTTAAGAGTATTACAAGAAAGAGAAATCACAAGAGTGGGAGGCAATCAAGTGATACCATTAGATATAAGAATTATTGTAGCTACCAATAAAAATTTATTGAACGGAGTTAAAAACAAACAATTTCGGGAAGATTTATACTATAGATTATTGGGTCTACCTATAGAGCTCCCCCCCTTAAGAGAAAGAGGGAACGACTTTTTAATTTTGTCAAAATATTTTATCCAAAGTTTTTGCAGTGAAAATAGAATTGCGATTAAAACACTTTCGCCTGAAGCAATAGAAAAGTTAAAACAGTATAATTTCCCCGGCAATATTAGAGAATTAAAATCTATCATTGAATTAGCAATTGTGATGGCCGAAAACCATATTATTCAACCAGAAGATATTAGTATTGATAATATTTCTCAATTAGGTAATTTGTTAAGTACTGAATTGAGTTTGAAAGAATATGAAAATAAAATAATTCAGCATTTCCTGAATAAATACAATCAAGATGTTATTCTAGTTGCAAAAAAATTAGGAATTGGGAAATCTACCATATATAGAATGATGCAAAATGGGGAAATAATAAAGTAAATCAAATGCCCATCAAAAGGACCAATCCAGAAGCGTATTCATTAATTTCCATAGAGCTAGAAATGGAAAAATCGGCAAGATTTGCACTTGAAAAAAAACTACAAGAGAAAGACAACGAGATTGCCTATTTAAAAAATATTATAAAAGAAAAGCAACCAAATCCTAAGGATTATTCAAAAGAAATCATATTAGACGCTCTTAATCATTTACCAACTGGAATACTATTTGAAAATGAAATTGGTCTAGTAATGACACTTAATAATACATTACTCGATTTACTAAAAATTAATATTCCTATTGATCATTTAATTGGTACTGATTTACTAAGCAATCCTTTTTTTGACCAATCTCAGTTTTTAAACCCTACCGATTTCCACAAAAGAACAAACGAGATTTTAAATAACAAGAAAGAAGTAAGAAATGATATTTTTGAACTAATTGATGGCACAATAATAGAAAGGGACTTTTTCCCAATATTTGATGGCGATTTGTACAAAGGACATTTATGGCTTTATAGCAACACAACAAAAATTTATAACCTGAGTAAACAAATTGACCATCAAAAAGAAATTTATGAAAAAGTTATAAGCCATCTACCAATAGATATTGCAGTTTTAAACCCTTCGTTTTCAGATTTATTTTTAAATCCAAAAGCAATTAAAGACAATGATTTAAGGCAGTGGATAATTGAATGGTTAATTAATAAAAACAACAACAAAGATTTAAATTATGATACCATTAAATCTTATAAATCATTATTCAATTATGTAATAACAAAAAAAACCAGTGGACAGATAGAAGAAATGAAGACAGATGAAAATGGGAAAGTGCAATATTTGCTGCGCAGTATAAATCCCATTTTAGACGAGTCTGAAAATATTGAAATGCTCATTGGATACAATACAGATATAACCGAGAGAGTAAGAATAGAAAATGAATTAAAAAAAGCAAAAAAAATCACAGAAGAATTATCGGTAGCAAAAGATTTATTCTTGGCAAATGTAAGTCATGAAATAAGAACACCAATGAGTGGAATTTTGGGTGTAGTTAATTTACTAGCTAAAACAAAGCTTAACCAAAAGCAGCTCAAAATGACTTCAATGATTAATGAAGCAACAACAAATCTATTAACCATTGTTAACGATATCTTACACCTTGAAAAAATCAGATCTGGCAAATTAGAGTTAGAAGAAATCCCTTTTTCGCTAGCAGAAAAGATTATAGGGATTGCGGAAGGTTTTCAATTAAGGGTAAAAGAAAAGAAACTTTATTTAGATTTTGAAAACCAAATGAGTGATAATCCAACAATATTTGGAGATCCATATAGAATAGGTCAAATTCTTAATAATCTATTAAGCAACGCTATAAAATTTACCGAGAAAGGCGGCATCAAAATTTATTTGAGTACCATAACCGAATCACCAGAACAGATTTGGTTGAAAATTGAAATAAAAGATACTGGAATTGGTATAGCCCCAGACATGGTTGAACCGCTATTTGAACCATATAAACAAGCAGAATCTGCAACAACAAGAAAATATGGCGGCACAGGACTAGGGCTCAGCATCTGTAAAAATCTTGTTGAATTTCTTGGAGGAAGAATCGCTGTTGATAGTGAATTAGGCAAAGGATCTACATTTAGCTGCATCATTCCATTTAAAAAACAATCTTCTGTTTCGACTACTATTAAAAAGGTTGAAAATTATGAAAAACTAAAAAGATGCAAAGTATTACTGGCAGAAGATGTTGAAATGAATCAATTTATTGCCAGTTCAATTCTTGAGGAAAGGAATATACAAATTGATATCGCATCAAATGGAAAAGAAGTAATTGAAATGGTTCAGCTTAAGACATATGATATTATTTTGATGGACATATCAATGCCTTATATTGACGGAATACAGGCTACTTCAATTATTCGGAGCATGAAAGACCCAAAAATTAATCGTATTCCAATAATAGCTATTACAGCCAATGCTTTAAATGGAGATGAAAAAAAATACAAAGATGCTGGCATGAATGGATACACCAGCAAGCCTTTTCAAGAAATACAATTATTGGATGCAATCATCAATGGTTTAAACAAAGAAGCTTTTATCATTGAAAACAATAAAATTGAACATGTTCCAAATAAGCACCACAAATTATACAACGAAGATTTAATCATGGGAATGGGCAAAAACAATCCAGCATTTATTGAAAAAATGATTGGTCTTTTTTTAAAGACAATGCCTACTGATATGGAACTGCTAGACAATTCAGCTAGTAAACAAGACTGGAAAATGGTCGAAAAAACAGCTCATAGAATAAAATCTGCAATTAGAGGAATGGGAATTGAAAAAGCTGTCAAACCAATCAAATTGATTGAAGAAATGGCACAATCAGAACCGAACAATATTGATCTATTGAATCAAATAAAATTATTGAATGGCATAATAATGATGGTTATTGAACAAATCAATACTGATTACCCCCATTTAAAAGTCCCAAATTAATAAGGCATTCCCATTATTGGAATACAAGCGAACCAATTATTTTTATAACTTATTGAAAATCAATGCCATATTTTATAAAATGGCAACGGCATGAATTTAGCAACATTTAAAATGATTAAAGCTAAATAATTCCAAATGACAAGCGTATATCCAACTACCATCCTACAAAAAAATCGAAACAAAGATGTTCCTGTATTTGCCTATATGGGAGACTTTAATATAAACGTATATGGCTTAGATACCATTTTATGGGCATTTGCCGATTACAAAAATAAATACCTTGAAGCTGGAAGTTTATGGTTAATTGGAGAAGGAAAAGATAAAAATGAATTAGTAGCATTAACTAAAGAATTAAACATTGAAGAATATGTTCATTTTAAAAAGCTTCCTGAAGGAAAAGACAAAATACATATTCTCAACCAAATAGATTTATTTCTAAGACCATCGAGATCTGAATTTTTCCCAACAACAATCATCGAAGCTGCTGCTGCTTCCGTTCCTTCAATTGTAGCTGCTGAAAACATGCTTAGCGAACATATAAAAGTATATAATGCTGGATTTGTGATGGAAGAAAATAATTACAAGTATTTAGCCAAACTACTTTTAAAAACACTGAACGAAATCAAGTACAATCAATGGTCTTCTAAACGCAGAAATTCGTTTAGAATGGCCATTGAAAAATTTCAATGGAACAAGATATTAAAATTGCATGTGAATTTATTTGAAGCGCAATAAATATAATGATATCAGCAAATATTTTGAAAGAAATTCAAGATCGATGTATATATGAAATGATACAAGCTAGAGATCATTTACAATACCCTTTTTTATATGGGAAATACGCATTAATAAATACCAATCCTGAACCCGAAAATGATATTCATATTGTTTTTGACTGCGTTAAAAAATTAAATGAATTCCCCTTAGTAGCCATTGGAAAATGGGACGCTAACCCATATGCAAAAGCATTGTATAAAAAATATGCAGACTGCAATTTAATCCAAATGATCAACTCAAATATAGAATGGAGAACATATAATATGTTTAGAAGCAACTGCTTCATTTACATTGATGCCAATCATAAAAAAAATGATTCAATCAAATTACTAGAGGCAATGTATATGCAATTGCCGATTATAACCTATGCCGATTACAATAACCTAAAACTGACTAATCAACAAGGCTGGTATTACACCAACGGCATTGATTTGAAAATAATATTGAAATCCCTACACCAAACAAATACGGCACAAAATGGTCTTTTAATGAAACAGTTATTTAGTTGCCAACAGGAGAAGCTTGATCTAATTCACTGAGTGCCTCAAACTGAGGCACAGTTAGTGGCTTGGTTATAAAGTGGGTAACATTAGAATACTTCTTAGACTTTTCATAATCATTGTGATCTATTGAAGAAGTTAAGATGATAATTGGCCAGGGCTGATTCATTTTTTCATATTCATCTAAAAAGTCCCACCCATTTCTACCCATAAAATTCAAGTCTAGGAATATTTTCCTTTTTAATGTAGGGTTTGCCTTTAAATAATCAATTGATTCTTCAATATTATCAAAAACCGTTACATTCATATTGGGTAGTACTTTCCGGATGATGACTGTATTTAATTTATTGATCATATAGTCATCATCCACCAACATTATTTCTTCAATTGCTTGATTCAACAAAAATTTATTAAGTGCAATATTGGTAGTTGATGCAATACTTACTTCATCAAATATTTTAAGAATTGCTTGATTCATCGTATTTGCTGATGACTCAATATCTAAAAGAATTTGCTGTAACCCTTCCAGCGTATTTTGTTGAAACTTAGCCGTTTGAAGTATTTGAAGAATTTTAGAAAACTCATGACGAAGTTCAAAAGAAGCGATATCCGAGATTTGCTTTAGATGTGACATTTGTTCTTCAACATCTTTCTCAGTCATCTTCTTTTTAGTGATATCATTTTGTATGGTTAAATATCCAATCACGTTGCCTTGTTTATCAAACAAGGTTTCCATTTTCAAATCCAACCATATTTTATTTCCATTTTTGGCGTAGAAGATAATTTCTGTGCGCAAACTTTTGCCTTGATTAATTGCTTTATTCAGTTTGTCTAAAACCTCAGTGGAAGTATCAGCACCTGATAAAAAAGATTGTGGATTCTTTCCATTCACTTCACGCAACGGGTATCCTGTAAGCTTCACAAAGCTATCATTCACCCAAGTAATTCTGTAAGCTGGATCGCATAAAACAATAACAACATTAATCCTTTGAGCGATTTTTGTAAATTTTGCAAATTCTACTTTAGATATCTCTAGCATTTCATTTTGCCTATTCAGTTGCAATTGCAACTCTTTAACACTCGTAATATCCTGCAATGTTCCAGTATAACCAACAAAATCTCCTAAACTAGTAAACATTGGATCTGCTTGCATTTCAACCCACTTAAAATGGCCATCGTATTGCCTATACCTAAATTGAATAGTATATGGCAATTTAGATGAGATTGCAGTTTGTTGAGCCTGCTTTACATTGTATTTATCTTCGGTATAAATTGCTTCCATCCAGCCATCACCAAGTTCAGTATCTAATGACACTCCCCTAAATTTTAGCCATGATTTATTTACAAAATTTAAATGATGCTGATGATCACTCATCCAAACCATTTCTTTCATAAAATCAGCAATGTCTCTAAACCATTCTCTGTTTTGACCAGACAACCCACCTGATGGAGTTGATGACCCAGACGCACTGGAATTTACTGAAACAGTGGTAGATAATTTTCCTAAAAACAAAAATGCCAATGGATGAGACCTTCTATCATTGATAATACTAAACTCAAATTGAATGAACGAACCAGACACACCAACACTAGGGTTCTTTAGTTTTAATAGAACAGGGGTACTAGACCTAGTCTGTAATGTTTGGTGTATGGTAGTTTTAATTATTCCTGCATCAGCTGAGTTAAATAGCGCATCAATATTTACCCCTTGTACTGATTCGCCCAAAATCTGGTAAAGTTGTTGAAATGCTTCGTTGCAAAAAGTGATATTACCTTCTAAATCTGTTGTTAAAACAAAATGATTGTTTGACGATATTTGATCTAATAGATTTTTATCTACACTATATGGATATTGCATATTTCAAGCTACTCTTTATACGATAAATAATAATCAACCAAATTGTTTAAATGTTCCCAACCAAGTTTTAATGTAATTATACAACCATAATATCAGGTAAGCATAAATGACTAATTTTAAAATAAACCATTTGATATTATGAATAGAAAATATTCTTCCCATCCAATAAAGAAATTGACCAGAAAGTAGCAAGAAGTAAGCTGCAAATATTGATTTTGAAGTTAACTCTTTCCACTTCATACTTAAATGTTTAAATAAAATGAATATACTGTATTTTCATTCTGAATAATTTAAAATGCTGAATTTCTTATGGAAATAATTCATCTCTTATTTACTAGAAATACTAAGGCAAAAATGAGTCCGTTGGTTGATATAATCCATCAATTGGCAACGGAACAAGTAAAAATAGGGTACGATGTAACTGTTTGGCATATTGGTTCAAAACCATTAGATTTATTTAACAACAAAGCATATAAAACAAAAAATTTCAGCACGAATTTGTTTGTGTGGAATACTGTGCAAAAAATGCTTAAACATATTGATGGACTGAACAAGCAAACAATAGTTCATGTTCATGGTGGCATTATTCCGATTTATTATCCAATCCTATTTCACTTAAATAGCAATGGAATTCCTTTTATTCTTTCACCGCATGGAAGGTTTAATTCCTATGCATTAGAACAGGGCAGTTATTTAAAAAGAAAACATTTTGGCAATTTTGATACTAACATCATTCAATGGGCAACAGCAATCCATTTTAGAAGTGAGTATGAGCGAAATGAATTAATGCGATATTGCCAATTCGACTTACAAAAATCGTATATCATCCCTATTGGTTTAATTAACAACAATATAGACATCGCTCCTAAAATCATGAAACATGATGAAATCATTTATTGCTTTTATGGCGAATTAAATATTGCAGAAATGGGACTAGATATTTTGTTATCAGGATTTGCCAAGTTTAAAAAACAACAGGCAAACAATGCCATTTTATGGATAATGGGTAACGGAAAAGATAGGAATGCAATTTTAAAATTGATTAAAAAATTGGGCCTTCATAAATATGTGTTCCTAAAACCAGCTGTTTTTGGCGCTTTGAAATTTGAACAATTGAGTAAAATTGATATCATGGTTAGGTGTTCAAGATTAGACTACGCTCCTAGTGTTGTATTAGAATCCGCTGCTATGTCAATCCCTTCGATTGTTTCTGAGAATACTTATCTAGTTGATCTTATTAAAAATGCAAATGCAGGATACACGCTAACAAAAAATACATCTGACGAACTCATGCAAGTGTTTACTGAAAGCATGAAAGAAATTGAAACAGTTCATTGGAATAGAAAAAAGCTGAATGCACACCAAATGGTCATAAGTGCTTGCTCATGGAATAAAATTGCCAGAGAGCAGCTAGAAGTATATAAAGGATTGATTTAAATTACTAATAAGCTACAGCCTCTCATATCTGCATGATCCATTCTACCCAACACTTCAAAACTGCCATCTGAATATACTTTACCAATGTCTTGGGTAGCAATAAATGAGCAGCTATAA
This sequence comes from Sediminibacterium sp. FEMGT703S, assembly GCA_002786355.1. GTDB lineage: Bacteria > Bacteroidota > Bacteroidia > Chitinophagales > Chitinophagaceae > Sediminibacterium. The sequence continues at coordinate 390,150 of PGCO01000003.1, forward strand.
ATATTTGCAAGATCAATAATTTGTATAAGACCAGTACCCTCTGTAAATATTTCAAAAGGATCATCTTCTTTTCTTACATATATTTTCATCCAAGGAGGACATTGATACCTTCCATTTCCTTTTGAGTAGGCTTGACTTAATAATTCCGTCATTCCATATTCTGCATGAATAGTTTTTACTCCCAACCGATTGGTCAAGGTTTCATGAAGTTCTAAACGAGTTAATTCTCGTCCCCTCCCTTTCATCCCACCTGTTTCCATAACCACTGTATAATTTAATTGCATTGGGAATTGCGCAGAAAAATCTAACAAAGCAAATGTCACCCCTAGCAATAAAGTTTTTTGACCTTTGGCTTCCAATTCAGCTAAGGTTTTGGCTAAATCGGCATAATTGTACAAATAGAAGCCACTTTGAGCAGATTTACTCATTTGAATCATCTTATTAGCCATATAAACCAAGGAGGAGTTTTCTCTCTCTAAATAGGCAGGTAATAATGCAAGCACACACCATTCTTCTAAAGCACCATACTCCAATTGGAACCCACTAATAAAACTTTTTTCATAAATGGAAAGTTCTGAAACATAATGCCTACTAGTAATCATACCAGTAGTTCCACTACTTTCAAATATCTTTTGGGCCTGACGACTACCAGTTACAACGGGCAGATGCTTAAAAAAAGAAATAGGCAACGCGGGTATATTTTGTGGTATCTTAACATTGGTATGAGCAGGACAAATTAAATCGACCCATTGCCGATAAACTTTATTGTGTTCATATTGTAATCTAAATACGGCATTACAGTATTTATCTAGTGAAAATTCACTTGCTGAAAAAATATTGTTAATATCAAAGGGTAGTACCAACCTTGTTTGTATTGTTTTAACTAAATTTGAATAGAAAGTATACTGATGAGAACAAAATTATTAATCCTGCTGACAATTGCCGTCTTTTTTTCTAGTTGCAAAAAAGACGAGTTTAATACTAAACCTACATTAACTTTTGGGGATGTTAATACTACAACGCTCAGACAAGGTAATTTGCTCATTTTTTCTTTGAATTTTACAGATAAAGAGGGCGATATTCAAGATACACTATGGGTCCAAAAAATTTCTAGAACCTGCCCAACTACACCTGGTGTTCAGTTCATTAGTCCTAACAAGGTTCCCGATTTTACAGGTACTCCCAATTTGAAAGGGAAACTAGAAATTACATTTGTATATAATGCTAATGTACCAGGAACACCATCAATTGTAGGTTGCAATAATAGAAACGATACTGCGTATTTTAGGTTTTGGTTAAAAGACAAAGGAAATAATCGCAGCGACACTATCAACTCTCCTGATATTATCTTAATCAGATAATGCAGATTGCCCGTTTCATAAAAGGCTTTTTTTACGGAAATTATTTTTACGGCATTTGTGCAGTTGCTTTGGCAATAGAGTGTTCCGTTCAATTAAGTTTACCGCTGAATAGTATTTTATTTTATTTACTGCTGTTTTCAATTACAGTCCTGTACTATACCCATGCCTATTATATTGAATCTAAGAGATCCCCTATTCAGTTTAATGACAGGACAAACTGGTATTTAAATAATCAAAAATGGATTGAAAAATCTCAACTTACACTTACTGGCATAATCTTTCTCCTCCTTATTTTGATGCTGAATGGATTACAACCGCATTTTACTAAAATCAGTCCGATCAGCTGGATCATATTAGCTGTTTTTCTGTTACTTGGAGCTGGTTATTACAAAAGTCTTTACCCCAAATGGGGTAATTGGGGCCTAAGAGGGCATGGTTTATTAAAGCCGCTGATAATTGGAGCGACTTGGGCAGGAATGGTTTCCTTTGCTCCAGTTATTTTTTTTGACTTAAGCTATCCTGGCAGAGATCAAAGCCTAGAAAGTCTCACCTGGCTTTTACTTTTAAAAAACTGGCTCTTCATCAGTATTTTATGTATGCTTTTTGATTTCAAAGATTATGCTACTGACGCCAATCAAGAATTAAAAACTTGGGTAGTAAAATTTGGAATAAGAAAAACTTTGTATTGGATTATTCTACCGATGAGTATAATCAGCATGACTGGATATTGGTTATTTACTTTGCATCAATCTTTTAATGCGCATAGAATTTTATTCAACAGTATCCCTTATTTATTGTTAATAACTGTTTCTGCATTAATGTACCAACGTAAAAGCATTCTCTATTATCTTGCAATCATTGATGGATTAATGCTGGCAAAAGCAATTTGTGGCATTATTGGCATGAACTGAATATAAACATACAACTATGGCAAAAGCTAAAACAACCAAGACAAAAGCCGTTACCACGGATAAGTCTATGGATTTTCTTAAAAAATACATCAATACCCCATCTCCTGTTGGATTTGAAAGCGGGGGACAAAAAGTATGGATGGAATATATAAAGCCCTATGTAGACACCATTTTTACCGACCCCTATGGAACTGCCGTAGGTGTTATTAATCCTACAGCTCCATTTAAAATTGTAATTGAAGCGCATTGTGACGAAATAAGTTGGTTTGTTAATTACATTAATGACCAAGGGCTGATTTATTTAAAAAGGAATGGAGGGGTTGATCATCAAATTGCACCCGCTAAAAGGGTGATTATACACGGTAAGAAAGGACCAGTAAAAGCAGTTTTTGGATGGCCGGCTATACATACCCGTTTAAGTAATCCAGAGCAAAAAGAGCCATCTCCTAAAATTGAGAACCTCTGTCTAGATAGTGGTGCCAGAAGTAAAAAAGAAGTAGAAGCACTTGGCATTCGAATAGGTTCAGTTGTAACTTATGAAGAAGGATACGATGAATTAGCCTATGATTTTATTATTGGTCGTGCCTTTGACAACAGAGTGGGTGGATTCATGATTGCAGAAGTAGCTCGCTTATTAAAAGAAAATAAAAAGCAATTGCCGTATGGTCTTTATGTGGTAAATGCAGTGCAAGAAGAAATTGGATTAAGGGGAGCAGAAATGATTGCGCGCAGAATCAAACCGAATATTGCTATCATAACAGATGTTACACACGATACAAGTACGCCTATGATTAGTAAAATTATTGAAGGCGATATACAATGTGGGAAAGGCCCTTCACTTGCATTTGCTCCAGCAATTCACAACAAGTTATTAGAGGTAGTAGAAACAGTTGCTGAAAAAAATAAAATTCCTGTTCAAATGCGTACGCTAAGCAGGAGCACTGGTACCGATACGGATAGTTTTGCCTATGCTAACGACGGCTGTCCATCCGTGTTGATTTCGATCCCACTAAGATATATGCATACTACAGTAGAAATGATCCATAAAAAAGACATTGAAGATACAATTAAGCTTATGTATGAGACCTTGCTTACATTAACGCCAAAAACTAATCTTAGCTATTTATAAGCATGGTAACATTGCAAAAGAACAATTTAAGGATAGCTATCTTAGACTTGTATGAAGGACAAGCCAATGAAGGCATGCGTTGTATTAGGGCTATTTTAGCAGAGTGGAGTAAAGCCCATGAATTTGATATTATTGTAGATGAATTTAATGTTCGTCAATTCAATGAAGTACCGTCATTAGCTTATGATCTATATATTTCTAGTGGAGGGCCAGGATCTCCACTAGAAACAATTGGATCAGATTGGGAGAAAGCATATTTTAATTGGCTCGAAAATCTCAGCGAGTGGAATAATAACAATGAAAATTTTCCAAAAAAACATGCTTTCTTTATTTGTCACAGTTTTCAATTACTATGCCGATACTATGAAATAGGGAATGTATGTAAAAGAAAATCCACTTCATTTGGGGTATTCCCAGTTCATATGATGGAAGATGGTCATTTTGAAAAAACATTTGAAGGACTTAATGACCCCTTTTACTGTGTAGACAGCCGAGACTTTCAAGTGATTGAACCCAATCATGAGAAAATAAGGCAAATGGGAGGAGCTATTTTAGCCATTGAAAAAAATAGACCACATGTCCCTTTTGAAAGAGCAATCATGTCGGTTCGCTTTAATGAATACTTTATGGGAACCCAGTTTCATCCGGAAGCAGACGCAATTGGTATGGCCATGTATTTACAGCGGGAAGACAAAAAGAAAGTAGTTATTGAAGCACATGGTGAAGCAAAATGGCAAAGCATGGTAGAACAACTAATGGATCCCGGTAAAATCTTATGGACCTATAGCCATATTCTTCCTAACTTTCTTACACATGCAGCCAATCAATTGGCTCCTTATTAAATATATAAAAACGATTGTATGGTTCCTTCTATCAGAAAACAATTCAACGAATCTTTTACTGAACTGAAGTATCAGGAGTACCTCTCATCATTAAATGAAAAATTTAAAGGAGCAATCGAATTTAGAGTAGCTGAAACACCCGTTTTTATTGATAGAATATTTAAAGAAAAAATTCTTTCCGCTTGCGAATCAATCGTGGATGTAATCGTAAAACCTGATTTTATTGAATTAACCAATCAAGCAATTCCTGAAAACGTAAAAGTACCTAACGAAAACAGCCATACCCATTTCATTGCATTCGATTTTGGAATTTGTGAGAATGAAGAAGGAGATTTAGAACCGCAACTAATAGAGATGCAAGGTTTTCCAACGCTTTTTGCTTATCAGATTTGGCACGATCAAATTAATCGAAAATGTTTCTCTATTCCAGATAATTACAGCACCTATTTTAGCGACTTAGACGCTACTAGTTATACCCAATTATTAAAAGAAATGATTGTTGGCAATCATTTGCCCGAAGAAGTTGTCTTATTAGAAATATTACCTCATCAACAAAAAACAAAAATTGATTTTTATTTTACAAAAGAATATACTGGAATATCAATTGTTTGTTTAACTGAGCTGATAAAGGAAGGTAGAGATTTATACTACTACAAAGAAGATAAAAAAATACAAATCAAGCGTATCTATAATCGAATCATTTTTGATGATCTACAACAACAAGCAGAGTCTATTCAGGAAAAGGGAAAAATTCTTTTCGAAGACTTAAATGTTGAATGGGTTCCTCATCCTAATTGGTTTTATAGAATCAGTAAATACACTATACCTTTTATTCATCATCCTTATGTTCCTTCCACTTGGTTTTTAAATGAGTTGAAACAAATTCCATCTGATTTAGAAAATTATGTTCTTAAACCTCTTTTTTCGTTTGCCGGACAGGGGGTTATTATTGATGTAACTGCTGCTGATATTGAAGCAGTAGCTGATCCTGAGAATTGGATTTTGCAAAGAAAAGTGAAGTATGCAGCTGTCGTTGAAACACCTAATGAACCTGCTAAAGCAGAACTAAGAATTTTTTATTTTTGGAAAGAAGGCGATGCAAGGCCTATTCCTGTTAACAATTTAGCACGTTTAAGCAAAGGAAAAATGATTGGCGTACGATACAATCAAGATAAAGATTGGGTGGGTGGCAGTTTAGCTTATTTTGAAAAATAATACTCATTCTATTATGATCGATCATTTATCTCAGCATACAAAAAATATTCTTGGATTACAACTTCCTACAGACCCCAGATGGGTCAATTTGGCCAGTATATCTTTAGAAGCCATTTTAACTGATCACGCTTATTGCGAGCAGAAAGCGGCATTAACTTGTATCTCTTACATTCAACGTTATTCAGATCGAAAAGAATTGGTAGAAGCACTTGCACCTATTGTTACTGAAGAATGGGGACATTTTAGGGCAGTGCTTGCCGAATTAAATAAACGTGGGCTATCATTAGGAAAACAACGCAAAGATGAATATGTAAATCAGCTATTAATTTTTCAGCGTAAAGGCGGACATATAGAAGATAGGTTACTAGACCAACTGCTTACCATGGCCCTAATTGAAGCAAGAAGTTGCGAGCGATTCAAGCGTTTAAGTGAAGGTTTAGAAGATGTATATCTTAGAAAATTCTATAGAAAATTTATGGAAAGTGAAGCCGGTCACTACACTTTATTTATTACCCTGGCCGAACTATATATTCCTAAAACTAAAGTTAGGGCCAGATGGAAAGAATGGCTTTCGCACGAAATAGAAATCATGAAACACCTCGAAATCAGAGGAGATCGAATTCATTAATAGCAAGTGGTCAACTTTTTCCATTCAAGACAATTGCAACAAAAAAGCCCCGAGTAACCTCGGGGCTTTTTACTATAGCTAGTTCACGAATTATTCTTGAACCTTGAAATCAACTCTTCTGTTTAATGCTTTACCTTTTACAGATTTATTATCAGCAATTGGTTGGCTACTACCAAATCCTTCAGCAGTAAGTCTTGAAGCATCTACTTTCTTAGCTACTAAATAAGATTTAACCGCTTCAGCACGTTTCTTAGAAAGTGGCAAATTGATTTTATCACTACCAGAAGCATCAGTATGACCTTCAACAAAAAGTTTTAAGGTAGGGTTATCATTTAACGCCTTAAGCACTTTATTTAACTCAACTTGAGATACTTTAGTAAGAACTGCAGAACCAGAAATAAACTGTACTTTCTTGTTATCAAAATTGTAAGCTACTTTCAATTCAGGACAACCATTGTTTTCACGAGTTCCCTTAATGCTAGGACACTTATCTTCTTCGTCATTAACACCATCACCATCTGTATCAGGAATTGGGCAACCTTGGTAACGAGCTAATCCTGGAACTGAAGGACATTTATCTTCATCATCATTAACACCATCTTTATCTGCGTCAGGTATAGGACATCCATTGTATTTAGCAATACCAGCAACTGTAGGACATTTATCATTTTCGTCGTTAATACCATCTTTATCCGTATCTGGTACAGGACAACCATTGTATTTAGCAACACCCGCTACTGAAGGGCATTTATCTTCCTTGTCATTGATACCATCTTTATCAGTATCAACTGGTGCAGGTGGCGCAACAGGCATTGGTGGTGGTGGCGGAGGTGGAGTAACTAATACTGGAGCTGGCTTGTCTTTTAAAGGAGAAGCAATACCCAATGTATAAGCAGTATGGTTAACCGCTAAACCAGAAATAGCAGGGCGGAATAAAATTTGGGTATTGACAAATGTTTCACTACCTAAATTAAATTGTAAACCTAATCCTGTGTTGGCTTGAGCCGCAAAATAAGTACCATTGTACATAGAAGCTCCCACACCAAAAGTCATGTAAGGAACAAGAAAATACTTATCAGTCAATAACTTCACATTGATATTAGCATCAGTTTCTAATAAAAATTGGTCTCTAATTGAAGGTGCTTTACCTGACTTCGGGTAGAATGGATATTTAGAAAAATTTCCCGAAACAGTAGCCATAAAGTCTACATGCTCAGTTAATCCTTCAAAATACTGCAAAGCCATACCAAAAGACATTTCTTTCATTGGAGTCCTTCCCTCTTTGGTTAAGACACGTGATAAGGAAGTTCTACTAATCTTATCAGCAGTATACATATCATTCAAGAAAACAGCTAAACCTAAGCTTGATCTTTTCTTGTAGCTAGTAGGTGCTTGGGCATATGTAGCAGTTGCCAAACCAATCACTATCAAAGAAAACAGAAATTTCTTCATAAACAGTTTTTTGTTAATTTAAAAACAAAAATACAAGTTGAAATTGGTTTTCTAAAATTATGATAAGTTTATCTTTTAATTATTTTTACCACCAGGGGGTTCTACTACTTCTAATTTAACCTTGGCCAACCCTTTACGCAAATATTGTAATTTTTCGGCAGCGGATCGTGATAAATCGATAACCCTGCCCTTTCTCTTCATCTTCGGATGCATTTTATCATTGATTCTTACCACCACAGATTTACCGTTTTTTACATTCGTCACTTTAACCCAAGTTCCCAATGGCAAACTGTTACTTGCTCCTGTAAATAACTTATTAGAAAACCGATCACCCGATGCTGTTTTGATACCCTCAAAACGGGCGCTGTAAAAGCTAGCTGTACCCAAAACCACTTTGCCTGTATAAATAAGATTCGCATCTGCCTTTAGGGCACTATCTGTAGACCATAATAGGCTGTCCGGGAAACCCGGATTGTAAAGAATTGTGTCTGTTTGGGTTTGTGCTTTTATAGAGACAGTTATAATCAACCCCAGTATTAAAATAAATGAATGACGCATCCAGCATTTTTAGTTGAATAATGGAAGTTACCATAATATACAAAATACTGCAATTAGGTTTCTTCGTTTAGACGCATTAAGCCAAATTATATGCCGAAAATCAATTCAAATTAAAGATTTTATCATTCGATTAATATAATTGCTGATTATCAGCAAGTTATAGCAGACTATAAATTTGTCACTTCGACCACAGCATCCAAATTGAGGGTTCCATGTATATGCGGAAAAACTTCATTAATTGAACCCGCCAATTCAAATACAAGGGGTCTCTCTACCTTATCCTTTTGAATAGTCAACTTGATTAATCCTGTTTGACCCTTATAATACCTGTCTAATACTCCATCTACTTGATCGGCTGTGCTACAATGCATAAAACCTTCTGAAGCCAAGGTATCTGCTTCATAAAAACCCTTTTGTAAAGCTTCTTCCCACTTAGCTTGCGTGGTGATATGATAAATTAATGCTCCGTCCATATTAAAATACTCTTTTAAGTTGTTGTTCCAATAACATTAAATCGGTTATGACCATCGCTGTTACTGCTTCTAAAATTACTGGCACTCTTAATGCAATGCACAAATCGTGCCGCCCTTTAATTGAAAAATTTTCTTGTTGCTGGGTTTCCCAGTTATAAGAAAACTGCTCTTTAGGGGTAGAGGATGTAGGTTTTATAGCCACTCTAAAGAGCAATTCATTCCCATTGGTTATTCCCCCAACAATCCCACCAGCATGATTGGTTGTTGTAGTGCCCGCTGCATTTATAATCGAATCATTATGTTCAGACCCAAACATATTTGCAGCTGCAAAACCTGCCCCGAATTCAATCCCTTTTACGGCCGGTATGGCAAAAACAGCATGACTGATAAGCGATTCTACTGAATCAAAAAAATGTTCCCCTAAACCTATTGGCAACCCAGTTGCTGAACAAGCCACAATTCCCCCAACACTATCTTTTGCATCAATTGCTTTTTGCAATCCTTTATCTAGATCTGATTCTCCAGCAATAGAATCAATGGTTGATTGAATCTGTATCTGTGATTTGGCTAATAATTTTTTAGCGACGACCCCTGCTGCAACTAAACAAACAGTTAGTCTACCACTAAAATGACCTCCTCCCCTAAAATCTTCAAAGCCCCCATATTTTTGGTGCGCAGTAAAATCTGCATGACCCGGTCTAGGTATAGCCCTATGCTTTTCGTAATCTTGACTTCTGGTATTATTATTTTCGAATAAGATGGTGATTGGAGCACCTGTTGTATTTCCATTGAATAACCCACTTTTAAAAATGGGCAAATCGTCTTCTTTTCGGGGTGTCGTTCCTTTTTGTACTCCCCCTTTTCTTCTTTCTGTATCAATAATGAAATCTTCAACACATAAAGGAAGACCAGCCGGACAACCATCAATGATTAATCCAACGGAAGGGCCATGAGACTCGCCGAAAATTTGTACACGAAATAGTTTTCCAAATGCGTTCACGATACTATTAAATTTAAATGAAACTACGATTCAGTCATAACGATTACACCCAATTGTTGCAAATGGTTGTAAAAAGCAGGATAAGACTTATTGATTGCCTCCGCTGCTTCAATAGTTACAGCACCGTCAGCATTTAATGCCGCAATAGCTGTAGCCATTGCAATTCTATGATCATGATGAGAATGGACTGTTGCTTGTTTAATTGAACCCATTATCAATCCATTCCTTAATCCTGAAATTAGCATCAAATTGTCTTGCAACTTTATTTCAACACCTAATTTACTAAATTCTTTTTGTAAACTATCACTTCGATTACTCTCTTTATATGCTAGTCTATGAACTCCTTCAATGACCGTGGTACCTTCGCAAAATGAAGCCAAAGCAACCAATGGAGGAAATAAATCGGGGCAATCAGTTGCGTTAAAATGAAATGCTTTCAAAGGCAATGACCGCACGTCAATTTGATGTTCTTGAACGGAGAGTCCTGCTCCAGCATCAGATAATGCTTGTAATATAGCTTTATCTGCTTGGGTCGAAAACACATCCAACCCTTTCACTGTAATACCGCCTGCAATTGCTCCTGCTACTAATAAAAATGCAGCTCCACTCCAATCCCCCTCTACTTGGTATTCAACAGTTGCTTTTTTTTCTTTTTGATCAGATTTTAAAAAACTGAAGGAAGCATAATTATTATTGCGAACAACTGTCCCAAATGCTTCCATTACTTGCAAAGTGAGGTCTATATATGGCTTACTTTTTAAATCGTTCACTGTAATGGTAACAGCATCAGCTTCAGCAGCACCAAAAGCCATTAATAGTCCAGTTAAAAATTGAGAGCTCAAAGAGCCATCAATTGTAATATTATTTGGTTTAAGTGGCCCTTGAATAGTGATTGGCAAAAACCCATTGGTTGAGTTAACTTGAACACTCAACTGCGGGAGTACTTCATCAAAAAAATGCATGGGGCGTTTTAATAAACTTCCGGTACCACTAATTTGTAAGCTTGTATTGCTTAACGCAGCAATTGGCGTAAACATTCTAATTCCCAATCCACTTTCACCACAATTTAGTTGATGATCAATAGGCCTAACGCCCTTAGATTGAATGGTTAAACTTCCATCTTCATTGCTGATTACAATTGCGCCCAGTTTTGTAATCATTTCTAATGCGGCCAAATCATCAAAGCTATTCCCTGGATTTAAAATATGTGACTCCCCGTGATGCAACAATGCAGCTGCGCATGCTCTTTGCATGCAACTTTTACTGGCATTGGCATGTAAAGTACCTTGTATATTGGATGGTTGAATAATAGCAATCATCAGCAGAAATTGAAAAATTAAAACTGTTTAAAAATTTCTTGTAGTTGAACCAATAATAAAGGTTGCACAACTGCTTTTCCTGTTTTTTGCAAAAGAATATAGTTAATTGAATCTGCTTGTCTTTTCTTGTCTTTCAATAAAATATTGAACGCTTTTTTAGCATCAAAATCAGCTACAGTTGGCAAACCATAATGATGCAACAATTTGATAACCCTTTCTGCTTCTTTATAAAATTTTAATTGCTGAGACATTAATGCAGCATATGTCATTCCTATACTAATAGCTTCTCCATGACTTAATTGATACATATTTTCAATTGCATGGCCCAAAGTATGTCCAAAGTTCAGAAGCTTTCTGTCTCCCTTTTCAAATTCGTCTTGTTGAACAACTTTTATTTTTATTAAAGCATTGCGTGTAATCAAGTTTGCAAGTAATTCGGGATTTCTTTTGTACTTAGGGATGCTATTTTGCTCTAATTCAATAAACATTTTTGAATCCTTAATGCAAGCATGCTTTATGATTTCTGCAAAACCATTTTTCCACTCTGCTAAAGGCAATGTTTTTAATAAACTATAATCATAAAGTAGAAAAGAGGGCTGTCTAATTAATCCAACCATATTTTTATACACGCCTACATCAATACCGTTTTTACCGCCAATTGCAGCATCCACCATCGCAAGTAAAGAAGTAGGAATATAACCTACTTCTATCCCTCGCATATAAATTCCTGCAACATATCCTGTAATATCTGTGATGACTCCTCCGCCAAAACCAATTAAAGTAGTTTGCCTATCAGCACCCAATAAAATTAGTTGGTCAATAATTACATCAACCGTTTGTTGAACTTTGAATTGCTCACCAGGCTTTAAAACAATGGTATTAAATCCCTTTAATTTTCTTTTATATGCTTGAAATAAGTTTTCGTCTGTGATAATAATTGCTTTCTCTTTTGAAACAATTTTTTCTAACAGGCTAAATGCTGCATCAAAATAAAAAAGGGTCTCTTTTCCAGAGAATAAAAAACGCTTCTTTTGCATACTATGAATTCATAATCTTATTCTGATGATTGATACTTTCCATATGTACCGCATCAAAATACTTAGTGATAAATTCTTGACTAAGACCAAGCTGTCCTCCTTTTACGAAAGCACGCTCTAAGATGGCATTCCAACGATTGGTTTGCAATATGGTAATATTATTGTCCTTTTTATACTGTCCAATCTTATCGGCCACTTTCATACGTTGGCCTAGTAGCTGCAACAATTCATCATCTAACTGGTTAATTTGCGCGCGCATTTTATCCATTTGAATATGCAACTCTTCAGAAATAATATCTTCTTTACGCCAAATCATCGTGTCAATCATAGACCCTAATACTGCAGGAGTGATTTGTTGTTTAGCATCACTCCATGCATTATCGGGATCTATATGACTTTCTATAATTAATCCATCAAAATCTAAGTCAATTGCTTTTTGTGCAACTTCTTGTAGAATATCTCTTCTTCCACAAATATGGGAAGGGTCGTTAATCATCAGCATTTCAGGAAACCTGCGCTTCATTTCAATGGCTAAGTGCCACATTGGTGCGTTGCGATATTCTGTATTTCCATAAGAGCTAAAGCCTCTATGGATTAATCCAATATGCTTAATACCTGCTTTCGCAACACGTTCTGCAGCCCCAATCCATAACTCTAAATCAGGATTAATTGGGTTTTTTATCAAAACAGGAACATCAACTCCTTTTAAAGCATCTGCAACATCCTGAACACTAAATGGATTCACCGTTGTTCTGGCTCCTATCCATAAAACATCTACACCAAAATGCAAAGCATCTTCCACTTGCTTACCCGTTGCTACTTCTACCGCTACTGGCAATCCAGTCAACTCTTTTGCTTTTTGTAACCAAGGCAAACCCTTTGTGCCAACTCCTTCAAAACTACCAGGTCTTGTTCTAGGCTTCCATATACCTGCACGGAGGATATCTACTTTTCCTGTTGCGGCAAGTTGACTGGCCGTTGATAACACTTGCTCTTCTGTTTCTGCACTGCAAGGCCCAGAAATAATCAATGGCCTTTTTGCAAGAATGGTATTAATATTAGCTTCTTGCTGTAAAGTATGTTCCATATATGTTTCAATTGCTTATAAAAAAATTATCTACGCCCTCCTCCACTATCTGCATCATTCATACGAATGCTTCTTCCTTTGTATTTCTTACCATCCAAAGAACGAATCATTTGCTGTGCTGCAGACTTTTCAATTTCAATCCAACTATTCATGTCTTTCATATCAATTCGCCCTAACACGTCCTTCTTTAAATCGCTCATGTCTAAAACAAATTGTAAAAAACTCGCTTTATAAAAACCATCTTTGGTTCCAAGGTTAACAAATAACCTACTGTACCCTCCGCCTGATTTATACTCTTTTCTACTATCGCCGCGACCCGCATCTCTTCCAGCGTCTCTTCCGCTTTCTCTGCGTGCAGATCTATTGTCTCCTCGATCATTAGGATCTCTCTTTGCACTTCTATCGCGCTCTCTAATATTTAAATCTTCAGAGTTTTCATAGTACTTTAAGAATCGGTCAAATTCCATCGCAGCTACTCGCTTTAACACATCTTCTTTACTTACCTCAGCAAATTTTTCTGCTAACATAGGTACATAGGTTTCATAATCTCCATGACTAATATCAGCAGACAAAAGCTTGTCCATAAAAGAGAAGAATTGCTTTCTACAAACATCTTTTCCTGAAGGAATATCTAGCTTACTAAAATGACAATTATTGATTCTTTCAATTTGCTTCAGCTTATAAGTTTCTTTTGCATGCACGATAGAAATACAAATTCCATGGTTGCCAGCTCTACCTGTACGACCACTTCTATGCGTATAAATTTCCACGTCATCAGGTAATTCAAAATTGATTACATGGGTTATCCCTTGCACATCAATACCTCTTGCTGCAACATCCGTTGCAATTAATAATTGGAGGCTTTTATCCCTGAACTGGCCCATCACTTTATCACGCTGACCTTGTGTAAGATCGCCGTGTAATGCATCAATATCATACCCTTCTCTGGTTAAACGCTCTGAGATTTCTTGTGCATCTAACTTGGTTCTCGTGAAAATAATTCCATAAATACCTGGATTAAAATCGATGATCCGCTTTAATGTTTCATAACGATGATGAGCAGTTGTAACATAGTACTGATGATCAATACTTTTATTTGCAGTATTTACCTTACCCACTGTTACTTCTTTGGGGTCTTTCATGTAACGCTTGCTCACTTTTCTAATTTCAGGTGGCATGGTTGCACTAAATAACCAAGTACTATTTCGTTGAGGAGTGTTTTTTAAGATAAACTCAATATCATCTTGAAAACCCATGTTCAACATTTCATCGGCTTCATCTAATACTACATAACTGATTTGTTCTAGATTGATCGCTTTACGCTCAATCAAATCAATTAGTCTACCTGGAGTAGCTACAACAATTTGTACGCCTCTTTTTAGATCACGGATTTGTAACCCGATAGAAGCTCCTCCATAAACTGCAACAACCGAAATACCGGTCATATATTTCTTAAACAGCTCAATCTCTTTCACAATCTGCAAACACAATTCGCGTGTTGGACAAACCACTAATGCTTGTGGGTACTTAGCTGCTGCGTCTATAATGTGTAACAAGGGTAATCCAAATGCTGCTGTTTTTCCCGTGCCGGTTTGCGCCAAACCGATAAAATCAGTCGTTCCGCTCAATAAGACCGGTATCGCCTGTTCCTGAATTGCCGTTGGGTTCACATACCCCAACTCTGTGGTTGCTTGAATTAAACGCTCGTCAATTCCCAACCCTTCAAATGTAATCATGAATTCTAAAATTTGTGCAAAGGTACTCTATATAGGCTGCTTTGCGTTGTTTTACTTAAGTATTCTCCTTATTCCATTGGCATTTTCAATCAATTCTTGTAAATATTCATAGTTCTCTTTTTCTAAACAAGACTTGAATTTTCTTAATTGACTAATATGCTCGTTTAACACATCCAACACATTGTCTCTATTCTGCATAAAAATGGGCACCCACATTGCTGCATTACTCTTTGCAAGCCTTACCGTACTCTCAAATCCACCACTTGCTAGTTCAAAAATGGCATCTTCTTCGCGTTCTTTCTCTAAAACAGTATTGGCCAAGGCAAAAGAAGTAATATGTGATATATGACTAATGTAAGCCACATGCATATCATGGGCTGTTGATTCCATATATAAAATATGCATTTCTAATAAGCCATATATTTTCTCAACCATTTCTAAAGCGTTTTGATCAGAATGAACTTTATCGCAAATAA
The DNA here is from genome assembly GCA_002786355.1 of Sediminibacterium sp. FEMGT703S. Classification (GTDB taxonomy): domain Bacteria; phylum Bacteroidota; class Bacteroidia; order Chitinophagales; family Chitinophagaceae; genus Sediminibacterium. The sequence continues at coordinate 405,374 of PGCO01000003.1, forward strand.
CGGTCGCCTTTTTACTGAAAGCCCCTTGAATAGCTGCAGTTGGTCCACTATTTTCAGTTCCCCACATGGGATGGGTTGCAACAAATCTGCCCCTATTAGGATGATTTTTGACTACTTCTACAATTTTTGATTTTGTAGAACCAACATCAAATACCACTTGATTACCCACTTTATCTAAAATAATGGGCAGCACTTTTTCTGCCGCATTAATGGGTGTTGCAATGATGATCAATGAAGATTTTTCAATTGCAACAGCTAATGGCAAGCTTTCATGAATCAATCCTAATTCGATTGCTTTGGCTGCATGCGCAGGATTATTCTCTACTCCAATTACATGAGTGGCCAAACCTTTTTCTTGTAGTGCAATAGATAGTGAACCTCCTATTAATCCGATCCCAACAATTGTAATAACCATACTCGTTTTTTAATTTTTCTTTTGCGCATTTATTCGTTGAATGGCTTCTTCAAATTTGGTGACGCTTCCACATAAACTTACTCGTATAAATTGATTTCCGGCTGACCCAAAAATTCCACCAGGCGTAATAAAAACATTGCTATTGTACAAAACTTGATCACTCAATTCATATCCATCTTTGACTCCTTCAGGTATTTTTGCCCAAACAAACATGCCAACTTGATTGGTACTGTATTTGCACTGAATGGTATCTAATAATTCAAATACTTTTTCTCTTCGCTTGGCATAAATTTCATTAACCGAATCATACCAATCATTGCCTAAACCCAATGCAGCAACAGCAGCATGTTGAACTGGCAAGAACATTCCACTATCCATATTGCTTTTAAAAGTAAGTACTTCATTAATCCTATCTTCTGCACCGCATAGCATCCCTACTCTCCACCCAGCCATATTTTGGCTCTTACTTAATGAATTCAATTCTATAGCTGTTTCCATAGCACCTGGAATACTTAACAAACTCATGGGTGCATCATTTAAAATAAAGCTATATGGATTATCATGACATATTAGAATTTGATGTTGCTTACCAAATGCAATTAACTTTTCAAACAGTTCAATACTTGGTTTTTTTCCTGTAGGCATTTGAGGATAATTCACCCACATCAATTTCACTTTACTTAAATCACTTACTTCTAAAGCTGCAAAATCGGGTTCCCAATTATTTTGTTCTGTTAACTCAAAATAAACAGGGGTTCCACCTGCCAACTTTACTGCACTAGTATAAGTGGGATAACCTGGATTAGGAATCAATACCTGATCGCCTTCATTTAAATAAGTCATGCAGATATGCATAATACCTTCTTTACTCCCTAATAAAGGCAAGATTTGGGTATCAGGATTTAAGCCAACTTGGTATTGGATTTTATACCATTCCGCAATTGCATTTCTTAATGCAGGAACCCCTTTGTAGGATTGATAGGCATGTGTATTCGCTAAGCCAGCTTGATCTTGTAACACTTTAATTACAGAGGGATGCGGAGGAAGATCAGGACTGCCAATTCCTAAATTGATAATATTTTTACCAGCTTTTTTAAGTTGTTCTATTTCCCTTAGTTTCTGCGAAAAATAGTACTCTCCAATCCCTTCTAATCTTGTTGATTTTGCAATTTGCATAATTATCCTTTTTCCAGTTTTCCTTTTTTATAAATACCAAACAACTTTACATTATTTGTGAGTGTTTCAATTTTCCTCATCATATTTTCAAATTGTTTTAGTTGATCAAATTCCATGTCTGCATAAAATCCATATTTAAAATGACTGCCAGGAATCGGCATACTTTGAAGCTTACTCAAATTCACTCCAGTTTTTGCTACTTCGGTTAGCACTTTTGCTAAAATTCCTTTGGAGTGATTGGTTTGAAAATAAATAGATGCTTTATTAGCCCCCACAATAGGTTTTGCTTCTTTTGCTCTTTGCAATACTAAAAACCGCGTGATATTGTTTTTTTGTGTTTGTATATCTGGTGCTAAAATTTCCAAATCAAATAATTCAGCAGCCAGTTTACTTGCAATAGCAGCAATATGTTTACTCTTATGCTGGTGAACATTTTTAGCACTTAAAGCAGTATCTTCTGTTTCTATTAATTTATATGAATGCGATTCTAAAAAATCGAGACATTGTAAAATAGCCATGGGATGACTATGCACTTCTTTAATATCTGTAAGCCCCACTCCTTTATTAGCTAATAAATTTTGGCTAATGGATAAATAAACTTCCCCCACTACTTTCAAATTTGCTTTTTGCAATAAGTTATAGTTAGGTAAAATGCTGCCGGCAATAGAGTTTTCAATGGCCATTACTGCACCAGCGGAAAGAGTTGAATCTAATGTTTGCTTAATCAACTGCCTAAAAGAAGCACATGGAATCACTTCCACTTCTTTACCAAAAAAATGTCTGGCAGCAACTTGGTGAAAACTTCCTTCGTATCCTTGAATACAAATACCTGCAGGTGCAGTTGCGCTATTTTTTTGAATGGATTTCGATTCTTTTAGTTTATTCATTGTGGTATAGATAAAAAAAATCCCGGCTATTTGCCGGGACCTATATGTTATTGAAAACTTTTATGCTTTTGCAAACTGGACCCGGCTCCTTTTCATAAAGAAGAAATAATAAAAAGAATAAAACCAGTTGTTAATTGCCGTTTGCATGATATTTCAAATATAAGGATTGATTGGAAAGCAAAAAAATAATTTGATAAATATTAAACTAAGATTAGTTATTTACACAGACTCTTATAAAAAAATAAGCCCCTCCGTGGAAACGGAGCGGCTTCTAACGATTGCTTGCCATATGAAACTTTTAAATCTGTTGTTCTTTTTGCAAGCTTAACTTCACCGGTTCTCTACACCAACAGATCGTTCTAATTACTTCTTAGTGCTATCAACAGCAGGAGCAGCAGCAGTAGTATCTACAGTTGCAGCAGTAGTGTCAACAGTTGCAGCAGCAGTGTCAACAGTTGTTGCAGTAGAATCAGCAGCAGCTTCTTTGTTTTCTCCAGCGCAAGATGCGAATACGCCTAATGCTAAAACGAATAACAATTTTTTCATTTTTTTTCTTTTTTAGTTTGAATGATTACTGATTAATACGCCAACGAGAAAAAGGTAACCCGGCGTTTCAAATTTTTTTTATAAAAATTTTTAGGGCTATTTTGGGTTACTTTTAAGCTTACAACTGTATTAAAAGAACAGATAGTGAAAGGAGATACGAACGAACAAGCATTATTGAAGGGACTGGCTCACAACGATTCTAAGTCTGTCGAAATCATATATAAAGATAATTTTAATATGATTCAGACTTTTATTTTGAATAACAATGGGAGCTACGACGAAGCAAGAGATATATTTCAGGAAGCGATGATTGCTTTATATGAAAAGTCTCAAACGGATTCATTTGTGTTAACGTGTCAAATTAAGACATATCTATATTCTGTTTGCAGAAGGCTTTGGTTAAAAAGGCTTCAACAAATAGGCAGGTTTACTGGATCAGTTGATGGGTTTGAGGAAACGGTTGCTGTTGAAGAAGATTTAGAAACCCATGAAAAGAGGAACGCAGAGTTTGTTATAATGGATAGGGCCTTGAATAGTTTGGGTGAGCCTTGCAAAAGTTTACTCCAGGGTTATTATCTAAAAAAAATGGACATGAATGCTTTGGCGGCCGAATTTGGGTACACCAATGCAGACAATGCGAAAAACCAGAAATACAAGTGTTTGATGCGATTAAAGAAATTATTCTTTTCGCAATATAATATTGGAGAGTAAGTATATGGATGATATTTTATTATTAGACGCAATTGAAAGATATCTCAGCGGAGAAATGAGCCCTGAAGAGCGTGCCTATTTTGAGAATCTTCGCAATACTACCCCTGAAATTGATCAGATGGTAGTAGAACACAATATGTTTTTGCATCAAATTGCCGATTATTCTGCCAATATTCAAATTAAACAAACCTTACATGAGGTTCATCAAAATCTTTTAGAAAGAGGTGATTTGAACGAAGGTGGCGCTTTAAGTCCTAAAGGAAAAGTGATCCAATTTTGGAATAAGTATAAAAGAGTTACTGCCATTGCTGCTTCTGTTGGGGGCGTTATCGCTTTATTCATCAGTGGCCTGGCAATGTATTTTTCTACTTCGGTGAACGACCCCAAATTAGAACAACTAGGTAAAGATTTAGAAGTAGTAAAGAAAAATCAACAATACCAAGGCGATATCATTAATGAAGTAACTTCTAAAATTCCGATGAATGCCCGTTTATTAAGTGGTGGTTCAGGTTTTTTAGTAGATGTTAAAGGCTATATTGTTACTAATGCACATATTCTTAAAGGAACTGGAGCAATTGTTGTTAATAGTAAGGGGAAAGAATTTAAATCTTCCATTGTATTGATTGACCACGTCAAAGACTTGGCCATCTTGAAAATAAACGATGAAGATTACGAAGCCATAAAAAGCATCCCTTACACAATTCAAAAGACCAATTCCAGTTTAGGAGAAGAAATATTTACACTAGGATATCCAAGAAATGAGATTGTTTATGGAATGGGGTATTTGAGTGCTAAATCTGGATTTAATGGAGACTCATTATCCTATCAAATTCAAATAAGTGCTAATCCTGGCAACTCCGGCGGACCAGTGTTCAACAAAAATGGTGAAGTAATTGGAGTGCTAAGCACCAAGCAGGCTCAAGCTGATGGGGTAGCTTTTGCAGTGAAATCAAAGAATATTCACACGATAATCGAAGATTTAAAGAAAAGCGACACTGCCTTCCAAAGAGTTAAACTGCCTAATAAATCCTCTTTAAAGGGTGTTGAAAGAAAAGCACAAATCAATAAATTAGAAGACTGCGTTTACTTTGTAAAGGCTTACGGGAAATAAGATACGTTCAAGTGTAAAATATTGAATGCATCTCAATTATAATTCCTCAAATAAAAAGGTCTCAGTTACATTATGCAGCTGAGACCTTTTATTATTTAAAAGCTATCTGAATATTTACTTCCATAAAGAAGCAGGATAGATTTTTTCTTCTACTAATTGGCTTATTGCTGCTTGTACACCAGGAGCATCTTCTTTATAAGTCACCCCAAACCACTGAGCGGATGTTGGCAAAACTTTTAATACGCCTTTCCCAGACTGAATAAACTCATTTGCTGCGTAGGGAATAAAAAATTCTGACTTTAATTCTTGTCCTTTTGCAGCAAGAAATTCAGTAAACATAGTCTCACACATGTCAATGAATTCAGGTGCAAAGCAAAAATAGTTCATACTAACTAAGCTGGTTCCAGGCAATGGGGTTTTACCATTTTCATCCTCGTAAACAATCTGGTTGTTTTCGCGATATATTTTTGTTCGCTCATTAATTTCTGTCAAATTATTATTGGCATCAGCTGTACATACGCCTCTACTTACACTTCCATTTTCACTTAATGTTTTTTGAAGCTCATAGCCTAACAATGCAAATGTAGAAGCGTTACAAGCAGTTGTTAAAAAGTCGAATGCTTTATCAAATGCATCACGTCCATAATAATCATCTGCATTAATTACTGCAAAAGGCTCATTTACTTTGCCTTTGCAACATAATACTGCGTGTGCAGTTCCCCATGGCTTTGCACGCTCTGCTGGTATTGAATAACCATTGGTATAGGCTTCCAAATGCTGGTATACATAGTCGATAGCCACTTTACCTGCCAATTTAGGTTCGAAAATACTTTTGAATTGATCGGCAAATTCTTCACGGATGATAAACACTACTTTACCGAAGCCAGCATTAATAGCATCATAAATTGAATAATCCATAATGGTTTCCCCATCAGGACCAAATGACTGTATTTGTTTCATGCTTCCATAACGGCTAGCCATTCCGGCAGCTAAAATTACAAGAGTAGGTTTCATAGCTTAAATTTACAATACAAAGTTAAAACAATTAACATTGCAACAATTGATAATCATATGTCTTTTGACACAAATAAAATTACTTTACAATCGCTACAAAGTCTATCAACACCCTCAATTAGTGTTGCAACGCTTAGAACGGATTTAATTCATCCAATAGTAAGTGGTAATAAATGGTTTAAATTAAGGTATTATCTGGAGGAAGCGAAACGGCTCAAAAGCAATACCATTGCTAGTTTTGGCGGAGCTTATTCAAATCATATTGTAGCACTTGCTGCTGCTTGTAAACTATATGGTTTCAATTCAGTTGGTTTTATTAGAGGTGAAGCAGGTAATTCTCCAACACTTATAGAAGCGGCTTCATTGGGAATGAAACTTTATTATTTATCCAGGGAATCCTATAAAGATAAGTTAGAAATAATGGATCAATATGCTGGAGAAAATTGGTATTGGATTCAAGAGGGAGGTTATGGAGTACAAGGGGCGCAAGGTGCTGCATCTATGTTAAGTGTTAGAGACTGTTCTGCCTTTACGCATATAGTTTGCGCATGTGGAACTGGAACCATGATGGCAGGAATAGTAGCAGGTTCAACATCGATTCAAAGAGTGATAGGCATTAGTGTACTTAAAAACAACTTTGATTTAGAGGAATCTGTCAAAAAGATTCTTCCTTCAGGAACAACTAACCAATTTGACCTATTTCACAATTATCATTTTGGAGGATACGCGAAACACCCGCCTGCACTAATTGACTATATGAATCATCTTTTTGAAAGAGAAGCAGTACCAACCGATTTGGTTTATACTGCTAAACTTTTTTATGCAGTAGAAGATTTATTAAAACAGCAATATTTTGGCAATCAAGCAGCTATTTTAATCATACATAGCGGGGGCCAACAAGGCAATAAAAGTTTGCCAAATAAAAGCTTAGTATTTTGACTAAAATAAAATTTGATATTTTTGTATTCTATGCGTTTATTTATTTTTCTAAGCTTAGTATTTTTATTTTGTAGTGGTATTGCCGCGCAAAAGAACACAAAAAAAAGAGCCCGAAAAAAAACTGATAAACAGCAAATATTTATTAAAGACAAACTGTATAAAGAATTAAGTAAGTCTGCATACAATCAATTTAAAGATTCTATTTTTAAAAACACGAAAGACACATTAACCAGAAAAGATAAAAATACAGTTATACTTTCTCCAGTCTATAAAATTGAATTGCAGGAAAATTGGATCCCTTCCATTTATGTATTTACAAATTCAAAAGGTAACCTAGCCATTGAATTACCAAATACACAATCTAAACGGTACAGCCTTTTCATTTATGATGGAAAATTATTATTGCACAATATCACAAACTTAAATGAAGATAAATGGGTGGTAGAAAAAAGTAATTTTTACCATAGCGGATGGTATCAATTTGAGCTTTATTGTGATGGAGAATTACTGGAAAGAAATAAATTTTATCTCCAATAAAAATTAAGCACCCATTAAACGGCAATGAAAAAGTGTTTCGAAATGCTTTTTTACCCTGTATTTTACTTCATCCATATCAACAACCCTACCCAACTCTTGCGCTAAGGAGGCAACTTTTTTATTCTGTATTCCGCAAGGAACTATATGATCAAAATAACGAAGGTCTGTATTTACATTGAAAGCAAAACCATGCATGGTAATCCATCTACTACATTTGATTCCCATCGCGCAAATTTTTCGCTCTTTTCCTTTGATATGAGCATCTAACCATACGCCTGTTTCTCCTGCACTTCTTTCCCCTTTTAATCCATAATCGGCCATTGTTAAAATAATCACTTCTTCAAGCGTTCTTAAATACCATCCTAAATCGGTTTTGAAGCGTTCTAAATCTAAAATAGGATACCCAACCAGCTGTCCTGGTCCATGAAATGTAATGTCTCCTCCCCTATTAATATGAAAATATTCAATACCCTTTTTTAGTCGGTCCGCTTCGCTAATAAGCACATGTTCTTCTTTCCCGTTTTTACCCAATGTATATACAGGTGGATGCTCTACAAACAATAAATGATGCAACGTTGGGATTGTATCGGGGGCAAATGATTGTTGGTTCCCAAACTTAAAAGCCATTTTTATATCGGCATTTGCCTTAAGCAAAGATTCCTGCTGATCCCATACCGCTTTGTAACTCTTTTCGCCTAAATCTTTGAAAATGACTTCCTGCTCCATACCACAAAAATAAAGCTAATTTTGCCGCATGCAGATAGATACAGCATTTATTTCAGAAGAGCAGTCTGATGCCTTATATGAACGAAAGGTTTTTATAGTAGATAAAGGTCAAGAACCCTTCAGAATTGATAAATGGGTTCAAATGCATATGGAAGGGGCAACCAGAAATAAAGTTCAAAAAGGAATAGACGCAGGCTTTTTAACCGTCAATGGCAAAATGGTAAAAAGCAACTATAAAATAAAACCGGGCGATGAAATTATTTTAATGAGCCTGATTAATCCTGAACACACTATTCTGAAGGAAGAAGACATTCCATTAAACATCGTTTATGAAGATGAATATTTAATGGTCATCAATAAACCGCCCAATATGGTGGTACACCCCGGGGTAGGCAATTTTAGCGGAACCCTTTTAAACGGAGTAGCTTACTATTTAAGACAACAAAATCCACAATTAAACGAAGAGAGCTTACCTCGGTTTGGATTGGTTCATCGAATTGATAAAAATACAACAGGCTTGATTGTATTAGCCAAAACAGGTGAAGCTGCTGCACATTTAGCTAAACAGTTTTTTAATCATACCGTAAACAGACGTTATGTTGCATTGGTTTGGGGAAATATAACTGAAAATGAAGGCACTATTAATGCACATATAGCCCGACATAAACAACATAGAAAAATGTTTGATGCATATCCTGATGGTGAAATAGGGAAACATGCAATAACACATTATAAAGTTCTAGAACGTTTTAATTATGTAACCCTTGTTGAATGCAAATTAGAAACAGGTCGTACACACCAAATAAGGGTGCACATGAAATATATTGGGCATACCTTATTTAATGATATGGAATATGGAGGCGACAAAATATTAAAAGGCACAGTTTATTCCAGATACAAACAATTTGTAGACAACTGTTTTGAAGCTTGTCCTAGGTGTGCTTTACACGCCAAAACACTTGGTTTTATTCATCCAGCTACGGGAAAAGAAATCTTTTTTGAATCGCCAATACCCGCTGATATGGAATCAGCGATCGATAAATGGAGAACATATAGCAAGGTTTAACTTTTCATTAGCAAATTTGGCCAAATTGGAGCTATAATCCCACTGAAAATCATAAACTCTAACCTTTATTTATCATTAGTATTCTGCAAATTTGTACCGAGAGAAAAATTATAATACATGATTTGTAGGACTGTGCTTGCCATCCTAATTGGATGTGGATTTGGTCATTCTTCATTTGCGCAAACGGAAACTCCTAAAGGTTGGCATTTATTAGACCCTGAGGCCAATCAGCTTTTTGGTATTAGCCTGAATAAGGCCTATGACTTCTTAGCAGCAAAAAACAAAAAACCACAAACGGTTATTGTTGCCGTTTTAGATTCAGGTGTAGATACTACACATGAAGACTTAAAAAAAATCTTGTGGAGGAACCCAAAAGAAATACCCAACAATGGAATTGACGATGACAATAATGGCTATATAGATGATATTTATGGTTGGAATTTTCTAGGAGGCAAAAATGGGAAAAGCATAAAGAAAGCTGGTGATGAAAGAGCTAGGGTGTACCATAGATTCAAACATTTGTATTTAAGCAATCCCATAGATACCAATCAACTATCAACAAAAGATAAAACCCAATATCAAATGTGGGTAAAAGCTGCTAAAGAACTCAACTTTAGTCAGGAAGAAATGATGGATTTAATGTTCATTGAAGTAACTGCAAAAGCGCTTAAAAGACATGATAAAGTCTTAAGGCAAGAAATGGGAAGCGAAGAATACACTTGTGAAAAGTTAGAAAAATTTGAGCCGACTACAAAAACTGCCAAAGATGCAAAACTGGGTTTCTTAACAGTTATGAAAATGTTACAAATTGATCCTGATGAAAAAAATACCAACGCATTAAAAGAATTAGAAGAATACATTGATGGAAAAAAAATAGCATTTGAATCTAAAGACATTGCCCCACCCAATTACAGACAAGAAATTGTGGGTGACAACTATTTTGATTTTTCAGATAAATTTTATGGGAACAATGATGTGATGGGTCCTGGTCCAACTCATGGTACCCATGTAAGTGGGATTATTGGTGCGCAAAGAAATAATTCAATTGGAGTAGATGGTGTTGCAGATCAAGTAAAGATTATGACACTTCGCATAGTTCCAGATGGTGATGAATATGATAAAGACGTTGCTCTGGCTATTCGTTATGCGGTAGACCATGGTGCCAAAATAATTAATATGAGTTTTGGCAAGTCGTTCTCTCCGGAAAAAGCATGGGTAGACAGTGCTGTTAAATATGCTGAATTAAAAGATGTATTAATCGTTCACGCTTCGGGCAATGATGCTGAAAACCTTGACTCTGTTGAAAATTTTCCCAATCCTTGGTTGATACCATGGAAAAGTTATGCCAAAAATTATATTACCGTAGGTGCAAGTAGCGACCCTTCGATAGGACCTAGTCTTGCTGCAGATTTTAGTAGCTATGGCAAAAAAAATGTTGACGTATTTGCTCCTGGTGTAAAAATATATTCTACAATTCCTGAAAGAAACAATTATGGGAATTTAAAGGGTACAAGTATGGCAACTCCAATTGTTTCGGGTTTAGCAGCTATCTTAAAATCTTATTATCCCCAATTGTCTGCCGTTGATCTTAAAAGCATCATTGAGCAGTCCGTTTACGTTCCTGCAAAAGAGATTAAATGCATTAAACCAGGTCTGGAACAAGTGCCTGTATCATTTTCAGAATTGTCTAAAACAGGTGGAATTGTAAATGCCTATAATGCAGTTAAACTTGCACAGGAGTATAAATCAACTACAACTAGCAAACCTACCGTTCAATCAAAAAAATAAACATGTCTAAACCTTTACCCGGAGATTACCCCTCATTTTTTGAAGGGTATATTAATCAAATTGAATTCAGTAATATCAAGGATGCCCTGAATCAAATTTCGCATCCATTAACTTATTTCTATCTGAATCTTCCTGAAGAAAAAGGAGACTATGCATATGCTGCAGAAAAATGGACTTTAAAAGACATGTTGCAACATATCATAGACACAGAAAGAATCATGCAATACCGTTTGCTTAGAATAGCCAGAAATGATACTACCCCCTTGCCAGGATTTGATGAAAATATTTATGCAAAAAATGCCATTGCAAATACTAGAACTTTTATCTCTTTAAAAGAAGAGCTAAAAGCCCTGCGAAAATCTACTGACTTACTAATACTTTCTTTAAGTGACGACCAATTATCGAATGAAGGAATTACAAGTAATCAAAGAATTACCGCCAATGCAATTGCATATATTTTATTTGGTCATTTAATGCACCATAAAAATATAATTGAAGAACGCTATTTATAAATGAATCATTAACCAAACAAAAAGTCTCGGCAACCAAATGGGTAACCGAGACTTTTTATTTAAGTTTATTCGAGCTTAACTTAATAAATTATTTAGTTGCATATAAGTGAACAGCAACCTGTACATCTTTAGCAATATTTCCTACTCCGTAGTTAATGCCAAATAAAGTTCTATCCATTGCAAAAAATGCTTCAGCAAATAAACCCTTTTCATCAGCACTACGAATAGCTGCTTTAAAACTTACCGGTAAAGTTGCACCTTTCAAGTTTAAATCACCATTAATGGTTGCGTTGGTATCATCAGAATAAACAACACTGGTAATCTTATAAGTTGCTTCACCGTATTTAGCTACTTCAAAAAAATCAGCTGCTTTAAGATGACCTTCTAATTTTGCACCAGCAGCATCTGTAACTTTTAAGTTAGCAAGATCAATTACAAACTCACCGCCTGTTACTTTTCCGCCATTCACTTGTACAGAACCACTTTTAACGTTGAAAAAACCAGTATGGAAATCATTCTTTTTAGATCCAACCCAGTCAACGCGGCTTTTTCCAGCTTCAACTTTATAAGTGATTACTTCTTTGGTGCTTGTTACACCAGTAAAGGAATAAATTCCTGCTAAAAAAGCTGTGCTTAACAGCGCTAATGCCATTTTTTTCATGTTGATTTTTATTTAGAGTGATCAAAAATACTAAAATTAATGTTACAACAACAATTTTAACAAAAGGTTTAAATCTGCATCCACGATTATCTTATCTTCGCAAAAATTGTTCCATATGAATCTTCATGAGTACCAGGCTAAAGAATTACTCAAAAAATACCAAGTTCCAGTACAGGAAGGTATTGCAGTTGATACCGTAATGGCAGCTGAAGAGGCTTACCGTCAAATTAAAACCCAAACAGGCAATAATTTTGCCGTAGTGAAAGCACAAATCCACGCTGGTGGACGAGGCAAGGGTAAAATAGTGGGAACCGAACAAAGAGGTGTTGCAGTTGCTAAAAGTGCAGAGGATGTTACCAATATTGCCAAAAATATTCTTGGTGGCACATTGGTTACTATCCAAACTGGTGAAACTGGCAAAAAAGTGAGCAAAATTTTAGTTGCACAAGACGTTTATTATTCTGGCCCTAATCCAGTTAAAGAATTTTACCTCTCTATTTTATTAGATAGAGCAAAGGGAATGAATGTAATCATGTACAGTACCGAGGGTGGAATGGATATTGAGGAAGTAGCCCATAACACACCTGAAAAAATATTCAAAGAGTGGGTTCACCCAGGGGGTGGATTACAAGGATTCCAAGCAAGAAAAATTGCTTTTAATCTTGGTTTAAGTGGAGAAGCTTTCAAAAACTGTGTGAAGTTTGTAACTAATCTATACAATGCATATGTTGGTTTAGATTGTGGCATGTTAGAAATAAATCCACTATTCAAAACCAGTGATGAAAAAATTATTGCAGTTGATTGCAAAATGAATATTGATGATAATGCATTAATGCGTCATCCCGATGTAGCAGCACTTAGAGATGTTACAGAAGAAGACCCTACTGAAGTAGAAGCTGGTCAATACAACTTAAACTTTGTTAAACTAGATGGCAATGTGGGTTGTATGGTGAATGGTGCTGGTTTAGCAATGGCTACTATGGATATGATTAAATTAAGCGGCGGAGACCCTGCCAATTTCTTAGACGTTGGTGGTACGGCTAATGCGCAAACAGTTGAAGCTGGCTTCCGCATCATTATGAAAGACCCTAACGTTAAAGCGATCCTTATCAATATTTTTGGTGGTATAGTTAGATGCGATCGTGTTGCAGCGGGAGTAATTGAAGCTTACAACAAATTGGGGAATATTAATATTCCTATTATTGTAAGATTGCAAGGAACCAATGCGGTTGAAGCAAAAAAATTAATTGACGAAAGTGGACTAAAAGTTCAATCTGCAATTCAATTGAGTGAAGCAGCAGCGCTTGTTAAGCAAGCGGTTGCCTAATAAATAAGCATATTTTTAAGCCATTAGAAATTCATCATTGTTTTTCTAATGGCTTTTTTATTGAAAAGACCTATGGTTAAATTTTAGTGCTCCCTTATTTCAACCCGTTTTACTTCAGTAATTGCACTCACTGTATAAACCAATCCAGTCTTTAATTCTGTACAGAAATATCTTTTACGACGAAGTTCTCCTTTCTTAAAAATCTTTCCATTAGATAAAATAAATAGAGCCCCCAGGGGCAAATCTGCAATAAAACAAACGCCTGGTTTTTGAGTCGTATTAAACTTTCGTAAAACCATCAATAATGCAGTCTCTCCATTTGCTGTTGCTGATGGAGATATGATGGATTGTTTCAATGCAACAACTATTTCTGGCGGGAAAACACCTAAACCTACAAATTCAACCAATAATCTACTGTAGGTTGCTTTCCACTCTTTACCGTGAGCTTCTACCCGATTTTTATATTGTTCAAACGTGAGTAGATGAGCCAACTCATGCAAAAGGGTAATTAAAAACTCATAAGCATTCAAATTGCCATTTACGCTAATTCGATGGTTATTTCCTTGATATGCATGCCTATAGTCTCCTAAAACAGACTTACGACTTCTTGCAACTGTTAAATGAACTTTGTACTGGTAAAGATATTTAACAACATAATCAAAGCTACCATCGGGTAAATAACGAGCCAACTCTTTTAATGGATGCTCAACTGCCGCCATCTTTTTTACTGGGGTTTAATTGCATAGCGATCTTTACTTCTAGCCATGTATAAAGAATATATAATCCCATACTTACGAACAACGCATTCACACTTTTGGCTTCCCCTGCATTATATAAATAAATAAATGCGGCAGCCCCTAAAACAAATAGTTTCAACACAACAGACCCCATCACTCCTCTCACCATTGCGTGAGGATTGGTATTATCCATTGATTTCAACTGAGACCTTAAACTATAAAAACATATAATAAAGAGTAATGAATTTGCTCCGGCTACTACCCCAGGATCTATCTGTTTTTGCTTAAGCACTGTACCAAAAAAATAGCATATAGCAGTAACTAGAAAAAATAAGATTGCTAAGGGTAAATAAAGTTTTTTGAAATTACTTTTCATGGACGGGGTTTAATCGTTCGACGATTCTACTTTAGGTAATGAAAGTGGAACAGTATCTAAGGTTGCTGGCTTATCTCCAGTTAATACTTTTTTAATCCCTTCTAGGTATTGCTCTTTGTACCTGATTTCGTTTTCTAAAGAATCTGTTCTGATTTTTAGTAGTTGTAAAGCAGTTCTGCTTTCTTTGGTCCCATACCCTGGAATATAATACTTAAGCGGAGAAAATGCAATTAAAGCAATGGTCAATCCAACCAATAAAACGAATACAGTGCTTAACCCAATGTAAACACTCAGTCTAGATAATCTGAACGCAACCATCTCTTCATAAGTGTCATCGTTCATGATTACCAATCGATAGGTATTCCTGAGCCTTTTAAAGGTATTACCAGTTTTAATTTTGTCCATATTATAAAAACTGGTTAAAGGTAAGGATTGGTTCGGTTTTATATCTGTATGCTACAGAAATAACTGTATTTTTAAGGGATTTTATGCGTTATTTTCTCAAGAACCCATATCAAAGCCTTTTGGGCATTTTTCTAATCAGTTGCACCATATCAGTGGCGCAACCGAACACGAGTGTAAATATTATCAAACCCGAAAAATATCAAAACAGGGTTTTACCGGCAGAAAAGTCTGGAAATAAAAAATTTACCACTCCGAAGCGACTTTATAATAATACCGTTAGTCATTTCAATTACTTCTATAATGCTTCTGAAAAATTAAAAGATATTATTATTGCTGCTAAAGAACAGCACAAGGAAGATTATACCGAACTACTCCCTTTTTATAACTATTCTTTAGATGAAACCGCAAAAGGGCAAATTGATAGTATTATTTATAAGTGTACGGCTGGAATTCTATTACACGATTTAAGAAATGATTGGGTAGACCAATTCTATTTATTGATGGGTAATGCATATCTGCATCGGAAAGATTTTGACTCTGCTACCCAGGTTTTTAATTATATCAATTATGCCTTTGCCAAAAAAGATGATGGATACGATTTACCTATTGGGAGTAACGCAAGTAGTAAATCAGGGGCATTTTCGGTAAGTACTGACGAAAAAAGGTCTATTTGGAAAAAAATGAGTGCTCCTCCACCAGCTAGAAATGAAAGTTTTTTATTGCAAACCCGCAATTTTATAGAGCAAGGCAAGTATGAAGAAGCCGAATCATTATTACAAATTTTAGCTTCAGATATTTATTTCCCAGCTAGATTAAAAACAAGTTGGAATGAGTACAATGCTTATTTATTGTACAATGAAAAGCAATATGATAGTGCAGCATATTATTTGATCAAAGCCTTACCCAATGCGCTAAACCAATCAGAAACAGCAAGATGGGAATATTTAATAGGCCAACTTTTTGCGATTTCAAGTAAAGACTCTTTATCCACCCTTTTTTTTGAAAGGGCAATCAAACACACGAATGACCCGCTAATGGATATCTATGCACGCTTAAATATTGTTGCGCTTAATGCAGACAATCAAAAAGATGCATTGAACTATCATTTAAGTCAATTGCTTGCAATGGCTAAAAAAGAAAAATTTCAACAATATAGAGACTTAATCTATTACGCTGCTGCAGAATTAGAAATAAGACAAAAGCAATATAAACAAGCGGAAGAATTACTTAAAAAAAGTATACTATTTAATGATGGAAATAATCTGCAAAAAAGCAAGTCATACTACTTACTTTCAGAAATACAATACAAACTTAAAAAATACATAGACGCATCCAATTCACAAGACAGCATTACCATTATATTATTAAATAAGACAGCAGCCAATAATATTGATTTTAAAAAAGATCCATTAAAAAAAATCGCCCTAGCACTTATTGCAGTTAACAGAGAAGATAGTTTACAAAAAATAGCCTCCTTACCAGAATCTGAAAGGATACTATTTTTAAAAACATTATTAAAGCAGCTAAGAAAAGAAAAAGGGATAAAAGAAACAGATAACGAACCCAGTTTTGGATCAGCGATGAATAATGCTGTTCAAGCAGATTTATTTGGAGTAGACAATTTAAATACTGGGTTTTATTTTACGAATAACAATCTAAAAACTAAAGGGCTATCCGACTTTAAAGCCAAGTGGGGAAATAGGCCTAATATAGATAATTGGAGAAGGCAATCTGCAGTAGATAAAAACTTCAAGTCAATTAATATCGATAATGAACCCGCTTTAACTAAAACCAATACTACTATTGCTCCATTGAGTATGGAGTCTCTGATGGATAGTTTACCGCTTACCAATGAAAAACTACAACAATCGAATAAATTAATTAGTACATCTTTACTCAGCATTGCAATGGGCTTCCAATATCAATTGAATGATTTTAGCGCAGCGATTGATACCTATGAAATGCTTTCAAAACGTTTTTCAGAAAGCAGCATTTTAGAAGAAGTATGGTTTCAGTTGAATTATTGCTATAAAAAAAATAATGAGCTCAAGAAAGCCGATTCAGTAAAACAACTGTTAAACGATTTTTATCCAAAAGGTAAAAAAAATCAATTATTGCAAACCGGTGTTGAAGTTAAATCGGATAATAACAATCAGCTTTATGCTGACATTTATAATCAATTTATTGAAGGAAAATTTGAAGAAGCCATTGCAAATAAAAATAAAGCCGATGCAAAATTAGGTAACTCGTTTTGGTCACCTCAATTAATTTACATCGAATCGGTCTATTACATTAAACAGAAACAAGACAGCATCGCTAAACTAAGATTAGCCTCTATTAGTAGTCTTTTTCCAAATAGTCCTATTGCAGAAAAAGCAAAAACCATGTTGGATGTTTTAAATAAAAGGGCTGAAATTGAAGCTTATCTTACTAACTTGACTATAGAACGACCTATCGAAACCGAAGAAAGAAAAATTGATCTAAATACAACCCAATCACAACAGATTCCAATAATCGCAAAAACACCTACAATAGTAAAAGTTCCTGAAAAAGTCATTCCAACGGCTCCGATTGTTTCAGCAATCATTGAAAAAAAGACTTTGCCAGATATGTATTCCTTCAATACAGAAGATTCACAGTATGTAGCTATTGCTTTATATAAAGTAGATCCTGTTTTTGTGAATGAAGCAAAAAATGCATTTAATCGATTTAACCAAGATCGTTATTACGGTCAAAAGCTTCCCATCACAGTCATTCGAATTAATGAGGGGGAACAACTACTCTTGATGGGACCTTTTGCGAATGCAGCGGAAGCCAGTACTTATACAGACAAAAACAAAGGGTTAGCTGCTTCTAGAATTATCCCATGGTTAACCCCAGATAAATATAGTTTCAGCATCATTAGCCCTTCTAACTTAACTATTTTAAGAAAAAAAGGGGAAACGACTGATTATTGGCAAATGTTAAAGAATCTGTTCCCTGATAAATATTAATTTTACTGTTTCAAACTTAGAGCTTCTACCATGAGTAAACCTGTTCGCATATTTTGGCGCATTTTTTTTGGGGGCTTTGCCTTTGTTATTGTTTTATTAGCAATGCTAAATTTTGGCTGGATTGGTAGCATGCCAGACCTTGATGATATAGAAAACCCTTCTGCTTCATTGGCATCCCAGGTATATGCAGAAGATGGAACCCTAATGGGTAAATACTATATTGAAGACCGTATTAATGTACAATATAAAGACATTAGCAAACATATTGTTGAAGCCCTGATTGCAACAGAAGACGAGCGTTTTTATGATCACAGCGGCATTGATGCAAGGTCTTTGGGTAGAGCCATTTTTTATTTAGGAAGTGAGGGGGGCGCTAGTACCATTACTATGCAAACCGCTAAAAACTTGTTTACAGAAAATTGGAGTACCAAAAACTTCATTTTAAGAGCCCTTCAGAAAATCAAAGAAGGCATTATTGCGGTAAAACTAGAAAGGAATTTCACCAAAGAAGAAATCATTACTTTATACCTAAACACTGTTGCCTACAGCGACAATGTATATGGTATCAGAAACGCTTCTAAAACGTTTTTTCAAAAAGAACCTGACAGGGTAAATGTTGAAGAAGCTGCTGTTTTAATTGGCATGTTGAAGGGGGCTACTTTATACAACCCAAGAAGAAATCCAAAATTGTCTTTAGACAGAAGAAATACCGTACTTAACCAAATGGTAAGAAACAATTATTTGGATGCTCAACAGGCAGAACTACTCAAACGCCAACCCATTGAACTCAATTATAAAAAGCTAGATGAAACAACTGGTTTAGGACCTTATTTTAGAATGATTCTTGGAGAAGAAATGAAGAAGTGGTGCAAGGAAAATACCAAGAATAATGGGGATCAATATGATTTATACAGAGATGGATTAAAAATTTATACCACTATTAATCCGATGATGCAATATTATGCAGAAGAATCTGTAGCCAAGCATATGAGCTATATGCAAAAGCTGTTTAATGCGCAGGCAAATATCAAAACAGGAAGTATTTGGAAAGGATTTGAACCCATTTTAGAACAAGCCATCAAACAAACAGACCGCTGGAAAAATTTAAAAAGAGAAGGATTATCTGACGAGGAAAATATGCGCACATTTTATCAAAAAGTTCCCATGCGCGTTTTCGCTTGGAATAAAAACAGGGGGATAGATACTACAATGACCCCCTTTGATTCCATTAAATACCATAAACAAATGTTGCAAGCAGGCTTTATGGTAATGGATCCGCTAAATGGTCAAATCAAAGCTTGGGTGGGGGGTATTGATTTTAAAACCTTTAAATATGACCATGCGAATATTAATACCAAACGCCAAGTAGGTAGTACCATCAAACCTTTATTGTACAGCTTGGCTATTGAAGAAGCGGGCTTAAACCCTAACTCACCTGTTCAGGATATTCAACAGAATTTTGGACAATATGGGTTAGTACCAGCAACGTCTAAAACTTGTACAGGTGCAACCATTCCAATGGCCATTGCCTTAGCAAAGTCTAGAAACTGTGCTTCAGCGTATATCATGAAACAGTTAGACAATACGGCCAATAATGGTGCAAAACGTTTTGTAGAGTTTTTAGAAAAATGCGAATTGAAAACAAAAATAGACCCCTATCCTTCTATTGCGTTGGGCGCCTGTGAAATTTCTTTATTCGAAATGATGCAAGCCTACAGCATGTTCCCCGGCAGAGGTTTCAATGCAAAGCCCATGTATATCACTAGAATTGAAGATAGGAACGGGAATGTACTGGCTACTTTTACTCCACAACGAAAAGAAGTTATTAATGACGTAACCGCTTATTCAGTGATTAAAATGATGCAAGGTGTATTGACCAATGGCACTGGTGCAGGCATCTGGCAACATGGTATTCCTGCGGGATTACAAATTGCTGGCAAAACAGGAACTACCAATAATAACAGCGACGCTTGGTTTATGGGGTATACTCCTCAGTATCTTGCTGGTGGTTGGGTTGGATGTGACGATCGTTTTATTCGATTTGATAGTAAAAATGGAGAGGGCGGCCGAGCGGCCATGCCTATCTGGGCCTATTTCTTCAATAAAGCAGCTGCTGATCCTAAATGTGGTATAGATTTATCACTTGGATTTGTTAAACCTGAAGTAATGAGCAATGATATCATCATTGACTATATTAATGGAACCAATCCAATTTTAGGTGGCGAAGGAGAAGATATGGGAACAGGTACTTCTGAAGATTATGAGCTTTCTAAAAATATAAAGCCAGAAGAACTAGGTGCAGAATCTGATTTAATTATTGACAACAAAAAAACTACCATACCACCTGCTTCCCCTGCAAATAATACGCCTAAACCTGCAGAGAAACCGAAAGCTGTTCTTCCACCCCCAGTAAAAAAACCAGGAGGTAATAAATAGGAACTATTGATTCAATTTTATCAAAATAAATGCAGGATCAATCCCTTTTGAAGATTCATAAATCAGATCAAAAATTTGAGGGCCAAATTTGCTATAGAAAATAGAAATATTTTCATGGCGCTCTTGCAAACTATTAGCAGGAAATAAAAATTCTTTTAATTGCGTGATTTGACTTTCTGCCGTACTGAATTTTCTTTTTTCTGCACGGCGAAATTTTAATTCTAACGCTTTAATATTTTTTATTGCACTATTTTCTAAAGCACGCACATGATCATTTAGTGTGGCATCTATTTTTTGGGCTTTATCATGAAGCAGTTTATACAATGCTTTTGCATTATCGATATCTTCAGACAAATTCAACTCGTTGTTTGAATTTCGTTCAACATATTCTTTTATCAACTCATGGGTTGGCAAAAACAAATCTGCATCATTTATTTGCAAAGCAGTTTGTTTAGAAACCATTTTATTCGTTATCAACGCAAAGGAGTTCCTCAGCATCAAAAGAGGATAAGCCACGCCTGCGGCTTTAAAAACATTTTTGAGTTCTAGCCAATAAGCCAGCTCTCCTCCTCCCCCAATAAAAATAATATTGGGCAAAATAGATTCTTGAAAAGCACCTCTCAAAATTACATTCGGGCTAAACCGCTCTGGGTAATGACTCAACTCTTCTAAAATGGCTTCCTTGGTAAATTGCAAGCCCAATGCCGTTACTTCATAAAGCCCATTATTATACTCTATCCTTTCTCTTTTATTTTCTAATAAATAAAATAAATTGATGGGCCTTCCAGCTGCTTGAACTTTATAATGTTCTTGCAAACCAGCTATAGTTTCCGCAACAATTTTTTGAGAGAACTGCTCGGTTAACTCTTTTGCTATGATTGGTGTAAAAATTCTTTTTAGTTTTGGATTATCGGGTACTAAAACCAATAACCCGTATCTTCCAAATAATACATTAACGAGCTCCAAAGTGGATTGTTGGATGGTTTTACCAAGGGTGTAGCAAGACTCAAATAATGCTGTCAATTCATTCCCATAAGGCAATACACCTACTTGGCCAGCAATTCTTTTTATCAACGCAAGAAAAGCCTTATCTACAATCATCCTACCAACGGCACCCGTTTGAGCTGTATCCCAAACTAATTTTGTCCCGTCTATATTTACAAAACCCAATTCATCTAAATCGGCATCTTCGCTCCCCATATAATAAACGGGAATAAATTTTTTCTCTGGAAATTTACTTGTTAGCTCCGATGCTAACTTGATGGTATGAATGATTTTATAGATGAAATAAAGTGGCCCTGTAAAAATATTAGGTTGGTGTGCTGTTGTTACAGTGTACCCATTGGGTAACAATAATGCCTCAATATTCTTTTTTACCAAATCATCTGTTTTAACTCCTTGGTATTGCTCCGTTAGCGCTTCTGCTAAAACAACCCGATCTACGCTGTGCAAATCTCTTTCGGCCATGGCGCTTTGAACACCAACAAGATTGGCTTCATGCAAATAGTATGGCTTCAAATTTTCGTGTTGTTGCAGGTAATCCTGAACAATCTTAGAAAAATATCCGGTGTTTTCGTATGGCAAATACTGTGCGCTACAATCCATATAGAATGTAAAAATACAACATCATTAATTTATACAAGTCTTATATTATTCAAGTGTAAACTAATCGAATCTGTTTGGATTGAAAGGAGATATATCCATGCTCAATGCCTTTCCTTCAACAATTTCTGCAACTAATTTACCTGTACCTGCCCCCAAGCTTAACCCAATCATTGCATGTCCTGTTGCCATTACCAGATTATCCCATTGCTTGGTTCTGCCTATATAAGGCAAGCCATCTGCAGAACAGGGTCTATAACCGTACCATATTTTTTCATTAGGCGGCAAAGCAATATCAAATTGTGTATATACTGTTTTCACTGCATCAACTATCCCTTGAACCCGATTCATTCTTGGAGGGGTTTTTGTAGAAGTGATTTCCATAGTACCCCCAAACCTGATTTTATTCCCATCCATTGGCGTTAATGCTACTCTTCCTTCTACTAAAACACTAGGGTAATTTATCCGATAAGGTGAATCTTCTAATGTAATGGAATAACCCCTTCCTGGCATTAATAATAAATCGATGTTCAGCTTTGCAGCCAATTCTCTACTCCAAGATCCAGAAGATAATACCACTTCATCTGTTGGATAATGCCCTTGATCGGTTTTCACTGCAGTGATTTTTTTTCCTTTTTTCTCAAAACCAATTACCGCTTCTTCTTTTATTAGCTTCACTCCTTTTTGAGCCAATACTTCCAATAATTGATGCATTAATTTATTTGGATACAAATGGGCATCACATTTAAAATACAAAGCCCCTAAAGCGTCAATTTCAGTATGTGGTTCTAATGCCTGTAATTGCGCTTGGCTTAACATTGAAGTATCCAATAAACCCAATTGCTGTGCTTTATCGCATAAAGCTTTACACTTATCTCCGCCTTTATCGGTTTTAAAAATCTCTAATAACCCTTTGTGTTCATAAGAAAAATCAAATGCCGTGGATTGATCCCATTGTTCATACCAATATTGGCTTAACAAAGCAATATCTCTTAGCGGGACAGCTGCTTTTTCTACCTGTTGTTCAGTTGCAACCTGCATAAATTTCCATCCCCATTTGATTAAGTTAATGTCTAATCGAGGCTGAACATAAAAGGGACTCTTCGAATTCCACATCCACTTCAATCCCTGCGTAACGATTCCTGGCGTAGCCAATGGCACAAAATGACTTGGACAAACATAGCCAGCATTGCCATATGAGCAATTGTTTAGCATATCTGTTTTATCAATCACCGTTACTTCATGCCCGGCACTGTTTAAAAACCAAGCACTACTTAATCCTATAATTCCCCCTCCGATGATGGTTACTTTCATTTTATTATGCTGTTATTTTGACAATAGCTTATTATCTTTAAGCTAATAATTATGGAAACTTACGGAAAAATTCTACTCATTGCGATGCCTGCTTTTTTGGTATTGATTTTACTGGAAAAATGGTGGGGAATTCGAAAAGGAAATGATACCATTAGAACCATGGATATGGTATCTAGTTTAACCTCTGGAATAACCAATTCAACCAAAGATGTATTGGGTTTAAGTATAGCTGTTTTAAGTTACAATTGGATGGTGACCCATTGGGCTATCTTTCAAATTGAAGCTTCAATTTTACTGTACATCATTGCATTTTTTGCATTAGACCTTACTGGTTACTTAGTACATCGAATTGATCATGAGTTTAATTTTTTCTGGAATGCGCATATTATTCACCATAGCAGTGAAGATTTTAACCTTGCCTGTGCTTTGCGCCAAAGCATTTCTACTTTTGTTCGTTTGTTTACCATTTTTCTTTTACCAGCAGCCCTTCTTGGCGTTCCTACTCAGGTAATTGCTGTGGTTGCCCCCTTGCATTTATTTGCACAATTTTGGTACCATACCCAGCATATTGACAGAATGGGTTGGTTAGAGAAAATCATTGTAACACCTTCTCATCATAGAGTGCATCATGCAATTAATCCAGAATACTTAGATAAAAATTATGGGCAGATTTTTATTTTTTGGGATAAATGGTTTGGCACCTACCAAGAAGAATTGCCGAATGTAAAACCTGTTTATGGTATTACAAGACCTGTAAGAACTTGGAATCCTATTAAAATAAATTTCATGCACTTATGGCTATTGATTCAAGATGCATGGCGAGCTAATAGTTTAAAAGACAAATTGCGCATATGGTTTATGCCAACCGGCTGGAGACCAGCTGATGTTGCAGCAAAATACCCAGTCTATAAAATTGAAGACCCATACCACTTTGAAAAATACGATACCAAAGCAGGTGTGTTCTTCACTACCTGGGTTTGGATGCAATTAGGATTACTTTTATTATTTATCAGCTATTTATTTGGCAATATTGCAACCATAGGAAGTCCGGGGATGTTCTATTATGGATTATTTATTTTCGTATTTGTTTATGCATTTACCGAATTAATGGATGGGAACCCGAATGCTTGGGGCTGGGAATTATTGAAGTTAAGTATCGGATTTTATTTACTAATAAGTACCAATGGGTGGTTTGGACTTGGCGCAATAGTATCGATAATGCCTTATATAATTGGCGCTTATTTATTGTTATCCTTTGTATTGACCATTTATTTTAAAGAGGAGAATAACCGATATTCAATGGCAGTAAAATAAACTACTATTTCATATCATTGGCAGTAAAACTGAGCGGCAATAGTGATGCTGCATCTTCTAACACATAAACTACCCCTTCCATCCCACTCAAAATGAGTTTGATGGGCTGTTGCTGTCTTAAAGTTTGCTCTAATAGGCTTTGTCTGCATATACCACAAGGACTCACAGGATTTTTACTTTCGCCTTTTAAATTATGGCAACTAATTGCAAGCGTTTTAATAGCTACGCCGTTATATAAAGAAGATACAGCAGACAATAGCACTCTTTCAGCACAAATACCAACTGGATAACTGGCATTTTCTTGGTTGGTGCCTTCGATGGTTTCTCCATTATTCAGCATTGCTACTGCTCCTACTTGAAATTGAGAATAAGGAGCGTATGCTTTTGCAGTAGCTTCTCTTGCCATTAATAATAAGTGGGCATCTTCTTTTGAGAGAGCAGAAGCATTTTCAAGTACTTGATATTGGAATACAATTTCTTTCATTCAGGTTATTGAATCACTTTAAATATTCTATCCCATCTAGGTCCTTTATTCCAACTAAACCAAATTAGTGAGGCTTTACCAACAATATGTGTTTCAGGAACAAAGCCCCAGAAACGGCTATCCTGGCTTCTGTGCCGATTGTCTCCCATCATCCAATAATAATTATATTGAGGCGTATAACTGTTTGCTAATTTGCCATTAATAATGAATTGGCCATTTTTTTCTTCTAAGGTATTGTGCTCGTATACAGTGATTAATCTTCTGTATAAAGAGATATTGTTTTGATTCAAAGCAATTGCTTTTCCTTTTTGAGGGATAGTTAAAGGCCCATAATTATCTAAAGTCCAAGGAAAATTAGCTTCATCGTTTGGAAAAAACATTCCAACATTAGTATCTACATATTTTACTAATGAAACCACACCAGGATATTTTTTCACTTTCTCTGCAGCTTCTGCGGTAATATTAAAAACATAGGTTTTACTATCAGGTCCTGGTGAAAAATTACCATTATTGTTTTCAAGGTCTATTCCTAATTCATCCTGCAAAAATTCATCACTGAATCCAGAGCCAGTTGTTGTTGCTATATAATCTGTTTGTGCACCACCTGGCAATACTGCGGGCTTACCATTGATAAATAAATCCGCATTTTTTATTTCTAGCACATCCCCAGGAACTGCAACACATCTTTTAATGTAATTGTCTGTTTTGTCCATAGGATGAACCAATATTGGGTATTCTGAAAGTAGCGCTTGTCGATCCCCTTTAAATTGGCTACTTCTCAACACTTCATAATAAGTGATTTTACTTCCAAAATCTGGTAAATTAATGATGGTATCGCCTGCAGGAAAATTAAATACAACTGCATCATTCCTTTTAACCGTTGTAAGCGCTGGAAGTCTTTTATAAGGAACTTGTACTTCCTTAATATAGGATGGTGTGGTTAAGCTAAAAGGCATTGTATTGTGCACAAAGGGAAAAGAAACTGGCGTTTGCGGTATTCTTGGCCCATAACTCATTTTACTGACGAATAAAAAATCGTTCACCAACAAACTCTTCTCCATGCTTTCCGTAGGAATAACATATGCTTCAAAAACAAAAGTTCTGATAATAGTTGCAGCAACAATTGCAAAAACACCGGCATCAATCCATTCTCTTGAAGCAGGTTTATGATAATGATTTAAAGCGCTTGGACCATACCATTTTTCTTTTTCAGAAAACCCTAAATAGGGGAAATAAATAAATGGAAAAAATACCACCGCAGCATGGGCCGGAACTGATACTTTTTTGAAGTTCATTACAAAAATGATGGTAATCCAGATGGTAATAAACTGTCCTGCAATAGGAATCAATTGTAACCAAAACCAAAAGCGTTTAATATTGGCAACTTGAACAATTTCCCAAGTATTATAAAAAGGAACAAAAGCCTTCCATTCCGCAATACCTGCCTTTTTAAACATGCCATACATGCCAATATGCCAACCAATAATTCCTATAATAAATAACGCAAGACCCATAATTCAGATTTAAAGTAAACAAATGTATTTATTTCAAATACAATGCTGGATTATAAAATATAATGTTTTGCTAAATATAATTCTTTACGTCTTCTGCAATGATTTGTTTCCCAGATAAAATGATTAATCTTTCTACTACATTTCTTAACTCTCTTATATTACCTGTCCAATTATGGCTTTTTAATAAATCGAGTGCAGCAGGTGCTATTGACTTTTGAGCTTGGCCATACTCTTTGGCAATTTCTGCTAAAAAATGATTGACTAAAAGGGGTATATCTTCTCTTCTTTGGTTTAGCGATGGCACATGAATTAAAATAACACCTAAACGGTGGTATAAATCTAATCGGAAATTTTTGTTGGCAACTTCTTCTAATAAATCCTTATTGGTAGCCGCAACAACTCTTACATCAACAGCTATTTCTTTATCTCCTCCTACCCTTGTTATTCTTCCTTCTTGTAATGCTCTTAACACTTTAGCCTGTGCGCTCAAACTCATGTCTCCAATTTCATCTAAAAACAATGTGCCGCCACTTGCTTGCTCAAATTTTCCGATTCTTTGTTTAACAGCCGATGTGAATGAACCTTTTTCATGACCAAATAACTCACTTTCTATTAGCTCGGAAGGGATTGCAGCACAGTTTACTTCAATCAATGGACCTGCAGCTCGGTTACTCTTTTCATGGAGCCATCTTGCAACCAATTCTTTTCCACTCCCATTTTCTCCGGTCACCAGAACCCTTGCATCGGTAGCTGCAACTTTTTCAATAGTTTCCTTAATTTTTATAATCGGGGTTGTTTGACCTATAATTTCTTGAATACCCGCTACTTTTTTCTTTAGCACTTTAGTTTCTTTAACTAAAATGTTTTTATCCATGGCATTTCGGATAGTAATTAATAACCGGTTTAAGTCTGGGGGTTTTGAAATATAATCGAATGCCCCTTTCTTTACAGCATCAACAGCTGTGTCAATATTGCCATGACCACTAATAATAATAATGGGTACATCCCCATTCAATTGTTTTGCTTGCTGTAAGAATTCAATGCCGTCAATTTTAGGCATTTTAATATCACAGAGTACTAAATCAAAATTACCTGCTTTAAATTTTTTAAGCCCTTCTTCCCCATCAGGGGCTTCATCAGTAATGTATCCCTCATTATTTAAAATGTCTTTTAAAACATTTCGAATTGCCCTTTCGTCGTCTATAATTAAAATTGAAGCCATATCATACTTTGTTTACGAAGTTAATCATTGAAAAGATATTCTAAACCCAATATAACCATTGCGTTTGGCTGCTGGATTAAAAAAACGATTTCCAACTGCATTAATATCATTGCCTAAACTATAAGATTGATTCAATAAGTTATCGCCGCCTATATAAAACTGAAGAATATTTTGTTTCCAGGTAATTTGCTTGGTCAATTTTGCTTGCACTAATTGGTAGCCATTAGCATAAACCGTTGCTGCATCATTTAAAGAAATTCTACTAGACATATTAGCAGTAAGATTAAATGACCAGCCATTTTTATGCATTATATTCAGGCCAGACACCCAGGTATATCTGGGCACCCCTGTGATGGGATTCCCATTGAATATATTATTACCCTGCTGATAATTGGTAAAGCGGTAAGGCTGAAAACTAAATGAATTCGTAAAATCAATATTCAATTTTCTCCCTTTCATGGGATCAACAAACAAATATTTAAGCATCGCTTCAAAACCTGTTTGATTAGTAGCCCCAGCGTTAATAAAATATTCATTCCCATTCTGATCATTTCTTCTTACAATCGCATTTTTTAATTGGAAAGTATAGAATGATGCATCTAACAATAATTGATCTTTTAGGAAACTGCCTTTAATACCTAACTCAATATTCCATCCTTGCTCTGCATTTAGTTTGGGGTAGAAATTCCCATCTGACGGCCTAATTTCTGCTAAACTTGGGGCAGAAAATCCCCTTGCAATAATCCCATATACATTGAAACTATTATTTAAAGAATAATTCACCGTAAGTCTTGGACTGAAGGGGGATTGAATCCTCCGATGATTCATTAATTGATTGGGAGTAATGAACGACTTGTATTGATACAGCTGTTGATTTACGCTGATTCCTGCATTAACTAATAGTTGTTGAATTGGCCTAAAGCTCAATTGAGAAAATACAAATCCTTGTTGTACAAAAATTAAATCATCGGCAAATAAATTTCCAGCAACACCCTTGTTGTTAGAATAATTTTTTATGGCAGATCGATTAATCATCCATTCAACACCTGAAATCCATTTCAATGATTTTACATTAGCCAATGGCTGATAAGCTACTTGAACCCCTGCCGAACCATTCCACTCATTTCTGACTTCGTAATTGGTAATGAATGGATTGGTAAATTGGGTATGATTGATTGAAACAAAACTCTTTATCATTACTGTTTGACTAGCTTGAAACTGGTCTTGCACACCAGCCCATACTGTATTGTTTTGAATAGAAGCATTTTGTTCTATTGCGCTAGGTAATGTAGCCGTGGCTTGCCTTGACAAACGCGGATTTAAGCGCATTTGCATTTCAGTAATTCCCCCTGGAGTTTGATAATTTAAGCGGGTATAGAAAAAACCAGTTTTAACGATATGTTTTGCTCTTTTCAATTGCGTTTGCCAAAATACTCCAGTTCTATTTAAAGCGGAATGATTTCGGTATCCATCAGATTGTAATCGATGGAATTGCAAACCCGAAGTAAATTGTTTATTACTATGATTGGTAGTTAATTGTTGTTGATTGTACCCATATGATCCTCCTGTAAATTCAAGTGAAATAGAGCGTTTTTTTTCTGAAGAAAATGAAGCAGATTGTCCCATTAAAAATACGCCACCCGTACCTGCGCCATACATACTAGATGCAGGGCCTTTTGCGATCTCCATCTGATCAATAGAAGCGGGGTTAATTAAATTCAAATATGTATTTCCAGTGGCATCAGAAAAAGGGATTTCATTCCAGTAAACTTTTACATTCCTGATACCAAAAGGAGAACGTAATAGGCTACCCCTAACTGATAAACGATAACTTCCGGGAGACCTTTCTTCCATTCGAACACCTGCAACCATATTAATGGCTGGTAAAATAGAAGCAGGTGAAAACTGCAAAAAATCTTTCTTTCGTACAAGTGCTAAAGCTGCAGGTAATTCCTTCCACTTTACATTACTATTAAAAGCTGTAACAACTACATCTTTCAATGGTAATTCACTATTAATAGTAGAGTCTTGCCCTTGGGCAAATACACTAAACAGCAAAAAATGGCAAAGTATAAATACTTTAATTGAAGGTTTAGGCATCTTGCTATTAAACAGCAAAGCCCGAATATCTTCGGGCTTTGCAATGATCAAAATAAATTTATTTTTTCATGTACATCACTTCCTTTACTAACTTAACAGTTCGAGTAATATCAGGAATGGCTAAAGCCGTTAAGTTTGGTGCATAGTGCATAGGAGCATCAGCACTGGTAATTCTTCTAATTGGAGCATCTAAATAATCGAAACCCTCTTTTTGAATACGATAACTAATTTCAGAAGAAATAGAAGCAAATGGCCATTGTTCTTCTACAATAACCAAACGATTGGTTTTTTTAACACTTTCAAGTATAGTCATCCAATCTAATGGTCGTATGGTTCTTAAATCAATTACTTCGGCACTAACACCTTCTTTTGCTAATTCTTCAGCAGCACCTAATGCAACTTTCATCATTTTATTGAAAGAAACAATGGTTACATCTGTACCTTGTCTTTTTACATCTGCTTTGCCTAATGGAATATAGTATTCCTCATCTGGAACATCTGATTTGTCTCCATACATCACTTCGCTTTCCATAAACATTACTGGATCTTCTTCAAAACGGATTGCTTGCTTAAGAAGACCCTTTGCATCGTATCCATTAGAAGGAGAAACCACTTTTAAACCAGGAATATTTGCATAATAACTTTCAAAAGCAGTTGAGTGTTGAGCCCCCAATTGTCCTGCACTACCATTAGGCCCTCTAAATACAATTGGACAACCAATTTGGCCACCACTCATTGCTAACATTTTAGAAGCGGTGTTGAGTATTTGATCCATCGCTAATACAGCAAAATTCCAAGTCATAAATTCTACAATAGGTCTAAGCCCATTTTGTGCTGCACCAACTGCAACTGCAGTAAAACCAAGTTCTGCAATAGGTGTGTCAATTACACGCTTATCGCCAAACTCTGCCAGCATACCCTGACTTACTTTATACGCACCATTATATTGCGCCACTTCTTCCCCCATTAAAAAGACTTTCTCGTCTCTTCTCATTTCTTCACTCATTGCTTCCCGAAGGGCTTCTCTAAACGCTATTGAACGCATAATCAGTTATTTTAAAATGTGCACAAAAATAGAAGATAAACCCATATAAATCAAAAAACCCCTCCCGAGTTTTACTCAAGAGGGGTATTTATATTTTGGAACCACTAGTTAAAATACATTCCAACCAAAGCTCACATAGTATAAGCCTCCAATT
The DNA here is from genome assembly GCA_002786355.1 of Sediminibacterium sp. FEMGT703S. Classification (GTDB taxonomy): domain Bacteria; phylum Bacteroidota; class Bacteroidia; order Chitinophagales; family Chitinophagaceae; genus Sediminibacterium. Next base: position 436,486 of record PGCO01000003.1, read on the forward strand.
TGTACGTTACCAAAACCATTGGTATAGTATTTATTGAAGATATTGGTACCACCAACTTTAATTAGAGATTTAACAGCAGGTAATTTGTAGCTAATCATTGCATCCATTGTAGAATAAGAAGGAACTTCTCCTACCGCAAATGTACCTTCATAGATAAAGCTATCTACCCATCTGTAAGTAACATTAAATCCAAATCTGTTGTCTTTACCAAAGCCGTTATTAGCAAAACCTGCATTGAAACGGTACTTAGGTGTGTTGAAATAAGAAACAAATCCAACAGGTAATTCACCAATTACATCAGAATATAAGTTAGCATTCACAGAGAAGTTCTTAGGCAATAAATATTCCAAAGAAGCACCCCAACCTTTTACATCTACAGTACCTGGAGCATTTACAGAAATGCTATAAGCAATTCTAGTATTCGCATTTAATACATTCAATGGGCTAGGAGGTAATCCTGCTCTCGCTTGAATTACAGTTACTCCACTTAAGAAATCTCTGTAACGAGCTTGGTAAGCATATACGTCAATTAATAAACGCTTTCCAATTAAGCCCTTATAACCAACTTCAAATGAAGTAGTAGACTCTGGTTTAAACTCACCAAATTGTTGTTGTTGCAATAATCCAGGGTTTGGAGCACCTGCTAATGCACTTGCACCAAATGCTTGAACACTGGCTAATGTGTACGCTGGGTTACCATTGAAATTATAGAAATCTCTTAATTCAGGCAAACCTCCCATCAAACGTGTACCACCACCAACAAGTAAGTTGATCCACTGATTTTGTGTAGTAGGGAAACGATAAGCTGTTTGATAAGAGAAACGTAAATTATGATCCTGTGCTAGTTTGATTACAGCAGAAACTCTTGGTGTAAAGCGACCTTTAAAGTTGGTATTCTTGTCGTAACGACCAGAAGCAGTGATCTTTAAACGATCTCCAAACATTTTTTGAGAAATCTGCAAATAAGCACCCATTTCATTAATATTGATAGGACCTGCAGTATCAGCAAACAATGTACCTTGAGAATTAAGGCTGAATTGACGGAAATTACCACCAATCATTACATCAGTTCCTTTTTCAGTTAGGCCTAAATCATCAGATAAATTGTACTGGCCTTCGATACTTTTTAGGGTAGTTCTATCTAAAAACAAACCACCACCCTGAGAAATTGGGGTTCCAGCAATTTGTTGGAATAATGGATTGTTACCGATAAATCCGGTAGGTCTTCCAGCATCAGCAACATTTCTTGCAGCATTTAAAATATTCATTCTATTCGCTGAAACTATACCAGGAGCAGCAGCCTGTGCAGCAGCCATAGCGGCTGAAGGTGTTAAACCAGCTCCTAAACCAGCAGCATAGCCAGAAGCAAGTGCCCCTATATAAGTACCAACAGCACCACTAGTAGGACTACCCACTGTAGCTCCTACAAACTGAGGGAACCATTGTGTAGCACTAGGCTTCCAAGCTTCATTAAATAAACGAGCAGCAATAGTTGAGTTAAATGATCCACCAGAATTTTCACGAGTTGTAAATGCCCTTACATACCAGTTTTTTGCTTTTAATTCTAGTTTGTATTGTCCCATTACAAGATCTTTCAAGGCATAACGATCGCTTCCAGTGTATACAGTATTTCCAGTTCCCCAATAAGCAGCAGCAATCGCTTCAACCTTATCAGAAATTTTGTAATGTAATGCACCACTTAATTTCACATTCAAAGTTGTTGGATCAACTACTTGATTTTCATTGTATCCTGTTCTTGAAACAAATAATGGAGAGTTAGCAAATGATCCTAAAACAGCTGAAGAAGGAATTGGAATTGGAGAGGTAATACCAGGAAAAGTTCCTACTGGTAATAAACCTAAGAAAGGATTACCAGCAATTACACCTCCGAAAGCTCCACGTAAATCAGCGTTGGTTTCATCACCATAGGTGTTGATACCATCGTAGTTAGGATCTGACAAGCGAGTTCCAGGAATTACATTCCCGTTAGGACCTGCTGAAAGAGGAGCTCTTAAATAGTTCCCATTATTATTAGCTAACCAATCCTGTGCTTGCAAGAACTGTAGATTCATTTTGTAAGCCCACTTATCATTGATCTTTTTTGCATATCGAACACTCCAATCGTAGTATGGAGATCTAGGACGCTGAGATCCATCAACATGGTTAATACCAGATTTAATCTGGAAACTCAACCCTTGATATTTGAAAGGGCTTTTGCTGTTGATTAACAATGTACCATTGGTACCACCTGGGCCATATAATGCAGAAGATGCACCTTGTAATAATTCAATATTATCTACATCTAATTCTGTTAAACCAATTACGTTACCAACTGCAAAATTTAAACCTGGCGCTTGGTTATCCATACCATCCACAATCTGGTTCAAACGAGTGTTACCACTGCTATTGAAACCACGAGTACCCACACTCGTAAAAGTTAAACTAGCAGAAACAACGTCTACCCCTTTTAAGCTAGCAATCATATCATAATAATTAGCAGCAGGAGTATTACGGATCGCTGCAGCACTAATTCTTTCGATAGATACCGGAGATTCTAATATTCTTTCAGGTACTCTTGAAGCGGATACAACAATCTCATCTCCTAAAGTAAATGCAGTTTCTAATTCTACAACTACATCTTGATTGTTATCCTTTATTGCTATTTCTTTTGCAGCATAACCTACAGATGAAATAACTAAAGTAAATGGAAGTTTCTGAACAGTAGAGAACTTGAAATTTCCTTTGTCATCTGTGTATGTACCTGCGGCACCTCCTTTAACAGAAATAGAAACAGCAGATAAAGCTTCTTTCGTTTTTCCGTTCTTAACACTGCCTGAAACGGTTGTCTGTTGAGCCATTACTGAAATACTCAATAAAAGCGCAAAGAAAGACAGACCGAAATGGGTTAATAGTCTTCTCATAATGGCAATTTTAGTTTAAATTGTATGGCAAAATAGTATATGTTAAGTACTTGTAAAAATTTAATTTATTAGATGGATGAAGTTATTGTGGACAAAATTTACAGAGTAAGGTAGGTTTTAGGGAGCGGGATAATTAATTTTGACCGATGGCACAGTATCAATTCCCCCAACAAACAGGTTTTTATAAAGGAAAAGTAAGAGATGTTTATGCTATAGGAGCTAACTGGCTTGTAATGGTAGCAAGCGATCGAATCTCGGCATTTGACGTTATTTTGCCTCGCACCATACCCTACAAAGGACAGGTATTAAATCAAATTGCGGCCTATATGCTACAAAGAACCGCTGATATTTGTCCAAATTGGTTACATAGCTGTCCGGCCCCTAATGTTTCGATAGGACAAAAATGTGAGCCTTTTAAAATCGAAATGGTGGTTAGGGGAAATTTAGTTGGGCATGCATGGAGAACTTACCAATCTGGCCAAAGAACTATTTGTGGCGTTGAAATGCCCGAAGGATTAAAAGAAAACGACTTCTTCCCAACCCCATTAATTACACCTTCTACCAAAGCAGCTGAAGGTCACGACGAAGATATTTCTAAGGAAGAAATTATTAAAGGGGGATTAGCAACCGCCGAAGAGTGGGAAACACTAGAAAAATACACAAGGGCTTTGTTTGAAAGAGGAAAACAAATTGCAGCAGAGAGAGGACTTATATTGGCAGATACTAAATATGAATTTGGTAAACTAAATGGAACCATCTATTTAATGGATGAAATACATACCCCAGATTCCTCTAGATATTTTTATGCAGATCATTTTGAAGAGCGTCAACTAACAGGGGAAAGACAAAAACAATTGAGCAAAGAATTTGTACGTGAATGGTTAATAGCCAACAACTTCATGGGCAAGGAAGGTCAAGTGGTACCAACAATGACAGATGAGTGGGTAGACACCATCAGCAAAAGGTATATTGAACTTTACGAAAAAGTAATTGGAGAAACTTTTGTTCCAGAAGACCTAACTGAAGAAGCTACTTTTTCAGCTATTAACAAAGCATTAGAAAACATAGCAGCCCTTTAAATTAAATTGGGCTGCCTGCCGCTTTTTTAGCTTGAACAATTTCATCCAAACGGGGCCTTATTCTCGCACTGCTTTTATTGAAAATATTTTGCCCCTTATCAATCCCTTTTCTTATTTGTGCTTGACGCTCAGCAGGCATATGGATAGTGTCTTTACATTCTGTACTGCAACAACCCTCGAATTGTTTAGCACAGATTTCGCATTGAATAAATAATAAATGACATCCATCATTCTTACAATTGGTATGGGTATCACATACTGCACCACATTGATGACAGTGTGCAATGATATCAGGAGTAATACGTTCGCCCAGGCGATCATCAAACACAAAATTTTTCCCAATAAACTTAGGTTCTAATTGCTGTCGCTTAATTTCATTGGCATAATGAATGATTCCACCTTCTAAATGGTATACATTTTCGAATCCTTGATGCAACATATATGCACTAGCTTTTTCACAACGAATACCCCCTGTGCAATACATAACCACATTCTTATCTTCTTTTCCATGAAGCATATCAACAGCCATGGGTAATTGTTCTCTAAAAGTGTCAGAAGGAATTTCTAATGCGTTTGCAAAATGCCCCACTTCATACTCATAATGATTGCGCATATCAATCACAATCGTATTTGGATCATTGAGCATTTCATTCATCTGAGCAGCATTTAAGTACTTCCCTTTTTTCTCCATAGAAAAGTTAGGATCATCAATCCCATCTGCAACTATTTTTTCGCGGACTTTAATTTTCAGTACCCAGAAACTTTTTCCCTGAAGCAAAGGGTCGTTCAAACCCATTGGGTCTTCTACTGCAATATTTAAGCGCAAATTTTTTAACCCAGGAATTGAATCCATGATTAATTTAAAATCGTCCATATAATGGGATGGGACGCTTATTTGTGCGTTAATCCCTTCTTTAGCAATATATATCCTCCCAAATACTTGAATGGCATTGAGCCGCTTGTATAAACTATCTCTAAATTCCTGAGGATTTTGAATTGGAAAATACTGATAAAAACTAATAGTAGTTCTCTTGAACGTTTCTTTCATTAAACGCTTTTTCAGCTCCAGATTGGAGACGCGATTGTGTAACACTGCCATAAAATAAATTTTAGACATAGCAAATGCTATGTTCCGATTAATAATGGAGCTGCTTGCAGGGCAGCCAAAATTCATTACAAAATTACAAATTATCTCGCAAATGGCAAGGCAAGCCTTATCCCGGCATTAGTTACACCCCCTTGTTCAATGGAGCGGATATAATCTACCCGAATCACTTTAAAGATATTCTCTAACCCTACAAAATATTCAAGATAATATTTCCCTTTTTCTAGCAACAATGAATTTGCACCCGTTACTAAAAACCAATTCAATTTTTTAAACCCTGGAATTTTATTGGTAAGTAAGCCATTTAAATGATATTCAATATGCGCTGTGCCATACAAAGATGCAGTATTGCTAAATTGATAATAAGGAGCTAACTGAAAGGACCTAGTAAAAGCACTAGCAAATAGAACCTGATTGCCTAAAAAATGAATTTGATCCGGTTCAAAAATCTTATCCTTTTGCAAAAATCCTCCTGCCACAAAAGCATATTTCAATTCACCAGCTAATTTTAAATCTATGTCGTCCGAAATACTCAGTCTCCATTTAGTATAATTAGCGTCAGACCCCAAAATCCCAGCAAAGGCTTTTGTGACAGATAAATTAAAAGTAGGATAGTCTGATCCAATATTTACTTTTCTATTAGGATACTCTACATATTTAGCACCAGGCAGCCAAGACAATCCAGCGCTAACTATGAAAGCCTGATGACGTTGCATTGGACCAGCTCCAAAAGCCGCTGGATGATTGGGAGTAAAATCTCTATTGGGAATATCCTTCCAGAAAGGGATATCATTTAAATTTTCCAAAGCTTTTCGATCTTGGTATTGAATAGCGGCTGAAAAATTGAGACCATTCCCAATACCCGCATTATAGTTCAACCTAAAGAAATCGGCTTCGTATATTTTTAAAAAATTTTGTTGGCTCTGTAAAGTGTAATAACTATTAATAAACTCACTTATAGGAGCTGCATTATTAAATTGAAATACTTTTTTCCCACCAGAAAAATTAAAAGACTGTATATACTTTTTCCCAAAGGTATAGTTGACCGTTAATGAGGGATTAAAATGTTTATTAGCAAACCCGTAACGTAATTCAGGTGTGATGCTTAATGATTTTCGACCTTCCATTTCCTTTCGCCATTGCGGTGCTAAATTAATCACTCCACCTTCTACCGTATTGAAATTAATGGTATTAATTAATGGCTCGATAGTCAAGCTGGTTTTGGTTTTTCTTTTACTAAAGAACTTTCCAGTAAGCAACAAATTACCAATGGTAAACTTATTTCTAATCTTATCTAAAGAATCTAAATATGCCGGAGATTCTCTTACTTTTTCTAAGCTATCTTTTTTCTTATAATCCTTGATCTCTTCTAATAAAAGGGGTAATGGCCTTATACTGTCCCAATAAGCCATTGTTTTTTTATTTGAGCTATCATTAAATTTTAGAACAGTATTATTAAAATATTTCGGCTTGAAATTGGGTGCAATATTAAACTGATCATATACTTGTAAAAAGCTTCCAAAAAAATCGAATCCAAAAAACTTTCCACTAGGATAAATTACTTGCTGCTTGATAACCCAATACTTTTCTAATGGAATATACTGCTGCTGAATCGTTAAGGTATCTAACAACTGCATTTGTTGTTGACGCAGTAATTTCAAATCTACACTTTGGACATGCCAATCATTTTCAGTAATATGAATATATCCTGTAAACAGTGGCTCATAAGCCCTTTTAGGTGTTACTTTAATCCTACTAATCTCTTTTCCAAATTCATAAAAAGTTCCTTCAAATTTATACTTATAAAAATTTAAAGCATTGTCAGCAATGGGCGATATAAATCCTCTTGGATTCAATCCATTTCCCAATGAAATATTATTCTCATAAAAAGATATAATTTGTGGGCTGCTGAATCCAAACCCATCACTTCTGCCACTCACTTTAGTAGAAATCACTTCTACTTTTCTTTCATTCGGTTCATTCACAGAATATTTTGCAACCGTTTCAGATAAAAGCAAGATTTTTCTTTTACTCGTATCTCCATCTTCAAAATCAACTTTCTGTCCCATAAAAGTTTTGGGATAATTTCTCAATTGTAGCTGGCCTTTTATATAGACTTCAGTTGTATATTTTTTTATTTCCTTTAAATGAGTAGCTCTTTTTGCAATTGCATTTCTTATAATAGCATATGCAGGATCTTCTCCACCTGTTTTAACTACTACTTCATTTAATTGATAATCTCTTCTTGCTAACAAAATATCAAGTGTTTGCGGGGCTTTTGTAACGGTAATTTTTTGCTCCACTGTTTGATAACCGATGTATTGAAACACTAATACATAATTTCCGGGGTCTAGTGAAATTGTATAAAAACCATTGTTATTGGCTGAAGCCCCTTTTGTAGTGCCTTTTACTAAAACAGACGAAAAAGGCAATGGATCATTATTTATTGCAGACCTGATTGTTCCAGATACTTCAGTAGAAAATCCATCCAAGCTAAACAAGCATAAAAACATGCTAATTATACAAAAACGCAACATATTAATAAATTTGACGACAAAAAAAGCCCCAATACTTGGCAAACCAAGTTGGGGCATCATAAATGAATGTTAATTTATATAATTATTTAATCTGATCCTGCCAAGCAAGCATTCCACCTGTAACATTGATCAAATTACTAAAGCCTGCAGTTTCTAAAATTAAGCAAGCCTGTCCGCTTCTATTTCCACTTCTACAGTAAACATAAATGGGTTCATTTTTCCATTCTTCTAACTCATCAATTTGCATTGTCTGAATATTGCCTAAAGGAAGATGCAAGCCCCCAATATTAAAATCTGCTCTTTCATGAGCTTCCCTTACATCCACTAAATGAATAGGCTCTCCACCATCTAATTTTGCTTTTAATTCTTCAACGGTAATCGTTTGCATTGTATTTAATTATTGGAGTTATGAAAACTGGTGTCTTTTATAGGCGCTTGTTCACTAATATATAAATCAATTAACTGGCCTTGTCTTATTTTGTTCCTAGCAGGATTGCCATCGGCGCCAGGAATATCACTAAACAACGGAGGATTTTGTTTGATAATAAATGCTGCAGCTGAATCTTTAATGGTGCCATTCGCTAAAATAGAACCAATATTAATATTTAAAGAAGATAAAGTAGACCTTGCTTGATCAAGCGTAAGACCAATTAAATCGGGAACATCTGTTTCATCACCCCCAACACCACTCCCTAATACCAAATTGATAACTGTTCCAATAGGAATTTTTTCACCAGGCTTAATAGGTGTGCTGTTAATCATTTGTTCTAATACAGCATTGCGAGCAATATCTGGTTTATATGTTACAAAACCCAATTTTAAACCTAGGCTTTGCAAGTACATTTCGGCACTACGAATGGAAAAACCTGTTAAATTAGGCATTTCAACTTGAGGGGGTATCGTTCGATTTAAGGTTAAATAAATTGCCCTCCCCGTTTTAACAACTGCATCTGCTTCAGGAGACTGCCTGATTACGGCTTGCTTTGCAACTGTATCGATGTATACAGAATCTTGAATAACCACTTCAAAGCCTTGGTCTTCTAAGATTTTTTGCGCAGCTAAAATATGTTGACCAGTTATATTGGGGACTTTTTCAAATTTCCCATAGCCTGTTATCCAATCTAAAGAGCCAAAAAACAATAAAATCAGCATAAGAATCAATCCTATGCCTGTTAAAATATTTACCCAAAGTGGCTTATCAGTAATGAATTTGAACACTATAAAAATTTAAAAAAATGAAAAACCAAAATAATGAATAAAATTAATGAAATGCTTGCTCAATTACTGCAGAATAAAAATCAGTTAAAGGCATCCCCATCGCTCTTACCTGTTGAGGTATTACTGAGGCTTCGCTTTGACCCGGAACTGTATTAACTTCTAGCATAAAAGGTTTTTGTTGATGGGTATCATAAATGAAATCGATTCTCACAACTCCCCTGCAGTTAAAAATCTCATAAACCCTTTTTGCAGCATCAGAAAGACGCTGTTTCATGGTATCATCAATTTGCGCTGGGGTAGTTTCTATACTTTTACCTTGATACTTAGCTTCAAAATCAAAGAATTCATTTTGAGTACTTATTTCAGTAATTGGTAATACAGAAATAGTATTCCCTTGTTTAAAAACACCAATGGTAAATTCTCTACCGCTAATGAATTCTTCCACTAAAATTTGATGGTCTTCTTTAAACGCTTTTATTAAAGCGGGTGCTAATTCTTCTGCAGAATTTACTTTGCTCATACCGATACTGCTGCCACCATTATTGGGCTTTACAAACAAAGGCAAACTAAGTTGTGCTAAAATGGCTTCAGCACTTATTGGCGTATGACTAAATAAGTGCATCGACTTAGCAACATGAATGCCACCGAATGCTGCAACCGCAACAGTATAGCGCTTATTCATGGTTAAAGCAGATGTAGCGGCATCACAACTAGTGTATGGAATGCCTAGCATGTCAAAATACCCTTGCAATTTTCCATCTTCTCCAGGAGTACCATGAATGCACATCAAGGCAACATCAAACTGTATTTTATTTCCATTATCAACAATAGAAAAATCATCTCGATTAACGGATGACCGTTCCCCTGCCGCATTTTCATACCACCATCCTGTTGCATTAATATCAATTTTGTACAAATCATATTTTGTACGATCAATATTATTTCCAACGGTGATGGCACTTTTGTAACTTATTTGGGCTTCCCCACTTAGGCCACCTGTAACCAATGCTACTTTGCGCTTCATAAATTGCTTTGGGCTTATTAAATATGCATTTTTGCTTTCTTAGACATTAATTCCTCTACTGTCTCTTGATATAACTCATCTGGAACGCAACAATCTACCGGACAAACTGCAGCGCACTGTGGCTCTTCGTGAAAACCTTGGCACTCCGTACATTTATTTGGCGTGATATAGTAAGTATCTAAGCTGATGGGCTCGAAACGCTTATCGGCATCTACCATACTGCCATCCATTAGCTGAAAACTGCCTTTTATAGTGGTTCCGTCAGCAATAGACCATTCTACTCCACCTTCATAAATAGCGTTATTAGGACATTCTGGTTCGCATGCGCCACAATTAATACATTCTTCTGTTATTTTGATTGCCATACAAAATGGGTTTGTTGAGTTAGTGAAATTACATTTGCAGTACCAAAAATACGGTTGACAAATGATTTTACAAGAACGAATTGAATTATTATGCCGTTTAGGCCAATATATCAACAGCAATGACCCGGAATGGTTAGCCATTAAAGAAAGGGCCTACAACCAAAATCAGTGGTTTGTGCCAGAATTTATTGAATCGGCAACCCAAAATATTGCCGAACATTTTCTGCAAGAACAGCTGTTAAATGATTGGGCGGCAAAATACCAAGTATCGGAGACTCCAATCCACCCTTTACAAATAGGCATTGTAATGGCTGGAAATATACCCTTAGTCGGATTTCACGATTTGCTTTGTGTCTTTATTGCTGGACATTATGCGGTGGTGAAAGTTTCTTCGAAAGACGAAGTGCTCATAAAACATTTGGTCAAAAAAATGTACGACTGGGACGTAAGGATACAAAATTGGATTTCATTTGCGGATAGGCTAAATGGATTAGATGCCTATATAGCAACTGGAAGCAATAATTCTAGTAGGTATTTTGATTATTACTTTGGAAAGTATCCGCATATTATTAGAAGGAATAGAACCTCCGTAGCATTATTAGATGGCTCAGAAAGCCCAGAAACATTGAGTTTACTAGCAGAAGATGTGTTGCAATATTTTGGACTAGGTTGCAGAAATGTTACCCAAGTATATGTGCCCAATGAATACGATTTTGTTCCATTATTAAACGCTTTGAAAAAGTATCCTGAGTTTATTGATTACCATAAATACAAGCACAATTTTGATTACCATTTGGCTTTGTTAATCATGGGGGGAAAATACTATATGAACAACGACACTGTTATTTTAACAGAAAACCCTTCCCCATTTTCTCCAGTAAGTCAGTTGCATTATGCTTTTTATAATGATCGTGCAGAAATATTAAACCAATTAAAAAAGGATGAGTCTATTCAATGTATTGTGGGATCAGGGCTGATACCTTTTGGGGCCGCTCAGCAACCACAGTTAACCGACTATGCGGATGGTGTTGATACTATGGCGTTCTTAAAAGGACTTACAAAATGACATTTTTCCCAAAACATTTGTTAAATGGTACCATTGGAGAACTGTCAATTAAACAGCTTTGTTTATTTGCTATTGAAAAGGCATGTAAATTGAGTCATTATTAAAAAACAACAGATCATATGAATTGGAAAAATGGTTTAGTGATTGTGGGCATCAGCGCCACTACCGCCCTCGCCAGTGTGTGGGGCTACGGTAAATTCGTAGAAAACCAACAAGCAGGCTTACAGGAAGAGGGTAAATTACCCGTCAACTATGCAGGATTTTTGGGTAGCCCCAATAATACGGCGGCTGGTTCAATTGATTTTACAGCTGCAGCTACTACAGGTACTCCTGCGGTTGTGCATATTAAAACCAGAACAAAAGCCAAGCAAATCAGCAACAACCAACGTCAGCAAAGAAATCCATTCGCGGATATGTTTGGAGACGATTTTGGTGATTTTTTTGGAGGGCCAAGGGTTCAACCCGAGCAACGTGCTAGTGGTAGTGGAGTCATCATTACCGAAGACGGCTATATTGTTACCAACAATCACGTGATTGACGGTGCAGATGAAATTAATGTTACCCTTGCCAACAAAAAATCTTACAAAGCCACTTTGGTAGGACAGGATCCTAACAGTGATTTGGCGGTAATTAAAATTGAAGGAAAGGCATTTCCTTATATTGTTTATGGCAATAGCGATGATGCTAAATTAGGTCAGTGGGTGTTAGCAATCGGATATCCATTTAGCTTAGACGTAACTGTAACTGCAGGAATTATTAGTGCTAAAGCAAGGTCTATTGACATCAATGGAAGACAGGGCGCCAATCCGGTGGAATCATTCATTCAAACTGATGCCGCTGTTAATCCAGGGAATAGTGGTGGTGCATTAATCAATACGAATGGAGAATTGGTAGGTATCAACTCTGCCATTGCCTCTCCTACTGGGTCATACGCAGGATATTCATACGCTATCCCAGTAAATATGGTAAAGAAAATTGTAACCGATATTGTAAAATTCGGAACCGTTCAGCGTGCATTTATTGGCATCAGTTATCCAAAAGAAAATTTGACTGACGAAGCAAAACGTGAACTAGAAAAAGAATTAGGAACTGCATACAAAGAGGGGGAAGGAGTTTTAATCACAGATACCCCTGAGGGCGGTGCTGCAGCAAGCGCAGGCTTAAAGAAAGGTGATATTATCACCAAAATACAGGGAGTTGCCATTGCAACAGGACCAGAATTACAAGAGCAAGTTGCTCGCTACAAACCAGGTGATAAAGTAACCGTACAATACAAGCGTGCAGGAAAAGAAAATAACGTTACCATTACTTTAAAAAATAAAGCAGGAAATACTGATATCGTAAGAAATAGCAGCATCATTGAAAAACTAGGTGGAGAGTTAGTAAACTTAGATAAGAAAGTTGCTGCTGCCAACGATGTACCTGGTGGTGTTGTAGTCAAGAAAGTAGGAACTGGATTATTGAGTAAGAGCAGAATGGAAGATGGATTCGTTATTACCGGAATCAACGGTAAAGAAATCATCAATGTAGATGAACTTAAAATAGCTTTAGCTAATATTAAATCTGGCACTATCCGAATTGATGGATTCTATCCAGGATTTGAAGGAAGATATACTTACCCACTTCAAATTAGTCAAGAGTAGTATAATTAAAGTGTACTTAAAAAAAACCTTGCAACTAAATGTTGCAAGGTTTTTTTTTATACTTTCTCATAAACCAGGTACTCTCCTGCTTGCAATTCAAATTCTTCTTGATGATTAAAATGAAACGCTAAACCAGAAAAAATATTTCTAAAATCTCCTTTTAACCATTCGTGGTGCACATGAATTTTTAAACGACTATTTGTGGAAACATTCAAGAGAACTAATACTATATGATTACCGCTACGTCTAAAAAAAGCCATTAGTTCATTGTCTTTGTCAGAAGGTAAAATAAAAGATTCTCCCTTATTGATTGCTGGGTTATTTGCGCGTAATTGAGCTAGTTGTTGATAAAAACCATGGAGTTGATTGGGATTGCCCCACTCTATCAAATCTTTATCAAAAAACTTTAATCTTTTTTTACTAGGGCTTTCTTGACCACTATAAACCATTGGCATACCATGCCAGGTAAATGTAAATACAGCCCATGCTAATGCAGCCACACCATATTTTTCATACTCTGTTCCATTCCAACTATTTTCATCATGATTAGCGGTAAAAAACAATTTGATAGCTCCACGAGGATATTGCGAATAAGCATGTAATACATTTCGCACTTCATGTAATGTGGTTAGTGCTTTAGCATATCTACCTGTCTCATGCATCCACCACCAAGAATAGGTAGCATCAAATACTTGGTGATAATCTTGTACTTCGCATTCTGCTAACCAAAATAGTGGCTTTGTTAGTTCACAACTTAATCTTGCTTGTTGCCAAAAATCAAGTGGGACTAAATGGGCCATATCGCACCTGAATCCATCAATATCAAAATCATTCACCCAATATCGCATGGCTTTAATTAATTCATGACGCATTTCGGGCACTTCAAAATTTAAATCGATCACATCGTGCCATCCATTTTTCTCTGTAAAATTCCCTTCTGCATCTTTCATCATCCAATCTGGGTGATCGATGGTCCAATGATGGTCCCAACCTGTATGATTAGCAACCCAATCAATGATTACTTTAAAACCCAACTCATGCGCTTGTTGAATCAATTGTTTAAAATCATACTTTGTTCCATATTCAGGATTAATATCTGTGTAACTACTGCATGCGTAATAACTACCTAAGCTTCCCTGCATTTTGAGTTTACTGATTGGCGTTATTGGCATCAACCATAATAAATTGACACCCATATCTTTCAAGCGTGGCAAATGTGCAGCAAACGCGTTAAAAGTTCCTTCGGGTGTGTATTGCCGAATATTTACTTCGTACATGGTAGCATTATATGCCCATGGTACTATATGAAAAGAAGACTTCATTGTTTATTTATCTAAGTAGGAAGATAAGCGTTTATCTTTTGAAAAAAGAAAAACAAGCGCTTAACAACACCACAATCAATGCACCAGCCACATTCAACCATAAAAATCCTAGTCCGATGATATTATATTTATCTAAGAGGAATAATAAAATAACCAATAATTCTCCTACTACTGCTGCCCTAAATACCGCAGTACCTCCTATTTTCTTCATGTAAAATGCAACGAGAAAGATTCCAAGAATTACCCCATAAAACAAAGAGCCCAAGACATTTACTGCTTCAATTAAACTTCCCATTCCTGTTGCAAACTGTGCCGTGATGATACAGAATACACCCCAATAAAAAGTGTACCATTTAGACAATCGGTATTCTTTCAAGTCTTGCGCAACAGAATCGGCTAATTTTTCTTTCTTAGTAAACCGTTGATGAAAATCGACCATGGTACAAGAAGCCAAAGAATTCAAAGCAGCGGCAATTGAACCCCAGGCTGCTAAGAAAATAATTGCAATTAATAATCCCACCAAACCACTTGGTAAAAAGTCTACTACAAAACGCAAGAATATATAATTGGTATCATTGATATCAGAACCAGGAACCGCTTTTTTTATAACAGCTTTATATTCATTCTTAATTACGGTTAATTTTGCGGCGCCCTTTGCAACACTATCTTTTATTGCATCAGTTGGCTGCAATACAAATAATTTACTATGCGCTTGCTGGGTTGCTTGTTGATCATTAAACCGATACTTTATTTGTTCTAATGAATCTTTGTAGGGCGTTAACATTGCCTTGTCTTCCGCAGCTTTATTAAAAAATACAGGAGAAGGATTGAACTGATAAAAGGTGAATAACAAAGCCCCTAATAATAGAATAAAAAATTGCATGGGAACTTTAACCAATCCATTCATCAACAATCCTATCTTACTTTCTTGCTCAGACTTTGCAGTTAAGTATCTTCCTACTTGAGACTGATCAGTTCCAAAATAAGACAATGCTAAAAAGAAGCCACCAATAATTCCGCTGATTAAATTGTATCGATCCTTCCAATCAAACCCATTTTCGGTAAACCCTGTTGTAATTACATTCATTTTTCCTGCAGCACCACTTACAGCTAAGGCTTCACTAAAACCAACATTTTCAGGTAAATTAGAAACAATTAAATATCCTGCTATAAACATCCCAATAAAAATGATAGTCAACTGCAATTGCTGGGTATAAGCTACTGCTTTTGCACCACCAGATACTGTGTAAACAATCAACATACCCCCCATTACAATATTGGTATAAAAAATATCCCAACCCATTAATGAAGATAAAATGATGGAGGGAGCATAGATGCTGATGCCTGTTGAAAGGCCTCTAGACAATAGAAAAAGGGAAGAAGTAAATACCCTTGTTTTTAGATCGAAGCGTTGCTCTAAAAACTCATACGCAGTAATTACTTTTAATTTACTAAATAAGGGCACAAATGTGATACAAAGCACCACCATGGCTATTGGAATACCAAAATAATATTGAACAAATCGCATTCCATCCGTAAATGCTTGGCCTGGTGCAGAGAGAAAAGTAATTGCACTTGCCTGTGTACCCATAATACTTAATAGTACAATATACCAAGGCATATTTCGGTTACTCAAAAAATAACCTTCCATGTCTTTACTGGTGCGGCTCTTGTAAACGCCATAAGCAATAATACCTGTAAGGGTAAGAATTAAAATGACCCAGTCAGCTGTTCTCATTTAAATAGATTTGTAAACCAATCAAAAAAAAGTATTTGAGCCAACAAAACAAGCAATACAAAAACGTACCAGCTTTTCCAAGATTTAAACATTGGTATTTTTTCTTTCATCATTTTGATTTTGAACTAAGTAAACCACCCCCTAACAACCCCAAGGCCAACCCTATCAATAATCCTGCTTTTACATTTTTTAAAAATACACCAATGACCACTCCAATGATGACAATCATAAAAAAACTAATTTTTTTCCTGGGCTGCATAATTTATTTATTGGGAGTCAATGATACCAAATTGGCTAATAATTTATAGCTGCCAGCTACACCTGCAGGCAATTGTCTGAATAATACTAAGCTAACATAAGTGAAATTTCCCTTACCGTATTTTGTTGTCACTAAACTACCATTAGTGGGTTTGTCATTCGTATCATTCATTTGCAATATAGCTTCATATGGCGCTTTAACTGGTTCCATTTGATAGGTGCTTCTTTCTTGCACCCAATTATGAAAGTCATTGTCGCTAATTTTATTGGGGAAATTTAAAAAAGGATGATTCGCTTGCAACATTTGAACAGGTGCTTTTTCCTCTGTTACGCGGATATTTGACATTGCAAAATCATAAGGCCCTACCGCTACTCTTTTATTCCCTACCAAATTACTTTTTAAATATTGTACAATCAAATGACCGCCTTGCTGAATATAACGATTCATTACTTCATTCTTATTGGTTAACCATTCATGAATATTATAAGCCCTTATGCCTACTACAATTACATCATATTCTATCAACTTTGCATCTACGATATCTGCTTCTTGTAAAATGCCTACACTATGACCTAATTGCAAAAGTGCTTCTGGCACTTTATCTCCTGCACCAATAATGTAACCTACCTTTTTGGGAATTGACACAATTGGTTCATCAATGACCGTTGCTTGATCTTTGTATAAATAATTAATGGATGGTATATGATCGTATTTTATCGTTTTGAGTAATTGATCATATGCATAATTCTTCCCGTTAAGCTGAAACTTTAGTTCTGCATTGATATTTGCAGGCTTTTGTTTGCCTATAGCGGTCTTTAAATGTATAAAGTATGGGTAAATACTCCCAGTACTGAAATTCATGATAGTATCTTTTGAATAAAGATATTTTTCACCTTCTTTCAAGCTGATAGTAACTGGCAACCCTCCTGCAGAAAAATTGGTTTTAAATTGCAATAACAAAGTAGAAGCCGAAATATCTTTTTTATTGGGTGTTTTAATATTTGTAAGTAAAACATTTTTGTCTAATGCAATAACAACTCTTGGTATCACATTCAATGGTTGAAAAATTTCACCTCTAACTAGATCTACAAACTTGTATTGAACAGGTGCATTAAAAGTAAAATCAACTCCATTAATGGTAAAGATGAATTGTGCAATAAATGGTGGCTTTGAATTGGCGTTTCCAATTAATTCATCATTAGAAACATCAAAAGTGCCAATATCTTTCATAGGAGCTTCCAGCCAATAGGGCTGAGAAACAGGCTGATCTAAAGAAACAGCATAAGCATAATTGATTGAATAATTAGTATTGTTTTGCAATGTCTTGTTGATGCTTGTATCGTACCCAACACTATTAAGTGAATGGAGTTTAATTTTACTTAATTGTATAGCTGCTTCACTCCGTTTATTCACTAAAAATTGTATACCCAATTTTTCACCTGGTACCGCATATTCTGCTTCTGTTGTTGCCTCTACTACTATTCCTGCACAGGCTTTAATAAGTGATTCTATTTCATGCAGTTTTTGTTCTTTCCAAACACCATTATAGGAGAGCGATTTAATCTGTTGGTATAATTGAACCAAGTCAATTATAGACGCTGATGGCTGAACAAAATTATATTGTTGAATAATTTTATTGATTAACTCATTAATTGCTTTGCCACCAGAGGGAATTCTATTCCAATCGGTAACTATACCATCCATTAAATCAATTTTTGCTGAATCTCCTGCAACAGTTGTAAAATATTCAAAGACAGGACCTTTTCTTCTTGGTCTACCCTCACCTTGACTTTTATGCATACTCCTGGCTTCTCCCCCAACTTCTCCATAACTCTGTCCAAGAAATGGATTAAACACTCCCGCATCAATTTTTAATTGATTTTCGCTGGTTGTATTTGCTCCGCCAAAATTAAATGTATTCCATAGCAATCTTTTAGTCTGCCAAATTTTAACGCCCTTGCTCAACTGTTCAGAAAATTGATTTGGATCGGCAGCTGCCTTAAATGCTTCAATTGAAAGAACAGCAGAAGAAGTATGATGCCCATGCCCTGCTCTTGCATCAGGTGGAAATCGATTCACAATAATATCTGGCTGAAATTTTCGAATTACCCAAACCATATCTGCCAAGACTTTCTTTCTATCCCAATATTGCAATGTTTCACTAGCTGTTTTACTAAATCCAAACTCATAAGCACTTGTAAAATATTGTTCAGATCCATCAATTTGTCTGGCTGCCAACAATTCCTGTGTTCTAATCAGCCCCAATTCTACCCCCTGTTCTGGACCAATTAAATTTTGTCCACCATCGCCCCTTGTTAAACTCAGATAGGCTGTTCGGTATTTTTTCTCCTTTGCCAAATAAGGGAGTAAACTATTGTTTTCATCATCAGGATGAGCAGCAATATAGAGTACGCTTCCTAATACCTGTAATTTTTGTATTTGCTGATAAATTGCAGCACTTCCGCTTGGTACTGGATTCTGAGCATTTAATTGATTGGGGGCAACTATAGAAAGATTAATTAAAAATAGCATTAGAATAGAACGCATTGCAGTATTATTGAGCATATTCGAGCATTTATCGTTTTAACGAAGATAGCTATAGTTGTCGTTGTGGAATTTACCATCCAAAAAAAATATAAAGAGTAATTTATTGCCAAATACATACAACAACTCATTAATAAAATGGATCTATTATCTGTAAACATGGTTAATTTGCATATTCATCCAATAATGTGAAATTGATGCTGTACTGCTTAGGAAAATTTGAATGGAATAAAGAAAAAAAGTATTTTTTTTCTTTTCTTTTATGCTTTTTTGTGATTGCTGAATCACTGGGACAAAATCCCAAAAAAATACCCATTGATGGAAATAGATGGTACCAATTAACGAATGCCGAAAGAGGACTTCAAAGACTTTTTGACAATGATTTATTTACATCACTTGAACCACAATTTGGCAAAATTATTTCTTTATATGAATCTTACTACCCACTTTTAAAAGGAGAAAAAATTGGGATAGATAGTATACGATTTTATGATTGGAATGGAATTAGTACAAATCCGTTTTTGCTTTATAGTATAGATAGCAATTGGAACAAAAGACTATTGGCTTCATTTGATGGAACAAAATACAATAGATGGGTTGGACCTTATCCGGAAAGGCCTGATATCATTAAATTAGATACACCGGCATATAATATCATGTATCTTCAAATTATTGCAGACAACGACTTCCCTTCAGAGATTGAATTATATGGTAGTTATACAGCACCTCAACCCACTAATCCCCTTGTAAAAAGAAAAATCCCTTTAGGAAATTTATTAGGTATTAATGGCTACGAATGGAATTTTTCTGACCCATTAATTGACCCTTTCAGTATTGACACCAATCGTTTAAATGCGGTAAAATACTTCAGTGGTTTTAGACATTATATGGATTGGCAAAAATTAGAGTATCGACAAGGGAGTTATACATTTAGTCCTACACGCAGCGGCAGTTGGAACTATGATGCCATATACGAGACCTGTTTAAAAGAAGGGATTACTGTTTTAGCCTGTTTAAAAACATTACCCACCTGGATGGTCAACTCTTATCCTGATAGTTTACAAGACTTAGAAAACAACCCTGTTTTTTATGGGAAAGATTTAAACAATCCAGCATCTTATATTGAACAAGCAAAAGTTGCTTTTCAATTTGCTGCTAGATATGGAAAAAACAAAGCTGTCAATAAAAATCTATTAAGTGTATTCGATTCTTCCCGATTTACAGGTGATGAAATTAATCAAGTAAAAATTGGGCTTGGTTATATAGAATATATTGAATGCGAAAATGAGCGAGATAAATGGTGGAAAGGCAGAAAGTCTTATCAAACAGGAAGGGAATACGCAGCCAACCTTTCTGCATTTTATGATGGCCATAAAAATACTTTAGGACCTGGTGTGGGTGTCAAAAATGCTGACCCCTCTATGAAAGTAGTTATGGCTGGTGTAGCTTTAGCGAGTACCGATTATTTCAGAGGCATGATTGATTGGTGTAAACAATTTCGAGGCTATCTGCCAGATGGCTCGGTAAACATTTGTTGGGACATTATCAATTACCATTTGTACACCAATAACCCCGATTTAAATAGAGCAATTGCCCCTGAGTTAAAAGCTGGTTTTAATAATGCAGATTCAATTGCTAAAGCATTTATTCAGTCGGCAGCTATTTATTTGAATAATATGCCTGTTTGGGTAACCGAAACAGGATTTGATATTCATCCAGGAAGTCCTAATAAGGCAATTGCGATTGGCAATAAATCTATTTTACAAACACAAGCAGATTGGATGCTAAGAACCGCTTTATTATATGCTAGAAATGGTATTATGAAGCAATTTTTTTATCAATTAGAAGACGATACGCCCAACTCTGAACAACTATATGCTACAAGTGGTTTATTTGGTGATCAATTAACCCCGAGACCAGCTGCTGATTTTATTCGACAAACAAAAGCATTATTTAGCAATTACTACTATAATACAACGCTGAATGCAGACCCATTAGTAGATCAATATTTATTGAATGATACAACAGCAATGTATGTTGTATACATCCCAGATGAAAAAGGGAGAACAGGTTTATACACTTTAGATTTAGGCAATGCAGATTCGGCATACATTTATACACCTATGGCTGGTGCACAATCTATGCAGCTAAATAAACAAAAAACCAATAATGGTAAAGTAATCATTACTGCAACCGAAACACCCGTTTTTGTTAAAGGTGCCGGAAAATTATTAATGCCCACAATGACAAATACCGGTATTCGAATCTTTCCTAACCCTGTGAAAAATGCATTGACCATTCAGGGTTTATCAGCTGGAAATAATCAACAAATTAATTTATTTAATACTGCTGGGAAGCGTTTGTATAGTGGAATTACAAGGAGCAATACTTTTCAAGTAGACACTTCTAGTTTGCCAGCAGGTATTTATTATGTTGAAATAAGGAATAACCTACAAAAACAAACCATCCCCTTCATAAAATCGAACTAGAAAAGTATTAAAATGCAAAATGCCACAATTAAGTGGCATTTGCGGACCGGACGGGACTCGAACCCGCGACCTCCGCCGTGACAGGGCGGCATTCTAACCAACTGAACTACCGATCCGTTCCTCTTTCGACAGGTTATGTCGTTTTTGGGATTGCAAAGATAAGGGGAAAATATATTTTGAAACAAATCTTTTCAAAAAAAAAAGCATTGCCTATTTTTACCGTCAAATCATATAATATGCCTCAATACCCCAATAGACAATTTCTTGATTTTGAAACCCCTATCAAAGAGTTATATGAACAAATTGATGCGACTAAAAAGTTAGCCGAGAAAAATCCTAAAATAGATTATACTAATACCCTGAATCAATTAGAAGAGTCTATACTTGAAAAAAGAAAGGAAATTACAATTAACCTCACTCCTTGGCAAAGGGTTCAATTAAGTCGTCATCCAGACAGACCCTATACGTTGAAATACATCGATAAGATGTTCACCAACTTTGTTGAATTGCATGGAGACAGAAATGTAAAAGACGACAAGGCAATGGTGGGTGGTTTTGCTCAGCTTGATGGCGAAACAGTTATGGTAATAGGTCAACAAAAAGGAGTGAATACCAAAATGCGTCAAATGAGAAATTTTGGTATGGCTAATCCCGAAGGTTATCGAAAAGCCTTGCGATTAATGAAATTGGCTGAGAAATTCAATAAGCCTGTTGTTGCATTAATTGACACCCCTGGTGCATTTCCTGGCTTAGAAGCGGAAGAAAGAGGGCAAGGGGAAGCAATTGCTAGAAATATTTATGAAATGATTCGTTTGAAAGTTCCTGTAATTGTTGTCATTATTGGTGAAGGGGCGAGTGGAGGAGCTTTAGGAATTGGTGTGGGAGATAAAACACTGATGATGGAAAATACTTGGTATACGGTTATTTCTCCTGAAAGTTGTAGCTCCATTCTATGGAGAAGTTGGGATAAAAAAGAAATTGCTGCAGAACAATTAAGATTAACAGCTACCGACATGAAAGGATTCGGTTTGGTTGATGAGATTGTAAATGAGCCGCTTGGTGGCGCTCATTGGGATTATCAGGAGGCTGCAGATATTCTGAAAGGTTGCATTCAAAAAGCCATCGCAGAATTTAAAGCAAAAGACCCAACTGAAAGAGTGAATGAGAGAATAAATAAATACTGTAAAATGGGATTCTGGGAAGAATCTACTATCGAAAATTAATATGGACATTCAAGAGCAACTTAAAGGTACTGGAGTAGCAGTAATAACACCGTTTACTGCAAACAATCAAATAGACTTTGACGCATTAGGTAAAGTATTAGACAGCATGCTCACCAATAAAGTAGAGTATGTGGTCATGCTAGGAACAACAGGTGAAACCCCCGTATTAAGCAATGAAGAAAAGATTGCCATATTAGAATTTACCTATGAAAAAATAGCTGGCAAAATACCTGTGGTAGTAGGTATTGGAGGTAATAATACTGCAGATTTAATTCAAGATCTAGGTAATTTTCCCTTGGCAAAAGCAGCAGCAATATTGAGTGCTTCCCCTTATTATAACAAACCTTCGCAAGAGGGCATCTTTCAGCATTACAAAATGGTAGCTGCGGCGTCTCCTCTGCCCATTATCTTATATAATGTTCCTGGAAGAACTGGACGTAATATGAGTGCAGCTACAACGCTTAGAATAGCCAATGAAATACCCAATATCATTGGAATTAAAGAAGCTAGTGGAGATATGGGACAATGCATGCAAATACTAAAAGACCGACCAGCTAATTTTTTAGTATTGAGTGGAGATGACGCACTTGCTTTACCTCAGATGGCTTGTGGCATGGAAGGTGTTATCAGCGTTGCAGCGAATGCATTTCCGCTCGAATTTGGCAACATGGTAAGAGCTTGTTTAAACAATGATTTCATCACAGCTAGAGCAATCAATAATTGCTTAATGGAAGCTTATGATTTGATGTTCGTAGAAAATAATCCTGCTGGTGTTAAAGCCTTTATGGCATTACAAGGAACGATTGGTAACTACTTACGCATGCCAAATGTACCGCTTAGCGAAGGGGTATTTAATCAAATTAAAGATTGGATTTCAAAACAGGGTTAAAAAGGGAACCAATGAATTGGGTTTTTCCAGAAGTAAATTAGAAGAACTTCTGTACATACTCATTTTCTTTTAATTCAGCCAGGTTTTCAACGCTAAGTGGCTTACTAACGAACTGTGCAACAACTGGGAATTTTTTAGCTCTAGAGAAATCTTCAGGATCAATTGTCGAAGACAATATGATTACTTTCGTATCAGGTAATTTATCAGCAAATAGTGGGATATACGCTTCTAAGAACTCCCATCCATTCATTACAGGCATATTGATATCTAATAATATCAAAGAGGGTGCGTCTTCTATAGGATTAGTACTGGTTGCAAATAAGTCTTTAAAATAATCTAATGCATCACTTCCGTCTACAGCTGTAACTACGTCATTTGTAAAACCAGTCCTTCTCAAAAGTAGTTTTGAAATAGTAAGTGAAATACTATCGTCATCTACGCAAAGAATCTTATTTATCATCTATCTAAATATTCTGGTGTTACTAATATTATTACAAATGTAATTGTATGAAGATACTTCAAAAAAAATACAAACCCTATTTTCGTTTTGCTTTTTCCCACAATACAGATTGCTTCGTAAAGAAATATCTAACAAACCCTGCTATTACAGCATAATTCATTAAACAAAAATAATAGGGAATGAAGAAAATTTTGATTTTTAACTGACGCTGTTCCATAATCCAGCCCATCAAAGCAGCAGCATAAAAAAATAATTGCCCTAAGAGCATAAGTCCATATATATTATTAAGGCCATTATCACTAACCAACCATATATTAATAATAAAAGCAATAATCATCATATATGGGGTTACTACCCATCTCAAAATGCGATGACTAATGAATTCAAAACTCAATATGGGTTGCTTAAATGGCAACAATAAAGACTTTAAGCGAATAGTAGATTGTACTCCTCCTGCTGCAATTCTAATTTTTCTTTTTAGCTCCTCCCCTGTATTCGCAGAAGCTAATTCAGAAGCATAAGCTTCTGGTTCATAAATGATTTTATATCCCTTCAATGCAATATTCATAGATATCATAAAATCGTCAAGAATGGTATCAGGGGCAACTGGTTCATACAATGCAGTTCTTATGCTAAACAATTCTCCAGCTGCACCGACTACCGAATACAATTCAGAATCCCATTTCTTTAATTTTGATTCGTATTTCCAATAAAATCCTTCTCCAGCAGTGGCATCTGAAGTCTCTGTAATTTGAACCCTTTTTTCACCCGCAATTGCACCTACTTTTTCATCTTGGTAATGTCTGCTCATTAACAAAATGGCATCGGCATTAAGCATTGTATTGGCATCTGTAAAAACCACAATTTCAGTTTGCACTTTTGACATTGCACGGTGGACAGCTGCAATCTTTCCACTTCTACCAGGCTCATGCATTCCTAAAATCGAAGAATACTTTGCAACAATTTTTGGTGTATCATCAGTTGATCCATCCGTAATAAAAATGAAGTTGATCTTGTCTTTTGGATAATTTAATGCAAGTGTATTTATGATTTTTTCTTCAATACAATAGGCTTCATTATAAGCAGCCACTACAACAGTCACTGTTGGAGTATACCCAATTGGAATAGGTGGCTTTTTACCAAAGAATAGCGCTTTGATTTTTAAAATAATATATAAGACCAATCCATACCCTAAATAAGTGTAAAGTATAACTGCAATACAAATCCAAAAAAATAATTCCATAAAAATGTTTAAGGTTTGAAACCTAGATATTTACTATTGATTCCGTTGGTAATATTCCACCAAATTGCCCTGAAAAGCTGTTTAATGAAATTAAAGTTTTTCTCTTTTAAATAGGTCATAATATTCCTTGGGGCCACAATTAAAAGGAAATAAAAATAGAAACAAATTGCTTTTAAAAATGGGGCATTGCGCCGAATAAATAAAATTCGGTTTCTATTCATATAATATTCTTTAAGCGAACTTTTTTTACCTACTGAAACCGATTCTTTATGAAAGATGGTAGCTTTCATATTTACCCAAACTTCAAATCCATTTCGTCTAATTCTATCTGCCCAATCTAATTCTTCATAATAAAGGAAAAAGTTTTCTGACATGGGCCCTGCTTTTTCTAGCGCTTTCTTGGTAACCATCATTGCCGCCCCATGAGCAAAACCTGTTTTGCCTACCAACTGATTATATTGCCCATGATCAGTTTCAAATTGTCCAATACACTCGTTTCTAGCGGTAAAATAATTCATTGGCGTGTAACCTGCATACTGCAACATCGTTGGTTGATCATAATAAAGCAACTTGGGAGATATTACACCAATGACTGGATTGTCTTCAATGGTGTTTACAAGCGTTTCAATCAACCCAGGTGTAAACTCAGTATCATTATTCACAAAGAATAGATAATCACCTGTAGCAGCAGTTAATCCTAAATTATTCCCTCCAGCAAATCCAAGGTTTATTTCAGAACGAATAAATTTTGCTTCAGGGTATTTATTCATCCAATTAGGAACAGGATTTTCGGAACTACCATTATCTACCACTATAATTTCAATATTAGCGTAACGATTGTTTTTCCTAATTGAATCTAACAATTCGTCTGTTACATGACTGTGGTTAAAATTGACCGTTATGATTGAAACTCGTTTCATTTATTTAATCAAGCTATTAGTAACGTAAATTATCTAAATTAGCGGAGAAAGTGAAATTAAAGCTCAAATGGCTACAGACAACAGTCAGGTATTAAAAATAGAACGTGTTTTCGCTGAACTTTTAGAAGAGTTAGAGAAACAACCTGTGAGTAAACAGAAAGCCATGGAAATGCAACACTTATTTCTTCACACAATGGAAAAAACCTATAGAGTTAGTAAGGCAACAACAATGCACGATGATGATGCAAAAGGGAATGAAGAGATTGCATTAGATATGGCAAAACTCTTAAGGCAACACAAATCATTTAGCGTAAAAAACTTGCCAGACAAAGCTATTAATTGGGCTGCAGGACTTGCTTATTCAGGAGTAGGATTATTATTTATAACCGTAGGATTTTTAGCAATTGTAACACCAACAAGTGCTGAATTCGAAATTGCCACTATTTTCTATTTTAACGACCATGATGGCTTCACAGTGCTAGATGCATTTTCACTAGTGATTATTTTTATTGGGATTTTCTTTTTCATCAAAGCATTTGTTGCACAAGACAAAAGAGAATAACTTTATACAATACGCTGGTCAATCATATTGAGTACTTCATCATTTTCCTTGAACTTTCTAGCAAAAAATTTACCCGATTGCATAAATGCATTGAAATCCTCGCTCGTCAATAGTTTAGGGTTTTGTTTATTATCCGACCAATCGATATATCGAAGATTATCTCCTACTATATCTTTTTGATATGCTGAATTAAATAATAAGGTTTGAAAGATTAACTCATCAGGTGCCCATGAGAATGTAAAGAACTTTACAATATGTGGAGACGAATCTATCCTTTGTATTATAAATTCAACGTGTTTTGAGCTAATGGTAAACCACTGAGATCGTCCTACGGCAATTAAGCCATCAGGCATTTTTCGATTGGGAAGAATAAAATTTAAAAGTTTTTGGAACTTGAATCTCCCTGGTATTTTCCAATGATTGAAATGATATTCCTTGACCCTAGAAATGGCTTCAGTCCATTCTTTTTCAACATTTAAGCATTCCATAAAAGCTTTACCCTGATTAGCGTCTAGGAAATCATGAAATTCTGCTATCGGTTTTATTGGATAGTCTTGACCACTCATCAAATTAATATAATCAACCTTTATTCCTTTCGCTAGTATTTCTTTAAACCCATTTACCGTTGCCTCTACCATACTATAAGTTGCCCACTGTATGTCTACTCTGTTTCTTATAAAAAAAACATTAGTTGCATCGCTGAATACACGCTCGAATTCAACAATATCTGACTTTTTATCTACGTGTATAAAAAATACAGATTTGGGATGAGCTAATCGCTCAACTAAACGCGATAGCTGATTAGGGTTAGCATGAACAAGAATTAAATGAGCAACCCGCATGCTTAAGCTTTTTTATGTATGTATTTACGTAGCAACTTTCTTACATTGATATAACCTGAAGTAAATATAAAAGATAATTTAAAAGGAATATGTTTATTAAAACAATAATATCCATAAAAAATTCCAACTAATAGCGGCAACACGGTAGCAAATGCAGCACCATATAAGTTTCCCGTCAAATAAATACCTACAATATCTCCAATGATATTTACCAGCAACATCAGTAGTACTTTAATGAAATTGGCTTTGGGTTGGTGAATAATGTCTAAGGAAACAGCAATGAATCGGTCTATTGGATAAAAAATTGCAATAACCATCATTATCCTTAGCAGGTTTGCAGCTTCCGAATCAACATATTTACCGCCACCTAATAAGCCAGTAGCTAAATCTGCAAAAATAATAGCTCCCAATGCCAATGGTACAAATGCCAATGTTAATGTGCCAGCATACTTTTGTAAAATGTAAGCGACTTCTCTTTTATTTCCATTGTTAAATGCTTTCGCCAATGAAGACATGGCAGTTGCGAGCGTACTTCTTAATGGTATTTCTATAATCTCCATCAGTCTTCCAGGTAAATTATAAATAGCAATTGCTACAGGCCCTAACATATAAGCCACTATAAAAGTATCAGCACTTCTTAGCATATTAGCGCTAATAGTTGTTCCCACACTAAATTTGCCAAAATGAAAAATCTCCGTTACACAAGCTTTTGTTTTTGCAAAAACAAAAGAAATTCCCGACCAGCCAGTGAAAATGGCGATCAAACTTGCTAAAGATGCAGAAGCTAAATTGACAATAAATACCGCTTGCAAATTCATCTTATCCAAAAGTATCAAGGCTATAATTGACAAAATAAAACTACCCTGTGTTATTACACGTAAAATCAACAGTTTATCAAACTTTTGATCAGCTTGCAAAATCCATGAAGTAATACTTGAAGGCAGAGCAGCTAAAAAGCTCAATCCAAACCATTGTATAACTACTAGAATTGCTGGATTATCAAAAAAATGCATGAATGGAACAAAAGCCAAATTGATTAAACCCAATGCCCCTGTAATTAAAATTGCTAAATACCAGACTGACCCGATGACTTCTCTTGATCGTTCCTTGGTTGTACCTGTATAAAACTTAACCAACGCAATTTGTAGAAACCCAGTTCTGAAAGTATCTAATAAAACTGCAACTGTTTGAAAAAAGACCCAATAACCAATTTCTTCAATAGTTAAAGCCCTATACAAAATAGCAACTGTTAACATTGCCAAAACCGACATCACCCCATTTCCAGCGAGAGACAGAAAGTGTTTGTTGTTAAGTTTTTGAGTCAGTTTTTTAAGCATAATAGAATGTACACAATAATTATTTCAATAAATATCTACAAATGTTTTTCAATAGCCTTATAAATTTCGCCTACACTGTTTTCCCAAGTATGCGTTGCGGCAAAAGCTTTTCGCTGGTCAGCTTTTATTGGGCTATTTTCTTTAAG
Source organism: Sediminibacterium sp. FEMGT703S (assembly GCA_002786355.1). Taxonomy (GTDB): domain Bacteria; phylum Bacteroidota; class Bacteroidia; order Chitinophagales; family Chitinophagaceae; genus Sediminibacterium. The sequence continues at coordinate 465,418 of PGCO01000003.1, forward strand.
GGCAATTTCAATCAAACTTACGTACTCCTGAACACTATTTGCTAAATAAGTATGTTCACTAAAAACCGCTTCCATAAATGGGGTACTCGTTGCAACTACAGGCTTTCCCATAGCTAAATATTCATCTATTTTTCTTGGATAGTTTCCTATAGTAACCTGACTCACTACTTGAGGATTAAGGCAAATATCAAAAGATCCAATATAATTCGGCAATAATTGTGGAGACTTAGACCCCAAGAAATAAACATTACTCAACCGATGTAATTCACTTTGTGCAAAGAGCTCATCTTCAGGTCCTACTAATACAATACTCCAAGCTGGCTTGGCTTTGGCCAATTCAACCAATAAATTGATATCTAGTCGAAGCCCTATTAGTGCCCCAACATAACCCAGTTTAAAGCCGGGAATATTTTGCAAATCTTCTGGCATATCTGTTGCAGTAAATTGCATAAACAAATCTAGTTCACAGCCTTGACCTACATAATAAGAATATGGATTATACTGTTTGCAATAATCTGCTAGATAAGTAGAATTGGCTACGCACAAATCTGAGTCAGCTATTAAAGCTGGTTCTAATTTTTCTCCATGTCTTTTCCAATAGTCAACGGCCAACATATAATCACGTGAATAATAAATGGACAATTTAGGTTTAATCATTTCCTTAAGATGAAAACTCCTAAACATATCGTTATCATTAAACAATATATAGTCTTTAAAGCCTAATTCTTTTGCTGCTTTTAATATTGAATTGGCAAACCTTTGATTATTAATTCGATTGAAATATTTAAAAATCGGATGGAATTGTATCCAATTAATCGATTCAATGATGGTGTCTGGAAATAAATTCCACATATTACTACTCAACTGAATCAATCCCGGTTCTTTTTGCTTAATTACATTGTTACGCTTTATTATTTTAGGATCTGAACTTCCTTTAAGTAGACTAACTCGATCCAAAGGCGAATTAACATAAAGCACCCGATTGTGTTTACTAAATTCTAATGCAATATTTTTACAATTGCTCCCTATTTCTACATCCCATGGCTGTTGTCCTACTATGATAATATCCTTACCTTGTATCATGATGCAGTTATTTTGGTGTGATTGTTTTTAATTGCATTTCGTCATCTAAGCGCTTAGTGATAACAATAATGGCCGCTACTAAATAAAATAGTGTATTGGAAGGAAATTGCACAATTGCCTCTTGAGGGTAGTTCCCTATATGATAGGCAAATGCCACTAAAATCATAGCCAAGCAAATTGATTTTAAAGTTGGGTCTTTAATTGTGTAATAGTTATTAATTCCTACTTTAAGAATGATAAAAACCAAAGTGCAAAAAATGAGTAATCCCAGCCATCCTGTTTCAACTGCAACTCTCACATAACCACTATCTGGGGGGAAATTGGCCAAGAAAGAATTGGGCGAAAAACGCTTCCCCCACATTCCCGTTGAACCTAGCCCTCCACCTAAAGGATGACTTTGAATAAAGGGTTGTATTCGTTTTTGATTAATTTTTCTTACATTAAATGAGGCATCATCCGATGGCTTAAATGCTGTTTGAAAACGATAAATAGTGGAGTTACTAGTAGGAACGAATATTAATGCAGCAAAACCCAGTGCGCCTACCAAGGCGCCTAACATAACTTTCCGGTTGAACTTGATAATAGAGTAAAGCATCATGGCAACTGGAGGCAAAACATACGCTCCCCTAGTACCAGAAAACATCATTGATGTAAAACATAAAAAAAGTGCTATTCCTAACAAAATTTTATTCCGTTTTGAAAATGGTCCTGTTAAAAGTCCTACGCACATTAAACCACTGACAACCATATTATAGGAAAAAGCAACTGGATCAGTGAATATGGAAAACTTACGCCATTGCCCTCCAATAAAAAGCAAGCCTGCAATTTCTGGATCTGAGTACAACCATGCTTCTTCAAAAGAAGTAAACCCAATAAAATGTTGCTTGTACGCGTAAAGTGCTGCAAATACAGAAAGTCCAATCCAGACTTTCAGAATCAATTTTAAAAATGCAAGTGTTCTAATATTATATAGAAAAACAAAGAAAATAAGCATAATTACGGCAACGGATCTTACAGTATAAACCCATGCCATTTTAGACTCTGCAGTAGGATTGATAACCTGAATAAAGTTGAATAAAATCCATATTAAAATAACGATGCTGATTGGCCCTTTAAAAAGTGCCCAATTAGATTTTATTTTTTGTTGAATAAAAACGCCTAGAATCAACAATACCTCCATCCCATCCATTAGGGTTCCTAATGGAAAATCAATAATATTCATTCTGCCTATATACATAATTAAATAAGCAGCAAACAAAAAAGTAAGGACCCCAAATTCTGGATAAAAGATAATTGCTAAAACCAGCGGAAGACCTACCATCATTAATACTAACAATACTCCTGGAACCATTCCAAACTTGGCAACAAGTATGGAAAAAAAAATGGCCGCTACAATAAAAATAATTAGGCCTAATGGGCCACGCATTTTATTGATAATAAAGAAATCATACATTAAAGTAAGAAAGCCTTTTTTCTTTTCCTGTTTGCCAATAGGTATTTGAAAGGACTCTTCCATCATAAAAACAATAGTTTAATGAAGAAGTAATAAACACTTACTCCAGCTAAAATTAAAGCAGCCCATCTAGTCAAATAGTCTAGTTTCTGTTGGTCATAAACCTCCTGCTCTTCCTTTGTAAGTCTTTTAGTGGATGGCTTTGTTTTCATCAGATAGATTACTTATCGTAAAGTTATTTGTATTTAGGGATAAAAAAATAATTCAAAGATTGCTGAGAAGTATATGGCACCAACTTTTTATTGATAATTACTTTAGTCTCATATCCTAGCTCTTTCATCAACCCTATACAAGCAATTTTTCGGTCATTATCCCATAATTCAGCCATAACAATTGGCTTATATAGCTTAATTAACCCAATAGCACCCTGTAAAACAAAAAACTCAAAATTCTCTACATCTACTTTAATGCCCGCAATTGGCAACAATCCGTCACTGAGCAAATCTGAATCCAAACTGACCATTTGTACCTGTTCAACCAAAAATTGACCGAGCTGATTTTCATCTGTTCGTTCTACTGATACATCAATATAACTTAACCCTTGCTTTTTAACCCCTTGTATAATAGGGGTTTTAATTGGCACTATTTGGTTTGTATTCCCCAAAGCCAAATGCTTGATAATTATATTTTGAACATTAAAAAAAGAAACAACCTTACGAATAATAGTAGTTAATAATGATACAGGTTCGTAACATAAAATTTGACAATTAGGAAAAGCCTTGGCAAAAATTACGCCTGTATAACCAACATTGGCTCCAATATCGATTATAGTAGAAGGTCTGTTTGATTGAGCTAGTTCAATAAAAAAATCAAAATCAATATCGTCCTTTAATAAACGATACCGCCAAATTCTATAGATACTAAATATGAATAGATAATTGGTGTAACCCAATATTTTTTGAATGAGTAACTGAATAATACTTTTAAGCTTTTGTACCATGTTGTCATACTTTAATTAGCCTTTTTATCTGTATGAAAATGCTTGGTAGCCACAGAGTGCTTATTGGCATTACGCACTTTTAAAAGAGAAAGAACTTGATAAAAAATAAACTTGGGTATACCCCAGAGTGATTGATAAATACGAGCATCTGTTTTATTGATTGCCAATGCAAATAAAAACCCCAACACAAATATAACAAAGCCAAGCAACCAAATAAATGCTATAAAAGGACTGAAAATCAAATTAAGCAACATGCAGAATAGACCGATTAACAAAAAAATAAACAATGGTGGTCTAAGCAAAATCAGTCCAAAAAGTAGTTTATTCCAATTAAATTGTATAATCCCCTTACCCACTAATCCAAAACCAAAAGAAAAGTACTTAAACCAGGTATTAATCCATCTAGCTCTTTGATTAACTAGTTGATCGCTCTTTGATGTTTTTTCATCATACACAATAGCCGTTTCTGCAAAAGCAATTCTATACCCTCTCTCAACAATTTCTTTCTGTAGTATTTTATCAAAACCTGCCCCTGTAATATCCTGATGGGCCAAACAATCATTATATAATTTGGTAGTAAATGCCATGCCCGATCCAGCCAATGTAGCAGAGGAACCCACATTAAAAAGAACTTTACCATCATAAAAATGATAATAAATATCCCTTGCGCCATCTAACGCTGCATAAAGTGTGTCAAGGTTTTTCGCATCTCTTACACCCTGAACTGCACTGAATCCTAAATCAAAATATTCATTCAGTGCGTTTAGATAATTAGGATCCACCAAGTTGTCACTATCAATAATCGTTAATCGTTCATGGGGTCGCTTAAAACGTTGAATAGCATAAAAATGCGAACGGGTATTACTTGATAATACTTCTTCTGGCCTTAATACAATTACTCTTTCATCCTCAAATTTTAGTTCAGAAACATCACATTTATCTGCAACAATATAAATCAAATAGTTGCTATATCTTAATTGCAATAATGATTTTATTACAGAAGGAATTAAGGTAGTTTGCTCATATGCAGTAACAATAATTGCATAATCCGCCTCCTCTTTATTGGGAGCCTGTTGCTTTTTTTTGCCGCTAAAAATGGCATAAATCACCAACATTAAAAAAGGTAGAACCAAATTATAACCTACTGCTATTTGAAAAAAAATCCAAAGCAATTCTATGAGGTATTGAATATCCATAGCAGTCCAATTAATGTTTAAGATATTTTATTCAATCGGTTTATAACTACTTTATTTAAGGCCCAACCAGCAAAATAATCCCCTAAATCTTGAAGATATTCTACACTTTGTGCCTTACCATTTTTAATTGTAGAACCTGAAGCAAAAACGGCAATTACTTTGTCTGCTAAAATAATCCATTCTCTTGCCTTATTTAATTTATCTAAATCAGGTGCTTCAATAATAATTATATCAAAAATATCTCTTAAATATGCAAGCTTAGGCTTAACAATTGATTCATCGCAGAATTCAAAAATAGAAGTATCGCCACCCCTATTCCCTAAAACACTTACGCCCCCTTCTTTAATGATTTCAGAAAGTGTAATTCGGTTTTTCAAATAATCTTCCAAAAAGGTATTTGTACCGGTTGTTTCAGTAACAGTGGGATTATCAAAGTTTCCATCAATGACTAAAACTCTTTTATTTACCATGGAATAAGCATAAGCCAAACCAAGAGAAATCAAGGTCTTACCTTCCCCATCGGAAATACTAGTCATTACCAATAACTTTTTATGGCCCATCTCTCGCTCAATTTCAAAACGAAGCGACCTCAATAAATTTTTAAATGCAATCGTGATTCTGTTTCCCTCACCGTTTTTCCATAAGTTAGTTAAATCTAACATAGAAGTATTTATGAAAGGTAGAAAAGCCAAAACAGGTAAACTTGTTTTATTGGCTAAATCTGTTGCACTTTGAATACTATCATCTAAATAGAAGATTACAAATAAGGCAGCTAAACAAAAAATGAAACTGATAATTCCTGCTAAAGCTACCAAAATCAACTTCTTAGAAGGCTGTGCGGGACCGGGCATTGCCAGTTCTATTTGGGTTAATTGAACAGTCATGCTAGATTCCAAGGAGGTTTGGTTAAACCTATTTTGGATATCTAAATATTCCTTTCCAGCCACATCAACCGACCCTTCATAACTTTGAATTAAGGCTTCGTGTGGCACGAGCATATCGAACTTTTCATTAAGCCTTTTTAATTCGTCACTTAAAGGCATAATACTACTTTGAGCCTGATCGAGCGCAATCTCTAAATTAAAGCGTTGTTGAACCAATAATTGTTTATTTGCTAATGGGCTTACTAACAATCGGTCTGTAGACTCTAAAATTTGCTTTTCTAATATTGCTTTTAATGAGTCCTGCCTTTGCTTAATTTTCGGGTCAAAATTACTTTTGACTAAATCATTCGTAACAGCCTTTAATCTTTCTCTAGTAGCCAATATGGATTGATTGATATCTACTATTACACTTTCTAAGTATCTTCTGTCTTGTGGACTGAATTTTTTATCAATCCCTTTTATTGCCCCACCTAATGATTCTACATCTTTTTGAGCTAATTGAAACTTGGTTTCAAAATCGGCAATTTGTGCATACAAACTCTTTGCTTGTTCATTTAAATTCAATACCCTATTCCTGATTTTATAATCACGCAAGAGGCGCATTTTTGCAGTCATTGAATCAAATTTCTGCCTCATTAATAAATCCAAAAAATTAACCGCCTTTTGTTGGTTCCCCTTTATATAGTTGGCGTAAAAATCAATAAATTCTCTATTGATGGTATTGAGTACAAATGCAGATAAAAATGGATTTTCAGACTCATATTCAAAATCAATAAAGTCACTGTTATTGACCCGATAAATCGTTACTTTCTTTAGTAAAGTAGCTTCGTCATATCCCATTGAAATGAGCAACTGGTGTATCCCAAACTGGTCTTTATCAAATAAGGATAGTGGTTGTTTTGTTTTGATATGATCTTTAAAAACTTCCAAAGCATGTGCCCTTGCCTCAGGACCTATTTCAGTGATTAGCTTACTGGGTTTTCTAAAAGGTTTATCGCTGGTTAAATCGTGGACAATTAATTGAAAGGACAACTGGTCAAAAATTCGCTTCAATTTAATCATCTCAATTAAATTGCTGAATTGCTGTGATACTTTGTTTTCGTCTTGGCCTTGATTTTTTTCTAAAAACTGCTTAGACTGATCCACTAGACCAGTTGAAATTCTGGATCGAGATTTATAGGTATCAGGCAGTTTTCTTACTAAAAAATAGGTTATGAATACTGCTATCATTGGGACAATGATCAGTATTAATTTCCTTTTGTATAGTAATAATAAAAACTTTTGTAGTTCCATTTAATTTACCTCTTCCAGTTTTTTCCCAACCAATTCTTCTAATGTATTTTTCGCAATCAAAACAGCACTCTCAGCATCAATTATTTTTTGTTTTTGGTCACCATTCTGAACCATTAATTTAGTGTAGTTTTCAAGCGTCTCCTCCCCTCGTTCATACCGAAATTTAATTTGCTTATACAATGCTTCAATATCGATTGCATTTTGATTTTGAACCCTCAGGACACTCAATGCCTGCATATATCTAAAATATCGATTCTTAACATCAGTTTCAAGAGTAATTAAGTATTGATCCGCAGTTAATTGTGCTATAGCAAGTTCCTCTTTGGATTGCTTGATAACAGTAGGTTTTTGAACAATATTACTAAAATTAATAAAAAGCCCTATCTGAATCCCTGTTAATGTTGCATTCGTTAAAGTTACAGAAGTGCTCGGGCTATAAAATGCAGAAAGTGTAAAAAAATCAAACCAAGAAAGTTTTGCCCTTTGTACATTATAATTAGCAAAATTAATTTTCCTTGAATTAATTTTCACCAAGGGATAATTTTGCTTGGCAGTAAATATTAGTTTCTCTAAAAAAGGATAGGAAAGCTCTGGAATCATCGATTCTTGTGCTTTCACTTGATCTGAATTTCCAACTAAAAAAAGACTTAACACCCCTACTATCCAAATCTTTCTTATTCTATGCACAAACTCAGCCAAACTAAGCTTGATCAAAACCTTCATATTTATATCTAAACCAATGATTTTCATAAAGATTAAAGATAAATAATATAGTTATAATAAGGCTTATAGATTTTCAGCCTTACCCCACAAGTGAATAAAAATGTATAACTAAATAAAATCAGTAAAAAATTAAACAGATTCCTTTTGTAATAAGGCAGGAATTGTTCTTAAAATTAGTTTAATATCATACCAAAAGCTATGATTTTCAGCATATTTATTATCTAGCAAGAGTCTTTCTTCCTCAGACATTTCGCCCTTACCTCTTTTTTCGACTTGCCACAAGCCTGTAATTCCTGCCGGTGCCATAAATCTCATTGCATATTTGTCTGTGGTCAACTTTTCAGCCTCATACAATGGAAGTGGCCTATTTCCCACTATACTCATATCTCCAATAATTACATTCCACAATTGAGGTAGCTCATCTATACTACTATTTCGAATAAACTTACCAACCTTTGTTATTCTAGGGTCATCTTTTAATTTAAAAAATGCTGAACCAGCTTTAGCCTTTCTATTTTCACTGTATTGCTTCTCACACCATTGAATAGTGTCTGAAAAAATAGGGAATTTACAGCCAGTTCCTGCTGCTTTGCACTCCTCGCAAAGATATTCTTCTTCAATACTAGTAGTGGTGGCTTCATCTGCAGAGGGTGCATATTGATTTAAATGCTTTAAATCCTTTAACCGTTTATCAGCATTCACAAACATAGACCTGAACTTATAAAACTTGAATGTTCGATAGCCCGATCCAACCCTTAAAGCATAATAAAAAATGGGGCCTTTAGACTCTAGTTTCAACAAAATACAAATGGTTAGCAACAAAGGAGATAGCATGATTATTGCCATTCCAGCAAAGAAAATATCAAATACCCTTTTTATAAAAGGTGTTTTGTATTTGTGAAAATCGGAGACTGTATTGACATGCTTTAAATCGTTCCATTTTTCAATCAAAAGTGGAAGCCTAATTTCTATATTTTCTTTTTTTATAGGCAGTTTAAAAACATCTGCTACCCCAGCTTTCAATGTCATTTTAATGGTGCTTTCACTTAGCTGTTGACTTACCAAGAAAAAAGGGACAGCAATATTTTTCTTATTCACCAATGTTTCTAACAAAGAAATTCCTCCCGTACCCAAGACTTCACTTTGCGAAACAATTGCTACTAAGTTAAACTTACTTTTTTCCCATTCAGAAAAAAAGATCAATGGGTTAGTGAAACGCTTCAGTTCGCGTCCTCCCAAATTTGCTTGTGAAAAAGTTTCATAAATGAAGTCATCACAGTTAAGTAAAACAATAACTTGATCTTGGGGAAGTAGTTTCGTGTTCATTGGACCGGTTTGGTGATATTATTTTCTAATTCTGCGTAAAACCACTCTAAGTCTAGCTTCTAACTCTTTAGGATTAAATGGTTTTACTAAATAGTCATCGGCACCTGCTTCTAAACATTGTATAATCATTTCAGAACTCTCTTCACCAGATAGAATAATGATTGGAATGGTATTGAAAAAATCGCTGGCCCTTAGCTGTTTAGTAAGCTCTAATCCGCCCATCACGGGCGTATTTAAGTCTGAAATAATTAAATCAGGTACGTTTCCTTGTTGTAGAAAAGCTAAGGCATCAACACCGTCCTTAAAAATTTCAACCTGATATTGAGCACTCAAATATTTTTTTAAAATCAATTGCATGGTCATCTCGTCTTCAACAACCACGATTTTTAAAGTATCAGAATTAGAGAATGCCATATTTTAAAATTTTGCTAATGTATGAAATCTAAATATATTTAAATATATAACCAACGAATATATACTGAATTTAATCATTTTTTTGCTTAATTCTTGAAAAATATGAGACCCATTTCAATACCCCCTTACATCAACCAACTTTACACAACCAATCCAAGAGAAATTGCTACCTCTGCACTAATAAGAGAAAGGTACAGTAAATTGTCTTTGAATGAGCCCGTTGTTTCAATTGTTATGCCTGCTTATAATGAAGAAGCAAATATTTTGCAAACCTTACTTTCATTAAGCAATAATATCACCCAATGGTCAGTAGAAATAATTGTTGTGAATAATAATTCAAAAGACAAAACAGAGGAAATGGTCATTGCGGCTGGAATCCCCTGTATCAAAGAACTAAATCAAGGTATTACCAATGCAAGAAACGCTGGTTTAGCAGTTGCAAAAGGCAAGTATATTTTAAATGCAGATGCAGATACCATTTATCCTAAAGATTGGATTGAAGAAATGGTAAAACCTTTAGCGGAAAACGAAAATGTCTGCTCTGTTTATGGAAGATTTTCATTCATTCCTATTGGGAGTACTGGCAGGTTCACTTATTTTTTTTATGAATATTTTGCTGATTTAATGAGGTGGATGAATAAATTATTTAGGGATGAAGCTATGAATGCGTATGGCTTTAATTCAGGTTTCAGAAGAGAACAAGGCCTTAGTGTTGAAGGATTTAATCATCCCCCAGGAACCAACGAGGACGGATGGCTTGCGTTAAAACTAAGGGAAAAAGGATACGGAAAATTATTTTATGTAACCAATATTAAAGCCCTTGTTTGGACCACAGACAGACGTATTCAAATTGACGGTGGGCTATTTAAAGGAACCATTAAAAGATTAAAAAGAATGATTGGGCTTTAAAATGGCTGAATGGTTGTAATTTAACCATCCATATGAAAGCAATTATTTGTACCCAATACGGCGGGCCAGAGCTACTTCAATTGGCTGAAATCAGTTTGCCAGAAATTGAAAGTGATCGGGTTGCCATTGATGTTCACTACTGTGGAGTAAATTTCCCAGACACTTTAATTATTCAAAATAAATACCAGTTTAAACCACCACTCCCATTTTCGCCTGGTGGAGAAATTGCAGGTATTGTTACGGCAGTGGGTTCCGCTGTAAATAATTGTAAAGTTGGAGATCGCGTGATGGCATTGTGTGGCTGGGGAGGGATGGCAGAGCAAATTATGATTAAAGCCAATTCAGTTTTTGTAATCCCAGATAAGATAAACTTACTGGATGCATCCATTTGTATGTATAGTTTTGGCACAGCCTTTCATGCGTTAAATAATAAAGCAGCATTAAAAGAAGGTCAAACTGTGTTGGTGTTGGGAGCTAGTGGAGGCGTAGGTTCAGCAGCAATACAATTAGCTAAATTAATGGGAGCGAAAGTGATTGCAGCTGCATCATCCATTGAAAAGCTTACCTATTGCCAATCTTTAGGAGCAGACGAACTAATCAATTATACCAGCGAGAATTTAAAAACTAGAATTAAAGAAATTACCCAAAACAAAGGAGTAGATATTATATATGATCCCATTGGTGGAAGCTTAGCAGTTGAAGCGCTTAAATCTATAGCATGGAATGGTCAGTACTTAATTATAGGTTTTGCTTCTGGAGAAATTCCACAAGTACCTTTTAATATTCCTTTATTAAAGGGTTGCAATATACAAGGAGTATTCTGGGGAGCTTTTGCTGAAAAAGAACCCAATGCCAATAAGCAAAATTTTATAAAAATTATAGAGTGGATGATTGCTGGAAAACTTTCTCAACATATTCATCAATTATATCCGCTTGAAGATGCCCCAACAGCTATTTCCGATATGATTGATAGAAAGATAAAAGGCAAAGCTGTCATTGAAATAAAAGCAGAAAAGTTAGCTGATTCAATAAAAATAAATACTAATTCATCTGATACTCAACTGCATGAAAATAAACTAATCATCTACGGTAAAGAAGCAATTGAAAATCATATTGGAAAATCAATAGGGCCAGGAAACTGGTTCACCATTACACAAAAAATGATAAATGATTTTGCTGCCACAACTCAAGATTTTCAATGGGTGCATATTGATGAAGCTAAAGCAGCACAGCACCTTCCAGAAGGAAGAACACTTGCGCATGGTTATCTTACTATGTCATTAGTATCCCACTTATTAACTGAACTATTTGAATTAAAAAAAGTACAATCTTACTATAATTATGGTTTTAATAAAGCGAGATTCGTTAGCCCAGTTAGAGTAAATGATCAAATCAGATTGAGTGCAACATTAAATAGTATTGAAAAATTATCAAATGGTTCGGTAAAATTATTCTTACACTGCATTATAGAAATTAAAGGTGTTGAAAAACCAGCTTATGTTGCAGAAATTATTAGTGTAATAAATTAAATGAAAATGGCGAATTATACCAACATGGAATTATTGAAATTCCTTTTATTTGAAGTGCATCCCATCAGCAGTTTATTTAAATATGAACGATTTGCACATCTAAACGAAGAACAAGCATGGATGATGATAGAATCTGCTAAATTATTAGCTGATCAAGAGATGGCGCCATATTTTAAAGAAATGGATGAAACTCCAGCTAAATACGATGGCAAGGGCAATGTACTTACACATCCAGCACTCCAAAAAATCATAGCTACTGCTGCTGAACAAGGTTGGATCGGCGGTAGTGCATTATTTGAGCACGGTGGAATGCAACTACCCGAAATGATTTTTGGAACAGCGCATCACTTATTTCAGGCAGCCAACAATGGTGTTCAAGGTTATCTTGGATTATCGGCAGGTGCTGCGGGTTTGATTACCAGTTTTGGAACAATTGAACAACTTGAAAAATATGTTCCTAAAATTTACTCAGGCGAATGGCAAGGTACAATGGCTCTTACAGAACCTCAGGCAGGAAGCTCATTAACAGATATTAGCACCAATGCCAAACAACTCAATAACAATGAATGGTTGATTAAGGGTCAAAAAATATTTATATCAGGAGGACAACATGAGGCTTGTAGCAATTTTATCCATCTTACATTAGCTAGAATTGAAGGTGCTCCTGCAGGCATTAAAGGGATTTCACTTTTTATCATTCCAAAATTTAGGCCAACAGTAGAAGGAACGCTAGAATACAATGATGTTTATTGTGCAGGTGATTTTCAAAAAATGGGACAAAGGGGTTATGCAACAACACATTTGTCTTTTGGAGACAATAACAACTGCATTGGATATTTAGTAGGAGAACCACATAAAGGATTGAGCTATATGTTTCAAATGATGAATGGAGCAAGAATAAGCGTAGGCCTATGCGCCGCATCCGTTGCTATGGCAGCGTTTCAATCATCACTTCAATACTGTAAAGAAAGACCACAAGGTAGAATGCCAAGTGAAAAAGACCCAACCAAACCTCCTATTCACATTATTCATCATGCGGATATTCAAAGAATGTTATTAACCCAAAAAGCCATTGCTGAAGGCGCTATTTCATTGGGTATTGAATGCAATAAATTATATGATTTATCACATGCTTGTAATAAAGAAGATCGAACAAAGCATTTACTACTTTTAGAAATTTTAACCCCAATTGTAAAGTCATACCCTTCAGAACAAGGGAGTAGAGCAGCAGCATTAGCCATACAGACTTTAGGTGGATATGGCTTTACAACTGACTTTCCTGTTCAGCAACATTATAGAGACTTGAAAATCATGTCTTTGTATGAAGGCACAACAGGTATTCAAGCAATTGATTTATTAGGCAGAAAAGTAGTCATGGAAAATGGCAAGGCACTAGAGTTACTAATAGAAGAAATAAAAACAACAATTGATGCAGCTAATTTATTCAATGAACTAAAATCAGAAACAGAAATGCTCAACAATGAGCTCTCTAGAATTACATGGGTATTAAAACATATTAGCCAATATGCATTGGAAGGCAATATGGAAAAATACTTAGCCGATGCAACTGTTTTTCTTGAAATGATGAGCTATACAGTAATTGGATGGCAATGGCTTAAAATGGCATTGAAAGCATCTGAACAATTGGCTCTAGGGGGTATTGCGCCTAATAAAAAAACATTTTATGAGGGTAAAATTCACACTTGTAAGTTTTACTTTAAATATGAAATGCCTCATGCTGCAGCTTGTTCGGTAACCTTATTGTCAGAATCGTCATTAACTTCTGTTAGCAATTTTGAGCTATTCAATTGATTATTTGCAGAATGGCTACTGAATTATTTATATTTACCCATTAATAGATACATAACGTTATGCTTAAAGTAGGTGTTTTTGGAGTGGGTCATTTAGGTAAGTTTCACCTAAATAACTGGAAAGAAATCGAAGGCGTTAAGTTGGTTGGCTTTTTTGATCCAAACAATGATAACGCAAAAGAGGTAACAGAACAATATGGCCTTAAACGATACATGGACGAAGACAAGTTGATGGATGCCTGTGATATTATTGATGTAATCACTCCAACTAATCAACATTACGAAATATGCATGAAAGCAATCAGAAAAGGTAAACATGTATTCGTAGAAAAACCAATTACTCACACATTGCAAGAAGGAAAAGATCTGGTGAACATGGTGCGAGAAGCAAATGTAAAACTCCAGGTTGGGCATGTTGAACGATTTAACCCAGCTTATTTAGCAGTTAAAGACCTCAATTTAAATCCAATGTTTATTGAGGTACATAGATTGGCACAGTTTAACCCTAGAGGCACCGAAGTGAGTGTGATTCTAGACTTAATGATTCATGATATTGATATTATTTTAAGCTTGGTAAAAAGTGATGTAAAAAGTATTGCTGCTAGCGGTGTTGCAGTCATGACAGATACGCCTGATATTGCCAATGTTAGAATTGAGTTTAATAATGGTTGTGTAGCAAATTTAACCAGCAGTAGAATTAGCATGAAAAAAATGCGTAAAATCAGACTGTTTCAAAAAGATGCTTATATAGGAATTGATTTTCTAGAAAAGAAAACGGAAATCATCAAACTAAAACAACCAGAAGATCAAAATGTATTTTCATTTGATATAGACACTCCAAATGGGAAAAAAACAATAGCAATTGCCACTCCTACTATTGAGCCTGTGAATGCAATCAAATTAGAATTAATGTCTTTTGTAGATGCTATTATCAATAATAAGCCAACACAGGTGAGTGAAATAGATGGCTATCTTGCAATGGAAGTAGCACATCAAATACTAGATAAAATTAACAATACCAGTATATTGGTTTAACTACTAATCAAATCAATATGCAACATAGAAGAACAAATATTAGTTTATACATCGTAAGCGATTTTATTTTCTCTTTGGTTGCACTCATTCTATTTTATTTAATTTACCCTACACAAAATTCTTTTACTTTAGATATATTAAATATTTCCATAAAAGGGATTGAAACTGTCTTAAACTTTTGTTTGGTCCCTGCATTTTGGATTTTTTTTTATTTTATTACAGGCAGCTACAATAGATCATTGTATGACAAGTCTAGGTTAAGTGAGTTAACTGCAACATTACTACATTCACTGTTAGGCATTTTATTATTATACTTTTTCCCACGTTTCAGCCATATTGTTCACGCGAATCATTTTTTCGTTTACTTTATCTTACAGTTTTTTTTTATTGCGAGTGCTAGAACTTTATTGCTATTTCAAACCAAAAAAACACTCAAAAGAGGTGATGTGTTTTTTAGAACTTTAATTGTAGGAAATAATGCTAATGCCACAAAAGTTTTTGAATCACTGAATAGAAATTTCAAGTACTTAGGATTTAAAACAATTGGCTTTGTATCTGTTTACGAAGATGATCAAAGAAATGGGCTTGCAAAATGGATTCCATATTTAGGAACAAGCCTACAAATAAAAAAAATTGTTGAAGACCATTTAATAGAAAGGGTAATTATCTCCATTGATAAAAAAGACAAAAAAATCATTGAAGAAATTGTTGGAGTATTAACTGAGAAAGAAATCGATATAAAATTAGTGCCTGATACTATTGATATATTGGCAGGCTCTGTGAAAACAAGCAATGTTTTAGGAGCCATGTTGATGGATATTCAAACTGCTGCTATGTCTCCTGAAGAGCAGCATATCAAAAGGTTAATGGATATTGCGGTATCTTCTATAGGATTAATTTTACTTAGCCCTGTAATGATTTACCTAGCGATTAGAACGATACTAAGTTCTAAAGGTGGGGCCATATATCAACAAGAAAGAATTGGATTTAGAGGAGTCCCTTTTACAATCTATAAATTCAGAAGCATGTATACCAATGCAGAAGAAAATGGGCCAGCACTCTCTAGCGATAATGATACAAGAATAACGCCATGGGGAAAATTCATGCGCAAATGGAGATTAGATGAACTACCACAATTATGGAATATTTTAAAGGGAGAAATGAGTTTGGTTGGACCAAGACCAGAACGTAAAAACTACATAGACCTTTTATTAAATAAAACACCATACTATCGATACTTGTTTAAAGCTAAACCCGGATTAACTTCTTGGGGAATGGTCCAGTTTGGCTATGCTTCAAGTATAGAAGAGATGATAGAACGAATGAAATACGATTTAATCTATATTGAGAATGCATCCATTTTACTCGACTTTAAAATCATGATGCACACTTTAAGAATCATAATTTCAGGAAAAGGAAAATAGATGGTGAATAATAAAATTGAAATCATCCCTTCAGAAAAAATACAAACAGCGCAATGGAATCAGATGGTTGCTGATTCTTCAAATGGATTAATATACGCACAAACCCATTATTTAGATGCCGTAACAGATCATTGGGATGCACTCATTATTAATGATTACGAAACGATAATGCCCATACCGTGGAGAATGAAAGCTGGCATAAAATACGCTTACACACCTCCCTTTATACAACAACTTGGCTTTATTGGAGCACCTATTCATTTAAAACTTGAAAGCATTATTAAAAGGATTTATTCAACATATAGATATGGAAGTATTTTATTAAATACTGGCAATAGCATGGTAGCAAAAATAGCTAGCGCTTCTGCAAAATCTAACTTGCTATTAAACCTGCAGCAACCCTTTCATGCTATTAAATCGTTATTTAGAAAAGATCATTTACAAAATGTAACAAAAGCGAATAAGACAGGATTAATTTATACAGAACAAATTTCAATAGAACAAGCTGTTCAGTTTTATCAGTTAATGAATGGTCAAAAAACACCACATATCAATCATTCCCATTATCAAAAAATGATTGCCTATTGTAATAATACTTTGCTTCCCAATCAAAACTGTTTTACGCGAGCGGTTGTAAATGACGGGGGGACAATATTATCTACTGCTCTTTTTTTAAGAGACAATAAAAGGATTTACAATATCATGAATAGCACAAGTATTGAGGGAAGAGCAGCAGAATCTAATCACTTATTATTTCATGAAGTTATTCGAGCGTTTTCTGAACAAAACTTAATACTAGATTTTGAAGGTTCTTCAATTCCTGGAATAAAAAATTTCTATGAGGGATTCGGATGCAGCGAAGAATTTTATTATTTATGGCATTATAATAAATTGCCATTCCCCTTATCACTTATTCCTTAGTCTGATTCAAACGATCCGAAATTATTGTATGAGCAATGATAAGATCATTGGGCCTGGTGATTTTTAAATTACTGTACTCTCCTTCTATTAAGTGAACGGTTTCACCAGCTGCTTCCATTACAGTTGCTTCATCTGTAAAATGTGCTTGATAGCTTTGTTCAAAAGCCTTTATTAATGGCGCAGATAAAAAAGTTTGAGGAGTTTGTATGATTTTAACTCGATCTCTATCAATAGGTTCATGGGTCTGATTGGTAACAATTCTTACGCTATCAATCGAAGCAACAGCAGGAATAGCCGACCCCATCTGAATGGTTTGATCGTAACAACGTTTGATTAAATCTGAGGAAACCAAACACCTTACTCCATCGTGAACAAATACAACTCCAGCTGTTGTGATTGAGCGGATTCCATTCTGAACAGAATGAAAACGAGTTTCGCCACCCACAACTAATTTGGTTTGCTGTACCAGATTCATTTCTTTGATTAATTGCTCTGCAGCTAGCCTGTAATCTTTGGGAACTACCAAAACAAATTGAATATCATGGAAAGCTTCCACGAAAGCAGAGAGTGTAAAATACAGCAAGGGTTTTTGGTTCAATAGCAAAAACTGTTTTGGGATACTACTTCCCATTCTAGTACCTGACCCACCTGCTGTAATGATTGCTATTTTTTGCACAGTTGCAAGTTATTTATAAATAGCTACTTTATCTAAGCCATTACTGGTTTTTACGCCACGATACATTCCTGCGCTATTAAACACCATTGCTGTATTCCCATTTGCGTCTACTCCAATCATGCCTCCTTCCCCTTGAATAGCCATTAATTTATCGTGAACCACTATATTCATCGCTTCTTCCAAAGAATATCCTTTGTACTCCATTAAACAACTTACATCGTAGGAAGCAACAGAACGAATAAACATTTCACCATGACCAGTACAACTTATAGCGCAAGTGTTATTGTTAGCATAAGTTCCAGCCCCAATTAAAGGGCTGTCTCCAATTCGCCCATATTTTTTATTAGTCATACCTCCAGTAGATGTTGCAGCTGCTATATTACCCATCCCGTCTAATGCAACAGCACCAACCGTTCCAAATTTTTTATCACGCATCAACTCTTCTAATTGATGATTGGTATGATCTAATGAATAATTATCAGAATCTCGAATAGCTTTCCATTGATCGTACCTAAATTGAGAGAAAAAATATTCATCCGGTTCTAACTTTACTCCTTGCTTAATTGCAAAATCATTCGCCCCCTTTCCACTTAAAAAAACATGATTACTATGTAGCATCACTTCAGTTGCCAACTCAATTGGATTACGAACATTTCTCACCCCACATACAGCACCAGCAGCTAAATTAGACCCATCCATAATTGCTGCGTCCATTTCTTGAACACCTTTTTTGGTAAATACAGAACCTCTTCCTGCATTGAAAAGCACATTATCCTCTAACACAATGATAGCCGCTTTAACAGCGTTTACCGCAGTACCCCCTTTTTCTAAAACTGCATAACTAGTATCTATTGCTTCTTGCAAAACAGCGGAGTATGCTTGCTCCAAAGAGGGGGTCATATCTTCTTTTAAGATGGTACCCGCACCTCCGTGAACTACTATAGAAAAATTAGTCATTGTATTTTTATTTACACACGAAAGTAAAAATTAAGGAGGCAAAAAGATTTTAAATTATAGCAACAGACATTAGATAGTATTAAAGATTCAATACTATTTTATAACGAATCACTAATTGTGGGTTAACAATGCTTTACATTCGGCTAACAAGCGAGATGGATTAATTGCAACAGTACCAACTTCTTCGCAAACCAATCCACCAGCAATATTTGCCATTTCAGCAGCCAGATGTATATTTTCAGTAGCTGCATAAACCAAAGAAGCAACAGCAATGACTGTATCTCCTGCACCACTTACATCCGAAATATTTCTGATATGGGTAGGAATGATGGCAGCTGTTTGTTCTTGTTGATAAAACACCCCTTTTTCAGACATAGTAATTAGAGAAATAGTGTGACCTAGTACTTCTTTCAATATCTGATGAATATGCTGCATTCGATCCAGATTTGTATTAACAACATCTATATTAAGACCGTCTTTTACTTCTTTTAAATTAGGCTTAAACAGTGTAACGTCTTTATAAGAGAGGAAATTTTTTTTCTTTGGATCTACTGCAATAAAAATTTTATGTTCATTGCAATAAGCTGTGATGCCATTGATTACTTTTTGGGTTAAAACACCTTTATTGTAATCTTCAAAAATTACTATAGCGGGTTTCTGTTGAAAAATAAATTCTTTTACTACTAGCAGCAACTGATTTTCTAATGATTCATTTATATCATCAGTCATTTCAGCATCCAAACGCATCATTTGTTGATTCCTTCCCATAATGCGCATTTTATTAGTCGTAATTCGATCACTGGAACGGATAATATGCTTGGTATTAATTCCATTCTGATTCATCAATTCAATTAATTGGTTACCATCTTGGTCTTGCCCAACGATTGAAATAACAGTGGTATCAGCTCCTAAAGAAGCTGTATTCAGCGCCACATTTGAAGCCCCTCCTACTCTGAATTCTTTTTTATTTAAAGCTACAATTGGAACTGGAGCTTCAGGAGAAATACGATCTACATTGCCCCACCAATAGGTATCTAACATAATGTCGCCTATAATTAATACAGGGGTTTCCTTAAACCTTAGAAACAACTCATCAAAATTCATCTGCTATTTTTTGGCATTACGAACTGCAATAAAATACAAAGGTATACCTAGTAATGTAATGATTAAACCAGGCCAAGTAAACTGAGGCTTATAAATGATTAACAAAACACAAAAGGTAATTCCCATCAACATATAAATTGCAGGCAGAATTGGGTATCCAATTGCCTTATATGGCCTTGGCATATCGGGCCTTGTTTTACGTAGGATAAAAATGCCTGCAATAGTTAATACGTAAAATATAACGACGATAAAAGATACCATATCTAATAAATCCCCATATCTACCACTTAAACACAACAATGAAGCCACTATACACTGCGCCCACAAAGCCCATTCAGGAACTGCATTTTTATTTAACTCCCCTGCTTTTTTAAAGAACAACCCATCTTGAGCCATTGTATAATAAACTCTAGCCCCTGCTAGAATTAAACCATTGTTGCAGCCAAATGTAGAAATCATAATCATTGCGGCAATTATATAAGTACCCATACTTCCAAAAATGATATTAGAAGCAGTAACAGCAACTCTATCAGATTCAGCAAAAGCAATTTGATCTAAGGGTAGAACACTCAAATACATCAAATTAGCAGAAACATAAATCAGGGTAACAATTAGTGTTCCCAAAAATAAACTCAGTCCAATATTCTTTTGTGGATTTTTAATTTCGCCTGCTATGAAAGTAACATTATTCCATGCATCACTGCTAAAAATGGACCCTACCATAGAAGCAGCAATAGCTCCTAAAGCACCTGCACCCAAAACAGGTACAATAATGGCTGCAGACAACTCACCAGTTCCCTTGGTCATAGACTTCATGGTCCATGCATCCGTCCAATTAGCATTCCACACTTCTGCATTTGCCCCAAGAATAAAACCAAATACAATCAATCCAAAAAGAGAAAGCAATTTTGTTACAGTAAACACTGTTTGAATCATTTTGCCCCCCTGCACACCTTTCGTATTGATGTAAGTAAGCAAAACAATGATAAAAATTGAAACGAATTGAGCAGGATAAATTTTAAAAGGTCCCAATAAAAACAATACATCTACTTCATTCATTTCTAGCACAGGAAAAAAATAAGCAGCGAATTTACAGAATGCAACACCTACTGCTGCTATTGTTCCAGTTTGTATCACCGAAAAAAAACTCCACCCATATAAAAAACCTGTGAGCTTATTGTATGACTCTTTTAAATAAACGTATTGTCCTCCTGCTTTAGGAAACATTGCACTTAATTCGCCATAACTTAATGCAGCAGTCAATGTCATAAATCCTGTTAACAGCCATACAGCAATTAACCATCCAGCACTACCAACATTACGGGTAATATCTGCACTGACGATAAATATTCCAGACCCAATCATACTACCCGCTACAACCATTGTAGCATCTAACAAGCCTAATGTGGGTTTAAAAGAAGGAGTGGTTTCTGCCATAAAAAATCCCGCCTATTTTAAAGAGGCGGGAATGAAGATAATAAATATGATTGAACCATTATGGCTTCTTAGGATACAACTTATTTAATCCTTTCACCAAATCATCTGTGATATTAAAAGCACTATCCTTCAAATACATGAACTCAGGTGCGCTTGAGAAAATATAAGAATACCCTTTGTCTTTATTGTATTCTTTAAGGTAGTCTTCAATTTTTTTCTTAACGTCCTGTAATTTTTTGAAACTTTCGTCTTGCATTTCTTGCGCCATCATTTGTTCTTTTCCTTGATAGGTACGTTCCATTTGCACCAATTCTTGTTGTTTGCTAGCCAATTCAGCTTGAGAAAGATTTTGACCAACACGCTGTAATTCTTGGTATTTATTGGTAAAAACATTTTTTAATTCATTCAACTGTTTTGCATTTGCCTGATCCTTAACTTGTAAAGAAGCACGAATTTCTTTAAAATATTCAAAATTATTTTGAATAGAATCAGACTCAAAATAAGCTATCCTAAATCCACTAGAAGCGGCACTAACAGTATTTCCAGCTGGAGCAGCTGTTGATTTGCTGCCAGAAAAATGCAAATAAAATAAAACAGCAACCCCAATAGCAGTTGCAAGCGTTAGACCAGTTATAAAATTTTTCATTTGAGTAAATTTTTTTCTTAAATAAAACAATTTAAAGTTCAAAGGGGGTATTCAGTAAAAAAGTAGGAAGCAAATGCTTCCTACTTTTTTATATTCGATTCTTTATTGATTACTCTTCATCATCAAAGCTCATCGCTTCTCTGGTAGTAGCCAATACTTCATATTCTTCCTTACTTCCTACAATCATGTTCTCGAATTCTTTTTGTCCAGAACCAGCAGGAATCAAATGACCAGTAATAACGTTTTCTTTTAGACCAAGCATTGCATCTGTTTTACCTTGGATAGCAGCCTGACTCAATACTTTTGTTGTTTCCTGGAAAGAAGCAGCAGAGATCCAGCTTTGTACGCCCAAGGAAGCCTTGGTAATACCCAATAAGACTGGTCTTGCAGTAGCAGGCTTCGCATCTCTAACTTCAACTAGTTGTCTATCAGAACGACGTAAGATTGAGTTCTCTTCTCTTAATTCGCGTAAAGTGATAATTTGACCAGCTTTCATTTTAGTGCTTTCACCAGCATTGGTAACTACTTTCTTATCGTAGATTCTATCGTTCTCTTCAATAAAGTCGAAGCGATCTTCTAGGTCCTCCTCTAAGAATTTAGTATCACCAGCGTCTACAATTTCTACTTTCTTCATCATTTGACGTACAATCACTTCTACGTGTTTGTCGTTGATTTTTACCCCTTGTAAACGGTAAACTTCCTGAATTTCATTTACAACATACTCTTGAACTGCAAATGGCCCTTTAATTGCCAAGATATCAGCAGGAGCAGTTTGACCATCAGACATTGGCGTACCGGCTTTTACAAAGTCTCCATCTTGAACCAAAATTTGGCGAGTCAATGGAACCAAGTATTTTTTAACCATACCGTCACGAGACTCAACTATAATCTCACGATTACCGCGCTTCACGTTACCGAATGATACAACACCATCAATTTCACAAACGATAGCAGGATTACCAGGATTACGAGCTTCAAACAATTCAGTTACACGTGGAAGACCTCCGGTGATATCTCTTAGTTTACCTAAGATACGAGGAATCTTCACCAAAACTTGACCTGCTTTTACTTCATCTCCTTCTTCTACACCAATATGTGAACCAACTGGTAAGTTATATTGCTTAATATCTTTACCTTCTACAATGATCGTCGGGATTTTAGTCTTATCCTTGGTTTCAATAACCACTTTCTCACGGTGACCAGTTTGCTCATCAGACTCATCACGGTAAGTGATACCATCTAAGATGTTTTCAAACTTAATGCTACCTAAAGTTTCAGCAACAATTACGTTGTTGAATGGATCCCATGTACAGATAACATCTCCTTTTTTAACTTGAGCGCCATCTTTTACATTTAAAGTTGCACCATAAGGAACGTTGTTGGTAATCATCAAGCGGTCGTTCTTAACGTCCATGATTCTTACTTCACCAGTACGTCCAATTACAATCTTAGATTTAGACCCATCGTTATTTACTGTATCAACGGTTCTTAAACCATCAAACTGAATAGTACCATCAAATTTAGCTTGTAAGGTAGATTCAATTGAAGCGGATCCCGCAACACCACCTACGTGGAAGGTACGTAATGTCAACTGTGTACCTGGTTCACCAATTGATTGTGCAGCAATAATACCTACTGCATCACCGCGCTGTGCTAAGTAACCTGTTGCCAAGTTTTTACCATAACACTTCACACATACTCCACGCTTGCTTTCGCAGGTAAGTACAGAGCGAATTTCAACGGTTTCAATTCCTACTTCTTCAATTAATTTAGCCACATCAGAAGAGATTTCTTCGCCAGCTAAAATGATTAATTCTTCGGTAATTGGATGGTATACATTGTGCAATGAAGTACGACCTTCAATTCTATCTGCTAATGGTTCAATCACATCTTCGTTGTCTTTTAATGCACTAGTAGCAATACCACGAAGTGTTCCACAATCTTCTTCAGAAATAACCACATCCTGAGATACGTCCACTAAACGACGAGTTAAGTAACCCGCATCCGCCGTTTTAAGTGCAGTATCCGCAAGACCTTTACGCGCACCGTGCGTAGAGATAAAGTAATCCAATACGTTCAATCCTCCTTTAAAGTTAGAAAGAATCGGGTTCTCAATTACTTCAGAACCAGAACTACCGCTCTTACGAGGTTTAGCCATTAGACCACGAATACCTACCAGCTGTTTAACCTGTGTTTTACTACCACGAGCACCAGAATCCAACATCATAAATACAGAGTTGAAACCTTGGTTATCTATGGTCATTTCACGGATCAAAGACTCGGTGATCTTCATATCCACTCTACCCCAAATATCAATAACTTGGTTATAACGCTCATTATTGGTAATTAAACCCATATTGTAGCTTTCCCAAACTTCTTCAACTTCAGTCTTAGCGCTCTCTAATAACTCATTTCTAATTTCAGGAACAATTAAGTCATTTACGCTAAAGCTTAATCCACCACGGAATGCCATACGGAAACCGAGTGTTTTAATATCATCTAAGAATTTAGCTGTTTTAGGAACATCAGTAATTTTGATAATATCACCAATGATTTCTCTTAAGCTCTTCTTAGTTAATAATGCATTTACAAATCCAACTTCATGCGGTACATGTTGGTTAAACAATACACGACCTACTGTGGTATCAATTAATTTCTTAACCAAAACTCCTTTCTCGCGCACATTGGTCTTAACCTTAATGTTTGCATGTAAGTCTACACGGTTTTCATTGTAAGCAATAATTACTTCATCCATGCTATAGAAAGCCATTCCTTGACCTTTGATGGTTTCGGTTTCTGTAGACTTTCTACCCTTAGTGATGTAATACAATCCAAGTACCATGTCCTGAGAAGGAAGGGTAATAGGAGTTCCATTCTGTGGGTTCAAAATATTGTGCGAAGAAAGCATCAACAATTGTGCTTCCAAAATAGCAGCGTTGCTTAATGGAACGTGCACAGCCATTTGGTCACCATCAAAGTCGGCGTTGAAAGAAGAAGTAACCAATGGGTGAAGTTGAATGGCTTTACCTTCCACTAATTTAGGCTGGAATGCCTGAATAGACAGACGGTGAAGTGTTGGGGCTCGGTTTAACATAACCGGGTGACCCTTTAATATATTTTCGAGGATATCCCAAATCACCGCTTCCTTACGGTCTACCAATTTCTTAGCAGATTTAACGGTTTTAACGATACCTCTTTCAATTAATTTACGAATAACAAATGGCTTGAATAATTCAGCAGCCATGTCTTTAGGCAAACCACACTCATGTATTTTAAGTTCAGGTCCTACCACAATTACAGAACGACCAGAGTAGTCAACACGCTTACCCAATAAGTTCTGACGGAAACGACCTTGTTTACCTTTTAATACATCAGATAAAGATTTCAATGCACGTCCACCTTCTGCTTTAACCGCATTAGACTTACGAGAGTTATCAAACAAAGAGTCAATTGCTTCTTGCAACATTCTCTTCTCGTTACGTAAGATTACTTCAGGTGCTTTGATTTCTAACAAACGCTTTAAACGGTTGTTACGAATAATTACACGACGGTATAAATCGTTCAAATCAGAAGAAGCAAAACGGCCTCCATCCAAAGGAACCAATGGACGTAATTCTGGTGGAATTACAGGTATATACTGCATTACCATCCACTCAGGGCGGTTGGTAATTCTAGTACTTGCATCACGGAAAGACTCTACTACACTCAAACGCTTTAAAGCATCAGCCTTACGTTGTTGAGAAGTTTCAGTAGCAGCTGCGTTACGCAATGAAAAACTTAGTTCATCCAAATCAATTCTTTCTAAAAGAGCATGAACTGCTTCAGCACCCATTTTAGCAATGAATTTTTGTGGATCTTCATCAGGTAAGAACTGGTTATCTTTTGGTAAACCATCAATTAAATCAAGGTATTCTTCTTCAGTCAAAAGATCGCCCATATTTAGGTTTTCTTTGATGCCACCTTGTATTACCACATAGCGCTCGTAGTAGATAATGGTCTCTAATTTCTTAGAGCTCATTCCAAGTAGGTAACCAATTTTATTTGGTAAACTCTTGAAATACCAGATATGTACTACAGGTACTACTAGCTTAATATGACCCATGCGTTCACGACGCACTTTCTTTTCAGTTACTTCCACACCACAACGATCACATACGATACCCTTGTAACGGATACGCTTGTACTTTCCACAAGCACACTCATAATCCTTTACTGGTCCGAAGATTCTTTCGCAGAATAAGCCATCACGTTCAGGCTTATAAGTACGGTAGTTAATGGTTTCAGGTTTCAGTACTTCGCCAAAGCTTCTTTCCAGAATACTGTCTGGAGATGCCAGACTAATAGTGATCTGTGAAAAAGTTGGACGCTGTTTGTTTTCTCTTTTGATTGCCATATCGCGGTTGAGAATTTGAATTGTTTTTGTTAATCGAACTTAAGATCTAAACCAAGACCTCTTAGTTCATGCACCAATACGTTGAATGATTCAGGAACACCTGCTCTAGGAATATTTTCTCCTTTCACGATGGCCTCATAGGTCTTCGCACGACCGATGATATCATCAGACTTAAGGGTTAATAATTCTTGCAGAATATTTGCAGCACCATATGCTTCAAGTGCCCAAACCTCCATCTCACCAAAACGCTGACCACCAAACTGTGCCTTACCACCCAACGGTTGTTGAGTAATCAAGCTATATGGTCCAATTGAACGAGCATGCATTTTATCATCCACCATATGGTGTAGTTTAATCATGTAGATTACACCTACAGTTGCTTTCTGGTGGAAGCGCTCTCCTGTTTCACCGTCATACAAATAAGTATGACCGTTTCTAGGAATGCCAGCATCCTTACAATATTGTTCAATTTGATCAGTAGATGCACCGTCAAAGATTGGAGTTGCAAAACGAACACCCAAACGCTTACCAGTCCATCCTAAAATGGTTTCATAAATCTGACCAAGGTTCATACGAGAAGGTACCCCTAATGGATTCAACACAATATCAACCGGTGTTCCATCTTCCATGAATGGCATATCTTCAGCACGTACAATTTTAGCCACAATACCTTTGTTACCGTGACGTCCAGCCATCTTATCACCCACTTTAAGCTTACGCTTAACAGCCAAGTAAACTTTAGCTAATTTCAATACACCAGCAGGTAATTCATCTCCAATAGAAATATTAAATTTCTCACGCTTGTATCTTCCTAGCTCTTCGTTAAACTTAATGCTATAGTTGTGTAATAAGGTATTGATTTGGTCATCGGTTTTAGCATCACCAGTCCAACCCAAAGGATTCACGTTTTGGTAATCAATCGTGCTTAAGTTCTTTTGATTAAACTTAGCACCCTTACCAATTAACATTTCACCAAAGTTGTTGCTAACACCAGTAGAAGCTTTGTCTTTTAATAAGATTTGTAGTTTTTCTAACAACAATTCCTTAATAACTTCAACATTTTGTTGATGAACTTTCTCTACTTTTTCTAGCAATGCTTTTTCACGAATCTTACCATTCTTATCTTTCTTAGCACGCTGGAATAATTTCTTATCAATAACAACTCCTTCTGTTCCGTTTGGCGCTTTTAAAGAAGCATCTTTTGCATCTCCAGCTTTGTCACCAAAGATGGCACGCAATAGTTTTTCTTCAGGGGTTGGATCAGACTCGCCTTTTGGCGTAATCTTTCCAATTAAAATATCACCCTCTTTAATGGTAGCACCTATACGAATAATACCGTTTTCATCTAAATCCTTCGTAGCTTCTTCAGAAACGTTTGGAATATCTGGAGTCAATTCTTCTTCACCCAATTTTGTATCACGAACTTCTAATTCGTATTCGTCAATATGAACAGAGGTAAATAAATCTTCTCTAACTACTTTTTCACTGATTACGATCGCATCTTCAAAGTTGTACCCTTTCCATGGCATGAATGCCACTTGTAGGTTACGACCTAAAGCTAGTTCGCCATCTTTAGTTGCATACCCTTCAGTTAAGAAATCACCTTTTTTAACAACTTGCCCCTTCTTTACAGCAGGATTAAGGTTAATACAAGTAGCTTGGTTTGTTTTGATGAACTTAGTTAGTTTATAAACTTGTAAATCATCATTAAAGCTAACCAAACGATCTAAATCATTTCTGTCATAACGAACATGAATTTCATTAGCGTCTACAAACTCAACAACACCATTGCCTTCTGCATGAATTTGGATACGTGCGTCGCGAGCAGCTTTTCCTTCTAAACCAGTACCTACAATTGGTACTTCAGGTACAATCAAAGGAACAGCCTGACGTTGCATGTTAGATCCCATCAATGCACGGTTGGCATCATCATGCTCTAAGAAAGGAATAAGAGATGCACTCAAACCAACAATTTGGTTAGGAGCAACGTCCATATATTCAACTTCTTCTTTATCTAGAATTGGGAAATCACCTGTTTGACGAGAAACAACTTTATCTTCAGCAAATTCACCCTTCTCATTTAGAGGAGCATTACTTTGCGCAATTTTAGCTGAATCTTCTTCTTCCGCACTTAGGAAAGTTAATTCTCCCATGTTTACTTTACCGCTTTCCACTTTACGATAAGGAGTCTCAATAAAGCCCATATCGTTAATAGCAGCGTGTACACACAAAGTAGAAATCAATCCAATGTTTGGACCTTCTGGTGTTTCAATGGTACATAAACGGCCGTAGTGAGAATAGTGTACGTCACGAACCTCAAAACCAGCACGCTCTCTACTCAAACCTCCTGGCCCTAGTGCCGAGATACGACGCTTGTGCGTGATCTCACTTAACGGGTTGGTTTGGTCTAAGAATTGAGACAATTGAGAAGTACCAAAGAATGAGTTAATTACAGAACTTAAGGTTCTTGCATTAATCAAATCTACAGGAGTAAATACTTCATTGTCACGTACGTTCATACGCTCACGGATGGTACGAGCCATTCTGGCCAAACCAACTCCAAACTGAGCATACAATTGTTCCCCTACCGTACGAACACGACGATTGCTTAAGTGATCAATATCGTCAATCTCCGCTTTAGCATTGGTTAAACGAACCAAGTATTTGATAATCTCAATGATATCTTGCTTAGTTAATACCTTTTTAGTCAAAGGATATTCAAGACCTAGTTTTCTGTTGATTTTGTAACGACCAACTTCTCCTAAATCATAACGCTTATCGCTAAAGAATAATTTATCAATAATACCACGAGCAGTTTCATTGTCCGGAGCATCAGCACCGCGCAATTGGCGATAAATATGCTGAACCGCTTCCAATTCACTGTTAGAAGTATCTTTATTTAAAGTGTTGTAGATAATCGCATAATCGCCACCCACGTCTTCTTTCTGAATAAATACACTTTTCACTTCCATTTCAATAATGGTTGCGATAGCTTCTTCATCCAAAACAGTATCACGTTCCATAACGATTTCGTTACGTTCAATGCTCACCACTTCACCAGTATCTTCATCCACAAAATCTTCTACCCATGTTCTTAAAACACGAGCAGCTAATTTTCTTCCAACTTGGTTAGCCAATGATTTTTTATCCGCTTTTACTTCATCAGCCATTCCAAATAACTCTAGAATGTCTTTATCTGTTTCAAAGCCAATAGAACGCAACAAAGTAGTAACCGGGAATTTCTTCTTACGGTCAATGTATGCATACATTACGTTGTTGATATCGGTAGCGAACTCCATCCATGCACCTTTGAAAGGAATTACACGAGCAGAGTAAATCTTAGTACCGTTAGGGTGTACAGACTGTCCAAAGAACACTCCAGGAGAACGATGTAGCTGAGAAACAACTACGCGTTCAGCACCGTTAATTACAAAAGTACCACGTGGAGTCATGTAAGGGATATTTCCTAAGAAAACATCCTGTACAATGGTCTGGAAATCTACGTGTTCCTCATCGTTACAACTTAAACGCAATTTAGCTTTTAAGGGTACGGCATAAGTTAACCCACGCTCCATACACTCTTCAATAGTGTAACGAGGTGGATCAATAAAATAATCCAGGAATTCCAGCACAAAGATGTTACGTGTGTCTGTGATAGGAAAATTTTCCTTAAACACACGAAACAGTCCCTCAACGTTACGTTTGTCGGGAGTAGTCTCTAACTGAAAAAACTCTTTAAAAGATTCTAACTGGATGTCGAGCAGGTCAGGGGCATCAGCCAAATGTTTAGTTTTACCGAAGCCGACCCTGTTGTTCAATGTTGTAGTAGACATATGTATGTAAAACCGGTTTTTGATACGAAAAAAATTGGGGAGAACTGCAACATTCTCTTAACGTACAATCGGCTCATTCATCACCTAAACACAATGATAAAAATGTCCACCCGCTAAATTGCCCAAAATTAAGGATGGCAAAGTTAAGGAATGTATCAGAAACGCAAAAACAAATTTTGCGCCAAACTTTAATTTGTGGATAAACTTCTTACCAAATTTTTACCCTATCCGCTGGTTGACGGTATAATTTGTTCTTTTCGCTTACATTAAATGCCTTATAAAAGGGCTCAAAATTGGCTAAAGGACCGTTTACCCTGAATTCTTCGGGGGAGTGCGGATCGGTAGTAATTCGAGTTCTCATGGTTTCATCGCGGTTTACTAAGCGCCAAACCTGAGCATATCCAAGGAAAAAGCGTTGATCTGGAGTAAATCCGTCTATTTTATTGGTACTTTTCCCCTGCTTAGTCAACTTGAAAGCATCATAAGCTATGGCTAGGCCTCCAATATCTGCCAGATTCTCTCCTAGCGTAAGCTCCCCATTTACATGCATGCTATCTAATACAGTAAATTGGTTGTATTGAGCAACCACTGCAGCAGCTTTCCGTTTAAACTTATCTCCATCGGCTGGTGCCCACCAATCTTTAAGATTCCCCTTAGCATCATATTGACGACCTTGATCATCAAAACCATGCGTCATTTCATGACCAATCACCATTCCAATGCCACCATAATTAATTGCGTCATCTGCATTCAACTCAAAAAAAGGAAACTGTAGAATACCTGCAGGAAATACAATTTCATTAAAAGTAGGATTATAATATGCGTTAACCGTTGGTGCAGTCATACCCCACTCCGTTTTATCAACGGGTTTACCAATTTTTGCAATGGTTTCTTTGTGATCATGTTGGGCTACTTGACGAATATTTTCAAAAAGATTATCTCTGGTAATGGTAACGTCATCATATTTTTTCCAAACAGTTGGGTAGCCAATTTTTTTAAGGAATGCAGCTAATTTTTCTTGTGCCCTAGATTTGGTTGAATCGCTCATCCAATCGAGGTTATTAATTCTTTTTTCAAATGCTTTCTGCAAATTATTTACTAATTCATCCATTCTTTGTTTAGCTGCTGGCGGAAAATATTTTTGAACATATACTTCTCCTAATAAATCTTTTAAGTTGTTGTCGGTTCTATTCACCATCACTTTCCAACGATCTTCTTGAGTTTTAGCACCAGAAAATATTTTATTAAAGGAAAAACGCTCATCAACAAATACTTTGCTAAGAAGACCTGCTTTAGAAGAGATATAATCGAACTTGATTTTATTTTTCCAAACTTCTATTGGCTGAGAAGCAAACAATTTGCTTAATGTTTCATAATAACGAGGTTGAGCAACATTTAGGCTGTCCAATGTTGCACCCATTTTTTTGAAAGCCATCGTCCATAAAATATTCGGGCTAAGTTTTTGCAAATCGGATACCGACATTTTATTGTAATTCTTAACAGGGTCTCGTTGTTCTACTGGGGTAAGATGTGATGCTGCAATAAATGTTTCTAACATTAAAACAGATTCAGCATTTTTTTGAGCTGTAATGGCGTCCGCACCAGTTAATTCAAAATATTTAGCTGCATGCGCAACAAATTTTGCACGTTGACTTTTAGTTATTGAATCTTGCTTAGTGTAATAATCTTTTTCAGGTAATGTTGTCCCGCTTTGGTATAATGATAAAATATTTGTAGTACTGTTGCGCTCATCTGGACCCACATAATATCCAAATAAATCTCCTTCACCAGTAGTTTCCGCTTCAGCTAGAACTATTTGGAGTTCCTTATAATCTTTTACTGCATCAATTTTAGCGAGCATTGGTTTAAGCGGATCAAAACCTTTTTTCTCGATGGTTACCGTATCCATTCCGCTGGCATAGAAGTCTCCTACTTTTTGTGCAGCAGTTCCCTTGGGATGATCTGTTTTGGCAGAAGTTTCTTCGAGTATGGTTCTTAATTTACTTAAGTTTTCGTCGTAAAGTGTATAAAAGCTCCCCCACCCGCTCTGGTCGTTGGGTATTTTAGTGTTTTTAATCCATCCGCCATTAGCATACAAGAAAAAGTTATCAGCGGGGTTAATAGTGGTATCCATTCCTGCGATATCAAAATATGGTTTCTGATCATTGTTGTTTTTACAAGCAGTATTCAACAAAATAGCAATAACCAAAAAACCTGCAATATTTTTCATAACAATCATTTTTAGAGTGCCTGAAGTTACCGTTTTAAACTATTCACACAAAAAAGCCCTCTCAACAAAGTTGAGAGGGCTTTACTATAGAAGTTAGCTTTGATTATTTTACTTCAACTTCAGCACCAGCTTCTTTTAACTTAGCAGCTACATCATCTGCTTCAGCCTTAGAAACGCCTTCTTTAACTGGCTTTGGAGCACCGTCAACTAGGTCTTTTGCTTCTTTCAAGCCTAAACCAGTTAATTCTTTAACGATTTTAACTACACCTAATTTGCTAGCACCGCCAGAAACTAAGATAACGTCAAATGCTGTTTTTTCTTCAACAGCAGCTGCGCCACCGCCATCTCCAGCTGAAACCACTACTGCAGCAGCAGCTGGCTCAATACCGTAATCAGCTTTTAATACATCAGCTAATTCTTGAACTTCTTTTACTGTTAAGCCTACTAGTTGTTCGGCTAATGCTTTTACGTCTGCCATGTTTTTACTTTTTAAACCGCTTTCAAAGCAATTGCTCCAGCGGATGGTTATAAATATTGCCACGTTTTAACCTCAGTGGCATTGGTATTAAACTTTGATTATTCAGCAGCAGTTTCTGCTTGCTTTTCGTGGTGGTGTAACAATGCAGCTAATACACGCTTAGCAGGAGATTGTAACAATCCAATAACTTCACCAATCAACTCATTCTTAGTTTTGATTTGAGTTAATGCTTTAAGGTTATTGTCTCCACTGTAAATATCACCATTGATGAACGCAGCTTTTAAAACTGGCTTTTCACCATTGCTCTTTTTACGGAAAGAACTAATAATTAAAGCAGGCTCCTTTGGGTTCTCAGAGAACATCAAAGCAGTTACATTGTGTAAAGAGTCAAATACACCAGCATATTTTTCAGCATCTAAAGATTCTAATGCTTTACGAATAAGTGTATTCTTTGCAACTTTCATTTCAACATTCTTGTCAAAACAAGTTCTTCTTAAATTAGAAACTTGTTCTACAGTCAATGATTCAGTATCAGTGATATAGAAGTTGTTGTACTGAGAAAACTTCTCCTTCAGTACTTCAATTACTTCGTTTTTTTGATTTTTGTTCATAACTAATTTTTTTTAAAACCCGGGTCATTTCCCACAATGCAGGATCGCCAGGATTAGTTCATTAATGATTTGGTGTCTAAAGCAATACCAGGACTCATAGTGCTAGCCATGCTTGCTGCTTTAAGGTAAGTACCTTTTGCAGAAGAAGGCTTCAACTTGATGATTGCATTGATTAGTTCAGTACTATTTTCAGTCAATTTCTCAGGAGAGAAAGAGATACGTCCAATAGAAGCGTGCACTATACCAGTTTTATCAACTTTAAATGCAATCTTACCGCCTTTCACTTCATTAACTGCAGCAGCAACATCATTCGTTACTGTACCAGTTTTAGGGTTAGGCATTAAGTTACGAGGTCCTAGTACTTTACCTAGTTTACCAATTTTTGGCATAACAGCAGGAGTAGCAATGATTACATCAATATCTACCCAGCCGCTTTCAATTTTAGCAATGAACTCATCTAAACCAACATAATCAGCACCTGCTTCGTTAGCAGCAGCTTCTTTGTCTGGAGTACATAAAACCAACACTTTCTTAGTTTTACCAGTACCATGAGGTAAGGAAACAGTACCACGTACTTGTTGGTCTGCTTTCTTAGGATCAACGCCTAAGCGGATATGTAAATCGACAGAACTGTCAAATTTTGTACAGTTAATTTCTTTTACGAGTGAAGCAGCTTCTTTAAGGGAATAAACTTTTGATTTATCCACCTTCGTGTTCGCTACTTTTCTTTTTTTAGTAATTGACATTTGAATTAGTTAAGTAGGTGAATAAATTAGTTTTCCCAAGGAGCTTTACCATCAACAGTGATACCCATACTACGAGCAGTACCTGCAACCATTGTCATGGCGCTATTCAGCGTAAATGCGTTTAAGTCAGCCATCTTGTCTTTAGCAATAACTTCAACTTGTTCCCAAGTTACTTTACCAACTTTTTGACGATTGCTTTCCTTAGAACCTTTCTGAATCTTAGCAGCTTCCATTAACTGTACAGCAGCTGGAGCAGTTTTGATTACGAAATCGAAAGATTTGTCTGTATAAACAGTAATTAAAACAGGAACAACTTTTCCCATTTTGTCTTGAGTTCTAGCATTAAACTGCTTACAGAACTCCATAATGTTCACACCCTTAGAACCGAGTGCGGGGCCCACTGGAGGCGCAGGATTGGCTTGACCACCTTTCACCTGCAGCTTCACAAAGCCAGAGATTTCTTTTGCCATTTTTTTTGATTTATTGGTTATAGCGTCCTGATTTTAACCAGGACTCCCAAATTCAATCGCTCTTTATAAAAAGAACTTTTGGGGCGGCAAAGGTAGTAAATAAAACTATTCTACCAAACTAAAATGCATTTAAAGCATCAATTACTTGCTGGATAGCCAATTCTGTATGACATGCCGAGCAAGGCAGGCTTAATGTAGTTTCATGTATGGATTCTGCAATGGGGAATTCCAAATGCCCTAACAAGGTAGCCATTGCTTTTTGCTTATTGGGAGGAACTGGGTAATGGATTTCGGTTCCGATACCTAATTTTTGTAAATAATCCTTTAATTCAGCTCTTTTAGGATGGCGTATATTGAAAATATGGTATACATCATGGTAATCGGGATGTACAACAGGCAAAATAAAATCATCCTTAAGTTGCTCCAAATACATGGAAGCCAATTTTCGCTTATGGTTATTCACTTTATCTAAGTAAGGAAGTTTAATCCCTAAGAAAATCGCCTGAATCTCATCTAAGCGGCTATTGTAACCAACTACTTCATTATAGTATTTACCATGCGACCCATAATTGCGAATCATCTTCAATTCTTCGCAGAGTTCAGGGCTATTGGTAAGTACCGCTCCCCCATCGCCTAAAGCACCTAAGTTTTTGCTAGGATAAAAACTAAATCCACTCATGATACCGAAAGTGCCAGCCATCCTACCTTTATACTTTGCACCGTGCGCTTGAGCGCAATCTTCAATAATATGTAACCCATGCTGATCTGCAATAGATAAAATCGGGTCCATTTCGCAACACTTGCCATACAAATGAACCACCATAATGGCTTTGGTTTTAGGCGTTATGGCCGCTTCAATTTTAGTAGGATCAATATTATAAGTAGCAATATCTGGTTCTACTAATACAGGTTTATGACCAGCATGAATAATAGAAATAATAGAAGCGATATAAGTATTGGAAGGAACAATAATTTCAGATCCTTTGGGTAAGTGTAGCGCCCAAATAGCCAATATCAAGGCATCTAAACCATTGGCAACACCCACACAGTAATTCATTTGGTTGTACTGTGCATAGTCTTCTTGGAACTTTTTTACTTCATCCCCTAAAATATACCAGCCCTTTTCTAAAAATTGATTGAATCTACTTTGAAAAAGTAGCGTATATGGCTCGTTTACTTTAGATAAGTTATCGTAAGGAATTATCATACTTTTTCAGGATAAGGCTGATAGATATAATCGGAAGAATCAAAAGTGGTAGAAGCGAAAACCAACAATACTGCGTCGGAGGTAAAGTCATACATTTTATGCCAGTCCTTGGTTTCAAGGATTAAGCATTTAGAAGGATTATCTAAATCATATTCCTGAATGGTTTCGCCATCATTATTCCAAACCTTACAAGAACCATGGATGCAAATAGCAGCCTGAACAGTTTCATGATGACGATGGCCCCCTCTAGCAGTTTCATCTACATTATAAATATAGAAAACACGTTTTATTTTAAAGGGGAGCAAACGCTCTGCATTATCTAATACCGTGAGTTCTCCACGGGTATCTTTGAAATTCACTAAATTAAGTAAGTAAGCCATGTAGGCACAATATATAAATTTAATTTAATTGAGTTATTGATTTGATAAATATTCGTCAATTTTATCAAATAGTTCCGGTGATTTTGACATATCAAACTTTCTCGCATATAAACGATCTGAAGCAATGATATCATTAAAATCAGAAAGGTCAAATGTTTTTGGACTAGGGGTTTTCGGGGGATGTTTGTAATAATGACAATTTTCATTAATTACTTGACCAGCAAAAGGGGAATTCAATAAAATAGTTTGAAATAAAAATTCATCAGGAGCCCAAGTAAATTTAAAAAAACGCTTCATTTTAGGGTCTCGATCAACCGTTAATAATACATACTCAGCTGCTTCGGGAGAAATAACCCAAAACATAGAACTACCATAAAATTTCATCCCTTTAGGTTGATCTGTACGCTTAACCAATTTATTAATCCATCTTTCTAAAAAATATTGGCCTTTAAATTTGAAATCAGTTAAATGATACCTATTTACACGGGTCATCCCCTCTTCCCACTCGCCAGAAAAAGCCCTATACTTAAGCAATAGTTTACCTTTTATCCCTTCAAAAAATTCTTGCATATACTGAACTGACTTTGTGGGATAATCTTGACCACTCATCAAGCTAATAAAATCATAGGAGCGCCCGGTATAAAGAATTTCTTGTAATCCATTCAGTTCTGCTTGAATGGTGCTGAATGCCGCCCATTGCACATCTACGCGATTTTTAATTAGATATACATTAGGAATTTTGGCCACTTCAGCATGAGACTCAATGGGAAATTTTGCATCAACATGAATGTAGAAGTCGAAATCAGGATGTTGCATCCTTTTAATCATTCGTGCTGTTTGGGCAGGATTGGTGTATGTAATAATTAAATGTGCAATTCTCATAAAACCTGTAAGGTCATAAATATATTAAAATTAAATTAAAAAGCCACTTCGAATGAAGTGGCTTTAAAAAAAAATACAATTTCGGTTAAGACAACTTTTCAACTTGCATGTAGCTTAGCTCTACAGGAGTAGATCTTCCGAATATTTTTACGGTTACTTTCAACTTTTTCTTTTCGTCGTTAACTTCTTCAATAACACCATTGAAGTCGTTGAAAGGACCTTCTATGATCTTAATAGTTTCACCTACAATGAAAGGTTCGCTCATGGTAACACCCATATCGTTCATTTCATCTACTTTACCCAACATCTTATTTACTTCAGACTTACGCAAAGAAATAATGATCCCTTTAGAACCTTTACCATCGGTTAAGAAGTGCATAACATTACTGATATTGCTAATATGCTGAACCATATCATCATTCAGTTTACCATCTAAAACTTCCATCATCACATAACCCGGAAAGTAGTTTTTTTCGCGCATTACTTTTTTACCATTCTGCACTTTATATACCTTTTCCATTGGAAGGAATATCTGCTT
The DNA here is from genome assembly GCA_002786355.1 of Sediminibacterium sp. FEMGT703S. GTDB lineage: Bacteria > Bacteroidota > Bacteroidia > Chitinophagales > Chitinophagaceae > Sediminibacterium. The sequence continues at coordinate 503,007 of PGCO01000003.1, forward strand.
GATAATATCTTGCCAACCATTTCTGATGATATCTTTATCAAGGTATTCTTTTACTTTTCTTTCCTTACCACTCACCACTCTCAACACATACCATTTGGTATCTTGTTGAGGCACTTCGTTGGCTTGAACTGTTTCTACTGCTTCCATGATACGGTTACTTAAATAATGAGTACACTAACTTTAATAACTGGTTGCTGGAAAAATCCATCACCCAAACCATTGCAGTGATAATTACGGTTGCTACCAAAACGATTACAGTGCTTTGCTGTAATTGCATCCAGGTAGGCCAGGTTACTTTTTCCAGTAACTCTTGGTAGCTTTCTTTAAAATATAATGCTATTTTGTTCATTTCCGTGTTTGATCGTTTGTTCAGTGAACGATTTTTGCACGGGCACTAGGATTCGAACCCAGATCAAAGGTTTTGGAGACCCGTATGCTACCGTTGCACCATGCCCGTTTTTAGACTTCTTTTTACAAACAAAGTACCTAGCAGATGCTAAGTACTTTGTTATGTAAAGATATACTTTTTTGCTTTACGCCCCTAGAGGCAAATTGCAAATTATTTGATGATTTCAGTAACCTGACCAGCACCTACAGTACGGCCACCTTCACGAATCGCAAACTTCAATCCTTTTTCCATTGCGATTGGTTGAATCAACTTAACAGTTAAACCGATGTTATCACCAGGCATAACCATTTCAGTTCCTTCAGGTAAAGTACACTCACCAGTTACGTCTGTAGTTCTGAAGTAGAACTGAGGACGATATTTGTTAAAGAATGGAGTATGACGTCCACCTTCTTCTTTGCTTAGTACGTAAACTTCACCTTTGAAATCTGTGTGAGGAGTAATAGAACCTGGCTTACAGATAACCATACCACGACGGATATCTTTCTTTTCAATACCACGTAATAATAAACCTGCATTGTCACCAGCTTGACCTTCGTCCAATAACTTCTTGAACATCTCAACACCAGTTACAGTAGAAGATAATGGAGATTCCATTAAACCTACGATTTCAACAGCTTCACCTACTTTGATGATACCACGCTCAATACGACCAGTAGCAACAGTACCACGACCAGTAATTGAGAATACATCTTCAACAGACATCAAGAAAGCCATATCGATTGGACGAGGAGGCAATGGAATGTAAGTATCAACCGCTTCCATTAACTCATCAATCTTGCTAACCCAATTAGGATCTTCAGCTAGGGCACCAGTTGCAGAACCTTGTATAATTGGAGTATTATCTCCATCAAATCCATAAGAAGTCAACAACTCACGGATTTCCATTTCAACTAATTCAAGTAATTCAGGATCATCAACAAGGTCAACCTTGTTCATAAATACTACAATACGAGGTACACCTACCTGACGTGCCAATAAGATATGCTCTTTGGTTTGAGGCATTGGACCATCAGTAGCAGCCACAACTAAAATAGCACCGTCCATTTGAGCAGCACCAGTAATCATGTTCTTCACATAGTCAGCGTGACCAGGACAGTCAACGTGCGCATAGTGACGATTTGCAGTCTGATACTCAACGTGAGCAGTATTGATAGTAATACCACGCTCTCTTTCTTCAGGAGCACCATCAATTTCATCATATTTCTTTGCAACGTTACCCATACCTCTTTTAGCCAAGGTAATAGTAATAGCTGCAGTTAAAGTAGTTTTACCATGGTCAACGTGACCAATGGTACCTACGTTTACGTGAGGTTTTTCCCTCTTAAAGGTCTCTTTTGCCATTTGTATCGGTTTTTTAGTTGTGTTTTAAAAATTTATGTTTTTGTCTTTCCCTAAAGACAATATAATTTTTTCCTTACTCACTTATCCCGTTGTTTCCTGACTTATCCAGTTTAACGGGATATCACCAGGGAATTAAATCTGCGTCTTCTCTGAGCACTGAGCCGTTAGTGAGAATCGAACTCACGACCTCTTCCCTACCAAGGAAGTGCTCTACCACTGAGCTACAACGGCAGACTCAAAAAAAATGGAGCGGAAGACGAGGGTCGAACTCGCGACCTATAGCTTGGAAGGCTATCGCTCTACCAATTGAGCTACTTCCGCTTAACCATAAAAAAAAGAACTACAATCTTGCGATTGTTTGTGGGCAGAGTAGGGTTCGAACCTACGTACACGTGAGTGAACAGATTTACAGTCTGTCGCCTTTAACCACTCGGCCATCTGCCCGTGTTATACAATTTGCCAAATTCAGCTAGGCTGAATCCTGCTCAAATTTGAGCCGAAGATGGGACTCGAACCCGCGACCTGCTGATTACAAATCAGCTGCTCTACCAACTGAGCTACTTCGGCAAACAAAGAACTTCCCTATTTTTTGGGATGGCAAAGGTAATGGAAATCTTTATTTGGCAAAATTTTGAAATGATTTTTTTCAATGATTTTGAAAGGAATTTATCAACAACTAACAAAAACCGCGAAAATGCAGCGTTTCAGAGGGTTTAAAATAAAAAAGGCTCCCAATGGGAGCCTTTGATTAGGCGGCTAATTTTTCTTTTTTTCGTTTAATTTGATTGATTAATGCATCTAATGCACTTTCAAATGACTCTTCAAAGGACTTTGAAGATGCTTTTGTAAAAAATTCATGCTTGGGAACATGCACTTTAATTTCAGCAACTTTGTCTTTGATGTTGTGAACCACATTATCCAGTTTCAAGAAAACATCCACTTTAAGAATCTTGTCGTGAAACGTAGGCAACTTGGCCAATTTCCTGTTTACGAACTCAACTAGTTTTTCATCTGCATCAAAGTGGACTGTTTGAATGTTAACGTTCATGGTGTTAAACATTTAATCGGTGAAACAATTAATTAAAAAGAACTTTCTGTCTTTGTATCAAATAATACTCCAACAGAACTTTAAGTTAATAATAATTGGGAGAAAAAACAATAATTAACCAATTTTTTTACGGCTATTTAACAGACTTAAGCCTTGGGATGGGCTTTTTTGTAAACTGCTTTAAGCTGCTCTATAGTATTGTGGGTATAAACCTGAGTGGCAGCCAAACTACTATGCCCCAAAAGCGCTTTTACCGCATTTATATCAGCCCCATTATTCATTAGATGGGTAGCAAAACTGTGACGCAAAATATGTGGACTTTTTTTCTCAATAGTAGTAACTTCCTTTAATCTGGCATTTACAAATGCATATACACTTCGTGGATTAAGCCGCTTTCCTTTTTCATTGACAAATAATTCATCCGCCCCAGAAAGTTCGGGACGATTATTTTTATATGCAACCAATTGCTCCATTAATGAAGCTGCAATAGGTAGAAATCGTTCTTTATTCCCCTTACCGAGCACTTTCAATTGACCATTGGCAGGATCAATTTGCGACTGTTTCAAATGAATTAACTCACTCAAACGCATACCAGTACTGTAAAATAGTAATAATACCAATCGTTCCGTCCTACCCTTCCAATCATCCGAAAAAGGCAAATAAGCAAATAGCTGCTCCATGTCTTTTTTTTCTACATAAACTGGCAATCGCTTGCTGGTTCTAGGAGAAACAATAGAACCCATAGGGCTTTGTTTGATTGCACCTATTTTCAAGCAGAATTTAAAAAAAGACTTTAACGAAGAAATCTTTCTATTGATAGATCTTGAACTAATCTTTTCTTCTTTCATTTCAGCCAACCAAGAGCGGATAAAAGTGGCTGTGATCGCGCTTAAAGCAGGACCCTCAAATTGACTAATTAGAAATTGAAAAAACTGCTCTAAATCGTTTTGATACGCAGTTATTGTATGCGCAGAATACCTTCGTTCAAACCTCAAATGGTTTAAAAATTCTTGTAATTGAGGATATTGATGTATGGGCATAAAAAAAGTAGTCAAGACTCTAACGAATCTAAACTACTTAATCGTATGATGAATGGGAAAAAATTATCCCTCAATCTTTCCGCTAGCGATCTGCTGCTTGTAGATAGCTTTCAACACTTGACCACGACGTACAACAGACGGTTTGGTAAATGCTTGACGCTCTCTCAACTGTAACAAAGTCTTACTTTTCTCGAATTTCTTCTTGTACTTTTTAAGTGCCTTGTCGATGTTTTCGCAGTCTTTAGAATCGATAATTAACATAGCTTATATACCTCCTCAGGTTATTTTTAGGCGGCGAAGATAAGCAGGTAGAATTAATTAGCAAAATAATTTCCTGTTTTTGATTTTCTATTATGGTTTAGGGTTAACGGCATGCCCTACTTTTTTTAATACAATATTAGTGGGCAAGTAATATTCATTAAAAAGGTCGTTTTTAATGAAAAAAGATCTTTCACCCGCAAATCCATCAAATAAAAGAAGAGCAGATGTTGAATCAATCAATTTTAGCTTACAATGAATACTTCTTGTGCTTTCCTGCTGTAGATTGAAAGAAATGCTGACCAACTGAGCAGTTTTATCCCATATTGATGAAACCACAATATTTGAAAAATTAGAATTCTTTACATTATCCTTATCATACTTGAGCAATTTACTGCCGAGCCTAATTGAATTGTACCGATAATAATACCAATATCCCAACAAAGCGCATAAATCGGGTGCTTCAAAGTATTTCACATTATCATCAAAAGTATTCTCAATAAAATAAATATTCAACGAATCTTTTCCATTGGTCCATTGCCACTCCCCTTTCATGATGTTCTTAACTGAATCAGGTAAAATCGCTTTTGAGCTATCTGATAGAATCAACTGCTGTAAGCTTTGGGCGGATAATGAAAAGCTGCCAAAAATCAGAACGCATGTTAAACAAAGAATACTTTTTTTCATTCAATCAATCTTTGGTATTTATTCGTCACAACAATTTAACTTAGACAACTGTTGCATCAAGAACTTGAAGTTGAATATCGTAAATAAAAATTTAATATTAAATGTTCACAGGAATCATAGAAACCATTGGCACAGTTGAATCGGTTGTTATTACAGGCAGTAATTATACTTTTCAAATTACCTCGAGCATCACCAATGAATTAAAAGTAGACCAAAGCGTTTCTCATGATGGGGTTTGCCTCACTGTTGAAGCCATCAATAACAGTACTTATCAAGTAACGGCGATTGCAGAAACGATTCAAAAAACCAACTTACAGCTTTGGAAGCCTGGCACTAAAGTGAATATAGAAAGGTGTATGGTAATGAATGGACGGCTCGACGGGCATATTGTACAAGGTCATGTAGATTGTACTGCTACCTGTGTAGAAAAGAAAGATTTAGCTGGCAGTTGGGAATATCGTTTTGTTTTCCCAGAACAATTTGCTCCATTAGTTATAGAGAAAGGATCAATTAGCGTAAACGGCACTAGCCTTACTTGCTTTAATATCACCAATAACAGTTTTACCGTAGCAATTATTCCTTATACCTACCATCATACCAGTATTCAGCAGGTACAAGTTAATTCGGTAGTAAATATTGAGTTCGATTTATTGGGAAAATACGTACAGCGAAGTATTGAATTACGGAAGAACTAACCTTATTGCTTAATATCTTTCCCTTTCAAAGCTCCACTCACTGCTTGATCCATGGCTCTTTCTGCAAAGGGCCTGCTGATTTCGTTGAGTTCTTCAATTTTGGTTTGAATTAGATTTTTATCGTTCATGGTTAAAGCCATCTGCAAATTTTGCATGGCACCAGCCGTCGCAATTAGTTCTTCTTTGGTTAATAAGCCAGCATTCTTTGCAATGAATTTTTCTGTAACAGATAAAATTTGCTCCGCTTCTGTTCTGGCTTCTACCAAGGCCCTGGTAATCATATCGTCTTTTGCATGCGTGATACTATCCATCAACATTTGCTCTACTTCAGCATCGGTTAAACCATACTGAGGCCTCACTTCAATGGTTTGTTCTACTCCACTCCTTAACTCCTTTGCCCTAACAGATAAAATACCGTCTGCATTAATCAAAAAACTCACTTCAACTTTCGGCATCCCTGCAGGCATACCGGGTATCCCCTTAAAATTGAACTCTGCTAATTTTCGATTGTGCTGAACCAAATCTCGCTCTCCTTGAAAAACGGAAATACGCATAGAACCCTGACCATCTATTTGCGTGGTGTATTGTCTAGCAGCTCGATTGGGGATTTTAGCGTTTCTTGGGATCAACACGTCCATTAATCCACCCATGGTTTCAATACCCAAACTGAGTGGGGTAATATCTAATAATAAAAAGTCTTTGTTATTTCCTGCCAAAATATCTGCTTGAACAGCGGCACCTATAGCGACTACTTCATCTGGATTAACTGAATCATTCACAGGACTATTAAAATAAGCGCTCACTTTTTCTTTAACCAAAGGAACACGGGTGCTGCCTCCAACCATAATTACTGAATCTATCTCAGCAACCTGCAAACCCGCATCCGCTAAGGCTTTGCTACAGCATTCAATTGTTTTGATCACTAATGGAAGCAAGCATTGATTTAATTCAGTTTTGCTGATTGAAACCTGATATCCACTCCATTCGGCTTTAAAATCATCTTGTACACTTAATGTTTTCTTTGCCTCTTCTGCCAATAAACGCAGCGATTGCAATACTGCTTTATCGTTTTGAACAGCGTTAAAAGGAACTCCGATTTGATTCAACCAAAACTCCATAATGGCTCTATCAAAATCGTCTCCACCCAAGTAAGTATCTCCATTGGTACTGAGGACTTCAAAAATTCCATTGGTGATTTTTAAAATAGAAACATCAAAAGTGCCCCCACCTAAATCGTACACTGCAATGGTTTTCTCTTCTTCTTTATTTAATCCTAAGCCATAAGCCAAACTAGCTGCAGTAGGCTCGTTTACAATTCTTAACACATCTAATCCTGCCAACTTACCAGCATCTCTAGTGGCTTGGCGCTGCGCATCATTAAAATAGGCTGGAACGGTAATTACCGCTTTAGTAACCGGTGTTTTCAAAATATGTTCGGCTCGTGATTTTAGCTCTTTTAAAATGAAAGAACTAAGCTCGATAGGCGAGTAAAAACGATCCCCAATTTGCACTTTCACCAAACTATCGGCATCATCATCTATTACTTTATAAGTAAAAAAACCAGCATTTTCTTTTACGTCTTTGTAGCTTTTTCCCATCAAACGCTTGGCACTAAAAATGGTATTGGATGGATCAGACTCTAAATACAATTTGGCTTGTTCACCTACTTCGGCATTACCAAATGCGTCAAAATGCACTACACTGGGCACTAAACTGCTACTATTGAATTCTTTTAAAGCTACTGGCTGCTTATTTTCTGGGTGGATTATAGCCACTAAACTATTGGTAGTACCTAAATCAATCCCTACAATCACTTCTGCCTGTTGCAAGCTCCCTGTTGCTATATTAATTCCAATCTTAGCCATAGTATTACTTTCAAATTAAAACGCAAAAGTACTACAATTGACTAGCGGAGTTGTTGCGATTTACGAAATCAATTAATGGACAGGATCTTGAACCACCGTGGTGGAACTGGCAAAATCGTGCAAAGGACCGCCCAAGAATGGACCAAAAAAAAGGTCTACAATAGAAAGTCTTAACATACTTCTCAATAAAATCATGTACCAAGAAGCTTTATGACCATTTTTAGCTACCACCCTTGAATGGGTAAACCATTTGCCCGGTGTTTTAGCAAAAAGCATTTCAAAAAAACTATAATAAACAAACATGATAGGAAAAAAGAACCAACCAAAATGCAGCGGGGTATACCTCCAATAAACCACATAAAAATTGTACCACCTAAAAACCAACATTGCCAAAATGGTTAATAAAATGGTGTCTATAAAAAAATTAAGTGCCCGAGTGCCGTCGCCTACTTTAAGCATGAATACAATTTTACGAAGCAAATTTAAGGCATTGATTCCATGCGGGTATCTTTTGTACATTTGCCACTCAAATTTGCAAGCAATGAATTTAGTTGAAGAATTACGCTGGAGAGGAATGCTTCAGGATATTATGCCAGGAACCGAAGAATTGTTAAACAAAGAAATGGTGTCGGGCTATATAGGATTTGACCCTACGTCGGATAGCTTACATATTGGAAGTTTGGTGCCCATTTTATTATTGGTTCATTTACAAAAAGCAGGACATAAACCTTATGCTTTAGTGGGTGGCGCTACTGGAATGATTGGAGATCCTAGTTTTAAAAGTGAAGAAAGAAATTTATTGAGCGAAGAAACTTTGCAACACAATTTAGCGGGCATTAAAAAACAATTGAGTAAATTTTTAGACTTTACAGGAGACGCTCCTAATAAAGCGGAGATGGTTAACAACTATGACTGGTTCAAAGATTTTAGTTTCTTACATTTTATCAGAGATGTAGGTAAGCATATTACGGTGAATTACATGATGAGTAAAGACAGCGTAAGAAAAAGATTGGATGGCAATACTGGTATGAGTTTCACAGAGTTTACCTACCAATTGATTCAGGGATATGATTTTTATTGGTTGTACCAAAACAAGAATTGCAAATTGCAAATGGGCGGTAGTGATCAATGGGGAAATATTGTTACAGGTACCGAAATCATTAGAAGAAAAGCAGGCGGTGAAGCATTTGCATTTACTTGTCCATTGCTAACAAAAGCAGATGGCGGTAAATTCGGGAAAACAGAAAGAGGCAATGTTTGGCTAGACCCAGAAAAAACATCTCCTTATCAGTTTTACCAATTTTGGTTAAATGCCAGTGATGAAGATGCCACCAAGTGGATTAAAATCTTTACCCTACTGCCTAAGGAAGAAATAGACCAATTAATTGCAGAACATGCAACTGCCCCACATGCAAGGGCTTTGCAGAAAAAATTAGCAGAAGAAATTACCTGTTTTGTGCATAGTAGAGCAGATTATGAATTTGCTGTAAAAGCTTCTGAAATTTTGTTTGGAAATGCTTCTACCGAACTATTGACTTCGCTCAATGAAAAACAATTATTGCAAGTAATGGAAGGGGTTCCAACTGCAGAAATTGAACGAGCAACCATTAATGCTGGTTATGACTTGATTAGTTTCTTAACGGATACCGCTATTTTTCCGAGCAAAGGAGAAGCAAAAAAAATGTTGCAAGCCAGTGGTGTTTCAATCAATAAAGTAAAGGTAGCTCCTAATAAAACAAATATTGAATTAGCAGACTTATTGCAAAATAAATATATCTTGGTCCAGAAAGGAAAAAAGAATTATTATTTAGTAATCGTCAATTAATGTAACAACTTAAAATGAATGCAAAAAAATGTTTTTTAGTATTAATCCTTATGATGTCTTTTTCATTTGGAGCAAATGCTCAATTTAAATTAGTCAAAGACTCCGCAATGTTTATCAACGATATTGAATTTGGGTACACCATCACCAATATCCAGACAAAAGATGACTACGAACGTTATGAAGTCAAATTTTTTGTAACAAATACTGGATGTACAAAATATATTGCAGCGAGACCCAACAATATATTTTCTAGTAGAGCAGCAAATACTGTAGCAGAATTTAGCTGCATCAATGCAACAGGAAAACGATTGACTAATAAAGGAAAATCTTTATCCGCAAGAGATTGGAACTATAATATAACCGAAAATGTGAGCAAGGAGCTTTCGGGAAAAACAATTCAGCTAGGCTTTGTTTTTGCGAAAGGAGAAACAATTTCTGGGACAGAAATAATTCTTACCCCAAAAGGAGAATTCCCCATAGTACAAGTGAGTCCTGTACCCATTCGTGAAATCAATAATTAAATTACTTTATTTGCTTTAGTGCTTTCCAAATGGTTTGAGCAACTAATAAATTTCCTTTCGAATTTAAATGTACTCGATCAGTAGTTAACAACCCTTTCTCTTCATTGGAAGGGTTGTTTGCTATAAGGTATTGTTGAAATTCGTTCCTTAAATCTACACATGGCAATTGATTGCTTTTAGCATATTCTCTAATCCAATTGCTGTATAAATTTAACTCTCCATCTTGCTCATTGGAATGGTCCTTTCGCTCACCAATCACCGATGGAGTACAAACGATTACTTTTATTTTAGCTGCTTGTAATTTTTTAACAATTACGTCGTAGAAACTTGCAAATTTTGCATAATCCGTTCCTGTTCCTGACAAACGCTTATGCCATACATCATTAATTCCCACATAAATTACTACCATATCAGGCTGTTGACTCAACACATCTTTTTCTAACCGCATAAACAAATCGGTTACTTTATTCCCGCCAATGCCAGCGCCTACTAATTCAAATTCATTGGATAAATTTTCAGATTGAATAAGGTCTTCCATCAATCGAATATACCCGCCCTTATCGACACCCATTTGGGTAATTGAATCCCCAAAGAAGACTACTTTTTTCTTTTTATTGAAGGCAAAACTCATGAGTAAGATTGAAGTAAAAAACAGCAATAGACTAATCCATTTTTTCATGGGAAATATTTTAATTCATTTTAATTGAACGATGAAAAATCGACTAATAAATATCTGTCATCACAGGAGTTGTATGCTCCCCCATTAATTCAACAAAAGTTCTTTCTTTTACTTTAAACCCATTTCCTTTTGCACAAAAATGAACATGTAAATTTTCAATACTCAGCGGGTTCCCTTCTGGGATATCTGCCAAGTTACTATGTCGTACATCATGACCATCTACAATAATCACGGGGCCACTTCCTATCGCTTCCATATTATTGCCTTGGGTAATCAGCATCCCGGTATCTTCTCCTAAACCAATTCCAATACAAGATGGATTAGCAGATACTGCTTGAGCCAATCTGGCAAATCTTCCCCTTTTTTCGAAATGTGAATCAAAAATGACATTATCCATAAAACCCAATCCAGTAGTAATTTTTACTTCTCCTTTTAAATGGGCACGAGTGGCATTCCCTTCATAAATCATGGTACTGCTCATGGCCATTGCACCTGCCGAAGTACCCGCTATTACAAAATTTTCTTTCTGGTACCTTTCTTGAATAATGGCTAAAAAACGAGTACCTCCAAAAATAGTAGTCAATCTTAACTGATTGCCCCCACTAAACATCACACAATCACAAGCCTGAATTCTTTCGATGTATTCTTGCTTTTGCGCGTCTTCCCTATTTCTGACATGAATGATATGCACGTTCGTGCATCCAATTTTACCAAATGCATCTAAATAATTTTCTCCTACTTCATAAGGAATGGTAGAAGCCGTAGTGACTACTTCAATACTGGCGTCCGATCCCCCCGCTTCAGCTACAATTCTCCTAAGAATCCCTAACTCAAAAAAATTAAGGTTGTTCCTAAAAATGGCTCCCTTCTCTAAATCTGACCCTTTATCTTCTGCGCCACCGATGGCGATTAACTTACCTTTTGGAATTAACATGCTTTACATTTATCGTTCGGCAAAAATAAGCCTTTTGATTTCCCCCACCTTATACAAAAAATTCAATATATTCAATGTTTCCCAAATTACGGTATATGAAAATTGAAGAATTAAAGATTTTAAGAGGCCCCAATTATTGGAGCATCCGCCGAACCAAGTTGATTCAAATGAAATTGGATTTAGAAGAGATGGAGCAACGACCCACCAATACCATTGAAGGATTTGGCGATCGATTAGCGGCTTTATTCCCTAGTATGTATGCGCATCGCTGCAGTGTTGGCGAGCCTGGCGGCTTTTTTAAACGAGTGGCAGAAGGCACTTGGATGGGACATGTAATTGAACATATAGCGCTGGAGTTGCAAACTTTAGCAGGTATGAATACTGGTTTTGGAAGAACCAGAGGAACTGGTGAACCAGGAAAATATTTTGTAGTCATTAGTTATTTAGAAGAAGATGCTGGCATTTATGCTGCTAAAGCTGCGGTAAGAATAGCAGAAGCATTAACGGATAGTATAACATATGATTTAACAGAAGACATACAACAATTAAGAGAAATTAGAGAAGATACTCGCCTAGGGCCTTCTACGGGTTGTATTGTTGAAGAAGCAGCCAAAAGAGGCATTCCACATTTAAGATTGAACAAACATAGTTTGGTACAATTAGGTTATGGCGTGAATCAAAAAAGAATTCGTGCAACCATTGCTTCTACTACGGGTAATATTGCAGTGGATATTGCTTGTGATAAAGAAGAAACCAAAAATTTATTAGGCGCTGCTGAAATCCCAGTTCCAAGAGGAACCGTTGTTAGAACCATTGCTGGTTTAGAAGAAGCGGTTGAAAAATTTGGTTACCCGCTAGTAATTAAACCAATTGATGGTAATCATGGCAAAGGGAATACGACCAATATCACCACTTGGGAACAAGCCACGAAAGCATTTGAAAGTGCTAAGCAATATGGCCGTTCGGTTATTGTAGAAAAATTTATTACAGGATTTGATTTTAGGATTTTAGTAATCAATTACAAATTCATTTGTGCTGCACTTAGAACGCCTGCTTCGGTTGTGGGTGATGGAGTACACACCATTCAATGGCTGATTGACGAAACCAATAAAGATCCTCGTAGAGGCTATGGTCATGAAAAGGTATTGACTCAAATTACCGTAGACGACAGTACCATGAAAATGTTGGATGAAAAAGGATATACACTTGAAACGATTCCACCTGTTGGAGAATTGGTGCTATTAAAAACCACGGCTAATTTATCTACAGGAGGTACATCCACCGATGTGACCGATGAAGTGCATCCAGAGAATATTGTCATGTGCGAACGCATTGCCAATATCATTGGCCTAGATATTTGCGGTATTGATATCATGGCACAAGATTTACAAACGCCCGTATCATCCAATGGGGGTGCAATTTTAGAAGTAAATGCTGCTCCTGGTTTTAGAATGCATATAGATCCTACAGAAGGATTAGGTAGAAATGTGGCAGAGCCAGTAATTGATATGCTTTTCCCCGACAGAAGTAATGGAAGAATACCGATTATTGCCATTACGGGTACCAATGGAAAAACCACTACTACCCGATTAACTGCACATATTTCTAAAACAGCAGGTAAAAAAGTGGGCTATACCACCAGCGATGGGGTTTACATACAAAATCAGTTGTTAATGAAGGGGGATTGCACCGGCCCTATTTCGGCACAGTTTGTTTTAAAGGATCCCACCGTAGATTTTGCTGTATTGGAATGTGCCAGAGGCGGTATTTTAAAGAATGGTTTGGCATTTGAACATTGTGATGTAGGCATCGTAACCAATGTAGCCAGCGACCATATTGGTTTGGGGGGCATCAATAGTGTTGAACAAATGGCCCGCGTAAAAGCAGTCGTACCAGAAACAGTTTATCCGCATGGATATGCCGTATTAAATGCAGAAGACGACTTGGTGTATGCGATGAAAAAAGACCTGAAATGCAATGTGGCATTGTTTAGCATGGATGAAAACAATCCACGAATTCAAGAACATTGCAAAAAAGGTGGCTTGGCAACCGTTTATGAAAATGGTTATATCAGCATATTAAAAGGAACCTGGAAAATCAGGGTCTGTCATGTAAAAGACATCCCCCTAACCTTTGAAGGAAAAGCAGTCCACAATGTTGCCAACTGCTTACCGAGTGTAATGGCTACTTATTTATTTAAGAGCATTACCATTGAAGACATTAGAACGGGCTTACAAACCTTTATTTCTAGCAGTATTACAACCCCTGGTCGGTTGAATTTTTTCCATTTCAAACATTTTACTTTCTTGGCTGATTTTGCGCATAATCCGCATGGCTTGAAATTATTATGCCAATTTGTAGATCAACTAGACTACCCTTATAAAGTGGGTGTCATCAGTGGAACAGGGGACAGAAGGGATGAAGACATCCGTGAATTGGGCAGTATTTCCGCCTCGTATTTTGACGAAATCATTATCCGTTGCGATAAAAATCTGCGTGGTAGAACGGCAGAAGAAATCATTGCTTTATTGCAGGAAGGGGTTAATTCAGTCAATCCAAATATCCCACAAACAGTGATTGCCAATGAAAATTTAGCTTTAGAACATATTTATGCTAATTACAAACCAGGCGCTTTGTATACCATCATGTGTGATGTGGTAGCAGGGGCTTTGGATAAGATTAAAGAATTGAAAGACAGGGAGTCATCAGGGCAATAAGCAACTAATTCTAGAAAGAAAATTGTCTTTTTTGAATTAAAAAATTTGGAACAATTGACTCCTAGTCCTATTTTTGCAGCCCATTCCAAAAGAATGGGTCGGATTGCCTGATAGTATAAGGGTAGTACAACTGATTTTGGTTCAGTATGTCTTGGTTCGAATCCAGGTCGGGCAACAAGAAACCCGCAGCGAAAGCTGCGGGTTTTGTTTTTTAAGCGAGCGACATGAGCTTGCTCAATGGAGCGAGTGAAAAAACAAAACGAGCGCCGCGTTTACGCGGTGCGTAGTTTCTTGGGTAATGCAAAGCGGGAAGGATGGCCGAAGGCAATCCAAATCAGCAAGCTAATCACTTTCCTCACATCTATTAATTCACCCAAAAGAAATCGTATATTTATAGGATGAGGGATAATAGAACACTTATTATAATAGTTTCTGCTGTATTGATGGTAGGATATTTTAGCTACTCATTTTATACGCTCAATACAGAAGATTTCAATTCATCATTCATTCCAAAGATTGCATTCGCTATCTGGTTTTTAATTATGGTCGTGGGATTAAGTAAGAAAAAAGCTAAGAGTTAATTCACATACACTTCATCCACAAAGACCCAACCCTTGTCTCCCTTTCCTGGATGCCATTTAGGTAAAACAGCAATAGGTACAGCAATCACTTTTATATACTTTAATCTAGTGGGGTTAAAATTGATTTCATATCCCTTTAGGTATCCTTTCGAAACTGTTGTTGGTTGCGGCGGCGTTAAGCGACCTAATAATTTTAACTGACTCAACTCATTACCACCCCAAACTTCAATTGATGTTGGAGGCATAATATAACTACCGATATCTATTAAAGTACTAAGGGTTACACTTTTAATGTTCACGAATGAATTAAATAACAACAAAGATTCCATCCGATTCAGCTTATATCCCAACCATTTCCGACTTTTAAAATTGTTCACCTCTCCTTTAGCTAAGTCAATTAAAGTACTTGCACCATCTCCCCTATAATTATCATCTGCACGTAAAATATTCACTGCCGAATCGGGCTTAAATTTGGAACTGAAAAAATAGGTTTCTATTGTATTGCTGCTTATCCAACCTTTTTTAAAAGCTTTTGCCTTAACCGTGGTATTACCTGACAATATGATATCTCCTGAATATTCTTTAGCATTGATACTATCGGGTTCTGCTCCATCCAATGTGTATCGAATAGACGCCCCACTGATATAGTGTTTTAGTTTCAGTTTGATTGGGGTAGTGATTACTTGTTCTTCATTTAACAATATAGGCGGGGTTAATTTTATAATGGAAGTATCGTCTGTAAAACCCTTTTCAATGAATACATTTTTCCAACTCCTTTTTAAATCGATGATTTCATTGTCTGTAAGCTTCGTATTCCATACATATAACGCATGTAAGTTTTTCAATCCAGCTATGGTCATCAAATCTTCTTTACTCACTTTGGTTCCTGAGAGTGATAATTGTTTTAAAGATTTTAATTGATTAAGTTGGTCTAAATTTTTACCAGTAATCTGAGTAAAAGAGAGATTCAGCTTTTGCAAGTTGGTGAATTGAGCAATAATGCTTAGCGCATCATCATTAAGGGGCATTTTATTTAAATTCAAACTCACCACTTGATTTTTAATCTCAAGCAATTCATTTAATTGATCTAAAGAAAAAGCAGCAGGGCTAAAAAAATCAACTTGTAAAGCAGGTGAAGATTTTGACAATGGAGTAATTACTCTGTAGTCTGTATTTAATTTTTTTAGTGACGATGTAGAAGCGGGTTCAAAATCGAATTCATCAATAGCTGATTTAGAAAATTTTTCTTGCCCAATAATCCTCAGTTCATCATTTGCAGCTAGGTCGGTTAGTTTGGTTTTAAAATTGGCCCCTTTTTTAATCCATGCTTCTAAAATTTGAATCTCTGTTTCTGTTAACTGAGGTTTGCCGATGGGTGGCATATGTTTTTTATTTTCTAAAGGCAAATGAACCCTACTCATTAATAAGCCCAAATCTTGAGCAGCACTATCCCATAATTTACCATTCTTTCCCCCTTTGAGTAAAAGGGCTTCCGTATCCATTCTTAGTTCTCCTTTCGATTTTTTATCATTGTGGCAACTATAGCATTTGGTTTGCAAAATGGGTTGTACCAAATGAGTATATATTTCAGCTTCAGATAATAACACCTCTTGTTGGGCTGAGACAAATTCAAAGGGGGCCAATAAAAAATTAGGACCATGGGTAATTGTTCCACCCTGATGACCAGTAAATAGAATAATGCCTGTGCTTAAACCAGCGATTGAATAATGTAGCCAAGGAATTTTTTGTACCCATTCATTGTACCCATACCATACAGTGGTGATTATTGCAATAGCTATTCCTGACCATTTATGCAATTGTAATGCATTAACATCATATCCTTTCTCTTTAGATAAGAACAAACCCATCAATGCCGTAAGACTGGCAGTAAACGCGGTTAGCAACAACAACCAACGATCAATATTAACAATCCATTCATTCTCCATCATTTTCTTTACTACAACAAAATGCCAAAAAATGAATACTAAGACTAGTGTAATGGGGAAATGTAAAAACAATGGATGCATACGACCTATTACTTGCAACCATGCAGGGATTACTAGATTACTTTCAAAAATCAATAAGAAAACCAGCAGAATATTGATTCCAAAAACAAGGTTAAAAATATTTCGTTGAAGAGCCATCATACTAATACACTTTTATTTCGTCTATAAACATCCAAGCATGTGAACCTTTTGCTGGATGCCAATCGGGGATTTTCTTTTTAACCACAATATTTATCAAGAACTTATCTGTGATTACTTTATTCATTGCATTTACCATCTTAAAATTACAATTAGCCCCATTAACCTGAGCTTTCGATTCAATTGACTCTTTTCCAAAAAACTGATAAGTATTTAATTGTTGATTATACCATTGTATGGATATTTCTTCAGGAAGAAATATCCAAGCATTTTCATTCTGCAAAAAATTAAACAGCAGTTTCCCTACCCGTTCTGATTTCGATAATGACAATTGAATTTTTACTGTATCACAATTATATCCCAGCCATGTATTTGTGCCAATATCTACATTTCCTCCTTTCAAATCAAATAGCGCTAAAGGTCCCGCTGCTGCATATTTTGGATGTGGTTCAGTTTGGTGAATCATGGAAATTTTTTTCCCTTCTTTAATAAAAGTGGCAGTGGCGATATCAGATGCTATATAACCATTTCCAAAAACTTTTGCTTTAATGGTTGTTAAGTTATCTCGAACCAATATTGGCTTTTTGTAAGTTGGATCAGCAATAGCGGGTGCTTCTTGATTAAGCGTATAATGAATGGCAGTATTGGGATATGCAAATGCCAATTCTACCTGCGTCTTCTTCGAAAAGAAAATAGAATGATACTTAATGATTGGTGGGGTTAACTGTAAACTATCTTGCGCAAATAAGCCACAAGGAAATAATAAGATTACGCTACGGATCAATTTAACCATTAGAGTACAGGGATTAATTTGTAAGGATAAACATGCCCAGCATTCCACTGTGCTACATATACATTCTCTTCGTCATCAATACAAACATCGTGGGGATATTTAAAAGCTTTGACCGTTTGGTACATATCGGTTAAGACTTGTCCTTGGTAGGTTGGTGTACTTCCTGCAAGATTGGAGATTACTTTATTATCCTTATCTAAAATAGTTACAAATCCAGATTCTTGTCCTTGACGATGCTGACTCTGTAGTACAGCCGCATACAAATAATCTCCTTTAATTACAGGCCTACATACCCATGCCCCGGGCAATGCAATGGTATCAATGTATTGCCCATCTAAAGTGTATCGCTTAAAAGCATTCTCTTCTCTAGAAGTAACGATGAGTAATGGATTATTTTTATCCCTATCATCATAACAAATACCATGAGCATTTTTCAAATGTTTTGGTGCTGCACCTCTACCGCCCCAATGCCTGATATATTCCCCACGCGCATTGTATTGAATAATATAATCTTTTCCATAACCATCTGCTACATAAATATCGCCATTAGGTGCAATACATGTTTCAGTGGGAATAAACTCCGTTTCATTCTGATAGATACCTACTTCTTTAGGATACCCTATCGTCAGTAATACCCTGCCGTCGATGGTTGTTTTAATAACTTGATGCCTATTGTTATCAGCTATGAATAAACAGTCTTGTCCATTTTCATTAAAAAGCGTTAAGCCATGCGCACCAGGATATTCACTCCCCCAAGTTGTTACCAACTTCCCCTTTTTATCGTAAATAATGATATTATTCTTGGTTTCATTAGTTAGTAAAATAATCCTTCCCAACTTATCCTGAACCATTTCATGACAATCTTTTACTGGATAGCGATTAAAATCAAGTTTCCCCCATTGGGTATCAAGTCGATAACGCTTTTGGTTATGCCCAAAAATAATGTCCGATTTTTTAGATGCCGACAATAGAGATGGATAGCCAGCAATGCCAGCGGTTAAAACAGCCGATTGTAAAAGAAATGATTTTCTATTCATACCAATAATTAAGCAATGATTCCGTCAATAACTTTACCTGCAACATCTGTTAATCTATATCTTCTTCCTAAGTGTTTGTAAGTAAGCTCCTCATGATTTAGACCCATTAAGTTTAATACGGTCGCATGAAAATCATTCACATGGACTTTATCTTGAATGATATTATATCCAAATTCATCCGTTTCACCATAAACACCTGGCTTAACTCCCCCACCAGCCATCCAAATGGTAAAACACCTTGGGTGATGATCTCTACCGTAATTTTCTTTTGACAATGGCCCTTGACAATAATTGGTTCTTCCAAATTCACCTCCCCAAATCACCAATGTTTCATCAAGTAAACCTCGTTGTTTTAAATCAGTAATTAATGCAGCACTTGCTTGATCCACATCTTTACATTGACCTTTAATTTCACCAGGTAAATTATTATGCCCATCCCATCCTTGATGATATAATTGAACAAATCTTACCCCATTTTCGGATAACTTTCTTGCCAATAAACAATTGGCTGCATAAGTGCCAGGCACCAAACATTCGGGGCCATACAATTTTACAATACTTTCCGGCTCTTTACTCATATCTGTAATTTCGGGCACGGCCGTTTG
Organism: Sediminibacterium sp. FEMGT703S; assembly: GCA_002786355.1. Classification (GTDB taxonomy): domain Bacteria; phylum Bacteroidota; class Bacteroidia; order Chitinophagales; family Chitinophagaceae; genus Sediminibacterium. The sequence continues at coordinate 522,186 of PGCO01000003.1, forward strand.
CATCCGGAATGCCATTTCATATTGCTGAATCTTGGTATTGATTTCGGGGTCACCAAACTCTTTAAATGATTCAGCATTCAGCGCATTAATTTTATCGAGCATTTTTCTACGATCATCTTTGCTAATGCTTTCCGGATTATTTAAATATAAAACGGGATTATCACCACTGCTAAATTGAACCCCCTGATGGATCGAATCTAAAAATCCATTGGTCCACAATTTCGAATAAACCCCTTGTCCATTACCACTCCCCTTTGAGAGCAACACACAAAATGCAGGTAAATTTTTATTTTCACTCCCTAATCCATAGCTCAACCAAGACCCCATACTAGGGCGGTTACCCACTTGAGCACCAGTTTGAAAAAAAGTTAAAGCAGGATCGTGATTAATGGCTTCTGTGTACATAGATTTTACGATACACAAATCATCAGATACAGAAGCAATATGCGGCAACAATTCACTGAACCATGCTCCATTTTTACCATGTTGCTTAAAATTAAAAACTGTGCCTGCTAAAGGGAATTTTTTTTGGTCTGCAGTCATCCCTGTTAAACGTTGACCCATACGTATTGATTCAGGCAAATCCTGACCAAACATCTCTTGTAATTTGGGCTTATAATCAAATAAGTCTAATTGAGAAGGTGCCCCATTTTGAAACAGATAAATGATTCGCTTTGCTTTGGGAGCAAAATGCGGAAGTCCTGCCATTAAAGCTTCTTCATCTGGTTTTCCATTAAACAAATCGGGAATTAATAAAGAACCCAGTGCAACACTTCCAATACCTAAACTAAGTTTAGACAAGAACTTGCGACGGTTAAAACTTAAACTATGTTCTAATAATTCTTTATTCATGTTTAGCTTTTTGTGATGCATTCTTCCATATTATAAATGGCATTAATCGTTTTCATTAATGCAGCGAAACTATTTTTATCTGAAATTGACTTGAATGAATATTCGCCCACTTTTATTGTGGAAGAAGCATCTAATTTACCTTGCTTAAATAAATCGGCTTGCTCTTTATAATAGGAAGAAAGAATTTCCAATTCCTTAGTTGTAGCATTTCTACAAATGATTGTTCTAAATGCTTTTTTATATTTTTCAGCAGTACTGCTATTTTCTGTCATTAAATGTTGAGCCAAAACCCTAGATGCTTCTAATACAAGTGGATCATTCATCATAATCAATGCTTGTAATGGAGTATTTGTTTTTGTTCTTTTTACTTCACACTGATCTCTGTTACTTGCATCAAATAAAGTCATACTCGGGGGCGGCAAGGTTAGTTTAATGAATGTATACATTCCTCTTCTATACAAATCCATTCCTTTGTCTTGTTGATAAGTTGATAATGCACCCCGACCTGAAGTGGCTCCTTCCCATAACCCTTTAGGCTGATAAGGTTTAACGCTGGGACCGCCGATTGTTTTGACCAATAATCCACTAGTACTTAAAACGATATCTCTAATTGATTCAGCAGATACTCTATTTCTAGGGCCTCTCGAGAGGTAAATATTATCGGGGTCTACCTTTTGTTTTTCCGCAGTTGTTTTAACAGACTGTCGATAGGTAGCAGATAAAACGATTTTCTTTACGAGATTCTTGATATTCCAACCATTTTCCATGAAATCAACGGCTAACCAATCCAATAATTCAGGGTGAGAAGGTAATTCTCCTTGCATACCAAAATCACCTGATGTTTTTACAATGCCCTTACCAAAAATTTCTTGCCAAAGTAAGTTTACAAAAACCCTTGCAGTCAACGGATTGTTCTTATCCGTTGTCCACTTAGCTAACCCCATTCTATTTCGTTCAAATTTTTTATCATCAAACTTCATTACTGCAGGAACAGCAGAAGCTACCAATGGAGTACCAGTAGGTTGATCATACACTCCTCTATTTAATAAATAGGTTTTCCGAAGAGTATCTTCGGCCATTACTGAAATAGTAATCTCCCCAGTATCTTTTTTATTGATAAAAGATAAAAACTGCTTGATTTCACCATCAGTCAATTTTAATATAGGATACTTTGCTGGCTTGGAAATACTCACATCCCCTTCGTAGCCTTTTTCTTTGGTGTTATTAAAAAATGCTAGAAATGAGTAATAATCTTTTTGAGAGAATGGATCGTATTTATGGTCATGACACTGAGCACATTCTAAAGTAATCGCCTGAATACCTTTTGTGAAAGTTTTTGTTTTGTCGAACAAATATTCCATTCGGTACTCTTCTGGAATTACCCCACCTTCTTCGGTGTACTTATGGTTGCGAAAAAAACCAGTTGCTAAAATTTGTTCTTTTGTAGCATTCGGCAACATATCTCCTGCAACTTGCCAAGTAATAAATTGATCATAAGGCATGTTCTTGTTGAACGCATGAATCACCCAATCACGCCATGGCCATTGTGTTCGAATATTGTCATCTTGATATCCATAACTATCCGCATATCGAGCAATGTCTAACCAAGGCAGGGCCATTTTCTCGCCATACTGCGGAGTACTGATTAACGCATCCACCATTTTTTCATACGCTTTATCCGATTGATCATTTAAGAATTGATCCATCAAAGTAATAGAAGGCGGGAGACCTGTAATATCTAAAGACAAACGTTTTAATAATCTTTCTTTATCAGCCTCTTCGTTCGGCTTTAGCCCCATTGGTTCTAAGGCAGCAGCAATAAAAAAATCAATTTCATTTTTTGCCCAATCAGAAGCCTTGATTTTAGGCAACTCCTTTTTTTGTGGAGGAATAAATGCCCAATGCTTTTCGTATACTGCACCTTGTTGAATCCATTTTTTTATGAGTGCAATTTCATTTTCAGAGAGGGCCCCTAAATGCGATTCAGGAGATGGCATCATGTAAGCGGTATCATTAGATATGATGCGCTTATACAATTCAGATTCTTCAGGCTTACCGGCTACAATCGCAAACGCACCCTTGGTTTCCGTAAGTGGAGCAAATGCGTGTTCAGCAATATCCAGCCTTAAATTAGCAGCTCGCTTATTTGCATCAGGACCGTGACAAGAAAAACATTTATCGGAGAGTATGGGGCGGATATGAAAATTATAGCTTACCAGTTCTGGCAAGTCAGCTTTACTCCCCCCCTCAAAACTAAAACATGAAATGAAGCCTGTTACAATAGCAATAAATAGCGCAATGACAATCGAGGTTTTTTTCATACTGGCCTAATCTGCTTTGAAATTATAAAAAAAAGGCCATTTAACAGCGATTGATTCCTGCTCAATCAATTATATTTAAAGCATGAAAATGACCGCCCTTATTGGTATCCTGATTGTATTCCAATCTTTACAGGCCCAAACAAGTATTATTGTTTTAGGAACCATTCAAGATGCGGGATCCCCACAAATTGGCTGTACCAAAGATTGTTGTAAAAACCTTTTTAATCAACCAGACCATTCAAGGCAAGTGGTTTCATTGGGATTATATAATTCCACTAAAAAAATCAGCTATTTATTTGAAGCCACTCCCGACATCAGCAAGCAATTGAGGATGTTAAAGGAATATAGTAAAACAGCTACAGACATACCCAACGGGGTATTTTTAACTCATGCACATATTGGTCATTATACCGGACTAATGTTCCTAGGAAAAGAAGCAATGAGTGCAAAACAATTGCCTGTTTATGCAATGCCCAAAATGAAGTCATTTCTAGAACAGAACGGACCATGGAGTCAATTGGTGAATCAACAAAATATACAGATTCAAACATTATCTGATAATCAAGCCATCCGTTTAGGCGATAGTATTTCTGTTACCCCTTTACTAGTGCCACATCGCGATGAGTATTCAGAGACGGTTGGTTATATCATTAGTGGGCCAAGCAAAAAATTACTATTTATCCCTGATATTGATAAATGGGAAAAATGGTCTCAAAATATTAATCACCTCATTGAAAAAGTTGATTATGCGTTAATTGATGCAACTTTTTTTGACGCAGCCGAAATCAACAATCGCCCCATTAGTGAAATTCCGCATCCATTTGTTACAGAAAGCATGGAGCGGTTTAAATCGATGCCATTAAAGGACAAACAGAAAATTCATTTCATTCATTTCAATCATACCAATCCACTAATAAATAACAAAAGTATAGCAACAGAAAAAGTCATTAAAGCTGGATTTAACATCGCCCAGCCGAGACAACGTTTTGTTTTGTAATTCCCATTTTCATAAATCCTTTTCCCGATTGCTACTTGTGAGACCATATTAAAATGGATTCTTTGCATAAAATATATATTATGCAAAGCTTATTAAAAGATCAAACAGCAGAGAAACACAGAATTGCAGAGAGAAAGCCCTTTAATATGCGAATGTTTAAAGGAGAATTGAATCAACAAGCATACCTGCATTATCTTGAACAACAACTTGCAATCTTCACCGCACTTGAACAACATCCATTGCCTCACCCAAGTTTAAACAGAATTGAATCGATCTCAGCTGATATCCAAGAATTAGAGACCGCTGGTGCATTAAGAAAGGGTGAGCTAACTGCTACAACCACTTACAAAAATTATTTGAGTGGATTAACTCCATCAGAACAATTGCCTCATATTTATTTACATTATTTGGCCATTGCATACGGTGGACAAATCATGAAAACTAAAGTGCCTTCAAAAGGTTTGTTTTATGATTTCCACAACTTTGAAGCTTGTATATTATCTATCAGACAAATACAACAAGACAGTTGGGTGAATGAGGTTAACAAAGGCTATGATGCCATCATTAACATATTTGATGCACTTGAAGCAACCCTATTGGAAACAACAAAAATCATTGAACATGCTTAACTGGTTACAAGACATCGGTATCATTGGATTTTGGTTTTTCTTCATCAAAGGCATGATTTGGTTACTAGTATTTGCACTTTTATATGCGGGCGTCATTAATAAAACAACTTTTGAGAAGATCAAATCAAAATTGAGGTTTTATAAAAAGTCAAAAGCCTAAATGATTTAAAATACATTAAATTAATTTTACATGAATTGAAACTGTTTAAAAGATGGCTTGTCTACCCCTTACAAGTAATATTAATTTCTTATATTACTAGGGTTATTTCAATTTTTTAACGTTTTCAATTCATGTTATGCAACTTGTTATTTCTAATCTTTCAAAAAGATATCCGAATGGCGTACAAGCACTTAATAATGTAAGTTTTACCATTAAAGAGGGCATGTTCGGTCTTTTAGGTCCTAATGGTGCAGGTAAATCCTCTTTAATGAGGACTATTTCAACGCTACAAGAAGCGGATAGTGGCAGTATCTTTTTAGATGAGTTAGATGTATTGAAAGAAAAAGAAACCGTTCGAAAAATCTTGGGCTATCTCCCCCAAGATTTTGGTGTTTATCCGAAGATTAGTTCGGAACAAATGTTAGATCATATTGCCTGTTTAAAGGGTATTAGCAATGCAAAAGAAAGAAAAGAAACAGTAGACAATTTATTGAATAGGGTTAACCTTTACACAGATCGAAAAAAGAATCTAGGCACTTATTCTGGTGGAATGAAACAACGTTTTGGTATTGCTCAAGCCTTATTAGGCAATCCAAAATTGATCATAGTGGATGAGCCTACAGCAGGTTTAGATCCCGCAGAAAGAAATCGATTTTATAATTTATTGAGTGAGATTGGTAATAATACGATTGTGATTCTATCGACACATATTGTGGAAGATGTTAGAACACTCTGCAATGACTTTGCCATCATTTGTAAAGGTGAGTTGTTAAGACATGATCAACCTGATGATGCAGTGAATGAATTAGAAGGAAAGATATATACCAGGTCCGCAGATAAAGCTACAGTTCAACAATTAAAAGAACAGTATCAAGTTATTAGTGTACAAATGAAAAGCGGTAGTTTAAGTGTCCGCATATTCAGCGATACGGATCCTGGAAACGGTTTCAGGTCAGTATCCCCTGCTCTTGAAGATGTTTACTTTCATCAGATAGCATCTAAAATGGATATGGCAACAATATAAACTAACTCAAAAACTTTTCATATGTTTTGGCAAATTTTCAAATTTGAGTTGGTCTATCGCTCTAAAAGACCAGCTTCTTATATTTATTTTTTCATCTTCTTTTTGCTAGGATTTATTTCCATAGCAACTGGCTCTTCCCCCGCATCAGAAAAAGTATTCCATAATGCCCCTTGGACAATTGCGGATGGAACCATCACTTTTAGTTTACTCATGATGTTGGTATGCTCTGCTATAATGGGTGTTCCCTTGTATAGAGATGTTGAACACCAAACCAGACAATACTTTTTCAGTTACCCCATTACAAAAGGCGGTTATTTTTGGGGGAGATTTCTGGGTTCATTTTTTTATGTACTAGTTGTTGGTACTGCGTTTAACTGGGGCTGTTATTTGGGAGCCTACTTAGGACCTATAATGGGACAAGTACCCGCCGAAAGAATTGGAGATTATGGTCTCTGGAATTATTTAGAACCCGCATTTTTATACGGATTCAGTAATTTGTTAATCTCTTCTTCGATATTTTTTGCACTTGTTGCAGTTACCAGGAATGTAAAAGTGGTATACAGTGCAAGTATATTATTACTAATTGGCTATTTCTTATCCAACTTTTTAGTTCGTGATTTAGAAAAAAGAGAACTGGTAAAATTACTCGATCCTTTTCTTATCAATACATTTCAATTAGAAACAAGATATCTTACCCCATTTGAGAAAAACAATTTGAGTTTGCCATTTACCAAAGTATTTGTGTTTAACAGATTAATTTGGATGGGCATTTCAATATTGATTACAGCTATTGCATATTGGCGATTTAGCTTTTCTGCATTTCTAAATGCAGATACAACAAAAGAAACGAAGAAAAATGAATCAACAGAAAAAGCACCAATTAGTCAACCCTTAAAAAGAGTTACACAAGATTTTTCTCAAGGATATATGCGGAGAGTTTGGTGGAGACTTACTAAAATTGAGTTTTTAAACATCATTCGGGATAATTATTTCAAAGCAATTTTACTTGGGGGATTAATTTTTTTAATTCTTGATTTCTGGATTGGCAATTTGTTGTACAGTGTCCCTGATAGACCTTTAACCATTTTTTTAATGGATTATAAAAGCTATGATTACAATTTATTCATTTTTATCATTTTACTATTTTACTCAGGCGAAACCATTCATCGAGAAAAAACAACTCGCTATAATATCATCAATGATGCCATGCCAGTATCGAATGTGGTTTTCTTGTTTTCCAAGTTTTGTAGCATGGTTGGTATCGCCATTATCTTAGTTACTATTCCAATGGTGCTTGGTGTATTCATTCAGTTATTGAAAGGACATACCGATTTTAATTTTTCAGTATATTTTATAGAATTGTATGTTTTGACTTTGCCAGGATTTATACAAATGATTCTATTGTCATTTGCAGTGCATCTATTAGTGAATAATAAGTTTGGGGGGCATGGTGTTTCTATGATTATCTGGGTTTGCTTATTCTTATTAAGATCATTTGGCGAAATGGATTATAACTTATTCTTTTATTTCTATACACCGAATTATCGCTGGAGTGATATGAATGGAATTGGGCATTTTCTTGAACCGCAGTTATGGTTTAATTTCTACTGGATTAGTCTGGGTTGTCTATTAACAGTAATAGCATTCTTGTTTTACCAGAGAGGAATTGCAGGTGGATTTAAAGAAAGATGGAGGGTTGCATCCAGCAGATTTAATGGCACCCCAAGAAATCTGATTGTCCTATTCTTTTTATGCTGGATAGGATCTGGATCATACATCTATTATAATGTAAGCTATTTGAATAACTATACTAGTAATTCAAAATCTGAGAGCAATTCAGCTTTATATGAAACGACCCTAAAGAAATATGAAAAGAAGTTACAGCCAAAAGTAACTCAGGTATTGATGCATGCAGATATTTTTCCTGAAGAAAGAAAAGTAACAATTTATGCTAAGCTTTCGCTTAAAAATAAACATGCTGCTGCCATAGATTCTTTGCATTTACTGGCAGATGACAATATTCAATACAGAATTCTGTATAATGGAAAACCCTTGAAATATCAGTCGCCATTGCTGTTTAAGTATAGTGCTTTTAACTTCTTAAAGAAAGGAAAAGATACAGCAAATTATAGAGTGTATGGCCTTCCAACACCCATGCTTCCTGGAGACACTGCATTACTTGAAGTATACTCTGTAATTGAAAATAAAGGATTCCCAAATAGTGGCTTATCTAGAGAGATTCTTCAAAACGGTACATTTTATTCAGGAGGCATTCCTTCTTTCGGCTATGACCCTAACAGGGAGTTGAACAGTGATGAAGACAGAAAGAAATATAAATTAGCTAAAAAAGAAGATGAGTTCCCAGACCAAAATGATCCAGAAGGAAAAGCTACTATGTTGTTTAATGATGATGCAGACTTAATCCACTTTGAAGCTACTGTGAGTACATCCAAAGATCAAATAGCGATTGCACCTGGTTACTTACAAAAAACTTGGGAGAAGGATGGTAGAAAATATTTTCAATATGTTCAAGACACCCCTATCGATTACTTCTTCAGTATTTTATCTGCCAAATATGATGTATTAAAAGATTCAGTGACTATATCAAATGGCGAAAAGATAAATATTGAAATTTTTCACGACTCCAAACACAAATTCAATTTAGACAGATTTAAAGCAGCTTATAAAGATGGCTTAGAATATTTCTCTAAGAGTTACGGTGATTTTCAATTCAGACAAATGCGTTTAATGGAATTTCCACGTTATGCCGGATTTGCACAAAGCTTTCCCAATACAGTACCCTTTGCGGAGAGTTTTGGATGGGTGGCAGATTTTAGTGATCCTAATTCATTTGATTATGTTTACTATGTAACAGCTCATGAATTGGCCCATCAATGGTGGGGACATCAGGTTGTTCCAAATAAAACCAGAGGATCAAATTTAATTTCTGAGGCATTAGCAGAATATACCGCATTGATCTTGACCGAGCGTAAGTATGGGAAAGACAATATGAAAAGATTCCTAAAGGATGAATTAGATGGTTACTTAACCGGACGAGCGAATGAATCAAAAAAGGAAAACACTTTCATCAACTGTAATCGATCTTATCAATGGTATCAAAAAGGCAGCTTAATATTATATGGTTTACAAGATTTAATTGGTGTAGATCAATTAAATAAAGCCCTCCATGAATTCAGAGATAGCTTTGCCTTAAAAGAAAATCCACCTTTTGCTGGCAGTACAGACTTATATGCGTTTATAGATAAATACACACCTGATTCTGTAAAATACTATCTAGTAGATACTTGGAAGAAAATTACTTTATATGACAATAAAGCCATCAGCGCGAAATCAGTCAGCGCTGGCAAAGATTTGTATGATGTAACCATTCAGATAAATACCAATAAGTATTATGCAGATAGTGCCGGAAAAGAAACGCTTACAAAAATGAATGACTATATAGACATTGGTGTATTTGCTGCTGAATCAACAGACAAAAATGGAAGAAAAAAAGTGAACCCCATATTCTTGCAGAAATACAAGTTAACACCGGGGCAAAAAACTATCAAAATAAGAGTGAAAGGGAAACCTGTTAAAGCAGGTATAGATCCTTATAATAAATTGATTGATAGAATACCTGATGATAATACCGTTGATATTGAATAAACAAAAAGCCCCAGTAAGGGGCTTTTTTATTTTAGTTATAAAAAATTCTTATCTAGAATTTAGTTCGAAATACGAATAGCCTCAATACAGATTTTAAGGCTTTCTTTCCATGGTTTTAATACTACTCCAAATACATTAGCAATTTCCTGAACGTCCATCACTGAATAGGCAGGTCGCTTAGCTGGCGTTGGGAACGCAGATGAGGGAATAGGTAATACCGTACAAGATAGACCCGCTTCTTCTTTAATAGCTTGAGCAAAATCGAACCAAGTAATCGCCCCGGTATTACTGTAATGAAAAATACCTGCAACATGATTTCCTTCTGAATGATGCTGAACAATTTGCATAATAGCTTCTGCTAAATCTGCTGCATAAGTAGGACATCCCTCTTGGTCGTTCACCACTTTTATTTCAGGGCGTTCTTTCATCAATCGCAACATGGTTTTTACAAAATTATTCCCATGTGCACTGTACACCCAAGAAGTACGAATAATAATTGAGGATGGATTATTGGTTAAAGCCAATTGCTCTCCAATCGCTTTAGTAGCTCCATAATAATTAACAGGATCAGTAGGGGTGTCTACTTTATAAGGGGCAACGCCATTACCATTAAAAACATAATCAGTAGAAATCGTAATAAGCTTACAATCAAATTCCTGACAACAAGCAGCAATTTCACCAACAACAGTTGCATTGATCATCATTGCTGTATCTTGATCTGATTCAGCCTTATCTACGGCCGTGTAAGCAGCACAATTAATAAAGTATTGCGGCTTTGTTGTTTCAAAAAAGGGATGAACACTACCCATATTGGATAAATCCAATTGAGTACGATCCGTAAAAATAAATTGGTATCGATCTTCAAAAGAAGAAGCCAATTGTTGCAGTTCCCATCCTAGTTGTCCATTTTTTCCAGTAACTACAATAATTGGCTTCATATCAATACTTCTAAAATTATTTACCTGTATAAAATTCTTTGGGTTGTTTAGACCATTCATCTTTGGGCAAAGATTTAAAATATTCGTAGGTCTTCGCCAATCCTTCTGCCCGCTCTACTTTGGGCTCCCATCCTAAAATAGATTTTGCTTTTGAGATATCTGGTTTTCTTTGTTTAGGATCATCTACAGGTAATTCTTTGTAAATTATTTTAACAGAAGATCCAGTTAGCTTCAATACTTCTTCAGCAAAATCCTTTAAGGTAATTTCATGAGGGTTACCAATATTCACAGGCATTGTATAATCGCTCATTAACAACCTATATATTCCCTCAATTAAATCATCTACATAGCAAAATGAACGGGTTTGACTGCCATCACCAAAAACAGTTAGATCTTCTCCGCGCAAAGCTTGACCAATAAATGCAGGTAGTGCACGACCATCATTCAGTCGCATTCTAGGACCATAGGTATTGAAGATGCGTACGATACGTGTTTCAACTCCGTGGAATGTATAGTAAGCTCGAGTGATAGATTCCATGAAACGCTTGGCCTCATCGTACACCCCTCTTGGTCCTACTGGATTTACATTACCCCAGTATTCTTCTGTTTGAGGATGCACCATAGGGTCTCCATAAACTTCACTGGTTGAAGCTACCAACATTCTAGCACCTTTTGCTTTTGCTAGTCCTAAGCAATTATGTGTTCCCAATGCACCTACTTTTAAGGTTTGAATCGGAATCTTTAAATAATCAATAGGACTTGCAGGAGATGCAAAATGCAAGATATAATCGATTGGACCAGGTACATGAATAAACTTGGAAACATCGTGATGATAGAATTCAAAGTCTTCCAACTTAAAGAGATGATCAATATTGCGGAGATCCCCTGTAATCAGGTTATCCATGCCCACCACTTTAAACCCTTCTTTAATAAATCGATCACATAAATGTGATCCTAAAAATCCGGCAGCGCCGGTAATTAAAACGCGTTTCTGAGACATATTAATTGATTTAGTGGCGTCCAATGCTTTCGTAATGATAGCCCATGTCGGTAATATATTTTACTTCAAATAAATTTCTTCCATCAAATATGACTTTGCCCTTCAACAAGCTATCAATCACTTCAAAATCGGGCGTTCTAAATTCGCTCCACTCTGTTGCAATAATCAATGCATCTGCATTTTTTAACGCCCCGTATTGGCTATCGGCATATTTAATTTTATCACCAACAGTATTTTTCACATTTGGCATAGCTTCTGGATCATAAGCGGTAACTGTTGCACCTGCTGCAGTTAATGCATCAATCAAATACAAAGCTGGTGCTTCTCTGATATCATCGGTATTAGGCTTGAATGCCAATCCCCAAAGGGCAAAATGTTTTCCTTTTAAATCACCATTAAAATATTTTTCAATTTTTGGAATCAAGTGTAATTTCTGCGCTTCATTTACTTCCTCAACAGCTTTCAAAATTTTGAAGTCATAATTCACTTCTTCAGAAGACATAATCAATGCTTGCACGTCTTTAGGGAAGCAACTACCACCATATCCAATACCTGGGAATAAAAAACGTTTACCAATTCGATCATCCGATCCAATCCCTCTTCTCACCATATCTACATCTGCACCTACTTTTTCGCAAAGTTGTGCAATCTCATTCATGAAAGAAATTTTGGTAGCCAAGAAAGAGTTCGCTGCATATTTAGTTAACTCGGCAGATTTTTCATCCATAAAAATCACTGGATTACCCTGGCGAACAAATGGACCATATAAATCAGACATTAATTTTTTAGCTCTTTCAGATTGAGTACCAACTACCACACGATCCGGTTTCATAAAATCATCTACCGCTACCCCTTCTCTTAAAAACTCTGGGTTACTCACCACATCAAATTCACCCTTGTAGTTTTCAGCAACTGCTGCATGAACCTTCTCTGCAGTTCCCACTGGTACAGTACTTTTATCAACCAACACTTTATAATCGGTCATGATTTTACCAAGGTCTTTTGCAACCCCTAAAACATAACGTAAGTCCGCAGCGCCACCTTCTCCGGGAGGAGTCGGTAAAGCTAAGAACACAATTTCCGCATCTTTAACCCCTTCAGCCAAATTAGTGGTAAAGGTTAAACGGCCTTCTCTTAAATTTCGTAAAAATATTTTTTCTAAGCCTGGCTCGTAAATGGTGATTTCTCCATTAGACAGCTTTTCTACTTTTTTCTGATCAATATCGATACAAGTAACTTTATTCCCGGTTTCTGAGAAACAGGTACCCGTTACTAGTCCAACATAACCTGTTCCAACTACTGCAATTTTCATAAATATTTATTTATTAATAAAGTTTAAAACATGTGTGACAATGTAATTTAATTGTTCTTCATTCATTTCAGTATGAATTGGAAGAGAAATTACGGAATTTGTTAACTCATCGGTCACAGAAAGTAAAATTTCTTTTAAACCAAATGAAGCAAACATATCTTGTTTATGCCCAGGTACTGGGTAGTAAATCATTGAGGGGATTTTATGCTCTGCTAAATAAGCAACCAAGCCCTCTCGGTCTACCCCCTTTAATTGTAAAGTATATTGATGATACACATGGGTACTATAATCGGCAACATGCGGTGTAATAATGGAAGGATGATTGGAAAAAGCTTTATTGTAAAAGGCAGCCACCCCTCGCCTTGCAGCATTATATTCATCTAACTTTTTGAGCTTTATATTTAACACAGCTGCTTGTATAGAATCTAATCTTGAATTACAACCCACCACTTCATGGTAATAGCGTTTTTGTTGACCATGATTCGCTATCATTTTCATTTGGTGTGCTAATGCATCATCATTAGTAAAAATGGCTCCCCCGTCTCCGTATGCCCCTAAGTTTTTTGATGGATAAAAACTGGTCGCTCCAATAGTTCCAATAGTACCAGTCTTCTTTTTGGTACCATCTGAAAAAGTGTAATCGCACCCTATCGCTTGCGCATTATCTTCAATTACATATAATCCATGCTCATTTGCAATAGCCATAATTTCTTCCATCGGTGCTGCATGTCCATATAAATGTACGGGCACTATTGCTTTTGTTTTTGGCGTAATGGCTTTACGAACAGATTCAGGATCAATACAAAAAGTATGAGGATCTACTTCTACAAAAACTGGAGTCAACTTCAGCAATGCCACTACTTCAGTGGTAGCGATATAGGTAAAAGAAGGAGTAATAACTTCATCCCCCGGCTGTAATCCCAACGCCATCATTGCAATTTGCAATGCATCGGTTCCGTTTGCACAAGGAATGGTATGCTTTACTTGTAAGTATTCCCCCAAAGATTGGGTAAATTGTTGAACTGCTTTCCCGTTAATATAAGCCGCAGTATCTAAGACTTCGTGAATGGCAGCATCCACTTCTGTTTTTATAGCAAGGTACTGTGAATGGGTGTCTACCATTTGAATGGGCCGCATAATATAAATTTATATGCAAAATTACTACAAAATCAACAACAAAGATTTGAGTGTACATTTGTTCTTGCATGAGATGGGCATACTTTTTATTCATTCGGCTATATCCTTTAATGGCAAAGCTTTTAGCGCCTTTTAATTCCAAAGCGGCATTATGGGTGAAGGGGCGAAAAGGGCTTATTTCGCATATACAAAAGCAAATGCAATCAAATAACCATCCAGTTATTTGGATGCATGCCGCTTCATTAGGCGAATTTGAACAAGGCTTACCGGTTGTTGAACTATTAAAAAAACAATATCCCCATTACCGCTTATTAGTAACTTTTTTTTCGCCCTCTGGTTATGAGATTAGGAAAAATCATCCATTGGCAGACTGGGTATTTTATTTACCTATGGACAGCCCTTCTAATGCGGTTAAATTTATTGAAACAGCAAAACCCTCAATAGCATTATTCATCAAATATGAGTTTTGGTATTTTTATTTAGCAGAATTAAAGAAGCAGCAGATCCCTACCCTACTAGTATCCGGAATTTTTAGATCGGAACAATTATTTTTTAAATGGTATGGAGGATTTTATAGAAAGATGCTAGCTTTTTTTAGTCATTTTTTTGTACAAGATGAAGGTTCGCATAGCTTGATCAAAGATTTAGTAAAACCCAATCTTATCAGTATTTCTGGCGATACCAGATTTGATAGAGTACTTACCATAGCAGCAGCAAGAAAACAATTTGATGTTATAGAACAATTTTGTGGCAATCACACCATTATAGTTGCCGGAAGTACCTGGAGCGATGACGATAAAATATTGCAACATTTTACAAAAGTTCATCGAAATGCAAAATTCATCATTGCACCACATCAAATTAGTACAGAAAGATTAAGTGAATGTTTACAACGTTATCCCTCCTCCATTTTACTTTCAACATACGAAACCTTAGATCCATCCATTCGAGACAATTTTCAAACCCTTGTAATTGATAATGTTGGCATGCTTAGTTCATTGTACTATTATTCCACTATTGCTTTTATTGGAGGCGGTTTCAGCAGTGAAGGAATTCATAATACGCTAGAAGCTGCTGTATTTGGGAAACCTGTCGTTTTTGGTCCTGTTTATGATAAGTATTTAGAGGCCATAGAAATGCTTGAAATAGGCGCAGCTTTTAGTGCTGAAACGGCACTAGAAATGGAGGATTTGCTCAATGATTTATTGAATGATGCCAATAAAGCCCAGGCTGCTGGAGATGCGGGAAGAGCCTATATCCAATCTAAAGCGGGAGCATCGGTCAGCATTCTTGATTATATTCAAGCAAATCGCCTTTTAACCAATTGATCAAAAAGTTGAACGGTTGGATTTTCATCGGACCAACTCATTTTTACTTTCAATTCTCTCTTAATCCAATATTGGGCTTCTGCAAAAATATTAAACCCGTTAATGGTTTTGATGCTGCGCTCGTACATATTTTCATCCCCCCTAAATAAGTGATTGATGAATAAATAACGATCATTTATACTGATTGCCTTCTTTAAATCTCGCACCGGAGTTTCATCTAAAATAGTGGCAACTTCTACAGTATATTCCTTTAAATGCTCATTCATTTCAGGAATATCATTCATCAGTAATTCATTGATTTCTTTTACTGCAGTAGGTTTAACTTCAACTGGATACTCTTGAAATACTTTATGTGTTAACGTTGGAATATCTACATAATCATTAAATAATCCAATGGAAAGCTCCTCTCTTTTTACAGTAGATTTAGTGATTGGTGCTGAAACAGCAACCTGTGGCATTACCACTGACACTTTTGTTTTATTTGCAACTGCTGGTTTAAGCATTTGCAATTCGGCTAGTAATAATTGAGCAGTTATAGCCAATTTGTCCGCAGATTCCAGCCGATTAAATTGATCTTGCAATTTATTGATTAAAGTGCCTACTCTTTCCATAGGAAGCAATACTTTTGGGGGGTGACTAAATGGACCATCCAGTAGTCTAAAACGAATTTTAAGCTATTTTATTGTTACATGTTTATAGAACCAAATTTATCAGGAGAAAGACGGGGTTGGATTGAAGTCATTTGTGGCAGCATGTTCAGCGGGAAAACCGAGGAATTGATTAGAAGGCTCAAACGAGCAAAAATTGCCAACTTAAAAGTAGAGATATTCAAGCCTGCTGTAGATAAGCGGTACGATGAAAACGACGTGGTTAGCCACGATGCCAATGTAATCCCATCAACCCCTATTGACAATTCTCAAACCATTTTATTGATGGCGCAAGATGTTGATGTAGTGGGTATTGATGAGGCACAGTTTTTTGATGCCGAAATCGTATCGGTTTGCGAAAAATTAGCATTGAAAGGGGTTCGTGTAATTGTAGCTGGATTAGATATGGATTATACGGGCAAACCATTTGGACAAATGCCTTATTTGTTGGCTACAGCTGATTATATAACCAAATTGCACGCTATTTGCATGAAGTGTGGCAATATTGCAAATATTTCTTATAGAAAAACAAGCAATGAAAGTCAAGTGCTTTTAGGGGAGAAAGAAACATACGAACCTCGTTGTAGAAATTGTTTTCATGACTAATAACAGATTGATATTAACCCTCATTAAGAAAGACTTGTTGCTCGAAGCAAGGCAGCAATATAGTTTCTATGGTGTGCTACTATATATTGCTTCCACCACTTTTGTGGTATACCTAACTATGGGTCAACCTGAAGAAAAAGTATGGAATGGCCTGTTTTGGGTATTACAACTATTTGTATGCATTAATGCAGTTGCTAAAAGTTTTTTGCAGGAAAATAAGGGCAGGATGTTGTACTACTATTCCATTGCATCTCCTACCCATTTTGTTTTAGCTAAGCTTCTATTTAATGCACTATTAATGCTTTTCATGAATATCTTAAGTTTAGCCATATTCACTTTATTACTTGGAAGCCCTGTTATCAGAATGGGTGAATTTGTGCTGATTAGTTTATTGGGAGGTGTTAGTTTAAGTTTGGTATTCACTTTTCTTGCAGCGATTGCAGCTAAAGCCCAGCAACAAGCAGCCATGATGGCCATCATGGGCTTCCCTATCATCATTCCCCAACTTTTGTTATTGACTAAAGTTTCTTCAGCAGCATTTACCTCTGCCATTCAAAATGGTTGGTGGCAAATGGTAGGCTTATTGGGGGCATTAGATATAATGGTCATTGCCCTTGCAATTATTTTGTTTCCCTTTCTTTGGAAAGACTAGAAACGCAAGTGTCTTACAGTTAGTCCATTATTGATTAACTGTTTCAAAGAATCTATACCAATCTTTAGATGCTTATCTACAAACTGAGCAGTTACTTTGGAATCACTTGCTTCTGTTTTGATGCCTTCGGGAATCATTGGCTGATCACTAACCAAGAGTAATGCTCCAGTAGGAATTTTATTATAGAACCCAACCGTAAAAATAGTTGCTGTTTCCATGTCAATAGCATACGCTCTTACCTTTTGCAAATAGGTTTTAAATTCTTCATCGTGTTCCCATACCCTTCTGTTGGTGGTATACACAGTACCTGTCCAATAGTCTACTTCGTAATCGCGAATGGTGGTAGAAATTGCTTTCTGTAAAGCAAACGCAGGCATAGCAGGAACTTCAGGTGGAAAATAGTCGTTAGAAGTACCCTCTCCTCTTATTGCTGCAATGGGCAAAATAAGATCACCCAGTTTATTTCTACGCTTTAATCCTCCGCATTTGCCCAAAAATAATACAGCTTCAGGCTCTATGGCAGTAAGTAAATCCATGATAGTTGCAGCTCCAGGGCTTCCCATTCCAAAATTGATGATGGTAATTCCATCTGCAGTGGCACATTGCATCGGACGATCCAATCCCACCACTGGAACATTGTTCCATTCTGCAAACATTTTTACATAATTACTGAAATTGGTGAGTAAAATATATTTACCAAAATTTCCCAAAGTTTCTCCCGTATAGCGGGGCAACCAATTGTTCACAATTTCTTCTCTTGATTTCATATTCAACAGTTTAACTTGTAAATATACAAATTAGTACTCATTTTTACAGCAAATCACCGCTTAACTATGTTTATCCCCTTTCCTGACTATCATCCAAAATTGAAAACTGACAACCTGAAAAAACAGGTTTGGTGCATAGTCAGAAAGAAATGGGTAATATTTACCAAAGAAGAATGGGTTAGGCAGAATTGGTTGAATTACTTAATCAACGAAATGCATTTCCCTTCTTCACTGATAGCGGTAGAAAAAGAAATTCGCTTGGGAGAATTGAAAAAAAGAGTAGATATTTTAGTCTACAAAAATAATTCTCCCTGGATGTTAATTGAATGCAAGGAACAAGAAGTTCCTTTATCCGAACAAACCATACAACAAATCTTGATTTACAATATAAAATTAAATGTGCCCTACTTGGTACTTAGTAATGGTATAGAATCATTCGGGGTTTTTATAAAAGAAGGGGAAATTTATAAGATTTCAACGATGCCTAATATAACGATTTAAACAAATAAAAAAAAATTATAATT
>PGCO01000013.1 GCA_002786355.1 Sediminibacterium sp. FEMGT703S
CTGTATTAAAGGTCTAAATTTTTTTAACCTTTGACACAGTTTATTTTACAGCCTCTTTAAATTACTTATCTAACACAAAAAAGAGATATTATTCTAACCGATTGAATTTTCAAGCTAACATAGATAAAGACGAAGCATCTATTATTTTAAAAGATAAAACTGATCAAGAAATTCTTTCAAGACAATTCAGTATTTCAAATGAAGGTATGTTCTTAAAAACAAATTCAAATAATTTAAAAGGAGTTTCATATTTTCTAAGTTATTCTCAGATGCCACAACAACTAGAAATAAATCCAGGCAAATACAATAATCTTTTTAATAATAATAATCCTTACAAAAGTTTAGTACAAAAAGTTGCTTTAAATACTTTCTTTACTAATGTTACAATTACAAATGCAAAAAAAATTAATGCTTTTTCATTTGAAAATAATTTTGGCATTTCTCTAACAACTCAATCTTATCAAACAGAATTATTAAAAAGAGAATTAAATTTATTAACAAATATTAATGATAGTTTAAATAATAATTTAGTTGGGAAAGAAATAAACATTTATAATTATTTCAAAATAAATTTTATTCAAAAAAAAATAAAAATAAACTTTAGTATCCCCGTAAACTATTTATTTCAAAACAATAATTCCGAAAAAGAGCAATCAATAAATAGATTATTCTTTAATTATGATATGACCATGCAACATATTATGAATAGTAACTTTTCAATGACGCTAAGATTAAATTCAAATGATATGTATTTACCTATATACTTGTCTACAGAACAATATATTTTAACTGACTATAGAACTTTACAGAATCGCAATAGCATCATTTCAAATTTAAAACAAAGAAAAATTACTCTAAGCGCAAATTTCAAGGAAGTACGAAAAATGCTATTTATCAATAGCAGCATTGCTTTTGAGAACAACATAGACAATATACTTTTCAATCAAAATTTCGCAGGTAGTTTAGTAATAAGAAATGCATTTTATAATTTAAACCCCAATACAAGTACAGTATTTTCATCTAATATAAGCAAGTATATCCATTCAATAAATGGGTCTTTCGCATTAGGTCTGGTTTTACAAAAGAAATCTAGCATTCAAATGATTTCAAATAAACAAGATGAATTTAATGTAAAAACGGTAGGATTTAATTCTAAAATCTTGACGAACATAAAAAGTCATTCCATTGAGTATACATCCCAATATCAGATTTTGTATTCGGGATTAAAAAACAACTTGATGAATAAAACCCAAATATTTAATCAAACAGCAGCAATACACTTAAACTTTATAACAGATTTTCCTGTAAAAATAATTTTAGAACACTCCCATATAAATCAAAAATCGAAAGCAAATCGAAATTTTCTTTTTGGTGATATAGCAATTAGAAAAAAAGCTGTTAGTAAAAAAATGGATCTTGAATTGTCATTACAAAATATATTTAATGTAAAAGAATTTGAGACAGTATCCTACTCAGCTAATACTATAACAAATAATTTTTTTATACTAAGGCCTACTCAAATATTAATGAAAGCTCAATTTACTCTTTAAAAAAAAATCCGAATCAAAATATGATTCGGATTTTTTTTTAAATATTTAATCTACTATGGGAATATACCTAACTCAGTATAAGAAGTTCCTACTTTGTTGATAGCGCAAACATAGGCTGCAGTTCTCATATCAGGTATAGAAGGATTTTCTTTCCAGATAGCCATGATTTCTCTTGTAGCTGCAATCATTGATTCTTCTAAACCGCTGTGTACTAAATCTACTTCTTCAGGCCCGTGTAAAATGATATTACGATCTGCTGCACTTACTGTTTTACCAGTCAATTCCTCCAACTGTGTAAGAATTTTGGTATTTAAATTCTCTGTAAAACGTTTTTCCATTCTACCATAACGAACGTGGCTAAGGTTCTTTAACCATTCAAAATAGGACACCGTAACACCACCTGCATTCAAGTACATATCAGGCACTACTAAAACACCTTTTTTAGCGAATACTTCGTCAGCTTCAGGAGTCAAAGGTCCGTTAGCAGCTTCTCCAATTATTTTTGCCTTTACTCTTTCTGCATTATCTCCATTAATCACGTTTTCTAAAGCCGCAGGAATTAAGATATCGCATTCAATTTCTAATGCATCGGTACTCTTAGCAATATTGGTAGCACCAGGGAAATTTAAGATTGAACCAGTTGCCTTTCTATGTTGGAAAACTTCTTCTTCATTTAATCCATCGGCATTAAAAATTGCGCCTTCGTATTCTGCAATCGCGATAACTTTTGAACCATTTTCACGGAAAAACTTTGCAGAGTGGTAACCTACGTTACCCAATCCTTGAACGATTACGGTCTTGCCCACTACACCTGTGGTTAAACCTAATTTTTCCATTACATCTGGCATATTACATACTTCACGGATGCCAAAGAATACACCTAATCCAGTAGCTTCTTTTCTTCCACGCACACCTCCTTGGGTTACAGGTTTACCCGTAACACAACCAGCGGCATCAATTTCACCTGGCTTTAAAGAAGCATAAGTATCCACAATCCAAGACATTTCACGCTCACCAGTTCCGTAATCAGGAGCTGGAACATCAATACCAGGCCCAATAAAGTTCTTCTTTACTAATTCACTGGTATATCTACGAGTAATTTTTTCTAACTCGTAAACAGAATATTTTTTAGGATTAATTTTAATTCCTCCTTTACCACCACCAAATGGAACATTCACAATTGCACATTTGTAGGTCATTAATGAGGCAAGTGCCATCACTTCATCTTGATTCACTTCATCACTGAATCGAATACCACCTTTACAAGGCGACTTGTGTTGAGAGTGTTGTACACGATACGCTTCAATAACTTCAATACGGCCATCATCCATTTTTACTGGAAAGCGCATACTGTAAATACTGTTACAAGCTTTAATTTGTTCAAGCAAGCCTTTTTCCCACTTGGTAAAACTGGCTGCTTTATCAAAACTTCTTTCAACACTGTGAAAAAAGCTGTACGGTTGATGATTCGACATTGGCAATCGTTTTATAGGTTATTATCGATGATGAAAATTATTGACGTTGTTCTTCTTTTTCTAAACGAGAAATTTTTTTATCAATGCTTATCAAGTAAGCAAACAAACCAAAAAGAATGGTTAACACTACCGCCATTACTACAAAAATCTTGCCGTTACTTCTCATTAATCCAAGGTCTGAAGTATTTTCCTGAGCGGTTGCAACAAAAGAAACTACTGTGCAAAATAATGCTGTAATAATCAATCGCATCTTAATCATTGTTGTATTTATTTTCTGCTAGCATAGCGTAGCGAATTTTTAATGTACTGATCCAAACACCTAAAAGAGTCCATCCAATAACTGCTGGATAAAACACTGTTCGCATTTGAACATCCATATCTTTTCCATTAATGCCTGGATTACCTTCTGCACCTTCTCCCCCCGGATGCAAAGATTCAGTTAATCTAGGCAATATCCATAAGGTCGGAAAAAGCATGAAAAAAGCAAAAATATTATATACTGCACCAATCCTCCCCTTCTTATCATCCTCATTTAAACTGCCACGCAAAACAAAATAAGCCAGATAAATTAACATAGCAATGGCAGCTCCATTTTGTTTAGGGTCTCCGCTCCAAGGACTTCCCCATTGATAGTTGGCCCAAATAGCTCCAGTAACTAAACCTAATATGCCATATATAACCCCTGTTGAAGCAAATGCAACTGCATAAGCATCATTTTTTGGAATAGGATTACGTAAATAACGAATAGAATAAATCATGGACACCAATAATAAAATCATCATGGTAAACCACATTGGAACATGAAAGAAGAAGTTTCTAATAGATTCCTTCATTCGATCATCTAACCTGGGCACTTTCACATAAAAACCATAGGTGCAGGTATAGACCAACAAAGCAATTGACATTATTTTCCACCAATACTTCCGAATCATTGATTAATTATTTGCCAGTCCTGTGCCCAAAGCACTATTAAATAGTGCTGCAAAATTAGGTGAAAGCAACTCAATAAACCTTAGTAATATGTAAAAATTACGCATCCTTTGCAATCTTTTAAAATTGGATAATAGGCTATTTTTTTGTACTTTTGCCAACTTTAAAAATTCATGCCGTAACATGAAGTTATCCTCTTTCGCCTTATGGCGGATTGAACAACTTGCTGTGGCTATCATCTAAAAAGATTAGTTACATGAAATTATCCCAGTTCAAGTTTGACCTACCGTTAAACCTGATTGCCCAGAACCCCACCAAAAGAAGAGAAGACAGCCGCCTGATGGTGGTAGATCGTAAAAGCGGCCACATGGAGAA
Organism: Sediminibacterium sp. FEMGT703S; assembly: GCA_002786355.1. Taxonomy (GTDB): domain Bacteria; phylum Bacteroidota; class Bacteroidia; order Chitinophagales; family Chitinophagaceae; genus Sediminibacterium. The sequence goes on from PGCO01000013.1 coordinate 4,331, forward strand.
CCGCTACTTCAAAGACATTTTAGATTATTATGACGACAAAGATGTATTTGTTGTTAATAACACCAAAGTATTCCCTGCTAGAATGTATGGAAGAAAAGAAAAAACAGGTGCTAAAATTGAAGTATTCTTGTTGCGTGAATTAAATAAGCCCAATCGTTTATGGGATGTTATTGTTGATCCCGCAAGAAAGATTAGAGTTGGCAACAAATTGTACTTTGGAGACAACGAAGAATTGGTAGCAGAAGTTATTGACAATACTACTAGTCGTGGAAGAACCATCCGCTTTTTATGGGATGACGATGATGCTAGCTTTAAAAAAATGTTAGAATTTTTAGGAGAAACACCGCTCCCTAAATACATCAAGCGCAAGCCAGACGAAGAAGACAAAGAGCGCTACCAAACGGTATACGCAAAGCACGAAGGTGCAGTTGCAGCACCCACTGCGGGCTTACATTTCAGTAAAGAGTTAATCAAACGTTGCGAAATTCAAGGTATCCGCTTTGCAGAAGTTACACTACATACCGGACTAGGCACTTTCCGTCCAATTGAAGTGGAAGATTTGAGCAAACATAAAATGGATGCCGAATACTATCAAATTGACGAACAGGCTTGTGCAATTGTAAATAAAGCAAAAGAAAGTGGTAAACGTATTTGTTCAATAGGAACTACTACTATGCGCGCCATGGAAAGCAGCTTTACTGCACAAAAATTGTTAAAACCAAGTGAAGGATGGACCAACCATTTTATTCATCCACCCTACACATTTAATGTTGCAGATAGTTTGGTAACCAATTTCCACTTGCCTAAAACAAGCTTATTGATTATGACTTGCGCTTTTGCAGGTTATGACTTAGCTATAGAAGCTTATAAGAAAGCAATTAAAGATAAATATCGTTTCTTCAGCTATGGGGATGCATTATTGATTGTTTAATTTACAAATTAACATTGAACGCTACTTAGCTTTTAATACGAAAAAACTCCCTTTAATTGAAGGGAGTTTTTTTATGTTTAAGATTTTTTAGGTGACTTCTTATAATTTTTTTCGTACAAATGAATCCAATCTTGTGTATTCATTTTTTGAACCAGTTCCCCAATGAGATCGTAAGGAATAACACTATTCTTTTTAAACCTCATACAACTCTTCCCCATGTCTAGTTTAGAAGGGACAGATTTAGCGTATGCGTCTGTAAACCACTTTAATAATTTGGCATCTGCATATATTCCCATATGGTAAAAAGCAACAAAATTTTTTTGAGCTGCTAAAGCCATAAAGGGTAGTGGCAACTTTGGATTACAGTGATATCCATCCCGATAAATACTATGCGGAACCACATAGCCTATCATACCGTAATTCACTACTTCAACAAAGCCGCTAGGTAAATTTTTTTTTATTGATTTACGCAATTGTTCTAGCTGAACTTTTTGTTCAGTTGGAATTTGGCTTATATATTCTGCAACTGTTTTTGCTTCGCTGATCATCTTATTTTATTTATTTGCTTATGGCGCCAATTGGCTATAAAACTAAACAACAGACTTAAAAAGGCAAACATGACTAACACCACCAAACAATTTAAAAACGATTGCACTAACCCAATTTTAGCTACATCCAAAAATGGATAAGGATAAAAATTTGTAATTGAACCGTGAATAATGGTATACCCAAAATATAAAACTGGATAAATTAGCCAATATGGTATTGATGCATAATTCACTTTTTTAGTGGAAACAAATACGATCCAATACAAAACTGTAACAATTGGTGTAAATGTATGTAGGCCATGGTCTGCAATTCTTGCTAATCCTTGAGGGTGATAAATTTTGCTTAATATCAAATGATAAACAATTCCTACAATAGAAATATAAACTGTAACTGCTGTGCTTGTTTCAGGTCTTTTCCAAAATGAATTTTCAATAAAATCAGTGGATAGTGATCTGGAAGTAAAATAAGTTAGTACAATCAGATTACTCAAAATAGTAAAATAGCTAAAAAAATGAATGATTTTGATTAATATATCATTACTACTAGGTGCTTGTATCGCAAGAATAAACTGAATGAAAATGCCACAAAAAACCAATAACGCAATAATTCCAGCTAATGTATTGGGGTGTTTCTTCATATAGATAATTGTTCCTACCCAATATACTAAGAAAATGAATTATCGTCGATAATCAAGTGGCAGTAAATTAGAAAGTTTCTCAGACCAAGCCCAATAATCCACTGTAAGAATATCCTTACCAAAAAAATAACTTCCATTTGCAAAAACCGATAAAACTTTATTAGAATCGGGCATGATTAAGCGAGAAGTGATTGGTTGGCCAATTTTTACATTTCGATGCCCCTCAACGTACATTGATGGTAATAATTTATGCTTATAAACCACCCTCAAATAATCAGGAAACTGAAGGCCCACAGAAAAACTATCAATGGCAAAAGCAATACTATCGCCTGTCAAAGGTATATCGATAAGGATTTCTCTTTCCCGCACGGGATTAACGCCATTGATTCTGATAGTTTTATCTTCGAATCTTTGTTTTTTTATTCTGCGTATTTCAAATCCATCTTGAACCAAAGTATTCCTATACAAACTACGCATAAAATGCATCAGAGAGCCATCATAAGTTTCAGCCCTCCTGGTCAACCATCGATTAAGCTGGCGAGCATTCTTTGGGATTTTTTCTATAAATAAAGGGAACCCTTGATAATAAAATACATTAGTATTATAATTATTTTCAAACCCTTTCAGTTCGTAGATTAAATCATACCCTAATGCATTGTTACTAATTTGTAGTGGCTCCGTAGCAAATGCCCTTAAAACATTTTCTTTTTTATTGAATTTAAACTTAACTACATCCTTATTTAAAAGCATACAATTTAAAGAATTTGGAGTTTTACCAATCAACATATCCATAAAAAATTCACCCCATTGCTCCCAGCCATTTTTATCATAGTTTCCTACAATAACTTCTTCAAGTTCTTTTGGTTTGGGATGCAGTACAATGACTAAATTTTCAGGCAGATTGTTAGAATTAATTTCTGCAGTATAGGTTTCATAACCAAGTATTGTAACAACTAAATCATACCGACCATTAGGGAAATTTTGAATTGTAAATTGTCCATTTTCTTTAGATATGGCACCAACCGATGTGTTGCTTAAAAACACACTTGCATTAGGAATGGGTTCATTTGTTCCAGCTACAATAATTTTTCCGTTCAAGCTTTTTTGTGCTTGAGTACCTATAACCAAAAAACTAAAAAGCAAAATAAAAAAATACTTCATGGCATTTAAGTTTTATTACGAACCTATGTAAAAAAAGAAAATTGATAACATACCCGCAACCAAAGAGACCAATAATGTCATTGTAGACCATGACTGAAAAGTTTGCTTTTCAGTCAACCCTAAATACTGCTTTACCAACCAAAACCCACTATCATTAACATGTGAAAAAATAGTAGCCCCCGCTGCAATGGCAGAAACTAACGAAGCCATTTGTATGGAAGAATACATTCCTGCAACTAATAAAGGCGCCAATAAACTTGAAGCAGTAATCATTGCAACTGTTGCAGAACCTTGCAAAAGACGAATCATTGCAGCTGCTAAGTATGCAAATAAAACAATTGATACCCCCGCATCTAAAAGCATTTCTGCTAATAATTTACCAGCCCCGGTATTCACCAGCACTTGCTTAAAAACACCACCTGCTCCTGTTACTAATATAATTGCCCCAGCAGGTGCCATAGACTGAATAGAGATTTTGCTTAAGTCGCTTGCACTGTAGCCCTTTTTAATCCCTAATAAAATCCATGCAATAATATTGGCAATAATTAAAGCAGAAAATGGATGCCCTAAAAAAGCAATCAATTGAGTAAAAAATGAATTATTGATAATGAATAATCCACTCTTAAAACAAGTGTTCAGTAATATTAAAATGATTGGTAAAAAAACTATTCCAATTGTCAATCCGAAGGAAGGTAATTGCTTAAGCGTAATATACTCTTCATTAGATACCGCTAACGCTTGTTCAGGTGCAGTTATATGGATTTTCCTTGCAATCATTTTACCGAATAAAACCCCGCATAAGATAACAGTTGGAATACCAATTAAGATAGAAGTCAAAATTACCCAGCCCATTTCTGCTCCAATAATTTCAGCAACTGCTATTGGACCAGGTGTAGGCGGAATAAATGCATGTCCAAAAGCTAAACCAGCCAACAAAGGCATGGCATACAATAACAAAGACTTTTGAGTGTTTCTTTGAATTGCATAAACTATGGGGATTAATAAAATAAAAGCAACATCAAAAAATACTGGGATGGAAATAATTAATCCTGTAAAACCCAATGCAAGTGGAGATTTATTATTTCCAGCTTTATTGATTAGATATCGTGCAATGGCGTCTGCTCCACCCGAGTTCTCTAAAATAGCCCCAAACATTGCTCCCAAACCCACAATTGTAGCTACAAAACCCAATGTAGACCCCATACCTTCTTGCATCGTCTCTATCATTTTTTGTACTGATAATCCTGCCAAAATTCCAGTAACAATAGAAGCAATTAATAAAGCTATAAATGCTGGTAACTTAAAATATAAAACCAATATAAGCAAACTGGCTATTCCCGCTAATACACTTAACATCAATAAATAATTCATACTTCCTGCCAATTAGTATGATAAAATGGACCTTTAGGATCTTCTTTTAATTGGTAAGTATGTGCCCCAAAAAAATCTCGTTGAGCTTGAATTAAAGAAGCTCCAGATTCGGCTTGCTTATAAGCAAATAGATATTGAGCTGAAGCACTAAAACAATCCATTGGCAACTCATTCATTAAAGCAGCTTCAAGCATTTGCTTTAGAGAATCCACTGACTGATTACACTGCTGTAAAATTTGTGGATGCAAAAGCAAACTATTTGAATGACTAAAAAGTTCAGTTAATGATTCCATTAGCTTTGATCGAATAATACAACCCGCTGTCCAAACCTCAGCTAATGCTGGCAAATTGATATTCCAACCTTGTTGTTTTGAAACATTTGAAATCAAATGAAATCCTTGATGATGATTGATGATTCTACATAGCTGGTATGCTTCCATTACCGCATTTATATCTATTGGCTGCTTTTTTTGAGTCGTTGATATTTTAGCAGCTATTTGCCTACGCTCTTCCCACATAGCAGACATAAAACGAGCATTTAAAGCAGCTGTCAGCGTAGGTATTGGGACACCTGATTTTGCGGCTTCAATCGAAGTCCAACTGCCTGTTCCTTTATTACCTGCATTATCTAGGATTTGATCTACTAAATAATTCCCCTTCCATTTTTTCTGTAAAATCTGAATGGTTATTTCTAATAAATAACTTGTTTTTTCTGTTTGAAGAAATGGCCGTAAAAGAAGAATGATTAAATCATTGGTAAATCCACCCGTAACTTTTAAAAACTGAACTAATTCAGTCAATAATTGCATTTCAGCATATTCAATTCCGTTGTGAACCATTTTTACAAAATGACCCGCACCTCCTTCTCCTATATATTTACAGCAATTGATTCCATTAGTATTCATTGCTGCAATTTTTTCTAAATATGGTTGAATCAGCTGATATCCTTCAATAGAACCTCCTGGCATTATTGAAGGCCCTATTAATGCACCTTCCTCTCCTCCAGACACTCCAGTTCCAATAAAGTGAATACCCAAACTATTCAGCCGTGAGCATCTTTTCTCTGTGTCTAGATAATGGGTGTTCCCTCCGTCAACTAATACATCTCCCTTATCCAAAAGCGGTATAAGCTGATTGATCAAATCGTCTATAGCTTCCCCCGCATTAACCATTAACATGATTTTTCTAGGCAAAGACAGTGATTGAACAAATTCAGAAAGATCCTCAAATCCTAAAGCGCATTTTAGTTCAGGATATTCAGCAATAAATTTTTCAGCTACTTTTTCTTCTTTGTGTTTTACGTATCGATTATACAAAGAAAGCCGAAAGCCATTGTTGGCAAAGTTTCTACTGAGACTCTTTCCCATAACGCCTAAACCAATTAAACCAAATTCTTGCATACCTAAAGTTATTGGTAGTTTGTCAATAATTTGCGCTACAATTTTTGATGGTGATTGGGCAATATCAACTACTAAAGCATTCATAGGAATTTCTAAAATATTCAGTTGAGAGCTTAACAGATTTATTGGCATAAAATGGCCTACCCTTTCTTGCAAACGATCTCTGAGTAATGCTTCTGTGCCTTGCAATAAAATAAAATAACAGTTAGCCGATGGAATATTTGAAAGTATATCCCGATATTGCTGCTTCAGCGCAGAGCAAGCAATAATTATTGAGTTTCCTTCTGCTTGCTTCTCGGCAAAGCACTTGATATTGTTAAGCCAGGGCAAGCGATCATCATCGCTTAAAGGAATACCCGAAGCCATTTTTTCAATATTTTCAGAGAGATGAAATTGATCCCCATCAAAAAAAGGATACCCAGTTTGTTCAGACAATAAATTGCCGATGGTTGTTTTACCACAACCAGATACCCCCATGATATAAATAATAGTATTCAACAAATTATAACCCAAACAATCCAGCATTTAAAAGCTGCAAAGTTTTTGTTTTATAGTCTTGTGGCACCAACAAAGAAATATTGTGTGCACTACCTCCATAACTCACCATTGTAACAGGCACTTCATTTAATGCATCAAATAATTTCTGCAATACATGATCCGTTTGTGAAATTTCATTGCCCACAATTGATACAATTGTTTGACCCTTATCTACATCCACTGTTCCAAATGGCTCAAGTTCTCTTACAATATCCTCTAAAAATAAATCTGAGTCAATTGTTACAGAAACTGCCACTTCAGAAGTGGTAATCATATCAATAGAAGTCTTATATTTTTCAAATACTTCGAATACTTTTCTTAAGAATCCATATGCCAAAAGCATTCTACTACTCTTAATTTTAATGGCAATGATGCCATCTTTTGCAGCTACTGCTTTAACACCCACACTACCCGCTTCTTTAGTAATAACAGTTCCGGGCGCATCTGGCTGCATAGTATTCAACAATTTTACAGGTACATTTTCTTGTTGTGCAGGCCAAATACAAGTAGGATGTAAAATTTTAGCGCCAAAATAGGCCAACTCCGCTGCTTCGTCAAAACTCAACTGTTCAATAGCTACGGTTTTATTTACAATTCTTGGATCATTGTTGTGCATTCCGTCTATATCTGTCCAAATTTCACAAACGGAAGCATTAGACGCTGCCGCAACTAAAGAAGCAGTGTAATCACTACCCCCTCTTTTTAAGTTATCCACTTCGCCTCTTGCATTCTTACAGATATATCCTTGTGTGACCAATATTTTTTTATCCGAATGCTTTCTTAATAGATCATTTAATTTAATTCGTATAGCACCTAACTGAGGCTCTTCATTTACATCTATGCTCATGAATTCCAAAGCAGGAAGTAATTCATGATCTACGCCGATTTCAGACAGATAGACTGAAAATAATTTAGTACTCATTAGTTCGCCTTGTGCAAGAATATCTTTATTCAAAGCTTCACTAAATGAAATTCTTAAGATTATATGAAGAAACTCAAAATGCTCCGCAATGATTTGATTGGCTTTTTTTTGATTTTCCTCTTTTTGAACCAATTGGAGAATAAACTGCTTATAATGATCATGAAGTTTTTCAATAGTGTTTTTAGCTCCTTCTCTATTTCCTTGAGCAAGAAAATTACTGATTTCAACTAATGAATTGGTAGTTCCACTTAATGCACTTAATACAACTATTTTATGGTCGGTATCGCGGGTAATTAATTTGGCCACCTCATGCATACGCTCTGGTTTACCCACACTTGTACCGCCAAACTTCATAACTTTCATCATTGCTGCTAATTTGCTGCAAATGTAACGCTAACAAGGGAATTTTTCTCTATTCGCGTTGTTAAAGAGATAGCTATTGGTTTAATTGAATGCCAAATATTTCACCTGTTTTTTGCAAATCATCCACCACAACTGATAATAATGGTATGCCATTCATTGTTCTTTCCTTTTCCATCATTCGCTCTGGATCACCAGGTATTAAAACTTTTTCTTTACCCTGAATAGGTTGAGCGTTTCTGAACCGGTTAATCCAATGATCCATATGACTTTTAAATTCATAAGCAGGCCTAAAGGCGTCAACACGCATTGCACCTAGAAAATGGCCCAATCCTTTACCTGGCATATTTCCTGGCATTGGTATATAAGCAGGGAAAGGAGGAGCCCAAGGGCCGTAAGCCGCACCACTTAATACTGCTGAAAAAATATCTACTATACTGCCTAATGCATATCCCTTATGACTTCCATGCTCCCTATCAGAACCCAGTGGTAAAAGCGCGCCTGATTTTTTTAAAATATTGGCATCCGAACTGGCTTGCCCTTCATGGTCTTGTACCCAACCACTAGGTGTGTCTTGACCCTTTCTTTGCAATATTTCTAATTTCCCATTTGCAGCAGTAGTTGTTGCAAAGTCAGCAACGAAAGGTGGTTGTTCCTGTGCTGGAATTGCAACTGCAATCGGATTAGTGCCTAACATTTTTTCTACTGAAAAAGTAGGTGCAACCAATGCACTAGCATTGGTCATTGCCATCCCAATCATATCATTTTCTAATGCCATCATTGCATGGTAACCAGCAATACCAAAATGATTAGAATTTTGAACAGCCACCCAACCAGTTCCAACCGCTGCAGCTTTTTGCATGGCAATTTCCATAGCAAATGGAGCAACTACTAAACCTAGGCCTTGGTCTCCATCTACCACAGCTGTTGAAGGAGTTTCATGAACTATTTTTAATGAAGGCTTTGCATTAATTCTACCCGCTTGCCAAAGGCGAACATAGCCACTTAATCGTGCAACGCCATGACTATCTATTCCACGCAAATCTGCTGACAGCAACACTTTTGTTGCAATTGCTGCATGTTCAAAAGAACAGCCCATACTAGTAAATACTGCATTGGTAAACGCATACAATTGCTCATATTGGAATCTCTTTTCCATATATGCAATGTACGAAGCAATCATTTAAAAGGGCAAATCGTCAAAAGGTTCTGTTATATCGTTAGATGGAGTTGAAACACTCGAATTTACCGCTGGTGCGGGTTGATATCCTCCTGATGCGTATCCTCCTGATGATGGAGCAGCATCGTTGTTTCTGCTTCCCAATAGCTGAACACTACTCACTCTTAATGAAAGCGTTGCACCACTAGTTCCCTCTTTGGTAGTATAAGTTCTTACATCTGGTTGCCCTTCAACATATACTTGTGTTCCTTTTTTTAAATAAGGAGCAATACCAGTTCTTTCTGTCCAATAGGCACAGTCAACCCAAGTGGTTTTATCTTTTTGATTTCCTTGTGCATCTTTATAACGTTCGGTATGAGCAACCGTAAAATTGATGACATTCTTTCCATTCACATTATTCAGAATGGCATCTTTTCCAAGATTACCGATAGCAGTTAGTTTAATCATAATTATTTTTTTGTCAATGTCTAAAAATTGAAATTAAGAAAAATGCGTATTAACCGTGGATCCATTTTGTTTTTTAACGGTTATTATCGTATTCCGAAACCCATTTTTGGGTTTGATGTTCTACTTTTGCATAAAAACTTAATAAAATGAGCCGTAAAGGAAAAGTACTAGTGGCAATGAGCGGAGGTATAGATAGTACCGTTACGGCATTAATGTTGCACCACGAGGGGTATGAAGTGATTGGTATTACCATGAAAACTTGGGACTACGCAAGTAGCGGATCAAGTACCAAAGAAACAGGATGTTGTAATATTGACTCATTCAATGATGCAAGACAGGCCGCTGTGCACCATGGTTTTCCGCATTTTATCTTAGACATTAGAGATGAATTTGGTGATTTTGTTATTGAAAATTTTGTTGAAGAATATTTAGCTGGAAGAACCCCCAACCCTTGTGTAATGTGTAATACACATATCAAGTGGAAAGCCTTATTAAAAAGGGCCAATGCGTTGGGTTGCGACTTTATTGCAACCGGGCACTATGCCGAAATAAGACAGCATACCAATGGAAGATATGTTATCAGCAAGGGTTTAGACGATACCAAAGACCAGAGCTATGTTCTTTGGGGATTAGATCAAGAACTACTTAGTAGAACCATGATGCCTTTGGGAGGCTACCATAAAACGGCAATCAGACAAATGGCTATAGATATGGGATACCCAGAATTAGCCAAGAAAAGTGAGAGTTACGAAATCTGCTTTGTTCCAGACAACGATTATAGAGGATTTTTAAAAAGAAGAGTAGACGGTTTAGAAGAACAGGTTGCAGGTGGATGGTTTGTAGATAAATCAGGGAAAAAACTTGGACAGCATAAAGGTTACCCATTTTATACAATTGGGCAACGTAAAGGACTGGATATTGCAATGGGGCACCCCGTTTATGTTACTTCTATCAACCCCAACACCAATACAGTAGTGCTAGGAGATGAATCTGACCTTGAGCAAAACGACATGATGGTAGGGAAATTAAACTGGATGAAATACGATGGCATTGCCGATGGAATGGAAGCTGTTACTAGAATTCGTTATAAAGACAAAGGCGCTCTTAGCAACTTATACAATGAACCCAATGGTATAATTCGCGCCCGATTCTACGAAAATGTAAAAAGCATAGCCCCAGGACAAAGTGCCGTTTTTTACGAAGGCAATGATGTAATTGGAGGAGGTATTATTCAGCGAGGTGAATTAATATTGAATGGCTAATCCATTTTTTTAAATAAAGCAGCAAACATTGTGTCTGCTTTTACATCATACCCTTTAATAGTAGTATGTTCTATAAGTTTCATAAAAGGGAAACTACTTTCAATAAAGGGAATCATTGCTTCATTCTCAGCTTCAAATACAGAACAAGTGATGTACAATAGATATCCATTATTTCGAAGCTTCGGTAAAGCGTTTTGCACAATTTGCTGTTGCAATTGCTGAAAACCAATTATTTGTTGATCACTAAACTGGGTTAACTGCTCTGGTGTTCTACCCCAGGTACCACTACCACTACAAGGAGCATCACAAATAATTAAATCAAATTGCATTCCTGCTAATTCAGGAGCTGTGATGGGCTTGCTCAAATCGGCAACTAAAGATTGGTATTTTCTTATACCTGCCCTCTCAAATCTTTGTGCCAAATTCTGTATGATACTTTTACGAATATCAGATACAGTCAGCTCCATATTTCCTAAAACATCTCTGGCTAAAATTGATTTACCGCCACTTGCAGCACAACAATCCCAAATATCAACAGATGCATCCTTTCCTTTACGAAGTTGCTTCCCAGCTTCCAGAATGCTAGCTATTCGCTGAGAACTATAATCTTGAACTACATAGTCTTTGTCTAATTCTCCAACACCATCTAGTTTGGTTCCATTTGGTAAAGCATAACAAGTCTCCGTAACCGCTTTATACTCAATACCAGCAGCTGTTAACGCTTTTTCTACATTGGCTATTCTCCCTGGTCTTACTCTTATAAATAAGTCTGGTTGAATTAAATGTGACGAACTAAAACTATCAGCATCGATGATATTGCTCAAGTAATCAACAAAAGGAAATAACTGTGTTGGATTAAAATAGGCAAGATTGTTTTTCACAAATTCAATCCTTTTATGAACCAATTTAGACCAATCATTTAACCAATTTTGATCATACAAATCGGCCCATTCACCAGGTTCAGTATTGCAGAGATAGAGTGCAGCTTTTAGTGCTAACACCAAATCAATTCCTACCATGGAATTACCTGTTCTAAAGAAACTATAGCAAATTTGTGAGATATACCTTCTATCCTTAGATCCAAATTTTTTATTGGCAGCAAAATGCGTTTTTAAAAAACCAGCAAAGGGCGTATCTCCGTTATATGCAGTGATTATTGCAGCGGCAGAACGTAAATAATTTTCGGCGTACTTCACTATAGTTCTAATAATGCCTTTACAGGATCTTTACCCATTAATAATAAGGCAGGGTTTTCTAAAAGATCCTTTACCCGAACTAAAAAGCTAACACTTTCTCTTCCGTCAATGATGCGGTGATCATAGCTCAGTGCCAAATACATCATTGGCCTAACTACCACTTGCCCATTCATTGCCATTGGACGTTCTTGAATTTTGTGCATTCCTAAAATAGCACTTTGTGGTATATTGATAATTGGTGTGCTCATTAAACTTCCGAATACACCACCATTGGTAATTGTAAATGTTCCACCTTGTAGTTCGTCTGCAGTTAGCTTACTATCTCTTGCTTTTCCAGCCAACTCCACAACCTTCTTTTCGATATCAGCCATGCTCAAACTTTCTACATTCCTCATTACAGGAACTGTTAATCCCCTTGGGGTACTAACAGCAATACTTATATCTGCATAATCATGATAAATAATCTGATCGCCATCGATATATGCATTTACAGAAGGCCATTCTCCTAAAGCAATTGCGCAGGCTTTTGCAAAGAAGCTCATAAATCCTAAATTAACCCCATGCCCTTCTTTAAATTTATCTTTATACTGTTTTCTAATTTCCATGATTTGCGTCATATCCACTTCGTTAAAAGTGGTTAGCATAGCAGTAGTATTTTTAGATTCTACCAATCTTCTGCTAATGGTTCTACGCAAAGCGCTCATTTTTTCTTGACGCACATTTCTACTGAATAAAGCACCATCGGCAGCAAAAGATTTTTTCCCTGGATTATTCAAAGCATCTAATACGTCTTGCTTCATGATTTTACCACCAGTACCAGATGGTGTAATCGATTTAGTATCTACCTTCTTGTCTGCAATAATTGCCGATGCTACAGGACTTGCTTTAATATCATTAGAAACACTTGTTACAGCAGCTTGATTTGTAGAAGCAACGGCAGGAGTTGGTGCTGCTTCGGCAATAACAGGCGTAGCTACACCCTCAGGCTTTGCGGCTGTTTCATCAATATTTGCTAATACATCTCCAATATTAAGGGTATCCCCTTCTTTACCAATAGTTGTAAGAATGCCTGCTTTTTCTGCATTCACTTCAAAAGTGGCTTTTTCACTTTCTAACTCAGCAATCACTTCGTCACGTTCTACCCATTCTCCATCTTTTTTAGTCCATTTCAAAAGGGTCACTTCATTTATTGATTCTCCAACCGTAGGTACTTTTATCTCGATCATAACGATGTATTAATAAGGTGTGTAGTTAATTAAATATTAAATGCAGTTTCAATGATTTCAGCTTGTTCTTGTGCATGCACTTTAGCGTATCCCGTTGCAGTAGCAGCACTTGCATTGCGACTAATTACACCAAAATTGATGGTCTTTAAATTAGCTTGTAAAAAGCTGGCAGCTCCCATATTCAGAGGTTCTTCTTGAACCCAGAACCAAGTTGCTTTATGGTACTTTTTATAAAGTGAATCCAATTGTTGGTAAGGCAAAGGATAAATTTGCTCTAAACGAACAATAGCAATATCATTCCTATTCTCTTTTGATTGCTTATCTGCCAATTCAAAATACAATTTACCAGAACAGAATAATACTTTTTTAACTGCGGATGCATCCGAAACAAAAGCATCGTCAATCAGTTCTTTAAATCCTCCTGAAGTGAAATCAGATTTAGTACTATATGTGCCTGGATTTCTTAAATTGGCTTTAGGAGAAAAATTGATTAAAGGTTTTCTAAAATTCCAACTTACCTGTCTTCTAAATACATGGAATAGATTGGCTGCAGTTGTAATATTAGTAATTACCATATTTAGTTCTGCACACATTTGTAAAAACCGTTCCATTCTAGCACTGCTATGTTCTGGGCCTTGGCCTTCATATCCGTGAGGCAACAACATAACTAAACCATTTTGACGCTGCCATTTTTGTTCGCCAGCAGCAATAAATTGGTCAATCATGGTTTGAGCTCCATTACAAAAATCTCCAAATTGAGCTTCCCAAATAACTAGTGCATTTGGGTTAGCCATTGCATAACCATATTCAAATCCTAGAACGCCATATTCGCTCAGCAAAGAATTGTAAATTCTGAACTGTTGTTGTCCTTCTTGAAAATGATTCAATCGGTTATACTCTTGGTTGGTTTCTTCGTCTCTGATAACTGCATGTCTATGACTGAATGTGCCACGCTTTACGTCTTGACCACTCATTCTAACAATGTTCCCATCTGTTAATATTGACCCATATGACATTAACTCAGCGGTAGCCCAATCAATCTTACCCTCCGTTTCAAACAACTTTATTTTATCCTGAATTAATTTCTCAATTTTCTTCAATGGCTTTAAATCAGCAGGCCATTTCATTAACCCTTGGAACAACAAATCAAACTTGGGTTCATCAATTGCTGTTGAGGGAGAACTTTCAAAATCTTCCGGCTTAGCTTTTACAAATGACTTCCAAATTAATTCCGGTGGCTGATATTTATAAGGTAGTGGATTCTGTTTTACTTCATCTAATCGTTCTTGTAAATCTGACCAGAATTTCTTTTCCATTTCTTTGGCTAAGTTCTGGGCGTCATCAGTCCCATTTTGAATAAGGAACTGAGTATAAATCTCTCTTGGATTTTGATGCTTATCAATTAAAGCATACAACTGCGGTTGTGTATATTTTGGGTCATCTCCTTCATTATGGCCATGCTTACGATAGCATACCATATCAATGAAAATGTCAGAATGGAATTGATCTCTATAACGTGTTGCAATTTCAGCGCATTTTACTACTGCTTCTGCATCGTCTCCGTTTACATGCAAAACAGGAGCCTGCACCATTGCTGCTACTGATGTTGAATAGTCTGCACTTCTTGCATCATCAAAATCAGTTGTAAAACCAATTTGATTATTAATTACAAAATGAATAGTTCCCCCTGTATAATACCCACGAAGCTTACTCATTTGTAACACTTCATAAACAATACCCTGACCTGCTACCGATGAATCTCCATGAATTAAAATGGGTAAAATATTTTCGAAATGACTTTCAGAAATTAAATCTGCTTTTGCTCTAGCAAACCCTACTACCACCGGATCAACAGCCTCCAAGTGGGAAGGATTGGGCATTAATTTTAAGTGAATGGTTTGGTCATCAGGCGTTTTGACTTCACTACCGTAACCCATATGATACTTAACATCCCCACTACCCATCGTTTGATCTATAGTTGCCGTTCCTTCAAACTCACTAAAGATTTGCTCATAGGTTTTTCCCATAATATTTGCCAAAACATTCAATCTCCCTCTATGTGCCATACCAATAACCACTTCTTGTACGCCATGGTTCGCGGCTGTATTTATAATGGCATCCAGCGCGGCAATGGTAGTTTCTCCACCCTCTAAAGAAAATCTTTTTTGACCTATATATTTGGTGTGTAAAAACTTTTCAAACATCACTCCCTGATTGAGCTTTTCAAGGATGCGCTTTTTCTTATTAATTGAGAGCGGCTCGGCAAACTTTTGTTCCATTTCAGCAGTCAAAAAATCTACTTTCTTTTGATCGCTAATATATTTAAATTCAATACCTACATGTTTAGCATAAGTATTTTGTAAATGGTTCAGGATGTTCTTTAAGGTAGTAGCCCCTAGACCAACCAAATTACCTGCCTGATAAACCGTATTCAAATCGGCATCGGACAAGCCAAAAAAAGACAGGTCCAAGTTAGCTCCACGGTCTTTTCTGGTTCTAATAGGATTTGTCTTAGCAATTAAATGCCCCTTATTTCTGTAGCCCAGTATAAGCCTGTACACTTTAATTTCTTTCATCCAATCTGCAGAAGCAGTTACTCCCCCATCAACTGAAGCCTGACCAGCAGCATAATTACCTGCTACAGCAAAGTCAAAACCTTCAAAAAATTTCCTTAAATCGGGGTCAACGCTCTCTGGATTGGTCAGAAAATCTTGATAAAGACCCTCTATGAACGCTGGATGTGAATTGGTGATGTACGAAAAATCCTTCATTTGGCTTATTTATGCAGCTTTTCAATCAAAATTGTTGGCAAATATCGGTCATTGAAGGCAGAAAATAAACCAAAAATTAAGCCAAATCACACTATTTTATACACAGCGGTTGAATGCCCATAAAACAACATTTTTCATTTTTTTTAATTTAAATTTCAGAAATTGCTATAAAGCCATTACCTTTGCCGTCCTGAAAAAAATAGAAAATGGCAAATCACTCAGCTACAAAGAAAGACGTCAGACAAGCATCTAAGCGCCGTGACCGTAACCGTTACTATGGTAAAACTACCCGTAACGCTATCCGTGACCTAAAAACGAACGCAGAGAAAAAAGGATATGAAGAAAAACTTCCTGATGTTATTTCAATGATTGACAAATTAGCAAAGCGTGGAATCATCCACAAAAACAAAGCAGCTAATTTGAAAAGCAAATTAGTGAAGAAAGCAGCTGCATTAGCATAACTGCTCAATCTCTTAAAATATTTAAAGCCAATTGTTAGCAATTGGCTTTTTTTTATTTAAATGCACTTCATCATCCTTTAACGGGAAGTTGCAACAGTAACAAATTCCTATTTTTATTGAGCGCTTGATAATCTAATTTTCCCTTATGTATTTGAACTATTCTATTAACAATAGGTAGTCCTAACCCAAATCCCTTCTTTTTTTGAACATTACTTCCCCGGAAAAAAGGAACAAAGATTTTATCCTGTTCGTCTTTATCAATTTGCATTCCAGCATTTTCAAATTTTATAACAATATTTTGCTTATTGGTATTTAGACTAATATTGATTGTTTTGTCGTCCGAATACAAATAGGCATTTTTAAGTAGGTTCATAAAAGCCGCCTTCAATAAAGATTCATTTCCCTTCACCATTAACTCAGCATCATCTAAAGGCATAGTGTCGAATGCGATTGCAGTTTTTACATCAGGAAAATTCTTGTTAAAATAAGCAACCGTATCGAAAAGTAATTCATCAATTCTGAGATAGGGCCATTCATCCATGAACTCAATTTGCTCATTTTGAGAAATCAATAACAAAGCGTTTGTCAATTCAATTAAGTGCTGTTGATCTTCCTTTAAAGACATCAATACTTTTCTATACCCTGCTGCATCATAGTTACTATTTAAAGCTGCCTCAGTTTGAGAAAGCATAACAGCTAAAGGAGTCCTTAATTCATGCGAGGTTTGATGAACATAACTTTTTCTAAACTCAAAAGCATTTTTAAGCCGCTCCAACATGGCATTAAAATTCTGCGCAATGGTATTAATTTCATCTTTTGCAGGCTTCACAAAAATTCGTTCAGATAAGTTCAATTCATTGGTTCGCTTCATTTGATTACTTAACTCTACGATGGGTTTTATTGCCTGACCCACAAATAGAAAAGACATGATGGCCGTTAATAATAGGGATGCCCCAAAAACACCCGCTAAAATCAATTGCATGGTTTTTAATTTTTTAAAACCTATTCGATCATATGCAGTTGTAATTAGATACTGTCTTTCATTGGGTTTATAGGTTACCACAATTTGATGATTATTCTTATCGGTTAAACGCATTAAGCCCATTTTTCTTACCTGTGCAAAATTGAATACAGGAAAATCAACTGGTGTATTTCGGCCTAGGCTAAAAATCAAGGAACCTGTAGAATCTAATAAATATAATCGCTCGTAAACCAAAGCAATTCTATGAATGCGCATGACATCATCTTGGTTTACAACAGATGATTTTGATTTTAAATTAACATAAATACCATATAAGTCATTCCCCTCAGTTTGGACCCTATTATAGTAATCATCCTCTCGATAAGTGGCATAAAAAAAATAGATACTTGTAAAAGCAACCAGCAGAATAGCAGCCACAAAGCTGGTAAAAAGCAGTGCAAATCGAAGTTTTAAATTCATGCAATTACTTTATAAAATAACCAAATCCTGGTTTAGTATGAATGAGTTTTTTACTAAATGGTTTGTCAATTTTATTACGAAGAAAGCTAATGTAAACTTCAATGGTATTGGTTCCTGTATCAAAACTCAGATCCCATACTTTTTCTAAAATCTCTTGCTTAGAGATAACTCTCTCGGGAGTTCTAACCAACAAGGTTAATAGGGTGAACTCTTTCGAAGTAAGATTAATTTGAATACCACTTCTATTTACGCTTTTAAGTTTGAAATCAATTTCCAAATCTTCATAAACCAACTTTTCATGTTTTTCTATGGTATCTGTACGCTTAAATAAAACCTTTAATCTTGCAAATAACTCATCAAAATGAAACGGCTTTACTAAATAATCATCTGCCCCAATATTAAATGCAGCTACTTTGTCGTGAATTTCTCCAACAGCTGTTAACATTACAATAGGCATATTGGCACTTCTTTTTCTAAAATCACTACATAATGCCATCCCATTTTTACCAGGCAAATTAATGTCTAGTAAAGCCATGGAATAATCATTTTCCATGAACATCTTATCGGCTTGTAAGCCATTATCCGCAACATCCACCTCATACCCAACCCTGGTTAATTCAGCTTGAATTGCTTTTGCCAATTTTGCTTCATCTTCCGCTAATAATATTCTGTATTTTTTCTCCATTAGTCATTTTTTTTAACATTGCCCGCTCCCACTATTTTCTGACTTACCACTGCGTTTCCTTTATAAAAAACATCGCCCGAACCCATGATTTTTATGTCTAATGTAACGTCTGCATATACTTTTACATTTCCGTTCCCTGCTATTTTAATCTTTGCATTTTCAGCCTTAAGCATTTCTGCGTTACAATCGCCAGTACCTGCAATATCAAAAGACGCACTTTGGGTTTCCCCTTGCAAATTCACGTTCCCTGAACCTCTAATATCCACTTCAACTTTTGGAGTATTTACAGATAAATCAACATCGCCTTGCCCTGCAATATCTATTTTCAATTCGTTACCGCCGATAAACTTACCCTCCCCACTCACATTTCCAGATCCTGCTAAATGAACACCCGTTAGAATAGGGGTAGTTATAACAATCTTTATTCCATGATCGGACTTAAGGTTGAACTTAGACTTTGTTTTAAAAACTAATTCGTCTTTACTTTCAGTCATGATGATATACTTCTGCAAATTTTCATCAGTTTCAATAGTAACTGAAGTTGTTTTCCCTGGAACTAACACAATATCAAAGTTCCCTTTAAGTACAATCTTCTCTGCTTTGGTTACTTTTCGATTCTCTGTGATGATATTTCCGTCTCCATGAATAGATTTCCCTATCCAGTTACAAGACAAATTACAAGACATAAGTACCATTGACAGTAAAATAGCAGCAAAAACCTTGCTTTTCATATTATATAAATTATAGTTCACGAAAGATAGCAAAAAACCGCATAAATATCGGAACAAGTAAATTTGAATTAACTTTGACCCCATGACAGAAAAAATACTGATTCTCGATTTTGGTAGTCAATACACCCAGTTAATAGCTCGTGCTGTACGTGAAGCGAATATTTATTGTGAAATCATCCCATTTCACAAAGAATTCAAAATTGACGAAACCTTAAAAGGGATTATTTTAAGTGGATCTCCCTTTAGCGTTAATGAAGAAAAAGCACCTTCGGTAGATATAGCTTCGTTTATAGCACAACTACCTGTATTAGGGGTATGTTATGGAGCACAGCTAACTGCCAAAGTATTTGGAGGGATAGTAGACAAATCGAATAAAAGAGAATACGGCAGAGCGCAATTGGACATACAACAAGAAGACCAACTTTTCAGTGGAATAAGTACAAAGTCTCAGGTTTGGATGAGCCATAGCGATTCAATTAAAAGTTTACCAGAAGGATTCTCCATTTTAGCAACAACTGAGAGCATTCCTGTTGCTGCATTCAAGAAAAACGGTACAGACAGTTTTCCATTATATGGTTTTCAATTTCACCCAGAAGTTTATCACTCAACTGAGGGTAAAAAAATGATCAAAAACTTTCTGGTTGATATTTGCGGATGTAGCCAAAACTGGACGCCCGCTTCATTCGTAGAAGAAACGGTAGCTAGATTAAAAGAAGAAATTGGCGACAAGCAGGTCATCATGGCTTTAAGCGGTGGAGTAGACAGTACTGTTGCTGCAACATTAATTGCAAAAGCAATTGGGCCAAGATTACATGGAATATTTGTAGACAACGGCGTATTAAGAAAAGACGAATTTGAACAAGTACTAGAAACCTACAATGCAATAGGACTAAATGTAAAAGGGGTTGATGCTAAAGAACTTTTTTATACTGCGTTAAAAGATCAAACGGATCCAGAAGCCAAAAGAAAAGCAATTGGAAAACTATTTATAGACGTTTTTCAATCTGAAGCACTTCAATTACAGAATATTTCTTTTTTAGGTCAGGGTACTATCTATCCTGACGTAATTGAAAGCGTTAGTGTTCACGGTCCTTCGCAAACTATTAAAAGCCATCATAATGTAGGAGGCTTGCCCGATACAATGCATTTATCTTTAGTTGAACCATTGAGGTACTTATTTAAGGATGAAGTGCGGAAAGTAGGGCTAGAATTGGGCATACCTGCGGATATGATCAACCGACACCCTTTTCCTGGCCCAGGATTAGCAATACGTATTTTAGGAGAAGTAAATGCTGAAAGAGTAGACTTACTACAAAGAGCAGATGCCATTTTTATTAACGGATTAAAGCGGGCTGGATTATACACCCAGGTTTGGCAAGCCGGCACCATTTTGTTGCCTGTAAAAAGTGTAGGAGTAATGGGAGACGAAAGAACCTATGAATTCACTGTTGCTCTAAGAGCTGTTACTTCTGTTGATGGAATGACTGCAGACTGGGCGCATTTACCATATGAATTCTTAGCAGATATCTCCAATGAAATTATCAATAACGTAAGAGGTATCAACCGAGTTGTTTACGATATCAGCAGCAAACCACCAGCAACAATTGAGTGGGAATAGTCTAACTTAATGAAAAGTGTAATGCGGTTAAAAAAATTTATAGTAAGTATATGGATGCTAGTGATTGGCTACAGTTTATCTGCGCAGCAAACTGCTCCTTTAAAAATAGCCGTTTTTGCTCCTATTTACTTAGACACTGTTTTCAATGGTAGTAATTATACTTTAGGCAACAATAAATTGCCAAAGAATATTTTACCCGGATTAGATTTTTACAACGGTGTACAATTGGCTGTTGATTCTTTGAACGCAGAAGGTCAGTCTTTAACTATTTTATTTTTTGATAGTAAAAGCAATTCAACATCTGTAAAAGAATTATTGGCGAAAGAATCATTGCAGGATATTTCAATGATAATAGCTTCTTTTAATCATCGAAATGATATAAAACCCTTAGCAGATTTTGCACTAAATAAAGGCATACCATTAATTTCCATGACATATCCCAATGATGGCGGAATTAAAGGCAATCCATACTTTGCTTTAGTTAATCCTACGCTCACTACACATGTAGAAGGGATTTTTAAATTTCTACAAAAAAACTATCCAACAGAGCCTATTATTTACGTAAAAAAACCAGGGGGATTAGAGGATATGATTGAGGAATTATTTTTAGAACTAAATAAAAAGACTCCTGCTTTACCGCTAAAAATCAGAACAATTAGTGCTACCGATAGTACCAATATTGCTTCTTTTAATACAATCATGGATAGTACCAAAACAAATATTATTTTTTGTGGCAGTTTAAATGAAAATTTTGGCATTAACCTAGTTAAATCTGCAGCAGCAAATAAAAATTATAAATCAATACTTGTAGGCATGCCTACTTGGGATGCTATCAAAGATTTAGGTAAAGGAACAGAAATAATTTATTCTACCCCCTACAACTACAATAGAACAGATAAGTTAGCACAGTACATTAATCAAAGCTATAGAAACAAAGTGGCTGGCAGACCATCGGATATGGTATTTAAAGGATTTGAAGCTATGTATCATTTTGGGAAATTATTGATTAAGCACCAAAACAATATAGCTACTCAATTATCTGACAATAGCTTTAAACTATTTAATGAATTTGATTTTGTTCCGGTAAAAAATAAAGGCGAAAAACTGCCCGCCTATTTAGAAAACAAAAGAATTTATTTTATCAAAAAGACAGACGGGGTAATTAAATCGATTCAGTAAACTGTTTAGTGTTGAAACTGTTACATTAAGTATGGCTGGCAATAAAGGAAATAAATCATACTTACCCCAAAAGAACTGTGCCACTTGTGGCAAGCCCTTTACTTGGAGAAAAAAATGGGAAAAAAATTGGGCTGAAGTAAAATATTGCAGTGATAGATGCAGAAATTCAAATAAAGGAAATGCTGGCCAACAAGGGAAATGATATCATACATCAATGGCTTCAACAAAATCAACTTACTCCTTTCGAATTTCAGGAACAAGCTTGGCAAGCCATACTAAATGGCCAAAGCGGGCTAATTAATGCGCCCACTGGTTGTGGAAAAACCTACTCTGTTTTTTTAGGCGCATTGATGCAATTTATTCAGACCAATCCAACTAATTGGGACACTCAAAAAAACAACGGACTACAATTACTTTGGATTACCCCCTTAAGAGCATTAGCCAAAGATATTGGAAGGGCAATGGAAGAAGTAATTGAACAATTGGGGTTACAATGGAAGGTAGCAATAAGAAATGGGGATACTTCCACTGCCGATCGAGCAAAGCAAAAAAGGCAAATGCCTGAATTACTCATTATTACTCCAGAGAGTCTACATTTACTCTTAACACAAAAAAATTATCCAAATTACTTTAGTAGTTTAAAAATACTTGCAGTAGACGAATGGCACGAATTGATGGGTAGCAAAAGAGGGGTACAAACAGAACTAGCCATTAGTAGAATTGCACATTGTACCAATGAATTACAAGTATGGGGCATTAGTGCTACAATTGGAAATTTAGCAGAAGCAAAAAATGTTTTGTTGTCCCCCCTAAAAAAAGAAGGCATCATCATCAAGGCTGATATTAACAAACCTATTGAAGTTCATACCATTATACCCGACGAAATTGACCAATACCCTTGGGCAGGCCATTTAGGAATTAAATTAGCGCATAGCCTAATACCCATTATTGCAGAAAGTAAAACCACCCTAATATTTATCAATACCAGAGGGATGAGTGAAACCTGGTATCAAACATTACTGACTGTTGCACCAGAATTAGCAGGAGCGATTGCATTACATCATGGTAGTATAGAACAAGAATTAAGACTTTGGGTTGAAGATGCTTTACATACTGAGAAGTTGAAAGCAGTAGTATGCACGGCTAGTTTAGATTTAGGAGTAGACTTTAGACCTGTAGATACCGTCATTCAAGTTGGATCACCCAAAGGTATTGCACGTTTTTTGCAAAGAGCAGGACGAAGTGGACATCGACCAGGCGAGATCAGTAAAATCTATTTTCTGCCTACACATAGTTTAGAATTAGTAGAGGCAGCCGCTTTAAAATCAGCATTAGAGGAAGGCAATGTAGAAAGTAAAAATCCTTTATTACTTTGTTTTGATGTGTTGCTACAATACCTATGCACATTAGCAACAGGAGAAGGTTTTATTGCTAAAAAGGTATACGAAGAAGTAAAGTCTACACATTGTTTTGCAGATATGCAAGAACAAGAATGGCAAGAATTATTGCAACATATTACCACCGGAGGCAATGCTTTACAAGCATATGATGATTATAGAAAAGTAGAAATCATTGAAGGCATATACAAAATAACCAATAGAAGGATTGCTATGCGTCATCGAATGCATATTGGTACAATTGTAAGCGATGCAATGCTTAAAGTAAAGTTTTTAAGTGGAGGATATATTGGTGTAATAGAAGAATATTTTATCAGTAGATTATCTCCAGGAGATGTGTTTACATTGGCTGGTAGAAACGTAGAATTAGTCATGATAAAAGAGATGACTGTACTCGTAAAAAAATCAACAGCAAAAAAGTCTTTAATTCCAGCATGGATGGGAGGAAGAATGAGTTTGACTGCAAACTTAGGTGCTGTTTTAAGAAAAACTTTTTCAGCTGCATTAACTTCTGGTGCAGGATTAGAACTAAAAAGCCTAGAACATCTTTTTTTACTTCAAAAACAGTTATCACATATTCCAAAACACCATGAATTATTGATTGAACAAATTGAAGATAAAGATGGATATCACTTATTGGTTTATCCATTTGAAGGTAGGCAAGTTCATGAGGCCCTAAGTGCAATTTTAGCTTATCGTATTTCACAAATTCAACCCATGAGTTTTTCAATTTCAATGAATGATTATGGATTTGAATTATTAAGTGATTCACCAATACCTGTTGATGACAGCAATGTGAGAGAACTTTTCAGTGCCAATCATTTGTTACAACATATTCAACAGAGCATCAATAATACCGAAATGGCTAAACGAAAATTCCGAGATATTGCCGTTATTGGAGGACTTATTTTTCAAGGTATGCCCGGAGAAAAAACCAAGGCAAGGCATTTACAGTCTTCCGCCTCATTACTGTTTAAAGTATTTGAAGAATATGACCCCAATAATATTTTACTAAGACAGGCTTATAATGAAGTGCTAGAACAACAAATGGACGAAGTAAGATTAAGATTAGCATTACAAAGAATTCAAGAGAGCGAAATCGTTTTGCAATTTCCCAAAAAACTAACGCCCCTCTCCTTCCCCATTGTGGTAGATGGCTTAAATAGAAATAATCTTTCTTCGGAAAAATTGGAAGACCGCATTAAAAAGATGCAACAACAGTTATCTTAGTAGCCAATGAGTATTCCATTACTTCATATCATTCACGACCAACATTTTTGGCTCTCTCCACAAAGAAGTATTTATTGGGAAGAAGAAAAAACTATAATCGTTTCCGATACTCATTTTGGAAAAACAGGTCATTTTAGAAAAAGCGGCATTGCAGTACCACAGCAGGTTTACAAAGAAGACTTACAACGTTTTTTTAGTTTAGCAACAGCATTAAAGCCTGAAAGAATACTAGTTGTAGGTGATTTTTTTCACAGCACAGCCAACGAGGAAATCAATTTATTTTTGAAATGGAAAAATGATTTCAACAGCTTGCAAATTACTTTGATAAAGGGGAATCATGATATTTTGGGAAATAGCTGGTATGAAAATGCTGACATCCAAATAATTGAGCAATTATATACGATAGGACCATTTAGCTTTCAACACGACCCATCAGAAGAACATAACAAACAAGATGGCAATGCATTTGTTTTTTCTGGACATATACATCCAGGAATACAAATAAAAGGGATTGGCAAACAATCGCTACGATTCCCTTGTTTTTATTTTACAAAAAATCAGTGCATACTACCTGCTTTTAGCAAGTTCAGTGGATTGGCCATTGTAAAGCCCAAGAAACAAGATCAGGTATATGCAATTACAAATGATTCTATTATTAAACTAGCATGATCAAAATTGCATTTGACCCCATTTATGCTCATCCATTGCCCGAGAACCATCGATTCCCGATGTTAAAATATCAATTGATACCCGAACAATTAATTTATGAAGGAACCTATACTGCAAATCATTTTTTTACTCCTAGTATTTGTGAAGAAGAAATTATTTTATACACCCAC
Source organism: Sediminibacterium sp. FEMGT703S (assembly GCA_002786355.1). GTDB lineage: Bacteria > Bacteroidota > Bacteroidia > Chitinophagales > Chitinophagaceae > Sediminibacterium. The sequence goes on from PGCO01000013.1 coordinate 29,862, forward strand.
GACCAAGCCTATTTAAATAAACTATTGCATCAACAATTAAGCCCTTCGGAACAAAGAAAAATAGGATTTCCTCAATCACCAGAACTAATACAAAGAGAATTAATCATCACGCAAGGTACTATTGATGCTTGTTTGTATGCATTAGAAACAGGCATTGCACTCAACGTTGCTGGAGGTACGCACCATGCTTTTGCAGATAGAGGCGAGGGATTTTGCTTATTGAACGATATGGCTGTAGCTGCAAACTATTTATTGCGCAAACAGATTAGTAAAAAAATATTAATCATTGATTTAGACGTGCACCAAGGAAATGGAACAGCCAAACTGATGGAAAAGGAGGAAAGGGTTTTTACCTTCAGCATGCACGGAGCACATAACTATCCCTTTCACAAAGAACATTCCGATTTAGATATAGGATTAAAAGACGGCACTACTGGTCAAGAATATTTAGCCATCTTAGAAGAAACACTTCCCAAATTAATCAATCAAGTAAAACCAGATTTTGCCTTTTATTTATCAGGAGTAGACATTTTAAACACAGATAAATTTGGCAAACTTCAAGTAAGCCTTGACGAATGCAAGCAAAGAGACAAAATGGTATTTGCACAATTAAAAAAGCATCAAATACCCGTAACTGTTGCACTCGGAGGGGGCTACTCACCCGATGTCAGAACAATTGTTGAAGCTCATTGCAATACCTTTAGATTAGCTGCCAACTTCTATGAATAAGCTACCAACTAGTTAAGCTTCTTTTTAAGCGTACTTACTTGTTCCTGCAAATTGTTAACCATACCAGCTAGCTGATTCACATCCCAAACAGGTGCTGCATTGGCTTTTTGCAAAATGTACACGGCTTTCCAAATCTCCAAAACATCTTCTGCGCTTACGTTGTAAGGCTCGTATTGAGGATTGTCGCTAATTAAAGTGATTTTATTTTTCAAGCGATTGTTTTTCATAACTCGCTTGTAAGCAACTCCTTCATTACGAGATAAAACCACGTAAGTATTACTATTTTTTAAATCATCAAGGTCTTCTACTTTTTCACCTACAATCACACTACCGCTTGGAGTAGGCAACATAGAATCACCCATTATTTCAAACGCCCTGTACTGACCAGGAGCCAACATAGGCAATGTAAAAGTATTCAGTTCGTCAACAAACTCTGGGTCTGCATATCCAGTCATATAACCTGCAGCTGCTTTAACAGGAACAAAACGAATTTCATTGGATTCAGCAACCATTTTCAATTGACGTCTTCTATCCAAATAAGAACCACCTGTTGTTTCAGTAAGGTCCTTAAATAGAAAATCTTCCAGTGTAAGCTTAAAAATACTGCAGACCTGCTCCATTACTTCCAATTTTGGCTCAGCTCTTTCTTCTTCATAAGCACCCACTAAAGAGCGCTTAATTTTTAGCTTGTTGGCAAACTCTTCCTGGGTCCAGCCCCGCAGTTTGCGCAGATACCGTAAATTCTTTCCAGCGTTTGACATAACTAATACTTTTAGCGCAATTTACTAAACTTTTTAGTTTTTCAAAATTTATTTTCATTTTTATTTTTTCAAGTCAATTCTAAAAAATGTTTGCAGTACTTTTCATGTGTAATAAATGACCATGAAAAAAATAGCTATTCTGTTTTCCATTTGTTTTTCTGTTAGTGCAACTGCACAACAAAATGCATCATTTCCAGCGTCTTTAATGATAACGCCCGAGAAATCAAATTTCGAAAAAACATCTTCCTATGCAGATGTAATGCAGTTTTTAAACACCATTAAAACAATGAGCCCTCTCATTCACGTGGGTTCAATAGGAAAAAGTACGATGGGAAAAGACATTCCCTTTGCTGTATTAGCGAACCCTGCCATTAGTTCTCCAGAACAAGCAAAGCAATCAGGCAAACCGGTTGTTTACATTCAAGGAAATATTCATGCAGGAGAAGTTGAAGGCAAAGAAATAAGCATGATGTTAATGAGAGATATTTTATTGGGAAATTTATCCGAATTACTTAGCAAACAAATCATCGTATTCGTACCCATTTACAATACAGATGGGAACGACCAATTTGCAAAGGGATTAAGGCCGTCTCAAGAGAATAGCCCACTAGAAACAGGTATCAGAGAAAACGGACAAGGGCTCGACTTAAACAGGGACGGAATGAAGATGGAAACCCCTGAAACCAAGGCAATGGTTGCCAATATTTTGAATGCATGGGATCCTCAAATGGTAGTAGACTTACATACCACCAACGGTACATGGCATGGCTATGATTTAACATGGGCTCCTGGGTATTTATCAGCAGGAGAACCAGGGCCTTATCATTATACGAATAGTACTATCCTACCATTTATTACAGACCAAGTAAAGAAAAAAAATGATTTATTATTTGGACCATTTGGCGATTTTTCTACAAGAGAGGGATGGCCAATTAAAAATTTTTATACCTACAATCATCATCCAAGATATATTATCAATCAAATTGGTTTAAGAAATAGGATGTCCATATTAAGTGAATCTTTTGCCCATGAACGGTTTTATCAACGCATGAATAGCACATACCAGTTTGTAAAAGAGATTTTAACTTTTTGTAACAATAATGCCGCTGAAATTATTCAAATAAACCAGCAAGCAGAAAAAAATGCTATTGAAAACGTACGCAATAATGCAGGTTTAGTTTCTAAGGGAGTTAGATTTAAAATGGTTCCTACATTGGAGGGTTTACGCAACTTTAGGACCTACGACTATATTCCTTTTAAAAAGGAAGATGGAACTACAAGCATCGTTAAAACAGGTAGAATCACGCATTTAGACAAAGTAAATTACTATGCGGATTTTAAAGACACGGTGAATGCAGTTTTACCTAGAGGTTATATTATACCAGCAGCAATGGACAGCATCGTTCAACACTTGAAATTAATGGGTGTAAAAGTAGAAAAGCTAGAGAAAAAAACGGAGTTCAAAGGAGAGGAATTCATGATTGAAAAATTCACTAAAGCCACTAGAAAATTTGAAGGACATCAAATGGCATCCGCAGAAGGTAAATTTATTCCCAAAAATTTTACTGCTGAAAAAGGAGATTTTATGGTAGACTTGGCACAACCCTTGGCCAACCTAATTTTTTATGCCTTAGAGCCTCAATCGGATGATGGTTTATTAACTTGGAATTTCTTTGACCATTATTTAAATACAAATGGAATTAGCACCCAACCAGTAGCCTATCCAGTATTTAAATTTTTTAGCACAATTACAACAACGAAAAAGAAAAGATAGGCCATGGCTTATCGTACCTTGCAGTATGGCAAAAGAAAAAGTAAAAGTAAAAGCAACTAAGAAAAAAGAAGAACCGATTATATTGGTAACCAATGATGATGGTTTTACCGCACCGGGTATACATGCATTGGTAGAAGCGGTAAAAGGATTGGGGAAGATTATTGTAGTTGCCCCAGACAAACCTCAAAGTGGTATGGGACATGCTATTACCATTGGAGAGCCTTTACGCTTGCATAAAGTGCACAATTTTGGGGATATTGAAGCCTATAGCTGCAGTGGTACACCAGTTGATTGTGTAAAGCTGGCTGTAGACAAAGTATTACACCGCAAACCAGACATCTGCATCAGTGGTATTAACCATGGTGCCAACCACTCCATTAATGTAATTTATTCGGGCACGATGAGTGCTGCATTGGAAGCTTCTATAGAAAGTATCCCCAGTATTGGCTTCAGCTTATTAGACTATAGTATAGAAGCGGATTTTGAGGGGGCTAAAAAATACGCCCGCATTATTGTAGAGCAGTTATTGGCCAGCAAAAAATTAGATAAGCATATTTGCTTAAATGTGAATATTCCTAAAGTAAAAACAGAACTAATTAAAGGAATCAAAATCTGCTCTCAGGCTTATGCCAAATACCAAGAAAAATTTGACGAAAGAAAAGACCCACACGGAAGAAAATATTTCTGGTTGACTGGTGAGTTTGTGAATTTTGACAAGAGCAAAGAGAGTGATGTTTGGGCCCTAAAAAATAATTATGTTAGTGTGGTACCCGTGCAATTTGACTTAACCAACTACGAACTAAAAAAGCAGTTGGAAAAAAACTGGAAATTCTAATGCTGTTTAATAAAGATCAATTTGGTTTTGGCTTGCTATTGGGATTTATTGCCCCCATATTTGGCTTATTTGGCTATTACTATTGGAAGTTTAGCCTATTTACGTTGAATGAATTCTTTCAGGTACTGATGCTTCAAAAATCTTTATTGAGTGGTATCATTAGCATTGCATTAATTGCCAATGCCATTGTATTTACCGTTTATATCAACAAGCAGAAAGATAAAACAGCCAAGGGAGTTTTTATTGCAACCTGTGTGTATGCGTTAATCTCCCTTGGCTTTAAGTGGTTTTTATAATTTAAGTTCAATAATCATTTACTTGATAATTGATTTCAAATGATTATTCTTCGCTAATTACATAAGTAATCGACTGCTTTACTTTCGATTTAACTGCTTTTCCGTTTTGTTTAGCTGGGACCCATTTAGGTCCTTTAACAATCATCCTAACAGCTTCTGCTGCAGTTTGATATCCAGGATCATTGTCGGCTTTTACATTACTGATACCACCGTCTGGTGCAACTATAAATGAAACAATTACAGTATATTTTCCTGGAGGTGCCCCATTTATTACCGGCAAATCCATTTTTAAATTTCTTTCTAAATATTTTTGCCAAGCTTCTTTACCCCCAGGGAATGATGCAGGAACTTCAGTTTTGGTAAACACTTTATCATAGCTCTCTTCTTTAACTTGAGCGGGACGACCTGAAGGAGGAGGTGGCGGAGGCGCAGGCAATGACAACTTTCCATATTTTTTCATTGCTTTTTCTACACTAGAAGAGTTGCTCAAATCATAAGTCTCAATACTTCCATCTTTAAACTCAAGATTCATGCGCAATGGATCATGATTCCAAGAAACCCTTTTTATTGCTGGATTCTTAATCAAAAATGCTTTGGTACCTGAAGGGTCATCGGTAATTTCTTTAAAACTGTATCCTATTTGATTTCTTGTTTTTATTTCAATAGCACCGAATTCAGCAGCATTACCGTATTTTTTTCTTGCACTTTCACCTTTTAAGACATTTACAGATTCAATATCTTTTGGATTGATTTTAACCTCATCAAAGTTAACATCATAAACTGGTTGTTTGTTTACAATAACCAATGGATTAGGATTGATTTTAAACCCTTGAACAACCTTCATTGGCTTTTCACTAAGTTCACTAGCATTAAGCTTGTACCCTTCAACTACAATCCCATTATTTAATGGAGTTCCTATTAATTTATTGGGATTGATTTTACCCTCTTTTTCAACTGAAACAAATCCTCGCATTTTTACATCATCGCTCAAATGAAGTGGTTGACCTTGAACAAATTTCACAGAATCTAGACTTGTATTATTCAGTTGCAAAGCCATCACTGGTGGCATCCCTGCTTTGTTTTTAGTCGTAATTAAAATTACTCCATGCTTCCCTTCTTCACCATATAATTCTACGGCAGATTTATTTTTTAATACTGTGATTTCTTTAATAGAATTAGGATCAATTTGAGTAGACATTTTTTCCACCTTTACCCCATCTACTACAAACAGTGGTGGAATTGAATCTCCGTTTAGTGGTGGAACCTTTAAAACTCCATTTTCTTTTCCATATCCACTTACAGAAATAGAACTATTCTTAGAATTGAAATTCATTTTATCCTGCATGGCTATTCCTGTAAATCGAATTGCTTTAGATGAATCTATACCTTCGGATATAAATTGTACATTTTTACCTTTAGGAATAATATAAACAGAATCTGAATTTAAAATAGTGGTATCAATTGAAATCCCTTTTTCCTTATTTGAAAAATAGTATTGTACTCCATTCAAAATAGAAGCGGCCAGCTTCTGTTGGTAGCTTTCATTTTTCAGTTGATTCAGATCGGATGTATTAGATAAATAACCAGTTTCCAATAAAATAGCAGGACTCTTTACATTTTGTAAGACATATACGCCTTCTTTTCTACTTTTTAACCCAGTCATTGAAATATCTAAACCAGTTAAACTATTAGCCATTTGGTTAGCAAACAAATAACTTTCTTCGTGATTATAACTTTTCGTTTTGTCAGCAATATAAATTTCCATACCCTTCTTTGCAGTCGCCAAACTTTTAGGTGCTGTATTACAATGTAATGAAATAAATAAATCTGGGGATTGCTGATTGGTATACTTAGCTACTTCATAAATACTTTGATTAATATCAGTTTCGCGAGTTAAAATAATCTTTATTTGATTATTTTGATTAACCTGTTGAATCGTTTTTGCTAATTCCAACGTTAGGTTTTTTTCCTTAATGTTGCCATCAAATGCAGTTGCACCATCATCTTCTCCACCATGACCAGCATTTATTACAACGGTATATTGTTTATTTAAATAAATATTTATGGGTGAAAATGTAGGTGTTTTTTTTGCTGTGATTTTATCCACCAAATTATCTACTAGCGTTCCGACAGAAATAATTTCCTCATTTCTTAACTCTTTTGTTCTAAATGCAAATAGCACAACAACAATGGCCAATAAAGGCAGTACAATCAATCTACGCATATAGCTAAATCTGGGGTTGGTATTTTTGGTAATCATTTGAAGTCTTCTTTTAATAGGTGAAAAGAAAAAAGGATTGGTGAGTAAATAATGTTGCTGTGGATAAGCAGCAGCCAATAACATTTGTGCAAGTGAAGCAGAGTCGCCATTGGCAACAGCTTTTTTATCAGCAATGAATTCATGGATCATTTCCATTTCTTTTTTGATCAGCCAGAAAAATGGATTGAACCAACCGGCAATCAAAACAAGTTGAATGATTATTTTATCAATACTATGCTTTTGCTGAACATGGGTGAGTTCATGTTGCATCATTTGTTTGCCTGCATCGCTTCTAAGGTCAATTGATTCGTGCCAGAAAATATAACTGAAGAAAGAAAATGGTGCACCCTTTGCTTTTGTTAAAATAAGGAATATCTCCCCAACCGTTTTACAAGAATGGGTTTGTAATAAACGATAAATTTGAATCAAACTTTTGATAAGTCCTACCAATAAAACAAAAGCGATCAATGCATAAATCATCATTAAAATACCTTGCCAGCCATACTGAAACCAGCTAGAATGTAGATTAGATTCTATCTCTGTATTATTATCGGCAATCACCGAAAAGAATTGAATCAATTGGGGATCAGTTTCAACTGGCTTGTTCCATTGAATTTTGATCAAAGGAACAATCCATGAAAACAAGGCAATCGCCAATAAATAAAATCGATTGTATTGGTGAAATCGATTATTGCGTAAAACCAGCCAGTAATACCCAACCATGATCCCACTGCAAAGTATTACCTGCAAAAAATAATAGAGTGTAGTTGACATAGCCTATTTTTTTAATTTTTTTATTTCTAGTAATAGAAGTTCCAACTCTTTTACACTGATGTCATTTTGTTTCACCATAAAAGAAACAGCATCAGCAAACGAACCTTCAAAATATCCATCTACCAATGTTCTAATACTACTCGAAGAATAATCTTCTTTAGATACTATTGGATAATATTCATGTACCCTTCCTATTTGGTTTACCCCTACAAATCCTTTGTCTACTAAAATTTTTACGATGGTAGCAATGGTATTGCTATGGGGCTTGGGTTCAGGTTGGGCATCAATAACGTCTTTTAAGAAAGCTGTTTCCAACTTCCAGATAGACTGCATTATTTGTTCTTCTGCTTTGGTTAATGGTTTCATGATGTACATTTACAAGAGTAAACTTATAACTAAATTTTTAGTTTAACAACTATTTTTTTAGTTATTTAACTATTTATTTAGTTATTCAGCATGAAATACTATATCATAGCGGGGGAAGCCAGCGGAGATTTACATGGCAGTAACCTGATTAAACAATTGAAAATACAAGACCCTTCGGCACAAATTCAATGCTGGGGTGGAGATTTAATGAAAGCGGCAGGAGCCCAACTGGTAAAGCATTACAGAGATTTAGCTTTCATGGGATTTGCTGAAGTGATTAAAAACTTACCCACTATTTTAGGCAACCTAAGCTATTGCAAAAAAGACATTTTAGGCTTTCAGCCTGATGTACTTATTCTAATTGACTATCCAGGATTTAATTTACGCATTGCTGAATGGGCTAAACAACAAGGATTTAAAGTAGTCTACTATATTGCCCCACAAGTGTGGGCTTGGAAAGCCAATCGAGTAAAGAAAATGAAGCAATGCATCGATTTAATGCTGTGCATTCTACCTTTTGAAAAAAACTATTTTAAAGAACAATGGAATTGGGAGGTTAATTACGTAGGTCATCCTTTGATTGAAGTCATTGAAGAATTTAAAGCATCGCATCCATCAGAACCAAAGCCAATTATAGCTTTATTACCAGGAAGTCGTAAACAAGAAATTGCGAAAAAGTTGCCCATCATGTTAAGTGTAGCTTCTTATTTTCCTGATTATGAATTTGTGGTAGCTAAAGCCCCAGGCCAAGAAGATCAATTTTATGAACCATTTTTAGCTGGACAAAACAATGTAAAAGTGGTGAAAGATAGTACCTATGCGTTATTAATGCAATCCAGCGCAGCATTGGTTACGAGCGGAACTGCAACTTTAGAAACTGCCTTATTTAGTGTACCAGAAGTTGTTTGTTACAAAGGAAGCAATATCAGTTACCAAATTGCAAGAAGATTGGTTAAAATCAAATACATTTCTTTGGTGAACCTAATTATGGATAAGGAAATAGTAAAGGAATTAATTCAGGATGAATTAAATACAGCCAACTTGGTACAGGCCTTGAATTCAATCTTAAAAAATAATCAAGCTCAAGAAATACTTAAGGAAGAATATTCAAAATTGTATCAATTACTATCAGCGGGTGGGCATGCATCCAAAAACGCTTCGAATCTAATTATGCAATTCCTACAACCATCAATTATTTAAACATTGGAATGACCACTTGTTTAATAATGATGAATAAGACTGCAATCAAAAACATCAACAAAGAAATTCTATTCATCCCATGCATATACTTCATCCAAGCAGATTTGGGTGCATTGGGATCTTCTTTCTTGATAAATAAATACTGCTGAATTTGGTTCCAGATTCCCATGGTTGATTATTTTAACAAAGATAACATGCTGGTAGCATTTTAGTTCAATCAACCTTATACCCTTAGATTTGTTAAAACGAAAACCGGTTTATGTTTCAAAAAATCATCCTGATTGCTTGCTTGCTCTTTACTATCCATTCTCAAGCACAAATTAATCCTTCCAAAATTGATATTATCCGCGACAAATACGGCGTTCCCCATATTTTCGGAAAAACAGACCCTGAAGTAGCGTATGGCTTGGCTTGGGCGCATGCGGAAGACGACTTTACTACCATACAACAATCCCTTCTTGCAGGCAAAGCCATGCTGGCGCAGTACCAGGGGAAAAGAGGGGCTTCTATCGATTATATTGTTCATTTATTAAGAATACCAGAATTGGTAGAAGAAAGATATGAATCGGATTTAGCACCCGACTTTAAAAAACTATTGGAAGGATATTGCGCTGGTCTAAATGCCTACGCGGCCAAACATCCCAAAGAAGTATTGCTTAAGAAAGTATTCCCCGTTACCCCCAAAGACATGGTGCAGTACTCTGTTTTACAACTTTGTGTGCTTTCAGGGGCTGATAAAGCATTGGCTGCAATTTTTGGTGGTACCGTTCCCTTGTTAGAAAATTATAAAACACAGGGAAGCAATGCATTTGCCTTTAACAGTAACAAAACAACAGACGGTAATGTATACCTTGCTATCAATGCCCATCAGCCGCTGGAGGGACCAGTAGCTTTTTATGAAGCCCATTTAAGCAGTGAAGAAGGATGGAATATATTGGGAGCAAACTTCCCAGGTGCTCCGTCCATATTGCATGGAGTAAATGAACATTTAGGCTGGGCACACACGGTGAATGAGCCTGATAAATTGGATGTATACCAATTAGAAATAAACCCAGAAAATAAGACCCAATATAAATTTGACGGTAAATGGGAGATATTAGAAGAAAGAGTGGCCCATTTAAAAGTAAAACTTGCTGGTTTAAAAATCAATGTTAAGAAAAAAGCATACTGGAGTAAATATGGACCAACCATTATTACAGACAGAGGCACTTTCTCTATCAGAATGCCTGCGCAAATGGATATCAGAGGTTTAGAACAATGGTATCGCTTTAATAAAGCCAAAAACTTTACAGAGTTTAAAGCAGCTGTAAATATGAAAGCTATTCCTGGTTACAATATTGTGTACGCAGATAAATACGATACCATTTATTATATCAGTAATGGTCGAATTCCAGTCAGAGATAAAAACTATAATTGGAAAGCCACTTTACCCGGTAATACCAGTGCTACGTTGTGGAATCAGTTACATCCAATAGAGGCTTTGCCACAGGTATTGCAACCAAAGTCTGGATTTGTATACAATACCAACCATTCTCCTTTTCATTCTACGGAAGGTCCTGAAAATCCTATGGTGAAAGATATTACGATGGGATATGAAACTCTAGAAAACAATCGCAGCAAGCGTTTTGAGGAAATGCTCAAACCCTTGAATAAAGTAAATTACGAAGACTTTAAGCGAATCAAATTCAGTAGACAGTTTCCATCCAACTTTTATTTTCCGTATAATATCGATACGCTATTCATGCTAGATGAAACGAAGTACACTGATATTGCAGACTTGATTTCAAACTTAAAATCTTGGAATAAAATTGCTGATGCGGAAAGTATTGGAGCTGGTACCTTTTTTATGATTACGCATACTGTTTATGATAATAGAGCGCTTTACTTAAAACAAAAAACAATTACCGAAAATCAGTCGGTGGAAATACTTAGAGCAGCAAAAAATAAAATGCTTGCAGGATTTAATAGAACCAATTTGCAATTGGGCGATATTCAAAAACTAGTGAGGGGAAATGTTGCTTTGCCCTTGCCTGGCTTACCAGATGTATTAGCGCCCATGTATTCTCTTCCCTATAAAGATGGGATGTACAAAGGCAATCAAGGTGATGCTTACATTGAATTGGTGCGTTTTACTAAAGACGGGCCAATGATTGAAAGCATCAATGTATATGGAGCATCTGCTAGAAAGGATTCGCCGCATTACACCGATCAAATGGAAATGTATGTGAATCAACAAACGAAAAAAATGACTTTAGATAAAGCAACGGTATATCAACAAGCGGTAAAAAAATACAATCCGCTTTAACCTTGATGCATAAAGGGTTTTAATAGATTGGAGATTTGTTGCGTCTCAATAATGAAGCCATCGTGCCCAAAAGTGGAATGGATGATTTCTAGTGATGCATTGGGCATATAAGTAGCCATGAATTGTTGTTCATCCACAGGACAAAGTATATCAGAACTTATTCCAATGATTAATGTAGGATGTTGTATGCTTTGTAATACAGCAATTAAGTTTCCTCCCCTGCCCCTTGCTAAATGATGGCTATCCATTGCCTTAGTAAGCAACCAATAACTGAATGCATTAAAGCGGTTGACTAATTTCTGACCCTGATAATTAATATAGGAAGATGCTTTAAAGTCATCTATTTTTTCAGGATCTGGGTCCGTCTGTTTCTCTTGAAAAGTAGCGTAATTGCGATAAGTGAGCATCCCTATGGCGCGAGCGGCTTTTAATCCTGCAGCGCCAGCATCTGAAGTATGATGTCTCCAAGTAGCATCTGCTTCAATGGCTAGTCTTTGAGCGGTATGTACCGCAACACCCCATGCGGATTCTGAAGGAGATGTTGCAATTAAGAACAACTTCTTAATAACCGATGGCTCCATCACTGCCCATTCCAACACTTGGTATCCACCCATACTTCCCCCCATCATTAATTCAATCGAATGAATTCCTAAATGCTGTCTTAGCAGTATATGTGCAGCTACCATATCGCGTATGGTAACTAAAGGAAAATGAGAATAATAAGGTTGGTGACTAGCTGAGTTAGCACTCAAAGGTCCGGTTGATCCATAACAAGACCCAATAATATTTGCACAAACAATAAAATATTCATCAGGATTGATTAAACATTTTTCTCCTATCAATCCCTTCCACCAATCAGCCATATCAGCACTAGCGGTTAATGCATGGCAAACCCAAATCACATTGGTACCAGAGGCATTCATTTTACCATAGGTATGATAGGCTATTTCTAAACCATTTAATGTTTCACCACATTCAAGTAAAAAGGGTGCTTTGCAGATATATTGCTGTATGGCCATTGCTCAAAATTCTAGTACAAAATAAAGACATGTGAAGCGTACCTTTGTGAAAATTTTAAAGCAGCACTAAGACTATGAGAAAGCAAACCCAGGCCATTCGCATTCAAACAGAACGCACCCAAGAAATGGAACATTCAACTCCCCTTTTCTTAACCAGCAGTTTTTGTTTTGATAATGCGGAAGACATGCGTGCCGCTTTTGCAGATGAATCGGATGATAATATTTATTCGCGTTTTAGTAATCCAAGTGTACAAGAATTTGTAGATAAATTAGTGGCTTTAGAAGGTGCTGAAGCAGGATATGCTACCGCTTCTGGAATGAGTGCTGTATTCGGTTCGTTCATGGCATTACTAAAACAAGGAGATCGCTTATTGTCTTGTAATTCAATATTTGGTAGTACCCATACCGTTATTGCAAAATATTTGCCCAAATATGGAATTGAATACGGTTATATAGGCGCTAATGCAACAGAAGAAGAATGGGAAGCTGCTATTACACCTAATACTAAAATGATATATCTGGAAACGCCTACTAATCCAGGACTTGAAGTATTAGATTTAGCAATGATTGGGAAGCTGGCAAAAAAGCATAATATTATTTTAAATGTAGACAACTGTTTTGCAACCCCTGTAAACCAGCAGCCCATTGCATTTGGAGCAGATTTGGTAGTCCATTCTGCAACTAAATGGTTAGATGGTCAAGGTCGTGTATTAGGGGGCGCTGTAGTTGGACGCAAAGATTTGATTAAAGAAATTTATTTATTCTGCCGCAGTACAGGTCCAGCACTTTCGCCATTTAATGCTTGGGTGTTAAGTAAGAGTTTAGAAACTTTGGATGTTAGAATGGAGCGACATGCATCCAATGCTCTATTTATAGCACAAGCATTGGAAAATCATCAGGCAATTGCTTCTTTAAAGTACCCTTTTTTACAATCGCATCCGCATTATTCAATTGCAACAAAACAAATGCAAAATGGTGGCGGAATAGTATGTTTCGATTTAAAGGGAGGGATTGATGCTGGCCGATCTTTTCTAGATAAACTCAAAATGCTTTCACTCACCGCTAATTTGGGGGATACCAGAAGCATTGCATCACATCCTGCAAGTACAACCCATGCTAAACTTACTGAAGGGGAAAGACAGGCCGTAAACATTACTCCAGGACTGATAAGAATTAGTGTAGGACTTGAAAACAAAGAAGATATATTGGCTGATATCTTACAAGCGCTTGATTAATTTTTCTAGCTCAACTGCATGAAAAACAATCATTGCCATCAAAATACAAAAGCCAAGTTCCTGCAAGCTTAATGGTTGTGTTTTCAATAATTGATTTAAGAAAGGAATATATATCACTGCCAACTGTAAGCAAAAAGTAAATAATACGGAAAGTAGTAATAGGGTATTAGAAAAAATCCCTTGCTTAAATAAGAATGTTTTATCGCTTCTCACTGCCAATACATGCCCTAGTTGAGCAAACGATAAAACAGTGAAGACCATTGTTTGCCAATGCGCAGATTCATTGTACAGAGCATAGGCCTGAGTTGCTAAAGTAACGCCAGCCATCAATAAGCCAACCCACAAAATATGATAGCCTAATCCATCTGCAAACAAGCTTTCAGTTGCATTTCGAGGCGGTCTTTTCATAATATCCACTTCCGCTTTCTCATTAGCCAGGGCCAATGCAGGCAAACCATCCGTGACCAAATTGATCCATAAAATATGAATAGGTAATAAGGGAATAGGCATACCTAAAATGGGTGCTAAAAACATAGTCCATATTTCAGCACCGTTACAAGTCATAATATACTTAATGAATTTTCGAATATTATCAACTATTCTTCGACCTTCCTTCACCGCATTTACGATAGTTGCAAATCCATCATCCAATAAAATAATATCAGCAGCTTCCTTGCTAACATCTGTTCCTGTTATACCCATTGCTACACCAATATTCGCTGCCTTTAAAGAAGGTGCATCATTAACCCCATCCCCCGTCATTGCAACAAAGTGGTTATTACTTTGCAATGCTTTTACAATACGCAGTTTTTGATTAGGAGATACCCTTGCATAAACAGCAATTTCTAAAACCTGTTTCTTGAACTGCTCATCACTTAAATGATCTAGTGCTGTTCCCAACATCACCATGTCATTTTCCTTCATGATGCCTACCTGCATAGCAATTGCCTTAGCAGTTGCGGGATGGTCTCCTGTAATCATTACGGGCTTTATTCCAGCATTTTTACACTCTTGAATAACTTTAATTACATTCGTTCTAGGAGGATCCATTAACCCAATATTTCCAATCCATTCCAAATCAAAAGCTATGGATTCTGGTGCTATATTTTGAGGCAATTGATCAAGTAATTTAAAACCATAGGCGATAATTCGCATTCCTTTTTCTGCCCATTGATCCGACTGCTTTACTAACATTTTTTTATCCGCTTCATCCGATAAAAAACTTTGTATGGTTTCACCTGCTCCTTTCACAATGACTAAAAATTGATTCCCTACTGTATGAACAGTAGTCATACATTTTCGATCAGAATCAAAAGGTATTTCTGCAATCCTAGGAAATTGTTGATACAATTGGTGAAACTCAGATATGGCGAGTTGGTCTAGAGCATATTTTACTATAGCTAACTCAGTTGACTCCCCCATTGGTTCTTCCAATGAATCAAACTGAATATCCTGATTTAGAATCATAGCAAGCAACAATGGAGTATCAGTAAATGGCAACGCTAAATCATTCTTTTCAAAATGTTCAACAACTTTCATTTTGTTTTGCGTTATCGTACCCGTTTTATCTGTACAAATAAAACTAACTGAACCCAAGGTTTCCACAGCGGGTAATTTTCTTACCAATGCTTTACGCTTAGCCAACCTTGCTGCACCCTTAGACAATGCAATAGTTATTAAAGCAGGCAGTGCTTCTGGAATTGCTGCAACTGCTAAACTAATTGAGAGTAGTAATAATTTAAATGGCTCCTCACCTCTTACAAGTCCACTAACAAATAAGGCCAAACAAATCAATAAAATAATATACGACAAATTTTTTCCAAACTGCCCCATCCTAATTTGCAATGGGGTTTTAACTTTCTCTTCTTGTAATAGACCTGCAATTTTACCTAATTCCGTTTCCATTCCTGTTGCAACAACCAAACCCACGGCCCTACCACTTGTAACTAATGTGCCTTTGAATGCCATATTTAATTGATCGCCTAATGCTACATCCTCATTATCGATAGTTGATACTTTTTTATGTACAGCATTAGACTCTCCAGTTAAGGAAGACTCATCAATACTTAAAGAATGTATTTCAACTAATCGAATATCAGCTGGTACCATATTGCCAGCTTCCAAATGTATCAGGTCTCCAGAAACCAATTGCTCAGAAGGAATTATTTCTGGCTGCCCATCCCGAATCACCTGAGCTGTTGTGACACTCATTTTCTTTAATGCTTCCATCGATTTCTCAGCCTTGTATTCTTGACTAAAACCCAATAAAGCATTCAATAGAATGATGACTAATATAATGATAGTATCAGCAATATCACCCATGAACCCAGAAATAATAGCAGCAGCTATTAAAATGAGAATCATAAAGTCTTTAAACTGAGCAAAAAAATAAACCCATGCGGGTTTATTTTCCTTGGCAATCAATACGTTTAATCCGTAATGGGTTAAACGATTAGACGCTTCGATCGGGGATAAGCCATTGAGTGAAGTTTTCAATTGCTTGATAACTTCATCAAGACTAATATTGAAAAAATATTTAATCATTTTTTACTGTAAAATCCTTTAAAGCTTTCCCTAATTCATCCATATCATGGTTGAATTCCTCCTTAAATTTTGCCCAACCATCTTTACCATCCGCTTTATAATCTGCCATTTTTTTCTGCATGTCAGTGTTTTTCAACTCTAATGCAGCAATCTTCTCTTTGTATTCTGCTTTTGCAAGTTTCTTGTCTGTTGCGATCCTTGCATTAAAGTCTGCAATACTTTTTGCATTATCAGCAATTTTTTGATTAGTCTCTAACTTAAACTGCTCAACATCTGCCAAATATTCGGCATTTGCTTCATCTAGATTTTCGTTAGCTACTTTAACCTCGTCTTCTGCTTTTTCTACTTTTTCAGCAGAGGTATTACAGCTAATCAATTCCGTTCCTGCCAATAGAATAAGGGCAGAAAAAATCAAACTTAATTTTTTCATTTTATACTTTTAGATTGTAATAACTATAATGAAGTAAGGATTTTTTGTATCTCGTCTTTAGTCTTACCTAATTTAACTTGAAGACGTCCCATTAGTTCCTCCTGCTTTCCCTCAACCAACAACATATCGTCATCGGTTAGCATTGCATACTTTTGTTTCAATTTTCCTTTAAGCTCTTTCCAATTTCCTAATAATTCTGTTTTGTTTTTCATGTAGTCTTTTTTAATGTTATTTTGAAAGACTAAAGGTCAAAAACATTGTACTGTAGTTTATTACAGAACTAGAACTAAATGATACATTATTTACAGATTGTTGGGAATATTTGTAAATAATTTTTGATTTTATTGAAATGGGTGAAATTACTTTTTGGTTCTAATAAAAATCATTGCAATAGCAGTAGTTACCAAACCCATAATTAATGCTGCAATTGCTCCTTGAACTGCATAATTTGAATAATTAAAATTTGCTTCTGCTTCTGCAGTTGTTTTGAAATACCCAATTTCAACAGATCGCTTAATTACATTAGGGAAATAATCTGGAGTTATTATATAAGTTGTAATCCATTGAGTTAAAGGACTAAATAATGCAATAATAAAAGACAAAAAAATTCCAGATATCAACCCTTGCTTATAGGAGATATTACCATTATAGTAGACTTTCTTTTTTTCTTTTAATGCTAATACCATTACCCAAATTGCAGGAATTGCAAATAAATTGGTTAAATAAAGATGATAATCAATATAAGTACTATGCAAACCGCTTAGTTTTTCTAATAACATCCAAACTAATCCCATTATAGAAAAAATAATCGCCCATTTGATTTCAATTTTAATTGATGCCATAGTACATGGTTTTATTTTTTAATATTTATGTTATCGCTTGAGGGTATTGAACGCAAAATAGGCAAATGAATACGAAACTGAACCGCTAAAACACGAACTAATATCACAACAGATGCTGCAATGATTTCTGTTAACCCTGTAGTTAAGTTAAAATAAAGACAACCAAAATAAACTACCCCTCCAATTATACAAGCTAAGGCATAAATGTCTTTTTGTAACAGCAATGGAACTTCGTTCAATAAAATATCTCTGATCACCCCACCAATTGAACCTGTAATTGCCCCCATAACAATGCAAACCCAATATGGGAAATTGGCATCTAAGCTCTTGGTAATTCCTACAATAGTGACAAGACCTAAACCAATGGTGTCAAATAAAAAAAGCGTGTTTTTCCATCTGAACAATTTTTCTTTGAAAAATAAAGTAGCCAATAATGCAACCCCTGTGGTAATAAAATAACGGCTATCTAGCATCCAAAATGGCGTGACCCCCAATAACAAATCTCTGATTGTTCCTCCCCCTATTGCTGTTGCTAAGCCTATAATATAGGCTCCCAACCAATCTACTTGCTTGCCAGATGCCAATTTTATTCCACTAATTGCAAAAGCAAATGTTCCAACTAGATCGGGTAGAATAGTGAATAAATTTTCCAATGTAATGGCTACTAAAAAGGGAATAAAAAATGGTGAAATAAATCCAACTGATGAAAAAGGAATTTATCTGCTATTTTATCAATTGTAGGTACTTAGCTCTATCTTCCCACATAATCCACAATAATACTAGAGAGAGAATAATCGCCAGGGGCAAACCACTCAAAGCTACTGTAGCATGAATATGCAAAATACCTACCATGATTGGGAATATTATAATGGCACCAAGTGCTCTAAATTTTGGAATTAATAATAAAACACCACCTACCAATTCAACTACAGCAATCAATGGCATTAACCAAACAATTTCCATTAATGCAGTATTCACTTTTACCATTTCAACTGGCAAATCAGGAGGTACCGGTATATAGTTGAAGAATTTATTTAAGCCTCCATTGATAAACATCAATGCAAATATTACAGTTAGAACTGTAAAGATTTTCCGTATCATATATTTGATTTATGCTTAAATATAGAAAAGATAAATCAGTATATCAAGTAGATTGAGCAATTAGAAAGTAAAGCGGCATACCAATGGTAATATTCACTGGAAAAGTAATAGCCAATGCCATTGGTAAAAACAGACCTGGATTTGCTTTGGGGACGGATATTTTCATTGCAGCAGGAACAGCAATATAGGAGGCACTTGCTGCTAAAATTGCAAACATAAATCGATTGGTCACATCATCCGTAACAAACAAGCTAGCCCATGCAAAAAATGCACCATTTAATAAAGGAATAAAGAAGGCAAAAAAGAAAGGAAAAAATCCAAAAGAGAAAAAAGCTTTTAGTTTCTTTCCGCTTGAAATTCCCATATCTAATAAAAAAATGGCTAGAAATCCTTTGAACAAATCATTGGTAAATGGCTTGATCCCTTCTGCTTGTTTAGCATTGGCAACAAAACCAATTAGTAAACTCCCCAAAATAAGCAAAACACTTCCGTTGGTAAATGAATGTTTAACGACATCCCTTTTTTTAATATCGGTTGCTTCCTCGCTATCAAAAAAACTAATCAGTAATAAACCAACAATAATTGCAGGAGATTCCATTAAAGCCATTATGGCAACCATGTAACCGTGAACACCTAATTGTTGAGATTCCAGATAAGTCACTGCTGTTACAAATGTAACTGCACTTACAGAACCATAAGCAGCAGCAATAGCACCAGCATTATAAATATTCAATCGTTTTTTTAGAATGAAAAAAGTATACAAAGGAATAATAATTGAAATCATTACCCCAAAAAGCATTGACCAAGCAATTTCCGAAGTGAATGTTTCATGTGAAAGTTCTTGTCCTCCTTTAAAGCCAATAGCAAACAACAAGTAAAGCGAAATAAACTTTGATGAATTGGGAGGTATTTCTAAATCACTTTTTAAATAAACAGCTAAAATACCTAAAACGAAAAATAATAAAGCCGGATTGGTTAGATTGTCTAATAACAAATTATAGTTCATACGCTACTTTAATAGGAGATGTTATTCTATACTCATTAATCAACTGTATTGAAGAGTGTAGAACAAAGGTCTTAACCAAAATTTTCTTTTCAATTATGAGATCAGTAAAAAGATTATTACTCATTAGTTGATTTACTTTGATTACGATTTAAGAAAGTATGTGTTGTAAATACTGCCATTATAATTGAAACCGAAGAAAATAGATTACTATAAATTGGGTCAACTGATTTAATAGAGAAGATTAATAGGAATGCTACGATAATGATCCCTATTGATGACTTAAATTGAAATTTATTCATACTTCATGTTTGCTTGTAACTAACGGGTGCAAATTTGCAAGTATTTTACATAAATTTTTATTTATATTTAATATATTAAGCATAAACAATTTTTATGAATTACACATTAAATCAGTTGCAAATTTTCATAAAAGTGGTAGAAACACAGAGTGTTACTAAAGCTTCAGAAGAGTTGCATTTGAGTCAGCCAGCTGTTTCCATTCAATTGAGAAATCTTCAAGACCAATTCGAAATACCTTTAACAGAAGTGGTTGGCAGAAAGATATATATCACAGATTTTGGGAAAGAAATTGCTTTAGCAGCAGCAGAAATAATTAATCAAGCGAATGCCATTAACAATAAAACTTTAGCATACAAAGGTCAACTTTCAGGTCGGCTAAAATTGTCTGTAGTTTCAACAGGAAAGTATATTATGCCATATTTTCTAACCGAATTCATGAAACACAATACTGGCATAGAATTAAATATGGATGTAACAAATAAGTCTAAAGTAATAGAGAGTTTAGAAAAAAACGAAATCGACTTTGCCTTAGTATCCATTTTACCTAATTCATTAAACATTGAAAAACTAGATTTATTACAAAACAAATTATACCTGGTAGGAAATAATAAACCCAAACTTTCTATTAAAGATATACCCATCATATTTCGAGAACAAGGTTCAGGAACTAGACAAACAATGGAGAAGTATTTTGAAAAAAATCAATTAAGCATTCAGAAAAAAATGGAGTTAACTTCTAATGAAGCAGTTAAACAAGCATTAATGGCCGGACTTGGGTATTCCATAATGCCACTCATTGGTATTAAGAATGAATTGCAAAACAAAGAATTACAAATTATTCCAACAAAAGGACTACCCATTAAAACTACTTGGAGTTTAATTTGGCAAAAAAGTAAAAAACATTCTCCCGTTTCTCTGGCTTTTTTAAATCACTTGAAACAAGAAAAAGCAAGTATCATCAAAGAAAAATTTAGCTGGTACGAACAGTATTAGTGATCTACAAATTCAAGAATATCACCTGGCTGACATTCTAATACTTTACATATCGACTCTAATGTACCAAATCGAATTGCTTTAGCTTTTCCCGTTTTCAAAATGGACAAATTAGATAGAGTCAAGCCAACTTTTTCTGAAAGCTCGTTTAACGACATCTTACGCTTTGCCATCATAACATCTAAGTTTACTATAATTGGCATACTTATACAGTTAAATCATTTTCAGTTTGAATGTCAATCCCCCGTTTAACAATCTGGGCAATCACAAAAAGAATAACACTCATAAACAGCCAAACATCTGCTCCACCTAAACGTAAATCTTCAACAGATGGGACATAAACATTACTTAACCTCAACCATGCAGCGTATTTTAGTCCCCAAATCGAAAACAAGCCAATTCCAAAAGTCAAGTAAGCTAAATTGGAAATAAATTGCTTTAATGTTGAGTTAAAGGGATGAGTAAAATCAAATGCTTTTTTATGGAAGAGTTTAACAATCAAATAAAACATTAATGCCTTCATAAATGCAACGATGCTCATAATTACCGTAATAACTAAAAAATATCCTTTATCGTAGCTCATTAAATTAGAAAGATCAATTTTCATCCAAAAGTTTTTTGCACCGATTGGATTAATAACCATTGCAAAGAAAGTATTGAAAATAATTCCTCCTGCCTCAATACAAACTCCAATAAAAATTATCCATGCGAAAATGTGCAAGATGGTTAACATCTCTTTAGAGCCAATTTTGATTTCCATAATATCAGTTTGAATAAATTAATTAAAAATCAAAAATAGGTAAATTTATTGAATAACAATAAATTTTTCTTGTTTTATAATTATTTTTTAATCAATAACAATATTATATCTACTAAGGAGACCAGGCAACCCATCTAATGAAAATCTTGTTTTATTGATACTATTGACAGCTGGATCAATTAAAAAATGATACGCAGTAGTCAAATTTGCTTTATCCAAAATAGTTCGTTCAAAAATAACTTGTGCAAGATTACAATGGTCTAAAACAGCAGCAGTTAAATCCGCAGCAGAGAAATCTGATCCTGTTAAATCGGATTGTTCAAATACCGTTTTGTTCAATCTTAACTGAAAAAAAGTAGCATGTTGAATAATACATTTTTTAAAGGAAACAGCTAAGGCAAATGGATTACAGGTATCAAATTGAACTCCAGACAATTTTGAATCTATAAACTGCACATTTTGCAAAGCAGTATTTTTAAGATTTACTAATGATAAATTACAGTCAGAAAAAACACAATCTATAAATTTACAATCAGAAAGATCTTGATTGGAGAAATCACAATGATCAAATTGACAATTTTCATACTCGCCTCTAGATATAGGCTGAATTAAAAAATCAGATTTAGAAAACTTCTTTTCACTACAATAATCCATAACTAAGTTTAACGAATTGATTTCAATTTACTCATAATGCATCAACTATTAACAACAAGCTTTTGAATAACAGCATTAATTCTACTTACTTTAGTCTCGTCTTTTTTAACAGCATAAATCCACTGAAGTTGAGCAATTTGCTCCGCTTCAGATTGATTTTTAAAAGCTTGCAAACTACCTGGCATATCAATGAAGCACAACATTAACTCTTCAGGAATATCTATAGGAAGATCATCTAAGTAAAGCGTAATATAAACAGTATCCCCTGATTGTTTCTTTATTTTCTTTCGAATCTCAGCCTTAACTGGTAAAAACAAACTCCCATTTCCCATTGGCATTAAATGGTAATGTTCAATTTTGTAATCATCAATAAAGCCATTTACCCTAACCCATCCAAAATGAGCATGTTTATCTGGAAGAATCTCAGGAATTCTTGCATAAGTCCATCCCCCTTTACCAGGAAATTTTTCAAGTAAATACAACTTACTTACAAGGGATTTTTCTGTTTTAAACATTCTAAAAATTTACTTGAGCCTGAATCCTAAGCAGATTACCTCTTTGCAAGTTGTTTTGCAAAATATAATCTTCATACCTTCTGTTAGAAATGGTATAATTAACCACAAGCTCAAAGTTTTTATTAGGTTGCCATTCTGCACCTATTTCTAAATCATTAACGATATAGCTTCTTGCGTCCCGCTCATGTTTTTTACCCCCATTATAATATTGATAGCGAACAAAAGGAATCAAAGTTTGCTTATTGAGTTTTTTTAAGTAACTAAAGGTAATATAGCCCCCATTTAAAGGTTGTACCTCAATTGAATCAGTAATCTTATTAAATGCTGGCCCTCTTCCAATATTATATTCTGATAAAATACCAAAGGGTTTTGGATATAAAACGAAACTTGTAGCAATTCGCTCATCAACATAATTTAAATCAGAATTGTACTTAACACCGTTTGACAAATTAGACCTTGGAATAACAAATTTTCCCTTGTACGCTTGTAACCCAACCTCAACAATCTGATTATTTAATTCAAATGGGTAACTAAACCTTGAAACAATATGCAACTTATTATTCAACTCAGGATTATTTGCCGTTTGGCCGTTATAAAGTCCAAAAGCAAAAACACCATAATCACCGCTACCCTTTAACCCTTCACTGATTAAACTAGAAAACAACTTTCGTTTTTCTTTGGGTGCCCAGTAAAAGAATGTACCAATATCACGTTCATTTGAAACAGCACTGTTAAGTGCATCATTTCTATCTAATGGAATTCGGTTCTGACTAGATTGCATATTTTCAAATCCAAATGGAACTTTACTTTGACCTATTCGAAGCCTAAATTCGTTGTCTTTGTCTAAACCAACATCTACATAAGCATCTCTTATTTGACCAAAATGAAGTCTATCTGAAGCAGGACTGCTGGCAAAATCAGGCTGTATATAGAAATAAACATTTTTACTTAATTGCCCAGAAAAAATGACTCGCATACGTCTCATGAAAAAACCACCGTTATTACCCCATGAACGATCGCATTGTTCACAATTTAGATTTGGATTGGTTTCGAATAAGCGGTTATATCTAAATTGACTATATCCCCTTATAGAGAAGCTCTCATACCATTTTGATGTGGGTGAGGTTTCTTTACGAATTTGTAAATCTAACTGAGCATATGCAAAGCATGGGAAAAACAAAACTCCAATTAAAAAAAGGCGCATTAACTTGAATTTGAACGCAATTATAGGTATATATCTACACTATATTATCAAATCGTTAACATTTTTAGAATTGTTCTTTTTTTGGATTATTTTGATTATAATGATTTTATATATTCTGAATCGCAATCCTTCGACTCCCTTCTGAAAATAAGATTAGGCAATTTGATCCACTTCTTTTGCAAAGTCAAAATCTAATTGAGTTATCCCTCCTGAATCGTGTGTTGTAAGTGTTATATAAACCTTATTATAAACATTAGACCAATTAGGATGATGATTCAATTTTTCAGCAATAACTGCAACAGAAGTCATAAACCCAAATGCTTGAGCAAAATCTTTAAAAATAAACTCCCGCTCAATGCACCCCGAATTATAATTCCAACCAGGGGCTAATTGAGAAATGCTTTGTTTAATTTCTTCAACATAAAGTCTATCCTTCATTTATATTTTGTTCTTTATAAAAATTTCGAATTCGATTGATTAGGGGCCAAAATCGAATTTTCATTCTACAATATAAATATTTATATTGTCCATTCAAAACTTGCTTTATGAATATAACTACCGGTATTAAATTATCGTTGATGATGTTTCTACAGTACTTTATCTGGAGTGCTTGGTATGTAACTATGGGTACATATATGAGCGAAGCACCTTTAGGAGCTTCGGGTATTCAAATTGGGGCCACTTATGGGGCACTAGCAATTGCTACCATGATTTCGCCCTTTTTTGTGGGATTAATTGCCGATCGTTTTTTTGCGGCCCAAAAAATCATGGGGATATTACATGTATTGGGTGCTGGCCTTTTATTTATGGCCACAAAAATTACTGATAACAATACTTTTTATTGGATAATTCTTTGTTATTCGTTGGTATATATGCCCACTATTGCATTAAGCAATAGCGTGGCTTTCTCTCAAATGACCGACCCAGGCAAACAGTTTCCTTGGATTCGTGTTTTTGGAACCATTGGATGGATTGTTGCAGGCGTGATGATTGGTCAAATGGGAATTGAAAAATCTGCTGATACATTTTACATAGCTGCAGCAGTATCTGGGGGATTAGGGCTGTTTAGTTTTATATTACCCAACACTCCTCCTAAAGCTCAAACAACTGATGCTTCTTCTGCTTTAGGCACCGAAGCATTTGTGTTATTTAAAGACAAATCCTATTTAGTATTTTTTATAGCGGCCATTTTAATTTGCGTTCCTCTATCATTTTACTATGGCTTTGCCAATCCTTTTTTAAACGAAATTGGTTTTCCGAATGCCGCTTCTAAAATGACTTTAGGTCAAGTTTCGGAAGCTGTTTTTATTTTAGCCATTCCATTGCTATTTAACAGAATTGGGGTGAAGAATATGCTCATTTTTGGCATGCTAGCTTGGGTATTGCGTTATATATTCTTTGCTTACGGGAATACAGGTGATTCCAATTGGATGTTGTACGCAGGTATTGTGTTACACGGCATCTGTTATGATTTCTTTTTCGTTACAGGCTATATGTATACAGAGAAAAAAGCGGGAGAAAAAATTAAGAATGCTGCCCAAGGCTTATTCACATTTGCTACTTATGGATTAGGTATGGTGATAGGGACTGGCTATTCTGGTTATGTAGTAGATGGTGCTAAAACCGCTACAGGACATGATTGGATGAGTATCTGGATGGTGCCTGCATATATTGCAGCAGCCGTTTTAGTTTTCTTTATCCTTTTCTTTAAAGAGAAAAAATCAATTGCAACCACTTAATTATAAAAACTCAATTTCATGCAGCGTATTGCCATGTTAGGTTCCGGCTTTATTGGCCGTTTTTATGCAGACTCTTTGCAAGGTTATAGAAGCAGAGATACTATTGTGAGTATTTATTCCAGAAGGGAGGAGAGCGCACGCAAATTTGCGGAAGATTATCAATGTCATCATTACACTACCGTAATGGAAGAAGCCATTGCAAGAGAAGATGTAGATATTGTTTGTATTGCACTTCCCAATAATTTACATGAGGCCGCAGTGATGCTTTGTTGCAAACACAAGAAAGCGGTAATGACAACCAAGCCTTTGGGCAGAAATGCAGCAGAAGCCAAGCGAATGTTAGAAGCAGTAGAAGCAGCTGGCATTTTCAATGGATATTTAGAAGACTTGGTGTACACACCCAAATTCATCAAAGCCAGTCAAAGTGTACAAGAAGGTGCATTGGGTAGAATTTTGTGGGCAAAAAGTCGCGAAACGCATCCTGGTCCACATAGCGAATGGTTCTGGGATATTGAACAAGCTGGTGGAGGCTGCATACTAGACTTAGGTTGCCATTGCGTAGAGATTACGCGTAGTTATATTGGCAAAGACATTAAACCGGTAGAAGTTATGTGTTGGGCTGATACGCAGGTAAAGCCTATTGATGCGGAAGACCATGCCATTGGTTTAGTGAGATATGAAAACGGAGCCATTGGTCAATTTGAAGTAAGCTGGACTTTCCGAGGAGGATTAGATCTTAGAGATGAAGTTATGGGCACCGAAGGCACTATTTGGATCAACTCTTTTTTGAGAACCGGATTTGATATGTTCACTACAGGAAAAGGAGGTGATTATATTGCAGAGAAAGCCGAAAGCAATAGTGGTTGGTTATTCCCCGTAGGTGACGAGCTAAATGAATTGGGCTACAACCATATGTTTATGGATATGTTCAACGCCTTGGAAAAAGGAATTGCACCCAAAGAAACTTTTTATGACGGCTATGTAGTTAATGCCATCTTAGATGCCGCTTACAAAAGCGCCAAGTCTAAAATATGGGAACCTGTACAATTAGATATCTGGAGGGGGAAAACAGGATTAACCAAAGAATCGCACTTAGTTTCTTACGATCAAGACCACTATTTGGTAAAAGAAGAGATGACCCATTATGGGGCTAAAAAACTCATCTTAAAACACAAAAGCACTGGTAAAATTACTGAACAGATATTGAATTAATTTTCTCATTTGCCCATTGGAGAGCAGTATTCAACTGCTCTTCTCTGGTTAAATGACTATTGTCTAAAACCACTGCATCATCCGCTTTTCTTAGAGGGCTAAATTCTCTAGTGCTATCTATTTCATCACGCATGGCTAAATTGGCCTGAACTTCCTCTTTCGTAATCCCAGGATTCTTAGCAGCTAATTCCAAATGTCGCCTAGCAACACGAATGGCAGGGTCTGCTGTTACAAATATTTTCAATTCGGCGTTGGGGAACACGGTAGTTCCAATATCTCTTCCATCCATTACGATGCCTTTTTGCAATCCCATTTTTTGTTGTTGTGCCACACCAAATTCTCGTACAAATTGATTAGCAGCTACATCACTTACTAAATTGCTGATGCGCATTTCGCGTATTTCATTTTCAACATTCCGACCATTTAATAAAATATCGCTACTGCCTGTAATTGCATTATAATCAAACGCTAGGCTAATATTTTTTAACGCTGCTTGAACTGTTATATCATTTGTGTAATCTATTTGATTTTCAACAAAATATAAAGTGATGGCCCTATACATGGCTCCACTATCAATAAAAATATAATTCAGCACTTTGGCCATCTGTTTCGCTAGGGTACTTTTTCCACAAGAGGAATACCCATCAAGCGTAATAATAATTTTTTCCATAAACGCTACTTAATGCAAAGGTAATCAAGAAGGAAGTACTACTAATCTACTTTTAAGGAAAGTAAAAAAGGTTGGGATAATCTGAAATGATTCCGTTTACGCCCAAAGCCCTTAGATTTTTCATAGTGGCTAAATCATTCACAGTCCAAGGAACCAATCGCATACCCTTCAACTTACAATCCTTTACTATCGCCTCATTCACCAAACTATAATGAGGGCTATAAACGGTAGGCGTAAAACCCAATTCTTGCAATTGCTCATTCAAAGTTTTTTTATTGTAATCCTCTATCAATAAAACAGTAGCAATAGAAGGATACTGTTGATGTAAGTATTGCAATGTTCTTATGTCAAAAGACTGAACAGTAACTCTATCTGATATTTTTTTATGTTTGATTACAGCCACTAATAAATCAACAAATTCTTTTGGACTTGGATGGTATTGATTATCTGTAGAAGGTTGGGATTTAGTTTCGATATTATAAAAAGGCAATGGCTTATTTTTAGATAAAGCATATTGGTCAGCCGCTTCAATCACATCTAATAATAAGGGTTTGGTAACTGCCATTTTTTGCTGTTGTGGAAACCTAGTGTTCCCTTTTAAACCAACATCATACCGCTGTGTAGTTGCATAACTCATAGTGTAAATATTCAACTGCTTCTCTTCTGCTTTGCTAACTGGTGTACCGTCTGGCTTAGTAGTAATTTCATGGTTAAAAAAAGGCTCATGACTTAAAATAACTTGTTTATCTGCAGTAATTACCGCATCCATTTCTAACGTAACCGCACCCAAATCAATTGCTTTAATCATGGCCGGAATGGTATTTTCTGGAACCAATCCTCTAGCACCACGATGACCTTGCCAATCAAATTGAGTCATTTTATTTTGTTGATTCATTTTTGTACTATTACAGCTAAAAAAGCCAATAATAACCCCCATTATGAATATATTTTTCATAAATAATTATTGTTTGTTCAATCTTATTTTCATTTCGTTTGCAGCAATTTGATTTTCTATGCTCCCATTGGCTAAACTTTCTACTATTTTATCTTGGATATGAGTTGGTTTATTTTGACTCCATTTAAACACATGTTGCAATTGAGTCACTTCAATTTCAAATGCAACAATCGCTTTCATATTTGATTGAATATAGTCATCACTCATATGCTTCATTTGAGATGGAGATGCAGGATCCTGCTCATATTTAGCCGTTAAGTTTTTTAACATAGAATACAATTCTGCATCCCCTAGAAACCGAATAATTCCAGTAGCATGAACAGCAGAATAATTCCAGGTACTAGCAGTGTTTTGTGGTTCATAATGTTGTGCGCTTACATAAGCATGAGGGCCATTAAATATTGCTAGCACTTTTTCATTTTGTTCAAAAGCAATTGTATGTGCTTGTTTCCGCATAATATGCGCCTGCAAAAACAGTCTATTTTCACGCATATCAATCATGACTGGCACATGCGTAGCTACAGGAAATCCATCAGACCCCATGCCACAAATAGTTGCAAATGAATTGGACTCTATAAACGCCAATATATCTGCTTGTTCTGCTGTAGAAAAATGATTAGTTAAATACATTGTAGCTGCAATGTACCATTAATTTGAAAATTTAAAAGCTAACTGCAAAAGCCGTTAAAGCAGTAAATAAATTTTGCGTAGGCAAATGGCCTTGTTTGGTAAAAATAAAATCCCTGCTTTGTAGTTGCTTGATTTCCGCACGCCATAAAATATGCTTACTAATGGCATAGTCTACATTTAAGGAAATGCCTTTAACCCTAAATCCATGTTGCGTTCCTGTAGCAATCATTACCCCATTTGCATCTTGATAAGACTCTGTTCTTAATGCAAACTTCATTTTATCACTAGCAGCATATTGTAACATCAAAACCGGAGTATACCAAATTTGGCCCCGTTTAGTCTGTGTGTTTGTTTGTAGGCCCAAATCAAATCCCCCTATTAATCCAATCCGATTACTCCACTGATAAATAGCATAAAAATTATGAAAATAACGCATTACTCCTTTGATGCCTGCTGTTGGGTTACCAATAAATGAACTGCTATTGATAGTCCATTTACTATTGGGCTTGTATTGAATTTGATGCCCAAAAGATGGGCTAGTATTTCCTTTTAGCATTTGGATACGCTGCCAACCAGTTAATAGCAAGGCACTCATAAACCATTTTTCATTGGGAGAAGTATAGGATAATTTTACGCCCGTTTCAAAATAGGGAGAATTATCTGCTGCAATACTTCTACTCAATGTCCAACAATCTTTTCCGATAGCACTTTCAAATCCAATATGTGAAGTGAATACGCCAGCATCTAACCAAAGGTTATTGTCTTTACTTAATTTCCAACCGAAGTTCGCTTCTAATACCTGTTTATAAATTCCTTGTTCTCCTGCATAATTGGCGCGCATATAAGAGCCCAGCGCCAAGGCTAGATTGGCTCTTATTCGATCCCTTTTATATGCTGCTTTTACAAATGCAAGGTTTACACTAAGTTGTTTATTATTATCATGGCTGTATACAAAAGAAGCATCATTGTTGGTGACAGGTCCATTGGTATTATGCTGATAATAAATTTCTGCATATCCACTCAATTGAATGGCAGCACTATTTTGTTTCTCCGTTGTATCATTGGATTGAGCTACAACAGTTAAACATATGCACCAACTAATTATGGTGACAATACATTTCATTTAAACCACTTCTATTAATGAAGTCTGTGGAAAATTAGCATTGCGCATGGCTATATTCCGAACGGTTTGTGCTGTAAAATTTCTAAATGCTTCTTTAGTCAAATCATCGTTTCCTACCATAGCTGGAACTCCTTCATCTCCTCCTTCTCGAATAGTTTGCACTAAAGGGATTTGGCCTAAGAAAGAGAGGTCATATTCCTCCGCCAGTTTCGTTCCCCCCTCTTTACCAAATAAATAATACTTATTATTCGGTAATTCTGCAGGGGTAAAATAAGCCATATTTTCTACTAGCCCAATGATGGGCACATTTATTTGGGCTTGACTAAACATAGCAATTCCCTTTTTTGCATCTGCTAATGCAACATTTTGTGGAGTAGTTACAATTACCGCACCCGTTACTGGTACCGTTTGCATTAAAGTTAAATGTATATCTCCCGTTCCCGGCGGCATGTCAATCACTAAGTAATCTAGCTCACCCCAATCTACTTCTGTTACAAATTGTCTAATAGCAGAGCTTGCCATTGGACCTCTCCATACTACTGCATTCTTTTCATCTACCAACAAGCCAATACTCATCAATTTAATGCCGAACTTATCCAAAGGCACAATCATACCCTTCCCATTCACTTCTTTCATCATGGGTCTGGCGCCTCGTACACCAAACATAATTGGCACACTAGGTCCATAAATATCTGCGTCCATTAATCCAACTGATGCTCCCCCTTCTGCTAAAGCCAATGCTAAATTTGCGGATATAGTGCTTTTGCCTACTCCCCCTTTTCCACTCACTACAGCAATAATATTTTTAACCCCCCCTAGCACTTTCTGATCGTCTTTTCTGGTTGAAGTGGTATTAGCAGTAAAGTTTACGGTTACTTTGGCATTTTTATTCACCAATAATTTAATGGCATTTTCACTTGCTCTGCTCATTAAATCTTTCATTGGGCAGGCAGGAGTAGTCAAAACAATGGTAAAACTAACCGCATCCCCGTCAATCGCTATATCTTTTACCATGTTTAGGGTTACCAAATCCTTCCCTAAATCTGGTTCCTGCACATTACTCAATGCTTGTAAGATTAATTCCGTTGTCATTGTTGCTCAAGTTTTTGTTAAAATAACCGTTGGATTGCAAAGTTAACAACCTAGGACTTTACTTTGTTATGAAATACGGAGAACAAAGCAAATTAGTACCTTTGCCATCCTCTAAACCGCAACTGCCTTTATGAAAAGATTGATTTTACCTTTTTTGATCATATTTATCGGCATTGGATTGATGCAAAAGGCAAATGCACAACAAAACAATCCCTACAGAGATTCAATCGTTCAGTTATATGGGGTGATCATGACCGCGGATAGTTTAAGGGGTATCCCTTCTGCCTCTGTAATTGTTGAAGGGAAAGGTCGTGGTACTATTACGAGTTATGATGGGGTATTCTCTATTGCAGTAATGAAAGGAGATAGAATTACATTTAGTAGCGTAGGATTCAAAAATAATAGCATTCAAATTCCACTCAATTTAGAGAGCAATCAATACAGTGTGATTCAATTATTGGTTAGTGATACTGCTTATTTGCCAGCTACTATCTTAAAGCCAAGACCTACTCGAGAGCAATTTGAACGAGATTTTTTAAATAATCGATTCCCAGACGATGCTTATGAAATTGCCCGTAAAAATACGGATGAAGCTACTCGTAGAATTTTATTGAACAGTTTACCTGCTGATGGAAGAGAGGCAGTTAATTTTCAATTAAGACAACAGACCAATAAATATTATTATGCAGGTCAAGTGCCTCCTATGAATATTATGAATCCTGCCGCATGGGCAGATTTTATTACCGCTTGGAAACGGGGTGATTTCAAAAGAAAAAAATAATTCACTATGTCTATATTTAATGTTTCTGTAATTGGAGCAGGTACCATGGGTAATGGTATTGCGCATGTATTTGCACAAAAAGGGTTCAAAGTGACATTGGTAGATGTGCAGCCTGTGCAATTAGAAAAAGCTTTGGCTACAATTGGCAAGAATTTGGATAGAATGGTTGCTAAAGGAACTATCAGTCCCGAAGAAAAAAATGATACCCTCGCTAATATTAGCACCCACACTTCTATTGGTGGAGGTGTTGCTGCTGCTGATTTAGTAGTGGAAGCTGCTACAGAAAACATTGAATTGAAATTAAAAATATTTGGTGAGATAGATGCCGCTGCTCCATCTAATGCCATACTCGCTAGTAATACTTCTTCTATTTCTATTACTAAAATTGCTGCTGCTACCAATCGTCCCAATAAAGTAATTGGAATGCATTTTATGAACCCGGTTCCTGTCATGAAATTGGTAGAAATCATCAATGGATATGCTACAGATGCTACTGTTACGGAAACTATTGTAGCATTAAGCAAACAGTTGGGCAAAGTACCTTCTGTTGTAAATGATTATCCAGGATTTATTGCTAATAAAGTATTGATGCCCATGATTAATGAAGCCATCTATTCTTTATACGAAGGCATTGCAGATGTTGAATCCATTGACACAATCATGAAACTTGGAATGGCCCATCCGATGGGACCTTTACAATTAGCAGACTTTATTGGATTAGACGTATGCTTGAGCATCATGAATGTATTGTATAATGGATATGGCAATCCTAAATATGCTCCTTGTCCTTTATTAGTCAATATGGTAACCGCCCGAAAATTAGGAGTGAAATCTGGTGAAGGATTTTACGTTTATACCCCTGGTTCAAAGGAATTGGTTGTAAGCCCAAACTTTAAAAAATAGTACACTTTTATAGCGAGTTCCCAAATGCAATCAGGTAAATGGCAATAGCAGATAATGCTATTCCAGTCCAATTGATAATTGATAGTTTTTCTTTAAAAAGAAGGGCTGCTACCAGCGTACTGAATAATACAATACCCATATTATTCACTGGTAAGCTTGCACTGGTTTCCCATGGACTATCTTGAAGAAAATGAACCAAACACCAGATAGAAAAATAATTTGGGATACCGATGCATATACCAGCAATCACTTGATTGAATTTAAAAACCAATTGTTTTTTCCAATATTGAAAAATTAAGACTAGGGAACCTATAGATGCTGCAGAGAAAAATCCTGAAATCAAAAAAGCATTATTGGTCTCTTTAGTTACATAAGTTTGTTGCACATGATTAATTAATGCGTCTAAAAATCCACTTCCTATAAATACTAACAAAGGCAATAATATTTTTTGAAACATGGGAATTGGCTGAGTATTTCCCGATTCATTTTTTTGCGGGTAACAGGTAAATATGACTGCAATTAAGGCTAATGAGATACCTACTATTTCCCAGCCCACCACTTGTTCGTTGTATAATACAATGGTCAAAATAACTGGAATAATTAAAGATAATTTATTAGCAACAGATGCCACTGCAACGCCCAGTTTTTGAGCGGTTATCCCTATCAAATTAAAACTAGTAATAAAGAGCAATCCCATGATCATTGCCCACCTAAACCAAGGCGTAGTAACCGATTCAGCCTGAATAGGGAATGCACCGTTTACGATAGAACCGGTAATAACACAAGTTATATAATTGAATACGATAGCGGGAAATACCGGTATATTGAATTTGCCACAAACCTTAAAAGAGAGTAATAAATAGCTGGTTAAAACTATGCTGCCTAATAAAAAAATCATAATTAATTCCGCTTAAAATATTGAATAATATCTGTACCTACTTTTGCTTCATTCATCAACTGCTCATTAAATAAATGGGGTGCTTGAATTACATATTCATAGTTGGTTCCTATTGCATGACTAGCTTTTATAACTCTTGCTTCATCCCATAATGCTTGGTTAATAAAGCTTTGCAACAGCTTTGCTCCTCCCTCAACTAAAATACTTTGTACTTGATGCTCATATGCGTATGCTAAAATCGGTTTTAATAAGCTAGGTTGTTCAATTAATTGGATATACCTAACTGCATTTTGAATTTCATTCTTAATTGTATTAAATACCCAAGTTGGTTGATGATCATTGAGGAGGTGAAAACTTTGGTTGAGTTGCAATGTTCTATCAATAACCATTCTCAATGGATTTGGCTTTAGACCAAAACGTGTATTCAATTGTGGGTTATCGGTAATTGCTGTTTGAGTACCCACTAAGATTGCTGCTTCTTCCGAACGCCAAGTATGCACTAATCTTTGCGTGTATGAGTTACTGATTTTTATTTCCTGCCCTTTAGCACCAATTATTTCATCAGCAGTTTGGGCCCATTTTAATATAATATAGGGGCGTCTATTCAAATGAAAATTAAAAAATCGTTTATTTAAATCCTTACATTCTTTTTCTAAAATAGGTCCAATTACTTCAACACCTTCCTGCATTAACCTTTTTGCTCCCTTCCCATTTACAGCATCAAATGGATCCATGCAACCTATCACGACTTTTTTTATTTGATGGGCAATGATAAGATTAGTGCATGGCGGTGTTTTACCAAAATGCACACATGGTTCCAAGCTTACATATAAAGTTGACGATGTTATTTTCGCCCGATTTTCTTCTGCAACACTATTGATGCAATTCACTTCGGCATGCGCCTGTCCATACTGTGCATGAAAACCTTCTCCAATAATTTGATCTTGATAAACCAACACTGCACCTACCATTGGATTGGGTGCAACCCATCCAGCTCCTTTTTGAGCCAGCTGCAAACATCTTTGCATGTAGAATTCGTGATTGATGGGCATAAGCTTGCAAAAATAAACAAATGATAGCTACATTGCAGCATGACCATCAGAGATGCTAAGCAAGCCATCATAGAAGCCATTGAACCCATTTATGACAATAGAGAAGCAGTTAATATTGCCACTTTATTGCTTGAGGAACTAACTGGTTATAGTAAAATGAATCAATTTTTACAAAAACAATCTTTGGTTTCGGAAGCTATAGCCAGCAAACTGAATCTTTGTATAGAGCGCCTTAGTAAAGGAGAACCTGTTCAATATATCATTGGGAAAGCATGGTTTATGGAAATGGAGTTAATTGTCAACTCAAGTACTTTAATTCCGAGACCCGAAACAGAAGAATTGGTAGATTCCTTAATAAAATATTTAAAAGCTTCCGATTACCAAAATGTTCAAATCCTTGAAATTGGTGCTGGCTCTGGCTGCATTCCTATTGCAATCGCAAAATATTTTCCAAGTGCCACCATCACAAGTATCGATATAAGTTCCGAAGCTTTGGACATTGCAGAAAAAAATGCTGAAAAAAATAATGTAACAATCCATTGGAAACAATTGAACTTTTTAGACCATCGGCAATGGAATACATTGGGATCATATGATATCGTTATAAGCAATCCTCCCTATATTAGAAAAACAGAAGCTGCAACAATGCATACCAATGTATTAGCATTCGAACCACATACTGCGCTGTTTGTGGAAGATAATGACCCATTGATTTTTTATAAAGCTATCCAGGAATTTTGCAAGAATCACTTGAATAAAAATGGTGCAGTATTTTTAGAAATCAACGAAGGATTGGGTAAAGAAACAGCAGCATTATTTAATAACAACTGTACGGTTGAAATTAAAAAAGATATGCAGAATAAAGAGAGAATGGTGATGGCTTATCAATTTTGATCAACCGCCATCACTGGTGTAGCACCTAACTTTTTGATGACTTGCATGATTTTTATGGAAGTTCCTAAATGAGATGTGCTATCTCCATTTATCACCACCGTTGGTTTCTCTGTTTCTTTTGATAAGTATTCCTTTAGTTTAGTCTCCAAATTTTCAAAGGCAATAGGCTCTGCTCCTATAAATAATTGTTGGTCTTTGTTTACACTGATTACTACAGTTTGCTTAGCCTTAGTATCTGCCTTGGCTTTAGGATTTGAAACCTTAATCACATTGGGATTTGCCAAGGTAGAAACAATTAGAAAGAACAGTAGCAAAATGAATAAAATATCATTCAGCGCCCCTGTATGCATTTCGGGATGTGTCCTAAATCTTTTTCGGATATTCATATTATCTAGTTGGCTCCTGTAAAATATCCATGAAATCTGCACTAGCAGCTTCCATTTTATTTGCTGTTTTGTCTATTTGTGTACTTAAAAAATTATGACCTACATAGGCAATCAATCCAATGATCAAACCAGTTGCAGAGGTAATCATTTTGGTGTAAATACCGCCTGCAATAGTGTTCAACGTGTATTCTCCAGTTGAAGCAATCCCATAGAATAATTGAACCATTCCTATAATGGTACCTAAGAACCCAAACATGGGTGCTATACCAGCTATCAAGGACAATATATTCAAATTCTTCTCCATATTGTACATTTCGAGCTTACCTACATTTTCCATACTCTTTTCAATAGCGTCAATAGGCTTACCAATTCTTTGTAATCCTTTATCGATCATTTTTGCAACAGGAGTTCGATTGTTTTTTGCATAACTTTTAGCTGCTTGAACATTTCCAGATAAGATATGGTCTCGAATGACCACCATAAAGTTTGGGTCAATTTTACCTGCCTTTTTAATAGCAAACAATCGCTCGGTAAAAACATAGATAGCTGCAATCAATAATGCATACAATGGATACATAATCCAGCCGCCTTTTTCTAACAAAGTCCATAAAGACACTTTTTCGGCTGTAGTAACCGCAGCAGTTGCCACTTTTTGTAATGAATCAGATTGTAATAAGTAGAACATGTATTTATTTTATTTTGCTAATGTAGAAGGTTCTACAAAAGAACAATTATTCGTGCATAAATAATCATAGACTTCGTTAATTAAGAAAGCTTTTACACATATCAATTATTTACTAGGCCTTTCGATTTCTTTCATTTTCATCATCGCCATAATTTGACGCATATTATCTTGCATACCCTCTGGACTTCCGTCTAAGAAAATAACATTACCCTTTCCAATTTCTGCGAAGTTCTTAATGGCTTCTGTCCACATACTGAACAAGATCACATTGGTATCCAAATTGGCTTGCTTCATTTCTTCAGCTGCTTGGCTCATCCCTTTTGCCACTTCTTGTCTAAATAGCGCCACACCCATCCCACGTAAACGAGCAGCTTCTCTTTCTGCTTCAGCAGCAATTTTAATGGCATTACCCTCAGCTTCTGCTCCCTTGGTTTTTGTAATCAATAAAGCCTGTCCTTCATTTTCAGCAGCTGCTTTTAAATTATTGCTCGCAACTACCCTACTCATACTTTCCATAATCACTTGATCAAATGTGATATCGTTAATTTGCAAATCTTGCAAATGATAGCCCCATTCTTCCAATGATTTATCAATTTGTTGTTTTACATCTTCGACAATTTCTCTACGCAATAATAAAATTTCAGCTTGTTTTTTCGTTGCAACAAAAGCACGTATTGAGCCTTCAACTGTTCTAATTAAAGCCTGCATTAAATCCTTTTCTGAAATAAATTTAAATGCAACATTTTTGATGGTTTGTTCGTCCTGATTGATTACAGAATACAATAGCATGCTTTTAAAGTATACATTGGCCTGATCTACCGTTACAGCCTGAAACTCCAATTCAACTGAGCGGTTTTGTATACTAACCGTTTTATAAACCTGCTCTAGAATAGGAATTTTAAAATTCAATCCTGGCATTAAAATTCTTCTATATTTACCAAACATCGTTATCACTGCAATCGTTCCTTGGTTCACTGTAACCAATCCTGTAAACAAAATAATCAAGGCAACAATTAGCCACCAATAATTCATTAGAAATTGCATAAAATTTATTTTTAATAAAGATAATATCTATTTAGTCAGATTAGCCCCCTTTTCTTCCCACACTTTTACTAACTGAACTAATACATCTACTGCACGCTCCATATCTGAAATACCTACCCATTCTCGCTTGCTGTGTATGGCTTGCATACCAGTGAAAATATTGGGACAAGGTAGACCCATAAAACTCAGTCTGCTACCATCCGTTCCCCCGCGAATGGGCTCTTTAATAAACGCTAATCCACATTTGCTATATGCTTCCTCCGCAAAAGAGCTGATGAAGGGATATTGGTCAATTACTTCCTTCATATTCCTATATTGTTCTACTTCTGTAAAAGAAACAGCTGCCCCAGGAAATTGATTAATTACTTGATCTGCAATTTGTATTATACAGGCTTGGTGTTCAGCCAATTTGGCTGTTTCAAAATCACGAATAATAAATTCAATGGTGGCTTTCTCTGCTAATCCTTCTACCCTTACCGGGTGAACAAACCCTTGTTTCTTTTCAGTTACTTCAGGAGCTAAAATTGCTTTAGGCAATTGATCTAAAATTGCAGCAGCAATTTTTAAGGCATTAACCATTTTGCCTTTTGCATAACCAGGATGTGCTATAACACCATCAATATTTATAGTGAAGCCATTGGCACTAAATGTTTCATCCTCAAATGTGCCTAATTCTCCCCCATCTAAAGTATAGGCAAAATCTGCTCCTAACTTGTTCAAATCTAAATGATTGGTTCCTCTTCCAACTTCTTCATCGGGTGTAAATAAAATTTTAATGGTACCATGTGGAATAGTTGGATGCTTCATTAAGTATTCAACAAAATTCATGATAATTGAAACACCAGCTTTATCATCTGCACCTAATAAAGTTTTGCCACTGGCTGTAATAATATCTTTACCAATATGGTGCACTAAGTATGGAAAGTCTTTGGGATCAATCACTATAGAAGGATCATCAGGTAAAATAATGGGGGATCCATCAAAAGCTTTATGCAATATTGGTTTTACATTCGTTCCACTACAGTCAGGCGCAGTATCTATATGTGCACAAAAACAGATAGCAGGAATTGGCTTGTTCGTATTTGTAGGAATGGTAGCATACACATATCCAAACTCGTCCATATGAGCGTCGTCCACTTGTAATGCTTGTAATTCTTGCACTAATAATTGACTTAGATTTTTTTGTTTTTGGGTGGATGGAAAACTAGAACTAAGTGGATCACTCTGTGTATCTATTTGCACATATCGCATTAATCTTTCCGCAACACTATAACTAGCTAATGCACTCATTTTTTTTATCGCAAGTTAATATTTGTTCCTCCATCTATTGCATTTATAGATTTCTGTTTTTATATTGTAGAAACTAAAAAAAACCAAATGAAAAAAACAATAATAGCTGCGCTAGTGGGCGGCATAGTGTTATTTATGTGGCAGTTCTTATCTTGGACTGCATTGAACTTACACAGTCCCTCACAACAATACACGCCTAAACAGGATAGCATCATGCAAATGCTAAAAAACAATCTAGATAAAGAAGGAGGCTATTATTTACCATCTGCACCTGCTGGGACTTCATTTGAGGATATGGAAAAAATGGCTAATGAAAATATAGGGAAGCCTTGGGCAAGTATTCAATACCATGCAGCTTTAGAATACAATATGGGAATTAATATGGCGAGAGGGCTAGTTGGAAATATCTTTATCATTTGGCTATTTTGCTGGATTCTCGGGAAATTAGCGAGTAATAATTTCACCACTACTTTTACCGCTTCCGTTTTTGTTGGATTAATTGTTTATATGAACAGCAGCTACACAGGACATATTTGGTATCCTATGTTCGATATCCGAGCTTATTTAATAGATGCTGTTGTAAGCTGGGGATTAGTGGGTATTTGGCTGGGTTGGTGGATGAACAGAAGCCCGAAGTAATGAAATTTTACATTGAAATATACTGAAAGAAAATAGACCGGCTAGCCGGTCTATTTTTATAAAAGTTCCTACCAAAAAATCAGTCTTAAATAGTGTTCAGCAAACTATTAAGGAGTTATAATGATAGATTTAGGTCCATCTATAGCTACTAACTCTAAATCGAATACCAATTCTTCACCTGCTAAAGGATGATTGGCATCTAAAACAACAACCGCATCTTTTACTTCAACGATGATTACAGGGAAATTTTGACCAGATCCATTGCTCATATTCAATTGCATACCAACTTCTGGTACCATATCCGCAGGAAATCTATCTTTAGGAAATTCCATAATCATTTCTTCTTGCTTTGGACCATAAGCTTGGTCAGCAGGGATATTGATGGTTTTCTTTTCACCAATGACCATTCCTGTTACACCATCATCAAAACCGGCAATAACCATACCGCTTCCAATTTCAAACTCCAATGGTTCTCTGCCTTCTGATGAATCAAAAGTATTGCCGTTGGTTAACTTGCCGTGATAATGCACTTTTACCTTATCACCTTTTTTTGCTTGTTGCATAAATTATTATTAAGGGGCAAAAGTACTATCCTTCGCGCTTAATATTACCTTTGGAGCCAAATATTTTGGTCATGCGTATTGTTTTTATGGGCACCCCTGATTTCGCAGTTGCATCGCTGGATGCATTGGTTTCCAATGGTTTCAATGTAGTTTCGGTAGTTACAGCTCCTGACAAACCTGCTGGAAGGGGGCTTAAATTAACAGAAAGTGCAGTAAAAAAATATGCGATTGAGAAGGGTATTCCTATTCTACAGCCAATAAAATTAAAAGACCCCCATTTTGTTGAATCATTAAACGAGCTAAAAGCAGATATTCAAATTGTAGTGGCGTTTAGAATGTTGCCAGAAATTGTGTGGAATATGCCAATTATGGGGACCTTAAATGTACATGGTTCATTATTGCCTCAATATCGCGGTGCTGCTCCAATTAATTGGGCTGTAATTAATGGAGAAAAACAAACTGGAGTTACTACATTTAAATTAAAGCATGAAATTGATACAGGCGATATTTTATTACAAGAATCCATGCCAATTGGGGATAATGAAACAGCCACAGAAGTTCATGATAGAATGAAAATAATTGGAGCTAATTTATTGGTAAAAACATTGCATCAATTAAATTCAGGGACTATTCAGGAAACTCCTCAAGTGATATCAGCAGATACTAAGCATGCCCCTAAAATTTTTACGAAAGACTGCACTATACAATGGAATCAGGAGGTTGAACAAATTTACAATTTGGTAAGAGGGTTAGCAGAATTTCCTGGTGCCATTTCTCATTTAGATGGAAAAA
This sequence comes from Sediminibacterium sp. FEMGT703S, assembly GCA_002786355.1. Taxonomy (GTDB): domain Bacteria; phylum Bacteroidota; class Bacteroidia; order Chitinophagales; family Chitinophagaceae; genus Sediminibacterium. The sequence goes on from PGCO01000013.1 coordinate 71,113, forward strand.
TCTTGAAAATTTACAAAAGCAAAAAAGAGATAACCCCACACTCATACGAATTAGGAAAGCCCTTTACTGACCACAAAACTTTTTTAAAGTTTAGTTGCATCAATGGTTACTTGCATATTTTAGATCTGCAACTAGAAGGAAAAAAAAGAATGCCTGTTGCTGATTTTCTTAGAGGATATAAATTAGCTTAAAATTATTGACTATTGAATAGCAGCAGCCAATGTAGCATAGTCTACAATACCTTGTTTGCGCCAAGTCTCTTTCCCATTTTTAAACACGATGAATGTAGGCAGTCCTTCAGAACGCAATTGCTTCATCACTTCAATATCAATTCCACCATCTACTTTCACCAAACTAAACTGGGCACTTTTTTCTTTTTGTAATTGTTGTAATACTGGTTCCATCTTCACACATGGTGGGCACCATTCTGCACCAATATCTACTAAAATGGTTCCAGATTTTGTACTAGCATTAAATGCAGCCATACTCATTTCAGCACGAGTTGCTTTTGATTCTAGGGGTTTACCTTCCATTCGCCATGCAGAAATCCCCCCTTTTAAGTTACTCACCTCTTTAAATCCATTTTGCTTCATCCAATTCATTGCTTCTGCACTTCTTACGCCAGATGCACAATAAACCAATACTGGTTTAGCTTTATCAATATGTTGCACCCTGTCTGCGAATTCACGTTCATCTAGCCAATTGGCTTGTAAAGCATTATTGAAATGCCCTCCTTGATACTCTCCGGCAGTTCTAACATCCAGTATTTGAATACCAGGCAATTTCATTTTTTGTTCAAAAGCAGTTACTGAAATGGATCCACCCAATTGAGCTATTTCATTCGACTCAGCAGAAACGGCCGATTCACTAGGTGCTGAATTACAAGCAAGGACTGTAAAAAAAAGTGCGAAACTAAAAAAAGTAGTTTTCATATTATTGTAAATAAGTGATATTAACTGTAAAGGGAGTATCTGATTTACCTAACGCAGCAGCTGTTGCATTACTTACCCGCATTAATAATGCAGGTGCGCCTTTTATTTCAGGAACAGGACCTAGCACTCTTGCACATACTGTTTTGTTATCTGACGTAGTAATCCTTACAATGGTCCCAGGTAAAACATCATTTAACAAAGCATAAAATTTTCGATTAGAAAACCCACTTGTCGATTTAAAAATCCCTACATCGCCTGCTTTATTAATTTTGTTTTTTGATAATTGTTCCATTTCAAAAATCAACCCGAAATACCCTTCATCGTTCGTTTTTGGCGTATAATTCACATTATCATCATTAATACGATACTCTGTTGGAGGAGGCTGATTCGATTGCTTAAATTGTTCAACCGGAACAGGTGGGGGTACAATATTGGCAGCAGCTTCTTCTTTTTTCTTTGCTTTATCGGCGGCTACTTTTGCAAAAAATTTATCAGATTCTGTTAGAGGTTTCATCACCCCATTTTTTAACTCTCGAACCCCATCTACTGCTGCATCCATAATATTCGGATCTTTTAATGGGGGTATTTCCTGGACTACAGGCTTGCCAACTACAGGCGGCTTTATGAATACTTGAGCATTAGGAGACGTAGCATCTGCGTTCATTGCAGCCAGTTTGGATCCTCCAATGAAGCCAACTATCAATTCCTGGCCACTTGCAACAGCGTCAGTACTTAGATTATTCCATTCTCGTAATTGAGCTAATGGAACTTTAAAAAATCGTTGGCTTATTCTAAATAAGTTTTCGCCCCTTCCAGCAATATGATAAACTGGCTCACTTGATGAAGACTCTTGTTGTTGCACCAGGTTTTCTTGAGACAAAGGGATTTTTAGTTTAACGCCCATTGATAAAACAGCATTTGGATTTATTCGATTGTACGCTGCTATTTGCTTGGGAGTTGCCCCGTAAATTCTACTTAAAACGGATAAGGTTTCTTTACCCTTTACGGTATGATTGATGTAAAGATTACCAGTATTGCCTGATGCAATTAATTGCTCTTGCGCATTCGCTACATGAATCAAACAAGTAACGATAAAAAATAAATATTTCTTCAGGTACATGATTTTAAAAATAGATTGTAAAGTTAATCTTTTAATATTCTCCATTCAGCAGGATAATAATTATTGATTCTATTGGGTAAAACTTTAACTAACCCAAGAACAACCCCCTCGTATACCACCCAATTCCACCCTAGCGTAGCTTGAATAGGGGTAAAAATGGCTCTTTTTAAAAATAATAATGCTTGTTCTTTATTCACTTCTAAAAAAGCTATCCCATTTTTAGGTAATGTAGAAACAGCCCATTCATGAGAGGGAATCAGGTCTTTCCCTTTAAATTCACCAATTTCTATTCCAGCTCTTTTTATATATAACCTTGAAGCCAATTCTTGAATAGTAGTAAAAAATTTGGCTGGTACCCTTCTGATAGAATTACTTTGTTTAAAATAAGCCGCATCAACGTCATTTTGAATAAAAGGCGTTAGGGCCAATAATTCGGTTTTGGAAAGCTTAGTTAACGCAACCTCTTTTAAATGACTATAATGATTATTTGTTTGTTTAAATGCTGCCAAGTAAAACCCTTCCCCTTTTACCAAATTAGGATAAAAACGATATCCCCATGCTTGATGTTGAGGCGATTGAGTTGCGATAATATTCCAAGAAGATTCAATGTTGATTGAGCAAGATGCTAATTGTAGATCTTTTACCAACCAATCTGCAATTGCTTCATCTTCTTGAACAGAATAAGAACAAGTTGAATAAATCAAAATTCCATCCTGTTTTAAACAGGGCAAAATTGCAGACAAAATTCTTTCTTGTCTTTGACTACAATGCAAAACGTTTTGCTCACTCCATTCTTCTATAGCTAGCTTATCTTTTCTAAATAATCCACTTCCACTACAGGGCGCATCCACTATTATCACATCAAAATAACCGGAAAAATCTTTAAAATGCTCAGGGTCATTATTGGTTACTACTATATTTGGCAAACCCCACTTGGTTGTGTTTTCTACCAAGATGGCAGCTCGAGATTTAATGACTTCATTGCTGACTACCAATCCTTCACTAAATATAGATGCCAATAAAGTTGTTTTACCCCCTGGAGCCGCACATAAATCTAATACTTTAAGCCCTTGTTTAGTACCTGGAATTAATTGATCAATTGCATGTTGTAAAAACATAGAACTGGCTTCCTGTACATAATATGCTCCTGCATGAAACAATGGATCCATTGTAAAAGAAGGTCGTTCTTTTAAATAAAATGCATCCTTACACCAAGGCACTGGAGCATCTTTAATTGTTTCTAAAGCAAGACTGGGTTTGAATGGATTTAAACGGATACTTGTTACTTGCTCCCCTGATGCATGTACCGCTTCAAATGCTGCTTTATCAAAGCCTTTCACATTTGCTAATGAATCAATCAATTGCTTAGGTAAATCCACTATTAGATAGCTTTTATTTCTGCAACTAATTTTTGCAATGCTGCTTTAGCATCACCAAATAACATGGATGTCTTTGGCTGAAAAAACAAAGCATTTTCAATGCCTGCATAACCGGGCTTCATGCTGCGTTTATTTACAATAACTGTTTTAGCCTGCTCAACTTCTAAAATAGGCATACCATAAATAGGCGAGGCTGGATCGGTTTTGGCGGCTGGATTTACAACATCATTGGCTCCTAAAATTAACACTACATCGGTTGTTTTAAATTCGTTATTAGCATCTTCCATTTCTAATAATGCATCATAGTTCACATCTGCTTCAGCTAATAAAACATTCATATGGCCAGGCATTCTCCCGGCCACTGGATGAATGGCATATTTAACTTCTACCCCTTTTTCTTCTAACAATTGTTCTAATTCATGACAAATATGTTGCGCTTGCGCAACAGCTAGTCCATACCCAGGAACAATCATTACTTTAGTAGCATAACTCATACAAACAGCTGCATCACTGATAGAAATCTCTTTAAAGCTTCCAGTAACGGCTTGTTGTTCCCCTTTTGATGAGGCTCCAAATGAACCAAGTAAAACGTTCATTAAACTTCTATTCATTGCCTTGCACATCAAAATAGTTAAGAGTGTGCCTGCAGCACCAACCAATATTCCTCCAGTTAACATGACTTGGTTATCGTATAAAAATCCACCACAAGCTGCCGCAACGCCTGTAAAAGAATTTAAGAGGGAAATCACTACCGGCATATCTGCTCCCCCAATTGGTAATACAAATAACACACCATACAAAACAGCTGCTGCAGTTATAATATAAAACCAATAATAATTGGTAATGGTAATATTGTAAGTCAAATAAGTAGCAACTCCAATAATGGCCAACAGTAAAATATTGTTAGCCATCTGCTGTCCATTAAAAGCAAAATCTTTTACTGAACCATTGAGTTTTCCCCAAGCAATCATACTGCCTGCAAAAGAAATTGTGCCAATAATTAAACCTGCAAAAATGATGAGCAAAGTAGCTCCATCTAAACTACCTGGTGCAGCATACAAATCATTATCTGTAAATAATGGATGAGTTAAATGTTGAAATTCAATAATTGAAATTAATGCTGCACATGCCCCTCCCATTCCATTAAATAAGCTGACCATTTCTGGCATGGAAGTCATTTTTACTTTCTTAGCAGCAAGGGTTCCAGCTATAGTCCCTACCGCTAACCCACCAAAAATCCATCCATAATTCCCAAGCTTAACTCCATCTTTACTGTATAAAAAAATGGTCCCCAGTATAGCAATAGCCATACCTGCTGCGGCCACCCAATTTCCCTTTCTGGCTGTATCAGGATGAGATAGCATTTTAAGCCCTACAATAAAACTGACAGAGCCTAATAAATAACAGAGTGTAAGCAAATTTATTTCCATCTTATTTTTTCTTCTTAAACATTTCCAACATTCTATCGGTAACTACAAATCCGCCAACCACATTTAATGTACCCAACACAACTGCTAAAAATCCAATTATCAATGCTACCATATCATCAGGTTCTACCTCCCCCATCACAATGATTGCCCCAATGATTACTACTCCATGTATTGCATTTGCGCCACTCATTAAAGGCGTATGCAGCACACTTGGCACACGACCAATCACTTCTATTCCTAAAAAAATTGACAGGATAACAATATAAATTATTTCTATATGCTCGTGTATATATGCTAAAACTGTATTCATACAAACCATTTATGCTGTAAGTAATGATTGAATACGATCGTTTACAACTGCTCCATCGTGGGCCATGCAACAACCTTTAACGATATCGTCTTCAAAATTTAAATTGATTTGTCCTTCTTTAGTCAAAATCAATTGTAAGAAATTAAACACATTTTTACCATACACTTTACTTGCATCAGCTGGCATATCCGAGGCCAATTGACTATTACCCACTAAAGTAACTCCATGTAATTGAATGATGGCATTGTTTTGAACTCCAAAAACATTCCCCCCTGTTGATGCTGCTAAGTCTATTACAACAGCGCCAGGTTTCATTAATTTGAGCATATTTTCATCAATCAATAATGGAGCGGGCTTGCCTTGCAATTGAGCAGTTGCAATAATCACATCTGATTTAGCAACTGATAGGGCTAATCTTTCTTTTTGTTTTTGCTTAAATTCAGGCGTTTGCTCTACCGCATATCCACCAGCTGCTGAAGCGTCAGCTGCACCTTCTACTTCAATAAACTTAGCACCTAAACTCATCACTTCCTCTTTTACAGCAGCACGAGTATCGGATACTTCTACTACTGCACCTAACCGTTTAGCGGTTGCAACGGCTTGCAGGCCCGCAACGCCAGCACCCAATACCATTAATTTTGCTGGAGGAATACTTCCAGCAGCGGTCATGAACATAGGAAAATAACGAGGTAACAAATCGGCTGCTTTTAGTACTGCCTTATACCCTGCGATATTGGCCTGACTGCTCAATACATCCATAGATTGTGCTCGCGTTGTTCTAGGTATCATATCTAAACTAAAAACAGTAACCCCTTTAGCTGCCCATTCATTCATTAATGAATAATTAAATAATGGCTGAAAAACACCTATTAGAACAGCCCCTTTTTGAATCTTTAATAGATCGTCATTAGGTATTGCCCAATAGCACAATAAAATATGGGCAGAAGATAAAAGAGAATTTCTATCTGTAATTTTTGCACCTGCCTCAGTATAAGTGTCATTATTTGCAAATGCACGAACACCAGCATCCATTTCAACCATCACTTCAATTCCTTGCTTAACCAATACGGCCAGCTGTTCAGGCAACATTGCCACTCTATTTTCTCCTATAGGTTCTTTCAGGATGCCAATTATCATGTATGTAAGTTAATTCATTAAAACTGAACAATAAAATGCTGCTTTTCTTTTTGTTCTTTTCTAAAAAAAACCAAACCGATAAAAAATAAATCAATAGTTAAAGTAACTGTTTCGTCTTCTTTGATTGCCGCCCAAGCTTGTTCCATTTCTTTACTCCAATGAATATCATCGAAAATTAATACAGAATGCTCATGCAAATAGGGCTTCATCATATTAAAGTAACGAAGGGTAGGTTCGTATCTATGATTACCATCAATAAAAACAAAATCAAGGGATTGATTTTTGTGAAGCACATTCGCTAGCGTATCGTCAAAATTACCCACCACTTGTTCAATATTATGTAAACCAATATGCTGAAAATGGCGATGGGCTTGTTGGGCAATTTCAGGTGCACCTTCCATTGTTATTACCCGAGACTGCATATTAGCAGCTGCCAAATAACTAGTTGTTATTCCTAGTGAAGTGCCTAACTCTAGTATCGTTTTAGGCGCAAAATGATTAACTAGCCTGAATAACAATTGTCCAAATTTTTTAGGCTTTAAAGCAGATTTTGCAATGGAAGAAATGCTTCTTGAATTGGCTGCATTTAAACGAGACCCTGCACCAAAATCAGCTACAGTAATTACCGTATTATTAAACTTAAGCTCTTCTCTTGCCGCTTCAATTAAAGGAAAAATATAAAAGTTTCGATCATCTATCAATACTTTATCAATTAACTCAAAAACGAATGGAGAGTGCACCCCATGTCCCTTTGAATTGGAAGATTTTATCCAATAATGCATATAACGTAAGCCAAGCTGAATAGGTGAATACATTATGGTTGAATTTTATTTATGGGAAGCCATTTCTTTAGCCAAAAAAGAGCGTATACGAATGAAAACCAACTTAGAAAATGAGCGGATTTCAATATCCAATTGATCAAATCGAAGTCGGGCAATTCGGTAAAAACTAAATAATAAACCATTACGCCTAAGCTAAACCATAAGCTCTTTCTAAAAAAAGGAATGGCAAAACACAAAGGAAGAATGATCGAAAGAATAACTCTTAACACCGACTCATCTATATAATTTAACCAGAATTGGTTAATGGATTGGCCACTATTGAGTGATCGCAAAAATTGTATTAATCCAATCAACACCCGTATTTGATAGAGCGCATAAATCAGCAATAAAAAATTCATTACTTGTAATATGCTTTTACTATACAAGCTTCTTAAATTGTTTGTAGATACTACAGAGGCAATTATTAGAAATGGAATGAATAATAAATAGAGAAAGGGAATAAGTTGCATGACTATGAATGCTTTTGCCAACATTGAAAACGATACGCATAAGGATGTTTAGCATCAACTTCTTTAGGATCATCCATGGTAAGTTTCCAAAGGTCTGTATCTAATGATGGAAAAAAAGTATCCCCTTCAATAATAGCGTCTACCCTTGTTAAATAAACTTTATGTGCATAGGGTAATGCTGCCGCATACAATTCTCCACCACCGATAATAAATGATTCTTTATAATCATTTTCTGAAGCAATGCGCAAAGCATCTTCGAATGAGGAAGCTTTTTGAACCCCGTTAGCTTTCCAATCGGCTTGCCGAGTCACCACAATATTCAGCCGACCATTCAAAGGCTTACCCGACAAAGATTCAAAGGTTTTTCTTCCCATAATTACTGGCATTGCCCAAGTTGTTTGCTTAAAGAATTTCATATCATTAGGCAAATGCCAAAGCAATTGATTATTCAACCCAATGGCATTATTATTAGAGGCGGCAACTATTATTGATATAATCATATTAAACAGCAACTGGTGCTTTTATTGCGGGATGGCACTGATAATTTTCCAAAGTAAAATCAGCAAAATCGAAATCAAAAATACTAGAAACGGCTGGATTTAATTTCATAATTGGCAAAGGGTAAGGCTCCCTACTCAACTGTAAATTCACTTGTTCTAAATGATTATTGTAAATATGAACATCTCCAAAACTATGAACAAAATCTCCATATTGCAAACCAGTTACTTGGGCCATCATCATCGTTAGCAATGCATAAGATGCAATATTAAAAGGTACCCCTAGAAAAACATCAGCACTTCTTTGATACAATTGACAGCTTAATTTTCCATCTGCTACATAAAATTGGAACAAACTATGACAAGGCATTAATGCCATTTGACTAAGCTCTCCTACATTCCAGGCACTTACAATCATTCTTCTACTGTCTGGGTTGTGTTTGAGTTGATGTAAAACATCCGTAATTTGGTCAATTACTTTCCCATCAACACCTTCCCAACTTCTCCATTGTTTCCCATATACCGGGCCAAGGTCACCATTTTCATTAGCCCATTCATTCCAAATACTCACTCCATGATCTGTCAAATACTTAGTATTGGTATCTCCTTTTAAAAACCAAAGTAATTCGTAAATAATACTCTTTAAATGTAATTTTTTTGTTGTTACTAGGGGAAATCCTTTTGCTAAATCAAAGCGCATTTGATAACCAAAGCAACTGATGGTACCTGTACCAGTTCGATCCGTTTTTGCTACCCCGTTGGCTAAAATATGTTTTAATAAATCATGATACTGTTGCATACGCAAATTAACAACGAAATGGCCGCATTTTGCGGCCATTGACACTGCTGTGCAGAAATTGTGATTATTCCATTATTTTTTTTGAATCAGTTTATTAAAACTCAAAAACCAGCCCATATTACTAACATGCGTATCGAAGCTACCAAATTTACCCTGAACACTTAATCCAAAACCAATGCTACCGCGCAAAGAAAATTGATTAAAGCTGCTTCTTATCTCACTATTTACTCCCCCATTAAAACTATATTTTTGGACACTGCTATAAGTACTATACACTGCAGGCAAAGCAGCTTGCATAAAAAAAGCTGCTGAATTCCGTTTATTAAAGCTTAGATAATAACGAGTGATTGGTGTAATACCTAAATCAAAGTTATTGACCATTTCTTTTACTTGCATGGGAGATGGTATTCCTGGACCCGGTCCAATCACCATTGGATAGGTTTCGTAGTTTCTGCGTTCGGTATGGGCCCCGGCAATACCCATCACTCCAATCATCCAATTCTGTTGAACAAATTTTCCATACATAGGGGCCAATAGGATACCGAGATTAGTATTCCCTTTTGTAATGGAGATATCGGTATAAGACCCCATCATATCGGAGTAAACAGGAGAAATACCAATACCCCAAAAAGAGTTCCCTTTATTGAAATGCTGGTAAGTTGGTTTTTCAGTTTGAGCAAAGCCCAAATAAGCAATAGCTATCGATAACGAAAGCATCCATCCTTTCTTCATAAACTTTTTTTTATATAAGAGTCTAAAAAAGAAAAAACTGTTGCACCATTCAAATAAAAATTAAGCCTTTCTTCTATCTAATTCCTTTTTGATTAAAGACAATTCACGTCCAGTTTGCCCTGCAACACTTGAGTTTTCTTTTGCTCTGCGCATTAGATATGGGATCACATCTTTAATGGGACCAAATGGTAAATACTTGCTCACGTTAAATCCCTCTTTGGCTAAATTAAATGTAATATTATCACTCATTCCATACAACTGAGAGAAATGTACATGAGGGTGATTATGCTGCAAGTTTTTATTGTGCATAATTTCAGCCGCCAATAAATTACTCTTTTCATTGTGTGAAGCAATAATGACGGATATATCATTTAGCTGTTCAAAACAAAAATTTACTGCTGCATTAAAATCATTATCAGTAGCTTCTTTGGTAGCTTGTATGGGCGATTCATAACTCATCTGAGCTGCTCTTTCACGTTCCTTTTCCATATAAGCACCCCTAACTAGTTTAATACCTAATTTAAATTGTTGCTGCTTGGCAATTTTATAAGACAATTGTAAAAAATGAAGACGATCGTGTCTATACAACTGTATGGTATTGTAAACGATTACTTTCTCTTTGTTAAACACTTCCATCATTTCCATGCACAAGCGATCTATAGGATCTTGAATCCAGCTCTCTTCTGCATCAATTAAAACCCCAATATTTTTCTCTGCTGCAATTTCGCAAATCGTGTACATTCTTTCGCGTACTCGATCCCATTCAGCCACTTCTTCTTCATGATCATGTACCCCACTTCTTAATCTTGGGGCTTCATTTAAGGTTTGCAATAAAGTGAATCTAGCTAGACCAGTTACTTTAATACTAATAAATGGGATATTGGTTTGGGTTGCAGCATAATTAATAACCCTAATGAATTCTTCCGTGGCATGGTCAAAACTTTCTTCAGACTCTTTTCCTTCTACACCATAATCAAGAATAACCTGAATACCATATTTACCAAGCACATTCCCAACTTCGGCAGTTTCTTCCAAGGTTTCTCCCCCTACAAATTGCTTGAAAATGGTTTTCCTGATCAACCCATTCACCATTGGCAAGCCTGTTTTCATAATATAGGGCGTAAGCGTAGTGCCTAATTTTACAAACCAAGGAAACTCCATGGTTTTGAATAAAAATTTAGCCCCTTTTAATTCTTTATCAGTCTTGTATGCAAACGCATTTTGTGTATTGTCGAAGGAAATGTTCATACTAACGGTTGTTCGTAGAGCAAATATCGGTACTCCGCGCTTATGTAAGCATCATTTCAATAAAAATCCGCAGAAATTTATTATTAAATGGCTTGATGATTAAAAGGTTGTAATACCATTTCACTTACTACCCCACTAGCAGGCTGCTGACAAAGAAACCAGATAGCTTTAGCAGCTTCTTCGGCTACAATCATTTTGTCTCTTTGAACCCTTAAATCGATATTATCCCAGAAAGCAGAATCAATCCCACCTAAGAATATATTGGTTATCCTAATTTCAGTCCTTTTCAATTCCTCTCGTATACTTTGCATCATTCCAACCAATCCATATTTGCTTGCACTATAAGCAGCTGCTCCAGCCATTGGGACTTTACCCAATACCCCTGGGATATTGATGATAAGGCCTTTCTTTTGTTCTTTCATATTGGGCAATACCGCTTTAACCAAATAAAAAGAACCCATTAAATTAACTTGCAAAGTACGCTCAAATTCATCGCTGGTAAGTGTATCCATAGATTTGATGATACCAATACCGGCAGCATTAATCAAAATATGTATAATTGGCGTTTGAGCCAATACTTGAGCAACTGTTGTGTTCACAGAAGCTTCATTGGTTATGTCCATTTCAAAACAACGGCTATCAGGGATTCCCGCTTGCTGGGCAACTTCTGCCAACTTAGTGGTATTTCGACCTGTGATAAATACAATCGCGCCACTCGCACTTAATTGTTTTGCAACTTGAGCGCCAACACCACCTGTTGCTCCAGCTAATAATACTACACGTCCTTTTAAAGATTCCATTTATTCGTTTTAAGTACAACAATGGGCAAAGCATTTTGTTGTAATTGATTTTATGAGCGCTGTAAGTATCGTCTTTCCACATCAATTATTTAAAAACCATTCAGCATTAGACCCCTCGGTTCCAGTGTACATAGTAGAGGAATGGCTTTTTTTTCAACAGTATCCTTTTCATTTTCAAAAACTGTTGTTACACAGAGCTAGTATGCAGCAATACAGAAATTATTTAGATAGTAAAGGTTATCAAACATATTACATTGAAACAACAGAAACTATATCTAATATACTTGAATTGGTTCCTTACTTAGCTAAAAACAATGTATCAATCATACGGGTAGCAGACCCAGCAGATAATTGGCTGCACAAAAGACTTACTCAATCATGCGAGCAAAACAATATTCAATTCAAAATATTTGACAACCAAGGATTTTTAAACACCTGTTCAGCAACAGATGAATTTTTCGAAAAAAGAAACAAGTTTTTTCAAACTGACTTTTATACTTGGCAAAGAAAATCAAGAAAAATATTAGTGAATGACGCCATGCAACCTATTGGTGGCAAATGGACTTTTGATACTGAAAACAGAGAAAAATTTCCAAAAAATACAAAGTCGCCAGAATGTCAATTTGCAGAAGAAAATGAGTTGATTATAGCCGCTAAGAATTATATCATAAAACATTTTCCGAATAACCCAGGCATAAAAGATGCACCCTTTATGCATGAAGGTAAAAAAGGATACTATCCTATAAGTTTTGACACCGCACAAGAATGGTTAAAACAGTTTTTGAATAATCGTTTCCAAGAATTTGGTATTTATGAAGATGCAATGGTAGCTGGAGAATCCATTTTACATCATAGTGTGTTGAGCCCGTTAATCAATATAGGATTATTAACACCAGAAGAAGTATTAAATGAAACTTTACATTACGCTACAAAAAAAAATATTCCACTCAACTCATTAGAAGGATTTATACGGCAAATCATTGGTTGGAGAGAATTTATTTATCAAGTTTATGCAAGAGCGGGCAGCCAACAAAGAACCCGTAACTATTGGGGATTCAAAAGAAAAATACCTGTATCATTTTACACAGGAAATACAGGAATCGTTCCATTAGATGATGCGATACAAAAATTACAAAAGACAGGATACAATCATCATATTGAACGACTAATGATTATTGGCAATTTTATGTTGCTCTGCGAGTTTGATCCCGACCAAGTATACCAATGGTTCATGGAAATGTATGTAGATGCATATGATTGGGTAATGGTTCCCAATGTTTATGGGATGACTCAATTTGCGGATGGAGGTTTAATGACCACCAAGCCTTATATCAGCGGCAGTAACTATATTTTAAAGATGAGCAATTATCCAAAAGGCAAATGGCAGGAAATTTGGGATGGACTCTTCTGGAGATTTATGCATGTACACCGTTCTTTCTTTTTGCAAAATCCACGTTTGGGTATGTTGGTAAAAACCTTCGATAAAATGCCAGAAAGCAAACAACAATTACACTTAAGTAATGCTGAAAAATATTTACAAACAATAGATAAGTAATCAACTTCTATGAATACCCCCATTCAATTTCCTACAAATTATTCGGCAATTATTGAACGCATTGAACAGATAGATGCAAAGCAATATGAACGAACCAGAAATTTCTTCAATGGAGCAGTTACTTACCTATCGCCTTATATTGCAAGAGGTGTAATTCAATTACCACAAATAAAAGAAATAGTGGTTGCGAAATATGGCAGATATATATCAGAAAAATTAGTTCAAGAATTGGCTTGGAGAGAGTTTTTTCAAAGAGTATGGCAACACCAAGAAGCGTCCATTTTTACTGATTTAAAACAAGAACAAATTAAAGTAGCACACCGCTTAATGCCTTCGAATATTGAAGCTGCCAATACAGGCATTTTAGCAATAGATCGAGCAATCAAAAATTTGTATGATACTGGATATATGCACAATCACGCAAGAATGTATACCGCAATGCTTACTTGCAATATTGCACAAGCCCATTGGTTAACGCCTGCAAAATGGATGTATTATCATTTATTAGACGGAGACCTTGCCAGCAATATGCTGAGCTGGCAATGGGTTGCAGGAAGTTTTAGCAGTAAAAAATATTATGCCAATCAAGAGAACATCAATAAATATGCTGGTAGCCAACAATATCATACCCTATTAGATCATAGTTATGAAGAATTAGCAAATAAAGGCATTCCAGCTGATCTACAAGACATTCATGAGTTAACCCTAAGTACAATATTACCTTCAACCCCAACACCAACAATTGATTCAAGTTTACCTACGTTGGTTTACAATAGCTATAACCTTGACCCGTATTGGAATAAAGAATTAACTGCGAATCGCATACTATTATTGGAACCAGCACATTTTGACAAATACCCTGTTAGTAAAAAAGTGATTGATTTTGTAATAGCATTAGCACAAACAAATATTCCAGTAATTCAAATCTATACTGGATCATTTGATTCGTTGTATACATTAACGAGCAATATTATTTACAAGGAACATCCTTTGAGTAATCATTATAAAGGCAAAATGGAATCAAGAGCCTGGCTTTTTGAGCATGTTCATCAGTATTATGGAAGTTTTTTTAGCTATTGGAAAAAATGTGAGCGCTATTATCAATAAATAGAGAAATTTGCTCATGCAAATTACTTCAATACAAATTTATCGCTATTCAATTCCGATGGTCCCATTTACCATTGCAACTGGCACCATGGATTTTGCACAAAATTTATTGGTAATCATACATACCGATGAAGGGATTACTGGATATGGAGAATGTTCCGCATTTCCAATGATTGTAGGAGAAACACAGGCAACTTGTTATGAAATGGGCAAAGCTTTTGCAGCCATTCTTAAACATAAAGACCCATTGGATATTGCTGCACGTATGCAAGAATTAGATGGATTTACTGCAAGAAATTATACTGCAAAAAGTGCTTTTGATATTGCACTACATGATATAGCTGCAAAGCGATCCAATCAACCTTTATATGCTTTTCTAGGAGGCAACACAAGAAAGATTGTAAGTGATTTAACCATAGGAATAGACAGTCCTTCAACAATGGCTAGCCAAGCGATAGACTTTGTAAATCAGGGGGTAGAAACAATCAAGGTTAAATTAGGAAAAGCTCCTTCAACAGATATTGAAAGAATCAAAGCTATACGCAGTGCAATTGGTTATGACACAACTATTAGGATTGATGCCAACCAAGGATGGTCTTATGAAGACGCGGTATCTGCACTGACTGCACTAGGAGCTTATCAGATTGAGTTTTGTGAACAACCAATGCGCACTTATAACGATGAATTATTGCCACAACTTTGCACCCTCTCACCCATTCCTTTAATGGCCGATGAATCTGTTTATACGCATCATGATGCAGAAAGAATTATTCGTAATAAAGCCTGCGCTTCTATCAATATTAAATTTGCTAAAAGTGGCGGCATTACTGAAGCGATTAAAATAAATGATGTTGCAGAGAAAAATAATATCCCTTGTATGATGGGAGGCATGTTAGAAAGTAGGTTAGCCCTTACTGCAAAAGTTCATTTTGCGATGGCTAAGCAAAATATTATTTTCTATGATTTAGATACCTGTCTTTTAGGTCACAAAGTAGATCCAGTATTAGGAGGCGCTCAATACAAAGGCATGGAGTTAATAGCGAATGATACACCTGGCATTGGCGCAAGCGTTGATCCAACTTTTCTAGAAACCCTTGAAAGCACTACGATTTAAACAAAACTACAACGATAGCGATGCTATATTTGCAACACAAATAATAATATGGAAGCGAAAAAGTCTAGTGAGAGTTTTACAATAATGAATGAATTGGTTCTACCCAATGATACCAATACGTTTGGAAATTTAATGGGAGGCAGACTAATGTACTGGATGGATATTGCCGCAGGTATTGCTGCAGGCAAGCATTCGAACACGCCCAGTATGACAGCGTCAGTAGATAATTTAAGTTTTAAAAATCCTATCAAACTTGGAAATGTAGTACATATACAAGCTAAAGTGTGTAGAGCATTTAATACTTCAATGGAAATTCATATAAAGGTTTGGGGAGAAGATTTATTACACCAATACCGTTATGAAAGTAATGAAGCATTTTTTACGTTTGTAGCATTAGACCCCAATGGAAAACCTAGAACAGTACCAGCATTAATTCCGGAAACAGAGGACGAAAAAAGATTATTCGATGGCGCTTTAAGAAGAAGACAATTGAGACTTATTCTTGCAGGGAAAATGAAACCTGATGATGCCAGCGAACTAAAAGCATTATTCTTTAAAGAAGAAGTTTAATTGGATTTATTTATCCAATTTACTCATTAAATGGTGTTTGCCTTTGAGCATGAAGTTCTTACTCTGCTCAATGGCTTCCATCACCTGATCAAGAATCTCCTCAACGGATTGGGTGTAATCAATGACCATTGGCTCTTTAAATCGAACGGATAAAATTGACCCTTTCTTTTTAAAGCTCAACCCTTTTTTAGTGAAAGCCCTCCAAAATCCATTGATTACCACTGGCACAACAACAGGTTGATTATTCTTAATGATATGCGCTGTACCTTTTCTACCAGGTGCAAAAGGCTTAGTAGTACCTTGTGGAAACGTGATTACCCAGCTCTTATTTAATGCTTGATCAATCTTTTGTGTATCAGATTCGTCCCTATTTCTATTAACATCTTGTCCTTCAGCCCTCCAAGTTCTTTTAACAGTCAGAGCACCTGCCAATTTAAACAAACGACTAATCATACTGCCGTTCATTGTTTCTTCAGCGGCAACAAAATAGAGATTTGTAAAAGGATTAAGCAAATAATAAGGTAAGCCTAATTTATTTTGTTTACGCCATTTAACTGCACAAAAAATATGTATAAATGTGATAACGTCTGCGAAATAAGTTTGATGATTACTTACAAAAAGAACATTGTTCTTTGGAAGTTTACGCAAATGTTCTGTCCCCTCTATTTTAATAGAATTAATAAGGGTAAGTCCAGGATAAGTTGCCATCCCGACAATTCCATAAACAAACGATCTAACAACGCGTATATTCTTTATTCTCTCCACTAAATTCATGTCGATAATAATTGGCCAGCAGTGCAAAATAAGGAATGTATTATACATTTGCACCAGAAAAAATAAGAAATGGCAATAACCACCGTAATTTTTGACATAGATGGCTTGTTAATTGACAGTGAACCATTGTGGCATGAAGCTGCTACAGAATTGTTTAACCAATTTGGTGTAAAGCTTACAGATGCTATGTATACAAGCACAACAGGATTAAGAACAAAGGAATTTGTTCAATTATGGTTTGACTATTTTAAAATAGACCAAAAATTTGCAGCTGAATCAGAAAAAAATATTGTAGAGGGTGTATTAAAAAGGATTGAATATAAAGCTAGCATTATGCCTGGTGTACCACATATATTTGATTTTTTTGCAAATAAGCAATTTAAAATTGGGCTTGCTACCTCATCTCCCCCTTCATTAATTGATTTGGTCGTACAAATGACAGGCATTGGGTCCTATTTGTCTGCAACCGCTTCAGCTGAATACTTGCCTTATGGTAAACCACATCCGCAAGTCTATTTAAATTGTGCCGAATCAATGAATAGTCACCCAACAGAATGCATTTGTTTTGAAGATTCATTCAATGGGTTGATTGCCGCAAAAGCTGCAAGAATGAAATGTGTTGTGATTCCGCACCACTCACTCAATAAAGATGAACGTTGGGGTGCTGCAGACTTAAAATTGAGTTCATTACAAAATTTTGGTGAGCTTCATTTTGACAGGCTAAATAGTTAGGATTCATTCTAAGCCCAGGCATTCGGGAACCAACTATTTTTTTCTACCATATTTAACAATAAAAAAGCCCCGAAATTTCGGGGCTTTTTTGAATATTATCGTTTATCAAAACTAGTTTCTGCTTTTCAAGTTTGGATGAGGAGCAGGTACACTATTAGGACCTTCTTCAGTTGTGCCTTGTAAATCTACAGTGTTAGCAGTGCCATCCTGTGCATATACAAATAACAATCTGCTTTCAGCAATACCTTGGTTCTCCACTAAGTACTTAATTACCGCATTTACACGCTCCCAGCTTTGTTGTTGAGCTGCTTTGCTAGATGCACCGTAACCAATTACTTTAACGTTACAAGTTGGGTTTGCTTTCAATTGAGCTGCAGCAGCGCTTAAAACAACCATT
This sequence comes from Sediminibacterium sp. FEMGT703S, assembly GCA_002786355.1. GTDB lineage: Bacteria > Bacteroidota > Bacteroidia > Chitinophagales > Chitinophagaceae > Sediminibacterium. The sequence goes on from PGCO01000013.1 coordinate 89,037, forward strand.
GCATCTTTGCTCAACTTAGTAACAGAACCTTTAAACTGAACGCTAGGTAAAGCACTAATAGTACAGCTAGGTTTTTGATTAGCTTGGATATTAGTTACCATTTCTTTGATTTCCTTGCAACAAGCGTTCTCAGGACAAGTTCCGATACCATCATTGTTTACAGGGAAACATTTTTGAGAAGTCAATAACTCTTTATCTCTGTAATCAGGAACACCATCACCATCAGTGTCTTTAGATACACCATGAGAGTCAACTGGAGCACCAGCTGGAGTATTTGGTTCCATATCAAATTGGTCAGTTACACCATCCTTATCAGCATCAGGTAAAATTACTTTAGGCAATTTCATATGCTTAGGTGCATTCAACTCATTGTAGATAAAGTTGTTTGGATTGATCCAGTAAAGAGGTTGAACTCTTTTGCTTTGATCACCAATATTGATATTAACTTTAGCACTAGTCATACTGATATGATCACCATTGTCATTTCTAACATCTTTCCAAGCATCTAAGTAATCATAAGCTCTAGCACTGAAAATAAACTTTTGCTCTAAGCCAATGCTGATTCTGTCGTTTACTTTAAATGCTGCTCCAAAACCTAAGTTGAAAGCATGCATTAAAGCAACTGCGTTGCTAGATTCGCCACCCACTCTGGTAATTAAACCATCTTGTGTGTTAGCTTGACCAGGACGTTGGCCATAAAACACAGAGTATCCGCCGCCCAATTGTTGACCTCCTGGATTAGCAAAGAAAGTTTTGCTTCCTACCATGCTGTATCCAGCTAATACATAAATATTTGTTTTAGGATTGCCTCTATAGTAGCTAGGTGTATTTAAAGAAGCAATTACGTCTAAACCTAATGCCATCATTTTGTTTACATATGCTACTTGAGGAACAGGCACTAAAGTAGAACCGTATAAGCTTGGTGCACCTGAGTTTCTTGCAAAGTCAACTGATCCTCTTACAGAGAAAATATGTCCTAAAGACTTTCTTGCAGAAACGCCAGCAGCAAAACCTAATTTAGATTTTACATCTCCACCTATCCAAGATGGTCCAACACTAAGACCAATTTCCCACTGACTTCTTGGTTTTGCAGGGTAAGGGTACTGGTTATTCATGAATTCGTTGTGCTGGGGCAGGTCTTTCACTGCTACTTTGGAAGTGTCTTTCCAATCCCAACCCCAGTTTGTTTGTGCGTTAGTTGACACTTGTGCGAACACAAATAATACAACTAGTAAAAGGAGCTTCTTGCTTGCCATAATCGATATTTGATTTAATAATTAATTATAATCGCTGTAAAAGTACTTATTTTTTATATAAATCCTAAAAATTACTATCAAAGGGGGTATAAACGATAGTTATTGACTGCGAATATACTATAAACGCTGCTTTTAACAGTTTATTTTGTCGTATTCGTAGGTATATTGCAGCATAATTATAACATGAATTTAGCAAAAAAAGTTATTTCGAGCGAGCTTGAGCAATTTGAAGTTCATTTTAGAGAGGCAGTTAAGAGCAGGGTGGCATTGTTAGACCGAATCATGCAGTACATTGTTAAGCGCAAAGGAAAGCAGCTAAGACCAATGTTTGTATTGCTTAGCGCGCGTTTAGGGGGTACAATTAATGATAGCACTTACCGAGCAGCTTCATTAGTAGAATTATTACATACAGCAACCCTAGTTCACGATGATGTTGTTGATGAATCTATGGAAAGAAGGGGTTTTTTTTCGATAAATGCACTCTGGAAAAATAAAATTGCCGTTTTAGTAGGCGATTATTTGCTTTCTAAGGGATTATTGCTGTCTTTAAATAATAAAGACCACGAGGTTTTAAGAATTCTTTCAGAAGCGGTAAGGCTAATGAGTGAGGGAGAACTTTTACAAATCGAAAAATCTAGAAACCTTAATTTGAACGAATCGGTTTACTACGAAATCATAAATGGAAAGACCGCTTCTTTATTGGCATCTGCTTGTTCTGCAGGCGCATCCACTACATTCTCAGACCCGGAAGACATAGAAGCCATGCGTTTATTTGGCGAAAAAGTGGGAATGGCTTTTCAAATTAAGGATGATTTATTCGACTATAGTAGCAAAGATATTGGCAAACCTACTGGCAATGATATTAAAGAAAAAAAGTTGACCCTGCCACTTATTTATGTTTTAAACAATTGTAGTCCTACCATCAAAAAAGAGATTATTTATATAATCAAAAACCAGAATACACAAAAAGAGAAAGTCGCTTTTGTTATCAAACAAGTAGAAGATTTGGGAGGCATTGACTATGCTACCAAAAAAATGTTTAGTTATAGAGACGAGGCACTAGAATTACTTTACCGCTTCCCTTCATCACCCGTAAGAGATGCTTTGGAAGAACTCGTGAGATATACTACTGATAGAGAATATTAATGCAAAAGAGATGGAACATATTATCGTCTAATGCAGCTACTGTTACTTCTTTGCAAGCAACATTAAAAATCAATCCCATATTATGTTCCATTTTGGCTCAAAGGGGGATCACAGATTACGAGAAAGCAAAAGAGTTTTTCAGACCAAGCCTTGAGCACTTGCATAGTCCATGGTTAATGAAAGACATGCAAAAAGCAGTAGATCGAATCATTCATGCATTTGAAAAAAAAGAAAAAATTTTAGTCTATGGCGATTACGATGTAGACGGAACTACTTCTGTAGCAAGTATGTTTCAATTTTTAAAGTTGTTGCATGAACCTATTGACTTTTATATCCCTCACAGATACAAAGAAGGATATGGGATTTCAAAAATTGGTATTGACTTTGCAAAAGAACAGGGCTTTACTTTAATAATCTCTTTAGACTGTGGAATAAAATCCGCAGAATTAATTGCATATGCAAAAACATTAGGAATCGATTTTATTGTATGCGATCACCATTTGCCAGACAGTGATGTGCCAGCTGCTGCAGCAATATTAAATCCCAAGCAAGTTGACTGCCCCTACCCTTACAAAGAACTGTGTGGTTGTGGAGTAGGATTTAAACTAATGATGGCATTAACCGAAAAGCTTAATTTATCTACTGAAACTTATCTTCAATACATAGACTTGGTTGCAATTGCAATTGCAGCAGATATTGTTCCTGTTACTGGCGAAAACAGAACCTTAGCTTTCTTTGGCATACAAAAAGTAAATTCAAAACCATCAGTTGGCATTGAAGCATTGTTGAATTTATCTAAGGCAAAAGGGCCCATGAGTTTAACAAGTTTAGTATTTGTCATTGCCCCCAGAATTAATGCAGCAGGTAGAATGGACGATGCAAAAAAAGCGGTTCAATTATTTATTGAGAAAGATCCTACTGCAGCAATTTCATTTGCTAATATTTTACACAGTGACAATACCGACCGTAGAGAAGCAGATAGTTCGATTACTTTAGAAGCAATGGAAATGCTTGCAGCTGATCCAAATAATCAAAACAGAAAAACAACGGTCTTATACAATGAATATTGGCATAAGGGAGTGGTAGGAATTGTAGCAAGCAGATTAATTGAAACATTTTACAGACCTACAATTGTATTAACCAAAAGTGGAGAATATGCGGCTGGAAGTGCAAGAAGTGTTGCGGGATTTAATTTGTACGAAGCCATTCATGCATGTAGAGCACACTTATTGGGCTATGGAGGACATTTTGCAGCAGCAGGAATGACTTTGGCAACCAATCAAATTGAGTCATTCAAAGCAGCATTTGAGGCAGAAGTAGCAAAAACAATCACACCCGATCAATTAATTCCAGCGCTTACTATTAATGCTGAAATAAATTTCAAAGATATCACTGCGTCGCTTTATAATATTATTAAGCAAATGGAGCCATTTGGTCCAGATAATATGCGACCCGTATTTGTTGCCCGTAATGTAAAAGATGCAGGCTTTTCCAAAGTGGTAAAAGACCTGCATCTAAGAGTAGTTCTAAAACAAGAAGATATTATTTTATCAGGCATCGGCTTTAATATGGCCGACAAATTTTCATTATTGCAAGATGGGCAGCCAATTGACATTGTTTTTTCAATTGATGAAAACGAATGGCAAGGCAATACCAATTTACAATTGAAAGTTATTGACCTGCTACCTGCATCATCTGTACAGAGCGATTGATAAAATTAGTCAGCTCCGATCCCTTCAATAATCCTTGTGACAATAAAGCTAAATCAGCTAAATTTCTTACTTGCTTGGTTTTAAGGTCTTCGTTATTTTCTTTTAAAATTGTTTGGAATACTGGATGATTCCCGTTTACTGTTAGCGTTACTTCATCGGGCATTTGTGCGTAAAAAGCAGTCATACCACCCCCTGCAGCACCCATGTCTTTCATTCTACGCATAAACTCTGGACGGGTTGCAATTACAGGTGCAGAATCAGTGCTTAAACCCTTTACTTCTGTGGTTACATTTAGCTCAGGAATTTGCAAAGTGAATAAAGATTTTAATTGTTCTGTTTCGTCCTTGCTTAATACAGATTCATTACTCTCCTGCTTATCAATTAAGTTATCAACTATATCAGCATCTACTCTTACAAAACTGGTATTTTCCCATTTCATTTCCATGGTATTCAAGAAAGCTGCATCTACCAATGTTTCCATCTTAACAACTTCATACCCCTTTGTTTTGCAAGCCTGAATATATGCGTCTTGTTGAACAGGATTCGTTGTATATAATACAATATGCTTTCCTTCTTTATTTTTTTGTAAAGTTTCAGTGGCTGTTTTATACTCATCCAATGTAAAGAACTTGCCGTCTACATTTTCCATTACCAAAAACTTATTGGCTTTATCTAAGAACTTGTCGTCGGTCATCATTCCGTATTTTACGAATAAGCCAAGACTTTCCCATTTTTGCTCAAATTCAGCACGATCATTTTTGAAAATCTCTTCCAATTTATCCGCTACTTTCTTGGTAATATGAGCATTAATTTTTCTAACATTTGGATCTCCTTGTAAATAGCTTCTACTTACGTTCAACGGAATATCCGGACTGTCGATTACCCCATGTAAAAGCATTAAAAATTCAGGAACAATATCTTTTACCTCATCTGTAACAAAAACTTGATTACAGTATAACTGAATCTTATCTTTTTGAATTTCGTAGCTCTGTTTTATTTTAGGGAAGTAAAGTACCCCAGTTAGATTAAATGGATAGTCTACATTTAAATGAATCCAAAATAAAGGAGTTTCACCAAATGGATAGAGTTCACGATAGAATTTCTCGTAGTCTTCTTTAGATAATTCACTAGGTTTTTTAACCCAAATAGGGTTTGTATTGTTTATTGATTTTTCTTCTTGTTTTTCATCCTCTTTTTTTACTTCTGCATTAACATCGGTAAAATAAATAGGGATAGGCAAAAACTTACAGAACTTTTCTAAAATTCCTTTTAGCTTGTAAGCGTCTAAAAAATGTGCACTCTCTTCGTTTACATGTAAAATTATTCTAGTACCACGCTGTTTTTTCTCTACTTCGTACAATTCAAACTCAGGGCTGCCATCACAACTCCAGTATACAGTTGCTGCATCCTCTTGATAGCTTTGGGTTAATACTTCTACTTTAGAAGCCACCATAAATGCACTATAAAATCCCAACCCAAAATGACCGATTATGCTAGCATCTTTATATTTAGTTAAGAACTCTTCTGCACCACTAAATGCAACTTGGTTAAGATATTTATCAACTTCTTCTTTGGTCATACCTACCCCACAATCTTCTATGGTAATGGTCTTTTCTTTGGCATCCAGCTTTACATCTATGCGCAATTCACCCAACTCTCCTTTTGCTTCTCCAATTGAAGACAAGGTTTTGATTTTTTGGGTTGCATCAGTAGCATTACTTACCAATTCTCTTAGGAAAATTTCGTGGTCGCTGTATAAGAACTTTTTAATAATAGGGAAAATATTCTCCGTCTGAACGCGAATCTGTCCTTTTTGCATAACAATGTATTTTTCCAAGACTTGGCAAAGAAAGTACCAAATAAGCAATTGCTGACAGGATGACAAGTAAACAAGAAAAATATACTAAAATCAATAAATTTTGACAGAGATAATGGGAATTATTGGAAACTAGGTATGTAAAAATTAGCCCCATTTGCCCCTGATTGTCCATAATGGACTTCTTTAATAGCGGTATGATCATACCAAAAATTCCATTGATCATTTACTTCGGAGTAACCGTTTTGACGCAAAAATTGAACAATATAATTTCTAGTTGCATCCATCTCAGTAGTTGGTTTCGTATAACCAATAAATTGGATATATGTTTTTTTATCCGGGAATAAACGCATAAAACGCTCTAGTTCTTCATTTGTAATTTGATTATTCTGAGGGCTACTAATTGCTTTACTTGCTTTGTTTTCCTTTTTTTCAGTGATTTCGATGCTTTGATTAGCCTCAATAATTTTAGGTCTGTTTTGTCGGGGAATAAAGAATGCCTCGACTTTTTTATTATTTGATTTAGTAGGAGTAATGATTTTATTTTCTGTCTGTGCTACATAATCTGGTTTAGCAATGCTTTTCATTTGCGGTCGCGTGACTTTTCTAGGAAGGTATTCTGAAGGCTTTGCAACCACTGCAGCTGGTTTTTCAATTACGGGAACAGCAATTGCTTCTGTTGTATTGGAAGAATCAATTGTTACGGGATCCATATTCACAGCTGAACTATCTTGAACAGACTGAATACTCATCCGATTTTCCATTAACTTTTTTTGCTCGTCATACCAAGCCTGTGCATTTGCATCAACAACGGTTTGTTCTGTTTTTTCTGGGGTAATCTTTCCGCGCTCAAATACCCATAAAAAGGCGGTATAACCTACACCAGCCATAATAAAAATCGCTAGTATAAGCAGGAGGAATTTTGGATTTTTCTTTTCTTGCGTTTCCTCTCCCGGCAAATCGGTTGCGGTCAACATACTACTAAATTAATAAATTATGTTGGTTTGCAGTCAATAGAAGGCTTAAATAGCCTATTGTGAGGTGATTTTAACATCATCTACCCAGAACTGGGTATTTTTTTTGACTGCCGGAACCCCCAAGTCAGATCCAGTGTATCTAAAGGCAATATGAATCAACCCATTCAAATTAGACAAAGAAATATTACCCGATTTAACCCAACTGGGCCCTAGACCACCAGATGCACCCTTTGAAAAGTTTGCTCTTAAATTAGTCCATCTTGCTTTCCATGGTTGTCCTTTCCCATCATAATTACTAGAAACTAAAACCTGTAAACTTGCCCCATTGTCAAAAGCATCCCTACTCAAAAAACTCAACTGCTCTCCTACAGTTTGATTCAATTGAATAGAAGGCAAAACTAACCAACTAATCAACGCAGACTCATTGGTTCCTAAAGCTGAAATACTTGCAAATTGATTATTCTGATGAGACTGTACTTGATAGAAAAGTTTACCAGATTCGGCAAGATTATTCCAATTAGGTAATTTGAGTATTGAATTAGGAATCGCCTGTTCAAAATCTTCAAAAAATAAAACACTAGGACCTATACCTAAACACCTATTTTGCTTAAGTTGAACATCGTTGGTATCTCTAATCATTAACTGTCGCTGCGAGCCAAACTCAGAATAAATTCCGACAATAGCTCCGCTTCCGCTCGGCGTTGTAATTGCTGCAAAAGAAGAAAAGCCACTTGTTCGCAAATAAACGGTTCCGCCAGTACAAAACTTTAATGAATGACTAATCGTAAGTTTATTGATTGGGTCTCCATAAGATTTTGCAGTGTCTGCAATAGCAAATTCAATATTACTCAAGCGTACTAATCTACTGTGTAATGAATCGTTTAACTGATGATAAGTTACATCGATTGGATTGGGCATAGCTTCCATTTGAACACCTAATAAATGCTTACTAAATAATGGGGCAGCTACTGGCAACAATTCAGTAAACATTGGATCAGACCGATCTATACTTCCACCAATTTGCAACATTCCACCATATTCTCCCATCCATAACCCGTTTAGTTTTACCATTAACCGCATTCCGAGTGGGAAATGGGCAGATAAGCCAAATCCATCTAATCGAATCGTTATTGCAGCAGTACTATCCTGCAAAACAATAGTCTTATAAAAATTATCATTTTCATCATTTGCAGTAATAATACCCGTAATGATTTCACCATCAACAAATTTTTCAGCATTCCCAGCAATATGAGAATCATACAAAGACCTAATTGAAGTATTGGCTTGTACGGATGTTCCTTCATACGCAGGGGGCAAATCAAACTGCTTAATGCATCCCTGCAACAGAAACTGTAAAAAAAAGCAGCCGATAAAAAATTTAGAGATCACAATCAATTTCATAATTTCCATTTTAAACTGAGTGAATACAAAGCGCCTGCGCTGAAATAATATTTGTTAGGAAATTTATTTACATCAGCGCCCTGTGTGTCGAAGCGTAATTGCTCATATCCGCCAGTAATAATAGATTGATTCAAACAATTATTAACTCCGAAAAAACATTGTAAGTAGTAAGCATGTCCGTCTTTAAATTTTTTGAGTCGAAAACTATACCCTGCAGAAAAATCAAGGACAACCGCTGCAGGCAGAGAAGTAGGATTAGAAATTAATAAAGGGTCTTGTCCTTGTCGCAAATGTTGAGCAGCATCATAGGTTCTTCGGATAGGATTAAAGGAAATCCATTGGTTGCTCATCAATGAACTACTGATATTTAAAAATAAATTGCTATTGTATCGATAAACCAACCCACTAAAAAAAGCCAATTGAGGAGTTCCTGTAACAGGAAACTGATTAGTATATAAAACACCACTTTCCAAAGCATGCAGCTCATTATCTGCAACAACAATATAGTTGGGTCTACCCTGATAGGTATATCTTCCTAAATTAAATGCTGCATTAAAAGTTAGATTGGTACTGAATGAATACGCTAAACTAAATTCTAAACCCAATAATTGAGTTCCAATATTTGATAAGCCATAATTGACTAAATTTCTATACCCATCATGATAAAAACTCAATACATCCATGGCATCCCTTATTTGAATAAGATAACCATTTAACCGAACCTTCATAGTTGGTGCATTCAACAAGTACCCCGCTTCTAACATGATGGCTTTTTCATTGGTAGCGAATAATTGTTTATTGGAGTTTATTCTTGGAGACAAATACAAATCATTTACCAATGGAGGCTTACTCGAATAGGCATAATGCAGGTAGAAATAATTCCGTCCAGTCATTTTATAAGTAGCACCTAATTTAAGTTGCCCATTTTTAAAATACTCTTGAGGAGAACGACCATATGAATTGTATGGAAAAACTCCATTCTGATAAAACCCTTCCCGTTGATAACTTGTATAACTATATTCGAACGCTGCAAAAAAATCAAATTGAGGTAGGTTATATACCAACTGACCCATTGCCAGCCATTGATGTAAACGCATTTTATAGTGATACCCAAATAAATCTCCTTTCAATAATTTTTTATCCGGAGTTTTTAAATCGTTTTGAATAGCGGTACTGCCAGGTAAATTTTCAGCTGCAAATTGATTATAGTTGATAGAATATGCAGCCCCCAACAAGTCATTCACTCTTTTAAAATATTCGTATTGTTCTAACTTATATTGACCTTGAAAGGTGAAATGCAGTTTAGGTGAGAACTGAATAGCATACCTAGTATTCAATGTCATTTTTTTTGATTTTTCAACCCGATCTTCTAGTAAGTATTTTGCTCTTTTGTCAATTGAACTATGTTGATTTACCCAATACATCTTATCCCAATCAATTTGCAATTGTAAGGGGTTAGTCAAAAGTTGATTGACAATAGCCGATGACATTAAACTGTCTTTATAAAAAGAAGGTAAATACCGATAATAATCAGGTCGAGGATCTGAAGCATTGTACCAATCTAATCCAGTATTATACTTTTCTCCACTACTGAACAATACCGAACTCACCTGCTTTATTTGAGAAGAAGCTTGGTATTCATGTGACAAAATAAAAATGGGTTGATGGCTATATTGCCAATTCGCATTTCTGACTTTACCGACCTGCAATCCCCATCCTGGCTGATAGAGCGTAGAATTGGAAAGCTGAACCATTTCATGGGTAATAGCGGCGGTTCTTGTATTAACCTGTTTGTTACCGATTAAAACAAAAGACCATAATTGATTTTTAAGACGTTTATCAACTGATAGGAAATAGGCGAATCCATTAAATGCGTTAGCAACTAATCTTCCTCCATCGCCCATTTTATAAGAGAAGCTATGTGCAAACGACCACCCATTTTTGTTAATCGGCTTAACATGAGTAAATGCAATTCGTTGATGATAGTTGCGATTAGAAAAATTAATCGTCAAAGTAGTTTGTGGAAATAACTTGCTGGCATTTAGTTGCATGAAAACAGCCGATCCCATTGCACCAAATTGGTATTCATTATTTCGCAACCCATTCGCAAACTGATTATTGGATGTGACTTCATTTAAACCTCCCCAACTTGCCCATGGAATAACTCCATCAGATAATTGATTCATAGTTACTTCATGAATGGAGTTTGTGGAATAACGACTACTCAATCCCTTTAGCCTAAATCTTCTTATGCTAAATGAAAAACCTGTTAGCGCACTAAACAAGTCTTTACCCGATTGTAAAATAGAAGGGACAAATGGTTGCTCTTCATCACCTTCGGCAATTAGTGCTTCATTAGTATATTGGTCTTGAAAATATTTCCACCCCTCTTTGTCTAAACTACTATCAATAAATTGATTTTTGCGTTTAAACAATGTTGATTTAGCAGGAGGCTGTGAAAACGCTACAGCATTAATCAACCCCCAAATAATTAAAACAAACCGCATAAAAATTTCACTTGCGGAATTACAAACAATTAAAAGTATTGAGTTTGCAATACAGTGCCAAGGTTTCAAAAATATTTGTGTTGAATACTTGAATATATGCCGTTTAAAAAACCATTTTAATTCGGCAAATGCTTAGCTAGATTCATTGTTAAAAATTTATTTTGAGTCTATGAAATGGATATTACTTTTTGCAGGAATACTCACTTTGGTATCGTATCAAAAAAAGCCCGTTGAAATTGCTGTAATTGGATTTTATAATCTTGAAAATTTATATGACACCATTAATAACCCTATTACCAACGATGATGAATTTACGCCGAATGGAGCTAAACATTATACGAGTGATATTTATACCAACAAGCTTTATAAATTAGCCTATGTACTAAAAGATTTTGGCAAACAATGGCATCCAAGGGGTGCTGCAATCATTGGCGTTGCTGAAATTGAAAACGACACGGTATTAAATGATTTAGCTAATCACTTTTTATTACGCAATAAAAAATATCAATTTATTCATTTTGATTCAAAAGATGCACGAGGGGTTGATGTCGGTTTATTTTATCAACAAGATTATTTTCATCCCTATGATGCGAAAAAATTAGAAGTGATTTTACCAGGGAATAGCAAAGAAGCTTATTTCACTAGAGATATTTTATACGTAAAGGGGAAATTGAGTGGGGAAGAAATACATATTTATGTAAACCATTGGCCTAGCAGAAGAGGCGGTGAAGAAAGAAGTGCACCTGCAAGAGCTGCTGCTGCGCTACTTTGCAGAAAACATGCTGACTCCATAAGACGAGAAAATATTGCCGCAAAAATTGTTGTGATGGGAGATTTAAACGACAACCCTACCGACAATAGTATTTTAGAAACTTTGGGAGCAACAGGAGTTTTAAAAGATTTACACGCTGGAGTATTTTTCAATCCATGGATACAATTTTATAATAGGGGGATTGGGACGCTCGCAAATAAAGATGTCTGGGGATTATTTGATCAGATACTTTTATCGCAACCCTTTTTTGATAGCACTTCAACTAATTGGAAGTTTTTAAAAGCAGGGATTTACCATCATCCTTTTATGACAGAAAACACTGGTAGGTATAAGGGCTATCCGATGCGAACCTGGGATGGAAACAATTATAGAGGGGGATTTAGTGACCATTATCCTACATATGTGGTCTTGAAAAAAAATTAACTTTCGTGCCTCTACTAAAAGCTGTATTTTAAGTGCTTTAAATTCAATCAAATGAAAGCAATCAAAAGTTTATTTTTTCTAGCCAGCTTACTAATTAGTACCGGCATATTCGCTCAAAGTTTTTCATATCAACCAGCCAAACCCAAGGCTGGAGACAAAGTGGTTTTCACTTATAATGCCAAGGGGTCTGTGCTACCTGGTAAAGTTGCGCCAAAGTTTGGGGTATATCATTTCAACTTTATTGACAATAAAAACGGAGTAATTGAATTTACCCCTTCCGTTCAAAAAAACCAAACTTATACGGGATCTTTCGTTGTACCTGGTGATGCAAAGTTTTTAGCATTGTTGGTGAAAGAAGATCAGATTATTGACAATAATAAAAAAAATGGCTTCTTAATCTCAGTATATGATGCTAATGGTAAACCAGTAATGGGAGCCGGTCAAGCGCTATCTAACATTTATGGTGGATTGGGAGAGTATTATTTAGGCATTGATCCAAATATGGACAAGGCAGTAGAGTTAATGAATAAGGAATGGAAGGATTTTCCAGAGGGGCATTACCAAATGTACCAACAGTATTTGGGAATCAACTATCAAGGCAATAGAAAAGCAGTAAATGCCATTATTGAAGAACTATCCAAAGAAATTCTTACAAACCCTATGGTAAAAGAAGCGGATTACATGATGTTGTCTTCTTATGCAGGGGGTGTAAAAATGACTGAAAAATCCAGCCAAATAACCGCTGAAATGCGGGTAAAATATCCTGAAGGTAATTGGAAAAAGAGCAATGAAATGCGTGGATTGAATGCCATTCAAGATTTAGATAAACGCGTCGAGGCAATTGAAGCCATGATAAAAAAATATCCAGCTGTAACAGTGAATGAAAAAGCTGAGTACAGCCGATTGTATCAAATGGTTGCGCAAACTTATGCGAACGGGAAGGACAACTTTAAGATAGATAAACTATTAAACTATGTATCAAAATTAACGCCTGCAAATAAAGCATCTTTCTTCAACAATTTAGCTTGGGAATGGGCAAAAACAAAAGATACCATGTATTCTCAGGCAGAACAGTTGTCTAAAGAAGCGGTGATTTGGGCTAAAAAGGAACTAAATAATCCTTCAGAAACTAAACCAGATTTTTATACAAATGCTATGTGGGAGGATATTCGAAAATCTACCTACGCAATGTATACAGATACCTATGCATACATATTATTTAAACTTCGAGATTATACATCAGCCCTTGGTTATGCAAAAGAAGGATGTGACGCAAATAAATGGGTAAATAATGAATACAATGATCGTTATGCAGAAATCGCTGAAAAAGTATTAACCAATGCTGAATTGGTTTCAAATTTGAGCCCACTAGTTGAAAAAAATACAGCCGGCAGCAAAACAAAAGCCGTACTTAAAAATGCATTAATCAAAACATTAGGATCAGAAACAGCTGCCAATGAAAAGCTCAATACTTTGGCAAACGCAGCATCAATCAAAGCCAGAGAAGCATTGGTTAAAAAAATGATTGATGAACCTTCTGCTGATTTTAAACTCAAAAACTTAGAAGGTAAAGAAGTGCAATTGGCCAGTTTAAAAGGAAAAGTAGTGGTAATTGATTTCTGGGCTACCTGGTGTGGACCTTGTATTGCTTCTTTCCCAGGCATGCAAAAAGCTTTAGATAAGTATAAAAATGATCCCAATGTGGCTTTTCTATTCGTAGATACTTGGGAAAATCAAGAAACCATGGAAAAAAGAACCAAAGAAGTGTCTGAATTCATTGCCAAAAACAAATACAGTTTCAATGTTTTATATGATGAAAAAGATGCATCTGACGCTTATAAAGTGGTAACTTCCTATAAAGTAGACGGCATTCCCACCAAGTTCATTTTGGATAAAAATGGTAAAATCAGGTTTAAAAGTGTGGGTGGAGACTCCAATGTTGACAAATTGGTCAATGATTTAAGCGCCATGATTGAATTAGCAGGCAAGTAATTTGGTTGAGAACCCTATAACACTTACTTTTGCAGCCCCAAATCTGTATTTGGCAGATTTTCTTGCTTGCAAGAATCCACTGGGCAAAACCAATTTTTAACCAAAAAAATTCAAGTAATGAACAATTACGAATTGATGGTGATTTTTACTCCGGTTCTTTCTGAAGAAGATTTCAAATCTTCTCAAAAGAAGTTCCAGGATATCATCACTGAACTGGGCGGTTCAACCGTTCACACCAATCCATGGGGATTGAAATCACTCGCTTACCCTATTCAAAAGAAAACCACTGGTATCTACTGGGTTTTAGAATTCACACTTCCTGCAGAAGGAATTGAGAAATTGAAAATTCAATTACTACGTGATGAGCAAGTGATGCGTCACATGATTACCCGTCTCGATAAATACGCCGTCGAGTACAACTACACCAAGAGAAATGGCGGATTCCCTAAAACTGAAAAAGCGGAAGCATAATCATGGCAAAGAACGAAATAAAGTACCTGACCGCTATTAAGCAAGAGAAGCCAAAGAAGAAATTCTGTCGTTTTAAGAAATACGGTATCAAATACGTAGACTACAAAGACGTAGAATTTTTGAAGAAGTTCATTAACGAACAAGGTAAATTATTACCTCGTCGTTTATCTGGTAACTCTTTGAAATACCAACGTAAAGTAACTGATGCTGTTAAAAAAGCACGTCAAATGTCTTTGTTGCCTTACGTAACTGATTTATTGAAATAGACCAATTAGTTAACCATCCCTAATCACGCAAAGCGTGAGACAGTCAAATCAAAATCAAACGATTGGGCGCTGGGACTAAACAACAAAAAAATGCAAGTAATATTAATTCAAGACGTAGACAATTTAGGCGGTAAGAACGAACTAGTAACCGTAAAAAACGGATACGCTCGTAACTTTTTGATTCCTCAAAAATTTGCTGTTGAAGCAAGTCCTTCTAATATGAAACAATTAGAAGAAAAGCTAAAAGTTAAAGCGAAGAAGGAAGCTGCTATGTTGGCTGAAATCAATAAAGTAATTGATGTATTGAAATCATCTCCTGTAAAAGTGGGTGCAAAAACTGGTACCAGCGGTAAGATCTTTGGTGCAGTTACTTCTTTACAAATTACTCGTGCAATCCGCGACCAAAAAGGTTACGAGATTGATCGTAAGCGTATCACTATTGTAGATGATGTTAAAGAGTTAGGAACTTATAAAGCTACTATCGACTTTGGTAACGGAAACAATACTGAAATTGAATTTGAAGTTATAGAAGGTTAATTCTTAACGGATAAAATAGTAAATGCCCCGATTGCTCGGGGCATTTTTTTTGCCTTTATCCCCTCCGATAAATGCAAATCATTCATAAATATTATTTGGTTGGCCTGATTGGTGGTAATACTTTATTTTTAAAATCAAGTCCAGACCTTGGGTTTGCTTCTTCGGTTGATATTTTCTTTCCAAGTTTATTGATATACCACCATTCTGTTCCTTTTTTTACCAAAGCCCCTTCTTTATTAAAAGCACTCGCATGATCAAATTGAAAAGGAATAACTACTTTTCCAGCTTTATCAACATAACCCCATTTACCTGCTTTCGCTACATTCATTAAACCTTGAGCATAATAAGGATAGGAGGTTCTATAATCGCCTTTAGGTTTCCCCTTAAACAGTAATGAATCGTATTTATACTCATCAAACGCAGACAAGGATAACCAAGATTTTCCCGTATGATCGTATAATGTTTTTGTTTTCCCATCCTCCACCAATACCATTTGTTTATCACCTGTTGAAGCGATATAGGAATACTTTATAGGAATAATTACAGCACCGGTATGACTTAGCATTCCCCATTTTCTTTGATCAACTTCCTCTTCTTCTTCTTCAGCTAATGCAGCCCATAATTCATCATCATCTAAATCAAAACCTACTGATGAGTTACCTTCTGCAACAGAATAGTTTTTACCTTCAAGCTCAATAGTTGAATACTTTAATGGAATAATCTCTTTTCCATTATAATCAATCACTCCATATTTTGTGCTTTTATCCTTGGCATCAACAATAGATACTTTATATGCTTGATTGGTATCAATCAAAGAAATAGAATGAAACTTTGGAGGGATTACCCACTTACCATAATTATCCATCACTCCCACTTGCCCACCATCATCCTTTTTTGCTTTTACAATCAGTCTCCCTTTTTTAAATAGCATAGGATAACGATAATCTCTTTTTTTAATTTCATCTTCATCGTCAATAGTTCCGAATGGTATAATGGGTAACCCATTTAAATCAATTACTCCCCAACCTTTAGAATTTTTTGCATAAACCAACCCTTCTGAAACCCTATCTACATAATTGTAAAGAAAAGGGAGAATTGTTTTGCCGGTTTGATCTATTAATCCCCAAAAACCATTCTCGGCTCTAGCAGAAAAATACATCATTGATTTATCCTTACTTACATTAATGGTTTGCATAAGTGGCGGAATAATATTATTCAGTTGCAAGTCGTATACTCCTGAACTCAAACTAGTTTGACTTGTAACCATAACCATATTTTCATGAATAGACGCATATTTTAAAATAGGATCCACATATCTATACCCATCTTTGTCGATCAAACCATAATCGTATCCATATTGACCTCTAACTATTCCAAAAACTTCTGGTTGCTTAGACTTAGTGGGGGTAGGCTTTTCAGCAATAGGCTGGTCAGACCTAGGGGTATAACCAGCTTCTATTTTACCTGCAATTGCGCTGTTTGGCAACCACTGTTGTATTTCAATGTTATCCATTGCCACATGCATGTTTCCAGTTGAATACAATCCCATATTTGCTGTAAAAGGTTGACCATTTAACCTGATTTGCTTTAAAGAAACCTCATTTAAAAAAAATTGAAATTCCTCCCCTTTTTTCTCAACAACTAATTGATTGATATTATTAAAACCCGTTTTGATTAAGGAAGATTTTACCCAACCGTTGGATATGCTATTTAACTTACCATTAATGACGGAACTGATGGTGTAATATCCATTTGCGGCAATTCCAAATTGAATAAAATTATTTCCATCTTTTGCACTCAAAACAATTCCATACCCATAATCTTGCACTCCAGCAATTTGTTTTATATCTGCTTTATACTTAGTATAAGCTTTACTATTCATTCCAAAACCAAGTGTTACCCAACGATTACTGCTACCTTTAAAATGCTTATTATTTACTTGAAAACTTCCATTTTCTAAAAAGTATAATAAAGAATCATTTTTTGTAACACTTGTTTTACTCCCATGATTAAATCGATCGTCATCAAAAGATGTATTGATGACAGTAAGAACCTGACCAAATGAATCAGCATATGAAAAACCATATAGCAGGAGTAGAAAAAAAAGCTTGTGCATATAGAAAATTTTAAATAAAAATAGCCGTTGTCTATAAATGGAACAATACCGCATATGCGGTATATTGAATGGTAAAAAATATTTGTCATTTTTTTGGAAAAAAGTGCCCAATTCATTAAAAACCCTATCTTTAACTGTCCAAATGCAGAAGTTCCAGGTCTCAGAACGTTTTTACGTAAATGGTTCAGGGTTTTTGGTTACTATTTTAGCTTTGGTTTTTTGATCACTTAATTTCTTAAAAATGAACATTTACGTTGGAAATCTGAACTGGAATATGTCTAGTGAAGACCTGCAAAATCTGTTTGCTCCCTATGGTGAAGTAAGCAGTGCCAAAATCGTTACCGACAAATTTAACAACGACCGTAGCAAAGGCTTTGGTTTCGTTGAAATGGCTGATGATGAAGCAGCTCGCGCTGCAATCGCTGCTTTACATGACACTGATGTCATGGATCGTAAAATTGTTGTAAACGAATCTACACCTCGTCCTGAAGGCGAAAGAGGCGGCTTTAAGAAGAAGCCTTACGGTGGTGGCGGCGGCGGAAGTCGTGGCGGCTACGGTGGTGGCGGCGGCGGTAATCGCGGCGGCGGTGGATACGGTGGCGGTAATCGCGATCGTGGAAACAGCGGCGGCGGTGGTGGATACAACAGATATTAATCTAATTAACCTACCGATTGATAAATCTCGTTCTGACTTCAGAACGAGATTTTTTTATTCCTATATTTAAGTATGAAACAACAAGTACAATTAAGTAGTCCCATTGCAGGTTGTATGCGATGGGGCAAATGGGGAGCCAACTTTTCTACTGCTGCTTATCGTGCAATGATTGAGGAATGTTTGGCTATTGGTGTAACCAGCTTTGACCACGCTGATATTTACGGCGATTATACTACAGAGGAAGAGTTTGGAGATGCTTTAAAGGAAGACAAAACACTTAGGTCTCAAATTAAACTGATTACAAAGTGTGGCATTCAAATGGTAACCGAAAATAGGCCCAACCACAATATTAAATCTTACAATACGAGCAAAAAACATATTATACGTTCTGCTGAACAATCACTAAAAAATTTTGGTACAGACTACTTAGATGTGCTCTTAATTCATCGTCCAGATCCATTGCTCAACCCAGAAGAAGTAGCGGAAGCAATACAGACTTTACAAATGCAAGGTAAAGTACATGCTTTCGGGGTGTCAAATTTTCTACCTCATCAAGTAAATATGTTGCGCAAATGGGTACCTATTCAATACAATCAAATTGAGGTTTCCATTGTGTGTACTGCTCCATTCAATAATGGAGTACTAGATAACTGTACAGAAAATGAAATCATCCCAATGGCATGGGCACCATTAGGAGGTGGATTACTTACAGATGATTTACATCCACACTTTAGAAGTATCACACATGCAGCGTCGTTGCTTGCAGAAAAATATGTTGCCGGATTAAATGAAATATTGATAGCATGGTTAAATACCCATCCTTCAAAAATACTCCCTGTAATTGGAACCACTAAATCAGAAAGATTGGCTCAAGCAAAAAAAGCAGCTTCCATCAAACTAACCAGAGAAGACTGGTTCTTAATGATGAAAGCTGCAATAGGTGAAGATGTAGCTTAATATTATTTAACAGCAATGGCTGCTATGCCAGGTAATACTTTTCCTTCAAAGTATTCAAGCATGGCACCACCTCCTGTACTAACATAACTCACTTGATCAGCAAAACCAAACTGATTAACCGCAGCAACACTGTCTCCACCTCCTACTAAGCTAAATGCTCCATTGGCAGTGGCTTCTGCAACTGCAATGGCAATAGCTTTGGTTCCTTGCTGAAATTTTTCCATTTCAAAAACACCCATTGGACCATTCCATAAAATGGTTTTAGAACTTTTAATGGTAGCAGCAAATGACTCAGCTGCTTTAGGACCAATATCTAATCCCATCCAACCATCGGGCACTTGGTTGCTTTCTGCAACATGTGTATTTGCATCAGCTGCAAAATTATCTGCAACAATACTGTCTACTGGCAAATGAATATTCACCCCCTTGGCAGCTGCTTTATTTAAAATATCCAATGCTGTACTTAAACGATCTTCTTCACAAAGACTTTTCCCTATTTGACCTCCTTGGGCTTTCATAAATGTATAAGCCATTCCTCCTCCAATAATAATATCAGTTGCGCGCTCTAATAAATTTTCAATAATCAAAATCTTATCACTCACTTTAGCACCACCAATAATTGCAGTAAATGGTTTTGCTGCTTTGTGTAAAACTAATTCAGCTGCCCTTACTTCACCTTCCATTAATAAGCCAAACATTTTGTGCGCTGCAGTAAAATACTGTGCAATTACTGCTGTAGAGGCATGTGCTCTATGTGCGGTTCCAAAAGCATCATTTACATAAACGTCTCCTAGCTTACTTAGCTTTTCTGCAAATGCAGGATCGCCTTTTTCCTCTTCTTTATAAAACCGCAAATTTTCTAGCAACAAAACTTCGCCCGCCTTTAAATTTTCAGATTTATCGTAAGCCTCCTGTCCAATGCAATCATTAGCAAATTGCACCAATACTTCTTTATTCATTGCATTACTGAGCAATGTTTGTAAATGCCCTGTGATATGTATTAGTGAACTTTTTGTTTCAGGGCCTTCTTTGGGTCTACCCAAATGACTCATTAAAATAACTGCACCCCCATCTTGCAAAATTTTTACAATAGTAGGAACTGCGGCACGCATTCGATTATCATCGCCAATTGCGTAGGTTTGCTTATCTAAAGGCACATTAAAATCAACTCTAATTAACGCTTTCTTTCCAGAGAAATTAAAAGCTACAAAAGGACTCGTCATAAAAAAATATTTAAAGGCAATTTAACCAAAAAACAAAAGCCGTCCCGAAAAATCGAAACGGCTTTTGAAGCTATTATAAAATCATTATTTGCTGATTAATCCTGCAAAATATTGTACGGTTCTTACCAACTGACTTACATAACTCATTTCGTTATCGTACCAGCTCACTGTCTTAACCATTTGTGTATCACCAACGGTCATAACTTTTGTTTGAGTAGCATCAAACAAAGAACCAAAATGGGTTCCAATGATATCTGAACTTACAATTTCATCTTCGTTGTAACCAAAACTTTCATTTGCAGCAGCTTTCATTGCAGCATTGATTTCTTCAGCAGTTACTTTTTTACTTAAAATAGTAGTTAACTCAGTTAAAGAACCAGTGATGGTTGGAACACGTTGCGCACTACCATCTAATTTTCCTTTTAATTCTGGAAGCACTAAACCAATTGCCTTTGCTGCACCTGTACTATTTGGTACAATATTAGCAGCTGCTGCTCTTGCTCTTCTTAAATCTCCTTTTGGATGAGGAGCATCTAATGTATTTTGATCATTCGTGTAAGCGTGAATCGTGCTCATGATACCAGTTAAAATACCATATTCATCATTCAATACTTTAGCCATTGGAGCTAAGCAGTTGGTAGTACAAGATGCACAAGAGATAATTGTTTCAGAACCATCTAAGATAGCATGATTCACATTATATACTACTGTTTTTAAATCACCAGTTGCTGGAGCAGAAATAACAACTCTTTTAGCTCCTGCTTTAATATGCGCTTCTGCCTTGTCTTTATCAGTAAAGAATCCTGTTGATTCTATCACTACATCTACACTATGTACACCCCAAGGAATTTGAGCAGGATCACGTTGTGCATATATTTTTACAGACTCGCCATTCACTACAATTGAATCTTCTGTTGAAGTAACAGTTGCATCAAAACGTCCTTGTGCACTGTCGTATTTTAATAAATGTGCCAAAACCGCTGGGCTGGTTAAATCGTTGATAGCAACCACATCAATTCCCTTCATATTGTAAATCTGACGAAATACCAAACGACCGATTCTTCCAAATCCGTTAATAGCAACTTTAACTGTACTCATTGATAGCTGTTTTATTTTAATTAATAGCGTTAGGAAGGCAAATTTACAGTTTCTAAAATCAATTTGCGTATTTTGATAAAAAAGTTTGGCAGAAAAGAAATTGCCTCTTATTTTTGCAACCCGAAAGATAAAAACCATGGCCGGTTCGTCTATCGGTTAGGACAGCCCCCTTTCACGGGGCAAAGACGGGTTCGATTCCCGTACCGGCTACAAACGCCTTTTCAACGAAATTGAAGAGGCGTTCTTCATTTGGTGACGACCCAAGCTTGCTTGAGGGCGTAGACAAATGGAGAACGACTGCAACAGCGAAGCTGGTGCAAAGGCTTTGGGTAAGGCCCCCCATTTGGGGAAGACATTTTGAACGAAGTGAGAAATGGCCGTCCCGAAGTCGGGTAAGGCCATAGCCGTCAATCCCGATTTAAGCAGCATTTTTTCCCTTGCCAGCATCTAATTAAAAAAGAATATTATGAAAAAAATGCTCTTCGCAATATTGGCATTTAGTTTTTTACAAATTTCCTGCAACAAAGAAGATGATTTAACCACTGATACATTTCAGGTGAAAATTATTAAAGAAATTTGCAACGATGCAATTGTACAATTAGTAGATAGCACATCTAAAGCAAATGCAGAGAATGGATTTGCATTTGAAGGAAGAACATACAATAATGTTTTTTTCACCACATTTAGTTGTGCAGATAAAGTAAAAATGCAAACCCCCACCAATGACTTAACTGGATTAGTCATTACTGTTAAAATACTAAAAACACCAAAAGAAGATCCCAATTGTGGAAGATGCTTAGCAACTGTAAATAGCAGACCCGTAAAATCTAATTATATTGAAGTAATAGGGCGATAAAAAAAGAGGTCGCCATTGAGCGACCTCTTTAAAAATTGAGTATTCTTTATATTTTATCCACCCGCATACAAATCCCAGTTAATCTCTGATTGAGGACGTGGGAATTGTTTAAATATGGTTCCTTGATCAAAAGAGGTAGGAATTGTATTTAGTCGATCGTATCTACGAGCATCTATCCATCTATGACCCCATGGCTCAGCCCACAAAGAATAACGACGTTGATATAAAATCTCATTAATTAATGCAGCTTGCGTAGTAGCACCTCCATAATTTCCAATAGCTGCAGAAGTTCTGATAATATTAATTGCATTTACGGCATCAGTTGTTTGATTTAATTGAGCATGCGCTTCAGCTTTAATTAATATTAGTTCTTCATTTTTAATGAAAGGCATTGGTGCGGTATTGGTTGCCCATCTTTTATCTTGATGTGTTCCTACTAATGGAGTTGCATCAGTAGTAACTGTAACAGCTGCTGAACGTTGATGAAACTTTGCAGCAACTCTAGCATCACCTGGAGTTGCATCTGCTAGAACAGATGGATGGACTACTATAATCGTATTAATATTTGCATCCAACACATAAAACATTGGATTGAATCCATCAGGTGGCGCTCCAAATGTATGCGCAGGTCCTGCAGATAGCGAACCGGTTAAATTCATGAAAGACAAGTTCAGTGCATTTAATGCACCTTGCCAATCCTTTCTATAAATTGCTACACGTGCGGCAATAGCTTTATTAAGGCGCTTTAATCCATCAATATTATTAAAACCATTAAAGCCAGCAGTTAATGTAAATGGAAATACAGATCCTGCATTGTTTAGATCATTATAACCAGCTGTTAACAATGAATCAATAAAGCCTAAAGCGGCTGTATATGATCTTACGGGACCAGGTTTAAGTGGGTCTTTAACATCAGTCCTAATTCCATTCTCATATAACCAATTAGCAGGTATCAAATATTGATACGCCATAATGGTTTTAGCAAAACCCGCGACTGCACTTTTTTCTTGAGTAGTTAATGTTCCTGAATTGTTTGCAGCATCAATCAATACCGAGCCTTGTTTGATGGCCTGATAAGGTGTTGCATAAGAGCCACCTCCAGTTGCACCAAAACCAAAATAAGCGGCATCTGGAACACGACCTGCTTGACCTAGCCAATCAGTTTGAAAACGAGGATCCGATGCATTGAGGTACCAGATTTCTCTTCCAAACGTATTCCATGCTTGACAAATATTAGTCACATATCCTTTATGTCTTTGTTCAAGTCCTGTTACCAGAAACTGTATTTGTCTTCGAGAAGCATTGTTAGAAACACTCGCTTCACTTGGATTATTTGGATCAGTTAGTTCTTTTACTTTAAATGGGTTACAGCTAAATAAAAAGGCAACCGCACTTGATATAATTAATAGTTTAAACTTTTTCATGTGCTATTGGTTTAGAAGTCAATTTGTAAGTGAAAAAATAATCTCCTTGATGTTGGATAAGGAGCAACGTCTACGTTATTAGCTAAAGCCTGAGCACCAAATGTGGATGTTTCAGGATCATAACCAACATACTTAGTTGCTAAGAAAACGTTGTTCCCAGAAATACCAATTCTTGCACGTTGAATAATATTACCAAAGGTTTTACTTAAAGTTTCCTTAGGCAAAGTATAATACAATCCTACTTCACGTATTTTCAAAAATGTAGCATCCTGAACCCAACGGCCTGCATTATTAAATGGAGCTGGTGAGCGTTGACGACCGTTTGGAATTCCATCTTTATTATCATCATCAAACCAACCTTTTGTAGTTCCTCCGCCATCTGTTAAAAAAGAAGTAAGGTTAATATTATCTCCACCACTTCTATACTCTGTTAAGATACTTAAATCGAAGTTCTTTAAGAAAGTAATATTGTTAGACCAAGAAGTTGTCCAATCGGGTTGAGCATTACCCCATACTGTAAATACGCCTGGAGAAATTGCAGGGGTACCAACGATTGTTGTAGGAGGAACGCCTTGTTGAATTAAGAAAGTACCTAATGCTGTTCCAAATGCACCTGTAGTGTAAGATGGGATTCCAAGTTTGGTAATCATCACATCATTCTTCCACCACAATAAACGAGAAAACCATCTGAAGTTTGGCTTTTGAACAATTGTTCCTGATAAGCCGAGTTCAATACCCTTATTGCGCATTTCTGCTTCGTTACTGATGGTACTTACTACACCAGTTGCAGGTGATAATGTTAAGGGTTGCAAGTTATTCTTGGTTGTCTTAATATAGTAAGTTGCTTCAAATAAAATCTTATTATTCAAGAAACCCGCATCTATACCAAATTCAATTTCTTGTGCACGCTCAGGAAGAATATTGGTATTACCCACACTGGTTGCAACAGTTGAGCCCAATAATCCACCAATATTCACTCCACCCAATGAAGTGAAAGTTGCTCCAAATGGAACAGGTCCTGCAGTTTGACCATAAGCAATTCTTGGCTTAAATTGAGAGATGGCATTGATTTTCCAGAAGTCAAAATTAGTCAAGTTAACTGCCAATGATGCTTTAGGAAAAGCGTAAAAACGATTGGCATTACCATTGGTATTTGATTTGTCCCAACGCATACCCACGGTTCCAATAATCTTATCTTCAAAATTCATTTGTTGTTGAACAAATAAACCCACATCGCTTTGTGTACTTTGGAATTCAGATTCTACTTCTTGAACAGTTGCTTGTTTAATATTCGACTGACCAGGTGCTAAACCTCTACCTCTATTGAACAAACCATTGTTTTTAAAATCAAGTCTAACCATACCTACTTGTGTACTCATATTTACACGCTTCACTTGCCAGTCATAAACAAATGCAGCTTGGATATTGGTATTCATGGTTTCTTGTCTTCCTACTAATACATCTCCAGGGTTGGCTTGACCACGTTGAAACTGTAAATCATCGGGTAAATAAACCTTTGTGGAATTCTGTAGAAAGTCTATACCTCCATTTAGTCTAAATTTCAATTGAGAACGTTCATTTTTAAATAAATTAACGTCTAAACCAAAAGATTGAATGAAACGATTAACCAAAGAATTATTAATTCCATTATCCGTAACCGCTACTGGATTCTCTGCAAAATAAGGGTTGGTAGGATATACCCCATTTACTGGTCTTAAATCAAAGTAATTAGGCACATAAGCAATATTGTAACCGATACTTGCTCCTGAGTTATTTTGGTTTCCGGTAAACCCTCTATCTGTATTTGTTCTAATATAATTCGAGTTAACAGTTAATACGATATCCTTAGAAAGCTTATGCTCCAAATTTGCTCTGATAGATTGTCTTTCAAAACCTGTTTTTCTTACTATACCACCTTCATCGGTTAATGAACCTGATACAAAGAATTTAGTTTTCTCATCTCCTCCACGAATGCTTATTCTAGAGTTCATTAATGATGCAGTGTTGCCATAAAAATAATCTTCATAATTCACGAAATTATTTGCAGCAACTGCGCTTTGAAATCTAGATAACTCAATGGGTCTTCTTGCAGCTGGGAAAAAAGTGTTGATTTTAGCTTCACTCCAATTGTCTACTCCCATCATTCTTAATGGTCTTCCAAACCCAACATCTTGTCCAAAACTAATGGTTGTTTTACCGGCAGCACCCTTTTTAGTTGTAATGACTAAAACCCCAGCATTTGCTCTTGTACCATAAATAGCCGCTGCAGAAGGTCCTTTCAAAACCTCAATATTTTCTATATCAGCAGGATTGATGTCTGCTAAACGATTGGCACCATCATCCTGGTTTGCACCACCAGCGCCAGATACAGAAGCCCTACCAGTTCTTTGAAAGTCGTTGCTTATATAAACACCATCTAAAACAATTAAAGGTGCAGAAGCTTGTGTTAAACTAGATAACCCACGCAATTGAATATTAATACCCCCACCAGGAGCCCCTGAATTCATACGAATATTTGCACCAGAAACTTTACCATATAGTGCCCCATCTGCAGTTTGAATTTGAGTAGTCCCTGTTAGATCTTTTGCAGAAACAGAAGTGATTGCATTGGCCAAATTAGATCTCTTAATAGATGATGCTAACCCCGTAATTACAACTTCTTTTAACGCACTTACCTCTTCCTCCATTGAATAAGTTGCCACTGGTTTTTCTGTAGAAACTGCAACTTCAATTGTTTTGTAACCCACGTACTTCAATATCAAAGTAGCAGATTTGCCATTTGATTTTAAAGAGAAATTACCACTCGCATCTGTTGTGGTAACTTGCTTAGTACCTTTGATAGTAATAGATACTCCAGCAAGTGGAGTTCCGGTAACAGATTCTTTTACAGTTCCCGAGGCTGTAAAACCCTGAGCATCTGCTTGAATACCCTTCATAAAAAAGAGTATTGCTAGCAGCATTTTCATTAAGAAGCGTTTCTTCATGCTAGTTTGTTTTTGGTTAAAAAAATGATTAGAAATGGTTAAAAAAAACTTAAAGCTGAATTTAATAAATAAAGAACATGTTTAACAATTCTAGCCGCTTCGAGTTATAGCTTATAGTTGTAAATGAAAAAAAATAATAATTTTAGGATATGTGTTATTACAACTCCCTCAAAATCCCAACGAAAAAAAAGATCAAATTAAAAGGAAAGGAAAAAGAAATCCCTCCAATAGATGTTGATGTGCAATCTGGTTTTAGTTATAACTCGTGGCCCATCATTATAGAAGATAATGCAGGTGAATGGAAGCCTGAACTAGCGCATTGGGAATTTATCCCATGGTTTATAAAGCATTTGGGAGAACTGGAAGAAAGTAGAAAAAAATATACCACCTTAAATGCTACTGCTGAAAAATTATTTGAAAGTAAAATTTATCAAGCCGCAGCCAAGGCAAGAAGGTGTTTAGTCTTAAGCACAGGGTTTTATGAATGGAGACATTATCAGGGAGCAGCAGATAAAAAGCCAGTTGCTTACCCTTATTTCATTAATTGCACCAACAAAGAAGATCCTTTATTTTTTATGGCAGGAATTTGGCAACCCTGGACCGATCAATTATCTGGTGAAATGATTCACAGTTTTGCCATTGTCACAACACAGGCAAATGGATTAATGCAACAAATTCACAACACAAAGAAAAGAATGCCTACTATACTGCCTACTGATTTAGCCGAAGAATGGATTGGTCCTTTAAGAGAAAATAGAATAAAAGAACTCGCAGCATACCAACTTCCAGATTCAGCATTAACTGCTCATACCATTGCAAAAGATTTCAATAGAGGTATTGAACATCCACAGGCAGTTGTAGAATATGATACATTGCCACCACTATAATCCATGACGATCACCTGCAATAACATCTAGCACATGCAACACTTGTGGAAACAATGCTTGCATATATTCTGTTGCACCAGATAATGAACCGGGGAATGTAAGCACCAAAGTTTGGTTTATTAAACCCGCTACACTTCTAGACAGCATAGCGTAGGGCATTCGCTCTTGTCCGTACCTTCTAGCTGTTTCCATAATACCATCTAACTCACGATCTAATAATGGCTTTACTGTATCTGGAGTAATATCTCTTAAAGAAACACCTGTACCTCCTACCATGATTAATATCTGTATGCCATCATTGGTATTTGATGCAACTTGCTCTTGAATGGCGTTAGCATCATCGGGTATTACTTTGTATACGGGTACTTGTACATTTAATTTTTGTAGCGCCTCAATTACTGCAATACCTGCTCTGTCTTCTCCCTTATTTACTGAAACAGTATCTGAACAAACGATTACTGCAGCTTGCAGATTTTTATCCAAATACAATTTTTTATCGGTCTTTCCACCGGTTTTTGATTTCAATCTTATTTGCTGAATTTCTACATTTTTGTCAATAGGCTTTAGCATATCATACAAGGTTAATGCTGCAATAGAAGCGCCATGCATGGCTTCTACTTCAACACCCGTTTTATAAACGGTATGTACTTCCACTTCTATAACAATATTCAACCCATTGATGGAATAACGCACATCGGTATATTCTACTGGCAATGGATGACAGTCTGGAATTAGTTCACTGGTTTTTTTAACACCAAATAAAGCAGCCACTTTGGCAAATGAGAACACATCCCCTTTTGGAACCTTATTTTGCTCAATTGCATTGATTGTTTCCTGTTTAGATACTAGAACAGTAGCTTCGGCAATGGCTTTTCTAAGTGTATTCGACTTATATGTAATGTTAACCATGATTAATTATTTTGTTTCCATACTGTGCTTTCATCAGTACAAATTTCCTTACCCCAAATAGGCAATTCTTTTTTTATGGTTTCTACCATTTCATTACAAGCATCAATTGCATCTCTTCTATGTGCAGAGGAGGTAAATACAAATAAACAAATTTCACCTACTGCCACCCTGCCCAAACTATGATAAATATGCATACAGGTTAAAGCATATTTAGCAAAAAAAGCTTCTCTGATCTCAGCCATTTTTTCCATCACCATCTCTTCATATGCAGTGTATTCAATTGCAATCACTTTTGTATTATTGATTTCATCTGCACGAATCTGTCCTAAAAAAATACTGTGGGCACCAATATTCGTTTTAGCTGAATGCTTTTGTATATCGTCTGCTATCTTTTGTGCTGGAATAGGACCACTAACAAAAATAGAAGCTGTTTTTTTATTGCTCATTACTTACTTTATTAAAATAGGCAGTTAAGCCCCCTTTTAAACTATATGCCTCAACTTGTTTATGCAATTTAATTAATTGTGCTGCATAAACACTTCTAATTCCCTGATGACAAATTACACAGATTGGTTGTTCGGGAAGTTCATGAATGGCTTCTTTTAGTTTAGACATTGGAATTTGAGCATGAGAAAAATCAATAACTGGATATTCATGCAGCTCCCTCACATCAAGAATAAAGACGCTTGAATCTTTTTTAAAATCTAAAAACTGAGAGACATCAATTTCGGCAATATCTATATCTTCTAAATCGGCTTCCATCATAGCACAATCAATTTGATAATTAGTGGCATTAATAAAATTTTCGTCAATGATAGGTACTGCTACATTGGCATTCATTTCAATTTCAAACCAATGGGCAGTTAAAAAATTATAAGTAAGCATCCGATTATATAATGGGCTACCTAACCCTGTTATCAGCTTAATTGCTTCAGCAGCTTGCATCGTTCCTATGATACCTGGCAATACTCCTATAACACCTGTTTCTTCACAAGAAGCTATTTCATTAGCTGCTGGTTGTACTGGAAACAAATGGCGATAATGAATAGGATTAGCATCCTTTGAAGCCAAATTAAAGACGGTTACTTGTCCTTCATATCCAGAAACTGCACCAAATACAATGGGTTTCTTCAACCATACACATACATCATTAATCAGGTACTTAGCAGCAAAATTATCCGTTGCATCTAAGATTAAATCATATTTGCCAATGATTTGGATTGCATTTTCCTTGTTGATTTCAAAAGGATAAATATCAACTTGAATTAAACTATTTTGGGCGTAGGCCTTACTTGCTGCTATGTCTACTTTCAACTGCCCAAGATCTTTTTCATCATACAATAATTGACGATGCAAATTGCTTTTACTGATCCTGTCTGCGTCCATTATGCCAATCGTTCCTACTCCTACCCCAACCAAGTATTGCAATACTGGACATCCCAATCCCCCCATACCAACTATCAATACTTTAGCCTGCCCAAGGTTTTCTTGTGCTGCAGTTCCAAAACCAGGAAGGATTATTTGTCTACTATAGCGATCGTTCATATCCATTTTATCCTCCGGAGAAAGGTGGCATTAATGCTACAGTGTCTCCCATTTTAAGTTTACTATTTTCATGAACCATTTTCTGATTCACTGCTACAAAATATTTTTTATTCGCCAATGCTGGATAACGTTCAATTAGTGTTTGTACTAATGAATTTATATCAACACAACCATCTATCACAACTGAGTTATCAAGCGTAATATCGGTGATTGATCCAAAGAAAATTACTTGTACTTCCATAGCTTTAGTTTACAAAAAATAATTTTGTTGCAGCAACTATTAATACACTTGCCAAAATGAATTTTAATTGATCTGCCTTCAGTTTCTTAGACCCAACGTAAGCCCCAAGCCAGCCACCGGATAAAACAAACAAAATAATAATATAAATAGATTGATCTAAATTAAATCCCTTTTGAACTTGTCCTACCATACCTGCTGCCGAATTCAAAAATATAAAAACTGCACTCAATGCTGCAGTTTGTTGTTGCGTAGACCATCCCATCAAAAGCAGTAATGGCGATAACAAAATACCGCCACCCATTCCAATCATTCCCGAAACCAGCCCGATTAATGCACCAGCAATACTTAACCAATACCACTTAGGTGCAGGCCGAGTAGTACTAGATTTATTTAAAAATAGCATCCTAGCTACTGCAATTAACAAAACCAAGGCCAATAATTTTTTATAAAAACTTTCAGAAACGGGAACAATGCTCCCCAAATACGCAAAAGGGATAGACGTAATAATTAATGGCCAAAGCATGGAAGACTTAAAATGCTTTGCCCTGTAAAAAGAAATAAATGCCAAACATGAAACCATTAGATTTAATATTAATGCAGTAGGCTTAATCTCTGTTGCACTAAAATTAAAAATGGCCATTAAAGCTAAATACCCACTGGCACCTCCATGACCTACAGCAGCATATAAAAATGCTATAATAAAAAAAGCAAGTCCATAAAGAATTATTTCTTCCATTACTCAAGCTTTAAAATAAATGTATGTTTACGGCTTGTTCCTTGTAAAAAAACGGCTCTTCCGCTGGCAATTCTACCCAACAATTGGCTTTTGAAAATGCGCCTACTTGATACGAAGCTTGTGCCGGCAAAATAGTCACCCAACCATCCTGAATAAATCCTTTTAAGAAAAAAACCAAACCTGGTTTTTTCTGATAACCTTCTATCAACTTGGCTTTAATTGGAGCAGCTGATACTTGCCCTGTCATCCATGCTATCGCAGGTTTTACATACTGATGAAAACAATGCAACACTGAGCTTGGATTTCCTGGCAATCCAAAAACCAATTTTTCTTGGTGTGTCCCAAATAGCAAAGGCTTACCAGGTTTTTGTTTTACACCATGAAATATTATTTGTACTCCTTCTTGTTTACATGCTTCGGCTACATAATCATAATCGCCAACACTTACTCCACCTGTTAGTAAAACCATATCCGAACAATTCAAAGCATGTTTTATTTCAGCTGCCGTTGCTTCTAAGGAATCTCTAACATAAACAATTTTCAAATCGTTGACGCCAACAGATTTTAAGGCAGCTGCAAGTCCTATAGAATTAGATTCGTACACTTGACCAAAATGAAGTGACTGCCCTGGTTTAACTAATTCATTACCTGTAATGATTAATGTAATAACAGGCGCAGGATAAACCAATACTTCATTTATTCCTAAACTTGCCATCATGGATAATTGGTAAGGATGTAAACAAGTTCCTTTTTCAATTACTAAATCATCTTGTTGAACAGATGAACCAGGCACTCTAATATTCAATCCTTTTTCATTTGTTTTTTGAATCACTTGAATGGCATTATCAACCTGGGTTACCCATTCCTTTTGAATAACACAATCTGCACCAAGTGGCACTGGTCCACCTGTAAATACTTTAATGGAATGACCTTCTTTTAATTCCAATTGTTTTGAAGTACCTGCTGGCAATTCATCTTGAATAGGCATTATTGCATCAATGTAATTCAACTGAATGGCATATCCATCCATAGAAGATTGTGTAAACAAAGGCATAGCAATAGGACTAAATACAGCTTCTGCTGTAACCATTCCACTTGCATGAATTAACGGCACGTAAACTGGACTAAGGCGCTTAACCATAGAACCTATCAATTGTTTTGCTTCGTTTACCGTTATCATAGTATAAAATTAACCTCCAATCGCAATCATGCTTCGATTATGCAATTCTTTGGTATCAATCTTTTCAAAGTCTTTCGAAAATTGACCACCCAATTCTTTGTGCTTACTTGCAATTGATTGTTTGATTAATGGGAGTATATCAGCACCTTCACGTAAGGGTGTTAATAAATCTGTTTCAGAAGAAGAAAACAAACAATTTTTAATTTTACCATCTGCAGTTAGGCGAATTCGATTACAAGTACTGCAAAAAGGATTACTCATTGTGCTTATAATGGCAAAACTTCCCTTGTGTCCTTCAATTATATAGCGCTTGCTGGTATCGTTGGGTTCATTTTGAGTAGGAGCAATTGTGTATCGAGTTTGAATTAATGATAGCATTTCTTGCAAGGTTACTAGCTTGTCACTATTCCATTTATTGCCATCAAAGGGCATAAATTCAATGAGCCGAATTTGTATAGGAATATGCTTTGTCCATTCTATAAAGTCAACAATTTCATGGTCATTCATCCCTTTTACTACTACCATATTTACTTTAACCCTAAAATCATTTGCTAATAACAAATCAATATTTTCTTTTACTATACCGAATTGATCTCGACGGGTTAGTAATTGAAATTTATCCTGTTGCAGTGTATCTAAACTGATATTAACAGATTTTACGCCTGCTTGCTTTAACTCATCCATAAATAAATGAATTCTAGTAGCATTAGTAGTAATAGTTAACTCAACGCCAAGCTCACCCAAGGCTCTAATAATTGCCGCTGCATCTTTTCTTACCAATGGCTCACCACCCGTTAGTCGAATTTTCTTGACTCCCTGTTGCACAAATAAAGTTGCCAAAGCAACAATCTCATTTTGTTGCATTAGTTGTTTATTGGGCATGAACGCATAATCTTCTTCGGGCATACAATAGAAGCAACGCAAATTGCAATTATCCGTTAAAGAAATTCGCAAATAATCGTGCACTCTATTGTGATGATCAATCAACATGTTCTTCATTTATTTTTTTACAAAACCGCTCATAATCTTCCTCCGTATCAATATCTAATTCTCCACTTTCAAAGTCGATGGCAGCAACATCAGCTGGGAATTGTTGCAATATAACACGTGCACCTTTATCACCCGTTAAATTGTACAAGTGAGTAAAATACGCTGAACTCAACAATACTGGTGTTCCATTAATACCATTATATGTAGAAGCTACTATTCCTTTGGATGTTTGTTGCTGTTTATTAAATAAACTAATTACAACGGCACTGCTTAACAGGGGTTGATCAGACACTACAATTACCAAAAACTCCATTTCCGGACAGGTATTTAGCATTGCGGTAAGCCCCACTTGGATTGAGCTACTCATACCCGCCTTATATCCTGTATTTCGAATGACCTGAATCTTGTCGGATTTAATTGATTGAACAATTAAATCATGATAATGACCCGTAACCAGCTGAATGATATTGGGATTGAGGGGAATGAGTTCTTCTATTAAATGCCCTAATAGGGTGGTTTGTTTAAAGGGTAAAAGCATTTTGGCATTGCCCATTCTTGTTGCTTCTCCTGCAGCCAATATCATTACTCCCCATTTCATAAGGATGCATGTATGGGTGTATTTTTCAACTTCAAGTGTTGTGGTTGTTTTCCTTCAATTACCGCCATAATCTCTGAGCAAACAGACAATGCGATTTCTGCTGCTGTTTCTGCACCAATATCTAAACCAGTTGGTCCATAGATATTGCTTAATTGAGCATCATCAAAATGAACCCCCTTTTCTGCTAAATCATTTAATAAACGATCTCGCTTAGCAGCAGGCCCTAATAAACCAATATAAGGTATTCCGGCATTTACTAAGCACCCTAACATGGCCAAATCATAATTGTAATTATGCGTCATTAATACAATGGCTGTTCTATTGTCAAAAGTTAATTGATCAATCACTGTTTCAGGTTTTCCAACAATAATCTTATTGGCTTGGCCAAAACGGACTGTATTTGCATGGGTAGGTCTCCCATCCACAACGTTTGTACTCCACCCAATTAATCTTGCCATACTTTCTAAAGGCATAGTATCATTTCCTGCACCTACAATAATCAAAGAGATTGGTGGTGCCGCATACTCAATAAATAATTCTTGACTACCAGCATCCGTTTCAATGACAATATGTTCTGATTTTTTAAGTTGAAGAACGCTATCAAAAACAGATTCCAATGCAACTTTATATTTTACTGGAATTTCATTAGGCACTAAGGTTCCCCAATGATTTTGTTGATTATTCTGATATCCTGTAATCAACAGCGATGGTTCGCGAGAAGTACTTATTTGCTTAAATGATTCTATGATAGAATTGTTTGCTTCAATTGGTTCAAAAAGAATTTTCACAATGCCATTGCAGCCCAATTGCACCCCTAATTTAGCATCGTCTTCATCGGTAGTATCATATATTACAAGCTTCTTTTTTCCTTGTGTAATTGCTAATGCTGCTTTTCTAAGGGCATCACCTTCTAAACAGCCTCCACTGATTGCTCCTGTAAACTGCCCATCTTCTGTAACCAACATTCTAGCACCAGGCCTTCGGTAAGAAGAGCCTTCTACATTTACTACTGTAGCCAGTGCCATTTTAAGCCCTAACTGAATTGCCTTGGCATATGCATGAACAATATCGCCTAACTCTTTCATCTAAAAACTTAAGGTCTAAGTTGTTTTACTTGTGAAGGAAGTATTGGTTTTAGGTTTTTATTACCCCAACTATTATTGATATAATTCAGTACGTCTGCAATTTCTTCATCTGATAAGTAATCTTGTGCAGGCATTACCCCATTGTATACCACGCCATTCACTTTTAATTCTCCAGATTGGCCTTTTAAAATAACATTGATTAAATCTTTGGGTGGACGTTTTAAAAAGTCAGACTTTGCAATTGGAGGAAATGCGCCTTCCAGTCCCTTCCCATCTTCCATATGACAATTCATGCAATTATTGGCATATACATTCTTTCCATTAGCAATGCTCTTAGCCATACTTACTGGTTGCATAAACGCAACTGCACTAAATACGAATACCAATAACACGCTGATGATCGCCCATCTTTTCATGCTTATGCAATTTTATTGATATCAAAAGGTAGTCTTCTAATTCTCTTACCCGTTGCAGCAAAAATAGCATTGCACAAAGCAGGTGCGAATGGAGGTAGTCCTGGCTCTCCTACTCCTTTAATTCTGCTCCCCCCATTGGCTAAAATATGTACTTCCACTTTTGGCATTTCGTTGATTCGAACCAATGGATTATTATGGAAATTAGATTGAACGGTTGCTCCTTTATCAAAAGTAATTCCTCCTTTAATTGCAGCTGTTAAGGCCATTACCGCTGAACCTTCTACTTGCGCACGAGTATTGTCTGGGTTCACAACCGTACCAAGGTCAATCACAGCGTATACTTTTTCAATTTTTACACCCGTTCCTTTTTTTGATACTTCAATCACAAAACCTGCTTGACCTGCAAAAAATTCATATTGCGCAACACCTCTACCCCAACCAGCTGGTAATTTTTTATCCCAATTGGACACTTCTTTTAACTTGTTTAATAGCTGTTTGGTATCAGATTCTTTGGTAAGCATTTCTAAACGAAATGCCATTGGATCTTTTTTTGCAGCTACAGCCATTTCATCTAAAAAACATTCATGTGAAAAAGCCAATGTAGTACTGGTTACTGCTCTCCAAGCAGCCAAAGGAATATGCACGTAATGGTGAACATATGAATTTTTCATATGTTCGATTTCATATTTCTGTTCACTGATTCCTTCCGTCATGGTACCATCTGCTTTGGTAACATCATAATCCTTCTTCATATCTAATGTAGGGGAGATTACTTTATGTTGAAATGCAATGGCTTTGCCATTCGCATCCAAAGCGCCCTTCATTGCTGAAAAAGTTAATGGTCTAAATGGACCTTGTTGGGTATCGTCTTCTCTACTCCAAATTGATTTAACTGGCTTACCCACTTTCTTACTCAATTGAACTGCTTCGTGAATATAATCGGGATACAATCTTCTTCCGAAGCCTCCTCCGTTAAATAAAACATTCAATTTTAAATCCTCTTGTTTAACTCCATAAGTTTTAGAAAAATCATTTACAACACTTCCAGGTACTTGCGTTGAGGTCCAAATTTCTAATTTGTTGCCTTCTTGCCAACTGGCTAAACAGTTCATTGGTTCTATGGGAGAATGAGAAACAACTGGTGTTTCGTAGAATGCAGTTAGTTGCGTAGGTGCTTCAGCAAAAGCTTTATCAAAATTACCTTGCTGGTGTTCAATAGCCCCTTCCTTTTTAGCAGCTTCTCTTAAACTTTGCTCATAATCCTTTGAATTAAAAGCATCATTACCCTGATGATCCCATTTAACTACCAATGCCTTTCTTCCTTGCACAGCTGCCCAATAATTTTCTGCAATTACTGCAACACCTTCCGACTTATAAATGCCATGAATGCGTTCACAAGTTTCTACCGCAATTACTCCTTTTACTTTTTTTGCAGCAGTTGCATCAAAGCTTACCAATTTACTTCCAAACACTTTACAGCGCTCAATAGAAGCGTATACCATTCCTGGAACACTGGCATCAATTCCAAATTTAGCAGTTCCATTTACTTTCATTGGCACATCTGGTCTTGGAGCAGACTTACCTAATATTTTAAAATCTTTTGCATCTTTTAGGGTTGGATTTTTGGGTGCTTCTAATTTAGAAGCCACTTCTGCCAATTCACCATAACCCATTTTTTTGCCAGACGGTCTATGAATAACTGTAGCATTTTCTGCATAACATTCCGAAACAGGAACGTTCCAACTATTACTTGCAGCTTTAACCAACATTTCTTTAGCAGCGGCACCGACTTTTCGCAAATTGGTATAGTTGGTTCTTACAGAAGAGCTACCTCCAACAAATTGTGCAGGACCGTATTTTTTTTCTCCACCTGTTTGTTTGATGACTATTTTATCCATGGCCACTTCCAATTCTTCCGCAATTAATGCAGGAATAGATTGATAGGTACCTTGACCAATTTCAGGCTTAGTATTAAAAATGGTTACAAGCCCTGTTTGATCGATCATCACCAATGGCGATAATTCAAAAGAAGCTGTTGAAGTCCCTAAATTTTCTATTACTGAAACGCCATCGGCTTTTACGCCTAGTCCCATTACTAAGCCCGCACCAGTTAAACTTGTTAAACGTAAAAAGTTTCTGCGATTGATTTGACTATTTTGCTGATTCATTGCTTAATTTTTTTTGAATTACTTAATCATATCTGCAGCACGATGAATAGCGCTACGAATACGTTGATAAGTTCCACATCTGCAAAGATTACCTTGCATTGCTGCATCAATATCTGCATCTGTTGGATTGGGTTTAGCTTTTAGCAAAGCTGTTGCACTCATGATTTGTCCGGATTGACAATAACCACATTGAGGCACTTGTAATTCTACCCAAGCATTTTGAATAGCTTCAGTTATTTTATCTTTCATTCCTTCAATCGTCGTAATCTTTTTCCCTACTGCTGCAGCTACAGGAAAACTACAGGATCGGACTGGTTTTCCATCTACATGCACAGTACAAGCACCACACTGTGCTATACCACAACCAAATTTTGTTCCAGTTAATCCTACCATATCCCTGATTGCCCATAATAAAGGCATATCTGAACTGGCATCCACCTGATAAGGGGTGTTATTAATATTCAATGTTATCATGGCAAATAATTTCAGTATGAAGTTAGGTTTTTAATCTAATAAGAAGGTTTCATGCATATCGGGAATAATCACTTCTTTAAAATGCTTTCTACTCAACCGGGCTGCAAAATCAATCTGAACATCATGTTCGCCATGAACCAAGAATAATTTACGAACTAACTCAGGATTTTGACTAGAAAGAAATTGACAAAGGTCTTCATAATCTCCATGTGCACTCATACTGCGCATTGTGCCAATTTCAGCTTTGACCAAATAGAATTCCCCGAATATTTTCACCTCTTTTTGGCCCGCCATCAAGCGACCGCCTAAACTATATGGATCACAATAACCAACCATTAAAATAGTCGTTCTTTCCTTTTCAATATTATTCATTATATGGTGCTTCACCCTACCAGCATCTGCCATACCACTTGCAGAAATAATTACACAGGGTGCATCATTATCATTTAGCTGCTTGCTTTCATCAACCGTTTTAATAAACTTCAGCGTCTTAAAATCAAAAGGGTCATCATCGTGTTCCATTATTTTCCTTACCCTTTTATTAAAATTTTCAGGAAACTTTTTCAACAATTCGGTCGCTTCTCTACTTAATGGGCTATCCACATATATTGGTACGGAGGGCAATCTTTTTTCAATATCTAATTGATTGAGTGCATATAAAATTTCTTGCGTTCTGCCTACACTAAATGCCGGAATAATCAATTTGCCTTTTTTCTCTATACAAGTATTCACAATCCATTTCAAGATTGTATCAGCAATACCAAATACTTCATCGTGTAATTTATTTCCGTATGTACTTTCTAAAATAATATAATCAGCTTGTTCAAAAGGTTCAGGAGACCTTAAAATGGCATCATTGTATCTACCAACATCTCCACTAAAAGTAATTTTATTGGTTTTCCCGTCTTGAATGACTCTCAAATGAACAGCTGCTGAACCAATAATATGACCAGCATCTGTAAAACAAATTGATACTTCATCATCAATTTTAGTCCAATGGTTATACTCAACAAATTTGAAGAGTGATAAAGCAAGAGCAGCATCCTCTAAATCATACAATGGTTCAAAAGGGGGTAAGCCTTTTTTTGCTCTGCGTTTATTAATAAACTTTGTATCATCTCTTTGAATAATAGCTGAATCTTCTAACAAAATTTCAGCTAATGCTTCTGTAGCAGGGGTTGCGTAGATCGTACCTTTAAATCCCTCTTTAACCAACTTAGGTATTAAACCTGAATGATCAATATGTGCATGAGATAAAATTAGATAACTAATTTCAGAAGGATCAAATCCAAAATGCGCATTTAACTCCTCCGTATTTTTTCCCATTCCTTGAAATAACCCACAATCCAATAAAATTTTCTTCCCGTTATTTAAGGTGATTAAATGTTTAGAACCTGTTACCGTTCTGGCGGCACCATGAAAAGAAATTTTCATACTTATTTTGATTTAAAACTCCAAGTAATATTAAATACTGCAACTATTTCACCTTGCGCATTTGTACCAACCGATTCGCAAACAATCGTCTTTCCTTGCTTGGTTGCCATGGCTTCTTCAATTGTTTGAGTAACAAGTAATCCATCATTACAAGTAAAAGCAATCAAACCTGTAGCTTTCTTTACAAATTTTGCTTCGATTCCTACAACAAGCATACTTACTGGAGGATTTCGTTTATAGGTTTGTCCTACAGGAAACAATCCGGTACTCATTTCTGCTGCCATGGCTTGTACAGCAAAATACATAGAGTTGAATGGATTTTGATTGATCCATCCATGCTTTACCAGTATGACCGTTTTGTATTCATCAATATACCCAACCTTTAAACCTGCGATGAACGCAGCGGGTAATTTCACCAATTTAAAAAAAGCAAACCGTATTGGATTTGTAATGATTTTTTTGAAAGCTGGAAACTGAGGATTCATGTCTCAATTTAACTATTTATCAGCTTATAACAAGAGTGCTGCCAACAAATAATCTGCCAGCAAAATCAAAATACAACTTACTACCACAGCACTAGTACTTGCTCGACCAATTTCCAATGCGCCACCCTTTACATAATAACCATAATATGCTGGCACACTGCTGATAATAAAAGCAAATGTGTATGCCTTATACAGCGCAAAATTGATGTTGAAAAAATTCAGATTTTGTCTCAGACCAATATCAAAAGTATCATTGGCTAAAATTCCTGCTAATTCTCCTGCAGTTCTTCCACCCCATATACCCAACACAGCTGATATAACAATTAAGCAAGGCACTACAATTAATGCACCCAGTATTTTGGGTAATATCAAATAAGCTTTGGTATTAATACCCATGATTTCCAAAGCATCAATTTGCTCACTCACTCGCATATTGCCTAGTTCACTGGCAATTTTACTTCCTACTACACCTGCTAAAACAATACTAACTACAGTGGGAGATAATTCAAGAATCATACTATCTCTTACAATCTGCGCAATGGTGCTTTGTGGCACTAATGGACTTACCAACTGATAAGCCGTTTGTATAGTAGTAACAGCCCCGAGAAATAAAGAAATAATAATCACAATAGGCAATGCACCCATTCCAATTTCCACAGACTGATGCATGAATTCTTTC
Source organism: Sediminibacterium sp. FEMGT703S (assembly GCA_002786355.1). Lineage (GTDB taxonomy): Bacteria > Bacteroidota > Bacteroidia > Chitinophagales > Chitinophagaceae > Sediminibacterium. Next base: position 129,453 of record PGCO01000013.1, read on the forward strand.
CAATACATTTTAAAGTTCTCTGGCTTAGAAAACATGCCTTTAAGCATTAATAAGAACTTACCTAAGTGCGTGAAAAAATTCATAAAATAAAGATAGGCTTATAATTGGTTGGTTGTTTTCTTGTTTTTCTTTCTACTTTTCCACCATGAGCTTCGTTGTACTTCTTCTGCAGTATCTACCCTGGTTTTCATTTGTGCATCAACTACTGCAACTAAGGCCATATTAATTATATTTCTCACACTGCTTCCTAATTGCAAAACATGTACGGGCTTCTTAAGTCCTAATAAAATTGGTCCAATAGCATCTGCTCCACCCACTTCTTTCAGCAAATTATAAGCTACGTTTCCAGCGGTTAAATTAGGGAACATTAATACGTTTACTTCTTGTTCTACTAAATCACTAAATGGATAATTGTCTCTTAATATTTCCTTATTAAATGCTAGACTTCCCTGCATTTCTCCATCCACAATTAAATTAGGATCTCTTTGCTTTAATATTCGGGTAGCTTCTGCCACTAATCTAGCTTCAGCAGAATCACTGCTTCCAAAATTACTATAGCTTAACATAGCTACTCTAGGAGTTAAATTAAAGCTTCTAACTTCTTTGGCAACCATTTGCGTGATATCTGCCAACTCTTCTGCAGTAGGATGAAAATTCACAGTAGTATCTGCTAAAAATAATGGTCCCTTCTTGGTCAATAGCAAATACATCCCTGCAATTTTTTTAACCCCTTCTTCAGTACCAATAATTTGTAAAGCTGGCCTAATTGCTTCTGCATAGTTTTTAGTCAGGCCCGATAACATAGCATCTGCATCGCCTGTTTCTACCATCATACAACCAAAGTGATTTCGATCTTTCATCACTTTCAAACTTTCATGATGATTGAATCCTTTTCGTTGGCGTTTTTTAAAGAACAATTCTCCATAAAACTCCCGCTTTGCTTCCATAGCATCACTCCTAGGATCAATAATTGGGAGATCTGACAAGTCAATGCTATTGGCCTCGGCAATACGATTAATTTTTTCTGGATCGCCTAGTAAAATAGGGTAAGCAATTCCTTCATCGTAAATAATGGTTGCAGCTTTTAATATTTTCAAATTATCTGCTTCTGCAAATACCAATCGCTTAGGATCTCTTCTGGCTTTATTACTTACCACCCTAAACAGCTGATTATCTAAGCCTAAACGTTTATTTAACTCTAATACATATCCATCCCAATTCGCAATGTTTTTTTGTGCAACACCACTCTCAATAGCCGCTTTTGCAACCGCAGGGGCAATGGTACATAACAACCGAGGATCTAATGGTTTAGGTATTATATACAATGGTCCAAAACTCATATTGTTTTGGTTATAAGCCAAATTAACAATATCGGGCACAGCAGTTTTTGCCAATTCAGCAAGCGCGCGAACAGCAGCCAATTTCATGGCTTCATTAATTTGAGTAGCTCTAACATCTAATGCCCCTCTAAAAATATAAGGGAAGCCCAATACATTATTTACTTGGTTAGGATAATCAGATCTACCGGTAGCCATGATAATATCTTTCCTAACTGCAACCGCTTCTTCATAAGTTATTTCAGGATCAGGATTTGCCATGGCAAAAACGATTGGGTTTTTGGCCATTGATTTAACCATGTCTTGTGATACAACATTACCAACACTTAAACCTAAAAACACATCAGCATCTTTCATTGCTTTGGCCAAAGTCCAGTCAGATTTTTTTACTGCAAACTTTTCGCGCCCCTTCCCTAAATCAGTTCTTCCTTCATGCAATACCCCATCCTTATCAAATACAATAAAATTTTCGTAACGAGCACCTAAAGCCACGTACAAATTGATACAAGCCATCGCAGCAGCACCAGCTCCATTAATTACAAAGCGAACTTTATCAATTCGCTTTTTTTGCAATTCCAAAGCATTTAACATAGCAGCACTACTAATAATAGCAGTTCCATGTTGATCATCATGCATCACAGGAATATTCATTTGCTCTTTTAGCTGTTGCTCAATATAAAAACACTCAGGTGCTTTAATATCTTCCAAATTAATCCCTCCAAAAGTGGGTTCTAAAGACTTTACAATTTGAACGAATTTTTCAGGGTCTTTTTCATTAATCTCAATATCAAATACATCTATATCTGCAAATATTTTAAACAATACAGCTTTCCCTTCCATCACTGGTTTACTGGCTTCAGGACCAATATCTCCCAAGCCAAGAACCGCAGTTCCATTCGTGATCACTCCTACTAAGTTGCCTTTTGCAGTATACTTGTAAATATTTTCAGGATTATCTTTTATTTCCTTACAAGGCTCTGCAACACCTGGGCTATATGCCAAAGAAAGATCTCGTTGTGTTTTTGCTTCCTTGGTAGGAATTACTTCAATCTTTCCAGGCCTACCACTTGAATGGTATTCTAAAGCTTGTTCTCTGCGTAATTTAGAATGCTTATTATCAGACATAAATATGTTTCGTTATAAACTATTTTGTTAAACTAATTCCTAAGTAAGCCATCATACCAGCACCTATTTCAATGGCTGATTCATCAATGTCAAATTTAGGGGTATGTACTTGATGTATAATTCCTTTTGATTCATTACGAACACCTAATCTAAAAAAACAACCAGGTATTACTTGTGTATAATAGCCAAAATCTTCTGCACCCATCCTCAGTTCCGTTTCTTCTACATTTTGCTTACCCATGTAATCGTTGGCCAATTGCCAGGCAACTTCCGTAAAAGCGGGATCATTGTCTACTGTTGGATAACCGATATCAATGTGTAAATCAATTTCTGCCCCCATACTTTCAACCAATCCGATTGCTTGTTTTTTGATGAGTTCATGCGCTTTGTAACGCCAAGTTTCATCCATTGCCCTAAAAGTCCCCATTAGTTTTACTTCACTAGGAATTACATTGGTGGTATTACCTCCCTGAATAGAACAAATGGATAACACTGATGGAGAAATAGGACTATTATTTCTAGAAATAATTTGTTGCAAACTCACAATCAAATGAGCAGCAATTAAGACGGTATCTGCAGTTAAATGCGGAGCAGCTGCATGGCCTCCTTTACTACGGATGGTAATATAAATTTCATCTGCACTGGCCATCACTCTACCTTTTCTAAAGCTTAACTTACCTACCTCTAACCCCGGATGAACATGCAAAGCAACAATTCCAGCTGGTCTTGGATTTTCTAAAACGCCCTCCTTAATCATATAACTTGCCCCACCAGGATTTCTTTCTTCCCCCGGTTGAAAGAAGAGTTTTATTGTTCCCTCCCACTCCAATCTCAAATCACTTAAAATACGAGCGGCTCCTAATAAAACAGTAGTATGTACATCATGTCCGCAGGCATGCATTACACCATTATTTAATGATTTATAGGGAACATCATTTTCTTCTACAATCGGCAATGCATCCATGTCTGCACGCAATGCAATAACACGTGATTCCGGATTTTGCCCTTTGATAGTTGCCACAATTCCAGTAGTTGCTTTTACTTCAAAAGCAATATTCATACTACTAAGCTGTTCTTGAACAAAAGCAGAGGTTTTAAATTCTTGGTAACTCAATTCAGGGTTGGCATGCAAATGATGTCTGATACCAATCAGGTCAGGCGCAATAGTATGAGCAAGCGTTTTAATTTTTTCTTTTAACATGCTGATTCCTTAACTAGTTTTGTTCTTCTTCAGGTGGTGTATATTCAATAGTATCTTCTACTATATAAATACCTTTAGGAAAAAACTTACTGATTTGATTTCTATATTTTTCTGCATCTTCTTTTTTCAAGAAGTTGCCAATTCTTACTTTAAAATTAGGCGACTGAAATAAGGTATAACTTTTTTGATCAGGAAAACGATTCATCAAATCTGTTTTTATTTGATTGGCATCGTCTCTTTTGGCGGTACTAATAACTTGCAAGCGATACCCTTTGTATAAACCAGCACTAGTCATCATTGCAGTACGCTTATTGATTTGTCCTTGTTTAGCAACTAATACATCTAACCGAGGATCTTTATCTAAAATGACCGTATCCATCGAGCAAGCATGAACATAAGTGCCGAGGAATAACAAAAAAAATGACAAAAAGCAAGCTGTTTTCATGGGGTAAATATAAGGTTAATACGTTGCGTTATGCTGATTTGGCTCCCCCTTAATAATAGCTATACTTGCGCTACAACCTAATCTGGTTGCTCCTGCAGCAACTAATTCTGCTGCAAAATGATAGTCTCTGATCCCCCCAGACGCTTTAATTTGCACAACTTCAGGTAAATGTAATCTGAATAATTTAACCGCTTCAACGGAAGCACCTTTTTCGGCGTATCCAGTAGATGTTTTTAAATAATCAATACCAGCAATGCCATATAGTTCACAGCATTTTATAATTTCATCATTAGTTAAAATACCACTCTCAATAATAATTTTAATTGTTTTATTTTTTGACTTTACCACAGGCATAATATGATTCAACTCATTTGCCAAGTATACCCAATCTTGGTTTTTAATTGCACTGATATTAGCAACCACATCTAACTCATCCACTCCATCAACCATTGCCAAAACTATTTCAGCCAATTTGGCTTCAACAGCAGAATAACCAAATGGAAAACCAATCACGGTAGCCACTTTGATATTTGTTCCTTCCAAAAACGCTTTGGCTTTTTTAACAAAGTTTGGAGGGATGCAAACTGCAGCAAACCCATATTCCACGGCTTCTTTACAAAGCTGTTCAACTTCAGTCAATAAAGTGGTTGGTTTTAGAATAGTATGATCAATATAAGGTGCTAACTGCATGTAGAAGAATTTCGGCAAAGATAACAAATACCGTAACTACGGTATAGGTATGCCTGTTAAAATGCTTTTCATTCGCATAAAATACATTATCATGAATAAGATTTTATTAACCCTCTGCTTTATGACCGCTCTATTTTCAACAAATGCACAAAAGGGTATGGATCCAAGGCTGAGTATTTATATTGGACTTGCCAATCCTAAAGCAACCGAAGTTTTTGGGCAGTTTTATAAATCAAAAGGCATTCAACCTAGAATTACAGCAGAATACAATTTCCTGAATCTTGGATATACCAATAAAATGTTTGTAAAAGTAGCTGCTATTGCAGGATTAGAGCCTCAAAACTTCAGAAATCTAACTACCTCTTTAACGAATGTAACCATGACGCAGAAACCATTAGGTGCAAGAATTTATCCATTTGCTTTTAAAGAAGGCTTTAACCCAGATAATCAAAAAGAAGTGTTTAAAAACGCTGGTTTCACTAACTTATTCATTATTGGAGGAACCTGGGCAATTAGCGGCTTATATGTAGAAGGAGGAATTTCTCCTGGAGTTAAATTGAAAGAAGAAGGGTACTCAGATGTTACCCGCTCACCACAATTTTTTGGATGGGGAATTTCACTAGTAGATTTTGAAGATGAAGACAATAAAGTCAAATTCAAATTTAATATTGGAACCAGAAAATACACCTGGACCAATGCTAGTAATACTACTTCGCAGATTAAATCTTTCTGCATGGATTTTGGTGTCGGTTTCAGATTATAATAGGGACATCAATTAAAAAATAAAGCCCGATGATTCATTTCAACGGGCTTTTATATTGTATGATTATGCATCTTTACCATGACAAGATTTAAATTTCTTGCCACTACCACAAGGACAAGGATCGTTCCTGCCAATTTTAGGTCCTACTTTAACAGGCTCTTGTTTTACCGGTGTAGGATCATAATAATCATTTTCATTGGCACCATATTCTTGACCCGCAGCATCTACTTGATCTTTGTTGGCGCTCAACTTACTCATATCGGTTTTTTCTTGATGACCTTCTTGCAATTCATCGCCCTCAGCCAAAGGAATACCAGCATGACATAAGAATTGAACAATATCTCTATTTACTTCACCATCCATTTTTTTGAACAATTCAAAAGCTTCCATCTTATAAATTACCAATGGATCCTTTTGCTCGTAAGTAGCAGTTTGAACACTCTGCTTTAAGTCGTCCATAGAGCGCAAATGCTCTTTCCAAGCATTATCAATGAATGCTAATGTTACTGTTCTTTCTAAAGAATGTAATAATTCAGCACCATTTGTTTGCAAGGTTTTATCCATATTGGCCAAAGCCTGCACCTGACGTTTGCCATCGGTAAATGGAACAATTACATTATCGATATGCGAACCCTGTTGCAACTTTATGTTTTTGAATACAGGAACAGCCTGAACCATCATATCCTGTTTTCTTTTTTCATATTGAGCAATAGCCTCACTATATAATTTCTCTGCCAATTGATTGGCATTGGTTTTATTGAACCCTTCAAGTGAAATAGCAGTATCAATTCCAAAGTTTACGATAGCAGCCAATTTAAATTGATCGTATTCATTTTGATCTTTAAACGAAAGGACTAAGCCTTCTGCAACTGCATACATTGCGTTGTCTAAATCTAAGGCCAATCTTTCACCAAACAAAGCATGGTTGCGTTTGCTATAAATAACTGTACGCTGTTTATTCATTACATCGTCATATTCCAACAATCGCTTTCTAATACCAAAATTGTTTTCTTCTACTTTACGTTGGGCACGTTCAATAGATTTAGTAATCATGCCAGCTTGAATCACTTCACCTTCTTTGTAACCAGCAAAATCCATTACTTTGGCAATACGTTCACTACCAAACATGCGCATTAAGTCGTCTTCTAAGGAAACAAAGAACAAGGAAGAACCTGGATCCCCTTGACGACCAGCACGACCTCTTAACTGACGGTCTACCCTTCTAGATTCGTGTCTTTCGGTACCTAAAATAGCCAAACCACCTGCTTCTTTTACCCCAGGTCCTAATTTAATATCCGTACCTCTACCAGCCATATTGGTAGCAATGGTTACCGCACCAGCCAACCCTGCTTCTGCAACAATCTGCGCTTCACGAGAGTGTTGCTTTGCATTTAATACATTGTGAGGAATTTGTTTTTGTCTCAACATTCTACTCAATAACTCACTCACTTCAACAGAGGTAGTACCCACCAATACCGGACGCCCAGCTTCGCGTAATAAAACGATTTCATCAATAACAGCCCCAAACTTTTCCCGTTTAGTTTTGAAAATCTTGTCTTCTTCGTCTTTTCTTATCGCCGGAACATTCGTTGGAATACTAACCACATCCAATTTATAGATATCCCATAATTCAGCTGCTTCTGTTTCTGCTGTACCCGTCATACCACCTAATTTGTGGTACATTCTAAAATAGTTCTGTAAGGTTACCGTTGCATAAGTTTGAGTTGCCGCTTCAATTTTTACATTTTCTTTTGCTTCAATTGCTTGGTGTAGACCATCTGAATATCTTCTTCCATCTAAAATACGACCCGTTTGTTCATCAACAATTTTTACGGCTCCTTCCATTACCACATATTCAACGTCTTTATCAAATAAAGTATAGGCTTTTAGTAATTGTTGTACAGTATGAATACGATCTGCTTTAACAGAGTACTCATTAATTAAGGATTCTTTTTTTAATAGCTTCTGATCTGCAGGCAAACTAGTATCTGTATCAATAGCCGCTAAACCTAAGCTAATATCGGGAAGTACAAAGAAGTGAGGATCTTCTCCTTGTCCGGTAATCAATTGAATACCCTTGTCGGTTAATTCAACTGAATTATTTTTTTCATCAATATAGAAATAAAGTTCTTCATCTGCCTTAGGCATTTCACGCTGTTGGTCGGCCAAATAGTGATTTTCTGCCTTCTGTAATTTAACACGGTTACCAGGCTCACTTAAGAATTTAATTAACGCGCTATTCTTAGGTAAACCACGGTGTGCACGGAACAAGGCCAAGCCGCCATCTTTAGGGTCATCATTCCCTTCAGCAATTTTTTTCTTTGCTTCAGTTAAGAATTGTTGAGTTGCTCTTTTTTGTGCTTCAACTAATTTTTCAATCCTAGGTTTTAAGGCAAAAAATTGCTGCTCCCCAGTTTGGTATCCAATAGGGCCAGAAATAATTAAAGGTGTTCTGGCATCATCAATTAATACTGAATCGACTTCATCTACCATGGCAAAATGGTGTTTACGTTGCACCATTTCTGCTGGGCTATGCACCATATTATCACGCAAATAATCAAATCCAAATTCGTTATTCGTACCGTAGGTAATATCTGCTAAATAAGCTTTTCTTCTAGATTCACTATTTGGTTCATGCTTATCTATGCAATCAACGGTAATACCCAGCCATTCAAACAAAGTACCGTTCCACTCACTATCACGCTTAGCCAAATAATCGTTGACGGTTACAATATGGACACCTTCCCCTGCCAAGGCATTTAAATAGGCTGGCAAAGTGGAAACCAAGGTTTTACCTTCACCTGTTGCCATTTCAGCAATTTTTCCTTGATGCAAAACAGATCCACCAATTAACTGAACATCATAATGCACCATGTTCCAAGTCACTTTTCCACCTGCAGCTGTCCAAGTATTATTAAATACAGACTCATTGCCATTGATGGTTACGTATTCTTTTTTAACACTTAACTCTCTATCTAGGGTGGTAGCAGTAGATACAAGTGTTTCATTTTCTTTAAATCTTCTTGCCGCTTCTTTAATAACAGCAAAAGCTTCAGGCTGTATAATTGCCAAAGCTTCTTCAATTTGTTTATCCCGGTCTTTACGAAGCTTATCTATATTTTTATAGATGGTATCTCTACCATGAATATCGGCTTCAGGTAATGCTTCAGCATTGGCCTTCTCGGCAGCAATTTCAGCATCAATGCCTTTTAAATGCTCTTGTATTCTAGCTTTAAACTCTACCGTTTTATTTCGCAACTCGTCATTGGTTAATGATTGGTATTGTTGAAAAAACTGGTTGGTCTTTTGGATGATTGGCATCAACTGCTGCACATCTTTTTCACTTTTATTACCCCCGAATAACTTAGAAATGAACTTCAACATATTTATATACTCTGATATGAAAAAAATTAACAGTCAAACAGCGTGCAATAATTTTTTTTTAGTCAATTTGGCACCCTGAATTAGAGCCGCCAAAGGTAAGGTTTTGATTTTAGAAGCAAATGAAGCAATTAACTATTATACCAACGGTTTTTTTATGCCTGCTAATGGCAAGTAGTCATTTGAATGCACAGGAAGCAGAATTGGCCCCACGTATCACAGACACACTACCCAAACAAGCAATTGACTCCATCGTCATGATCAGTGATTCCATTGCTGCCGACAGATACAATAAAAACAAATCTAATATGACAGTATTGGCAGCTTGGGCAGGGATTAATATTATCCAAGGAAGCATTTCTGCCACAAACGCCACAGGATCTGGCCCCTACTTTTTTAGGATGAATGCTTATTGGAATATTGTCAACTTAGGAATTGCCAGTGTTGGTTTATTCCAACTGAGAAAAGAGTGGACAAAAAAGTATTCTTTTACCCAAAATCAGCTAGCACAACAAAAGCTTGAGAAAATCCTATTATTGAATACAGGGTTAGATTTAGCCTATATAACAACAGGTCTTTTACTGAAAGAAAGAGGGAATAGTCGAAATAACCTTCAAAATATAGGCTATGGCAATAGTTTGCTACTTCAGGGCGCATTTTTATTGGTATTTGACCTAGTTCAATATGGAAATCATCGTAGAAATGGTAAAATATTAGAGAAACAGTTGTCCAAATTACAAATTCACACCAGTGGAAACGGAATAGGATTGCGTTTACCCCTTTAAATAATCCATTAAACTTATTGGAATTTATAGGCTTTTCAGCTACTTTTGCAACCCGTTAGATTTTAAATTTAAACCTTACAAATGGCAGGTCAATTAAAAGAGGTTAGGAACCGTATCAAGAGTGTTCAAAGTACTCAGCAAATTACCAAGGCAATGAAAATGGTTAGTGCGGCCAAATTACGCCGTGCACAGGACGCAATTACACAGATGCGCCCTTATGCCCAAAAATTGCAGGAAATGCTTAGCAATATTGTAAGCAGTATTGAAGGTGGTACCACTTTGGCATTAGCAGAAGAAAGACCAGTAGAGAAAGTATTATTGATTGTAATCACTTCAGATAGAGGGTTATGTGGAGGTTATAACGCCAATATTGTGAAATTAGCCAAAAGTACAGTTGCAGAAAAATACAGTAGTCAGTTTAACAAAGGCAATGTGACTGTTTGGAATATTGGAAAGAAGGGTTGGGAAAGCTTGAGTAAAGCAGGTTATCAAACAAATGATCGTTTTAAAGATATTTATTTAAACCTGAATTTTGAAGCCGTTCAGGCAGCTGCACAATCTGCAATGAAAGCATTTGAGCAAAAAGAATTTGACGCAGTTGAAATAATTTATAGTGAATTTAAGAATGCTGCTACTCAAGCATTTGTAGCAGAACAATTTTTACCTATTCCGAAAGTTGCTCCAAAGGCTGGAACCAAGAAAGCAGATTTTATATTTGAGCCTGCAAAAGAAATTTTGATTGCAGAGTTAATGCCAAAAATCTTAAATACGCAATTATTCAAAGCAGTTTTAGATGGCAATGCCAGTGAACATGGCGCGCGTATGACTGCAATGGATAAAGCTAGCGAAAACGCGAACGAGTTACTGAAGTCACTAAAAATCAGTTACAACCGCGCCCGTCAAGCTGCTATTACTACAGAGTTGACTGAAATTGTGAGCGGAGCCGCTGCATTACAAGGATAATAGCCAATATAACCATGGAATTAAGCGAAATCATACCACATATTGAAGTACTCATTTTTGCCAGTGAAAAGCCGTTGACTTCATTGGATATAGTTGAGCTTATCAATAATAGTTTTGGATTTTTAGAAGAACGTATTTCGCTTGATCAAGTAGAAACTGCAGTAGAAGGTATCAAAGAAAAATATGCTGCTGAATTTTATCCATTTGAAGTAAGAGAAAGTGGTGGCGGTTGGCAGTTCCTTACCAAAAAAGAATTCCACAAAACCATTGCTCAATTAAATGGTGATAAGTTTTTAAAGCGCTTATCTAATGCTGCATTAGAAACACTTGCCATCATTGGTTATAAGCAGCCAATCACTAAAGGAGAAATTGAAGCCATTAGAGGAGTCAATAGCGATTACTCTATTCAAAAACTATTAGAGAAAGAATTAATTTTAATAAGCGGAAGAAACGAGCAATTACCAGGAAAACCATTGGTATATGCAACTTCTAAAACTTTCATGGATTATTTCGGAATCAATAGTGCTGCCGATTTACCAAAAATTAAAGAAGTATTAGCCGACCAAATTGTAGAAGGAACTATTATTAATCCTGCCGACTTTACAGATAATCAAGTGGCCAATGCAATAGCCGAAATTCCTGCGGATGAAGAAATTATTGATGGTGATGTATCTGCACTTACCGTGAATGAGGAAGGGGAATTAATAATTGAAGATTCATTGAGTGAAAATGATGATTCAAATACAAACGATTCAACAACAGATGAATCAAATAGCGACGAAGAGCAAAATCCACAATAGTTGGATTATCTTTGTGCTATGTCTTTAAAAATTTCCAACGAACAATTACAAGCAGCTGCAAGCCAGTATGGTACCCCATTGTATATGTATCATGCAGAAAAAATTACAGCACAATACCAACAATTACAAAATGCATTTGAAGGCGTATATGCGCGATTTTTTTATGCAAGTAAAGCATTAACCAATCTTGCGGTTTTACAACATATCCATTCTATTGGGTGCAATATTGATTGCAGCTCAATTAATGAAGTTTATTTAGCTTTAAAAGCAGGGTTTAACCCCGAACAAATTTTATATACTAGTAATGGTATTTCGTTCGAAGAGATTGAAGCCGCCGTTGAAGCAGGCGTTTCAGTAAATATTGACAGCTTAAGCAATTTAGAAAAGTTTGGGAAAGCGTATGGCAGCAGATATCCTGTTGGCATTCGATTAAGACCCAATATTATGGCAGGTGGTAATCTTAAAATTTCCACAGGGCATAATGGCAGTAAGTTTGGTATTCCGATAGAACAATTAAACGATATTCTTTCATTAAAAGATCAATACAAGCTCCGCATCAATTGTTTGCATGTACACACTGGTAGTGAAATTAAAGATGTGGAAGTTTTTATTAAAGTTGCAGATATTTTTTTTGATTTGGTTCCCTCTTTTCCCGATTTACAAGTACTAGATATGGGTGGAGGTTTTAAAGTTCCCTATCAAGAAGGAGATAAAGGAACTGATATTCCTTTATTGGCTAAAAGAGTTGGAGAAGTACTCAACAAATTTGAAAATAGTTATGGTAAAAAATTTCAAGTTTGGTTCGAGCCAGGAAAATATTTAGTGAGCGAATGTGGTTATTTAATAACCAGTGTGAATGTAATTAAGGAAACACCTACTGTGATTTTTGCAGGTATAAATAGTGGCTTCAATCATTTGATACGCCCAATGTTTTATGAAGCTTATCATCATATTAGAAATATAAGCAATCCAAATGGTGTAGTAAAAAACTACGCAATTACCGGCAATATCTGTGAAACCGACAATTTTGCTTGGGACAGACCTATTAACGAAATAAGAGAGGGTGACTTATTGGTGATTGAAAATGCAGGGGCATATGGTTTTGAAATGGGGAGTAATTACAATTCAAGATTTTTGCCAGCTCAGGTTTTATGGAGAGATGAAAAAATGCTTTTAGTAAGAAAAAGAGACACCATGGAAGATTTGTTAAAAAATCAGATAGGCCTGCCTTATTAAGAACAATTCATTAGTTTACAGTACCATGATTACTTTAAAAAATATTAGTAAAAGCTTTGATGACCGAGTAATTATTCAGGGCATTGATGCGGTAATGGAAAGTAGTAAATGTAACCTGATTATTGGTACGAGTGGAAGTGGGAAAACAGTGCTGACTAAATGTATTGTAGGCCTAATTAAACCGAATGAAGGAAGCATTGAATACGATGGGGAAGACCTAGTACAAATGGATGAAAAATCTAAGAAACTGTTGCGTCAACAGATTGGCATGTTATTTCAAGGAAATGCATTATTTGATTCCATCACTGTTCAGGAGAATGTAAAATTCCCATTGGATATGTTTACCAAATTAACCCTTGGCGAAAAAATGAAAAAAGTTGATGAAGTATTAGATAGGGTTAATCTAAAAGATGCACATAAAAGATTTCCTGCTGAAATCAGTGGAGGTATGAAAAAACGAGTGGGTATTGCTCGCTCTATTGTATTGAATCCAAAGTATCTTTTTTGCGATGAGCCCAATTCTGGGCTAGACCCACAAACTTCTATGGTGATTGATAAACTCATCAAAGAAATCACCATCGATTATAAAATGACTACAGTGGTTGTAACCCACGATATGAACAGTGTAATGGAAATTGGGGACCATATCATGTACTTATACAACGGCAAGAAGCAATGGGAAGGCTCTAACAAAGACATTATTTTTAGTAAAGATCAATTACTCAATGATTTTATTTTTGCTTCGGAGTTTTTACAGGATGCCAAACAAATGCGGATGCAAGAAGCAGGTCACTAAAAAGCAATCAAATAGAAAGTATGAATTGGAAATATTACTGCACTTGTTTAATAATCTTTATCAGCTGTTTAAAGCTGCAAGCACAAAGCCCTATTGACAATCGACCAAACTATATAAAAAATCCAGCGCTACCTGCATTCAAATTAATTTTAACCGATAGCAGCCTTTTTACAGAGAAGTTAATTCCTAAGGCTGAATATACCTGTATTGTTTATTTCAGCCCCGATTGTGGCCATTGTCAATACGAGGCCGACCAAATGATTCGTAAAATGGATAGTTTAAAACAAGTGCAATTTGTTTGGGTAAGCTATCGAGATTTCAATGATATCAAGGCATTTGGACGTAAATACCAATTTGATTTATATCCCAATATCATTTTAGGTCGTGATCCTGAATATATTGTACCTGCTTTTTTTCAGGTCAAATTCACTCCATTTGTAGCTTTATACGATAAAAACAAGCAGTTTTTAAAAGCCTGGGAGTCGGGTGTAGAAATGCCTGAATTATTACAATTTATTCACAAAAAATAAGGCTGCTGCACGTACCTTTGCACCACTTAAATTAATCACTTTAAATAATGCCAATTATGAAAGTTACTGTAGTAGGTGCTGGTGCTGTAGGAGCAACCTGTGCTGACAATATTGCCCGTAAGGAATTATGTACTGAGCTGGTATTACTAGACATCAAAGAAGGATTTGCAGAAGGCAAGGCCCAAGACATGATGCAAACAGCTACTTTACTAGGTTTTGACACTAAAATTACCGGAAGCACCAACGACTACAGTAAAACTGCAGGAAGTGATGTGGTGGTTATTACTTCTGGCTTACCTCGTAAACCAGGCATGACTCGTGAAGAATTAATTGGCACCAATGCTGGTATTGTAAAAGGTGTTTGTGAAAATATTTTGAAGTATTCTCCAAATGCAATCATCATTGTGATCAGTAACCCAATGGATACAATGACTTACTTGGCGTTGACTGCTACAGGATTGCCAAAAAATAGAATCATTGGAATGGGTGGCACATTAGACAGCAGCCGTTTCAAGTATCAATTGAGTCAACACTTAAAGTGTAGTCCAGCCGATTTAAATGCATTGGTTGTAGGTGGACATGGTGATACTACGATGATTCCTTTAATTCGTTACGCAACTTGGAACAGCGCACCTGTAACAGATTTCCTATCTGCAGAACAACAACAACAAATTGTAAATGATACCATGGTAGGTGGAGCAACATTGACTAAACTAATAGGCACTTCAGCTTGGTATGCACCAGGTGCAGCAGGAGCTGCTTTAGTGGAGAGCATTGTACGCGACGAGAAAAAATTATTTACTTGCTGCGTTAGCTTAGAAGGTGAATATGGTCAGAACGATATTTGCTTAGGCGTTCCTGTAACTATTGGAAAAAATGGTTGGGAAAAAATCATCGACCTTAAATTAAATGAAGAAGAACAAGCTGCATTTAATAAGAGCGCAGATGCTGTAAGAAACATGAACGATGTTTTAAAAACTTTATAGTTACGCAATCCACTGCATTGCCATTGCAGCAATGTTAGCGGTATCTTGTAACTGCATACAGTTGAAATGCCCTTTGGGGCATTTTTTTTTGCCGTAATTACTACAGGGTTGGCAGGATAAATTAGGTACAATAAAATTATGGTAAGCAACTTGATTTTTATGTAAAGTCAATTGCTGTGCCCCGTAATAAGGTTCCACCGCCAACTTAGGAGACGTGCCTCCCCAGATGGCCAATACTTTTTTATTAAACGCACAAGCTATGTATTGTAAACCTGTATCGTGTGAAATAACCAGTTTTGCTTGTTTTACTAAATCAGCAGATTCGTGCAATGAGAATTTACCACAGGCATTATAAATACGAATGGGATCTATGCTAGCAATGGCATCACCCTCTTGTTGGTCTTCTTTACCGCCAATTAAAATAATGGGATATGGAATTTGAGTACATAATTGCTGCAACTTAGGTATTGGTAATTTTTTAGTTGCATAAGAAGCCCCAATTACAATAGCGATGTAACCAAATTGATGCGATGCAGGTATATCGCTTAATTGAATTCCCTTCCCGTTAGGAATAAAATAATCAAGTCCCTGCTCATCATTAACAATTCCCAGCGGAGCAAGTGTATCTAAGCTTCTCAAAGTAATATGCCTATCAGGCATTTGGTTGATTCCAAAACGAGTAAGCAACCATTTCTGCCGACTTAATTTATGATAAGCGTAAACAGGTACTTTCAATTGGAACTGAATCATCCAAGATCTAAAGTTTTTATGCAAATCAATAATATAATCAAATTGTTGGCTCATTAGTTTAGGAACAAGCTCATTCAGATTATTATTGAAGTAATGAAACTGATCTATATAAGGATTGGCTTCCGTAACTGCTTTCATAGAAAGCTTGGTTAAAAAATGTATTTCAACGCCTGGCAATTGTTGCTTTAAACACCTAAATACAGGGGAAGCCAACACAATATCACCAATAGAAGAAAAGCGAATGACCAGTATTTTTTTTGTTGAAACCTCCATGGTCGAATAGGTTAATTTAGGAATGCTTTTCTACAAAATCTAAATCCTTATGAAATGTTTCTTCCGTAAAATAAAAAGCAATTAAGGTAATACTCATGATGATGATTCCCGTGATAATTCCGCTTTGAATTAAAGACCAACCCAAGTTTTGCTGAAATAAATTCAGGAACATTAGATTTATCAGCGGCAATGCTCCCCTTACCATATTAGGAATTGTAGTAGCAGCTGTAGCCCTTAAATTAGTACCAAACTGCTCTGCTCCCATCGTAACAAAAATAGCCCAGAACCCAGTGCTAAAGCCTAACATAGCGCAAATAAAATACATAGATGTATCATTATTATTAAAGCTACTGTAGAAAAACAGGAGGCATGCTATGCAGAGTAAGTAAAAAGAAAGCAATGCTTTTTTTCTACTCTTAAAATATTGACTAATCAATCCAATTAAAATATCTCCAATGGCAATACCTACATACGCAAACATGATGGCTCTTCCACTTTCAATTTTATTATCACCATATAACGCACCTGCAAAACGATTGCTGAGGTTTACTAAAATACCTATCACATACCAAGTAGGCAACCCAATTAAAATGGCAAGAATATATTTTTTAAACCTTTTCCCATTATTAAAGAACATGAAGAAATTTCCTTTCTGAATACCCACTTGTTCTTTTAAACTATTAAACATACCGCTCTCTGTAACAGAAATGCGCAATAACAATAATCCAATCCCCAATCCACCTCCAATCATATAACAAAGTCTCCAGTCGTTGGTGAGCTTGTAAACAAAATAGGCAAACACAGCTCCAAATAAACCAATACCTGCAACCAACGAAGTACCTACCCCTCTTTTTTCTTTTGGCAACAACTCACTTACTAAAGTAATGCCTGCACCCAATTCGCCAGCCAAGCCAATACCTGCAATGAATCTTGCCCAAGCATATTGATCTACTGTTTGTACAAATCCTGTTGCAAAATTGGCAACAGAGTAAAGTGCAATTGATCCAAATAATACACTTAGTCTTCCTTTTTTATCTCCAATGGTACCCCATAATACACCGCCAATTAACAAGCCAACCATTTGCCAATTGATAATTTTAGTACTTGCAGCAATCACTTGTACACTATCATTTAATTGAACGCCAATGCCTGCCAAACTAGGTTCACGAACAATAGTAAAAAGTAATAAATCGTAGATATCTACAAAATAACCCAGTGCTGCAACAACAACCGGTAAAGAGAGTATGCCATATTTTTTTGAAGTCATGCTAATTATTTCTTTTTATTAAAGACTAATTTCATGATCACTGGAGCGGTAGTTACAGCAACAATACCCAATACAATCACTTCTAAGTGATCTTTTAAATCGAATCCGAATTGAGCTAGAATCCATTTTTGTAAAAAATGTCCTGCAAATAGCATACTTCCTACCCATGCTACACAGCCCACCACATTATAAAAAGCAAATTTCTTTTTATCCATTTGCACAATACCAGCTACAATAGGAGCAAAGGTTCGCACGATTGGAATAAATCGTGCTACAATGATAGCGCCGCCACCATGCTTTTCATAAAACTCATGCGCTTGTTGCAAATACCGTTGCTTAAAAAACATATTCTCTTTCCACTGATACATTGCAGGACCAACTTTTCGGCCAAACCAATAACCAGTGGTATTCCCAATAATTCCCGCAGCTGAAATCAGCATCATGATTAATAATAAATCAAAGATTTCATTTCCGGTAGGAATAAATTCATTGGCTAAATTGGTGCTGTAAATACCAGCAACAAATAATAAACTATCCCCAGGTAAAAAGAACCCAGCAAATAATCCTGTTTCTGCAAAAACAACAAATAAAATCAACCATAAACCTCCGTGCTCAATATAAAACTGAGGTTGCAATAAATTAGTCCAATGAAACTCTAGTAATATTTGCATTAACATAACGCTGCTTTAATTTTATTTACGACTCCATTTCAAAACTACCTTCCTCTTGTAATTCACCTTCCCATTTGCTTACAACACTTGTAGCCAAAGCATTTCCTAATACATTGGTACCAGTTCTAAACATATCACAAAAGTGATCAATAGGCAAAATCAAAGCTACCCCTTCTGGTGGAATTTTAAACATAGCACAAGTGGCTAAAACAATAATTAAGGAAGCCCTTGGCACACCAGCGATTCCCTTACTAGTCAACATCAATACCAATAACATGGTAATCTGTTCCCCTATTGGCATATGGATACCATAAGCTTGTGCAATGGCTAAGCTAGCAAAAGTCATGTACATCATGCTTCCATCTAAATTAAAAGAATAACCCAATGGTAAAATGAATGACACAATACTTTTCTTACAACCAAAACGTTCTAATTCTTCTGTTAACTTAGGGAATACCGCTTCACTACTAGTGGTACTAAAAGCTACCAATAAAGGATTAGCAATTATTTTTAATAAACGAAACATTCTTTTCCCAAGAATTAAAAAGCCAACTGTACATAACAGTGCCCATAAAACGGCTATTCCTAAAACAAAATATCCAAAGTAAATAAAGTAAAAACTAAAAATCCCTAATCCCTTATCTGCAACTACTGCAGCCAATGTTCCAAACACACCAAAGGGAGCAAAATTCATTACATAACCTACAATCTTTAAAATGATATGTGCAACAATGTCTAGGGCATTTATTACAGGTTTAGAATAAGGCCCTAGGTTAGCAGCTGCTACACCAAAGAAAATGGAGAAGACTACAATTTGTAATATTTCATTTGTAGCCATTGCTTCAAAAATACTGGCAGGCACTACATGCTCAATAAACTTTTGTAAGGAAAACTCAGAAGTTTTTCCCATTAAATCTTGTAACCCTGCATTATCCGCTTGTGATAAATTGATGTAAGAGCCAGGCTGAAAATAATTCACCAAAATCATTCCCACTAATAAACTCACCAAAGAGGCAGACACAAACCATAACATGGCTTTACCACCTACCCTACCAACTGTTTTTAAATCGCCTAATTTTGCAATACCAACCACCAACGTACTGAAAACCAGTGGAGCTATGATTGTTTTTACCAATCTGATAAAAATAGTTCCCAATAATTTAATGTTCTTCGAAAACGCACTAATTGTTTCAGGAGCAGCAGATTCATGTATAATATATCCTGTTACTATACCCAATACCATGGCAATCAGGATATAAATAGTCAATTTATTCTTCATCCAGCAAAATTTGAGTTGGCAATATAGCCGTAAATTGAATATAATACCTATTTTGCCAGATAATTTAAAACCAGAACCCAATTAATAAAACTATGAGTTTATTCAGAAAGAAATCGCTTTCAGCGATGCTGGCCAATGCAGAGGATTCTACCAATGGTTTACAAAGAACACTTGGAGCAGGAAATTTAATTGCATTAGGTATCGGAGCCATTATTGGTGCCGGTTTATTTGTTAGAACAGCTGCAGCAGCAGGACAATCTGCAGGACCAGCTGTTACCATTTCATTTATTATTGCCGCAATTGGTTGTGCGTTTGCTGGTCTTTGTTATGCAGAGTTTGCAGCAATGATTCCTATTGCAGGTAGTGCTTACGCTTACTCTTATGTTACATTAGGAGAATTGGTTGCATGGATTATTGGATGGGCTTTAATTATGGAATATGCTTTAGGTGCAGCCACTGTATCCATTGCATGGAGCGAGTACCTCAATAAATTATTTGGAGGGTCCATTCCTTATGAATGGTGTCACTCCCCCTTTGAAAGTTTTACCGACTCAGCAGGTGTATTACATCAGGGAATGATTAATGCACCAGCATTATTGATATTGGGCCTAATCACATTATTGTTGATTAAGGGAACCCAAGAATCTGCTATTGTAAATGCTGTAATCGTTTTCATTAAAGTGGGTATTGTATTGTTATTTATTGGTATTGGTTGGCAGTTTATAAAGCCTGAAAACCATACTCCATACATGATTCCAGAAGGAACCGCAGCGGTGGTTGATAATGCAGGAAAAGTTATTGCAGATTACTCCCCCTTCAATAAACATGGATGGGGTGGCGTACTTGGCGGAGCAGCTGTAGTATTTTTTGCCTTCATTGGTTTTGATGCGGTATCTACTGCAGCGCAGGAAGCAAAGAATCCAAAAAGAGATATGCCAATTGGTATTTTAGGTTCTTTAGTAGTATGTACCATTCTGTATATTTTATTTGGTCACGTATTAACAGGGGTTGCTAACTGGAAGGAATTTGTAGACCCAGAAAAAGGACGTGAAGCTTCTGTTGCTTATGCTATTTCTGCTTATATGACTGGCTATGGTTGGTTAGCACAAGCAGTAACTATTGCCATTTTAGCTGGCTTCTCTTCTGTAATTTTAGTAATGTTAATGGGCCAGAGCCGTATTTTCTACTCAATGAGTAACGATGGCTTGATTCCAAAAGCATTTGGAGAATTACATCCTAAATTCCGCACTCCTTATAAAGCCAATATCATCCTCTTCGTATTTGTAGGATTATTCGCAGCTTTTGTTCCAGGACATGTGGCAGGAGATTTAACTTCTTTTGGAACCCTATTTGCTTTTGTGTTAGTAAGTGTTGGCGTTTGGGTATTAAGGGTAAAATCACCTGAATTAGAGCGTCCATTTAAAACACCAATGGTTCCATTGGTATCTTCATTAGGAGTAATTGTATGTACATCAATGATTTTTGTTCTTGATGCAACAACTTTAAAAGTTGCTTTTGGATGGATGGCATTGGGCTTGGTAGTGTACTTTGTTTACAGTAAAAAAAGAAGTAAACTGAACTAATCAATAAAATTGCATATTCTAAAAGCCCCAACGAGTGTTGGGGCTTTTTTTTTCACTAATTTTGCCATCCGAAAACAACAACTATGGGAAGGATTTTTGAAGTACGAAAAGCAAGCATGTTTGCCCGTTGGGATAAAATGGCAAAAAACTTTACCCGCATTGGTAAAGAAATTGTAATTGCAGTAAAAGCATCAGGACCTGATGTTGCTACGAATCCAGCATTAAGAAGGTGTTTCCAAAATGCCAAAAGTGTGGGTATGCCCAAAGACCGTGTTGAAGCTGCAATTAAGCGAGCTATGGGTAAAGACACTAGTAACTATGAAGAAATACTATACGAAGGATATGCGCCACATGGCGTTGCATTGTTGGTAGAAACAGCAACCGATAACCATGTTAGAACGGTAGCCAACGTTAAGAGCCATTTTAATAAAGGAAACGGTGCCATGGGTACCAATGGAAGTGTAAGTTTCCAGTTCAAGAAAATGGGGGTATTTAAACTAAAAGCTGAAGGCCAAGATTTAGAGGAAATGGAATTGGAGTTGATAGATCATGGCTTAGATGAATTAGGAGAAAGTGAGGACGACAATGGCAATCCAATTATTGTGTTGCGTTGTGCATTTACCGACTTTGGCAGGTTACAAAAAGAGCTGGAAGACAGAAATATCACCCCTATTAGTGCAGAATTGGAATGGATTCCAACCAATACAGTTCCAGTAACAGACGAGCAGGCCGAAGACGTATCTAAACTAATTGAAAGACTAGAACAAGACGAAGACGTGAATAAAGTATTCCATAATATGGGATAATAAGTTAAACTTTATTATATGGAAATCTCATCCGATACAAACCCCGTTATCCTATTTGACGGGGTTTGTAATTTATGCAATAGCACCGTATTATTTGTGATTAAGCATGATCCAAAAAAGCAATTTCGTTTTGCTTCTATTCAGGGGGATTATGGCCAACAAGTACTAAAGCAGTTTCATTTACCACCTGACTCACTAAATTCATTTATTCTTTTAAAAGACAATCAAATTTATACGCATTCTACAGGCGCATTAAAAGTTGCAAGGCAATTATCTGGTGCATGGCCACTGCTTTATGCATGTATCATAATACCACCTTTCATTCGCAATGCAGTATATCAATTCATTGCAAATAATCGATACAAATGGTTTGGTAAAAAAGAAAGCTGTGAGGTTCCAAGCCCAGCACTCAAAGCATTATTTTATAACTAACCTAATTAGTTCGCTAAGTATTCAACCTTTAAAGTAATAGAAGCGGTTTTTTCTTTTGAAGTAGTATTAAAAGACCCGCCATAACTGTAATCTTCATTGTCATTTTTGCCCGTAATTTGGAAAACCCCCATATTGGCTTTTTTAAGTGAACCAAGATTTACAGCAGAACTTTTAGCAATGGTTTCTGCACGCAACTTAGCGTCTTCAGCAGCTTTAGCCAATAAGTCGATCTTCAACTCATTTAATCTGCTGTAATAATAGCTGGGCTTATTTGAATTAAATTCAATTCCTTTTTGCAAAAGCTCTGTTACTTCTCTAGAAACTTTTTCTACCAATTTAATTTCTCGAGAATCAACTTTAACTCCTCCCGTTAAAGTGTAGCCACTAAATACTGATTTAGAAGTTCCGTTTGGACCATTTTCATAGTTAAAGTTTTTCACTACATCTACTGCTAAAAAAACCATACTAGAATCTGGAATCCCTTTCTCTCTTAAATAAGCTTTAATGACCGCTTCATCAGACTTAATTTGAGTATAGGCTTCTTTTAAATCATATCCCGATCTACTGTATTGGCCTTTCCAAACAATTTGATCGCTAATAAAATCCTTTTCAGCCAATCCTGTCACTACAATTGTTTCTGTACTAATAAATTTGTACTTATAGGAATTACCTAAAATAAACGCACTAATTAAAATAGTTAATGCAATTACGATTGTACTGACAGATGCTTTCATATTGGTTAATTGTTTATTCGTTCATCATATCTCGAACTACACTAATAACGTCTTCGGCATTGGGCTTACTAAAATAATCTCCATCACTACCATAGCTAGGCCTATGCGCTTGAGCTGTAAGGGTTCGAGGTCTTACATCCAACCATTGAAAAGCATTCTGGCCTTCAATCACTTGGTTATACATATACGCAGCCGCACCACCAGGCACGTCTTCATCTACAAACAGGATTCGATTGGTTTTCTTTAAGGAATCTAATATCATATGATTGATATCAAATGGCAACAAAGTTTGTACATCAATCACTTCGCAACTAATACCTTCATTGGCTAAACGCTCTACTGCATCCTGAATAATTCTTAAAGTTGAACCATAAGATACAATGGTTACATCATCCCCTGTTGTTATCACTTCTGGAATACCTAATGGAACAGTATATTCAAGTAAGTTAGCGGGCATTTTTTCTTTTAATCTGTACCCATTTAAGCATTCAATTACCAAGGCAGGGTCATTAGAAGATAACAAAGTGTTGTACATACCAACTGCTTGTACCATATTTCTTGGCACACAAACGTACATACCTCTCAATGAATTAATAATCATTCCCATGGGGGATCCACTATGCCATATACCCTCTAATCTATGCCCTCTTGTTCGGATAATTACCGGACAGCATTGTTGTCCCTTTGTTCTAAAATGAGTAGTAGCAACATCATCACTTAAAACTTGTAAACCATACAACAAGTAGTCTAAGTATTGAATTTCAGCAATAGGTCTTAATCCTCTCAAAGCCATACCCACAGCTTGTCCCATAATGGTAAGCTCACGGATTCCAGTATCAAAAATTCGATCTCTACCATGTTTTTCTTGTAAACCAGCAAAGCCCTGATTCACATCCCCAATATATCCTACATCTTCTCCAAAAGCATACACTTTATGATTCTGTGTAAAGAGTGCATCAAAATATTTATTCAATACTTCAAATCCATTTACCAAAGGCGCATCAAAAGAAACCAAAGGTTTAATTTCTTGAATTTTTAAAGCACTTTTTGTGGTTTGATTGTATAAGTGAGAATTATACAATGCCTTATTTAAGGCAAGCAATTCTTGGTAAAATAATTGAACATCTTGAACTGATGGAGAATTGGGCGCTAGTTCAATTGCCAGCGACAAAGATCTCAAGATATCTCTACGCAACGGCTCTTTGTTTTGTTGTAACTCGTTAGCCATTTGCTGTAAACGATTGTATTTATCCATATCGCTTACAACCATTTCCTTCAGCAAAGTGGCTGCATTACCAGCTTGCTCCTTAATAGGGTTAATATATTTTTCCCAGGCACGCAATCTGCTTTCTCTAACATGATCTTTTGCAGCAGACTCTATATCGGCCAATTCTTCTTCGGAGCTCAATTGATTATCGAGCATCCACTCTCTCATTTTTTTAATACAATCCCACTCTTTTTCCCAAGCCAAACGCTCTGGAGTTTTGTATCGCTCATGACTACCACTGGTTGAATGTCCTTGAGGTTGGGTTACTTCTTCCACATGAAATAAAACAGGAACATGGGAATCTCTTATTCTTTGAATACCCTCTTCAAAAGCCTGACAAAGCCCTGCATAATCCCATGCTTTTAATTTATAAATTCTGATTCCATTGGTATCTTCCATCTTCTCTAAGCCTTTTAACGCATCAGAGATAGATCCTTTGGTAGTTTGAAAATTTTTAGGAACTGAAATGCCATACCCATCATCCCAAACAAATACTGCAAGCGGCACTTGTAATACCCCCGCTGCGTTCATGGTTTCCCAAAAATGACCTTCACTGGTACTAGCATCGCCAATAGTACAAAAGCAAACTTCATTACCGTTATGACTTAATTGGTCTAACTCTCTTAAATGCACACTTTGCCTGAAACATTTAGAAGCATAAGCCAAACCCAAAGCCCTAGGCATTTGAGATGCAGTGGGAGCCATATCTGCAGAAACATTTTTCCGATTGGCAAGGTCTAGCCAATTGCCATTATCATCTACCAATTTAGTTGCAAAATGGGCATTCATTTGTCTACCCGCACTAAATGGATCATTCTTAATATCTGGGTCGGCATATAACTGAGCAAAATATTGCTCAACACTAGAAAGGCCGGCAGCAAACATAAATGTTTGGTCTCTGTAATAACCACTCCTGAAGTCTCCTGGCTGGAAAAACTTAGCCATTGCCAATTGGGCAATTTCTTTTCCATCCCCAAAAATGCCGAATTTGGCCTTTCCGGTGAGCACTTCTCTTCGGCCTAATAAACTAACTTCCCGGCTGATTACAGCGGTTTTGTAGTCTTCTAGAATGGTGTTTCTAAAACCTTCAAAAGACAACATATCGTCTTTGTATTGTAATGAAGCTGTTGATTCCATAAAACAAAAATAACATTAGGAACGGAATAGACTAACAATAATTAGTTTAATTAGAAATTAACGGGTTAATTACTGTCAAGATAAACTTTAAGCAATCAATTTCAGTACTTTTACGGTCTAAATTTATTTGAATGAAATTCTGGAGATTACTGATAGCATTTTTGGGTATTTCATTAAGTACAATGGCACAAGATAATACAGCCAAAGTATCTATAAAAAATGAAACCTATGATATGGGTAAAGTTACTTACGGAAAGCCCGTAGAATATTGGGTTGAAGTAACTAATACGAGTAAAGAAACCTTAAAATTAGAAGGAGTTAGGGCTGGATGCGGATGCACTACGCCAGATTTTACCCCTAATCAAGAATTTAAACCGGGGGAAACAATCAAAATCAGAATCAATTTTAATAGTTCTGTATTAGGAAAATTTACCCGATTCACAGACATTTTTATCTCAGGAGGAATTGTAAAGCAAACTAGCTTTACAGGCGAGGGAGTCAAATAATGAATTTTTCAAAAAAGAAAACAAACCCATATGAAATCATTGTTTTTATCTGTTTTTTTACTAGCTGGAATCAGCCTTTTTGCTCAAAAAGACATCAAGTTTAATAAAACCACCCATCAGTTCGGCAAAATCAAGAAAGGAGTACCAGCAACTTTTGTTTTTACTTATACAAATGAGTCTGCAAAACCAGTGGTCATTGAATTTGCTAATGCAGAATGCGGATGTACGAAACCCGTTTATAACCAAGCTCCAACAGTAAAGGGCAAAACAAGCACGATCAAAGTAACTTATAATGCAGAATCTGTAGGTGTATTTAAAAAGCGGGTAGACGTAAAGTTTGCACACTCTAATCAACCTTATATTTTAACCATCGAAGGAGAAGTAGTAGAAACCAAAAAATAAGTTTTTCTATTTAGTCCATTTTTCAATTTTATTTATGTTAAGCATCAGCAACAGAGGCATTGCCATGCCATCGTCGCCCATCAGAAAATTGGTTCCTTTTGCAGAAGCAGCCAAAAAAAGGGGCATTAAAGTGTATCACTTAAATATTGGACAACCAGATATTGAAACCCCTAAAATGGTGCTAGATGCAGTCAGAAATAGCGATTTCAAAGTATTAGAGTATAGTCATAGTGCTGGCAATGAGAGTTATAGAAGAAAGTTGGTAGACTATTATGCATCTGTTGGAATAAATGTAAATCATCAACAAATTATTATTACTACAGGTGGAAGTGAAGCCATTCAGTTTGGATTTATGGCTTGTTTAGATGCGGGGGATGAAGTAATCATTCCAGAACCATTTTATGCAAATTACAACGGGTTTGCTGTTGCAGCCGGTGTAAAAGTAGTTCCAGTAACTTCTTCTATTGCAAATGGTTTTGCCTTACCCCCTATTACAGATTTGGCGGCTAAAATCACTTCTAAAACCAAAGCAATTGTGATCTGTAATCCCAATAATCCAACAGGTTATTTGTATAGCAGAGCTGAGATGGAACAATTGAAAGAATTGATCTTAAAATACAATCTTTATCTTTTTTCTGACGAAGCATATCGTGAGTTTTGTTATGAGGGAGAACAAGTAAGTGCAATGCACTTAACTGGAGTAGACGAGCACGTGATCATTATGGATACCATTAGTAAAAGGTACAGTGCTTGCGGAGGAAGAATTGGCGCGCTTGTCACTAAAAATCAACAAGTTTTAGATGCTGTAATGAAATTTGCACAAGCCAGGTTGAGCCCACCCAGTTTTGCTCAAATAGCAGGGGAAGCTGCCATTGATTTACCTGCGAATTATTTTGACACTACTAAAGCAGAATATAAAAAACGGAGAGACCTCATCGTAAGTAGGTTAAATGCTATGGAAGGTGTTTTCTGCCCCAATCCGGGAGGAGCATTTTATGCTATGGCCGAATTACCGATTGATGATGCTGATATTTTTTGTCAATGGCTATTAGAACATTTTAGTCATGAAGGACAAACAGTGATGTTAGCCCCTGCAACTGGGTTTTATGGTACTCCAGGACTAGGTAAAAAAGAAGTCAGATTAGCTTATGTGTTAAATATCAATGATATAGATAAAGCTATGGACTGTTTAGCAGCAGCATTAAAAGTTTATCCAGGCAAGAAATAAAAATATATATTTTTATTTTAATATTAATAAATTGTAAAGTTTTTGTCATTTTTTATACAATTAATGAAAAAAAATAACATATTAACATTTTTTTTGTTTTGTAAATTAGAACGAATACCTTACCTTAGCACTATCAAATTATTACAAAGAATCTCTATAATGGCAAGCAATCGAAAAAACCCTTCGTTTCTACGAGGGGTTTGTTTTTTGGGGTAACTTGTGCACCGAATTATGATAACCCATGCTTATATCCCATTTCACTCGACTTTTTCTAGTCATTCTAATTAAACTAATGGTGCTTCTTCCTATAGCAGCACAACAATACCATGCCATTCACGGATCTTCCTATGCTGGTGTTAGTAGTGCGTTTAATAATCCTGCATCAATAGGAAATAGCTTGCACCGCTGGGATATTCAGTTATTCTCAGGACAAACAGCCATCTATACCAACACTATATATGCACAATCGTTAAAAAACGCTGTACTGGGCAGAAGAGGGACTTATTTAACCAATGGATTTCAAGCTAGAGAATTAAATAACAATTTAGACATGAGTCTATTTTCGGCCATGTATCGTATCAATAAAAAACACGCTGTTTCATTTGCATTCAGGGGCAAAATGTACAACCATGTTTATGCAAATGAATTTAATCACCAAGACAGCAGTTCAAGCATTTATGGTTTTTTCAAATCAAATAGAACAACACCGTTCCTTGAATCGAAATCAGTTAATGCCGGTTGGGGTGAATTCAATTTAACTTATGCAGGAGCAATAGCCGAAACCAATAATAGCCGATTAACGATTGGTGGAAGCTTACAAATTTCTAAAAGCTTTTTTGGGGGATACACGAATATGAGTAAACTAAGATTTCGCGAATCCATTAATGGAAGAGACACCAATTATATTGCATACAGTGGAGTAGCTGAATATGGTTATTCGTCCAATATTGACGTAATCCAAGATGATGGGGTAAGTTTATCAACCGTCAAAAGTTTTATGAAACAAGCAAGAACATCAGTAGGTTTGAGTATTGGATTAGAATACTTACAATATGATGATGAGAATGATTTAGATAAAAGGAATGATGGAGGACGTTTGTACAATTATAAAATTGGATTTAGCATTGTAGATATCGGCTCCCAAAAATTTAATAATAGTCCATATACTGGAAGATTTATAGCAACCAACAGAACAATATCACCAAGTAATATTGCAAGAGCATTTAGAGGTTTAGATAATGCGCAAGAATTAAGGGACTCATTAACAATGCTGTTTGACTCTGCTCAAGTGCTACCTGCACAATTTAATATCGTGAATCCAACCAGGGCAATATTCAATTTTGACAAGCAGATCAAACCGAATTTTTTTGTAAATGCACAAATGGTCGTACACTTAAGCAACACTAAAAACTCTGCTAATAAACGAACAAACGACTATAGCTTTATTACTATCACTCCAAGATGGGAAAACTTAAATTGGGGTATTTACTTACCTGTGCAGTACACTAGAGATGGCCAAGCATGGGTGGGCTTCGCAGTAAAAGCTGGACCCTTTATTGGAGGTATCCATAATATTGGAATAATAAAACAACGCAGTTTATTAAACGGCGGAGGCTATATCCTATTGAATATACATCCTTTCAGAAAAAAGGAAATGAAAAGCAGAATTGATTGTTTTGAATAAACTATTCTGCGCTTTGAATATTTGCAGCTTGTTTACCCTTTTTTCCATCTGTAATTTCAAAACTAACCTTTTGGCCTTCTTTCAAAGACTTAAAGCCGCCCATATTTATGGCGGAAAAATGTGCAAATAAATCTTCACCACCATCATCAGGTTTTATAAAACCAAACCCTTTTGCATCATTGAACCATTTTACTGTACCGGTAGGCATATTATTGTATTTAGATTTAAATATACTAAATATTATTTAAGCGTGAATAATACAATATAAACTACTAATAGTGTAATGATATAAAATAGGATAAGCTTGTTCTTTGCGTAAATAACAACATGAAACAAATCCTACTCATTTTCCTATTGAGCCTTGTTTGGCCTTCAGAAAATAAATCACAAATAAAAGTAAACGTAAACATTGGCAATCAACCCGTTTGGGGGCCAACCGGGTATGACTACGCTAGATATTATTACTTACCCGATTTAGACATGTATTACGATGTTAATCGTCGTGAATACGTCTATAACGAAAACAACCAATGGCTATATATTAATCATTTACCCGACAGATACAGAAATTATGATTTATTCAAAGGATATAAAGTTGTTTTTAAAGAAGATAGACCTTTTGAAAATCATGCAGTACACTTTGTTAAGTACAAAAAGTTTAAAAACAATCACCAACAAGAAGCAATCATATATAGTAAGGATAAAAAGTACCACCAAATAAAGGACCATCCATCCAACAAGCATAATAACGGAACCAAAAAAAATAAAAAGAATTAAAATGATGAAAACACAAATGTTGAAATGCTTGCCAATCGTAGCTATGATACTTGGAAGCATGCAAACCGCTCAAGCACAAGAAAACCAACAAACAATTAGCACAGAAGTAAATCCGCCATTATTTTCAGGAACTTCAGGTTTTAGAAAATGGTCGTTTGGATTAAATGTAGGAGCACTTGCTCCATTTGCAGCCATTGGGGGAAAGAATGATTTTTCTAAGTGGGTTCCTAAATTAGGATATGGAGCTTCAATAAAATACCAAGCGTCTCATGGTTTTGGTATTCAATTAGATGGTGTTATGGGAGAATTAGCCGCAAATAATGACAAATTGGTAAACGGAGCTGCACCCGTAAGTCCATATCGTTCATTTTTGACTAAAATGAATTGGTCTGCCAGCTTAAGTGGCGTGATTACGTTAGCCAATATTAATTGGTCTCAAATGAATACAACCATTCAACCTTATTTGACTGTTGGTGCAGGTGGAGTGAGTTATACACCAAGAACAATTAATAATGCGGGTATTTCAGAAGGCATGTCACCAAAAGCAACTGCTATTTCATTTTTTGTACCAGTAGGACTGGGAGTAAAAATGAATTTAACCAAATCAGTTAATCTTGATTTTGGTTATACAATGGCATATGTAGACAATGATAACATTGACGGCTATTATAAGGCACCCTTTATTGGAGATAAATATTCCTATGGACATATTGGTTTAGAATTTGCATTAGGAAAAAAATCAAAGCCTCAGATGGCAATACATAATCCTCCTGCGCAATTAAGCAGAGAAATGAATGCTGCTGATGCAAAAATGCAAGCATCTATTAAAACAGCTGAAGAAAATTTAAGCAGAAAGATTGCTGAAATGAATGCCTTACAAACAGAAATGGCGAAAATGAAAATGGATAGTGATGGAGATGGTGTTTCAGATTATTTTGATAAATGCCCTGGTACCAGTCGTTCAGTTAAAGTAGATGGTGCAGGTTGCGCATTGCCTGTAGTTGTCCCAAATAAAGACACTATTATCCGAATCACAAATAATTATGTTATTACAGAAGAAGACAGAAAAATTGTGAATGAAGCAATCAGAAACCTTGAGTTTGAATTTTCAAAAGCATCAATTAGAGATCGGTCATTTCCATACTTAAATAGGGTTGCAGAAATGTTGGTTTTAAAAGGATTTAGCTTAAAGTTAGGCGGACATACAGATGCGGTTGGATCAAATGCTGCCAATTTAATTTTGTCTAAAAGCAGAGCTGAATCAGTGAAAAGCTATTTGGTTTCAAGAGGAGTAAATTATGGAAGGATTGAAGCTGTTGGATATGGAGAGTCACAACCTTTATCGAGCAACAAAACTGCTGAAGGAAGACAGAAAAATAGAAGAGTAGAATTTACACTGTATTAAAAAGGCTGTAATTAGAGGAGTGCATAATCAAAATCCCGGCTATCATATTTGGTAGTCGGGATTCTTATTTATTTTATTGAGGCAAGGTAATGGTAAATTGAGCGCCATTACCTTTTTCAGATACAATTGATAACTGACCATTTAGTTCATCCACTAATCTTTTTACCAATGACAACCCAAATCCATATCCCTGCTCTCCTGTTGTGCCATTTGAAGATGCTTTAATTCCTTTTAAAATATCTTCTGTTTCCTGAGGGGTTAAACCCACGCCATTATCGGCTATTACAATCTCCAATATTGGAGTTGAATTAGAAGCAGTGAGTATATTTAAATCAACCTTGATTTTACCCTTATTCGGTGTAAACTTGATTGCGTTGGTAATTAAATTTCCTGCTATTTGGAGTAATTTATTTTTTGGAATTGGCTGTTGTTCTTGCCCTACTTTAATGTTGAAGGCTAAATCAATCTGTTTGTTTGCAGCCTGAGGAGTATATAATTTTTCTAGCTTTTCTTTAAAATGAGTTAAAGTAAATTGATTTGTCTGAACCGTTTTTTTGACCTGCTGATCTTCTGCATTTAAAATTTCGGTGGCAAGATCTAAAAGTGAATTACCAGCGCGATGAATTAGCTTCATGATTTCTAAAATATCATCAAGCTTTTGCTCTTGCCCTTGTTCAGTAACCATTTGAGCCAATCCTATAATGCCAGAAAGAGGGCCACGAATATCGTGAGCCATTTTTTTATTGTTCTCATTCACCTCAGTTACTTTAGACTTGAGGTTCTGGATATATTTTATGGTAGTCAGTCTATTCACCACTTCCTTGGCAACAATTTTTAATAGCTCTACTTTTTCAGGTGAAATATCTTTTGCAGCAGTATCTAAAACACAGAGTGCTCCTAAATTGTATCCCTCAGGGGTTGCCAAAGGAATGCCAAAATAATATTCTAAATTGGGATTGTCTACTACATAAAACTTGTCTTTGAAGCGATCATCAGAAGATAGACTCTTTACTTCAAACCCATCATTATTGATAATAGTATATTGACAAACAGAATCCTCTCTACTCATTTGTTCAATAGGTAAACCAAAGTTGGCAACCGTCCATTGAGTATACGTATCAATTAAATTAATTAGCGAAATTTTAGTTCCAGCAATTTTAGCAGCCAGTTCCACCAGATCTTTTAATATTACAGAACTATCCGAATAATCAATATCAAATTCAGTTAAAGCCCAAATTCTTTCATCTTCATTAACAGGAATAGGTCGTTGCATGGATATCAATATTTCCACAAAAATACCATAAGAATCTGACGAATCTGTAGTGATTATTCTTATTTAGGCAGTTATCACAATTCTTATGAAAACCTTAGTATTTGGCTTCAAATGCTAATTGTCTTCCTTCTGCTAGGGCCTTCTTATCTTGGCTGATGCCGACGAAGACGCCAATAGCCATTCCAATAGGAAATCCCAAACCTAATAACCCCAAATTGCCTATAGAAATACCAAAAGCAACACCCAAGGGCATTCCAAAAGCAGACATCCCTAAAACCATCCATAATTTTTTGTAATGATTAATGGGTACTACCTTGAGCTCTTTATCCAATATTTTCAACAAACTTGCTTGAGTATTTTTAATTGCTTTATGCAGAGATGGGTTGCTATCATCAATTGCATTTAATGTATCAATTGCATGATTCAATTTTTCAATAACTGTTTCAGGCAGCTCTTTTTGGGCAATCGAAATTAATAATTGCTGCAACTGATCATAGCTATTTTTTAACTTGATGTTGTTACTATCGAGGTTGTTTCGCTGATTGAGGGGATTGATATTCATTTTTTGAATATATGAAATAATCATCTTTAAAAAGTCTTTATTAGAATTAATTGCAAATTAACTATTTAAAAAAAATGTAAATTCAAGTACAAATTCTTCTCATGCAATATCTACTTATCGTAAGCTTGTTATGGACTTGGTTAATTGAACCATCCCCTACCCCAAAGTTTAAACTATTACCAGCTTCAAAAATAACATTCAACTCATTTGTAGATTGTAATATGGCAGAAGTTTGGGTGGGTGATACGTTTAGAATTTTCCCAGGAAAATATGGGGAAGATCCTCTCTGGGGCAATGCCAAAGACCTAAAGTATTCAGATGGCCCCAATGCACCTGCGGTTTTTCAAAATTCATCCGACCAATTCATTAACCCTAAAATGCCGCCCAATGTTCCCATCGGCAAAAAGGGATTACATGGGGCCGTATGGTTTGAAACCGTTTATCAAGACAATAAAGATGCGAGTGGTAAAACTTTATATGCGTTATATCATAACGAAAACTATCCGATTACACTTCCTTACGATCCGAAAACAAAAGAAGGTTACACGAATAGTAAATTATGGCCTCAAGGTTTAACAGGACCTGAAAGCCCTGCTGCGGTTTGCAGAATAGGTATCATGAAATCTACCGATGGCGGAAAATCTTGGAATAATCGTGGAATCATTTTAGAAGACTTAGACCCAAGAATGATTTTAAAACCACATAATACATCAAATACATTTGCTGGTGGTGTAGGGGATCCTTCTGCTGTTGCTAGTGGTGATTACCTCTATATATTTTATGGAGAGTATGGATATCCCGGCGTGTATAATCCCACCACCTATAACCCAGCTACTGAAGCAGGAGGACAATGTATTAGTATCGCTAGAATTGCATTAAAAGATTTAGACAATCCTGTTGGAAAAGCAAAAAGGTGGGACGGACAACAATTTAGTATTGCCCACAATAGTTTTGGCAAGCCAGTTGCCAGTTTACAAATTCCTTTGACTGAAAATGGCGGTCCTGCTTCATCTCCTACAGGAGGCTTTCATTGGGGACCTTCTGTTAGTTGGAATGCTTATTTGAATTGCTGGGTGATGATGATGGGCAAAGTAGAAGGCAAGTCTTGGATTGGCGATAAAATTTTTATTTCATTTAATAAACATAAAGATTTAGGCGAAGGAAACAATAGTCAAGATTGGTCTAAACCACAATTATTATTTCAGAAACCAGGATATATTTTATGGTATCCTTCGCTACAGCCATTAGATACAGCAGAAGATATTCGAGAAAAATATACATCAACTAAACTTGGTAAGCGTGCTCGATTCTTTGTAAAGAGAATTAAGCCAGGTGATGATTCTTATGCTTCAGAACATATTATTGAGTTTGAGAAATAATCTTTCAAAAGGATTTATACTTTCTAAGACCTCTTATGGTAACTCAGTACCGCCCAAATATTAATAACTACTGAGTAACCTAACATTGCAAGTATTTGAGGTAGAATATCTTTGATACTACTACCCTTTAAAACAACCATTCGCATTACTTCAATGAAATAGGAAATTGGATTTAACTTAGTAAACCATTTAGCCCATTCTGGCATACTGTCAATACTGGTATATAGCCCGCCCATTAAAACAAAAATCATCAAAATGAAAAATGTCACTAGCATTGCTTGTTGTTGATTTTCGGAATAAGAAGATATTAAAAGACCAATACCAAGAATGACTAATAAATAAATAGCTGCAAAAAAATACAATGTAAAATAAGAGCCTAATGGAATAATTCCGTACACCACCCAGGCAACAATAAAACCAACACTCATTACAATTAAACCAATTACCCAAAAAGGAATTAGTTTGCCAAGAATAAAATGAAATTTTTGAATGGGGGTTACATTAATTTGTTCTATGGTACCCATTTCTTTCTCCCGTACAATATTGATAGAAGAAAGATTCATTCCAACAATGGTAACCAATAAAACCAAAATACCAGGTACCATGAAAATGCGATAATTCATTTTAGGATTATACCAATTGCTTGAGCTAATTTGTATTTGCGGTATTTCACTGAAACGCCCAGGAACCAATTCTTTGTTTCTAAAGGATTGATTGAAGGTTTGAATAATATTATTTAGATAAGCGGCACCAAGGCTACCCTTAACACCATTAATCGCATTAACAGCCAGGAATAAGTTGGTTTCCTTTTCTTTAAACAACCTTTTTTCAAAATCTTTCGGTATTTCTAATATCAAGTCTGCTTTATCTGACTCAAGACTTTCCATTGCAGTATTGAATCCATTTGTATAACTAACTAACTTAAAATAATTGGAAGCGGTAATTTGTTGAACTAATTCAATGGACAAAGACCCATGATCATTATTTACTACGGCAATATTAATATTTTTTATCTCGTAATCAGCTGCCATAGGCAACATAATCAATTGAATTACGGGTAAAATAAAAATAGTTTTAAGGATAGCAGGATTTCTGAAAATCTGCTTGAATTCCTTCTCTAGAATGTATCTTAAAGGACTCATGCCAATCTAATTTTAAATTTTTTAATCGCTAATCCAAAAAACAAACTCATCATTACAATCAAAACCATGGTCTCTTTCCAAACCAGTAAAATACCGCCACCCTTAATCATGACCGACTTAACGATAATAAAAAACCATTTTGCCGGTATGATATTGGATACGATTTGCAAAGGCAAGGGCATATTTTCTATAGGAAAAATAAAACCACTAAACATTACGGTTGGAAGAAACATGACTATTAACGAAATAAACATGGCAGATTGCTGAGAGTCTGTCGCAGCTGAAATTAATAATCCAAGCCCCAATGAAACAAGAATAAACAAAATACTCTCTGCATATAATAGTAGTAAACTTCCGTTAATTGGCACTTCTAAAATATAGTAGCTTAACAATAATATGGTAGTGATATTAATGATAGAAAGTAATAAATAAGGAACTGCTTTAGCTAAAATAATTTTGATAGGATTGATGGGGGACACTAATAATATTTCCATATTACCCAATTCTTTTTCACGAACTACTGTTAGTGCCGTCATCATAGTACAAACCAATAATAATACCATTGCCATTACACCAGGCACGAAATTATAAGCACCTTTCAATTGCGGATTGTACATCATTCGTGTATCTACAAGAATGGAGTAAGGCATAGTCTGGTTAGGATATAGCTCTTCCTTAAAATCTTGAACGATTACGGATAAATAGTTGGTTAGTGTAGTTGCAACGTTCGGATCACTTGCGTCTGCAATAATTTGTAAGGACCCTTTATTTTGATTACTTAATGAAGTTTCAAAATCTGGAGGAATTACTAAAGCTATTTTTACACTCCCTTTTTTAAACAACCCCTCTATCGATTTAGGATCTTTTGTTTCAGCATATAGTTCAAAATACCTGCTTGCATCTATTTGTTGAATTAATTTCGTAGAAATTTTATCTGAAGACTGATTTACAATTGCAATACGCGCATTTTTGACTTCATTCGTAAGTGCAAAACCAAAAATAATGATTTGCACCATGGGCATACCCAAAAGGATAAACAAGGTTTTTCTATCTCGAAAAATATGATAGAACTCTTTTACAATGAATTGATAAAATTGTTTCATATTATTCGCTTCTTTTTGCTTTACGAGCCAATTGAATAAATACTTCATCCATTGAAGCTGCATTGAAATTGGATTTTAAATTGGAAGGAGTATCCAATGCTTCAATTTTCCCATCTACCATGATAGATACCCGATTACAATATTCAGCTTCATCCATATAGTGTGTTGTTACAAAAACAGTAATCCCCTTTTCTGCAGCTTCATATATTAAATTCCAGAATTCCCTTCGGGTAATTGGATCTACTCCACCGGTTGGTTCATCCAAAAAAACAATTTGCGGGTCATGAAAAATAGCAACGGAAAAGGCTAATTTTTGTTTCCATCCTAATGGTAGTTGACCAACTAAAACATTGGCTTCTTTTTCGAGACTTAACTGTCGTAAAAGAGATTCAGTCTTTTGAATAATTTGCTTAGGACTTATTCCATAAATTCCTGCATAAAACTTAATATTCTCTTTCACTGTTAAATCTTCATACAAAGAGAATTTCTGACTCATGTAACCAATGCTTTTTTTAATGGACTCATTTTCAGTATACACATCAAATCCAGCTACTGTGGCTTTTCCTGATGTGGGCATGGACAAGCCACATAGCATTTTCATTGCAGTAGTTTTGCCGGCACCATTTGCTCCTAAAAATCCGAAAATCTCTCCTTGAGCAACTTCAAAACTAATTTGATCTACTGCTTTAAAATGGCCAAATTGTTTACTCAGATTTTCTACTAAAATGGCTGTTTTATTCATGGTTTCTCATTAGATAGATAAATAAATCTTCGATATTGGGTTTTATGACCTGCATAGTAGCATCCTCAGGTAAGTTTACCTTACTATCTTTACTTTTAAGTACCATATGATGTACCTCTCCAAAAGGGTAAATATCTAATACAGCAGCATCTTTTTCCAACATTTTCAATAAGGGTAACATTTTCGGAGATTTAACCGCATAAAGGGGTTTATCAAAATGATCTACAATATGCTGAGGCGTATCAATTTGCATGATTTTTCCATCTTGAATTAATGCCACACGATCACATAAACTGGCTTCATCCATATAAGGAGTTGAAACCAAAATAGTAATACCTTCTGTTTTCAACTTTTGCAAAATCTCCCAAAATTCTTTTCTAGAAACAGCATCTACACCTGTTGTAGGTTCATCTAAAAATAGAATACTCGGTCTATGAATCAATGCACAACATAAAGCTAATTTTTGCTTCATTCCACCAGACAATTGACCAGCCCTCCTATCTTTAAAAGGGGCAATTTGTTCATAGATCTCTTTGATTAAATCGTAATTTTCTTCGAAACTGGTTTCAAATAAACTGGCAAAAAAATGAATATTCTCTTGTATAGTTAAGTCGGTGTACAAAGAAAACTTACCTGGCATATACCCGATTTTCTTTCTAAGGGCTTTATAATCTGCTACCGCATTTAATCCATCAACCCAAATATTACCGGCATCAGGCAATAACAAAGTAGTCAACATTCTAAAAAGGGTTGTTTTACCTGCTCCATCTGGGCCAATTAATCCAAATAGGGTTCCAGCAGGTACTTCAAAACTAATATTGTTCACAGCAACTAATTTTGATTTGTTAACTGTGTAAGACTTAGAAACACCTTCTATTATAACACCCGCTGGTTTAGAACTTAACTTCTCCATACATCCCTATTTTAATTAAGCCATCATTTTTCACTAAAATTTTGACTGCATAAACCAAATTGGCTCTTTCATCTTTGGTTTGAATTGTTTTAGGCGTAAACTCTGCTTTAGAAGCTATTGCAGCAATTTTTCCATCATAAACCGTATAGGCATCTTTGTCTTTATCAATAGAAACTTTAACCGTTTGCGCAATTTTCAGTTTAGGCAATTGATCACCAGTTACATAAACTCGCAGGGTAATCGTAGATAAATCTGCAATTTTATAAAGCGGCTTACCTGCACCAACTATTTCACCTGCTTCAGCATAGGATGTTAAAACAACCCCATTAATGGGATTGACAATTGTAGCTTTTTTTAATTGGTCTTCTACTTGCTCAATTCTCTTTTTTATTGGATCTGATTCACTTAATATAGATCTGTTTTGTGTACCCGTATTATTTTGTTGAACAGCAATTTGCTGCTGTGTAACTTTCATTTGTTTTTCTACTGATTCAATTTGAAAAATCAAATCATCCAATTGCTTTCGAGTTGCGGCATCACTTTTTAAAAGTTCCTGAATTCTATTTTTCTCAAATAAAAGATTCTTTAACTGTACAGATTGAACTTCATATTGTTTTTTAAATAATTCAATCTGAGGATTAGGATCAAATATTTTTTGATTGAGTGAATTTAGAGTAGCACTTAATTGTTCTCTTTGCAGTAATAAACCAACAGAATCAATAAAACCCACTGGCTGATTCAACATCAAGCTATCACCTTCGTTAACATCAAAAGCTAAAAGTTTACCGGGCAATTCGGATGAAACCATCACTTCTTCTGCCTCAAATACACCTTGTGCATCAAAAGCTCCATTATTTTTTGCGCAGCTAGCGAATAAAAAACCAGCAATGATAAATATATATTTTTTCATATTAATTACTTTTACCTTTTGTTAAATGATATTGAAGTTTTGATTGTACCACTTGTGTTTGATGTTGAATAAGTAGTTGATTAGCTTGGTCATATTCATTCACTTCTTTTAAATAATCATTAGCCGTTATAACTCCATTATTCAATTGTACTAGACTTGTATTTTT
Organism: Sediminibacterium sp. FEMGT703S; assembly: GCA_002786355.1. Classification (GTDB taxonomy): domain Bacteria; phylum Bacteroidota; class Bacteroidia; order Chitinophagales; family Chitinophagaceae; genus Sediminibacterium. The sequence continues at coordinate 168,882 of PGCO01000013.1, forward strand.
TATTTGATTCCTTAATTCAATTAGTTCTTTATCGGCTACAATTAGGCTATTTAATTTTTCGATTTCATCTAAATACTTTTGTAATTCAATACGATGATTTAAAGAATAAGTTTCTTTTTCATTTTGAACTAACAAAGTTTGATTTTGAAGAATGGTTTTCTCCCGTTTAGCAGTATAAAAATTACCCAACGACCATTGCAATCTTATTCCACCAATACCGAACAAAGCAAAGTCATTTTTAAGCATATTTAAAGCGGGTCTTCCGTATCCTGTTTGCAAAAAAGCACTGATTTTAGGGTTATTTTTTGCATCTACCAGCGCAAGCTGAGATTGAATATTATTTTTTTGTGCATCAAATAACCTGAACTCAGGTCGTTCATACTCAGGCTGATTATCAACTGCTAAAATGGTATTGGGCATTTCAAATGGAGTACTCAATTGAAAATTGGTATTAGTTAATAAACCAAGTGCATCCAACACTATTTTTTTTGAGGCAATTACTTCAGTCAGCTTTTGTTGATTTTTTAAAATCTGTGCTTTTATTTGTAAAACATTATTATTAAATACAAGTCCATTTTTGTGCAAAGCTTCTACTTTTGATAAAGCCTGACTTAGGTCTTTATTAATTAATTCAATTTGACCAATAACAGATTGTGTATATAAAATGCTGCAATACAGTTGAGAAACACGCTCCTTCAATTGATAGATATTCACCTCGTTTTTCAAGAGTGCTACTTTATTTCCAGCTTCTACTATTTGAGTCATCGTTTTATTAATACCCCCATCATAAATATTCTGTTGAACATCTATCGTTGCTCTGTATTGATCGTTAGATAAAGCAGAAGGGCTAAAACCTGGAATAGGTATTTGAATGCTGGTAACATCCGTCTGATAACTAGCTTGACCATTTAACGTAATCTGTGGATATAAAGCTCTATGAATATTCTCAACAGATAATTGTGCCGTTTTATTCAACAAATCGGATTGTTTAATTAAAGGATAGTTTTGAATAGCCAACGATTCAATAACTGGCAATGTATAAGATTGAGCATAAGCTGGTATTTGCAGCGATAATCCTAAAATAAATATGAGTTTCCGCATGAAGTTTATTTTTTAATTGAATCGATAATGAACTGAGGAACAAGCTGTATCCGATCCTGCATAAGCTGATTGAATTCTTTTTTTGTCTTTTTCATGCCTATCAGAAAAATAGGTTTGAACACAAATGGAAAAATGGATAAACTAATAATGTTCAGAATCAACTGCTGTGGCTGAATTGGCTTGATTGTTCCTTTTTCAATTTCTGCTTCAATTTGCTTTGCAAAAACTGGAAAATTGGGCAACTCACCATTGAACATTTTTTGAATTAATAATTCAGGTTGCTTATTTACTTCACTCAATATAAAAACAGGCACAAATGGATGCTCAATCGCCATTTTGATATAGGCTTCACTGATTAGGTTAATTTTCTGAAAGAGAGGCATTTCCTCAGAAATGGTAGATTTTAAAAAGGGGGAAAATTTCTTTACAGCATCCAGAAAAACCTCTTCAAATAATTTGTCTTTGTTCCTGAAATAATAATGCAACAATGCCTTATTAATCCCTGCTTCGTCCGCTATTTCTTGCATAGCAGTTCCATCTTTCCCTTTAGCGGAAAAAAGTTTTTTTGCCGCGTTAAGTATAACCTGCTCCGTATCTATGTTATTTTTAACCATAAAGTTTAACCGTTTGGTTAACAAATGTAGCAACTAAATAGATTACTACAAAAAAAGGTTATGTTTGGAGGCTAAGCGATAAGAATCAACATAGACAGATTACTAATTAGCATAATTAACCACGCTTAATAAAATATTTTTGGGATCCAGTACTACTTTCTCAGGCGTTGTATTCAATGTAAAAGAAAAGTTTTGAATCTTTTTATTCAATTGCACTTTAAACAATTTCGGAGTAGCATTTCCTTTTGCATAACAAGCAATCTCAATAGGCAAATCAAAGAAGATGTCTCCTGTTTGCGTTTGATTCAATTGTAAGATTAGCTTTTTTTGTTTGGAATCAAAACTCCAATTGGCATTAATGGTGGGATTAATGGGTTGATTTAACCATTGTTTGAAAAACTGTTTCAGATTTTTTCCAGATGCTTTTTCCATTTCTTCCCTAAATTGATCAGTGGTAGCATTGGCATTAAAATATTTTGTGTAATAAGATTGTATTCCTTTTTGAAAATTAGGATCCCCAACTAAATTGCGCAACATATGTAAGACCCAAGCACCTTTTTGGTAAGTAAGACCTGTAGTAACTACTTCTTTCTCGGCAGTTCGATCACTGATAATGCTAAAATTGGGCATTTTAACAGACATATCAAATACTGCTTTTTTTGCTTTCGCAATACCCTTATCAAATTCTACTTTACCGTATTCGTTTTCAATGAACAATAAAGTAAAATAAGTGGCAAACCCTTCACTTAACCAAGCATCATCCCAGGTAGTTTCAGTTACCGCATTCCCAAACCATTGGTGGGCTATTTCGTGAATAACAATATTTCTTATCCGTTCATCTCTTTTACCATTCACTAAATCTTCTCCATAAAAAATAGCAGAAGATGTTTCCATTCCACCATTTACACTTGGCGTTTGAATATTCGCCAGTTTTTCATAAGCAAAAGGCCCTACATACTTCGTATAAAATTCCAAGACTCTTTTAGTGGGTTCTTTAAAATCATAAAAACCAGCTTCTCTGTTTTTTGCATATACCCAAGTTTCAATTGACTTGCCCTCAAATTGGTCTACATATTGAACAGCAAATTCAGCTACTCCTAAAACAAATAACCAAGAAGAAACGGGCACCGATTGTTTCCAATGAGTCAGCTTTACATTATTTCCTAAATAGGATTCCTCTAATAACAAACCATTCGAAACCACTTTATATTTTGCAGGCGCTTTCACGATAAATTCAGAAGTGGCTTTATCATAAGGATGATCAATAGTAGGTAACCAATGCCTTGTCCTATTAGGCCAATTCTCATTAAAAAAACTACGATCACCAAATTTTGTAGCACCAATTCTAAGCCCATCAAAGGGTACACCATGGTATTGAATAGTGAATTGTAATTCTTCATTTACAGCTGATGGCACTGGTAATTGTATAATGAGTTCATCATTAAGATGGGTATAGACTAACTTTTGCTTCCCAATCATTATCGCATCAACCAACATCCCTTTACCCTGCCTTTTGTTGGTCTGATTCACTAAATCTAGCCTGAATTGTTGCATGCCTGCTTGTTTGAACTGCACTTTAATATTTGTAGTACCAACAATTATATCGGTACTATCCAACAAACTGAGTTCAAAAGAATAATGCTTAACATCTATATTTTTATTGATGGGATAAAGATCAGCCCAAGAGAACAATGGCGATAGAATTAATATGGCAGCGTACAGGTATTTCATCAGATTGTGTATTTGATAAATAGTAATTTACGAAAAGAACAGCCGTTAATAAAATAAGAATAGGAATTCTTTAATCAAAATTGTATCGGCAGTATTTAATAATGGTTCGAGGTATTGGTACAAATCAGAATCGTCCATTCAATGCTAATGATATTACTGCATTGAACTTCTTGTCTTAATCAGAATAAATAAATAAGCAGAAGCGCCCTCAATTCAACTATTGGGGGCGCTTTTTTTATTACATAAGGTCTCTCTCAGTCATCTTTTTATGATGAAGTACATGATAAATGGTGAAATACATCATTTCTCTAATTGTTAACTTTCCGAGTAATGGATGGGGCAAAATATATCTATCCAGCTCTTCTTCAGTAAACTTATCTAGCTTTTGGGTAAGCCATTTTATTTCATCACCAATTGATTTAGCAATTTTTATTTTTTGATCATTGCTAACTTGCCTAGGAACAAATCTTGCAGTTGCTCTACCACCTAGTTCCAATTTACTGTGGTATTTAGCAATCAAATCTTCGTAGGTTTTACTTTCCCTATTAGCTTTCCCCCAAATAAGAGATAAGACAAACTTTGGTACAGTTAATATTTGTCTTACAGGTTTAACGCTAAGTAAAATATGCTCCAGCTGTTGCCCAGGGGTCCATTTTTCATTTTTGCTTTGTTCGAATTCTTCATTTGATAAGGAATGGATGTATTCAATAAAAGAATGATGATTTTCAATCAACTTATCTTTGGCTGCTTGTTTTTGCATGAATGGTATTTTTAATTTTAAGTCAATAGTGCAATTTTTACAAGACTATTGGTTACCAATAAAGGTCATTCTTTTTAGGAGAAAATCTTATGTGGATATTTGAACTTTGCTTTGTATATTGATAAAAACTGCAATATTTTAATTTACATGTTTTTACTAAGACTATTTAACTATAAGATTAAGTACAAAATAGCATTAATGGTGATTGGACTTTTGTACGTTTCCAAAGCCAATGCATGGGTTTATCCAGAACATAGGCGCATCAGTATATTAGCTATCCAGCAGTTAAGCCAAACACAGCAACAATTGCTTCATCAAATTTGGCAAGAAATTCGAAAAGGCAACGAATCAAGATTAAGCGAACAAGTCTTTAATCTTGTTCAAACTAAACCAGTAAAACAAATCGATTTTGCAGCTTGGTCTGCCATAGCCGGGGACCACAGTTGTTCGCCAGCAACAATGCTTGAAACTATTTTAAAAACTGATTGGATATTAAAAGTAGCAACTATTGGAGATGAATTAGAGCAAGGATTTTCTACTGTAAAGAATAATTCGCAGCTCATCAATACCCTCAGAAAATCTGATATGCAATTAATGCGAGCTGATAATGCATATGTTACCCGAGCAGGTGCTAACAGTGTCCATTTTTTATTGCCTCGCCAATCAGTAAATATGACAAGCTAAGCATATTTAAAGGATTGTATTGCACCTGGGGCACCATTAAATGCAATGGGGGCATACGCCTATTACCATCAACAAGCATTAGCAAAAGCTAGGCTATACGCTTCACAACCAAAAGACTATCCTAATAAAAATCAATTAATAATGGGAGCTTTGGCAGACGAAGCTTTCGCTATCCATTTTTTACAAGATGCCTTTGCCGCAGGACATATAGCTGGTTCTTGGGGAAATGCATCTCAGCAAAAAGGAACACACGATTATTACAATGAACATGGATTGGCGGTTGACAGTTGGGATGGGAAAAAACAAGTCGTTTTTGGAGACGCATATTTAAATAAAGAAGACGCTGCGTTGACTGCAAAAACGGTAGCCAGTAGTTTAGGACAATTACTAGAATCATTGACTTTAAGCGATTTTACGCAACCTATTCAAGCAAGTACCTTGGCAGACACTTTTAATATTTGCAACAATGCATTCATGCCAACTCAACAGTATGATATAACAAGCATTAATGAAATTTTTCAAACAACACTAATTCCTGGACTAGTAAACGGATACGGTGCACTTCCTCGATTTAGAGCAGAAATTGGCGGTTTCATTGGTGTTTCCACAGCACTAATTGGCAACAGTTTAAGTGGTGGATTTGCACAAGACCAAAAAACAATTGGTGCAATGGGTGGCATAGAAGGCAATATTCGATTTGGGATTGGCTTAAATGACGTTTTAAATCAATCAGGAGACGGTTTAGCATTTATTCAATTTGGATGGAGGCAAGATGGTGCATCGAGCAATAATATCATTAATAGCAACCCATCTGTATTAGCTTCAAATTCCATCACGTCGGCAATCCCTGCAAGAGCAGGTTTTAATTTTCGCATCCGCATGCCATTTTATTTAATACCAGGTGATTTATTATTGGCTATCCCAGCACTGCTATTTACTTCCCCTAAAACATTAAGTAAAATGGGGGTTGCTGCTGAAATGGAGGATTAGTGCCATGGCAGTCGGTGATTAATACTAAAATAGGCAGATTCCAAATGGTATTAGGCAGAGAAGTAGGGGTTACATTGTATGGATTAAAATCGCCGCGAGATTATATACTCGTGCCAACTGCGAATAGCTCTGTTGCAGTAGAGTACCAATCGACTAAATTAGAATTCCCATTCTTAGAATATAGGCCTTCGAGAAAATTTTCACAAGACCAATCATCCAGTATACTCATTCAATTAAGTGCGGGTGTAGATATGCCTCATAAAGCCAAATCAATATTCCCAATAGGCGAACCAACGCCTGAACTAAAACCAATTTGGTTTACTAGTATAAGACTGATGTTTAATTGGAGACACTATTTATAAAATCGAATCAAAGCTTAGCAAGCCAGCTAAATTGATATTCATTATTTTTGTAGACTATGAAAAAGCTGACTTCGGTAATTGTGCTAGTGTATTTTGCAATGCTTTGTATTAATTGCAAGGCTTCATCAGATAGTTTATTGATAAAACAATTGTTGGAGAGTATTTCAAAAGATCAAGCAAAAGAAAACGATAAAGATTTTTTTGAAGGAATGTTCCCCACCTTTAGAGAATGGGGCGCATCTCCCGTTAATAGACAACCCGACAATAATGTTTACTTTACCGCCATCACCAATTTTACCCTTAAGCAATTGCTTCCAAAAATGGCTCCCCATCAACAGGTATTGATAGATGGTATGATTAAAAAGGGAGTAAAATGTTATCCAAACTTTTTAAATAAAAAACCAGGCGGGTTATACGAATTTTTTCCGGCGGATAATACGTTTATGCCTAATAGCCTTTTTCTTAAATACTTTAAAAAACAATTAAGTTCAGGAGAAGATGCAGATGATTGTGTAATGGTATTCATGACACAGAATCATCCAGACAGCACTTTAAATCGTTTCCATCAAAAACTAATTAACGCAGCAAATTTATCTAGAAAAAGAGTTGTTAATACTTTTAAAAGATATAGAGATATACCAGCATATTCAACATTCTTAGGCCCGAAAATGAAAATAGATTTTGATTTTTGTGTTCAAACCAATGTGATGTATTATTTACTTGGGCAGAAAAAGAAATTTGAAAAACAAGACGAAGCAACGCTAACACTTTTACTCGAGAATGTTCGTAATAGAGATTATATTTTTCATCCAGCCTATATTTCTCCATGGTATGCTAGTTCTTCTTTATTGATTTATCATATTGCACGATTACTAGACGCATATGAGATTCCCGCATTTAATCCTTATAAAGACCAACTAATTGATGATGCTAAACACTTATTAAATCAGCCTTCGAATATTATGGAGAAAATTATACTCTCCACTTCCATTTTAAGGCTTGGAGGAAAATTAGATGTACCACTTATTGTAAAAGATCTGGAAACCTTTGAAAAAAGCAACCATCAATCATTCCCATTTTTTCAGGCAAGAGGATCAGGACTTATGCCAAATACCTTAAAACGATTATACTCAATTCAAGGTCCTGCATTTTACTTTAATTTTTTGTGCCCTACCTATAACAAAACGTTGTTACTAGAATATCTGGTTGAGCAGAAAAGAGGGTGATTCAAAAATTAAAATGCATCCCAACCAAGTAAATTAATTTCAAGCACTATGCCCATATCTTTAGGGGTAGAAGGATTCGGAATTTGCCAACCTGCACAAATTTGAATTCGTTTTGTTAAATTATACATTCCTCCTATCACTGCTACTGAAGCATCATTATTTCCACTAACCCAATCGCCCATCAAATACCACTTTTTTGAGAGTTTAAACTCATAGCCTAACATGGCTCCAAATGTATTTCCTTGACCAACAAACATTTGATTAGTTTGATATAGTCCTGCAACAATTCTGCTTTTATGATTCATTAAATGAAATACACCTAAACCATAGGTGAAATAGTTCAATTCTTTATTCTGAATTCTACCACTTACATTATAGCCAATTTGTGTTCCAATATTGAAGTCAATATGTTTAGTGATCGCAAATTGCTTTTGAAGCGTTCCCATAATAATAGGGTAAACAGCTCCTTTAGTGGGATTATCATTGTGTAAGACACGCCAGTTAGGTGAAAAATAAAGGCCTTTACCAACCACATTAACTCCTGCATCCCAACCTTTACCTAATCCGTAAACAAAATGCGCCTTTGATTCAAACTTGTTGTTATATACATTTAGCTGGTGCTGATAAAAAGCTTTCTTTGCATTGGTAATATCTCCAGAAGGTATATTAAAAAGATTTTGCTGTGCGTTACTACTTATGGATATTAATAAAAAAACAATAACGAATAATTTAAGATTCATGCTAACTGCTATTAAATTTTCGCAAATGTATAAGATTTTATAAATAATAATTGTTAATTGTAAATCAATAATCGCAATACTGTTCAATAATAATTTTATGAAACACCCGTTTTCAACCCTATTTTTATTTTGTATGTTAGGCTCGCAAGGTCAACACAATTCCCCCCTTGTTTTTTATTTCATGTAAAAGACAACAAAATTGTTCCATTCGAAAACAGCCTTAAAATGAAATCCGCATTAGACAACCAAATTGTTCCAGCAGAATTAGTATTGATGGAAAAAGGTGGCCATAGCTTTGGACTTACTAAGAAACAAGAACCCACCGACTGGTTCAAAGCTTTACAAATCTGAATGAGAGCACAAGGATTTTTATAATATTTCTTTTGCCCTATATCGAACCATTTCTATGATCAATGGCAAGGGCAGGGGTTGATCTAGTGGAAATTGAACTGCACCTTTAGAAGTTTTATAAGCTGTGAGCTGTTTAGCAAATTGGAGAATTGGCGAAGGTGTTGGATAAAATCCAATATGATGCTTATTTACTGCATAATATGCCAAGGGCTTCTTCATTTTAAAGGCTGGCATTCCGTAGCTAATACCCTCTATTGCTTTAGGTGCTGCTTCTTGAATTGCCATTCTTAGTTGTTTTAATTTTTGCTGAATGTCAGCATCAAAGCAATGATGATACTCATCAATTGAAGTGTATTTGAGATGACTTTTATTCATAATAAAAGTATAAATGATTAGATGAATTTCATTAATACTAGTTAGCCCAATAATCTACCACGGTTACTTTATCTAAAATATTGGGTAGTAGTTTGGTGAAAGCCACATGAATAGGATGAACTAAATAATCGTCACGGTCTTTCTCGCTAGAAAAGGTTAAAACAAAACAATGCGTTAACCCCTGATTCAACTTTTCAGGACTATTATTTACACCCCATTCATAACTTTTGATGGTCTTGATTTGATTGGGTAACTCGCCAAAAGCTTTGATGGCGAGTTCGATAGAATCTTTATTGGCATTAGCTTTCCAACCAAATAAAACTACGTGACGGAGTTCTTGTTCAGCTCTTAGTTGCTTTGCCATTCTGATAGAGTTTTTTAAAGAATTAATATTTTTCCAATCACTATGTGTAGTAATGATAAATCGGGGATTCGGAAATTTACGCTGAACCTTCAAAAGTGTATTGGCGTATTCTATTTTATTGCCATCACCCAAATAACCTAGGTTCTCATCTTTAGCTCCCTTTATTAAACAGCCACCCAGTAATATCTTCTCTTTAGGAAACCAAATGACGATATTATCCTTCGTATGCCCCTCCCCTGGATAGTAGGTTTCAAATTGATATTCATCTACTACAAATGAAGTGTCTTTAGACATTAAGAATTGGGCTCTTTTCGCATTGTTCTTTTTACTCAATTCATCTGTCAATTGGGTGGTATAGGTTTTAATCCCCAATTGCTTATAATATTCCAACCCAGCTGTTTTATCACTATGCCAATGCGTAGCAAAAGCCATGATGACTTTTTTATTATGTCTGTTCTGTATACTATCTAATAGCGGCTGAAATTGAGTGGTATCCCAAGGCGTATCAAATAAGACCACACCTTTTTTAGTAACTAAATAAACGCCATTGGCGCGAACTTTAGAATCCTGATAGGTATTGTAAGTAGTATACACATAGAAGTTTCCTGTGAGGGATTCAATGAGGAGTTTTTTATTGGCTTGAGCGTAAGAAGCACTTAACAAACATAGGTTCATGAAAAATAAAGTAATGCAAACTTTAAGCTGTTGTTGAGACATTTCCATGACTAATTATTTACAGACTTAATATGATTCTTTAAATCATCAGCAGCTTTTTTTGCATAATCCATTCTAGCATCTAAGGTTTTCATAGCCACTTCAAACTGCACCAAATAATTGTATATTTTATGCAAAGTGGCTTTATCTGATTTTATGAGTACTAATTGTTTACTTTCAAAAACAGCATTTGCTTTGGCTTCAAAAGCTGTATCTTTTTTTCCAGCTGTTTGTACTTTAAAGTCAGTTATTACATCATTAAAAGGGGTTTGATCTGAAATCTCATTATACAAACCAGTCGTCTTTTCATTGATGATATTGGTAAAATTAACCGCAGCATCTACCATATAAGTAACTCGTTCATAATAATCATTAATATGAAGTATTAAAGAGTCACTCTTGATAAGCCTTAGTAAACCAGTAGTAGTTAGTTGATCATAAGCTGATGAATTGAAACGAGGCTCACCATAAGCACTTAACCCTTCTCTTAGTTTATAAAAGCGGTTATAGTCTTTTTTGCCATTGATCAGAGCCACTACTTCGTAACGTAAAGAGTCTAATATCGCAATACCATATTGGGTAATTTTCTGATTATTATCAATCCGAGTAATATCATAATCGAGGTTATCAACCATAATATTCAGCTGTCTTTCTACTCTTTGTTCCTCAATATAATGTTCACGAAAATTTTCTGCTAAAAATCCACAAAACACAGCTAAGAATAGCATAAAGAATTCCCAGAAATAAGACTTCAAGGTTTTTTTTCCGTGGTCATGATGGGCGTGGTGGTGTACTTCCATTGGTTGGGCTTGTTCGATTGTTTCAGATGAGGTTTCAAAAGAATTGTGTATTTCTGTTGATGAATGCTGTTGAACATCTTCCAAATTTTGCTCCTGTTGGTTCTCTGACATAATTGGATGACTTATTGGGTTATTTTGACTTCACTGCTTTGATTAGCTTTTCATTACGCTTATCTGCACGTGCGTTTTGAAGTGAGATAACCGCCCAAATGGCTGCTGGAATCCATCCAATCAACGTAATCTGAAGGATAAAACAGATAAACGCCGTGAAAATCCTTCCTCGAAGAAAAAATGAAAGTGCAGGAAAGAAAATTGCGATGAGTGTCATAAAAATTTTTATCTACTAAATATAAGGAATTTGCATAATTCAATTAACCCCCTTTGGGTTTGAATTTCAATACTTTTAATCCTGCAATATCTCCTACATAAATATTTCCTTTATTGTCGATAACAATATCATGGAACCAGCTACTCTCTCTTACTTTTTTTCCTGAAATCCCAAAATGTTGATTTACGCTTGTAGAAGCTTCACAGATAAAAAAGGTTGAACCCTTTGCACTACTGTCTTGATTAAGTGTAGGATCATAATCAATAGCAAAGACTCTATTATTAGCATTTACGGCAACAGAAGGTAATTGCTGAACCATTGCATCATTTTGAATCACCCCTTTGAAATTTCCATTGGTGTCAAATAATTGAATTCGATTGTTTTGCCGATCGGCAACATAAATGGTTTCTTGAGAATCAATAGCCAGTCCGTGGGGAATATTAAACTGACCAACTCCTTTACCAAAGCTCCCCCACTCTTTTATATATTTACCAGTAGGAGTAAACTTAACTACTCTGCTATTTCTGTACCCATCACTCACATAAAAAAAGCCTTCTTTATCTACTGTTACATCAGTTGGCCTATTGAAGTGTAAAGAATCATTTCCACCTTCTTTGGCTACCCCCAACTTCATTAATAGTTTCCCATCATGAGAAAATTTAAATACCTGGTGCAAAGCCACATCCGTTACCCAAATATTATTGTTTCGATCTACCATTAATCCATGAGGCATTACAAAATGATTGGCTCCCCATGCATTGATTTTCTTACCAGTCTCTGCGTCGATTTCAAAAATAGTTGGAACAGAAATTAGTGAATCAGGAAAAGGCTCTACCCATTTTCTTCCTGTACGTTGAAATACGAATATATGATTACTCGTATCAATACCGATACCCGTTGGTTGGCTCACAATCATTTGGTTAGCCGTTTTATTCCAAACCAAGTCTGCCACGTAATTAGCAGAGGCAATATCTTTTTTATTTGCTTTTCCTTCTACACATGCTTGCACACTGATAATCAATAAACAAAATAACAAGTATTCAAATCGGGCAATTAGGAATTTCATAAATAGAATTGTACTTAAAATGAAGGAAATTATTTTGCTAGCCCATATTCATTTTCAATCATTTGCTTTAGCTTAATCCCATCTTTTTCCATTTGACCTAATGCCCATAGATATACCCTTGCATTTTGCGAAATAGTAATTCTATAATTACTATACTGTTTTATTAAAGACATATCATTCGTCAAAAGTTTTAAATTTTCAGGATACACTTCATTCGGGGTATTCAACAGGGGAGATTCTGCAAAATCATTTGATTGAATAGCAGTAGAATCAGTGGACCATCTATCAAATATTTTTGAGCTGAGCTCAAGTCCTGATTGTATTCTCTGTTCTGTTCTTTCTGAAACCTTATTAATCACATCTCTCCATGCCCAATATTGATTAATTTGTTTAACAATTGAATCATTGCTTATCAAGCGCAAATTCCCTGAACTTCGCAACTGGGTAATTGTTTGGTCTCGCAAAAAAGGTGTCAACAGTGCGCTATAATTATTCAACTGCCTATACAGTGTGGGGATTTTCAAAGTAAAATCAGGTGCGTTCAAATTGGCCGTTAAAGAATCATACCCTCTTAGTTGATTTTTCATGCGTGATAATTCCCAATGAATAAAGCTGGTATCACTTTTGATATCTTCCATCAAGTCAGCCATGTATTTCTTTTCTTTCTGATGCTCTACATAATGCTCCACTTGAATCTCTGCCAAAAACCCGCAGAACACAGCTAAGAACAACATAAAGAATTCCCAGAAATAAGACTTCCAGTTCTTTTTTCCATGATCGTGATGTGCATGATGATGTACTTCCATATTTTCGGTTGTTTCAGTTGTTTCGGTAGAATCTGCTATTTGATTTGATTGGCCTTGAACAGAATTCATTTCTTCAGAAATAGAATTTTCTGCGGGTTGTTCGAAGCTCTTTTCTGCAGTATTATCGGACATTTTATAATAATTTCTGAATTTATTTATAAAGAATATTTGATTAAAAAGTTTTAATCAAAGTCGTATTCCTGCCTTAACTGACTCATAACTGAACTTGCCGCAGCTCTGTAATCTGGCCAGGTAGTTAACTTAATCCCCCTCATCATCAATAAATAATTACCAGCTAAATTAATGCACTCGTCCCTATCCATTTGTTCTGGCTTTTTAAAAAAAGGTTTAATCCCTATTACAGGATTTTTTCTTAAATAAGCATCAGCAACATTTAACGCTCCTTTATTCATAAATAATTCTAACCACATAAAATCCAGATGCTTCAAGTAAAAAGGACGCAGGGAATTTGACATATAATACAATTCTCTTTCATTACGCATACGAATAAAATTAATACTGGAAGAAAGCTTACTTATAGCATCCTGAACGGACTGCTTTTTAAAATACCGGCGACTACCAGAGCTTTGCAATTGCATTAAAACACCATCTGTAGGATCAAAAATGGTTCTGTTCGAAACAGTGATGTAGGCAAAAGCCATAGCACGAATGGCGGAGTCAGCTTCCTGTTTAAAATCAGCTTTAGCAAAATATTGCATCAGGTATTTCAATGAATTTTCTTTCTCCATCCTTAACTCTTTCACTTTATTTAATCGAATGGAGTCTTCATATAATTCGGTATACAAACTCTTGGCTAACTCCTTTGCGCGATCATTTTCGATTTTATGCTCCAATTGATACTCTGCTAAGAACCCGCAGAACACAGCTAAAAACAACATAAAGAATTCCCAGAAATAAGACTTCCAGGTTTTTTTTCCATGATCGTGATGTGCATGATGATGTACTTCCATATTTTCGGTTGATTCAATTTGTTCGTTAGATGTTGTTTGATTTTCTTCAAAAGGATAAAAGCGATCAATCAATTGATTGACGTGCAATTCCTTAAGGGCTGCATAGGATTTCTGATCTTGGCCTGCTTTTTCAGCAAGATCATACTTTAATTGCTGGTATTCTGCCTTAGCCCATTCATTATTACGTAAATAATCCCTAGTGATTAGGTGGCGCTTTAGAGCAGGACTATCTGCGGAGCAAACATATAAATGGTGTCGGAGGGAATCCAATACCTCATGTTGCTCCCCTTCTTCCCTTTTGAAGACTTCACGATCTTCAATTCCTTGGTTACCCTTATGGGAATAGCCGATTACTTCCAATGCTGCTTTGATAGACTGAAAATCAACAGGATCTTTATAAACGATATCAATATCAATAATTGGTTTGGCTGCTAAGCCAGGAACGGCGGTACTTCCTACATGTTCAATTGTAATTTCAAGACCATCTAAAGCTTGGTCAAGAACCTGCTTGATACGTTGAAAGTGATCTATCCAAGAAGTTGTGTAATTGCTGAGGAGCATTGTTGTTAACTAAAACAGAAAGATAATTCATATCAACTATAAATAGCATTAACTAACTTGATTTTCTTTGTCAAAATAAGCTTTTACCTTGGCTTTTAAAATAATGGCTGCTTGTTCCATTGCTCTTTTGGTAGATGTTTTTTTATCCTTAATGGTTATACAAGGAATATTCTTTAAATCAGACTTAAGATTGATTTCAGCAGTACCTGCCACTAATAAAATAGGCAGCTTTAATGTCTTGGCTATATTAACCAAAGTTCCTACTACTTTACCTGCTGTGGATTGAGCATCAATCTTTCCCTCACCAGTTATTAATAAATTAGCCTTTTTTAATACTTTAAGGATATCACTATTCTTAATGACCAAATCAATCCCTTTAACCATGGTAGCATTAAAATAAGCAGAAAGCATGGCAGACACTCCACCAGCTGCCCCAAGTCCTTGCAAGGTTGAAATATCATTTCCAGTCTCTTTCAATATCACTTTAGCTAACGCCTTTAATCCTTTGTCTAGTTGAATTACTTGCGATGGAGTTGCCCCCTTTTGCGGTCCATAAACAAAAGCAGCCCCATTTTTACCATATAATGGATTAATTACATCGCAGGCAATTTCAATTTTAATTTTTGGAATAGTGCTAGGCTTTTTAATATGCCGTACATGTATCATAGATGCTCCTACCGGAGCCAATTCATTTTGGTATTTATCAAAAAATGTAAAACCGAGAGCAGCAGCAATACCTAAACCTCCATCATTGGTAGCACTTCCCCCCAATCCTAGTACTATTTTTTTAGCCCCTTTTTTAATGGCATGATTCATTAATATCCCTGTGCCATAACTAGATGTAATGCATGGATTACGTTCTTGGGTTTTCAATAATACCAAACCTGAGGCGACTGCTAACTCTATATATGCAGTTTTTTTATTCTCATCCCATTGATAATTTCCTTTTATTTTTCGATTAAGAGGATCAACTGTATTAACACGAATAGTCTGAGTACGTTGATAATACTTTATCACTTCTACAAATCCATCACCACCATCAGCCATTGGAAATATTGCTACGTTTTGGCGTGGATAAATTGATTTTATGGCTGCTTTAATTTGAGTGCATGCATCAAATGAAGTTAAACTCCCTTTAAACTTATCAACTGCAACTACAATATTCATATTCAAATTATACTAAGCTGGTTAAATAAAAACATATAGCCATTATCAAGAAAAAATAACTTAATAAAATTGCAGATTCTCTAGTAAACAGAGCTTTAATAATCGTAGGATTCTCTACAACATAAGTATTCTGACCTACCGATCTATTGGAATAAATAAAATAATGACAAATCAGCGCAACTACGAAAGTAGTAACCGCACCAATCACATTCCACCAAAACCAAAAAATATTTTTAAAGAAAATCCACAAAATTAAATTCAATAGCACTCCTACAACCACTCCTGTATTTGCACTTTTTGCTTGTATTTTTTTGGTGAATATGGCAAGTAAAAACATACACACTACTGGGCCGTAAAACACAGAACCAATTTTATTAATTGCTTCAATAACTGTTTTAGCAATATTGCCCATAAAAAATGCCAAAACTAAAGTTACAAGGCCCCATACTAATGCAGCTACTTTAGAATAGGTAACGTATTTTGTTGATGGAATTGACCATTTTTTTGCAATAAAGTCTTCCATAGATACCGCAGCCAATGAGTTAATATTAGAACTATATGCAGACATTGCTGCTGCAATAATGGCTACAATAATCACCCCAATAATTCCATGTGGCAAATACGTAGTAATAAAAACAGGTATCATTAAATCTGGTTTTTCCAGCGGAATTTTTGCAGCAAAATCTGCATTAAGACTCACTAACGTGCCCAATATAAGTCCACCAATACAATAACTTAATGTAATTGGAAATCTAAATAGACCATTAAAAAGCAATAATTTTTTGACTGTTTTCTCGTCTTTTGCAGATAAGATTCGTTGAACTTGTGATTGATCTGTACCATAATATGCACAGTACAAAAAAATACCCCCAAACAACATTGGCCAAAATCCAAATTCTTGACTATCAAAGCCAGTATTTCTAAATCGCAACACTTCTAATCGTTTCGTATCTACGTTTTGGATGAAAATATCCCAACCACCTATTTGCTTTAGGCCAAAATAAATGATGATAAAAATACCTAATACTTTAATGATCATTTGCGCTACTTCACTGTAAACAATTGCTTTCATTCCACCTTCTAAAGAATAAACAATTGTAACCACAGATATGATTAAAATGGTTTGCATAAAAGAAAGCTGTAAAATAGAGGTCAAAATTAATGACACCGCATAAACAGTAACGGAAGTAGCGAATGCCCTACTAATTAAAAAAACAGAACTCAAGAGTAATCTTGATGAACTATTAAATCGTTTTTCTAAAAAAGCATAAGCGCTTACCACTGAGGATTTATATAAAGCAGGTGCAATAAACGCTATAAGAATAATCATCGCCAAAGGGACACCAAATTCAAAAGTTAACCATTGCATACCCCCACCAGCTCTGAGCCCTACAAATGCAGGTGCAGAAACAAAACTAATTACGGATAACTGTGTGGCCATGGTAGACATACATAATGAGAACCAGCCAAAACCTTTTCCCCCTAAAAAGTATTCAGTGTCTTTTTCACTTTTTTTGAATTTGAATCCAAGCCAAATCATTAACAAAAAATAGAGCAGTACTATCCCGTAATCAAGTAAGTTCATAATTAACAAATTGAAGGATTATAAATGAAATCTAAATACAAAGCGGCAGACCACGAAAACAAATCGGCACCAATTCCTCTTTTTTCTTGCGCTTCCCCATTTGGTCTAGGATCAAAATATTCAAAGGAACCCTCATTCTCAATTAATTTCATTGAATCTTTTTTAACCCTATCAGCCAAATCAATAAAACCATATCGCTCTAGTCCATGGTATAACATCCAATTAACATTAATCCAAACAGGGCCTCTCCAATATTTTAATGGATTAAATGCCGGCTCATCAAATGCACAAGACGCACATAAATACCAATTTTCGTTTTTTGCAAATGAAGTAGTCAAGTGACTCACCAATGAATTGGCTTGATCTGATGAACAAATGCCTGCAAATAATGGCATAAAACCAGATGATACTTTTATAGGTATAGACTTATTAGCTCTTAAATCGTAAGCGTAATAAAACCCAGTAGCAGGACTCCAAAATTTAGCATTAATAGATTCAATTGTTTTTGTATTCCAACTTTCTATTTCACTAATATCTTGATTTAAATATTTACCAAGTTCAATTAAACCATAATTTGATTTTACTAGCATTGAATTGAACAATACGTCTTGAACTAAAAAAGGGGAAGTTTGAGCAATGATAGAATCGTCATAATCGCAAGCTACAAAACGATCAATTAAATTAATATAACGCTTATAATTTTCATTAGTGGGCCTCTCCGACTCATCCACCAACTTATTATCCTTTCTTAAATGTGATACATCTCTTGCAGTGGAAACATCCATTGAATCAAAAATATGATCCCATAGTGGTGAATTGTCTGTACCGCTTTCCCAGTTATGCTGAATATAAACAAGCCCTTCATTATTTGGATCTCTATGGGTATATAAATAACGATGAAATGCCAACACTTTAGGAAATATATCTAGCAAAAAAGCATTCCATTTAGGATTAGACTGCATCATTGAATGCATCCTTAGTAATACAAATCCAAATACTGGTGGCTGAGTAATCCCTGTAGAAGAAACTTCTTGACTGCTAAATTGCAACTGATCGGTTTTCCAAACTTCAGGGCCAGGAAAATAGTTGTCGTTTAGTTGATGAAATGCAATATGGGGTAACATACCATTCTTCCACTGAGCTTTGAACATTGACGAGACTTCCTCCATTGCTCTATCCGAATCAATATAGCTCAACGCAATAGCAATAAAGCCTGCATCCCAATTCCACTGAAATGGATATAAACGAGCACTAGGTATGGTATATCCATTTCTCCAATTATTATTTAAAATATTTTTTAAATCTTCAACAGTTGTTTTATTATTTAATAACGCGTTTATCATACTATAGTGAATTTTGGTTGTATTTTAAATCTAAATAAACTGCTGCAGTCCAGGAAAAATCTGGTCCACCAAGCCCTTTGTGATTGATGTTATCCGTATTTTTTTCTTCAGGTGTTGGATCAAAATATTCAAACATGCCATAGTTTTCAATCAGGAAAACCGTCTGTTCTTTTACCTTATTTGCCAAATCAACAAAATCATACCGCAAAAGACCATGATATAGTAACCAATTTACATTGGGCCATAAAGGGCCACGCCAATAGCGCTTTGCGTCAAAATCAATGGCCGAGGAAGAATAGGAAGGACATAAGAACCAATCGGCATGCTGAATGAATTCATCATTCATTTTTGTAATTAAATGTCCTGCTTGTTTAGCCGAAGGTATTCCGGCAAATAAAGCAACCAATGCACCTACTATATCCTTCTTAATGAGGCTATTTGCATTCAAGTCGAATGGATAATAAAAGTTTTCTTCCCTACACCAAAACTTATTATTGAAATTAGTTTTTGATTTAAGTTGCCACCCTTCTAAATCTTTTACACACCAATCAAATCTTTTTCCAATATTGATTAAGGCCTCATTGGATCTAATCAATAAAGCAATAAACATATTTTCTTGAACTAGAAAAGGATGGGATTTTACTATTTTATCTTCTTGATAACTATTATTAACTAGCAAATCAATCAAATAGATATATCGTTTATAATCTAAATCCGTAGGCCGCATTGAAGCGTCTACTTTCTTATTATCCTTACGAAAAGCAGATACATCTCTTGCATTAGACAAATCCATCTCGTCCCAAACAGCATCCCAAATAGGAGAATTATCTGTAGATTCCCAATTATGAAATAAACAAGGCAACCCTTCATTGTATGGGTCTCTATACTCATACAGATACCGATGAGAAGCAACTATTTTTGGAAAAATCTCCTTTACAAAATCTGAAATATTCAGCTGTTGTAAATCAGCAACTTGAATCATTCGCTCTAGTATAAAACCAAATACAGGTAATTGAGTAATACCTGTTGTTTTAATTGATTTAGGAGAAAATTTAGATAGATTGATTTTCCATATATCAGGACCAGGAAAATAATTGTCATTAACTTCATGAAAAACAACATGGGGCAACATTCCGTTATCCCATTGTCCTTTGAACATACTTCTAATCTCATCCATTGCCTTAACAGGATCTATATACATCCAACCCAAGGCGTGAAAACCAGCATCCCAATTCCACTGAAATGGATATAGGGATGCGCAAGGAACTGTATAGCCGTTCCTTCGGTTTTTTTGCATTATTTCCTTTGCTTGATTTATGTATTTCATCAAAAAAAATAAATGCACCCCTGCCTAAGCAGGGGTACTAATTATTGTGCTTAATAACTGTTTACTAAAAAGTGAATGTTAGCCTAACATAATATGAACGAGGAAGAATTGGACGACCAACAAAGAAATCACCACTATTTGTTTGAACATCTCCAGCTCTTGGATTACCCTCAGTGATTCCCTCTGAATTGAACATATTAAATATTCCACCACTTACTCTAAGCGAAGATTTGCTGTCCAAAGAAAAGTTATAGCCTGCTGTTAATCTTGCTATTGAATATGGATCAAGAGAAACTAAATTACTAGCGTTTCCGAATCTTTTCCCTTGGTAGTTATTACTAAAACTAATATCAAAAGTTTTATTAGCATAATACAAACCAGCATCATACATAAACTGAGGTTGACGTTCTACCCATTTGCCCACATTGGTTGGGGTTGTTTCATCTTTAGTGTAAGTGGCTTTTTGAGCAGTAACAGAGGAAATAAAATGTAGGTTTTTTGCAAACTCATAATCAACAGTACCCTCAAATCCAGAAGATTTTGTACTAATAAATCTTGATAATTCTTGGATTGCTCCTCCAACATTTAAGAACTGCACTAATAAACGATCATTTAAAGTAGCAGAAAAATAAGCTGCAGTTAAAGTAAGTTTAGAATAATTAAACTTCATACCTGCCTCATATTGATTAATTTTTTCTGGTTTAAAGATTGGATAAGCAGGAATACCGTTATTGTACCTGACACTTAAGCCTCTTAATTCAGGGAAGAAAAATCCTTTGGAAAAGTTCGCATAAGCATTAATATGATCCGTAATTGGATAACTGGCTGCCAGAGCAAGCGCCCAATCACTTGTGCTTACATTAAATCGGTCGAATGCACCTGTACCAAAAGCAACATTTATCCCATCTGCATTTCTAGCTGTAGCAGACTTTTCAATACTTCCGTTAGCACTAATTTTTTCAAATCTTAAGCCTGCATCTAATTTAAGCTTACCAATTTGCATTTCATCAGAAAGATAAAATGCGGTTTTTCTACTTGTAATCGTTTTATTAGTATATCCAGGAACTGCAGCGACTCCATTTGATGTAAATCGTGTAGAAATATTATTTGCATCAACAGTAGTAAGGTTTAGTAACCTAGGCTGATCTTTGAATTCGCTTAAGAAACGCAACTGTAAATTAAAATCAACAGCTTCTGTTCTAGAACCAAAAAAGCCCATGGTAAAGTTGTGATTGATATTACCGGTCTTAAACGTTTTAGAAAGTGTCATCAATGTGGACATTTCGTTCAAGGGTCTGTTTCTATCAGTCATATTGTTCTGTAAAACCAAGGCATTTGCGTTTACTGGCGTATTATCATCAGCATATGTATACGTTCCTGAAACAGCACCAGTAATAGTTTTTAGGAAATTGGCTTGTGTTAATGGATTTCTACCGCTACCATCAGTTCCGAAGAAGTTGAACTGGTGTTGGTATTTAGCTGAACGAATCTTAGCGTTCAACTTCCATCCACTTTCAAATTCTTTTTGAAAATCTACCATAATATACCCGCCTTTTGTGAAAGCACCATTCGCTGCTTGACTTTGATAAAGGCCATTCGGTGTTCGAGCGGTAAGCAGTGTAGCAGCAGCTGTTTGCAAACTATAGATGGTATTCCCATCCCAACCAACAGGCCTTTCTCTATTGCTTGTTAAAGGATAAGGCAATAAGAATTGGGCTTTATCATCAATCATTTGAAAGTGAACAGTTAGAAAACCGTTATTAATCACTTTTCTAATATTTCCTCTTACTTGATACCCGTTTGAAGTAAGTCCTGTTCTAATAGGTCCTTCATCGTAACGATAGGTTCCGCTTATATTGTAAAACAAAGAGTTCTCGGTGATGGCACCACCAGTATTAAAGTCGAATCGAACCTTACCAGGAGAAGCAAATTCAGTTTCAATCATAGTTTTTGATTGATTAGAACCGTACTTACTAGCATAGTTAATAATACCAGCTACAGAACCAGCGCCAAATAATGTTGACGAACCACCACGAACAAATTCAATATTATTAAATCCTAGATCATTTCTAAAATAGACATCTGGTGCTGAAGAATTCAAACCCATTGTACCGACTACTGGCATCCCATCAATTTGAAGTGGAGTAAATTGATATTGACCACCAGAAGGTAAGCCTCGAACAAAAATATTTGCGGCAACGTCACCACCACCACCTTCCGCTGTGATACCTGGAACTACCCTTAATATATCGGCATTACTATTAAATCTTAATGATGCGATTTTTGATGCGCTGAATGTTGTTACAGAAATGGGCATTTCCATTTGACTTCTTCTGCTATTATTAGCAGTAACCACTACTGAGCTTAAAGTACTACCAGCTTCTTTAAGTACTACTACTAATTCTTTTGCAAAATCAGCCACAACTAAAGACTGGTCATCATATCCTACATATGATACAATAATTGTTGTGTTGGTAGAAGCGTTAACAGAAAGTGTAAACTTTCCTTCATCATTAGAAACAACACCAATTTTGGCATCCTTTAACTTTACTGAAGCTCCAGCAATAACCGCCCCTTTAACATCTATCACCTTACCAGAGATAGATGATTTTTGTGCAAAAACACAATGAGCAGTAAGAAAAGTAAATAAAAGCAAGATGATGCCCTTATTACCAAAAATAAATTTTTTCATAAGCAATCGTTTAAATCATTTAGCAATTTGTCATTCGAAGTTGTACGTTTAGACAATAGAAAAATCAACGAATAGTTAAAATAGAAGAAGAAATCTTATGCAAACGTTTACGCAAACGATTACGGTGGAAAAGATTTTTTTTCTTATGCACGAACAATGGTAATTTAATTATTGAACTTTCAACTATGCTCAAAAAAAGAACTACACTAAAAGACATAGCAGAAAAACTTGGAGTTTCAGTTGCTACTGTATCTAGAGCACTTAAGAATCATCCAGAAATAAGTCAACGAATAAAAGATCAAGTAGCATTACTGGTAGAAACAATGCACTATCGACCAAATTCATTTGCTGTTCATTTGAAGAATCAACACTCTAACATGATTGGTGTAATCATTCCTAAAATTGTTCACTTTCATTCTTCAACTATTTTGAGCGGAATTATTGCAAAAGCAAGAGAATTAAACTACCAAGTCCTCATTTGCGAGTCTGGTAATGATGCAGATGCTGAGCGAATCAATACAAGTGCGCTAATTGATACAGGTATTGATGGGTTACTAGTTTCATTATCAAATAATAATTTTAGTGAAGATTTTTTTGCCGAGTTACATGCTGAAGGATTCCCAATGGTATTTTTTGATAAAGTACCCAATACAATTGCTAGTCATAAAGTATTAACCAATGATTTTACAGGAGCATTTATTGCCACAGAGCATTTAATCAAAAACAATTATAAAAGAATAGCTCATTTTAAAGGCCAAAAAGGAGCAAGAAATACACAGCCAAGATTAAATGGTTTTACAGCAGCACTTGATAAATACCAACTACCACTAGAAAATAAATTTGTAATTGAATGCGAAAAATGCACAGAAGAAGAAGGCTACAATGTTGCCCTTAGCATTATGCAAAAAGAAGATAGACCTGACGCAATTTTTTGTGTTAATGATGAAATGGCTATTGGAGTTTTAGCAGCACTAAGAAAATTAAATATTCATGTACCAAATGAAGTAGGGGTTGTTGGATTCAGCAACTTAACAGCAGGAAAATATATTAATCCATCCTTATCAACCATTGACCAATCAGGTTTAGAAATAGGACACAAAGCAGCTGAACTACTAATTAAAGAAATACAAAATAAATTAAAACACGATAGTGTATTTCAACAACTTATTATTGAACCTATTTTAGTTATAAGAGAATCTTCATCAAGAAAAATTGCAACTTAATTGGAGTATAGTATAACCGCCGAACTACCATCCAACTTTATCTGATTCCCTTCTATACTAGACGCATGGCTAATAGAAGCCACTTTCCAATTACCTGCAGGAAGCGTTAATGTTTTTGGTGTTTGTGCTCCATTAAATCCTACCCATATTTTTTTCCAACTATCCCCTACAGCGGCTCCATTCAAGGCATAAGCTATAATCCCCTCGGGTAAATTATTTTGAAACACCAAATGATTGGCTATTTGATTTGCTGAAGTCATTCTAAAAGCAGGATGTGCTCTTCTTATTTTAATAAGCGACTGTATATATTGATTAGTCGATAAATTTTTTGTTTTCAAATCCCAATTGATTGCATTAATACTATCCCCTTTATCAAAAGAATTTTCTACCCCAAACTTGGTTCTTAAAAATTCTGAACCAGCAGTTAAAAACGGCGTACCCTGCGATGTTAATACAATAGCATAAGCTAGTTGGTGCATTTTAATTCGATCTGTTTCAGAAGCCTCTTTATACGAGAGTGCAATCTTATCCCATAGAATATTATTGTCGTGACAATCTGCATAATTAATTAAACTTGCCGGAGTAGATGTGTAAGGGGCTTTTGAATAATTAACTTTAGCATAGTTTATTTGCGGATGTTTACCTGCGGCAACTATACCAAACTTTACAGACTCAGTGTTTTCAATTTTACCTGTAGCAAAACCGCGATCATCAATATTGAAAACACTCCCTTTTATCCCATCTCGCATATCATCACTAAAAACAGCAATACCATTGAGTAAACTTGCATTGGCTTTGAGAGCTCTTTTAGCGTCGGGCAGTGGGGATCCACCAGCTGTCCAACCTTCCCCATATAAAACTATCGAAGGCTTTATTTTGCGAAGTGTGTCTGCAATTAAATTCATGGTTTCAATATCATGTATACCCATTAAATCGAAACGAAAACCATCAATATGGTATTCCTTCACCCAATACAAAACGCTTTCTAACATAAACTTCTGGAACATCGCTTTGTCACTAGCCGTTTCATTGCCACAGGCACTGGCATCAGAAAAAGTTCCATCAGCGCGTTTTCTATAATAATAGTCAGGAGCTAAAATATTAAAATTTGAATTAGCTGTTAGCGCAGTATGGTTGTATACCACATCCATTATTATTCTCAAACCATTGCTGTGCATGGTTTTGACAAGTTCCTTTAATTCTTTAATTCGCTGTTTGCCATCTGCCGGATTAGAACTGTATGATCCTTCAGGAATATTATAATTCACTGGATCATATCCCCAATTGTATTGATTGGGCTTAGTTTCATCCACAGAATTATAATCATAAAAAGGTAATAAGTGAATATGGGTAACACCCAATTCTTTCAAATGTGAAAGCCCTGTTGAGCTGCCAGAACTGTTTTTGGTTCCCAATTCTGCAAGTCCGCTATATTTACCCTTGTTTTTGATACCGCTATTAGCATGTATACTCGCGTCTCTTACATGTAATTCATATATAACCGCATCAGTTTGATGATTCTTTGCAGAAAAATTGGGCGATTTATCTTGATCCCAACCAATTGGATTGGTTTCCTTTAAGTCAACTACTTGCGCCCTGAAACCATTGGTGCCACATGCTTTTGCATAAGGGTCAATTATTTCAGCACTCCAACTATTATTGATCAATACCTGAAAAGTATAATATTGGTCTTTTACGTTTTGGGGGATTGTTATTGTCCAAACACCGTTAGCCGCTTTTTCCATTTGCACGGTGCGATCAGAAACGCCGCCTAAATCGGTTTTGTAGAAATTGATTTTAGCCGCAACCGCCGTAGGAGACCAAATTTTAAAAGTTGATTGTTTTGGAGTGTATGTGAGACCTAAATCATTACCCTTGTATACAGGATATTTAGCAGTATGATCCTGGGCAACTAGGTTAGTTACATTGATTAAGAGAAAGAAGAGGAATACGTTTTGTTGAAGCATAAGATTCATATTCCATTAAGATACAAAAAATCTACTCTCAATTCCCCAACTTCATCCTAAAATCAAATGATTGAGATGTTTTTAAATCAAAAAACTTTCTAGTTGCAGAAGGAACAATGTAGCTATTGGCTTTTAATATTCTTGAAATAGCCATTTTAAAGGCAGGTATCAGAAACTTTAATGCTCCATTACTAGCGTAACTTGACAATGAAATAAGGTTTACGTTGTCTCTACTAAGGTTATATAATATCTCATCATCTTTAGAAGGCAAGTCTAATAATTCCTTGTCAGACAAATAGGCATTATACTCTTGCTCAAAATCACTTTTACAAATTTCAAGTACTTTTTTCCTTAATAGCTCATTCCATTGTTCATAGGTTAACGTAATTGGATTACTTGCACTTTTTGCTACTTCCTCTTTGTTTTTTTGAATCAGCTTCTCAAACTCAGTAGTAGCATGCTCAACTAATTTAATACAGTTATCCACTGGTCTTAAAAGCGTATTTCTTAATCTCAGGATATATTGTTCCAACCCGTCAATGGTTCGTTACTTATCAAAATTATTAAAATAGTACTCATCAAACCCATTTAAGGAAAAGCCAATTATTGAACTTTCAATTTGCTTAAACAACTCGTTATCTGCTGGATTATTAAAAACTAGTCGACTCTCTACCACATCAAAAGAAATAACTCGCTTTGTTGCATTAACAAAGAAAAAACCATTTACTGCCTTACCTAACTCGTAATGAAACACAATATAATCAGATCCATTACTCAAAAAATCTAATCGATTCTTTCTGGGTTCAGCAGTTTTTATCTTTGCTTTTATAGACTTCCCATTCGTAAATTGCAACAACTGCTTGTTGTTTTCGAAAAATATATCACCTTTCTTAGTAATGAAATAATATCCTTTTGAAATATCCTCTTGTAAGTTTTTATTGACAATCGCCCCTTGGCCAATCCGAAGTGAATCTCCCGATTTTTCAAGAAACCATCTACTAACTCCAACACTAATCAAGGAATAAGCCTGATGATTTTTATTGGCAACAATAACTTGATCACTAATATTTCCATTTTTAAAGATACTGATTGTAGTGTCCCCGTCTTTATTCAGCATTACACCAGGACCATCAATACAATTACCACTGAGACAGGTTTTCTGCGCATTTATATTAGATAGTACAAAAAATAGAACTATAAATAAGGAAAAGATTTTTTCTCTCATAATCAAGGATTATTGATTTTTTTTAAAATCTTATTTTTTTAGCTCGATAGCGCTTCTCTTCCTTTTCGTAAAATTTTAAATTAGATTTACTAATAAACCACTCATCATTTTCTAATCTAATTTTAGAAAATAGGCCATGCAGGATAAGCAGTTCTCCATACATGATTTCTGGGGTAATTTTTTTACTTTCTATTAATAATCGGATATAAGTTACTTGTTCCGAAAGTAACACAGCATTCCTACGCATTTTCTCTTTGGGAATGGTAAATGTTTGCATGATACTTTTATGGAATACACTATACTTCGACTTCAATTCATCAAAGCGATTTAGCGCGGGGTCTATATCCCCTTTTTCGGCACTCAATAACACAATATTAAATACTTCATAAAAATCAGCTCTTTCTTTCCAACTATCTTGAGCAATTACAAATTGGAGGTTTATACAACCTAAGAAAAGTAATAAAAATATCTTTTTCATTGAATTAATTTATTAATTAAAATAATTATATTTTATCAGGGATAACATTATCTGCATAGATAGTTGAATGCTGGGCAACATAGATGCAGATAAAAGAAAGAAGCAATACTAGAATCTAAACACCCAATTTCATTCTAAAATCATATGTTTGTTTAGTTTCATAATCATAAAACTTCCTAACAGCAGAGGGCACAATATAACTTTCATTCTTGGTCAATAGAGCAAAAGCTTTCTTAAAAGCAGTAACTAAAAATTTGAGTTCGCCATTACTACTATACTTTTCCAAGGATATGATATTCTTATTATCTCTACTTAAATTATATACTATTTCTTCCTCTTTACTGGATAATCCTGTTAATTTTTTTCGGAATAGATACTCTTTAAACTCTTGATTAAAATCATTTTCACAAACCTCAATAACTTTTTTTCGTAATAATTCATTCCATTGTTCGTAAGTCAATGTTATAGGATCCCCGTTTGACAATTGGAATTGCTCAACCTGCTTACAATCATTTAAATTAGTGACTGTTGCATCACTCATTATGGGTAATACCATCAAAACAGCTAAAATTTTACTGAGATACATATTCTATATTTTTAGATCCATCAAAAATGATGATATTTTTAAAGGAGCCTCTATTCACTCCTATTTGGTATTTATTACTAGTGAGATATAAATAAACTGAGCTTCCATCATCCAATTTTCTGATTTCACTTTGAATAATTGTATAAGTTTCTGCTAATTCCCATCGGAAATTAAAAGTACCTCGTAGCCAATACTTCTGAATTGTATTGGGAGTAAAATCAAATTTTACTGTAGTCTGCATTCTATTATACTGACCTGGGCTTTCTGCTTTACTCCAGCTTCTTGAAATATCATATCTCTCAATAAAACTTTCATTGATCGTAATCTGACCAAAGGAATCCAATACTGAAAATAAAGTAAAGAAAATAGCGAATAAATATTTAATAGTAGTTTGTTTCATTTAATATATTTATTCAACAAAATAATTGCTATAAATCAGCTAAATCAATACTACATATGTATTATTCTTATGAAAAAATCAACAAATCTACCCTGACTTTGGTTTCGTTTGTTCTTGTTATCATTTATGCTGGAATGTAAATATTGAATGTAGTTCCTTTCATTAGCTCGCTAGTTGCCGTAATGATGCCATTGTGGTTTTCAATTATTTTTTTTACAATGGCAAGACCAATACCTGTGCCTGCGTACTCATCTTTGGCATGTAGTTTCTGGAAAACATCAAATATTTTTTCTGCAAATTTTTTTTCAAAACCAATGCCGTTATCTGAAATACTAATATGGCAATATTCTTTATGAAGCGGAAGGTTGGCTTCATTTTTTTGGCTGTAAGTTATATTTACGCTACTAATCTTAATATGGGGTGGTATTTTTGGATTTGAAAACTTGAGAGCATTGCTAATGAGATTGTGCATCAACTGACGAAACTGAAATGGGATTATTTTTACCTCACAGATTTCTTTTACTTCTATAACTGCATTCTTTTCTGCAATTGTATCTTTAAACTCATTTCTAACTTCTTCAATAATAATGTTGAGGTCAGTGGTTTCAAAATTTCTATCTGCCATGCTTAATCGGGAGAAGGCAAGTAAATCTAGAATAAGTGTTTGCATCCGTTCGGCTGCATTTTGCATGAGGTGCAAATAATTTTTTCCACTATCGGATAAATTTTGATTTTCTTTTTCTAATATTCTCCCTGCAATGGTTCGGATCTTTCGCAAGGGTTCTTGCAAATCGTGACTAGAAACATAAGTAAATGCTTCTAACTCTGTGTTCATTTTTATAAGCTCTTCGTTGGCTGCTGATAATTCTTCCGTTCTTTCCGCAACAGCTTGTTCTAAATCTTCTCTTTGTTCTTTCTGATGCTGCATTTCTGTGGTAACACCCACCCACATGACAAATTCCCCATTTTTATCTTTGATAGGCGATACAATGTTTAAATGCCATATATAATCCCCATCCGAATTTTTAAACCGCATTTCCATAGCCAAGTCGATCCCTGTGATTGCAGCGTGCTCAAAGCGTTTTTGAAATTCCTCCAACTCATCAGGATGCATAATTTTCTGGTAGCCAAAATCTCTTAATTCTTCAAAAGTGTATCCGCTAAAGGTTAGCCAGTGTTTACTAAAATAGGTAGCATTACCAGCTGCATCTGCAATGCTTATTTTAGCTGGCATCAGATCAGCCAGTGACCTGAAACGTTCTTCGCTTTCCTCAATCTTCCTTTTTGCTATTACTTGCTCAGTTACATCATTACCAATAATTGTAATACCAGAAATAGTTTGGTCTGCTTCTAAATAAGGCTGAAAAACAAAATTGAAAAAATACTTTTCTTTTAAGTGCCCATGAAGTTTATTAGGGCTTTGTACATCAACACCATGAAAAGGAATACCAGTAGCACGAACTTCTTCAAGCAAAGCTGGGAATGGGGTATCAATAATCTCTGGCATAATTTCAAACAGCGATTTACCTTCTATATCATTCCCCCTTCCCCAAACTTCTTTAATCTGGTTGTTGGCAAAATCAACAACTAGGTCTTTCCCTTTTATCACGGCAAAGGAAAAAGTCGAATTCAAGAGCATCATATTATACCTCTTATCGCTATCTTCCATTTTTTTTCGAGCTAGTACTTGTTCCGTTATCTCATTAACTGATGCAAAAATGCCCGAAACAGTGTTATCGTCATCACGGATAGGTTGACAATCTAAATTAAACCAGCCAGTCTCAGCTTTACCGTTTCTATGCAACGATAATTCTATCTCTTTGGCTTTATATGGCACGCCAGTTTGCATTAAGTTGTCCAAAGTATTTTTTATTGGATGTTCCCATTCGGGCATGGCTAAAAAAAGAGGCTTGCCAATAAAACCCTTGTCTTTACCCATTATCTCTAAAGCATTGTCATTGGCTAACTCAACTATATAATTACTGCCACGAAAAATTGCTATGGCAACTGGTGTTTGTATCAGCAGATTGTGAAACAGACTGAGGTATTTTTTTTCTTCTGTAAGAAATTCCGATGCCTCTTTTTTAGTATTTATTTTTTGGGGAGTTAGGGGTATCTTCATTTTGCGTCAGGGATAATGATAGAATCGCCTGATATCAAAAAGTTCTCTTTAAGCGGGAATCGATTATTTTTTTGCGTTATTAGCATGAGTGCCTCATATATTACTTTTTTTAATTGCAAAAAATCAGGTGGCTTACAGATGTAATAGTGAGCTGCATCTCTGAAAACATTATTAACTGTTGCTTCATCTGAAGCAGTAGAAAAAATAATAACAGGCAGATCCTGGAGGTCAGTATTACGTTTTATTTCACCCAAAGAAACGAATCCGTTTTTGCGTGGCATGTTGAGGTCTAAGAATAGTACATCAGGAAACTTACTTCCTTGCTTTGAAATCTCTTCAATCAGTTCTACACCATTATGAACAATTGTAAGCGTGGCAGTTACAGGTAGCTCTTCTAAAGCGTCTTTGAAAAGTAGGCAATCGGTATAGTCATCGTCTGCAAGAAGAATATTGATGTTATCAGCAATCATTCCTTGAAGTTAGCGATGTAATTACGTATTAGTTGTTAATTAGGAAAATAATTTTAATGAGATTTTAGCTCTTGTCCTCATCAAGGTTAGCATGATTGTCTCCGCCCAAACTGTAATAATTATTTTCCTCATCTTCACTGCCCACAATTTCCTGTTGGTCGTCTAATTCTGATCCTGGAATATCTAAATCATCGCCAGACATATCATCATTAAAATCTTTTTCATTCAGTGAGCCTTCTTCTTCGTTTGCGGTTTTAACTTTTGAAAAATCACTTGGGTTTACTTCCGAATCTATCTTCCCTCTATTATAAATATCATCAGCGTCCGGATATTCATAACCCATTGAAGTATGTGTTTTTGAATACTTTTCTAACAACTCCACTAATGAGTTGTGGTAATCATTAAGGTTTTTAGTATTTATTTCCTCCTGATTATTTTCTGAAATATTTACAGGCATTTCATTAATGTACTTAGTTAATTCTGGAAACTTTTGATTTATTGTAGTAGTTACACTTATGATAGAGTGTTCTAATTCAGTTTTTGTTTTCATGCTTTCATCAGTATTAGTTGATTGAATATAAATTTGTGTAGTAGGTGGTAGTGGAAGTGATACAGTAACTAGAGGATGAGAAACTACATCATCTCTTGCAGTAACACCTTTAAACTCAATATAAAGTTCATACTTTAATTAAGCTAGTACTTTATACATTTAGGGAAATAAGTTGCAAAATTCACAGTTTAATAAGTTGTAGATATCAAATTTTAATAGGTCTACGCATACAAAAAACTATTTAACTGATAATTGTTGTCATATCCACACTCCTCCCCCTACCTTGTGATCCGATAAAAATATCATTTAGACCAATATAGGCGTATCTACAAGGCCAAACTTAAAATTAATTGTATGTCGAAAAAAAGCGCTGAACCCAAGAAGAATAAACCTACAAAAAAGAAAAGCTCAGCACAGGAGAAAGCTTTATCATTCATTTCTGCAAAGAATGAGGCCTACTGGTTAATCTGCCATTACTAAATCTCTCATAGATTTTACTTTGTCGTGGTCAGCTTTCAATAAGGATTTTTGTGCCATTAACATAGTATGCTGTTCAGCATTTAATTTTTCTGCCTCGTTTTCTAAAACCTTTTCATACGTTTCTTGAGCTACATCTTCGCCATATTCACAAGAACTAAGAATCGTTTTGCGGTCCTTGCCTGTGAGGGCTGATTTTACATCCATCCACACGCGAAAAAATTTACCTGACATCATTGTGCCTTCGGCTGGTTCTCCACCAAGTTTTGTAACTTCTGCAACCAGTTCGTTCTTACATTTTTGGCTAGTTGATGAAAACTCGGCAAATAAGGTTTTCAAATCTTGTTCGTCGGTTTCTTTACTTGCAGTTTCGTAACCTTCAATTCTATCGTTGTTGATAGTAATAAGTGAATTTAACACAGTGATTGTTTGTTCAATTTCCATTTGATTATAATTTTTTATGATGTAAATATTGGTTTTAATGGCAGTGTGAGAATTACACAACTGTAAAAATGTATTACATCATTTACATATTTATAAACCAAAATGACTGATATTGAAGCAATGCAGTTAGAGCCTACCCTTTATTCTAATGTTATTATTTTTTCCGCTTTATTAGTCCAAAGAATGATTCTTTGATCCATGCTTAAAGTAATAATTCAATTCCCCTTTTCAATTGTTAGGCATTCTTCTGGTCTGTTGTATTCTGTCAATTTGCTTTAAATGCCGAATAATATGATTAATATAAAACTGAAAAGTGTCACCCAACTTTAGTTTGATCAAACTAGAAATTGAAGTCTCAATTTTGACCTTGTTCAAACTCACTTTTCTTGATTGATTAAGCAAGTCCAATAATTTGATTTGCTGACTGATGAATTTATCAATAACAGTTTTATCAAGTTTGGCATGTAAAGGGTTCTTGTCTTTAAAAGTTTTCATTTTATTCAACTTAACTTTTGGCAACATACTTTTTGCAAAGTAATTCCCTAACATCCCACTCTTAAATTCAACTTCAGCTTCAGTAGTTGAATTTTCTATTTTATTTCCCATTTGTGGCAAATAGAAATCGCCGTACAAGTTTAAATGCTCCAAACACTCCAAAATGCTCCACGAAGTTTCATTTGGTTTCCAGGTTAAAGTCTGTAAATCATAGGTTTTAAGTTTTTCAACTTGGTTTATATTCTGCTGGGTTTGTGCTAAAAGTGATAGTATTAAGTTTTCAGATTGCATTATTTCAATTTTATGCGAAGTTCATAAAATCAATTTTTTAAACCCTTGATTGAAGTCAAGACTTTTTAAGCCGGGATAGGGTTTCGGCGCTCATTCTTAGATAATTGGCTATATATCTATTGGGAATTTCTTGAAAAAGCTGTGGGCTTCGTCTTAATACCCTTTCGTATCGTTCTTTTGGGGAATTTGTTAAAATGTCAACTTCACGTTCCATTTGTTGAAGCACTAAGTTTTCCAAAATCTTTGTCCACAAATTTTGGTTACTTTCAATTTCTAAAAACTTATCAAATTGTTGCTTAGTTATAACTTTTATTACAGTCTTTTTAATGGCTTGAATAAAAAAGTCAGAAGGCTTTCCTGTTAAAAAAGAGTCTAACGAAACGATTATATTTTCTTTGTAGCCAAATCGAATCGTTTGTTCTTCGTAGTCATCAAATACAAAAATTCTCAAACTACCACTAACTACATAATATATATTTGTATCTATGCTACCTTTCACTTTCAGAAATTCGTTTCTGTCGATGGTTATCATTTTGTTTGAAAGTTCAACAATTTCCTTCATAGTCTTTAACAGAAATTTTATTGTCTAAAGTTGGTCTGTCCATTTTATTACTTGATTCTATTTATAAGGACGCATATTAATAAAATCCTCTTTTTTGCTAAAATACTCAAGTCCTATTACTAATAGCAGCGAACTTAAAACATAAACTTTTTGCATTATAGCAGTCCATTCCAAATAACCTAAACCATAAAACATAAAAAAAACATAGTAAGTCAACAAGCAAATAACACTGCAGAATTTAAGTAAATGAAGCTTTGTATTAAGGATAAATATCGTAATAGTAAATAATCCAGCCAATGTGAGAACTATTGATATCGTTCCTAAATCATGCAAGGGTGTAGCAATTAAAAAAATAAATAACAAATTGGCAAATCCAATAAACCTTAAACTTCTTGCCCATTTGCTTTGTGATAACTTTGTTGACATATTAATAAAAAAAACACCGTAGCCAATTGAATGGAATGCCATTCCAATTACAGCCCAAATCCTACCCTTGTTCTCTTTACCATTAATAGCCGTTTCAGCAAACAAATTACTTATAAAATTTTTTGACCAATGAAAACCATCAGCGTTTTTATCAACTAATGAACCTCCTGGATATTTAGTAGCTGCTACAACAATTAATATCATTGAAACAACTAAACATATCAGTACTGAATATCTTTTTATCACTAAATTAATTTTTTGTCAAAATTAAGTTAAGAAATTATTTCAAATTTTAAGAATGACCGACACTTTGCCAAGTACCACGTTGTGCTCCGTCGATCTTTTCAATGGAACTTCAACTTGTCAATGTTTTTTTACAATAAGCTTAAATGCATATTGCTTTACCGCATCTACTTTGTTTAAATAGTCATCTATACTTTGTGTTACAAAATAATCAGGAAGAATACCTACATTATCAGGCAACTTTGTGGCCGTAGAAACATGTGTATTATTTGCCGAGCAGACTACAAATTTTGTATTACGTAAGCGAAACATCGTTAGGCCAGCGGTACAGAATTGATTAGATCCTAATTCTTCCCCAACGATTGTACCTAAGTTATGCACTTTTACTAAACTCATAAAATGCCCCGTGGTAGAATGTCCATTTCCATCTATCAGAAAAAACACTTTCCCCTTAAAACGATTTTCAACAGGATTAAATATTTCTACACCATAACTTATATCTGTTTTTCCTTCAGATTCAGCTTTTGAGTAATAAACAAATGGTTTATCCATGAGGTGTTGTAGCAAGTAAATACTTGGATGTTGAGAACCACCTCC
This sequence comes from Sediminibacterium sp. FEMGT703S, assembly GCA_002786355.1. Taxonomy (GTDB): domain Bacteria; phylum Bacteroidota; class Bacteroidia; order Chitinophagales; family Chitinophagaceae; genus Sediminibacterium. The sequence continues at coordinate 204,096 of PGCO01000013.1, forward strand.
GTTATACCGCACATCAATTATTAAATTTTTAATCCCGTTATTGTTGATTACTTTCATACTGCTATCAAGAAAAGATTTAAAAACAGTATAATTGTTCCACTCATAATAATTGAAAGAAGCAATAGTTAAAACAGCTGTATTCCCTTCTACAATTTCTAAACACAAATCATTGTTGCAACTATTGATAGAAGGATTATATAATTCAGTTGCCATTTTGGTGGCTTTGCGCAACTGAATGGAGCCATTCTTTTCTTTAACAACAATTTCAAAAGTTTTTGGCAACCCTAAGGCATAGGGTATTTGAGCAGCAAAAAAAGTGTTGAACTGTTGTATTTTAGCAGTTCGAATATTGGCTTGCGATACCGTGTGGTCATAAACAATTGAGAGGAGTTTTAGGGCTTCAATGCCATTGATACTCAAAATTTCGTCTTTTACTTTTACCTTATCAGCATTATTCATCGGATTTACCACAAATAATTGCTTATTAATCAATCTTACTTGCATGGGGAAACTGTTCTCTATAGGTAATATTGAAAACTCATTATAATCATTTTGCATAGTAGAAGAAGCCGTATGTGAGCAACCAATGCTTGCTATGATTGCATTGCAATGCCAAGCAAATTCAGCATAGGTGGTTTTATCCGTAATCAATGATTTTTTATTTTCAATATTTTTAAGAAATTGGTCTTTTGAAATAAATTTTAGGGCATGAGGATGAACAGTCAATAGTTTTTGACTCAATTGGTCTAAATCTGCTAGATATCCCTTTCTGTTGTAGACTTTTGAAAATTTTTCTTTTGCGGTTAAAGGTTTAATATTCGGAAATTTAATTTTCTGAATCACATCTTCTGCAAAAAAATTATCAGGGTTCATCTGCAATGATTTTGCATAAAACTGAAGTGCTTTAGTACTATCTTTTGCCTGAAGATAGGCTTCTCCCATACTGTCATATGCATTGGCCGAATTCGGAAATTCAGCAATAATGAGCCCAAAAATGGGGATTGCTTCCTTCAAATTATTTTCCCATAAAAACGAGTACCCGTATAATGTTAATTCGGTCTCATTCCCAAAATCATACATTTCAAAATTTTCTTTTTTGAGTTGATGATATAATGTAATCCTCTCCTCAATGGGTAGTTGAGCGTTTTCTTTAAGCTTAGCTACAATAGATTTTTTTATGATTTGGACTTCTTTTACTTGTAATTGACTACCTGAAGTTGAAGAAAAAGTTTGATTGCCGCAGGCGTAAAGCAAACAGCAACTTAACATTATCAAATAAATGGTATACTTATAAGGCTTGTATTTCATCTTATTATTATTTATTTTTTAGCTACAACTTTAATAACAAATTCAACCTCATTAGAAACAGTGTAATCTGCAATCTTTTCATAAAACGTTGCAGCTCTATAGGTAATTCCCCAAAGTGTTCTATTAATTGTAAGCTTTGCATCAGCAGTAAAAACCCCGTTCTTAAAACTTACGGTTGCCGGAAATTTAACTTCTCGTGTAGAAGATTTAATAGTGAGGTAGCCAGTAATATTAATGGTATTGGCATTAACAGAATCTACTTTGGCAATTTCAATAGAAGCAAAAGGAAATCTTTTGACATCAAAATAATCTTCAGATTTTAAATGATGAATGGGTGTGTTTTTATCTTTCTTGTCGGCATATTCCATTGAGTTCATGTCTATTTGAACATTACCGCTAACCAGTTGATTGTTCTCCATCCATAATTCACTTTTTGAAACAGATATATATCCTACATGTTTTTCTTTAGAACTAAGTTTCATAGAACCCTTCCAGGTAATAAGGCTTTGCTTATTATCAATAGTAAAAATTTGATCTTCATTGCGTTGAAAATTATTTAATGATTTTCCATCCAAACGGTACACTCCTGTTAAAGATCCCAACCAAATACTTCCATCCCTTGCTTCCAAAATCCTACAAAGCATTCCCTTCCCCCCTTCATATTTCGATTTTATTTCGGTTACAATGGGCACAGAATCATACAAGGATTGTTGATCGTATCGGGCAAGTACCCAATCATTTCCAATGTTCGGCTTATTGGGTTTTACTTCTCCAGTAGTCCAGATATTTCCGTTTTTATCTTCGATGATTGAAGAAGCACCCCTTGAAGATACTTTGGTATAAGTACTGCCGTCATAGCGCCAAAGACCACCATCAAGATATAGGGTACTGCCTTTTATTTTTTTGATGATTGATCCCCCAAACCAAATATTGCCTTTTCTGTCTTCAATAATCCCCCAAACATTGTAAAATGGTTTACCTTCTTTGTTTTTGAAAATGGTGAATTTTTTTCCATCATAATAACAGGCATCACCCCTTGTACCCATCCAGATATTTCCTTTTGTATCTTCCATAAATGTATTCACACCGCCATTAGGGAGCCCGTCTTTGGGGGTAAAATTTCGGAATGATTTTCCGTTGAAGCGAGTTGTACCTCCCCCGGCTCCGATCCAAATATTACCCGCCTTGTCTTCAAAAAGATGCAAGGCCATATTACTAGGAAGCCCCTGCCTTGTTGTGTAATGCAAAAAAGATTTCCCGTTGTAACAATATATACCTGAGTCCTTGGTACCAAACCATAGATTTCCTTTTTGGTCTTCCAACACATCCCAGAAACTGGGCGATTTGATTGCAGTGGTTATATTGGTAAAAACTTTCCCATCGTATCGCCAAACGCCGGTGTAAGATGCAATCAAAATATCTCCATTTTTAGCCTGCTTTACACTGCGAACCATTCTGGTAGGCCCGTAAGTACTTACTATGTTGTTGGTTGAAGGCTCAATTAATTCCGGAGTTATAGAAGCTGTGTTTTGCTTACAAGAGCAGTACAAAACAGACATAAACAAGAGCGTAAACAGGAGTTTGTTTTTCATCATTGACTTATTTTATCCTTTCAAAATTGATTCGGCTAAAGTAGACCACTACCTTTCATCAATGTGAATTTGTATTGTAAATAAAAGTGTAACCTTTGTAAATAATTAGTAAATAGTATGTCTGAACGTAAAAATGGTCTCTTCAGTAATCGTAAATACTTCTTTGGTTCTATACTACTCCTATCGATTTCACTGATTCTTGTGGCATTTAACTTCACAGAAAACGACGATTTTAATTTAGCCAGAAGGGAAATATTAATTAGAAAGATAGGTCATGAACTCCTGTTACAATCTGGCGACAGTGTATCTAGAGTACTCCCTTTAAACAAAATTTCGCAAAATGAATACCAGATAAGATTTGAGCAAGAGATAAGTATCTTGCCAGACTCTCTTGTAAATATCTCAAAGCGTTTATTGGTAAAAGACAAAGCAATTGCAGATTATGTAGTGAATGTATTGAACTGTGATAAATCGCTTGTTGCTTATGGATATGCCATTGCTAATAATCAAAAGGATGATATTGTATCCTGTAAAGGAAGAAATCTACCTAGTGCATGTTATATCATCAATATTAAGTTTAAACCAGCAGTAATGATTACAGCAAAGAATGGATTGCTGCTGGGAGGTATATCTATTTTTGCATTTGTCGGATTGATTTTTATAGGATCAGTGAAGCAAAGGAAGGCTTTACCTGAATTAACCGAAACACTAGACGATGATGTATTTCAATTGGGCTCTATCTTGTTTGATGCAAAGAACCGAAAGCTGACACTTAACAATATTAATATAGACCTAACTGGAACTGAATCTAGGGTGTTACAGATTTTTGCTTTGTCTCCAAATGAGGTCATTGAAAGAAATCGAATCCAGAAAGAGATTTGGGAAGATGAGGGGGTGATTGTTGGGAGGAGTTTGGATATGTTTATTTCAAAATTGAGGAAGAAATTAGAGTTAGATGAACGGGTTAAGATTGTAGTAATTAGGGGGATTGGATATAGGTTAGAAGTGGTTTAACCAACACTGCTCCTACTCTTATTTCTTTGCAAAATTGGTTTCTAAAAACTTAAAGACCAGATCAAAATGTTTTAGCGGTTCAGCGTGCCTGCCTTCAATTGCTTTATGTTCGTAAGGATATTTGAAATGATTATTTTTTAATCTTGCTACCATTTTTTCTGCCATAGGTGTTGACGGGCAAATTTCATCTTTTGTTGCTGATAACAAGAGCACAGGTCCTTTAATATTCTCAATTGCAATACTCGCTTTTTCTACTGCAATGGTATCTTTTAGCATTGCCTCAAAACTTCCTCTCAAATCTCTTTTTATTAGAAATGGAACAGCTTCTTCATTCACTGGAACAAAAGGCAGTTCTTTGTTTGCGAACGTCCAACAAGAGGAAGTAAAATGAGTAGTGTGCCCGGGGAAAACCGTATGGCTACCAACTATACTAACTACACAATTGATGTTGTTGTAATAACTACCTAAAAGCAGCGCCAAATCAGCGCCTCTAGACCCACCAATGATGGCAATTTTCTTTTTGTTGACCTTTTTATTTTTCGTTGCAATATTGATTGCATTATATACATCTTCAATGGCAATTTTATTCAAAGTATCCGGTGTCCCCTTTGCCTTAAAATAACCAATTGCCAAAAACGCATATCCTTTTTCAATAAATTGATCGCGTGTTTTTTTCCAATAATCATTTGTCCAAGCATTACCACCTTCCGAGCCACCAAGACCTACAATAAGTGGTTGATTTTTACCTTCCCCCAAATACAACAGAGATTCTGTATTAGGTGATTGCAAATTTATTTGAGCAATACTCTTTGCGGAGCATATCAGCAATAGAACAAGGAAAAGATACTTACAGAAATTTGTCATTTTAATGATGTTTAAATTAATCTGCAAATATCAAGCGCTATTTTTAAAGTGCTTTTGACCTATGTCAAAAAATCATTTTTCAGCTCGTATTCTACTTAAAGTTTCTTGTGCAATACCTAAATAAGAAGATACCATTCCTAAGGGTAGGCGATGATATATATCGTTATAGGTTTCACAAAAATGTTGATATTTTTCCTTTGCTGTTGCAAAACGCATTGAAGTGATGCGTTCTAAATAGTGTCCAAATACTGTTCCCATTGAAAGTCTAGCATATCGTTCCATTTCAGGAAAGTTGTCAAATAGAAATCCAAGGTCTTTAACATTCAAACAAAAGCAATCTGTATGTTCGAGTGCGTCTATGTAATAAATATCTTTTTTTTGTTGCATAAAACTTCTAGGCGAGTTCACCCATTCATTTTCTGCGCTAAAATATTCGGTAATTTCTTTTCCGTCCTTGAAAAAATAAGTACGCAATAAACCCTTTTGAATAAAATAACCATTCTTACAAATGGCATCAGCATTATGCACAAGCTCCCCTTTCTTGAAAACTATTGGTACAATTCTATCAGCGAGTTCACTTTTTAAAGTGTCGCTTAATTTTATATATTTTTCAAAGTGTTGAAATATTTCTATCAATGCTAGAACAGGTTTATTTCATTTTAATGAATTTATACACGTCTGACCAAGAGGGTTCTTTACCAGTCATCAAAATTGATACTCTAAAGATTTTTGCAGCAATTTTCCGAAGAAAATAAAAGGTTATTACCAATAAGATAAATGACCCTATTAATTGCTCTACTCCAACTTCTGTAATTGCCCAACGCATTGGCATTGAAGTTGCAGAAGTGAGTGGAAACCATGAAAGAAATACTGAAAATCCATTATCAGGATCATGCGTTACAAAAAAAGAAGCCATTACAAAAAGAATAGGAAGCATCATCAATCCACTTTTACCGGAATTATTAGGATCGGTAATGATTGAAGCAATAGCCGCAAGCATTGCATTCCAAATCAATACCCCTAATATGGCAAAGGGCAAATACAAGACAATTAAAGGCAGGTTTAAAAAATCTACAACTTTAGATATGGGTGTCCCTGTAAACTGAAAAAAGATAACAGTTCCAACTGTGATTAAAAGTGAATTGGTAATCATTGAAGACATACCCGTTAATGTAATACCGAAAATTTTCCCATCCATCCACACTTGTGGACTTATGGCTGAAACAATTTGCTCGGTTATTTTTAATTGTTTCTCACCCGTTATTGCTGTAAACTGATATGCAAAACTTAAAAAAACTGCTACAATCATCAAGCCAGCAAAGAAAAAGGCAAGAACGAGTCGTTTATTGGAATTCTCAGTATATACATATGATTCTTCTATAGGAGCAGATGATAAAACTTTTGACAATTGGTCGGCAGTTAAACCCAATTTTTGCATCTCTACTTGTTTTTGATAACCATCTAAAAAGCCTTTCAATTCCTTGATGTCATTATTGAGCTTATAGGCATATAATTCAATTGACTTGTCATTTTTGTTAATCAATACCCCCTCTTTATTGATGCTTAAATTCTTTATGAATTGATCTTTTTGATCAATTGGCAAAGTTTGCAGCTTAAAATCTTTTTTTAATACTTCCGCTATAGCACCATTTTCATCATTCAATAAAAAGACTGTTATTTTCGGGCTTTTGTCTGAAAAGGCAAGTTTGCTACCAAAATAAAATAGGGTAAAAACAATCAACATCACAAACAAACCAATTAGTTCATTTTTTGGCTTAAAAAAACGCCCAAATTCCCAGCGAGTAACAGTCAGCACTTGCTTTATATAACTCATATTGAATGGCTTTTTACAAGGTTAAGATAAATATCATGCAATGATGGCTTATGGCTAGACAACTCAAAAACGCCCTCTAATTTCGCTAAATCAGCTAAAATTAATTTCATGTCGGTGTTTTGCCTAAATGTTAGTTTAACAAGATGATGATCGGATATTTCCATGTCTTCAACTGCGCCAATGGCATTTAATGCATCAAGGTTTAAACCAGATTTAAAATTCAATTCAATAATCGGTTTGTTGCCATATGTTTCATATATCCCATTGAGGCTTCCATTGTATAACACTTCCCCCTTATTGATTAGAAAAATTTTATGTGCAGTTTTTTCAACCAATTGCATTTGATGTGCACTTAGTAAAATAGTAGTTCCTTGCTTATTAATTTCTTTGATAAAATCGATGAAAATTTCTTGATTCAATGGATCTAAGCCCGAGAAAGGTTCATCCAATATAGCAAACGCAGGTTTATGAAGGATAGAAGCAATGAATTGAATTTTCTGTTGATTGCCTTTTGAAAGTACCTGTAACTTCTCTTTTGCACGATCGGCCAATTCAAGTTTTTCTAACCATTCCATGGCAGCTTTTTTAGCTTCATACTTATCCATTCCTCTTATGGATGCTAGATATATCAAAGACTTAATTATGGGAATATCCAAATAAAGGCCTCTTTCTTCAGGAAGATAGCCTATCTCAGCGGCTTGAGGCAATTGATTGGCACTCCCATTTAGGCTCCACTGGATTTGGCCTGTATCAGCTTTTATAATGTCAAGCAAAATTCTTAAGGTAGTTGTTTTTCCTGCTCCATTAGGACCTAGAAAAGCAAAAATATCTCCTTGTTCTACCGAAAAAGAAATGTCCTTAATTGCTTGAACATTTGAAAACCGTTTACTAATTGATTTAACATGTAGCACTTCTCTTTGCATTATTTCAATCATTTTATATGATCTAATTCAACTCAAATAAAGTTAAGCGATATTGGGGATGGATTGATGTGATTTTTTTTTCAATCTGTCAATCCTTCTTTTATTTTCTTGCTGTAGTAATGAAGGATATAAATTTAACAGGATATTGGGAATCATGATTGACAAACCGTATGTCAAAGTGATTTTGAAAGAGAAGAAAACTGCAATAATGGAAACAAAGAAAAAACCAATTAAATGACTTATTTCAGCTAATAACATTTCATTTCTTAAATGATTAAGATCGGTATTTCCATTTGAAATCTTAATTTTCTGATTGAAAAATTTGAACACTGTATTTTTTACAATCCACTTAAAATATTTTAAACCAATATATTTATTGAGGTTTTTACTTTTAATAAAATTAAGGTTTGACAATCTTTTATACAACGTGGTCTTAGAAAAAAGGCTGTTACATATAATGCCCACCATCCATGATACAACTGAAATGGATATACCAAAAATTAACCCTAGTTTGATATGTTGTGCAACAACTTCCATATCATTCAAATTTAACAAAATTCATTTTGACCAGAATCTAGATTTTTGAATTGAGCAAAGGGGTATTCTCGTGCTCTATACCCTGTGTAACAGTTTATGAGGAGGTTTTCATTTTATCAGATTTGTACGCGTTGGCTATTCCAAACAAAGTAGTTAAGAACCACCAAGTAAAAAGAAACAAGAACCATTGTAATACTTCTGCAGTTCGCACAATAGCTTTATTATAGGATTGGAAGAGTCTCAGCATATTTGCGTCACCTTTTATATCAGCAATTGTTGTAGGATATCCAAAAGATTTTAAACTAGGTGTTGAAGGAAGTGACAACCAAAGAATTACCAAAAGAATACCAAAGACAATAGAAGTGATTTTAAAATGGTCAATTACTTTATTTAAAATAGTGGCATCTTTCCTATTTCTAAAACTCGCCATGATCAATAAAACAAGTGTCGATAATAACAAAGCTGGTCCAAAAAAAATAATTAGGTCAATATCTTGAAACATATTTATAAAGATTAACTTTTGATAGTTAAAACATGAATATAAGTATAAATATCTTTATGTAAAATTCGTGATTTAGAAGTGCAAGACGTTCTGATTAAGCGATGAAACGGCTCAACAAAAAACAACATCTTTACCAATATAGGCGTATCTTTACTAACTAAACTTAAATTTAACTGTATGTCGAAAAAGAACGCTGAACCAAAGAAGAATAAGCCAACAAAAAAGAAAAGTGCCGCACAAAAGAAAGCGGATCCAAAGAAAAAAGCACGATAAAATAAAATTCAGAGAGCTCAGTTAAAAAACTGGGCTTTTTTTTGGAGAAAACAACTTTAAATACTTTTATTTAGCATTTGCACTAAACCCTCCATCTACTTTAATGGTCTCTCCTGTTATATAAGAAGAACTTGCCATGGCTAAAAAAGCAACTGCATTTGCAATTTCATTGGGAGATGCAATCCTATTCATTGGAGTATTAGAAATTACATAATCCTGTAATTCTTCATCTTGCAATAATGTATTAATCCGATTAGTAGAAGTGAACCACGGGGCAACCGAGTTAACCCTGATATGATGTCGCGCCCATTCAACTGATAGAGATTTTGTGAGTTGGATTAAAGCTGCTTTTGCAACAGCATACATACTGCCTGTTCCAACATCTTCAAATCCAGCAATTGAACTAATATTGATCACAACAGCTCCATTTGCAGCTTTCAATGGTTCAAATAGTAATTGGGTTAAACGAATAACGCTAAATAGGTTTAAATTAAAGATTTGATGAATGTCTTCTAAACTATAGTCAATAAATGGTTTAGGGAAATTACCACCTACATTATTGACGAGAATATCAATTTTATCTAACCCTAAATCAGCAATCAAGTTCTGATAATGATGATGATCAGTTAAGTCAGCAATAACCAATCTGACTTGCTGGCCTTTTTGTTGCCATTTTTCAACATCAAGGTTAAACTCATCCTGATTTCTAGCAATAATGACTACATCGGCACCCAATGATAAAAACTCATTAACAATAGCAAGACCTATCCCTTTTGTTCCTCCGGTAATCAAAGCCAGTTTACCTTTTAAATTCCATTTCACTATAGCCAGTTTTTAATAATAAAACTTGTTAATCTTGAAGCAATATCAGATTTGGATAAAGTATCAAATGCTTCAATTTGATCTTTACTGATTAGTGATACCTTCATATCATTTTGATTGAAACAAATATTGGAATCGTTAAGTTGATTCAAAACAATTAAATCTGCATTTTTTTTATTCAATTTTTCAATTGCATTGTCAACTTCATGATCAGTTTCTAAAGCAAATCCAATAATTTTTTGATGTGGTAGTTTATTTAACCCAAATGATCCAAGAATATCTTTCGTTTTTACAAGATTAATTTGCAAGGTATCGCCAGATTTTTTAATTTTTTGGTTGTTAATATTGGGGATCGTGTAATCGGCTACGGCAGCAGTAAAAACAGCATAATCATAGCGTTCTTGAAATTCTTGGCAAGCCGCATACATTTCATTTGCCGTTTTAACCTGAATCAAATGAATTCCATCATATTTAGTTTTAATTGCAACTGGTCCTGAAACCAAGTGCACATCCGCACCAAGCATATAAAATGATTCTGCTATTGCGTATCCCATTTTTCCAGAAGACCGATTGGTAATGACCCTAACAGGATCAATTGATTCTTCAGTTGGACCAGCAGTAACCAAAACCGTTTTACCAGATAAAGTTGATTGCCTTATGAAATTAGATTCAATATAGGTAATCATCTCTTCAATTTCAGGTAATCTTCCTTTACCACTAATGCCACTAGCCAATAAACCAGTACTAGGTTCAACGACTGTATTACCTCTTTGTTTTAATGTAGATATATTGTGTTGTGTGCTTGGATGCAGCCACATATCTTCATCCATTGCAGGAAATATAACAATAGGTGCAGGACAGCTTAAATAGGTAGCAATTAAAAAATTATCTGCAAGTCCGTTTGTTAACTTTGCAATTGTGGTACAACTACTGGGTGCAATTACAAAAAGATCAGCCCATCTCCCCAAATGCACATGATTTTGCCACAAATCATCTTCAACAAATTCACAATACACTTTATGCTCAGAAAATGTAGATAAGATAGTAGTGGAAACAAATGATTTGGCTGTTGGTGTAATGATCACTTTAATACTTGCACCTCGTTGCTTTAAAAGCCTGATAAAATGATACATTTTATAAGCCGAAATGCTTCCTGTTATACCCACCAATATTTTTTTATCTAAAAACATAATCAAACTTAATATTTCTGAATTAAAATGATTGAACTTTACAATCTTATTATAAGATATAGATGGAAATAGTTGAAAATATCAATGAATTAGCAAGTTACATAAGCTCAGTCAAAACTAATGTGAATATTGGTTTTGTTCCTACTATGGGCGCTTTACACGAAGGACATCTTAATTTAATAAAAGCATCGAAATTGAATGGTGATATTACTATATGTTCTGTGTTTGTAAATAAAATTCAGTTTAATAATGAGGAAGATTTTATTAAATATCCTAGAAATATTGACCAAGACATTGAATTATTACAACAAGCTGGTTGCGATTGCTTATTTATTCCAACGCAGGAAATTGTTTTTCCTTTAGACTATGAATTCGAAAATTTTGAACTTGGCAATATTGAAGAAATTTTAGAAGGCTTCTATAGACCAGGACATTTTCAAGGCGTATGCAATGTTGTCAATCGGTTTATTAACTTAATTCATCCTAATAAGCTTTATTTGGGGATAAAAGACTTGCAACAGTGTAAGGTGATTGAAAAAATGATTCACCTTGAAAAATATGAGCCTACCGTTGAACTGGTATACTGTGCAACTACAAGAAACGAAAAGGGATTGGCATTAAGTAGCAGAAATAAAAGATTGAGCTCTATTGCTCAAGAAAAAGCATTGATTTTAATTGAAACACTGAAATCAGCCAAAGAACAAATACTTAATAAAAGCAATCACCTCTATACTATTCAACAATTAGCAATTGATGCCATCTTAAATAATGGTTTTGAATCAGTAGATTATTTTGAATTTGTAAATCAAGATTTTGAATTGATTGACCATCAATCAACCGAACAGAGCCCTGCATTCATTCTAACAGCTGCCACTATTGAAGGCGTAAGACTTATAGATAATATAATCCTATAAAATGAAACACTCCGTTAAAACCATCTGTCAATTAAAACAAGAAGGAAAAAAAATCAGCATGTTAACATCGTATGATTATACGACTGCTAAAATTGTGGATGAAGTTGGAATAGAGATAGTTTTAGTAGGCGACAGCTTATCCAATGTTTTTCAGGGTAATGATACTACTGTTCCTGTTACCATAGATGAAATGATTTATCATGGCAAAGTTGTTGTCAAAGGCGTTAAAAATGCTTTAGTAGTGATTGATATGCCATTTGGCACTTATCAGATAAATGAAGAAAGTGCTGTAGAAAACGCGATAAAAATTATCAAGGAAACAAATGCCCAAGCTGTAAAGCTTGAAGGGGGGATTGAAATTGAGCATTGCATTAAACGAATTACAAACGCCGGCATCCCAGTTATGGGCCATTTAGGCTTAACCCCTCAAAGCATTCATCAAATTGGCTCATTTGAATTGCAGGCAACAACAAAAGAAGCACAGGATAAAATATTACAAGATGCCGTGGCATTAGAGAAGGCAGGTTGCTTTGCAGTGGTACTAGAAAAAATCCCTCCATTCATTGCAAAAGAAATTACGAGTTTATTGAATATACCAGTCATTGGTATTGGTGCTGGCAATCATTGTGATGGCCAGGTACTCGTGATCAATGACTTAATTGGACTTGATCCTTCCTTTAAACCAAAGTTTGTTCGTCAGTATTTAAATGCCCATTCGCTTATTTCTGCTGCAGTAAAGCAGTATCATGAAGATGTGAAAAGCGGTGGATTTCCTAGTGAGAAGGAATCGTATTAATAAATGTTCTTTACTTTAAAATGATTTATACTCTTTCATTTTATCTACTAACAAGTTATGTAATTCATCGAAGTTTATTTTCAAGGAACTAGCCGAAATACTTATTGGTGAACCATAAGTTTTATAATTAATTTCCATTCCTTTCCGTTTAATGGTATTAGTTACTCTGGCAAGATAATCTTGAGGATTTTTAACAATAAGCATTAAGAATTTTTGATTCATTACCTGAGCAACCTTAATTTCTTGGATATCTTTCCATGATACAAGACCTGCTGAAACACCACTAGAATTATCAATTATTCCCTGACTATTAATGATAATTCCTGCTTTTTTATCCGAAATTTTAGAAAAAATAACAACCGCTCCAAGGCCAAAAAACAAGACTGAAATAAAACCAACTATAGAATAAATTGAAGAAAGACCAAAAATTTGGTTACTACTAATTGGTGGATTTATCAAAAACCATAGTCCAATTAAAACAAAACCAATTGCACCAAATAAGATTAAAAATAGTTTTTTTTTGCTTAGAGGAATTTCGATTTGTTCTTGTTGGATCATTTTCGTGTTTTGTAGAATTTTAAAAAGATGAGTATGCGACAATGGTTCATCTAATTAAAACAAAATTGAACTTATTAATGGAACGCTTAAAATTTGTGACCTAAAAAATGCGTTAATAGATTGAAATAAAATAGCTTTTAGCTATTGTAAGGTCTTTTGAAAATTTGTTTTACTTCTCTCCAACTAAAAGGTATCGTTATAAATAATGCCATCCAAGTCGCATGAAGTATATGATACTTCCATGAATGTTTCTCGTCAAAAAAGAATTCATCGGCAATTAACCAAGCTATAAGCCAGTAAAGCCAATTTAGCATAAATGATACAAAAAATCTCTTCAATGGAGTCAAACCGTTATGCCATTCGGTGTACTTTTTTATCATTTTACTAAGTTAGTATTTTATCAGATTTGACTATCTAAATACTAAAGACTCAATACTATGTACGATAAGCATATTTCAATTTAAATTATAGAAAGGTTTTGAGGGGACAAAATTATTTTATCAATTCTTTTAATTTATTTGCTGTCTTTTGTTTGTAACCAAAGAAACTGTCGATTAGCCTACCTTCTGCGTCAATTACATAGAATGTTGGCCAACCTGTATTATTGAAGTAAGTTGATGCAAAATGGTATTCGTCCCAAACATTTACCCAAGTGATTTTGCTCTTTTGGTCAAGGTGTTCGTTAAGCCAAGAATTTTTAGAATCATCTGCCCATATAGTTATTATTTCAATTTTCCCATTGTTTATTTTTTCAAGTTGGTCAAGCAGACTAATACTTGAAATTGAAAAAGAACATTCAGAGGAAAAAAATGTAACTAACTTAGTTTTTCCATTTTCATTAATCACTGAAACTGGGTTTCCATCTCTATTTGGCAAACTAAAATTCGCAACTTTATCACCTATTTTCAAAGGCTTCCTTTTTTTTGCGTTTATATAAGCTTCTATCTTTTTGAAGTAAGTAGAACCTCGATATAATGTGTCAACATTTTGAGAAAAAATCTCTAAATCAGGAACTGGGATGTCGTTCTTGTTTTCGTTCACAAAGTATAAAATAGGGATGTTAACCGAATTACTCAGCATAAATTGATTTTGCTGATTACCCTTTAAAGATTCTATTTTCTCTGATATAGATTGATAAGACAATTTATCAGCTACTTGAAAGGTTTTATCAACCCAATTAATATCTATTTTTATACTGTCTTTATCAAACCAAATCTTGGGAGTATGCTGCTCTATCTTACCTTTTGTTGTAATACTTGCAATAAAAAAACAGGCTGGTAATTGTTGAAGACTTGTATTAATTGAAAAGGCTCCATTATCTTGTAGTTTCAATCGAATAAGCATTCCTTCCAGCGCTAAATAAATGGATTCATCTGCTTTTGCGTTTTTAATCTGTCCTCTGAAACTAACTGTTTGTTGAGATTGTGATTGAATTAAAGCTAAACTTAAGATTAGGCTTAGTATTAATTTTTTCAAAAACATAATTGTAAAATTTATTAAAATCTGAGGTGGTATAACTGGGGAATTGGGTTGTTATCTCAGCTGATTATTTTTGCTCCCAATATTCAAGTATGATAAAATTGTTGCTCTTCTGTTTAGTTTCAAGTTCATTGTACAGATAATATTTGTGCGCATTTCCGGTCTGAACTAAAATTCGTTTATTTGGATATTGTTTCACAATATTTAAAATATTCTTTGCCATTTCTTTATTTCTAATGTCCCAATAGTCTTGTGCAATTTGTAAAATTGGAATTATTTTTTTTAAGGTATCATTAGAAATTGCCATATCCATGATTTTGTTATATTCCCATTTTGATCTTAGTTCTACTAATTTTCTTACATAGGGTTTATTCAATGTTTCCAAATTTTCATTGCTCATTTCGTTTTCAGCACTTTTAAAATCAGACAATACTTCAATATATGTAATCGAAAGTTTGTCTGCTTGTCCTGTAGAAAAATAAGCGTTGAAGATTTTGCCCATACTGTCAATTTTGGGCCAATAATTGTTTTTTGCTCTATAATCCTGTTTCCCATTCCAATCATAGGGAAAAATAAGCGTACTAGGTTTTGTTTTAAGATATTGATGAATAGACTTAAATTCTATCGCTCCTTCAAGTCCTTTTACACTATTACGTATGTCTAAAATTGTGTCAGCTTCATACAAAATTATATCCGGTTTGAATTTTGCAAATGCTTTAATATAATCTTCGTTTTTAATTTTTACAGTTTCGTCGTGACTTGTCCCCAAAATGCACAATTTTGTTTGTCCATTAATTAGTTGAAAGTTAATTGTCAAAATGATCAATAAACAAAGTCTATTCATTAGTAATGTTTTTTTAATAATCTTATTTTGAATAAATGCTACTCACTCGTTTTTATTATCTACTATCAAGCCTTGATGATAACATTTTAATGCTTGTTTTCAAATATACTACATTGCATAGATTGTTATTTTATTGCAATTCCTTTATACTCTTTCGATTGCAAATAAATGGTAGTACCAAGTATATGCCATTCTACAACACCAAGAACAATATAATTAAATTGATTATTGTCTGATGTCTTATTAATGATGATTGACATCGGTCTCCAATTTGTTCCACTAACGAAGCTCGAAGTGGAGGAACTAGCACTAATTGGTATTTTTTTTCCACCTTTTATATCTTCGGTATAATTTATCATTAAGTCATATTTTGAAATAAAATTCTTTTCTAAATTAACTTTCAAAAAATAAGTTGCCTTGCTATTTAAGCTGTCCGCAGTTTTAAATTTCCAAGTTTTGGTTTGGCTATATTTTAATTCTTTGTTGTTTTCAATACTAGAATGTCCTACAAAAGAAAGCAGTCCAAATACAAAAACAATTGAAGCAAAAAGACCCATTTTTTCTTTAATGTGTTTTGTTGCTTTGAAACAGATTACAATAAAAAATATAAAAAGAGCGATATTAAGTAAGCCCCAAAATAAGTAAATCATATTTTAAAATTTTTTTTACAATAAGCATATTTTACACCGGAATGTTGCGTTTAACCTTTATTGCTAAAATAGTCAGGATAAAAATCACTTGCATCTAGACAATCCGTAATCTAGATATCAAAAAGTTTTATTTGTGTATGACTGTATAATATTTAAAATGATTAGAAGCACAAAAAGGATCAAACCAATCAATGTAAAAAAAATGAATAACGATGGAAGGGCTTTATTCATGATTTAGTTATTTTCATAAAAATAATGAATCCACATATTAGCTATTGTTGCAATCATGAATAGCTATTTAAGTATCAATACAGTATTTCTATTGATTTCTTTGTCTAACGATTTCTAAAGCTTGAATGTAATATTTGGCTTTAGTTTTGGGACTTGCAAATCCATAGGTTTGAAATATTTTATTTGCCATTAAATCTTTCAGCTGAAATTGCAAGTCTTTATCTCGCTCTACATGACCAGATGAAGTCATAACTGTATAGTGATCCATGTATGCATGAAATACATATCCAGATTTTCTCAATACCTCATCCTCCGTAACAACCGAATATGGGCCCTTGTAATATTTTTCAAATGCGGCGATGATTATATTATTTATTCTTTTATTTGAGTATTGTACAATAAAAACGGGTTTATTATCTTTTCCAAAATCTTTAGGAATCTGATCATGATCTAGAAAAGATTTTGTCGAAAAACAAGAAGTAAAAAACACAAGACAAAGTAAAATGAATATTCTGGCCATTGTTTTAATTTGAGGATTACTTATTGTTTAAATACCATGATTCCAAGGTTGGGGGTAAGCTTACTACCGATGTAGTCATTCATTCTTTACAAATTTTTCATTATCTCATCTATATTAGCAAGTATTCCTAAAGCATTTCTCATTGAATG
This sequence comes from Sediminibacterium sp. FEMGT703S, assembly GCA_002786355.1. Classification (GTDB taxonomy): domain Bacteria; phylum Bacteroidota; class Bacteroidia; order Chitinophagales; family Chitinophagaceae; genus Sediminibacterium. Next base: position 221,096 of record PGCO01000013.1, read on the forward strand.
TAACAGTGTTGTTGTCCAGAAGCTAGACTGTTTTCTTTTTTGAAAAGTTAGGTATGTAACAGCTAATACAAATCCGAGTGGCAAGGTCAACAAAAAATACCAAAAACTGTAGAATAAATGTCCAAGTCCAAAGATTAATGTCGAAAAATTAATGAAAACAGAATATACCTAAAATAAGTTAACTGTGTCCAATACTGATAGAATCTTACCAAAGCTTCTCGCATCTGTCTAATAAATTTTTTTAAATATTCAATAAAGGAATAGTTATAATTAGGTTAACGAACGAGTATTTGCGAGGGGTGAGGCCATTGCTGAAAGTTTAACATGTGCAAAGCTTTCTTTTATGCAACGTTTTTATTTGCTTTTTAAATTATATCCAAGATTCAGTTGTAGAATGATTGGCCAAATATTTCCATTCCCTTTTGTGTCAAAATAATATTGAGGTCCGAGATCAAAAAGAAAGTGAAAATTTTTACCGAAATTTCTTTGTATTCCCCAAGTTGGACCAAATCCAAAATCAAAATCAGAAGTCCGTGTTACATTTTCCGCTATTGATTTTCCTCGAGTTTTAAATCTTAACGATACAAAATTTCCAGAATTATTATATGTTTTTCGTTTATTTCTGTCTCGCTTGTTAAGGTTATAAAACCATTTATGTTGGAAATCAGCAAATGGACTTATGACATAAATAAATCCACTACCACTAGCATAAGTTAAATCAGGATACCCTCCATCATAACCAATTCCGAGAGCTGATGAAAAAGCAGAATATTGTCCAGTCGGAACTTCCAATTCAATTGCTGGATTTAAAAAATTTACCCGGAAAACTTTTTTAGTTTCAATACGATTTTTTTCTTGAGCATAAATTAAATTTGTTGCAAGTCCAAATAGTAAAATAAGGAAGTTTCTTTTCATCTAAATTATATTAAGTTATAGTAAGGTTTGGTTTAAAATTTTAGTATTTAAACCCCTTTAAAAATTTAACACTTCAATTTTATGACAGCAAAGCCCCCTGACTCCCAGACAATAGATTACAAGTGTCAGTAAAGCACTAACAGTAAAATTGGGTGTAATAAGTAATAATTTGGGGTACTGTGAAAATAATAAGAAAGGATGATATGACGAAATAAATGTATTTGTGCAATAAAATTAAATAATGCATGAAAGATTAGATAAAACATATTCAATTTAGCTGTGAACCGATTTTTTGCAAATCAACTTATAGAGGCAGGCGTTCTTTGTTTTGTTATTTCATTGGGGTGCAAATTTCAAGCAAAAACCCATCAATGTCACTAATGCAACCAACTGTTTGTCCCCATGGTTTTTGAACATTTTCAGTGCTTCATGAAGAATAGAAGAATATGAAAAGTATCGATTTAATTGGTCTCATTTCGTCTGTAAACGTGGTTGCCTAAATTACCATACACTCAATTGGTTAAAGCCAAATTACTGAAGCTCATTGGAAATACCAAAGCCAATGGCCATTGCTGAAAGTCTTACTTGCGTAAAACCTTCTATCATATGGGGTCTTTAGTTCTTTTATATTTAATTCTCCAACCTAAAAAAAAGGTAGTCATTATTGGAATGAGGAATAGACTAAGCGACGACGAGTTTTTTGTAAGTTTAGTGTAAATTAAAAACAAGAGTCCGCCTGTTAAAGTTCCAAAAAATGCCCATCCAAAATAACTTAGTCGACTTTCTTTACTTTCAGATATTGCAGAAGCCAATTTGGAATTCTGTGTCTCTCCGCTTTTTACGAATTTTTTAAAATTTTCAATAAATGTTTGCCAAACCTTTTTTTCCTCACTTGTATTCATTTGAGCATCAGTGTCAACAATAAATTCTGCCACAATTGTCTTGTCAGAAAGTGCAATAGACACTTCTGAGCCCCATTTAATTGGATTCGATTTCCAACCGTCCATTAGTGAAGCGTTTTGTCGAAACTTTAAGAAGTCAAGTTTAGTTTCTACTAATTGAAATTCGTGGCTCTCAAAAAAGTTAATTACGCGTTTATCAAGATTGTTAGCATCAATAACATCTATTTTAATTCGTCTAATCATAGTCTTTTAATGATAAATATTTTTTAAAATGCATTATAACTTAAATGTTTCCGCTGTGGTGCTTTCTAAAATCTTCCAATTAATATTTTGCTACCTAATATGTCTTTATCAATTTCATACGCGTAATGTTCAAATCTCGTTTCTAAGTCTCGAGTGTATATCACAAAAACACGATTAGTGTTTATTAACCTTATTACTTTCCAATCAATTGCTGAGGTCTCAGCATAGTCGCATGGCCAACAAAGAGATGGGTAATAATATTCATTCTCATTTTTCCAATATTTTAAATGAACTTCTGTGATTTGTTTAAATGCCGCACTATCCGTTATTTCCTTTTTATTATAGAATTTGTCATTAACAATAAGCTTCTCTTTATGAAATTGCTTTACTGTCTTTATTAAAATATCACTTTCAATAATTTCAAAATGTGATTCCTTACCTATGCTAAAAGATATCTTATCTTGCTTATATACATTTATTTTCTTTAAGGATATATAAATAATTGTATTTCCTTGTCGAACTATATCATAGCCATTTGATTGAATCGTAAAGCTAAAGAGAGCCAGTATTTTTTCATTAAACTCAGTATCTGATTTAAATTTATTCGTTTGATAGTTTGCAGGTAATCCTTTTCTGAATTCTGCTACTTTTTCACATAGATGATTTTGAATAGATTTATTTTTGTCTGACCACAAAAACGTTTTATTATCTAAATTAAATGTTCCGAGAATTTCTATTCCAGCTATAGCATAAACTTCAGGATTATAAGTTTGATAGCGAATTGTCCCATTATCCTGATTAAGCAAATATTCGTTTAAAGGCTTAAAATCCCAAATGATTCTGTTATAGATGTTGTAATATCGTACTGAAGAAATAGCATTTTGAAATCGGGTCTCAATGTTACCCTGTCCCCTAACCAATAAAAAAGATATCATTAAGAAAATGGAAATAAAATATCTCATAATGTTTTACCAATAAATCCTTGGAACTTAATTCTTATTAATCCTTCACCAGTAAATTCTAAATTCAAAGTTTAATCATATAGTTGACAATCTCATCATCTATCAAGTATTTATTGTCAGTACCGTCATCTTTCTTTTTTCTGCCCCACTTTTCGCCTAAATACCTAACTACTACTTTCTTTTGTTTCGGAAATGCTGTCAGTAATAACCCATATTCACCTCCATGTTTAATATAGAAATAGCCGTTGTGTACTGTGTAAAGTGGAATCATTTGGCGTGAAGCGAAGGAAGATATTTCTTCCATCTCACGGGTAGTTAATAGTTGATTTAATGTTGTTCCTAGCTCTACGTATTTGTAATCGTCTTTTTTTTGAAGCGTTTGAAGTTTTTGAACCAAATCAGTCTTTAGTCCAAGTTGATTCAATGTGTCGACTGTTTGTTGAGTGATGGATATTATATCTTGTATGGGCAATGAACGAATAGCCATAGCATAGCCATATTTCCCTCTCATAGCGTTTACCAAAGGAATCTGAAACATCATTTTGCACCAACGCTCTGACAAAATCCTTTTGCCATTCCACTCACCAAAATTGCATAACATTTGTCCAACTTTCATTAAGTCGGTTGCATTTAACCAAAGTCCATCCATCCCCCAGGTATTTCCTACTTTATCGGTCCGCCATTCATAGTTACTAATATCTAAGGGTATAAATACGTTTTCTTTTATGAATAGCTCTAGACTTTTCCCAGTTACTTTTTTTACAATACCTGAAATGAGGTTGATGGCTTTGTTATTGTAAAAGAAAGAATGCCCAGGTTCAGTTATTGCAGCGCTATTAAGTGCAAACTTTACAAAGTCAGGTTCTGGGTAAATGTCTCGAGAACCACTACTGGACGATAATCCCGAAGTATGTTGAAGGATGTGTCGAATAGTAATTTTGTTCTTTAGTGTATCATTTTTCCATTCTTCAAAGAAGGTTGCAACCGGCACTTCAGGATTTTCGATTAGTTTTTTGTCAATCAAAACCCCGATTGCGACACCTGAGAAAATCTTGGTTATTGAGTAAATCAAGAATTTGTCATTTGATTTGCCATGAAAGGTTACATCAGCAATTATGGTGTCTTTTATTGAAACAACAAGTCTATCCGATTTCATTTCTTTATTAAACTTAATTAAATCTTCCAATACATCTTTTTTATAGGCAGACTGCCCCTTTACACAATATGTGAAAAGTATAATGAAAATCGAAAAAGCTGTACAATGTAATTTATTCATATACAATCTTATTTTCCAGAATGTGTCTAAGCTTTTTGGTGAGCTCCCCAAAAAGGAGAACGGTTAATTTGTATTCAAAAAGTTTATAAATTTAAATCGTAAATCATTAGAAAGAATCAGTTCATTCAAACACAGATTGCCAACTTCGTTTATTATCTTAAAACGTTGTTAATCATAAACGACTTGATAATAGTGACCCGTCCTGTTTTTAGTTGACTTATTCACTTTAGAAGAGTCTACCTATTTCAGGACTATACCTTTATTCATTTATCTTTTCTGCGTTTCTTTGATAAATAATAAAATCTTGTCCAAAACTAAGTTTCTTAGATAAAGTTGAATTGGGTTCTAAAACTCTCCAAAATGGTGTGATACCTTTTAATGAGTTTGCTTGTATAAATTTTTCAAAATTTGCTTCTGCCACTATTCGCAAAAATATGCCTGTCGTAACCGGGCAAGTATAGTCAGCCCTGTTTTCAATTGCAAGGTCTTTCCGCATTGTTTGAACTGTTACATTTTTGCCTTTGGGTATTTTTTTTATGTAATTGTCAATAATTTGTGGTGTCGCAATGAACATATTGCTGTTTGCTGGAATATCAGCAAAATCAAAGTCAATTCGTTTGATTCTGGGCTCTTTCTTTTCGCTTAGTTTGTCAAGCCAAGTCTTTTTTGAAGCCATTTTATTCGCTTAATTTTTGTTTTAAGTTTTGAAGGTATGACTCCATTATTTTATCCAAGTCTACAAATAAATATGATAGTGTTCTGAAAAACGGATTTGAGATTGTAACAACTTCTTTAAACTCAATCTCAGTTAGATCTTGCTTAGTTTGCTTAAAAGTCCCTACCCAATATCCATTAAAGTTTTTGGGTTCAACAATTTCAATTTCAAAGATTTTGTTTACTACTTTATTCTTCACTTTAAATGTTATAGCAGTTCCTTTTATTGGAACCTCAGTCCAAGTATTATCATTAATTACGATAATTTCTTTAACATCATTTCGCCAGGTAGTTTGATTTCTAAAATCAGTTACTAAGTTAAATACTTTGCTTACATCTGAATTGAGTACAGCAGTTTTAATAAATGTTCTATCTCTTGGAATAAATAATCCAACAAGAAATATTATTGCAATAATTGCAACAATAGAAACAAGTAAATAAGTCATCATTTTGTTCATTTTTGTGATGGTTTATTATGCAAATTTCTATTTCATTTTCAAAAGATGTTTGACGTTTTTTGCGATTCTATTGGAACGTAAAAATCAGTTACAAAATTTTCAGGCTTATAAAAGGGTGGCGATTTAATATACCATTCTAGTGCCGGCTTGTCGGCTAAGTCAAATTTATTATCAAACAAGCAAACATTATAAATGTAGTCGTAAACAGGATAAAATCCTTCGTAAGCTCCTTTATAAGTGAACACCGCAAACTTTCCACCTTCAATTTTTTTGTATCCAATTTCTCCGTTTGGTTTTATTTCTTTGGAGAGCAAAACACAAGCGTCAAAACGGATATTTTGCTCTTCTGTTAAGTCGGGATTGTCGTGAACAATGCCTATAGTTATTGGCTTTAATTTTAAAACTAAATGAGTTGCAGCCCAAAACATAAGTTTTTGAAAGGAACTTCCCACTTTGTTATACGAACCTGTATGTCTGATATAAGCAAGATGCAAATCGGGAATTGTCTTGATAATTGGTCCTTGAACATTTAGAGTATTTAAGTCAATGTTCGCTTTTCCGTATTCTATTTGTTTGTTTACAGTAAGCTCTGCAATTGAATTGCGATATTCTAATGGTGATAGTCCAAAATAGTCTTTAAATGCTCTTGTAAATGTTTCGTGGTTTTGATAGCCACAGTCAAACGCAATTTGTCCAATATCGTTTTGCGAATGTTTCAGTTTTAAAGCTGCTTTTTCAAGTCGAAGTCGTGTCAGAAATTCTTTTGTTGTGTCACCTGTTAGCGATTTGAAAACTCGATGAAAATGATATGGTGAAATATTTGCTTGTGCAGCAATATCTTTAAGTTGAATGTCAATTGTCCAATTACTTTCTATAAATGCAATTGCCTTATTTATACTATCAAGGTATGAATTTTTAGTGTCTGTCCTCATTCTGCAAAAATACAGTTGTCCTTATATTTTCCTTTGATGTTTCTTGCTTATTCTGGACCGTCTTACCATTAGTTTTTATCTAACTCCTAAAAGTACTTTTTTAAAGTCCCCTCTTTCTTTCGTCAATAAATAAAAAAGGTAAGGGGCAAATGCAATAATGCCTATAATCATAGCTATAAATGCAAATACAATGGAGGATATTGAAAATCTATTACGCCACATTATCCATAGTCCTGAAAGTGTCAAATAACAGCTAAAATCTAAATTAAATTGTCCATTCCAATTTAAAGCTGTTAAATTATTTGTGAAAACATTGAATAAAGTCCAGCCTTCATTTTTAATAGCATAACCAGTATAAATTAACAGTGCTATTGTTTGAATAATGACCAATGATTTTAAAAATATCTGCGACTTGTTTGTTTGAACCATTTTGTTTGAATTTATTATTTACAACAAAATTAGTTCGAATAATCAGTGGATTTTAGAAGCTACCGTTTAATTTGGCAATGCAAGGTTCTTCACAATATTTTTTAAGTTGTTGAAATAGTATGAAAGCCATTGATGATTAAGATTATCATCATTAATCTGTAAGTAAAAGTTTTCGAGTGCTAATTCAAAAATACTTTCCAATTTTCTTATTGATAGCTTTAAGTATAAATCACGAACCCAGAGCATTACAAAGTCGTTTCCAATTATTTCGTTAGACTTTTCAAGTGTACTTAACAATTTTTTATGGTTTCTGTTAATGCGTAATTGCCTATTAAACAAAATATCTATTTTGTGTTCAACTAAAATATCAATAAGTTCTGGACTTATATTTTGGCATTTTTTTCCTTTTCAGCAATGATTTTCGATTGGTTGATATGATATTTAAGCAATTCGTCAAGATAAAGTTCAAGGTCAGCAAAGTAATGGTAAAACGAAGATTTGTTTTTACCAACTTTCTTGGCGAGTGGTTCGATTTTAAGGCCATTTTGTCCTGATTGAGCAAAACGCTCATAACCTACTTTAATCCAAATTTCTTTACTTTCAGTCATTATATAGATTCTTATTTAAATTACCGCTATCCATCTTGGCTTACTGCTTTGCTGGCATTTGTAAAACGTCGCGCCTTACAAATGCTGATAGCACCCCAATACTCATTGTTATTTCTTCGCCCCGCCATAGTAGCAAAACCGAATATTAGTGGCTGGATTTCTCTCTTATTTGCTTTAGTACATATTCCAAGTATGGATCTTTCCCATTTATAAAATCGGCAATTGTATATTCAATCCAGATATCTGGTATTTGAATTTTGCCATTTTCTTTTTTAGGTCGTTTTATATAGGATGTAGCTATTGAAATTTCAGCCTTTGTTTTTGGTAGTTTCATTGGAGTGTAAGTAGTTGCACCAATTGGATTGTTTCCAACACTTGTGCCGATTACTGTGCCAATTCCATTATCTTGAAATAAAGTAGTAAGCATGGCTGCGGCACTACTTGTCCCATAATTTGCAAGAATATAAATGTTGCCTTTAAAGATTGGACGGTTCTTTTGAATGAAGTATTTTGATGTGCTATTTGTAATCTCAAGAAATAAATTATCACCTGAACTGGTTGTCACTAATTCTCTTTGAGGCACACCGCCAGGATATTTTTTTTCTAAATCCCGATACTCTTGCTCAAAGTATTTTTTATACATTTCCGAGGTAAAAGCATACTGCGTAAATCCTTTAAGTGTATCTTTTTTTGTAAGAAAATACATAAGTTGTATCCCAAGAGTAGTATTTCCACCAGAATTATTCCTTAGGTCAATAATTAGATTCTCTACATTATTATTATTTAGACTATCAATAAGTTCCCATACAAAGTCCTTAAAAACAGGATATTTAGGATTATAATAACTTGCAATTACTTTTGAGGGTTTATCTTTTTTAAACTGTCGCTTTACATACCCTTTTGCTATTGGTTTAAGCCATGGTTTTACATAGCTTTCAATAAATTCCAATATGTCTATTTTATCGTGGCATTCATTAAATTGTAAATACCCAAAATTATTCTCTTTATTAATGGTATATAAATAAGTTTCATTTTGATATTTTGTAATAGCATTCTCCTTTATTGAAACGTCAAATACATCAATCTTCCCTTTGGTAGATATTGGTGATAATTCGATTTTTGTCTGGTCATCAAATTCCAACTTTAATATATCAGAATCATTTTTGATTACACCAATTTCTTTTAAGTATACAGGATTGTTGTAGAGTTGTTCATCACAAATTTCAGACTGTTGATTAATTTTATTTTCAGCGAAAGTGTAATTTATCAAACTACACTCAACATCTTTTATAGTTATTCCATTAAGCTTGATAATCTTTTTACCAATCTGTAAACTATCGAATTGCTTGGATAGATTATGTAAATACCAATTATTTGATGAAATATGGATTACATACGGATAAACTCTTTTAAATTCTTGCTTTAAAGATATAGTGGTATGTTGATTTTTGAGATTAGATAAATATTTTCTTGCTTGAGAGATAAAATCAGCATTATTATCTACTAAAGCCAAATTAGCCATAATTTGTTGAACTTGCTTTTCACGTTCATTTTTTGCGAGTATGCTGTCTAACTGTGGAAAGCCTTCTTCTATTAAATTGGTCAAATAAAGAAAATCATACTGATATGCGTTAAGCCCTTTTTGCAAGATTTCTTCTTTTAGCTTATAGTTCTTTATTCCCTGCTTTTGCAGAAAAACTCCACACGATGATAATAGTGTACTAATTAATAATGCAATAATTATTTTCTTCATATTTATCACAGCACCGCCCACTGACTCCCAAACAATAGATTACAAGGGGCAGTAAAGCACTAACAGTAAAATTGGGTCTAATAAGTAAGAATTCTGGGTACAGTGAATTTAAGAAGAAAGGATGATATAACGAAAAAATTGTACTTGCTCTACAAATTTAATTGGCAGTACTAAGTAATACTATCGATATGCTTATCTAACGATTTCTAAAGCTTGAAAGTAATATTTGGCTTTCGTTTTTGGGCTTCCAAATCTATCGGTTTCAAATGCTGCTATGACTATTTTGTTTGTTCTTTTAATAGCCGATGTTACAATAAAAACGAGTTTAATATTTTTTTCAGGTAGCGTAACAGAACTGCGTCAAATACATGCATATTTGCGTGTTAATCCTTGTTTAAACTATCTTTTTTCTCAATCCTAAATCGATAATTCGAATCAAAAATACCTTTTACGCCTTTCAACTTTTTAAAACTTGAATCTTTCATTATTGGCAATAAAATTTTTGGCTTTAATAAAGTGGATTCAGGAATTTCTTGTATAAGTATAATACTGTCTAAAACAGGAATAGTTTGTTCTACAGAATCTAAGATTTTCTTTCTGTAATCTGGCATATCATGAAACCCTTTTTTTATAACCGGCTTGGCTGTCTTTTTTAAAATTGTTTCAACTTTAAATTTTTCATTTTTTTCTGAGCTTGTGGTTACATGTATTGAAGACTTAGATACGGGCTTTTGAATTCTTTTACTTCGGATAAAAAGAACAGATACAATAAAGGCTGTAATAAAAAAGAATATTACTACTTTTATTATATTAGTAAGTAATAACGTATTTGAGTTTGTATTTATTTTTTGATAAGAATCACTTTCATCAAATTTAGCATCTGCTTCGAGCATTCCTTCGATTCGAGACCAGATAGCATCCTCCATCCTAGGTATATGAAGCTGCGGCAACTTGCCAACAATCTGTTCTTCATATGGAAGTAATTTTTTCATATTATATATCTGATGCTAATCGTTTTTGTAGAATTCTCCGGGCTTCACTGAGATGCCACTTACTTGTTCCTGTGCTAATTTTTAGTTGTTCTGCTATTTCACGATGGTTAAACCCATCAATTACATACATCACAAAAACCGCATGTGTAGCTGGTGGTAGTTTTTGTATCTCAGCCATTATTTCATTTGCCCTAATAGCGTGTATCGCATGATTGGTAACAGTAGGGTTTTCTGCTGCTTCAATAAGTACGTCATCAAATTCATTTCGGCTCTTTATATGATCCAATGCCGCATTAATAATGATTCGCTTCACCCATGCATGAAATATTCCTTTACGCTTATCGTAACTCTTTATACTTCTAAATATTTTATAAAATGCATGACTTAAAATATCCGAAGCATCATTTTCGTCTCGTGAATAACGCAAGGCAATAGCCATAGAAAAACCATACAATTTACGGTACAATTGTTCCTGGGCTTTTCGTTCACCCTCTTTACATCTGTCTATTAGCAGTAATACATCAGTTTCCTGCTCTTGCATTAATAAAAATATAAACTAATCATAATTAATATCCAATACCTGTACTTGTTACTCGTCTTAATAAAATTGCCGATGCAGAAGCTGCGATAGCTAGTTTAGCTGGTTTATCTAATTCACGGTACATCCAAACTATTTTTCCTCGGGTATCTATAATGGCACAAACTCCATCTTCATTCCGAAGTTCAAAGGCTGCTGGTATCGGAATAGGCAGGGTTTGTTCCTTCCCATTATCGGTAACAAATGTTTGAATTTTTATAGCCCTTATGGTAATAGTATCCTTTTCATTGGTCAATATTCCTTCTTCCCTTATATCTTCTCGTTCAAAAAAATTTCTCTTTTTTGTGTGGTTAAAACTACTGTATAATAGTAAATTCCATGGCATTTTATAAGATACAGATTGTACATCAATTAATGCAGAGAAAGAATACTGAAAATTCTTTTCGATACTATTCACATTAAAATCACCAAATGATCTGTTTCTAAAATTTTGGTACCTAGTTTCTTCCTTTGTCCTTCGTTCTAATCCAAAAACTTCGGCAGCAAGATTGCCATCCGTAATTGTGAAGCTAAATTTATCTTTCTGGGTAGATGTTGTATTCATAGTGCCTACATTAAATGCTCTCAAAAGTCTTTCTTCTGAAGTAACTCCAGTATTTCTATCAAGTCGGCCTTTAGTAACATTCCACCCTCTTTTAATTTTTGATGTTTTATAAGAACCAAAACTGAGGGCTTTTCTCCCTGCACCATTATTTCTAATACCTGATATAGGCAGCCTTTCTGCCTGTTCCTCAAATATTTTGGGAACAGACATGTGAATTTTAACAGACATACATGAAGCCAAAGAAATAATTATACTAAATGAAATAAATTTCTTAAAAAATGAGTTCACTCTCATAAATAAGTTTTTTGACGGTATATATTTTGTCTTATAGTTAGTATAACTGCTGCTGCTGCAATTACATTTTTTATTCCTTCATTAAGTTCATCTTTAATCCAGAACTTCCGATCAGCTTCTTTAACACTTACTGCGGCTATAATTTCTCCATGATATTTAAACGCATAAACCATATCCATACTCGTAAAAGAAGGGTCTTGTGATTGAGCATTAACATTTTGTTTCAAAAGTAAATTTTTGAGTTCAAAATTCAACTCTTCCTCTTTTCTGATAAGCTTTCCTTTCTGTGGCTTTTCATTAGTAGCATTTAAGTTTGTGGCAAAAAAAGTCCATTTATTAGCTGTATCATTATTGGGCGCGATTACTGCAAGAAATAGGTCTTCATTTTTTTCGCCCCAAAAGCTTGAATCTTGTTGGCCTAAAAGCGTAAATGCCTCTCTTACTTTAAGCCTACCACTGCATTCTGCAGTTAATGTAACTCCATCATCATGAGTTAATGTAAACCTGAATACATCTTTAGCACGGTATCTTTCTTTATATTGAAAAGGAATCTTTTCAAAACGAAGAATAGTATTAAAAGGATTGATTGTTCCAAAAAGGTTAATTGAACCAAGTGTGCGCCTGATTTTTGAAGTTTGATAGCCTGCAAAACGGATATTCCTTGAAAAAGGATTTTGTCTGCCAAAAATTTTGTGAGGGGTTAAATTCGTTTTTAAGGCTTGCATATCAGACTGGGCAGCAGAAAGCTGCCAGGAGACTTGCAAGAAGAATAAAAATAATAATCTCATTTTTTGTTAATAAAAGTTCAAAAAGTTTAACGAATAAAGGTATTTCTAGTTTCTTTGATAATCCCAGCGTCTTTTTCCGAAATAAGTACTTTCAGTTTGTTAGTGTCAAAATATAAAATTTTGTTTTCTATACCTCCTATTATAATGGCTGTTCCGTCATTATTAAACTTCCATGATTGAGTTTCCAGCACTGGATTTAGGCTGGCACAGGCAATGGGACCTTCACTATAAACTATTGTAAAATCAGCATTAAATTTGAAACGATTATCCTTAATACATGCTGGGAATTGAGGGAAAACATCTTCCCAGGGCCCATTGCCTTTTCTTTCTTCAACTTTTTGTGCTACCCATTCTTGAGAAGTAAGCAATTGCATTTTTTCACTTAGTGAATTGTTTGTCGGTTTTTCCTTTTTACAAGAAACTAATACAAGAATGAGACTTATAACTATTAAATTTCGATTCATTGTTTTGATTTTTTTGATAATAATTTAATTCACCTAGGAACTTATAACAAATACCCATTTCAACTGGAAAGGGTTGGGTAGAATTGAAATATTTACGAATATAAAAATACTCATGAATTAAAAAATTTGGCTGAGCACCAGTTGGCTTTAACCCTAAAACTTTCTAGGAGCCAATTCCTTCTTTTTTATCTTTTTCTCAATACCGCCTACCACTTGCAATTTTTGAGCTCTCTTTAAATGCAAAAAAATCCACCAATCAAAATTTTGTTTTTATAACTGCGGGAATAGTGTTTCTTGCATCGTTTGTAATGATCATTGGAATCATCACGATATCACTTAGTAAAGGGATACCCAAAATAATAATTTAGTTTTAAAAAGCGCTTAGATGAATTCTAATAAAAAAACAGCCAGACTTGCAGGGATTTTATATTTAATTGTTGTATTAACAGGTATATTCAACTTAGTTTATACTCCTAGCCAACTAATCGTATGGGATGATCCTGCTATTACACTTAGAAATATAACTGAGCGCGAAATGTTGTTTCGATTTGGTATGTTCAGTGGCTTTATTTGTTACTTAGCTTTTTTGCTTCTTCCGTTTGTATTGTTTAAACTATTTAGCCCTATCAACAAAACTCATGCTATTCTTATGGTAACGTTTGCCGTGGTAAGTGTGCCTATTTCCTTTAGTAACATGCAAAATAAATTTCAGATTTTGACACTGCTTTGGAAAGCGAATGACTTAGCTATACTTGATCCTCTTACCTTGCAAACCCAAGTAATGTTTTACTTACGTTCTTATAATTACGGTAATCAAATCGCATCTATCTTTTGGGGGCTTTGGCTATTTCCTTTAGGATTCTTGATATATAAATCTAGATTGATTCCAACGGTTTTAGGTATTTTATTAATGCTTGGTTGTTTCGGATATCTAATCAATTTCACTGGTAGTTTTCTAATCCCAAATTACAGTAAGCTAATCTTCTCCAAATATGTTTCCCTTCCTGCAAGTATAGGTGAAATATGTACTTGCTTGTGGCTGTTGATCATGGGTGCAAAAGACTATATTGAAAAAAAGAATTTTAATAGAGAGTCTATCTAAGGATTACTTATTAAGTAACAAACCTAGTTTACACAAAGTAGTATATATATTGAAGTATTTAATTTCTTCGTCATCTTTCATACTGGTATTGAAGAAGATAATCACTCCAACTTCTTTGTTAAGATCAGATAACATAAATGTTCTTACACCTGGGTCGGAACCATTATGCCCCATAGCTGCACCATTCATTTTGGTAGACCAATAAATACCAGAATTTAGCTTTTTAGTAGAAGGTACATTTACGGGTCTATTACTGTCGGTATATTGAAAACGAATCAATTCATCGGTCGTAGACTTTCTTAGTAAACGTCGATTCTCATACATTCCATCATTCAGCAACGCTATAAAAAACTTTGCTAGCTCTTCTACCGTTGTGCGTACGCCTCCATCCGGATACGTGATGCCTTCATACCAATCTTGTTTTGTTAACTCAGCCCCCTTTCTCTTGTAGAGTTTTGTATGTTTTTTAATATCAATTTCGTTCAATGACCAACCAATCGCTTTCATATTCAACTGGTTAAAAATTATTTCTTTAGAATACGCTTGTAATGTTTTTTTAGATACACATTCAACTATGTAGCCAGCGAGACCTGTAGCGATGTTGGAGTAAGAGCGGAATGTACCAGGCTTGTATGGTAAAAAATTTTCCTTTGCATAATATTTACCTCCAGCCAAAAAATAGTTGCGTAAAAAACTGCCTAAGGCTTCTGGCTTTTTACGTCCATATACATAAACAGTATCATCGTAAAAGGGATATCTATCCGCTAATCCCGAAGTATGTGTTGCTAAATGACGGAGAGTGATTTTATCGTTAGGGAAATCAGGATTAATTACTTTAAAAGGAAGGTATGTATTAATATCTTCATCAAGGTTCAGTTTACCTTCTTCTACCAATTTCATAATACATACTCCTGTAAAAGTTTTTGTTATTGAACCTGTATTCATGATTGTACTGGTTAAAAAAGGCTTTCTTGTATCCAAATCGCTATATCCATAGCCTTCCTTCCAAATAACTTTACCCTTTGCCACAATAGCCGCACTCATTCCGACAATACCTGAAGAATCGAATAAGTCTTGCATGTGCTTAGTATAAAAAGCCACCGAATCAGACTGTGCTTTACTATCACTTAACAGCAGTAAAACAGCCATAAAAAAGTTAAATCCACTCCTTTTTATTATTCTCATTTCTTCATATTTTACAGCAAATCTCCTTACTCAGTTACAATCAAATTAACTTATTTGTAGTGTTTTATTGGTTAATTTAGGCGTTAAAATAAAAAAAATGCAAAAAAAATGCATGGAATCGACGAAATAGACAAACAACTTATTCGATTAATTCGAAAGAACAATAAGTTAACCGCTGAAGAGTTGAGTAATAAGGTGGCGCTTAGCATCAGTGCCATACAGCGTCGAATAAAAAGATTTCGAGACGAAAAAATCATCGTATCAGATATCGCAGTTATATCAAAAGAAGCGATGGGTAAAGCAGTTTCTTGCATCATTGAAGTATCGCTTCACTTTGGCGAATCGAAAGTAATCGACAAATTTAAAAAACAAATGACAGCTTTACCTGAAGTACTGCATTGCTACTACGTTACCGGTAATATTGATTTTTTTATTCTGATTAGTTTAACCGATATGCATGCTTACGAAGCTTTTTCGAGAAAATATTTCATGGACAACCCCGATGTAAAGCAGTTCTCCACTCATGTACTTATTGATACAGTAAAATTCGAGCATGGTATATTGCCTTAGTTTTGTTTAACTACAAACTTTAGTGGGATTTATAATTCTTCTACTTTATGAGAAACACTTCATAACTCACTTTGCCTCCTACTATACTTCCTGTCCCAACTGCAACTATATAGTTTAGCCAGTCGTATTTTTTAGAAGCAGTTTGGAAGGTAGGCGTAATACGCCAATAGGTGGTTTTATCCAATTTGTTGTGCACTATACCCGTATAAGAACAGGCAATTAATTCGGCATCGTCTGTTTCAAGAATTAATCGAACATCGAGTTTATTGGTCAAGTCATCTACTTTTAGAAGCCAATCTTCCCCAACTGGCTTTACCTTTCCTTTTATTTGTGGCCCCTCAAAAGTTCCGCCTTTTATCGCATAGGCAATCCTTGTTCCATATGGTGACTTACCAACATCCAATGGTTTCTCAAGGTCGAGTGTTATTTTATACAAAAATTCCGATTCTAATTTTTGAGCATAGGTGCACACCGCAAGAAACATCATTGCAAATAACAATACACCGTACTTAGTTCTAAATTTCAAAATGTAGATTTATTTTTAATAAAGTTATAAATTTTGTATTTCTAAAATCACTATTAATTAAGAAAATCGACGATTTTACGTGCCAGTTTGCTACATAAGACCTAAAATATTACCCTAACCTTATGACATGTTTAAAAGATAGCTTTTATTGGATCTTGAAACATATGCAAAAAGGAATCAACTGCTGAGGTTGATTATCTATTTCAGTACGATGGATTAATCATACCCATTGAAGTTAAGTCTGGTAAAGAAGGCATCCTAAAATCATTACATAGTTTCATGGACATAACTCCACACTATATGGCTATTCGATTTTATTCAGGTTAATTAAAAATTACAGAAGCCATTACACAAAAAGGTAAGCAATACAAAATACTCAACCTACCATACTATCTAGGTTCGCAAATTGAGAACTTTATTGCTTGGTTTATCCAAACAAAAAAGCCAGCTCCTTAGAACTGACTTTCTGAATTCATTCCTTTATGAGTAGAGCATCGCATGATTGGGTTGGTAATGAAGGGAAGAGTGTTCATGGAGGGATTAGGTCATGACATGAGTTGTCGGTCCTAATCCATAATCATAATAGCGGCTAATTGTGCAATTGAGTCCCAAAGATTTTGTAATCGCACATTTTCATTTTCGGAATGCTGGTTGTTGTCATGGTTCACCAAGCATAAATTAATTACTTTAGCATTAAGATGTTTTTCAAAAAGGTAAAGTGGCAGACTTCCTCCTGAGGTAGGCTCTAATATGAGTTGCTTATTTGTAGTTGATTGAACAGCTTTGATTACCTGCTGTGAAATTGGAAGATCTAAAGGCGTTCTTTGTGCATTATATCCTCCATTGACCATTTTAAATTTTGCAATTTTTGGATATTGAAATCTTTCCTCATCAGTAGGGTCACGATCTATAACAAAAAATCCCTGTTCAATAACATGCTTTTTCAACAAATCAACTTGCTTTAAATAGTTGGTGCCCAGTACCTGACGTAAATCAAGAGTGGCTTTAGCTTCAGTAGTAATAACATTGCTTGCATTATCTTCAACATCTGCACATTTAATTCCATTGATATTAAGTGATGGCCATTCAAAAGTTTCAAAGAGTGACTTACCTCCTCCGTCCGGTTTATTGATTCCCAATTCTTTTCTCATTTGTAGGTCAACAGATGGGATAGCCTTGTATGCATTTTTCTCTGAGGCTGAAAATGGTATTACATCATCATAGTATCCTTTTATTTTTACCATACCATCCTCGTCTTTCATGCTAGCAAGTAATTTGGACATTGATAAACATGGATTAGGCGCCCAATTGCCATAATGCCCACTATGCAGAGGACGCTTGGGGCCATACACAGTTAAATCAACGTTCACATCGCCTCTAACTCCAAAATCTATCATAGGCAATCCGGATTGATGCACAGGGCCATCTCCAATCAACCATAAATCAGCTTTTAGTAAATCTTTGTGTTTATCAAGAATTTCTGCAAGATGCAATGAGCCAATCTCTTCTTCCCCCTCAAAGAAAAATTTGATGTTATTTTTTAGTTTTACCCCAGTTTTCACTAAGGCATCGTATGCATTTATAATCGTCATTACACCAGCTTTGTCATCGGAACTACTTCTACATGAAATTCTCCATTCTGGATTAAAGGGTTGTCCATTTGTTGGAAAGGAAATAATTTTTCCAGCCTGTTCAATAGATTTATCTAATAAAACGGGTTGATAAGGTTTAATCTTAGGATGCCATTTTTCAGGACTGACCGGCTGACCGTCATAATGCGCATAAAATATAATTGTTTGTACAGCACCAGGCACAATGACTTCGCCATATACTGCTTTTGGGCTTCCTTTAGTATTGGATTCAAGCAATTTTGTTTTAATGCCTCGCTTTTTTAACATTGCTTCAATGAAAAGAGCATTTTTATCGATGTTGATTTTATCCAATGCATAGTTTGGTATAGACAATAGGCTAAAATATTCTTTCAAGATTTCGCCTTCATGTTGAGAACGATATTGTTGTACTTTTTCAATGGCTGTTTGTGCAGCAACCAATTGGTGTGTAAATAACAGAATTGTAAAAAGAAAATGCTTCACATATTTAATTTAGGACTACTAAAAATAACTTATGATTTAATATCAAGTGCTTTAAGTTTATTTTTAAAATAGGAGGATGCTGGATAGTATTTTAATGCGATGTTTAATACTTTTCTTGCTTTTACGGCATCAGGGTACCTATCAGGTGAAGTAAGGTAATGCACAAGTATTTCAAAGATATCTTGTGGTGGGTTCATTTTTAGACCAATTTTGGTCTCAATTTCTTTAAAGTGAGATTCAATTAAGTCTGGATCCTTCATATAATCATAATGGCTTTTATGGTAGCCATCAAAAATAAAAAGAAGCCCATTGTACCAACTTAGCATAGGTATAGAAGAGTGATCTGTATTGGGGATACAGTCTACCTTATATTGTAGATTTTTTAAAGAGGCATTGCCCATAGCTTTTCCCATATTAAAAATGGAATTGCTATGAAACTTTAGGCCACCTTTAGAATTACTAGAATCAATAACGTTTACATAATACTTTCTGATTTTATCTTTAGGCATTGCTTTTAGTAATTCAGGTGCTTCGTTTACATATTTTGCTCCATCCCACCACAAACTTGGATCAATTGAGATAGTTGCATTGAATAAATCTGGATGTTTCAAAAAAGTGTAAGTAGCAGTTAAGCCACCCAGTGAATGTCCAACATAAATTCTAAATGGATTTGTTCTATAATTTTTTTCAATGAATGTAAATACTTCTTCTTTCAAAAAGTGCAAGAATTTCTCTCCACCACCACTTCCCGACATCATCAATTTTTGTTCAGGCGTTTTTGATTCTTCTCCATTCGCTTGCTTTGTTGATTCAACGGGAGTTAGATCACGTAATCGATTTTCAGTATCCACTGCTACCACAATCATTTCTGGAATTTGATAATTTACATGATCTTTCTCGCTCATAAAACTCACTACACCTGTTACAGGAAAAAAAGCTGACTTGCCATCCAATACATAGATCACAGGGTAGGTTTGGGTTACACTGGGCGATTCATTATAGGAAGCTGGAACCCTTATCCAGATTGTTCTTTCCTCACCCATAATTCGTGAATTAAATTTTATTCGAATCCCATTTTCAACTGGGTCAGATTTGAATTGCTGTGCAACGGATAATAGGGGTAATACCATTAAAAACACAAAAATTTTTTTCATATACTTCAACCTTTGTAAAAATGATAATTCAACTATTTATTTAATTTACTAATTGCTTTTTCAAATTGATCATGTATTAGCCATGAAGACTTTCCAGCTGTACCATTACTCAATGAAATAAGCGTAAACCCATTTTGCAAATCACGAATGAAATTGTTTTTAAAACCATTCCAACTACCGGAATGTGAAACCTTCTTATCTGGTTCATTGATTATCCAACCAAAACCATAAACCATTTTTGGCTTTTCTTGAACAATAGCAGGGGTATAGGCTTCTTTTAATAATGCTGGCTTAAGTACTTTTCCATTTCTCAATGCTTGGTCCCATAAAAGAAGATCGCCCACAGTCGAATAAATATTACCATCTCCAACAACTTCATCCAAAGAAGTAAGATCAAATTTATTCCAGTAACCATCTTTGTATTTCATGCCATAAACCCTGGTCATTGGAGATATTGGCATTTGCACGGTTTGAACATAGGTATTTTTAAGTCCTAGTGGTTGTATGATGCGCTTATTCAACAATTCCGAATAGGTCATTCCGCTAATTTTTTCCAGTATCACCGACAAAACAGCATAGCCAGTATTACAGTAGTTGAATTTTTCGCCTGGAACTGAAATTAAAGCGGGCTTGTGTTGAGCAATGAGCATTAATAATCTTTGATTACCAATTGTATCATTTATTTTGAGGGTGTCTTTTACCCAATCAAAATATTCAATCATGCCATGTGTATGATTAAGGTTACTCGTCCTAAATAAATTGACTCAAATGACTATAAAAGTCAAGTAATAACTTTACATATTATTTGCTTATGTAAAGCAATAGGTTTACTTTTATGCATAATTAGTAAAGTTAAAGATTTACTTTATGAGAAATAATAAACTTCTGTTTCAGCAACTGAACGAAAAATTGGACAAATTAACTGGCTTGCAGCATCTAATAGTACCACCTACAGGTTGGATTAAAGCAATACGTAATGGAATTGGTATGTCGATGGAACAATTAGGTAAAAAGCTTTCCATTACAAAGCAAGCTGTTATGGATATGGAGAGACGTGAAAAGGAAGGTGCAATCACTATTAAGTCAATGCAAGAAATTGCAAAGGCCATGGATATGAAGTTTATTTATGGCTTTGTACCTAACGCAGGTAGCTTGGAACAAATGATTGAAAGGCGCGCTTTAGAAATTGCTACAAAAATAGTTCAGAGAACTTCCACTACAATGAAGTTAGAAGACCAAGTAAATACTAAGGAGCGTATTGAAAAAGCAATCAAAGAAAGGGCTGCAGAAATTATTAACAAAACACCTAAAATTTTATGGGACTAAATTTAACCTATGCTGATGGGCAAACACCTCATGATAAAAATTTGGTGCTGGGCTAGCGAATACAGAAAAACAAATAAGAATATTGGAGTTGATAAATTAGAAATATCCATTGCATTAAGGTCATTAATTGATGATGCTAAATATTGGCTAGAACATAATGTATATGAACCAGATGAATTTGCAATACGATTTAAACACAGATTAGTTAGCATACATTGTTTCCCAAATGGAAACGGACGTCATAGTCGTATGATAGCGGATATTATCATAGAAAAGATCTACAACCAGCCTGTATTTTCTTGGGGAGGTACAAGAATTTCTGAAGACACGGATATAAGAGCGCAATACCTTAAAGCAATCAGAAATGGAGACAAGGGAGACTTTGATTTACTATTGAAATTTGCAAGATCATAAAATAAAAAAAGTCGGCTTTTAAAGTCAATTTATTGTTTACAGAACAGCATGTTTTGTTGAGTTAAGAAATAAACTGGACTGCAGAGTATTTACACCATCACATTCCCAATACGCACATAAATCCTATCCGGATTAGGATTGTTTGTCATTGCCTTGTATACATGTGGTGGAAACCATGCTAAGAAATCCCTATCCTTTTTCATCAGCGATACGCATTTGTACCGCACTCCTTCTTTCAAGAGTAGTGCATCATATGGATGGATGGGTTGGTAATGGAATTCAAGGGTTAAGGAGGTGAACAGATTTGCGGACAGTGTGTCGAGGATGGTAAGCTGAAGATTTAACTCACAATAAATTGTGACGCAATTAGACCCATTAAGAATTAGAAATCTTTACTCTCTTCAAAAATTGTTTTGCAGCTGCAATTTTTTTAGGAAATAAAACTCTGTCTTTAAGTTTGGATGCTACTAAAGACAAAAGAGCTGATTCAGTAACTTTTACCAGTTTTGTAGATTTTTTTTCTTTAGTTTTCATTAAATAAAATTAAACCTATTTTTTGAATAAAAATACAGCATCGTATTTCTTATTGCGTTCATATTCCTCTAGAGTCGTTTGTTGAGTATCGTTAATAAAGCCTCCAAAAAACTGATAATCAGGACTTAACTTATCGTTGTTTTTATCAACATAACTTAGATATAAATTAATTCTTCTATTATAATCCTTGCATTCATTTAAGCATTTTTTCATGCAAGACAACTTACATTTATCTATGTATTCTGGTTTACCATCACTACCCTGTATCATTAGGATTCCATTGGCAAAATTTTCAAAAAAAAATGGAATTGAACTCAAAACAGAATTAAATACCTTAGGTTGAAGGCTCCCCATTTTGAGTACACATTAAATGTATAATTTTTTTTCTTTTAATGCTAATGGGCTTCTTGTTGGTATAACCTTGGTGGCATTCCTCCAAGTGTATCATATGGTTGATGGTTATTGTAATCCTTTTCTCTACATCCGAAACTTCACTTGCTTAGTTTAAGTTATCAAATGAATAAGCGTCCAATATGTTGCAGTGAAAACATCTATTGAATCTTTTAACGTAGGTGTTCTGTGATGGCTTACCTTGCTAAATCTGGTTACTTAAACGATGATATACTTTGCAGTATCTAACTCCATACTCCCGATGGATATCCACCACACCCTTCCTACATTATTTTTATTCGTTTGTATTCATCAATTAGTTTCAATTGTATTTTTTTACTTCTATTACTAATTCCAAGAACTTCACAGGTTATTTTTTCATTATCAATTAAATTTGCTACAACTTCTTTTATGTGTTTCTTGTCGTTTGGATAAATTGTCTTTGTTACAGATAATGTTGCAGGAAAAATATTGTCAACAAAGTATTCTCTCTTATTGTTTGGCAACTTTCTAACTGTTACTTCAACTGTTGTATTGATATACTTGTCAAGTTTTCCTGTTAAAAAATCTATTTCTTTTATGGTATCTCCAAAGATTGGTTGTTTATCATTGTTGTAGCCGTGAAAATAAGTTGTAATTATGTCGCCTTGCGTAATATTTTCATATTCTTCTAAGTCAAAGAATGTTGATTTGTGAGCTAACCCAAAGAATGAGCCATATTCCCAATTGAAGTCATAACCAGCTTCTAAGAAAAGTCCATAGCGTTTTTTTTGTATTACTATGCACTTATACGCTACACCAATTTCTAAGTCATTTGCTTGAAATTTGTGTTTCTGTCCATTAACAGTAATGTGAATTGGTTTTGTTTCTTTTAAGCTATAAATACTACCAAAAAATTTGTGTCCAATTAAGTATGGAGCAACAATATTCCAATGAAGTTTATTTAGATAATTCCAAGGCATATGAGCAAAAGGAACAAAGCCAAAAAGTCCTCCAATTTTTATAAGAAATCCTTTTGTCTTTAGTCCTTGTATAGTAAATGGAATTACTTTGTCGTTATTTTTTACATCTTTTAAGTTCTCAATAAGTTGTTTTACATATTCTTTATTTGGTGTTTCAGATGGTAATTCAACTTGCTTGGTTTGTCCAAAAATGTTTTTTAAAAAATCAAACATTTATTTGTTTTTGTTAGTAAAATAGAGTCGATACATAAATACACTTATACATTTTTTATTGTTGCGTGATAAAACAACCATTACACCTTTTATATTTTAATTACATCCACAGCGCAGCCCCCTGACTCCCAGACAATAGATTGCAAGGGCCAGTAAAGCACTAACAGAAAAATGGGTTGTAATAAGTAACAAGTTGGGGTACTGTGAATATAAGAAGAAAAGATGATATGACGAAAAAATTGAATTTACTCTACATAACTAAATATTGCATGAAAGATGAGATACAGCATATCCTTTCAGGAAAGAGCCTTCCAATAAAGCCGACTTTCTGCTTGAAGCATAGAGTGTTTTGTTGAGATAAGAAATAAACTGGACCGTAGAGTTTTTAAAGCATCACATCCCCAATACGCACATTTATCCTATCCGGATTAGGATTGTTTGTCATTGCCTTGTATACATGTGGTGGAAACCATACCATAAAATCCCTATCCTTTTTCATCAGCGATACGCATTTGTTCCGCACTCCTTCTTTTATGAGTAGTGCATCGTATGGATGGATGGGTTGGTAATGAAGGGAAGGCTGTTCATGAAGGGAGTGGTATGGTTGGAGGGATTAGGGTATGACTACCAATACAAGCCGGCGATCTTTGAAACTTATTTTTGATTAATTTTTCGAAAGGCAGCGGCTAAGTTTAAATTTGAGTCAATAAAGAAAAGATATAATTATGAAAAACAACTGGCTAGGCTGGAAGTCATATTTGATTCCTTTTTTTGTTTATACTATATTTTGCTTAACCTCCTGCACTCAGGACATTTCTACTCCTCCAAATGAATTAGATACTTGTGAGTTTCCGAAAGATTCAATATCAACTTCAACCACTAATAATTTTGATCAACAAATCTTAGAACGATTATATAGGTTAGTTATTAGTGCTTCAAAGTCTGAAATATGTGATAATTCGGCTGAATGGGGTATTGCCGGAATAGGACATAAGCCTTGTGGTGGTCCAGCTGGTTATATTCCTTACAACAAGAAAAACGAAAAGTGCTTTTCAGCAATACTTAAGTTTTATAATGAGCAATGCCAGCGATACAATATAAAGAATCAATTAATATCGAATTGCATGGTAGAACCGTCACCTAAATTTGTTCAATGTAAAAATGGAAAGCCGACTTTAGTTTATTAAGGTTTTATTGTCCTCCCAATAATCCACCACTTTTAAGTGGCTCACTTTCATCGGAATATACAGTGATTGAAAAAAATGTCTACAAAATGTAAGCAATTGGGGGGATTGGAGCTGTTATGATAGGGAGTGGCCTCGATTTTATTAAATTGACTATCTTCGTAGAAGTCAAATTGCATGAAAGATGAAATACAACATATCCTTTCTGGAAAGAGCCAAGTTAAGCACCATCATCTTATCTAAGCAGCCTGCAGTTACCTTAAAAGAGGCCAAGGAACAAGCTCAATGGCTAAAGACCAACAGCAAAACAAAGATCAAGAGAGATAGAAATTAACGATTGAACAGCTTAATTTTAGAAGTCCTTTTAGATGAAAATATTATTACCTGTATAAGTTTAACGCATTTCTACTTTTCATACAAAATAATATTCAATCCTTTCAAATTACTCAATTGTTTATCAGCAGAAATTAGCGGGATGGCCAGGGCCATAGAAGTTGCAGCAATAATACAATCTGGCAATTTCAAACTTGAATTTTTTCTAATTTGAATGGTATGTTTTTTAATCTCTTCTGTGATATTAACAATTACAAGTTCTGACAATATTTCCATTCATCTCGTAAATCCTTTTGAATTGTCAATGCATCTTTTTTAAGCTTAACTGATCCACAATATTTAATAATGTCAATTCCTTTTTTGCCTTTTATTTTTTTCTCCAATGCTTCAATTTGCTTCTTAGATGCACCTTTTTTTAGAACAAGAACCATAACTAATGATTTATTACGAATTTAAGATTATAATCTTGAATATCGAAAATAGCCATATTGACTGTGTTGAAAGCAGGTATAAATACCTAATCTATCTGCTATCACACCATCACATTCCCAATACGAACATATATCCTATCCGGATTAGGATTGTTTGTCATTGCCTTGTATACATGTGGTGGAAACCATACTAAGAAATCCCTATCCTTTTTCATTAGCGATACACATTTGTATCGCACACCCTCCTTTATGAGTAGTGCATCGTATGGATGGATCGGTTGATAATGGAATTCGAGGGTTAAGGTAGTGAACAGATTTGCGGATAGAGTGTCGAGGATGGTAACGATACCTGCTTCTATTAAGATTAATTGATTAGTAGATGGCATGATTGGATCCATCAACGCTGGCATATCTAGTTTCCAGAGTCCGTTGGTGTTGATGAAGGGAAGGGTGTTCATGAAGGGTATGGTATGGTTGGGGGGATTGGGGTTGGGGTATTACGAAAGCTGTTGAGTTTCATTTAATAACTTAAAGGACTAAATTAAGAAGGTTTTTCAATATGGTTCTCCAACCAAGAAATAATAGATTCTAATTTAGTTTGTCCAGAAGCTACCCGCATTACAAACTCATACTTTTGATCCTGAAAGATGGCGTTCATAAGCGCCGCATCCTGACGCGGGGTAGAATTATTATTGCTAAATGAAATATATCGTTCAACCACTGAATAGAAGGAAAAGAAAAGATATGGAGCCGATTAGCAGTAGAATTGCCCAGCAATGGGGCGTTTGGTTTCTTTATGGAAATTCGAAAGACCAGCTTATATAGGTGGCGTAATCAAAAAGTTTGGAGACAGCATTCTAACAATAGAGAACTAACTGTATTGTTTTAGTGTTTTCGTTAGCAATTCTTTGAGTTTTGTTTTCAAACTATTAGGGTATAGCACTTTCATATTGGGTCCAAAGGAAAGTAACTCTTTTACAAAATCCCAGGTTATATAAATGGTCAACTCCACTTCTACCCTATTTTCATTATCTACCAATATCTGCTGGCTCTCATGGAGGGGAAAGCTTTTAATATACTGGCCTTGCTCATAACTAAAGCTTAGCCGAACGGTAGCGGGTTCTTTCTGACTTTCAGTATTAATCCCGAAGGCATAGCGGAAATACTCATTTAAATCATAATTATACTTGGCTTTAAAACTAGTTTTATGAATATCGAGCCTATCCATTCGATCTAATCCAAAAGTTTTTAAACGATTGTCCTTGGTATCCACTGCAATTAAATACCAGCGGCCTTGTGCTTCCTTTAAAGCTAATGGATGCACCAGTCGCTTGGTAACAATATCATCTTCAAATTTGGTGTATTCAAAAGCCAAGGATTTTTTTTCATTTATAGCATATAACAATCCCGTAAAATGTTCAACGCCCTTAGGTTGTCTTTTTTCGAGCAAAACTACTTTTTCATATCCGCGTGCGTTTTGTAAAGCATGCATGATTTGATACGACTCTAGTAATCGTAGAGAATGTTGCTTCTGTTCTGGTACATCTGCAATATAGTAACGTTTATCCCCCTTTTGTTCGTTCTGAATATCATATCCGAACATGGTATAAATCTCTTTAATGTCTCGCTGAAATGTTCGTTGAGAAATAACCAATTGTATTCCCTCAATCTCAGACTGGTTTTCCAAATAATGTGCAATTTCTTGAAAAGTGGCTGGCCCCCTTTCTAAACGCTTTACAATATGCGAGTATCGGCTTAAGTAATTTTCTTTGGGCATATTTCTTTATAGTTGAGATACGATAATATCAATTAAGTTATTAATAGCTACAGATTCCTTATTTGAAGATCCTTTAGGTAAAGATCGGGGATGAATGGTCCAGATGATACGGGTGGGATAATTTTTTAAATTGATTACAAAAAAATATCCATTTAAAACATTTCGTTTCTCAATAGTATATTCTAATCCCTCCAGGAATTGCTGGTAATTAGAACTCCAATCAAATATGAAAACCAAGTCTGGCCGATACGCTTGAATAGTATGTAATAAACAATCAAAAATCCTAGATTTTTCCTTTACCACTAGGTATTTAGCTATATCAATTTTCGACCAAACCCCATTTTGTTGAAGTGTTTGCTTTACTTGAATAGCATTAGTATTACCATGCCCAAAATCATTTAATTCACTAATTAAATCGGCATTACTGTATTCTTCCCAGATAATATCCATGTATTGATTGATACCTTTTATTCGCAGGTGCAAATTCAATACCAGCAACCAAAAACTTCGTGCTTCTTTTTCCCACAAAAAGAAATCCTCATTTAGCAAAGCGTGATTATCATAAATATAGGATTCAAGATTGTTGTTCCGATACGATTCCATTAGGTCAATGGGTTGATAAGAACGATTGGTATCTCTTCCAAAATAGAAAATCTTCTTTGAAGCATCCGCATACCGTGACATGGTTTGCGGTATGAAAAGCGTTGGAAAATCTTTACCGATATCCAATGGCTCAATATCCGCACAATATTGCTTTAATAATGGGATAAAGATTGCAGCTTCTTTCTCTACATTTCGCATTGTATTAGATTTTGTTTTATTGTTCTAAATCCAATAGAATTTACTGTCTGATGTAAGCTTTCCTCTTTGCAAAAGCCGAGAATGGTTTCAAAATCAACTGACTTCCCATAGAGCAACTCAGCGATTTCTTTTTTTCGATAAATATTATCAATTTGGCCGCCCGTAAAAGAAAATAATTGCGCCAGTTGATTCGCCTGCTTATTGGTTAATTCTGGCAGCTTTAATTTCCAGATACTGGCTCGATTCACTAGGGTTGGTGGATGAAATTTAATTTTGAATAAAAAGCGACGATCAAATGCAGGATCGATATTGTTGATTAGATTAGTGGTCGCAATTAGTATACCTTGAAAATTTTCCAACTCTTCTAATAAAATATTTTGAATAGCGTTTTCGGTTTGCTCCACATTGGAGCCGCGTAATTCCTTCCGCTTGGAAATAATAGCATCAGCCTCATTAAAAAAAAGTATCGGGTGTGTTTTAGTATCCTTGGAATAAGCTTTATAATCTGTAAAGATTTTCTTAACTATTTTTTCGCTCTCTCCAAACCACATGGTCTTGCAGTCACTAATATTTACGTGCATCAATTCACGATTGGTTTTCCTAGCTAATTGCCTAGCTATTTCTGTTTTACCAGTTCCAGGTGCGCCATGCAACAAAATTGAAATACCTGGTTGCAATCCCTTATCCGTTAATCGGGTTTGCATTTCTAGAAACGCAGATTCTTGGATCAGCTTTTCAAGTGTATTTATTTGGTTTAATTCCGATTCTCCAAAAATGAGCGTCTTCTCTTTGATGTCTTGGGGTTTAATAATGTCTTTTCGATGCTCAGCAAATTTTTTTAGATTTAATCCACTGTCACGTAAAATCTGATAAGCTTTATCTGTTAATTGACATTCCGTGTCGGTGGTCATTGCTGTAGGAATGATTTCAATAAGATCTTGCTTAATCAGTTTGTTTTCTCCATCCAAGAACTTTTGTAGTTCGGAAAAACGCTTACTACTAGAATCGTAAATGCCCTCTAATGTTCTAAACAAATCATCTGAAAAGTAACCAGTAACAGCCTTCCAGACTACATGAAGAAATATGAATTTATCTTGTATATCTAAATTAAAATCATTCAACTTTTGCACCAATGGAAATTGTGAATTAACTTTTAAATATTCTACCAAACTAGATAAAATTCTGCTTGTATCTATTTTATCATCATCTCTTTCCAACCCTAACTTGTACACCAGTTCCAATAATTCAAAAATATCGTTGGGAGGGGTTTTGTTAATAACCGGCATAGGATTCTGTTCTAATATAGCATCCACCAGCGTCTTATTAACCAAGTAATTGATAGATCGGTTACCCATTAAACGCAACCGAATCTGCATCTTATCTATATCTAGTATTCCTATTTGACAGAAGTTATCAATGATGGGCTTAAATAATAGAATTTTAAGTTTACTACATCCGATATGTGCAGCCAATTTTTGTAAATCAACGGTGGCCTCCTCTAACTGGATTGCGATAAAAATTGCTAATAATAGGGATTCATTGGCATCTAATTTAAAATACTGCTGCAAGGTGATTGAATCTTTTTGAATAGACTCTAGAAAACCCTGGGAAAATTTGGAGTCTTTGGCTTGTTCATAAATTGAAATGATTGCATCTAATGTGGGATTGTCTTGTTTGATTTCCATCTTCTTGATTTGTATAGCGAAGATGAGAAATATAGGCGTCAGGTCGTGTCGCCCATATGAATTTTTAGACGTCAGCTTTTGGCGGTCACTAATTAAATATTTGTTCCATGAAATACATCCTCTCGCCATTACTGATTGAAAAAATAACTGATATTGACCTTCTTGGGAAAAACGTATTGAACTATGATGGACTGAATTTTTTGGTAGGTAAGGCCAAAGTGGGGAAAACTGCATTTGCTTATAAGCTGATGCATTGGCTAGTCGTTCAGGAGAAACATCAACCACCCTACTTTATTACGGGTGGTAAAAAGCAAGTATATCAATACTGGGATGCCAAGTTTTGTCAATTATATATACCCGAATCAACCTTTATTTTATTTGAAGGAATAAAGAGAATTTTCTATGCTAACGCAAAAAATTGGGAAGGTATAGATTCAGCAAAACTAATTCTACTAGCCTTATTTGGAAATGAAATTAAAACGTCAATTAATTGCCTAATTATTCTAGATGATATTGACTCAATTATAAATGACTCAAACATAGCCTATATTAGGTTGCTTGTTAGTCAGTTAAATAAACTAAGATTAGAAAATAAAGCGAAAGTATTACTAACAGGACGGTTTAAAAATAAAATAGAGCGAATAATGGATCTGATAACAGTTGAGCAACCTGGTAAATTTGTTTATAGGTATTTAACCCTAGAGCGTCCAGCATTTATTGAGGGAGATATCAAGGAATTCGGCGAATGCAGGGTTTGGGTGAAGGAAAAAACAAATGATATATGACCATCATAGAATACAAAGGAAAGAAAATAGTTTTTATTAGTGATACACATGGTAATCATAGTAATTTGGATATCCCAAAAGCTGATTTTTTAATTCATTGTGGTGATGCTTGTACAGATGGAGATATAAACCAGTTAAGTAATTTTTTAGATTGGTTTGAAAAACAAGAAATCAAGTATAAATTATTCATACCGGGCAACCATGACCTTATTTTTGATTTAGATCCAGATCTTGGTAAATCAATGGTTCCTCTCAATATTCTATACTTAGAGGACAGTTATACTGTTATTGAAGGGATTGCATTTTATATCATTCCAGCTAGACCTTGGTTACAAGCATACCCTACAGAAAAAAGAAAGATTGATTTTTTGATTACACATGGACCTGCATATGGTGTATTGGATTTGAATTTAGGGTGTAAGGAGTTAAAGAAGTTCATCAGGAAAGAACAACCAGCCTATCATATTTTTGGACATATTCACGAACTGGGTGGTAAGAGAAAAAAAATTGGGAAGTCTGAGTTTGTTAATGTTAGTGTTTGCTTGTAAGTGAAATAATTTGGAATTTGGGGGTACATGAAATATATTAATCTGATTACAAATTATCCGTATTGAATTTGGAGTTCACACACTAGTCCGAAGTGGTTTTTATTTGATGCTAAACTTCTTTAGACTAAAAAATATATTCAACGCATAATGTACTAAACGGAATCGCTTTAAATTTTTCGAGAATAGACTCATCAATCGGGAAAGCGTATTCATCCTGAAACCAACATACACCAAGTCGGTAAGTTGCCATTTGATCTCCTTTGGTCATATCAGTTCGGAGCTCTGCTATACAAGTTAATTTTGGTAGTTCTATAAAAGGGGGATGCTTAGAAGTAACTTCTGGATTTACTTTGTCAAGCCCTGGATGAATAACATATACTTCATCAATCCCGAATAGTTTTTTAGCTTTTTCAATGGCACTATCAAGTAAATAGGAATTAGTACGTGCATTTGCATAGCCAAATACCACATTCATATAACTGTCATATTGATGAAGCTGAACAATACTTACTAGTCTATCCTGCTCTACTATAATAATGTCTTTCATAACTTCAACAAATTTATAGGCGAAGATTGCAATCTATTTACATTGTAATCTTAATTAAGAGAAGTATTTTAGGGTTCCAGAGTGCAATAATCATATACAAAATGAATATAAACATTAAAGAACTCGTAAGCAATCACTTCTTTTGTCCCTTTAATATTGATTCATATAATTACTTATATGGTTGTAAAGAAGGGAAAATACTTCTTTACAAGCTCAATTTATTATACGATAAAATATATTATTCATTTTCATCGCCAGGTAATTCATTTCAGCGAAATATTATTTATGAATTGAATCGTCAGTTTAATTATGGTTCACCAGTTGATGGCTCTCTCTTTAATAGCATCAGTGACAATATCATTCTATTAGAGAGATATAAGAGCATATTTGAAGGGCTTTATAATTTGCTCACTAAACATCAATTCAGGCAGTTGGATGAAATAAAACTTGAAAAGCTAAAATCGGCAGTAGACATCACCATAACATCTGATTGGTTGACTATTGATGGTTTATCTAGAACATTGGGCACTTTTGAAAATATTCAAGACGAGGTGAGAGATAGGATTAAATTGGAGACAAAAAATGGCTAATATTTCATATAATAATTATTCAATTAAGCCGAAGGTCTCAAAAATAAATTCTTTATCGGTTGAAGAATGAAACAATTATCTAGAGTAATGTAGTTAGTAGATTTCCTCTTCCTACTAATGTGCCTATTGAATTACGGGTTTCATTGGTATTTGGATCGTAAGTTCCTTTAAATCCGTTGATATTATTACGGAGTTCTTGTTTTCCACTGCCTAGCGTAAAGATTCTTCCTAATAGCATATTCTTTCGGTCTCTTAGATCTTGTGTTGACATGGTTAAAATGTTTTAACCAAAGGTAGAGGGGGTGTATGGAATGTATTTACATAGTGGTGAGTTAGTGATTAACTTATGTATCAGTTGATATTCAAGAACGACTTGAAAAATAGAGGAAAAATGAAAAATATCTAGATTTCAAGCAATAGTGTATCTTCAATTATTTCACCTTGCTCATTGAATACGTGTGAATAAATTCTTAAGTTATCATTCCATTCACTTATAATCACAGCAAAAAAACCTCTTAGCCCGATTTGTTCAGCAAAATCTTCAATAATATAATCCCAATAATATTCTTTAGTAAGTTTTTTAGAATCTGAATTCCATTCATTACAAACCATAAGTATTTTAAGAGGTGCATTTAACATACAAAGCTTGTTCACTTCTCTTTCGCTAGTTCTAATGTCATTTTCAGATTCTAAATAAATGATTGGCACTTTTGTATTTTGTCCTGCTATTTTTGAAAATACCCCATCAATTCTAAATCCCATTTCTGTATCGAATGTCAAATCCATTTTTTTTGCTATAGTTGGTAATAAATTTTCAAAATAAAACATAGTTCTGCCTGTATTTGAAATCCAAGCATTTTCAAATACATCAGGAGAGATTTCTTTTGAAGTTTCAATTAAGGCTTCTCTGAAAGAAGCCCATAAGTTTTCATTTGAGAATTGCATAATTTAATATTTAAGGGTGAAGTAATAAATCTAATAATTTTTTTCCTGTACTAAATTCATATTTGATCAGAATTAATTATAGAAAATTTCTATACTAGAAAAAAAAATAGAAATCAGAAAAAAGCAATAATACAAAGACTAGTTATCTGTAATACAATATTTTGTTGAAGTTGAGTATAAAAGTAGCAATCTTTTACCAGCTAAACCAATGGCACATTTTCAATTTTCTGAAGCTTATCTTGTCAAGCCCAACTTGAATAAAACCACATGTAATAAACATAAATGGATGGTTGATATATAAGAATAAAATATACCTGCATGCCAGAATATAATACACTTCTTTTCACTCTCTTAATTGAATGTCAATCGCTGTATCATCGGCTTTGATAATATATTTCATTTCAGTTAGTCCAAATACATTTACATTTTCGTGTCCTGAAACATAACTATTTTTTTCTATATA
Source organism: Sediminibacterium sp. FEMGT703S (assembly GCA_002786355.1). GTDB lineage: Bacteria > Bacteroidota > Bacteroidia > Chitinophagales > Chitinophagaceae > Sediminibacterium. The sequence continues at coordinate 254,526 of PGCO01000013.1, forward strand.
GTTTCGATCGTTAAACAATATATTTTCAATGTCGTGAGCATTTAAGATTTTAGTATTGCCAAAGTTGTTTTTATATGAATGCCCAATTTTATTGATGAAATTATTGTTCGGAATTGCAGAAAATGGATGTAAAACAATCAAATAGTCTTTTGCCCTGCTTATTGCAACATTATAAATATATTCCTTTGATAAAAGTGCTTTTACGTGGTTTGAAAAGAAATAATTGTTTGGGTTGCAAACAAAAAAAACAATATCACATTCATCACCCTGAAAACCGTGAACGGTATCGGAAATTACTTTAATTTTTTCAGTAAGTCCGAAAGAAGTTATCAATTTACTGAATAACACTGCTTGTGCTTTGTATGGTGCAATTAGACCGATAGTCCATTGTTCTTCTTTGTTTGTTTTGTCAAAATACCTGATTATTTCAGAAACTAAAATAGCACAATAAGTATGATATGAACTATAAAAAAGTTTATTTACTCGGTAAATAGTATTATCTTGATTAAGTGGAATATCAACAAAAGTAACGTTCGATGTGATTATGTTTCTAATCACTTTTGGTAAAGGTTTTACTCCTGTCCTATTTCTTGCTCTATCATGTTCCAATAAACTCGAATAAGAAAGCTCACTGAATAGTTGACCTATGCTGGGTACACTTCTGTATTGAGTTGTAAGATTTATAATACTATCTATGTCTCTAATTAATTGCTTTTCGGGATTAAAACTTTCAAGATTCATCATTTTATAAATATTCTCGTCTTGAAAATCAAAGTTTTCTAATTCTTTTTCATCAATTTCTACAACAGGTGGAATTTGTTTTGGATCACCTGCAACGATAAATTTTGTGTTTGGATTAGTCTTAAATAATGCCATTATTGCAAAGGTTATGTAATGAAGCCCTGTCATAGATGACTCATCAAAAACAACATAATCCCAATCGCATTGAAATAGTAGCCCTGTTTCGTGAATATCAAAATATGGTAACCTATGTATTGTTGAAGCAACTACATCAATTCTTTTGATTTCGTCATGGGCAAGTGTATCTCGATATATTTGGTATACTTCTAATGCCGGGTCTGTTGGATGACTTAAACGAACTGCAATAATATCAGGATTAATTTCTTTTAATTTTTTACAAACAACATCAGCGGCTTTGTTGGTTGGTGTAAGCACCAAAACCTTAGACATTGAGTCAGAAATTAAAGTTTCATTAATATTATTACAAACTGTTGTAGTTTTACCTGTACCGGGTGGCCCATAAATATAATTTAATGAAGGCATTGCTTCTTCAATATTTTCCCAAGCATCAATATAATTTCTGTTATTAAAGGCTCTTTCTAACCTATCAAGCAAATCAATTATAGGTGTAAAATTGATTTCAACCTTAAAGATCTTTGAAAGACGAGAAAGTGTATTGCCGGACAAAGGTGTACGGCAATAAATCAACAAATCTTGCCCCTTTTTAGAAACACCCTCAACAAGAATTATTTCTCTTTTTCCACCGTCAAAAAAAAGTGAGATCTTAAAATCATTTGCATTTTCAATCTCAGGTGGTATATAACTACTCGCACCGCAAAGTAAAAAGTATTTATTTTCGGCTTTATAAGGCTTAATTTCCTGAAACGAAATTGATTTTTGTTTCTGTTTGTCTTTTTTTTCGCCATACGTAGTAAGCAACTGTAGATATGCCTTAAACCAATCGTAAGAGTATTTTACATTCTCACTTAACGACTTTGCTAAAACCTGACGTTCTTTTTTTATTTCAATTTTTTGTTTTGCAATTTCTATTGCCTCTGCAAGTTCTTCTTCTTCATCGAAGTCCGGCAATGTATTTGTTTTCCTCTTATCATGCTTTATCTTTTTTACGGTTTTAGAAAGATTTTCCAAACTTTCAATAGCATCTTCTAAGTCATCTGAATAAACTGTACTATTTTTTTCTGATGCTTTTCGTTCCACCTTTCTATTTTCTTTTTTTCTTTTTTCTTCTAATGCCATTCTTGCTTCTTCCGCTTCCTCTTCACTTTCAAATTTTTGAGCTATACGCTCTGATTCTGATAAGGCAACAGTCGGTTTAAAATTTAGTAAGCGCTCCAATTCTGTCTTGCTTTCATAACCACTTGCTAGTTCATTTATGGTGATTTCATTTGGTGTTACAAATTTGTTACCTTTTGACAAAAGCCATTTCGCAGTTTTAAGTTTATTAATAAAAGTAGAAGGGAATTCTTTTTTTCTTGTTTCGTATGTAGAAACAGCATATTCAAAAATTGCATTGTAGTATGAACCGTATTTGATAATTAATTTCCACAACAAAAAAGACTTATCAATATCTATCTTTTTTAGTATTTCGTTCAAGCCATCAATATCTCTATCCACAATACGAGTAGAGAAATTATTTCTTCGGTTATGAATATAGATTCCAAATTCAAGATTATTTACTTTCATTATTTCTTTATTATTCCAATCTTTTGTTTCTAGTATTATTACTTTTGGCAATGCATTAACGCCTAATTTAAACAAAAAGGATTTTATTAACTGTTGTTCTTTTTCGTCTGTAATAAAACCGTGATAATATCCTAAATCAACAAATTTTGAATTAGGTTTTGCTTCAAAATACTTTTCTAAATCCGTTGTTGGGTAATAAATGTCACCAGCTGCTCCTCGAAATCTTTTTTCGGTATCTTTTGTTTTGTAAAGAATAAAACATTTGTCTTTAATCAGATTTATAAAATCCTCTGGTTGCCCTGTTTCTTTCCAATATTTAAAAAATATTTCAAAGTGAGGTCTTGTATCAATTTCTTTATTTGTATTATATTGAGGCAATATATTAGTGTATATCTCATCTTTTAAACTTGGTTTTTTGATTCCAAAGTTTTCAATAAATTCCCTTGACTTATTATTTTTTAGTAAATCAGGATCAATAGTTTTGTATAAGGAATTTATTTCGTCTAAGGGCAAAAACAAAACTCCATGCAAATTTTTTCCATTTTGCTCGAATGCTGGAACTGCATTCCCTTGTATATCTTTGAAAATAGGCTTTGTTTTGAACTTATCTTGATAAGATTTTCTTTCAAATAAATATTCATAAAACTTATGCAGCCACTCGTTTGATTGATTTTTTATGAAACTGCTTGTTATCAAGTCGGCAATTTTATTTTCAAAGTCCATATTTGATTTTATCAAATTGGGTTCTTTTCTATCCCAAGACCTTTCAGAACCACCGTCAATATAATCTGTAATTTCCTTGTCTTTTGTTCTACCTATTGTCGAGAAAACCCATTTTGCATTTTTATTTTTCACTAAATCAGCAAGTTGTTCATTACTGAATAAGTTTGCCAAATCAGGCGAATCTGCCCAATATGCGTTTTTCTTTTTGGCAAAGGTTTTGTCCTTTGCAGGAAGTATTTCATGAGTTTGTAATTTCTCTTTTATTTTTAAATAGAAATCATTAAAAAAACCACCATTTCCGTAATCAATATTTTTATGGGGAATAATTTCAATAATATCATCCGTAATTAGCTCCAATTCTTTTAAAATGAGCAAAGTGTCTGCTGAAAGTTTTGCAAGCAACTTGACCATTTTAGTATTTTGCTCTTTAGATCGATGTATTCCCTCGCGACTATCTGTGAGTAAAAATGGAGCATGAAGAATAAAATTAATATTTGTTGTTTCTTTTGTCGGAAAAAAGCAAAATGCAGAAAATTGTTTTGCTATCAAATTGCCTTTCTCGGAAAGAAAGTAGCCAATAGAATAGTTAAGATTATGTACTTCTGTCAAACGTGTGAATATGTATAAGTTTTCTTTCGTTTGTTTTAATCCGAATTGCTGCTTGAGTTCAACTCTTTCACAAATTATGTCCTCTTCTTGTTTTCGACTTAATATGTTTTTGGAATATTCTCCTACTTCATTGTCTTCTGCACGCCATTTTACTTCTTCTAAGTGAGTTAGAAACAATGTTGGGAAAACTAAATTTTTAAACTTTTCTAAAATATCTGAATAAGCCTTTTCCTGAGACATTTTTAGTATACCTTTTTCGTCAGTCTCTTGTTTGTCAAAAGGAAAATAAAATACGGTTTCGCCTTTGGGGTGGTCTGTAATATCATCTTTTAATAGTCGAGGAACGATAAAGCGTTCAATCTTAAATTGAAAGTACTTATCATAAATGTGTGGCGTGTCTGTGTATTGAAATACTGCTTTAAAACCAACACCAAACTTTCCGATTGTGGATTCAGTTGTTTTGTTAGATTGCCCAATTGAGGTAATCGAATTAATGTGTCCAAGCCTATTATCGATTTTATCTTCTCTTTCATTTTCAGGATTTGTAACTGTAAAATGAATAGTTCCATTATGAGAGAAATAAAGACCGCCTTTTTCTAATTTAAATTCTGCTTTTGTTGCTTTAACATCATTTGCATTTTGCAATAATTCATATATGAAATGGGCTTGGTCACTATATTTTTCTACAACAGAACCTTTAACACCTTCCATCGAAGATTTTTCTATGACACGGGCATTTTCTTGTCTGTCAACTATGAGTCTCTTAAAGTATTCTGTTTGCTTTTCTATTGTTTCCATATTGAATCTGTCTCAATGTTATTAAATGTCTTTAGTCAATTGGGGCAAAATTATATGTGGTGTAATTGTGTTTCAGCTTTTGATTGGCTTTGCCCCCCTTTTCATTATGCCGAAGTGTTGGCTTGTTTTTTCATTTGTTTGTCTGTAGAATGTTTACAGTGTCGATGATTATGTAATCACTAAAGGTTTGATTTTTGTCGTAGTGGCTGTTTTCGGAGCACAAAACTGTCAATATACCAGAAAAATTGATGCGAGGCTGAATGTTCAATTGTTGGGTCAAACAACGCTGAAATATCTATTTTCCTGAATTCTTTGGTATCGATGAAGTGAAAGGTGTTCATAGTCATTTAAGGATTCATTTGATCACATGAAGGTTGACTTACTCATTTTTACACTTTTGTTGTGTTAACACATTTCTGGATAAGTAATTCAATACAGTGCCACTTTGAATATTTTACTTAAAAGTATATGAAATAAATTAGGTTTTCGAACTAAGAAAATCAAAGGTTAAGCATCAATGAAAGGGAAAAAATGTATTTTTGTGCGCATCTAGCTGAAGTGAAGGATCTTTTGTTTATCAAATTTGCCAACAACCTTATCTGATAGAATTAGCATTAATGGGATTGATCTATAAATTCAATAAAACGCTTTCCATTACAATCCCAACAAATCCCATTTTCAACGTGACGGTATTGGGGTATATAGCCGGCTCCACAACATTTAGCGCAAGGTGTTAATTCCCCGATTTGAATATTATTAGAGTCTAGAATTGGAACCTTTTCACTTTTATGGAGGTCTTCATGACATTTCCAACAAACTGTCTTGAGACTTTTAGAGGGGTATTCCCATGGCATTTTATCCAACTGATAATAAGTATGATGAACATGAAGACCGTGAACGACTAAATATTTTGCTTTAGTTATAAAATCCTTTTGTTTAAATGGATTTTTACTTCCTATAAAACGGTAAGAATTGAGACTTGTAAATGGAATATCTACCTCGCTGATTGCTACAATATATCTGTGTGTTTCAATAATTTCAAAATAAACTAGGTAATTATATAGGTCATTAAACCCTAAAGTATTTCTATCCTTAATGTATAACATATAAGTCATTCCATCAAAGTGAACTACACTACTATTTTGGAGACCGGAAAAATTCCATCCTAAGCAAAGCTCATTATTATTTATCTCACTCCTATTTATATAACCAACTTTTAAGCCCATTAAATGATTGTAATTGGAACAGATTTGACATGTTTGTTTGTCTCTGGTTACAATCTCTTTCCTTTTGACTTTCCATTCTGGCATTTCAAGAAGTTCACTGTATGTTGGCATCTAGAATTAAATTTAAGTAGTAAATCATTTTTCGTTTGTTTCAAATTCTCTTAGTGTTTTACCATTGGAAAGTTTCCACTCTAGTGGCCCATTAGCATTTCTTCCCATGACCATAACCGCTCCTGTTGAAGGACTGCTAAAAACATAATCTTCAGTAAAAACTAGAACATCTTCGCTTAATTGTAAAATACCTTTATCAATAAGTGATTGCCTTAGATTCAGAAATGGAATCGAAATTGAATTGACCGTTGTTGCTGAAGCTTTAGACCCTTTAAAAACTACAAATCCTTCTGAGGTCGGCTCACCCATTGCATCAGCACCTCTTGTTGCCTTTATAAAAAACGTTTCGTGTTTCTGAATAGATTTGATTTCTCTTTTGTCATCAAAAACTTTATGACCTAGTGTGTTTACTAAAAGTTTAATGTTTTCAATAAACTCTTCCATTTCCGCTCTATCAGACTCAGAAATTGAGGACTGGGTAGGGATTATTGCATTTTCGATTTTATACCTATTAGCCTGTTTGGCTAATTCATGAAGCCTATTTTCAAGGTATTTAATATGGGCTTTATTTAAATTTTCGTCTTTGCTGATAAAAACAATAGCCTCATTCCAAAATTCTTTTTGAGTTACTTGTTGAGTCAACCTTCTCAGTATTGACTCTGCCTCGCCAATGTAAACCTGATCCGTTTGGTCTTCAAGTTTTCCAAATAATAAATAAACTCCTGTGCTATTTAGTTCTTCACGATCTCCACTATCTTTTACCTTGATCCTTGGTATTTTATAGGCTTTGCCAGTCCAATTAGATAACTCGCAGCTAATACGCCCATTGGGATCACCATCTAAAAGAAATAGTTTTATTGTCTTTCCAAATTTCATTGATTATTGAATTTAACTCCTTTCAAAATAGTATTAAATGACTTAATCTCAACCTATGTAATGATTATTAATCAGGTACAATTCCAAATATTCTGCTTTCTATGGTATAAAATGATAATTATACCTAAAGCATAAATGATCATTGGTCAAAATTTCCCCCTCTAAAACACACACTCTTTAGTGGGTCACTTTCATCTGAATATGCAATAGGAATAAATTGGGACCCTGAATTCCAAAAGAATATAATTTTTTGATTTATTTGCAAACAAAAGTGACAAAAATCATTTGATGGAATCCTTTATTGATTCTAAATACTGAAATTAACTTTTTGTGCTTTCCAACATACTTGAAGCTTTTACTTCCTTGTATCTTTTGAGACCTAGGTATTCAGATGAATCTAATTCTGCTTTTGAATTTTTAATTATCACCCAGTCATCTTGTTTTTTATTAAATAAAAGCAGCTTGATTTCAGCATACTCTTTTTCTTTAAACTTTGATCTTAATTCTATCACAAGTGTATTAATATATTCTTGCTTGTTCAAGAGCTCTTCCCAAAGTGCAATTATTTGGTTTATTGATTGATATGAATGTTTATTAGTTATTCTTGGTGATAATTGTGGCATATTATTTTGAATTGGGATGATTAGAAAATTATTGTAAAACGATAAATTTCTTCTTTTACAAAGAATAAAAATTGATCTAACTAAAGAAGTGTATTATCAATGACCTTGGAAAACGCGCTAATGCTTTACTAATCATCTTCACTCAAGGATTTAAACATACTACCAATCACCGTCAATTAATCAGCTTTGCTGGGTTAAGCCCAACTGAATATTCCAGTGGGACTAGTATAAAAGGAAGCAACCGCATCTACAAAAAAGGTGGCAAACCAATTCGTGATGTTTTATACATATGTGCTATGAATGCTAAACAAACTACTGATGCTTGCAAACTACATTTTGACAGACTGAAAGCCAATGGCGAAAATGGGAAACAAGCACTAATCGCCCTTATGAACAAGCTATTAAAACAAGTATTTGCTGTAGTAAAAAACAATTCTATTTATCTACCTAATTACTGTTCAACTTTACATTAAAAAGGTAGTTTTTATTTGTTTTTATGCACAGTTCATGTTACCACCAGTGCTTCTCTGTCTGCCGTGGTTTGTATGTCCTGTTTTGCTCACTCTCATTTGTCTTTCAGTCGTGCGGTTGGGCATTTTTTAAAATTTCTTTTTTTCTTTGGTTGGCTTTGCAAGCTCTTTTAAAAGCTTTGGTTCAGCGTTGGCTTGTGCGGCTTTTAAATGTGCTTGCAAAATGCGTTGGCTATTCAATGCTTCCAAAATATACATCATGATTAATTATTATTTCCTTTGTCCAACTAACAATTTCTGATTTAAGGCCATCTTGTATTTTGGCAATATCTTTTGAATCAACAACAACATACTTTATCTTATTATTTTCTATCTCAAAAATACCATCTTCATATTTGCTAGTTGGTTTTTCAATGTTTAATGCTTTTGATTTCCTAATTTCTTCCCAAACTTCAATTAGTTCGCAATATTTTGAACCAAGTTTTTTGCTGCACCAAGTTGTTGCCTGTTCTTTAATTCTAGAAACAGTTTGTGAAAGGTTGTAAATTTCCTCTTCATTGGTTCTTAAATATAAAATGCCTTCTGCCTCGTATTTTAGAGCCTTCTCGTCCCATTTTCTTAGATATTCAGCATCATTAATGAGTCCTAAATGTTCTACTATCACATTTCCATAATGCGGTAAGATAAAATCTGGTAAAGCATTTAATACATTTTCAGCAGGCATTTCATACTCAAAGTAAATTCCGATTCGGGTGAATTCATTAGCAAGGAGCATTTCCGATTTTGATCTTACCGAAATGCCGGCAACAGTTTCATAAACTCTTCCATTTGTCATGTATTCGCCTTTATTTGAAATATCAATCTTAGGTGCCTGTATAGATATTTCATATTCAGCATTAGCTTCCTTAACTAAGTTAGTGTCATTTGAGAGCTCCAGAAATGAAGATTTTAAGTAGTCTTTTGAACGACCCATAATGTTGCGTTTCTTACAATTAGAAATAACCAAATTGTACTTTGCTCTTGTCATTGCTACATAGAAAATCCTCTTTTCTTCCTGCTTATAAATTCTTTCTAAATCTTGATCTGTAATACTCGCCCTCCATGTTGCATGACTTAATTCTTGCACCACTTTTCGCCATTCAATTAGATGCGCATGATTCTTTGGCTGTTCGTGAGGTGAATTTCCTTCCTCCATTCCGACAACAATTACAGTATCAAATTCTTCACCTTTCTGGCTATGAATAGTTGAAAGAACTACACAAGGTTTTTCATTATTATTTGTATTGAAATGCAATAGAGTTTTAGGTGCTTGTTGTGAAAGAATATCGCATAATTGGCTAAACTCATTTTCTTCCATTGAATCCAAATTCTCACCAGTTTGCGCTTCTTTGACTGCTTTGATTAAATCTGTGGCAGTTCCAAATTTGTCGTCTTTGATGCGTTGTCCTATTTTACCTTCAATAGAATCCCCAAAATCTTGACCCATTTCATTTCTGTAAATCAAATTGGCTGATTGTTCAACCAATTTCCTAACTTTTGGACTTGCTAAAATTCCTCTTGCGGTGTCGCCCTCAAATTTATAGGGTATGCCTTGTTTAAGCAGGCCCATTTCAATAGTTGTAAGTAAATGCCACTTCCTTGCAAGCACACCGACAGTTGCCTTTTTAGGCGGGTCGCCAGGCAATTCAAGTGCAAGTGCAGTTTTAATTACTTTAGCAATCGTTTCAGTCTCTTGTTCATCGGATGTGTTATTCAAAAAATAAACACTTTGATCTTCAGTAGAACGCTTGTGATCATATTCAACTCTTACTCCATGCAATTCTCCGGCTTTTTCTAGAAAGCCCATTGACATTCTCACCAATTTAGGAAAACAGCGATAATTTTTTGAGAGATAATAACTAGCTGTATTGGGAAAATCTACTTCAAAGCGTCTCAAATTATCAGGATCAGATCCTTGCCATGAATAAATTGATTGATATGAATCACCTACTACAAATAAATTTGCTTGCTGACCCAACAATTGCAGTAATGTTGCTTGTGCAGGGGAGGTATCTTGATACTCATCACAGAATATCCACTTGAATCTGTTACTCCATCTTTTTGCTTGATCTTTATTTCCTCTTAGAATTCGAATTGCTTGTACAATTGCTTCGCCATAATCGATAAGTTTTTTCTCTCTTAACAATTCAATGTATGTCAGATAAAAGTTTGCAAATTTTGCCATCAATGGCGATTGTGCTTCAAGTGAAGAGATGCTTCCTCTTAACTCAGTTTCATTAATCAAACCATTTTGAGCATATCCGATAAGAGTTAACGCATCTTCAAAATTTAGTGATTGCTCAGTTATTCCTGCTTTCTGTCTTGCCTTAACAATAAATTCCTGCTGAAGAGTTGGATTTTTTTCATCAATAAAGCCTGTTTCTGTTTCGTTTTCCAAATTATCTTGCCTTATAATACGCATAGCCAACTTGTGATAAGTAAGCACATTTCTATGCATTGTATAGGCTCTTTCACCACCTAATGCGTTTTCTATTCGGTCATACATTACATTCATCGCTTTGTTAGTGAACGTCAAGGCAAGCACATCCTCTGGCTTGGCATTTGAACTTTCAACCAAGCGAATCAACCTAGTGATTAAAACGTGTGTTTTACCCGAGCCTGCGGCTGCTCTCACAAGAATTCGTTTCGATGGACTCTCTACAATAGCTCTTTGCTCAGGTGACAATTCATAGGAAGCATAAGGGAGACCGCCCCAAACATAGGAAGATTCAATATTTTCACCGGCCAAGAACTTTTTTACTGAATCTAATACAACTTTGCTATTGTCTATTATAGTTGTGGATTCCGGCAAACTATGCAGTAAAGCTTTACCATATTTTTTTGAATAAATCCGAGGATCTGTTATTACAGTTGCTCCTCTATCTTTTTCGGAACGAATTAAGCGACCATACATTTGTCTCAAATGAATGAATGTTGATGGAACTACATATTCTCTAAAATAATCTCTGTCATGACCATTGGATTCATAAAATATCTTCTTAGCTCTTTGTACCGGGTGATTATGATATTCAAACGGCAAACGAGTTACAATTACTGTTGAAAGTGCAGCTCCTTGTATATCCACTCCTTCCCAAAATGATCTTACTCCTAATAAAACTATTTTCTCTCCTTTTCTAGGGGCTTCACGAAGTCTATCAACTAAAGCGGAACGATTCGCGTTGTTTTGTGAAATAACTATAATTCCATGTTCATTGAGCCTTGATTGGAGTCTATGCTCAATCTCAGACATTATTAAGTTTGATGTAAATAAAACAAGCATGCGGCCTTCTGAAACTATTGCTTGTTCTGCAATATGCTTACTTTGTTCTTCAATGTAAAAAGGGTCAACTTTTAGAGCAGGATTAGCAAGCGGCATATCGTGTGGGACAGCAAGTAATGCTTGCTTCTTGTAATCGAAAGGGGAAGGATAAATTCCAGTGATAGTTTGATTAGCCAGGCTATCACCAATAATTCCTAATCGATTGCAAATTGGTTCAAAACTGCCACCAACAGTTAATGTTGCGGAAACAAAAGCCTTGTGCTTAAATTTTGGATGGAAATTTTCTAATAGCCAGCCTGAGATATTTATTGGTGTACTATGAAGTATAATATTCCATTCAAACTTTGTGTTGCTTTGATTCTTGCCTGATATTATTGCTTCGCCCCAATGCACCCAATCATTTTTCTTTTCAAATAAGTCGGCTAATGCCGCGTTGCCTTCATTTAAATGTTGTTCAAAAGAACCTAAAGAACTTTGTAGTTTTATAGGAAGCCCTTTTATTGTCGGATAAACTTCTAAAAGTGCTCTTGCCTTTACCGATAATTTCGTAATTGAATCATTTAATGATTTTGCTTGTTCGAATAAACTGGGCACCCAGAAATCATCAAGTTCGAATGGAATAGGGTAATCCGGATCAATTTCTTTAATGTTTTGAAGTAACTCGTCTAATCGCCTAAGAGCTTTATTGCACCAATCATTAAGCAAGTTTTCATATTCAAAAACAGAATCGCTGAATTCCTTGATTTGAGCAATTGAATCAATTTCTTTGTGTTCAAAAATTGCCCGAAAAAGCCCCTGTGGCTTATTTGATTTATCTCTTTTGATTAATGATTGAAGTTCAGATTGTAATGCAAATGGTCGAAAATGCATTGTCAATACTTCCGTTACAACATTTTCCAAATTGTGTGCTTCATCTATAATTATTGCATCCAGTCCTTTTGAATTTGTATCTGAAATCTGTGAAGCTAAAATCACATAACTATGATTTGCAATAACTAAATCAGCTTTTGTTGCAGCCTCTTTGGCTTTATTGTGAGGATCACTGTCTGACCATTCAGCTCTTAAGGTCGGAGGTGCAACATCACGGCTTATCAAATTAGATATTTTCCCATTCCTCAAATGCTCTATTTCACTTAACCATCCTGTTTGGGTTAAGAGTAGCCAATGAAGTACTGATGCTATGTAAAATACATCATCAGGTCTACTGATATGCTCATCCATTGATTCTACAACATCCGATACCGATTGTAGACAAACATAATTTCCTTTCCCTTTGATGATTGTAGCAGATTTTTTAATTCCGGCTACAGACAGCGCTTCCATTATCAAAGGCACATCTTTAAACCAGGCCTGATCTTGCAAAGACTTTGTATGTGTTGCTATATAAGTTCTGTTTGCCGAAATTAATGAAGGAACTAAATATCCAATTGTTTTTCCAATACCAGTACCCGCCTCAATAACAAATGTGTTCGCTGATAAATGACATTCTTCAATCTTTTGGCTAAATGCTATTTGTTCCTTTCTCTCTGCATATTCGAACTTTGTAACTTGACTTACAAAACCAACTTTCTTTAAAAAATCATTAACTGAAGAACTGCTGGTGGATTTTGAGTTATTTGGTTCTGATGTTACAATAATTTGAGGAACACTTAGGTGATACTTTTTTAGAAGCTCAAAATAGTTAGTTAAATCGCCAGCAGTAGCTGTTGGAAATAACAATTCTAACCAAGTATTATTTAAATAATTTGAACTTAATGTATTCTCTTCTTCATCAAATAATTCTTTAGTACTTTTTTTCTTAGGTTTAGACAATACAATTTTGATAGCATTTTTTAGTGCATCCGAAAAACTCCTTGAATCTTCAATTAAACTATTTAGCAAACATAAACTTGCACCTAATGGCCCACCAAGCCCCATATCATCGGTGTATGCAATGTCCCTTTGTTTGCAGAAAGAATCAGGATAATCCGTGCGATGAGTTAAGGGTGAAAATACGCTTGCTATTTTTTCTAAATCATAAAATTCAATATCACTTAACAATGTCCCTTTCAGGCGGTAATGCCAATTATTTATCAAAGTGAGAATCTTGTCAGCACCCCAAATAAAGGTGGGCTTTTTCTCCAATTTTTGAAGTAACGTTTCAAGTAATTCCAACTCCGAACCGAATACCTGCCAGTTAGTATCATTTTCATAAGCAGGACAACTATCAACACAAGCAACAAAAGGACTAACAGCCTTGTCTCTAATTAATCCCACCCAAATTGCATCTATAGAATCATAGGTTTCATTTTGTGGAGAGTAAGCCCCTAGAATGTTGAAGGACTCGGAAATATTTGATGTAATCCTTTCTGCATCGTTTTTGATCTGCAATGGGAATGACACAACAGGCATTGTAACTGCAGCTATTTTTTCAGGAGTTTTTTGTCTCGCTGCTTTTCTTAGCTCTTTTAACCATTTATTACAAGCACTAAAATCCGGATGGTCTTGCTGAATAGATTGAATTAGTTTGTCGATTTCATTTCTTGCAGAATCTAATTGACGTGCTTCAAAAAGCATTACAACATTACTAAAGTCAATACGAAGTATATTGGATTCAATATTTAATAAAGATCCAATTGATCTTAATGCAACACGTGCAGATTCCTGATTAAAGCACTCAAATATTTGCCAATCGCCAATGGTCTGAACTTTAGTGTCGTTTCCTTTTCTTAGCCCAATTTTTTGAATTGGCCAAGCAAATAAGAAAGAAATTTCTGCATTGGACTCTCTGATTAGATAATTTGTCTCTGGCTCCGGTAAACCAAATTCCGGAAATATATCAATTAAAATATCTATCATTTTATCCATTATAAATTGATTCTTTAAATTGTTGAACCTTCAAAAGTTTGATAATTTCAGAAATAAAAATTGAAGGTTTTTCTTTAGAAGTCACCAGATAAAGCATTTCTGCAGCTCTTGTAATGCCAACATATAACAGTATTCTTTCTCTTTCTAAAGCTAATTCAGATTCTTCATCATCAATGGATTTAATTGTATTAGGCAATATCCCATTATGAAGACCTAGAATAAATACAACAGGAAATTCTAAGCCTTTTGCAGAATGAATTGTAAGAACCTTTATTGTTTCCTCTAATATGTCAAATTGATCATCATCCTTTAACACTGCAGGAATTTTCAGTTGGTCAAGACGATTTTTAACTGCATTGCATAATTGAACGGTAGGACTTAAAATCGCAAAATCAGAGAGCCTGAATTGATTGTCGCTTACTAAATCGAGTATTTGTTCTGCAATTGCTTTAATTTCGCTTTCTATATCCTCACAATTCAGTAATACCGGCCAAGGGCCTTGTCTATTAGTAAATAGAGGGTCAACAAACTCACCTGATAATTTAAGGTTTTGGTTGTTTGCATTTAAAGCGGCTGCTGTTTCTGCAATCTGTCTTGTATTTCTAAAATTTCTTTTCAAACTAAAACTTCGTCCTTGTATTTGTATGCCTGCTTGCTTCCATGAAAAACCTCTTGAGTAAAGTGTTTGGGCATAATCACCTACCATAAAAATACTGCTGTCTGAGGATTGGCTACCCTTCATGATGCGTTGAGCAATCCTAACTTGAATACTTGTTAAATCTTGCGATTCATCAATAATTACAAATTTATATGGTTTGTTTAATGATGACTTAAATAGTTCTTTGTATGCAACTAGGCTCAAGTCTTGCCAATCAATAAAATTTCTTTCTTTTAGCTTTTGCTGATACGATTCATATACAGCCCAAGTGGCTGATCTTGCTTTACGTTTTAATGCAGTTTTCCTTCCATACCTTGGTATGGCTAAATAATCATCCTCCTTAGCTAAACCATTTCCTTTAATTACTCTGGCTATCTCATCTCTGAAGAAAGTCCATGGAAAATCATGCACATATGACCGCTTATAAAGTTGAACAGATTTTAATACTTCGAGATAGATTTCTCTTTGTTCTTTATTATTGATAATGTTTATTTGATGGTCACGACTTCTTAAAAACCGCATGATCCAAGAGTCAATATTGGTAACTTCTAAATAAGGTGGAAGGTCTCCAATTAATTCTTCAATTAGGTTTTTCGCTGCTATGGCAAGAGTTTTATTGAAAGTGAGGAAAATTGTCTTTTCCCCACTCATGGCAAAATTCACAGCTCTATATATAGCCACTGTTGTTTTACCAGAACCCGCACAACCTCTCAAAAGCAGGGCTTCATCAATTTTCTTATCTACAAATTGTTTTTGCTCAACTTCAAGATTAAGCATGAGTCGTTTTATTTTTCCCTTGCAATAACCCTCTAGTTGATCAAGTGTGGTTCTGAAGAATAAACGACCTGGATCAAATAATACATCATCTAGTTTTGGCTCTGTAGCCAATTCTAGCAACCATAGTTTGGTATGTTCCGGTAGGTCCCTAATCGCTTCAATTGCATCTATTGTTGGTGCTTTGCGAACAGCTTTAACCAAGTTTGAAGGAACTCCCAAAATCCGCAGATGTGTCCGATTAAAATACTCGAATGGATAATCTGCAACTTCTTTCGGTTTGCTCCATTCTTCCGGAATTACAAAAGTTTCTTTACTCTCTGTGCTTTCTTCTGATTCATTAAACCTGCGAAAAGCAGTATGTGGGGCAAATGTTAGTGTATGAACTTTATCTATAATTGAATGGTCACCAATTTTCCATAAGCGGATTACATCACTCAATGGCTCGTAAATAATACGGTAAGCCATATTTATATAGCATTCCCATTTGCCTTCCGTTTTTTTTATTTTGTGGGCATTTAAGGAAGGGTGCGAAGGGTTTTCGGAAAGGATTTTTATTTTCTCAATAGCACGTTCTTTTAATTCAGGGTTTAGCTCATCTAATCCTGTCAAAAAATCATCGCTTACTATTAATTCTCTAGCCATTAATCAAAAATCTCTTTATCAGTTACATGTTTACCTGCAATCTTCCAGGCACTACTCCCTGGATCCCAGCGTCCACCTGCTTTTTTAATCAATTCTTTTACGGGATAGGTGTTACCTGTAATGATAGTGTCATTACCATTATACTCATAATTCAACTTTCCCTTGAAACTGGATGCAGCTGTTCCAACTGTATTTACCTGTCCGGTTATAGGATTTTTGGCTACGTCCGCAACTTTTGGAACTTCAACAAAAAGGTTATCAATATTAAAATCTGCCGCTTTTAAAAACTCCCTTAACTTTTCCTCCTTTACCCGATAGACAGCCTTTAATACTTCGTGCTTTTCTTTGATTGATTTACCCTGCACATTTTGAAGCAACACGACCATTCCAACTTGAGGCCTATCATCTGTAGCTAAAAGGTTCTGCAAAGCAGAATTGCTTTTAATACCTGAGAGATAGGATGCAATAACCCTTCTATAATCGGGAAATTGCTTTAATATTTCAGGCACCAGTTTTAATTGGTTTTCATCACCAATATTATTTGCCAAGCAATGAGTTAATCGATGTGCTAATACTTCGTCAACAATAATGCTCTTAAGTTTGGTTGTATCATTCCAAGGCAAATTCGGAACGGATGATGCATACATTCTTTTCTGTACTTCCTGAATATAGTTATTGAAACTTTCATCCAGTTCACGTAATTTTTGATTCCAATATTCTCGCTTCTCAGCTTGCCTGTCAGGATGATATTTTACTTTTAGTCGTTCATAAATTTGACGAGCTGTATCAGGGTCAACTTCACCATCTATGGCTTGTGTTTTAAATTCTGAAATTGGATCATCTGTTCTAAGTTCTCCTTCAACTGTTTCCTTTTGAGTTTTTTCTAATCGTATACCAACTGCCTGAATTTCACGTACCGTACTTTTATCTGAAATTGGTTCAATGTATGCTTCGAGAGTTCCTGAATCATTCAAGGCAATTTGAAGCTTAAGTTTTATGTTGCCTTTAGTTTCCGGACGAACAACGGCATTCAATTTTGCCAGCAACGTGTTTGAAATTGCACTGATGTCATTGTCTCCTTCCCGAATCTCAATTTCAATCACATCTTGTAAATCAATGCTAGTGGTAAGCTCAACCTGTCTGGTTACCGGTCTATCTTCTCCTCTTTGAATTATTTTATAATAAACATCAGTATTGTTACTTTTCGAAACTCTTATGCCAATTGATTTTGCTACTTTATTAGTAACAACTAAACCACCTATTCGCTTAAACTCAGCCAATCTTGCTGCACCTTTAGCAACACTGGTCAAAGGATCTGTATCATTTAACTCAGCTCCCATATCTTCAGCTAATTCGGTAATGATATTTTTTACACAGGGCATTAATACCGGACCACCTGTTGCAATAATTCTATCAACTCCGCTATCTGTCCAACCTGCAGCTTGTAGTGCATTGTTAATTAAATCCTTAAAGCGTATTAATAGTGGTTGAATTAATTGCTCAAGTTTGGTACGGTCAACTGTTATTGTTGTTTTATCTCCGTTGTTGAGTATAATTTCTTTAGAGAAAGATTCTTTATTGCTTAGCTCAATTTTTATTTTTTCGGCTGCATAGTGTGGTAGTTGTTCTATGTTAATTTTTAATGCATCAGCAATTGACGTTGCAAGTAAAGTGTCAATATCAGAACCCCCCAAATTGTTATCGCCTTCTACTGTTACAACTCTTAGGTCTCTTGAACCCTGTTTTCGTTCTATCATGGAAATATCACAGGTGCCACATCCCCAGTCTATCACCATCCATCTTTCATTCTGCTTAGCTACTTCTGTTAAGCCATGATGCACCGCAGCGGCAGTTGGTTCGTCAACGATGTCAATAGATGGAAGACCGATTTGCCTTCCAATTTCCATTAATGTTGTTCGATAGGCTTGACCTGTATTGGCAGGGCAGGTAAGTACTGTTTTTGCTATTTTTTCTGAAGTTGATGATTGATAGGCATCAAAAATGTATTTAAGGCGGCATACACATAAGCCAATTAAATAGGCAATTTCTTTTTCATCTTCACTGTCTATTGCTTTTAATAGTCTCCTTTTAATTGATTTTTCAATCTTGAAACCAGACAAGTCATTGATTTCATTTATAGATTTCGCAAGAGGTTTTCCTTCGCCATCAATAACAACATCAGAACAGACCAATCCATTGCTGCCTACTTTTTCAAATATTTTAGATTCGTTGCCAAACCATTCTGCTAATACAGAATTACCTGTTCCGAAATCAATGCCTATTGTATTCATTTTAATATGTTTGGTAGTCCAATAATTAAATTCGACTTGTTTATTAACCAACCTGTTGGCACGAAACCAACTGGCTGTTGAAATGCTTTAGGGAAATGAATTATTGTATCATATCGTTGCACGAATTCATAAGCTTCTCTCCCTGATCTCCAAAGTACCCTACCATCTGACATTACAGTAACAAAATATGTTTGTTGGCCGGTGCTTTCAATTTCAATTAACTCTAATAGTAAATCTTCATCTAGTCCGTTTAATGTATTTTCACCATTACCAAAATATTTAACTGCGAGTCGTAGTTTCTCATCTAAATCAGAATTATTTGTTGGTGTTTTTGGTCTAGGTTCTATTAATTTTTTTGAGAATTTTAGATGATATACTTCGTTCATATCAGTAAATAGCCTCAGGTTTCCAAATCGCCCCCTATTTGAAAGATTCTCCGTCTTAATTATTTTCCCACCTTTTGAATGAATTATTCTAGTTAGCTCAGCTGTTGCCTCATTTAAATTTGAAATGCTTGCCATAATATCAGTTGATTAATTGATTTACCTTGTTAACTATTTTATATTCCAAGTTTGCAAACTCGTTGAAGTGTGCTTTTCCACATTTAATTTTTCTTTGCTCGTCACCACTTAGTTTAGATAAATCAACTTGTGGTGTTCCTGTGTCTTTGGTTTCTGCTACAAAATAAATTTTCTTATCGTCTTCAAATACCAATGCCCAATCCGGATTGTAGTTCCCAATTGGAGTAGGAATTTTAAACCAATTAGGTAATTTGAAATAGAATTTTATTTGATCGCTTGTTTCGCAATCCTTTGCAAACTTGCTTTCTACTCCAGAATCTAAGGGTACAAATTCATCATAAATGGTTTTTGTATTGTCTGTTACCTTAAATGAAAAATCGTTTAGATATACTTCCAATTCTTGTGCTTCAAACAATGCCATTTCGTATTCTGAACCGCCAATCTTTTGATACTTGATGCCATCAATCATCAGGTCATACAAGGTTCGTTTAATGGCTTGTGTTGCGAGATCTAAAAACAGTTGTGGATTTACCATTATGTCTTCAATTCTTCCTGACTTGCTTAATATTTCCTCAATGGTGGAACGTGTTAATTCTGTTTTACTTTGAATGTAGCCCAATACATCAGGAATTTTCCATGAATAGCCGCCATAGGATTCTACCTTTTCCCCAACATAGGAAGTACCAACTCCTTCATCAGTCATGGTAATACTCGTTTTAGTAGATCGGATGGAAGGGGCTTTTATTTCAGGTAAGTTTTTAATTGCCTTAGCAGCTAATATGATTAACTCATCTGTTTTGTAATCGACACGATAAGTTGTTTTATTTTTAATCTTTTCCCATATCTCGAGGAATTTAGGATCTGCTTCAAAGCCTTTCCGGTATTTGATGGGTGTTCGTGCTTGCTTGTTTTTGATTCTGCCTTTAAACTCTACTCCACAGTCATCTTCAATTTCTTTTTGCAATGCTTTTGCAAAATCATCATACGATTCATTCGCAATTACTGTCAATCGGTTAATGTTTTGGTCATAGGTTCGTTTACCTGCTTGGTCAACAGCTAACCGCAATCCTCTTCCAATTTCCTGACGTTTTTTAATATCCGATTTTGTTTCATTTAATGTGCAAATCTGAAATACATTCGGGTTGTCCCAACCTTCACGCAATGCAGAATGTGAGAAAATGAAACGAAGCGAATTATCCAAACCCAACAATTTCTCTTTGTCTTTCATTATCAAACTATAAGTATCATCATCTGCTTTGGTTTCGCCTGATGTATCTTTCATTTTCCCCTTATTGTCCTGAGAAAAATAGCCGTTATGTGTTTCTTCTACGTTGAACTTATTTAATTCACTAAAGGCCGGTTTTGAAATATATTCCTGATAGATTTCTTCGAACCATAAGGCGAATTTTCCTTTTACAGGATTACCAACTGAATCGTATGAACGGTAATTGACTACTTTGTCAATAAAGAATAAGGACAAAACTTTAATGCCTATTTTATTGAGCCGCTTTTCTTTTTTCAGATGCTCTTCAATGGTCTTTCGGATTTGAAACTTCATTACTTCATCGGTCAAACCGCCCTGACTGTCTCCTTTGTATAATAAGTTTCCATTCGATATGGAAATGCACTGGTTTACAGCATCAATTTCTTCAATGATATATCCTTCGGCGTAAATTTCTCTTTCGTTGGAAAGTTTGTATAAATCATCACCCACTTTTACAGTAAGTGTTATCTTTTTTACACCCCCATTATCGTTGCTGTTAATGGAAACTTTGGCTGTTACTTTGCTTTTAGTAGCGGTAATTGATTCTACCGAAACAAATGCATCGTTGAAAGCATTTTCTTCAATGATAGAATCTACTTCAATTTGTTTTACAAGTCCCAAATCGTAAGCTTTTACAGGGTTTAGGCTATAGGTAAGATTGTATTGATTCCTATGTGTTGCTGAATAGCGAAGCGTACACAGGGCCTTTAAATTCCCGATGGCCGTGATACGTTTTTCTGTTTCCATATTCTGCGGCTCGTCAACTATAACTATCGGCCGCGTTGCCTGAATGAACTCAAGTGGTTTTTGTCCGTTGAGTTTGTCGTTTGGCTTATTGATAATGTTTTCGTCTTTTGCAAAAGAATCAATGTTGAGGACCAATACTTCAATATTGTTTGTAGTGGCGAAACCTCTTAATGTGGATACTTTGGTGCTATCGTAAACTTGAAAGTTTACCGGAACATGGTCATATAAATTTTGAAAATGGTCGTGTGTAATCTCAAGGTTTTTCAATACACCCTCACGAATGGCAACAGACGGCACCACTATCACAAACTTTTTGAAACCGTAAAGTTTGTTCAGTTCATAAATGCTTCGCAAATAGACATAGGTTTTTCCTGTTCCCGTTTCCATCTCCACTGAAAAGTGCATACCGTCCAACTTTTCCGAAACTTTGATTTCATTATTTGCCTGTATACCTTGAAGATTAAGCAAGATTTGTTCATCTGATAAAACCAAGTTGTTACTTACGCCATTGATTAGATTTAAAGTTCCCTCTTCCTTGAAGTTAAATTCTAAAATAGAATCTTCCAAAGGTTGCCCTTCAAACAAATCCGTAATTGATTTTATGGCTTCTTGCTGGTATTGCAGATTGGATTCAAACGTTAATTTCATAAGACTTATATCGTTTTAAATTCAATGGACGCATCTTTCATTTGCAAAACCGTATTTGTTTTTAACTGGTCATTGCCTTTGAATAACTTGTCTAATGCAATTACTTTATTAGGTTTGGAGCCAATTACCTCATCAATGATTTCTTGGCTTGCCTTCTCAAGAATAAGTACCAATTCATTCTCGTTAATACTGAAATAGTTTTGCTTTTTCTCGATTTTACTATTTATGTTTTTACCACTTTTGAGTAAAAGTTCATACACCATGTTTTCAATGGTGGCCGATTCAGATACCGGGTCAACAAACAATTTCATTTGCTCGGCAAGTGCTATGGCATCTTTTCCGTCAATCTGTTGCCATTGTTTGAAATTGCTGTCTTTCAACTTTAACAATTTGAAACCTAAATCATTGGATTCTTGGAAAAGAGAATTATCGGCTTTGATTTTCTGAATTGCTCGACTAATTCTACTTGCTGATAATTCAGAAATTGTATTAAAGCCTAATTTAATTGCGTTTTTACCAGATTCACTGGAGTCATCAATTTTTTCATCTAATTGAACTACAATAAATTTTGGCTTCGATTTACTTTGTAAAGCGGCTTCACCTAATGTTCCGCTGCCCCCAAAAAAATCTAATACTATATCATTCTCTTCACAAAACCAGTCGATGAAGTCAATGATCATCTTTATTGGTTTGGGATTGTCAAATACTGGTGTATTGCCGAACAAACTTGCCACATAAGCTGTTTGAGAACTTACCATACCATATTCAGGTAATATCGTTGATGGAGTTATTTTAGATCTCTCTTTCAAGCATTTCAATTTCCCCTTAGAGTTAAAATAAAACTCAACTACTTTTTGTCCTTTTGTATCTAATACCTCTTTTCCAAGAAAGTATTGTGTCATTTGGTCTTTTTGCGTCCAACCAGCAGAAAGAGTAACACTTTCTTTTGTTTTTCCATTTTCACAGATAAGTGCACCATCAACAACAGTTACCTTTTCAGCGTCTCCAAAGGTTCCTTCAATTTTTGTACCTTCTGGTGCCTCAAATCTAACTCCCACAGGAAAAGTAAATGTACTTTCAGGATTACCCCTTGATACTTTTTTTAAAGCTCCGGCATCAATTATGCCATCACCACCAGAGATATTAGTATGAAGAGTTTCATTTTTAGCATATAACAGGATGTATTCGTGATATTTTTTGAATAACCCTTGTTGTTGCGAGTGCTGCTTATTCCAAATTAATTGACATATGAAATTTTCTTCACCGAAAATTTCATTCATCATAAGCCGCAAATTGTGTACTTCATAATCATCAATTGAAACAAGAATTACCCCTTCTTGTTTAAGTAGATTTTTAGCCAAATAAAGTCTTGGCATCATCATATTTAACCAATTGCTATGGTACTGACCGTTTTCCTTGCTATTCTTTTTAAACATACCATCTTTGGTCATATAACCCTCTTCATCCTTATCACCAACACGCTTTTCATATTCTGCTTTGGTTTCCGAAAACTTGTCGGGGTAAATAAAAGAATCGTTTCCTGTATTGTATGGTGGGTCTATTGAAATCATTTTCACTTTCCCGAAGTAGCTTTTTTGCAACACTTTCAGCACTTCAAGGTTTTCACCTTCAATGAAAATATTTTCAGTCTCATCAAAGTTTATGGATTTCTCCTTGTCAGGTATAAGAGTTTTTGTTGTGGGTGTTTGTAGTACTTTAAAAGCATCACTTTTTCCTGCCCAGTTTAACACATATCTCTCGTTACTGAAATTTACATTTTCACCAAGAGTGGCTTTGAGTTTTTCCCAATCGATTTTTCCTTCGCTAAATGCTTCAGGAAGTATTTGTCGCAATGCGTTTATTTTATCTTGTTCCGGTGTTTGACTTAATCCGTCCATATATTCTTGGTATCTATAAAAATTTAATTCTCAAATTTAGTTTATTCTGTCGGGGTGCGTTGGCAAAAATTGCACTCTTTTGGTTTTGCGAAGCGTTGGCTTTTGTGTCGGGCAAAACCAAATGTGTGCAATGCGGGTCGGCAAAAAGAAATTTTAAAAAATGCGAAGGGTAGGCTTTTTCTTTTTTCTCTGTCACCTGTCTCAATAGCAAAACACGGTCAGTTTGAAAGTCTGTCCGTTTGGTCGATATGGTCTGTATGTCGAGTTCATTTTTAGTCATTGTCTTGCTTTGTCGTCTGTCTTTTTAGCATTGGTGGTAACACTTTAATATACTCGACTCAAAAAAGAAGCTCGAATTTGAGCAAGGTGTCATTTAAGATATTTTGGTAATACAATTAATATTGTCGTTGCACATATACGGTTATACATTTATATTGCTGTTTGATAAGGCAACCATTTTACTATTTATATTTCTTCATACTTATCACAGCACCGCCCCCTGACTCCCAGACATAAAATTGCAGGGTCAGTAAAACACTTACAAACAGTAACAATTGGGGGAGGAATAAATTGGGGTAATTCAATTTAAGAATAAAGTTTAATATGACGAAAAATTTGAATGATTTTTTTGGTGCGCATCTAGTTGAGGCGAGGAATTGCCGGCTTCGCTCCGCTTCGCCGGCATTCTGTTGGGGGGCTTAACACAAAACCTTCAATGGCCTTGCCATTGTGGTTTTTTAGTGTCACAGCTTTTTCGAGCCAGCTCGAAACGCTGCTCCACAAAAAAACCCCTCAACTGCGTTGAGAGGTTTTGTGTAGCGAGGATGGGAATTGAACCCATCACCTCAGGGTTATGAATCCTGCGCTCTAACCAACTGAGCTACCTCGCCGGATATTCTTATTCGGGGTGCAAATATAGGGGGTTTCGGTAAAAAGAAAAAGCTAGTAGTTCAACAATTTGCCGATTCTTTCGGCTACTTTGTTGGCGGTTGGTAGCATGGCCGACTCTAATGCAACATTAATAGGTACTGCAGGCAAATTCTTGGCTCCCATTACTTCTACTTTGGCGTCTAAGAAATGGTAGCAATCGTTAGATATTCGTAAGGATAATGCTTCGGCAAACGAATTATTTTGTTGTTCCTCACTTAATACCAATGCTTTTCCGTGTCTTTTTACTGCGTTAAAGATGGCGTCTTCGTCTAGTGGGAATAATGTTCTTAAGTCAACTATTTCTACTTGCCCTGGAAAGCGCTCTGCGGCTGCTGTTGCCCAATACACGCCCATTCCGTAGGTGATTATGCAGATGGTGTCGCCTTTTCTCACATGTTCCATTTCTGCGGTCATCACTGTATTGGCTTTGCCCAATGGCAATATATAATCCTTGGATGGTTCGGTGGTTTTTGCTCCGTCTGTGCCCGGTACTTTGCTCCAATACAATCCCTTGTGCTCTAGCATGATCACGGGGTTCGGGTCTAAGAACGCCGCTTTCATCAATCCCTTCATATCTGCTGCATTCGATGGATACACTACTTTGATTCCCTTGATGGTTAACAAAGTACTTTCGATGCTGCCGCTATGGTAGGGTCCGCCGCCGCCGTAGGCGCCTACGGGTACGCGCAATAACATTTGCACGGGGAACTTTCCGTTCGATAAATAGCACGACTTAGATACTTCGGTTACCAATTGATTAAATCCTGGATAGATATAATCGCCAAACTGCACTTCCACAATGGGTTTCATGCCCATGGCCGATAATCCTACTGTTGATCCAATAATATAGGCTTCTTGTATGGCTGTGTTGAATACCCGGTTGTCGCCATATTTTTCTGCTAATGTGGCGGCTTCTCTAAATACGCCTCCTAATCTTCCGCCCACGTCTTGGCCATATAATATGGCTTCTTCGTGTTCTTCTAATATTTCGTCTATCGCATGCAATGCCGCGTCTACCATCAGTATGCGCTCTGCTCCCTTTGGCATTCTTTCTCCTTTCTCTTCTCTTACCGGTGTGGGTACAAATACATGTTCTTCTACCGATCTAATATCTGGTTCTGCTGCGGCTTGCGCTCTTTTAAAATCTTCTAATACCAAATCCAATGCATCGGCTTCTATCTGATTAATCTCTGAATCGGTAAAGCCTACTCCCGTTAACAATAATCTTAGTTTAGGGATGGGATCGTATAAGCCGTGCTTTAATAAATCTTCGCGGCTGCGGTAAAATTCTTTTCTTACGCCACTGGTATGGTGTCCTAACAAGGGCACTTTTGCGTGTACCAATACGGGTCTGCGTTCATTTCTTGCATAGTTCACCGCCTGCTCCATGGTTTCAAAACAGCGCATAAAATCGCTGCCATCTACTTGCATGCGCTTCAATCCCTTAAAACCACATGCATATTCATACGCATTCATGGTTCTTATTTCATCTGCTGTAGCACTAATGCTCCACTGATTGTCTTGTACTAAATATACTATGGGCAGTTGCTTTAATACTGCAAACTGCAATGCTTCACTCACTTCTCCTTCACTCATGCATCCATCGCCTAATGAACATACCACTACTGGTGATTTTCCGTCGGCCGATTTTCTTAAGCGGTCTGGTAAATTCTTTTCTAAATGTTGTACCCCTTGTGCCAATCCCGTAGTGGGTATGGCTTGCATGCCTGTTGCACTGCTCTGGTGTATAATCGATGGTCTGCTTGCGTCTTTACTGCTTGGATGGCAATAATACGAGCGTCCTCCTGAAAATGGATCTTCTTTTTTCGCTAATAATTGAAGCATTAATTCGTAGGGAGTAAAGCCTACTGCTAGCATTAAACTGTCGTCTCTATAATAAGGGCTCACCCAGTCGCAGGGCTCTAATTGTAGGCCTGTTGCCAATTGTATGGCTTCGTGCCCCCTAGAAGTGGAATGTACATATTTACAAACCGCTCTATTGGCGTCATAGGTTTCACTCATAGACTTTGCTGTCATCATGAGTTTATAGGCTTGTAATAATATGCTGGGTGTTAACATTACTTAATTTCGAGTTCGAATAATTTTTTTGTTTCCAGGTATCCTTCTAGTTGATCGCCTACCACACATTCCCCTACTCCTGCTGGTGTACCAGTGTAGATCATATCTCCTATGTTCAACGAAAAATATTGTGATATATGCGAAACAATATGGTCAAATGAAAAAATCATATTAGTGGTATCGCCCAATTGAACCTGTTCTCCGTTTTTTGATAAGGAAAAATGGATCGGATTGGCCAACATTTCATCGGAAAGTAAAATCCAATCTCCTTTAACAGCTGAATTGTCCCATGCTTTTGCTTTCTCCCATGACAATCCTTTTTTCTTTAAGTTGGCTTGCACATCTCTCGCAGTAAAGTCTATCCCTACCGAAATGGCATCATAATACTTGCTCGCTTGGTTTTCTGGTATATATTTTCCATTCTTCGAAATGCGCAATACCAATTCTACTTCGTAATGCAATTCATTGGAAAATGGTGGATAATAAAACGGGGTATTGGGCTGCAATAGTGCAGTCTTTGGTTTCATGAAAATAACCGGCTCCTCCGGTACGGCGTTGCCTAGTTCTTTTGCATGTTCGGCATAATTACGGCCAACGCAAAATATTTTCATAGTTAAGCTGATTATGTTCCAACACTAATAACTATGAAAGGGTATGTTTTATTATGTAAAGCTTAAATTATTTGCCATATTCATGGTTTTTTCTAACCCAATGGCTGCAAATGATTCAATTATTTCGCCACATGCCACTATTTTTTGGTTCACCATGCCCTGCTCTTCGGCTAACCACCTGCCCAAAACAAAGTCTACCTGTCTGCCTTTGGGGAAATTATTGCCGATCCCAAATCGCAGCTTGGGGTATTGGTCGGTGCCTAGTATAAGTTGGATGTCTTTTAGGCCATTATGCCCAGCATCGCTTCCCGATCCCCTTAGCCTTAGTTTATTCAAGGGCAATGCTAAGTCGTCTACGATGGTTAAGGTTTGTGGAATATCTATTTTTTCTTTGTCTAACCAGTACTTAAATGCCCTCCCACTCAGGTTCATATAAGTGGTTGGCTTAATGCAGATAAAGGTTTTACCCTTCCATTTTACTTCGGCTATATCGGCCAGGCGGTCGTTTTTAAAAAACCCATTGTGCTTTCGTACAAATGCATCCAGTACGTCAAAACCAATATTGTGTCGAGTATGCTTGTACTCCTCCCCTATATTTCCTAAGCCAATGATTAAAAACTTGTTCATGCTTTGCAAAAGTAATGGCTGTTCGCTTCTAAGCCAATTTCTAATTGCATATATAATAGGTAATCGGTATATTTGACTAGTTATTAATACCCCTCCTCGTGATTAGTTTTTTAATAAAGCTCTGGAACGCTATTGCCAATATTGGCGTTTCTCCAGACTTAGATTTTTTAGAGAAGAAAAAAACGCAGGTCACCAATTTGGTGATCACGCTTGGGTTGCCGCTTTTTTTATATTTTTCGGTTATCAATTTAATAGATACTCGTTATCTAATGGCTTCCTTCAATTTCTCCATGTTTGCAGGAGGCGTTTTCATTTTAATTACACAGTTTAGACAAAAATTTCACATAGCTCGTTTTTTTATTATTATCTCTTCCACCGTCATTTTTACTGCCCAATGTTTATTATTTCGCAATGGAAACGAGTTATTATTATTAATCAATGTTATTGTTGCCATTATCTATTACACCGAAAAGAAATTCATTTTTGCAATCACAGTGATTAATTTGCTTTGTTTCTTTTGGATCAGGTACGATGCAGTTTATCACGCTCCCCTTTTCCCTAAAGTACCTGATGGCAGGATTCTTTTTAATGTGGCCACTGCACTCATTTCTTTTGTGATTGCATTACAATATTTCAAATTTGAACAAATGGCCGCGCAAAAAGCCATTCAACAAAAAAACGCTGAACTAGAAGCTTTAAATAAAACCAAAGAGAAATTATTTTCTATCATCGCACACGATTTGCGATCTCCTATTGGTCAACTAAAAAGTACTTTAGACTTGGTGAATAGAGAATTCATTTCTAAAGAAGAATTTCATGAGCTCTCGCATCATTTTACCAAACAGATTGATCAGTTGCAAGACAATATGAACAATTTGCTTACCTGGAGCCAAAGCCAATTAAATGGGATTGTTACCAAACCTGAAGCTGTTAAAGCGTCAACGATTATTCAAGAAGTAATTGATTTATTAAAGCAGCAATGGCAGAGTAAAGAATTGCAAATTGATTTTGAACCTTTTGATGAAATGATTTGGGTTGATCCAGACCACTTTAAAGTAGTCATGCGCAATTTGCTCTCTAACGCAATCAAATTCAGCAAGAAGAAACACCCTATTGCAATTAGTCATTCTGTTAATAACAAAGATCTTTCTATCTCTATTAGAGATACAGGAATGGGTATGTCTAAAGAGCAATTGTCTTTATTATTTACGTCTGAGGAAATCAAGTCTACCCATGGTACCGATAAAGAGCGGGGCACTGGTTTAGGCCTTAAACTGTGCAAAGAGTTTCTCGATAAAAACAATGGCGAAATTTGGGCTATTAGCGAACTTGACTTGGGTAGTACATTCTTCATTACTATCCCCCTTTCTCAATCTCAAGCATAAAAAAAGTCCCGACTGCAAGCAATCGGGACCAAACTATCATTAATTGGATAATTATTTCTTCTTCTCGTCTTTAGCAGCTGTTGCTTCTTCTTGCTTCAACTGACGAGTCATCACTACTGATGCAATTGGAATACGTGGTGAGTTTAAGATTTCAATATTTGGCGTCTTAACATCTTCTACACGAATATTTCCGTTCAACTCTAAGTTGGTAATATCTACTTCGATAGTTGAAGTTAAATCCTTAGGTAAAGCTTTAATTTTTAAAGACTTCATCTTGGTTACTAACTTACCACCACCTTTAACACCAACTGAAGTACCAGTAAACTTCAAAGGTAATGTTGCAATTACTTTTTTGTTGTCTACTAATTCTAATAAGTCTACGTGGATTAAGCTGTCTGATACTTTATCAAACTGTAGGTCTTTCAAAATACACTTGTATTTTTTTCCACCTACTGAAACTTCTGCCAATTGGAATTCACCAGTGTATACTAATGGCTTAAAGGCCTTAGCTGGAGCATAGAAATTAATCTCCTCCGCACCCCCGTAAATTACACCTGGCACGTTTTCTTGAGAGCGAATCTGGCGGGCGGCTTTTTTGCCATGTTCGGTCCTCAGAACACCTTCGATTGTAATTGTATTCATTTTTTTATTTTTTTGGACTGCAAAAGTAAGGAAAATCTTACTTATTACGGCCTTTTAACTGAGAATGAATGAAAAGACTGGTAATACTCTTGTTTTCATAGGCATTTCGGATGGCGATAGCGAACAAATCAGCCACTGAAATAGACTTGATTTTAGCCGATTCCTTCTTCAATGGAATGGTATCGCATACTACCAATTCTTCTAACACGCTATTTTCAATGTTTTCGTAGGCGTTTCCGCTTAAAACTGGGTGTGTAATCAAGGCACGTACACTTCTTGCTCCTTTTTCTTTGAGCAAGCCCGCAGCCTTTGCTAGGGTTCCGCCTGTGTCGCAGATATCATCCACCAACACAATGTCTTTTCCTGTAACGTCTCCAATCACCACCATACTGGCTATTTCATTGGCTCTTTTGCGGTGTTTATCGCATATCACCATTTCTGCATTAAAATAGCTGGCTATTTCGCGTACGCGATTGGTACTGCCTACGTCTGGTGCTGCAAATGCTAAATTCTCGAGCTTTAATTGCTCGATATAGGGGATAAAGATTGCTGAACTGTCTAAATGATCTACTGGCACATCAAAGAACCCTTGTATTTGGGCTGCGTGTAGATCCATCGTAATGATTCTATCTGCGCCTGCTGCCTCTAATAATGTGGCAATCAATTTAGCACCAATAGCTACTCTGGGTTTGTCTTTACGATCTTGGCGGGCAAATCCATAATATGGAATTACTGCAATTACTTTGTAGGCACTTGCTCGCTTGGCTGCATCAATCATCAACAATAATTCCATCAAGTTATCGGTGGGAGCATATGTGCTTTGCACTAAAAAAACATAATCTCCGCGGATACTCTCTAGAAATACGGGTTGAAATTCTCCGTCGCTGAATTTTTGGATATTGATCTTACCAATGGTGGCTCCAAAACGCTGGGCTATTTTCTCGGCCAATTTTTGCGAACCTGTACCAGAAAAAATTTTAACAGAAGGATTCATATAATTGTGGGTAAGGCGCAAAGGTATTTAATTCAAAATGGTTTTTGTATTTTGATTTAACTAATGTTTATATTATGAGGAAATTTTCTATTAAGGATTGGGCGGTGGATGACCAACCGCGCAAGAAGCTGATGCAGAACGGTTCTTCGTCGTTGTCTAATGCTGAATTACTCACCATTTTAATTAATTCGGGCAATGCTTTTTTAAGTGCCAATGATATTGCCAAACATTTATTAAATGCCACCGAAAACAGTTTACATAAACTAGCCACTTTAAGTGTAAAAGAGATGGTAAACTTAAAAATAAAAGGGTTAGGCGAAGCCAAAGCCATTGCCATTGCGGCTTCCCTTGAATTGGGCATTCGTAGACAATCGGATACCATCCAAAGAAAACAAGTTAGTAGTAGCAAAGACGTGGCTTCTTATTTGCAAGCCAGCATGCAATATTTGCAAAGAGAAGTTTTTGCCATTGTTCTCTTAAATAGGGCCAATCGAATCATCCACTTCGAAATTGTGAGCGAAGGGGGCATCACTGGTACAGTGGCCGACCCGCGTATCATTTTAAAGCGGGCTTTAGAGTATAATGCCACTGGGATTATTCTATGTCATAACCACCCCAGCGGCAATCTTAAACCCAGCCAAGCAGACGAAATGTTGACGCGTAAAATAAAAAATGCCGCTGCTTTTTTAGATATTTTAGTGACGGATCATATTATTGTGAGTCATGAGGGGTATTTCAGTTTTGCGGATGAGGGAATGCTTTAAACCATTTATGTATTATTTAAAAAGTTGCTTCACTCGCGGCCCAGAAACGCAAGTATTAAACTCAAAGCCTCACTATTCTCTGCGTTTCTGAAATGCTCGCTCTCGCAACTTTTTAAATTATATATACACCAAATTAAATATCATTTTTCTCAGCAATCCTGAAATGCTCGTTCTCGCAGGTTTTTGAATGATGATGCACAGTAATTTTCTTAAGGAGCTATTTCTGAAATGCTCGTTTGAGCTTTTGTACTAATAGGATGAGTCTATTAATTTGGAAATCTTTTTCTTAACATCTTCTGTAGCAAATGAATGTTTGATTGCTTCTAGGTTACACTTTTTAAAATGTGCTAAATCCCATTTGAAAACCTGATTTAGCAGATGATATTCTGAGCTTAGCGTAACATTTGAAATTGTTTTTGCATCAGTATTCACACTCATTGATACCCCATGCTTATATATCTTATCAATTGGGTGATTTTCAATTTTATCCACCACATTTGTTTGAACATTACTTGTAGGGCAAACTTCAAGATGTATATCATTCTTTTTTAAATAATTCAGCAGATTAATGTCTTCTACACTTCTAACTCCGTGTCCAATTCTTTGTGGTTTAAAATTCCTTAATGTCTCCCATACACTTTCTGCACCCTTTGCTTCTCCTGCGTGTGCAGTGCATTTTATTTTATTCTGATTTGCAAAATCAAATGCTTTAATATGATTATTGATTGGAAATCCAGCCTCATCAGCTGCAATATCAAATCCAACTACATATGTTCCTTTAAACTTTTTTACCAATTCTGCAGTTTCCATACTTTGGGCTTCACTATAATGCCTTAAAGTGCATAAAATAATTCCTGCTTCTACTCCATACTCTTTAATCCCTTCTTCGGTAGCCGCATTCACTATTGCCACCACTTCTGTGGGTGTTAATCCTTTCATGGTATGCTGCAAAGGTGCAAATCTAATTTCTGCATAAACGATATTATCTTTTTTAAGCTGTTTGAATAAATCTAATGTTACTATTCTCAATTGCTCTTTCGTCTGCATCAGTTCAAATCCCTTGATTGCTCTTGTGATATAATCAGCTAGATCTGTACATTTTGGGGGTGCTATAAATGATTCATTATACTCAGCTTGTGTAATGGCGGGCTTTAATTGTTTAACACAATCAAAGCTCAATGAACAATCTAAATGCAAATGCAATTCTACTTTTGGAAGCTTAGCGTATGCATTTTGTGCAATGGAACTATTTAATGAACACATAAGTATAATAGTTAGTAAATGCTTCATAAGTGACTTATCTAAAAACAAAGCTATTAGTATAGTTTTAAAATAAATAGGACATTTGTCCTATGATACTTACTAATAAACAAATTCTTGAGTTTCTTGATGATAATTATGGAAAGGAGCAACAATTTGTACAACTTGTTTCTTTTAAAAAGAATAAAAATATTGTGGATCAAGGAAAGCCAAATAGGTTCGTTTATGTCATCAAAGAAGGTATTATAAAATGCTCCATTACAGAAGAAAATAATAAATCTTACACCTTAGAATTTTTAGGTGTGGGTGAAATCATTGGTGAAATAGAAACCCTTTTAAAATGTAAAAATCTTGCAACCATTAAATCATTAACTGATTGTGTATTATATAAAATTGAAATTGATTTTTTCAATAAGCAATTACTAAATGAACCTCATTTTAATCATTTATTGATGGTAGAACTTGCAAGAAGATTACAAAAAACTGCAGCACGAGCTTCTAGTCAGCAACTTAACACACTACAGATTTCTTTACAAAATCTACTAATCTTACTCGATGAACAAAAGGTGAATTTTAAAAAGAGTGACTTAGCAGAATATCTAGGTATTACTGTACGAAGCTTAAACAGGGAATTGAAGAATGTTTTATTCCCTTCTAAATGTATAAATCTTTCCTGACTGCTTTAGAATCATTGTTTTTTCTTGTAGGTTAAACACTAAGACTATTCCTTCGTCTTCATAATTGAATTGATTTTTCTCAATTGCCTGTAGTGCGAAAGGTACTTGTCCGGTTGCCTCTGCAATAAGGTTCAACTCATTTCTGGTAATCTTAATATTTATAGGTAATTCTTTACTTGAATAGGTCCCAATGTATTGATCTAAGTCTTGTGGAGTTAATTTGATTAGATGACTAATTGGTGGTGGAATATAATTATACGGAATATAGTTCTGCCATCGCCAAGGTGTGAATTTATCTCCAATACTGTATTCTAATAATTCTTTAAATATACTTTCCCCGTTGTCGTTGTTTGTCATAATTACAATTGCAATTTTTTTATCAGGAAAACATATTGAATAATGTCCCCAGCCATCGTCATGTCCTTCTTTAAAAAAGGCTCTACCAAAAGGAGTAAAAAATGTTCCAACTCCCAAACCATATCCTAATTGAATTTCATCGTTTTCTGTTCCATCTATTTGTGCAAGAGGTCCAAATTGTCTTCTAGACTTTATACTAATCTGCTTGCTTGTCATTTCTCTAAATACACTTTTATCTATACCCCTGCTGTTAATTAATGCAGTATAAAATTTTAAAAAGTCTTCAAATGTTGTACTCATTGAGCCGCCGGAACTTGCTTCCTTCCACTTCATCAATTCGTAAGGTTCTCCTTTTACATTATGACCATAAGCAATTTTGTCATTGAATCTAGTTTGCCAAACTTGGCTGGTATTTTCCATCTTTAAAGGTTTAAATACCCTTTCTTGAGAAATTGTTTCATAATCTTTCCCTGTAATTTGTTCCATAACAAATTGCAGTAAATAAAGTCCCTCCCCAGAATAAGCATATCGAGTTCCTGGATCAAACTTTATTTTGAGTTTTTTATCCGCTTCAAACCAACGCCAATTGGGAAATCCTGTTGTATGTGTAAGACAAATTCTTGCAGTAATTTTCTCGTAGCGTTTATCCGTTTTAAGGTCATGATATCCACGTCTAAAACCATTGATGATATAATCGGGCAATGGCTTATTTAAATATTCAACAAGTGGTTTATCAAGGTCAATTAGTTTTTCTTGAATGAATTGCATAGCTATATATGCAAATACAGTTTTAGCAAATGATGCTGCATATAAAACGGATGATTTCTCTAAAGGAATATTTTTGGGAACATTGGCAAGTCCATAGGTTTTACTAAAAATAGCTTTATTGTTGTTGAAAACTGAAACTGCAACGCCCGTAACATTAGCAGATTTCATTAAGTTCTCAATTTTTGCATTCAAGCTATCTGCAGAATATTGAGTACCGTCAATCCTTTTAATTGATTGTCCCAATAAATAGGTTGATACTAATAAAAAAAATATTAATAAATACGTTTTCATTTAAGAAGACTTAATTAATCCCTAAATCATAGGTTATTAAAGTTAAGGGTTGAAATTTAGGAACGAAAAAAATATAGGTATTTATAAATGTGAAAGAGGAGTGTATTTCAAGCACTACTTATGAAATACGAAATATGCAAAACCAAGCATAAGTAATCTTACAAAATACGATAATAATGGGGTGCTTGAAAAAACACCGAGAGAACATTTTATAAATACCGTTCAATAATTTTTGAGTGAGGCGTAAGCATTAATAAAAATTGAAATGGAAAGTAGAAAGAGTTTCAAAAAAGATGTGTAGTGAGCATTTCAGGATTGCTGAACGATGATTACCTAAATTGATAGGATTATAATTCAAGCAATACTGGGTAGCGAACGAAACAACTTTTTTGAAACAGTTACTATTTAAAACAAGATGTTATGCTTGCGCAGTAGGACCTCCAAAATGCATCGGAATTTCAATCTGCTCCAAATCTTGAATAGGACCATTTGCTTCTTCAAAACGAGCAATATTTTCTTCTAAGGCTTTCATGAAACGCTTGGCATGCATGGGAGTGAAAATGATACGAGACTTCACTTTGCTTTTAGGAGTGCCAGGCATTACGTTTACAAAATCGATTACAAACTCTGCATTACTATGGGTAATGATGGCGAGGTTGGCATAAGCACCTTCTGCTACTTCTTCTGATATTTCTATATTCAACTGATTGTTGGCTTGCTGATCCATACATGAATTTTGAATGCCAAAAGTAGGGTTTATAACCCTGATTTCCATATACAAAAAGAAAGGGGCCCGTAAGAATACAGGCCCCCCATGAGAATTAAAACTGAGAATGAAAAACTAACTATTTGTCCCACCACATTTTAGCATCCTGAGAGTTGCTGTTAAACAACGCTGCAGCAGCTGCATAGTTGGTTGGGTTATATAAAGGTTCGTTTGGTCCGTAAGGAATTCTTCTAGGAATTGCTTTACCAGCACCTGGTGCAGGAGTTAATACAGGGAAACCTGTTCTTCTCCACTCAGACCATCCTTGTAAACCATCTGGATAGTGTGATAACCAACGCTGCTCACCAATTTTAGCATTGTCTGCTGCAGATCCATCTAAAGCTACACTTGGTTGTGCCAAGTAGTTAGTGATGGCTCCCGCATTAGAAATACCCCATCTGTTCATTTCTGCAGTTATACCGCTGTTGTACATAGTGGTTGCATTTTCAGAAGTCCATCCCAATTTAGCAGCTTCTGCTCTTGCCAAAAACATTTGACCAGCAGAAATCAAGCTTAATGGCATGGTTTGCGCAGTTGCAGTGTAGCCTAATAAGAATGCAAATGTAGGATTGGTAGTTTGCCAAGCCAACGCATCAGCTCTGGTTAAACCATAAGGGAATCCCTTTGTGTTATTTCCATAAACATTGATACGTGGATCGCCTAATGCAGTTAATTTATCTGCAATAGTAGAACTTACTGCATAGTCAAAACGCTGTGTTACTACATAATATGCATAAACAGGATTTTGATAGTTTCCACCAGGATAAGAAATAGTAGCATTATCAGCATTTGCATCAATTACACCAGCTGCAACAGCTGCTGCAAATTCAGCTCTACCTAAAGTAGGGTTAGCCTTAGACATACGCAATGAAAGTGTTGCAATTAAAGAATTAGCAAACTTTTTCCATTTGGTAGTATTTCCAGCATACATGATATCTCCTTGAACAGCTGCGCCAGTAGTAAACTGTGCATTAGCTGCTTTTAACTCAGCAATTAATGCTGGGTAAATAGTCTCTTGCTTATCGTAAGGAATGGTACCATTGCCTTTTAATGCTTGAGAATATGGAATATCACCATAAGCATCTGTTAATACAGAAAAATAATACGCTTTCAAAATACGCGCAATGGCAATTTGATTGGCATTTGAACCAAACTCACCAGCTGCTGCTGCAGTAGCAGGATCTGAATTGGTATTGATGATATTTTGCAAATCGTACATTGCTCCTGCATAGAAACCGTCCCAGTTAAGGGTTTGGGTTGCATAGCGAGAAATGTCGGTGTATTGGGTTTCAGACATATACTGCGCGTATAATCCCGCAGTTGTGTTAATACCATTTCCCCAAACGTTACCGCCTACTCCGGCTAGTACGTTGGTTAATAAGGCTGAAGTAATAGGAACGGTTGTTGCATTTGGATTTCGGTTGATGTCACCAAATTCGTTAATGCCCTTGCTACAACCTACCATTAGTGTGGCACAAACCCCTAACGACAGCACAGCTTTTTTAATATTCATACTTTTCATGATAATTGTTTTAGGGTTTTAGAATGATACCTTAACGTTAAATCCAATTGTTCTTGCACCTGGCATTTGACCATCTTCCCCTTGTACACCACTGATTTCAGATGGGTCAAAGTTCTTAGAGTCTCTGAAGATGAAGAATAAGTTACGTGCAGTTAAAGAAACTGAAGCACCTTGGATTGATTTACCAAACTTCCCTAGTTTGTTGGTTGGGATAGAATAGCCTAAGCTTAACTCACGCAATCTTGCATAAGACAATTTGTGAACGAAAGGTTCAGCAACTTGCTGATAGTAGAATTGGTGGAAGTAATCATAAGCGTCAACATAAACATCAACTGGAGTTCTTCCATCTCTAGCATCAACACCTGTTACACGTACACCACCACCTGCAGAAACTGCATCACGGATTGGGTTACCCTTGTCGTTTAATCCACCTGTATTGTCTAACAATCCAGAGAAAGTTCCCCACTGCTCAGATAGAGAGAAGAAACGTCCACCAAATTGATAATCAAATGTCATACCTAAATTGAAATTCTTGTAGCTGAAGAAGTTTTGTAAACCTCCAGTTAACTTAGGAACAACTGAACCCCAATCTTTGGTAGCATCATTTTGATACCAACCTAATCCTCCGCTAAAGCCATTGGTTGTAATTAATGGTTGGCCATCTGCATTACGCTTGATACCACCACCTCTTAACATACCCCACTGCTGACCAACAAAGTGGAAAGCACGTGCAAAACGAGTTCCGAAAGAACCACCTGCTAAAGTAAAGCTGGTTAAACCTGGAGCTAAAGCTTTCACTTTATTATCTAACAAATATGCCGCAGTAGTACTTACTGTCCAGTTAAAGTCTTTCTTCTTCATGATATCTACACCCAATTCCAATTCAAGACCAGAACGGCTAACCCATGCTGCATTGATTGTTTGAGAAGTAAATCCTGATACACCAGATACGGTTACACCTAAAGGCTCGTCTCTGTTGTTCTCGTTATAGTAAGTAAGATTCATACGTACTTTGTTCTTAGCAAAACGCAAATCTAAACCTGCTTCCCATGTAGTCGTTAATGCACCACGAAGGTTTGCATCAGGAGAACCATCAGGAGTAGACATTAAGAAGTTAGTACCCCATAATAATGGGTTAACTGAGTAGTTTAGGTTTAAAGCATAAGGGTTTAATGTCTTAGGCTTCTTACCCCATGATCCAAATACTTTACCAAAGTTTAACCAAGGCAATGCTGATTTGGTAAACTCAGAGAATACAAATGCACCACCTACTGAAGGAGACAACAATGAATTGTTTGAAGAAGGTAAAGTAGAGAACCAGTCGTTACGCACAGCATATGTTAAGCTTAGGAACTTCTTGTATTCTACATCACCAAATACAAACAATGAATTTGCTTGTTGGTCAGATCTTGTGTTAGAGATAGATGGAACTGTTTTAGAGTTAGCAATTGCATATAAACCAGGAACGTTTAATCCGTTATTGGTATTCATTGAAACTGCTCTGTTACGAATATTCAAACGGTTAGCACCTACGTTTGCAGATACGATGAAATCACCGAATGTGTTATTGTAAGATAAAATACCTTCAAAGTTCCACTCGCTGTTGATGGTATTGCTGGTTCCGTAAGAAGCCAATAAACCAGTTTGTCCGCCAGAAGACTGAAGAATATTTGGATCAATATTTTCTACGTTACCGTTGAACTGATCTTTACGGATACTACCCTTGAACTTTAAGTTTTTAGAAAACTTAACGGTCATATTGATGTCTCCATACAAACGATCACGACGCTGGTTACGCTGAATGTTTTCGAAGTAAGAATAAGGATTGTACCAGTAGTTACCAGCCCAAACACTGTTCTGTGGTGCAGCTGCGTTCCAAGAACCTGGGTTTCTACGGAAGTTCCATGAAGGAATAGTTCCGATTGGAGTTCTAATACCAGACAATTCTTTTAAGATATTAATATCTAAGTCTCTGTGGAACCACTGGCTAAAGTTACCAGATGAGTTGTTCGCATATCCATCACTGAATTCACCAGAAATCAATTGATTGGTATAAGTTAGATTTGCGCCAATAGTAAATATGCTACCCATATCCATAGAGAAATTTGCATTCAATGTATTTCTCAAAGACTTGGTATTCGGCAACATACCCTTGATGTTCTGGTTAGTATAAGATACTCTTAAACTTTGACCTGCGCCGTTGTTCTGAGAGAAACTTACGTTGGTATTAGCAGTAACACCTGTATTCCAGAAATCTCTTGCGTTGTTAGGCTGAGCAGTAAAACTGGCTGTTTTTCCTGATCTAGCATGACCTGGAATAAAAGCATACCAAGGAATATATTCTGAACCATCAATTTTTGGTCCCCATGAAGCATCATCGGTAAAATCGCGGTAACGCTTACCATTCAATGCTTGCCATTCTGCTGGCATAGTTGAATTGTAGTTAAAAGTTAACCAACCTCCATCACCACCACCATATTCATTTTGGTAGTTAGGCATGAAAGCTGCTTTGTCAAACATAGTTGACTGGTTTACTTCTACACCAATACCCTTGCTTTTTCTACCTTTTTTAGTAGTAACAACGATTGCACCGTTACCAGCACGGCTACCAAATAATGCGGTAGCATTCGCACCTTTTAAAACGGTAAGGTCTTCAATATCGTCTGGGTTAATATCAAAAGAGTTGGTGATAGTACCATCTACAACATAAATAGCACCTTGGTCATTTAATGAACCACCACCTCTAATACGTAAGAAACCCTGGTCGTTTAGTTTAGCAGAAGATTGTCCTCTAAATTGTACACCCGCAACTTTACCCGCTAACGCGTTGTTCAAGTTCGGCTGACGAATTACAGTCAACTGATCAGCATTAATTACTTGAGAACTGAATGGAGTAGTTCTCTGAGATTTTTTAACGCCAAATGCGCTTGTTACAAACACTTCCTCAAGCTCTCCGGCCAAAGTAGTGATTTTAACATTTTGGTACCCAGTTGTTGCAGCAAATTCAAATGGCTCGTGGCCTACTGCTGTTACTACAACTAATGCACCCTGTTTCACTTTAAAGCTGAATTTACCCAGCTCATCGGCACGAGTGATGTTTTTTGTGCCTTTTTCCTGCACGGTTGCGTTTGGCACAGGACCTCGATCATCGGTCACCTGCCCTTGCACAAGGACTGTTTGAGCGTAGGTTGCTATTGTACACAACAACGCAAACGCTAACAGTGTCAGACTTTTTCTCATGTGTTAAGTTTTAGTTTTACAAAAAATTGTTAAATGCTTTAACAATTATGCTAATGTAGACTTTTTTCTAAAACTTCTGTGTATAAAAATTTATTTTTTTTAAAATATCCTTGACTTTTTCCTTTAGAAGGTTAAATTTTACCATTCCCCCTTATTTTTGGTAATTTTGCGCCATGTTAGTATTAGATGGCAAGCTGGCTTCGGCAGCTGTAAAAGAAATTTTAAAGGCTGAAACAGCTGAATTAGTTATAAAAGGCAAGCCTGCTCCTCACCTTGCAGCTATTTTGGTAGGTAATAATGGAGCCAGTGAAACCTATGTAGCCAGTAAAGTTAAAAACTGTGAAGAGACTGGCTTTGAGTCAACTTTAATCCGCCTATCGGCAGATATTACGGAAGCTACATTATTAGAGACCATACAATCCCTCAATAACAACCCTGCTATTGATGGCATTTTGGTACAATTACCTTTGCCTAAACATATTAGTGAAGAAAAAGTGATTGAAACCATTGATCCTAGAAAGGATGTAGACGGTTTTCATCCCAGCAATATTGGACGGCTGGTTCAGGGTTTACCCACTTTTATTCCTGCTACCCCGTATGGCATTTTGTTAATGCTTGAACATTTTAACATTCCAACCAAGGGTAAACACGCGGTTGTTATTGGAAGAAGCAATATTGTGGGCCGTCCTATGAGCATACTATTAAGTAGCAATATTCCGCAAGGCAACTGCACCGTTACCCTTTGTCATTCTCATACCCCTAACTTAAAAGAACTTTGCTTGCAGGCTGATATTGTTGTAGCTGCTTTGGGCAAACCTGAATTTGTTTCTGCAGACATGGTAAAAGAAGGTGCAGTTATTATAGACGTTGGTATTACGCGTGTGGAGGATGCTACTGCTAAAAAAGGTTTTAGAATTAAGGGAGATGTGCTGTACCATGAAGTAGCAGCCAAATCCAGTGCAATAACCCCTGTTCCTGGTGGGGTTGGATTGATGACCATTGCTGGTTTACTAAAAAACACTTTGCAAGCTTATAAAAATAACAGAGGTTAATGAGTCGTGCTGCTGATACATCTATTGAATTACCTGTGATGGAAGCGTTTTATACGCTGCAGGGGGAAGGCGCTCACCAAGGTAGGGCTGCTTATTTTATTCGCTTAGGTGGTTGCGATGTGGGCTGTGTTTGGTGCGATGTAAAAGATAGTTGGGATGTTACCAAACACCCAATAGTAAGTATTGATGAAATTGTTGCTAAAGCCATTTCTTATCCTGGAAGATTGGCTGTTATAACAGGTGGAGAACCATTGATGCACCAGCTAGATGCATTAACAAATGCTTTACATATGGCTGGTTTTGAAACCAATATTGAAACTTCTGGGTCTTGGCCTTTAAGTGGCCATTGGGATTGGATTTGTTTATCCCCCAAAAAGTTTAAAGCGCCTTTAGATGAAGTGATTGTTAAAGCCCATGAATTAAAAGTAGTGGTG
Organism: Sediminibacterium sp. FEMGT703S; assembly: GCA_002786355.1. Taxonomy (GTDB): domain Bacteria; phylum Bacteroidota; class Bacteroidia; order Chitinophagales; family Chitinophagaceae; genus Sediminibacterium. Next base: position 296,418 of record PGCO01000013.1, read on the forward strand.
TTTAATAAACATGATTTTACATGGGCCGAAAAATATGCTTCGTTGGTAAATCCTAGTTGCAAATTATACCTTCAACCCGAATGGGATAAAGCCGCCGAAATGACGCCGCTTATTCTAGACTATATTCAAGCAAACCCGCAGTGGAGGCTAAGTTTACAGGTTCATAAATATTTGAACATCCCTTAATCTTTGTTGGCTTTTTGTTAATGCTTTGTCATGCATTTGTAAAAATGATTTTGTTGAATACGGTTCTACAGTTTGATGACAATTTACTGGTTTTACAAATGCAATTTTGCACTCACAAATCGTGGGTATGTATAAGTGGATTTTGTTGTTGTTTTCACCAAGTTTTATCACTACTTCATTTGCACAAGAAAAGGACACGCTTTCAGGTAATGCCGCTATCACTGTTTTTACTGCTACTAAAACAGAACGTGCATTAAGCAATATTGCTGTTCCCGTTCAAATTATTTCTCAAAAAACCATTCAGCAAGCTGGGTCTTTGCGCTTATCGGATATTTTAGCAGAGCAAACTGGGTTATTCATGACTACCGGATTTGGTACAGGTGTGAGCATGCAAGGTCTTAATCCAGATTATACCCTTATCCTTATTGATGGAGAGCCCCTAATTGGGAGAACCAGTGGTGTATTAGATTTAAAAAGAATCACGGTAGGTAATATCAAACAGATTGAAATTGTTAGAGGGCCTTCGTCTAGCTTATATGGTAGCGAAGCAATGGCTGGTGTAATTAATATTATTACCGACAAACCCAGAAAAAATAGTTTGGGTGTTAGCAGTCGTTACGGAAGTTTTAATACAGCTGATTTTAATATAAAAGGTTCCGTTAGAACCAACCGTATCAATTACCAAGGATTTGGAAACTATTATAGAACGGATGGTTTTAGTATTCGGCCCAATAGCAGAGAAAGAAGTATTGCTCCCATTGAACGATTTACACAACAACATAATATTGGCTATCGATTGAGTGATCGTACCCAATTAAGTTTAAACATTCGCCATAATATAGAAACCATCAAAAACAATATCACCGTAATCAATAATGGTAATTCTATTAACTCTGTTGGGGTTGAAAAAAATAAGGACCTCAACGCAACTTTACAGTTAACCCACAAAATAAATGAGCGATTTAAAAATACTACTCGCTTGTATGGCACTCAATTTAATTCTACGCAAGAATTGATTTCGGATAATGGTGTTCCTTATTTAGATGCGTTTAAACAACAGTTTGCAAGAATAGACAATCAAACCGATATTTCTTTTAATGAAAAGCTAGAACTCAATATTGGGGGTGGTTATATTCATGAAACAGCGAATAGTACTCGCTACGATAATAGCGCAAGTATCAAAACAAATCGGATTGGTTACGCTTTTTTACAATCTGAATGGAAAGCTTCGAACAAACTAACTTTTATAGGTGGTGCTCGTTATGATCACAACGAATTATTTGCAGCGGCTTTTAGTCCTAAACTAGCTTTACAATACAAAATAAATAATCGATTTTCGCTGAAAGCTAGTATTGGCAGAGGTTTTAAAGCACCCGACTTCAGACAACTTTATTTAAATTTCACCAATACTGCTGCGGGTAGTTACAGTGTTTTTGGTACTGTTGAAGCGCAAAAAATCATTAACGAACTGAATAGGCTTGGTCAAATCAGCAGCTTAGAACCATCTTTTTACCAACTTAGTAATTTACAACCAGAATTTTCTACCGGATTTAATTTGGGGATTAGTTTTCAAAACGAGCAGTGGCAAATCACTACAAATCTTTTCAGAAATAATATTGAAAACTTGATTGACAGTAGACTGGTTGCCTTCAAAACAGGTGGTGCGCAAATCTTCAGCTACCTCAATGTAAAGAACGCTTTTACCCAAGGGATTGAAACAGATGTAAAATTCCGCTATAATCAATACTGGTCTTTTTCAGCAGGATATCAATTCTTATTAACTGGGGATCAGTCTGAAATCAATGCCATTAACGATGGTAAAGTTTTTACAAGAGATCAAAATGGGTTTAGCAGAAGATTAAGTAGAAGTGAATATGTTGGTTTACCCAACAGAAGTAAGCATATGGCTAATCTGAAAGTCCAATATGACCACCAATCCTATTTTGCTAACGCTAGGGCTGTTTACAGAAGCAAATGGGCTACCCTAGATACCGATGGAAATGGAATTTATAATACCAATGATGCTTTTGCGCAAGGATTTCTCCAATTAAATATGGCAACTGGTAAAAGCTTTAATAACGGTTTAAGTATTCAAACCGGAATAGATAATTTACTCAATTATACCGATGTAATCAACCTACCCACTTTACCAGGCAGAATTTTTTACTTGACTTTATCCTATAATATTTTAAATAAAAACCCTAAATAATGAACAAGATGAAACAGCTATTTTTTGTGTTTGGCATTGCAGTGAGTTTAGTAGCATGTACAAAGGAAGATACAGGCGGTTCTAATACTGTTGTTGAGACCATTACTGTAAAGGATTTACCAGCAGATACGATTATTGGAATTACCCCTGGAGCGCCTCCTACAGGTGGATTTCCTTTTGGTGCAGGGCGTTATACTTTTTATAGTTTAGAAACCAATAAAATTATTCCTGCATCGGATAGTGCAAGCAACAAATGGGACTTGGCTTTTAGAGGAACTACCATTGCTACCAACAGTGGCAATAGTGGCCCTGGTGCTGGTGGTGCATTTGTTTTTGTTGGTTTATTCAACGACTTAAAAACCATTCCTGCTGACTCTACTTTCAGAATTGACAATGCACCTACTGCATATGCAATACCAGTTGGTAGTAATAGAGCTTGGTATGTGTATGATGGTATAAACCAATTATTGAATCCCATTCCTGGACGTGTTTTAGTTATTAGAACAGCAACTGGAAAATTTGCTAAAGTAGAGATTCTGAATTACTATAAAGGAGGTGTTACGCCAACTGCAACTGCTTCTGAAACAATTAAATTAAGGACCCAACGTTTTTATACATTTAGGTTTAGTTATCAACCGAATGGGACAAAAACATTTTAATTTTTACCCCGTTTTATGATCCAATAAGCAACCCGGCAATTTGCCGGGTTTTTTGTGTGATATTTTTAACAACTATGGGTGATAATTTTTACGAACTTGTTGCCAATGAAAAGAGTGGTTTTAATTTTATTCGCATTTGGATTTTATTCCTGTTTGTTTGCTCAACAATATAATCCTGATAAGGTAAATCAGAAAGCTTTGGCTTTATACGATAAAGCCATTGGTTTATTAAAAGAGGATGAGTTAAAAAAAGCTGTTCCTATTTTATTAGAATGTATTCAAATGGATACCAATTTTGTGGATGCTTATCTTTCTATTGCAGGTGTATTTGGCGAATTAAAACAATATAAACGTTCCATCCAATTTTATGAAATAGGTAAAGCAAAAGACCCTGTGTATTTTATGCCTTACTATTTGCCTTACTCAATTAATTTAGCAGGTGACGGTAATTTTGAAGCGGCTTTGCTTGCCTTGAATCGGTTTCTAGAAAACCCAAAACTGAACGACAAAAGCATTAGAAGCGCTGCTTATAGAAAAAAGACTTATCAGTTTGCTTTAGACTACGCAGCTAAAAATAAAGAACTTTCTAATTATTATTTTGCTCCAGAAAATTTAGGGGATAGTGTTAATTCTGCTTTTTCAGAATACTACCCTTCTGTTACCGTAACCGATAGCTTATTGGTCTTTACCAGAAGAGGAAAATATATGCGAGAAGACTTTTTTTCGAGCAGTTTTATTGCTAAACAATTTTCTAAAGCAGTCCCCATTGGTGGAGATATTAATGAAGAACCGCAAAAAGGTGCTATCACCGTTTCTCAAGATGGAGAATGGATGTTGTTTGCTGGTAGATTTGCAGAAAGAGGTTACGATAATTTTGATTTATACATTGCTTATGCAACCCCGCAAGGCTGGAGCGATCCAGAAAATTTAGGCCCAGCAATTAACACTGAATTTTGGGAAAGTGCTCCTAGTTTAAGCCCAGACAAACGAACACTTTATTTTAGTAGTAATAGGCCTGGAGGATTTGGTGGGAAAGACTTGTATTATAGTGAACGTTTAGCCAATGGAAAATGGACCCCAGCTAAAAATATGGGACCGCAGATTAATACCGCTGGCGACGATCAAGCTCCTTTTATTCATGCAGATAATCAAACACTTTATTTTACTTCGGATGGGCATCCGGGATATGGAGGTACAGACTTATTTATTATTAGAAAAAATGATCAAGGCAGTTGGGGTATCCCTGAAAATTTGGGCTATCCTATTAATACCATTGAGAATGAGGGGAGTTTAGCTGTTTCTGCAGATGGGCTTACCGCATATTATGCAAGTGATCGTGCAGAAGGTAAGGGAGAATTAGACTTGTATCGTTTTTCGTTGCGCAACAATATCCGCCCTATCAGAACATTGTATTTGAAAGGAGTGGTAACAGATAAAAGCAATGGCAATAAATTACCTTCTTCCGTTGAACTAATCAACAACGCCGATCAATCTGTTTTAATGAAAATTCAAACCGATGAAACAGGTATGTATTTTATCACTTTGCCCGTAGGGAGAGATTATACTTTTTCTGTTAACAGAAAAGGGTATTTACCATTCACCGAATTATACTCATTAGCACATAAAGAAGCGGATAGTGTTTATGTAAAAAATATTGCCCTACAACCTTTAGCAATAAATGCATCTTTCACTTTTAAGAATATTGAATTTGCCTCAAACGCTTCAATATTGCCCGAAACAGCGGCAATTGAATTGAATAAATTGGTAGCCCTATTAAATGAAAACAGTACGCTACAAGTTCAAATAAGTGGTCATACAGACAATACAGGAAATGAAGTAGAGAATAAAAAACTTTCTGCGAATAGAGCACTATCGATTGTAAACTTTCTAATTGAAAAAGGCATTTCCAAAAATCGGCTAGCCTACAAAGGGTATGGCAGTAGTCTGCCCATTACTTCTAATGATACCCCTGAAGGAAGGGCTAGAAACAGAAGGACCTCCGTGGAAATAACTAAACTTTAGGTATTAATACGGCTTAGTTGAAAACCTAAAAAACCGAGCTTTCAGTAAAGTAGGTTTTTATGCGCACAGAAGTATGGCACAATATTGCCTTTACATGTATTCCATCAATAGGTCCTATCACTAGAAAAGCATTAATTGATGAGTTTAAAACAGCTAGTAATATTTTCAGTGCCCCCATTAAAGCGCTGATGAATGTAAAAGGTGTTGGCGAAAAAGTTGCACATGAAATTGTTCAGTGGAATAACCAAGATAAAGTAGATGCAGAATTTGCATTTATTCAAAAACACCAAATAAAGCCACTATTCATTACCGATAAAGATTATCCCCAAAAATTATTGGAGTGCCCAGATGCCCCAACCCTATTGTATTACAAAGGAACCGCTCAATTGAATTGTGCTAAAATACTCAGCATTGTTGGCACCAGAATGCCTACACCTTACGGGTTATACATTATTGAAGAATGCATAAAAGCACTCCCAAAAGATGTGCTTATTGTGAGTGGACTTGCATTAGGGATTGATACCATTGCACATCAAACTGCCTTGCAATATGGGTTGTCTACCGTGGGAGTGCTAGCCCATGGTTTAGATGAGATTTATCCCCCACCTAATAAAAACTTAGCTAAGAAAATGTTGCAGCAAGGTGGTTTACTTACGGAGTTCAATTGTAAGACTATTCCAGAAAAATATAATTTCCCAAAACGGAATAGAGTAGTTGCAGGCATGGCAGATGCCACTTTGGTAGTAGAAACCGCACTAAAAGGAGGGAGCATGATTAGTGCCGACTTTGCTTCTCAATACCATCGAGAAGTAATTGCAGTTCCTGGAAAAATTACCGATCAACGAAGCAGGGGTTGTTTAAAATTAATTCAGGAAAATAAAGCCTCCATTTTTACTTCCCCCAATGAGTTAATGAAACAACTGAATTGGATCAATACAATGCCTGCTTTGAGCAGTGCCCAAAAAGCAATGATTCGTTTAATGCAACAGCAAGAAATTTTTTCAATAGATGAATTATTAAGCATTAGTGGACTGAGCATTGGCAGTTTATATACTTTAATATTAGAGTTATCCACCCAACAAGTTATTCAAGAATTGCCTGGCGAAAAGTTCACATTGATGCCCGCTTATTATTCCATTTAATTAATAAGAGACAGGCAATTAAAGTGAGAACAGCTGGAGTTAAGAATGCCCAAATAAAACGGCTTGAATCATTGTGATAAATCCACCCAGAAAACAATGCACCAGTTCCAATACCCACTTCAAGTGCTATGTACATAGAGGCAATTGCCTTTCCTCTATTTTCTGGAGCACATAAATCTACTGTCCATGCAGTAATGACTGGGCTATTGATTCCCCAACTTAATCCATATAAAACTGCTCCTACCAACATCATCGTAACAGATTGTGAAATAGACAAAATCACCATCGCCACTACCAAGACTGCCGTGGATCCAATTAAAACGGGAACCCTTCCATAGTTATCCGAAATTTTTCCTGCAACAAACCGTATAAATAAAGATGCTACTGTAAAGAATGCAAAAAATATTCCTTTGTTGTGCAGTCCTAAATGCTCACTAAAATCAGGCGCAACTGTTAATATGGTTCCAATAGAAAAGCAAAGTAATAACGTAACGATTGCTGGTCTTATAGCAGATGCATCAAATATTTCTGTTCGGTTGATTTTCAAATGAGCTGCTTTAAATCGGGTGGCATTGGGCAAGGTTTCCTTTACATTATACAGTATAATTACTGAACCCAATGCTAAAAAGGCCGACACATAAAACATCGTGTCATAACTATGGTAATCTACTAAGTAACTTCCTAACATTGGCCCTGCAGAAGCGCCTAATGTATAACCAATAGCCAAGGCCCCCATGGCTTCTCCCCTCCTAGATTCATGTACTACGTCTGCTCCATAAGCAGCTGTAGCCGTGGGCTTGAACCCGGTTGAAAATCCATGTACAAATCGTAATAATAAAAATCCTACTACACTAGTAAGTACAGGATACAATAAACTACAAATAACACAAACCAATGAGCCAAAGACCATCACTGGTACCCTTCCAATTGTATCGGTTAGTTTTCCGCTAAACGGCCTAGAAATGCCTGCCATTAAAGTAAATAAAGCAATAATCAAGCCCTTATATTCAGCCCCCCCAATCTTGGTTAAATAGCCTGGCAACTCAGGAATCATCATATTAAAACTGGCCGAAAAAAGAAAATTACTGACACAGAGTAAGCCAAATTGAAAAGTAAAAAATCGGTGATTGGGATTGATTATTTGAGGGTCCATGCTAGCTGCTTACTGAAATAGCTGCGAAGTTAACAGAAATAATTTTGGTAGGAATTTAGCCCTTCTGCTATCTTTGCACATGGCAACAAATCTCAAAAGCGCTACCAGTCGTAGCAACTCCTCCAGATTATTTGGCGAAGGCCTTACATTTGACGATGTACTTTTAATGCCCGCTTACAGTGATATATTACCTAGAGACGTAAATATCAGCACGCATTTAACCAAAGACATTATTATCAATGTTCCCATTCTTTCTGCTGCAATGGACACTGTTACTGAAGCCAATTTGGCCATTGCATTAGCAAGAGAAGGTGGTCTTGGCATTTTGCATAAAAACATGAGTATTGAAAGGCAAGCTGAGCAAGTACGAAAAGTAAAGCGCAGCGAAAGCGGAATGATTATAGACCCCATCACTTTGTTAGTAGATGCCACTATTGGTGATGCTTTGAAGCTAATGAGAGAAAATAAAATCGGGGGTATTCCTGTTGTAGACAATGGAGGAAAATTGGTAGGTATTTTAACCAATAGAGATTTAAGATTCGAAACGGATTATAAGAAAAAAGTAAAGGAAGTAATGACTAAGGAAAACTTGGTAACTGCTCCTGAAGGAACTGATATGAAAAAAGCGGAGAATATTCTTCGCCGATATAAAATTGAAAAATTACCTGTTGTAAATAAGCAAGGAAAGTTAATTGGTTTAATTACTTACAGAGATATTTTACAAATTCGTAATTTCCCTAACGCAGTAAAAGACAGTATTGGTCGATTGCGTGTGGGTGCAGCTTTAGGCATTACCAAAGACTTAATGGATCGAGCAGCTGCATTACAACATGTGGGTGTAGATATTGTAACATTAGACTCTGCACATGGACATAGCAAGGGGGTGATTGAAGCATTAAAAGCCCTTAGAAAAAACTTTAAAAAATTACCCATTATTGCGGGCAATGTTGGTACGGGTGCCGGAGCAAAAGCTTTAGCAGAAGCTGGTGCAGATTGCGTAAAAGTGGGAATAGGTCCTGGTTCCATATGTACTACTAGAATTGTTGCTGGCGCTGGTGTTCCGCAATTAACTGCTATTATGGAAGCTACCAATGCATTAAAAGCAAAAGGTATTCCAGTAATTGCAGATGGTGGAATCCGTTATACAGGTGATATGGTAAAAGCTTTAGCTGCTGGTGCAAATATGGTCATGATGGGTAGTGTATTTGCAGGTGTTGAAGAAAGTCCTGGCGATACCATTATTTACGAGGGAAGAAAGTTCAAAGAATACAGAGGCATGGGTAGCTTAGGTGCCATGAGTCAAGGAAGTGGCGATCGTTATTTTCAAGACGTAGAAGCCGATATTAAAAAGTATGTACCTGAAGGAATTGAAGGTCGTGTTGCTTATAAAGGAAATCTAAGCGAAATCATTTATCAATATGTAGGAGGTTTACGTTCTGGTATGGGATACTGTGGCGCAAAAGATATTCCCACTTTACAAAAAGCCACTTTTGTCAAAATCACAAATGCAGGTATGAAAGAAAGCCATGCACATGATGTAGACATTACCAAGGAAGCACCTAACTATAGCAGAAAATAATGCATCGCCATGACCATTAACAAGTGGGATCATTTACAGCCGCTTACGCTAAGTATTATTACTGGCTTATGTTTAACCAGTGCTTGGCCTAGTACGGCATTAACCATTGGTTTATTGGTTGCTTGGGTTCCATTATTATTATTGGCCCACATCAAAGGCAAGTCATTTCCCTTGCTAAGGTATATTGCATTGAGCTTATTGATTTGGAATACTGGCACTACTTGGTGGCTTTGGAATTCTACAGGTTTTGGGGCTATTGCCGCGGTTGTAATCAACACTACTTTAATGTGCATCCCTTGGTGGGGATTCGTCAAAATGCGCAATTATTTTTCCGAATGGGTCAGTCAGTTGGCCTTGGTTGTTTTTTGGTTAACCTTTGAATATATTCATTTAAACTGGAGCATCAGTTGGCCTTGGCTTACTTTGGGCAATGGATTAAGCAGTTTTTCTCAATACATTCAATGGTATGAATATACAGGCGTTGCAGGGGGATCATTGCTTATATGGATCATCAACCTCCTAGTCTTTCATTGCATTGTTTCACTAAAGCAAACCAATCGAACACGCGCATTTTATTTTGGCGGTTCAGCATTTTTTTTAGTGACTGCGCTCATAGGCATTAGCCTTCAAATCTTACCTGAGGAAAAAGTTACAGACAAGACTAATCAAGTGGTGGTAGTACAACCCAATATTGATCCTTATCAAAAATTTGAAAGTTTAACCACTGCCGATCAAGTGAATAGATTGGTTCAACTTTCTGCAAAGAATATAGATAGTAATACTGCACTGATTATTTGGCCCGAAACAGCCATGAGTGCTGCAGATTGGCAAGACAATATAAAAGGGAATCAATACTATCAACCTATTTTTCAATTTTTAGCGGCACATCCTAACTTACAATTAACTTCAGGAATTGAAACCTTTAAACAATACGGCACAACCGCTGCAACAAAAACTGCCAGAAAAACAAATGAAGGCATTTACTATGATGCTTTTAATGCAGCAGTGAGTTTAAAAGTTAACCAAGAACCCGTTTATTACAATAAAAGCAAACTGGTACCTGGTGTTGAAACCCTTCCTTCTTTTTTACGATTTATGGCACCCGTTTTTGAACAATTTGGGGGATCAACGGGGGGCTATGGCACTTCCGATACTGCAGTTGTTTTTAAAGACAGTGCAACTCAACTATTTACGGCACCTATCATTTGCTATGAAAGTATTTATGGAGAATATGTAACCAACTATGTTAAAAGCGGGGCAACTATGCTGGCAATTATGACTAATGATGGTTGGTGGGGTAATACACCCGGACACAAACAACATTTGTCTTATGCTAAACTGAGAGCAATCGAAACCAGAAGATGGGTAGCGCGTTCTGCCAACACGGGTATTTCTGCTTTTATCAATCCTCGTGGCGAAATTGTACAGGAACTTGGATGGGACAAAATGGGTGCCCTTAAAATGAATATTTCAACCAACACTTCGTTAAGCTTTTACGTTCTATACGGTGATTATATTTATAAAATTGCTTCGGTCATTGCTGCTCTTTTTGTTGTAGTTTACTTCTACAAAAAATCCAGCCATGCAATCCACAACAAAACAACTTAATCAGCCTTATTATCAACTTTCTTATTCGGTGTATGGCAAGGGTACGCCAGTAGTACTATTGCATGGGTATGGAGAAGATAGTCAAATCTGGCTCAACCAAATTGAAGCTTTAGCTGCCCATTGCTTACTCATTGTGCCAGATTTGCCCGGCTCAGGAAAGTCTGCTATTACCGAAAAAGGATTTGATGAATGGTTGCCTGATATGAGTATTGAATCATTAGCGCAAAGCATTAATCAACTATTAATTGCAGAAAATGTATCTGCCTGTATCTTATTAGGGCATAGTATGGGTGGCTATATTGCGCTAGCATTTGCCGAATTATTCCCATCCAAATTACTTGGCTTAGGATTGGTGCATAGCACAGCTTACGCAGACAACAACGAAAAGAAAATAGTCAGACAAAAAAGTATTCAATTCATTGAAGAAAACGGAGGCTACACTTTTTTTAAAGCCAGTATGCCCAATTTATTTGGGAAAAAATTTAAAGAAACTCAGTCGCCTATCATTGAACAATTAATCGATCAAAGTAAAAAATTTGAATCCCCAATACTAGCTGGGTATACCCGTGCTATGATGAATCGGCCCGACCGATCCACTGTTTTAGCTTCCGCTAATATTCCCATTTTATTTATTGCAGGACCAGAAGATATTGCAGCCCCTTTGAAGGATGTTCAGGAGCAAGCAACATTACCCAATAAATCGTATCTTAATATATTGGATGGTGTTGGTCATATGGGAATGTTAGAAGCACCCCATGAGATGAACAATCATTTGACTAATTTTATTCAACTGGTTTAATCCATTTTTCCGGTTTATTTTTATTTTACTTTTGGCTATGTGGAGGAAATGTTTATTTATTGTTTTAGGGTTTTTTACGCTTGCGCAATTGAATGCTGCTCACTTAAAAGGTGGATGGATTCAATATGAATATTTGGGGGATGGAGCTTCGGCTAATAGTTCAAGGTACCGCATTACCGTGAGGCAATATTTAGATTGTAGTTCAAGAGCTGGCCAAAGAGATGCTGTTGTACATCTTGGGATTTTTAATAGCCTAAGTTCTATTTTAGTTAACACAATTTCCATTCCATTAACGGGTACAGATAACCTTGATAAAGGCACTTATGATCCTTGCTTAAGTTCTAGACCAAGGGTTTGTTATATTATTGACCGTTACACCACTGAATTAGAATTACCCAATACCATTGAAGGGTATACTTTATCCGTACAACGCTGTTGTAGAATTGACAATATCATTAATGTGGGGGCTAACTCTGATCAAATTGGGGTAAGCTATACCAATACCATACCTGGCCGGATTAATAGTATTAATTATCAAAAAAATAGCAGCCCGGTATTTGCTCAAAGAGATACTGCCATTGTTTGTTTTAATGCACCTTTCACGTTTGATTTTGGTGCAATAGATGCAGATGGAGATAGTTTGTCTTATTCTTTTTGCAGTGGTGTGATTGGAGGGAGCACTGGTGCTGGAGGACAACAACCCAATCCGCCAACTCCTCCTCCTTATGCGCCTGTATTATATGAAGCACCTTTTGATGGGGGTATTCCAATGTCTCCCTCTGTGACCATTAACCCCAATACCGGATTAATCAGTGGCACTGCTCCACCCATAACGGGCGAATACATAGTAGCAGTTTGCGCAAGCGAATTTAGAAACGGGGTCAAAATTGGCGAAACAAGAAAAGAAATCCATATTCAAGTGGCCGACTGTTCTTTATCTGCTGCCGATTTAAAGCCAACCTATATTAGTTGCAACGGATATACGTTAACTTTTCAAAATGAATCAACCGGTGCTGCAGCAAATTATTTGTGGGATTTTGGAGTAACCAATAGCACTACCGATATATCTTCCAATCCTACTCCTACTTATACGTATGCAGACACAGGAACTTATCGGTTAACTTTAAAAGTGACTAATACGGGGGGATGTCAAGACTCTGCTTTTGCTGAAGTGCGCATTTATCCTGGGTTTACACCAGATATTCAAATAGATGGAACCTGTTATTTAAATGAGTACACTTTTAAGGATGCCACATTTACCCGATACGGAAATGTCAATAGTTGGAAATGGAATTTTGGCGACAACACTACTTTAGCAGATACTTCACTTGCAAAAGACAGTTCATGGAAATACGCAGCACCTACCAATACCAATATCAAATTAATAGTAACGAATAGTAAAGGCTGTATCGACAGTATTACCAAACCCTTTGCGGTATTGGATAGGCCGTCCCTGAATTTGGCATTTAAAGACACGCTTATCTGTAGCATCGATACCCTTCCATTATTAGCCAATGTGGGAGCGGGTACCATTACCTGGACACCCGATATACCTGGCAGCTTAACTAGAATTTCTAATAGAAATATTGCCAATCCATTAGTGTATCCAATTGATACTACCAGATATATTGTTTCCATCAATAACAATGGGTGTATTAATCAGGATACGGTTACTGTTAATGTATTAGACTTTATATCTGTTGATGCAGGTATTGCTGCTAGTATTTGTAGAACAGACACTATCCAACTGCAAACAGTAAGTGATGCATTAAGTTATCAATGGACTAACCGAGCTGGAACAACGGTTTCGAGAGATAAATTTCCGAAGTTGGCTCCCTTACAAAACGAAATATATTATGTTTCCGCCAATTTAGGTTACTGCCAAGCAAGGGATTCTGTTCGCATTAATGTGGCCCCTTACCCAGCAGTTCGCCTTGGGCCAGATACTGTTATTTGTTTTGGTAACAGACTCAATTTACCCGCTACTATGGTAGGAGCTTCTTTCCAATGGTCGCCTACTAATTCAATGATTAATTCAAATACATTGAATCCATTGGCTGGTCCATCTAGAACTACTGCGTATACCCTAACTGTTTCAGACACGTTGGGTTGTAATAAATCGGTAACCGATACCATTATAGTAAGAGTGGTTCAACCCTTAACAGTAAATGCGGGGAGAGATACGGCTGGGCTACCCGATCAACCCATTCAACTAAGAGCCACTGGGGTTGGTCGATTCAGCTGGTCTCCTTCCACCGGATTAAACAACGCAGCCATTGCCAATCCAATTGCAACATTGCCTACAGGAATAGACTCTATTACTTATACTGTTAGACTTACAGGTGAAGGCGGTTGCTTTGCCGAAGACCAAATGACCATCCGTGTATTTGCTGATGGTCCACAGATTTTTGTGCCTTCGGGTTTTACACCCAATGGGGATGGCAAAAATGAAATTTTAAGACCTGTAACAGTAGGTATTACTCGAATCAATTATTTCACCATCTTCAACAGATGGGGTCAACGAATTTTCACTACTGCAGAATTAAACAAAGGTTGGGATGGCACTTTTAATGGTGAACCACAGCCTGCTGGAACCTATGTTTTTCAAGTAGAAGGAACCGACTATTTAGGAAAGCGTATTTATAAAAAAGGTACCGCTGTACTTATCAGATAGTTTAATTTTGCTTTTATGACAAAAACCATTTTAATCACTGGCGCTACTGCTGGTTTTGGAAAAGCTACTGCTGAACATTTTGCAGCTGCTAATTGGAACTGTATTATAACAGGAAGACGAGAAGACCGTTTAGCTGAATTAGCACTTTATTTAGAGAACACTTATGGCATTCAAGTGCATAGTCTTTGCTTTGATGTACAAAATAGAACTGCTGTTTTTGACGCCATCAATAGCTTACCAGAAGCATGGCAATCGATTGATGTTTTATTAAACAATGCTGGATTGGCTTTAGGAAGAGACTCTTTTGAGTTGGCTAATTTAGATGATTGGGATACCATGATTGATACCAATCTAAAGGGATTAATGTATGTTTCTAAAGCTGTTTTACCACTCATGATTGCTCGCAAGAAAGGTCATATCATCAATATCGGCTCTACTGCTGGCAAAGAAGTATACAAAGACGGCAATGGATATTGTGCTTCTAAACATGCTGTTGATGCCATTAGCAAAGCCATGCGTATCGATTTATTGCCCCATCAAATTAAGGTTACTGCCATTCATCCAGGTGCAGCAGAAACTGAATTTTCTGTTGTAAGATTTAAGGGCGACGAACAAAAAGCCAGTGCAGTGTATGATGGTTATAAAGCATTAGAAGCAAAAGACATTGCAGAAATTGTGTATTATGTTTCTACTTTACCAACACATGTTTGTATTAACGACCTAGTTGTTACCTGTTTGTCTCAAGCTAATTCCTTTTACTTACATAAATAAATTTTATGCGGCTTACTGGAAACCCATTAAATATTACCCAACTATTTGGCATCAAATACCCGTTAATTCAAGCAGGAATGATTTGGGCCAGTGGATGGAAATTAGCCAGTGCGGTAAGTAATGCAGGAGGCTTAGGAATCATTGGTGCTGGCTCTATGTACCCCAATGTTTTAAGAGAACATATACAACAATGTAAACAAGCAACCCCGCATCCTTTTGCTGTTAATATCCCATTATTATATCCAGATTTGGAAGCCATTGTGCAAATCATTATTGAAGAAAAAGTGCCCATTGTTTTTACCAGTGCTGGCAATCCAAAAACCTATACTTCGGTATTTAAACAAAACGGCATTAAAGTAGTACATGTGGTAAGTAGTAGCAAGTTTGCTTTAAAAGCACAGGAAGCTGGTTGTGATGCAGTTGTAGCCGAAGGGTTTGAAGCGGGTGGCCATAACGGTAGAGAGGAAACCACTACTATGGTTTTAATTCCTGCGGTAAAAAAACAAATCAAAATTCCATTGATTGCGGCTGGTGGTATAGCAACAGGACAACAAATGTATGCTGCCATTGCTTTGGGTGCAGATGCTGTTCAAGTGGGAAGTCGTTTTGTTTGTTCGCCTGAAGCTTCGTCTCATATGCAGTTTAAAGATGCAATTATAAAAGCAGGTGAAGGAGATACTCAATTGAGCATGAAAAAATTGGTTCCTGTTCGTTTATTAAAAAATGATTTTTTTCATCAAGTTGCTGCTGCAGAACAAAGAGGTGCTGATGAAGCTGAACTCACTCATTTATTGGGAAGAGCGCGTGCAAAAAAAGGCATGTTCGAGGGAGACCTTTCAGAAGGGGAACTAGAAATAGGTCAGGTAGCGGCTTTAATCCATGAAATAAAACCTGCGGCGGCTATTGTTGAAGAAATGATTGCTGAATTTAATGCCTGTATTGGTAGCATTAAATCGCTCTAACCAAAGTCGATTTCAGTATTATCTCCAATATTTAAACTTCTACTAAGTCCCTTTACAGAAGCATCGCTACCGATTAAGGAATTATCGAGTACTACTTCAAATAAGTTAGTGAAAGAGCCAATAATACTATCGCGTACAATGGAATGCTTTACAGAAGTATTGGCTCCAATAGCCACATGAGGTCCAATAATCGAATGGGAGATTTCACATCCAGGCGCAATACTCACAGGTGGTATAATAATCGTGTCTTTATATGGATGGTCCTTCCCGATATTGCCTCCAAATTTTTTCAATAAAGTAGCATTGCTTTCTAATAAACTTTCTTTCTTACCACAATCAAACCAACTCTTTACTTTGAATGATTGAAACTTAGCTCCTCTTTTAATCATACAATCTAGCGCATCGGTCAAGTTGTATTCGCCTTGCGTTTTAATGTCTTGCATGAACAAATGATGGAGGCATTCAAATAGAAAATGGGTCTCTCTAATTTTATATAAACCAACCAACGCCATATTGCTTTTTGGTATGGAAGGCTTCTCTACTACTTGTTCAATAAATCCGTCTTCTCCAATTGTTGCAACACCAAAATTTCGTGGATCATCCACTTTTTTTACGCCCAACATACTGAAGGGACTGTCTACTACTTCCTTTACATCATACTCACAAATGGTATCCCCTAAAACAACAAAAACCTCATCGGTTCCAACAATTGCCTTGGTTAATTCTATGGCATGCCCTGTTCCTTGTCTTTCATTTTGGAAAACAAAATGAGTGGTTAAATCTGGGTAGGTTTGCTTTACATAGTCCTGTATTTTTTCCCCTAAATAACCTACAATAAAAATGAATTCAGTAATCCCCGCTTCTCTTAACTGATCTACAATAAAACTCAATATCGTTTTACCTGCAATAGGAATTAATGCTTTGGGTTGTGTATAAGTATGCGGTCTTAGCTTTGTTCCAGCACCCGCAACAGGTATAATCGCTTTCATTGGGAGGTCTTTAATGTTTAAACATTTCAACCTAATTAAAGGCAGCAATGCTCAAATGGGGCTGTAAAATAGTAAATAACGCGTAAATTTGACAAAAATACACTTCATGCAGAGAGATACGTTGGTTTTTGACCTAATTAGAAAAGAATTAGAAAGACAAAGACATGGAATTGAGCTGATTGCCTCAGAAAACTTTACCAGTCTTCAGGTAATGCAAGCAATGGGTAATGTGATGACTAATAAATATGCCGAAGGTTACCCAGGCAGAAGGTATTATGCTGGTTGTGAAATTGTTGACCAAACCGAACAATTAGCGATTGACCGTTTAAAGGAAATTTTTGGAGTAGAATATGCCAATGTACAACCACATAGTGGTGCGCAGGCAAATGCTGCAGTAGCATTAGCTGTATTGCAGCCCGGTGATATTACCCTTGGCTTAGACCTTAGTATGGGTGGGCATTTAACACATGGTAGTGCCGTAAACTATTCAGGTAAATTATACCAACCTCATTTTTATGGTGTTACTAAAGAAGAGGGATTAATTGACTATGAAATGCTTGAATCAAAAGCACGCTCTTTAAAACCTAAATTAATTTATTGTGGGGCCAGTGCATATAGTCGTGATTGGGATTACGCTAGAATTAGAAAAGTGGCCGACGAAGTTGGCGCATTGGTTTTGGCAGATATTGCACATCCTGCAGGATTAATTGCTAAAAAATTGTTGAATGCTCCTTTTGAACATTGTCATTTTGTTACTTCTACTACGCATAAAACCTTGCGTGGACCTAGAGGCGGTATCATTATGATGAATAAAGATTTTGAAAATCCATGGGGGTTGAAAGACGTAAAAGGCAATATTCGAATGATGAGTAACTTATTGGATATGGCGGTATTTCCTGGTATTCAAGGAGGCCCACTACAACACGTGATTGCTGCTAAAGCAGTTGCTTTTGGTGAAATCTTGACCGATGAGTTTTTAGTATACCAACAACAGGTTCAAAAAAATGCCCAAGCTATGGCAAAGGCATTTGTAGACAAAGGATATCATATCATTAGTGGCGGCACCGATAACCATTTAATGTTGATTGATTTAAGAAATAAAAATATTAGTGGTAAAAAAGCAGAGCAAGCATTGGTTCAAGCAGATATCACTGCCAATAAAAACATGGTTCCTTACGATGACAAATCTGCTTTTGTAACTTCTGGTATTCGCTTTGGTGTTCCTGCTATTACAACCCGTGGAATGAATGAGTCTCATATGCCATTTGTGGTAGATTCAATTGATCGTGTTTTAATGAATGCTGAAGACGCCCAAATCATTGCCGGAGTTCGTAAACAAGTAAACGAGTTCATGGAACAATTCATCCTTTACCCAGAAATGGGCTAAACCAATTTGATCATTTATGTTACAAAGAATACAAAGTATTTGGTTATTACTTGCTGCATCAATGGGTGCACTAAGTTTACAATTTTCCTTTTTTAGTGGTAATAAGCTTAACGCAGAAACCAACGTTAAAGAATGGATTGAATATACTGCAGCTCAAGGCAGCTTGAATGCAATTTTAACCATTGCGATATGTGTTGCAACCCTGGTATGCATTTTTATGTATAAAGACAGAAAAAGACAACTGCTGATTAATCTGATTATATTGGCAGTTTCGCTATTGAATATTTTTTTATACTTCAATGCCAGCAAATCTTTTACAGAATCCAATACAGACCTTACCGCATTAATCAGTTTATCTATTCCTGTATGCTTAGTATTAGCAGCGATTGGGATTTATAAAGATGAGCAATTGGTAAAGAATGCAGACAGACTCAGATAATTCTTATTGATTTAGATATACGGTGCAGTAATGCTTTTTTTATTCTTTTTAAGATCAGCCGGTAGTCCTGCGTAAACCAGTTCACCGCCTGCATTGCCTGCTTCAGGACCTAATTCAATTAACCAATCGGCAGACTTGAGTACATCGGTATTATGCTCTATCACAATGAGTGAATGCCCTTGTTCAATTAATGCATTAAATGAATTGAGTAATTTCTGAATATCATGGAAATGCAATCCGGTAGTTGGTTCATCAAAAATAAAGAGTACATGTCCTATCCCTTTACCTTTACCCAAGAAGCTGGCTAATTTAACCCTTTGTGCTTCACCTCCACTTAGGGTATTACTGCTCTGACCTAATTTAATATACCCCAACCCAACATCTTGCAAGGTTTTGATGGCTTTTTGAATTTGTTTTTCTTCTTTAAAAAATTCGAATGCATCATCTACACTCATTTCTAAAATATCATGAATGGATGCATGATTGTATTTTACTTCTAATACTTCTTCTTTAAACCTTTTACCACCACAGGATTCACAAGTCAAATGCACATCGGCTAAAAATTGCATTTCTACAACAGTTTCTCCTTCTCCCTTACAAGTATCACATCTACCACCATCTACATTAAAAGAAAAATGTTTGGGTTGAAATCCGCGCATTTTAGCCAAGCCTTGTTTAGAAAACAAATCTCTGATGGCATCATAGGCTTTTATATATGTTACTGGATTGCTTCTAGAAGATTTACCAATGGGTTGTTGGTCAATCATTTCAACCTGTGCAATTGATTCAATATCCCCAGTAATTGCTTTATGCAAGCCAACTTTTTCAGCCGCTTCCCCTTTTATTTTTTGTAGCCCAGGATAAAGAATCTGCTTTATCAAAGTGGTTTTTCCGCTTCCACTTACACCTGCCACAACACAAAAACAATGCAAAGGAAAATCTACCGTAATATCTTTTAAATTATGCTGCCTGGCACCTTCTACCCTAATATAGCTATTCCACTTTCTTGTTTTGGCAGGTGCTTCAATTTTCAACTCGCCAGTTAAATATTTACCAGTAAGGCTTTTCTTGTCTTTTACTAATTGAGCATAGTTTCCTGATGCCACCACTTCTCCGCCTAAATGCGATGCCAGTGGCCCCATATCAATAATATGATCTGCTTCTCGCATCATCATTTCGTCGTGCTCTACTACTACTACCGTATTGCCTAAATCTCTTAATGATTTTAAAACTCCAATTAATCGTTGGGTATCCCGAGAATGCAAACCAATAGAAGGCTCATCTAAAATATACAAGGAGTTGGTTAAATTACTTCCTAAATTTCTAGTTAATTGAATCCGTTGGCTTTCGCCACCGCTAAGTGTATTGGCTAATCTTTCAAGCGTTAAATAACCTAATCCAACATCTAATAAGGTTTTAATTCGTTGATGTATCTCTAGTAATATCCTCTTCCCAATGGCTTGTTCCTGTTCGGACCATTGGATTGAATCAAACCAATCTTTTAGATGGCTTACTTGCATATTACAGAGTTCTCCAATATGCTTCCCATGTATTTTAACATAGAGTGCTTCGTTTCTTAATCGATATCCATCACATGCATTACAACTGGTTCTGCCTCTGTACCTACTTAATAAAACACGGTATTGTACTTTATATAAATTTTGCTCTACTTCTTTAAAAAAATCATCAATACCCAATGCAGTTCCAACACCTGTCCATAATTGTTGGTACTGTTCTCTGGTTAAATCCATGATGGGTTTATGAATGGGGAAACCCGACTTACTAGCGCCTTTGATGAATTGATCTTTCCACCAACTCAATTTATCTCCTTTCCATGGAGCGACAGCATTTTCATATAAGGACAGTCGTTTATCGGGAATGACCAAGTCTTTATCAATTCCTAAAACTTGCCCAAAGCCTTCACATACAGTACAGGCACCATAAGGATTATTAAATGAAAATAAATTGGGTGAGGGTTCTTCAAACTGCATCCCATCTGCTTCAAACTTATTACTGTAATGAAGCAATTGATTGCTGTTCACTTCAATAAACATTTCGCCATGTCCTTCAAAAAAAGCAGTGCCAATAGAATCGGCTAATCGGTGCAGGTCTTCTTCTTCAAATTCTTTTACTACCATTCGATCAATCAATACATAGTAGTTTGATTGATTGATTTTCCAATGTTTTGTCAATGCTGTATCAGTCATTGCTAAAATATCTTCAATCCTTTCTGGCATGCCTGCTTCTCCCTGCTTCATCAAAAACATTCTTGAAAATCCTTTCTGCATGAGAATGCTTAACTCTTCTCTAATGGCTCGATGTTCATGTTGTTTAAAAGCCACCAACAATACCATTTTGGTTCCTGCTGGTAAAGCAGCAATTGCATTCATTACATCTGCTACTTCATCTTTCTTTACTTCTTTGCCACTGATTGGTGAAATCGTTTTACCCACTCGTGCAAACAATAACCTCAAGTAATCGTAAATCTCTGTCATACTACCCACCGTACTGCGGGGTGTTCGAGTAATCACTTTTTGTTCAATGGCAATAGCAGGACATAACCCTTTAATATAATCAACATCTGGCTTAACCATTCTAGACATAAACTGACGAGCATAGGCACTTAGGCTTTCTGCATAACGTCGCTGGCCTTCTGCAAATAAAGTATCAATGGTTAAGGAGGATTTTCCACTACCAGATACACCTGTTACTACAATTAATTTATTTCGAGGAAATGAAACAGTTACATTTTTTAAATTATGCGTTCTTGCGCCACATACTAATATATCGTCGGCTGCGCTGGCAGCTTTGTCAGATGGTGCTTTTGCAGACTTTTTACTCGTTGCCATAAGGTTCACAAATTAAACAGATTATTACAGCTTTGGTTGAGTAAAGCTGAAATAACCTGCAAAAAATCAGCGAGTTAGAATGTGAATAACCCCAAGCTGTTCCATTTTGATTTCCACAACCCATTTATGTGTGCAAAAGAATTCTATTTTGTTCAAGATTTAAAAAATCGCTATCCAATATCCTGATTTTAATCCTGACTCAAAAACCTAAACTATGAGAACATTAGACCATGCGTCTGATACAGAACTGATAAGGGCATTTCAAGATGGCGACACAGATGCGTTTGAAACACTTATCTACCGTTACAAAGACAAAATCTTTTCGTCTATTTTATTTTTCGTAAAAGACACGTATTTAGCCGAAGATCTTTTTCAAGATGTGTTTATTAAAATCATTGACACATTAAAAAATAAGCGCTACACAGAAGAAGGCAAGTTTTTACCCTGGGCACTAAGGATTGCGCACAATCTTTGTGTTGACTACTTCAGAAAAGTAAAGCGTACTCCTGCTATTAAAACCAGCGACAACAAAGACATTTTTGATGTACTGCAAATTTCAGAAGAAGGTCCTGATGGAAAAATCATGCAAGGCCAAAGTCATGATCGCGTAAGAAAGATGTTAGATCTTTTACCTGAAGAGCAAAGAGAAATCATTGTACTAAGGCACTATGCCAATATGAGCTTTAAAGAAATTGCTGAAATTACCAATTGCAGTATCAATACTGCTTTAGGTAGAATGCGTTACGGCTTAATCAATCTCAGAAAAATGATGATTGAAAAACAAATTGCTTTGTAATCTTGACAGCTTAATACTAAAAAGCCCCGAATTTCTTCGGGGCTTTTTTATGCATTTTATAAACAGCTATTTATTTTGATCGAACGCCGCTTTTGCTGCATCTAAATGGGCAATGAATTTTGCAATATCTGGATCATACCCGTATTTAATACTACTTAATGGTTTTCCATTTAAATCTAAAAACATATACAGGGGTTGTGCATTAAAACCAAACTGGGTAATTTCATAATCCAAGTTTTTATCTCCTTCCGTAATTACTCTATCGCCATCTTTTTTAGTGTACTGTTCTTTTACTGGCAAGTCTGTAGACTCGTCTACATATAAGCTCACCAATACAAAATTCTCTTTCATTCGTTTGAGTACTTCAGGATCTTTCCAAACTTCCTTTTCCATTTTACGACAATTGGCGCAACTATGTCCGGTAAAATCTAACATGATGGGCTTATTCAAAGCCTTGGCTGCAGCCATACCTTCTTCTAAGGTGAAATAAGCCACTAAGCCATAAGGAACGTGCAACTTGTCTGCTAATCTTTTTGGAGGCTGTGCAAGACTGGTAGTAGATGGAGACTGTGTTGGCGTATTTCCTATCTGATATTTTAATGCATCTAAATTAAATTCTTGTGTTCCGTCGGGAGGAATAAAACCACTTAAATGCCTGAGGGGTGCTCCCCATAATCCTGGTAAAATATACAAGGCAAATGAAAAAGAAGCAATGGCAAAAAATAATCTAGGAACCGATACATAAGGCAAATCACTATCATGCGAAAACTTCAGTTTACCCAATAAATAGATTCCTAATAAAACAAAAATGACAATCCATAAAACCAAGAACACATCTCTATCCAGCAGTCTCCAATGGTAAATTAAATCTACATTCGACAAGAACTTCAAAGCTAGTGCCAATTCAATAAACCCAAAACTTACTTTAACTGAATTTAACCATCCACCGCTCTTGGGTAATGATTGAAGCATTGAAGGGAAAAACGCGAATAACGAAAAAGGAAGTGCCAATCCTACCCCAAAACCTAACATACCTACAATGGGTGCCGTACTTACTCCACCCGTGCTGGTTTGTCCTAATAAGGTTCCAACAATTGGACCCGTGCATGAAAAAGACACAATCACCAGCGTAAGTGCCATAAAAAAGATGCCCCCTAATCCACCCTTACCTGCTTTTTGATCTGCCTTATTGGCCCAGCTATTGGGTAACTGTAACTCGAATGCGCCAAAGAATGAAATGGCAAAAACAAGAAAGATTGCAAAGAATAATAAATTAGAAATGGCGCTGGTTGAAATTTGATACAGAATATCGTCTCCAAAAATCAAGACCAGTAAAATAGTTGGAACTGTGTAAATGCCAATAATAGACAAGGAATACCATAGTGCATTTCTAATCCCTTCTACCCTTGTTTTACTTCTTTTTAGAAAGAAACTCACGGTAACTGGAATAAGCGGAAAAACACATGGGGTTATCACTGCTAACAATCCTGTTAAAAATGTCAAGAGAAAAATCTGCCATAGGGTTTGATTAGCAACATCAGACTCTTCTGCAATTGCTGACTTGTTAGTGGGTGTGATTTCTATGGAAAAAGGCGTACTTCCACTAGGAAATTGATCTGCTTGTTTACCTAACCAGTTCAATTGTCCTTTTAAAATCAGGCTGTCTTGAGCGGCTAATTTAATTGAATATACAAATTGCACACTGTCTTCAAATACTTTATAAATAAGGTTTGCATCATCTGCAGCAGCAATTTGAACTTGCTTCCCTTGCTCTACAATGGTATCTAGCAATCGAGCTGAATTGGTTTCATCTAGTTGTAATGCAGATACAAATTCATCTTCTGGATTTTGCTTTTTAACCCCAAACAATTGGAAGCCCTTTTCTATTTTGGCGCTCACTTTCAATTGTACCAAACTATCGTTGGTTCTTAGGGTAGAAAAAAGAAATTGCACAGGTATTTTCTCCTGTGCAATAGTAGCATTCGCCAGCAAGAACATTGCCAGCAGCGTAAATATTTTTCTCATATTACAATAGCTTAATATCAAATTGCTTTTTGGTAGGTGGCAAACATTGTTCGTCGTCACAAACCATATAGTTTACATAACCAGCCATATTGGTTTTAATACCCGGCTTTACTTTTACTTGTTGCGTGTACACTACTCTACCACTAAAAAACTGTACTTCCATTCCAAAAATCTTGTCGTTGATTTTTTCTAACTTTCCAGTTTCTTTAGTTGTGCCAATCTTCTTAACCAATGGATTATTATTAAATACCACTTTGGTTGGTACAGGTCCACCTGATGGCATATTTTGCGAATACATATGCCATGGCTTGGGCACATTTGCTGTAATCACTAATTCATAGGTATCTGCATTTTTTTTCTTGGCCTCAAAAGTCCAAGCTACTGGATCTTTAATTTGAGCACTAGCCAATTGTGTGAAACAGCTTATAAAAAGTAAAAAAAATAATTTTTTCATAGGATGATTATTGCGCCTTATTGAATAGATAATAGTTCAAATACTTTTAACCCATCTAGGTTATTTAATGCAGCAGATGTTGCTCTTTCTGGGTGAGGCATCATTCCAAAAACATTGTTTCCCTTATTCCTGATTCCTGCAATATTTCGAACTGCTCCATTAGGATTAGCACTTGATACAATATTTCCATTTTCATCTGAATACCTGAATAAAATCTGGTCGTTTTGCTCCAATTCATTCAAGGTTGCTTCATCTGCATAAAAACGGCCGTCACCATGAGCAATTGGAATTTTTAATGCACCTGTAGCTGGATTTGTAATAAAAACATTTTTACAAATAAATTGCTGATTGGCATTTTGTAGTAAAACGCCAGGCAATAATCCGCTTTCACATAAAATTTGAAAGCCATTGCAAACACCTAACACTTTCCCGCCTTTATTAGCAAATTCGATTACCGATTGCATCATTGGACTAAAGCGTGCAATAGCTCCGCAACGCAAATAATCTCCATAAGAGAATCCCCCAGGTAACACAATACAGTCTTCAGTGGAAAAAGCAGACAAGTCTTTGTCTTTATGCCAAAGCATGATAACTTCTTTATTTAAATCTTGCTGCAAAGCGTCTTGCATATCCCTGTCGCAGTTAGACCCCGGGAAAACGACCACTCCTAACTTCATGTGCTAATTGTTTAAGCTACAAAGGTACAATCCAGAAACAGAAAGAATGCCTAAAATTTGACCAAATACCAATTATTATACACAATTACCCCTAATAAGATAAAAAAGAGCAGATTAGGGAATAATAATCTTTTAGGATAAGAGAAAGAAGACGATACAAATGATGTAAAAGGAACCAAACATAAAATTGCAGAACCTAATCCTGCATTAAAAAAAATAAAGGGTGCAGCAGATAAGATAAAACTCATAACCAATAACACAGCCCAATTTTTTCTCATTTGAATAATCAATCTGCTATTAAACTTTTGCCAGTAAACAAGACCAGCCAATAATGAAAAAGCCAATCCAATTAATCCTGCAATTTCTGCGTAATTCAACTTTTGGACAGGCAGCCCAATCATTAAATCGGGTACAAAATCATTCAATCGAACGAGCTGATTGGTTAAGTATAGCCAAGCAGTTAAAAAATAAAATGGTATGATTATTCCCATTAAAAGCGTAAACCATTCCTGCAATTTAAACGGACGCATAATCCCCAATGCAAATAAAACCACCAAAACCATGGTAGAAGTTGGATGGTAACATAAAATGGTAGTAGAAACAAGTAACCCAATATTGAATAATAAGGTTTTAGGTGAGGGATGATTGTAGAGCCGAGTGAATTTGATATACATCCAAATCAACGCATAATTAGCCAATAAAGCTGGTGTAATTGCAGCCCATTGAGGCAACAAACCCGTCAGCAGAATATAAGTCATGGCTACTGTATATCCCGAGCCAGGAAACATTTTTTGCTCTGCTAATAAAAAATTAAGCCTGATTGCTTGCGTTAAAATGATGATTAAGTAAACAAAGAAACCTGCTGAACCAAGTATCACTTTAAGATATCGATTCATTAAAAAAGAAAAATATCCATCTTGATCTTGGGCAATTAAGGGTAAGGAGATACTAAACCCATGTGCGTGCACAGCCAAACTGAGCAGCACCAAAAAGACAATATTAACCAATGATCTATCTCTAAATAAAAATACCACAGTACTGCAAGTTAATAATCAATTTTGGCAAAACAGGTATACCCCCTAAACATGCAAGGTATGATGGCCTGACGAGAACCTGTTTGTTTTGCGTGTTTGGGCATAAAATCATATCCTCTCTCTAAGTTTTTAATAGTAGGGTTCCTATTAATTTGTCCTGTGGGAGACATGGACTGATCGGTCAATATATTGCTTCTTTTGTCTTGAACATTAAATAAAAACCTGAGTTGATCACCTGAATTTACCAATCCATATCCAATATAATTATCGGTATTATCATCATATTGTGTTTTACGGATCACATTACTCCATTCCATTTTTCCATCTGGTTCAAATGAAATGATGGCAATATTGTCCGAAAAATATCGGGTAACATTATTAGGCCCCATTGTATTCATTCCCCAAGGGCTCCAAGGATTGCCAAATCCCATTCCCATGCCCCCCATTCCAAAACCTCCCATACCGCCAAATCCTGGATTAAAGAAGGGGGAAGTATTCATCATATCCCAACGATTAAACGTATTACCCCTTGAACTCATATAAGCGGATTCTGCAATCATCATAAAACCGCCATCTCTGCGCAAAATCAAGTTTTTTAAATAAAAATCGTTGAAAGCGTTTTTCAAAGAACCTTCTCCACGCACATCGGTTCTGAATTCATCAGAAAAAACGGTGGTTGCATTCAAAAGCTCTTCACCCGTTTTTTTATCCCAAAGCGTGTAATATAAACCATCAATATTTCCTCTTTTTTGCTTGCTGAAAAAAGAAGTGATTAAAATTTTCTTATTGAGATTGTCAATTTTTATTCTAGTATCGTCTAGGAATAAACTTTTTACTTTTACTTCACTTACAGTGGGATTAATACTGCCTAATGGCTTTAACACCAAACTGACTTTATTGATGCTTTCATTTTGGGCAACACTAGATTCTCTCAAACAAACCAAACTTCCTTCATTATCTAGCCCAAACTCGCCCAGATAATCATTTTTGTCGGGCATTTGAATAGATACTCTTACTTTCTCTAATAATGATAATTGTTTATCAAATACACAAGAAGTGACCACATGTTCTTTTTCATTGCGCGTGCTCACTTTAAAAGCTGCAATTTTTTGTTTGTCTTCGCTATTCAAAATAGTGTAAATCCTATTATTAGCAGTGTAACCCAAGTTAGCTGTTGTGTCTAATAAAATGGGGTCATTCATTGTTTTTCCATCCGCTCCAATTTTAGCGGCCATTACATAATAGACATTCTTTAATTGGTATTGGTAAATGAAGTAAGCAAAGTCGGGGTAAGCAACAAAATCAGTACCTAAAATCCTTGCTCTATCGGGCAAATAATCCATTTTCACTTTAGCGCTCAACTTCATATCTGCATCGTAACTAGAAAAGAAATGATCGTCCCTTGCATTTTTATAAATGAGGAATTTTCCATTTATTTTACCCACTACCTCAAAATTCAAGGTTCTAGGGTCTTCTCTATCTGGCTCAGAATACACAATATTTTGTCCAGAAACATCAAAAATAGCCCCCAAAACCATCATTAAACTAAGCAGAAATGACCTTTTCATAAAGTAATCTTAATAAATTCAAATGTACGCTTTGTACAGTTTAATTAGTTTATACAATTTACCCATACATTTGTTAAAGATCTAATTGCTTTAATGCTTCAAAGCCTGTTTTGTGAGTAAAAATATCAACAAAGTTTCCGCTGCCGGTCTCTTAATTGCCCTTGGAATTATTTACGGCGATATCGGAACATCTCCACTCTATGTTTTCAATGCAATCATTACAAACCGTGTTATTTCGGAAGAATTAATCATTGGTGCATTGTCTTGTATTATTTGGACCATTACACTCCAGACTACTGTCAAGTATGTATTAATGATCCTGAATGCAGACAACAAAGGAGAAGGGGGAACTTTTGCATTATATGCCTTGGTGAGGCGAAGAAAAAAATGGCTGGTCATTCCAGCTATGATTGGAGGAGCCGCATTGTTGGCGGATGGAATAATTACGCCCCCCATTTCAGTAACTTCTGCCATTGAAGGATTGAAAGAGTTGCCCGCCATGAGAGCCATTACAACAGATAGTATTGTAATAATTGTAATCGCAATACTTGCTGCAATATTTTTTATGCAACAGTTTGGCACTGCCAGCATAGGTAAATTATTTGGCCCTATCATGATGATTTGGTTTACCATGTTGGCCATTTTAGGGGTATCGAACCTAGGCAGTGATTTATCGGTATTTAAAGCATTGAATCCTTACTATGGTATCAAATTATTGATTACCTATCCGAATGGATTCTGGTTATTAGGAGCGGTATTTTTATGTACAACGGGTGCGGAAGCATTGTATTCAGACCTAGGCCATTGTGGTAGAGGGAATATTCGGATTTCATGGATTTACGTAAAAGCCTGCTTATTATTAAATTATTTTGGTCAAGGGGCATTATTGCTGAGTAGTCATAAAGGATTGTTGGTAAATGCAGCCAATAAAGCGCAATTCGGCATCAATGCCTTTTATGATTTAATGCCACAATGGTTTATTTTATTTGGGGTAATCATTGCTACTTCTGCTGCCATTATTGCCAGCCAAGCAATGATTTCGGGATCATTCACCCTTATTAGTGAAGCCCTCCGACTGAATTTATGGCCCAAGATGAAAGTGCGTTATCCATCAGAAGAAAGAGGTCAGTTATTTGTACCTGGTATTAATCTATTACTTTTTGTAGGCTGCTTAGGCGTGGTACTTTACTTTCGAGAATCTTCTAAAATGGAAGCTGCCTATGGTTTAGCGATTGTTGTTACCATGTTGAGTACCACGATTTTATTTTCAAATTTCCTAGTACTAAAAAGAACAGCTTCCGTTTGGATTTATATATTTCTATTTGGTTACTTAATTTACGAGTCTGCTTTCTTGATTGCCTTAATGGAAAAATTTGTACATGGGGGTTATGTAACCCTTTTAGTGGGTGGGGCATTATTTGCAGTGATGTATGTTTGGTATAGAAGTAGAAAAATTAAAAACCGCTATGTGGAGTTTGTTCGTTTAGAGAATTATATCCCAATGATTCAAGAACTAAGCAACGACAAGAGCATTCCTAAATATGCTACCCACTTGGTATATATGACCAGTGCCAATAACCACAATGAAATTGAGCATAAAATCATTTATTCTATCTTAAATAAAAAACCAAAAAGAGCTGATATCTATTGGTTTGTTCACGTTGATGTATTAGATGACCCCTATACCTGCGAATACAATGTAGAACATATCATTCCCAACGATATTATTAGAATTGAATTCAGGTTAGGCTTTAGAGTAGAACATAGGATAAATCTGATGTTCCGTAAAGTAGTAGAAGAATTGGTTAAGAACAAAGAAGTGAATATTACCAGTCGTTACGAGAGTTTAGAAAAAAATAATATTGTGGGCGACTTTCAATTTATTGTTTTAGAAAAATACCTGAGTCAAGACAATGAACTTCCTTTCTTTGAGCGTGTAATCATGAAATTGTATTTCTGGTTAAAAGAAATCAGTTTAAGTGAAGAAAGAGGTTTTGGATTAGACCCTAGTAATGTTACCATCGAAAAATTCCCGTTAATTGTTGCCCCAGTTTCCAACATGAAACTATCGAGAATTTTCCCCGAGGGAGAAGAGTAAATAAAATGGGTACGATTATACTATACATTGTTATTGGTTATATACTAATTGTATTAGTAGGCTATTTTATTCAAGAAAAGCTCATATTCAAACCAGAAAAATTAGCGCAAGATTTTGAGTATAAATACGACGCACCTTTTGAAGAATTATTTTTTGATGTAACTGAGGGGGTTCGAATCAATGGACTTCATTTTTATGTGGAAGAACCAAAGGGATTGATTCTTTACTTTCATGGAAATTCTAGAAGCATAAAAGGTTGGGCAAAATATGCACGCGATTTTTATCGGTATCAATACGACGTTGTATTGGTAGACTATCGGGGATTTGGCAAGAGTACGGGAAAAAGAAGCGAGCGCGAAATGTTGGCCGATATGCAATTTGTATATGATACGCTCAAGCAAAAATATCCTGAACACCATATATTGGTTTATGGAAGAAGCTTGGGAAGTGGATTTGCAACTAAAATTGCTGCAGATAATACTCCGCGCTACTTAATTTTAGATGCTCCCTATTATAGCTTTATTAAAGTGGCAGAAAGATTTACGCCCTTTATTCCACACAAACTAACATTACGCTATAAGTTACAAACCGACCAATGGATTAAAAAAGTGAACTGCCATACTTATATTATTCACGGCACCAAAGATTGGTTGATACCAATAAAACAAAGCCAAAAACTGCAGGCAATTAATCCACATAAAATCACTTTAATTAGCATTCATGGTGGTGGTCATAACAATTTGCCTTCCTTTAATGAGTACCATAATTTTATTAGAGATATTCTAAAATATTGAGTGAGCATTCTGCTTAACTTTGCACCGTGAATAAAATAAAAATTGCATTTTACATTAAAATAATCCTCTTAGCTTATGCATTAGTTGGATCTGTTTTATATATACTCCAAGATCATTTACTATTTCATCCAGAAGCAATAGAACAAGATAGTAGTTACCAATTCAATCAACCTTACCAGGAGTCGGTTATTCCTTTAGATGCAGTAACTAAATTTCATGTGGTACATTTTACTGTGCCAGATTCAATTAGAAAAGGCGTGGTCTTGTATTTTCATGGAAATAGAAAAAATATTGGCCATTATGCAGAATTCGCTAAAAAATTCACCAGCAATCAGTATGAAGTTTGGATGATTGATTATCCCAAATTTGGAAAATCTATTGGGGAGCTTACAGAAGAAAATTTATATGAAGGCGCATTACAACTCTATATGCTTGCTAAGCTAAGATTCAAACCTTCTGAAATAATTGTTTATGGAAAATCAATAGGAACAGGTATTGCTTCGCAATTGGCTTCTGTAAGAGATTGTAAACACCTGATTTTAGAAACACCTTATTATAGCATGGAATCTTTATTGGGGCAGTATTTATTTATGTACCCCTTAAATAAATTACTACATTTCAAATTTCCAAGTAACGAGTATATTCAAAAAGTGACTGCTCCCATTACCATTTTTCATGGAACCGACGATGGGGTAATTTCCTATAGCAATGCGCAACGTTTTATTCCACATTTAAAGAAAGGCGACGAATTTGTCACCATTAAAGATGGCACGCATTTGAACTTAAATAGCTTCAAGTTGATGCAAGATAAATTAGATGAAATCTTGCGCTAATGATTAGTTAACCGATTTCTTTCAGTTTAACGGTTTTTGCAGTAATACTTAGTTCAACGGTTGCTCCAACTTTTAGTGCATAATTTTCGGTATCATGACTAACCGGGAATCCAAAGCAAACTGGATAATCAAATTCAGCAATATGTTCCTGAAGGATTTCCTCAATGGTTTTTCCAAAGGGAAGGGTAGTATCTTTTCGATCGGTAAACCCGCCCAATATTAATCCATTCAATTGGCTTAAAATTCCGGCCCTTTTTAGTTGAATGAACATTCGGTCAATATTGTACGCATACTCTCCTACATCTTCTAAAAATAAAATGGCGCCCTTGGTTTTATACACTATGTTAGAACCTACCAAATGAGCAATCAATGCCAGGTTGCCTCCCATCAATACACCGGTTGCTTTCCCCAATTGATTCATTGTGTTCGGCGCACAACTGTATGATGCTTTAGTTCCTTTCAAGGCCTTTTGTAAAGACTGCACATAAGGCAGTTTTACTCCCCCCTCATTAAATGCATTCGCCATGGGTGCATGTAATGAAGCTGTATTGCACCTGGTTAATAGATGCGCGTGCAAAACAGTGATATCGCTAAAGCCAATGATCCATTTAGGATTTTTTTTGAAAGTTTTGAAATCAAGTTGATCAATGATTCTAGTAACGCCATAACCACCTCTTCCACAAAGAATCGCTTTAATAGATGGCTCGTCTAGTAAAGCCTGCAATTCATCTTTGCGTTCCTCGTCTGTGCCACTAAAATAATTGGTAGACTTACTTCCTACCGTTTTACCAATCATCACTTGAAAGCCCCATTGCTGCAGCGTTTCCACACAGGTTTTTATTTTTTTGGCTTCCATATAGCCTGCAGGACAAGTAATGGCAATGGTATCACCTTTTTTTAGGTATGGAGGAATCTTAATCATAATTAAATTTTGTTTTCACTCGAATACTTTTTATGTCCTTTTAAGTGGATAAATGTTGCAATAAGAAACCCTATCCCTGCAATTAACGTGACATAAGGTAACAAAGTTTTACCTTCTTGAAAGTAAACATAGGTTGTCAAGAATAAAGCAATACTTTCAAATAGATGTATAATTAACTCCAACAATGAGTGTGGTTTTTTTGAAAGTTTTATAAAAATAAAATATATCAAACTGATTATACCCAATATTAAAATTGTCCATCCTATAAAGCTGTGATGATGTTGAATTTTATCAAACCCTTTGGTCATTAAAATAATAGCAACAAAAAAGTGATGAATTGATATTAGTTGCTTTCTCATAATAAATACATTTTATGGTATTGTTTCGTTATTGCAATGATCACTAAATTTCAGTGAGTAGTACCCGATTATTCTCTACCATTAATTGATGAGGCAATCCGCACTTGAGTGCAAAGTTATTTTTGATATGCCCTACCGGAAAATCAAAGCAAACCGGATAATTAAATCCAGCCACTTTTTCTTTAACGATGGTATAAATATCTCTTCCAAACGGAACAGCAGGATTGTCTACTTTAA
Source organism: Sediminibacterium sp. FEMGT703S (assembly GCA_002786355.1). GTDB lineage: Bacteria > Bacteroidota > Bacteroidia > Chitinophagales > Chitinophagaceae > Sediminibacterium. The sequence goes on from PGCO01000013.1 coordinate 329,643, forward strand.
TATTACTAAAACCTCCTACAATCAATCCTTTTAAATTAGACAGCTTTCCCGATCGTAGTAAATTACAAAACATGCGATCTATATTGTATAAAGGCTCACCCACATCTTCTACAAATAGAATCTTTCCATCGGTGTTAATCATGGAAGCCGAACCATTTAGGTTTTCTAGAATTTTTAAATTTCCTCCAACCAACACTCCTTTGGCTGTTCCAATTCTATTGTGCTCTACTGGAATGGATGGATAGTTGAGTTTTCTTCCCTCTAATGCATCTTTAATGGATAAAATGGTTGCTTGCTGCACTTCATCCGCAGTTGCCCAATCTTTGGGAAAGCTGCCACACATTTTTGAATGCAAACTTGCTACATGTACCACTTGGTGCATATGACTATGCAAAACCGTGATATCACTAAACCCAATGACCCATTTGGGTGATTGCTTAAATTTTTTAAAGTCTAAAAAGTCTACCATTCTTACCGCACCATATCCCCCTGTTGCACATAGAATTGCTTTGATACTGGGGTCATCCATCATTTGCTGGAAGTCTTCAGCTCTTTCTGCATCAGTTCCGCCAAATGTATGATCCATCTTTCCAATCGTATTTCCTATTTTGATTTTATATCCCCAGCTTTGGATTAAGTCGATTGAAGGTTGAACGGTTTCTAATAATGAAAAACCTGCGGGGCAGGTTATACCAATGGTGTCACCTGGTTGTAAATAGGGAGGCACTTTAATTTTTCTACTTTTGTTTCCTGCAGCGGTAGCTAATGCAGGCAGGGCCATCAATCCCATTCCTGCCATTTGCAAAAAGGACTGTCGTTTCATTTAGGTATTTTTCTTAGGTTTAGGTTTGATAGCTATGCCTTCTTTTTTTCTACCCGCATTTCGCAAAGATTGATCAATCAACATTTCTATCTGACCATTCACACTCCTAAACTCGTCTGCCGCCCATTTTTCCAGGGCGGCATACGTAGTTTGATCAATTCTTAAAACAAAGGATTTCTTACTCAAAACAATTCATTTTATTATTGATGAAGCGTTCCTGTATTCACCACAGGAGAAGCCGATTTGTCTCCACAAAGCACCACTAATAAATTACTTACCATGGCTGCTTTACGCTCTTCATCTAATTCTACAATTTGTTTTTTTGACAACATTTCTAGGGCCATTTCAACCATACCTACAGCCCCTTCTACAATTTTGCTTCTTGCAGCAACAATGGCGGTAGCTTGTTGGCGTTGTAACATAGCATGCGCGATTTCTGGTGCATACGCTAAGTGACTGATACGGGCTTCCTTAATAACGATACCAGCCTTTAACATTCGCGCATTCAATTCGTGCTCTAACATTTCAATGACTTTTTCTCCACCGTCTCTTAAAGTAATTTCTACTTGCTCACCTTCAAATGTATCATAAGGACAAGTAGATGCCATATGACGTAACGCAGCTTCACTTTGATTGGTCATATAACTAGAAAAATTCACCACATCAAAACATACTTTGTACGTGTCTTCAATTTGCCAAAGTATAACCGCAGCAATTTCAATAGGGTTACCCAATTTATCGTTCACTTTTAACTTGGTACTTTCTAAGCTTTGCAAACGCAAAGACACTTTTTGTTTGGTGTACAAAGGGTTTACAAAAAACAGTCCATTGTCTTTAACCGTACCTACATACTTACCAAAAAAAGTGAGTACTACACTGGTATTAGGCTGAACAACCACCAAGCCCAACAGCAAAAAGAAGATTACAATAAAGTCAATGATGGATCCCCAAATAAGTAAATATTTTAAGCCGTCTTCTGCACCACCGATTTGCGTGAGCGCATAAATACCTACCACCAATAAAATAGTAACCAACAATAAAACCATGAACCCTTGTGCTGCTTTAATGGTCTTTTCCATAATTTTCATTTTAATATTAATATGATATCAAAATTATAGCATTTCTCGAAATTTCCAAATAAATCTGCTTTTAGTACCTTTGCCGCCTGCATAAAGCAGTTTAGACCTTTAAGCAACCGAATATGAAGCAACCGAAGAGATATTTAATTACCGCAGCCCTCCCCTATGCCAATGGGTTGAAACATATAGGCCATTTGGCCGGAGCATACCTACCTGCAGACATTTATGTGCGCTATTTAAGGGCACAAAAAAGAGACGTGGTATTTGTTTGTGGAAGCGATGAACATGGAACAGCCATTCCAATTCAGGCTACCAAGGAAGGAACCACTGCACAAGCCATCATTGATAAATACCATCCAATCATCGAGCAGAATTTTAATGACTTAGGAATATCTTTTGATATCTATCATAGAACCAGCTCACCTATTCATCATGAAACTGCCAGTGAATTTTTTACTGCCTTAAATAATAAAGGCGATTTAATTACCAAAGAATCAGAACAATACTACGACGAACAGGCACAAAGTTTTTTAGCAGATCGTTATATTAAAGGAACCTGCCCCAACTGTGGTTTCCAAGCCGCATACGGCGATCAGTGCGAAAGCTGTGGAAAGAGTTTAAGCCCAGATGAATTAATTAATCCTGTGAGCACTTTAAGCGGCAATACCCCGGTTAAAAAATTAACCAAACATTGGTACCTCCCCTTAGACAGACACGAAGATTTTTTACGCAAATGGATTATAGAAGAACATGGCAATGATTGGCGCTCTACCGTAGTAGGACAATGCAAGAGTTGGATTGATGGAGGCTTGCAGCCTAGAGCAGTTACCCGAGACTTAGATTGGGGTGTTACCTTGCCCAATGACGTAGAAGGCGGGAAAGGCAAAGTACTATACGTATGGTTTGATGCACCTATTGGTTATATCAGTGCCACCAAGCAATGGGCATTGAATACTGGAAAAGATTGGAGACCTTATTGGGAAGACCAAGACACCAAGTTGATTCATTTTATAGGTAAAGACAATATCGTTTTCCATTGCATCATTTTTCCGGTGATGTTGCAATTGCATGGAAATATCTTACCCACTAATGTGCCTGCCAATGAATTCATGAATTTGGAAGGTGACAAAATGAGTACCAGTAGAAACTGGAAACTCGAAATGGAAGATTATATCAACGATTTCATCAAACCAGAAAATGGAGGATCACAGCTAGCGGATACCTTGAGGTACTACTTAACTGCTATTGCCCCCGAGAGCAAAGACAGTGAATTTACATGGAAGGGTTTTCAGGATGCCAACAACAGTGAGTTGGTAAGCATATTCGGCAACTTCATCAATCGTGCATTGGTATTGATGCACAAACTATGCAATGGGAAAGTGCCGCCATTGCACAATGATTTATTAGACGAATTAGATCATGCAACCATTGAAGCCATCCAACTAAGCAAGCAAAAAGTTGAGCAATTATTAGAAGACTATAAATTCAGAGATGCCCAATTTGAAGTGATTAATTTGGCTAGAATAGGGAATCAATACATGCAGAAAAAAGAACCTTGGATTCTAGCTAAGCAATTGGCAGAAAACCCAGCTGCGCAACAATTGATCAACAACTGTTTGCATATCTGTTTACAGTTAACGGCTAACCTGGCAATTTTGTCTAACCCCTTCTTGCCTTTCACAGCCAAGAAAATTTGCTACTTATTAAAAGTAGTAGACAAAATTTTGGATTGGGAAAATGCGGGCAGTATGAAATTATTAAGCGTAGGATACAGTTTGCGCGCACCTGAATTATTGTTCCGAAAAATAGAAGACGAAGAAATCACCAAACAAATAGAAAAATTAAAAGCAGCTGCTGTGAATAAAGAAACCATTGCTACAACTAGCAACACCAATAATACCCAGAGCGCTGTTACTGCTGACACAGCAACCGCAATCACTGGTGAATCTGCAGATAAATCACCTGTTAAACCCGAAATCGTTTTTGATGATTTTGCTAAAATCGATTTAAAAGTAGGAACCATTGTGGCTGCAGAAAAAGTAGAGAAAGCCGACAAGCTATTGAAATTACAAGTAGACCTTGGTTTTGAAACTCGCACCATTGTTTCGGGCATTGCGATGCATTTTGCACCAGCAGATATTGTAGGTAAACAAGTAACAGTTGTATGCAACTTGGCACCACGTAAAATGCGCGGTATCGAAAGCAATGGCATGATTTTAATGGCCGAAGATGCCAATGGCAAACTTCATTTTATAAATCCAGAAGACTATATTAATCCAGGAAGTGGAGTGAGTTAATAAAAAAAGCCCCAATTATTTTGGGGCTTTTTATTTATACATTCAGCTGTACTAGACTTTATCAAAACTCAAACACTCTTTCAATTCCTTTTCAGTATACGCTAATTTGTATTGCTTCAATACATCATCTGGTACGCCATTCCATTGATTCGGGGCATTGCCAACATAACCCAAATCTTTGATTCCAATTTCGGTTGTATAAAAACCAGTGGTTACTAAATCGCGCATTAAGTTAAAAAAGGAAACACCTTGTGCCAATTCTTTTGGCGCTTTATTAGGATAAGCAATAGAGTCCACAACCGTAATTTGTTGGGCAGCAGTCAAGTTTACAAATGCTTTTTCATAGAGCTTATAACAATGTAAATCTAACCAACGCAATCCCCCACGGAGAGGAGTTTGATGGGTAGGCATGTCTTTTACAATGAACTCTATAAATTCAGGAACTTTAGCATCACTGGCGCTTCCACTCACTTCATCTTTAGGCATAATAATATCGCCCAACACCGTAATGGTAGCCATTTCATGTTCATTGAAGAATTTATCTTCCTTGGCCATTTTGGCTAAGTAAGCTTTCTCTTCTTGCATGCGATCATCTAATGATGCATCAGCAGAAGCAGCAATATTTTTTTTATCGGCACTGGTGCAGGCTTCTACCAAAACACCGGCACCAACAGTGCCAATCATCAGTGCCTTAATCGATTTTCTCCTGTCCATCTTATAAGTTTTGTTTTTTCATTTCGTCAATAATGTATTCACTAGCACGCATGCTTAAAGCAAGGATAGTCCAAGTAATATTTTTATCTGCCTGAGAAACAAACTGTGATCCATCTACACAAAACAAAGTCTTGCAATCGTGTGCTTGACTAAACTTGTTTAAAGCAGAAGTTTTTTTGTCGTTACCCATTCTTACGGTACCTGCTTCGTGAATAATATTTCCTGGATTAGATAAGCCATAATTATTAGAAGCATCATCGTCTGCACCCCATGTAATGATTGCTCCCATATTGTGCATGATCTCTTTGAAGGTTTCTTTCATATGCTTAGCCTGATTAATTTCATACTCCGAATGACGGGTATTGAATCTTAATACAGGAATACCATATTTATCTACAACAGTTGGATCTATTTCGCAATAGTTCTTGATGTCTGGAACTGATTCCCCTCTTCCTGCCATACCTACACCTGCTCCATAAAAAAAGCGAACATCTTCTTTTAAAGAAGACCCATATCCCCCCGCTTCTTTGGTTTTACCATTTACTTGGTACTTACCATTCAATCCTTGCATACCCATTCCAAATCCATAAGCTGGCTGGCTCATGCCTCCCCAATACTCAATATGATAACCTCTTGGGAAATCTAATTTTTTATTGTCTAACCACCATGGCGTATAAATATGCATACCCCCAACCCCATCTTCGTTGTAACGCTTTCTACCAAAGAGTTCTGGCAATACACCACCTAAAGCCGCACCAGTAGAATCGTGCAAATATTTACCCACTACATTACTATCATTAGCCAATCCGTTCGGGTGTCTTTTAGACTTAGAGTTTAATAATAAACGAGCCGTTTCACAAGTACTCGCGGCTAAGATCACCACGCGACCATTTACTTGGTATTCTAAATTGTCTACTTTATTTACATAAGAAATACCGGTTGCCAACCCTTCCGAATTCGTGATAACTTCACGCGCCATGGCTTGTGTAATCACATCTACATTACCTGTTTTTACTGCTGGCTTTACCAATACCGAACCTGATGAAAAGTCTCCGTACACTTTACAACTTCTATTACACTGTGCACAGAAAAAACATGCCCCACGCTCTTCATTAATTTTTTTTGTAAGGATAGATAAACGAGAAGGGATCACCGGAACACCCACCCCTGTTGCTGCTTTTTTAATCATCAGCTCGTGTAAACGGGGTTTGGGCGGTGGAAGGAAAATTCCATCGGGATCATTTTCTAGTCCCTCATTGCTCCCAAAAACACCAATTAATTTATCTACTTTATCATAGTAAGGTTTTACGTCTTCATAACCAATTGGCCAATCGTCACCTAAACCATCAATACTTTTTCTTTTAAAATCTTTTGGCCCAAAACGGAGGGATATACGACCCCAGTGATTGGTACGTCCTCCCATCATACGGGCACGCCACCACTCAAATTTTTGGCTACCTGGCGCCTGTGTATAAGGCTCTCCATCAATCTCCCAACCCCAATAACAGCCATCAAAATCTCCAAAGGGTCTGAACTTAGTACTTGCCCCCCTTCTTGGAGATTCCCATGGGTTTTTTAATTGAGATGAATTTACTGCGGGATCATAATCTTCACCCGCCTCGAGCAAACAAACTTTTAATCCAGCTTTAGACAAAGTGTAAGCTGCCATTCCACCACCTGCTCCAGAACCGACAATCACCACATCGTATTGCTTCGGTTGCTTTTTAATTTGAAAATCTCCCATATCGCTTTTTTAATCTTGGTCGTTAGAACTATGAATGTAGCAATTTTAATGGTACAGATCACTAGTTTTTGATGAATGAATTGATCTTATTTAACAAAGTATTCGTCGGGTAATGTTCGGAATGTTGCATTGCGAACACTAACAGGAATATTTTTAGCAATCAGTTTATTGGTTTTGAAATCCACTACTGTCCATATAGGATAATCATATGTTTTAGATACTGACTTCAAAGTTCCATTCACCCAATTATATAGGTTAAACACCCAATAATTGTGGCCATTGTAATTTGTACTCGAACAGCCTATAATTTCTGGAAGACCATCCCCATTGAGGTCATATTCTTTTTCGGATGAAAAGTCAACAAAACTCATCACCTTATAATTATTTTGTTGACTGATTAAATATACTTTATAGTTTAACAAAGCGGCCATACCATTACCAGCAGTATAAATACGAAATTTAAGATCTGGTATTCCGTCACTATTAAAATCTGCAATTTCTGCGTTGGGAGTTAAATGCCTTATCCAAAAGGGAACTAAGATTTTTTGAATTATTTTATTGGCTTTATAAAAATGTATATAAGAAGATTCTCTTGCTGATTCTTGTTCAATGATTACTAGTTTTTCTATAGCAAATCCTTTTTTACCTTTTAAGTTTATTTGAACTATTTTATTGGGAATTGCAGTATCCTTAACCTGTTCAAATTTCACTTTAGTGTAAACAATGGGTTTTGATTTGGTAAACAAGTCTTGTGAAAAAAGGGAGGTCCCTATTAAAAAGGAGATAGTAGAAAATATAAGTTTAATCATAAGTTCAATTGATACTTTAATTTATAAAAGATTGAAATAGTATCAAAAAAAATCTCCCCTAGAAGAAAATCTAGAGGAGATGTTTTTAGGGCAGGGATTAACTGCTATCGAATTAACTGCAACCCATGCTGGTGCCACAGTTTAAACACTTATAACATGTACCACTTCTGATGGTTAAATGACCGCAAGTGCTACAAGCAGGCGCATCGCTTTGCATACTTTTAGCTGCAGCATTTACTGCATCCATTCCGCTATTTCCAACTGCAGCTGTTGTAGCAGCAGCACGCTGTAGTTTAGGAGAAGCAGGACCCTCTGCAGGTGTAGTATTTGCAGATGGAGCAGTTACTCTAACACTACTGAGTTCGGGCTTTCCCAAAAAAGTTGCATCTCCCTCCTCTTCCCCTGTATTACCTACAGATGGTCTGTCTAGCACATGAACTAAATCGGTTCTATTAAGGTATTCATATCCTAATGCACGGAAAACAAAGTCTACCAATGAAGTGGTGGTTTTGATATTTGGATGGTCTACCATTCCAGCTGGTTCAAAACGAGTAAATACAAACTTATCTACAAACTCTTCTAATGGAACCCCATATTGCAAGCCTACTGAAACAGAAATTGCAAAACAGTTCATCAGGCTACGTAAAGTAGATCCCTCTTTGGCTAGATCAATAAAGATTTCACCTAGCGTACCATCACTGTATTCACCTGTTCTTAAGAAGATTACCTGTCCGCCAATTTTAGCTTTTTGAGTAAAGCCTCTACGCTTAGCTGGTAAAGATTTTCTTTCAACAATTCTAGATAAAGCACGCTTTAATTCTGTATCAGTAGATGCAGTCATGCGCTTGGTTACTTCTTCTAATAATTCATCAACAGTTAGTTTGCCCAAATCTACAATGGTAGATTCTTCTGTTAACACAGCTTGTGTTGATACTGTTTCTTCAGCTTCTTCTTCGGTCTTCTTTTTCTTTTCGCTCTTGTTGCTTAATGGTTGGCTTAATTTAGATCCATCGCGGTATAAAGCATTTGCTTTAAGTCCTAACTGCCAGCTCATCAAATAACAATCCGCAATTTCTTCTACGGTTGCTTCGTGTGGAAGATTGATGGTTTTAGAAATAGCACCACTTAAGAATGGTTGACAAGCAGCCATCATTCTGATATGGCCATATGCATGTATATATCTTTCTCCTTTTTTACCACATTTATTAGCACAATCAAATACAGTAAGGTGTTCATCCTTTAAGAAAGGTGCTCCTTCTACAGTCATGGTTCCGCAAACAAAATCATTGGCTGCATCTATTTGATCTTCTGTAAAACCAATAGCTTCTAATAAGTTGAAGTTCCAATCTTCGTATTGTGCAGGAGTAAAGCCTAAACGTTGCATACACTCATCACCTAAAGTAAAGCGATTGAATATGAAAGCAATTTCAAAAGCAGATCTTGCTGCACCATTTAACTTCTCAATTTCAGCAGCAGTGAACCCTTTTGCCGCTAAACTTGCATTGTTAATATAAGGCGCATTTTCGAAACTAGCAGAACCAACTGCATATTGTTCAATCGCTTTTGCTTGTTCAGGGTTGTATCCTAGATTCTTTAATGCCTGAGGCACAGATTGGTTAATGATTTTGAAATATCCACCACCACTTAATTTCTTAAATTTCACCAATGCAAAATCAGGTTCAACACCAGTGGTATCACAATCCATTACTAAACCGATTGTTCCGGTCGGAGCAATAACAGTGGTTTGGGCATTTCTATATCCGTATTTTTCGCCTAGTTGTACCGCATCATCCCAAGCACGAGTTGCTGCTTTTAACATATAGTCTGGGCAGTATTGTGCTTTAATACCTTGAGGTTTAATTTCTAACCCAACGTAAGCATCAGTAGCATCGTATGCTGCTGCACGGTGATTGCGCATTACACGCAACATATCTTCTTTGTTTTCTTCGTACTTGTCAAAAGTGCCCAAGAAGGAAGCCATTTCAGCAGAAGTTTTGTATGCTACACCGGTCATGATTGCAGAAATTGCACCAGCAATTCCACGCGCTTCTTCACTATCGTAAGCAATACCACTTACCATTAACATAGAACCTAAGTTCGCAAAACCTAGTCCTAATGTTCTGTAGTCGTAAGACAATTGTGCCACTTCTTTAGAAGGGAACTGTGCCATTAATACAGAAATCTCTAATACAGTGGTCCACAAACGAGTGGTGTACTCAAATCCTTCTACATCAAAAATATTGTTATCGTCGTTGTGAAACTTACGCAGATTGATAGAAGCTAAGTTACACGCAGTATTGTCTAAGAACATATACTCTGAACAAGGGTTAGACGCATTGATGCGGCCACCTTTTGGACAGGTATGCCATTCGTTGATGGTTGTATCGTATTGGGTACCTGGATCTGCACAACGCCAAGCAGCATGTGCAATTTTATCCCATACTTCTCTTGAAGGTATTTTTTTCATTACCCTGCCATCTGTTCTGGCTTTTAATTCCCAATCTCTTCCTTCTTCTAATGCATGGAAGAATTCGTTGGGGATTCTTACAGAGTTATTTGAATTTTGACCTGATACAGTTGCATATGCTTCTCCTTCGTATCCATTATCGTATCCTGCAGCTACTAATGCAGCTACTTTTTTCTCTTCCTCTACTTTCCAGTTAATGAATTCCATTATTTCTGGGTGATCAAGGTCTAAGCAAACCATTTTAGCCGCTCTTCTGGTAGTACCCCCGCTCTTGATAGCTCCTGCTGCACGGTCTCCGATTTTTAAGAAGCTCATCAATCCACTTGATGTACCTCCACCGCTTAACTTTTCGCCGCTACCGCGTATTTGAGAGAAATTGGTTCCCACACCAGAACCATATTTGAAAATTCTGGCTTCACGGGTCCACAAATCCATGATACCACCTTCATTAACTAAATCGTCACTTACGCTTAAGATAAAGCAAGCATGTGGTTGAGGACGCTCGTATGCATTGGTAGACTTCTTGAGCTTACTATCTTTAGGATCAACATAATAGTGTCCTTGAGGCTTACCAGTAATGCCATATACTTCATGTAAACCTGTATTAAACCATTGTGGTGAATTAGGAACGCAGGCTTGATTTAAGATACTGTAAGCCAACTCATCGTAAAATACTTGAGCATCGCTATCAGTAGCAAAATAGCCATAACGCTCTCCCCATACTCTCCAACAATGTGCCATACGGTGTGCCACTTGCTTCACACTAGTTTCTCTACCCAAAGAACCATCAGGTTGAGGAACACCAGCTTTTCTAAAATATTTTTGAGCAAGAATATCTGTAGCTATTTGGCTCCACTGTTTAGGAACTTCTACATTATTCATTTCAAAAACCTTTTCACCGTTCGGATTTTTGATTACGCTGTCGCGGTAATCGTATTCGAACATATCGTAAGGGCTTACACCATCTTTGGTGAAGCGGCGGCTGAATTGCAAGCCTTTGGGAGCGCGTGGATTAGGCATATCGCAGTGATAATTTAAATTTTATAATGGGTCCCTACCATACGGTAAATTGTAACGGCGGTTGACGAAAATATCTTTCCATTTTCAAAATCCAATACCGTAAATATGCACAGCTTGTGGATAAGGAAGGTGGATAATTTGCCAACTCAAATCCACGTTGGTTTTGACCGATTATGCACAGGTGTCAATAAGATTTTTAGGTAATTAAAGGTTTAATTCATGTTGATTGTTTTTGGTTAAAAGGTTAAACAAAAGACTAAAATTGGTTTTCTCGCAAGATCCGGCTCAATAAATGCTTTAAACGAAAACTTTTCCGCATTTTTGCAAAGGACTATCTAAATTGGAATGAAGCACGCGATCTACACACAAATCACTCAACGCAAAAAGAATGGCAAGAAATCCTTTGCCGTACTCATAGATCCCGACAAAGTGAATGCTGAAAGCATTCATGAATTAGTAAAACTGTCTATTGAAGCGCATGTTGATTACTTTTTTGTGGGCGGCAGTTTGGTTATATCTAGCCATTTAGACGAATGCATTCAGCAAATTAAAGCGGCTTGTAATATTCCTGTAATACTTTTCCCAGGCTCACCTTCTCAAATAAGTAAACACGCAGATGCTTTGTTATACCTTTCTCTTATTTCAGGACGTAATCCTGAATTGTTAATAGGTCAACATGTTATTTCTGCTCCTTTTGTCAAAAAATCAGGCTTAGAAATCATGCCTACCGGTTACATGGTTATTGATGGCGGAGCACCTACAACCGTTAGTTATATTTCAAATGCTTCCCCTATCCCCGCTGATAAAAGCGAGATAGCTATGTGCACTGCAATGGCAGGCGAAATGCTCGGCATGCAATTAATTTATATGGATGCAGGTAGCGGAGCGAAGCGTGCGATAACTGAACAAATGATTGAAAGTGTAGCCAAACATATAGATGTACCATTGATTGTAGGCGGCGGCATTACTGAGCCAGAAAAAGCCTATTTAAATTGTAAAGCAGGTGCTGATATCATTGTAGTAGGTAATGCAATAGAAAAAGATGTGTCACTCATTAAAGAAATTAGTGCGGCAATCCACTCTGTTGCAATTGTAAAAATGGGCTAAATAAGTGCATGATTCAATCAACGCTATTTGAGGAGGAACAACCGAATATCTTACCTTACGATGGTATTGCACATTATTATGGAAGTATCTATACCCACGAAGAGTCCAACTATTTTTTAAATACTTTATTAAATACAATTGAATGGCAAAATGATCAGGTAAAAATTTTTGGTAAATTAATCATCACCAAAAGAAAAGTTGCCTGGTACGGGAGCTTGCCATTTGAGTATCGTTACTCAAATACCACCAAAAAAGCACTACCTTTTACTTCAGCATTAATTGCGATAAAACAGAAAATAGAAGCGGTTTCAGGAGAAACGTATAATTCATGCTTGTTGAATTTATACCACAACGGAAATGAAGGAATGGGCTGGCATAGCGATGCAGAGCCTGAATTGAAAAAAGATGGAGCGATTGCTTCGCTTAGTTTTGGCGCCGAAAGAAAGTTTGTTTTCAAGCATAAAGTCTCTTCTGAAAAAAGAGGCATTTTTTTACAACCTGGAAGTTTGTTGGTCATGAAAGGATCAACACAAGCTCATTGGGTACACCAACTTCCTGCTAGTAAAAAAATAAAAGAGCTAAGAGTGAACCTCACTTTTAGAACAATTGTATAATGAAGAAAAATAAACGCTCAATACAGGGATTTTGGAAAAAATTGGGACCAGGATTAGTCACGGGTTCTAGCGACGACGACCCTTCTGGTATTGCAACCTATTCACAAGCAGGAGCACAATTTGGGCTTACCACTTTGTGGACTGCTTTCATCACTTTCCCATTGATGGCTGCTGTACAGGAAATGTGTGGAAGAATTGGATTAGTTACTAAACAAGGACTTTCGGGCACTTTAAAATCTTTTTACCCAAGACCAGTTCTTTATCTCATGATCTTATTTAGCTTTCCTGCAATTGTTTTAAATATTGGAGCAAATATAGCTGGGATGGGTGCAGTGGGGACGCTTCTATTCCCCTCCGTTGATGCCAATTATTTTAGTGTTTGCTTCACAGTTATTTTACTGATTTTAATTATTTATTTACCCTACGAAAAGATTGCATCCGTTTTGAAATACTTATGCTTGGTTTTATTAGTGTACATCATTGTACCTTTTTTTTACAAGCAAGATGTTAAAGCAATATTATCGAATACATTTTTTCCAAAAATTCATTTTACCAAAGAGTACTTAGCAACATTGGTAGCTATTTTAGGAACAACTATCTCTCCTTATCTTTTTTTCTGGCAAGCTACTATGTCGGTAGAAGACTTAAAGCATAGAAAAAAGAAATTGGTAGTCAATAAAATAATCATTGCAGAAATGCGCCAGGATATTGATACTGGAATGTTGTTTTCGAATATAGTAATGTATTTTATTATTCTAACCACAGGAACTGTGTTATTTAATGCTGGCATACATCAAATCGATACGGTTGAGGAAGCTGCGCAAGCTTTACAACCATTAGCAGGCGACGCCGCATATATACTTTTTGCAGTAGGTATTATAGGTACAGGATTTTTAGCTATCCCCGTATTAAGCGGGGCTTTATCTTATATGATTACCGAAATTTTTTCTTGGGAAAATGGTCTAGATAAAAAGTTTCATGAAGCAAAAGCCTTTTATACCATTATCATCATCTCCCTTTTATTAGGACTTACGATCAACTACATTGGCATTTCTCCAATTAACGCTTTAATATACGCAGCAATATTGTACGGGCTAACTGCACCTGTACTAATTGGCATTATTCTTCATATCGCTAATAATAAAAAAGTGATGGGAACTTTTTGCAATGGTATTTGGTCTAATATTTTAGGAGGCACAGCGTTGGTTTTAATGTCGGTTGCAGCGGTTAGTCTATTGCTGCTGTATATTTTTTAAAATAGTGTACCTTTAAAAGAACAGCTAATAGACTAAATTAACATCAATGTCTAAAAAATTACTACTATTCATTTTAGTACTTATTCCTTTTCCTATTATTTCAATTGCGCAGTTAAAGGAAGGTGAAGGAAAAACAAATGTTCATGGTGGTCAAATTTGGTATAGAGTAATTGGCAAAGGCAAGGGCACTCCTATTCTTATGCTACACGGAGGTCCTGGAGGAACAAGCAGGTCTTTTTATCAATTTGAATCTATTGGAATTGATCGACCGATTATCTTATTTGATCAATTGGGTAGCGGAAGATCTGATTATCATACCGATACTAGATTATTGACCATCCCATTTTTTATTGAACAAGTTAAATCTGTAGTAAGCAAGCTTCAGCTTGAATCATTTTATTTACATGGCCATTCGTGGGGAACTGCTTTGGCATTGGAGTATTATTTACAATATCCCAAAGGAGTAAAAGGCATTATTTTCAATAGCCCTTATTTCAGTACAAAGATTTGGAAAAAAGATGCGGACATTTTAATTAAAACCCTACCTGACAGCATACAAGTTGCAATAGCCAATGGAGAAAAAACAGGAGACTTTAATAGTGCTGCTTATATAAACGCAAACAGTGTTTACGCAAAAAATTTTGGTGTTAGAAATGGTAGGCTTACTAGTAACTTAGATACCATTATGGCGGCAAGCAATGGATTTATTTACAATTATATGTGGGGCCCTACTGAATTCACCGCTACTGGAACACTCATTAAATATGATCGAGTTAAAAAATTAAGTGCCATCAAAGTACCTTCCCTTTTTATTACAGGAGAATATGATGAAGCTAGGCCGCAAACTGTTCGTTATTTTAGTAGTTTAGTTAAAAATAGCCAATTTGGCATTATTGAAGGAGCAGGTCATGGAACCATGCACGACAATAAAGAAAAAAATATTCAATTGATAAAAGACTTTATTCAAGCAGTAGAGCAAACAAAAAAATAAATTACATCATGAAAATTTTAGTAACCACCGACTTCTCCATTAACTCAAAAGCAGCTATCCAATTTGCTGCAAACTTTTCTAAACAAATGAAAGGTGCAGAGTTGATTTTTTATTCTGCAGTTGAAATGATGCAACCTGCTTCTTGGAATTTATCTTTTTACAAGAAATATGCAACAGAAGAAAAAATCAGATTAACCAAAGACTTAGAAAAATTTGTGAAGTCTACTATAGGTACAAATAAAACGGCCTTACTAGGTTGCAAATTTATCATTGAATTTACCCAAGGAACTGAAAAAGCAATCATTGAATATGCGGCAAAAAGCAAATGTCAATTCATTTGTATAGCTACCAATGGCGCGGGCGTTTTAAGAAAATTAATGGGAACACATACTTCTTATTTAGTAAACCATTCCACTGTTCCTGTAATGGCGATTCCTTCTAAGTACAAAATCAAACCCATCAAAAAAATAACTTACGTTTCAGATTTTGAAAATTTGACTACTGAACTCAATAAGGTTGCTAAATTGAGTGACTTACTGCAATGTCAAACAGAAGCTTTACACTATGCACGTATGGGTACCAATCATCCCGAAACGATTAAAAATAGCAAGATTTTTACCAAACCTGCCTATAATGGAATCAAAGCCAATGTACTTGAAACCAATATTGAATATTCATTAGTAGAACGACTAACAAAATACATTGGGAAGCAGCATCCCGATTTGATTATTCTATTTACCAGACAAAAAAAGGGATTCTTCGAGCAACTATTTTTACCTAGCAAAGCCGCAGAACTTACTTTTTCTACCAAAATCCCCACTTTGATTTATCCTAAAAAATAATGTCCATTATGTCATTGGTACAAATAGGATTGGGCTTATGCGTAACCTGCATTTTACATGTTACCACATATGCACAAACTACAAAGCGAGCACGTGATTTTGGTATACAAATTGGTGTTATAAAACCAGGATTATCAAATAGTATTACTGATGTAAATGGCGTTGCTGTAGGACATAGTACTATCAAAAAAGGAGATTCAGTGAATACAGGGGTAACCGTTATAATCCCCCATAAAGGAAATATTTTTCAGCAAAAAGTTCCTGCTGCTGTATATACAGGAAATGGTTTTGGAAAATTAGTGGGCAGTACTCAGATAAATGAATTAGGAAACATCGAAACCCCAATTGTGCTCACTAATACTTTAAGTGTTCCTGTAGCAATGAATGGTTTAATTACGTATACGCTTACTCAACCTGGAAATGAAAAAATCAGCTCGGTGAATGCGGTTGTAGGAGAAACCAACGATGGTTATTTAAATGATATCAGAGGTAGGCATATTTCTGAACAAAATATATTGGATGCAATTAAGAGTGCTTCTGCTGAAGGAGTGACGGAAGGTGCAGTGGGTGCTGGCACTGGTACGGTTTGCTTTGGCTTTAAAGGCGGTATTGGTAGTGCATCTAGAAAATTACCTAGCAGCTTAGGAGGATATACCGTCGGCGTATTGGTTCAATCAAATTTTGGTGGCGTTTTAACCATTGATGGAATTGCTGTTGGAGAATATTTACAAAAATTTAGTTTCAGCAATGAGTTGTTGAATAATGTAGATGGATCATGCATGATCATTGTTGCAACGGATGCTCCTTTAGATCATCGAAACCTATTGAGATTAGCAAAAAGAGCCATGTTAGGTTTAGGAAGAACAGGTGGAATTGCTTCCAATGGAAGTGGAGATTATGTAATTGCTTTTTCAACATTTGAACAAAATAGGGTATTACACCAAACAAATAATGAGCCTAAATCAACCTTTATTTTACCCAATGATTCAAACTCACCGCTATTTATGGCAGCTATTGAAGCAACAGAAGAAGCTATTATTAATTCGCTTTTTGCTGCCGTTGATACAAAAGGTTTTAAAGGGAGTAAAGTTGCTGCCCTGCCCATACAACAATTATTGCCTTTATTTATAAAAGAGAAAAAATGAATGAACGTTACATTTGCGTGAATGGAGAAATGATACAAGCAAATAGTCTGTGCATATCTGCTTCCGATTTAGCTATTCAAAGAGGCTATGGCATTTTTGATTTTTTGGTTACGGTTAATGGTAAACCCATTTTTTTAGAAGACCATATCCATAGATTTTATTCCTCAGCAAAATCTATGCACTTACCCGTTCTGTTGAGTCAGTCAGCCCTTATTGATGCAATAGAACAATTAATGCAAAAAAATAACTTACCCAATTCAGGCATTCGCATTACGCTTACTGGAGGGGACTCACCTGATGGCTATTCAATTGGGAATCCGAATTTAATCATCAGCCAATCTCCCTTTAATTACCAAGATCAGGTATTTGAAAAAGGATTGAAACTAATTACACACGAACACCAACGACAGTTACCCTTTATTAAAACCATCGACTATTTAAAAGCCATATACTTGCAACCTACTATTAAATCTGCAGGAGCTGATGATGTATTGTATTTTTTTAACGGTGTAGTAACCGAATGCCCTAGAGCCAACTTTTTTATGGTCACTGAACAAAACGAAGTACTTACACCAAAAGACAATATTCTACACGGTGTTACTCGAAAAAAAATACTAGAATTAAACGGGTATCAAATCAAAGCTTCTGATATATCCATTCAAATGCTGGCTACAGCCAAAGAAGCTTTTATCAGTAGTTCTACTAAAAATATACTTCCAGTTATTTCAATCGGCAACAAATTGCTTGGGGATGGGAAGCCAGGCCCCATTACACGTAATTTATATCAACAATTAATTCAATTAAAAGAAATTTCATTTTAAATTTAATAACCGAAAATTAAATTATACACAATGAAAAAGTTCAATGTAATTCTGGTGTTTTTCTGTTTGACTATGCTGTTTGGTTGCATTTCTTTCAACACAGAACCAACTGTGAATAAAGAATATTTTAAAACCACATCAAAATCTGTACAAAATGGTGGTATACAGATGATCCCAATTACAACTAAAAGTGGAACATTTAATGTTTGGACAAAAAGGATTGGAAACAATCCCACTATGAAATTATTATTGTTGAATGGTGGTCCAGGTGCCACGCATGAATACTTTGAATGTTTTGAGAATTTTATGCCTGCAGCAGGGATTGAAATCATATATTATGATCAATTAGGATGCGGTAATTCACAAGACCCAAAAGATACCAGCTTATTTGATTTAGCTAGATATGTAGATGAAGTAGAACAGGTTAGAAAGGCACTCAACTTAAACAAAGAAAATTTTTACTTACTAGGTCATTCTTGGGGAGGAATTTTAGCAATGGAATATGCGTTGAAATACCAGCAAAACTTAAAGGGGGTAATCATTTCTAATATGATGAGTGACGCTATCGAGTATGGCAAATACGCTGATGAAGTACTAGCAAAAAAGATGGATCCAAAAATTTTAGACACGATTAGAGGTTTAGAAGCAAAGAAAGATTTCGGGAATCCTAAGTATATGGACTTGCTTTACAATCACTTTTATACCAAGCATATTTTAAGAATGCCATTAAGCGATTGGCCAGAACCAGTAAACCGTTCTTTTGCAAAAATGAATCAAGGACTATATGTTACTATGCAAGGTCCTAGCGAGTTTGGTATATCCGGAAAATTAACAACTTGGTCAGTCAAAAATCAACTTCAACAAATTACTGTACCCACATTAGTAGTAGGTGCTGAACATGATACCATGGATCCTGCTCATATGAAATGGATGGCAGGAGCAGTAGAAAACGGGACTTACTTATATTGTGCAAATGGTGGACATATGAGTATGTATGATGATCAGGAAACTTATTTCAAAGGATTAATCCATTTCATGAATGGTGTAAATAAAGGAGAAAAGAAAAATATCGTTCCGTAAATTCCTTTTAGAGCTTAATCCAAAATTTCAAATCTTCATTGCTACCAACTCCTACTACTTGGTAGTTACTGGGCATTTCATTTTCTGAACTGTGGAACGTAGCAATCCTAGTTCCTGCTGGCAATTTATTGAGTTGCTTGTATAATTTTCGATTATACAAATTGAACAATTCAGGATGCTGTACAACTGTTTGATCAATGGCATCATTGTCTATTAGATTTTCATAAAAGGCATTATAAAAATAGAAATGATGGTATTGGGTAAAATCAATATCTGTAAAATTACCTGTCAAGAATATGGTATTCTTTAATGACAATCTTTCCGATACTAATTGGGCAATTTGGGTAAGTGATTCCCGCTGTTCAATGCCTGTAAAAATAGCATCGGGATGAAATTGAGCCCCAATCATACAAAACTTACCTACCCCACTGCCAATATCTAAAATTCGGGCATTTACACCAACAGCTAAGAAAGCAGCTGCTTCTCTAGCAACACTTAATGGTGTCCAATGTCTACTAGCCAATGCCGAAATCTCAGTGGAGTAAAGCTGATTAAATTTTTCGTCAGAACTAAAGCATTCCATTTACAAATATCAATATTATAAAACAGATTTAATTTGGTAATTACTCATGGTTAAATAAATAGCACCTGTTTTGGTTCCTGCTGCTTTCATTTTTTTACGATCGAGTTCTGTATCTTTTCCCATAAAGTTTATTGGGATACGAATTTTTTCAATCTCGAAATTCACAGTTACTTTATCTGGCAACACTCTTGCATCAGTATTGTATTGAAAACTTAATACGTAAGACCCATCTTTCTTAGTATTTATTTCAGACTCCATCACTCTTTTTAGTTTGGTGTCAATTAATATAGTGGCAATAGAAAAATCAGCCCTTTTATCAGTAGGAATGATATTAATTGCCTTATACATTTTGGCACCTCGCTGCTCCAATCCCCTATCAACTGTTATAAAAGAATATTCCAATAAGCTGTTCAATGAAAAATCCAATCCGCGCTTCGGTAACATTACAAAGTCATCTGATGAAAATTTCACTTTTTTCCCTTTAGCATAATACATCTGTGCTTTCTTAACAGGCATATTAATAAATGATATATCTACTTCCAATTTCAATTGGGTGCTAAACGATAGTATAGAATCTAGTCTGCTTTTCACTTTCAATAAATCTGCATCTATCTCTTGTGCAGATAATCCCATCCATAAAATTTGAAAAATAAATAAAATTGCTGCCCTTTTCATTACCCTATATCTTTTTTGTGAAACCAATATATACCCGCCCCCATAAAAAGCATGCAATATGCAAAGCTTAGTACACTATTAAAAATGACTTGTTGCCAATTAATGGTATAATAAAAGAAGTACTGCCAGGTATCATTTAGTTTGGCAAAAAACAGTTGATTAAACCAATTGTCACCAAAATCTACTTTCAATAATATATTTGAAAGGATGAGAAAAAAGGCAGATACAATCCAAGTCTTCGTAGCTTCTTTAAAAAGAATTGCAATGGTTAAACTTGCAACAGAAAAAAACACCATCGACAAAGCGCCAGATAAAAATGACCATTGCAAGCGTTTAATAGCATCAGTTGCATCAAAAAAGTTCAAGCCATTCAAGTAGACCACTAAGTCTCCTTTTCCAAAAAAAGCATAGGACAAACCAAATGAACTAGCAGCCAACAATCCAACAACCAACAAAGTAAAACCAATTGCTACCAAGTATTTACTGAATATATATTTCCATTTGCTTACTGGTTGAAGCATTATGGTCTGTAGCGTTCTGTCTTTGTACTCTGATGTTAACGTTCCAGATACCACTATCATAAGAATTAAGGGCAAATGAAACCAAAGGGTGTTGAGAATCAAATAAATTAATAGGTTTCCATTCAATAAAGTTCCTTCAAAATAAAATTTCTGTTTTAAGTTTTCTAGAAGTAAATCGATGATGGTGGTACCTTGATAATAAGCACTAAATAAAATCAAAAGCTCAATAGAAAAGAGAGCCCCCAAAGCATAGTAAGTTTTACTTTGCTTAAAAATTTTATATATTTCTGCTTTTAAGAGGTATTGCATTAACGATTGGTTTCAAATAGTTTTTCCATACTCAATTCAGGAGTACAAGAAGTTATATAAATTTGTTCTTTAGCTAGTAACTCAATTAAAGTAGGCACTTCTGCAGCGGCAATGGTGACCATTGCACAATTCCCTTTATATTCTACATCATAGTTCTTTAAACATAACGCCTTTCGAATATTCTCTGCGCATATATTATAAACATAGGTATTTTCTGCAATCAATTGTTGAGCTGGGCCTGCATTCACCAATTTACCCTCTTTCAATACAAACAAGGTATGGCAAAGCTTACTCAATTCCTCTATAATATGCGAAGAAAGAATGATTGCCAACTTTTCTTTTTCTGCTAAATCTGCAATCAACCTTCTTAAAGAACTAACCCCCAAAGGATCTAATCCAGTAAATGGTTCATCCAATACTAAGCATGCAGGATTATTCAAGAGTGCAATGGCTATTCCTAGTCTTTGTTTCATCCCCATCGAAAAGTTTTCTACTTTATCAGTCCTATCTGTGGGCAATCCCACTTTAATTAAATGTGCTGTAATTTCTTGCTTGGTTAATTGCAGTCCTTGGATGCTGGCAAATAAATGAATATTATCATATGCATTTAGGTATTCATACAATGCAGGCTTTTCAATGATGCCGCCAATAGGTTTAACAGATTGGTTGGGTAATACCACTTGACCTGAATCAGGTGTTATTAAGCCAAATAAAATTTTGAATAAAGTGGTTTTACCCGCACCATTAGCTCCTAATAAACCACAGATTTCTCCAGCAGCACAACCGATACTCACATCATCTAGAACTTTTCTTTTACCGTATACTTTACTGAGATTGGTTCCTGAAATAATCATGCCTGTAAAACTAGTTGTTGATAATCGGAATAATTGAATTTAGGTTTGTAATTACCTTCGAGAAAAGTACGAGACCAAAAATGTTTTTTGAACCCAAACCAAGGGTCCTTAATCATGAAATATGGAACATAATGGTACCATTTAACGCCTTTTGCAACATAATAAGCTTTTAATTCTTCGCCAATACCTAGTTCTTTGGCAGCTTCTAAAGCTGCCATACGTTGACATTTAGACCCAATATAGGTATCTACAATTCTACGATTAAAGCCGTGCATGAAAAACTGGTCTTTTGCTCGTTTATAATTTTGGTATCTACTCCAGCCATCTGCTAAAACCAAAAAAATATGAATGAAAGAAAACATAAAGCTCCAAGCCCAGAAAAATATAATCCAATTTGAATAATAAGTATACGCTTCATTTAGTTTAACCCAATAAAACCAAGACTCAAGTAAAAAAATAGCCAGAGAATAGTATAATAGCCTTCCAACTCTCAAATAAGAGAGGAATGGATGTGGCTGTTTGGGTATTACACTAAAATACATATGGCTAAAGTTAACAATAGTAATAAATCAAATCAAAAATAAGTAATACTTCACTATATAGATTAGCTAATACAGGTTTATTAGTCTACCTTACAAGTATTCTACTCCACCGAATTCTATCCTTTACCTTGTTCTACAAAGAATAACAGGATTATACTCATTTGCTTAGTATCACCATTCTAAACCGAAATTAAAAATAGGCACTAACACAACCGTGTCCTCTTATGAAAGTATACATAAAATACATGGTCAGCTTAAGATGTAAATTAGTGATAAAGGAAATTTTAACACAATTAGAAATACCCTACCAAAGAATTGACTTAGGTGAAGTACTAATGACCCAACCGGTTGATCATGAAAAAGTAGCATTATTCAAAACTAGACTGTTATCCTACGGGCTCGAATTGATTGACGACAAAAAAGCGGTTTTGATTAGCCAAATTAAAGGCATTATTATTGAAATGATTCACTACTCTGAAGATGAACCTGAAAAGAATTTTTCAGCCTATTTAAGTGATAAGTTGTGCTACAACTATACTTACTTATCTAATTTATTTTCTGAAATACAAGGAAGTACCATAGAACAATTTATCATTCTACACAAAATAGAAAGAGCCAAAGAGCTCATCATTTACAATGAATTAAACCTTACAGAAATAGCATGGAAACTACACTATAGCAGTGTTGCGCATTTATCGAATCAATTTAAAAAAATAACAGGATTAACGCCCTCGTTTTTTAAATCAATGGCCAACAAAAAGAGAGATAGTTTAGAAAATCTGTAAAACTTACAATTTATTTAATCAATACTGTAATAAAAGGGAGAAGTTAAAAATGAAACTTTACAAAAATCATATAGCATGCTACCGAAATCGAGTGAAAAAGAAAATAGTGAAGTAGAAAAATCTAAAGTCTATATAACAGTTGAGATAATTGAATACATACCTAACTCAGTGGTGATAAAAACAATTCTACGGAAATCAACCGGAAATATTAGTGTTATGTCCTTTGACAGTGGAGAAGGACTAACAGAGAAAAAAACGCCTTTTGATACATTCATCCAATTAATTGATGGGGAAGCAGAAATTATCATTGATGGCAAACATCAGCTACTAAAAACAGGTGACGCCATAGTGATCCCAGCTCACTCAGCTAGTACCATTATTCCGAATGGTCGATTCAAACTCATTCAGACGATTATTAAAAGCGGATACGACCAAATATGATAACTGTTATAAAACACGGAATCATCATTGGAAAAAGAGTGAATGAATTTGAGTGCGACGGAGTATTGAACCCTGCGGTTATTAAACACAATGGCATAATACATATGTTTTATCGGGCTGTGAGTACAGGCAATAAGTCTACAATTGGCTACTGCATATTAAATAGTCCCACAGAAGTAGGTTTTAGGATGGATGAGCCAATACTTGTACCAGAAATAGCCTATGAAAAAGTAGGAATGGAAGATCCTAGAATAGTTAAGATTGAAGACGAATTCATGCTTACCTATACCGCTTACGATGGCATTAATGCCCTCGGAGCATTAATTGTTTCGAAGGATCTAAAATCATTCGATAAGAAAGGAATCATAGTACCTAAGTTAAGCTATCCAAGATTCAGTGAACTAGCCGAAGCTAAAAAAGATATAAATGAAAAATACCTACGGTATAATAGCTATTGGAAAAGTCGTGGTCAAATAGACCCCAATATTTTACTTTGGGACAAGAACCTTATTTTTTTTCCTGAAAGAATTGATGGATACTTATACTTCATGCATCGGATTAAACCTGATATTTTAATTACTAGAGTAAAAGAATTATCAGATTTAACAAAAACATTTTGGATTGAATATTTTATGCATTTTCAAGACTGCATCATGATTAGTCCTAAACATGCTCATGAAATTAGCTATGTTGGAGGCGGATGCCCTCCCATCAAAACACCTGCAGGTTGGCTGATAATCTACCACGGCGTTCATGATGAAATTGAAGGGTATATTTATTCATCTTGCGCAGCCTTATTTGAATTAGAAAATCCAAACAAAGAAATTGCCAGACTCCCTTACCCATTATTTCAACCTATAGAAGTTTGGGAAAAAAAGGGTGCAGTAAACAATGTTTGCTTCCCATCTGGCACTATTGTAGAAGAAGATATCCTATATATATATATTATGGTGCTGCTGATGAAAGAATAGGATGTGCTTCAATCAGCTTAAACGAATTAACGAATGAAATCCTTACATATCAACAATAATATGGAAGCATTAATACATATCAAAACGCCCAATACTTATAAACTGCTAAAGGCAATAAAAGGCACATCAAAAAAAGAATTACCCATATTGGTAATGATTACCTCTTATCCCCCTAGAGAATGTGGAATTGCCACATACGCTAACGACTTATACAATTCATTAAACAATAAATTTAATCAATCCTTTACTATTCAAATATGTGCACTAGAGCAAAAGAACGCTCAATATTCCTATGCGAAAGAAGTAAAGTATAAATTGAATACCAGCAGCCTAGAAAATTATATTGAACTAGCAAATCAAATCAACAGCAATAATCAAATACAGCTAATCATTGTTCAGCATGAATTTGGATTCTTTCACGGAAATGATCAGGCTTTTCAAAGTTTTCTTACATCAGTCAACAAACCAATCATTATTGCCTTACATACTGTTTTGGGGAAGCCCAATGTAAGCACTTGCGATAAAATCATTTATGTTCATTCAAGTATATTTCATTTCAGATGAATTATATTTGAATGAATAGCCACAGTATGTCTCAAGCACCCTTTAATATAAAAGGACTTTCTGATCAGGAAGTCCTAAATGCAAGAAATCAGTTTGGCAACAATCAATTAACCTTCAAGAAAACCAGTGGATTTATAGAAGCGCTAAAAAGCATTTTTAAAGAACCAATGGTTATTTTATTACTTATTGCAGCAGCAATTTATTTTATTACGGGTAATATTGGAGATGGTTCTTTTTTGGCAGCTGCCATTATTTTGGTTGCCACTATTTCGCTATTCCAAGATGCTAGAAGCAGGCAGGCGCTTGACAAATTAAAGGATTTCACACAGCCATTTTGCAAAGTAATTCGAAACCATGAAATAGTATCCATTCATGTAGATGAGCTAGTCATAGGCGATTATCTACTGGTTGAAGAGGGCAGTGCAGTTTCAGCAGATGGGACCATTGTCCAATCCAATGATTTCTCTGTAAACGAATCTATTTTAACGGGTGAAACCTTTTCAGTAAGTAAAACTGTCAACAGCAGTGATAACAAAATTTATAGAGGTACTTACGTAGTAGCAGGCCTAGCAGTTGCAGAAATAACTGCAATTGGTAACGACTCTAAGTTGGGTAAAATTGGAAAAAGTTTAGAATCAATTGAAGAAGAAAAAACACCCTTAGAAAAACAAATCAATCGATTTGTTCAAAACATGGCAATTATTGGCACTATAGTTTTTTTAATAGTATGGTTTATCAACTTCAAACAGTC
Source organism: Sediminibacterium sp. FEMGT703S (assembly GCA_002786355.1). GTDB lineage: Bacteria > Bacteroidota > Bacteroidia > Chitinophagales > Chitinophagaceae > Sediminibacterium. Next base: position 355,448 of record PGCO01000013.1, read on the forward strand.
TAATAATTTACTTAACAGCTTGCTCCAAGCACTTACGCTTGCAATGAGTATTTTACCAGAAGAAATCCCTGTCGCTTTTACCACGTTTATGGCATTAGGCGCATGGCGATTAATGAAAATGGGGATTGTGGTAAAACAAATGAAGACCGTTGAAACACTTGGAAGCGCAACGGTGATTTGCACAGATAAAACAGGCACACTTACAGAGAATAAAATGAGTATTGGAGCAATTTACAATGCCACACTACAAAAAACATTTTTTCCAGAAGAAATAAAAAACAATCAAAAAGAAAATGAGTCATTAGTCAATATTGCTATGTGGGCAAGTGAACCGATACCTTTTGACCCTATGGAATTGGCACTGCATCAGTTATATAAAGAGCATCATTTAATTGATGAACGCCCTCTTTATAAAATGATACATGAATATCCTTTAGAGGGTAGACCTCCAATGATGACGCATATTTTTGAAAATGAAACTGGGCAAAGAATAATTGCTGCAAAAGGAGCTCCTGAAGCAATTCTTTCTTGTTCTAATGCTACTAGTGAAACTAGATTTGCTACACAAAAAGCCATTAACGAACTTACTGCTGCAGGATTTAGGGTATTAGCTGTTGGAGAAGCGCTGTTTTCTGGAACTGATTTTCCGTCAAAACAACAAGATTTTATTTTCAATTTATTGGGGGTAATTGCATTTTATGACCCACCAAAAGAAAACATGAAGAATGTATTATCCCAGTTTTATAAAGCAGGGATACAAGTTAAAATAATTACCGGAGACAATGCAGCGACTACCACTACTGTTGCCAATAAAATAGGATTCAAAGGGGCAGAAAAACAAATTAGTGGGGAAGAATTGATGTTGCTTTCTGATCAAGATTTAAAAATCAGGGTTGCAGACACAACTATATTCACCCGTATGTTCCCTGAAGCCAAACTTAAAATTATCAATGCATTAAAAAGCAATAATGAAATTGTTGCCATGACTGGTGACGGTGTAAACGATGGGCCTGCATTAAAAGCAGCTCATATTGGAATTGCGATGGGAAAAAAAGGAACAGAAATAGCGAAGCAAGCAGCATCGCTTATTTTAATTGACGACGACCTTGCTAAAATGGTAGATGCAGTGGCAATGGGTAGGAAAATATATACCAACTTAAAAAAAGCAATTCAATATATCATTTCTATTCACATTCCAATTGTGCTTACTGTATTTATTCCCCTTGCGTTAGGCTGGATTTACCCCAATATTTTTACACCCGTACACGTCATTTTCCTTGAATTAATTATGGGACCAACCTGCTCTATCATTTATGAAAATGAACCCATCGAAAAGAATTCGATGACACAGTTACCAAGACCGTTTACCAGTACCTTTTTTAGCTGGAAAGAACTTGCAACTAGTATTGTACAAGGATTAGCAATTACCGTTGGTACATTATACACTTACCAATATACTGTTAGCAATGGTTTCGACTTAAATACTACTAGAACCATGGTATTTTGTTGTTTAGTATTTGCGAATATTTTTTTAACCCTAGAGAATAGATCCTTCTATTTTTCAATATTTACTACCATCCGCTATAAAAACAACCTTGTAATTTGGATGATTTTAATTACCCTGTTATTATTACTCGCGCTAATTTATATAGCACCCTTTGCTGCTTTTTTTGATTTCAAATCAATTAGTATTAGTGAATTAGCCATTTGTTTTGCTGCAGGAAGTATATCTGTACTTTGGTATGAAATCATTAAGCTAATCAAGAGAAGCTAAATAAAAAACCCTTGCTACAAATGTAACAAGGGTGCCTCAATCAACAAACTGTACTAAACAATCTTTAATTAGTTGGAATAATATCTATGATAACTGTTCTATTATAAAATCGCTCTTCTGGAAATTTATTTTCAAAGGGCGCATTGGCAACTTCTGCACCAAAGCCATACACTTCAAATTTAACATCACGTTTACCCAAACGATTGGTGGCACGCTCCAAAATTATTTTAGTTGTTTCTGCTCTATTATGAGACAATTGGTGATTGTATTTATCGTCACCAATGATATCTGTATGACCGTGAATAATGGCAGTTCCATTATCAGGAATCAAAGGTGCTACAACTTCAGTAAGAAATTTTTCATACGCTGCTATTGCATCTGATTTATCAAAATCAAACAATATGCTGTAACGTAATCCTTCTTGTTTCAAACTTTCAGACTTAGCTACACTAACTGAACTCTCTCTTTTGATTATTTCACCTGATTTAGTAGTCCCAAACATGGTTACTTGATAATTTTTAGAGGCATTGTTTCCAAGAATTGTTTTTCCGGGAACAGAACCTTGATCCAAATAATAAGGACCATGATTTTGTACTACACCCGCTTCGTCTTTTAATTCTACTCTCCAAGAATTCAATAACTCTGTAGCCCCCTTGTTAGTAAAAATCACATAAGTGTCTAATGGGTCTTCCTGATATGATTTAATTTGAACAGGCTTAAGAAAAGGTGATGTAGCGCCGCCCACTTCTAACAACATTTCCGAAGAATTACTGGTAATATCAACTCTTCTATCGCCTTCCCTTAATAAATCTAGTTCTTTGGTTCCTCCAGGTTGCTCAGATGGAATAACTGGTTTATCTCTTCCTTCTGTTGTTATTCTTGATGAAGTGATATCAAAATTGTTCACTAAGTATTGCTTGATATTCTCTGCCATCAATCTGCCTTCGGCAGGATCTTTATCTGCTGCACCGGTTAATACAATGGAAGTATTGGGATTATTTCGCATTCTATCGCCCATAATGTTTAAAATATTGTAATAAACATTTAGTTGTCGTGCAGACCTTCCATTATTTAAATTACTTGGTTGTTGTTCTTGCAAACCTGATTCCTTAAAATCAACTGAAGCTGTTTTATCTAGTTGAATATATCTTGAAGGAATTGAACTTGAACCCATGTTAAAAAAGACTGAGTTGCGCAAAGGAAATATTTCTTTTACTTGTCTTTCCGCAGGTACAATTTTAGGTGCCCTAACAGAAAACTGAAGGTTAGATTCTTTCACAGTTACTATCCTCACTACTTCCACAGGTGCCATAGGCGTTTGTTTTAATGCGGCTGGTGCAGCAACTTTTCCAAACTTCAATGCAAGACCAGCTCTAATGGTATACATATCCCATGTTTCTACTGTTCTTGGTGCTTGAAATAAATTGGTTTGAAAAGAAGCAAAAGGAGAAAGCGTAACCTGACTAGGATTGGTTTTTTTAGATAAGGGAATATCAATTCCGGCACCTGCTTGAGCAGATAACATTGTTTTTCTGATATCACTAAAGTCTCCTCTTTGGTCTATTTGCTTATCTTGAACATAAACAAAATCTTTATTGATATTGATACCAATAGTGGGGCCCGCAAATAAATAAAAGGCAGAGGAAAATGGTGCTAATCTCAAACTAGGCTCAATAGAGAAATAGCTCAAATTGGTTGATAAATCAGCAGGGCAATTACAAGGCGCCATTACTTGATTAAATCGAGCACTGCGATTATCGTAAGCCAAGTTTAGCATAAACCCAACTACTTTATTAGGGCGATATTCCAATAAGAAAGATGCATATGGTCGCACGCTTTTACCTTTATGAAATGCAGTAGGCACTGTGGTAGCTGCATTCAACATTTGAGTTGTTCCATTGTACTGATTAATATTAGCCGCTACAGAGTATCCAAACCACCACTTAGGTTGTACTCTTTTTTCTGTTTGTGCTAATATTGCTGTATAGCTGATGAGTAATCCAAACAACAAGAAGACTGTTTTTGAATGATTATTTTTGAAGTGTATCATAAAATATATTTAAATAAATAGTTAGAGAGTTTATTGAACATTAATGGTTGTGTTAACTAACGTTACAGATGCGTTTAAAGAGAGCGCTCTGCCGTTTAATACGGTCTGAGTTGCGTTACCTGCTGTTGAAAAAGTAACTCCAGCAGAAGCAATGATTGTTCCAACCATTACTCCCCCGCCTGCTCCATTGATTGTAGCAGCACTACCCACATGCCAAAACACATTTTTAGGTTGGCCACCATTAATCATGATAACCGATTTAGCTCCAGTTGGTCCTGCAATACCAACGGTTAATCCTGCAGCAGTTTGAAATATCCAAACAGCATTTGGATCACCTTGTGCATCAAGCGTTAAATTGCCATTGCTGATATTGAATGTTCCACTTGCAGATTTATAAATACCCGGCGCAAGTGTTAATCCACCTAATTCTCCAGCTCCAGGGTCAATACCACCTGGCTTAGCTGCTGGCGCAGTACTTAAGTATAATGCATTGGCATCAGCTAGCCCTTGTGCTGCAATAACAGCGGAAGCTGCAGAACCCGGTGCTGGCGGTGCTGTATGAATTCTACCATTCACTCTTCCGATATTTAATGGAGTTTCTGTGTACACATCTCCTGTAATCATATCATGAAAACCAGTGATTAAAGTAGAAGCGGCTGTTGTTCCAATACCTCCATTATTAATCACAGTATTTAATCCTTGATTGGTAATTCCTGCGCTTCCACCAAATACACCAAACACAATTAATGTAGGAGGAATCACTGGGGGAATTACCACAGGAAGGATTGTAGTAAATGTCCAGATATAATTACTAGCGATTGTATTACCAGCAACATCCTTAGCTGCAGTTGTAATTGTACCAGTGTATAATGTATTTTCTGCAAGATTACTTGTAGGTACAAAAGTTGCTACAACTCCTGAATAAGAAACTGAACCAGGAATAACAGTAGAACCATTTTTTACCAAGAAGCTAGTATTACTAATTGAACTAGGATCCATATTTTCACTAAAAGTTGCAGTAATCACTTTATTTAAAGACACGCCTGTTGCACCATTGCTAGGGTCTGTAGAAAGCACGGTTGGTTTAATGATATCTGCTAATGGAAGAGTAGTAAAAGTCCAACTGTAATCAGTTGCTAATGTATTACCAACCATATCCTTAGCTGCAGTTGTAATTGTTCCCGTATATAAAGTACCACTAGCAAGATTATTAGTAGGAACAAAAGTTGCTACACGGCCTGTATATGTAACTGTACCTGGAACATTTGTAGAAGCATTTTTAACTAAGAAGCTAGCATTACTTATAGAACTAGGATCCATGTCTTCGCTAAACGTTGCAGTAATCACCTTATTTAACGGCACATTGGTTGCACCATTAGTAGGGTCTGTAGAAAGCACGGTTGGTTTAATTATATCTATAGTAGTAAAATTCCAATTATAATCCACTGCCAATGTATTGCCTACCACGTCTCTAGCACCAATAGTAATTGTTCCCGTATATAAAGTACCACTAGCAAGATTACTAGTAGGAACAAAAGTTGCTACACGACCTGAGTAGGTAACTGTGCCAGGAATAGTTGCGGAACCATTTTTTACCAAGAAAGTAGTAGTATTTATAGAAGTGGAATCCATATTCTCACTAAATGTTGCAGTAAGCACTTTGTTTACTGGCACACTCAAAGTTCCATTGGTAGGATCAGTAGCTATTACTGTTGGTCTTATTGCATCCAATAAAACACCTGTTCTAAATGTCCAAGTATAATTACTCGCAGTTGCATTTCCAGAAGAATCTCTAACCCCTGTAGTAATAGTAGCGGTATATAAGGTATTCGGGAGCAATAAAACTGAAGGTTTAAAAGCAGCAGTGTTACCTGAATAAGTAATTGTTCCTGATATTGGAGTTGTTCCGTCACTCAATAAGAAAGTAGCTGAATTCATGGTTAAAGGATTCATTACTTTACTAAAGCTTGCCGTAATTACTTTATTCAACATCACATCTGTTGCTCCATCAACCGGACTAGTTGAAACAACAATAGGTATTGTGCCTGTTGCAAAGCTCCAAGTGTAATCGGCAATCATTGCATTGCCAGCTAAGTCTTTAGATGTTTTAACAATTGTGGCAGTATAAACCGTATTCTCCAAGAAAGGAGCAACGGGCGTAAATGTAGCAGTAGTACCACTATAAGTAACACCACCTGGAATAAGCGTAGTTCCTTGCTTTAAAATAAAGCTACTAGTATTAATAGTTGCTGCGTTCATGCCAGTGCTAAATGTTGCTGAAACAATTTTCGCAAGCCCAACATTTGCTGCATTATTGACTGGATCAGTTGAAACAACGGTTGGAACAGCACCTGTATTAAAGGACCAAACATAATTTTGAATCATCGAACTTTTTAAATTATCCTTCGCACCCGTAGTAATTGTTGCAGTATAAACTGTATTACTTTTAAGGGGCACTGAAGGAGTAAAGCTGGCTGTACTGCCAGTGTAACTAACAGCACCAGAAACCAAAACAGTTCCTTCTTGCAACAAGAAAGTACTATTATTAATAGTAGCTGGATTCATTGGCTCATTAAATGTTGCTGCAATTACTTTAGTAGTAGGTACATTAATTGCGCCCGCAATAGGGTCTGTAGCAATTACTTCAGGGCAAAGTGCAGTGGTACCTGTTTCTTCCACTCCTTTTTTGCAACCCATACTAAATAATAAGAAGACCATCAATAATGTTATGGTCGGACTAAAGAGTGCCTTTAGTCTTTTCGGTAAAAATGTAAAAGTGCTTTTCATATTTTGAAAAATTAATTACCCAAATTTTCAAATTTTAAAAAGCGAACTAATTACACAATTGATACTGTTAATTACAAAAATCACAGAAAAAAATAAACATGTGAATGATGTAATGAATAAGACAAATAGTATAATATCTAATCAAATAAAATGGCCAACCTTGCATGCATTACTAGAAAAAAAAATTATGAAAAAGAACATTTTAATTGTAGCAATCATTTTATGTGCTGTTAGCATATATTCTACTACGAATGCACAGTCTTACAAAACCGGCTTAGGTTTAAGATTTGGCGGATTAACAAGTGGATTAACTTTGAAGCATTTCACTAATCCAACAACGGCTTTAGAAGGAATAGTTAGTTTAGGCAGACAAAGTGTAGTGGTAACAGGCCTTTACGAAAAGCATGCACCATTAGGTGGAGCTGGTAGTGCAAAAATATTTTATGGTTTTGGAGGTCACCTCGGATTTTTCCAAGATGGTGGCAGATATTACTATAATGACAATAGAATCTATACCGCTTCAACTGTGGTAGGTGTCGACGGAATCCTTGGATTAGACTTTAAACTAAATAAAGCACCCATCAATATTAGTATGGACATTAAACCATTCGTTGACTTTTTTGGAGGCAACTATTTTTATATGGATGGAGGTCTTAGCGTAAGATATACATTTTAATAAACAATTATCTTAACGTACTGGCATCAACTCTTGTGGGAGTTTCTTTCCCACTGATGATTCCTCTAGCACTTAAAGCAATAGATCGGATGATCTGAGTCATATTCGGAATATCGATGGTACTTAGTTCATCCGATGCTTTATGATAATAAGGGTCTACGTCAATTTTAGTAGTTGAAATAGTATGTGCAGGCACACCCAATCTAGCTAATGTGGCATTGTCTGAACGATAAAATAAATTCTGACTGGTATAAGGATCAGGATAGAAAGTAAAGTTGGTTCCTGTCAAGTTTCCCTGCAGAATTTTACCCATATCCGTTTTTTCATATCCTGTAATAAAAGCACTGTTTTTACCCCACTTACTTTCACTACCAATCATTTCAATATTGAACATTGCTTTTACATCTAAAGGATTAAACTGCTTTGAAAAATACTGAGACCCATATCCACCTACTTCTTCCGCGGTAAAAGCAACAAAAATCAAGGTGCGTTCATTGTTTTTTGCAGCAGCATAATATTTTGCCAACAACATCATAGCTGTAGTTCCTGCAGCATCATCATTAGCACCATTATAAATTGAATCATTATTCACCATATTTCTGGTATTGATTCCTAAATGGTCGTAGTGACCAGAAAAAATCACGTATTCGTTCGGTAATTTTTTTCCTGGAATCATACCCACTACATTGGCTAAAGGCATTTCTTGAATTTCGTGCTTCGCATCAATAGTTACCGACTTAATCGCTGTTTCAGAAGTCAAGATAAAAACAACCGACTTATCAGAATAAAACATATTTCCTTTTAGCTGAGCCAACCTTCCGAAAGTACTAGTAAAGGAAGTGTCAACCAATACAATCATATTTTTTGTTAATCCACTGTATTTGCGTGCCTCTCCAAATAAGTTAGCCCCTTTTGCAATAACAGCCACTTCATAACCTGATTTTTCAGTAACCTGCAAATCTTTACTACAGGTTACAGCCATGATTTGCTTGGTGTCTAAAGCCGATTCATTGAGCACACCAGACGCACTGATGAACTTCGGTCTAATCATAGCAAAAGACTGTAGAAAACTATTACTTCCTTTTAAAGGTTGTATTCCATAAGATTTGAATTCGGCGGCAATGAATGCAGCAGCTTTATCTATCCCTTTAGTAAAAGTTCTTCGACCTTCCATTTCATCAGAAGCCAATGTACCAACTACTCTTTGCACTTCGGCATCTGTAATAATCGTTTGTAAGTCCTGTGCTTTAGCAGCTATCATCAATCCCAACAAACAAAAGGAAACAAAAAACTTTTTCATATTTCAATAAATTTATAAACTCATCATTTCTTTAAATTTCACCGTTTGTCTACGGCTTACTTCAATCTTTTCCCCTCCTTTTAAATCTAGGATTAATCCTCCATTAAAATAAGGTTCAATTTTTTCAACCCATCTTAGGTTAATGATATGTTTTCGATTGGCTCTAAAAAACATTCTATCATCTAAGCGCTCTTCTAAGGCATTCAAAGATTTTAATATCAACGGCTTATTCGTTCCAAAGAATACTTTGGCATAATTACCAACGCTTTCAAATAACCTAATTTCACCCAACTTCACAAACCAACAACGTTCACCATCTTTTACAAAAACCTGATCTTGCTCGGTAAGTGGGCCTCTGTTATTACCACTTAAGCCTATTTTTTCTTTGAATAGCTCTGCTTGCAATTTTTGAATGGCATCAGATAAGCGCTTTGGCTCTATAGGTTTCAACAAGTAATCCAAGGCATTTACTTCAAAAGCTTTAATGGCGTATTCATCGTAAGCAGTAGTAAATATTACTTTAGGAGCTTTCTCTACTTCGGCCAATAAATCAAAACCTGTTTTGCCAGGCATTTGAATGTCTAAAAAAATTAAGTCTGGATTAAGGGTTTCGATTTTCTCTATGCCCTCATCTACATTGGCCGCCTCATCAATCACTTCAATATCACCATGGTCTTGCAACAATTTTTTTAATTCATTTCTTGCCAATCGTTCATCATCAATAATAATTGCCTTAATTGCCATAACTGCTCATTGTATTATTGTGGTTAAGCCGGCACACCTTGTACTGGCATAATAATTTTTGCTTCTACTATATTATTAATAGCTGCTTCAATGGTAAAGCTCGCTTTGTTTCCGAATAGTAATTTCAATCTGCTTCTTGTACTTTTTAATCCAAATCCTTCTGAGTCGGGAAATTCAGCAATAGTTCCCGAATTCTGCACTATTAATTCGTGATGAGATTGTCTAAAATCAGAAATAATTTTAATAGTCCCGCCTTCTTTTGATTTGCTAATGCCGTGTTTAATTGCGTTTTCAACTAAAGTTTGCAACATCATCGGAGGGATTGGTTGATCTAAAGTGTCTTCATCAATATCATACTCTACATTTAATCGATCTTCAAAACGAATATGCTCTAAAGCTAAATAGTCTTTTACAATATTCAATTCTCTTTCAAAAGGAACTGTTTCTTGTTTTTCAGCTTGCATGCTACTTCTCAATAAATTACTCAATTCTGTAATAGCGGTTCTTGCCCTCGTAGGATTCTCGTCTACCAATGCTCGAATACTATTGAGGGCATTAAAAATAAAATGGGGATTAATATGGCTTTTAATGGTTTTTAACTCCATCTCTTTCACCAAACTTTCCAATTTTATTTTCTGAAATTCAGTTTTGGTGCCTAATTCAATATAGTGCCAGAGGTAATAAATAGAAACCCAAACTAATATCAAAGGAGAATCGGATACCAAATTCACTAAAAATCGCTTGTCTACTGAAACCTTTGTTTTAGGATTATATAAGTGCAACCATTCCGCAATTGCTGAATTTGTGAGGTTAAAAAGGACTAATATTAATACCAAAACCCCAGTAAACTGCACCCATTTTTTTGATAATTCGGGAGGCAATAGGTTGAACAGCTTGATCAACTCTCTTAAAACATGCGTAAAAAATAAACCAGAAATAATGATAACTAATAACTTGGGATAGAAAATACTATTGATTTTGCTGTCAAAAACAAAGGCAAAAAACACCATTGTTAGGCCATAGAGCAGCCAACCGCCTAATTGACACCACCAATATAGTATTGCTTTACTTTTTGTTCTCATGACTTACAAAGCTAAATATAGCTAAGTGCTTGAAAAGGAACAAATTGGATTAAAGGTAAATTCAGCTTCTGGTTGGCTTAAAATAATGTACTTAAAGGATGAACCTTCCTTTTTATCGGATGTTATTGTATTTTTACTACTTAAATACCTTGTACATGGAGTTTGTTCCCGGTCCTTTACTCAAAAATATCAATAGCCCTGAAGACCTTAAAAAACTCGGCAGAGCACAGTTACACCAGATTTGCGACGAATTAAGACAATATATCATAGATGTAGTAAGCGTTCATGGCGGACATTTTGCTGCTAGTTTAGGCGTAGTAGAATTGTCGGTGGCATTACATTATATCTATAATACCCCTTATGATCAGCTGGTATGGGACGTTGGTCATCAGGCTTATGGGCACAAAATATTGACAGGAAGAAGAGATAATTTTCCCACCAATCGCAAATACAAGGGATTAAGTGGTTTCCCTAAACGTTCTGAAAGTGAATATGATACTTTTGGCGTTGGTCACTCTTCTACTTCTATTTCTGCAGCATTAGGAATGGCCATAGCGGCAAAACACAAAGGAGAAAATAGAAAATCGGTGGCTATCATCGGAGATGGCTCAATGACTGCAGGCATGGCTTTTGAAGCAATGAACCATGCAGGGGTTGCAGACAGCGATGTGCTCATCATTTTGAACGACAACTGTATGAGCATCGACCCCAATGTAGGTGCATTAAAAGAATATTTAACTGATATCAGCACTTCTCCTACATACAATAAAGTAAGAGATGAAATCTGGAACCTAATGGGCAAATTGCCTGTAGGAAAAACCTTCAGCAGAGAAATGGCTTCAAAAATGGAAGCCAGTATCAAGGGCGTAGTAAATAAAAGCAGTAATTTATTTGAAGCGTTGAAGCTTCGTTATTTTGGCCCTATCGATGGACATAATATCACCAAATTAGTAGACACTTTGAAGGACCTAAGAGAAATACCTGGTCCTAAATTATTGCATATTATCACCACCAAGGGGAAGGGATACGAACTAGCAGAGAAAGACCAAACAAAGTGGCATGCACCCGGCTTATTTGACAAAACAACAGGAGAAATTTTCAAAAAGAAAATTGATATTCCACAGCCGCCAAAATACCAAGATGTATTTGGACATACCATGATTGAATTAGCAGAAGCCAACCCCAAAGTGATGGGCGTTACACCGGCTATGCCAAGCGGATCTTCGCTCAAATTCATGATGGAGAAAATGCCAGATCGCGCATTCGACGTAGGTATTTGCGAGCAACATGCTGTTACTGTAAGTGCAGGTATGGCTACGCAAGGATTAAGGGTATTCTGTAATATATATTCTTCGTTTATGCAACGTGCATATGACCAAGTAGTACACGATGTTGCATTGCAAAAATTACCTGTTGTATTTTGTTTAGACCGTGCTGGTTTAGTGGGTGAAGATGGGCCTACTCACCATGGTTGTTACGATATATCATTCATGCGTTGCATACCTAATTTAATTATTGCAGCACCCATGAATGAAAAGGAACTACGCAACTTAATGTATACTGCCCAATTAGATGAAACACAGTATCCTGTTGTAATACGCTATCCAAGAGGAGAAGGCGTAATGCCAGAATGGAGAACCCCATTCGAAGCAATTACCATCGGGAAAGGGCGCAAATTAAAAGATGGAAAAGAAGTGGCTATTCTTAGCTTTGGGCATCCTGGTAATTTTGCACAAACAGCCATTCGGAATTTAAGAACAGAAGGTATTGATCCGGCTCATTACGATATCCGTTTTGTTAAACCAATTGATGAAGAATTACTGCACGAAGTATTTAGCAATTATTCAAAAATAGTAACTGTGGAAGATGGTACAGTTCTAGGTGGATTTGGATCCGCAATATTAGAATTCATGAACGCAAATGGATACAAAGCTGATGTGAAAATCTTAGGTATCCCCGATAGATTGGTAGAACATGGTACACCAAAAGAACTACACAGAGAATGCGCTTATGATGCGGAGGGAATTGCAGATACAGTGCGTGAATTAATGAAAAATCAAGTAAATATTAGTAGCAATATTTTACAATAATATTTCACCATTACAACAAAAAGGGCAATGTTTCACATTGCCCTTTTTTATTATTCAAAACTTCCTTCTTGTTCCGTTCTTTCTTCTTCGGTTAAGCCTTCGTCGGCTATATCTGCTTCGCGGTTTTCATTCCATTCCACAATAAAATTATTCATGCCTTGGCCCACTAATAATTTCATGTATTTCTGTTGAGATAACTCTAAAATGGATAAGAATAAGAATATGGCATGAATGCGATCTTCGCAAATTTCAAAAACCTTTTCAAAAGCAACCGTCCTTTCTCTACCTACAAAATCAAGCATATAGTCTCTACTACCTTCCATGGTATAGTTATAGCGTACTACTGTATGAACAGGTTTATTTTGTCTGTCGTGCACCCGCTGCATTACTTTTTCAAAGGCTTTCATCAGCTTGAATAAAGTAATATTCTGAATTTCGGTTCCTTCTGATGCTTCTTCTCCAATAGAAGAAATTTCTCTCTGCAAATTTCCTCTCTTCACCATCAACATACGCATGGCTTCCATCTCGGCCATTTGTACAGCAGCTTCTTTGAATTTTTTATACTCAAGTATTTTATCAATCAATTCTTGACGTGGATCTATTTCATTACCAGATGCATCAATTTCTTTTCTTGGCAAAAGTAATCTCGCTTTAATGCGCATTAAAGTAGATACAAACAAAATAAATTCAGAACTTAACTCAATATTCAACTTTTCTGAACCATGTATAAATGCTAAAAAGTCGTTGATGATTTTAGTAATAGGAATATTATAAATGTCTAGTTCATCCCTTTCAATAAAGAACAATAAAAGGTCAAAAGGACCTTCAAACTGATCTAGCTTAATTTGATAATTTACAGTACTCACGTTCCGGTTTTTTACAAAGAAAAGAAAACAGGGCCTATTTTAGCCCTGTTTCAAGAATAGTTATCCACCAAATACATTAATTCACTTTTTCAAAGAATCCCTTATTTCAGCAAGGAGTTTTTCGGTTTCACTTGGTCCTGGAGGAGTTTGTGGTTCGGGAACTTCTGCTTTTTTTAATTTATTCAAGGCTTTTATAACCATAAATACTGCAAATGCAACAATAATAAAGTCGATCAAATTAGTCATAAACTCACCATACTTGACAGACACTTCTGTAATTGCAGGCGTTACCACATTACCTGTAGCATCCTTTACAGCATCAACGGATTTTTGTAATACCCATTTTTTATCATTAAAATCTACCCCACCGGTGAGCATACCAACTAATGGCATAATGATTCCATCAACAAAAGAGGTAACAATTTTTCCAAAAGACACCCCCATTACAAAAGCTACTGCGGTGTCTACTAAGTTGCCTCTTACGGCAAACTCTTTGAATTCTTTGATCATACCCATATTAATAAATTTATTTCTGAAATATACTTATTTCTTTAAACCTGGGAAACGCATTTTTAAATTTTTTAATGTAGTCAGTATAGTTTGGGCGACTAAATACTCTTTGTACCAGTTTTGATCGGAAGGAATAATATGCCAAGGCACTTTATTACACCGATTAAAGCAATCCTCATATGCATGCATATACTGATCCCAAAGTTTGGCTTCTTCCAAATCTTGTTCATTGTATTTCCATTGTTTGGTTCTGTCTTCCAATCTTTCTAACAATCTTGCGTTTTGTTCTTCCGGGCTAATATGCAAATAGAATTTTAGAATATGGGTATGATTATGTACTTCAAGCATCTCTTCAAAATCGTTGATGGCTTTCATTCTTTTATTAGCCAAGGCATCGTCGCACCATTTGTGCACCCTTGTAATTAATATATCTTCATAATGAGAGCGATTAAATACTTGAATCATGCCTTTAGAAGGGGCATGCATATGTATTCTCCATAAAAAATCATGAGAGAGTTCTTTTGAAGTAGGCGCTTTAAATGATTCTACCTGTACTCCTTGCGGATTCATCACTCCAAAAACATCCCTGATTAACCCATCTTTTCCACTGGCATCCATTCCTTGAATTACAATCAATAAAGAATGCTTCGACTCTGCGTATAATAAATTCTGCAATTCAGTGAGTTCATTCAAAATCAAAGCAGTTTTCGCTTTTGTTTTTTCTTTGTTGAATGCTTTTGGAGCTCTCGTACTTATTTTGCTTAAGCGAACTGTTTGCATAATTCATTGTTTACTTAAATGTATTGATTTAGAAGCGTAAATACTTCATCTTTGATAAAATTTTACTGTGCAAAAACAAGTATTGAATTGGCTCATTTTTAGTTTACTCTGCATTATTTGGGGCAGTTCGTTTATTTTGATGAAGGGTGGCATGAATGTGTTAAGTCCTTATCAAGTTGCTTCAATACGTATTATAAGTGCAGGTTTAGTGTTACTTCCTTTTGCATTGAAAGCATTGAGAAATATACCCAAGGAAAAAAGAGGAGTAGTAGTATTATCAGGATTATTAGGAAGCTTTTTTCCGGCTTATTTATTTTGCATTGCAGAAACAAAAATAGATAGTGCCCTTGCTGGAATTATGAATGCACTAACCCCACTATTTGTGATCATCACTGGCATATCTTTTTTTCAATTAAAAGTGAAGAAACTTCAATTATTAGGAATCATTGTTGGATTTATTGGCTTATCGTTATTGGTTGCTGCTGGCTCTAATATTAGCTTAGAATATTTCTCTTATTCTTTATTGGTTTTATTGGCAACCCTTTTGTACGGCATAAATGTGAATATGGTGGGCAAACATATGCAAGGAATTGGATCAATAGAAATTGCCTCCATGGCTTTTGTATTCTTATTAATTCCTTGCTTAATTATTCTTTATTTCACAGGTTTTTTTGCACTCCCTTTAAGCGAAGACGCATATTTGCTTTCTGTAGGCGCATCTGCTGTTTTAGGAATTTTTGGTACCGCAGTAGCTTCTGTGCTTTTCTACATGTTGGTAAAAAGGGCAGGAGCATTATTTGCTTCCATGGTAACTTATGGAATCCCTTTTGTGGCTATTGGATGGGGTATCTGGGGAGGCGAGCAGGTAAACCTTATCCAGGTTACCTGCTGCGGAATTATTTTGATTGGAGTGTATTTAGCGAATAAGAAATAACTATACAGTCATCATTTCTTTTTCTTTGGTAGCTAAATGCTTTTCAACCAAGGCAATATGTTTGTCTGTTAATTCTTGAATGTCTTTTTCTGCATCTTTTGCAGCATCTTCACTTAAACCATCTTTTTGTAATTTTTTAACGTCTTCAATAGCGTCTCTTCTAATATTACGAATAGCAATTTTGGCTTGTTCTCCTTCCCCACCCGCTTTTTTTACCAATTCCTTTCTTCTTTCTTCGGTTAATGGAGGCATAAACAACCTGATTTGCACCCCATCATTTTGTGGTGTAATTCCAATGTTGGCAGCCATAATTGAGCGTTCAATTAATGCTAGCATATTTTTTTCCCAAGGTTGAATACTAATTGTTCTAGCATCTAAAACGGTAATATTAGCCACCTGAGCAATAGGAGTAGGTGATCCATAGTAATCTACATTGATTCCGTCTAACATATTGGGGTTGGCTTTTCCAGCTCTAATTTTAACTAGTTCTACCTCCAAATGGGAGATGGCTTTTTTCATGGTATCGGTAGCATCATCAATGATCATTCCTAATTCTTCAGACATAATTAAAATTTAAGTGCGGCAAATTTAATAAATCATCCATACATGTTGAACAAGTTTAAAGCAAAATAGGTCAAATATGCCCCAAATGCTTTTATCTTCGCTGTAAATTACCGAATTTGTTATGGCAAGTATAGCTGATTTAAAAAGCACGGCAACCCAAGTAAGAAGAGATATTGTGCGTATGGTGCACGGTGTTCAAAGTGGCCACCCTGGTGGGTCTTTGGGATGTACTGATGTAGTAACTGCACTTTATTTTCATATTATGAAACATGATGTGCATTTTAACATGGATGGAAAACAAGAAGACTTATTCTTTTTATCAAATGGTCATATTTCCCCGCTACTCTATTCTGTTTTAGCTCGTGCGGGCTATTTTGATGTGAAAGAATTAGCAAGTTTTAGAAAAATCAATACCCGCTTACAAGGACACCCTACTACACACGAACATTTACCTGGGGTAAGAATTGCTAGTGGCTCATTAGGGCAAGGGTTGAGCGTAGCTGTAGGGGCCGCACTCACCAAGAAATTAAATCAAGACCCTCATTTGGTTTTTTCTTTACATGGTGATGGAGAATTACAAGAAGGACAAATTTGGGAAGCAGTGATGTTTGCTGCTCACAATAAAGTTGACAACTTAATCAGCATAGTTGATTTGAACGGACAACAAATAGACGGACCTACCAGCAAAGTATTGTCTTTAGGCAATTTGCGCAGTAAGTTTGAAGCTTTTGATTGGACTGTGCTCGATATGGATGGAAATGATATGGATAGCGTGGTGGCTGTTTTAGACAAAGCCAAGTCAATGACCGGAAATGGCAAGCCCATATGTATCTTAATGAAAACAGAAATGGGTAAGGGAGTAGATTTTATGGAAGGTAGCCACGAGTGGCATGGTATTGCTCCAAGTGACGACCAATTAGCAAAAGCCTTAGCTCAGTTGCCTGAAACATTGGGCGATTATTAGAATATTATTAGTCGGGTTTTACCCATTTTATTTAGGTGCGCAGCTCAAAAGGTTGCGCACTTGTTTTTTGTGCAGTAACCCAAGCTGCAGTAAAGGAAATAGCAGTAACAGTCAATAGAACCAATATAAAGTCTAATGGCAATGTTTTTACTGGATAATAATCTATAATAAACGTGGAGCCTCCTAATTTTATCAAGTGAAATTTTTCTTGTACCCAGCATATTCCTCCTCCCAGAAGAATACCAGCGCCCGCTCCAATTGCAGCAAGCAGCAATCCTTCTAACAAAAAGATAGTTCGAATTCTATTACCGGAGGCGCCCAAAGCACGCAATACCGCAATGTCTTTTTGTTTTTCTAAAACCAACATACTCAATGCTCCAATCATATTGAACGCGGCCACTACTAGAATTAAAGAAAGTATGCCATATATAACCCATTTTTCTAATTGCATAACCGAATACAAAGCTGCATTCTGCTGGTACCGAGTTTGTATTTGAACTTGATCACCCAAAATTGTTTGTAATTGCTTTACTAAGTTGTTATTGCCCTCTTTCGCATTAACTTCTATAGAGCTGTATTCATTAGCTTTCAAGCCTAACATGTACTGCACGAATGCTAAGTTGGTAAACGCATATTTATTGTCAAATTCTTGTTGTACAATAAAAGCGCCTGATGGGATAACAGAAAAAGAATTCAACCCATCGCCCGTCAATAAATTTCCATTTCGATTAGGAAAATATAATGTAGCTGCTTCTAATACTTTCTCGGTATTAATACCAGCGGCGTTTTCAATCCCACCACCCATAACGATTCCAGGGATATTGGCATTGCCCAATTCAAAACTTCCTCTTCGGATATATTTTTGAATAGGGTTAACCTGAGTATAATTTTCCTCTACCCCTTTAATGGTAACAATTGTTTGATAGGCACCCGTCAAAAGTGCTTTTTCTTCTGCAATAAAACTAAAAGCTTTAATATCTTTAATGGCTTTAAGTTGTTTTGATTGAACAGGGCTGATTTCAATGGTTTTCCCTTTTAGAGGAACCACTTTATAGGCAGGATAAAAATCTCCATACAATCCTTTCACCAAGTCTTCAAAACCATTGAACACACTAAGGATAATTATTAAAGATGCCGTACCAACAGCTATAGCAGTGATGGCAATCCATGCAATAATATTTATTGCATTGGTTGTTTTCTTAGAGCGAAAATAGCGCCAGGCAAATAGCAGGTTCATTCGCCTTTTTCATTAATTTTCTTAAATACCTCTTCCATTTTGAAAACATAATCCAGCGTATCGTCGTTGTAAAAATGAATTACAGGGATTCTTCTAAGTTGATGCTTCATTTTATCAGCTAACTCTTTTTTAATTTCCCATGCTTTAGATTCAATTTTTTTCATCACTGCAACTGGGTCTTTTACTTGAAACAAACTCAGGTAAACCCTTGCTTCTAACAAGTCTGGTGTCACTTTAACACTAGCTATAGAGACCATTCCACCATCAATCATAGAAAGGTTTAATCTTCTGAATATATCGTTGAATTGTTCCTGTAATGCGCCGGCTACCTGCCGCTGTCTTTTTCCTTCCTCCATAATATCAAGGTTTATGGGTGTAAAATTAGTTACTTTGCCTTGTTTCACCATTTATTCCTGTATGAAGCGTTTTGAGCGAATCTTATTTTACCTGCGTAGTCAACAAAAAAACATCGTATTATACGTTGTTTTCAACCTGTTGTCCATCTTGTTTTCATTGGTGTCTTTGGCGATGCTATCGCCCATATTGAAGCTGCTGTTTACTGATAAAAAAGAGGTCATTGCTAAACCTGCTATGTCCTTTTCATTAGAAGGACTACAAAACGCCACCGAATACTTTAGGTATTATTTTAATGAATTGATTTCGCAGGAAGGCGCTATTTACGCTTTAGGCACTGCTTGTATCATCATCATCATTGCCATTTTCTTTAAAAATTTGTTCACCTATTTGTCTTTTCGAGTGCTGGCACCTATGCGTAATTATGTGATGACCAAATTAAGATCTGACTTATATGCAAAGATTTTGGAATTGCCAATTGGCTTTTTTACGGAGCAAAAGAAAGGAGATATTATCAGTAGGATGAGCAATGATGCCAACGAGATTGAATGGAGTGTGATGAGTACTCTAGAGGGCTTGATTAGAGACCCTTTAAATATCTTAATCATTTTGGGAGTCCTAATTTATATTAGTCCGGTACTATCTGTATTTCTTTTGGTGCTCTTGCCAATTACCGGTTTTTTAATTGGTCGAATCAGTCGTTCACTAAAAAAACAATCTACCGCTTCTGCCGAAGAGCTGGGTACTTTGATGAGTATTTTAGATGAAACCTTGGGTGGATTAAGGGTAATTAAAGCATTCAATGCAGAAAAAATTCTTAGAAGTCGTTTCTTCAGTACCAATAATAACCTGAACCATATTCGCAATAAAATGAATTTTAGAAAAGACTTGGCCTCACCCATGTCTGAGTTCATGGGTGTAATGGTGTTAAGTTGTATTTTATGGTTCGGCGGAAGATTGGTTTTAGGTCATGAAGCAGGATTAAAGGGAGACAGTTTTGTCAATTATATTCTCATATTTACCCAAATCATCAATCCTGCAAAATCCTTATCCACTGCATTTTACAATGCACAAAGAGGTAGTGCAGCCATACAGCGTATAGAAGAAATTTTGCAAGCACCTGTAACCGTTACAGACTTGCCAAACGCCAAAAACTTGACCCAGTTTGAACATTCCATAGAATTTAAAAATGTTGGCTTCTCTTACAACGACACGCCCATTTTAAAAAATATCAACCTCACTATTCAAAAAGGTAAAACGATTGCCTTGGTGGGTTCATCAGGAGCAGGTAAAAGTAGCTTGGCCGACTTGGTTCCAAGATTTCATGATGTAACCAGTGGTGAGATCTTAATTGATGGGATAAATATCAAATCATATACTTTACACAGCATTAGGAGTATGATGGGTATTGTAACCCAAGAGCCTATTTTATTTAATGATACCATTGCTGGCAATATTGCATTAGGGATTGATAATGTAAATGATCAAGCTATTGAACATGCAGCCAAAGTGGCCAATGCCTTGGATTTTATACATAAAAAAGAAGAAGGTTTTCAAACGAATATTGGAGACCGTGGTGGAAAATTGAGTGGAGGAGAAAGACAAAGAGTTACTATAGCAAGAGCCGTTTTAAAAAATCCACCCATCCTTATTTTAGATGAAGCTACTTCCTCATTAGATACAGAAAGTGAAAGACTGGTACAAGACGCCATTAATAATATGATGCAAAACAGAACATCTATTGTGATTGCACATAGACTTAGTACTATTAGACATGCCGATGAAATTATCGTTTTACAAAAAGGAGAAATTGCAGAACGAGGAACCCATGACGACTTGTTGGCTAAAGGCGGTATCTATAGAAAGTTAGTAGACATGCAAGAAGTCAAATAAAAAACCCCGATTAAAATCGGGGCTTAATGATTATTTGAATACAAATCAATTCAGGTTTTTACTTAATCTTGATTAGGCTTAACCAATCCTAATTTAGCTTCAAGGCTTAATGTAGCATGGGGTACTGCGCGCAATCTCGCTTTGTCAATTAAACGACCGGTAACTCTGCAGATACCATAGGTTTTATTTTCAATACGCATGATCGCTTTTTCTAAGTGATCAATATAAGTAATTTGGCGACTAGCCATTTGACTTAATTGCTCTTTTTCCATGCTCATGGTTCCATCTTCCATGGTCATGTAACGCGCATCGTCATTATCTCCGCCCATTTCGTCTTTACGAGTAATTAAACCCTGTAAGTACGCTAGTTCTTTTTTAGCTGCTTCCAGTTTTTTATTAATCAGCTCTCTAAACTCTGTTAAATCAGTATCATTGTATTTAACCAATGGACCCTGAGGTTTAGGGGCTTCTACTCTTTTTTCTAATGGGGTATAGCCTGGGCTATAGGTAACACTCGACTTCGTAATGATCTTAGGTACTTTCACGTCTTTTATAGGACCTGGCACTTTTTTTACTGGTTTTACAGGAGGTGCAGGTGGAGCTTTAACCACTGGTTTTGCAGGAGCAGCTGGTTTTGCAGGCGCTGGTGCTGGTGCAACAGGCTTTGCAGCAACTGGCGGCGCTTTCACTGCAGGCTTAGCAGGAGTTGGAGCAGGCTTTGCGGCTGGTTTTGCAGGGGCTTTGGCCGCTGGTTTAGCTGCAGGCTTTGCAGGTGCAACTGGTTTGGCAGGTGCTTTGGCTGCTGGTTTTGCAGGAGCTTTTGCAGCAGGTTTTGCTGGTGCTTTCGCAGCTGGCTTTGCAGGAGCTTTTGCTGGTGCTTTTGTAGCAGGTTTTGCTGGTGCTTTCGCAGCAGGCTTTGCAGGAGCTTTTGCAGCAGGCTTAGCTGGTGCCTTCACAGCAGGTTTTGCTGCAGCTTTGGCTGGAGCCGCCTTTACAGCTTTTTTGGGAGTTGCTTTGGGGGCTGGTTTTTTTGTAGCCATAGGTCTTATCCTTTTTTGTTTACAACCACGGTTAATGCAATGTCATTTACTTCTATTGGTGTTCCAGACACAAGATCTGGTACCCATTCAATGGCATCTGCCAATATTTCGCGGCAAATATAGTCGTTAAATTTAACAATAGAAGGCATTAGGGGGGTGCCTTCTGGTAACTCTACGAATATACGGTCTGTTAAATCAAATCCCGATTCTTTTCTAATATTTTGTATACGATTGACGAATTCTCTTGCGTCCCCCTCCTGTTTTAACGCTTCGGATAGGGTAATATCTAACGCAACCGTCATTTTTCCCTTTGAAGCCACACTCCATCCAGGTATATCTTCAGCAGTTATTTCTACATCAACCAACTCGATCATAAATTGACCAGCTGAAAGAGATAGCTCAATTGAACCAGCACCCTCTAATGCAGCAATTTGGTCTTGAGAAAACCCTGCAATAACAGAGGCAGCTTCCTTCATAGAAGCACCCAATTTGGCACCCAATGTCTTGAAGTTGGCTTTGATTTTTTTACTAATAATGCCCTGTGTTGCAGTGATGTATTCCATCTCTTTTACATTCACTTCGGCTTTTATTAAAGCTTCCATTTTTTCTAGTTGCTCTTTCATTTGAATATCTAGAACAGGAATCATTACTTTTTGTAAAGGCTGACGAACTTTGATATTGACTTTCTTACGCAACGACAATACCAATGAACAGGTTTCTTGTGCCAATTGCATGCGTTCCTCTAATAAAGGATCAACCATCGATTCATCGTATACCGGATAATCAGCATGATGAACTGAAGCAACATCAAAGCGACTAGTAACCGCATTCAGATTCGCAAAAACAGCATCACTAAAGAATGGAGAAATAGGCGCAATTAAACGAACTACCGTTTCTAAACATTCATACAAAGTTTGGTATGCACTAATTTTATCTGTTTCGTATTCACCTTTCCAAAAACGTCTTCTACATAAGCGAACATACCAATTGCTCAATTGAGCATCAACAAATGTTTCAACGGCACGACCCGCCAATGTAGGCTCAAAGTCGTTCATGTAATTGGTTACTTGTTTGATTAAAGTATTTAAAGAAGATAAAATCCAACGATCAATTTCAGGTCTTTGTTCTAGAGGGATTGGAGCCTCCTTGTAAGCAAAGCCGTCTACATTAGCATAAAGCGTAAAGAATTGGTAGGTGTTATATAAAGTACCAAAAAATTTGCGCTGTACTTCTTGAATACCTGCCATATCAAACTTCAGGTTATCCCAAGGAGAGGCATTGGTAATTAAATACCATCTGGTTGCATCTGCACCATATTGTTCAATGGTTTCAAATGGATTCACGACATTGCCGAGGCGCTTACTCATTTTATTTCCATTCTTGTCTAATACCAATCCATTGCTCACTACCGCTTTATAGGCAACACTATCAAATAGCATAACGCCCAATGCATGTAGGGTATAAAACCAGCCGCGGGTTTGATCCACCCCTTCTGCTATAAAATCAGCAGGGAAAGCTTCTCCTTTATCAATTAAATCTTTGTTTTCAAAAGGATAATGCCATTGCGCATAAGGCATGGCTCCACTATCAAACCAAACATCAATCAAATCAGGAACACGGGTCATTGGTTTACCTGATGCACTCACCAAAATAATTTCATCTACAAAAGGCTTATGTAAATCTAAAATACCTCCATGCAAATAATTTTTATTGATCTCTCCACCCAACACTTCATTGGCCTTGCGAATACCCTCATTCAATTCTGCAATAGAACCAATGCAAACTTCTTCAGACCCATCTTCTGTTCTCCAAACTGGTAAAGGCGTTCCCCAATAACGGCTCCTACTTAAATTCCAGTCTACCATATTTTCTAACCAGTTACCAAATCTGCCTTCGCCGGTAGATTTGGGCTTCCAGTTGATGGTTTTATTGAGTTCAACCATTCTATCTTTAACAGCAGTAGTTTTAATAAACCAAGCATCCAAGGGATAGTATAAAATGGGCTTATCGGTTCTCCAACAATGCGGATAACTGTGTTCGTATTTTTCTACTTTAAATGCACGATTGGCTTTCTTCAAATGAACGCAGATATCTACGTTTACATCTTCATAAGCAGGATCATCTTTATAATTTTTTACAAACCGATTGCTGAATGGACCTAATCCATCAACAAATTTTCCTTCACGGTCTACCATGGTAAGAATACCAATATTGAACTTCTTACCTACCTTATAGTCGTCCGCACCAAATGCAGGCGCTGTATGCACAATACCCGTACCATCTTCGGTGGTAACAAAGTCTCCACTAATTACACGAAATGGTTTTGCATCTGGAGTAATTGCTAAAATAGCTGCTAAAGAATTGGATTCATAAGGCAATAATTGCTCATACTCCATTCCCTCTATTTCAGAACCTTTGAAGCTAGCCAAAATAGTCCAAGGCAAGAGCTTGGTTTTCTCGTTAAACTCCTCAAAAGAAGCATTCTCCCCTTCTGGCTTGAAATACTTACCCAGTAAAGCTTTGGCCAAAACAACATTCACTGGTAAAAAAGTGTAGGGGTTAAATGTTTTAACCAATACATAGTCAATATTTGGTCCAACAGTTAAGCCTAAGTTAGAAGGGAGTGTCCATGGCGTAGTAGTCCAAGCCATTAAGAAAACTTCCTTGCTAATCAATACGCTTTGATCAACCCCTGCATACCATTGGCAATTATCTAAAGAAGCTTGAGTTGCTTTAAACATGGCAACTGCGGAAGTATCTTTTACATCTTTATAAGTACCTGGTTGATTGAGTTCATGAGAACTTAATCCTGTTCCAGCAGCAGGCGAATAAGGTTGAATGCTAACACTCTCGTATAAGAATCCTTTTTTGTAAAGGGTACTTAAAATCCACCAAAGCGTTTCAATATAATTATTTTCAAAAGTTACATAAGGCTTTTCTAAATCTACCCAATAACCCATTTTAGTAGTGATATCATCCCACTCTTTTTTGTAGCGCAATACCGCTTCGCGACATTTCTGGTTATAATCTTCAATGGAGATTTTTTTTCCAATATCTTCTTTGGTAATACCCAATTCTTTCTCTACACCTAATTCTACTGGCAAACCATGGGTATCCCAACCACCTTTTCTTTTTACCTGAAACCCTTGCATGGTTTTATAACGACATACCATGTCTTTCAATGTTCTTGAAATAACGTGATGAATACCAGGCATACCATTGGCACTTGGAGGTCCTTCAAAAAACACAAAGGGCTTTTTGCCTTCTCTTAAATCAATACTTTTTTCAAAAGCAGATTCGACCTTCCACTTGGCCAAAATTTCTTGCTCTATAGCTGGTAAGTTTAACCCCGAAAACTCTGCATACTTTGCGCTCATGATATTCTGCGGATAGCTTGTTAAAAAAATTCGTGCAAAGGTACGGATACTAACACGAATAAAAATTGCTGTCTCTGGCTTTCATAATGGGTATCTAGGGGTATATTTGAGTATGAAAACGGTGTTCTTTAGTGCGCAGCCTTACGACAAGGCTTTTTTTACCCAATTTAACAAAGACCAACACGAATTAGTATTTATTGATATTCCATTGAGTGAACAAACAGCTGACTTGGCAGCAGGGGCAGAAGCAGTTTGTGTTTTTGTAAACGACAAAGTAACTGCAGCAGTTATTCAAAAGCTGGCTGCTGGTAATACCAAGATTATTGCCCTTCGTTGTGCGGGATTCAACAATGTTGACTTGGAGGCGGCAAAAGCTGCAGGCATAAGAGTTTGCAGGGTACCAGCATATTCTCCCGAAGCTGTGGCCGAACATGCTGTGGCCATGTTGCTAACCCTTAATAGAAAAACCCATAAAGCATACAACAGGGTTCGTGAGCAAAATTTTTCTTTGCAAGGATTATTGGGGTTTAATTTGTTCGGGAAAACGGTGGGAGTAATTGGAACAGGCAATATTGGAAAAGCCTTTTGTAAAATCATGCTGGGTTTTGGCTGTAAAGTGATTGCCTTCGATTTAATTGCAAATAAAGAGCTAGAAGCGGATGGGGTAGTTTATCACCCTTTGATAGAGGTACTAAAGTCAGATATTATTTCTTTGCACTGTCCATTGAATGAGCAAACCAAACATTTAATCAACAAAGACACGATGGCTTATATGAAACCTGGGGTTGTGTTGATTAATACCAGTAGAGGAGGTTTAGTAAACACTCGTGATGTAATAAAAGCTCTCAAGTCTGGCCTAATTAGTGCGTTAGGAATTGATGTTTATGAACAAGAAGAGAAACTATTCTTCAGAAATTTATCTGAAGACATCATCCAAGACGACGAAATTCAACGACTGATGAGCTTTCCCAATGTTTTGATCACTGCGCATCAGGCATTCTTTACGCAGGAAGCCATGGAGCAAATTGCTACAACAACGTTAAATAATATTCAGCTCTTATCTGAAAATGCTAAATTGAACCCTCAGGCTGCATTATTGGTGTAAATTTTATCTTTATTTTAATGAAAAGGATACTGTTTTCTTTGTGGTTATTGGCAACAGCAGTAGTAACACTGGTTGGATGCGCCAAAGAGCTAAGTTCGGAAGGACCTGGCTTTGGGGGTACTGCCACCGGTACTTTATTGGACAGTTCAGGCAATTGCAAACAAATTGTAATAAATGGCCAATACAAAGAAATGCAAGCTTTAACCGACAGCAATTATGTTTTAGTTTCCGCTAACTATAGTAGCCAAGGAAAGTATGCTGTTTTTACTGATACAGTAAATGGTATATGGTTCAGAGATTCAGGATTTGCATTCGTACAAGGCGCCAATACCATCAAACTGAAAGGTTATGGTCAAGCTATTTTGCCCGGCACTTTTACGTATGAAGTAAAATTTGGAAACAGTACTTGCACATTCAATATCACTACAACAGGAAGCGTAAATAATGGATCTCGCACCAACGACTATTTACCCATTACCCCAAATGGATATATTGATTATGGATTGAGCCCAGCATTCCCCAATACAGCTGGAGGTTTTATTCCTCAATTCAGGTCTACCATTTCTAATGGATTACTTTCTCGGACTTATTTAGGTGTACCAAGAGATTATACCCGCTATACAACCAATACCAATGATCAACTTTTGCTAAGAAAAGATGGAACAGGGAAGTATTATCAATATGGAACTCCAGAATTTGACTATCTATATATTTATGATAGCATTGTAGATAATAAAAGAATAGAATTTATTTACTTGGATGAAAGCAAAAATCCAGGTCAATTTTATGAAACAGATAGTTTGTATGTTGGTGCAGACATCAATGGAACCTTACAATTTGGCTGGGCTAAACTTCGAATTACCACCATTTCAAAAGGCAGGCAAATGTCTTTATTGGGTACACTGTACACAGATATTATCACTGTTCGAAGAGATTTGTATTTAAAACTTGATGGTTCACCCAATTACATACCATTGAACTTACAATCTGAACACTCCTATGCAAAAGGAATTGGTTTAGTGGATCAACGGGTTTTTGAATCCACCGCAACAGGAATCACTATACAGTCCATTACCATCAAGGGCTGGAACGGATTATAATGGTACAATTATTTAAGTAATTCGCAAGGCTTTAAGCCGGTATGCTTTTTAAAAGCTGCTGAAAAATGCGAGATGGATGAATAGCCTAGCAATGCAGAAACATCTGTAACGCTCAAGCTCTTCTCGTACAATAAGTACTTTGCGTGTTCCATTCTCTGCTGTTGATAAAAATCGAAAATAGTCGTTCCAAAAACTTCTTTAAATCCTTTCTTTAAGTAGCACTCATTCATTGCCACTTTTCTACTTAATTCCTTTATGGTAATTGGATCTCCAATATGTTGTAATAAAATATCCCTGGCTTGATAAATCCTTTCCTTTCCACTATCATCGGCCAAAAACTTACAAGCAAATCCTTCTCCTTTTTCGTGTACCAAACAATCCATGCTATACAAAAGCAATTCATGCACTTTAGCATTTACATAAATATTCTCCATTGAACCAGAGTAACTATGGTTCAATAAGGCATCAAGCACATTTCGATTTCTAATGCAAAGCGGAAATAATTTGGTAAAAGCATTGGGATGCTTAAATGCTAAGACTTCGTCTTTTCTATTGGCCAACTTAACATTGTGAACAAACTGCTTTAAAAAACTAGCAGTAAAGTGAAAAGTAAATACATCCAAAGTTTGGTTCTTCCCACTACAATTCATCGTAGGTAACTCGGTACATAATGAGCAGCTACGTTCAGCACAATACTTGTTTCCCGTGATGCAAAAGCGAAGCTCTAAGTAATTTTCTTTAGGTTTTTTTTCATTGTAATGATAAACCATCATTCCACTATCATCGGCCACCCAAGGGTGTTGGGCATAATATCTACGAATGGTATATTGGATGGATCCAGGAATATGCTGCTCTTTCTTATAGAGCAAATCCATATTTGCATCAATTCCACCCTTTTGAGCTTGCTTTAATATGTCCATTACAGCGTTCATGCACCTGCAAAATTAATGTATAAACATATATTTTGCAAATCCTACATAAATTTAACAAATAGGCTTAAAACCTTTGTGGTGAATCAACAATCCTTACAAACACTAATCGGAATAAGGCAATTCAACAATAACTGTAGCACCCATATTTGGTTCACTTACTATATCAATATTTCCATGCATCGATTCAACCTGGGTTTTGGTGATAAATAAGCCTAATCCTTTTGCGTCTTTATTACCATGAAAGGTTTTATACAAGCCAAATACTTTACTACCGTATTTTTTCAAATCTAGTCCTCTACCATTGTCTTGAATAACCAATTTTGAAAAGCCTTTTATTCTTTCTAAAGTGATATGAATTTCAGGGGGAGTATCCGGTTTCTTATACTTTAGCGAATTAGTTAAAAGGTTTAATAAAATGCTATCCAAATAGGCTGGATTTGCCTGAATTAAATCATTCTCATCAAAATCTTGGTGAATGGTAGCATTTGTTTCAGCTATTGTAAGTCCCAAACTTTTCTCAGCCAACTGAACAGCAGTAGAAAGTAAAATGGGCTTTATTGGTATGCCTTCAGTTGTTTGAATGGCAATGATATCATTTAGGTTGATGAGTGTTTCATCTAAAGAATTAGCTACTGAACTCACCATCTCACAAAATGCTAATTTTTCTTCATTTGTAGCTGAATTTGCAAGTGACATAATTCCTTTTAAATTGGCTACATGAGATCTGAAATTATGTGAAAGAATATGGGTGAACTGAATGAGCCTGTTTTTTTAATTCTAATTAATGTTCAGCAAAGATTGTAATTCTTCTTGTTTTTTTATCAATGGGGTAATTTCATGACCCAAACATAAAATCTCAATTGGATTTCCTTGGTCATCTTTTAAGACTTTGAATTCCCATTGACTCACAACAACGCCTGCTGGGCTGGGTTTTCTAAGTGTTGTCCAAAATGTTTTATTGGGTTCTGCCAAACATTTTTCTACCGCTTGTATACAAGCGCCATGATCTTCAGGCATAATCAAGGAAAGAGAAGTTTTTCCAATCAAATCTTGAAATTGCACACCAAACATATCAGAAAAATATTGATTGAAATAAGTATAATTTCCAGCCAAATCAGTTTTGACTACATAAAAAGAATTATTCTCAATTATAGACTTATTATATAAACTCTCTTTCTCAATTAATTTTTCTTTTACTTCTAATGTATCGTATAAATTCTTCAGAGTAGTAACATCAACAAATGTGATTACAACCCCATCTACCTTTTTGTCAATTGTTATAAAAGGACTTACCCTTCTAATATAATAATGATCAAAGTCATCTTTAAATTCATCTTCAATTGTGCCTAATTCAACTAAAGCTAAAGCTGCATCCTTGATCATTTTCAGTCTAACTTCCTCTTTAAAATTAGCGGCAAAATTTGAAATTGAACGACCAATATCTTGTTCATTTAATTCAAAATGCTTTTGCAAGGAAGGCGTGAATTTTCTGATTTTCAATTCTGAGTCTAAAAACAAAGTACCCACATCTGTACTATCAAATAAATTGTTGATATCATTATACAGTAAATTAAGTTCCCTGTTCTTGTCTTGTAGTTCAAAATTTACAGTATACAACTCTTCATTAACAGATTGTAATTCTTCATTTGTACTTTGCAACTCTTCATTAGAAGCCATTAATTCTTCATTGGAAGCTTGTAATTCTTCATTACTTGTTTCTAGTTCTTCTACAACATATTGAAGCTGATTTTTATTTTGTATCAATGACTTCTCTAATTCTTTGATCTTTAATTCATTCAAGGCTGAAACTTGAACTTTTGAAAAATCAATTTCTTTTTCAATTTCAATAACAGTGTCTTCAAAATGAATGAGATAAGTATCTTTAAATCCATCTGCAACATTCACTTTTTGTAAATACAAGTTAAAAGACAGTTGGGATTGGTCTTTAAAGACCAAATTGTCTTTTATTAAAATGGCTTTATCAGACTCCTGTATATCGCTTACCATGGTTTGCAATAAGACTCCCAAACCATCGTCCAACATTTTCAAAAGATTACTTTGAAACATCCCTTCAGGAAACTTTAAATACTTACCAGCATCGCCTTTGATGTATAAGATATTAAACCCTTTATCAAAAAAGATACAGGATGGACTATATTTTTTAGTTAAAAACTTTAGATAGGCTAAATCAGCATCTTCCTTAGCATTTTCAGCATTTTTATTAATATATTCTTTAGGAGATTTGGTCAATAATTCTTTACTAAGCAAAGAAGGGGATTCAAAATTTGGAGTATGTTTAGACTTAGAAATATTTTTAAAAATTCTCCATCGCTGACTTATTACTTTGAGTTCATCTACAGATTCATTGATAGACTCACTTGACCCTAAAAACAAATACCCATCGCGCTGAAGCGAAAACAAAAAACTAGATAAAACTTTCTGTTGAGAAGACGCGTTCAAGTAGATCAGTAAATTTCTGCAAGAGACTAAATCCATTCGAATAAATGGGGTGTCTTTTAAAATATTATGGCTCGAAAAAACGATTTTATCCCTTACCCGTTTGATGATTTGTATACTATCTACGTTTTTAATAAAATAACTATCCAAGTACTTCTTATCAATTTCTGATGCTACACCAACATTAAATTTACCCGCGCTTGCAGTTTGAACAGCAAAATTATCAACGTCTGTTGCAAAAATTTTAAAATCGTTTCTTAATTGGTTTTCCTGAATGTACTCATCCAATAAAATAGCGATAGAATAGGCTTCTTCACCTGTTGAACAAGCCACTACCCAAACCCTGATGGTATCTGTAGGAAGCTTATTTACAAAAAGAGCTGGTATCACTGTCCGCTTCAGTTCATCAAAAGCATCTCTATCTCTAAAAAAGCTAGTGACCCCAATTAAAAAATCTTGTTTTAATAATTCAATTTCTGAAACACTTGCTTTTAACAACTGATAATAATTGAGCAATGCATCCATATTGTTCAAACTCATGCGTTTCTCAATTCTTCTTATAAGTGTATTCTTTTTATACTGTTTAAAATCAATCCCAGCATAGATTTTAATTTCATCTAGAATATTTGAGAAAATTTCGTCATTCGATTGATTATTGGAAAATTCAGAAGCAAGATCCAAATTGGGGATTTGTTGCAAAACATTTGCCATGGCTTCTGGTTCCGCAATAAATTCTGCTAACCCAGATGCAATAGCTGCATTAGGCATGCCATTAAATTGTGCAGAAAGGGGGTCTTGTACTAAAATGACTCCCCCAGATTCCTTGATGGTTTTTATCCCCCTTGAACCATCCGTTCCTGTTCCAGAAAGTATGATACCAATAGACTTTTCTTTGTACTCTTCTCCCAATGATTGAAAAAAAATATCAATGGGTAAATTCAAACTATGTTTGGGTGCTTTTTCTAATAATTGGAGTTTATTCCCCTTAATAACAAGGTTTTTATTCCTGTGCATCAAGTATATACAATTGGGGCATACTTCTAACTGATCTTCTGCTGTAAAAATGGTCATAGATGTATGCTTTGCCAATAATTCTGGCATCAAACTCTTAAAATCTGGAGATAAATGATGAATGATAACAAATGCAATTCCAGTATTAGAAGGAATATGATCAAACAATTTTTGGATGGCATCTAAGCCCCCAGCGGATGCCCCTATACCTACAATATAGAAGTCTTTAGATTCATTTTCAGGTATTTAAAAAAGTTTAAGTCTAATCCGGGATCTATTCTAAATATCATTCAATCGAAAACCATTTCCAATCAAACACCTTATTTCACCGGACCTATTCAAATTTAAAAAAATTGCTGATTGATTCACCTAAAAATTAAATTAATTTTAACCTTTTGATTTGTTTACATATTCAATTAAAAACATTCAACACAACCACTTTAGTAGGCTGAGAAAATGGGGAAAACTACCCCTTTGAACCTGCACAAATCCCCCTTAAAATCAGTACATTTGTAAGCTTGTGAAATTGAACTAAAAAGCAAGCGAGATAAGACTTTATGAGCGAAGAATTAGACAAGCAGCATGCTGCAGAAAATAAAAATTACGGGGCAGATAGTATACAAGTACTCGAAGGTTTAGAAGCGGTTAGAAAAAGACCTGCCATGTACATTGGTGATGTGGGCGTAAAAGGATTGCATCACTTAGTTTATGAAGTAGTAGACAATTCCATTGACGAGGCATTAGCAGGATGGTGTAAAAATATTTTTGTAACCATTCATGAAGACAATTCCATTAGTGTTCAGGATGATGGTAGGGGTATTCCGACTGCTATGCATACGAAGGAAAAAAAGAGTGCGCTTGAAGTAGTAATGACCGTATTGCATGCTGGAGGTAAGTTCGACAAGAACACTTACAAAGTATCTGGCGGTTTGCACGGTGTTGGGGTTAGTTGCGTAAACGCATTAAGTACCAAATTGCATGTGACTGTTCAAAGAGAGGGAAAAATATTTGAACAAGAATATGGTATTGGTATTCCTAAATATCCAGTAAGAGAAATTGGCACTAGTAGTATTACAGGTACTAAAGTGCATTTCTGGCCCGATCTTTCCATTTTTCAAGAATCTGTTTATAAAAGAGAAATTTTAGAAGGTAGATTAAGAGAGCTGGCTTTCTTAAATCGCAAAATCAATATCACCCTTACCGATTTAAGAGAATTAGACGACACCGGAAACGCTTATAGCAGTCACTTCTACAGTGAAGGGGGTATTATTGAATTTGTTCAAATGCTCGATAAAAATGCCAACAGAAACCCTATTTTAAGCGCCCCTTTATTTGTTGAAGGGCATGATGAAACCACTAATGTTGCTGTTGAAGTTGCACTAACCTATAATGACGATTTTAAAGAAAATATTTTCTCTTACGTTAACAATATCAATACCATTGAAGGCGGTACGCATGTAACTGGTTTCCGTCAAGCACTTACTAGGGTGTTTAAAAGTTATGGAGACAAAGAGGGTTTATTTGAAAGAGCCAAAGTAACAGTTGAAGGAGACGATTTTAGAGAAGGATTAAGCGCGATAATCTCAGTTAAAGTTCCGGAGCCACAGTTTGAAGGCCAAACCAAAACCAAATTAGGAAACAGTGAAGTTAGTGGAGTGGTTCAAACTACCGTTGCGCGCGCTTTAGAAGCTTATTTAGAGGAGAATCCTAAAGAAAGCAAGCAGGTTATTTCTAAAATCATATTAGCGGCTCAAGCCCGTGTTGCAGCTAAAAAAGCGCGTGACATGGTTCAAAGAAAAACCGTTCTAACGGGTGGTGGTCTTCCTGGTAAATTAGCAGACTGCAGCGAAAAAGATCCAGTTAAATGTGAACTTTACTTAGTCGAAGGAGATTCGGCGGGTGGTACTGCTAAACAAGGTAGGGATAGAAGTTATCAGGCAATTTTACCATTAAGAGGTAAAATTTTGAACGTAGAAAAAGCCATGGAGCATAAAATCTACGAAAATGAGGAAATCAGAAATATGTATACTGCTTTGGGCGTAACAGTAGGTACTCCTGAAGATCCAAAAGCATTGAATACAGCCAAACTCCGCTACCATAAGCTCATCATCATGACCGATGCCGATGTGGATGGTTCGCATATTGCCACTTTGATTCTTACTTTTATTTTCAGATACATGAAGGAATTGGTAGAACAGGGTTGCGTATATATTGCCCAGCCTCCTTTGTATTTGGTTAAAAGAGGAAAAGAGCAAGAGTACGCTTACAGCGAAGAACAACGTAAGGGCTTGATTGAAAGACTAGGTGCAGGAAAGGAAGACAGTGTTACCATCCAGCGATACAAGGGATTGGGTGAAATGAACGCAGAGCAACTTTGGGAAACCACCATGGACCCTGCCCGTAGAACTTTGAAGCGTGTTACGATTGAAAGCGCTGCCGAAGCAGACAGAATCTTTAGTATGCTAATGGGCGATGATGTAGCTCCAAGAAGAGAATTCATCGAAAGTCATGCTAAATATGCAAGAATAGACGTATAATAGAAAAAAACAGTAACTTGTAGCAACTAACCTGATACCCTATTACTAAAAATTAAATTCAACACACAATGGACACTTCAAAAATGATTAAAGCATACTGCCTTAAAACAAAGGAAAAAAATGTTCCTATGCAAGATGCAGTAGTTACCAGAACAGCAAAAGGTGGCTATATGGCCGGTGGTCATGATGGCAAAGGAAATAAGATGGCAGCTATCTTAAGTGAAGCAAAAGCTTTACAAGCAATTGCGGATGGCGTTGCTAAAAAAGGATTCTAATTGAACCTGATTTTTTTGAAAGCCCCGATTAGTTCGGGGTTTTTTATGCGCTACCGCAGAAAGGTTAAGCTGTTGGAGTAATGGAAATCTCCTCCTTTTTAGCAATCACTGTTTGGCGCATTTTATGTAAGAATGAATACATTTCTTCCATTCCTTTGATGGGCTCAACCAACATCAAGAACATTTTACCTGCTTGTTTTAATTTCCCCTTATTAGTACCAGTTTGAAGATACGCTAGTACTTCTTTGAACAAATTTGACTCAAAATAAGGTGAGTCGGGTCTATTGATAAAATAGCAACGCAATATATTATCCTTTAAGGTCATTTTCTCAAAACCCAGGTCTACAGCCAATTTGCGACATCTTACCGTAGTGAAAAGGTCTTCAACTGATGAAGGTATAGGACCAAAACGGTCTACCATTTCTGCATGAAACAACTGCAACTCAGCTTCGTTTTCACAACTGTCTAATCGGGTATACAAAGACAATCTTTCTGTAATGCTTTCTACGTAACTGTCAGGTATCAAAATTTCTAAATCCGTATCAATAGTACAGTCACTCACAAAATCATCCTGCTTACTAATCTCTTCTTTAAACAAATCTTTGAAGGAAGTTCTTTTTAACTCTCTAATAGCTTCCTCCAATATCTTCTGGTACATTTCAAAACCAATTTCTGCCATAAACCCACTCTGCTCTCCACCTAACATATTTCCAGCGCCTCTTATATCTAAATCTCGCATAGCTATTTGAAATCCACTTCCCAAATCACTAAACTGTTCTAAGGTTTGTAATCTTTTTCTTGAATCCACTGGCAAAGTGCTCATTGGTGGAGCCAGCAGGTAGCAAAAAGCTTTTTTATTACTTCTACCTACCCTACCTCTTAATTGATGTAAGTCACTTAATCCAAATTGATGTGCATTGTTTACAATAATGGTATTTACATTAGGAATGTCTACCCCGCTTTCTACAATATTGGTACAAACCAACACATCGTACTTACGTTCTATAAAATCGAAAATTCTTTCTTCTAATTCGTGTCCTTCTAATTGACCATGGGCAAACCCAATACTTAAATCTGGGCATAGCCCTTGAATGAGTGCACTCATTTCAGCCAACCCATGCACCCTATTATGAATAAAGAAAACCTGTCCACCTCTTTCTGTTTCAAAATAAATTGTATCCCTAATAGTATCCTGGTTAAAAACCTGTACTTCTGTTTGAATAGGTTGACGATTGGGTGGCGGCGTATTGATAATACTTAAATCTCTAGCCCCCATTAAACTAAACTGCAAGGTTCTTGGAATGGGCGTGGCAGTTAAAGTTAGGCAGTCCACATTTGTTTTTAAGGTCTTCAATTTCTCTTTATGCCCTACCCCAAACTTTTGCTCTTCATCAATAATCATGATACCCAAATCTTTAAATGCCACTTCTTTTCCGAGTAATCCATGGGTACCTACAATAATATCTACCTTGCCCTCCTTTACTCTTTGTAAAGTTTCCTTCTTTTCTTTAGCAGATTTAAAACGATTGATATAATCTACCGTAACAGGAAAATCTTTTAATCGATCCTTGAATGTTTTATAATGCTGAAAAGCCAAAATTGTAGTAGGAACTAAAACAGCTGCTTGCTTTCCATCCACAACAGATTTAAAAGCTGCTCGAATGGCAATTTCAGTTTTTCCAAATCCTACATCTCCACATACCAATCGATCCATGGGCGCTTCTTGCTCCATATCTTTTTTTACATCTGCAGTTGCCTTACTTTGATCGGGAGTGTCTTCATAAATAAATGAAGCTTCTAACTCAGTTTGCATATAATTATCTGGGGCATGTGCAAACCCTTTCTGAGCCTTTCTTTGTGCGTAAAGCTTGATTAAATCAAAAGCGATTTCTTTTACTTTAGCTTTGGTTTTTTCTTTTAATCTATTCCAAACATCACTTCCTAATTTATTCACTTTAGGAACAGTGCCTTCTTTACCAGTGTATTTAGAAATCTTGTGAAGTGAATTAATATTCACATATAAGATATCACTGTCTTTGTATATGATTCTTACTGCTTCTTGAATTTTGCCATTGACCTCTAATTTCTGTAACCCACTGTATGTGCCAACGCCATGATCAATATGCGTAACGTAATCACCAGGCTGTAAATCACGCAGGGTTTTTAAAGTAAGTGCTTTGTTTTTATTGTACGCTTGTTTAACCTTATACTTGTGGTACCGTTGAAATATTTGGTGATCGGTATAACAAACCAATTTTAATTGATGGTCTATAAAACCCTCATGAATACTAGTACCAATAGGCGTGAACTGTATCTCTGTATTCAAATCGGTAAAAATAGTATTGAGCCGCTCTAACTGTTTTACTTGTTCTGCAAAAATATAAATACTGTATTGAGCTCCTTCTAATGCTTTTAAGTCTTTAATCAATAAATCGAATTGACGATTAAATGCAGGCTGTGGCTTTACTAAAAACGATAAATCAAATTGAGCGAAATGGGGCTTATAACCAAACTCTATAAGTGGTTTTGATTCTAAAATGGTTTTAATTTCATTGGCTTTGATAAAATCTGTCCAATGCACTTCTTTTAGAATATGGTGATCTTCCTCTTCTTGTTGTTTTGCAAAAAAGCCTTGATCTTGCAATAATAAATACCCCTCAAAATCTTCTTCTTGTACCCTAATTTTTTCTTCGATTACATCCCAGTCATTTAACCATATAATGGTGTTTTCGGGTAAAAATTCTAATAGCGAAATTTTTTGAACTGAACCTTCTCCAAATGCTTCAGGCAATGTATCTACATTCGGAATAATATTTACTTGCAATAATTTTCTTTCACTCAACTGAGTTTCAGGATCAAAGATTCGAATGCTATCTACTTCGTTACCAAATAACTCTACTCGATAGGGCTTTTCATTTCCAAAAGAATAAATATCCAAAATCCCTCCTCTCAGTGCAAATTGACCTGGTTCATAAACAAAATCAGTTCGCTCAAAACCATACATCACAAATAAATCCATCAAGCTCTCAGGATTAATGGTATCATTGGTTTTAATAGTGATAATATTACTGCTGATCGTTTCAGGTAAAATCACCTTTTCAAATACAGCTTCTGGATAAGTAATGATTATTTTTTTATTTCCTCCTCGGGAAAGCTTCGTTAAGGTTTCTGTTCGCAGCATCACGTGCGAACTATTTAAAAGCCTGAAATTTTTTCTATTTTTAAAACTTGCTGGAAAATAAAATAAGTCTAACGCACTCGTTAAATTTTCAATGGTATTATGAAAATAGGCTGCTTCCTCAGCGTCATTCAAAATAATCAAATGATTAAGCCCTTGGGCTTGGGGATGCATAAATACAGTGCTTACTATAAATTCAGCACTACTGCCTTGTAAATCCTTAAGATAAGTTTTCTGTGTTTCGGCATAGTTCAGCCTATTCACCAACTGTTGAACCAGGGGTGATTGCAGATATTGATCCATTAAATGCTGCAAGTTCATATACACGTTCCTTGTAAAAGGGACGCAAAGATAAGGGAAGGCTAATTGCTTGCCGCAAAATTTACCACTATGTTCATTTCGGTTAACTTTCCTTTCTCCACACTGACTAAATTGATATTATTTCGGATATCAAAAGAGTTGGCATAAAAATTTTGGCCAGCTTGTACAAAAACCGAATATGTTCCAACTGGTAATTGAACGGCGAAAGCCCCTAAACTGTCTGTATTGGTTGCAAGAATGAGCTTTGTGTAAATATTCGTAAACAATGGGCCCTGGTTCCATTGCAGTACCCTAGTAATATCTGTAGGCTCATAAAAGAAAACAGTAGTAGGGTAAGGCTTAGGCTCCGGTGCTGGGGCACCAATTCTAGGCATCTGGTTGCCTTTAAGTTCCATCACAATCCCCTTAACCCCTTGAATAATAGCCACTTTTGGCTTTTTTTGTGGAGGCTTACAAGCTAAAAAAAGCAAAAAAGCTGGAACGAATAAAAAAAGAAAAATTCGCATACTACAATTTGAAACCTGAAAGTATCTAATTTAGAGCATAATAAAATAAAATCGGCCCCTTGTAGCTGAAAAAAAATAAGATTTATGACCAATCGCATGCGGATATTTACATTATTGCTGACTATTTTTTCATTGAGTGCAACAGCCCAAACCTTTACCAATGAACGAGTGCTCAAACTTTCCTCTCAAAAATTAAAATTAGAGCAGGAGCTGAATTATGTTAAAGCCTTGTCGTTAGCAAAAGAAAAAAAATGGGATTTAACCATGACATTTGATGGAGCAGTGGCCAAGCTGACTGGTGTGGATGCATTTGGATTTCCTATTTACACAAAATCTTATAATAATACTATCGCAGCAGCTACCACAAGAGCCAGTCAATTATGGCCAGGAGGCAGTAGTGGTCTTAATTTAAGTGGTAGTACAGAAGCCATGAGAAATAAAATGGGCGTTTGGGAATTTGACGGTATTCCACTTCCTACCCACGTTGAATTTACCAACAGAATACTACAAAAAGATAACCCAACTGGTAGTAGTGGAAATGATCATGCTACCCACGTTGCTGGAACCATGATTGCTGCTGGTATCAATCCTATTGCAAAAGGGATGGCTTTTGGGATACCCAACTTAATTTCTTACGACCACAACAATGATATAACAGAAATGACTAACGAGGCAGCAGCAGGAATGCTTCTGTCTAACCACTCTTATGGATTTATTGCTGGTTGGAATTTTAATTCAGCGCAAAGCAGATGGGAGTTTAATGGTAGACCTAATGAAAATGAAGATTTCAGATATGGATGGTATAGCTCAAACGCACAAATCGTGGATTCGATTGCTTTTAACGCCCCATTTTATTTGAAAGTTTCCGTTGCGGGTAATGATAGAAATAACAACGGTCCTGCAGTAGGTCAACCTTATTTTAGAAGAAATGCACAAGGTATCATGGCGGATGCAGGAACTAGACCTGCAGGCATTAATAGCAACGATGGATTCGATATTATTTTAGGATATGGAATTGCCAAAAACAATTTAACTATTGGTGCAGTGAATGGAATTCCTGGAGGATACAATAAACCTGCAGATGTAGTTATGAGCGCCTTCAGTGGATGGGGACCAACGGATGATGGAAGAATTAAGCCAGACTTAGTAGCCAACGGGGTAAATCTTATCAGTTCAAGTACCAATGGGAACACCAGTTATAATTCCAAAAGTGGTACATCAATGGCTGGACCAAACGCAACTGGATCATTGCTTTTATTGCAAGAGCATTATACCAAACTGAAACCCA
The DNA here is from genome assembly GCA_002786355.1 of Sediminibacterium sp. FEMGT703S. Classification (GTDB taxonomy): domain Bacteria; phylum Bacteroidota; class Bacteroidia; order Chitinophagales; family Chitinophagaceae; genus Sediminibacterium. Next base: position 395,180 of record PGCO01000013.1, read on the forward strand.
ATAACTTCATGCGTTCAGCAACTTTAAAAGCCTTGGCTATTCATACTGCTGACGAAGCGGGAACTAGTCCTGGACCTGATTATACTTTTGGTTGGGGCTTATTAAATGTTCAAAAAGCAGCAGCTGTTTTAACTAGTGCAGTTCCAAGTAACAATGCCAATAATAGCGACCATTTGCTATATGAAGCCGTTTTAAATAATGGCTCTAGTTTTACAAAAACAATAATTGCTACAGGTAAATTTCCGCTTTCAGCAACTATTGCTTGGACAGATCCTCCAGCAACTGTTAACAACGATGCTGGCAGCAATTTAAACGACCGTACTAAAAAACTCATCAACGACTTAGACATTAAAATTACTAGGGGTACCCAAACTTTTTTACCCTGGGCCTTGAACGTAGCTGCTCCAGCTGAAGCTGCTACCAAATCTGACAATTCGGTTGATAACGTTGAAAGAGTAGATGTTGAAACCACTATTCCTGGTGAAACATATACCGTTACGGTAAGTCATAAAGGAACGATAGCTAGAAACGGACAACAGGCCTACTCATTAGTCATTAGTGGAACTGGAGGAAATGCATATGCCAACTCTGCGGCTATTGCAGGTGGAGCAAGAGTAGACAGCTTGTCTTTTTCTAATCTCCGTTTTAAAAATAGTGCTAGCTGTAAAACTTTTTCCGATAATACCAATTTGATTGGTAATATTCAGGCAAGAGAAACCATTCCAGTATTTATAAGAACCACTCCTTGTGATGGAAATGTAAACCCTAGAATTGTAAAAATCTTTATCGATTATAACAATGATGGAGACTTTATTGATGCAGGAGAAGAAGTATTTAATAGCGGGGTTCAAACAGGTGCAAGTAGCGACGCTAATAGCACAATATTAATTCCAGATAATGTAAGAGTAGGTGCTATTCACCGCATGAGAGTGGTAACTAGAGAAACCACCATTACATCAGAAGTTACTCCTACAGGAACCTATCCAAGAGGAGAAACACAGGACTATTTATTGAAAGTAGAAAATCCTGCAAATGATGTATCTGTTAGCAATATCATTTCACCGAGTTCAGGCAGTTGTGAAAATGACAAACAATATATAACCCTTGCCTTATCAAATGGAGGCTCTAGAGCACAAGCAAATATTCCATTGACGGTAACTGTTAAATCTGGATCAACAACTGTGGCAACCATCAATACAACTTATGTAGGCTCTGTTGCCCCTTTAACAGAAGTAGAATTCACTTTGCAAACACCATTTAATGCACAGCCAGGGGTTAATTACACCATCACTGCTGAAACTAAACTATCTACTGATCAAAACATCAGTAATAATATTTTTGAATCAACTGCATTAATTTCTACAAGACCTGCGGCACCTGTAGCACAAGCATCTATTTGCGATAACAATGCCATTTTAAGAGTAACTAATCCAGTGCCAGGGAATTACTTCTGGTACACAGATCCTACTAGTACCAATCCAATTGCAACGGGTAGCTCTATAAATACTTCCATTATTCCTGCAAATAGAACTTACTATGTAACCAAAGAGGCAAGAACAAGTACAGGAGCTGCCTCTAAATTAACCTTCCCTTCAGGAGGATATAATGAGTTTGCAGGAAACTTCATGAAGTTTAATCATACTGTTCCATTTAGATTAGAAACAGTTAGGATGTATACAGCCAATCCTGGTAAAATTAAAATCACTTTAGGCGAAAACCTAACCCCAAGTACAACTACCGAGGGAAGCTTTTCTTATAGACCATTGATGAATAAAACATTCGATGTGTTCAATTCTAGACCAACAGCTTCTGGTTCATTATCTGGTGCTTTAACAGAAAACAACCCAAATGATTCCGGATTTGTATACAATGTAAACTGGAATATCCCTAGCAATGGCGACAAATTCATCATATTGGAATGTAGTGATGATGCAAACGTTTACAGAAACAATAATATTACTGGAACAATCTATCCTTTTGGCAATCCAGGCATCATGCGTTACACTGGTAATAGCGTATCACTTAGTCCTTCATCAGGTTTAAATGAAAATGCTTTTTGGTATTTCTTCTATGATACCAAAATATCAACAGGTTGCCCAAGTGAAAGAGCTACAGTTGTTGCAACACCCAATCAACCACTAACGCTTTCACTAGTAGGGGATTCTTTAGTATCTAGCATTAAAACTGGAACTTTCCAATGGATTTTTAACGATACTGCTGCAGTTGCTGGAGCAATTACTTCTTCTATTAAGCCTACACGCTCAGGGAATTATAAAGTGATTGTAACGGATGCTTTGGGATGTTCTAAAACATCTAATGGCGTTAATTATACCGTTACTTCAATCACTACTGTTGATCCACAAGAAATTAAATTATCTGTATCACCGAACCCTAACAACGGCATTTTCCAATTGTCATTTGAAGTCACTAAGAGAAGTGATTTATCGATAGAAATTTTAAACGCCGGCGGACAAAGGGTTTTCTTAAATACACAATCGGGCTTCTTAGGTAAGTACAATAAACAATTGAACTTAAAGCAATTCAGTAGCGAGTTTTACTTATTGAAAATTCAACACGATAAAAAGACTTACTTACAGAAAATTTTAATTCAACGATAATCCAATAAAACTCAATGCAATGCCTCTGTTTCTAACAGGGGCATTGTTTTTTATGGGTAATTCGGTACTTTGTGTAAAACAATGCTATGCTACAACCCTGGTTAAAATGCGTGGTAATTAAAACGGAAGATATTACCCATAGTACCCGTAGGTTTTGGATTCAAATTCCTGAACTAACGCAATTTGATTTTGAGCCAGGTCAGTTTGTAACATTTGATTTGCCTATTCATGAGCAAAGAAATAAAAGATGGAGATCTTATTCTATTGCATCTGCCCCCGATGGTACTAATATTATTGAATTGGTCATTGTATTAATGGAAGATGGATTAGGAACGCCGCATTTATTTAATGAAGTCAAAGTTGGAACTGAACTCTTAGTAAGAGGGCCGCAAGGAAAATTTACCATGCCTTCTACTTTAGATAAAGATTTATACTTGATATGTACAGGCACTGGAATTGCCCCTTTCAGGTCAATGGTTCATCATATTCACAATAAGCAGATAGCCCACAAGAATATTCACTTAATTTTTGGCTGCAGAGAGTTTAAAGACAGTTTATACGAAGTTGAATTAAGACAATTAGAAAAAGAGTTGCCTGGCTTTTATCACCACCCCTGTTTCTCGAGAGAACTAGTGGTTGGTCCAGCACAATATTCAGGTTATGTTCACGCCTGCTACAGCAAACTTATTGAAACCCAAAAGGGAATGACGGGAGAAATTCCAGCGGCTTACTTCTACTTATGTGGCTGGAAAAATATGGTAGACGACGCAAAACATAAAATCATAGAAATAGGGTATGATAAACAAGCCATTCATTTAGAATTGTACGGCTAATTCAACATACCCTAATCAATCTAGTTTATATGTGAAAGCACTAAGGCTTTTACTTGACTAATCGGAATTCTTTCTTGTAACATGCTATCTCTATAACGTATAGTAACCATCTGGTCATCTTTGGTTTGATGGTCAATGGTTACACAAAATGGCGTACCTATGGCATCTTGCCTACGATACCTTTTGCCAATTGCATCTTTTTCTTCGTAGAAGCACTTGAATGCACCCTTGCACTCATCCATTAACTCGCGTGCAATATCAGGTAATCCATCTTTTTTAACCAAAGGTAGAATGGCTAATTTATTCGGAGCAATTCTAGCAGGAATTTTTAAGACTACTCTACTGTCGGTAGTTCCATCTTCTTTGTTGATGGTTTCTTCAGTATAGGCATGGCTCAATATTAACAAGAACATCCTATCTAAACCAATAGATGTTTCTACCACATATGGGATATAATTTCCAAATGGCTTTCCTGTTGCTTCATCAATATCGTTATCAAAATATTGTTGCTTTTTCTTGCTATATTCTTGATGACTTTTTAAATCGAAATCGGTTCTACTATGAATCCCTTCTACCTCTTTAAACCCAAATGGGAATTCGTATTCTATATCTAAAGCAGCATCCGCATAATGGGCTAATTTAACGTGATTATGGTAGCGATATTTTTCTGCTGGCAGTCCTAAACTTAAATGCCAATTTAATCTTTCTTCTTTCCAATAGTTATACCATTCCATTTGAGTGCCAGGCCTTACAAAAAACTGCATTTCCATTTGTTCAAATTCACGCATACGGAAAATAAACTGGCGGGCTACTATCTCATTTCGAAAAGCTTTTCCAGTTTGTGCAATTCCAAAAGGAATTTTCATTCGAGCCGTTTTCTGCACATTCAAAAAATTGACAAAAATTCCTTGAGCCGTTTCAGGTCTTAAATAAATGGTATCAGACTCTTCAGCTACCGAGCCCAATTGGGTAGAAAACATCAGATTGAACTGGCGAATCTCGGTCCAATTGTTTGTACCACTAACCGAACAAACAATTTGGTGATCGGTAAGGAGCTGCTTTAATCCCACAAAATCTTCTGCAGCCAATAACTGTTCCATGGATGCAATCAAGGCATTGGCTTCCTCCCCTTTTCCTACTTCTGTTAATTGATCTGCTTTTGCTTCAATTAAATGATCAACTCGGTATCTTTTTTGACTGTCTTTGTTGTCGATCATTGGGTCACTAAAATTATCTACGTGCCCACTTGCTTTCCAGGTAGTAGGGTGCATAAAAATAGCTGCATCAATGCCCACAATATTCTGGTGCATTTGTGTCATGCTCTTCCACCAATAGTCTTTGATATTCTTTTTTAGCTCACTGCCGTAAGGACCATAATCATAAACGGCACTTAAACCATCGTAAATTTCACTACTCTGAAAAACAAAGCCATATTCTTTGGCATGCGAAATAATTGCTTGAAAGGTATTTTCTGTTGCTGTGCTCATACGGCGGCAAAAATAGGTGATTACCCGTTTATCCAGTAAAATGGGGAATGTTCATTAAAAAAAATTAGCTTAGGTATTCAAAACTCAACCGATTAGCATGAGAAAATTATGGCTTTTATTGTTTTTGCTCCCCAATTTGGCAACTGCCCAGCAAACCAATATTCAAACTACGGAATACCCTAACGACTACCTTAGTCCTGAATTTCATGCAGGAAGAAGGGCTGCATTTAAAGAAAAAATGCCTGCTAAATCAGTGGGAATCTTCTTTGCCAGCCAAGTCAGACTTAGAAATGACGATGTAGATTATCAATATGCGCAAAATAAAAACTTCTACTATTTCACTGGTCTAGAAGAACCCAATTCGCTATTGCTATTGTTTAAAGAGCCTACCACCATCATGGGCAAAACAGGTACTGAATTCATTTTTGTACAAAACAGAGATCCACAACGTGAAATGTGGAATGGAAAAATACTAGGCATTGAAGGTGTTACCAACCGCTATAAATTCAGCAATGTTTTCTTAAACAAAGACTTCTCTTACAATTCTTTTAATTTAAATGAGTACGAATCAATATTGACTACTTTCAGGTCAGAAGATATTTTTCAAACTTATCCAAGAGCAAAAGACGAGTTAAGTAGAATGGCTGGAGTGGTTGATAGTTTAATTAAGCAATATAAAAAACCCATTGCTTCAAGAAATACTATAGAAATTTTAACAGCTTTAAGAGGCATTAAACAACCAGAAGAAATTGCCATTTTAGAAAAAGCTGCTGCCATAAGTGTAGAAGGACACAATGAAGTTATAAAAGCAGTGAAACCTGGCATGACCGAATATCAAGCGCAAGCCATTATGGAGTATTCGTTCAAGAAAAATGGATCAGAATATCCTGGCTACCCAAGTATTAATGGAGCAGCAGAAAATGCTTGTGTTTTGCACTATGTTACCAATCTTAAACTCATGAAAGAGGGGGATTTACTTTTAAGTGACTGTGCCGCAGAATACCACGGATATACTGCCGATGTTACTAGAACTGTTCCAGTGAATGGAAAGTTTTCTCCTGAACAAAAAATCATTTATGAATTGGTTTTGGCAGCACAAGATTCTGCCATAGCGGTTTGTAAACCAGGCATGCCGTATAGTGGATCGGATGCTACTGCAAGAAGAGTTATCAATAGAGGACTAATCGCTTTAGGAATTGCCGCGAACGATATGGAAGCAAGAAAATATTTTCCACATGGCACTTCGCATCATTTAGGCTTAGATGTACACGATTTAGGCATTAGGGGTAATTCACCATTTGAGCCTGGGATGTATTTAACGGTAGAGCCCGGCATTTATATTCCACCAGGCAGCAAATGCGATCCTAAATGGTGGAGTATTGGCGTAAGAATTGAAGATGATATTTTAATTACAAAAGAGGGCAATCGCAACCTATCTGCTGGAGCCCCACGGACCGTTGCTGAAATAGAAAAGTTAGCAAAAGCCAGAACCATTTTTAACTAAATAAATGCAACTATAATTTGGGGTTATTCTTATGTCGGTCTTTGTCTCGTAGGGTTTTCTTCTCTATGTTTTTTTGCAAGGCTTCCGTAAGATTAACCCCAGTTTGGTTCGCTAAACATATTAATACCCAAAGTACATCGGCCATTTCATCCGCTAAAGCTTGATCCTTTTCTTCTCCCTTAAACGATTGCTCTCCGTATTTTCGAACCATAATCCTACTGAGTTCTCCTACTTCTTCCATTAAAATGCCTAGATTGGTTAATTCGTTGAAATAACGAACACCAATGGTTTTAATCCACTGATCAACTTGTGTTTGTGCATCTTGAATAGTCATTATTCTTTGTTTTTAGAATCAATTAAAATAGTAACAGGTCCATCGTTTAACAAAGCTACTTTCATATCTGCACCAAAAATGCCAGTTTGGATAGGTTTACCCAACTCTTCTGCTAATACACTTTTAAAACTTTCGTAAATAGGTATAGCGATATCAGGTTTTGCCGCTTTTATATAAGAAGGGCGATTCCCTTTTTTGGTGCTGGCATGCAAAGTAAATTGGCTAACTAAAAGAATCGCACCGTCAACATCTTTTACCGAACAGTTCATGACGCCATTTGCATCATTAAAAATGCGCAGATTCACAATTTTGTTGCTTACCCACTGAATATCTTCTGCAGTATCTGCATCCTCAACGCCTACCAAAACCAATAAGCCCAATTTAATTTGTCCGTTTATTGTATGATCAATGGTTACAGAAGCTTCAGAAACTCTTTGAATTACTACTCTCATGCAATGATTTTTATCCGAAATTTGAAAAGCTAAGATAACCAATCGTTAAAATAAACCCATTGATGCAACAAAATTGGAAAATAACTACTGCCTTACTTGTGTTCATCTTTGTTGTTAATATGGGCTATAGCCAATCAAATATTCAATTTAAATTTTACTTTAACCATCAAACCTGGCAAGAAGATAGTATTTACTATAATAGTGCAAAAGAAGCTTTACAGATTAATCGTTTCATGTTTTATACTTCACAATGGAAGGCAATCAATACCCAAGATGATACCATTGAATTATCTAAAGAGCACTATTTAATGAATATACAAGATGGGCAATCTTTAAAACTCCCGTTTCATATTCCTGCAAATGTCAAAAAAATTTTATTCAATATAGGAGTAGACAGTATAAAAAACACAACGGGCATTCAAACCGGTGTATTAGATCCTGCAAAAGGTATGTTTTGGACTTGGCGTTCAGGCTATATCATGGCTAAATTACAAGGTACTTCTCCGCAAGCCAATACTGCAGGCAACCGGTTTAATTATGAAGTGGGAGGATTTCAATCGCCGTATAACGCAGTTAGAACAATTGTTTTAGCACTAACTCCAATGCAAACACAAAAACAACCTTTAATCATAGAAACGCATTTAGAGAAATGGTTTAATGGAAAGCAGTTAATACAAATTTCAGAAAATCCCAACTGTCATAATGCAGGTAAATTGGCCATGCAATTAGCAGACAATTATGCTACCATGTTTACCATCAGCAGCAATTAATTATGAAAATTAACAGAACCATACTATTAATTACTGCTGCAATATTTTTTTGTGTTGGATTTATAAAAAAAGATGCACCAGTTCAATCTAGTAAAAAAGTAATTTTCAAAATTCCCAAAGGCTGGCCAGCTCCATCCTACGATTTTACACAAAATCCATTAACTGAAGCTGGAATTGCTTTAGGAAAAAAACTTTTTTACGAAGTTCAATTGAGTAAAAATAATACCATCTCTTGTGGAACATGTCACCAACAATTTGGCGCATTTAATAGTTACGACCACCCTTTAAGTCATGGCATAGACAATGCTTTAACAACCCGCAATGCCCCTTCCTTATTTAATCTAGCTTGGCAAAAGGAATTTATGTGGGATGGGGGTATTAATCACCTAGATCTACAACCTTTAGCTCCTATAACCGCACACAATGAAATGGGAGAATCGATTGATCATGTTTTGGCGAAACTCAAAAAAAACAAAGAATATCCTAAGCTATTTAAAGCAGCATTTGGAGATGAAAAGATCAACACCCAACGTTTAGGTAAATCATTGAGCCAATTTTTATTAACCCTTGTTAGTAGCGATAGTAAATACGATCGGGTAATGCGCGGCGAAGACAGCTTCTTATTGCCTGAGCAATTAGGTTATACTATTTTTAAAACAAAATGTGCGCAATGTCATACAGAACCACTTTTCACCAATTATAGCTACACCAATATAGGCATGCCATTCGATCCTTTTTTAAAAGACTTAGGAAGAATGAATATCACCAATAACCCAATTGATTCTTTAAAATTCAAAGTGCCTAGTTTGCGAAATGTAGTAGTGAGTTTTCCTTACGGACATGATGGAAGATTTTTTTCTTTAATGAGTGTTTTTGAACACTATCGCAATAAAATGCAAGTGGGTCCTACTACAGATTCATTACTGAAAAATAAACTTCCCTTAAGCAACTACGAAATTGGACAACTAAAAGCCTTTTTACAAACATTGACCGATTCGGTTTTTTTAAAAAACCCTCAATTTGCAGAACCGGGCTTGTTACAAAACGGCATTGCGCCATTAGACCAACACAACTGATTACAAAACCTTATTTTTGACCCTTAGACTATTATTTTGAGTGAGATAAAAAAACTGGCAGGACAAACTTTGTGGTATGGAGTACCCACCATTGCGAGTAGATTCTTAGGGTACCTGATGAATCTATCTTTGCCACTTTTCTTTGCACAACCAGCCACCACTGCCGATCTTACACAAATTTATGCCATCATCCCATTCTTGAATGTCTTATTTACTTACGGGTTGGAAACAGCCTATTTTAGATTTAGTAAAGAAGAAGATCCTAATAAATTATACAGTACTTTATCGATTGCGCTATTAGGCACTACTTTTTTATTTACTGGGCTTTTATGGTTTTTCAGCAACAGCATAATACAATGGGCCAATTTATCAGCTCATCCTGAATTTATCAATTGGATGATTGGTATTTTATTTTTTGACACACTCAGCACTTTGGCATTTGCTAAATTGAGACAAGAAAACAGACCAAAAAAATACGCGGCAGTTCGTTTGTCGAGTGTATTTGTCAATTTAACTACTGTGCTTTTATTCATTGGTTGGATTCCCTATAAAGTGCAACAAGATCCAAGTTCATGGTTAACCGTATTTACTGAGAATAATATCGGAATTGGCTATTATTTAATTGGCAATTTAGCGGGTAGTCTTTTAACTTTTTTATTACTCTTTCATGAATTCCGCAAAATAAGTGCTGCATTTAGTATTGCCCTATTTAAAAAAGTAATGAATTATAGTTATCCATTAATTATTGTGGGTATGGGCGGGATGGTGAATGATATGCTGAGCAGATTAATTTATCAGCATGTGGTTAACTTACCTGTTGATGAAGCAAAGCATGAACTAGGAATTTTTGGAAATATTTATAGACTGGCTGTTTTAATTACCATTTTAATTCAAGCCTTTAGAATGGCAGCAGAGCCTTTTTTCTTTAAACAAAAAGGAGAAGAAAATGCACAAAAAGTGTATGCCCGCGTGATGAAGTTCTTTGTAATTGCTTGTTGTTTTATGTTTCTTTTCATTAGCCTGTTCATAGATTTATTTGGTTGGTTTTTTATTACAATCAATAGACCATTATGGGTTCAAGGATTACAGATTGTTCCTTTATTGGCATTGGGAAATATTTTCTTAGGGGTTTATTACAACTTAAGCATCTGGTATAAACTCACCGATAAAAATAATTACGGCGCAATGATAACCATAGCCGGCGCATTAATCACTATAGGATTAAATATCCTGTTAATACCTTCTTTGCATTATATGGGTGCTGCATTGGCTACTTTTTTATGCTATTTATTCATGATGGTAGTAAGTTATTATATGGGTCAACAGCATTACCCTGTTCCCTATGCAGTAAAAAAATTGATTACTTATATGGTGATTGTAGTTTTATTCTGGGGCATCCAAAGAACCATCTTGTATTTCTTCCCTCATTTATGGTTAGGTATTTTAATTGGATTCATCAGTATAGGATTATTCAGCTGGCTGGTATGGTGGGCTGAACAAAAAGAATTTAGCAAACTATTCCGCAAAGCCAATTAAGTACACATGGTTATCTTTGCATTATGGCAGAAGATTTACATATCATCCAGGGTTCAAAAGAAGAACAATATCTAACGCTTATTCCTCAGATTAAAGGGCTATTAAGCGGCGAAACCAATTTGGTAGCTAATTTAGCTAATACAGCAGCTGCTTTAAAAGAACAGTTTGGTTGGTTTTGGGTTGGGTTTTATTTAGTAGATCAAAACGAATTGGTACTCGGGCCTTTTCAAGGTCCTGTTGCTTGTACCAGAATTCAAAAAGGCAGGGGCGTTTGTGGCACTAGTTGGGCAGAGGCCAAAACATTGATTGTGCCTGATGTAGAGAAATTCCCTGGGCATATTGCATGCAGTAGTTTGTCTAAGTCGGAGATTGTGGTACCATTGCTGAAAGACGGTGTTGTATGGGGCGTTTTAGATGTAGACAGCAGCGACTATGATCAATTTGATACAACTGATCAGCAATATTTAGAATCAATTGTGTCCATTCTAAACAACTATTAAAAAGGGAATTCCAACCCCGACAATGAGCCCATTTGTACATTTAATCAAAAAAATGTACCTTTGCAGTATTCATATACTCTCTCGGTTAGACTGGAATCTACTTCAGTGACAAGGTAATCCCATCAATAGTTAGGCTATATAGCACTTGATATTTCAGGTGTTCACTTAAATCACATAATGTGTTATTCAAAGAATTAGAACTCATTGAGCCCATCTTGAATGCGCTCGAAACAGAAGGGTACGTAAATCCTACCCCAATTCAGCAACAAGCCATTCCATTGGCATTGGCTGGAAGAGATTTATTGGGTTGCGCCCAAACCGGCACAGGTAAAACAGCTGCATTTGCAATTCCAATTTTACAATTGGTTTGTAAAACACAAATTGGAGGAAATTACAGCAAAGGAATTAAAGCGCTTATTTTAACCCCGACCAGAGAATTGGCTATTCAAATTGATGAGAGTTTTGCAGCATATGGCAAGAACTTAAGAATGAAACACCAGGTCATTTTTGGTGGAGTATCGCAGGTTCATCAGGTAAATGGATTACGCAATGGCGTAGATATTTTGGTGGCAACACCAGGTCGATTATTAGACCTAATGCAACAAGGTCATGTGCGTTTGAACGAGATTCAGTTTTTTGTATTAGACGAAGCAGATCGTATGTTAGACATGGGCTTCATCAATGATGTGAAAAAAATTGTTGCCAAATTACCCGCTAAAAAACAAACCCTGTTTTTTTCTGCAACCATGCCTCCAGAAATTGAAAAATTATCTGCTACCCTTTTACACAACCCAGCAAAAGTTGAAGTAACACCCGTTTCTTCAACCGTTGAAAAAATAGAACAGGCTGTGTATTTTGTAGAGAAAGAACACAAAAAACACTTATTGAATGAGTTGTTGAAAGATCAACAAATTCAAACCGCACTGGTTTTTACCAGAACCAAGCATGGAGCTGATAAAGTAGTAAAAGACCTTACCAAACAAGGGATTACTGCTGAAGCCATTCACGGGAATAAATCACAAAATGCAAGACAACGTGCACTCACTAATTTTAAAGCGGGTACCACTCGCATCTTAGTAGCAACTGATATTGCTGCAAGAGGAATTGATATTGATTTATTATCGCATGTTTTTAATTACGAACTTCCCAATGTTCCTGAAACCTATGTTCACCGAATTGGTAGAACGGGCAGAGCAGGTGCAAGTGGTATGGCAGTGTCTTTTTGCGATGCCGAAGAACGGGCTTATTTAAAAGACATTCAGAAATTAATCAAGATTCAGTTACCCGTTGTAACCAATCATGCATATCATTCTGAAGCCCCAGTTGTGAGTAGTTTTAAACTACCAGAGCGCAATAGAAGGCCTCAACAACAGAACAGAACAAGAAAGTTTAGCTATCATAAATCTGCTCAAACCCGCGGATAAACTTCTTTACCTAAACGATAATGCTTAATTTGTTTTTATGAATAAGCATTATCGTTTTTTATTTGTTGCCCTGATAGGATCCATTAGCTGCTTTAGCCAATCTAAAAAGTCAGCCGCACCTAGTGCCCCATTGTATTTTCCTTCTTTGCATGCTTGGGAAAAAAAGAGCCCAGACAGTTTTGGCTTTTCGAATGCAGCCATTCAAAAAGCGATTGAAACTGCCCAACAATCGGAGTCTCCCAATCCACGCAGTATGGAAGAAAACCATTATAAAACTTTTGGGAAAGAACCTTTTGGAGATGGCATAGGTCCTTTTGAAGACAGAGGAGACCAAACAGGCATTATTGTTTACAAAGGATATAAGATAGCAGAATGGGGTACTCCACTTAAATGTGATATGACCCATAGTGTTGCTAAAAGCTTTTTATCAACTGTTGTTGGGCTTGCGGTAGAACAACAACTCATTGCTTCTGTAAATGATCTGGTTGCTCCTTATATTCCTCCAATCGAATTATTCATAACCAATCCTGTTACACAACCTGCAGAACAATTTAAACAGCCAACATTAATTCAACCCTTTAATTCGGCCCATAACAAAACCATTACTTGGGAATCTATGCTTAGACAAACCAGTGATTGGGAAGGTACTTTATGGGGTAAACCTGACTGGGCAGATAGACCTGATGCAGATTCTAAAAAATGGTTGAATAGAACTAGAAATACTCAAGGCACCGTTTATGAGTACAATGATGTTCGAGTAAATGCCTTGGCCTTAGCGATTACCAGTGTATTTAGAAAACCCTTGCCAGTAATTTTAAAGCAATACATTATGGATCCTATTGGGGCTTCTAATACTTGGAGATGGACAGGCTACAGAAATTCATGGATTGTTTTAGATGGGCAGCCTGTTCAATCAGTTAGTGGGGGTGGGCATTGGGGAGGAGGAATGTTTATTCATGCAGAAGACATGGCCCGATTTGGACTACTACACTTGCGTAATGGAAAATGGAATAATCAACAATTGATTACTGAAAATTGGCTTAAACAGTCTAGTACTCCCGGACCCGCTAATGATGAATATGGTTACATGAATTTTTTCTTAAACACGCATCGAAAATTTTTACCTGCTGCGCCCGAATCTGCTATTGTTCATGTAGGTAATGGAAATAATATCATTTATGTAGACAAAGAAAATGATTTAGTAGTGGTTCTAAGATGGATTAGTCAAAAAGGCATGAATGATACGATTGGAGCAATCTTGGAGGCGATAAAAAAATATCAGTAATTCGCCAGTTGACGAATATTTAATAAAATAATCATCCGTTTAAAGAAATACCTAATTTTAGGTAAGGCACCCCTCCATGCCCATTTAAAAGCCATGAATAATCCTACCGCAGCTGCAATGGAAAGCTTAGAAGAGCAAAATAAAAAATTGCTGAAGACGCAATATGCGCTTGAAAAAAAGGTAAGCCAATTGAAAGATTTTGCAGGTATTATTACCCATGATGTTAGAGGCCCTGCTCACAATATTTCGAAAATGCTTGAAATGTACGAGAGTACAGATGATCCTGAGTTGAAGAATGCTTCAATGGATTATTTAAAAAAAATCAGTAAAGACCTTACGAATAATTTGAATGAATTAATTCAAATCTTACAAATTCATTTAGAAAAAGATATTCCCGCTTCTGACTGTCTTTTTGAGGAAGTGATTAACAGTGCTATGTTGCAATTACAAGACGTAATTCAACAAAAAGAAGCAAAAATTTCACTGTCCCTCAACATTAAACAAATTGTTTATCCTAGAGTGTATCTACAAAGTATTGTTTACAATTTATTAAGCAATAGCCTTAAATACACTAAGCCAACTATAGCACCCATTGTTTTTATTGAAACCTACGAGCAAGATGGTAATTGCATTTTAAGTATCAGTGACAATGGATTAGGAATAGACCTAAATAAATTTGGACACCTGCTATTTAAATTTCAAAAAAGCTTCCACAGTGGCTTTGACAGCAAAGGCATAGGCCTTTATTTGATTAAAAACCAAATTGAAGAGCAGGGAGGATCCATTGAATGTTCCAGTCAAGCTGGTATTGGAACCAAATTTACTGTTCGTTTTTAAAAAAATCCCCTATTTTTGCCGTCCAAAATGCGGATGTGGCGAAATTGGCAGACGCACTAGACTTAGGATCTAGCGCCGCGAGGCATGTAGGTTCGACCCCTATCATCCGCACCAAACCACCTTTAAAAGGTGGTTTTTTTGTGCGAATCCCTTACCTTTGCAGCCCGATTTTAAGTTTATAAAACTCCTATATGGCTACAATTACCAGAGAAAACATTGGCTTATTAAATGATAAGCTTACCGTTACCCTTACAAAGGATGATTACCTAAAAGGCTTTGAAACAAGTCTGAAGAAGTATGCTAAAACAGCCAATATACCAGGTTTTAGAAAAGGAATGGTTCCTACTGGCTTAGTGAAAAAAATGTATGGTCAGGGCGTTTTTTCTGACGAAGTACTTCGTAAAGTAGAACAAGAAATGAACGCTTATATGGCAAAAGAGCAAATAGATATTTTTGCTCAACCCTTGCCTTTAGAAAATGATGCGCGCGTTTTAGATATGAATAATCCAATTGATTATGTTTTCTCTTTTGAAATTGGATTGAAACCAAACTTTGATGTAGACTTATCTAAATTCACTGGAACACGTTATGTAGTAACAGTAACCGATGAAATGATAAATGATGAAGTTGCAAGACTTCAAACCCGCTTTGGTAAAATGACTGAACCTGAATCAGTTGGCAGTGAAGACAATGTGTTGAACGTGACTTTCACCGAAACAGATGAAAAAGGAAATACCATCGAAAACGGCATTACAAAAGACAATTCTTTATTAGTTAAATATTTTGCAGAAGGATTCCGCAATAATTTGATGGGTAAGAAAAAGGAAGATGTAGTGACCCTGCAAATAAAAACTGCTTTTGAAGACAAAGAAGCCGAAACCATTTTATCAGACTTAGGATTATCAAAAGAAGATGCTGAAAAGTATTTTAATTTATTGATTACCAAAGTTGGTTTGGTGGAGAAGGCTGAATTAAACGAAGAGTTCTTTATTCAGGTATATCCTAGCAACGACCAAATTAAAACGGAAGCTGACCTAAGAAATGAAATCAAGGCTGAAATTGAAAAATACTATGCTCAGTCTGCACAAAATCAAGTACACGATCAAATTTATCATTACTTGGTTGACCATATCACGATGGATTTCCCTGAAAGTTTCTTAAAGCGTTGGCTACAAAATGGTGGTGAAAAACCTAAAACTGCAGAAGAAGCAGAGGCAGAATTCCCCGCATTTGTGAAGCAATTGAAATGGACCTTAATCAGTAGCAAGCTTACTCAAGATAATAAGATTGAAGTATTACCTGAAGACATTCGCAACTTTGCAAAAATGCAATTGTTTAGTTACATGGGCAATCAATTAGGTGCTTTAGGCGATAACCAACAATGGGTTGACGACTACGCTAATCGAATGATGCAGGATAAAAAGTTTGTTGAAGACAGCTATCATAGAATTAATGCAGAAAAATTATTTGATGCATTAGGTGCTCAGGTAAAAGCAAATGACGAAACCATTAGCGCAGATGATTTTGCTAAGAAATTAGAGCATCATCATCATTGATAAATAAGTGTTGAATGATTGATAAAACCAGCTTTCGGGCTGGTTTTTTATTTTATTAAGTCATGCTTTTTTAATTGTCGTTGAATGTGAATTTGCACTTGATTCGCAAGCATTCTATTTAAAAATATCCCCCCGCTCAATTGCAGTAATAATTTTTTCCATCCAGTTAATTGGATGGAATTTAATAACATGGCAACTCTTTTTTGAATAACTGGCCGCATATGAATGAATGGATTTGCTTCCAATGTTGGCCATGGCAATGGTTTTTGTACGGGTTCAAACTGTGGAATGATTTGCACTGATTCTGTTTGATTCGATTTAAATAAATTATAGTTGACTCTTTCATACCCTTTTGAAAAAATAGGATGATGTTCTAAATGTTGAATTGGTATGGTAAAATGATTGCGCAAAAACATTTCACAATTATATTGTCCTAAAGCATAATCGTGCGCCCTAAAATCTTTACTAATAAAACCTCCGAAACCACCAATTGCTCCACAAGCAATGGCTTTAGACCCTTCAATTCTAGTATTCTCGATATCCATAGCATATCGAACTGGTGCTATCAAAAATTGACCCGCTTTATTTTTACTTAAAACATCTGCGATGGGTGCTGGTTTTGCTTTCATTTGCTGCATCATCGCTTGCAAGATAGACCCTGCCAATTGACCAATAGAAAGCGGATATGCAATTTGAATAGGGGTATTTTCAGGGAATGGATCAATCATTAAGACAGTACTTCTAAATTGATCAAAGCGGTTATACGCATTAGATTGCTGGGTTTCTGTCAATACCAATTCATTCAGTAATTCCCTCACTTTCTCAAATGGTTCATTATTCATTAGTCCCCCATCTACATGCAAGGATTCATAGGTTGGCTTTGTATGATCAATCATTAATCCTTCATGATTAATCCATTTATTTTGGACTATTGCTTCAAGGGGTCTAATTAATTTCTTAGCTGGCAATCCCAATGGGAATGCACCTGTTGCAATTGCTGCATCTTTTGCTAATTGAGCATTCAACCCTGTTCTTATATTCAAAGGCATCCAACCGTTGATACATTTGGGTGCTGTAGCAGCTTGAAAGCAGGCATAATCGTAGTGAACCGACATTGCATGGTGTTGTGCAGCTAAATCGGCATTGAAAGAGATATTATAAGGGAATCCGCTTACATTGGTTAGTGTTTTAAATACTTTCAATTGTGGATGAAAAAAAGGAGGAATATCATTCCATATTAAACCTTTATTACTAAATGCCCTATCTGCTAATTCGTTAGCAAAAGCACCATTTAACAATGAAGCTGGAGGTAGCGCAGTATTGAAGTCGGTGCAAGACAACAATTTTTCCATCATATTATCGGCTTGCATGGTAACCCAACTTTTATACAACAAATCTGCCTTTAATTGATGCATGACTGCTGCAGTAAGTAAACCCGTCATTCCGCCAGCAGAAGCTCCGCCAATAATGGATATTTGTACCCTATGTGTGGGAACTCCTGGTTGGCCGCGGCTTTGCTCCCACCGGTCTAATGATTTTATTAAATAATCTACAACACCTGCCGTATAAGCTCCAGCAGATACCGCACCTGCCATACAAAGTCCTATATGAAATGGATTCTCTGACATAATATTAACAATACTAGCTTTGAACTTATCTAAAATGAACGACCTTTGCAACCGTGTTTTAACGGTTTTACTGTTCATTATGTCAATTTGCCATAAACCAAGCTTTGCATAGTATTTGAACAGTCTTTATACCTATTTAACAAAACACTTAACTTCAAAGCGAAAAATCAGTTTATGAATATTGGAAAAGAGTTTGAACAATACGCAGTTAAACACCGTGGCATCAGCAGCGGGGTTTTACACAACTACAAAAGTTATGGCCAAGTAACCAACCTTACTCCTTACATTATTGAGGAAAGGCCATTAAACGTTGCTAGCATGGATGTTTTTAGCCGTTTAATGATGGACAGAATTATTTTTTTAGGAGAAGGCATTAACGACTATGTGGCCAATATTGTTACTGCACAGCTATTGTTCCTAGAAAGTACCGACCGTTCAAGAGATATTCAAATGTATATCAATAGCCCAGGTGGCAGCGTTTATGCTGGTTTGGGAATCTATGATACCATGCAGTTTATTGGGCCTGATGTTGCCACTATTTGTACTGGTATTGCTGCTAGCATGGGTCAAATTTTATTGTGTGCAGGTGTGCAGGGCAAAAGAACCGCACTAAAGCACAGTAGAATCATGATGCACCAACCAAGTGGTGGTATTGGAGGTCAAGCAACTGATATTGAAATCACTGCTCGTGAAATTAAAAAATTGAAACAAGAGCTTTATGCAATCACTGCAAATCATACTGGTAAATCAATTGAGACCATCGCAAAAGACAGTGATCGTGATTTCTGGATGACTGCTTCAGAAGCAAAAGAATATGGTTTGGTAGACGAAGTTTTATTAACCAATCCTCGCAAAGAAAAGAAAGGATAATTGTTTAAACAATCAAACGCTTAAAAATGATACAATCTAAATATATCGTAAACCCTTTTCTAAATAATGATCAGGAAGAACCAGAAGAAAACAAGGAAGAGAAGCAAGATGCTATGGGCAGCTTCATGACCAAAAAAATGGAAAAACTATTCTTTGAAAAAAGAGCAGTGTATTTATGGGGTGTGGTAGATGATAAATCAGCTAAAGAAGTAGTTACCAAATTACTTTTATTAGATGCCGACAAACCAGGTGCAGAAATTAAATTATATATCAATAGCCCAGGTGGTGTTGTTACCAGTGGGATGGTCATGTACGATACTATTAAAATGATCCAAAGTCCGGTAAGTACCATTTGCATGGGATTAGCTGCTAGCATGGGCTCGATTCTCTTAAGTGCTGGAGCTAAGGGTCAGCGCTACATTTATCCGCACGGAGAAGTAATGATTCACCAACCAAGTTTAGGTGGTTACTATCAAGCAACTAGCGCAGATATAGAAATTCAAGCAAACCAAATTTTAAAAACCAAACAGTTAGGTGCAAGAATTTTAGCTGAAAACTGCGGCAAAACAGTAGAACAAATTTTAGCGGACTTTGACCGCGATTATTGGATGGATGCTTCTGAAGCTGTTGCTTATGGCATTGTAGACAGCATCTTAAACAAGATATAGGATATGGCAAAACAAAATAATTTACATTGCTCTTTCTGTGGAAGAAGCCGTGACGAGGTCAAGATATTGATAGCAGGTCAAGAAGGTCATATCTGTGAAAATTGTGTAGAGCATGCAGAGGAAATTATTGCTCAGGAACTAAGCGCTAAAAATAATCCTACTGGAACGGGTGGGGTAGGTAATGTTCAAATCAGAAAGCCTAAAGAAATAAAGCAATTTTTAGACGAGTATGTAATTGGTCAAGACGAAGCAAAGAAGATACTTTGTGTAGCGGTGTATAACCACTACAAAAGAGTAAACAATAAACAAATTGTAGATGATGTTGAGATAGAAAAAAGCAATATCATCATGGTAGGCGAAACTGGAACGGGTAAAACCTTATTGGCTAAATCAATTGCTCGTTTACTCAATGTCCCTTTTGCTATTGTGGATGCAACGGTTTTTACCGAAGCTGGTTATGTAGGTGAAGACGTAGAAAGTATGCTTACGCGTTTATTACAAAATTGTAACTACGATGTAACTGCTGCTGAAAAAGGCATTGTTTATGTAGATGAGATTGATAAAATTGCACGTAAAGGAGACAATCCGTCAATCACCAGAGATGTAAGTGGAGAAGGGGTTCAACAAGGCTTATTAAAAATGTTAGAAGGTACAGAAGTATTGGTTCCTCCACAAGGCGGAAGAAAGCATCCAGAGCAAAAAATGATTAAGGTAGACACTAAAAATATCTTATTTATTTGCGGTGGTGCATTTGATGGCATAGACAAAGTAATTGCTAGAAGAATCAATACCAATGCAATTGGTTTTAGCGTCAACAAAGACGAACAAGAACATCAAAGAAGTAATTTATTAGAATTCATCAATGCACAAGACCTAAAAAATTTTGGCTTAATTCCTGAATTATTAGGTCGTTTGCCAGTGGTAACGCATCTAAATCCTTTAGATGCAGAAACACTTAGAAGTATTTTAACTGAACCAAAGAATTCTTTAATCAAACAGTTCACGCGCTTGTTTGACATGGAAGGTATTGCATTAACAATTGAACCAGCTGTACTAGACTTCATGGTTGCTAAAGCAATGGAATACAAACTAGGTGCAAGAGGTTTAAGAAGTATTTGTGAGAGTATCTTAACAGAAGCAATGTTTGAATTACCAGGCACCAATACTACTTCCTTAAACGTTACACTAGATTATGCTGAAAAGATGTTTAGTAAGAGTAAACTAAGTGCGCTTAAAGTTGCATAAATAAAAACATAAAACATGAACGAATTAATAGAGAAACTAGTTAAAGAAGCTGGATTATCAGAACAACAGGCACAACAAGCAATTATTACGATTGCAGGATTTGTAAAAGATAAATTCCCTATGCTAGGTGGTGCTGTTGACCAAATTTTTGCTGCTGGAAATAAAAACGAAGAATAGATTATATACTTTGCAAGGGTAGTTGAATGATGAATTTACTACCCTTGTCAGGTAAACTTTCTATGATTAAGTTCCCATCATGACGATTAATTAAATCGCTACAAAGCATTAAACCAAACCCACTACCCTTTTCCATTGAAGTTCCTGCAGTTGTGTAGTATTGTTTCGCATTAATTTTTTCGATAGTTTCCTGGGTCATACCTATACCACTGTCTTCTACACAAATAATTGCATGGGTAATTGATTGTGTAGCATGAACCTGAATGGTTCCATTTTCAGGAGTATACTTAATAGCATTACTAATTAAGTTTCTTAAAACAATTCGAATCATTTCTTTATCTGCATTAATAAACATTTGTGGATGCAGATTATTGTTGAATGTTATATTCTTTCTCCTAAATAGCATTTTGTGTTCATCTTCTAATCCTTTTACTAGTTGATAAACAATAAAAACAGACCTATCTAAGTTCTTCCCAGACATTTGTCCTTTTAACCAAAAGAGTAGATTATCTAACAAAGAGGTAGTACCCATATATTGGGTTTCTAGTTGCAGCAGAAGTTGTTTTGCTTGATCTTCTGGTACCATTTCCTGATTAACCAAATTCAAAATGCCCTTTGTATTAACCAGCGGATTACGTAAATCATGAGAAATAATGGATAATAATTTGTCCTTGGTTTTATTATCGGCCTCGAGCATTCTATTTTGTTGAGATATTTCTTTATTGAGCGTTCCCATCTCTTCAATTTGGGCTTCAATCAAAATATTTTTTGCCCTTAGTTCTCTACTAAAATGTTTTTGTTTTTGGTAATTTATAAAAACCATTACAACCAAAACAGCAAGTATAATCAAAATAAACGTCCCTACTGTTAAAATGAATAATTGCTCATCAGAAGCACGTTGAGCACGCAAAAAAGAATTCTCCCAATCTAATCTTAGACTTTGTTGATTCTTGATGATATCAATAAAATTTGCAGCATATTCATTTTCTTTTTTGCGATGCAAAGTATTAATCAATATGGCTGTATCCTGCCATGCCATTGCTTTTTCTAAGGCATTGGTCTTTTTATAATATTGAATAATTTGGTGTACGCTCTGATCAATTAACTCGTGCGCACCAATTGATTTTGCAAATAAATAAGATGCTTTAGACATAGCAAAAGCAGAATCAAGCTGGCCTCTTTTAAAAGCTACATTTGCTAATTCTAGATTATTCAAAGCAAGACCATACCGATCATTCAATTTTCGATCGATGCTTATAGAAGCATAAAAAAAAGAAGTCGCTAACTCTAAATTCTTTCCCTCTAATGCCAACTTTCCTAAATGATAAAGGGCTTTCTTTTCCCCGTAGTCATACTTAATTAATTTACTGGTATTAAGTGCTTGATTAAATAAAATAACCGCAGAGTCTGGCTTGCCTTTGTAGAGTTGAATCAACCCTAAACTATTTTTGATATTTACAACTTCTTCTTGTTTATCATACTTTTTAAAAACTTCAAGAGACTCTTTATAAATAGCCGAGGCAGAGTCATATTTTGATTCTAAAATCAAAGAACCAGCAATTTGCTGACTAACTTTTGCAATATTAAATGTGTCTTTTATTCTTCTGAATATATCGAGGGAAAGATAAAAATCACTTAGCGCTCGTTTTACAAAACCCTGTTGTTGAAAAATTCCTCCTTCGTACATGTAAGCAACTGCCTGACCTTTTTTATAGTCAATTTGTTTAGCAGTATTTTGAGCAATGATCAATAAATTCAGGGCCTTAGATATATCTGAACGCTTTGCATCAAATGCCTCTTTATTTAATGAATCAACAATAAAGGAAGAGCCAGTGCTTTTTTGCGCAAACAATGGGCATGCCAAAAAAAAGAAATATATGAAAAACAGTATCCGCATGATATTAAATGTAGATATGGATTTTAAGATAGCGCTATATGTATTCAAGATACAAATATTTGTGTTACACTAACAACAAAAAAAAGGACCCCAATCGGAGTCCCTTATTATGAGCAAGCAATCGAAAACAATTAGCGAAGAACTTCTCTAGCGATCACCATTTTCTGAATCTCTGAAGTTCCTTCCCCAATAGTACATAATTTTGCGTCACGATAGTACTTTTCTACAGGAAAATCTTTTGTATAACCGTAGCCACCAAAAATTTGAATGGCTTCAGTAGCTGTTTTAACAGCAACTTCACTTGCATAATATTTGGCCATAGCACCTGCTTGGGTAACTTTTTCACCCCTATTTTTAAGATCACAAGATTGCCATATCAATAAATCAGCAGCCATGATTTCAGTAGCCATATCTGCCAACTTAAAACTAATTCCCTGAAATGAAGCAATAGGTTGGTCAAACTGGTACCTTTCTTGTGAGTATTTTAAAGCTGCTTCATAGGCACCTTTTGCAATACCCGCAGATAGAGCAGCAATAGATATTCTACCTCCGTCCAAAATTTTCATTGCTTGTCTAAATCCATCCCCAACTTCACCCAAACGGTTACTATCAGGGATAATGCAATTGTCAAATATCATTTCGGCAGTTTCACTGGCCCTCATCCCCAATTTATTTTCTTTTTTCCCAGCTGTAAAACCTAATGTACCTCTCTCCACTACAAAAGCAGTTGAGTTTCCACTGGTTCTTGGCTCCCCTGTTCTGCAAATAACCACAGCCACTTCACCAGACTTTCCATGGGTAATCCAGCTTTTAGTTCCATTCAATACCCAATGATCCCCCTGTTTAACCGCTGTCGTTTTCATATTGCCCGCATCACTGCCAGTGTTTGGTTCAGTTAAGCCCCAAGCACCAATCCACTCTGCAGTAGCCAATTTGGGCAACCAACGTTTTTTTTGTTCTTCGTTTCCAAAAGATAAAATATGATTAGTGCAAAGCGAGTTATGTGCTGCAACACTCAATCCAATGCTACCACAAACTTTAGCTATTTCTTGAATAATGGCATTGTACTCAAAATAACCTAATCCAGCCCCACCATACTCAGCTGGTACAAGCACACCCATTAAACCCAACTTTCCCATTTCTCTAAATAGGTCTTCTGGAAAAAATTGTGCCTCATCCCATTCCATTAAATGCGGTCGAATATACTGTTCAGCAAAATCTTTAGCCGTTGCAGACACTTGTTGTGTCAATTCTGTCTCCTTGAAGTGCATATATGATAATTTAAATAGACGGGGGTCGGAGCAGAGCAAGCACGTTCTTTCCGACCCCCTAAAACAAACAACCGTTAGTTAGTTTGTAAAGCAAATCTAGGGGATTTTACTGGTAAGTTCATCTTAAAATAACCAGATAATTATTCACAGAATGACTAAGTCTAAGAGTAGCTGATATTGAGCCGATTGAATAAAAACGATTTTTTTTAACTCTTCTAAACTTCCAAATAATCCATATTGGGCTCTATATTGAACAATAGCTGCAGCTATTTCAGGCGAAACCCCAGCTTTAATCAACCTTGATTCACTGGCTGAATTAATTGAAGGTTTCCCCACAGCATGAATCTTTAAAAAAGGCTTTATTAGCGTAAAAAGGGAATCTTTTATGCCGTAGGTTTTCTTAATGTCTTCAACGTTGGAAAAACCACCCAACTTATCTCGAAATTTAATAATTCTTGCTGCTAACACCGGGCCGATACCTGGCAGTGCTTCCCAATCTTCCGTTGAAGCCGTATTGATATCAATTATGGATATTTTTTTTGGGGCATAGGGGTGATTATAGCCGCCGCTTTCATTTGCAGCAGGATAATTTTGCACCAGAGCCGTTGAAGGAAGCCGTATATAAGGAATCAATTTTTTAGCTAAGGAGGGCTCAATCCCCCAGATTTTGAGCAAATCTGTTGGTACTTTAAACCGCCCCCCTTTTTGTCGATACCTTATAATGGTTTGAGCATTTTTATAAGACAACCCTAGCTGCTTTAGTTCTTCTTCGGAAGCGGTATTCGGATCAAACTTAAAAAAGACTGGCTGAATAGAACTTGTTCTACTCTGCGCTGTATCTTTTGAATACGGCATTTTAAATGGGTCCGTTTTAACCTGATCTACCCATGCAGTATCCGAATGTTGTAACTGAGGAATGCTGGAGGGAATTAAATTAGGTAACACTATAAAAGTGCCTAAAAGTAACAATACAACCATTAATCCAATTCTCTCTTTTTTAGAAAATTGTAAATAATCTTTTACCCATTTTTTCATGTCCGCAAATAGTTGCGGAATTACAAACGAACAACTAACCCATCGTAAGCAAGTTTTACATGTGCTGGCAATTCAGCATTAATCTTATCATGTAAACCAAGCTGGTGACTAATATGGGTAAAATATACTTCAGGAACTGCAGTAATAGCGGCAATATCCAAAGCTTCTTGTAAAGTAAAATGCGATAAATGTTTCTCTTTTCTTAGTGCATTTAATACTAATACGGAAGACCCTTTTACTTTGTTTAATTCTGCCGTTTCAATATAATTAGCATCGGTGATATAGGTAAAATTCCCCATTCGAAACCCTAACACAGGCATTCGATGATGCATCACTTTGATGGGTTGGACCTCAATATCTCCTACAAAGAAATTTTCATCTCCAATACTATGCATATGCAATTCTGGTGTACCAGGATAACGGTTATCGGAAAAAGCATAATAAAAATCTCTTCGAATCGCTTCTTCGGTTGAAGCATTCGCATAAATATCCATTGCAGTACCCGAGAAAAAATTGAATGCCCGAATATCATCTAAACCAGCAATATGGTCTTTATGAGAATGTGTAAATAGGACTGCATTTAACCGGGTAGTATTAGTGCGCAACATTTGGTACCTAAAATCGGGAGTAGTATCAATTACAATGCTGGTCTTTGCAGATTCTACCAAAATACTTGTGCGAAGTCGTTGATCTTTAGGATTTGTGGAAACACATACAGGACAACTGCATCCTATCATAGGCACGCCCGTACTCGTTCCTGTTCCTAAAAATCGAATGGTTAATGCTGGTTGATTCACCCAATAAAACTACGGTAAAATTATGTTGGTTAGAAGCGTATAGTCCGTAATTATTCTGTTGTTGTCACGGACTTTCTAACTACTTCTTCATAAAGTTTTTGAGACTCAAGGGTTAGTTTATCAAATTGAATATTTAGCTGGGGTATGATTTCCATTAAAGTATTGATTCTTCCCTCAATATTTAAAAATTTATTCAATACCACTACCCTTCTGGCTTCTAGCAAGCACCATCCACTTTGAAAAGTACCTCTTTCGTATCTCACTACATATTCAGATTCTCCCAAAATATCTTCTAGTTTGTCTAATGTAGATTGTGTGTATTTCATAGCAACACAAATTTAATCTTAGTACGACTTTGTTTGGAAGGGTTTTATCCACAAAATGGGCAGAAATTGGAGTAAGTATTAAGCTTTTGATTCCATTTTAATTAAGGGGACAATCATTTCCTCTAAACTAATCCCACCATGTTGAAAACTGTTTTTATAATAGTTTACATAATGGTTATAGTTATTGGGATAGCATAAAAACCCATCTTCCTTAGCAAAAATAAAGGAAGAATTAATTGTTGGCACTGGCAATCCAGCTTTTAATGGGTCTCTAAATGCTAATACTTCCTTTTCATCATAGTTTAGATTTCTGCCATGTTTATACCTCAAATTGGTAGTTGTTTGCTTGTCGCCAATTACTTTATGCGGAGTTTTAACTCGAACACTTCCATGGTCGGTTGCCAAAACAATTTTTATTTTTTTATCTGCAATTTTCTTTAAAGCCTGATGAAGCGGGCTATGCTCAAACCAACTCTTGGTCAAACTTCGATAACTGGCTTCGTCGCTAGCCAACTCTTTTAACACTTCCATTTCGGTTCTTGCATGGCTGAGCATGTCAACAAAATTATAAACAATTACATTCAAGGAGTTTCCCAATAAATTATGGATATTATTAACCAATTGTTGCCCATCTTGGTGATTCAAAATTTTATGGTAACTAAACTTTATCCCATCTTTTTTTAAACGCTTTAATTGGGCTGCTAAAAACTCCTGCTCATGTAAGTTTTTACCTCCCTCCTCTTCATCGTTTTTCCACAACGCAGGAAACTTCTTTTCGATTTCTACAGGCATCATCCCAGCAAAAATGGCGTTGCGGCAATATTGAGTAGCAGTAGGTAGAATAGAATAAAAACTTTCTTCTTCGGTAACCCTAAAACTTTCAGCAAATATGGGCTCAATAGCTTTCCATTGATCATATCTCAGATTATCAATTAAGATAAAAAACAAAGGAATATCTGGCTCTAAATGAGGCAATACTTTAAACTGAAATAATTGATGACTCATGATAGGCGCATCAGCAGCAGCGGACGCAACCCATTTTTCATAATTTTTAGAAATGAATTTTCCAAAAGCAGCATTGGCCTCCTTTTTCTGATTAAAAAAAATCTCTTGCATTTCTGGGCTGTCGCTTTTCTCCATTTCTAGTTCCCAATACACTAGTTTTTTATACAATTCCATCCACTCTTGATAATCAGGATTACCAGAAAGTGCCATAAACAATTCACTAAATTGTTGCTGATACGAAACCGTCGTTTTTTCGGCAACCAGCCGTTTATTATCTATGATTTTTTTTAAACTCAGCAATACCTGATTGGGATTCACAGGCTTAATTAAATAGTCTGCAATTTGGCTTCCAATGGCTTCATCCATTAGGTTCTCTGTTTCATTTTTAGTAATGAGTACAATTGGAAGCCGCTGATTCAATTGCTTGATTCGGGTAAGGGTTTCTAGCCCAGTAATCCCTGGCATACTCTCATCCATCAAAACAACATCAACCGTATGGTGTTGAATATACTCAATAGCATCATACCCATTGGTGAGCGTATGAACTTGGTACCCTTTGTTCTCCAAAAATATTTTTTGTGATTGCAGACTTTCAATTTCGTCGTCTACCCATAATATCTGTGCGATTGCCATATTGCTAAGCTATTTATAATTTTGTTTGAAGTTCTAAATACTACCTTTATTAACAATTCAGCAACAGCATGGCCAATCCAAAAAGAAAAATTATTAACGACCCAGTTTATGGATTTATCACCATTAGCCATCCCTTAATCTTTTCAATAATAGCCCATCCATTTTATCAACGCTTAAGAAGGATTCAACAAATGGCTATGGCTCAACTGGTTTATCCAGGGGCTGTTCATACCCGATTGCATCATTCTTTGGGTGCCTATCACCTCATGTGTAATGTAGTAAATGAACTGAGGAGCAAAGAAATAGAAATAACTAAAGAAGAAGAAATTGCCGTAAAAGCGGCCATTTTATTGCATGATATAGGACATGGCCCTTTTTCGCACGCCTTAGAACATGAGCTGGTACTTGGCGTTCATCACGAAGACCTTTCATTACAGATCATGCAACTCATGAACAATGAATTGAACGGTCAGCTAGGTCTTGCCATTGATATTTTCACTAATCAATACCATAAACCCTTTCTACATCAGTTAATCAGTGGCCAATTAGATGTAGACAGAATGGACTATTTAAGCAGAGATAGTTTTTTCTCTGGAGTAAGCGAAGGAGTGATTGGATACGATCGAATTTTAAAAATGTTGACGGTACACCATGGACAGTTAATGGTAGAAGAAAAGGGGATTTATAGCGTTGAAAAATTCTTAGTTGCCAGAAGACAAATGTATTGGCAGGTTTACTTACACAAAACCGTTTTATCTGCCGAAAAAATGTTGGTGAAAATTATTCAAAGAGTAAGAACCATATACCATGCCAATCAAAAAAGTTTGGCAACAGGATCTGAGGTAGACTTTTTTCTTGGAACATTCAATGGACCAATGAATACAGATACCATCAAACGTTTTTGTTTAATGGACGATTTTGACGTAATCAGTGCAATTAAAAAATGGAGTACTCATTCAGACAAAGTACTCTCTTTGCTTTGTACCAGATTGCTTAATCGTTCCATTTACAAAACCAGCATTCAAGCAACACCCTTTGAATCTTCGTTTATTGAAGCAAAAAAGCAACAAGTCATGAAGCAATTTGATGTAAACGAAGAAGAAGCAAATTTCCTTTGTTTTACAGGGATTGCAACCAATACCACCTACCAAAGCAAAGAAGAAAAAATAAATATTCTATACAAAGATGGAACTGTAAAAGATATAACTGAAGTAGATAATTCAATGATACAGCAAAATCTTTCGTCTCAGGTAAAAAAATTTTACATTTGTCTGTTAACCTAACCCACTTTTATGCAGTTTAGCGCGGCTCAGATTGGATTAATGATCAATGGTACTATTGAAGGAGATGCCAATGCAATGGTTGTTTCTTTTGGAAAAATTGAAGAAGCAAAACCTTCTCAAATCTCTTTTCTTGCGAATCCTAAATACGAAGACTATTTGTATTCAACTGAAGCATCAGTGGTAATTGTGAACCAATCATTACAATTAAAAGCACCTGTTAAAGCAACCCTGATAAGGGTTCCGGATGCTTACAGTGCATTTGCAGTTTTAATGACTAAGTACCAAGAAATGGCTGCCAATCAATTAACAGGGATTCAAACTCCTAGTCATATTGCTAGTTCGGCCAGTATGGGGGATTCGGTTTATATAGGTGCATTTGTTTTTGTTAGTGATCAAGTGAAAATTGGACACAATAGTAAAATATATCCAGGTGTTTATTTAGGAGACCGAGTAACAGTGGGTGAGAACACAACCATTTATCCTGGCGTTAAAATTTACAAAGACTGTGTAATTGGGAACAATGTAATTGTTCATGCAGGTGTGGTAATAGGAAGTGACGGTTTTGGATTTGCGCCACAGGCGGATGGAAGCTTTACTAAAGTTCCTCAATTGGGGAATGTAGTAGTGGAAGATTTTGTAGAAATAGGTGCCAATACAACTATTGACCGAGCCACCATGGGTTCTACCATCATTAAAAAAGGAGCTAAAATTGATAACCTTGTGCAAATCGCTCATAATGTTGAAATTGGAAGCAATACAGTTATTGCAGCACAATCTGGCATTAGCGGCAGTAGTAAAGTAGGCAAATATGTTATGATGGGTGGACAAACAGGGGTTGCTGGCCATTTGAGTATTGCTGATGGAACCAAAATTGGGGGAAGAAGCGGCATTACCAAAACGATTAAAGAGCCCAATAAATCAGTCAATGGTTACCCTGCTTTTGATTATACCAGCTCATTAAGGGTTCAAGCAGCAACCCGTAATTTACCCGAAACAGAAAAAAGGTTACAAACCTTAGAAAAAATGGTTGCTCAACTACTTTCTGAAAGGGTTAAACCCTAATATGAGGTTAAACCATCGGGATGACTTAATTTCGCAGACTTAAAGCGCGGAACCATGGACATGAACTTTAATCCCGAGAAACAACATACTTTAACTCAACCAATTCACATTAGTGGTACTGGGTTGCATACTGGCGTTTTAGTAGATATGATACTAAAGCCTGCCAATCCTGGATTTGGCATGCAGTTTCAGCGTACGGATTTGCCGAATAAACCCATCATTAAAGCTGATTGTGATTTAGTGACCGATACCAGTAGGGGTACTACCCTACAAGTAGGTGATGCCAAAGTAAGTACAGTTGAACATATTTTAGCTGCTCTAGTAGGCATGGGGGTAGACAATGTATTAATTGAAGTAAACGGACCGGAAATTCCCATCATGGATGGAAGTTCTGCTCCCTTTATTGCATTGATTGAAGAAAAAGGGGTATCAGAACAGGATGCTGCTAAAATATGGTATAGTTTAGATGAGAATATTTACCATTATGATGAAGGCAAAAGGGTTGAAATGGTTGCCTTGCCTGCAATGGACTATCAAATAACCACTTTGATTGATTTTAATAGCCCAGTTCTTGGAACCCAACATGCTGGTTTAAAAACCATCAAAGACTTTAAAACAGAAATTGCACCCTGCAGAACATTTTGCTTTTTACATGAGTTAGAAATGTTATTAGACAATGATCTAATCAAGGGAGGGGATATCAATAATGCAATTGTAGTAGTTGACAAACCTATTACTGATGCAGAAATGACTCGTTTGGCTAAGATTTTTAAGAAGGAAGAAATTGCGGTTAAAAGTGAAGGGTATTTAAATAATTTAGAATTAAGATTCCCTAATGAACCTGCCAGACACAAATTATTAGATGTGGTGGGTGATCTTGCTTTAATTGGGTACCCTATCAAAGCAAGAATTATTGCCAATAGACCAGGACATAGTTCTAACGTTGAGTTTGCTAAAAAAATTAAACAGTATATCAAAAAGAACAAGCATGTAAAAGGGGTTCCTACCTATGACCCAACTGTTCCTCCCGTCTATACTTTAGAACAAATAGAAAAAACCTTACCCCATAGACATCCATTTTTATTAGTAGATAAAATCATTGAATTAACAGACACTTATATTGTTGGCATCAAGAATGTAAGTTTTAATGAATGGTTTTTTCCTGGACATTTTCCTGGAAACCCGGTAATGCCAGGTGTTCTTCAAATTGAGGCTTTAGCTCAAACTGGAGGTATTCTTTGCATCAATTCAATGCCAGAGGGCAAATACGATACGTACTTTTTAAAAATAGACAATTGTAAATTCAAACAAATGGTAAGACCAGGTGATACCATGGTATTGAAATTAGAATTTTTAGGCCCTATCAGAAGAGGTATTTGTGAAATGAGAGGTACGGTTTATGTAGGGGGGAAAGTAGCTACCGAAGCAGACTTGGTAGCACAGGTTGTTAGGAGAGCAGACAGCTAAAGCAATCAAAATCGTATCTTACCATCGAAACAAAAAATATGACGCATCCTTATACTTATATTGATCCCAATGCACGCATTGCTCCCAATGTAAAAATTGATCCTTTTACAGTAATACATGGTGATGTTCAAGTGGGCGAAGGCACTTGGATTGGAAGCAATGTTACCATCATGGATGGCACAAGAATTGGAAAAAATTGTCGCATATTTCCAGGTGCCGTACTGGGTGCTATTCCACAAGACTTAAAATTTGTGGGAGAAAAAACAACAGTTGAAATTGGTGATCATACTACTATTAGAGAGTTTGTTACCATCAACAGAGGCACAGAAGATAGAGGCAAAACAGTCATAGGAAATCATTGTTTAATTATGGCTTACAGTCATATTGCGCATGATTGTATTATTGGCAGCCACGTTATTATGAGTAATAGCGTACAAGTAGCAGGTCACGTAACAGTGGGCGATTGGGCTGTTGTTGGTGGAGTGAGTGCAGTACATCAATTTGTAAATATTGGACAACATACATTTATTGCTGGAGGTAGTTTAGTAAGCAAAGATGTTCCCCCTTATATAAAAGCTGTTCGAAATCCATTAAGTTATGGAGGTGTAAATAGTGTTGGGTTAAAAAGAAGGGGCTTCCCATTAGAGCAAATCAATCATATTCTAGACGTATATAGAACAATCTATAACAAGGGATTAAATACTTCTCAAGCGCTAGAATACATAGAAGAAGAATTGCCCGCAACTGATGAAAGAGATGAAATTGTAACTTTCATTAGAGAGAGTGGCAGAGGTATTATAAAGCGTTTTACGAAGGGCGCCAACGATGATGAATAATTATTCCATTATTTTGAATAATTGCGGAAAGAAATTTAATCGGGAATGGATATTCCGCAGATTAAATTATCAATTTGATATTGGTAAAGCTTATGCAATAACGGGTCACAATGGATCAGGCAAAAGCACTTTATTGCAGTGTATTGCAGGCAACATGAATTTTAATGAAGGCGATATGCAATTGCCCGTAGTTGCCGAAAAACATTTTCAACACCTATCCATTTGCACTCCCTATTTAGAATTAATTGAAGAAATGACAGGTGCAGAGTTTTTAGCGTTTCATTCAAGCTTTAAACCGCTCACCAAGCATCAAACAATGGATGAAATACTTCTTAAAGTAGGATTGAGTAAAGCCGCCAACAAACAAATAAGCAAGTACAGTAGCGGCATGAAACAACGGCTAAAATTGGCTCAAGCTATTTTTTCTGACACACCATTACTTTTATTGGACGAACCTTGTACGAATCTAGACAAAGAAGGTTATTCTCTTTACCAAAATTTAATACAGGAAAATTGCACCAATAAAATTGTGATCATCTGCAGCAACGAAGAAGCAGAAATTCATTTCTGTAATGCGCGTATTCATATTAATGATTACAAATAACTTAGCGTCTGCTGGCAATCAGTAAGTTCAAGTCGGTATATTTCAAATCAAATTTCTGACTAATATAAATATCTGTTACAGAACCTTTGAATAAGTATACGCCTTCCCGAACATTAAACTTATGCCATATCATTTCTTCTAACCCTCCTTCGTCGCTTACTTCTAATAACAATGGCATCAGTACATTACTGATGGCTTGAGAAGCAGTTCTTGCAAAACCACTAGGAATATTGGGTACGCAATAATGGATTACTCCATGCTTTAAAAAAGTGGGTTCTTCATAACTAGTTAATTCACTGGTTTCAAAACACCCGCCTCTGTCAATCGCAACGTCAATAATAATACTATTAGGACGCATAGCTGCCACCATTTCCTCTGTCACTACCACAGGAGCTCTTCCATATTCATTGCTTAATGCCCCCACTGCAACTTCACAGGTTTTTAACTGCTTCGCTAATATGCGTGGTTCTAATACACTGGTCCAAACACGTTGCCCTAAGTTGTTTTGCATTTGCTTTAGGCGATAAATATTATTATCGAATACTTTTACAGAAGCACCCATTGCTAAAGCATTCCTAGTTGCACATTCACCTACAATACCCGCACCAATGATAACTACTTTGGTAGGTGGTATACCACTGATTCCTCCTAATAAAACCCCTTTACCTTCATTAAAGCTGCTCAAGTATTGGCCAGCTATCAACATGACCGCACTGCCTGCAATTTCACTCATGCTTCTTACAATAGGATAAGTACCACTATCGTCTTTAAAGTTCTCGAAACTTAATGCAGTAATCCGTTTCGCCATCATTTTCTCGATAATATCTTTCTTTAATGCAGAATGATGTATTGGAGATATAATGATTTGATTCATTTGCAGCAAAGGGATATCTTCTTCTACAGGCGGCGCACTCTTTACCAATATGGGGCATTGATAAACTGCAGCGCGATCATATACAATTTGTGCCCCAGCTTCTGAATAATCTCTATCAGAATAATGACTGCGCTCTCCTGCATTGTGCTCTATGGTAACTATATTCCCATTGGCCACTAATACCCCAACTGCATCGGGAGTTAGCGCAATTCGATTTTCTTGGAACGCTATTTCTTTGGGTATGCCAATATGTAATTTTGCCCCAGGTGTTTTAATATCAAGGGTTTCTTCCATTGCTTCATATAAAAGCGAAGGGCTAATACTCGGTTTGCTGATTGCCATGTGTAAGGTTAAAGGTTGAAGTTAACAAATTAAGCCAATGCTTAACTGAATACTAGATGGCTATATTGCCTCTTCTGGTAAATACAAACGCCTAGTTTGGGCATCTAATACCTCTAAATATAAGTGTAGCGTTTCTGGTCCTAATAAATTAGGGGCATTTTCAGGCCATTCAACAAAACAATAAGATCCGCTATTTAGCAAATCTTCTACGCCTGCATCTATGGCTTCCCCTTCATTTTTGAGGCGGTACCAATCCATATGGTACAAAATGCCAGCATTCGTACTGGAATACTCATTCACTATAGCAAATGTGGGGCTACTTAACGCATCACTTGCACCTAAGTGTCTACAAAGCGCATTGATCAAAGTGGTTTTGCCAGCACCCATTGGTGCATGAAATGCCCAAACCTTGTGTTTTTGGCACTTTTTAAAAAACGCTGCCGCTACTCTTTCTATTTGATCAACGGTGAAAATTGCATCCATGATACAAAGATAGTTTGCGAAAAGGGAATATAATTCCAAACTCGCAAATGAAGCCGAAAAGGCTTTTGTAAATTTGGGTATGGAAAAAGTAAATTGGAAAGTAACGGGCATGAGCTGCACCAACTGCGCACTATCCATCGATAAATTCCTGAAAGAAAAAGGAATGGATGAAGTGAAAGTCAATTTCATTGGGGGTGATGTAAGTTTTAACCTTCCAGAGGGCACGAATAAAATTGCAATACAGAAAGGCATTCACGATTTAGGATATCAGGTAAAAGGTGGGGCAGATTTAGGGAAATCGGGTAAAAAAATATTTAAATCGCACTTACAAAGATTTGCTTTTTGTGCGGTGTTTACCGCTCCCTTGATGTTGCATATGATTCCAGGTATACATATACACTGGTTGATGAACCCCTATGTACAATTGGGTTTGACTATCCCTGTATTTATTTTGGGGATGGATTTTTTTGGCAGAAGTGGATTAAAGAGCTTATTAAAAGGAGTTCCCAACATGAATGTATTGATTGCGTTGGGAGCGCTTTCTTCTTTTATTTATAGCCTATATGGCACTGTAACAGGTCAAGCTGATCAATACTTATTTTATGAAACCACCGCTACAATTATTACACTTGTCTTTTTGGGTTATTGGATGGAAGATAAGTCTGTTGAACAAACACAGATAGCACTTAACAAATTAGCCAAGTCTCAAAAAACGATGGCTAATATGATTGCTTACGATAACGAACAAAACGAACATATTTTTCCTGTAGAAAGTACTTCCCTTAAAACGGGTGATTTATTATTGATCAGAACTGGGGAAGCAGTACCAATGGATTGCAAAATTTTATCAGGAGAAGTTGCAGTTGATGAATCCATCATAACTGGAGAATCTATACCAGTAGATAAAAAGGTCAAAGATATTTTGATTGGTGGTTCAACCATTGTGAACGGAACTGTAAAAGCTTATGTTACTGCTGTTGGAGAAGATTCCGTGTTAGGAAATATTCTTAAAATGGTGAAGAATGCTCAAACAGAAAAGCCGCCAGTACAATTATTGGCAGATAAAATCAGTGCAGTATTTGTACCAGTTGTGGTGGGAATTGCTTTATTAACTTTCGTTTTAAACTATACAATAGGAGAACAAGCTTTTACACCGAGTTTAATGAGAAGTATTGCGGTATTGGTAATTGCTTGCCCATGTGCCATGGGACTTGCAACACCTGCAGCAATAGCAGTTGGATTAGGAAGAGCAGCTCGAAATGGCGTATTATTTAAGAACACCAAAACACTTGAATTATTTAAAGATATTCAACAAGTTGTTTTTGATAAAACAGGAACACTTACTACAGGTCAATTTTCAATAGCTGCCTTTGAACTAACGGAAGCAGGAAAAGCATTAGGTGAAGCAGAGTGTAAGCGAATTGCTTATTCACTTGAAAAATATTCTATGCATCCATTGGCCAAAGCTATTGCGCAAGCATGGAAAACAAAAGATGAAATTCGTTTCAGTGACATCACTGAAGAAAAAGGATTAGGCATCAATGCAACAGACAAGGAAGGCAATACCTATTCTGCTTCCTCGTATAAAAACATTGCGCATTTAACCAATAATACGAATCACAATATTTACTTAGTAAAAAACAATACTTTATTGGCTTCAATTGATTTAAAGGATGAAATAAGACCAGAAGCTGCAGCAATGATAAAATCATTGCAACAAAAAGGAATCAAAACCATTTTATTGAGCGGAGACTTACAAGTAAAATGTGATTATGTTGCCAGCCAATTAGGCATAGACGAAGTATTTGCAGAACAAAGTCCAGCAGAGAAACTTGCAAAAATAGAAGCGTTAAATTTAATTAGCCCAACTGCAATGGTTGGCGATGGAATTAATGATGCACCTGCTTTAGCAAAAGCAACAGTTGGTGTTTCATTGAGTGACGCCGCACATATTGCCGTTCAAAGTGCAGAAGTGGTATTAATGAATCATGGTGTAAAAAACTTGACGCTAGCATTAGGACTAGGAAAACATACCTACCTCACCATTCAACAAAATTTATTCTGGGCACTTATATACAATGTGGTTGCCATCCCAGTTGCAGCTTTTGGCTTTTTAAGCCCTACTATAGGTGCTTTGGTAATGGGCTTGAGCGATGTAGTGTTAGCCATTAACTCTGTTAGATTGAACTTTAAAAAAGTGCATTAATCCATTTGACTTCACCGCTACAAATATTACAACAATATTGGAAGCATACTGCTTTTAGGCCTTTACAGGAAGAGATTATTCAAACTGTAATACAAGGCAAAGATTGTTTGGCATTGCTACCCACTGGTGGAGGAAAATCTGTTTGCTTTCAAATACCGGGCATTGTTTTACCGGGTGTTACACTCGTTATCAGCCCTTTGATTGCCCTTATGAAAGACCAGGTAGATGCATTAAATAAAAAAGGAATTAGTGCAGTTGCCATTCATAGTGGAATGCAAAAAGAAGAGGTAAAGCAAGTTTTGATTGATGCAACGGAGAAGGCATATCAGTTTATCTATTGTTCTCCGGAAAGACTAGAAAGCATCGTTTTCAATCAGTATCTGCCACATATACCTTTTGGATTGCTAGTAATAGATGAAGCGCATTGTATTTCGCAATGGGGATACGACTTTAGACCGTCTTATTGCAGAATTTTATCAACAAAAAAGAAACTTCCACCCATTCCTACCATTGCAGTAACCGCATCAGCTACACCATTGGTTTTGGCTGATATACGAGCCCAATTAGGATTAAACAATGCTTCCGTTTTTAAACAATCGTTCGTGAGACCTAATATCTCGTATAGTTGTTTTGAAACCGAAAGTAAAATCAATAAAATTTTAACCATCTTAGAAAAAGTAGCTGGCAGTAGTATTGTTTATTGTAATAGCAGGAAACAATGCAAAAAAATTGCTGAAGCGCTTTTACTTCAAGGGATTAGTGCCGACTATTATCATGCAGGACTAAATCAACTACTAAGAGAACAAAAACAGTATAGCTGGATTCAAAATAAAACAAGGGTAATGGTTTGCACCAATGCTTTTGGAATGGGCATTGATAAACCAGATGTAAGAACGGTTATTCATCACGATATACCAGATTGCTTAGAAAACTATTACCAAGAAGCAGGAAGAGCGGGAAGGGACGAAAAAAGGGCTTTTGCCATTTTATTATGGCAACAAAAAGATTTAGTTGAACTAAAACAAAATGGTGAAAAGAAATTCCCTCCTATTACAGTTATTAAAGAAGTATATCAGGCCATTGCAGAATATCTACAAATAGCAGTAGGTAATGGAGAGGGCATCTATTATGATTTTGATTTTAATCAATTTATCACTCATTTTAAACTAGATCCATTATTGGTGGTAAATGTACTTCGTATCCTAGAACAAGAAGGGCATATCCAATTTAACGAACAGATATTTTTACCCACACAGGTGAATTTTTGTACAGATACAGCATCCTTAGATCAGTTTGAAATAATGTATCCATCACTAGAGCCGCTTATTAAGGCATTGCTTAGAACTTATGCTGGTATTTTTTACAATCGAATCTCAATCTATGAGCAAAGTCTTGCAAGGGTTTGCAGAACAGATATTGCTACCATCACAATGCAACTAAATCAACTGCACGCACATGGAATAATAGAATACCTCCCCAAAAAAGAAACACCACAAATTCATTTTTTACTCAATAGGGCATCGGCAAAATTTTTACATATCAACCAAGACCATTATTTAGAGAGAAAAAAATTACACGGGCAAAGAATTGCTTCAATCATTCAATATGCAACCACTATAAATCATTGCAGAAGCAATTTCATAGGGCAATATTTTGGAGATGATAGCACGCTCCCTTGTGGAGTATGTGACCTATGCCTGAACAATAAAAAAAAGGAAGTGTCTACTGCCGATATAAATCAAGTAGAAACCATTTTAAAAACCAGTTCAACAAAAGGACTTTTGATAGACGCACTAATGAGCGCGACACCAAAGATTTCTGCCAAAAAAATCTGGGCAATACTCAATTTTTTACAAGCCGAAGAAAAAATCAGTATCAATGAAGAGCAGCTGATATTTTGGCTATCTGCTGATTAATATCGTTTTTTATTACTAGCCCTTGTACTTGATCTTCCACCCAAACCCAAAGCACCTAATAAGCTTCTGGTAATAATACTCGCGGCTGTTCTACCTACTTGTTTTACAATGGGATTATCAAAAAAACTTTCTTCTTTTTGCTTACTGGCTCTTCCGCTATTGTCAGAAAACTGAGCATCATTTTCGGGTGTTGACAATGCTGCGGTTCTTGCTTGCGCTTCGGCTAATTTTGCTGATAATATTTCGTGCGCACTTTCACTATCAATCACCTGATTGTACTTTGGCACTAGTTTACTTTTAGCATTGATGGTATTTATTTCTGCCTCTGTTAAAACATCCATTCTGCTTTGAGGAGGATTCAACATGGTATGTATTAGCGGAGTAGGAATTCCTTTCTCATTTAATAAAGTAACAAATGCTTCACCAATACCTAACTGGGTCAATAACTCATCCACATCATAAAAGTCTGACTCTGGAAAATTCTCCGCAGCTTGTTTAATTGTTTTTCTATCTGCAGCAGTAAATGCGCGCAATGCATGTTGTACTTTTAATCCTAATTGACTTAATATAGAAGCTGGAATATCCTGTGGATTTTGAGTACAGAAAAATATACCAACCCCCTTTGATCTAATTAATTTAATAACTGTTTCTAATTGCTGTAATAAGGCATCCGATGCTTCTTGAAAAATCAAATGCGCTTCGTCAATAAACAAAATCAACTTAGGCTTATCCAAATCGCCTTCTTCAGGGCAGCTGGCATATAACTCGGCCAACAATTGCAACATAAATGTAGAAAATAATTTAGGCTTGTCTTGCATATCGGTTACACGCAAAATATTAATCATGCCCCTCCCATCATCACTGATGCGCATTAAATCATCTATTTCAAAACTTTTTTCACCAAAAAAAATATCTGCACCTTGTTGTTGTAATTCGATTACTTTTCTTAAGATGGTTCCAGTAGAAGTAGTAGAAATTTTTCCGTACAACTTTTCTATCTCCACCTTCCCCTCTGCACCAATGTATTGTAATACTTTAATAAAATCTTTCAAATCGAGCAGTGGCATTGCATTGTCGTCACAATACTTAAAAATCATAGAAACTAACCCGCCCTGGGTATCGTTCAATCCTAATATTTTACTTAATAAAACAGGGCCAAATTCAGAAACAGTTGCACGCAACTTAACACCATTCCCTCCTGTTAAAGTCAACAGTTCAACTGGATAAGCAGTGGGCTTCCACTGAATACCCAATTTTGCGGACCGCTCAATTATTTTTTCGTTGGAAACTCCTTCAGTAGCAATACCACTTAAGTCACCTTTAATATCCATCAATAAAACAGGCACACTATTATCGCTCAAACACTCACTAATCAGTTGCAATGTTTTGGTTTTGCCTGTACCCGTAGCCCCTGCAATCAATCCATGTCGATTCATTGTTTTGAGCGGAATATAAATAGCAGCATCATTAACCACTTCTCCATTCAACATTCCACAGCCGATTTTTACCTTTTCTCCTTTAAATTGATATCCTTTTTGAACGGCTTCTGCAAATGCTAATGAATGACTCATAAACTGATTTATTGCAAAATAGCTAATGCCATTCTAGCTTTAAAATAAATTTTTGTATTTTGAAGTCATTATATTTTTTCCAAGAAAAGAATCCCAATGCTTAAAAAAATCTGGAACACTCATTGGTTGTTGCACAAATTCGTTGGACTTGCATGCGTTTTAATGGGACTATGGGGATTTTTAGATAGTATGTTCAGTCAAAGTTACAAGATACAACTCCCTATTAAGCAGAACCTCAACATTCAAAAACCTCAAATATTACTGTCGTATCCCAATGCCAAACTCATAAGCAATTACACTGTGCTTGAAATTGAAAATCCAAGTATAGTGCAACGCTTATTTTGGCCCAATGAAAATCATTTTGAACCACTGATTTGGCTGTTGGTTTTCTTTACTGGGACTGTTACCTTAAGAATTTTTATACAGATGAGAAATCAAATTGAATTTTTTACAGAAAATTTAAAATGGCTAAGATTTTTGTGGGGAAGTTATATAATTTGTTTTTTTATTTTTCACATTAGCGGCTATTTCATCAACTCGTCTGTGCAAATTTTAACCAACAATGAAATAGAATATAATAGATATGGTAATGACCATGCCACTAATGTTGTTTGGATTGGTTTTGTTTTTGGCATTTTGTATAAGCTATACGAAAAAGGAGTACAATTGCAAAAAAGCAGCCACTAAATTGTAACTTTGCACCATGAAAAAATGGTGGGTTATTGGGGGATTAGGACTGGCTATTGCTTTCAGCAGCGGCTTCAACACACCAAGCCCTATAAAAACAAAAGCTCAGTTGGGGAAGAAGCTCTTCTTCGATCCCATCCTTTCTAAAGACCATTCTATAAGCTGCGCTAGCTGTCATATTCCTGCTTTTGGTTTTGCAGATACATTAGCCATTAGTTTAGGTGTTGGCGCAACCCCAGGTAGTAGAAATGCACCTAGCGTAATGAACCTTCGTGGACATAATCCATTTTTTTGGGATGGCAGAGCCGCAAGCCTTGAGCAACAGGCTTTAATGCCTATAGAAAATCCCGTTGAAATGAACCTTCCAATTAAAGAAGCCATAAAAAGGCTGAATGAAAGTAAGGCTTACAAATCGTTATTCAGCTCAATTTTCAAACAGCTTCCATCCCCTAAAAACCTTGGACTTGCTTTAGCTGCCTACCAAAACACACTTGAAACA
Organism: Sediminibacterium sp. FEMGT703S; assembly: GCA_002786355.1. Taxonomy (GTDB): domain Bacteria; phylum Bacteroidota; class Bacteroidia; order Chitinophagales; family Chitinophagaceae; genus Sediminibacterium. The sequence continues at coordinate 436,774 of PGCO01000013.1, forward strand.
GATGAATCTGCATTTGATTTGGATGAACTATCTGCGTCGGCAGAAAGAGGCAGGCAACTATTTGTAAGCGAAAAAACAAAGTGTTTTGATTGTCATAATGGCCCTGATTTTACCAATGATGATTTTAAAAATATTGGGCTGTACGATGGGGTCAATTTTACCGACGAAGGGCGCTATGCAATTACAAAGAATAAAGAAGACCTTGGCAAATTTAAAACACCAGGGTTACGAAATATTGCTATTACAGCCCCCTATATGCACAATGGCATGTTTAAGACGCTCGAAGAAGTAATTGACTATTACGATAACCCCTACCAATTTGTGCCAAAGCCCATTAATCTAGATTCTACATTAAAAGAGCCCCTTAAATTGACTACTGAAGAGAAAAAAGATTTAGTTAATTTTCTGAAAGCGCTTACCGATAAGCAATACCTAAATAAAGCCAATTAGGATATTTAACAAAAGATTGCACCCTATTGCTCGGGAATTAATAGTAATTTATTGTTATTTCACTCAAAATTCTACAAATGGAAGACAAGAAACAATACCAAATTTTACTTTGTGAAGACGATACCAACTTAGGTATGGTACTAAAAAATTACTTAGAATTAAATGAATATGAAGTAACGCTAGAAAGAGATGGAAGATTAGGATTAGCTGCTTTTCAACGCGAGAAATTTGATATGTGTTTATTAGACGTGATGATGCCCAATATGGATGGATTTACGTTAGCAGAAGAAATTAGAGATATTGATCCAGATGTTCCTTTATTTTTCTTGAGTGCAAAAACCATGAAAGATGATATTATTCAAGGGTATAAATTGGGTGCAGACGATTATATCACTAAGCCTTTTGACAGCGAAGTATTATTGCTAAAAATAAAAGCAATCTTAAAGAGAAACGAGGAAGAAAATAAAATCAACGACAATATTGAATTTGATTTAGGAGGTTACCATTTTAATCCCAAATTGAGAGAGTTGAAAATTGGCACCACTATGCAAACCCTTTCTCCTAAGGAAAATGAATTATTGAAAATGTTGGCCGAACATAAAAATGATTTATTGCCTCGTGAACGTGCATTGAAAAAAATATGGGGCAGTGATACTTATTTCAACGGTCGCAGCATGGATGTGTACATTGCAAAGTTGCGCAAGTATTTAAAAGAAGATACCAATATTGAAATTGTCAATATTCATGGAAATGGATTTAGACTGGTTGCTCCTTAGGCTTAAATACCTTTAGGTAAAGAGCTCCCCAGCTTCTCCTCTTTTCATTACAACCCCTAGGTGATTGTAAGCTTTTAATGTAGCTTCCCTTCCTCTAGGGGTTCTTTGTAAAAAGCCCTCTTGTATAAGGAAAGGTTCATAAACTTCTTCAATTGTACCTGGTTCTTCTCCCACTGCCGTTGCAATAGTAGTAATACCAACAGGGCCCCCTTTGAATTTATTAATGATTGCCGATAAAATACGATTATCCATTTCATCTAAACCATGAGCATCTACATTCAATGCTTTCAAAGCATGTTGTGTAATGCCTAAATCAATTATTCCATCATTTAATACCTGTGCAAAATCTCTCACTCTTCTTAATAATCCATTGGCAATTCTAGGTGTTCCGCGACTTCTACCTGCAATTTCTGCTGCAGCATCAATCGTAATTTTAGTACCTAAAATATTAGCACTTCTTTCAATGATTTTTTGCAAAACAGAAGCCCCGTAATATTCTAGCCTAGATTTAATTCCGAAACGAGACAACAAAGGAGCTGTTAATAATCCACTTCTTGTTGTTGCACCAACCAACGTAAATGGATTTAAATTGATTTGAATGCTTCTGGCATTAGGACCAGTATCAATCATGATATCAATTTTAAAGTCTTCCATGGCCGAATAGAGGTATTCCTCAACTACCGTACTAAGTCGGTGAATTTCATCAATAAACAGTACATCATTGGGCTGTAAATTGGTTAATAAACCTGCCAAATCACCTGGTTTTTCTATCACTGGGCCCGAAGTTTCTTTGATACTAACCCCTAATTCGTTCGCAACAATTCGGCTTAATGTTGTTTTACCTAATCCAGGAGGACCATGAAATAAAATATGATCCAATGCTTCCCCCCTTAATTTAGCCGCTTTAATAAATATCACTAGGTTCTCAATTAATTGAGGTTGGCCAGAGAAATCATCAATTTCCTGGGGCCGAATGGTGTTTTCAAACTCCTTTTCAGCAGGGTTTAATGCGTTTAAATCGTTGTTTAGATTATTATTTGGCATAACTCTTCAAAAGTACAAATAAAGCAGTCCTTATCTTTGGTAAAATTATAGGATGGTACAAAGAAAAGCATTGGTATTAGGCGCAAGTGGTTTAACAGGGTCATACCTACTCGAAATATTACTAGCTTCTGAACAATACAGTCAGGTTACGGTCTATGTTCGTAGGCCACTCGGTATATCTCATCCAAAACTGGTTGAGGAGATTGTTAATTTTGAAACAATACAAACCTGGGTAGACGTAGAAGATGTGTATTGCTGCTTAGGAGCTACCATAAAAAGTGTCAAAACCAGAGAGGCATTTACTTTGGTAGACTTTGAAGCCCCATTAAGAATTGCACAATTACAATTAATGGCAGGCAGTAAAAGATTCTTGGTAGTAAGCGCTACAGGTGCTAATGCTAGGTCAAGTATATTTTATAACAGAACAAAAGGGAAATTAGAAGACTCATTAAAGCAATTAAACTATAGCTCCATTTATATATTTCAACCTTCCTTTATTTTGGGACCAAGAAAAGAATCAAGATGGCTAGAAGAAATTGGAATTTTCATTGCACTGAAAGCAATTCCCATCATGAGGGGGAAATTTAAAAAATACATACCCGTTCACGCAAAAGCCATTGCAAGAAGTATGGTATATCATGCCACAAACTCTAAAACAGGCATTTATACCATTCCTTCCAATATTATCAAGCAATGGGAAAAACCTGATTTTAATCCAACTACTTAGCCCATTGAATTAGGTTTATCAAAGCATCTGGGTCCGGACAATTTGCTAAGTATTTTGCTCGATTAGCTAAACTGCAAACGCCAGGATAATCCCCTGCTTGCCCTTCTATATCAATGATTAATTGAAAATGCAAATGTGGGGGCCAGTGTCCGTTTTCAGCAGGTGCTCCAAAATGCGCAAACACTTCACCTGCATTGATAAACTTTCCTTCAGTTAAATTTTTGATATCCTTTAATGCTAAATGACCATATAGACTATAAAACTGCGCCCCAGCAATTTGATGTGATAAAATAATGGTAGCTCCATAATCGCCATAGGCTTCATTAAATGCGAAACTATGTACGAAACCATCTAATGGTGCATGTACTGCTGTGTCTGCTTTACCCCAAATATCTATGCCTAAATGAATGCATCTTGCGTCTTCTTCTTTAACACCATCAAATACCCGACTTCTTGCATATACTGTCCTATGTTCATCGTATCCACCAATACCATAAAGTGCATTGGCAGCTTCCAATGTTTCATTGATATACTCAGAAAACTTTGATGTATCTTCTATTAAAGCAGTTGTTAAGGCCTTGTTTTGCTCAGTAAAATCCATAGCCAACAATTTGTCCCTATGGGGATCAAACGCCACTACAGGATGAATATCCAACTGCTGCTGCTGGCTTAACCAGAAATAAAAACTATTTGAGTCCATGGGTTCTGTTTAATAACTTTAAGATCCACAAAAATAAAGCCTTATGAAGAAGCTCATGTTGTCCTTTTTACTATTGTCAATAGTTGGAGCAGCAAATGCTCAAACTGATCCGCTATGGATGCGCTATCCATCCATTTCTCCTGATGGATCAACCATTGTTTTCAGTTACAAAGGCGACTTGTACAAAGTACCCAGTACCGGCGGAAATGCACAATTATTAACCATGCATGAAGCCCATGATTACTATCCAGTTTGGAGTAAAGATGGAAAACAAATTGCCTTTGCCTCCGACAGATATGGAAACTTTGATGTGTTTATCATAGCTGTAGAAGGAGGACCTGCTAAAAGATTAACGTATCACTCTTCAAATGATTATCCCTGGGATTTTACTCCTGATAATAAAAAAGTCATTTTTGGTTCTGGAAGAAATGATTTGAATACTTCTGTGCGTTTTCCTAGAGGAAATTTATTCTCTAAGTTGTATAGTGTTCCTGTTACAGGGGGAAAGAGTTTGATGCTCTTAAGTGCAGGTTCTGAGTTTGTACATTACAATCCTAAAGGAGATTTAATGGTGTTTCAAGACAGAAAGGGTACCGAGGATCCATGGCGTAAACACCATACTTCTTCTGTTACAAGGGATATATGGACTTATCAATTGGCTAGTAAGGAATATAAAAAGATCAGCTCTTTTGAAGGAGAAGACAGAGAACCCGTATTTTCAGCAGATGGTCAATATGTTTATTACCTGAGTGAAAAAAATGGCAACCAAAATATATTCAAGCTTTCGCTGTCCAACAAAACAGCAGAACAAAAAATCAGCCACTTTAAAGACAATCCAGTAAGACACTTGAGTATTGCCAATAACAATACTTTATGCTTTACCCAGAACGGAGAAATCTATACCATCCAAGGCGATGGTAATCCTAAAAAAACATCCATTATTATTAATAGTGACGCAAGACAAAATGATGAAAAGAATGTAACACTCAATAGTGGCGCAACAGAAATGTCTTTATCGCCTAATGGAAAAGAAATTGCTTTTGTATTTAGAGGAGAAATATTCGTTAGTTCTGTTGAAGGTGGTATCACTAAAAGAATTACCAATACCCCTCAACAAGAGAGAATGGTTGCTTTTGGCAAAGATGGGAAAAGCATATACTATGCTGCAGAAAGAGGGGAAAGTTGGGACATCCTAAGAACAAGTATTGCAAGAAAGGAAGAACCCTATTTTTATGCAGCAACACTATTAAAAGAAGAAGCTGTAATTGCTTCAGATAAAGAAGAATTTCAACCCATCATTTCACCTGATGGAAAGGAAATTGCTTATTTAGAAGAGCGGAATATTTTAAAAATATTCAACTTAGAAAAAAAGACTAGCCGAACCATTATTCCGATTGGTCAACTATTTTCCTATAGAGATGGTGATCAACAATATGAATTTAGTCCAGATGGAAAATGGATAGCAGCAAGAAGCAACAAAGGAAGGTATGGCGCTTCTGAAGTCATGTTATTTAAAGCGGATGGCTCAGATGCAAACGGATTAGATCTTACTAAAAGTGGTTTTGCTGAAGGAAATATTCGTTGGAGTTTAAATGGCAAAATGGTCTTATGGACCAGCGGTAAAGAAGGTAAAGGACCATTGGCTTATCAAGGTGCTAGAGAAACAGATATTTATGCGCTATTCCTAGATCAAACGGCCTATGATCAATTCAAATTGAGTAAATCAGACTATGTTTTATGGAAGGAAAAAGAAGACAAAGAGAAAAAAGATAGTAGTAAACAAAAGGAGAGTTGGACACCAGATTTAGCTGATTTGGACAATAGAAAAATTAAGTTGACCAATGGATCTGCCAATATCAATGACTATATCCTTTCTTCTGATGGAAGCAAGCTGTATTATATGGCTCGGTATGAAAGTGGCAGTGATTTATGGGTTATAGATACCAGAACAAGAGAATTAAAGTCTTTGGCTAAATTAGGTGCTGGAGGGGGCGGATTAGAATTGAGTAAAGATGGAAAAAGCCTATTCGTTTTAGCAGATGGACGTATATCAAAAGTAGATGTGGAAGCAGGCAGAGTAAACGCGGTGAATTTTAATGGAGAAATGGTTTTAAATACTGCTGGAGAAAGGGCTTACATCATGGAGCATGCTTGGAGACAGGTTAAAAAGAAATTTTACGACCCCAATATCCACGGCATTAATTGGGAAATGTATCGTAAAAATTATGAGCGATTTTTACCCCATATCAACAACAATTATGATTTCCAGGAATTATTAAGTGAATTATTGGGTGAACTAAATGCATCACATACAGGCGGAAGATATTCACCGCAAAATCCCAATGGTGATGCTACCGCATCTTTAGGATTATTTTATGATGAAAGCATTGGAGGCAATGGCTTACACGTAACCGAAGTAATGGCAGGAGGTCCTTTAGACAATGCAAATACGAAAATTAAAGCAGGGACTAATATAGAAAAAATTGATGGGGAGCTGATTACAGATCAAATGGACTGGGCCGCATTGCTAAATAGAAAAGCCGGCAAATCTGTTTTACTAACGGCATACCAAACTGGCTCTGCAGAAAGGTTTGAAGAAACAGTGAAGCCCATTGCCCTAGGAGGAGAAAACACTTTATTGTATAAACGTTGGATTACGCAAATGGATAAGATGGTTCATGAGTTAAGCGGAGGCAAAGTGGGGTATGTACATGTGCAAGCTATGAATGATGGAAGCTTTAGAGATGTATATGAAATTGTGATGGGGAAAAATGCAGATAAAGAAGCCCTTATTGTAGACACCCGTTTCAATGGTGGAGGATGGTTGCACGATGACCTAGTTACCTTCCTCAATGGCAAGTCCTATTTAACTTTTGCTCCTTATGGGTTTAAAGCAAAGGGAAATGAGCCACAAAATAAATGGAGCAAACCAAGTTGTGTAGTAATGAGTGAAAGCAATTACAGTGATGCCTTTATTTTCCCTTACGCATATAAGCAATTGGGTATAGGTAAATTAATTGGCAAGCCTGTCCCTGGAACAGGAACAGCAGTTTGGTGGGAAACACAGATAGACCCTACGATTGTATTTGGCATACCCATGATTGCAACCATTGGTGCAGAAGGAAGACCAACAGAAAACCTACAGGTAAATCCTGATATTGATGTGGCAACTCCTTACAATGAAATACTCTTGGGGAAAGATGCCCAAATAGAAACGGCTGTCAAAGAAATGTTGAAACAAATAAAAAAATAAGTTATCCTTGACTGGTCGTGCCTAAAAAATAAAACCCCTTCTAAATGGAAGGGGTTTTTATTTCAATATGCGCTACTCTACCATTAATTAATTCACTTTAAATGTTTTATTAGCATTGCTATCACTCACTACCAAAAAAGGTTGATCCTTATCAATACGATTACCGCTCATTACCACCCCTACTTGTTTGGAATTGGCTATATAAAGTTTGGTGCCAACAGTATATGACAGTGATTTTTTTACACCTGGAAATAAAATATAGCCGTTGGTACCATTACCAGCAACCCCAGGACTGTAAGATATAATCGTCACTTTCTTAGGCAGTAAAGTTGCATTTTTAAGATAGAAATTGATCAGTTTGTTTTCTGTTGTTTGAGCTGATAAAAAGTTTGCTGCAAAGAAAGTGCACATGAAAATTAATTGTTTCATTTTGTTTGTTTTTTTGTAATTGATTTATTGTTTAATACGATCCATTTCTGCACTTGATCCAGTTTCTCTTTCTCTAGCAGTTTTTATTTTATTATTGCCAAATCGATAGCTAAAACTAATGGCGATATTTCTGCTTTCCCATTTGCGATAAGTTCGCAGGTCTAAAGTACTAGTAGTAGCAGTTTGTTCCCAACGTTGTGTGTTTAACAAGTCAGAAATTGCAAATTTTATGGTTGCTTTTTCTTTCAAGATTTTCTTACTTACCCCTAGATTAATACTACCTAGTGCTTTTGATTGATAAATTGTGGTTGCATTTTGAAAATTATACCAACCACTGATATCAGCATTCCAGTTTTTTCCTAAAGAAAAGTTTTGACTCATATACCCATTCATCCCCCAACTGCTTTGTGAACGATTTTCGATGGTGCCAAAACCATTCAGTGTTACTTGGTAAGACTGATAAAAAGGGGAAAGGCTAACGTACATATTCCACCAATTGTTTACAGGAACAGGACTGCTAATACTGATATTGAGCATTTTTCTAGTACCTGCATTCTGCGGGGTTTGTATGGTATTTTTACCCACTTGATAAGTTAATTGCTCAATATAATTATTGGTAATACCATATTGAATTTTAAAATTAGTGGCGTATTTATAAGTATAACTCAATTCTGCTCCATAGGTAATTTGAGGTATTAAATAAGGATTTCCTTGTTCACTATTAAATGCATCTAACTGGTAAATAAAAGGATTCTGATCTTGATAATTGGGTCTATCAATTCTTTTGGTAATGGTAAATCCCAATTGGTGGTTTTGCTTTAATTGATATTGTACAAAAAGACTGGGGAATAAATTTAAATAAGCAGTATCTGGCTTAATGGTCGCTTGCTTGAGTAAACTAGTTGAAAGTCCATTTACTGTTGTTTGTTCTGCCCTTAATCCTGCTTGGAATGACCATTTTTGATAATTGGCCTGAACACTCAAATAAACAGCATGAATATATTCTTTAAACTGAAATTGATTTGATTTACCTGTATCTGCTTTCCAAACACCATTTAGATCATGCGATACTAATAATCCATTATTGGCCAAAGAATAAACTGACTTAAATCCAGCTTCTAGTTTAAGTTGATTCGTTAATTTTTGAGTATAGTCTGCTCTAATACTACTGATTTCAATATTCACATCAGCTTCATTATTAACGCCATTAATAGGTGCTGATAGCCCATTGGATGGTATGGCTTGAATAGTTACTTGATTATTCAATCCTGAAAAAAATTTGCTATAGTCTGCATCAATATTTAAACTTTGTTGATTGCCATTCACCCAGCGATAATTTACATTATAGTTATTACGATTAAAACGGTTGGGAGCAATACTATTCGTAACCACATTGGTATCTAATATTCCCTGCTGTTGAATAGCCGTTAGGTTGTAATTATTCATATTGGTGAATCGAGTGTTCTGCAACCACAAGAATCCAATAGTTGTTTTTTTATTCACTGAATAATCAATCCCTGCTCTAAAATTACTTCCACCAAATTGATCTTTTTCTATACCCCGTTGTACCAGTTGCTGATTCACTAATTTTCTATCGTTATTAGCAATGGTTTCTTGGTAACCATCATTGATACCAAAATTCCCAAACCAATTCCATTTGTTTTTTCTAAAGTTTAGATTAGTAGACCCACTTGAACGGTTATGGGTACTCTGGGTGAAATTTCCAGTTACTGAGCCATTGAATCCATTGGTCAAGCTCTTTTTCAAAATAATATTGATAATACCAGCATTACCTGCTGCATCGTACTTTGCAGATGGGTTAATAATAATTTCAATTTCTTTGATATTGTCCGACTCTATGCTCTTGAGTAATTGAGCAAGGTCTTGGGCAGACAACTGGGTATTCTGGTTATCAATTAAAACGGTTACCCCGTTTTTACCCCCCATTTGAATATTTTCATTGGGATCAACTACTACTCCTGGAGCTATTTTTAAAAGTTCCAAAGCGTTTTGTCCTGCTGATGAAGGCTTAGCTGCAATATTCAAGACCGTTTTATCTACCAAGGTCTTGACAAATTGCTTATTTGCTATGACAGTCACTTCAGTAGTGGTTGTAGATTTCAAGGTATCTGCTAATGATAGAGATTGACCTTGAGCAACAGTGCCAACAAAAAGTAGAAAAGAAGTCAGAAATTTTTGCATGATTTTCGTTTGTGGGTGCAAAATGCCCCAGCAAACAAAGTTTACCGCCTCAAATCATTATTTGAGACAGGAAGAGCTAGTCTCAAATAATGAAACATTGATAATGAATTACTTATAAAATACTAATTATTTAATTTGATACGATTTTGGACTATCCCCTGTGAATTTTTTAAACGCCCGATTAAAAGTTGCTTTACTATTAAAGCCCGCATCATAAGCTAAACTCATAATCGTTAAATGGGCATTTGCGGGATTAGCTAGGTTTTCCTTTACTTCTAATACCCGGTATTGATTTACATAATCATTAAAATTTTTACTAAAGCTTCGGTTGATTATTTTAGACAGCAAGGAAGGATTGGTTCCCAAATGATTGGCCAGGTCGGTCAAAGTAAGCTCTGGGTTTCGGTACATTTTTTCTATTGTAATAGCATGCTCAACTTTATCTATCCAAATGGACGAAATAAAGCTTTCTGTGGATTCAGGGGTCTCCTGCGCTTCAATATTCTTCAGCACTTCAAAAGAAGCTTCTTCTTCATTTACAGCTATGTTATCGGATACAATCCCACCAATAAGAGAAGGCATTTTGTAACGCAAAAAGTCTAATTCAAAATTCTTTCTCTGCTCAATAGAGTTGGCATAGCCCGAAATGGCGATATAGTAAAAGATAAAAGCAAATAATAAATAATACCACCAAGTATCTTGATAGCCAATATCAACCCCCGCTAATCTAAGGATATCTAGTAAAACGGTAGAGAAGAAATATAGAAAACAGGCAATTAAAAAATTTCTCACCCATTTAAACTGCAGGTTGTCTGCAAACGACAATTCCTGTACAATAAACGCACGATACATTAGGTAATACCTTAAACTTAGTACAAGGTAAATGAGCAGACTAAAAAAACCAATCGCTTGGTACCAAGTATCAAAATCAGGGTCATTTTGGCCATCCATTAAATAATATCTTTTTAAAACCAATAAGTCAGTTACAGCAACAACAATGGTCCAAATAATATATGCTATGCCAGGAACAAAATGCCATCGATATAATTTGCTAAACTTAAATCCCGGATTTAGTAGTGTTCGGATATACATGAAAATGACCGGCCCCATTAACAATGTATGATTCATAGGAACATAGAACATAAAATTCCTACATTCTAAACATTCAGTTCCCCAATACCAGCCTGCATAACCTAGCATCCAAGGACAGATATAAAGAATACACATGATTAAAAAGAAGCCCAACCAATTATCGGATGGGTGTTCTTTTTGATAAGCTTTCCTAAAAAATAAGAAAGCATACACTAATCCATGAAAAAAGAAGATCAGTAATAGACTACTTCGCCAGTTAAAATCAAAATACATTACTCAATTTATATTATTTCAATTGCTTTAATACTTCTTCAATGGCTTTGTCTAACTGTGGATCCCTTTTATTGATTTTATCATTAAAATTTAATGGAACCATGATATCTGGAGCCACGCCTGTTAGCTCTAAATCATTTCCATCTAAACCATAACAGCCCCAACTAGGTAAACGCACAAATGAACCATCTACTAATCCTGCACCACTGGTGAAAATAATCCAGCGATAGGTTGGCATACCAATAATTTTTCCCAGTTTTAATGTTTTAAACCCTTCTGCTGTCATTTCCGCATCGCTCAATGATTGTTCGTTAATCAATAAAACAATGGGCTTATCTGATGGACCAAAATTAGACTGAGGGGATAATTTACCCTCGCGGTACTTCCAACGTAAATATGTTTTCTGACTCAAGAACTTCAATACTTCATCGTGCACATTTCCACCTGTATTATACCGAAGGTCTAATATCAACGCATCTTTCTGATACAGGTCTTGGGTCATATCAATAAAAAACTTTTCAAGCTCTCCCAAGCCCATATCTTTCATTGTATGATAAGCAACTTTTTTATTGGTTTTTGCATCTACAATTGCTTGATTGTTCTTTATCCATTCATCGTATAAATTAGGTGCAATAACTCTTTGTGGATGAATGTTTACACTTATTTGTTTACCGTTTCGATTGAATACTAATTGTAATTCTCTATCAAAACTCGGCTTACTAAAGTAGCTGTTTCTGTCTTTAGTAATATCTACTGTTTCATTATTTACTTTTATCAAAATATCACCAGGTAAAATATCAACTGATTTTTTATCTGCTGCAGTATTGGCTATTACATCTTTAACAGTGTAAGGTTGTTCGTTTTCAAAACGAATACCCGTTTCCATAGTACGGTTAACCAAACGAATTGTTTCTTCATCTCCAAAAGAAGAAAATCCTTGGTGAGAAGAATTTAATTCACCCAATAAATCATTTAATAAAACCCTCAAATCTGCTCTGGTATTGAGTGCTGGCAAATAATTTTCGTACTTCTTTTTCATTGCACGCCAGTCTACTCCATGGAATTTTTCGTCGTAGAAATTCTGTTCTACTTGAGCCCAAGTTTCTTGAAAAATCTGTTTAAACTCTGCTGCCAAACTTCTTTGAAATGTTTGGGTAATCATAACCATGTCTGCTTTATTGGCGTCCAGATTAAACTTATAAATGTTGCCATTGCCTAATAAAAAGGTTTTATCGCCCGCTTCAGTGTATTCAATACTATTGGCGTCTATGCCGTTTATTCGTTCTGTTTTACTAGGTTCAAAAGGATCTAATACTGTTTTCCAAAGAGACATTTTACCTTCTGCATGATCACTGATGTATAATAAAGTTGTTTTATCTCCCTTCTTAATTACATTCAACAAATATTGAGATCCAAAACTGGGTCCAACTTGTTCCAATCTTTCCATTAATCCATTAAAATCAATATTGATTACCAATGAAGGTTTCGTTGTGTCTTTCTTTTCAACTTTAAATAAATCATTGAATTTATCTGACCTAAATGGCTCATCCAATTTTTCTAAAGCCATTCTATAAACTCTTGGATTAGCCATGCCAAATGGATAAGAAGGCTTAGTTCTATTGCTCACAAAATAAATATACTTCCCATCAGGAGACCAAATAGGATCCGCTTCGGTTACACCCGAGTTAGTTAAATTATAGGTTTTGTTTTCCTTAATATGATGAATCATTATGTCTTGCTCAAAATTTTTAACCACAGTAAACACCAAGTATTCTTCGTTAGGAGAAAATCCTGGATTAGAATTTTGCATTGCCCAGATTTCATCTTTAACCACCGATTTAGATTCAAAGGTTTTGGTATCCATCAACACCACTTCATCTCTTCCGCTTAAAAAAACCATTTTGCTTTTTGATTTATTTAATACTAAAGAGCGATTATCCTTAGTTAGGTTCGTGATTTTTTTAGGAGCTGTTGTACCATCTGCGGAAACAGAAAAAATATTCAAATAGCCGTCTACTGTTTCATTAAATAATAAAGTGCTATTGTCTGCTAACCATTTTACTTCGCGAGCTCTTTCCGTATTTCCTTTATTGATTTGCTTCACAAACTTTCCTTCAACATCACTTACGAATAATTCTCCTCTTGAAATAAATGCTAATTTTTTACCATCTGGTGAAACATCCATTGCATCAATCTTTCCGCGGACATCATATTCTTTTTGTGCTGGTAAAATTTGGTTTCTATACAATTGAATATTCAGCGGACTCGCTTTTTTATTCGCTACATTATACCACCACAATTGATAATCTTTTTCAAAAACTACATAAGCACCATTAGCACTTACTAAAGGTGTTTTAATAGAACTGTTAAACTCAGTAAGGGCTATTTTTTTGCCGTTGCTAAACGTGTATAAGTTATACTCCCCATTTGCTTCATCGGAAATAAAATAGATTGAACCCTTTTGATCAATGGTGGTTGCAAAATCTTTACCTACCCAATTGGTATGTTTTTGATATGCTTTTGTTTTTAGATTATACGATTGAATATCTGGATTAAATGGCCCTTTATATCTTTTTCTTGCAACCTGGTTATTGCTTTCCCAAGTATCATTAAAATAAATATCTCCAGTGGTAGGATGTTCAGCAATTAAGTGATCCATTAAAAAATAATGATCTGCAAATAAACGTTTGGGCGTTCCCCCATTAATGCCCACCGTATATGCAGAAGCAGGACCATACCTATTAGAAGTAAAATAAATGGATTTACTATCCCAACTAAAATTGGATACAACATCTGCAGCACTATGAAAAGTAAGTTGTTTTACTTCGCCACCATTCAGGGGCATGATATAGACATCGGTATTACCCATCTGCTCGCCTGTAAAGGCCAACCATTTTCCGTCAGGAGAAATACGAGGCGTTGTTTCATAGCCTTGCATGGCAGTTAAGCGAGTAGCTTGCAAATCAACCGTTGAAGCTTTCCAAAGGTCACCTTCAAAACTAAATACCACTGTTTGTGCATCCGGTGACAATACAGGATGAGATAAAAAACGAGGTGAAACGGTTTGCGCGGAGAGGGTTTGAACGGTTAAACCAAATAAGACCAATAATTTTCTAGTAAGCATATTTGCAAATTGAATACTGAAAATAAGCGTATTTATATAACAAAAAAAGCCACCCATATAAATGAGTGGCTTTTAATATCATCCTTAAGCAGCTTTTAGCGCAACATTCCTTTTGGAACTTCCTTACCTAATAAATGCTTATAGATAAACTTGGTTTTTAAATTATTAAAGTGATTGCCTTTAGCACCACCCCAGCCATGTCTTCCACCTGGATACAACATAAATTCAAAATCTTTTCCTTTGTCTTGTAAAGCACTAGCTAACTGAATGCTGTTTTGCATATGCACATTATCATCCATGGTTCCATGCACCAATTGCAAAACTCCATTGAATTTATCAATATGAGTTAATACGCTACCGCTTTTGTAACCGTCTGGGTTTTCTGCTGGAGTATCCATGAATTTCTCTGTGTAATGACTATCATACAATTTCCAATCAATTACAGAACCACCTGCCATAGCATGGGTAAATACAGATGAACCATAGGTTAAAGCATAAGCACTCATATATCCACCATAACTAAAACCAGTAATAGCAATTTTAGTAGGGTCTGCTTGACCATTTTGAATAAACCACTTAGCCATATGCATGTAGTCTTGCATTTCCCAGAAACCTAAGTTGCGGTGCATATAATTCACCCCTGCTTTACCAAAATGACCGCTAGCACGGTGATCAAACTTTACATGAATCAATCCTTCTTGTGCATATATTTCACGAGTAGGATTCCAGCTCCAACTATCCCAAGTATTACCTGCATTAGGACCACCATAAATATCTACCAACATGGGGTATTTTTTATTTGGATCCATATTGGCAGGCCAAGTTACTTGAGCAGGCAATTCAAATAAACCATCAGCACTTTTTATACGAATGAATTCGGTTTTAGCAATAGCATACTCATCCATAGCACTACCCTTTGCATCTCCTAATTCACGCACAATTTTACCTTTGCCATCTACCAAAGTCATTTTGTTTGGAGTGGTAGAATTACTGTAACCAGTTACAAAATATTTCCCATTAGGAGACAATCTTATTTGTGTATGATTATAATCTCCAAAAGTCAACCGCTTCATTTCAGCACCATTCATCTTAATGCTGTATAAATCTGTACGAGCTGTATTTTCTTTACCTCTAGCAGTAAAATAAACCACTCCGTTTTTCTCGTCAATTAACTCAGTACTTAACACGGTGAACTCACCAGAAGTTATTGGATTAATAAGACTACCATCATTATTATGTAAATACAAATGATTCCATCCTGTTTTATCACTTTCTAAAATAAAAGCCGGCTTGCTTTTTAAGAAAGTAAAACGCTGGCCTGCTTTGTCTTCTAAATCAACCCATGTTTTTTGCTGTTCTTCGTACATGATTTTTTTAGCCCCAGTTCCAGGATTAACATCAAAAATTTTCAAATGGTCTTGGCCACGATTAATCCATTGAACCAATAAACTACTACCATCGTTTCTCCAAACAGGCCATCCAAAATATTGGTCTTCTTTGGCATTAAAATCGGCCCATGTAGTTGCACCACCATCTACATTTACAAATCCCACTTTTACTTCTGGATTTTTATCACCTGGCTTAGGATAACGAGTTTCTTCAATAAAACCGTGTTGCCCTTCACTGCTGTAAATAGGGAACATAGGCACCATGCTTTCATCAAAATGCATGTACGCTAATTGTTTGCTATTAGGGTTCCACCAAAATGCGCGATAGCGAGTACCTCTACCGAAAATCTCTTCCCAATAAACCCAACTAGCAAAACCATTTAATGAAGTGCTGGTTCCACTGAAAGTAAGTCTGGTTTCCTTATTCGTTACCAAATTATAGGTATACAAATCATTCGATTTAGTGTATGCGATATATGAACTGTCAGGAGAGAAAGTTGGATTCTTTTCTTCAGCTGCATCAAAAGTGATTTGCTTTTCAGTATCCCCATTTTTATAAAACAAATCTGCTTTTTTTACAGATACGGTTTTAGTAGGAGGAGCTGCTCCCTTCATTTGATCTGGAGTAGCCACGGTCAATTTACCCGTTTTCACTTCCATTACATAATTCTTAGCAGCAGAATCAGGATGAATTTTTTGGTTTAAAATTACTCGATCATCATCCAACCATTTCATAAACTGAGGTAATGGATTGCGAAAATTTTCTGGCAATTTATTGGCCATTAAATCAGCTTTACTGATTACTTTTTTTTGAGCCAAAATAGGGTATGCAAGCAATAGCATCCCAAACGATAGAATAAACTTGTTCATGGTTCAGCATTTGAACCGTGAATATAGTAAAATATGCAAGAAGCCTTAATAGGCTAATTAAAATGCTTCGCTCAAGCGAATATAATACGCACCGCCAGCAGTACTATTGAGGGCATAGTCAAAACGAACAAACATTCTATTCTTTTTATTCAGTAAAAAGCGAAGCCCTAAACCACCTGCTTTTAGCAGATTGGAAGTTGAATAACTAGCAATAGACTCATCAATCACTCCTGCCGATCCAAATGCTGCACCATAAATCCAACGCCAAATTAAAAACCGGTATTCTGCTTGTAAAGCAGTAAAGGAATGGTCTCTAAATCTGCCCGTAAAATACCCCCTCATTAAAACAGAGCCCCCAACACGAGGTAATTCTCTTACAGGAACATTTCCAGTGGCATGCATACTATGCAATTGAAAAGCCAATGTGCTGTTTTGAGATAAAGGGAAATATTTTCGTAAGTCTAAAAACCAAGTATTATAATTGAACGGATTATTTTTAAATGCAATATTTCTAGTGAAATAAAACTCTGCGTAAGCCCCTTTATGTGCACTAAAAGGGAAGTCTCTTCCCTCATACAAAATAGCAGGACCAATGCCCAATGTTTTACTTCCATTAATACCAGGAACATCTAGTTGATCTGGCGTTAAAGGCTTTTTATTAACTACATTGTACACATCATTGTAATCAAGCTTCATGCCCACATACCATTGATTCTTTAATAATCGGTATGTTTTAGACTCTAAAAAAATTCTACTGTAGTCTTGAGGCAAAAAGTTTTTTTCATCCACCGTATTGTTTCCCACGCCCCAAAAACGATCGTTATACGTACTAAATCCACCAGAGCCCCTGTAAACAAATTTCTCTCCCTTAGTAAATACCTGCCAAGTGCTTTTCACTTCTACTTGCCCAAGTGTACTATAAGTAAATTGACCATGTATATAAGATCCACGAGCTTCTGATTCTTTATCTTTTGCATTAAAAAAATATTCCAAAGCTGCACCCACTCTAATACCTGTTTCAGGGGTAGAAGTAAAAATTGGAATCGGCACAATTTTTAGGTTCATCAATTGTAGCGAGTCGGGATTAATAAAATTCCGAATCGTTTTTTTGGGAACTGGAATAGCAGGTTCTTGTGCATTTGCCCCTATTGTTGCGCTAAGGGCAATGCCCAATATGATTTTATATAACGACATTAATCATTTTTCCTTTTACAAAGATGAATTTTTTAACTGGCTTATCTTCCAGCCATTTCTGAACCAAGGCATTCGCCAGCACTTGCTCTTGTGCCTCGGCCGCTTCCATATCCAAAGGCAAATTGATATTGGTTCTAACCCTACCGTTAATGCTCACTGGATAATCTTTAGATGATTCTTGCACATAAGATGCATCAAATGCTGGAAATGTTGCATCCAAGATAGAACCATTATTTCCCAACTGATGCCAAAGCTCTTCGCTAATATGAGGAGCGTAAGGCGTTAAGAGAATCAGTACTTGTTCTAAAACAGCTTTCTTATAACATTTTAGATCGGCCAATTCATTCACACAAATCATGAACGTACTCACCGCAGTATTAAAACTAAATCGTTCTGTATCTTCCTGAATTTTTAAAATGGTTTTATGTAATACTTTCAGCTCTGCTGGATTAGGGCTGTCTTCATTCCAAACCTTCCCTTTTAATTCATCATAAAATAAACGCCAACATTTTTTCAAGAAACGATGCACTCCTTCAATACCCTTGGTATCCCAAGGTTTGCTCTGGTCTACTGGCCCTAAGAACATTTCGTACATTCTAAAAGTATCGGCACCATATTTCTCTACCAAAACATCTGGATTCACAGTATTGAATTTGCTCTTCGACATTTTCTCTACTTCAGCACCACAGAGGTATTTGCCGTTTTCCAATACAAAAGTTGCATTGGCATATTCACCATTACGCCATTGTTTAAAAGCGGTTAAATCCAATTCGTATCCATCAACAAAATTCACATCTACATGAATTGGATTGGTATCATAGTCTTTAATTAATCCTGCAGAAATAAATTCATTCGGGTTTTGTTTGTTCCGATATACAAATCTAGAGCTACCCTGAATCATTCCCTGATTCAATAATTTTCTGAAAGGCTCATCAAAGCTGATATGGCCTAAATCAAACAATACCTTGGTCCACAATCTACTATAAAGCAAATGCCCCACTGCATGTTCCGTTCCACCAATATATAAGTCTACCTGATTCCAATAATCACTGACTTTTTTATCACAAAAAGATTCATTGTTATGCGGATCCATATAACGTAAAAAATACCAACTACTTCCTGCATAACCTGGCATGGTATTGGTTTCTAGCGCGCCCCCTGGAATGACTGAATCATATTGATGAATCCATTCAGGAATATTGGCCAGCGGCCCTTCTCCCTCCGGCCCAGGCCCATAATTATCCACTTCAGGCAAAGTCAAAGGCAGTTTCGATTCATCTAAAGGATACGCGATACCGTCTTTCCAAATAATCGGGAAAGGCTCACCCCAATAACGTTGTCTGCTAAAAGCAGCATCCCGCATTTTATAATTCACTTTACGTTTGCCAATGCCCATTTCAACCAGCTTATCAATTACGATGGCAATAGCATCTTTTAAAATAATGCCGTCTAAAAATTCGCTATTAGACAGCGCCACATCCTTGGTTGAATTGGCTTCCTCCCCATTAAAATGTTCTCCAATAATATTGGTGATGGGAATATTAAAATGCTTGGCAAATTTGAAATCTCTTTCATCGCCACAAGGCACCGCCATGATTGCTCCAGTACCGTATCCAGCCAACACATATTCGGAAATCCAGATAGGAATAGGACGCTGATTAAACGGATTCAATGCATAAGCACCTGTAAAACAACCAGTGATTTTTTTCTCCGCCTGACGCTCTCTATCACTGCGGCTTTTAACATAGGTAATATATTCTTCAACCGCTTGTTTTTGATCAATGGTGGTAATCTGCTCAATCAACTCATGCTCAGGAGCCACTACCATAAAGTCTACTCCAAAAATGGTATCTGGCCTAGTAGTATATACACGCAATGATTGGTTGTTTGCAGAACCAGCAATCGCAAAATCAATTTCTGCGCCATAAGATTTTCCTATCCAGTTGGTTTGCATTTCGCGCATGGCTTCGCTGAATTCAATTTGATCTAAGCCACTGATTAATCGATCTGCATATTCGGTGATCCGCAAGTACCACTGACGCAGTTTTTTCTTTACCACTGGGTGACCACCACGCTCACTCAATCCATTCACCACTTCATCATTGGCCAACACTGTGCCCAAGGCTTCACACCAGTTTACTTCGCCATAGCCACAAAAAGCCAACCGATATTGCATTAAAATATCTTGCTGTTCTTTTTCAGAAAAAGCTTTCCATTCAGCTGCAGTAAAATGAAGTTGATCATTAGCAGGACATTCATGAATGCTGTTTCCTTCTTTTTCAAAAGAAGCAATCAACTCAGTAATAGGGGTTGCTTTTTGGTTATGCCGATTAAAAAAAGAATTGAATAACTGCAAGAAAATCCACTGGGTCCATTTGTGATAGGCTGGTTCGCAAGTTCTTACTTCTCTACTCCAATCGTAAGAAAAACCAATATTGTCTAATTGTTGTCTAAAATTATTGATGTTTTGAACAGTGCTGGTAGCAGGATGCACGCCATGTTCAATGGCATATTGTTCTGCGGGCAAACCAAAGGCATCATAGCCCATGGGATGCAATACATTAAAGCCTTTTAGTCTTTTATACCTGCTGAAAATATCAGAAGCAATATACCCCAAAGGATGGCCTACATGCAAACCTGCACCACTTGGATAAGGAAACATATCCAATACATAGTACTTAGGTTTATCGCTGATATTGGGAACGGTATACGCCCCATTATTTTTCCAATACACCTGCCATTTTTGTTCAATTGCTCTAAATTGATAGTCCATCTTGCCTGCCCTTTTTATTTATTTGCGTTTCTTTAACGCCTGCCCAAAAATATTCGCTTATTTTCAGGTCAGGTTTAGGGGTGCAAATGTAAGTCATTAGCCGTCAAAACACTACATTTGTAGCGTTCTAACAGTATCGCACTCGTTTATCGAAGTAGCATAAAAAGGAATAAATATTATGGCTCAAGCAGGAAAAGCATCATTGAAGCGGGGGAAACCCAATTATATCTACACCGTGGTGGGGGTAGCACTGGTACTACTAATTATGGGAATCATGGGTTGGTTTTTCCTAAATCTAAACGCAGTAGGAAATACATTTAAAGAAGATATCAGGCTGAGCGCCTATATGAGAACCCTGAATAAAGACACAATTGCCCAAATTCAGCAGTTTATTACCTCAAAGCCCTATGCCAAAAACGTGGTTTACGTAGACAAAAACACGGCAAAAGAAATTTGGAATAAAGAAAACAACGAAGACTGGGCAAAAATTTTAGACATAAACCCATTGCCGGAGAGCATTGATTTTTATGCAAAAGCTGAATACGTAAATAAAGATAGTCTAGCGGTAATCAGTGCAGATTTAATGGCCAATTATGGCAATCAAATTACCGATTTACAATACCCACAAAGTTTGGTAACCAGCTTAAATGAAAGGGCTTCCAAAATTGGATTAATCTTTTTAGTAGTGGCCATTACCCTTTGTGTTATTGTCATTTTTAGCATCGATAATACCATCCGCTTGGCCATGTTTAGCAATCGATTCTTGATTAAGACCATGCAAATGGTGGGAGCAACGCAGTCGTTTATTGCACGCCCCCTCAATATCCGCGCAGTGGTTAATGGACTAATTAGTTCAGGTATTGCGATTATTTTATTATTCTCTTTAATTGGCTGGGCCGAATCCCAGTTTCCCCAATTAAAAGGCATCAGAAATACCAACCATACTTTACTCCTATTTGGAGGATTGATTATATTAGGTGTGGGTATTTCGGTATTAAGCACGCATAGAAGTGTGTTGAAATACTTGAAAATGAAACTAGACGATTTATATTAACCAGATACTATTTTAAAATAAGCTTAAAGCATTTATATGAGCACGACCAATAAAACCACTCCTTTGTTTTCTAAAGAAAATTTCATCTTAATGTTAGTAGGTGGACTTGTAATTGCACTAGGAATGTTCTTAATGAGTGGAGGTAAGAGCGAAGACCCCAATGTATTTTCTAATAACGAAGTGTACAGCAGTACCCGCATTACTGTTGCCCCAATTTTAATTGTAGTAGGCTTGTTAATTGAAGTGTACGCCATTTTTAAGAAGCCTAAGACTGCTGCTTAGACCTTACCTGAATTTTTATTTATGACTTATTTAGAAGCTGTCATCATCGCCATTATTGAAGGCGTTACCGAATTCCTTCCCATTTCTTCTACTGGGCATATGATTATTGCCAGTTCATTCATGGGCATCGCAAAAGATGATTTCACTAAATTGTTTGAAGTAGCGATTCAGTTAGGTGCTATATGTTCCGTAGTGATATTATTTAGGGGTAAATTCTTCCCTCTCAATCGTTGGCAATTTTATTTAAAATTGATTATCGCAGTTCTACCTGCGCTGATTTTGGGTGCTTTATTTTCTGACACGATAGATGCTTTATTAGAAAGCCCCATGGTGGTTTCTATTACAATGGTATTGGGCGGTGTTGCATTGATCTTCATTGATTCTTTTTTCAAAAACCCTACCATTTCAGTAGATGAACAAATAACCAATAAAAAAGCATTTATCATTGGTTTTTGGCAATGTGTGGCCATGATCCCTGGCGTAAGCAGAAGTGCAGCCAGTATTATTGGGGGTATGCAACAAGGATTAACTAGAAAACTAGCTGCTGAATTTTCTTTCTTCTTGGCAGTTCCAACAATGGCAGCAGCAACTGGCTACAAATTATTAAAAGCTTATACGGAAACACCTGAATTGATTTTCACTCGCTCGAATATGATTTTATTAGGCCTTGGAAATATCGTAGCCTTTTGGGTCGCGCTATTGGCCATTAAATTTTTCATTACTTATTTACAGAAATACGGATTTAAACTATTCGGTTGGTACCGAGTAATTGTGGGAATGATCTTAATTATTCTTATCTTGACCGGACACTTGAAATAAAACGCATGTCCACACAAACTGCCTCCAAAAAAGTAATCAATGGTTGGGCAATGTACGATTGGGGCAATAGTGCTTACAATTTAGTCATTACTTCTACTATTTTTCCTGCATACTACGAAGCCGTAACTGGAGACGGCAACGATAAAACTTTAAATGATACGGTAGTATTGTTTGGAAGAGAATTCGTAAATACTTCATTATACAATTATGCACTAGCAATTGCATTCATCATTGTTGCATTATTATCACCCATACTGTCTTCTATTGCAGATTACAAAGGCAATAAGAAACAGTTTCTGTTTTTCTTTTGTACGCTCGGTAGCATCGCTTGTTCTGCAATGTATTTTTACGACAAGACCAACTTAGCATTTGGATTGGCCTGTTTAATTATTGCTTGCATCGGATTTTGGAGCAGCTTGGTTTTTTATAATTCTTTCTTACCAGAAATAGCTGCCCCCGAAGACCGAGATAAAGTAAGTGCAAAAGGTTTTGCCATGGGCTATATAGGCAGCATGGTTTTACAAGTCATTTGTTTTGTGTTTGTTTTATCTCCTGATAGCTTTGGCATTACAGTGGGAAAAGCTTCACAAATTTCCTTTTTGTTGGTAGGAATTTGGTGGTGGGGATTTGCGCAGTTTGCGCTGAAAAGACTTCCTAAATCAGTACCAGCTGGAGGAACCAAATCAAACAGACAAATAATAGCAGGTGGATACAAAGAACTCAATAAAGTTTGGCAGCAATTAAAGTCGCTTCCCGTTTTAAGAAGATTCTTATTCTCCTTTTTCTTTTACAATATGGGGGTTCAAACAGTCATGTTGGTAGCCACCCTTTATGGAAAAAGTGAATTAAATATACCTACCATTAATTTAATTATTGCCATTTTAATCATTCAATTGATTGCGATTCCTGGTGCATTTACAATCGCTTGGCTTTCTAAGAAAACCAGCAATTTTACCGCATTGATGATTACCATCGTTTTATGGATTGTACTCTGCGTAATCGGCTATTTGTTACCCAGAGATGGCATCAACGAATTTTATGGCTTAGCGGTTTTAGTAGGGTTCATCATGGGTGGAATTCAGGCTTTAAGTAGAAGTACTTATGCCAAATTAATGCCTGAAACAACCGATACCACATCTTATTTTAGTTTCTACGATGTAACAGAAAAAATATCCATTGTAGTTGGAATGTTAAGTTTTGGCTACATCAATGAAATATCTGGTTCGCAAAGAAATTCAGTATTGGTTTTAGAAATATTTTTCATTCTCGGTTTACTTATTTTAATTTCTGCAAATAAATTGCAATCCAAAAAGTAGTTCAATGAAATTGCACAGCATCAATCATAGTTATTTTAAATTAGACGGGGGTGCCATGTATGGCGTAGTTCCAAAATCGCTTTGGAATAAATTGAATCCAGCGGATGAAAATAATTTATGCAACTGGGCATTAAGAAGCTTGTTGATTGAAGACGATAATAAGCTCATATTGATTGATACCGGTATGGGCTTTAAACAAGATGAAAAATTCTTTGGACACTATGGCATGAGTGAAACCATTGAATTAGATTCTGAATTGGAACGCCTAGGTTTCATTAGAAATGATATAACAGACGTGTTTCACACCCATTTACATTTTGATCATTGTGGAGGCAGTATAGAAAAAGTGAACAATCAATTAGTGACTTATTTTCCTAATGCAACTTATTGGAGCAACCCAATACATTGGGATTGGGCGGTGAATCCGAATGATCGCGAGAAAGCTTCATTTTTAAAAGAAAATATTTTACCCATCGAAGCCAGTGGTCAATTGAAAATGATTGACGCCCCGACCAATGAGTTTACGCAAGATGGACTATTAGAAAAAGTGTCATTCACTCAGAATATCAGCATTCGTTTTGTAAATGGGCATACTAAAAGCATGATGCTCCCCCAAATCAATTACAAAGGCAAGACCATTGTTTATATGGCTGATCTATTACCTTCCGCTTCACATATTCCGCTACCCTATATAATGGGCTATGATATGTTTCCTTTAACCACATTGAAAGAGAAAAAATCATTCTTACAAGAAGCAGCGGAAGAAGGATATATTTTATTTTTTGAACACGACCCATCTATTGAGTGTTGCACCGTTCACCAAACAGAAAAAGGCATTCGAATGAACCAAGCAATTCGTTTAGCAGATTTGTAAATTATCTTTTAGATATCATAGAGCTAAAGGGATAACGCAGATTTTTGTATCCCATCATGTCTACTTTTACACTGCCCACTACTATTGGGCTCTCAATTCTTAGTGGCACATGATTGGCATCATCACTAACCCATACCGTCATTTTTTCTCCGCCCTCAAATAAAGTTCCTTTAACCAATAGTGGTTTGAATTTAATTGCATTGAATTTACCAAAACGGGTTTTGATGGTTTCTCTACCCAAATACTTAATGTATAAATTATAGACTTCATTGTCTAAAAACATAGTAAAAGGTATTCGATCTTCAGGCTTGTATTTTTCAAAATCAATATTCCGCGCATAATATATAGCGCTTAAAACATCTTGTACACAATTAGGCACTTTAACAGTACCCTTTTCGCTGGTAGCAGTATTAGCGGTTCTATTGAATGTTACATTTTCATTGATCTTATATCCGCCCTCATCTACATTTCGAATAAACTTGAGTGGTTGTAAGTTTGCCGTATCAATATAACTCTCGTATTTGTCCCTTACTTTAAAAATCCAATCATAACTACTATTAGAATTGCCTGCACCTACTAAATGATACACCGGTTGATTATTCATCTTTTCTGCATTAACCGAAAATGTTGCATTACCTGCATTCACATACAATCCAATCACGTTGTAAAAAACAGTAAAAGAAATTTGCTCGCCACTTTGAAAGGCATAATTTCTTATTCCGCAAAAGTCATCTCCTGCAGAAAGTGGCTTTACTAAAATCACTAATAAAACAGCAATTACTATTCTTTTAAAAACCATGTTACTTATTTCTAAAAATTTGTATCCCTAATATAAACAATGTACCGGCAATTGCTGGTAAGATTAAGTTAATTAACCAGATTCCTGCTGCAGCTACCACCATTCCAACCATATTATTACTAACCAATCCAAATAAAATCAAACTGAGTTTACCTCTAATCCCAAGCTCTGCAAATGCAATAGTAGGGATAATACTCAGTAGCATTAACAATACACTAATTAATGCAAAAGCATCTAGCCACTGAATAGTAACATTAAAAACCGTTAGCAATAAATAATATTGAACAATAAAAATGCCATACCGAATAAAAGATAGCCACAAAAGCTGCCATAAATCTTTCTGTTGAAAGGATTCCAATTTTTCAAAGTAGTATTGATACTTGTTCACGAATGGAATTTTTCTAATTAATCCAAAAAGGCTTTTTAATTTAAAATAAGCCAATATAAATACTGATATACCAATAAATACTAAATAATTAAAAGCCGCAATCCACTCAATTGGAATCCCTCCAATATTTTGCTGTTCATTTAAGATATCCATTCGCAAATACAACAAAGCAAAAGCACTTACCAAGATAGTAGCAATGATTTGAGCCATATTGCCAACAATTGATAAGGCAACACCTTGAATCCTGTTTCCATCACTCAAAAATGCAGCCCTAGCAACAGGCTCTCCCAAACGATTGACCGTATTAAATCCTACAGACTGCCCTGCTAATACAGATTTGAATGCAAATAAAAATGAAATTGGCTGAAGCCCTTTTAATTGTATTTGCCATTTCCTGGCTTCAATTCCCCAATTAAGTAACATCAACAGCACAACCAATATTATCTTTAAAAACTGAGGCCCTAAGAAAGCTTCAGTGATCATTTCCCAAGACTGTTTAATATCAGACTGCTGCCGAATTTGTTCATAAATAGACCAAGATAACCAGATGAACAAAATTGGTCCAATTAAATAATTCAGTAACAGTTTAGTACGTTTTGTCAATCGGTTCTTTTTGTAAAGGTAAGCTTGTAGCTGATTTATCAATAATGCCTATTTTCACCTAAGAATGAAATACGACTCAGTTATTTTAGGAATTGATCCAGGAACTCAATTATTGGGATATGCTTTATTAGGCATTCGCAAAGGCAAACCTGAGTTGATTACAATGGATACATTAAAGCTTACCAAGGAAAAAGATATTTATGCAAGACTTGAAATCATTTATAGAACCATTGCTGGATTAATTGCCCAATACAAGCCCAATAGTTTTGCCATTGAAGCTCCTTTTTTTGGGAAAAATGTTCAGAGTATGCTCAAGCTTGGGAGAGCGCAAGGAGTAGCCATTGCAGCTTCTATGCAATCGCAAATTCCTGTAACTGAATATGCCCCTAAAAAAGTAAAACAATCTATTACAGGGAATGGTAATGCTGACAAAGACCAGGTTTGGAAAATGCTTCAATTAACCTTGAACATCGAAAAAAAGCCAGTCTATTTTGATGCAACCGATGCCCTTGCAGTAGCACTTTGTCATTTTTATCAAAGCAATAGTCCATTGGCTATTAAAGGCAAAGCTTTAAAAGGCTGGGGCGATTTTATTGCAAAGAATGAAGGAAGGGTTAGGAAGTAACTTACTTGTTGAACTCAGCTAAAATACTTTGCTGAACCGAAAGCAGTTCTTCTTGGCTTAATGATAATTTACCTCGAGTAAAATTCAAGTCATCGGCGCTGTTAATGGGAACCAAGTGCATGTGTGCATGCGGCACTTCTAATCCCACCACACTTATACCGCAACGATTACAAGGAAAGGCTTTTTCTATTGCCTTGGCAATGGGTTTTGCGAACAATAGCATTTGAGCTAAATAGTCTCCAGGCAAATCAAAAAAATGATCAACTTCAACTTTTGGTATTACTAATACATGACCTTTTACCAAAGGAAAAATGTCTAAGAATGCAAAGAACTGCTCGTTCTCTGCAATCTTATAACAAGGTATTTCTCCAGCAATGATTTTCGAGAAAATAGTCATGGGAAATGATTAAACGGTGATTTCTTCCACCCTGAATTTAATGATGCCATTGGGCGCTTGCACTTCAGCCACTTCACCTCTTACTTTGCCCAACAAGCCCTTTCCAATGGGTGATGATGCAGAAATTTTACCCAACTTTAAGTCGGCTTCTTTTTCACCAACGATTTGATAGGTAACTACTTTCTTAGTGGCCATATTAGTAATAGTTACCTTTGTCAAAATGGTCACTTTACTGGTATCAATTGTACTGGTATCTACAATTTTTGCATTGGCAATAGCCCCTTCCAATTGTTTAATTTTTGCTTCAAGCATGCCTTGTGCCTCTTTTGCAGCATCGTATTCAGCATTCTCTTTTAAATCACCTTTCTCTCTTGCCTCAGCAATTGCTTTAGAAGCAGCAGGACGGTCAACAGATTTCATTTTCTGCAATTCCTCGCGCATCTTATCGAAAGTCTCTTTCGTAACATACATATTGGTTTCACTCATAGTACCCGGCTTTAAGATTGGTAAAAAAAAATACAACGCCACATTTGACTGCGACGTTGCATAAATACAAAGGTAGGGAATTTAGTCTTCCCCATACTGAAGCCATTTTAAAAAATATTTGTTGATTTCAAAAACAGTGATATATTTACAGTGTACTACAACACTAATACACTAAGTATGATTCAATTTAACGACGTTTCTTTTGGGTACACCAAAAAGAAACCTATCTACGCAAACATTCAACTTGAATTGACAGCGGGAAGTGTTTATGGGCTTTTGGGCAAAAACGGGGCTGGAAAATCAACCTTATTAAAACTGATGGCCGGTTTAATTTATCCGCAAAAAGGCCATTTAAATGTCTTTGATGCAAACCCATCTAAACGAGACCCTTCTTTTTTGAACCATGTATTCTTTATTCCAGAAGAAATTGATACCCCCAATATTGATGTGTTGGAATTTTCAGCACAGTTAATGCCATTTTATCCAAAATTCAATCAAGAACAATTTTTGGTTTATCTGAAAGAATTCGACATCCCCTTGACCAAAATGAACAATATGAGTTTTGGTCAAAAAAAGAAAGTTTGGATTGCATTGGGTATGGCTTCCAATGCTTCCCTAATTATTCTGGATGAGCCAACCAATGGGCTTGATATTCCTTCAAAAAGAAAATTAAGAAAATTGATTGCTTCTGTAATAAACGAAGACAAATGCATCATCATTAGTACACATCAAATAAAGGACGTTGACAGCTTAATTGATAAAGTCATTTTGGTAGATGAAGGAGAAATTATTGCCAATACAGATATAGAGACCATTACCGAAAAACTATTGTTTGAAGTATCGAACGAATTATCGCAAAATGAAACAATTCTATATCATGAAAGCAGTTTAGTTGGGCACTTCATTGTGAAGAAAAGAACCACTGAGGCAGTTACTACTAAATTGGATTTAGAATTATTTTTCAATGCCTGTATCAACAATAAAATAGAAATAAAAGCACTTTTCAATTAATTCAATATGCAGAATCATTTCAATCTTAAAAGAGCAATTCTTCTATCGAGTAAGCATTTAAAAGAAAGCGGCAAAAGCTATTTGTTGATGCTTATAGCCGGCCTAGGAATTATCTTCTTGGCTTATGGCATATTGCTTATTTCAAGTTTACACAGCATGTTCCCTTCTGGTGACAGAAAAATGCTTTTTGTATCAGGTCTATTATTAGGAGGTACCATTTTTGCAGCTAGCTTTTATGGCTTCTTTAAATCTGAAGCAAAAAGTATTCAATTTCTACTTTTACCAGCTACTACTGGGGAGAAACTATTGAACTCTTTTGTGTTAACTCAGTTCATTTACTTGCTCATATACTTGATAGGATTTATTAGCATAGATTTTTTGATGTGTTCTATATATAATGAATTTGTTTCGATTCCTGAATGGATTATGGCAAAGGAAAAACACTATTATAAAGCAGACTCAATACTAAATTCTGAAATAAAGAACATTTTTAGCGACTTGATTATTTGGTATTTTATTGGCACTTCAATTGCACATTTTGGCTCTATAAGCTTTATTCAAAATGCATACGTAAAAACAGCCATCATTTTTGTGATTGTGTTTATTGGCATTCTATTTGCCAATAACGAATTGCTGAAACTAATTATCCCCGAAGAGGTAATGGCTCATGGCAAATATTTTCCAGATTCATTTAGATTAGGCCCGGCTAAACAACCAACTGGCGTAGTCTCTTTGCCAGAACATTGGTTTAATTTTATCGCTTGGTTTTTACCAATATTTATTTATCTCAGTTTTTGGACAATGAGCTATTTTAAACTAAAAGAGAAGCAGATTTAAACCAATCATCCCATATGAATTTTAATTCCAATAAAGCGATATACATACAAATTGCGGATCTGATTTGTGAAAAGATTCTGATTGGTGTCTTTAAAGCAGATGAAAGAATTCCGTCGGTTAGAGAACTTGCTGTTGATTTGGAAGTTAATCCGAATACAGTGATGCGAACCTATGAATTATTACAAGACCTTGACATTATTTCAAACAAAAGAGGTGTTGGTTTTTTCGTAAACAATAACGGCATACAAAATGCAAATGCGTTTTTTAAAAAAGCATTTTTAGAACAAGAATTACCCAACTTATTTAAGAACATGACCATTTTAAATATTGATTTGAAAGAAATAGAAAAGCTTTATCAACAATATTGTTTGAACAGCATAAATCATCCACATGAAAAAAAGTAATATCCTGCTCATCATAACAGGGGCAACCATCATCGTTTGCTTAGTTGCAATTAATTTGAAACTTTTTGCAGAATATAAAAATGGGAATATTCAATCCGTTGTTAAAAAAAACAGTGTTTCTACATTTCATCATATTAAAGAAATCAATAGTTTAAAATATGCTGAATATCCCTATAAACCAATGGTTAATATTATTCAACATAAAGATTCTAACTATATTGCCTATAATTTTTATGATACACTTGGCTTTGACTATTTTATAAAGAACGACACCCTTTATTTAAAGGCGGATTCAACCATGAGGGACAATGTACCTGTAATCAATATCCATTGTAAGAACTTAAAATCACTCAGCAGCGTTGATTCAAATTTTGAACTGTATCAATTTAAATCAGATAGTTTACAACTAGTTGCCAATGCTTACTCTAGTATTAACTGTGTAGAATTGAAGTGCAATTATGTAAACCTACACATTCAAAACAACTCAACTATATCACTATCAGCTAAAGACTACATCAACAAAGCAGATATACAATTAATGAACAAAGGATTGCTCGTGTTATCGGATGTTAGGTTCAATGTGCAAAATATCAGTATGGACTCAAGTGCTGCTTTAAAAGTGACTGGCAAAGCGTTGAAGACTTTGAATAAAGTTCAGTTTTAAATACTAGATAGATGGAGTTTTTCCAAAACCACTTCAGCCATTTTTAAATAGGCTTCATGACTATATCCAGCTATATGTGGAGTAATTACCACATTGGGCATAGCTGTCAAGCTAAGCAATTCTGCCTGTTCTTGTTCATTGTAGTTGCGTAGTTGTTCATTTTCTAATACATCTAAGCCTGCTGCCCTTATTTTTTTTGATTCTATTGCGGTAATTAGGGCTGTTGTATTGGTGACTTTACCTCTACAGGTAGATATAAAATAGGGTTGACGCTGCAGACGATTAAAAAAATCATTCCCAGCAAAATGTTTGGTTTCAGCAGTTAGGGGGAGATGAAGGCTGATCACTTCAGCTTCTGCCGCTAGCGCTTCAATAGTTGATTCTTCTATATATCCTTGGCCAAATCCGGTTTTATATTTATCAACTGCAAGGACTCTTACATTAAAGGGTTGCAACAAACGAGCAAAAGCAGACCCTGTATTTCCATAGCCAATGATGCCAACGGTTTTACCGGACAGTTCATCTGCACGGTTTTCATCACGCAACCATAAACCCTGTTTAATTTCGGCGTAACTGCTGCTGATCCTATTCATGAGATTCAGCAATAAACCCAATGTATGTTCGGCTACCGCATTACGATTACCCTCAGGGCTGCTTTCACATTGAATCCCCTTGCTTTCTGCATAAGCAACATCAATCAATTCCATACCACTACCCAGCCTTCCAATCCATTTTAAGTTGGGAGCTGCATCAATTATTTCGCGATCTATTTTTAATCGAGTGGTTACAATCAACCCAACTGCATCTGTAATTAAATATTTTAACTCTTCGCAAGTAATTGCAGGTTGATAAATAACATTAAACTGTTTTGCCTTTAAGGTATCAACTAAATATGGATGAACTTTTGCAGTAACAATTACTTTCATATTAATTCCTTTATCCCATTTTAAAAGTAAGGGCGGCAAACTCTTCCACCGTAAGCTGTTCAGCCCTTTTTGTAAATATTTCTTCTTGCAAAACAGCTGCATCAAAAAATGGTTTCATTGGATTACGCAACATTTTTCTTCGTTGCCCAAATGCTGCTTTTACTAAAGTAAAAAATGCTTTTTCTGACCTTACCGCAACAGGCGTTTCTTTTCGTGTTAATCGAATTACTCCACTCATCACTTTAGGGGGTGGATTAAAACTTTCAGGAGGCACATCAAATAAATATTCTACTTCGTAAAATGCTTGAACCAATACACTTAATATACCATACACTTTGGTATGGGGCTTCGATACAATTCTTTCCGCTACTTCTTTTTGAAACATCCCAATCATTACGGGTATCTGTTCTTTCCATTCAAGTACCCTAAATACAATTTGCGTAGAAATATTATAAGGGAAATTGCCCACCAATGTAAACTGGTTTTCGAATGGTACGGGAATATCTAAAATGCTACCCTCAATAATCGCATCTGCTAAAACAGGATATTGTACTTTTAAGTAAGTTACTTTTTCCCTATCCAGCTCTACTGCTTTAAATTGTTTGATGGGAAGTTTTAACAAATGCTTGGTTAAAGCACCAGCACCTGGCCCTACTTCTAGTACTTGTGTTAAATCGGCTTCTTGCACAGCAGTAACAATTTGCTTGCAGATGGCTTCATTAGTTAGGAAATGCTGACCCAGCGACTTTTTGAGCGTATATTGCATGACTGCAAAAGTAGTATTTTAGCACCCTAAATAATGGCTCATGAGTAATGAAATGCAAAAACCCGTAATTGGCTTTACCTGCGGAGATTTAAATGGTATAGGGCTTGAATTGATTATTAAGACTTTTATAGACCAAAGAATACTCGATTTCTGCATTCCTATTGTGTTTGCAAGCAATAAAAGCATGAATTTCTATAGAAAAGGAATACCGGATGCTAATTTCAATTGCACCAATATCAATAATTTCAGCAGAATCAACCCCAAGCAAGTAAATATTTTTAACGTATGGGAAGAAGATGTAGTGATTACCCCTGGCGAGCTAAATGAAATAGGTGGTCAATATGCATTGAAGTCTTTAGAAGAAGCTACAAAAGCATTAAAAGAAGGGCATATTCATGGATTGGTGACCGCCCCTATTCATAAGAAGAATATTCAATCAGAAAGTTTTCAATACAGCGGTCATACCCCTTATTTCAAAGCATTCTTTGGGGTGAACGATGTGGTCATGTTGATGGTTGCCGAAAATATGCGGGTGGGTTTGGTAACAGAACATGTAACGGTTGAAGATGTAGCCAAACATATCACTAAAGAAAATATCCTTAGCAAATTGCAGATCATCCATCAGTCTTTGAAAAAAGACTTTGGCGTAGACAAGCCCAAAATTGCAGTGCTTGCGCTCAACCCACATGCAGGCGATGATGGCTTAATTGGAAAAGAGGAAATGGAAATCATTAAACCTGCCATACAAGAAGCAAAGAATAAATTGTTGGTATTTGGCCCCTACCCAGCGGATGCTTTTTTTGCTAGAGGTATGCATGAAAAATTTGATGCAGTGTTGGCCATGTATCACGACCAAGGACTAATTCCTTTTAAATCACTGGCTTTTGGTGAAGGAGTTAATTATACTGCAGGTTTACCTGTTGTAAGAACCAGCCCCGATCATGGAACTGCATTTGATATTGCGGGAAAAGGAAAGGCAGACCATGCTTCCTTTATTGCTGCTACTTTTGAATGCATCGATATCCTTAACAGAAGGATGGGTTATGCAGACAGAAATAGAAATCCGCTAAGAAAAATTAGCGCTAGAATGTTGGCCAATGCCGTAGATGAAAGAATTGAAGAAAACGAAGGATAATACCATGATTTATATAGAGAATAATCAACTAAAAATTGCCATTTCAGAAAAGGGTGCAGAGCTTCAAGAAATATTTAGCAAAGAAACACAGCTAGATTATTTATGGAGTGGTGATGCTACATTTTGGGGGAAGAAAAGTCCTGTACTATTCCCCATTGTAGGCACTTTAAAAAACAACCAGTTTACCCATAACGGCGAAAGTTATCAGCTAAGTAGGCATGGTTTTGCAAGAGATAAATCATTCAAACTTACAGAGTCGAGCAGCAATCGTGTTTGCTTAACTTTAGACGCAGATGCAGAAACTTTGACGCAATATCCTTTTCTATTTAGATTAAATATTGTTTACGAAATAATTAAAAACAAACTTAGCTGCACTTATCAAATTACCAATATTGATGTGAAGCCACTACATTTTTCAGTAGGTGCTCATCCAGCATTTAAAGTGCCTTTAGAAGAAGCATATCAATTCAATGATTATTATCTTGAATTCAACCAATCAGAATCCGCTAGTAAATGGCCTATCACTGCTGAAGGTCTTATTGATGAAAACCCGGTGCCATTTTTTCATAGCAACAATAGGATTAATTTAAGCAAGGAATTATTTTATGGCGACGCCTTAGTATTTAAGCAATTGGAATCTTCTTTTATTCGTTTATGCAACGATCAATCTAAACATGGATTTACCTTTTCATGGACCGAATTTCCTTTCATGGGCATTTGGAGTGCAAAAGACGCCCCCTTTGTTTGTCTTGAGCCTTGGTGTGGTATAGCTGATTCTGTGAATGCAACAGGTGAGCTTAGAGAAAAAGAGGGTATGATCCTATTAACCCCAGGACAAAGCACCGATAGGACCTGGACTATTGAATTATACTAACTATTTAAAAATTGCATC
This sequence comes from Sediminibacterium sp. FEMGT703S, assembly GCA_002786355.1. Classification (GTDB taxonomy): domain Bacteria; phylum Bacteroidota; class Bacteroidia; order Chitinophagales; family Chitinophagaceae; genus Sediminibacterium. The sequence goes on from PGCO01000013.1 coordinate 471,347, forward strand.
GCTTAACCCAGTGTTAATGGTGTATGCAGTATAGTTAATTTCAACGCGTCCTTTTTTACCTTTCATTTTGTCTTTAACTGCCTTATCTGTATCATCAAACTCTAAAGTAATTCCCTTGGGGAGCTTGTAGTCTTTTGCATTAAAACTAAACAATACTTTATCGGGCAATCCATAAGATGCATATTTACCATACTGTAATTCCATCTCGTAGGTACCATTCTCACGAGTAGTTGTTACCGATTTGCGTATTAACAAATTGGTTTCATCAATATATAAAGTTGATAAAATAATTTCACCTGCATCTGCTTCTGGCAATAGCTTTACTATTCTGACAGGAGTATTCCCTACTGTACTCATTCCTGCATCTATTGCTACAAATCCAGTTTGCATAATCATGCTGCCAATATTAATACTTACTCCTCCCTTTGGCAATACGGAAATTCCACCATCCCTTTGTAGTTTAAATTTATCGGGGCTTTTAAAATACACCTTTACTCTACCAATTGGGGCTTTAATAAATGCCACATCGGTTTTCATTCTACCATCAGCGGTATAATCTTTTACTTTCTCTAATTTGGCTTTTACTTTCATTACTAAAGCATTCATATCTTGTGCATGCGAAGCCACTGAAAGAAATATAGTAGTAAAAAGGAACAATAATTTTTTATTCAATTTCATCTTCATAAACGGGTGATTAACTGAGAATATCTTTTTTTCTAAATAGCAAAACAGCACTGCCCACAAACAAAACAATGTGAACTGCTAAAACCGTTGCAGAACGGATGATTTTATCTGGATATTGAATACTTCCTATAATTGCTTCGTTGGCATCGTTGACCTTGAAGTCAAAAAACTCCTTCCAAGTAATCATATGGGTAGTAAACAAATAAGGCTTAATCAAATTAAACAAAGGAATATTCATGGTACTCAGAATAGTACAAACAATAATCACACTCATAGTTGCAACGATTGGACCAATTGAGTTTTCTGCAAAAAAAGATAAAAAGAATCCCAATGCTGCAACGGTAACCATCGCCAATGCAGCAAAACAGAATGCTCCAGCATAACGCCAAAAAACATCTGACTCTTTTACAATTACTACATAACTACTCTTCATCAAGAATAAATCATCTGTACCAAAAATCAACATGCTTAAAAACAAGCCCATGATAGCAATCCATATTAGTAGCAACAAAGTATAAATAACAGAAGCTATAAATTTTGCCATCACAATAGAAGTTCTTGACTGTGGTTTAGTCAATAAGATTCTTAAAGTACCCATATTGGCTTCACCCGAAATCATATCCGCTGCAATTAATGCAATCAACAATGGCACATGCACCAGTAAAAGTTGCAGAATAACATAGCAAATGAAATAGCCGTTTAATATTTTACCATCTACACTAAATGAATTGGCAAAATCGGCCATTACAAAATCGGCATATTCTTTACCATCCACCAATAATCCCAATTGGATTACACCAATTAGTGCAGTAATAGCAGCAAAAGACAAATAGGTTCTTGGCCTTTTAAATACTTTGTATAACTCAATTTGTAAATGTTCCCACATGTTGTTTTCCTGCTGTTACTTGTAAAAAATAATCTTCCAGACTATGTCTTGCCTGCAAGGAATAAATATCAACGCCTGAAGCTGCCAACATTCTATTGAAGTTGGGTATATCTTCTTTGTTTAATCCAACCATGATTTGCCCATCTCTTTCAGGCAATAAATTGTTCGCCCAATTAGAGGACTGTATGGTTTGTATAGCTGATTCATTATTGGCTACACTTATTTGTAAAATGGTTTGTTGATCATTAAACAATTCTGCAGAACTGCCCTCCACTAATTTTTGGCCTTTATCAATAATTAAAATACGGGTAGCAATTTGTTCAATTTCATTTAACAAATGAGAAGAAACAATCACTGTTTTTTTCATTTCTCGCGATAAAATCAAGATCAGATTCCTTATATCAGCAATACCCTGTGGATCAAGACCGTTTGTTGGTTCATCTAAAATGATTAACTGCGGATTGTGAACTAATGCAATCCCGATTCCCAAACGTTGCTTCATACCCTGAGAAAATGTCTTCACGGTATCATGCGCCCTTGAAGCAAGGCCTACCATTTCTAATTGATCCATCAATAACTTATTGGTTGGCTTTACTCCACTCAATTTGGCAAACAACTTCAAATTTTCGTAAGCTGATAGGTATTTGTAAACATCGGGCTTTTCAATTACGGCACCGATTTGTTGCAAGATTTCTTTGCGGTGTTTATTTAGATCATATCCGAATATGGATATCTCACCACTGGTTGGGGTGATTAGCGTCAATAACATTCTTATTGTAGTACTTTTTCCTGCGCCATTTTGACCCAGAAATCCATATACATCGCCCGATTCAACCGAAAAAGATAGTTGATTAACTGCGGTGAGGTTATTGAATTGCTTAGTGAGTTGGGAAACTTTTACTATTTGTTGCATTGAATTGTATAACAACAAAACTAGTTAAGATGTTTAAACTTTTAGGTATTCTTGAAGTGCTTTCACATAATCTTCAAAAGCTTTAATGCCTTCAGGGGTAACTTTACAAGTAGTTTGAGGGTAATTGTCCTTGAATTGTTTTACCACTTCTATATAGCCCGCATCTTTTAGTTTTTGAACCTGTACACTTAAGTTACCAGCAGTAGCATTTGTTTTCTCCCTTATAAAGGTGAATTCAGCTTCTTTAACGCTAATGAGTAAACTCATAACGGCCAACCTAAGCTGCGAATGCAATATGGGATCAAGTTCTTTAAACATTGGCTCTAGTCTGGGCTAGGTATTTGTTTCTTAAAATGATACCAGGAATAAACCAGCAAACCAATGCCGAAGCAGATCCTAATAACATATCATATTTACTCTCAGTAAATAGACTGAGCATAAAAAACCCATAAGTAATTAGCGCACCAATTTTCATGGGGTTAAACTTTTTCACCATTCCCGTAACCATGGTTGGAAAAGCATAAATCAAAATATAGACAGAATAAAGGGAGGGTGTAAATGGTCTAATTATTTCGTCCGGACGTCCATCTGCGTAATGCTTCATCATCGTAAAACCCTCTTGTGAAAAATATTTTTCGGTTTGAACCGGTACTATATTCTGGTAAAAACTCAATGCAAAAATACTGATGCCAAAAACCAGCCAAACAGCGTTTACTACATCTTCGTCGTATTGCTTTGCTTTTAAATTTTTCTTCTCTTTAATTGAAATGTATACTTGAGGAACAATAGCGGCAAATACCAACCACCAAATATCAATCACTAATGTGAAGTCATATTCTCTTTGTAAATAACTCACGAAAGAAGCAATTGAAACTACAGCTCCCCAAAGTAAAGAGCCTATACCCGTATCGTGATAACTGCCTTTCGCTTTTTGAATCATATTGGCAATTAGTTGCAGGCTTTCCTGCTCCGTTAGTTGTTTTTCTTCTGACATCTTATGCTTTTTTAATTCTTGCTCTGAAAGAATAGCCAGGAATAATCCATGCGATTACCACTGCTGGAATCAATAATAAAATTATTTCTCGAGATTGAACATAAACTGAAATGGCTGATAAAATCCAGCAGGTAATGCCACCAATTTTCAATGGTTTAAATCGCATAATGACTCCGGACAAAAAAGTAGGTATTCCGTAGAAAAGAAGTATGAAGGCATAGAGCATTGTCCAAGTTCCTAGCTTAGCCATGATAAAAGAAACAAGCGCCATAGATATTCCAAAAGTTACCCATACATAATTAATGATTTCATCCGTATAGGTTTTTACCGTCTCTTGTTTTTTATGTTTAAATGAGTAATAAATCTGAAAAACAACAGCACCCCAAGTTAGTATCCATACCATACCCGATTTAGGACCAATATCCGTGAAGGTTAACATGATATAATGACTAAGCGAACAAATGGCCACTACCCATCCCCAAACTAAATAAAGTGTACCATTTTCGGAGAAACGGTTTTGAGCTTTGTTAATCATGCTCTCAATCAATGCTAAACTAGAATGGGCTGTTAGCTGATCTTCATTCTGTTCCATAACAAACATTTAAGTATAAAGATAGCCCCGCAAAGCGGGGCATTTGCAATTTACATGCACAACTTATTGACAAGCAGCCAAGAGTTGACCTGCTTGTTCCTTTCCCCAACTTGGATGAAGCGCAGATGCAGGTTTATAATTACCGAATAACTCTACCGACTTTTCAAACAATTTTTTTGCAACTGCTTTACCACCACCAAATGCTTCAGGCACATTCATCAAATACTGACCTTCTAATAAATAAGGTCTAGGATTATTCGGTTCAATGGCTTTTGCTTTTGCTATCGCTTCAGAAGCAACTGCTCCGTAAGACTGCCACCTAGACATTGGATCAACAGTTAATTGCATTACTGCAACTTGCTGCTTTAAGCAAAATATTTCGGCATTTGACTTTTCAATTGCTTCTGCTTTTGCAATCAACGCATTCACTTTTTCAGCTGTTTTATCTTTATCCGCAGATGGATTCATAAATGCTGCAATCGTATAATTTCTTGCAGCGTAATAATAAGGTAACCATTGGGTTTTCTCGGCATCTGCAACTCTTTCAAAAAATGATGCGGTAGCATTCATTTCATCAGCAGTTTTGCTTTCTTTCATTTTAGCCAATCCACTCTGCATAGCAGACTCAAATTTGGTTTGTGCATTTAATCCAAGTGTTACAAAAAGTGCAACAGCCATTAATAGTTTTTTCATGATTTAAAGTTTAAGTGTTGATTTAATTTATTTATTTTTTAATTTTTGATATTCATTTTCTACATCATTGATGCGATTTCCTTGGTATGCTTTAAGGTATTGAAAAACCAATCCTAAACCCCAACCCAGTATCGGCCAAATGGGCCAGAAATAATCTAGATTTTCTTTAGATCCAAAATACCATACCCCAATTAAGAAAAGATTTACAAAAACATAGCTTAATACACTCCTTTTAAAGCCAACCCTTTCTTTGGCAATTTGCCAGAGTAATTCGTCTTTTGGTTCGTTGATGTTTGTGTTGTTCATGTTGTTAAGTATTAAAATTTATTAAAGATTATTATTGATATTTTGTTGAGAACGATCTACACCCCAGCTAAGAAAAATACCTAAGAAAAAACTTCTGTTTGCTGGAGGATTCACTTCTGAGCGAATCAAGTCTCCATTGGTATCTCTTAAACGACCACTGTAATTGTATCCAAAAATTTGTCGTTCGTTAAATACGTTGTTTACACCTAGTACTACTACTGCATTTGCTTTTCCAATTTTAGGTAACCAATTCAAGCTAAAATTATTGGAACTGTATCCGATGGTTCTATCAACTAAAAAGTCTTTTTGAGATCTGTTCGGATTAAAATAAGGTCTACCTGTACTCCAATTATAACTCCAGTTAACGCCGAACATATTTTTAACCCAGAATTTTTTCAAAACCACACTTCCACTATGGGTTGCAGCGAATGTTGGTTGTACCAAAGCAGTGTAATTATTGTAATCTCTTTTGGTATCTAGGTATGAATAACTGATCCAGTAATCAAAGTTTTTGAATGTTTTTCTATCTCTCCAAAAAAGCTCAATCCCTTGTGCATAACCTAATCCCGCATTGCTTACTGTTGTAGGAAAACTGTTGGAGGTTTTTAATAAACTTACATAGTCTTTATAAAATGCTTGAGCACGAAATGTATAATTATTAGAAATATGTTGATAGGTTAGTATATAGTGATCTGCTCTTAAAAAATCAACTCCAAACTGATTAATTAAATATCTTCTTTCGGGAGTTTGATAAAAAATACCATAGTCTGCAGACACCTGACTATTCTTTCCAAGTTTATAAGACAATGCCATTCTTGGGGCTACATTCATTTTATTTAATAAGCTACTATGCTCTACTCTCACACCAGGACGAAAAGCCAATTCATTCGTTATATATAAATCCGCTTCAGCAAATCCTGCAGTATAAAAATCATTCACTTTTGAAGGGAAAAATCCATTGATATTTTGGAAACGACTACTGTCCGAATTATTCCATACTTCTGTACCAAAACGTAAAGTATTAATAGAACCAAATCTCTTGTCTACTACAACCCTAGCTTGAAGCATCCACTGGTGTGCATTTAAAGAAAATCCGGTTTGATCAATTACTGGAATATTGGTTTTAGGAACTGCTTGGTATTGCTGATTTTGAACCTGTGTTAGAATCTCGTCTTTATTATAACTTATGCTGGCAGCAATATTCATTTTCCAACCATTCCCTAAAAACTGTCTAAAGCTAACATTGGTGAATAAATTTTGATTCTTTAAGCTAAATGCATTCCATAATCCAATACTGTCTAAAGATGGATTTCTTACCCCCAGGGTTCCTGAGTTATAATAAGCATAAAGTTTAAATACGCCATTCTTTTTTGTTTTAAAACGATAGTTAATATCTGCAGTATGAAAATCAGGAACTTTAAAAAAGTCAGGTGCTTGTGGAACTAATTTTTGATACACCGCTAGGTTGGTCCAGTTATAACTAAATCCATAACTTGATTTTTTATTTTCAGACACTTGTTGCAAACCAACAGTAGCAAACAAAGGCGAAAGCCCTACTTGTAATTCCGATTTTTCTGGAATATCTAAACTCTCTAAGCTCAATACACTACTTAAAGCCTGTCCATATAAAGCAGAATATCCTCCACTACTGAATACAGTGCCACTGAATAAGAAAGGAGAAAATCTTCCCCTTTGAGCGATTCCAGGTACACTGCTATAAAAGAAATTATTCACTACTGTTCCATCGATGATAATTTTAGCTTCTTCAGCAGATCCACCTCTTATAAATAATCCTTCTTGCTCCCCTACTTTTTGTGCACCAGGTAAAGTTTGAATAGTTGCCGAAATATCAGCATTTGCACCAGCGGTTGTTGCAATATCCAACGCTTTTAAAACGGTACCTTTTTTCTTGTCGCTTGCTTCGTAAGAACCTGCTGTGATGATGACTGCCTTTAGTTCGTTTATTTCCTCTTTTAAGATAAAGCTGATTACCACCGAATCTGTTCCTAAAACAATGGGAAGCTCCATGGTCTTGTACCCCATATTACTTGCAACCAATAGCGCATTCCCTTTTTCAGTTGTTTTAAATAAGAAAGACCCGGTGGAATCAGACATTGTTCCATCGTAGCTGTCTTTGATAGAAATATTTGCGCCTGCTAAAATGCGACCCTTATTATCCCTTACAGTTCCTTTTACCAGAACTTGAGCTTTTAATAAGCAAGCCAGCATCATTCCCGCTGTAAAAATTAAAATTGCTTTCATTTTGTTCTTTTGACAAGACAAACGTAGACTAGTTTATTTTATAAACCAAATTATTTTATAAATATTTTTTTCTAGAGCCAACTTTTAGCGTCAGAATTTTGTTTTAGTATTGATAATGAACAATTTATGAAAGAGAAAGCTATTTTCCTGACTGCTCAATGGGAATACTTAGTGATGTTGAATTATCAAATTCCATCTGAAATATTGACTCCCTACCTCCCTAAAGGGACTGAATTAGATCTTTATGAAGGAAAAGCATTAGCAAGTATAGTTGGATTTCTATTTAATGACACCAAAGTATTTGGCATCAAATGGCCATTTCATACCAATTTTGAAGAAGTCAACCTTCGCTTTTATGTTAAAAGATTTGATGGGGTAAAATGGAAAAGAGGAGTCGCATTTATTAGTGAAATTGTTCCAAAACATATGATTGCATGGATGGCAAATGCATTATACAATGAACATTACAGCAGGATGCCTATGCAGCACCAAGCACATGTTGAAAATAATTTTTTACAACTAAACTATGAGTGGCAAAACAAGCAACAATGGAATAGCTTAAAAGTGAAAGCACTTAACCGCCCACAACCAATTACCTCTAGTACCCAAGAAGAATTTATTTTTGAACACTATTGGGGATACAATCAACTCAATAAAAACACGCTAATTGAATATGGAGTAGAACATCCACGTTGGGAAATCTTTCCTGTTACCTATTTTGAGCTTAATGCAGATATTGCTAGATTATATGGATCAGACTTTGTACCCTATTTAACTGGAAATCCTGAAAGCGTAATGTTGGCAAAGGGTTCTGCTGTTACCATTCGCAAGCCAAGCTTTTTCAAAGTATAAAAAAAGAGGTTGCCTTATTCAGACAACCTCTCGAATATAATTAAAACATACCCTTATTTATATTGCTCGCCAATTCCTTTAGCTAGCTCGGTCATTTTCTTAAGTCCATCTTCAGGTAAGTTTCCTTTCTTGAATTCTGCTAATACATCAGGCAATTTATTCTCCATTTCCATTAAGAAATGTGCTTCGAATTCTTTTACCTTCTTAACAGCCACTTCACGTAAAAGACCTAATGTACCTAAGTAAATAATTGCAACTTGCTTTTCTACAGTATATGGTGAGTACTGTGCTTGTTTTAATATCTCTACGTTTCTAGCACCTTTGTCAATTACTGATTTGGTTGCAGCGTCTAAGTCTCCACCAAACTTAGAGAATGCTTCAAGCTCACGGTAAAGGGCTTGGTCTAACTTAAGTGTACCAGCCACTTTTTTCATAGACTTAATTTGCGCATTACCACCCACACGACTTACAGAAATACCTACGTTAATAGCCGGACGAATACCAGCGTTAAACAAGTTACCTTCCAAGAAAATCTGACCGTCTGTAATAGAAATTACGTTGGTAGGAATATACGCAGATACGTCACCTGCTTGCGTTTCAATGATTGGTAATGCAGTTAAAGAACCACCACCTTTAACTAAATGCTTGATAGACTCAGGAAGGTCATTCATGTTTTTAGCTACATCATCGTTGGCAATTACTTTTGCAGCTCTTTCCAACAAACGGCTATGTAGATAGAATACGTCTCCTGGATATGCTTCACGTCCTGGAGGTCTTCTTAATAACAATGAAACTTCACGGTATGCAACCGCTTGTTTTGATAAATCATCAAATACAATTAAGGCTGGTCTACCTGTATCTCTAAAGAATTCACCAATTGCTGCACCCGCAAATGGAGCATAGAATTGTAATGGAGCTGGATCAGATGCAGATGCTGCAACGATTGTTGTGTAAGCCATTGCACCATTGTCTTCTAAGGTTTTCATAACCCCAGCAACAGTGGATGCTTTTTGACCAATCGCAACATATATACAATATACAGGCTTACCTGCGTCAAAGAATTCCTTTTGGTTAATAATGGTATCAACGCAAATTGCGGTTTTACCAGTTTGACGGTCACCAATAACCAACTCACGTTGACCACGACCTACTGGAATCATTGCATCAATTGCTTTAATACCAGTTTGTAATGGTTCTTTTACTGGCTCACGATAGATTACCCCTGGTGCTTTACGCTCCAATGGCATTTCATATAATTCACCTTGGATAGGACCTTTACCATCAATAGGCTCCCCTAAAGTATTGATTACACGACCAACTACTCCCTCACCTACTTTGATAGAAGCAATCTGACCTGTTCTTTTTACTTTAGCACCTTCCTTGATACTTCCACTGTCTCCCATTAATACCACACCCACATTATCTTCTTCAAGGTTAAGGGCAATTGCTTTAACACCGTTTTCGAATACTACCAGTTCACCGCTTCGTACACCGTTAAGGCCGTACACACGGGCAATACCATCACCCACCTGCAATACGGTTCCTACTTCTTCTAGTTCGGCAGAAGCATTGAAATTGCTGAGTTGCTGTCTCAGTATCGCTGATATTTCATCTGGTTTAATATCTACCATTTTGTATGATTTAAAAGTTGATCTTAATGTATTGTTTATCTAATATTGGCTATATATTGATTCTGAAGGAATTGTTTTTTAATCTCACGCAAATCATTTGCAACACTTGCATCAATTTGCTTATTATTAAATTCCAATACAAACCCACCAATTAATTTTTGATCTACTACTGTTTCTAATTCTACAGTGATAAAATCATTAGCTTTTTGCACGCGCTCCTTGATTGAGTTTTTCAACTCTTCAGAAACAGGTACAGCAGAAGTTAATTTAACTTGATGTATGCCCTTTAAAGCATTGTATTGATTAATAAAAGCATTAGCGATTTCTGGTAAATCACTTTCTCTTCCTTTTCTTACCAATAAATTGCTAAATACGGCAGTTAATTCAGAAACCTTACCAGTAATCACAGCAACCAACATTTTTTCTTTTTGGTCTGCTTTAATGATTGGGCTACGAAGTACATTTACGAAATCGCGACTGCCCTTGCAAAGTGCCTGAATATATTGCATATCTGCACGCACAGCATCTAATTGATTTCTTTCGGTTGAAAGATCAATTAGGCTTTTGGCATATCGGTCTGCTAATCTTGGGTTCGACATGTATTAGTTCAGTTTAACGCCTTCAGCTAATTGTTTAATATAATTTTCTTGATCGCCTTTGTTAGACAATTCTCTGCTCAATACTTTTTCTGCCACTTCAATTACCAATGCACCAACCTGATTTTTCACATCGGTTAAAGCTGCATTTTTTTGTTGCATGATGGCAGATTGTGCTTCAGCAACAATGCGATCGTACTCAGACTTCGCTTTGTCTTTTGCTTCTGAAACCATTTTATCTGCGGTTTCTTTTGCTTCTTTAATCATCACTGCTCTCTCTTCACGTGCTTTAGCCATCATTGCTTCGTTCTCATTCTTCAATGCAGCCATTTCAGCCTTCACTTTATCAGCAGAAGCAATAGCATCAGCAATACCGGTTTCTCTTTCTTTTAGAGAAGATAAGATGGGCTTCCATGCAAAGCTCTTCAACAAGAAGAATACAATGAGGAATGCTAGTAAAGTCCATACCAACAATCCTAATCCGGGTAATAACAGTTCCATATAATATGTTTAAAACTTCAATGTTTAGTTAAAGATTACTGCATCGATTGCCCTGTGCGCACGATGCAGTAAAAAGTTTGTGCAACTAGGCTTTTAATACAGCCAAGATACCAGCGATTACCGCGAAAAGGGCAACACCCTCAACGAAAGCGGCAGTCAAGATCATGTTTGCACGGATGTCGTTAGAAGCTTCTGGCTGACGAGCGATGCTTTCTACAGCACCTTTACCAATTTGACCGATACCAATACCGGCACCAATTGCAGCTAATCCTGCACCAATAGCACCACCTAAATGGCTCATGCTAACATCCAACAAAGTGTTAATAACTGACATACTGTTTGTTTTAATGATAAAAAAAATTAATGATGCGCTTCATCATGATGTGCACCTTCCATTGACTGACCAATAAATACGGCAGTTAAATTAGTAAAGATGAACGCTTGAATAAAGGCAACTAATATCTCTATAAAATAAATGAAAATGGTAAATGCCATTGATACAGGAGCAAAACCCCATCCTGCAACTTTACTCATGGCTCCAAAAATAAAAATCAACATCACAAAACAAGTAATCACAATGTGGCCCGCAACCATATTGGCAAACAAACGGACAATCAATGCAAATGGCTTAGTGAAAATTCCTAAAAACTCAACAGGTACTAAAATTGGCTTTACAAAACCAGGTACAGGAGGATTAAAAATATGTGCCCAAAAATGTCTATTGGTACTGAATAAAATGACAAAGAAACTAATCACCCCTAACACGATGGTGAAAGCTATATTTCCAGTCACATTAGCAGAACCAGGAATTAATCCCATCAAGTTATTGATCAAAATGAAGAAAAACACCGTTAACAAATAAGGCATGAATTTCTCGTAAGCATGACCAAGGTTAGGTTTGCCTACTTCGTCTCTTACAAAAGTAATTACAGGTTCTACTGCATTTTGAAATCCGCTTGGGGCAACTTTTGCACCATTCTTCTTGTACTTATTTGCAACACCAATCATTAATACACATAATAATGTAAGGGCGATAAACATTTGTACCACGTTACGAGTTAAGCTCATATCGTAAACAGTTACTGTTGTATCGTGCTCACCCGCTTCATTAACAGCTATAATATGTCCTTCTTCTGATTTATATCCTTGGTACACATCGTGTCCATGATTAAACTTAGAATAATTGAACATCGTTAATCCTCTTTCAGGAGAATACAGAATTACAGGCAATGGAATGCTGATATGCTTTTCTCCAATGGTAGCAAAATGGAACTCATGGGCGTCCATGATATGCTCCATGATGAGCTTAGCCGGATCAAATGAACCTGCTTCATGCTTTTCGGCACCACCAGCAGGTGCGTCACTTGCAAATGATTTCGCAGAAAAAAGCAATAAGAATATGCTGAAAACAGCTACCAGTAATGTTTTTATGCTTTTTGAGGCCATACCCATCTCTAAATTTGCGGCAAAGATAAGGGTAGAAGGGGTAAATTTACTGCAAAACGGCTTTCTTTTTCTCAAACTGCATTTCATGTAATCGGGCATAAAATCCTCCCGCGGCCAATAAACTGGTATGACTCCCTTTTTCTTTTAATACCCCTTTATCTAATACGATTATTTGATTGGCTTTTCGAATGGTACTTAGGCGATGGGCGATTACAATAGAAGTTCTGCCCGAAATAAGGGTATCAATGGCTTTTTCTATCAATTGTTCACTCTCTGTATCAATGGATGAAGTGGCTTCATCTAAAATCAAGATAGCTGGATTGTATAAAAGAGCCCTTATAAAAGAAATCAATTGGCGTTGACCCAAACTTAGGGTACTTCCCCTTTCCATTACATTATAATGGTATCCCCCCGGCAATTGCATGATAAAGTCGTGCACTCCAATCATTTTGGCTGCTTCTTCTACTTGGACAGCCGTAATTTCTGGATTGCGTAGGGTAATATTGTCCATTACCGTTCCTGAAAACAAAAAAACGTCTTGCAATACAACCCCTATCCCTTTACGCAAACAGTCCGTATCCCAGCGGTTAATATCCACCCCATCAATAGCTATTTCCCCTTCTTGAATTTGATACAATCGGTTAAGCAAGCTGATTATGGAGGTTTTTCCACTTCCGGTATGGCCTACCAACGCAACGGTTTCTCCTGCTTTTACTTCAAAATTGATATGGTGTAGCACGTTTTGGGTACCTGTATAAGAAAAACTCACATTTTTAAATGATATATCTCCTTTGATATGCTTAGGCGCAAAAGCATCCGATTCAGCTGGAGGCAACTCATCTGTATTATCTAAAACTTTCAACACCCTTTCGGCAGCAATCATCCCCATTTGCAAAACATTAAACTTATCTGCAATTACGCGCAAGGGTCTGAAAATTTGGTTGAGGTATAAGATAAAAGCCACCAATAATCCTGCATCCAAGGTTCTGTCGGCAATCCACCAAACCAAAATACCCATACTTACAGCCAACACTACTTCAACTACTGGAAAAAAAACAGAGTAAGCAAAAATGGCACTAATATTGGCGTCTCGGTGCTTCTCATTAATTTTTTTAAATGCACCGGCTTCTTTGTCTTCTGCTGCAAAAGCTTGAACCACTTGCATCCCCGTGATATGCTCTTGCACAAATGCGTTGAGCGCAGCCACCGCATTGCGAACCTGCATAAAACTTTTGTTTACGCTCTCTTTAAAGTAATAAGTGGCAATAATCATGATTGGGAATGGCGTTAAACTAACCAAGGTTAACTTCCAATCCATATAAAACATGGTGGCAAGGGTTATAATAATGGTGAGTAAATCAGCCACAATGGGGATTAAACCATCTGAAAAAATTTCATTGATGCTTTCAATATCGTTGATGGTTCTGGTGGTAAGGGTGCCTATTGGGGTTTGATCAAACTGTCTGAGATTCAGCCCTAAGACTTTCTTGTATACAGTTACGCGTAAGTCCTTCACCACATTTTGTCCCATCCATGCAGTGATATAAGAAAAAAGAAAGCGGATGGCTGTTTCAATGAATAAAAAACTAATCTGGAAAATAGTAACTGATATAATAAACCTACTTACATCGGATAAATCATTACCAAACAATACCCATTTTACCCATTCAGGTACTTGGGTAACTTTTCCGGTTGCACCATTCACCGTTAGTTGAATTAAATAAGGCCGAACAGGTGCTGCAATTGCCATAAAAATGGCGAGTGCTAAACTTAAATAGAAATAGGACTTGTAGGGCCTTACAAAAAAGAAGATGCGCTTTAATAAACTGAAATCGAATATTTTCTTTTTTTCGGTAGCGGTCATTGCGGAGCAAATGTAAATAGAATTTATTGTTGGTTAGCTTTCCAGAAAATAACCCCATTCTTTATCTGCCGCATAAAACAAATTCAAATGAAGCCTTTTCCTATCTTTGTAAGGTATGGATTCAGCCCCAATTCAGTCAATAGAGCCTAGTTTAGCTAAATACACGCTGAACGAAGAACAGGAGAAAAAAGAAATCATTCGCCATTATCGGGCATTACTAAAAGCATTACGCCCTAAATTAAAGAAAGGGGATAAAGAATTATTAAGAACCGCTTTTGAAATGGCTGCCAATGCGCATAAAACCATGCGTCGAAAAAGTGGCGAACCCTATATACTTCACCCCATTGCGGTTGCAATGATTTGCGTAGAAGAAATTGGGTTAGGGGTAAGAAGTACCATTTGTGCATTATTACACGACACAGTAGAAGACACGGATATTTCTTTGGAAGATGTGGAAATGGAGTTTGGAACCGAGATTGCTAAAATTGTAGATGGATTAACCAAAATTTCTGGGGTAATCGACACCAATACCAGTCAGCAAGCAGAGAATTTCAAAAAAATACTTTTAACCTTAACCGATGACCCTAGGGTTATTTTAATCAAGTTGGCCGACCGTTTGCACAATATGCGAACCTTAGACCATATGAAAAGAGAGAAGCAACTAAAAATTGCTTCAGAAACAGTTTGGGTATATGCTCCTTTAGCACATAGAATGGGTTTGTACAGCATCAAAACAGAGTTAGAAGATCTTTCCATGAAGTACATGGAACCCGAAGCGTACAAAGACATAGCAAAAAAATTATCCGAAACCAAGCGTGAAAGAACTCGCTATATTAATGAGTTCATAAGACCTATTAAAGAAAAGTTGGTTGAAGCGGAATTTGATTTTGAAATTTATGGAAGGCCCAAAAGCATTCACTCCATCTGGAATAAAATCAAGAAAAAATCTGTTGCGTTTGAAGAAGTATACGACCTATTTGCTATACGTGTTATTTTGAACGCCCCTCCCGAGAAAGAGAAAGAGCAGTGCTGGAAAGTGTACTCTATGATAACCGACGAGTATAATCCCTCCCCAGAAAGATTAAGAGACTGGTTAAGTAACCCAAAGAGCAATGGTTACGAGGCTTTACATACCACGGTAATGGGTCCTCAAGGAAAATGGGTAGAAGTTCAAATTAGAACCAAGCGAATGAATGAGATTGCCGAGAAAGGATTGGCCGCTCATTTTAAATATAAAGAAGGAAAGGACGGAAATGATGAGGATCGCTTTGATAAATGGTTTGGGCAAATCAGAGAAGTATTAAGTGCCCCAGATACAGATGGAGTAGACTTTTTACAAGATTTCAAGACTTCTTTTTTAGCGGAAGAAATTTATGTGTATACCCCAAAGGGGGAAGTAAAGATGTTGCCTACCGGTAGCACCGCACTTGATTTTGCCTTCTCTATTCACTCTGCCATTGGCACCAAATGTATTGGGGCAAAAGTGCACCATAAACTCGTACCAATTGGGCATAAACTCAGAAGTGGTGATCAAATAGAAATCATCACTAGCAATAAACAAAAACCTTCGGAAGATTGGCTGAATATGGTGGTTACTGCTAAGGCCAAAAATAAAATCAAAGACAGTTTACGCGAGGAAAAAAGAAAAATTGCAGAAGACGGCAAATATGTTTTACAAAGAAGATTGGAATCGATAGGTGCAGCATATAGCCATCATAATATTGAAGAATTGATGCAGTTTTATAAACTAAATTCTGCCCTAGATTTAAATTATAAAATTGCTACCAAGGCAATTGACTTAAAAGAGTTAAAAGATTTTCAGGTTCTAGGTGATAAGATTGAGATCCCTAAACCAAAGCCTGTTTTTAATGATTTAATTGCTGACCCCACAAAAGCCATTTCTAAAAAAGATTCCGAGCTAATCATTTTTGGGGAAAGCAGCGATAAAATCATGTATACATTAGCTAAATGCTGTAACCCAATCCCAGGGGATGATGTATTTGGTTTTGTAAGTACTGGTAAAGGATTAATTATCCATAGAACAAGTTGTCCTAATGCAACGCAATTATTAGCCAACTATGGCCACAGGGTAGTTAAAACAAAGTGGGCAAAGAATAAAGAAATATCTTTCTTAACTGGTTTAAAGATTATTGGATTGGACGACGTAGGTGTTATTAATAAAATAACCAATGTAATCAGCGGAGATTTGCGCATCAATATTTCTGGATTGAGTATAGATTCAAGAGAAGGATTATTCGAAGGCACTATCAAGGTATTTGTTCATGACAAAGAAGAATTAGAAGAGTTGGTAAATCGATTAAAATCGCTAAACGGAATTCAAACGGTTGATCGTTTTGATACAGAGAAAGAAGGTTAAAGATTTAAGCCCAAACTCTTATTCTTATCCCTTATTTTTGCGGCTTAGATATTAAACTATGGTCGACGTTATATTAGGCTTACAATGGGGCGACGAAGGAAAGGGTAAAATAGTAGATTACTTTGCACCCAATTATGATATCGTAGCTCGTTTTCAGGGAGGTCCCAATGCAGGACATACACTGTATGTAGAGGGTAAGAAAATGGTTTTACACCAAATTCCTTCCGGTATTTTTCATCAGGATAAAGTAAATATTATTGGTGGCGGTGTAGTACTAGACCCTGTTACCTTAAAAAGGGAATGCGATGCAGTAGCAGCTCATGGAATTGATGTAAGAAAAAACTTATTTATTTCAGAGCGTACCAATATCATTATACCTACCCATAGAGCTTTAGACAAAGCTTCTGAATTATCTAAAGGGGAAAGCAAGATTGGCTCTACTTTAAAAGGAATTGGACCAGCTTATATGGACAAGACCGGTAGAAATGCTTTAAGAGTGGGCGATTTGTTAGACAAAAACTTTACGAGCCAATACATCAAGCTTCGTTTAAAGCACCAAAAATTATTAGATAATTTTCATTTTATTGAAGATATTTCTACCTGGGAAGAAGAGTTTTTTGAAGCGTTAGAGTTCTTGAAAACGTTGAATGTAATTAATTGCGAATATTTTATAAATGACCAATTAACAAAAGGTAAAAAAGTATTGGCAGAAGGTGCACAAGGAAGTATGTTAGACATCGATTTTGGCACTTTCCCATTTGTTACTTCATCCAATACTATTTCGGCCGGGGTATGCACTGGCTTAGGGGTTTCACCTAAAAAAATAAATGACGTGATGGGTGTATCTAAAGCCTATTGCACCAGAGTTGGAGGTGGACCATTCCCTACAGAACTAGAAGATGCAACAGGAGAAGAATTAAGAAGAATAGGTAGCGAATTTGGCGCTACTACTGGCAGACCAAGACGTTGTGGTTGGATAGATTTAGTAGCATTAAAATACACTTGTATGATTAATGGAGTTACTAAAATCATCATGACTAAAGCCGATGTTTTAGATAGTTTTAAAGAATTGGAAGTATGTACTGCTTATGATGTAAATGGAACCGTTACCGAAGAAGTACCCTACCAAATTTCTAGAGCTAAAATCAGTCCGGTGCTGCAATCTTTTAAAGGCTGGAATACCGATACTTCCACCATCAAAGAAGCAGCAGCGTTACCTGCAGAAATGAATACTTATATTGATTTCATCAACAATTATGTGGGTGCACCTGTTAAGTATGTTTCAAATGGGCCTGGAAGAGACCAAATCGTTTGCTTATAGTTTTGGCATTTGATTTGATATTGAAAAATTTATTTGGTTAATATAATTTTGCGTACAAATTTTACGCTCTAAATCTTATTAGAAATATGGCAGCGAAGTCTGATAAGGATAAGAAATCCTCAACCCCTAAAGTACCGGCTAAAGCAGCCGCAAGTAAACCATCTCCTAAAGCAAAAAAGAAGGAAGATGATGACGATGACGACGATTTGGAAGACGATGAACCCACTGTAAAGTCTACTGCTAAAAAAGCAGGTGCAAAATCATCCGCTAAAAAAAGTGAAGATGATGATGACGACGACGACATTGATGATGATGAAAACGCGGATGATTGGGAAGCAACTGAAGAAGACGACAGTTGGGATCCTGATTTTGAAGAATTTGATCTTCCAAAAAGCAAGGCTAAAAAAGCTTCTGGTGGCGGTAAAAAGAAAGAAGATGAAGACGATGACTTTAAAGTAGATGAAGACTTTAAAGAGTTCGACTTGTTTAACGACAAAAGCGGTGGCTTTGACGACGATGAAGACGACGACTTTTAAAAGTTGATACTAATTTGAAAAGAACTAAGCAGGTTTTTTCTGTTGAGAATTTACCTAAGATAAAAGAGCAAATACTTTATTGGATCAACCAATTTAATGTTTGCTCTTTTTTAGACAATCACCAATACCATTCTGAACATCATTCTGTAGAGTGTATTGCAGCTGCAGGTGAAATATCCAGCATTACAGGAGCAGATACAGCCAAAGCGATTGATGTTTTTTATGAAACCAATCAAGACTGGCTTTTTGGTCATTTTGGGTATGATTACCATGCAAATCAACTCAACGACCTACAAAAAAAGAACCCGATAAATTTTAGCGATGCATTCTTTTTTAGGCCAGATCATATTTTATCACTCAACAACCATTCACTGGTAATTGAGAGTTATTCATTGCAACCAAAAGCAATCTTTGACGAAATAACTGCTGTTAAACCAACTTTAGAGAAAAGCAGTCCTATCAAAACAACCCCTAGTATTAGCAAGGATATATATCTATCAACAATAGAAAGTTTGTTGCTACATATTCAAAAAGGTGATTGTTATGAAATTAACTTTTGTCAGGAGTTTCATTCAATTGATACAACTATTGACGCAGTTACATTATACGCTCAATTAACTGCTTTATCCCCTACCCCATTTGCTTGTTATTATAAAGAAAATCAATCTCACCTGATTTGTGCAAGCCCAGAACGTTGGCTAAAAAAGCAAGGGAATAAAATTTTATCGCAACCCATTAAAGGAACAGTTAAAAGAGAACCAGCAAATACCGAAAAAGATGAGTTGCTTAAGAATGAATTATTCCATAGCAGTAAAGACAGAAGTGAAAACGTAATGGTAGTAGACCTAGTGAGAAACGATTTTAGTAGGGTATGCAAACCAGGTACTGTTCAAGTAGATGAACTATACGGCATATATAGCTTCCCACAAGTCCATCAAATGATTTCGACAATTAGTGGTCAACTCTTAGAAGGCGTTGGTATAGAGGCATTGGTTGAATCAGGATTCCCAATGGGCAGCATGACGGGTGCACCCAAGAAAAAAGTAATGGAACTAATTCAACAGTACGAGCCAATACAAAGAGGAATATTTTCAGGAGCAGTGGGATATATCAATCCCAATAAAGACTTCGATTTTAATGTTGTAATCAGAAGTTTGTTGTACAATTCTGAGAACCATTATTTAAGCTACTTAGTAGGAAGTGGAATTACCATTTATAGTAATCCAGAACAAGAATATCAAGAATGCTTACTTAAAGCAAAAGCAATGGAAACAGTTTTAGGCAACTGATTCATTTTTCATTTGTATAAATGCTAACACTTCATCTCTTCCTTGATGTTTTTCTGCACTAGTAACAAAATGCTGCGGTAAAAATTGCCATGTGCTTCTGAGTGTATCTAAAAATGCTTGAATATTATTCGCAACTACTGCAGGTTTTTCTTTATCGGTCTTAGTGAATACCAAACTAAAAGGGATCTGCCATTTATCTAGTTGACTAATGAATTCTAAATCTATTTTTTGAGGCTTATGTCTACTGTCAATGAGCACAAATACATTTACCAGATTTTCTCTTTTACGCAAATAATTTTCAATCATTTGCTCCCACCTTCTTCTACTACTTTGGGCTACTTTGGCAAAGCCATAACCAGGTAAATCCACCAAATACCATTTTTTAAACCCTTGATTCGATTTATTATTGCTCTCAATTTCAAAATGATTAATGAGTTGGGTTTTACCAGGAGCAGAAGATGTTTTAGCAAGCTTATTGTTTTTGCACAACATATTGATTAAAGAAGACTTGCCCACGTTACTCCTACCAATAAACGCGAATTCAGGTCTGTCTGGAGAAGGACAGGCTTTGTAATCGGCATTTGAAATAACGTAAACAGCTTTTTTAATTTCCATACTGCAAATTAATCAAAAGCAGCCACTAAAAAGCAGCCCTTAAAGAAACGGACAAATTTCTTCCAGGAGCAGAAATACCGCTGGCAAAATAGCGATAGTTGCGGTCTAATATATTTTCTAATGCAAC
The DNA here is from genome assembly GCA_002786355.1 of Sediminibacterium sp. FEMGT703S. Taxonomy (GTDB): domain Bacteria; phylum Bacteroidota; class Bacteroidia; order Chitinophagales; family Chitinophagaceae; genus Sediminibacterium. The sequence goes on from PGCO01000013.1 coordinate 491,832, forward strand.
TTGTAATTGAAAGCTATTTTTCAAGTGTACAGAAGATCTAAAATTGAGGGTATACCATGCAGGCATTCCATCAGGAGTAGCGTATTGCACATTATCTTCTCCGTTGGGATTATAGTCGGCTAATCTTTTCCAACCGTTAAATAATACCGAGAGGTCTGCATTCCACTTAGCCCTTTGGTGCTTTAGAACAAACCTACCATGTGTTGGAGGAATATGATCTAAAGGAGTTCTACCATTGATGGCATCTCTAAACTGACCTCGGGTAAAATTAATAACTCCCTCTGCAGTAAGGGTTTTGGCAAATTGTATCGAGGCATTTAAAGTTAATCCATATAATCTGGCCCTTGCTTTGTTTTGTAATGCATAGACTCCACTTTGTACACCATTATACATAATGCTGTCTTGGCCATTAAATAAATAGCGATCTAATACTAATGCATTATTAAAAGCAGTATAAAAAACTGCGGCACCATAACTAAAAACAGCACCATATTTATTAAGATTCCACTCTACATTATAAGTATACTCAGGCCTTATATTGGTATTGGGCACTACTACCAATCCTGTTCGTGAATCAAACACTTTAGCTAAATCGTCTACATTGGGAGACCTAAAACCAGTACTGAAAACAAACGCTGTTCTTAAATTATTTTTGGAAGCATATACTATCCCGATATTTCCCGTTAGCGCTTGGTTGCTCTGCCTTGCTTTAGTAAAAGGGAATCGAGTTAGTGCCGTATCTACAAACTGGGCATTTAATTGAACTAAATTAAATCTCAACCCATCATTAATGGTTAAGTGGTCTGAAATTTTAAAAGTATGTTGAGCAAATAATGCATGCGTCCCCATTGAAGTAGGACCATCGGAATACCTAGTGGTAATGCGGCTTTTATTACCAGAAACAATATTTACTCGCTCGGCAGTAGACCTCACAAAATTGCTATATGATTCTGCACCTAAATGCAGTTCGTGCTTGCCATAATAATGTTTAGCGTCTATATTCAACCCAAAAATATGTACCCTTTCCCACCTAAAATCTTTATTGTTATTTTGGAATCTTCTGGTAATTCTACTCTCTTCAATATCCTGAAAACTCGCAGTTATCTTAATGTCTTTAAAAAAACCATCTTGTTCTTTAGCGGTTAAATGATAAGCAGCCATATTTCTAATTTGTGGCCCGTAGTACCATTCAGCAAAAACAGGTCTTGCCCCATTCATTTCAGACAAACGGTCATAACGCGGAATATCATTGGTATTAGAGAACTGAAAATTTAAAACATGCTGTACTTTTTTACTCGCTTGGTATAAAAACTTCTGTGTTATATCAACTTGTTGATATCCAGAACCAACTTGTTTATTAGGATTGGGGTTCGGGACAATGATGTCAAGATTTCCAGCCCTTTCTACAAATACATTTCTCTTGCCAAAATTTGGATATGCTGCGCTTCTATTGTTCCCTTGAATTAAATCTCCAAAACTGCCATAACTAACCGAAGTGAAAGAAGCCCATTGTTTTCCTCCAATATTAAACTGAAAATTTCCCCTATTTTCTTGCATAGCACTAGAATAACGAAGTGTAGCTGCACCAGAGAATTGGGTTTTATTATTATTAGATAAAATAGGGTCTTTGGTTGTTAAACTTATCACCCCTCCTAATGCATCGCTACCAAACAACGTAGAAGATGGACCATATAAAATTTCCATACGGTCTAAAACCATATTATCAATGGTAATGATATTTTGCAAATGACCGGCACGGTAAATGGCATTATTCATTCTAACTCCATCTACTACCATTAAAATTCGGCTGGCTTCGAATCCTCTAATTACAGGACTCCCCCCACCTTGCTGACTTTTTTGTACAAATAACTTCCCTGAATTAATTAGGGCATCCGCTGTATTGAGTTGGAAATTAAGCTGCTCACGGGTTTTTAACACATCAATTGTTTGAGCCACTCGTTTAAATTTCTCTGCAAAACGGCTAGAATAAACAACAACATCATCCAACAGCTTAGTAGTAGCTTTCGCAGTATCACTTTGTTGTGCATGAATACCTAAGCCACTGGCCATCAATACCAAGCTTAAAATCAATTTCTTTCTACACATGGAATCATCAACCTTTAAAATAATAACCTATTGAGGCTATTTAGTCTTCTTCAGAATTAAACTATCAGCAGGGAAGCGTGCTTTCATGCTATCTCTTACTGCAACTGACCAATCCATTAAAACAGTTCTTTCTGCTTCGGTAAGTTTGGCGTCTCTATGCACAACTGTATAAGATTCTAAAGGCATTTCACCTATTTTTACTTCATCAAAAACTTCTTCTAACTTATGGTATTGCTTTGCCAATCTATACGAAGCAAATTCATTAAAATTCAAGTGTTTTTTCCCATCTTTTACGTGATCATCTAACCACCATGCAACGGGTTGTATTTCTGCATACCAAGGGTATACGGTGTTATTGCTATGACAGTCATTACATGCCTTCGTTAAAATTTGCTCCACATTAGAAGGAACTGGATACAAGGAACTGATATCATTTTCTTTCTTTCCGGAATTATTTTTTTCTGGCCTAAAAGCTTGTAGAACAAGTAAAACAACTAATAGTGCTAATAGCAATTTTTTAATCATGGTTTGCTTTTTAATTGGTTAAAATATTTCCAGTCATTTGAGCAGGAATAGGTACTTCCATAAAAGTTAAAATAGTAGGTGCAATATCCGCTAATTTTCCTGGAACAAGCTGACCTTTCCAGGTTTTATCTATAACAAATAATGGCACTGGATTGAGTGTATGCGCTGTATTAGGAGACCCATCCTCATTGATGATATAATCAGCATTACCATGATCTGCGGTTAAGAAAATAGTATAACCATGTTCAACTGCCAAAGTCACAATTTTTGAGACACAAGCATCCACCGTTTCAACTGCTTTAACAACTGCTTCAAAAACACCTGTATGACCTACCATGTCGGCGTTAGCAAAATTTAAACAAATAAAATCGGCAGATTCGCCAGCAATTTCAGGTAAAATTTTTTCCGTTATTTCTGCAGCACTCATTTCAGGCTGTAAATCGTAGGTAGCCACTTTAGGAGACGGAGCCATGATTCTAGTCTCCCCTTCAAAAGGTTCTTCCCTACCACCACTAAAGAAAAAAGTTACGTGGGGATATTTCTCAGTTTCTGCAATCCTAATTTGTTTTTTTCCATGAGCAGCCAACACTTCTCCAATGGTATTGGTTAAATTATCATTTTCAAAAATTACATTTACTCCTTTAAATGTTTGATCATACATGGTCATAGTTGTATAATGCAAATTCAATGGATGCATATTTTGTTCAGGAAACGCTTTCTGGGTAAGCACTTCAGTGATTTCCCTACAGCGATCGGTTCTGAAATTAAAGGCAATAACAATATCCCCTTCAGTTATTTGAGCTACTGGTTTTCCTTCTGGCTGGGTAATTACTGTAGGTAGAATAAATTCATCGGTAATTCCCTGATTATAACTCTCTTTAATAGCATCTGCAGCATTGAGCGCTTGATTACCTTTTGCATTTACTAAGCAATGGTAAGCCAAAGCCACTCTTTCCCAACGCTTATCTCTATCCATTGCATAATATCTACCACTTACGGTTGCGATGGTTCCAACAGTCTTTTTAAGATGGGCTTCTACGTCTTGAATGTATCCTAATCCGCTTTTAGGATCGGTATCTCTTCCGTCGGTGAAAGCATGTATAAAAACATTACTTAGTCCCTGCTCTTGACAAATAGAACAAATCGCTTTTAAATGATTGGTATGCGAGTGCACTCCACCATCACTTACCAAACCGAGTAAGTGAAGTTTTTTACCCGTTTGTTTTGCTTGTTGAATGGCGTCCAATAAAACTGAGTTTGTGGCCAAAGACCCATCTTTAACGGCAACATTAATTCTTTGCAATTCTTGGTACACAATTCTTCCTGCACCTAAATTCAAATGACCAACCTCACTATTGCCCATTTGACCATCAGGAAGACCCACTTGTTCTCCGCAAGTTGTTAAAGTAGTATTCGGATAAGTGGAGTATAAGCTACTCACAAAAGGCACGTTGGCGTTTTGGATGGCATCAGCAGACTTAACTTGACCTAAACCCCATCCATCCATGATGATTAATATTACTTTTTTGCTCATGCGTTAAAGTTAACCTATTTCTCATTCAGCTTTTGGCTGTACATTTATCAAATCGGTAAAAATGCCCATTTTTGGCATGATTATAGCACTTTTAAGCTAAAATGGATTTTATGAAGCACTGGATCTTGAGCATTTGTTTTATTATCGCGGGCTTTGCAAACGCCAATGCGCAAACGGAAACAGATATGGTGGTTAGGGCATTAAAAACGGCTAACCCAGATTTGATTACTACTTATCTAGACGATTATGTAGACATGAAGCTTTTAGACAAAGACGAAGTAAAGAATATGAGTAAGAATCAGGCCGCTATGGCTTTAAAATTATTCTATTCAGACAATAATATTAAAGGGTTTGAAAAAGTATCCGATGGTGGTAAAGGCAATTTAGTTTACATACTAGGAAAATTAACTACATCTGGTAAAAGTTACAGCATTACTGTGCAGCTAAAGCAAAAGAACGGGACCCTTTATATTATCACTATGCGAATTAGCTAAAAAGCATTTATGAACTCATTTGATATTGCCTTATCTCATCTTGTTAATCAAGCAATAAAAGAAGATATTGGAAGTGGAGATCATTCCACTTTAAGTTGTATTCCTATTACCCAAAAAGGGAAGGCGGTACTCAAAATAAAAGAGGGCGGTATTCTCGCTGGAATTGAAGTTGCAAAAAAGATTTTCAACCAATTAGAGCCGGACAGTTGTTTTACTGCATTTAAAAAAGATGGAGACAAGATTCAACCAGGTGAAATTGCATTTGAAATTACTGCTTTAGTACACACAATCCTTAAAGGGGAAAGGTTGGTTTTAAACTGCATGCAAAGAATGAGTGGCATTGCTACTTTAACAAATAGTTACACTAGTTTATTAAAAGGTTACCATACCCGATTATTAGACACGAGAAAAACAACACCCAATTTTAGATTGCTCGAAAAAGAAGCGGTCAAAATTGGGGGAGGCATCAACCATCGTTTTGGTTTATACGATATGATTATGCTTAAAGACAATCATATTGATTATTGCGGCGGAATTATAAAAGCCATCGATAAAGCTTACGACTATTCCTCTAATTTAGAAAATCCACTTAAAATTGAAGTTGAGACCAGAAATCTAGAAGACGTTCAGCTAATCTGTGATCATGCTATAGACAAAGTTGACCGGGTCATGTTAGACAACTTTAGTCCGAATTTGGTGGCTGAAGCACTAACATTAATTAATGGCAAAATAGAGACAGAAGCGAGCGGCGGCATTAATCAATCAAATATCCAAGAATATGCTCAAACTGGTGTTGACTATGTTAGTGTTGGAGGGTTAATTCATCAGGCCCAAAGCATCGATTTAAGTTTAAAAGCCTCATTCGTGAAATAAATAACTGCGTAGAAAAAAAATGCTAAAAATAGCGTGCTTTTTTAGTATTTTGCTTATATAAACTTATTCGTGAAAAATGAATGCAATAAGGTTTTAATGCTTGTATGCATTAGCCTCTTTTTCTTTACTGTACCCAAATTATACGCACAATCTTTTGCAAAAGACAGTATTGAAAACCTGATTGCAAAAAAAGGTTCAGCGATTGAGCGCATTCAATTCTTAAATACGCTTGGGGAACAATTAGCAGATAAAAATACCCATTTAGCTGCTGAATTTGCAAATAGAGCTTTGCTTGAATCAGAAAAATTAAATCTCTCTAAAGAAAAAGGCAAAGCACTCAATAATATAGCTTGGGTAAAATATCGAAAAGGTGATTTCTCAGCCGCTTTTGCTTATAGTACAAAGGCTTTAAAGTGGAATGACTCTATTAAAAATCTACCACAATTGGCTGCCTCTTATAGATGTCTTGCATCTGTATATAACTCACAAGGAAACATACAAAAATCAATTGACTTTTTTTTAAAAGACCTAACATTGCACAGTCAGTTGCAAGACCAAAAAAGCATTGGAAGAGCATTGAATAACCTTTCTTTTACGTTTATTAGAGGAAATGTATTAGACAGTGCAAAAATTTACACTGCAAAAGCAATCTCTTTCAATCAAAAGTTAAAAGACTACTATCTTATTTCATTTGCATACAGAAATGCGGGTGATTTGGCTGTAAAAAGAAAAATCAAGGATACTGCTATATCCCTTTTTGAGCGTTCGTATTACAATGCTAAACAAGCCAATAGCATACAAATGCAGCTAACTGCCTTATACCGGATTGGCAGGGAATTAAACAATGAAAAGAAATATGCTGAATCTATCCATTATTTAGAAAAAGCCTTAGACTTAGGCATCACAATGGGGGCTAAATCTGAAACAGCATTAATTTACAGTTTGTTAGCGGTTGCTTACGATGGAATTGGGAATTACAAAGAAGCATACAGGGTACAAAAACAATTTAGCTATTTAAATGACTCATTATACCAAGAAAGAAGCCGATCAAAACTTGCTGAAATGCAAGCAGAATTTGAGGCTGAGAAAAAGGAATCTGAAATTAATCAATTGAAGTATGAAAGGGAACAACAAATAGCTTCAAACCAAAAAAAGAACTTATTAAATTTTTCATTACTGATTACATTGATTGTGATTATTTTAATGATGTTGGTTATTTGGAGAAAAAACAAATACAAAACAGCAACCAACCTTTTATTAGAATCTCAAAAAAAGGAATTAGAAGAAACCATTTTATTAAAAGACAAAGTATTCTCTATAATTTCTCATGATTTACGATCTCCCATTGCATCTTTGAATGCGGTATTACCCCTGCTTGATCCAGAAACATTAGACCATGAAACCTATCAGGAACTAAAAAATAATTTATCAAAACAATTACAAAACTTAAACTACGTCTTAGATAATTTATTGATTTGGTCAAGATCTAGGATCAGTGGGGTTGCACAGCCAGAATTAAAAGAAATCAATCTCAATAAACAAGCCGGTATATCCGTATCGCTTTTAAGTGGGCTTGCGGAACAAAAGAAAATTACCATAAACAACCTTATTGAGCATTCATTATCGGTAAGTGCAGATCCCCAACACTATGATATCCTAATTCGAAATATCCTTTTAAATTCCATAAAATTCACCAATGAAAATGGGCTAATCCGACTATTTAGCAAAACAGAAAATAATCAAATTGCCATTTGTATTGAAGACAACGGTGTTGGTATGAACCCCGATCAAGTAAATCGCTTATTTCAACTTAAAACCCATTTTACTACACTTGGGACCCAAAAAGAAAAAGGAACCGGACTTGGTCTATTAATTTGTGCAGAATATGCTGCTATTAACAATTGGAGCATAAAAGTGAACAGCGAAATTGGAAAGGGTACAGTATTTTCGCTTATTCTTTCAAAAACAAATGCATGAGTAAGAAAAATATAGCGGATCAGGCTGGTTTTGTTTACAGCACAGATCCCAACTTTCAATTTAAAAGATCATCAGACGAGGCATTAGTAACCTTAGAGCCAGCCAAACAAAATCTAGTTATACAGTTAGACAAAAAACAAAGAGGAGGAAAAACAGTCACTTTAATCACTGGATTTTCGGGTACAGAAAATGATCTTGAAGTGCTTGCTAAACAATTAAAGAATTTCTGCGGAACAGGTGGTAGTGCTAAAGATGGAGAGGCCATTGTTCAAGGAGATCAGCGAGACAAAGTGTTGCTTTGGTTACAAAAAAACGGCTATATCAAAAGCAAAAAAAAATAGGACAGAATGAAATTAAAATATATTGAAAAAAATATTCTAACTTACTGTCTTTCTAAAACTTTTCATTCAAACTAATACCATCATGGCAAAAGCAAGTAAAAAGAAAGCCGCTAAAAAAGCAGCTCCTAAAAAAGCAGCCAAAAAAGTAGCCCCTAAAAAAGCGGTTAAAAAAGCTGCTCCAGCAAAAAAAGCTGCTCCCAAAAAAGCCGCTCCAAAGAAAGCCGCTAAAAAAGTAGCTCCTAAAAAAGCCGTAAAAAAGGCTACTCCTGCTAAAAAAGCAGCTCCTAAAAAAGCCGTAAAAAAAGCTGCACCTGCGAAAAAAGCCGCTCCCAAAAAAGCTGCTCCAAAGAAAGCGGTTAAAAAAGCTGCTCCGGCAAAAAAAGTAGCCCCTAAAAAAGCTACCCCTGCTAAAAAAGTAGCGCCTAAAAAAGCTGCACCTGCGAAAAAAGCCGCCCCAGCAAAAAAAGTAGCCCCTAAAAAAGCTGCCCCTGCTAAGAAAGTTGCACCAGTTAAAAAACCAGCTGTTAAAAAACCAGCTGTTAAAAAACCAGTTAAAAAAGTGGCTCCTGTAGCAGCACCTGTAGCACCTGTAGCGCCTGTAGCTCCAGAAATGCCGGTTGCCGAAACAGTTGTAGTAGAAGCTCCTACGCTATTTACTCCTGAAACACCTAGTTCAGAAAACAACGATTAAGTTTTAACAGTCTTAATAATATGGCCCTGTTTTTATTTTATAAGAGCAGGGTCTTTTATTTTGTATTCATCCCAACGATTTTAATATAGTTCTTATGAAAAAATGGAGCTTTCTTTTTATTTGTTTTTTTGCTATAGCTGCTCGTGCCCAGAATATTGGAAGCATTGCAGAAAAAACAAAATCCATGAAAAAAATGGAAGGTTTTTTCCCTTTTTGGTATGATGCCAATAACGGGAAAATATGGTTATTAGTAAACCAATTAAACACAGAATTTTTATACGTAAATAGCTTACCTGCAGGCCTAGGATCGAATGATATTGGGCTAGACAGAGGACAAATAGGGAACACACGCATTGTCTATTTTCATAAAGTAGGTAAAAAATTATTACTCATACAACCCAACTACGATTATAGGGCAAGTTCTACTGATATACAAGAGCAGAAAGCAGTAGCAGAATCATTTGCATCATCAGCAATTGCATCATTCAATATTGAAGCAGAAGAAAATGGTACTTACCTAGTAGATTTAAATGCATTTTTAATTAGAGACGCGCATGGTGTTGCAGATAAAATTAGAAGCATGCGTCAAGGAAGCTATACTTTTAATGAAGCAAGGTCTGCCATCTATATCAACAACACTAGAAACTTTCCGTTGAATTCAGAGTTTGAAGCAATGATTAGTTTTGTAGGTGGGGCAGATGCAGGCAGATTGGTGAGAGCAGTTAGTCCTTCAACAGAAGCGATTACATTAAGAATGCATCACTCATTTGTACAGTTACCCGACAATCAATTTAAGCCGCGTAAATATGATATCAGAAGCGGTTATTTTGGGAAAACCTATTATGATTACAGTAGTGATTTTACAGAACCCATTCAACAAATGGTGATAGCCAAACATCGCTTGTTTAAAAAAGATCCTACTGCTGCTATAAGTGAACCCGTAAAGCCAATTGTATACTATCTAGACAATGGCACTCCTGAACCTATTCGTTCTGCCTTATTAGATGGGGCAAAATGGTGGAACCAAGCTTATGAAGCAGCTGGGTTTAAAAATGCATTTATTGTAAAAGTATTGCCCGATTCTGCAGACCCAATGGACATTCGTTACAATATGATTAATTGGGTGCATCGATCTACCAGGGGTTGGAGTTATGGAGCTTCCGTTACCGATCCCCGAACGGGAGAAATCATTAAAGGTCAAGTAACGCTGGGGTCATTAAGGGTTAGACAAGACTATTTAATTTTTACTGGATTACTCTCCCCGTATGAAACAGGAAAGCCTGTTCCGCCAACGATGAGAGAAGCGGCTTTGCAAAGACTAAGACAATTGTCTGCCCACGAAATAGGCCACACGCTTGGCTTACAGCACAACTACGCATCTAGTGTAAACAATCGTGCTTCAGTCATGGACTATCCGCATCCTGCTGTTTTTATTAATGCAAAAGGAGCCATCGATTTTAGCAAAGTTTATACAAATGAAATTGGAGAATGGGATAAACGTGCCATTATGTATGGTTATAGTCATTTCCCCAATGGCACTGACGAAACTGCTGCACTGAATAAACTATTAGAAGAAAATCAACAGAAAGGTTTATTATTCATTGCTGATGCAGATGCTAGAGCTGTGAGTGGATTTCATCCAGATGCCCATTTATGGGATAACGATAGCGATCCAGTTACAGAACTCAACAATGTATTAGCAGTTAGGCAAAAAGCATTGGACCAGTTTTCTGAAGCGGCTATCCGCCCCAATACGCCAATGAGTACTTTAGAAGATGTTTTGGTGCCTGTGTACAATTATCATCGCTATCAAGCGGAAGCGGTGAGTAAATTAATTGGAGGCATGTATTATAGTTACAATGTTAGAGGAGACAAACAGGTTCAACCGACTGTTTTGCCTGCAGCAACTCAACTTAAAGCCTTGAATGCGATGCTTAAAACACTCTCTCCAAGTGTATTAACATTGCCCAATAGAATTGTACAAATGATCCCTCCCAGACCACCAATGTACAATGGAGTTGGAGAAGTTTTTCCAAAAAGAACAGGAATGAGTTTTGATCCATTGGCAGCTGCGGAAGCACTTTCTCATTTTGAATTATCTTTTTTATTTAATGCAGAGCGTGCCAATCGTTTGGTACAATTGAAAGCAATGGCTGGTACCCCAGGCTGGGATGACGTACTAGATGCAATTATCAATGCTACTTGGAAAGCCGCACCAGAAAAGGGTTTGGCAAGAGAAGTTCAAAAACAAACCCAACAAATGGCATTAACTTGGCTATTAGCATTAAGTCAAAATGAGCAAGCGAATTATGCAGTTCAATCCATCTGTTATAACCGTTTAGCATTATTGAAAAAGTATGCAGAGAGTATGGTAAAAGCCGGAACAGATATTGCGCATTTCGGATATGCCATAGAAAGAATAAACAATCCCAAAGAAATCAGTCTACCAGAACATAAAGAGATTCCCCCAGGCGCACCGATTGGTTGCGATTGGAATTAATGAACACTATAATTTACTAGACACAAAAAAACCTCACTAAACGTGAGGTTTTTTATTTTCTGAATGTCTCCTATTAATATAGCGACACACTCAATATATTTTCGCAAAATTAAACAAGCATTCTAACCGGCTCTTCTAGCAATTGTTTCAAAGTTTGTAAGAATGCAGCTCCAGTTGCACCATCCACTACACGGTGGTCGCAGCTTAAGGTTAGCTTCATAATATTTCCAGCAACTACTTGACCATTCTTTACTACAGGCTCTTGTGAAATACCACCCACGGCTAAAATACAAGCATCCGGCGGATTAATGATGGCTGTAAATTGATCAATACCAAACATGCCTAAGTTAGAAATAGTAAATGTGCTGCCTTCCCAATCAGATGGTTGCAATTTTTTATCTTTTGCTTTTTGGGCAAAGTCTTTTACTTCAGCGCCAATTTGGCTTAATGATTTACCATCGGCAAATCTTACTACAGGAACCAATAAACCTTCATCTACTGCTACTGCAACACCAATATTGATATGATCGTTGTATCTAATAAAATCACCCATCCAAGAGCTATTCACTTTTGGATGTTTCTTCAATGCCATAGCAGTTGCTTTTACAACTAAATCATTAAAGCTCACTTTTACAGGAGCCACTTCATTAATTTTAGTTCTAGCAGCAATAGCAGCATCCATGTCAATTTGCATGGTTAAGTAAAAATGAGGCGCAGTAAATAAACTTTCACTTAAACGCTTCGCAATTACTTTACGCATTTGAGACACAGGCACATCGGTATAACTAACCTGACCAGCCACTGCATTACTTACAGCAGGGGTTGCAGATTTAGCTGCAGGAGCCGCTGTTGCAGCCTGAGTTACAGCAGGAGTATATTGGTCAATATCGATTTTTGTGATTCTACCATTATCCCCTGAACCCTTTACATATTTTAAATCAATGCCTTTTTCGGCAGCAATTCTTTTTGCTAAAGGAGATGCAAAAATTCTACCACTATTTACAACAGCTTGTTCAACAATAGGCTCAGCAGCAACTACAAGCGCTGCTGGAGCTGAAGGAGCTGCAGGAGTCGTTTCAGCAACTGGTGTAGAAACTGCACTAGCGCCGGCTTTTAAGCCATTAACAATTGCAGCAACATCCAATCCATCCTTGCCAATTATACATAACAAGTCGTTTACCAATATTTTCTCACCCGCTTTAGCCCCTTGATATAATAAAATACCATCCTTGTAACTTTCCAGTTCCATGGTAGCTTTATCGGTTTCTATATCAGCTAGTACTTCTCCTTTTTTAACAATATCTCCAACATTTTTTTGCCATGAAGCAATCACCCCTTCCGTCATTGTATCGCTTAATCGAGGCATTAATACTACTTCTTCCATAGAAGCAAAATCAGTTGTAGGGGCTACATTCGTAGGGATTGAAGCCGCAGCTGGTTCAGCGGGCTCAACGGTTGAGGCAGCCACTGATTCAGCAGTTGGGATAGCCGCAATTGCACCACCACCATGTATTTTAACTAATTCGGTTATATCTTCCCCTGGTTTACCAAAAATGGCTAATAAATCGTTCACCTGCAATTTCCCTCCATCAGGAGTTCCTATATGAAGAAGAACGCCATCCTGGTAACTTTCTAGTTCCATGGTAGCTTTATCAGTCTCAATTTCAGCCAGTAAGTCGCCCTTCTGAACTGTATCACCCACTCTTTTATGCCAAGCGGCAATTACCCCTTCGGTCATGGTATCACTTAATCGGGGCATCAAAATCACTTCAGCCATTGTTCTATATGCTTTAAATGAGCCGTGAAATTACGTTAAAAATCAACTCAATTATTGCCCCTGTGCAAGACTATAGGCTTTTTTATCTCCCCACATGTTCAATATCTCTGTGGAACAAACTTTAAAATCTGCCGTAAGTCTTTTATAAAGCTCAATAATGTCAATCTGAGTAAGAGGGATATCGCCCACACTTTCAAACCTACAACGGTATTGATTCACCAGATTAGTATAAACAGAACCTTTAGGCCAAACCTGCGTTCCTCTATTACTGATAGTAACCAATTTAAATAAGTCTAATGTATGTTTTAAACACTTATCTGCTACTATTGTAGGCTGTTCATTACTCTCTATGAACATATCAACCCCAACAATAAATTCATTGTTGTTGTCATTTGTTTCCAGCATAGGATTATTCTCTAAAGCAAAAATGGTAGGAGTTACAGAAACATCCTTCATATCTGGCTTAGGATTATGAGCGGGCTTTTGACCAAAATTGGCAATAATTGCATTGGCAAATTCAGTTGTATTAAGGGCAGGTGTTCCCTTTTCACCAAAGTCGCCTGTATGCTTACCACTTTCTAGGGTGTATAATAATGCATTCTCAATCATCGACGCAGATTGCATCAAACCTAAATGACGCAACATTCCAATACCACTTAATAATAATGCAGTTGGGTTTGCAATGTTTTTACCAGCTATATCAGGAGCTGTTCCATGAACTGCTTCAAAAATAGAAATATGGTCCCCAATATTTGCAGAAGGGGCAAAACCTAACCCACCCACTAAACCAGCGCACAAATCACTAACAATATCTCCTTGTAAATTGGTTAAAACCACCACATCAAAAAGATCGGGCTTACTTACCAACTTCATACATAAATCATCTACAATAACATCATCTGCTTTTAACTCAGGATATTCCTTGGCAATCTCATAAAACACTTCCAAAAACAAACCATCCGTTAGCTTCATGATATTGGCCTTATGACCGCAAGTAATTCTTTTACAGCCCTTCTTCTTAGCCATTTCAAACGCATAGCGAATCACTTGCATGCTACCAGGACGAGTGATAAATCTTCTGCTTAAAGCCACGTCATTGGTAAGCATATGCTCAATACCACCGTAAGTATCTTCAATATTTTCTCTAACTATAGTAATATCAATAGGGATACCCGCTTTGCTAAACACAGTATCTACCCCATGCAAAGACTGAAAAGTTCTTTTATTAGCATAGGTATTCCAAGTTTTGCGAGCAGTTACATTTACACTCTTTACTCCTTTTCCTTTAGGAGTTTCCATAGGTCCTTTAAAAAGAATTCCTAAAGACTCAATGGTTTGCTGTGCTTCTGGAGTCATACCATTACTGTATCCTTTGTCAAATACCCATTTACCCATTTCTACCACTTGATAAGTTAAGGGTACTTTAGCGGCATCAAATATGGATAAAACAGAGTCCATGATTTCTGGACCAATTCCATCTCCTTTAGCTACGGCAATTTTAGTCATAATCGTCTTTTTTAGTGCTGCAAAAGTACAGCCGATTCAATCATTTTAAGCATTTATTCACACGAATATTTGATGAATTTACCCTTATAGAATGTTAATTTACCTACATTTACAATGATTAATCTTTATATCTATGGTTTCTAAAATTTCAGCAGGTATTGAAATCACTGTAGAAGTATTCTACCAGTCCGATTACAGCAACCCGTTGAAAGGAGAATTCATGTTTGCTTACCGAATCACTATAGAAAACCATAACAAGTTTACCGTTCAACTTTTAAGAAGGCATTGGTTTATTTTTGATAGCAATGCAGAACATAGAGAGGTTGAAGGAGAAGGAGTAGTAGGCGTTCAACCAATTCTAGCGCCAGGAGAGCAATACACTTATGTAAGTGGTTGTAATTTAAAAACCGAAATGGGTAAAATGCAAGGGAGCTATACTTTGCAAAATCAATATACTAAGCAGAATTTTAATGTACCCATCCCCTCTTTTGATTTGATTGCCCCAGCAAAAATGAATTAACCGGGCTTGTATCTTGATTCCTCAAATAATTGAACAGGGTCCTTTTTCATAAGTGCATCAAAAGATAAATCACTGTTTTTGTTCATCCATTTTTTTACTATCTGCCATCCTAAAAACTGACCAATATTACCTGGAGATTCTTTCCCAAAAGCTTGTGTAAAAGGTCCTTCCGTAACATATTCTCTTACTAATTGTGGATCTGACTTGTACAAAAGATCATTCTGAATAAAAAAACTCCAGATATTTTTTTCATTATTTATACAAGCTTCTAATTGTTTAGCAGAATAACCAGAAATTAAAGTGTCGGAAAGTTGGGGCAGTAAATGGTCTACCACATATATCCGTTTTCCTAATTCAATCATTTGAGCAATCAAGGGCTTGCCAGACAATTGTTCGGGATACATATCTAATACTATATTTTTCATTGCGCTTACTGGAATATAAGCTGGCTCAAATTTTCTGGAGATAAATGCTGGATACATGGCCATCCCCTCTTCACTCGTATAAATGGGATGGTCTTTACCCATAAACAATTGCCCTCCAATAGCAATGGCATCTTTGGTAAGAATACACCCATAACTATTAACAGGGCCTATAAAACTAATTAATTTGGTAGGCAAGGGATAAGATGGAAAATAATTTTTCACATACTGTAAGCCCGTTTTGATTGCTTTAGCTTGTTTTTTTTGCTCATTAAAAATAACCGCATACTGTTTATAAAAAGGCCGGTAAACGCGAATAAAATCTTTTAAATCTTCAGATTCTGTTTGAGGCATTAGTGCAAGAATATTCGTGAGAAAAACCATCGTAAACCCAGGATATTTCTTGTCTAATGCGGCAATAGAAGCTTCCAGTTGAAGCGTATCGATTGCAAAAAAATCTTCTTCGAAGTGCTGTTCTTGGAGCTGAATTTTTATCCCAGAAACGTCAGGAGCATTATCCTGGTTATTGCAAGCAAACAATAATATCGATAAAAATAAAGCAAACATCCTTGTATTCATAGAACGAATTAACGGAAAGGATTGCAATCATGTTGTTAAATTGATGAAATTTGTGCCATGAAAATATTCATAGCACAACAAAACTATCATATTGGCAATTTTGAGTTAAACACCAAAAAGATAATAGAAGCCATTGAAACTGCTAAAGCAGCAGGTGGAGACTTAATCCTTTTTAGTGAAATGACTGTATCGGGATATCCTGCCAGAGATTTTGTTGAATTTGAAGATTTTATTGAACAATGCAATATTGCAGTCAATACCATTAAAGCCCATGCCGATTCTATTGGTGTATTAATTGGAAGTCCGGTAAAAAACAAACATTTAAAAGGCAAAGACTTATTTAATGCTGCCTATTTTTTATATGAAAAAGAAGTAAAAGCAGTAGTTCACAAAACATTATTACCAACTTATGATGTGTTTGATGAATACCGTTATTTTGAACCTGCATACGAGTGGAATATCATTGAATTTAAAGGCAAAAAGCTGGCAGTAACTATTTGTGAAGACATTTGGAATTTAGGAGACAACCCGCTTTATCGAGTTTGCCCTATGGATGAATTGATGAAATTCAATCCAGACATCATGCTCAATTTAAGTGCATCACCATTTGATTATACGCATGATGAAGACCGAAAAGCAGTCATCAAATCAAATGTTTTAAAATATAAAATTCCATTATTTTACTGCAATGCAGTAGGAAGTCAAACGGAAATTGTTTTTGATGGAGCATCGTTGGTTTTTGACAAGGAAGCCAATTTAATGAAAGCCTTTCCAATGTTTGAAGAAGCGCTAGACTGGGTTGATTTAAATGAAGATGGATTCATCAACGGACCAATTTTAGAACCAGCCTGTAGAATACCAGAAAAAGAATTAAACCCCGCAACCCTAGATCCTCAATTAAATATTGAGCAAGTTTATCAAGCCTTGGTATTTGGCATTAAAGATTATTTTGGGAAAATGGGTTTCACCAAAGCAATTCTTGGATCTTCAGGGGGGATTGATTCTGCCGTAACATTGGCCATTGCCTGTGATGCGCTGGGTGCAGAAAATGTGAGAGCCATTTTGATGCCATCTCCTTATTCTACAGATCACTCTGTTAATGATGCGGTAGCACTGAGTAAAAATTTAAATAACCCGTATGATATTGTTCGAATTGATCAGGTATACGAAAGCTTTTTACAAACTTTAAAGCCTTTGTTTAAAGACCTACCCTTTTCATTAGCCGAAGAAAATATTCAAAGCAGAAGTAGAGGAAATATATTAATGGCTATTGCCAATAAGTTTGGATATGTATTATTAAATACGTCTAATAAAAGCGAATTGGCTACTGGTTATGGAACCTTGTATGGTGATATGGCAGGGGGGCTTGGCGTACTAGGTGATTGTTATAAATTACAAGTGTATGAATTAGCCAGATACATCAACCAATCAAGAGAAATTATTCCGCATAATATCATTAGTAAGCCTCCTAGTGCAGAACTAAGACCCAATCAAAAAGACAGTGATAGTTTACCAGACTATGGAGTGCTTGATAAATTATTGTACCAATATATCGAGAAAAGACAAAGTCCAGACAATATTAAGTCTCAAGGATTTGATGCTGCGTTAGTAGACCGCACCCTCAAAATGGTCAACAATAACGAATACAAGCGAAATCAATTTTGCCCCATCATTCGTATTTCACCAAAAGCTTTTGGCGTTGGAAGAAGAATGCCGATTGTTGGTAAATACCTAAGCTAATTATTTTTACTTAATACCAAAATGGGAACATGGCTATGAAAAGCCAATTTTTTGGTATGACTAGAAGAAAATAATTGAGCAAAGAAATTATGTTCTTTGGGCACGGTGATGACTAAATCAACTTGTTGTTCATCTACAAATTGGTTAATCCCGTTCACAAAATTTTCTTCATGTGAAAAGTGATAGCTAGGGTTTAAATTTTGTAAGACAGTATGCACTGCAAAGCTCTCGCCCATGACTGTTCCTGGAAATGTCTGTTCAAATTCATCTGGTTCTGCTTCAACATTAAAAACCATTAAAGCAGCACCAGTTAATGCTTGCATTGACGCAATTTGATCAACAGGAATATATTTTTCTGCATCATTAAAATCGCATGCAAATAGTAATTTTTGGATTGGCTTAAAGCTAGACTTGGCAGGTACAATAATCAGGGGAATATGACTATGTTCCGCAATATGCACTGTATTACTACCAATTAGGGTTTCGGCTAAAGCACCGCCACCAGTAATTCCCATTACCACTAACTCTATTGATTCTTTTTCTGCATAATCTTCTAATGCAGAGAGGATGGATCCATAAACAGCAAGCACATCAAATACAATCCCCGTGTCTAAATACTTTGAGATTAAATTAGCTCTAAACTCAAGTAGTCTATTTTCTGCAGATTCTCTAAAACTGTCTATTTCAGGAATTTGAATACCAGGCATCATTGGATCTATTGCAACAGGTATTTCATAAGCATGCAATAAAACAATTCGATTCGCTTTCACTTGTTGAGCAAAATGAACAGCGTAATCAGCAGCATTACTGGCAGTAGACGAAAAGTCGGTAGGTACAATGATGGTTTTCATAATCCATTTATTTCTTGTGAAGTTCCGATAAATGTTCAACACAAAAAATGAAAAAAATCATATATTAGAGATTCTCAATAATCCCCGCGATACCTTGGCCACCCCCTACACAAGCAGTTACCATACCATATTTTTTATTCAATCGCTTCATATCATTCAATAACTGCACTGTCAATTTACAACCCGTGCAACCTAATGGATGACCTAATGCAATAGCTCCACCATTGATATTTACTTTTGTACTATCTAATCCTAACTCCCTAATTACAGCAAGTGACTGAGAGGCAAATGCTTCATTTAATTCAAACAAATCAATATCGCCTAAATTCATTCCTGCTTGCTTCAAAACCTTTGGTATTGCAGCAACAGGGCCAATGCCCATGATTCTAGGATGAACCCCAGCAGAAGCGCAGTTTACTAATCTTCCGATTGGGGTTAAGCCCAATGACAACATCATTCGCTCGCTCATAACCAATGCAAATGCTGCACCATCACTAGTTTGAGAAGAATTACCAGCAGTTACACTGCCTCCTATTGCAAAAGCAGCTTTTAATTTAGATAATCCTTCTACCGTTGTCTCTGCTCTTAATCCTTCATCAGTATCTACAATATATGACCTAACTGCTTTTTTACCTTTTTCGTTTAAATAAGTTTCATCTACTGTTATGGGTAGAATACCTGATTTAAAATAGCCATTTTCAATAGCTGTTTTTGCCTTCATATGAGAAGCATAAGCAAAAGCATCTTGATCTTCTCTTGATATATTAAACTCTTTTGCAACTGCCTCAGCAGTCAATCCCATACTTAGATAGTAGTCTGGCTCATCTTTGGCAATTGCATAAGAAGGCACTGTCTTCCATCCAGCAGTAGGAACCATACTCATACTTTCTGTTCCACCAGCAATAATACACTCAGCCATTCCCGACCTAATTTTAGCGGTTGCGGTTGCTATGCTTTCTAATCCACTTGCACAATATCGATTAATGGTGATACCTGCCACTTCAATACCCAAGGCTTTAGCCGCAATTACTCTACCAAACTGTAACCCTTGCTCTGCTTCAGGTACAGCATTTCCAACTATCACATCATCTACTAATTTCGAGTCTAGCTGTGGTACGGATGCCATTAAACCTTTGATTACTTCAACAGCTAAATCATCGGGTCTAAAAAAACGGAATCCACCCTTTTTACTTTTAGTAACTGCGGTTCTAAATCCCGCTACTATATAGGCTTCTTGCATAAACTTGATTTAATCATTCAAATGTAGTAAAAATGATTAAAAGTTGTTTATGCAACTAAATTTTAAATCATTCTTTAGGGGTATTTTCGCAAAAATTTTTGACTTTGTATCCACTATTAAGAAATATACTATTTAAGGCAGCCCCAGAGAAAGTGCATTATTTTTCTATGAACTGTTTAAAAATAGCCACTTCAATAGGTTTGGGTGACACCATACTTAAAAATCTATTTCAGTACAAGGCCACTAATTTGCAAAAAGAAGTAATGGGCTTGAATTTTAAAAACCCAGTAGGTTTAGGGGCGGGCTTCGATAAAAATGCCGCTTACTTGCATGAATTAGAAGCACTCGGGTTTGGATTTGTTGAAATAGGCACCGTTACGCCAAAAGGACAACCAGGCAATGATTTACCAAGGTTATTTAGACTGCCAGCAGACAAGGCTTTGATTAACAGAATGGGATTCAACAACGAAGGTGTTGCTGCAGTAAAAGAACGCTTAGTGAATTGGAACAGCAGAGGAAAATCGAAGGGAGATTTAATTATTGGCGGCAATATTGGTAAAAATAAAATTACTCCCAATGAAGATGCTTGGAAAGATTATAGTATTTGCTTTAATGAATTGCACGATCAGGTA
Source organism: Sediminibacterium sp. FEMGT703S (assembly GCA_002786355.1). Classification (GTDB taxonomy): domain Bacteria; phylum Bacteroidota; class Bacteroidia; order Chitinophagales; family Chitinophagaceae; genus Sediminibacterium. Next base: position 512,140 of record PGCO01000013.1, read on the forward strand.
GATTATTTTGTGGTAAATGTAAGCTCACCAAATACGCCTGGATTAAGGGCCTTACAAGAAAAAGATGCACTCACAAAAATTTTCAGTGAATTACAACATCATAATGCAGGCAAATCAAATCCAAAACCACTTTTATTAAAAATTGCACCAGACCTTACTAAAGAACAATTAGACGATATTGTAGAACTATCGTTAACAATGAACTTGAGTGGATTGGTCGCAACCAATACTACTTTAGACAGGTCAAATTTATCTGCAACATCTGCAGCCTTAAGTGAGTCAATTGGTATGGGGGGATTGAGCGGAAAGCCAGTTCAGAAAAGATCTACAGAAATTGTTCAATATATTTCAAATCAAACCCAAGGTAAAGTTCCAATCATTGCAAGTGGTGGAATTTTTACTGGTGAAGATGCCAAAGAAAAAATGATTGCAGGTGCTTCGTTAGTGCAAGTTTGGACAGGCTTTGTTTATGAAGGACCTGCAATCGTAAAAAATATTTGTACTTACTTATCAGCAAATAAATAATTGAATTAGAAATCAAATCCTAAAGCAAAATAATATACTGGTGCTCCTTTGAAGATTCCTTTCATCGGCCATCCCGCGTCAAACTTCATGAAATAACCCAACAAAGTACTTCTAACACCAAAACCATAGCCGCCCGCAAAAGGTCCAAGACCGCCTGCATCAATTTTAACGACAACAGGGCTTTGATTACTAGAAATTACTTCTCCCGGACGTTTGATCCCGTTATACTTACCATTCCATGCGGTTCCTAAATCTAAGAACTGTACCACCTGGAAATTGCGGAGGAAAGCGTTGTTAATTGGTCTATCAAAAATGGTCGCAAATAAAGGCAGCCTAAATTCACTATTGATTACAAAAGCATTATTACCATTGGCAATATTTTGAGTGTAACCACGCATATTTACTGCCAAAGATTGGAACGCATAATTTTGATCAGCAGCAGGTTGGTTGCTATTGTTGAATTTAGGTCCAATCCAGCCATCTACACCACCTAAGTAATAGATTAACTTTTGATTACCCCAAGAAAAGTCTGCAGCTACCCTACCAGCCCAAATAAAATTGCGATAAATTTTATGGTAATACCTTCCATCAAAACCAAAATTCATCGTCGGTTTACCATTGTTTTGAGGGTTTTTACTTGCTGGCAAATTAATATCTAAGTATACTTTATAGCGTAACCCGTTCCATATATTTTGAGTAGGGTTAATGGTGTTGTCATGCACATATTCCAACCTAGACAAAATGAATTGAGAAACGGTGTCTTTAAAAGCCAAGGCATTGGGATTCGGTTGACCAGTAAAATTATCATAAGATTTTAGTACCCCTCTATCCGAACGCAAACCAATAGTCGCTCTGATACTTTTCACTTCATTTATAGGATAACTTGCATTAAACTGATACAAGTTCGTGAACAACATATTATTGAATTGAGTTCTAAAGAAATTGGTCACATTACTTCTATAATAAGTAACTCCCCAATCAATTTTTTTACGCATGTTTTGAAAAGAGAACATTAAGTCTTTATCTGCCAAATTGGTTCCAAAACGCATCCCTGCAATGAATTTAATGTCTTCCATCAAGTCGCTCACGCCTACTCTAAAGGTGAAATTAAAATCATTCCCATTATTTAATTGAATAGGGCCAGATCCACCTGCATAAGGCTGGTAACGATTGATAAGTACATTATTAGAAAACCCACCCAATAAGTAATCTGAACTGAATTTTAAACCATAATCATACAACTTTGAATTAGCTAAACTGGTTTTTCTTTGAGGTAGCCCTGTCACTAAATTAGCATTAGTATTGACGGTTGTTGTATCAGGCAATTCATCCGAAAATTCATTTTGGAATACTGACACTTTTTTGGCGGTATCGTTTGCTGGTTTATTGTTGTTATACTGAATAGCCCTGCCTTCTGATATTTTTTTGTCTTCCAGCACTTTCTTAACATACTCGGTATTACGGGCAGTCACATTTCTTTTTGCTAATGCAACTTCATCCACTTTTAATTTATATACGAATTTAAAATCGCCCTCTCTTCTTACTTCACTAACTTGTCCATTATTCCCCGCAATTCTAGTTTCAAGTAAAGAACTTTGATAATTGGTTATCGGAAATGTATAAGTGGAGTCTTTATAAACTTGAAAATAACTCACACTATCAGGCTCCTGTTTTTGCCAAGCCACCAATGTAGAATCAAATTCTTTTGGTGCAGGATTACGCAGAATTTCTTCGCCAATATAGTAAAGGGTATCTAATCCATTTCTTTGAGTGGAAAAGAAACCTGCCCACCTATTACCGATACCATTTTCATCAGATACAAATGTAAAGTGATTGGTATTGTATTGCATTGGGTAACGGGCATTCCCCATTTTAACATTCGTCAATTGGGCAATCTGCTTCTCTTTGCTATCATTCAATACATCTACCATGTAAATATTGAAAGGATACCTGCTTGGCAATACCGTGTCTTTATTGGGAGCATTATTACCAGGGCGATTAGAAGAAAAAATGATACCTACTCTATTAGGGAATGAAACCAATGTAGGATCTAAGTCATCATAAATATCATTGGTAATTTGAGTTACTTTTTGCTCTTCAATTTTGTAAGTGAAAATATCCGTATGCCCATTTTTTACCGCACTTAAAACTAAGGTATTGGCATCAAGCATAAAACTAGCATCTAATATTTGGTCGAATCCATCAATAGTTTGTTTAAATCTTTTGTAACGCGCAATTAAGTCGTACACAAACATATTGATCTTTCCTTTTTCCCAATAAATGACTAAAAGTCGTGAGCCTTTTCCATCCCATGCCATGATTGGATAATTTGGATTTACCTCATTCACGTTGGTTAAAACACCGCTTTTCAACAATACTTTTTCGTCATAGAAATTCTCCATTAACTTAACTGAGTAAATACCTTTTTTAAACTCTAAAACAGAATAGGTATTACTGCGTGGATTAGGGTTGGCTTGGAATCGGAAATAATCCCGCTTGCCAATTTCTTCTGTAACCGTCAGTTGACCTTTCAATTGATTTCTGCGTTGACGAATATCTTTGATATATCTGTCTTGCTGAAACTGCATGAAGTCGGCCAATACATCTTTGAATTTTTTCTTACAAATTCTTAAACAGGCATTATTGATGTTTTTATACATTCTTGCCAAATACAATAAGTAAGTGATATTTTCTTTACGGTACTTTTCGCCAATATAATTCCAAAATGCATGCCCAGCTAGAAGCGGCTTTTCAAATGCAAATTGATAAAATGAATTGTATCTTCCGCTTAATATGGCACTTTTAAGTTCATCGTCTTTTTCAGTACTCCAAGATTGACCAGCATAAGAAATATATCCATCCACCATCCATTTAGGTAAATCTAACAAAGCTTGGTTACTGGCAAATTCACCTATATCGTCTCCGAATAATAAATTATCGGTTAATACTTTTGCTATGCCCTCTCTAATTTGATTCTTTAACTTTTGATGATTGCCATTAAAGTAAACGATGATTTTGTTATTTACCAACTTAGTAACACCACCTGCATTCTGCCAATCTGACCCCAAACCGATATTGCTGCTTTTGTAATCATTATAATTATTGTATACCACAATATTGGCTCTACGCTGCAAAGAATATTCAATAAAATTTTCGATAGACTTAAGCTCTTCTTCGGCTACTTGGCTTACGAATTTACCCAACTCTACTCCCCCTTGGGTTACATAAGTATTGAAATTGGGAGATTGATAAAACTTCCAATTAAATTTCTGGTGTTGAATTCTATTCTTACCAAATTCCACACTATTAACCTGTGCATTTACAGCAACAGAACTTAATAAACCAAGAAAAAAAATTACTTTACTGATACTATTCAATTGCATATCCGAACTTTGGTATTTAAAATTAATCATTTACCGTTAAAAGCGGGTAAAATACATATATGATAAAGGTTAAGGTTTTTACATTTAGTCCAATTCAAGAAAATACCTATGTACTTTATAACCAGCATAATGAAGCCATCATTATAGATCCCGGCTGTTATGATACCACAGAACAGGATCAATTATTTCAATTTATCCAATCAAATACACTTAAACCGGTTCAATTGTTAAATACACACTGTCATTTAGACCATGTGTTTGGCAATAAATGGGTTTACGATACTTTCAAAACCCCACTTCATATTCATCCAGAAGAAGAGCCCATGCTTAAAATGGCACCATTATCAGGTGAAAAATGGGGGCTTCCTTTTGTCAACTATGAAGGTCCTATCAAATATCTGTATCCAGGAGATACCATTTTGCTAGGAAATGATGCCCTGAAAGTGATTTTTGCTCCAGGACATTCTCCAGCCAGCATTTGCTTTTACAGTGAATTTGACAATTTTTTAATAGGTGGCGATGTACTATTTAGGGAGAGCATTGGCAGAACCGACCTTCCCGGAGGCAACCACGAATTGTTATTAAAAAGTATCAGAGAAAACCTTTTTTGTTTACCCAATGATGTTAAAGTGTATCCAGGTCATGGTCTTAGCACAACCATTGGGCATGAAAAGCGACACAATCCATTTTTACAATAACGAGTCTAATTTTCTTGTTGCATATACGTATTGAATGCAGTAATAAAAATAGCTCCTAAGTTTTTGTAAGGAGGAACATAATCATCAAACTTCTCCTTAGCGTTTCCACTAAATCGAATAGCTAAACTATTCCAAAGCGAAGGCCATTTTAGGTTTTTACCTAACCGTAATTCTTCGCTAATTACATTGATAAGTCCTTGGTTAATAATACCAGTACCAATTTGCTTAGAGGAAATGATATGTGCACCAGGTGCGATTTCTAATACTTCGTTCAACCGTTGATATCCTCCACAACTTCCTAATAAAACCAGCTTTGCAGAAGAAGGCATTTTCTTAACTGTTTGATTTAGATAATAACTATGACCGCGATGAATCACCACACTTGGGTGCAAACTTTGGCTATGTAAATATTCAATTAAGCTATCCTGCGAAGCGGCATCTAAATCTTCAGTTTCATCAAGCGGCAAATTGGCATAAATGGTGATAGGGGTTCCAATTCTCGAACTTACTTCTACCCATTGAGACTTCTTCGTAATTCTCCAATTGGCATTTCTGAATTTATTCAAGAATGCATTAAAAACTACCATACCGTCTTTATCGCCGTAGAAAAATTGCTGCATAACAACTCTCCCAGTTTCACTGTCTTTAAGATAGTTGTTGGGTAATTCATAAATAGGCATTATACCCAACTTCACAGATAAATCAATTTTACTAGTAGGCTCCAAAGACGAAAAAATAGTTTCTAATAAATCATAGATTACTTGTCCTCTTTTATTCTTTATCTCATTGCATCTATTTAATTCTAACCTAACCTGATTTAACATGAGCTTTTTAAGCAGTGGATTATAAACGCTTGAATAAGAATCAGCAACATCTACGGCATCTTCTAAAGAAGTAGTTTGTTCTAACCCATTCACAAATCCACGCATCAATTGTTCAGCATCCTTCTTATCCATTTTAGAAAGAAAATCATCTAACTTATTATATGCCGCAGCAATCTTGATAAATTTTTTATATTGATCCCTATTCACCATTGATAACAAGGAATCTGATCGGGGATTTTTCATTGCAGCAAAGATTCTTGGATAGACCCCGTTTACAAAACTTGAAGTATACATTTCTTCTTCGCCAGTTACTGCTAAATAGTATAGCTCTTGAGGACTTAATTTTCTGATACTTTTGAACCGCACAAAATCACTTCTTTCATTGTGTAAAGCATTGATTTCATTGATGTATAGCTCTATACTCTTAGTTTTTAATTTATTGTATAAAACTTTAGCGGCCATAGGAGTATCGCCTTGTTGAATTCTTTTAGCATAATCAATCCTAGTGCTGACCAACAAACTAAAATAGCCAGTAGAAGTATCATTCCCTACAAACCTAGTTATAGAATCCATTTTTAGTTTTCCAGTGTATAATTGGTCTAAAAAAGGAAAATACATTCTACCAGTACTAGTTAATGAAAGTCGTGCAACTAATTTTACGAAAGGATGATTTACCGATTGAATTTTTTTACCCAGAGCATTAGGGGCAGCAGCATAACTATATAATTCTTCTGGATCTCTAAATGCTGCAAGAATAATTAAAGAATCAGCAGATGCTGTAGCAGGGTTTCGGAATAAAATGGGTAAAATTTTAGTAGGATTTCTATCGCATTGCTTTACAACAATACTATCTTTTGCTGCTTGCATTCCTCTATTACTACTCAAGGTAAAATTCTCTGTAAGTATGATGGCCGATTCTAAATCGAGCTTGTTCATTAAAGGCGCAATTGATCCTCCAGACAGATGCTCATTCATTGCTACCTGAAAAGTTTGTAGTAAAAAAGGTAGTCTGGTGACGGGCGTTTTCCCATTTTGATAATTAGTATAGTAAGCCGTGAGCAAATCGTTAACACCCCTTAGCCAGGTATATTTTGCATTGTTATCAATCTCAGTACTCAACTCAATTTTGCTTCTTAACTGTTTAATTAATTTTTCAGAAACAAGTAATTCGTCATTTGTTAATTGGAATTGCTTTGCTGGATACAATCTTATAGCTTCAAAACTGCGATGTATATATTCATGGTGCAATTGACGCATTGCAGGAATAGGGGGAATTGAATCAGTTTGTTGTGCACTAGATTGCGATAAAACAGTAAAAACAAACAAGCAAGTATATATAACTTTAAACATATAGGTAACAAAAATAGGCATTCAAGCAGTTAACAATTAGATAATAATACAAAAAAGCCTATTTGCCAAGGAATGAATTTAACTTTGTGTAAACAGAATGTTAACATGGAAGGGAAGGTAAAACAGATTTTAATAGCAGACGACGAACCCGATATTTTAGAAATCATCCGTTACAATCTGGAGAAAGAAGGTTATGAAGTAATCACAGCTAAAGATGGAAACGAAGCCATTGAAAAAGCCAAAGAGTTCTATCCCGATTTAATTATTCTAGATATCATGATGCCTCGGAAGAACGGGGTTGAAGTTTGTCAGATTTTAAGAACACAACCCAGTTTTCAAGATACGTTGATTATTTTCTTAACTGCAATGAGCGATGAGAGCTCTCAAATTAAAGGACTTGAAACGGGTGCAGACGATTATATTAGTAAACCCATCAGCCCCAAAGTTTTGGTAAGCAGGGTAAATGCTTTGTTTAGAAGAGTCACCAATAAAGAAGCGGGAAAAACTTTACAAATAGGAAATATAGGAATAGATCCAGTCAAGTTTATTGTAACAATAGATGATAAAGAGGTAATACTGGCAAAAAAGGAATTTGAATTAATCTATTTATTAGCCTCTAAACCTGGAAGGGTTTTTTTAAGGAACGAAATACTTACCCAAGTATGGGGCAATGAAGTAATTGTTGGAGACAGAACCATTGATGTTCATGTTAGAAAAGTAAGACAGAAATTAGGAATAGACTGTATTACTACCGTAAAAGGGGTAGGTTACAAATTTGAAATTTAACTAATTGTTTCAGCAGCAAAATGTAAATTGCCTGTATGCTGAATACAAAAAACCTTTCTCCCAAGCAGCTATCGGCCTTTACTGCGGCTATTTTAGCCATTCCTATATCAATTGGTATTTGGTTTATTAAACCAGATTGGGTTATTACAATTGTTTCGCTATTAATCACATTTATCGGAAGCTATTTACTGATAGGGTTTGTATTAGAATCTTTCATCTATAGAAAGATTAAATTGATTTATAAGTTTATTTATCAAACCAAAGCAACAAAAAGAGAAGAGACTTATTATAAATACATCTTACCACAAAAGGGTATTGATGAAGTAAGAGAAGACGTTGAGAAATGGGCAGAACAAAAAAGCGCAGAAATCGAAATTTTAAAACAAAATGAAGTTTTTAGAAAGGAGTTCTTACAAAATTTAGCGCATGAATTTAAAACACCCATTTTTGCCATTCAGGGCTATATTGATACCTTAAGAGATGGGGCAATTGATAATCGAGAAATCAGCATTCGCTTTTTAGAAAACACGGCTAAAAATGTAGACCGTATGGTCAATCTTGTTAAAGACCTAGACGCCATATCTAGATTGGAAAGTGGAGAACAGCCCTTACACAAAGAGTCATTCATTATTCAAGAACTTATTCGTGAAATTTATGAAACCCTATCCATTAAGATTGATGCAAAAAAAATAAACTCAAGTATTAAAAAAGGCTGTGAATTTCCGATATCCGTTTTTGCGGACAAAGAGAAAATAAGACAGGTTATAAATAATCTAGTTATCAACTCTATCAAATATGGCAAAGAAGGAGGTAATATTATTGCTAGTATCTATAAGACAGATGAAGAGCATGTTTTAGTTGAATTAAGCGATGATGGAATTGGAATTGCCGAAGAACACTTACCCCGGGTTTTTGAACGATTCTACAGAACAGATCGCGGCCGAAGCCGAGATATTGGTGGAACAGGCTTAGGTTTAGCTATCTGCAAACATATTATTGAAGCACATGGGCAAACAATGCATATTCGCTCCAAAATTGATGTGGGAACATCAGTCGGATTTACCTTATCAACAATGAATTAAACATACTATCTATGTTTAATATTATCTAATTATTAACTTTTTGCTATTAAACAAGGTCCCGCGTAAAAAGGGTATTTTTGCGCAAAATCTACCAACATGGGTATCAACAACATCGGTCGCTTTTTCATGCCAAAAAATAAACTGTTCTACGAACTTTTTGAAGACGTAGCAGAAAAAGCGCATGAAATGGGTATAAAACTTAAAGAAATGGTTAGCGAAGCTGACCAAGACAAGAGAAGAGCTATTTTGGCTCAAATAGAAGACTTAGAACACAAGAACGACGACAATACCCATAAGATTTTCACCGAGTTAGGTAGAAATTTTATCACCCCATTTGATAGAGAAGATATTCATTATTTAGCAACTGCATTGGATGATATTGCAGACTACATATTTGCCTCCGCTAAAAAAATAAACTTTTATAGCGTAAACCCGAACGATACTGGCATTCAAAAAATGGCCGATTTAATTCTACAGGGTACAATAGAAATTAAAAAAGCGGTGTTTGGCTTAAGGGATATGAAAAACCTTCGTGAAATGACCGAAGCGATGGTTAAAGTAAACAGCATAGAAAATCAAGCAGATGATGTTTTTGATATGAGCATTGAAATGTTGTTCCAGCAAGAGAATGACTTCAAAGAAGTAATCAAAAAAAGAGAAATTTATCAAGTAATGGAAATTGCAACTGATAAATGTGAAGATGCGGCCAATGTAATTGAGTCAATCATTATTAAATACGCTTAATAAGCATTAACAGGAGTTATGTTTACATTACTGGTAATCATCATAGTGCTTGCTTTTATTTTTGACTATATCAATGGATTCCATGATGCAGCAAACTCAATTGCAACAATTGTTTCTACAAAAGTCCTCACACCTTTTCAGGCAGTAGTATGGGCAGCTTTTTTTAATTTTGCAGCCTTCTTTATTTCAAAGTATATTTTCAAGGAATTCGGAATTGGTAATACAGTAGCAAAGTGGGTTAATGCCGATTTTATTACGCTAGAAGTATTAATGGCGGGTATCATGGCTGCCATTACATGGAATTTAATTACTTGGTGGTTTGGAATACCTTCTAGTTCTTCTCATACTTTAATGGGAGGGTTTATTGGAGCTGCGATAGCGCATGCAGGCGGTTTATCTGGTGAAGCCGGGGATGTAATCAACTACGCAAAAGTAGTTCCTACCTTTTTGTTCATCTTTTTTGCTCCATTAATTGGAATGTTTATTGCATTCTTAATTACCATCATCATTGTTCATTTATGTAAACGATCCAATCCTTATAAGGCAGAGAATTGGTTTAAGAAATTGCAATTAGTTTCTTCTGCGGCATTTAGCATTGGACATGGCGGTAATGATGCGCAAAAAGTAATGGGAATTATTGGTGCTGCCATTATTTTCTATGAGAAAAATACACATGGAGTAAACATGGATTTCAACAGTTTTGTAAACGCATATCCTTGGGTACCATTTACCAGTTTTCTTTGCATAGGTCTTGGAACATTAAGTGGTGGTTGGAAGATTGTAAAAACAATGGGAACAAAAATCACCAAGGTAACTCCGCTAGAAGGAGTTGCTGCTGAAACAGCAGGTGCAATTACTTTATTCATGACTGAACATTTTAAAATACCAGTATCTACCACACATACTATAACTGGTGCTATTATTGGCGTTGGAGCTACTAAGCGTTTAAGCGCAGTAAGATGGGGCGTAACAGTTAATTTACTTTGGGCATGGATTTTAACCATTCCAATTTCTGCATTAATTGCTTCAATTTTCTATGCAATAATCAAGCTAATTGTTTAAAAAATTAAGCAGTTGAAGTTGGCTTTTGCAGTATATTGCATGAAAGAACAACCTGCGCTATGGCAAAAATTTTAGTGACCGGCGGAACCGGATTTATAGGATCGCATACCATTGTAGACTTAATTGAAAACGGATACGATGTTATTTCAATAGATAATTTCTCTCGGTCTACTACTATCGCACTTGCAGGAATAGAAAAAATCACTGGTAAGAAAATAAAAAACTACACGGTTGATTTAAAAAATTTTGACGAAACACAGGCGGTATTTCAAGAGAATACAGATATTGATGGAATTATCCATTTTGCTGCATATAAAGCAGTAGGCGAATCGGTTGAAGAACCATTAAGGTATTATGAGAATAATATGTTTGGGTTAATCAACTTGTTAAAATGTGTGCAAGAATTTTCTGTGCCTAATTTTGTCTTCTCTTCTTCTTGCACTGTATACGGGAACCCAGATGTAATACCCGTAACGGAATCTTCCCCCATTAAACCTGCAGAATCCCCATATGGAGCTACCAAACAAATGGGTGAAGTTGTCATAAAAGATTTTGCAAAAGTGGCAAATACCAACACTATATTATTAAGGTATTTTAACCCAGTGGGAGCACATCCGTCTTGCTTAATAGGTGAACTACCAGTAGGTAAGCCGCAGAATTTAGTTCCAGCAATTACACAAACCGCTATTGGAAAAATACCTAAAATGTGGGTACATGGAAGTGATTATCCTACTAAAGATGGCTCTTGTGTAAGAGACTATATTCATGTTTCAGATATTGCACATGCACATACATTAGCTATCCAATATTTATTAGATGGAAAGAATGAATCAAACTGCGATATCTTCAATTTAGGCACTGGCGATGGCGTAAGTGTATTAGAAGCAATACATACTTTTGAAGAAGTAAGTAATGTAAAGTTGAATTACGAAATAGGACCACGCAGAGCAGGCGATGTGATAGCTATATATGCAAACAATGATGCAGCAGTAACGAAACTTGGCTGGGAAATTAAATATGGCATCAAAGAAATGATGGATACCGCTTGGAAATGGGAACTAAAAATGAAGCAGGAAGCAGATCAGGTAGTGAATAACTAATTATTTATTCAATTGATTGAAATAGTTAAATAAGTTAATCAATTCAGATTGTTTCTTAAACTTGATTTTTTCTTTTTTTAGAAATTCATTTATTGCGTCGTATTTATCATCCATTAATTTAAGTGCATCTTCGGGCTTAGTTAGCTTTACTATTTTATTACCAACAACACCATAATAATTCAAAAGCTTTTCGGTGTTGGTAACAGCACCAGTGCCATATACTTGTTTTGTTTCTGATACAAATTTTGTATCGAGTAGCAGCTTCGCTTTGCCTTCAACCAACACCTGATAAAAATTGTTATCTGTTAAATTATCAATTGGTTGAAATCCTTTTTCAAAAACAGTAACACTTCCATTGGGCATATCAAATTCAACACGAATGATAGGACTGATCACTTCCATATCACTTCCGTCAGAACCTAAATAAAACAATCGACTATCCTGTAATAGTAGTTTATACTTTACATCGCTTAATAACTTCCCTTCTTTCGTGAATAATCTTGCTTTTAAATAATTAGGATGAAAGAGATATTCAGTGTTATCAATAGTTGCAGCTGCTGTTCTCAAATCTACTCCATTAACATCTTTTAAAAAGAGTCTCCCACCCGTATCTTGGGCATTAAGCAGACAAGACAACAAGACAAAAAAAGTTGAAAAAATTACTTTATTCATACCATTAAGTTAAGCAAGTTTATTGATTTGTCATCTTCTCGGCATTTTCCGCCATTTGTAATGCTTCAATAAATTCTTCTATTTCGCCATTGATGACTGCATCTAAGTTATAGGAAGTCAATCCAATTCTATGATCGGTAACCCTACCCTGTGGCCAGTTATAAGTTCTGATTTTTGCACTTCTGTCACCCGTACTAACTAAAGTTTTCCTTTGTCTAGAGATCTCGTCTTCCTGCTTTCTTACCTGCTCTTCGTATAACTTAGTTCTAAGCATCGTCATAGCTTTTTCCCTGTTACCCAACTGAGATCGTTCCGTTTGACAAACTACCACTACGCCAGTAGGAATATGCGTTAAGAAAACTTTGGTTTCTACCTTGTTCACGTTTTGACCACCCGCACCACCACTTCGGGCCGTTTCCATTTTAACATCACTTTCTTTCAACTCAAAATCTACCTCTTCCGCTTCAGGCATTACTGCAACTGTAGCTGCAGAAGTATGAACCCTACCCTGGGTTTCTGTATTGGGAACCCTTTGAACGCGATGAACACCACTTTCAAATTTTAGTGTACCATACACATCTTCCCCACTTACTTCCACCACCACTTCTTTGTAACCACCAACCGTTCCTTCACTTTCGCTAACCACAGCGGTTTTCCAACCTTTCTTAGAAGAATATTTTAAATACATCCCTAGTAAATCGCCCGCAAATAAGCTAGCTTCGTCACCACCAGTTCCAGCTCTGATTTCTAAAATGGCATTTTTATCGTCTTGAGGATCTTTAGGAATCAATAATTTAGTGAGCTCTTTTTCCAATTCATCTTTACGAACTTCTAATTCAGGGAGTTCCATTTTAGCCAACTCCCGCATATCTTCATCGGAACTATTTAAGCCATCTTTGGCATATTTATGATCGGCCAATACCCGCAAATATTCCTCATACGGTTTTACAATCTTTTCTAAAGAGCGGTACTCTTTACTGTATACCCCAAATTCCTTTTGGTTATTAATAATTTCAGGGTTGGTGAGCGCAATACCCACCTGATCAAATCTAGCTTTTATGGCTTCCAGCTTATTCAGCATATAATAAATTCATTTTCGGACTGCAAAAGTACGGTTTTAGAGGGGTTAAAATAGGTAGAAAGTAACAGAACTTATAAGGGCATTGATTTCTAACAGGAATATTAACGATTTGTCTAAAAAAATAAAACCAAAAAGAACTAGGTTTGGTACTTATAAACAGTAGCAATGTCCATAGTAGTTAATCAGTTGGTTAAAAAATACGGAACACAAATAGCGGTCAACAATCTTTCCTTTTCTTTAGAAAAAGGGGAAATCGTTGGCTTTTTAGGCCCAAATGGAGCAGGTAAGAGCACTACTATGAAAATGATAACGGGGTCAATTGAACCAGATGCAGGCAGCATTGAAGTGAATGGAATTAATATGAGCAAAGACCCAATAGCCTGTAAAAGAAGAATCGGTTATTTGGCAGAAGCCAACCCACAATATTATGATCTATATGTAAAAGAATACTTACAATTTGTTGCAGAAGTGCACCAATGCAAAAATGTACAAGCACAAATTAAAACAGTGATTGAGCAGGTGGGATTAGGGCCCGAACAAACCAAAAAAATAGGCCAATTATCGAAGGGCTATAAGCAAAGGGTAGGATTAGCAGCCGCAATAATGCATGAACCCGATGTATTAATTTTAGACGAACCAACCACAGGCTTAGACCCTAATCAAATCATAGAAATAAGACAATTAATAAAAGCCTTGGGGCAACATAAAACCGTATTATTCTCGAGCCATATATTACAAGAAGTAGAAGCCATTTGTAGCAGAGTATTAATCATTCATAAAGGCAATTTAGTAGCCAATCAATCCATTCATGAATTAAATCAAAGTAATCGCTTAGAAGTAATTTTCAGAAGCTTAACAGGCGCTATTAGTGTATAAACTACATAATACTTATATTTGAGTCCATTTAAAAACAAATACCATGAGTTACATTATTGATGTACATGCAAGACAGATTTTAGACAGTAGAGGTAATCCTACCGTAGAAGTAGATGTATTAACCGATGATGGTGCATTAGGAAGAGCAGCAGTTCCAAGTGGAGCTAGCACAGGTATTCATGAAGCAGTGGAATTACGTGATAACGATAAGAAGAAATATGTTGGGAAAGGCGTATTAAAAGCGGTAAAAAATGTAAATACTGCTATTGCAGATGCAATTGTAGGATTGGATGTTTCAGAACAAGCAGCAATAGACCAGATCATGATTGAGCTAGATGGCACACCTAATAAAGCCAAGTTAGGAGCCAACGCAATACTAGCAGTAAGCATGGCTGTAGCTAAAGCAGCAGCAGACGAAGCCTCACTACCATTATATCGTTATATAGGAGGAACCAATGCAAAAACATTGCCTATTCCAATGATGAATATTGTAAATGGTGGTGCACACGCAGACAATAAAATTGATTTTCAGGAATTCATGATCATGCCTGTTGGAGCTCCTACTTTTAGTGAAGGATTGCGTTGGGGAGTAGAAATTTTCCATACGCTTAAAACCGTATTGAAAAAGAAAGGATACAGTACCAATGTGGGCGATGAAGGTGGATTTGCTCCAAATATCCAAAGCAATGAAGAAGCTATTGAAACTGTATTAGAATCCATTCATGCTGCAGGATATAAAACAGGGTCACAAATTGTAATTGCAATGGATGCGGCTAATAGTGAACTATGGGATGCGAAGAAGAAAAAATATGTATTCCATAAGAGCAGTGGTAAAGTAATGAGCAGCGATGAGTTGGTGAAGTTCTGGGAAAAATGGGTGAAGCAATATCCTATTGTTTCCATAGAAGATGGTATGGCAGAAGACGATTGGAATGGCTGGAAAGCTTTAACGCAAGCGGTTGGAAGCAAATGTCAATTAGTAGGTGATGATTTATTTGTAACCAACGTAGATAGAATTCAACAAGGTGTAGACAAGCATATAGCGAATGGCTTATTGGTTAAGGTAAACCAGATTGGAACCATCACTGAAACCATCAATGCAGTTACATTGGCGCAACACAATGGTTATAATACCATTATGAGCCATAGAAGCGGAGAAACAGAAGACACTACCATTGCAGACTTAGCGGTGGCGTTAAATTGTGGTCAAATTAAAACAGGTTCTGCTTCTAGAACAGACCGTATGGCTAAATACAATCAATTGATTCGTATTGAAGAAATGTTGGGAGAAACAGCCATCTATCCTAAAGGAAAAATCAAATTCGGTAAATAATCATTTGCACCACTGTGCACAAATCTTACTTGGCAGATAAAGGTTTCTTATTACTTTTATCTGCCATTTTTTATGAAGAAAGCTATACCATACCTCACCAATAAATACTTGATAGCGGCTATTCTATTTATAGTATGGATGTTGTTTTACGACCAGCGAGATTATTTTCAGCAAAAAGAACGCAGGGATGAACTGAAAAAATTAGAAGTAAAAAAAGCCTACTACGAGCAGGAAATAGAAAAGACGAAGAAAGAGTTAAATGACTTACAAAATAATCCTGCAGCAATAGAAAAATACGCCCGTGAGCGATATTTAATGAAGAAAGATGGAGAAGATATTTTTATTGTTGAAGACTCCTCTAAGCAATAAACAATAGAATATTAAATCATTTTATTTTTTCTTGCAATATTTTACAAAAGCTTCCGTTTTAATAAGGACCGTATCCTCTTGTTCACTCGCAGCCATCTGCTTATGAAAAACTTTAAAGAAGAGGAATTGATTATGTATTTATACAAGGATAGTACGCCAGCGCTTACTAAGGCTATTGAAAAAGCTATACAGGAAGACGCAGAATTAAAACAGAAAGTAGAGACATTGCAACGGTCTAAGAATCAGTTAGACAAGGTGAAGCTAAAGTCGCCTTCTAAAAAATCGATTAAAGCCATTATGGATTACGCAAAGAAAAGAGCAGAATAAATATTTTAGCTTATAGCGTGTTCGTAAATTTGCGCATGACTAAGAAACAACGCTATCAGGAAGTCATTGACTATTTTCAAGAAACAACTCCTGTTGCAGAAACAGAGCTATTATACGATAACCCTTTTCAATTATTGGTGGCTGTAATCTTATCTGCACAATGCACCGATAAGCGCGTTAACTTGACCACACCGGGTATTTTTAAAGTATACCCTACCCCAGAAAAAATGGCGAAAGCTAGTTTTGACGATTTGTTTCCGCTTATCCGAAGCATTTCGTACCCTAACAACAAAACCAAGCATTTAATCGGCATGGCCAATATGTTATTGGAACAATTTAGGGGTGAAGTTCCTATGACTGTTGATGCGTTGGTGAAACTTCCAGGCGTTGGAAGAAAAACCGCTAATGTGATTACCAGTGTAATTGATGAACAACCCAATATGGCCGTGGATACCCATGTATTCAGGGTCAGTCATCGATTGGGCTTGGTCAGCACAAAAGCCACTACTCCTTTGGCAGTTGAAAAAGAACTCATCAAAAATATTCCAGAAGAATTGGTGCACAGAGCACATCATTGGTTAATACTACATGGCAGGTACACTTGCTTAGCGCGTAATCCAAAATGTGATGAATGTGGGTTGCAAACGGCTTGCATATATTATACCAAGCAAGCAAAAAAAATAAAGTAAATCACAAAAGCAATTTAAAGCCAGCATTATTCCTTAACCTTATCTAATACAATTTTAGATTTAATATAAATAACTCTATTTCCTGGATTATCTCCAACAGGAACATATATCAGTCTTTCTTGACTTAAAAATTTAATTTCTTTACATTCCATGGTTGTTGCATCTTCAGGTTCATATGTCTGTAAAAAACTTGATGACTTTAACTGTTCTTGAGTTAATTGATACCCACACTGAGGAGTGGTATTAACGATTTGGTAGTTAAAATTCTCAGGGGGCTCAGATGCATAACGTACCACACCAGTACCGTTACTTTTAAATTCAATTCTATTTTTTGAATCGTATTCATTAACCCATAAACCTACTATATTTTTTCTTTGTTCAATAATATATGAAGGTACTTGTGAAAAAGAGTCATTGGCTAATTTTACTGATTCAGAAAAATCATCTACTGCAAAAGTTGAAAGTACCAACCATAAACATCCATGTACTATTTTCAAAAGATTTCACTACAATTTTTAAAACTTAGATTTATTCATATATCAACGAAAAAGTAATATACATTCGAGAATTAGAATTTTTCAACTCTTGTTTTTGTCTTTTTTACAAAAACAGATATACCGTCTGCTGACATTCCAATAGCCCACAAATTAAGTTTTGTCTTTGTATTTTCATGAAAATATAAATCAAAGCACTTCTCAATTCCATCTTCATCTTTAGTAATCACATACATTGTCTCTTGTTTCTCATCAACTTCAACATCCTTACCACAAATTGGGGTAGTATTAACTATTCGGTATGTTCGATTGATAGGGAGATTATTTCGAGAGTGACAAATCAATTTCCCATCTTCTTTAAATTCCCAAATAGTTGTTGGGAATTCTTCGTCATACCAAACTCCAACTATGTTTTTTTTGCTTCACTAATATATAGGGGTTCCTGAGATGTGGCATTTAGAGTTTGATTATGATTCTTAGAGTACACTACAGCGACAGTTGTAATTACAATGATTACTGATAGACTAATAACTTTATTTAGACTTCGCATAAATTAATTCGGAATTAAATTAGGAATCTCATTTTAATTAAAAAAAACTTGAAATTGAGGCTGTAAAATAAACTGTGTCAAAGGTTAAAAAAATTTAGACCTTTAATACAG
>PGCO01000004.1 GCA_002786355.1 Sediminibacterium sp. FEMGT703S
CAGTAATGAGTTCAAACTATTTAATTAAAATTGACACAGTTTAAATTACACACCCATCTAATAGTATTATGTGTATTATTATGTTGAGCTCTATACTGTTAGTTTATTCTGGATTTGTATTTTTCAATAAATCAAATATTAATAGATTTCAATTTGCAATTTTATTAATGATTTTATTCAATTTCAGAAGGGAAGAAGGGCATAATCAAATCAATGATTTAATTTACTTGGGTCTCTTTTGTACTCTTTGTTTAGTAGGCTTTGTTGATCAATTCTTAATTAAAAAAGATTTAGAACCACATTTTTTAGACATTCGGCCACCTAAATCTTTTTTAGATTAGAGCTTGAAGTTTATTTTATCCAAAGAACTTTGAAGAGGTCAATAAGAACCCCCAACTGTTTATTTGGAGAAAAGAAAATGATCTTATAAAAGTTAAGGTCAAAATTAAAAAAGGGCACCACTATTTAGTGGTGCCCTTTTTATTAGTACAATTCATTATCATTTTCCTTATTCAAAAAACAAACTAAGTCTTAACGTTGGCGAAAAATTTCTAAAAAAATTATTGAAATAAAACTCAGGCTCAATTTGTAAAGTATGATTCCTTATGCCAGGCAAACTAAATTTAAAAGTATTTGGTTCAAACCAATTACCTCTTCTGCCAGCTAGGTAACCGATAGAAACATTTTGTACAAAACTCCAACCTCCTTTTTCAGGTTTATCAAATTCGACCATCCTCAATGTTACAAAATCATTTCTATAGGTTTGAAACTGATTGTTGGTATTTGAGAAAAAAAAGTATGGCTCCCACATTAAAAATACACGATGGTCATTGTATTTGTTATCTGAAATAACATAGCTTAAGCCTGCTGCAAAACTGGGTACAAAAGCCCCCCTTGAATATTGCATACTACCATAAATGGCAGGCAAAATAGTGCTTTCATTATTTTGAAATCTTGTATAAGCTTTGTTTCCTCGTTTTTGAATCATTTTTGTATTTGGGAAAATCATTTTTTGTTCGGTCAAGTTAAATACAGCCGAGTAAGAATTGTTTACGTTTAATTTTCCAAGCGCCTCTTCAGTAAAACTTGATTTTAATAGTGTAATACACGATGCAATTGTATTTGATTCAATATTGAAAAGATCAGATAAATGATTTACGTGTATGGAAAGGTAAGCCGGATAATATTTTTGATATTGTGTTTTTTCATCTTGAGGAAAGAAAATAATTCGTAAAGTGTCTTTATCTAATTTTAAATTATTTAAGTTTCCATTTTGATAAACCAGTGTATTTTGATTCGATTCGTTTGAAACCATCCGAATCTCCACTTTGTTATCAACTGGTCTTACATCAATTCTTCTTCCAAATATATCTGTAGGTGTAGAGTCAACAATTTGTTTAATCGCTTTTAAAGAAACGCCTAATAAGGAATCAAGATTTGGCAATGCTTTTAATTGACTTATATGGTTCAGTTCTAAATTAATTTTATTACTTGATGGAGGCATTCTAAACTCAAACAAAACGCGAGAGTACCCTGGACGAACTTGATTGAAACGAAGCTCCACTGGAGTAAAATTTGTTCGCATATCAACTTGAGCATGCAAAGCAGTAGCTGTTCCTACCATCAGTAGGAATAAAAAAAATTGTTTTTTCATTGTTTTATTCTTTTTGACTTAAACTAATTGGACTCGAATTTGCGTGTAAAGTGATTTTCCACTTATGCTTTGTTTCGTTTGGAGGAGGAATTTCAAAATTTGGAAATGATTTTTCTTCTATTATTGATGATAACGTGTTTTGTTTAGAGTGTGGATTCAAATCATTGATATGAACAATCGGATACCCAAATTTAATTTTTGAACTTGTTTTATACTGTTTCCAATAATTAGGCTTTTCAATTTCTTGGTCTACATTTTCTGTTTTTGTACTGATTAAAACTGGTTCAACGCTGGTAATATTCTTGGCTTCAATGATTTTTTGTTGGTAGTGAATGGTATCTCTAAAAACCTCATCTTGTGAAGCAAGAGAAGATACCAGTTGATTTGTTTGATTAACTAGAATGGTTGACTTCTTTTTTTGAACAATAATTCCTTCTATGAATTTGGGTTCTGAGCTTATTGGCTCTAATGATGATTCTTTAATTGAAACCTTATTATTTTTTCTAACTATTCTATCATTTGATGAATCATTTTGAAAAAAATATATTCCAGACACTGCTATAATTAAGATAGAAGCAGCCGCAAATAAAAATGGAATAGGCCATTTTTTCTTGCCTTTTTTTTCTAAAGCAGATTCTAATTTATCCCAAACTATTTCACTTCTTTCAGATAATCCTATTTGAGAGGCCTCCCAATCAGAAATAAGCTCGCTTAAATTATTTTTATTTTGTTGCATGTTGAATAAATTTATCTTGTTCTAAGATTAAATTTTGTAAATACTGTTTGGCCCTATTTAATTGACTCTTACTTGTGCCTTCACGAATATTTAATAAAGCAGCTATTTCTTTATGACTGTATGATTCAATCACATATAAATTAAAGACTGTTCTATAACCAATTGGAAGTTTTTCAATACATGCTAGTATCGCTTTAACTTCAAGTTGCTGATAAAGGGTTTCATCAATTGCTATATCTTCTGCTTTGCTTTCATCAACAACTGATAGGAATCTGTGTTTAGACCGAATAATTTCCAAACATTTGTTCACCATGATTTTTTTCATCCAGCTTATACATGCTGCATCATTCTCAAATCTAAATTTCGATAAAGATTGAAATATTTGTAAAAAGCCATTCATCATGGCATCTTCTGCATCTTCATCTTGCTTTAAATAACGGTTACAAAGCAGTAAAAATCGAGTACTAAACTTATCAAATAAGTATCGCTGGGCAGTTGTACTGCCTTTTGCACATTCTGATATAAGTTGTTTTAGCTCCATTGATATTAGAAGAATGCAAAAAACAAGAAAAAGGTTGCATCAAAAAAAAATCCCCAAGTTCTTGGGGATTTATATAACAATTAAAATTAAGTATTATCGATTCATACTCGCCAAAAACTCTTCGTTGCTTTTGGTTCCGCGCATGCGCTTGAGCAATTCATTCATGGCTTCTTCCGGATTCATATCATTTAAGAATACACGCAGAATATTCATTCTTTGTAATACATCTTTATCTAATAACAAATCATCTCTACGAGTAGAAGAACCCACTAAATCAATGGCTGGGAAAATACGCTTGTTGGCTAATTTTCTTTCCAACTGTAATTCCATATTACCTGTACCCTTGAATTCTTCAAAAATTACTTCGTCCATTTTACTACCAGTCTCTACTAAAGCAGTAGCTAAAATGGTTAATGATCCTCCGTTCTCAATTTTACGAGCCGCTCCAAAAAACTGTTTAGGTTTTAGTAAAGCATTGGCTTCCACTCCCCCACTTAAAACCTTACCACTTGAAGGGGCAACGGTATTATGTGCTCTAGCCAAACGGGTGATGGAGTCTAATAAAATGACCACATCGTGTCCGCACTCTACTAAGCGTTTTGCTTTTTGCAAAGCAATGGCAGATACTTTTACGTGCTTTTCGGCAGGCTCATCAAAGGTTGAAGCAATTACTTCCGCATTTACGCTGCGCTCCATATCGGTCACTTCCTCTGGACGTTCGTCAATTAACACCACCATCAAATAGCATTCGGGATGGTTGGCAGCAATGGCATTGGCCACTTCTTTCAACAACATGGTTTTACCCACTTTTGGTTGAGCTACAATCAATCCACGCTGGCCCTTACCTATTGGGGTAAATAAATCAATAATACGGGTGCTATAGTTGGTAGGTGAAGTAAATAAATTTAGTTTCTGGAATGGAAACAAAGGTGTTAAGTAGTCAAAAGGTACACGATCACGTACTTCGTCGGGGCGCTTACCATTGATGAAATCTACTTTTAATAAAGCAAAATATTTTTCCCCTTCTTTAGGTGGACGTACAGATCCTGTTACGGTATCTCCTGTTTTTAAACCAAATAATTTGATTTGAGAAGGAGAAACATATACGTCATCTGGAGAAGATAAATAGTTATAATCAGAAGAACGTAAGAAACCATATCCATCAGGCATCATTTCTAACACCCCTTCACCAGGAATTACGCCTTCAAATTCAATATTGAAAACAGGTTCTTTTTTAACGGGTTGATGTCTAGGACGCTCTTGTTGTAAAGTGGTTTCAGGAGCTTGTGCAGCTTCGGAATTGTTGTCGCTGGCTTCCAATGTTTGAATAATGGCAGCAGCTATATTGGTTGTTGGATCGTTTTCTGTTTGTCCGTTGTTGATTGCTTCAGCAGCTTCGGTTGGTTGCTCTATTCTAGGTCTTGGCCCAGGCCCCACAGGTCCTTTTTTAGGAGGCATTGCTTTACGGATGGGTCTACTTGGTCCTGCTTGTTCGTTGTTATTTCTTATGGGTGCAGGAGTTATTGGGGGAGCGGGAGCCGCCGCTTTAGCAACAGGAGCTGCTTTAGCAATAGGTGCCGCTTTTGCAACTTTTGCGATAGGTGCAGGAGGCGCTTCTTGCATTACTTCTGCTTCTTCTGTAGCACCCGTTGATGTTTTAATGTTAACGGCCTTTTTTGGGCGACCTGCTTTTTTGGCTACACCATTTTCTTTAGCAGTACTTTCTTGTACCGCTTGGGAATCAAGGATCTTATAAATTAAGCCCTGTTTGTCTTGTTTTTTTGCACCAGTAATTTTTAAACGTTCTGCTATATCCACTAACTCTGGAAGCAGCATGTCGTTTAATTGAAGAATGTCATACATAAATGGAAAAGTTGTTTGGGGGGGTGTCAAATTCAAACGATAAAAAAGGTTATGCCTGTCTAAGGAAAAAAAGCTCAGAAAGGTTTATTGAGTTGATTTGGAAAGAGAGTAACTGAAATTTTGGAGCTCTGTAAAGGGCTAATCAGCATTGTTTCCACTGCAATGTTACAAAATATTGAGAATATCCACACTAATTGGTCATAAAAATTTAAAGATGTTCTGTCAAAACCGCTGTAAATGCAGTTTCTGAAGTAGTCTTTGGTTATCTTTGCTTCATGTTTAACACTAGAATCAAGATAAAAACCCTGTTGGCTTCAGGTAAGCCAGGTGATCAGGTAACGGTTATGGGATGGGTGCGAACTTTTCGCAACAATCAGTTTATTGCATTGAACGACGGAAGCACTAATAATAATTTACAGGTAGTAGTTGCGTTGGGATTATTAGACGATGAAACCTTGAAAAGAATTACTACAGGCGCTTCGCTAAAAGTGGTAGGGGAAGTAGTAGAAAGTGTGGGTAAGGGACAAACCATTGAAGTGAAAGCGGTAACGCTAGAAATACTAGGAGATTCGGATGCAGAGAAGTATCCGCTCCAACCGAAAAAACATAGCTTAGAATTTTTAAGGGAGAAAGCGCATTTGCGTTTTCGTACCAATACCTTTGGCGCAGTATTCCGCATTCGTCATTCATTGGCATTTGCGGTACACCAGTTTTTTAATCAAAAAGGCTTTGTGTATTTGCATACGCCCATCATCACCGCAAGTGATGCTGAAGGAGCAGGTGAAATGTTTAGGGTAACTACTTTGCCAATGGATGGTTCTGCACCAAAAGATGCCGCTGGTAATATTGATTATTCCGAAGACTTTTTTGGAAAAAGCACTAATCTTACGGTGAGTGGACAGTTAGAAGGAGAGTTAGGTGCGATGGCATTTTCGGAGATCTATACTTTTGGACCAACTTTTAGAGCAGAAAATTCTAATACAACCCGCCACCTTGCTGAGTTCTGGATGATTGAGCCCGAAATGGCTTTTCATGATATAGAAGACAATATGAATTTGGCGGAAGAATTTATTCAATACTTGATTCGTTATGCAATGGAGCATAATAAAGAGGATTTAGAATTCTTAGACCAACGTTTAGCCGAAGAAGAAAAGCAGAAACCACAGAATGAGCGAGCCGAATTGGGCTTATTAGAGAAATTGAATTTTGTGGTTAATAATCAATTCGAACGCATCACGTATACAGAAGCCATTCAAATTTTATTGGATAGCCCTGCCTATAAAAAGAAGAAGTTTAAGTACGATGTTAGTTGGGGAATTGATATGCAGAGTGAGCACGAACGCTACTTAGTAGAGAAGCATTTTAAAAAGCCCGTGATTGTAACGGGATATCCAGCTAAAATCAAAGCATTTTATATGCGATTGAATGATGGTTGCGAACCAGGTAAAGAAACCGTGGCTGCAATGGATATATTAGCACCAGGTATCGGAGAGATTGTAGGTGGTTCTCAAAGAGAAGAGCGATTAGAAAAACTAGAAGCCAGAATGGCCGAAATGCATATTCCTTCGGAAGAAATGAGCTGGTACCTAGATACCCGTAGATTCGGAACCGTGCCACACGCGGGTTTTGGCCTTGGTTTTGAGCGCATGGTGCAGTTTGTAACGGGTATGACTAATATCAGAGACGTGATTGCATTTGCTAGAACTCCAAAGAATTGCGAATTCTAAAGAAAAAAATAGTGGATAATGCGTGAATAACCATTCCACTCCTTATATTTGCAACCCCGAAGGGGAAATATCTACGGAAGGTGCGGTAGCTCAGTCGGTAGAGCAAAGGACTGAAAATCCTTGTGTCGCCGGTTCGATCCCGGCCCACACCACAAAGACCTCAACAGCAATGTTGGGGTTTTTTGTTGCCCATGTTTTACGTATTTCTTACGAATACCAAGTACCCTTACCAACCCCATTCTTTTTAATTCGGTTTTTTTCAACTAATGTTTCAAGATGCTTCTTGACAGTGTTGCGATTTGCTTTAGTAACCGTTACGATATCGCTGATTGTTGCCCTGCCTCTTGATTGTAAGAGTTGTAGAATTTTTAAAGACAGGTCGGGAAGCTGCATAAGCAACAGGTTTTCCTGTTCAACTTTTGCTTCCAGTCTTTTTTTCTGATGTCTCAAAGCGCGAAGAAAAAACAAGACCCACGGTTGCCAGTCAGGGTTTTCATTTTTCAATGTTCCTTGTGTTTGGCGAAGGGCTAAATAATATCCCTCTTTACTTTGTTCAACTACAGATTCAAGTGAACTGTACGGCACATAATGATAGCCCTCTCTTAATAGAAGGTATGTCGTCAATATGCGGGATAGCCTGCCATTACCATCTTGAAACGGGTGTATCGCCAAAAACTTAACAATGACGATAGCGGTTATTAAAAGTGGATGAAGTTGCTTCTCAGCATAGGCTTGTACTGCCCAATCAACAAGATTGCGCATCCTGATTGGGGTTTCAAAAGGGCTTGCTGTTTCAAAGACCACGCCAAGACTTTTCCCAAAGGTATCGAATGCCTCTACATGGTTGGTTGACTTCTTATAATTACCACTATGCCAATAATCTTTTTCACTGTGTTGCAACAGAACAGAATGGAGTTGCTGGATATAATTTTCAGTAAGGGGAATATCGGCATAGCTCTGAAAGATTAAATTCATCACAGAGGAGTATCCTGCGACCTCCTGTTCATCCCGTGTCTCAAACCTTTTTATTTCAAGGGTGGAGAGCAAAATCTCAACTTCTTTGTCGGTCAATTTGCTACCCTCAATACGGGTAGAAGAACCAATGCTCTCAATCGTGGCTACTTTTTTAAGCGAGGAAAGCTGTTCAGGTGCTAATTGCCCCAATGCACGCCACGCCCCTTTGAACTCGTCTATTTCAGAGATCAGTGAGAGAATTTCTGGCGTTATTCTGAGACTTTCTATATTCATACCCATATTATTACCCAAAAATACCTAAAAAACAAAGAAATACCCATATTTATACCCATAAATATCCAAAAATGCTTAACCGCACTGGATAAAACCATTTAGGAATCATTTCAATCATAATATGTCAAAAAAACAAATTAGTTGCGCTAAATATTAATAAGTGTTCATCATTGCTTTTTGTTTCGGTCTTTAAATACACACTACTTGGCCAATTATTATCATCAGTAGTACTTATCTCAATAATGTTATTAACTAAAGTAACAATCTGTGTATTAGGAAAATCTAAATAGCAATCTTTCAAATCTTTTAGTGAAATATTTAAATCTGTAACTGTTTTTGTATGAAAATGAAACCTGTGCACCATAATGCCCAATACAATTGTGATTAAGCATTTTTAATAACAATGAAAAAGAAACAGTTTTATAATTGCTTTTAAAATATGGATGGTTTTTAAACGAGATTGATTTGAATTCTTTTACAATATCTTCTTCACTGTAAGCTGTTCCAGCATATGCGGTGTATCCGGTATTTTCAGATAAAATATATGGGATAGTTTCATTTAGAAAATCATTCAGCATTGGGTCTCTATGAGCATTCCAATAATTAAATAAAAGCGAGTTGGAGAATATAGAAAAACTGGGTGTCATAAATAGTATTAACAAATTGAATTGGCTTACAAATTTTGAAAACGCTCAATCAGAATACTCGACAAATAATAAACAGTTGCAACAACAAATAATTCTACTAAAACAATTCCTGCCAAACGCCAATAACGATATTGGTCAATAATCACATTTGTTTGGCTCTTATCTCTATCACGTTCTGCATTGTAAATTTGCATGAACTCTTGAATAATGATGGCATTCAAGACCATGTAAAGTGTTAACTGTAACGCGGTATTGGTGGTTCTTTTAAAAGTAATAAATCCAATAATCACCAAAATTAATTGAATCGTATCTCTCAGGTTTTTCATAAATCAAATTTAATTTTTCTTACCTATATGAAGCAAAAGCAAGCCTACCTCTAAAGAATTAGTGAATAGAAAGACTGACTCCAATGCGGTGATTAAGAACATTATTCACCGCAAATTTTAAGGCGAAAATTGCAAATGCGGTAATTATTTGGTATATTCACCGCAAATAATGCGGAAAATGTCGGTTTATATTCACCAATTACCTCACTGGCCAAAATTTAGTTGGAACCAAGAAAGCTTAACACCTTTGCTGACTTACATCAGAAATCGGCAGGGACGGTTGATGGGTAGAATGGAAGCTATGGGTTTTCAACTAAAAGCAGAGGCCAACCTTAAGACGCTTACATTGGATGTTTTGAAATCAAGTGAAATTGAAGGAGAACTTCTGGATGTAGAACAGGTGCGGTCTTCTATTGCCCGTAAACTGGGATTGGATATAGCTGGCTTGGTACCAACGGACCGCTATGTGGATGGTGTAGTTGAAATCTTGTTGGACGCTACCCAAAATTATCAGCATCCATTGTCTGCCGATAGGCTGTATGGTTGGCACGCGGCTCTTTTTCCAACGGGCAGAAGTGGCATGCATAAAATTACAGTTGGGGCCTGGCGAGATAATACTAAAGACGATCCAATGCAGGTAGTTTCTGGTGCATTAGGAAAAGAAAAAGTACATTTTGAAGCTCCGAACGCAGACCGCCTCGAAGCAGAAATGAAGCAATTCATAGACTGGTTTAATGAGGACATATATTTGGACCCCGTTATAAAAGCAGCAGTGGCTCACTTATGGTTTATTACCATACATCCCTTTGATGATGGCAATGGCCGTATTGCTCGGGCTATTGCGGATATGCTGCTTTCACGTGCCGATGAATCTGCCCAAAGGTTTTACAGCATGAGTGCTCAGATACGAATAGAACGAAAGCAATATTACGAAATCCTAGAAAGCACACAGAAAGGCTCAATGGATATTACTGAATGGCTTACCTGGTTTTTACATTGCCTTGATCACGCTCTTGAAGCAAACACTGAAATACTTTCAGGCGTATTAAAAAAAGCGCGTTTCTGGGAAAAACATGCAACAACTATTTTAAACATGCGACAGCAAAACATATTAAATATGTTACTAGATGGATTTGAAGGAAAACTGAATTCTTCGAAGTGGGCAAAGATTAATAAAACGTCTTCGGATACTGCATTGCGAGATATTCAAGATTTAATAAACAAAAACATTCTGGTGAAGGAAGTAGATGGAGGAAGGAGTACAAGTTATATATTGATAGAATGACAAATCTAATGAGCTAGCTCATGTGAACTGAACGGCATATAGTGATAAACCGCAATGCCCCTTTCAACTTGTCTATTTCAGAAATCAAGGTGAGTGGCTCCAATGTTATTTTGAAACCAATTACCCTATTTATTGTTATGTTTTAGTGCAAAACAGCCAACCCATCAATATCGTCTGGCTAAAAAGAGACCTAAGAACCCAAGACCATGCGCCGCTTCAGGCTGCTGAGCAGGCGGGTTTGCCTTATTTTATTATTTACATTTTTGAGCCCTCTATCATTCAATATCCAGATACTAGTGAGCGTCATCTGCAATTCCAATACCATTCTATCACCCAGCTAAATAAGAAGTTGGCCCTTTATAACAGGCAAGTCAGTTTGTTTTATGCCGAAGCCATTCAAGCATTTAATGAAATCTATAAGCAGTATCAAATTCAAACCATTTTTAGTTTTCAAGAATCGGGCACACAAATCACTTACGATAGAGATAAGCAAGTGAAGCAGTTTTGCGTGACCCATCAAATTGAATGGAAAGAGTTTCAAAGAGATGGCATCATTAGGGGCATTCGCAATAGAAAAGATTGGGATAAAAAATGGTATATAACCATGCACGCTCCAATGGTTCAAAATAGTTTTACTAAATCGGAGCTTGCACCTTTTGAACCTAGTCAATCCCTGCCCATTCATTTTAAACAATTGGTAGAAAATTATGCTACTCATTTTCAACCAGCTGGTGAAGACAATGCCTTCAAGTATCTCGAAAGTTTTATTGATGAAAGAGCTGCTAACTATAGCAGACATATTAGTAAACCCGCAGAGAGTAGAAAAAGTTGCATAAGAATTTCACCTTATATCAGCTGGGGCAACCTCAGCATTAAACAGGCGTATCAATCATTAAACAAAGCGCAAAAAAATTCTTCCTTTAAAGGGCCTATCAACAACGCCATCACTAGGCTAAAATGGCATTGCCATTTTATTCAAAAGTTTGAAACGGATTGTAGTTACGAGATCAATTGTATTAATCAGGGATATGAGTTACTAGCACACCAGCACAATCAATTATTCATTGATGCTTGGAAAGCGGGTACTACTGGTTTCCCTTTAGTGGATGCTTGTATGAAATGTTTGCAAACAACCGGGTGGATCAATTTTAGAATGCGTGCCATGTTGGTGTCTTTTTTTTGTCACCATTTATTTCAGGATTGGAGATTGGGCGCGCATCATTTGGCCCAACTTTTTTTAGATTATGAACCCGGGATTCATTATCCTCAATTTCAAATGCAAGCAGGTACCACTGGTATTAATACCATCAGAATTTATAATCCTATTAAGCAATCCCAGGACCATGACCCCGATGGAAATTTTATTCGAAAATGGGTACCCGTTTTAAATAATGTTCCTACGAGTTTTATTCATGAACCGTACAAGATGAGTTTAATGGATCAAACTCTTTGTAATGTATTTATTGGCAAAGATTATCCGGCTCCTATTATTGATTTAGAAACTGCTGGAAAATTTGCGCGTACTGCTATTTGGAGTCATCGAAAAAATGAATTGGTGAAACAAGAAAATGAAAGAATTATTTATACGCATACAAGAAATAACAAACAATCAAAACTCAGCAGTTAAAAACAGCCAACTCTATAACAAAAATGAAGAATAACTCATTGCTTTTTTCAATTAGTTTAGATGTATCAAACTTCAATTCTAATTTAAGCACATGAATAAGTTTCTTGCATTATTTGGCTCGGCATTCCTATTTTCTCTGGTTGCTTCTGCTCAACAACCTCCTTCTTTATCAAAATTAAAAAGTGCTGCAGCAGTAAAACACGATGAATCAAACCCAATTGTAGCGGATAAATCATTAGTTAAACCTGCAGGCGCAACGGTTGAACAAACCATATTGGGTAGTAAAACTGCTCCAGTATTAATCACCAGTTTTGAAGGCTTGGGAGAAAGTTTTGTTGGCCCACAAGGAACAGCTGTTTTAAGAAATCCCTCTGATAATTCATTGGCCGTAGGCCTAGATCATATTGTACAGATTGTAAATTCTCGAATGGCTATTTTTTCTAAAAAAGGAAAAACCTTTAATGAATCTGGTCGTGCACTCTATGGTCCTGTTGAAACCCGTAATGTATTTAAGGGTTTTGGTGGCCCTTGCGAAAACATGAACAATGGCGATGCTGTTGTGAGATACGATCAATTAGCAAATAGGTGGCTGATTGTGATGCCTACTTTTAGAAAAGGTATTTCTAGAAATATTGATACCACCACTAAGCAACGTGTTACGTTACCACAACCGGGTGATGCGGTTACGTTATTTCAGCCCCCACTTTCACAAGAAACGCCAGCAGCAGTAAATGGTCCGCGTCCACCTGCTCCAAAACCACCAGCGGATGGAACCTATTGCATGTGCTACGCAATTAGTACCAGCCCTGATCCACTAGGAACCTATTATCGCTATGAATTTGAACGTGAATTATTTCCTGACTATCCAAGACCAACAGTATGGCCTGATGGTTATTATACCACAACTAGTACAGGGGATGATGTGATTGAAAGACATGCTTATGTGGTTGATCGAAATAAAATGTTGAAGGGACAGGATGCAAAAGAACAGTCGTTTATTATTAAAGATGTCAACTTTATTATTAATGCAGACCTCGACGGAAAACAATTACCACCAGCCGGAACACCCAGTATAATGATGGCTGCGGGAGGTAGCCAACTCAATAAAATATTGGAAGACGACGGAATCTATGTATGGAAATACAAAGTGGATTGGAATAATTTTTCAAATACTAAAATTGAAGGACCAGTTAAAATTCCCGTTGCTCCCTATCAATATATGGGGGGAGGACAACTGACTAAAGCGGTACCTCAACCAGGAACCGATATGCGTTTAGATGCACAGGGAGACAAGTTGATGGCTCGATTGGTTTATAGAAGAATAGGAAATCGCGAATCTGTTGTGGGTGTACATTCTGTAAATACTGCTGTTGGTGGCGGCGGAGTAAGATGGTATGAGTTTGTGGTCAACAAAGACCGCTCTGTAAAATTGTATCAACAAGGGACTTATGCACCCGATAGTAATTTTCGTTGGATGGCTAGCCCAGCAATTGATAAATATGGCAATATTGGCATCGGCTATTCTTTTGGTGGGAAAAATGATTTTCCTGGGCAAAGATTTGCAGGCCGACATTTTGGAGACCCGTTAGGCAAACTAACTTTGAACGAAGTGGTTCTTGTGAATGGTGAAGCTGCTCAAACCAATACCCTTAGGTGGGAAGATTATACGCAAACAGCAATAGATCCTAGTGATGATGAAACCATTTGGTATGTGGGAGATTATTTAAAAAAAGGCGCAAAAAATTATTCATCCAGAATTGGGGCATTTAAGTTGGGGAAAAAATAATGCTGATAAACATTTTTTCATTGAGATTGATTTTAAGCTAATTAATTTTAGCTCATGCAAAATACAGTTGTCATCACAGGAGCAGGCGTTTCAGTTGAGTCAGGCATTCAACCTTTCAGAGGGAAAAATGGACTTTGGAATGAGAATCCAACTGAAATGGCTAGCAATCGATTTTTCAGAAAAAATACCAGTGCATTTCTTCAATGGTATTACCATCGTTTTGTGAGTTGTAAAGACGCATTGCCCAATCGAGCGCATGAAATATTGGCCAAGCAAAATATAAAAGTGGTTACCCAGAATGTAGATAACCTCCATGTAAAAGCAGAACACCCAAGCAATCACCTTATTGAAATTCATGGCAATATCAATTTTAAAAGAAAGATCAATGCTGTATATATTGAGGAATTAGAATTGGCCAACTGGAATCAAGTAGATGAAAATAATTTGGAACAAGATTTATTTGATCTATTTAAAATAAGCAAAGAGGGAATCATTAGCGAAACCCAATCTTATAGGCCACATATTTTATTGTTCGATGAATACTATACAGAATTGTATCAATATGATAAAGCATTAGCCTGGATTGATGAAGCGGATACCATCATTTTTATGGGCACTTCAAATTCGGTGGGCTTTACTTATGGTGCATTACAAGTTGGTGTACATAACCGCAAAAAAGTAATTGTAGTTGACCCCAATCCAGCTCCTTCTTTTAACCACCCTGGTGTTGAAATTATTAAAGAGACTGCTATTGATTTTTGTTCTCGGTATTTTTAAATTCAATAACAGTGCCTTTGGAAACTACTGCAGTAAAATAACCATCTTTCAATTGCGGTGATTGTAATCCCCCCGTTGCCTTCCACTGCCAATTACGGTTCATTTTAATTTTTAAAGGTCCGTTCACAGTTGCCTTTACTTGAATCGTTTTTAATGAACCTTCTAGTCTTTCTGCGCTCACTAAAAAAGCACCTTCTGTTCTAAGTTGCGTAAATGAACAATTTTTCCAATTGGCCGGAATAGCGGGCATGATTTCTATAAAGCCGGCATGGGATTGAATTAACATGTCTTGTAAACCTGATGCGAAGGCAAAATTACCTTCTAATGTAAAAGGTCTGTACGTTGCATTTGCATACCCTTTTCCACTTTGGTCTCCATTTACATGAAAGCCGTTGGCTGCTAAACAAAATGCTTCAGTAAAAATTTGCAATGCCTTGACAGCTTTTTCTCCATCTCCTAGATGCGCATATAAATTACCCTGCCATGCAAAAGAATAACCTACCCATCCGCTTGATCCAATAGAATCCAACTCTTTTAATGACTGCCTTATCAAGTTTTGATGGGTTTCTTTTTTATACAGACCCAATGGATAGATTGCCATTAAGTGCGAGAAATGCCTATGCGAAAAATCATATGATACGGAAGGAGCAACTGCTAATCCTCCTTGTTGGGTTAATGCCAATTCAGGAAAACTTTTTGCTAATTTATTCCAGCGCTCAGCATCGGTAGATTTTCCCAACAACTTTGCCATATCTGATGCACGACCTACAGCATATTTCATCAAAGCCAAATCATAATTTGTATTTTGCTTAAACCAAGCTTGTGCACTGTTGTCGTGAAACTCAGGACTTGAACTGAGCGGCAATTGCCTATAACCTTCCCTATTTATTCTGGTAATATTTTCTAAAAAAATAGCAACTTCTTTAAACCAAGGATATACTTTTTCTCGTAAGAAATTTTTATCCATACTGTATTTCCATTGTTGGTCATAATGATGCGCCAACCAACTACTAATGGTGGGAGAAAGCGCATACTGAATCCACCCACCCATTTCTGTTCCCTTCAACGTAGTAACTCCAGGAACATTTAGTCCATTGGTGTTAAAGTAGGATTTAGTGTAAGTTTGATAAGTAGTTTTATTTTTCTCTAAATGATCTATGAACACAGCAGCTCCTTCTAAATCATTGGCACTGTAAAAAGGCCAATAACTCAATTCGGTATTTAAGTCGTGGTGAAAATCTCCTTTCCAAGGAGCAATTTTACCATTGTCAGCTGTCCAAACTGCTTGTAAAGAAATGGGTGGTGCGTTTTTGCTGGAGGCTGCACCCATTAAATAACGCGTGATATACCATTGTTTTTGCAATTGGGTATCAGGTATTTTAATGGTCGATTTTTTCCAATGATTGGCCCACCAATTTTGATGTTGTTTAAACGCATCATCAAATCCTTTATTTAAAGCCTGTTTAAGCGATAATGTATCTAATGTTTGAGGTTCATTTTGATCATTGGTTTGAATGGTCCAAACGATAGTTACTTCATTCCCTCTTTGATTCCACTGCATTGTAGATCGATAAGAAAAATCACCCCAACCTTTTTGCAAAAAACTCTTGTAATGGCTTCCAGAGTCAATGGTTGCTTTAGCATAACCCAATCTTCCTAAATCGTCTCCCCCTACTACATCTCCAACAGACACTATTTTATTTTGATAAGGAGGAATAATCATGTCGGCCGAAAATGGAGAGGATAAATTGCTCACTTTAATCCATCCTTTATTTTGATTGGCGTCTACAAAGCTCATGATATCTACCCCATTTTTTCCTTTGATTAGGACACTCGCAGTAAAAAGATCTAATATCACTTCAGGATTAGATCCTACCAATGAAAGCGGCAATTCAATAGCTGCACCAGGAATTTTTGTTGGGGCGGGTTCTCGATCATATGGGTGATCTAGGGCTTCTTGTACTTTTTTATAAGTACCCGCTTTCCAATTTTCTTCCACCCATTGATAACTAAAATGTGGTCCATGTAAATCTTTCATTGGGCGCTAGTCCCATAATTCAGCATGATCTAATGCAAACCGAATGCGTTCATTTTTGTTCCAAACAAGTGCACCCATTAAGCCATTTCCCAATGGCATACCTTCATCCCATCTTTTGGCTAAATCAGTTGCATAAACATATCTACTAGGTATTTGACTATAGGAAGGTTCAATCAATCCTAAAAAAGCAACCAGAATAATATATAGGAATTTCATATAGCAATATATCCTACTAAATTACGGATGAATCAAGCTCTGTTTTCATGCTTATTCTTTTTATCTTACAAGAATTATTTGATTCTCTTTTATAAACCCAGCTTTCATGAAACAAAAAATGCTCTTCTCATTGTTGGCTCTTTCCTTATTGAGTTCGCAAACAACAACAGCACAGATTACCAACACCGCAACTACAGTCAAAAGAAAACTACAACCAGCGGATGTGTATCGTTTGCAAACACTAGGGGATCCGCAAGTATCACCTGATGGAAATTGGGTTGCATATACTTTATCTTCTGTTGATTCTGTTCAAAACAAACGCAATACGGATATCTGGATGGTAAGTTGGGATGGTAAACAAAACATTCAATTAACCAATAGCCCCGAT
The DNA here is from genome assembly GCA_002786355.1 of Sediminibacterium sp. FEMGT703S. Lineage (GTDB taxonomy): Bacteria > Bacteroidota > Bacteroidia > Chitinophagales > Chitinophagaceae > Sediminibacterium. The sequence continues at coordinate 16,860 of PGCO01000004.1, forward strand.
GCAGAATCACAACCAAGATGGAGCCCCGATGGTAAATATCTTTCATTTGTTGCTGCAAGAAATGGTGCAACGAATAGTCAAATTTGGTTACTAAATCGTTTGGGTGGTGAGGGATTACAACTGACGAATTTAAAGACAAGCCTAATGGATTATTCCTGGAGCCCAGACGGGAAAAAAATATTGATGACCATCAAAACACCCGCTGATACTTCAAAGCCAAAAACACCCAAGCCTATTGTGATTGACCGTTATAAGTTTAAGCAAGATGTAGTGGGATATATTACGCAGCGGGATCCAATCCACCTATACCTCTTTGATGTTGCTACTAAGAAGACCGATACATTAACCAGCGGAGAGTTTGATCAACGTGGTGCCGTATTTAGCCCAGATGGAAAACAGATTGCTTTTGTGAGCAATACTACTGCTGATCCTGATAGAAATATCAATACCGATATTTTTGTGATGGAAGCAAAGCCCAAAGCATCCGCCAAAAAATTATCTCAGTGGGCAGGTTCCGATGATAGCCCTGTTTGGAGTCCTGATAATAAAACCATTGCATATTTAAGTTCTGCATCTGAAACATATACAGCATACCAAGAACAATACCTTACTGTAATTGATGCAAGTGGTGTTGGTGCTCCAAAGTATTTATCTAAAATAGTAGACAGACCAGTCAGCACTATTAAATTCAATAAAGATGGTTTACATGTTGCAGCTTTAATTTCTGATGACAGAGAAAGATATATTGGTCAATTCAATATTGCAACAGGTGCACTTACTAAAATTGCTGGAGGCAAAAGAAGTTATGGTGCTCTTCAAGTTCATAGCAATAATAATTGGTTAGCGGCCATGAGTGAACCTCAATTGCCTACTGAATTATACGCTGTTGAAAATGGAGTTCCAAGAAGATTAACCAAACACCAAGAGGAATTTGTTGCTCCGCTAGAACTCGCTTCTGTAGAGGGTTATACTTCAACAAGTTCAGATGGAACAAAAGTATCGAGCATTGCATTCAGACCTGCCAATATTCCTGCAACACAAAAATTACCTACGCTGTTTAATATACATGGTGGACCTGTAGCACAAGATGAATATGGGTTTGATTTTACTCGCCAAATGCTTTCCGCTGCAGGTTATATGGTGGTAGCTGTAAACTATCGTGGTAGTAGTGGACGTGGATGGGATTATTCAAAAACCATTAGTGCCGATTGGGGTAATAAAGAAGTAATTGATATTCAAGGTGCAGTAGATCATGCAGTAGAAAAAGGCTGGGCAGATAAAGATAAATTAGGTATTTGTGGTTGGAGTTATGGAGGAATTTTGACTAATTATTTAATTGCTTCCGATAATCGTTTTAAAGCTGCCAGCAGTGGCGCAGGTGTTTCAATGGTCTCTTCATTGTATGGAGTTGATCAATACATTAATCAATACGATAATGAATTGGGAGTTCCTTGGAAAAATATTGATCGTTATTTAAAACTGTCTTATCCATTTTTAAAAGCAGACAAAATAAAAACACCTACACAGTTTATGGTAGGAGAAAAAGATTTTAATGTACCTGCTGTAGGAAGTGAGCAAATGTATCAAGCACTACGTTCGTTAGGAACACCTACTGAGCTTATTATTTACCCAGGACAGTTTCATGGTATTAGCACGCCTAGTTATGTGAAAGATCGTTTTGAAAGATATATTGGTTGGTTTAATAAATATCTTAAATAATTCTTGTGAAAAATAAATTTCGATTGCTGCTATGTTTGTTTGCTAGTTTGAGTATTCAAACAATTCGTGCACAGAAAGTTGTAACAACAGATGTATTAGTGGTGGGAGCTAGTGCCAGTGGAATTGCTGCAGGTATTCAATCTGCCAGATTGGGTGTTCCTACAATCATAGCAGAATCGAGCACTTGGTTGGGTGGAATGATTACAGCCGCTGGTGTTTGTGCTTTTGATGGAAATCATAATTTGCCTTCTGGTATTTTTGGTGAGTTTAGATCTGCTTTATATAAAGTATATGGCGGACCTTCAAAAGTAGCCACTGGTTGGGTAAGCAACACTTTGTTTGAACCACATGTTGGAGACAGTATTTTCAAAACCATGGCGGCTTCAACGCAAAATCTTACCATAAAATACCAATGGCAGTTTCAGAAAACCATTATAGAAAATGGAGTGATCAAAGGCGCCGAATTTACACAAACGCTAACAGGCGAAAAAAGTATTGTCTATGCAAAGCAGGTAGTAGATGCTACAGAACTAGGAGATGTAATAGCTAGTGCAGGCATACCTTATGATTTAGGCATGGAATCAAATGATATTACACAGGAGAATGTACACAAGGGTCCAAGCAATAATATTGTACAAGACATAACTTATGTGGCTATTTTGAAAGACTATGGCTTAGGGAAAGACTGTACAATTGTTCGACCTGCTAAATATAATCCTGATGAATTTGATGGAGCCAGCACTAATTATTATTTTAATCTTTTGCGTCAAAAGCCTAGCGTGGATGCGCAAAAAATGTTGAACTATGGAAAACTCCCCAATAATAAATACATGATCAATTGGCCTGGATATGGCAATGATATTTATTTAAATATTGTTGAGATGAAAGAAGAAGATCGGCAAAAAGAATTGATTAAAGCAAAAGAACAAACCCTTCGGTTTATTTATTTTATTCAACACCAATTAGGGTTTAAGCATTTGGGACTAGCTGATGACGAATACCCAACGAAAGACCGGTTTCCATTAATTCCATATCACAGAGAAAGCAGAAGAGTAAAAGGATTAGTGCGAATGGATATTAATCATATTGCAAAGCCGTTCCAAATAACCAATCCTTTGTATAGAACAGGTATTGCTGTGGGTGATTATCCAATAGATCATCATCACAAAAAAAATCCAGAAGCACCTCAACACCTCGATTTTTATGGAGTGCCTTCTTTTAATATTCCACTAGGTGTTTTAATCCCTGCCAATAATTCTGGAATTATTGCTGCAGAAAAAAGCATCAGTGTTTCCAATGTAGTTAATGGAACTACTCGATTACAGGCCATTGCATTATTAATTGGTCAAGCGGCTGGCACATTGGCTGCAACTGCTGCAAAAGAAAATATTCCTGCTGAAAAAGTATCTATACGAAGAGTACAAAATGAATTGTTACAAACCAATGCATACATCATGCCCTATTTTGATCTGCCCCTTTTACATCCACATTTTGAAGCCGTTCAAAAGATAGGCGCAACAGGAGTTTTAAAAGGCCAAGGTGTACCAACGGGTTGGGCAAATAGAACTTATTTTCATCCAGATTCATTAGTAAACCGCAATCAATTAGTAAAAGACATTGCCCCATACAATACGCTCAAAGAAAGTCAGCATAAAACACTTCTTTTATCAGAAGCCATTGATCTAATAATTCAAATGGCTGCAGAAAATAAGATTATTGACACAAAGAATTCCAAAAATTCCATTCAAACTACTGCCTCTAACTATAAGTGGAGTCTTCAAAATAAACCCCTACTTACAAAGCAAATCAAAGCAGCTTGGGTTGACTGGAAGTTTGGTTATTTTGATGAACAAATGCCATTAACTCGTTTAGAGTTTGCAGTAATTTTAAATGCTACTATTGATCCATTTAATTTAAAGCAAGTAAATCATCAGGGAATAATTATTGAATAACCAGTTTCTTTAAATAATAACCCGCCGCATCAACCATTGGAAGGGAATTGCTTTTTACGGTTATGCCATCTTTACCCAATATCATTCTAGTGGCTTTACCATTAAGGGTAATTTCAAAAGGCAAATCCATAAAGTAGTTCAAGGGTTTAATTTGGTATTGCTGGTAACCCGTTTCTTTAATCGATACTTCAATTAGTTGTGTAGTTCTTAAATGAAAATCAAAAAAAGGTTTTAGTGAATAGCCAGCTGCTTTACTAAATAATTGTTCTACATCAGTAGTAGTAACAGTGTTGTCATATGTATAAGCAGGGTCTGTTGCCAATTGTTTCAATGTTTTCAAAAATAATTCGTCGCCTAAAACATAACGCAAGCTGTGCATGAAGAAAGAACCCTTTGTATAAATATCGCTACCAGCATAGGTTTCATCTTCTGATAATTCTTCTCCGCCCACCAATGGTTTTCTATAACGGATTCCTCTTTTGTGCGCAGCAATAATTTTATTGTATTCTTCCTGACCGCCTAGTTCATACATGGCCAATGCTTCTGCATAAGTACCAATTCCTTCCTGAATCCACATATGGGCCCAATCTCTATTGGTTACTTTATTGGCCCACCATTCGTGCGCATATTCATGAAATAAGTTAGCGGAGTATTCTTGCCCGCCTACTGTAGTGAAAATAAATTTATTGTCGAAAGTAATCATTGTTTGGTGTTCCATACCTGAATTAGGAACAGCGGCAATGCCAATTTTTTCTTTGTACCAAGGGTATTCTCCAAAGTATTTTTCTAAAATTTTGCTATCGCGTTTTTTTGCTTCAATTACTCTTTTTGCTTGGGCCGAATCTTCTTCTAAAATATAATATTCAATAGGAACAATATTATTGTTAATGGTCGTGTAGCTGTCTTTAAAAACCCGATACTTTCCAATATTAAATAGAATACAATAATTACTAATGGTATAATTGGTCTTCCAAGAATAAGTAGACTTGTTTTTCTTGGTAACGGTTTTTTGTAATAAGCCAGGTCCCGCAACTGATAAGCCGGCAGGTACAGTGATATTCATTTCAACCCCTTCATTTGGTTCATCACTAGGATGGTCTTTGCAAGGGAAATACATTCTCCCCCCTTCTTTTTGAATATTAATTGAAACCCAATCATTACCAGAGCGGTCTTTTGACCAAGTAAAACCGCCTAGCCAAGGAGGTCTTACTGCTTCAGGAGGATTTCCAGCATACACAATGAGTACGGAATGATTTCCAGCAGGAAATTGGTTGTTAGTCGAAAATGGTTTAACCCCATCACCCCCAGTTCCTTTAATAAAAATCTTCTCTTCTTTATGATCAAAGGAAACCGCTTTTCCATCCACTTTGATGGATTCAATATTATAGTGCTGAATAAAATCTAAAAGAATGGTATCGGCAGCATTTTTTAATTGCAGGTTTACCGTTGTATTTCCTTTAATGAATTTATTGGCTATGTCTACGTCTAAGTTGAGGATATACTTACGAATGTCCATATTCGCCTGAACAGGCTTAAGTTTCCCGCCCGACGAAAGCTTACCAATATCGGTTTTCTGCCCAATTGCGTTTGGTGAAGCGCAGAAAAGGGCAGTCCCCATCAAACCAGCTGCTGCAATCAATCGAAGATTCTTAGCGTATAACATGGCAATAATTATTGAATGATTCTAATTTTAATATTTCTAAAAGATACACCTTTTGCCCAATCTTGTAAACCAATATGACCTTTTGTTGATTTGCTAAAATCGGGAAATATAGCAGCTTTGCTATTTGCTACCAAGCCCTTCCAACGCTCAGAGCCAATTTGTTCTTCAGCGGTCATGATCCCATTGAGCCAAAAATTGATTTTTCCATTTACTTGCATTATTCTACTGGTATTCCATTCCCCCGCAGGTTTGGGTTCAACAGGGTTTTTAAGGGGAGCTAAGCCGTAGAGTGCGCCAGCCCCCTTTTTTCCACCATCGAGGTAGCCAACTTGCATATTGGCGTTGTCTAATAACTGGTATTCAGGACCAGTAGCCCAAGTAGCGATATAACTGGTATCGTCTTGCACATTAATAAACACGCCGCTATTCCCTTCACGGGCAATCTTCCAATCAAAAACCAATTCATAGTTTTCAAACACTTCATCGGTTACAATATCCCCATGTGTGCCGGTTGTATCTGAACTAGCAGTGGTTAATTCTCCATTTACAGCTTTCCAAGCATGTTTCATGGCGGGTTTGCTAAACATATGCCAGCCATTCGTGGTTTTTCCATCAAATAGTAAAACCCAGCCAGCAGCTTTTTCATTGCTCGATAAAGTATTGATTGTACCCAATTTTTTCTTGTAGAAGTAGGATACGGTTAAGAATAAGAAAACAAAAGCTAATGAAATCAGTACAGCAGCCCTTAAGCGGTTTTTATTATTCATGGCAAACATTAGTTGACTTAAGGGGAAGTTAACATAGTTTCAAATAAAAATCTAGATTCACCGATTAATCTATATAATTGTTCCCTATATACATAAAAACTATAAATTAATAAGATGTTGGGTATAATTAAATAATCTTGTTTAATTTTACAGTACCCCCGAAACCATTAAATAAAAGTATTATGATAGATCAAAGCCAGGTATTAATTACCTTACCCGATGGGGTTTTTATGGAAGGTCATTTTAAGACCAAACATTCTTTAAAGATTGAAAGTAGCATTAACGGAACACTTTTATCGAAGCAAAAAGTAATTTTAGAGTCTAACTCTGTGTTTAACGGAGATTTGATTTGCTCTGAACTAGTGCTATCAGGAAAATTTAGTGGCAACATTTTTTGCACCGGAAAAGTGCAAGTAAAACAAGGTTGTCAAATTTCTGGAAGGGTATATACTTATCGTTTTGAGAACGATGAAATGACCAACTTAGATTGTATTATCAGTGTACCAGATACGAATACGATTAATAAAATCAAGGAAATCATAGAAGCGATAGACGTAGATCAAAAGCTTAGCTCTGATCCTAATTTACCAAGCTTGATTAAAATTTACGAAGACAATTTAGCCGCAAAGGAAAAAGTTAAATTGACGGAATTAATAAAGGAACCAACAAAGCCAATTCCTTCAGCTACAAACGGAACTCATGCACCTTCTAGCAACGGAATTCCAACTGCTGCTTCTAAATAGTATATTCTTTAAATAATGAAAAAACTGTCTCAAAAGGACAGTTTTTTTTATGCCTATAATTAACCTTAGGGTAATGATTCCTTAACGTACAGGTAATATTGTAGTGGGAGATTTGTGAAACACTACCCATGGAAAAACGCTCGGTGAACGTAGTAGTAATCAGCGATTTGCATTTAGGAACATATGGTTGTCATGCAATAGAAATAGTCAACTACTTAAAAAGCATCACTCCTCAAATTTTAATATTAAACGGCGACATCATAGATGGTTGGCAGTTTAGCAAAAGGTATTTTCCTGCAAGCCACTTGCAAGTGATTAAAGAAATCATGAACCTAGTAAGCAATGGTACCAGGGTTATTTATATAACTGGAAACCACGATGAAATGCTAAGAAGATACAGCGATGTAGAAATTGGCAATTTTAAACTGACCGATAAAGTAGTCATGGAGATTGATGGAAAAATGACTTGGATTTTTCATGGTGATGTATTTGATGCAACCACCAAAGGAAGTGCCAAAATGTTGGCAAAGCTAGGTGGACATGGGTACGACTTACTTATTTTATTGAACCGATTCATTAATTACTTTCTAAAAATTGCAGGGAAGGAAAAAATGAGTTTAAGTAAAAAAGTAAAAGACAGCGTAAAACAGGCCGTTTCTTGGATAGGCAATTTTGAACAAACAGCAGCAGAACTAGCCATCTCTAAAAAATATGATTATGTAATATGTGGTCATATACATCAACCACAAGTAAGAACAGTAGAAACAGCAGAAGGCAAAGTGGTGTATATGAACAGCGGAGACTGGATTGAAAATTTAACTGCTTTAGAATATGCAGATCATGCATGGTCCATTTACCAATATGACCCCAAGACATTTACAAAAGAAGTTAACGCTACAAAGCTTAACGAGTCTAAGCAGCCTGCATTTAATGTAATTACAGACGAAGTAACCCTGTTTCTAAACTCATTAATACTACAAGCATGAAAATATTTTATGCAGTACAAGCCACAGGCAATGGGCATATTGCACGTGCAAAAGAATTAGTTCCTTATTTACAACGCTATGGTCAGGTTGATGTTTTTTTGAGTGGGAATAATAGCAATTTAAAAGTTGACCTACCAGTAAAATACCAAAGTAATGGACTTAGTTTGTTTTACGGTAATAAAGGGGGATTGGATTATTGGAAGATGGCTCAAGAATTGTCCTTATTCAATATCATAAAAGAAGCAAGGGCGTTGCCAGTAGATCAATACGATTTAGTAGTGAATGATTTTGAAAGCATTACCGCCTTGGCTTGTAAAATTAAACGGGTTCCTTCAATAGGGTTTGGCCATCAAGCAAGTTTTAAAAGTAAATCAACGCCAAGACCAACTAAAAAGGATTGGATGGGTGAGTTTATTTTAAACAACTATGCAAGTGCAACTCAATATATTGGACTGCATTTTGAGCAATACGACCATTTCATTTATTCCCCTATAATTAAAGAGCAAGTATTATCAGCAAATCCTAGCAATCAAGGGCATATATCGGTTTATCTTTCGCATTATAGTGATGAAGTAGTAGCTAGTTATCTAAATCAGCTACCTAATCAATTGTTTCATTTATTTAGTAAACGAGCGAAAACAGTTCATCGGCTGGCTAATATTATTTACATGCCAATCAATAATGCCTTGTTTACAGAAAGCATGATAAATGCAACAGGGGTTATAACAGGTGCGGGTTTTGAAACACCTGCAGAAGCACTGTATTTAAATAAAAAATTACTTTGTATTCCTATAAGAGGACAATATGAGCAATTATGTAATGCTGCTGCACTCAAAAATTTTGGTGTGCCCATCATCCCAAATTTAAATCTAGACTTTACCAAGCATGTTGAAAATTGGTTGAATGAAACTACCCAAAAGAAACTTATATTAAGCTCTAATACCGCTACTATTGTAGAAAAACTCATGGAGGAAGCCGATTCATTACAAGCGCAGGAAGAAATGTTTAATGAATATGAACTCGATCATCTTTCCTTAAAATTTCGCTAATTGACTAAAGAAGCTATATTAAAAGCCAGTGATTTTGGGGATGATTTTTTATGGGGTGTTGTTATAGCCGCAGCACAAAATGAAGGCGCCTATAAAACAGATGGAAGAGGTCTTTCTATTTGGGATCAATTTGCTAACAAGCAAGGAAAAATAAAGGGAAGTGCAACACCAACCGTAGCTTGTGATTTCTATCATCGGTACAAAGATGATTTGTTATTAGTAAAAGCATTAGGCTTTAAAGTATTTCGTTTTTCTATTTCTTGGAGTAGAATTTTACCCTTGGGGACAGGAAAAATAAATCAAGAGGGTATTCAGTTTTATCATCGTTTAATAGATGAGTGTATCAATTTAGATTTGATTCCTTATGTAACCCTCTATCATTGGGACTTACCGGCAGCGCTTGAAAAAGAAGGTGGATGGACTTCTACTCACTTATTAAAATGGTTTTCACGCTACGTTCAAGTATGCACCCTAGAATATGGGAATAAAGTCAAAAATTGGATAGTACTAAATGAGCCAATGGGCTTTACCTCATTAGGCTATATGATTGGAAAACATGCTCCCGGTAAAATAGGGCTTAGTAATTTTTTACCAGCAGTGCACAATGCTGTGATGGCGCAAGCAGAAGGAGGAAGAATTATTCGAGCCAATGTGCCGCATGCAAATATTGGAACCAGTTTCTCTTGTAGTGAAATCATACCTGCAACACAAAATAAAAAAGACCTTGATGCTGCTAAAAGAATTGACATTTTATTGAACAGACTATTTATAGAACCCAGCTTAGGAATGGGTTACCCGTCGGATGGATTTGCATTGATGGATAAATTGTATTTACACAATAAAGCCTGGAAGTTTACAGAAAGAATGAAATTCGATTTTGATTTTATTGGAGTGCAAAATTATTTTCCTATTGTAGTAAAATACAATGCTGTAATTCCGATTATTCAAGCAGCTGATATTAGTGCTAGATCTAGGAAAGCTATAGCAACCGATATGGGATGGGAAGTAAGCCCTGATGGATTTTATAATATCATTCAACAATTTGCTGCTTACCCTGGAGTAAAAAAAATTATTATTTCAGAGAATGGCGCTTTCTACAAAGACAAGCTATCTAATGGCATTATTCAAGACACTAAACGCATTCAATATTTTCAACAATATTTAGCGGCACTGCTAAAAGCAAAAAATAACGGAGTGAATATTGGGGGTTATTTTGCTTGGACCTTGATGGATAATTTTGAATGGTCCGAAGGATATCATGCTCGATTTGGTTTAGTGCATGTAGATTTTAAAACACAGCTCAGAACAGTAAAACAATCTGGGCATTGGTTCAGACAATTTCTTGCACAATAAAGTTGTAATTTGGTTGATATATCTTAGGAAAATGATTTATCAGCGCTACAAGAAAGAGATTGCCATGCTTATTGGTTTGGCTATTGCAATGTTGTTTTATTTTTTCAATCCCTTTTCTTTAGCACCTAAATCGGTAACGGTTTTATCAGTTGCTTTTGCAATGATTACCTGGTGGGTATTAGAAGCGGCGCCGTTAGCAGTAGTGGCATTGGTTCCAATTGTGGTATTTCCATTATTGGGTATTACAACCGTTAAAGAAGTTACTAAGTCTTATTCCGATTCAACGATATTTTTATTCATGGGTGGTTTTTTTATTGCATTGGCAATTGAAAAATGGAACCTGCACAAACGCATCGCATTAGGAATCATCAATATTACAGGAACCAATGGAAATCAAATCATTCTAGGCTTTATCATTGCTACTTGTTTTTTAAGTTTATGGTTAAGCAATACCGCCACAACTATGATGATGTTACCAATTGCTGGTTCCGTTATTCATGTGATAACCAAGCACCATAATAAAGACGGGAATATTAAAAATTTCTCCTTGGTATTAATGTTGTCAATTGCTTACGCATCCAATTTTGCATTGGGTACCATTATTGGCACTCCACCGAATGTGGCTTATGTAGCACATATCAGTGAGCGGTTTAATTATACGATTGGTTTTACCGATTGGATGATTGTATTCATGCCTTTAACCATTGTAATGACGTTTGGACTCTATTGGGTAATGGTTAAGTGGTTGTACCCCAATAAAATCAGTCATAGTGCAGAAGGTAAAGCATTTATTCAAGAAGAGTTGGCCAAGCTGGGGAAAATATCCTTACCAGAAAAAAGGGTGCTGATTATTTTTTCTATCACTGTTTTTTTATGGATTACTAAAGACTTAATCAATGGGTTTCAAAATGTAATCGTGCTAGACGATGCTATCATTGCAATGGCGGGGGGATTAACACTGTTCGTTGTTTCGGCAGGAAGCACGGTTTCGATAAACGCTAATTTGACTGCAGAACATAAGTTGGAAACTGCTGTTTCAAAAGAAAGCGAAATAGAATCTTCTACTCGGTTATTAGAATGGGAAGACACCAGCAAAATGGCCTGGGGAATATTATTAATGTTTGGCGGAGGCATTGCATTGGCAAAAGCATTGGAAGATGCCAACTTATTACAACAACTAGGAAGCTATATCGCATCCTTCTCTTCAAGTAATTTGTTGCTGATGATTTTGGTAGTGACTACCCTCTCTGTTTTTTTAAGTGAAGTAATGAGTAATGTGGCACAAGTAATTGTGTTAGCTCCAGTTATTTCGTCGGTAGCTATTGCATTGAAAATGGATCCTTTATCATTAGGTATACCCATGACATTGGGTGCAAGTGTAGCCAGTATGTTACCGATGGGTACACCACCCAATGCCATAGTATTTGCTAGTGGTCATGTTAAAATAAAAGACATGATTAAAACAGGGTTTGTGTTGAATATTATTTGCATTATCATCATTACCTTATTCTGTTGGTTAGTACAACCTTATCTAATTAAACTGCACTAATTATTTTTTTCTTTTTTTGTCAGCTATCATTTGATGTTGAAATAACCAACTCATAAATGTTGGTTCAGCAAATGCATTGTCCCAGCTATTGTGATTTACGCCTCGGTATTCAATATATTCTACGGGTACTTTTAATTCTTTTAAACGCGCCACCATTTTTCTAGATAAGTCTACATTCACTACTACATCTGCATCTCCATGAAACACCCTGAAAGCAGTATTCTTAATGCTATTGTTATATAAAGAATCGTTACCTCCTCCACAAATGGGTGCGGCTGCAGCAAATAAGTTGGGGTTTCGATAAACAGCTTCAAAAGTGCCCATGCCACCCATTGATAAACCTGTGATATAGATACGTCCTTTATCTACCGACTCTTCGTCTGCAATTTTTTTAACCAATGCAGCTGATGCTGCTAATGGCCAAGTAGAAGTATCATTATAATTAAATATTCTTTCAATAGGGTTTTTTGTTCTATCAATCGTGCTATTGGCCCAATAGGAATTTGATGGGCATTGGGGAAACACTACAATGGCAGGATAATTGGTTCTGTTCGCTGGAGTTAAAAATAGCTTGGAACCATGTATCAATTGTTTTTCATTATCATCACCACGCTCACCTCCGCCGTGTAAAACTAAAATCAGCGGATATTTTTTATTCCGATCATAGTTTTCGGGGTATAAAATTCTATAGGGTAAATTTTTATCGGGTGCAAATGCGAATGATTTTTTTTCATATGCCTTATATGCCGGATTATAATTGCTTTTAGACATCCAGTTGTTCATTTCCAACCAATCTGTAAATCGCTCAATCCAAGTATTGGTGGGTTTTTGCGCACTCATACCAAACCCATGTCCACCTTTTGCATACAAATGTAGTTCGGCTTGTTGCTTATTTGCCAACCATTGGCTATATAAGTCTACACTATGACTTGCCAAATCTAAATTATCATCCGAAGCAGCTATAATAAAAGCAGGGGGTGCTTTAGCATCCAACTTCCCTTGTAATGCTTTAGGAAAAAATGCATAAACAGGGGCTATAAAATTGGGTTTATTGGCTTCGGAGTAACCATAAGCTGTTCCTGCTGTTACCGTTCCCCCAGCAGAAAAACCCATAATGCCAACTCGGTTAGGGTCAAGTTTAAATTCGTCAGCATGTTCGCGAACATAAGCGATAGCGTTTCTTCCATCTTCGATTGCCAATGGAATCAACTCCATATTCTGTTGGTTAAATTTCTCGCTTCCCCAAATAGCATTCATTTCGGTAACTGGGTCGGTGGTATTACTCTTGATTAATCGGTATTTTAATACAAAACAGGTAATGCCTTTTTTAGCCAACCACTTGGCAACATCATATCCTTCATTGTCAATAGATAATGCACGGAAAGCACCACCTGGAGCTATAATTATGGATGTCCCGTTGGCTTTTCCTTCTTCCGGTTTAAAAACGGTTAGTGTTGGCTTGGCAACATTATAAACAATCCTTAATCCCCAATCGTTTTTGTTGTTTTCTGCCTCCTCCCAATTCCAATTTTCGGAGCCTTTTATAGCCCCATTGTATAAGGGGATAACCTGGTTTTGGCTAAAAATGGAGTTGTTTAGTCCTAATAAAAAGATAAAAAAGACTGCGATTTTGGTCATTTTATTGAAGTTTTTAGATGAAAAAGGTGTTTTTTGTTTATCAATTGAGCTTTTTTGATCCGTTTTTTAGTAAATTTCTATTAAATCAGTAGGTTATTAATATTGTTTTACTATTAACTTATTGTAATTTAATATCTTTGCAAATGTTTCAACCTGAATAACTAAAATTATTCAGTAGATTTTTTTGCTACCGAAACCTGCGTTTCTGTTCAAAATTGTCAAAATTGTATAAAGAATGATTCAAGAGAGTTTACTGGAAAAAATTAGAAGTTTTACTACCCCCGACGAACTAAAAAGCGCAGGTATTTACCCTTATTTCCGTGCTATTGAAAAAAACAATGACACTGAAGTACTGATTGGTGGAAAAAAAGTACTGATGTTTGGTTCTAATAGTTATATGGGGCTAACCAACCATCCCGAAGTGTTAAAAGCGGCCAAAGACGCAATTGACCAATACGGAAGTAGTTGTTCTGGTTCTCGTTTTCTAAACGGCACTTCCAATTTACATGTAGAATTAGAAAATGCGCTTGCTGAGCATATTGGTAAAGAAGCCGCATTAACTTTTACCACAGGATTTCAAACCAATTTAGGTGCTGTTTCTGCCATTACAGGAAGAACTGGCGTGATTATTTTAGATGAATTAGATCATGCTTCTATTATTGAGGGAGCTCGATTGTCTTTTTCTAAAATCTTGAAATATGCACACAACGATATGCAGGACCTTGAGCAAAAACTCAGTACGGTTCCATTGGATACCATAAAAATGATTGTGGTAGACGGCATATTTAGCATGGAGGGAGATATATGTAAGCTTCCTGAAATTGTTCAGTTGGCTAAGAAATACCAATCATTGGTAATGGTAGATGACGCCCATTCCTTAGGAGTATTAGGTAAATTGGGTAAAGGAACTGCAGATCATTTTGGATTAACCAATGAAGTCGATTTAATAGTAGGAACTTTTAGTAAGTCGTTAGCTTCATTAGGAGGATATGTTGCTGGAAGCAAAGAAATGATCAACTTTTTAAAGCATACTGCACGCCCAATGATTTTTAGTGCCAGTACGCCTCCTTCTGCAACTGCTTCTGCATTAGCTGCTCTAAGAATTATACAGCGCGAGCCAGAAAGATTAGATGCATTATGGAAGAACACCGCTTATATGGTGAATGCTTTACAAGAACTTGGGTTTGAAATGGGTGCTTCGGAAACTCCGATCATTCCAATCTATATAAGAGATAATTTTCTCACTTTTAAATTTACTCAACGTCTTTTTGAAGAAGGTGTCTTTGTAAATCCAGTGGTTTCCCCTGCTGTTAAAAGTGATTCTTCGCTTATTAGAATGTCTATCATGGCCACACATACGAAAGAGCAATTAGATACTGCATTAGAAAAATTGCAGTTGGTTGCCAACGAGCTGAATATCGCTAGACACGTATCTGTAGCATAATATCGCTTCCATTATGGATATTACCATTCAAGAAGTAACTGGTAAAAAGCAGATGAATGCTTTTCTAGACCTTCCGTATGCGTTGTATAAAAACAACCCCTACAATATTCCTAAGCTTCGTTTTGATGAGGCGGCTACGCTCAACCCAAAAAAAAATCCAGCTTTTGATTTTTGTGAAGCTCGTTATTGGTTAGCGTACCAAGATGGTAAAGTAGTAGGAAGAGTAGCAGCCATCTACAATAAAAAATATGTAGAGCGTTGGAAGAATAACTATTTGCGTTTTGGATGGATTGATTTTATAGAAGACATAAATGTTGCCAAAGCATTAGTGTCTGAAGTAGAAAATTGGGCAAAGGTATTAGGTTGCACTGCTGTGCATGGTCCTTTGGGTTTTACCGATTTGGATTACGAAGGCATGCTGATTGAAGGCTTTGAAGAACGTGGTACAATGGCTACAATTTACAATTATCCTTACTATCCTAAATTCATGGAACATTTGGGTTATGGTAAAGCAGTAGATTGGGTAGAGTATCGCATTAATGTGCCTAATGAATTACCAGAAAATATTTTAAAGATTGCGAACCTTGTAGAGCGCAGGTTTAAGTTGCATGTAGTGCCCATGAAATCTACCAAAGATTTAAAGCCTTATGCAAAAGAAGTGTTTCAACTGGTAAATGAAACCTATGCGAATTTGTATGGGGTGGTTGAACTTTCGCAGCGCCAGATTGACTATTACGTCAAAATGTATTTCTCTATGATACGGGTAGAATTTATTACCCTTATTGCCAATGAACAAAATAAGTTAGTGGGTTTTGGTATTTCTATGCCATCACTTTCAAAAGCTTTGCAAAAAGCAAATGGTTCCTTGTTTCCATTTGGATTTATTCATTTGCTAACTGCACTCAAGAAAAATAATGAAGTTGATTTATTATTAATTGGTATTGATAAAAGTTTGCAGGGCAAGGGTGTAAATGCAATTGTATTAAGAGAGTTTAATAAGAACTATGCAAAAGCTGGAATTAAATTTGCCGAAAGTAATCCTGAACTAGAGGAGAATACTAAAGTGCAAAGTACTTGGCAGCATTTTGATGCCAGACAACATAAGCGCAGACGTTGTTTTATTAAGCAACTATAACAGCATTTTAATGAAAAATATACTGATAACGGGTGCCAGCGGTTTCATTGGTAGCTTTTTAGTAGAGGAAGCCTTAAAAAGAGGCTATCGAACTTTTGCTGGAATTCGATCTTCTAGTAGTAAGGGATACTTGAATCATCCAAGCTTGCACTTGTTTGAAATGGATTTTTCGAACAAAGAAAAATTACAAAACCAGCTTCGTAAAAACGCTGCTGATTTTGGTCCATTTGATTTGGTGGTTCATGCTGCTGGCTTAACCAAGAGCAGGGTTTTAGACGAATATTACAAAGTAAATTTGCACAATACAGAAAGGCTGGTAGATTCCTTAATTGAGCTATCGATGGTTCCGGAACGATTTGTTTTTTTAAGCAGCTTAGCTTCTTATGGACCAGGTGAGGGCACAACACCAGTAGCGGAAACCAATATACAAGCTCCCATTACTGCATACGGAAAAAGTAAGCAGGCAGCAGAGCAGATGCTGGCTACTAAAAATCAATTCCCCTTTGTAATTGTGCATCCTACAACAGTGTATGGACCAAGAGAAAAGGATTTATTGGTGCTGATACAGTCTTTAAATCAGCATTTAGAGTTGTACATTGGCAATACCCAACAACAACTTAGTTTTATTCACGTGGCAGATGTATGTAAAGCTGTTTTCTTAAGTATTGACCAGCCTATCATTGCGAAAAATATTCTGTTGAGCGACACTTTTAATTACACAGCAAAGGAGTTTAATCAATTGGTGAAAGGAGTATTGGGTAAGAAAACGCTTCCCATAGTTGTTCCAGTTCCAATTGCAAAAGCTGCTGCTCATGTAAGTGAGTGGCTAGGTAATTTAAGGGGAGTAACGCCGGTTCTAAACAAAGAGCGTTTGAAAGAGTTTCAGGCACCCAACTGGGCAGTGGATGCAACCGTTTTAAAGAAGCTTGGTTTTACACCTGATTTTCCTTTGCAAAAAGGCATCGAACATACCATTGAATGGTATAAAAGAAATGGCTGGATAAAATCATAATCAAATTTTAATAAACTTTTCAGTCTTTACAACTTATAGTTGTTTTACCCTAAATTTACGCTTACAACCATAGGTTGTAAAATATGCGTAAAGGCAAGCATATCATTTGTAGCAGTATAATCATATGAAACTTTCTACTAAGTATTTTAAGGCAGACATGCTTGCAGGAATGGTAGTGTTTTTAGTTGCTCTACCCCTGTGTTTGGGAATTGCCGTAGCCAGTGGTGCACCCCCATTTGCAGGAATTATTTCAGGTATCATTGGTGGTATTGCAGTTGGATATATGAGTAATTCAAACGTAAGTGTTTCTGGTCCTGCAGCTGGATTGATTGCAATTATATTGGTAGCAATAACCGATTTGGGCTATGAAACCTTTTTATCTGCAGTAGTAATAGCAGGCGCTATTCAATTGACTTTGGGTTTGGTAAAAGCTGGCGGTATTTCTAGTTATTTTCCAACAAGTGTAATTGAGGGAATGTTGGTTGCTATTGGAATTATCATCATTAAAAAAGAAATTCCACACGCTATTGGTTTTGATTTAGATCATCGAGGATATTTTTTTTCCTATTCTATTTTTGATGACAAGAATTATTTTTCTGATTTGATTCATTCATTCAATTATGCACATATTGGTTCAATCATTATTGCGCTTGTTTCTATTGCAATCATAATTGCTTTTAATAAAGTACCCGCATTACAAAAATTAAAAGCCATTCCAGGAGCATTGGTTGCTGTTGTTGCAGGTATTTTATTAAATGAGTTATTTGCAATGTTATGGCCAACAATTACTGTAAAAGACGAACACCTAGTTTTATTACCCATTGCAACTTCATTTAATGAATTTACCAGTCAATTTACAGCCCCTAGCATAGCGGGTTTTCTAAATATGAAAGCTTGGATTGTGGGTATTACTATTGCAATTGTAGCAAGTATAGAAACATTGCTTTGCTTAGAAGCGGGTGATAAAATGGATCCATTAAAAAGATTTTCTAGTGCTAATAGAGAATTGAATGCACAAGGAATAGGCAATATAGTATCGGGCTTATTAGGGGGACTTCCAATGACTTCTGTAATAGTGAGAACCTCTGCCAATATAAATGCGGGAGCTAAAACTAAGTTAGCAGCTATTGCACATGGAGTTTTTTTATTGGTTGCTGTACTTGCTATACCTGGCTTATTGAATAAAATACCTATGGCAAGTTTGGCTGCTATTTTAATTATGATTGGATTAAAACTTGCGAGTGTTAAAATCTTCAAACATATGTGGCATAATGGGATGCAGCAATTTGTTCCCTTCATTGTTACAGTAATTGCAGTGGTTTTTACCGACTTGTTAAAGGGGGTTGGTATAGGATTGGTAGTGAGTATTTATTTTATTTTAAAGGGAAATATGAAGTTGGCTTATTTCTTTAAAAAAGAAAAACACCATAGTGGAGAAACCATCCATATTGATTTAGCACAAGAAGTTTCCTTTTTAAATAAAGCAGCTATCAAGCAGACGCTGGCCCATTTACCTAAAAATTGCACCGTAGTGATAAATGCAGCCGATACGGTTTATATTGATTATGATGTACTAGAAATGATTAAAGACTATATGAACTTTGGTTCAAAAGATAAAAATATATCTGTGATATTGAAAGATTTTAAAGAAGAATATCAAATGCAAAATTACGCGAGTAATCATGTAAAAAACTAAATCCAATCAAAACCAAATCCGGGTTGTTGATTAATCATAAGGAGTCCGTTTTTTATTTCAAAACCTCCTTTAACTAGATCTTCTGCTAAGTCAAAACTTCCATCCAAATCTAAATAATGGGTATGTGGGCAACTATACGCTACATGTAATGCTGCTGTAATGCTAATGATACTTTCGTCGTTACATCCCCAAAATAAACTTATTCCTGCTGGCTTTGCAATATTGGCAATTTCTCTTGCGCCCAAAATACCTCCACATTTCATGAGTTTGATATTGTATATACCAAATGGATGACTAACGCAGGCTAACTCAATCGCGGCTTTTGCGTTGTGCAGTGATTCATCTGCTGCAAGCTTATTTCTTTTATGTTGATCTAATAACAATAGGTCGGTTTCTTTACCTACTGGGAGCGGTTGTTCAATTAATTCAAGGCCTATTTTTTCTGTAGCATTAATAAACTTTATTAGTTTGCTTAGTGTATATCCTTGATTAGCATCTACTCTAATTTTGATTTTATTGCCATATTTTTCGTGAAGCAATAAGACCCTTTCAATATCTTCCTCTAATTCTAATCCAGTTTTTATTTTAAATACATCAAAGCCCTGATCAAAATATTCTGCGGCATCTGCCAATGTTTCCACTGTATTTTTTATACCAATGGTTAGCGATGTTTTTAGCGGACCCGACTGAATGCCATAAAATTCAGCCACTGAAATACCAGCCCATTTTCCGAAAGCATCGTGTAATGCAATATCTAAAGCAGCTTGGGTTCCTGGTAAATGTTTAAACTGTTTTTGAACCTCTGTAATAATTTTTTGAAAAGCTCTAATATCCCTTCCTACAAACTGCTGTACAAAATCTGATTCAAGATTGGCTAATGTTTGAACCGGGCTTTCTCCTACAACGTCTTCCGCAGGACTAGCAGAGCCAATTCCAATTATTCCATTATCCAATTTAATTTCTGTAAATACAATTGATACATCCGCATAGGTATTGTATGCAATGGTGTATGGCTTTTTTAAAGCCATATGTTTAATGAAAGACCGTATAGCAACAATTTTCATAACTTAATTTTTATGATATCAGTTTTTTTAATGCTGGTATCAGTTTGCTCACCCCTGATTGTAAGGGTAAAAGCACAGGTATATTTAATTTTGATTCCATTGACGCTTGAATGGAATAAGCTTCTTCATTGCTGCACCCTTCGGTATTCATAGCCAAGGCAATTACTTTGGAGCCGAAATGTTCAATAATGGCTATCTCCGATTCTACACTAGGAATTTTGCCCCAATGTTCTTCGTTGTCAAAATAAATTCTTTTTGGTGCGAATAATAAGACCACATTTTTTGCATTACCTGAGATGAGTAATTCTAATCCACAAGGACCGCTTGGGTTTCTCAAAGCCGATTGACCTTCTAAAAATATAATATCCGGACTAACTTCTTTATTGCAAGAAAGGATTGCGTGTTCCAATTCTCCTGATACAAAATCATTCAGCGTAGAATCGAATACAAAACCATATTGATTGCCTTGTAACCAACCTGTTTGGCCCGTATAAATCATTTCTGCTTTTATATTTTCCAATGCACAGGCTTCACGTAAAAGTCTTGCTGTTGTTCTTTTACCCATAGCGCAATCCATTCCAATTACTGCAACAATGGGAGTTTTAATGTTGAAAATATCTCCTGTAAAAAAATGAAGGTCTTCTCTTTTTTTAGGCTTTCTAATATCTGTAAGTGTAATATTATTTTTTTGAGCTAGTTCAACTAAATCTGCATGGTCGTTTAAATAATCGTGCAAGCCATTTACAATCGAAAGCCTACAGGAAATAGCTTCCTTAATAATCACCAACATTTCAGTAGGTAATTTTCCCCCTACGGTAGCTACCCCAATAATTAATGTATCTGCGTCGGGTACTGCTACTATTGCAGTGGCTAAGTCTGCGAATAAGGGAATATTTCTATGAACCCCATCTAATATTTCACCAGCGTCTTTATTTGCGGTTGATGCATTGTCGATTATTCCCGCAATTAAAAACCGTTCGGAACCCCTGACTAAACCATGAGCGGTTTTTGCATCAGAAGTTGTGTATAATCCATTCGTTAATACAAGTGCCTTTTTCATTTTTAGTTGCGTTTAATTAAAGAGCCAGGTAATTCACCAGTCGCTTTTTGCATGTTATAAACCATTTTGCCATTTACCCATACTTGTTCGATGCCTGTAGATAATGCTTTGCCGTTTTCTATGGTTGCAAGATCATTAACTGTAGAAGGGTCTAATAAAACCAAGTCTGCAAAATAACCTACTGCAATTTTTCCTCTTTTTTTAATTCCTAGTTGTTGTGCAGTTAGCCCAGTCATTTTATGAATCGCTTCAGTTAAAGACAATAGCTGCTGTTCTCTTACATATTTTCCCAAGACCCTGGTAAATGCGCCATAACCCCGAGGATGCCCACCCGCCGCTCCGTCAGAACAAATATTCGCATGTTCCCATTGAATAAATTTTGATACATCTGAATCTTTCATTGATTTACCAGCAAGTGCTTCAATACCCCCAGCAGTTGGGTTAGCGGTTTTGAAATCAGCTGCAATTTGAATTAACTGCATTAATGTTTCAGCAGTTGATTCTTTTCGTTCTTTGGCAATAGCAGCAATGGTTTTACCTGCATAAGATGGTTGGGGTGCAAACCGAACCAGAACAGATTCGTTGGGGTCAAATAATTTATTGACAGCCAACTCAGCACTTTTTTTATTAGTATAATCTCTATCTGGAAATAAAACCCTTAATGTTGAATTCCAAAAATTATAAGGATATACATCTGCCGTTATATCTACTCCTTTTGCTCTTGCAGCATTTAACTGGTCTACAATTAGGGGTGCATTACCCCAATCATCTTTATTGGCAATTTTGATATGGGATAACTTTACTGGCATACCTGTTATTTTGCCAATATCGATTATTTCTTGAATTGCATCGTTTAGTTTAATGTCTTCGCTTCTGATATGACTAATATATCTTCCCTTGTATTTTGCCGTTAATTGTGCTAAAGCCACTACTTCTTCTTTACTACTATAAAATGCCGCTTCGTATTCAAGACCAGTAGACAAGCCCAAAGAGCCCTTTTTTAAATCTTCTTCTAACAACATTTTCATTTGGTCAACTTCTGCTACTGTGGCATTTCTAAATAGATTTTTTTCGCCCATTATTTTTTCCCTTAAGCTGCTATGACCAGTATAGCTGGCTACATTTACTGCTATTGGGTACTGTTTAAAAAAATGAATTAAGCTATCCATTTCATAGCTATCACCATCTTGCCCAATGATAATAGTAGTAATCCCTTGATTGGTCATAGCAATGCCACTTGGTTCTTTTTTGAGGCTGCCAAAATGATGACTATGAGAATCAATAAAACCAGGGGTTAGGTACCGATTTTTACCATCAATAACCGATTCGCCCAATAAAGGAGTTAAATTTCCAATTGCTACAATGCTGTTTCCCTTTATTCTAACTGCTCCTTTTTTTGCTGAACTACCGGTCCCATCTAAAATCCATACATTTTGGATAAGGGTAGTTTGGGAATGCTTTGGCTGGCTATTTAGCTGAACTTGAAATGAAATTGCAATTAAAAATAATATGAGTGGAATTCGATTTTTCATGTATTGGTTAGATAAGGTATCCTTTAAAATTATCGAACATGGGTTGAATCTTAAAATGATTTTTTCTTTAAGCTTATTTTATAGCTCAGAGTTATAATTCTGCGCTAAGTTTACAATACCATCAAACCAATGAATGCCAATATCAAATTTAGTGCGCATACCCTCGACGCCACCAGTCATATTACCACTTCCTTCCGACACTAAACCTATACAGTGGTCGGTTATGATTCCTGTTTATAATGGATTAGCTTATTTAGCGCAAACACTGCTTTCCGTATTGTCCCAAGATTTTGGACCAGACCTAATGCAAATAGAAGTAGTAGACGATTGTAGTACAGAGGGAGATGTTGCAGAGATTGTGGAAATGGTTGGTAAAGGCAGGGTTGGTTATTATAAGCAACCTGTTAATGTAGGAAATATTCGAAATTTTGAAACTTGTATCAATAGATCAAGGGGAGAATATATTCATATTTTGCATGGTGATGATTATGTTAAGCCGGGTTTTTATAATGCTATTACCCAATTATTTATTGATTTTCCAGAAGCAGGCGCAGCTTGTACCGATTGGCGCGCGGTAAATGATCATGGAAATTTTATTTGGAGCAATGAACCAGTGGGAGACGAACGAGGGATATTAAAAAACTGGCACCAAAGAATTGCGATTAGGCAATATTTAGAACCCCCTGCAAAAGTGGTAAAGAGAAGTGTTTATGAAGACCTTGGTTCTTTTTATTTGGTGAGTTGTGCAGAAGATTGGTTGATGTGGAATAGGATTGCAGCCAAGTATCCAGTTGCGTATCATCCTGAAGTATTGGCAAAATATAGAAATCACGAGCAAAATATTACTTCCGCTTCTTTCAAGAACAGAAAGAATTTTTTAGACATTTATAAAACGATGTTATACAATATTGCTCATTTGCCCGAGCACTTGAGAGCAGCATCTGAAAAAGCATCAAGAAAAAATTTCTCTTTTTATTTTGCCAATTTGGCTCATCAACAATGGCACGCTAATCATGATAAAGAAGAAGCGTTAATTGTTGCAAAAGATGCATTGACGTTTCAAGTAAATACATATTCTGTAAAACAGTACCTAAAGTTATTATTCAAGATCGCAATTGGTTATAAGTCAAAAACAGGCTAAGTTCCAATTCATTTTCATTTGGGATTTGTATAGTTTTGCCACAAATGAATGGAATGAAGAAGGCATTTTTATTTGATCTTAATGGAACCATTGTAGATGATATGGCTTATCATAAAAAAGTATGGTACCATGTATTAGTAAATGAATTGGGAGCAAATATGAGTTTTGAGCAAGTTGCTGCCGAAATGTATGGTAAAAATTCAGAGTTATTAGACCGTGTTTTTGGAAAAGGAAAATTTAGCCCTGAAGAAGTGAGTGAAATTGAAATGGCGAAAGAAAAAAAATACCAAGAAATATATCGCCCAGTTATGGAGCCCATGCCAGGCTTGATGGAATTCTTAGCAGCAGCTAAATCCGCTGGAATTCCGATGGGCATTGGTTCTGCAGCTATTCCCTTCAATATCGATTTTGTATTAGACGAATTAGATATTCGCGAATATTTTTCTACTATCGTGAGTGCTTTTGACGTACCCGTTAGTAAGCCAAATCCTGCCGTTTTTTTAAAAGGAGCAGAAGCACTTAAAGTAGATCCCGCTAATTGTATTGTTTTTGAAGATGCACCAAAGGGGGTAGAAGCTGCAGCCAATGCGGGTATGAAGGCAGTTGCGATTACTACAATGCATGAGCCAGAAGAATTTAAGCAATACAATAATATTATTGCTTTTACCAAAGACTTTGGAACCTTATCTCATTTATTGGGTTAAGTGTAATTTTTATAAATAATATTTAGACAAGCCCATTTGTTTTGGTTAAATTGTTTACCAAAATCAAACAAAATGGCTATACCCAAATGGATAGGAGTTTATCCTGCATTGTTAACTCCGTTCAATGCAGATGAATCCATTGATGAATCAATGTTTATTAAAAACCTTGAAGCACAAATTGAAGCAGGTGTTCATGGTATTATTATTGGCGGCTCTTTAGGAGAAGCGAGTACTTTATTGAATGAAGAAAAACTTTTGTTATTACAAATAGCAAAACAAGTAGTACCTGAACATATCCCCATCATTTTAAATATTGCAGAGTCTACCACAAGGGCAGCAGTAGCATTTGCACAAGCAGCAGAACATGCAGGAGCAGACGGCTTTATGCTATTGCCACCAATGCGCTATAAGTCGGATGACCATGAAACCGTGCAATATTTCAAAACGGTTGCAACAGCCACTTCACTACCCATTATGATTTACAATAATCCAGTGGATTATAAAATTGAAGTAACCTTAGCCATGTTTGAGCAATTAGCGGAACATGATAATATACAATCAGTAAAAGAATCTACTAGAGATGTATCTAATGTAACAAGAATGAAGAATCGTTTTGGGGATCGATTCAAAATATTATGTGGAGTAGACACACTAGCATTAGAAGAACTCTGTTTAGGTGCAGATGGATGGGTTGCGGGATTGGTAGATGCATTCCCAAGAGAAACGGTTGCCATTTATCAACTTCTAAAAGAAGGAAGATTAGCAGAAGCATTAACGATTTATCGCTGGTTTTTACCTTTATTAGAATTAGATATACATCCTAAACTGGTGCAGTATATTAAACTTGCAGCAACGCATACTGGTATTGGTACACCTTATGTTAGAACACCCCGATTGGGATTATCAGGAGATGAATTAAAAAGCGTGAATGATATTATCAGTGCTGCAATTGCAGTAAGACCCATTTTGCACGATTATAGATCATTATAAAACATGAACCAGACCTTATCATCATTCAGTACTTTAAAAGAAAAATTTCTTGAAGCCACTTATCCGCTATCTTCTGAAACCGAAGTAGCGCAAGCATTGCAAGCTGCAGCGGAAGCGGCTATTCCGTTCGGAAAGAAAACATTTATTGAAAGAGCCATATTTTTAGAAGCGATTGCAGCAGAAATTATGCAATTAGGAGATGCGCTTTTAGCGTTAACCCATGAGGAAACTGCATTACCTATTGCGAGGCTTACAGGCGAAAGAGGTAGAACCTGTAACCAATTAATATTATACGCCAATTTATTGCGCAATGGAACCTGGTGTGACGCAGTAATTGATACCGCTTTGCCAGAAAGACAACCCTTACCCAGGGCCGATCTAAGAAGAATCTTACAACCCATAGGACCAGTCTTGGTTTTTGGAGCAAGCAATTTTCCATACGCCTATTCAACAGCAGGAGGAGATACTGCATCTGCATTGGCTGCAGGATGCCCAGTCATCGTTAAAGCGCATGAATCGCATTTAGGAACCAGTCAAATGGTAGCAGAAGCAGTGTTGCGCGCAGCCGAAAAAACAGGAATGCCAAAAGGAGTATTTGCAAGTTTAATAGGAACTGGTCCAGTATTGGGCCAACAATTAGCTGCAGATGAAAGAATCCAAGCAATTGGATTTACAGGATCGTATAAAGCAGGCATGGCATTATACCAAACAGCAACACAAAAAAGAAAAACCCCAATTCCTGTATATGCAGAAATGAGTAGCATCAATCCAGTTATTTTATTGCCAGAAATATTGGCTGAAAAAACAACTACCATTGCAACGGCATTAGCGGGTTCAATCACTTTAGGGGTAGGACAGTTTTGCACTAGTCCGGGATTGATTTTTGCATTAAATGACGAAGCAACCCAATCTTTTGCAGCTGAATTAGCCACTGCATTAAGCAATGCAACGGCAGGCACTATGTTGAATCCACAAATCTGTAATTCTTATTATGCCGATAAAAAACAGCTGGCACAAACCGATCATGTTAAAATAATTATGGAGGGATCAGACCTGTCTGAACTATTCAAAGCCACTCCAGCTTTAATGCAAACAACAGGTATTCATTTTATGGCAAACCCTGCATTGCAAAAAGAGATTTTTGGACCCTGTAGTTTATTGGTGGTTTGTAAAAATCAAGATGAATTGAATGCGGCCATTGCAACAATGGAGGGCCAATTAACAGGTTCTATTTATGGGTCAACCAAAGAATTAGAGCAATGTCAAGCATTGGTAGATAGCTTGCAGCAAAAAGTAGGCAGATTGATTTTTAATAATGTACCTACAGGCGTTGAAGTGTGTAATGCCATTGTGCATGGTGGACCATTCCCTGCAACAACCGATGCAAGAACAACCTCTGTAGGCCCAGAAGCAATTAGAAGATTTGCAAGACCTGTTTGTTACCAAGATTGTCCGGAAGCATTGCTGCCATTGTATTTGCGCAATAAAAACGAGGCAGGAATTCTAAGATTGGTTAATGGAATATTAACGAAGGAAGCTTTATAAAGATTATCCTTTTAGCCAAATAGACAGTTAAGAAAAATAATTATTGATTAAACACGCTTGAATCATGGCGCATAAAAAATTCTTTTGCATAGACGCACATACATGTGGTAATCCTGTAAGATTGGTTGCAGGTGGAGGTCCATTATTAGAAGGTAATTCAATGATGGAAAGGCGATTGCATTTTATGCGTGAGTATGATTGGATTAGAAAAGGATTAATGTTTGAACCACGTGGACACGATATGATGAGTGGAAGCATTTTATATCCACCCTGTGATCCACAAAATGATATTGGGGTATTATATATAGAAACCAGTGGATGTTTACCCATGTGCGGACATGGTACTATCGGAACCATTACCATTGCTATTGAAGAAGGATTAGTACAACCTAAAGTTCCAGGCAAGCTGCGCATAGAAACACCAGCAGGATTAGTATTGATTGAATACAAGCAAGAGGGAAAAAAAGTAGTTTCTGTAAAATTAACCAATGTGCCAGCCTTCTTATATGCAACTGATTTAGCAGTGGAGAGCAGTGGATTAGGAACGATTAAGGTAGATGTGGCTTATGGTGGAAACTTCTACGCCATTGTAGATCTGCAACCCAACTTCCCAGGCTTGGAGCATTTTACTGCCGACCAACTCATTAGTTGGAGTAGGGAATGCAGAAAATATTTAAACGACCATTATTCTTTTGTGCACCCTGAAAATGAACATATTAAAGGCCTCAGTCATTTACTCTGGACGGGTAAGCCATTGAAAGAAAGTTCCACTGCACGCAATGCGGTTTTTTACGGCGACAAAGCCATTGATCGTTCTCCCTGTGGTACAGGAACATCAGCTAGGATGGCGCAATGGTATGCAAAAGGTTTATTGAAACAAGGAGAGGTATTTGTACACGAAAGTATTATTGGATCCATCTTCAATGGAACCATTGAGGGCGTTACAACAGTAAAAGATCGGCCAGCTATTATTCCAGGAATAGAAGGATGGGCAAGGGTTACTGGATACAACACTATTATCATAGACGATGACGATCCATATGCACACGGTTTTCAGGTGATATAAAAAAAATTAAACTCTGTACCAGTCTGCTCTCCAATTTTTGATAGCTAGCTTAATTTGTTTATTCGATAAGTTTTCTATTGCCGCTTTTGTAGCCAAGTCTGGGAACTCATCGTCTGATGCAAAACGCAATGCAACAATTTGTCCTATGCGTAATTGAGCAGGTAATAATTTTCCAGTTAATGCAAAGTGGCGCAAGTTTTCTTCGGCTCTGATGGCCCTGTCTTGTGCTTTTAATGCAAAAATGCGTACATAGGCAAAGAAGAAACAACAGATTAATGCAATCACACAAATCAGCGATGCAGAATATTTATTCTCAGGAACAGAACCATTCAGGTTAATAAATGAACCAATTAATACTGCAAGTATTGCAAAGAAGGTAAGTCCATGCCATCCAAATACTAACTGTGAGTGATTTTTAAAGTTTTGCTCTTTCATATGCGAATCGTTTAGTTCAAATATAAACTATTGTTCAGAAGTATCTTGATTGCCAATTGCAATAAGGTAATTGAAGAGGTTTACTTCCGTAGCAAGGTTTAATTTTTTACGAAGCCTATAACGACTTATTTCTACTCCTCTTACCGAAATATTCATCAGCTGAGCTATTTCTTTGGTGGTTAGGTTCATGCGCAAATAAGCACAAAGCTTTATTTCATTATTACTGATATTAGGATGAACCAATTTAAGTGAAACAATAAAATTGCTATGAACTTTGTCGAAGTGCTTGGTAAAATATTCCCATTCTTCGTCCAATTGTTCGTCTTCACCCAAGGTCTTGATCATTTTCTTTAATTCGGTAATAGCGTATTCGTTGTCTATTTTTTTAGTGATCTGACTTAGTTCTGTTTTTATTTTAGTGAGCAATTCCCCTTTTTTAACAAGGTGCATAGCAGAAGAAGCTAGCTCTGTATTTTTAAAATTGAGATCGGCTTCTAACTTTTCGTTTCTTAATGCAGCTAATTCGCCATCTGATTTACTGATTTCTAGTTCGTGTATATAAACCAGTTTTTGTTGTTCTTCTTCAAATCTTAATTTTTGTTGTATAAATTTTTTCTTTTGCCAATAATATAAACCAAATAGGCCAGCAATGGCTAAGAGTCCATAAACAATATAGGCCCAAAGCGTTCTGTACCAAGGGGCTAAAATGGTAAACTGATAACTTGATACTGCAGATTCGTTGCCTAAATTATTACGCGCTTTAACTTCAAACGTATATTTTCCGGGAGACAGATTGGTGTATTCTTTTTCAGTTCTTTGGCTCCAAGCAGACCATGTACTTTCCAATCCTTTTAACCTAAAACTGTATTCAATATTATTTAAATAACCATGCTGAGCAGCAATGAAATCAATTTGAACACTATTAAAATCGTAATCAATGGCAGGCAGATCTAATTGATTATAATATCCGCCAAACACCATACTGTCTAAATTGCTGCCAATTTTTAAAGACCTTACTTGAACGTTTAATTGAGGGGTATTTTGTTTATATTTTTTATAATTGATATGATAGAAACCACGCTCACCA
Organism: Sediminibacterium sp. FEMGT703S; assembly: GCA_002786355.1. Classification (GTDB taxonomy): domain Bacteria; phylum Bacteroidota; class Bacteroidia; order Chitinophagales; family Chitinophagaceae; genus Sediminibacterium. The sequence goes on from PGCO01000004.1 coordinate 46,190, forward strand.
CCCAAGAAAATATTGTTTTCATCTACAGGATAAATCATTTCGAAACCGCTGAGCATTTTATTTTTCAATTCAGGTATTTCTATCACTTGTGGCTGGTCACCAGATAAATCGATGACTCCAATATTTTTTTCATGGATAAACCAGATATTTCCTTCTTTATCTTCTTTTAAATATCGAATGCTTTTGTTACCCAAAAAGTTTAAAAAGAAACCATCTAGTTCAAATAAATCACGCTCTTTATTGTATTGATAAACCCCATTAGTGCTTGCAACGGTAATTTTATTTTTAATGAGGAATATATGGTTATTTAAAGCAGTGGGAAGTCCCTTTTTGTTATTGTAATTTGTAACCATTTTATTTGAATCAATTTTAAATACCCCATGATATGGATGAGATACCCAAGTATTTTGTTGGTTATCTACTGCAACATAGCGAGAGGATTCATTAAAATTGGGGATAGGGGATTGAGTAGGGCCGTCTATAAAGAGCAATCCCTTGTAATTACCAGCTATCATCCCGGAACGGTAAGGGATAAAGTTCCAAAAGCCAGCATAATTTGAAAACGGAATGGCGGTATTGTTTTTAATTTCAAAAGCACCTTCGTGATGGCCTAATAATAATTTGCCATTCATTTGTTGAAGGTTCCAGTTTTGTCCACGGGTATTATTTACCAATAAAAAATTGCCTTTGCTAAAGCTGATGTCTTTGGCAGGTTGAAGGGGAACGGCAAATAGTCCATTCGAAGTACCCAAATAGAGCTGGTTGTTGTGCACCATTGCCGCATAACCCGACTCTTCGTTTAATTGGGGCGAAATATTCTTGATGGCACTGTTGTTTGCAATAAAGTCGATGCCATTGTTGAGCCCCAACCACAGGTTTTTCTCCTTATCCAAAAAAATACTTAGGATATTATTGTTTTGTAATCCCTCTGTTCTTGTAAAATGTTGGATGATATTTCCACTATGATCAATGATGTAGACCCCTCCGTTGGTGGTAGCTAGCGCAACCCATTCATTGTTTACACTGGTTGCAGCATAAATTCGTTCATTGGCAAAAAGTGCATTATTAGCAGAGTTGATTTTTTCTAATTGGTTTTGGCTGAGTAGGAATAACCCGTTTTTAAGGGTCGTAACTAGGGCTTTGTTTTCACCAATTGGAATAATAGCTGTTACGCCATCGGTCTTCGATAATTGAACTCCACCTGTTTCAGTACCACCTGCCCCCAGCGCCATTAGCCTATTTTTATCTAAAACGAGGAGGCCCTTTTCATAATCGTGGGCATATAAGCGGTCATTGACTGTTTCGAGGTAGGAAAACTCGCCTGGGGCCTTGAAAATGGACAGCTTTCCATTTAAAAACCTAAATATTTTATTAGATGTCCTAAAATAAACCCCTTTTTTGAACGAAACGATATCCCAAACATCTCCAAAATTGCGATCAGCTTCAGGAATGGCATTAATTAAAGCCGTATAAACCAATTTTCCAGCATTATTGGGTAAGAAATAACCTAATTCATCCTGACCTCCCACATAAATTTTGCCGTCTTCGCCAATGAGCACTGAACGAACAATGGTTTTATTGGGCAACGGGTATAGTTGCCATGTTTTACCATCATAGGTTAAAAGCCCCTCATTATTGGCTAGATAAATAATGCCTTGTTTGTCTTGACGGATATCCCAGTTTTGGGCTCCGGCATTGTATTGGTTTTTAGAATAGTTGATTGTTTCGGGTAGTCCGATGGTATTCTGTGCCCCTATAGCTAGGGGTAATAAAAGGAATATGGTAATTTTTTTCAGCAATCGGTTAAAATGGTATGATGAATATAACAAAAAAATCATGATGTAGTTTTGATGTAGTACATTTTACTATAAATCAATGAATTAGAAATGATGATGTAGTAATGTAGGGGCAAGTTATTCTTTGGGTGAAGTAGCATGAAATATTTTTAGGTTGTTAAAACGACTGCATTTCATTCACCAAAAAGCTTGCATTATGAGATTAAGATTTCTACTGCTATGCCTCCTATTTATTATGGGTGGTTTTCTACAGCAGGTAGCTGCGCAGCAAATAGCTGTAAGCGGTAAAGTAACCAATAAAAGTACAGGCGAAGCGCTGGCCGGCGCCTCGGTAGTTGTTCAGGGTACACAAAATGCTACCCAAACCAACGCCCAAGGTCAGTTTACCATCAATGTTGCCAAAGGCGCAGTGGTGGTTGTTTCATTTGAGGGGTTCGAATCTGTAAAAAACACCATCAATGGACCTACAACACTAGGTATCGCGTTGGAGTTGAGTACAGCAAGTACCCTTAATGATGTAATTGTAATTGGTTATGGTACCAGAAAAATCACCAAGGTTTCAGGTGCCATTTCAACTGTAAAAAGTGAAGACATCGAAAAATTGAAGCCCGTAAGAACAGAAGAAGCCCTTCAGGGTAGAGCTTCAGGGGTAAATGTGATTCAAAGTGGTACACCGGGGTCTAAGCCAACTGTATTAGTAAGAGGTATTCCTTCTTTCTCTGGTACAGACCCAATGGTTATTATAGACGGGGTTCCACAAACACTTACCGATTTTAACGCTATTAATGCGGCCGATATAGAGTCGATCAACGTATTAAAAGATGCAGCGGCAACTGCTATTTATGGTGTTAAAGGGGGTAACGGGGTAATTGTGGTAACCACTAAGTCTGGACGCAAAAACCAAAAAACAGATATCACCATCAATGGTAACTATGGCGTACAAAATGTAATCAATACCATTGGTGTGTTGAATGCTTCAGAATATGCTGCCATCATCAATGAAGGAAGTACTGTAGCAGGTGGACCGGTTGTGTTTTCAGATTTAAGTAAGGTAGGGGTTGGAACCAACTGGCAAAATCAAGTATTTAGAGATGCTTCTTTTCAAACGCATTCAGTTGCGGCAAGAGGCGGAAGCGATAAAATGACTTATTTCTTAAGTGGAGGTTTTGTAGACCAAGGTGGAATTGTAGGGGGAGATGGAAAGAGCCGCTTTACTCGTGGCAACTTTACTGCCAACTTAAATTTCGATTTAAGCTCTAAAGTAAAATTGTTGATTAACACTACCGCAGTAACATTATCTGGTAGAGGTGTTCAGGAAAATTCTTTCAACTCTATCATTGGTAGTGCCATCAATTTTGATCCAACTGTTCCAGTGTTAAATACAGTTCCTAATACGGTGGGTCAATTTGGTTTTAGTAATTTATTGTTATCGGAGATTTATAATCCCCTTACTAAACTAGAAAACACGTACAATAAAAACACTGGTACTAAACTTTACGGAAAGTTTGAATTACAGTACGATGTGATGAAAGACCTTAAATTGACTACTCGTTTTGGTTATACTAAATACGATGGCAATGCAAAAGGCTTTAATCCATTGGTGTTTTATGGTCCTCAAAACGTAGATAACTCTATGAATGCAGACGGATCAACAGTTGCAGGAAGATTCAATACGGTATCTCATGAAAAGACCAGCAACTTTAACTGGACTTGGGAAACCTACGCAAACTATAATTTCAAGATCAAAAAAGATCATGAGTTCGAGACCGTAGTAGGTATGGCTGTTGCAAAAGTATCGGGTAACGCAGCAGGTGCAAGCAGACAAGATGTTCCTTTTAACTCATGGGATTTTGCAGATTTTACTGCAGCTACTGGTAATAATAATGCTACCAATAGCAATGCCATCAATGGATATTACTATCAATATTTCAGAAGAAACCTCAGTTATTTTGGACGTGTTAACTACGATTTTCAAGATAAGTATTTGGCTTCTTTAACTTTAAGAAGAGACGGCTCTTACGCATTTGGTTCTGAGAACCGTTTTGCTAACTTCTTATCTGGTTCTGCTGGATGGGTTGTTTCTAATGAGTCTTTCTTTAAATCTAAAGTGGTTGACTATTTAAAGATTCGTGGTAGCTATGGTTCAATCGGAAATGAGAATGTAAATCCTCAATTTGTTTCTATTGTTACGGGTGGTCCTAGTTATGGTCCTACTGCTAATAGTAATGGATACACTTTTGGTGATGTATTTTATCCTGGTTCAACTGTAGCATCTGCTGCAAACAATGCATTGCGTTGGGAAAAACAATTGCAAGCGAACTTTGGATTTGATGCGGCATTCTTAAATAAGAAACTAAATATCACTGTAGATTATTTCCAGAAAAATGTAAGTGGATTATTATTTACTCCATCTGCTTCCATGTATTTGGGTACAGTGCCAATTCCAACTGCGAATATTGGATCTACCAGAACACGTGGATTAGATTTAAGCATTGGATACAACGATATTTTTGGAAAGAACTTGAAGTTCTCATCTACTATTACATTTACTACAGCTAAGAATGAAGTAACTGCAACCAATGATGATGGAACTGCTAGAATTTTAGGCGGATTTTATTTTAATGGACAAAGCCAAAATGTTACCGTATTTGAAAAAGGAGCAACACCTGGTTATTTCTTTGGATACAGAACATTGGGAATATTTCAAAATGCAGCAGATATTGCTAAAGCACCTACACAGCCTGGAGCAGTACCTGGTGATATTCAATTTGCAGACATCAATGGAGATGGTGTGATTAACGCAGATGACCGCACCAAAATTGGCGATCCATTCCCAACCTTTACCATGGGTTGGAATTTAAACCTAGACTACAAGAATTTTGACTTCAATATGTTTACTTATGCATCTGTAGGCAATGATATATACAAAGCTTATGAGCGTAATGCCAACTTTTCTAATAAGTCAAGAGAAGTGCTAGGACGTTGGACTGGCGAAGGTTCTACCAACGATGCAAGATTCCCACGTTATTCATTTACCGATGCAAACAGCAATATTCGCGTAAGTGATCGTTATGTTGAAGATGGTTCTTTTATAAAGATTAAGAATATCCAATTAGGATACACATTCACATCTTCTACTGTTAAAAAAGCGTTCAGCAGATTAAGGGTTTATGTACAAGTAAGAAATGCCTTCACTTTTACCAAGTACTCTGGATTTGATCCTGAAATAGCGGGAGGAATTTTAGATACAGGTATTGATCGTGGTGCATATCCACAAGCAAGAACCTTCTCTTTAGGATTAGACATTAAACTCTAACGAAAACAAATTACAACAATGAAAAAGTTCAACTATACTATCCTAAGCTTGGCCATGGTTTCCATGCTTAGTGTCTCCTGCAAAAAGTGGGTAGACTACGATCCAAAAGAAGATTTCATCATCACTGAAAAAGAATACCTACGCTCAGAATCTGATTACAGAACGATGGCAGTGAGTGTTTACACACCATTACAATGGTTAAATCAAGCCGTAGTAGTAGGAGAAATTGCATCGGATAATGCAGTAGCTGGTGGCGAAAATGCATCTGACGTATTAAGCTTACAACAAATAGACGACTACACGCATACGCCTATTAATAGCACTTTGCAAGAATTATGGGTAAGTGCTTACGAAGGTATTAACCGTGCCAATTACATGACACAGTATAAGACTACCAACCTTGCTGGAGCAACGGTAAATTTTGCTGGTAAAGAAGCATTATATGGAGAAATTCATTTCTTAAGAGCTTACTACTATTTCACATTAGTAAAGTTTTTTGGAGATGTGCCATTATTTGTAGACAGACGTTTGGGATTAACCGATTCAAAATCTTTGAAGCGCGCACCTAAAGCCGATGTATACAAGCAAATTGAAACAGACCTAACTACAGCGGTTGCGGCATTGCCAGCGGTACAAGTTCAAAAAGGAAGAATTACCAAATATGCAGCACAAGCCTTATTGGGTAAGGTTTATTTATACCAGAATAAATTTACAGAAGCAGCCACTACACTAGAATCAGTGATTACTTCTAATGCATTTTCATTGGTATCCAACTTTGGTTCAATGTTTTTAGCTTCTGGCGAAAACGGTCCAGAGTCTGTATTTGAAATTCAGTACAGCAACAACTCACCTTATTATAACTGGGGTGGAGCAACAAGGGGTCAAGGAAACTATGCGGTACAACAGTGTGGTGTAAGGGGATTAAACGGAACTGCGGCCATGCCTTATGCGGCTGGTTGGAGCACCAATTTACCAACTACCAATTTGGCATCTGCTTATACTGCAGGAGACCAAAGAAAGGATGTAACCGTCTTAGATATTGAAGCGTATAAGAATGCTAATCCAAGTTTTAATATCACTTACCAAGTAGCGCCTTACAAGAATACAGGATTATATAACCAAAAGTATTTGCCACGTAAGGGTGAAACATCTGGTCAAATTGAATTGAACTACACCAATAATTTCCGCATCATTCGTTTTTCAGATGTGTTATTAATGGCAGCAGAAGCGTTCAATAGATCAGCAGCACCAAACGATGCCAAAGCATTGTCTTATTTAAACAGAGTAAGAGAACGAGCATTTGGTAATAACAGCAATAATTTTTCTGGAGCGGGAACTGCATTAAGAGATGCTATTTGGAATGAGCGCAGATTAGAACTAGCGATGGAGGGAGATCGTTTCTTCGACTTAGTAAGAACAGGACAAGCAGCAGCTAGAATGACTGGATTTAGAGTGGGCAAGCACGAAGTATTTCCTATACCTCAGCAAGAAGTGGAAATTTCAGGCTTACCACAAAACAGCGGCTATTAATCAACCCACAAAAAAAATGATATGAAATCAATAAAATTTTTATTCAGCGCAGTACTGGTGGGATTGCTTTTCACCGGCTGTACCAAAAAGGAGTTTACAGATACTTCTTTTGTAGAAGGGGCAAGCGTTCCAGATAAATTGAGCGCTTTGTTTACCATTACCCAAGACAATACTGGTTTAGTAACCATTACTCCAAATGGAGAAGGTGCTATTTCTTATGATGTATTTTATGGCGATGCTACTACCGCACCAGCAAAAGTTACTGCGGGAAAGAGTACTACCCATGTGTACAGAGAAGGGGTATACAATGTTAAGTTGGTAGCCTATAATGTATCAGGAAAAACAACTGAAAGAACACAGCAGTTAACCGTTACATTCAGGGCACCTGAAAATGTGGAAGCCACAGTAGATATAGATCCTAGCAATAACTTTAAAGTAAACGTTGGAGCAAAAGCTACTTACGAAACTTTTTTCCAAGTGTTTTTTGGAGATGTACCGAATGAAGTGCCTACTAATTTTAATGAAGGACAAACTGTAAGTAAAGTTTATGCAAGAACAGGAACCTATACTGTAAGAGTAGTAGCATTAAGTGGAGGTGCTGCAAAAACAGAAGTAACTAAAACCGTTACCATTGTAGATCCAGTTTTATTACCAGTGACTTTTGAATCACCTACTTTAAATTATCAGTTCAGCAATTTTGATGGCGGTAATTCAAGTGTGATTGATAACCCACACAAAACAGGTATTAATACCAGTAACAGAGTGGGTAGAATGATTAAAGGAGCAGGACAGCCATGGGGTGGATCGGTAATGCCGTTGAGCGCACCTATCGACTTCAGTACAAACAAGGTTTTCCGAATGAAAGTGTATTCACCAAGAGTGGGTGCAAAAGTATTATTGAAAGTAGAAAACGCAGGCAATGGCGCTATCAATTTTGAAAGAGAGCGTACCACAACTGTAGCCAATGCATGGGAAGAAATTGGATTCGATTTCAGCACCATCAATACGGCCAATGTTTATAATAATATCGTGTTGATATTTGAATTAGGCACGGTAGGAGACGGTTCACCTAATTTCACTTTCTTATTTGATGATATTCGTTTGGCCGCAACTATGCCAACCAATCAAATAGATTGGCCAGTTAATTTTGATGTGGCAGGAACCAATTATACCGTAACTGATTTTGGAGACAATTTTTCAGAATTAGTGAATGATCCAACCAATGCAGCCAATAAGGTAATGAAGACCACCAAGCCAAACGGTGCTCAAACATGGGCTGGTACTACTATTGGAACGCCTAGTGGTTTTGCAAGAGCATTGCCAATTAATGCTACCACATCACAAATGAGTGTAAGGGTTTACTCTCCGGCAGCGGGTTTAAAAATCAGGTTAAAAATTGAAGATACAGCTGATGGAACTAAATCTGTAGAAACAGAAGCAACTACCACTGCAGCCAATACATGGGAAACTTTGATTTTCGATTTTGCCAATCATGTAGCAGGAACAGCAGCGATGAATGCCACTTATCGTTACGATAAAGCATCAATCTTCTTTGATTTTGGAACAGCGGGTAATGGAAAAGTGTTTTATTGGGATGATGTACAATACTTAAGTACCAATGTGGTAGTAGGTGTTGGATTGCCTTTGAATTTTGAAAATGGAGCGCTTACTTACACATTCACCAACTTTGATGGAGGTGGAGCAACCGTTATTGATAATCCACATAAAACAGGAATCAATACCAGCAATAGAGTGGGTAGAATGATTAAGAGTGCAGGCCAGCCATGGGGAGGTTCATTTATTGAATTAGGAGGTCCAATTGATTTTACTAAGAAGACCTTTAAAATGAAAGTATATTCTCCAAGAGTAGGGGCTAAAGTATTGTTGAAAGTAGAAAATGCCACCAATGGAGCATTAAACTTTGAAAGAGAAGTAACTACCACTGTAGCAAACGGATGGGAAGAATTGACTTTTGATTACAGTGCTATTAATACATCCAACAGCTACCATAAAATCGTATTGATTTTTGAATTGGGAACCGTAGGAGATGGCGGCAGTAATTTCACTTTCTATTTTGACGATATCAACCTTTTTTAATTGAATAAAACGAGCAATATGTTTAAAAATATAACAACCCTGTCTTCGTTTTTTGTTGCTGCAGTGCTATTGTTTTCGGGCTGCAAAAAAGCAGACTACAGCTTTGGCGCAATAAAAACACCAACCGGATTAACCTTAAATGCTGTTATTGCAGGGGTTAATACAAGTAATCCTAATGGAAATGGCACCGGAAATGTGGCAATTAACGTAACAGCTACCAATGCACTCACTTACAATATTGATTTTGGTGATGGTAGAACACAAGTAGTGCCTACTGGATCAATCAATTATCGTTACACTACACCTGGTACCAATGAGTATACTATTGTAGTAAATGCAATAGGAACAGGAGGAAGCATTAGCACCATCAGTAGAAAAGTAACGGTATTTGTAGCATTTGAAATTCCTACCAATATTGTAACTGCACTAACAGGAGCAGGTTCTAAAACCTGGGTAACCGATAAGGGAGCAGTAGGTCATTTTGGAGTAGGACCAGCCAATGAGTTTGCACCGGTTTGGTATGCAGCAACACCAGATTCAAGAGAAGCATGTGCATACGACGATGAAATCAGTTTCAGCAGAGACGCCAATAACAATATCACTATGACGATTGATAACAAAGGTCAATCCTTTGCAATTGGCGCTGCTAGTGGATTTTATGGATTTAGTGGAGGCGATGCATGTTTTTCTATGAATATTGCAGCACCACGCAGATTGAGCTTTATGAATGCAAATACGGGTTCAACAGCAGCAAATTCAACCAGAATTGCCTTTACTGTACCAGGAAATGGAATCATCAATTTTGGAACAGGTGGAACCAGCTATGAAATATTGGCTATTTCTGCAACGGAGTTAAGTTTGAGAAATATTGGAATAGATGGAAACTCATGGTATCAAAAACTGAAAGTAAAATAGGACATGAAGTATATTTTAAGTGTGATAACAATCGGATCTTTCTTGCTGCTTAGTTGCGGCAAGAAAGATACTGGTACTACAGTAGTAACGCCCACCAATCTCACGGTGAATGCAGTAGTAAGCACTGATAATAGTGGCAATGTGGCATTTACGGCAAGTGCAACCAATGCAAGTACCTATGATTATGATTTTGGCAATGGGGTATTTCAAACAGTTCCTACGGGGATTGTAACTTATAAGTATCCAGCATCGGGCACTTATTCGGTAAATGTGATAGCAAAGAGCAGCACCGGACAAACCATATCGCAGCGAACAACCGTAACGGTTGCCGTAACACAGTCACTGATCTTTTCAGATGAGTTTGACGCAAACGGCGCGCCCGATCCCTCCAAATGGGGATATGATATAGGTACAGGATCAAATGGATGGGGCAATAATGAATTACAACATTATACCAATCGATTAGACAACGCATTTGTATCGAACGGCACATTAAAAATCAGAGCCATAAGAGAAGCATTTAGCGGCAGTGCCTTTACCAGTGCAAGAATATTGACCCAGAATAAATTCAGTTTCCGATACGGTAAAGTGGAAGTGAGGGCCAAACTCCCGGCAGGAGTAGGCACTTGGCCAGCCATCTGGATGTTGGGTAATAATATTACTACCGCAGGATGGCCCGCTTGTGGCGAGATAGATATCATGGAACATAAGGGATCGCAGCTGAATCGCATACATGGCACCGTACACCACCCGGCAAGGTTTGGCGGAAATGCGGATGGGGGCACAAGAGATATTACCAATGCAACCACCGAATTTCAGATTTACTCAATGGAATGGAATGCTATTTCAATCAAGTTTTTAGTGAATGGAACTGTATATCATACCGTAGCAAATACTTCAAGCTTACCGTTTAATCAAAATTTCTTTTTAATCATGAACCTAGCCATGGGCGGCACTTTTGGAGGAGCAGTAGAAAGCGGCTTTAGCAATGCCACAATGGAAATTGACTATATTAGGGTTTATCAATAGTAGTACAGTTATGAAGCAAGCAAACAATGGCATCGGCAGGTATTTAATCATCCTGCTGGTGCTTATTTCTGCACCATCGAGTGCATTTTTATTTGCACAAACAAAGTCGCAGCCATTTAAAAAACTAGTATGGTCCGATGAGTTCAAAGGCAAAGGATTACCCGATAGTACCAAGTGGGGCTATGATGTAGGAACAGGCTGTCCACAAATTTGCGGATGGGGTAATAACGAATTACAGTATTATACCGCTAACAACACCAAAAATGCCCGAGTAGAAAATGGGATGTTAATTGTAGAAGCACATAAAGAAAATGTAGCAGACGCAAAATATTCTAGTGCCCGTTTGGTTACCAAAAACAAAGGCGATTGGAAATACGGCCGTATAGATGTGAAGGCTAAATTGCCCGCAGGCCGAGGCATGTGGCCAGCTATTTGGATGTTGCCCACCGATTGGAAATATGGCGGATGGCCCCATAGCGGCGAGATAGATATCATGGAAAATGTAGGGTTTTGGCCAGATTCTGTTTTAGGAACCGTGCATACCAATGCATACAATGGCATGAAGGGAACACAGAAAACCAAGGGGATGAATTTCAAGGATTTGTCTACCGCATTTCATGTGTACAGTATTGAGTGGGATGCAGAAGAAATACGATTTTACGTAGACAATACCCTATATAACTCATTTAAGAACACCCATAAATCTACCGATGAATGGCCTTTTGATCAACGATTTCATTTGTTGATCAATATAGCGGTAGGCGGAAACTGGGGCGGACAAAAAGGAGTAGACGACTCCATCTTTCCACAAAAAATGTGGATTGATTATGTACGGGTTTATCAATAATCATTAAAAGCGCAGCTTTCCCTGACTTGGTAAATAGAAGGCATGGCAGGAACGGAGGTAACGCTCCATTTCATTTTTGGTATCTCCCAATACAGTAGAACTGAAAGTATAAATATTCAACATTGATTGAATAAATGCTTGAAAGTCTTGGTGTTGGGAGATTTTATTGATGCTAAGTTGATAAATATCGGCGTACACCACCGGAATCATGATTTTCGTTAAGTTTTTAGCCACTAGCTCGGCGTTCATCATGATGCGAGCCAGGGCACCATTTCCTTCTACAAAGGGATTGATTTCGGTAAGCATAAAAAATAAGTAAATGGCTTTGGCAAAAGGATCCTGCAATAAAGCATACCAATCAAAGCCTTTGATAAGGGTTCCTTCAATCAATTGCCAAGGAACTAATTCGGAAATTCCCGAGTGATTATTGCTCTCTTTAAATTTGCCTGGATTTTTATTGGGCCTACTTGAAATTAAAAAAGCATGGCGTTTTTGAAGCAGTTGAATAAATTCTTCCACTGATTTAGGGCAGGTAGCCATTTCTTTTTTGTTAGAGCAAAGCTGGTAGGTATGCAAGAGGTCTTCTGCATCTTCTTTACGACCCTGTAAAGGGGAAGAAGTTTCAATAATCTTACGTGCTTCGGACAAATCGAACTCATTACCATCAAGATATTGCGAAAAATAACTTTCAAAAAAGGCATAATGCTGAAAAGTAACCGTAGCCATATTAAGGTCGGGGTGTTGAGGGTAATTATTCCCCGCTAAATGCCCATACAATTCTTCTAATAATTTTACAGTAGGCAGGTGGAAGGGTTTACCCAAATAGCTGCTGAGCCCGCTGGTTTGGTTAGGCGTTGAGGGAAGGGCTTGGTCTTTTGCAGCCGAAATTAACTTGGAAAGGACTTTTAATTCCTTCTCTAAACCAAGCATTGGCGCTAAAACGGTTGCTTGCTCTTTTAGCCGAATTAGGGCCGATTCGGAGTGAATTTGGTTGATTTCGGCTAATTTTTGGCTGATTTCCGCTGTTTTTAGTGATTTTGCCACTTCTTCAATTTTGCGAGAAGGCATGCAATTTTCTAAAAAAGCACGGGCATCTTGTGATTTATACAGTGTATCAAAAAATGGCTTATCGTCTAAAATGGGGCCCCTACCTTTCAACAAATGGATTGTGAGACCTGGCAGTTCCACAATATTATTATAAGCATGGGTAACAAAAATATGGCCGGTAGGGGTGGGCTTGCATTCCAGTGCAGATCGATGACTGAGAACGGCACCGGGATATAAATGAGCGATAATTCTAAACCAATTTCTTTTTACAATGGCCTCCGTATTGTCCGCAAGGTTGGTAGTGTAAACACGGGGCGCAATTTTATAAGCCAATCCCTTGCGAACTAGTTGATGAATCCGCTTAGATTCGGTGGAATTAGCCGAACCAAAGAGAATTTCAGCTTGAAAAACTACTCCATTATTTTCCATTAATATATGTCTTTGATTAAAATTGACAAATATTTTCTGAATTATTGATTTTTAGGGAAATTATTTTTATGTTAACAAGGGTATTGAGTAAAAATTTTGGAATAAGGAGAAAAGAATCATTTTGAGACTTAAACCCAGATTAAATTAAGTTTAGAAATATTCTAAGCTTATTATTGAGCTCTGAAAGTTCATTGGAAGAAAGCTTACCTAGAAGCCCCTTAGCTAATGTTTTATCTAATGTGGCTATTTTACTAGTTCTAATTAAAGATGGTTTTCTTAAGCCATTGATTTAGTTAGGAATAAGTTCTAAGTTTATTACCAGTCAAGTTAGTGAAAGGGAAAGTGATTAATACAATGTCGCCTTTAGCCATTGTATACAACTTTTAAGTCGGATACAGAGTAAAGCTCTTCTTCTGATTCTAAAAAATCAAAAGAATGACCCTCTGCAGCAAGTTTTTGAATGCCTTTGCTTAGTTCTTGTTCTTCATACTTTTTAAAGACAAAATCAGCAAAGTCTGATATCTCTTCAGCTTTGTCCTCCGGAAGCTGATTAATAGCTTTCAGGGTTCGTTCGATTATGATTTGTTTTGTCATTTTGTATGCCTTATATCCAAATTTAATAATAAATATTCATTTTAGACTTAATTAAAACCGTCTTCAACATCTTCAAAATTGATTCCTAAGACTTGTTTAAAGTAATAGTCTTCTAATTGAAGTTTGGAGTGATTTTCTAAGGGAACCCAAGCTTTGTCTTTGGATAAAAAGACCTCTATGGCTTCTATTTGAGGGAAGATTTTATAGTCCATTTTGGTACCGTCGATGGTAAAATAGCCTGGGTAAACAAAATCCATATGGCAATCATTGGCGAACTCCTTGGTGATGAGCATCAAAAATTTACCAATGCTGAACCGTTTGTAATCGGGGTGGTAAACATGAAGCACCGACATCAAGGCTTTTTTGCCAACATCAAAAAAACCGACCCCAATTAGCCTACCCTGATCGCGAATGGTAATCATTTGGGTTTCAAAAGCCGATGCTGGATTATTGAGTTCAGGAATGCAGGCTTTGCAGCTAGGGTAACCATCAAAATTGACACTATTGAGGTACACACTATATAATAATTCTATTTCCTCTGTTATTTCAGCGGATTCAATACAAAAAGAAAAACCAGCACATTTTTTACGAATTCGTTTAGTGGTAGCCGTTTCTTTGGCTTTCTTTAGGTTGACTCTTAACCAAAAGACCGGATCATAAATCGCGCTTTTACCATAGTTGCCCACAAATACCTCATTGGTGGTGAAAATATCGTTGCCCATTCTAAAATAACCTGCTGCTAATGCGTGGTCTAGTGTGTCGCCTTTATAAATACCCAATTCTAAACTCATGGTATAAAATTAGCCAACTCCTCTGCAACCTATTGGCATTGTTGAAATTTAAGTAAGCGGATAAAATTTATCCAAATCCATTAGGCTCGATTTTTTATAGAAAACCAGGTTGTCTGGGGAGAGGATGAGTTCTTGGGCGATGGAGCTGATTTGGGTGGGTTCGGGGATGCCGTATTTTTCTTGGAGCATTTTTCGGATGGCGGGATTGAGCTCAATTAGATGTTGTAATAAGTTCCTATAAGAGATATTGCTTCCAATAATGGTATGAACTCCCACTGCGGGTCCATTCAAAATAATGCGAAACAATTGAATGCTTAAAGAAACGGGTTTGGCTTTTACTAGGTTCCAGATATCATCAATGAGTAGGAATTGGTAGGGAAGCTTAACCGTGTTCCATAAATTGAGTGCATGGTATTTTTCAAAACTAGTTATGCGTTTCTGTTTCATGATTCGCATTCGAAACTGCATTTCTCGCAAAACAGCATTGAGCAATTTTGCACGCGAGGTATGGGTCCCACTCTCGGGCTCGTCGGTTAAAAAATAAGCCCATCCATTGGGGTTAGATGGTAAGTGGCGGCTGTTGCCGATTAGAAAGTTGCCAGCATGTTCCGTGGCTGTGATCCCACCGGAAAGCCCCACGGGCTCCGAAAATGAAATCTGCGAAAAATACTGTTGCAGCTCTTTAGAATCGGAATAAGAAACCATCAATAGCGGCACTTGAGCCAGGTCTATATACTGCGGCTCATTCATGCTGTTCAATCCTATAGCAAATGGAAATTTCAAGCAACAAAATTAGGTGGCTGGGATTAATGAAAACAAAGAAGTAATTTTACGATATAAAGCCAATAGCACAGGAAGTTATCCCCCCCGAAATACCCATACCTGGCTATTGACGATGTAAAACTAAATGAGCAGTCTGCAACCTATTGGTTGAGTAAGCTTTATTTCAAGAGTGTAAAAGGGGGGATATGCCAAAAAACAAATCGGCTTTATTGCGTTACAGAATTATTGATGGATGTTTAACCAATAGCATGCACCCCTATCCAAGTTTGGAATCGATTCATCAAAAAGTAGAATCTCAGTTAGATAAAGCCATTTCTATTTCTATGTTGAATAAGGATTTGGCGGCCATGAAATCAATTTATGGGGCGCCGATTGCGTACCATAAACAGAAGGGTGGATATTATTACAGTGAGGAAAATTTTTCTATTGCGGAATTTCCTTTAACCGAAGAAGAGATTGAAGCCTTAGATTTTTCTACGACATTGTTGCAGCAAATCCGCGGTACCAGACTGTTTCAGCAGTTTGAGAATGCCATTAATAAAGTAATAGAAGGATATCGCATTAGTAAAATTGCAGGTATATCACAAAAGCAGATCTTGCAAGTAGAAGAACCCGTACGTCCACAGAACAGTCCTTATTTAGAACAATTGCTGCAAAGTATTATTCATCAAAAAGCTTTGGAAGTAACTTATCAGGGCTATGGACGGGAAGCCAAAGTGCATCAATTTTCTGCGCATTTATTAAAAGAGTATCGCAACTGTTGGTATGTGGTAGGTTATTCGGATAGAGCCAAGAACTTACTGATGTTTGCGTTGGATCGAATTAAAGATATAGCCAACAGTGATAGTGAGTATATTAAAGTGGAGGGATTTGATCCCGACGAATTTTTCAAGTACTCTTTTGGTATCACACAGATACATGAGGCAAAGCCCGAAAAAGTAGTCTTGCAGTTTACTGCATTTCAAGCACCTTTTATTTTAAATCAACCCTTGCATCATTCTCAAAAAGTGTTAAAACAAAATGATGATTTTGTAGAAATAGAATATCATGTGTATATTACAACAGAGTTGATCATGACGATACTTTCTTATGGAAAGCAAGTTAAAGTGTTGGCTCCTCAAAAATTAAAGAATCAAATTAAAGCGACTGTGCAAGAAATGGCAGCACTGTACGCTTAAAAAATCCTCCCCCGGATTGTTACCAGTTAACAAATAGGTTACAGACACGACAATTATTTTTGTTTGTAAAAACAACTATTATGGAGCCGATGGTATTTATTATTGGAGGGGGAGTGGTATTGTTAGCCATTTTAGCCACCTTATTTTATGCAAAAGCCAAAACTGGCTCGCAGCTGACTGTATTAGAAGAACAGTTAAGGCAAAAAGAAATGCAGTTAAAAGAGCAACTGAGTTTTCGTGCCCTATTGCAAACAGAGAAAGAACAGTTGTTGGCCAGGGTTTCTAAAACGGAAGCCCAATTAGAGAATAGCCAACAAGCATTAATACAAGCCAAAGAAGCCAGTGATAAATTAAGCACTCAATTAAAATTAGAGTTTGCAGAAATAGCGCATAAAGTGATGCTCAACAATAGCGAGCAAATGCGTGCCAAGAGTGAGGAAAAAATTGGAGAGCTCCTTAATCCCCTTAAAACAGAACTGGGCGAATTCAAGAAAAAAGTGGACGACGTATATGTAGCGGAAGCAAAAGATAGACATGTATTAAAAGCCGAGATTGACCGACTTATTACCATGAGCCAACAAGTAAGCCAGGAAGCCAATAATTTAACATCGGCATTAAAAGGGAATAATAAAACGCAGGGCAATTGGGGAGAAATGCTGTTAGAAAGCATTCTAGAACACAGCGGACTCGTGAAGGGAAGAGAATTTGTAACCCAAGAATTTATTAAAGACCCCGGAGGCAATATCATTAAAGACGAGGAAGGACGAGGCTTACAGCCCGATGTAATGGTGTATTATCCCGATCAGCGCACGATTATTATAGACTCTAAAGTTTCGTTGGTGCATTGGGAACAATATGTAAACAGTGAAGACGAAATTGAAAGAACCAAGGCATTGAATATGCACTTGGCATCTATTAAAAGTCATATTGATGGACTGAGTAGAAAGAACTATCCCAAATATGCGAAGGCATTGGATTATGTATTGCTCTTTGTTCCTATAGAGCCTGCTTTTTTAGAAGCGGTTAAAAAAGACACTAATCTTTGGAAGTATGCTTATGATAAACATATCATGTTGGTAAGCCCTACCAATTTATTGGCGGTGTTAAAAATTATTGCAGACCTCTGGAAAGTAGAACAACAAAATCAAAACGCCATTGAGATAGCAGAGAAAGCGGGGATGATGTATGATAAGTTTGTGGGCTTCATCAGCAATTTAGAAGATGTGGGAAAGAAGATTGGAGCAGCTCAAGAATCTTACAATGTAGCGTTTAATCAGTTGAGTACCGGTAGAGGAAATTTGGTTGGGCGTGCGGAGGAATTAAAGAAGATGGGCGCAAAAGCGCAGAAGCAGATTGCAGATAAAATTTTATATGATTTGAAATAGAATTTAATTATAGCGAATTCGCCGTAATTAAAAAGAGGGATTAATTAATCATTGACCATTTCGTTGACGTCAACAAAATGGTAAGAAAATGGAGGTTAAAGTATCATTTCGTTGAGTCCAACAAAATGATAGATAGAGAATAAAAATTTTGCGCAAAGTGCTGAAAAACGGTCCTTTTCGCAAAAAAATACTTTTAAAAACTATAATGATCATTTTGCCGATATCGGGAATATGATTAAAAACAATAAATAATAAATAATAAATGCCCCTTCCACCCAAACATATTTTATCTAAGTCAACCTTTATGTATGGCTGCCAGTGCCCCAAGCGCTTGTGGTTGCATAAATACAAGCCAGCGTTAAGAGATGAAATGGATGAAGCACAGCAAGCGGTATTTCAACAAGGAACGGATGTAGGAAAGTTAGCAGAGCAATTGTTTCCAGGGGGAGTAGACGCGCGGCCAAAAGATAGCTTCTCTTATCAGCAATCAGTAGCCGATACGGCCAAGTATATCGCCAAGGGACATGAAGTGATTTATGAAGCGGCATTTCAATACGAAGGGATGTTGTGTGCAGTAGATATTTTGGTAAAGCAAAATGACCAATGGTATGCGTATGAAGTAAAGAGTACCACTTCTGTAAAAGCACAACATATACCTGATTCGGCATTTCAATATTATGTGATTACTCATGCAGGATTGGAGCTGGCTGATTTTAGTATTATCCATTTGAATAATCAATATATCCGCAAAGGAGATTTGAATATTCAAGAACTGTTTGCAGTATCTTCTTTGTTAGAAGATATATTATTAGAGCAGGATTTTATTCATGAGCAAGGTGAGAGCCTGAAAGCCATGCTGCAAAATAAAAATGAAATGCCCCAAGTAGAAGTGGGCAATCATTGCGATAAGCCCTATCCATGCGACTTTCAAGGCTTTTGTTTTAAGGGGATTGAAGCTGAAGAACCCGATTATGGTGAACCTTATATTAATCAAGAAGCCATACGAGCATTTGTAGCACAAATTGAGTATCCTATTTATCATATTGATTTTGAATCATGGAGTGCAGCCGTTCCAGAGTATGATGGACACTGGCCTTATCGACAAGTTTGTTTTCAATACTCGGTGCATATAGAAAGCGTTGCAGGTGCTGAGCCAGCACACTATGCTTATTTAGCCAAAGGAACGCATAGCAGTAGTTTGGAATTTTTAGAAAGCTTGTTAATGGTGTTGGGTGAAGAAGGCTCTATATTGGTTTATAACAAAAGCTTTGAAGCAACCAGACTAAAAGAGTTGATGCGCGAACATCCACAATATACAGAAGCTGTTGAAAATGTATTAGACAGAATGCTCGATTTAATGCAACCCTTTAGAAAAGATTATCGCTTGCCTGAAATGGAAGACTCTTATTCTATTAAGTATGTATTGCCTGCATTAGTGCCGGAGTTGAGTTATAATGATTTAACCATTGGTAATGGAGGTGATGCGAGTACTGCTTTTTATCAATTGAAAAATACGATTGACCCAGATGATGTTGAGCGTACCCGAAAAGCCTTACTAGAATATTGTAAAATGGATACCTGGGCGATGGTGAAGTTGTTGGGGGAACTTAGAAAGACATTTGAATAGATATTATTGATAAGGATACTTTTGATAAGTTTGTGAGCAATGGAAAAACAAAATAATACTTACGATGCAAATTTTACAGCTGGTGGGCTACTTCTAAATGAGTTTAAGTCGCTGGAGTTTCTATTGTTAGGGGCCGACTTTGAAAATAAACTACAAGAGGAAGTTATAACTAATAGTGTTATTGGAATTAAAACTATGACATCTAGAAAAAGAATTATTGCTGAAATAAAACGGAGATTTTTAATTGCTCCACTTGGATTCTGGAATTATTTTTTTCAATGGAATCAAATAGAAATGAAATTCGGTCTCTTGTATTTATGTTTTAAGGCCTATCCTTTAGTATTAGATATACATATTGAGGTAGCACTTAAGAAATTTAAAACAGGAAATTCAATGAATGCTTATGATGTGCAAATGCGGTTGGATGAATTGGCATCAAAAGACGAGAATATTTCACAATGGTCAAAAGGTACATTAGAAAAAATCAATGTGCAGTATAGAAAAGCGATTAAAGATGCGGGTTTGTATGATGGGAATAGTTTAATCCGACCTTTAAAAGTATCACCAACTTTTTGGCAATATTTTGAGGATATAAATGAAAGCTGGTTTCTTACTGCCTGTTTTATAAAAAATTAAGGAAATGACTATAACAGAATTATATAATCAATTGTGCGACAAAGATTTCCAAAATCATCAAACAGGAAATTTGTTTTTTCCAGCATATATGTATATGTACAATCCAGAATTGGAATATGAGGTAGAAAAGGAAATTTTAGATATCAAGAATCGATTACACCGACCTAATAATTACTTAGATGTAATGGTACTTGATATTTTTGAGGAGTTTACTAATTTTTTAAAAAGTGAAAAATTTGGGAACACAACCAAATACAATTTTTATCTAGAGCATGAATCTAATAAGAAAGATGCTGTGGACAAAGCATTAAAGCAAGATGCTTATACCGAAAAATTCATGACTTATCTACGAGATAAAATTACCGAGCATCATAATGATACAGACTATGAAGTAGCCTATGTTTTTATAAAGGGATTTGGCAATTCATATCCATATATAAGAGCTAGTAGATTTATGAGCAATTTTGAAAAACATATTAAAGGTTTCAAGCTTATCATGTTTTATCCTGGTGTTGCAAAAGGATATTACAGCTTATTTGGCCTTTTGCAAGACGAGAACCTATACAGAGCAATTAAATTAATAAACGAATAAAGATGAAATTAAACGAAATATTCGCAAGAGATATAAACAGAGATATTAATCCTGCTGTAGTTGTAAGTGCGAAAGATCCTAAAACAATTGAAGCAGAAATTAAAGAGTATGTATTTACTCCTGAAATTATAGAAAAGTTGTTTACTATTATCGATACTGTGATTAATAAGAAATCTGGCAAAAGCGGTATTTGGATTAATGGTTACTATGGTTCTGGTAAATCGCATTTTATAAAATTTGTTCATTACTTAATAAACAAAGAGACATCTGTTGATGCTTTTGAAGCATTAGAAAAAGGCGTTAATGAGAATTACGATACTACTAAACCAAATACAAACGACAAAATCACAATTAGTAATTTGAGGATCTTGAAAAAGAAAATTACTGAAGCGCAATGTGATGATATCATGTTTAATGTTGAAGACGTAGCAGGGGATGGAAAGCAGGAAAGATTGACTCGCGTTTTCCTAAATATGTTTAATAGATTTAGAGGTTATAATTCAAGTGATATTCCTTTGGCTTTATTACTTGAAAAAACACTTGATGAAAAAGGTAAGTTTTCTGAATTTAAGGAATTAGTTAAATTGGATTTAGAATTCAATTGGGATATTGAATCTGCATCAACAATCGCATCAATATTGTTAGACAGAATATTAGAAATTGCTAAACAGGTATGCCCTGATTTAGATATAGTTTCATTACATTCAAAAATTGCAAACCCCGATGCTTATGAAATTAGTATTAGTGGAACTTTGATACCAGAACTTAAAGAATACCTCAAGAAAAAGGATAAAGATTATAGATTATTATTCTTGGTCGATGAAGTTTCTCAATATGTTGGCTCTAACAAAGAAATTCTTCTAAATTTTCAAAACATTATTGAAAGAATAAGTGTAGAATGTAACAATCAAATTTGGATAGCCTGTACTGCTCAACAATCTTTAGATGAAGTCTCATTTGGAGCAGATGGTGTTCAGGATGTTCAGGATGAATTTGGAAAGATTTTAGGTCGCTTCGACACGCGCATTTCCCTTCAAAGTAATGACGCTTCCTATATCACCCAGCGCAGGGTTTTAGATAAGAATAGTAAAGGTATTGCTGAGTTAACTAAAGTTTATGCTGCGAATAAAGATTATATCGAAAATCAATTTAAAATAAGTCATGAATTATATAAAGGATATAAAAACGAGGAAGAGTTTCTTTTTGGATATCCATTTGTCCCTTATCAGTTTAAATTGATTGCCCACGTTTTTGAAGCGTTTCAACAACTTAAATTTGTTATCAAAGAAGTTAAAGACAACGAACGTTCGGTACTTGGAATTACACATTTTACTGCCAAGCAACACGCTGTTGATGAAGTTGGTGGATTTATACCTTTTGATGGCTTTTATAATCAACAATTTCATACAAACCTCACAAACAGAGGTGCAAAAGCAATTGAAAACGGATTAGAATTACCTTATGTTAAAAACAATCCTTTTGCAGCCCGAGTTGTAAAGGTATTGTTTATGATTTCTAATCTTCTTGAAAACCGAAGACAAACCTTTCCGTCTACTGTTGATAATTTAACGGTACTATTAATGGACAAACTGGATCAAAATAAGATGCAGTTGCAAAAGGAAGTTACAGATGTTTTAAATAAATTAATTGAAGGTAGTATCATCCGCGAAGAAAAAGGAAGCTACTTCTTCTTTAATGAGGATGAGATGGATGTGCAGAATATTATTAAAAATCAAACAATAGGATTGGATGATCGATTGACAGCTTTTGATGAATTTTTAAGACCACTAATTAAAATACAACCTAAAGTTGCTTTTGGCCAGAATGATTTCAAAATGAGTTATAATATTGAATCAAAAGAATTTTTTAGGGGTGGCGATATCAATTTAGTAGTTCTATTAACTGATAGAACACCGATTACTCAAAAAATGCTTGATGTAAACACCAAAGATTTAGTTATTTGTATAAATGAATGGTATAACAATGATTCAGCTCTGAGACAAGATTTTGAATGGTATTGCAAAACAAACAAATACCTAATCAATGGATCAGGTGGCGCAACTGGTGAACGGGCTAAAACCAATGAGAATTTTAAAATACGAAACAAACAGCTAAGTGAGTCTATTTCTCGAGTTATTGAAACTAAATTCATTGAAAGCCGATTTATTAGTCAGAATACAATTTTAGAAGCTGATCTAATTAATGGTACTAGCCCATCTGATAGAGTAAGAAATCTTATTGAATACCATCTTAGTAATATTTATAAATATCATAATTTATCTAGTAGTTACGCACGTAATCAAATCGAATTGAAAGCCGCAGCTGCTAGTACACAAATTGAAATACCAACTCTTACACCTGCTGAGCAATCAGTAAACGATTTTATCACAAGTAATAACAATCAAATAACTATTACTGATTTAATCAAGCAATATGGTGATGCCCCATTTGGCTGGCGCTTTGAAGCAGTTTTAGAAGTTGCTTTAAAATTAGTCAAAAAGAAAAAAAGAGAATTCAAATACAAAGGTGCTCCTCGATACCCCATTATTGATTTTATAAACAAGGCGGTTTCTACAGCCGAGAGAATGTCATGTGAAATTATTACAGGAGAAGATATTGATCAGGCCTTATTAGATGAAGTTGTTTCTACTTACAAGTTTATTTTTAATGAGACCATACCCCCTTCTTCTGATGGAAATGAAATGTTTGAATCTCTTCTGAAAATGCTTTCAGCAAAAATGAAACATATTACACCATTTGAAGCTGACTACTATGGTAAACATCCTTTTGGTGGAAGTTTTCAAAAGTCAATTCAACAATTAACTACTTGGACTACCATTAGAGATCCAAAAAAATTATTTCAAGATTTCATTGGCTCAAAAGATTTTGCTAAAGAACTATTTGATACAGAAAAAGGTATTGAAGACTTTATTAAGAACAACTTCAAGGATTATACAATTTTGAGTTCTTTTTGCGAAAACAACAAGGAGAACTTCAAAGAATTTTCCGCTGATAATCAAGCCAAATCAAAAATAATAAATGACTTTCTTTTACTTGAAGACCCAAGAAAAGATTTTAGACATGCTAAGAAAGCCTATGAAGAGTTAAACCAAGCACTAAAAGACTTAACTGCTGAATTGAAAAAGGAGGTGAAGTCAATTTACATTTCAATTTTCGATGAACTTGAACAAGAAGCAATTAAATTGAACGTTAGTGCTGCTGTTTTTGAAAGTCGTGATACTGTTTTGAATGCCATAGATTCATTAAGTTCAATTGCGCAATTAAAAAACAAAAAATTAAGCGCTTCAAATTTCAAAAGTGATCAATTAGAAAAAATAATTGCAGCGATTCCAGTACCACCTGGAGGTAGCGGCTCAACTTCAGCTCCTTATCATATTTCTAAAGGCGTTTCTACGATTTCTAATGAAGCCGAAATGGAAGATTTTCTACAAAAGGTTAAATCTGAAATGCTAAAACTCTTAAAGGATAACAAGACCATAATACTTAAATAAATGAATACAAAAACATTTGCCCAGCAATCACGTGTTCTATTAATGGAGGGGGTTGCAAATAAATTAATGTATTGGGGCTTTAGTGCAGATGATTCTAATAGCGAACAACCTAAACCTGTAGCTGGCGGTTATATTTTCAGAGGTAAAGTGTTTGATGACGAAACAGTACCGAAATTATGGAATTCTTTAGATCAAGCAATTAAGACAAAAGGAATTGATGTTGTAAAAGAGGAAGCTGCATACACTTGGTTTAACAGGATGATGGCGCTTCAAATTATGGCAAAAAATGACTATTTAGACCCTCAATTAGCTTATGTCCCAGGAATGGCAAACACTCCACAGATTCTACAAAAAGCAAGACAAGGTCAATACTCATTCTTAAATAGCAACGAGCAGGAGCGGTTAAAAAGGATTATAACTGATTTTAGCAAAGAACAGGAAGCTTTTGCGATTTTATTAGTGGGTTATTGCCATAACAACGTGATGTTGAATAATGTTTTCGGGAAGCTGGATGATTACACAGAATTACTTTTACCAGACAACATGCTTCAAAACAGTGGTTTCTTACACTTACTAAATACCACCGATGCCATTACGGATGAACAATACAAAGAGGTGGAATTAATTGGCTGGTTATATCAGTTTTATATTTCTGAGCGAAAAGACGAAGTATTTGCTTCTTTTAAGAAAAAGGAAAAAGCCGAAGCAAAGGATATACCTGCGGCTACCCAAATATTTACTCCCAATTGGATTGTAAAATACATGGTGCAAAACACCGTAGGCAAAATCTGGTTAGACAAAAATCCAAATAGTAAAATAAAATCAAGTCTGAAATACTTGGTTGAAAATGAATCTGATTCCACATCTGAACCAATAATATCAGAGGTGAGTCAATTGACATTGATAGACCCAGCTGTTGGCTCAGGGCACATCTTGGTTGAAGGATTTGATCTGCTCTATCAAATGTATATGGAAGAATACTACACGCCTGAAGAGGCTGTTGAATCCATTCTTAAAAACAATTTGTTTGGTTTAGACCTTGATGACCGTGCTGCGCAACTTGCAACTTTTGCCATACTATTAAAAGCAGCCAAACAATACCGTGATGTATTTGCTAAAGGTTGGCTACCTAATGTTTATGCCATGCCTGAGTTTGCTGCATTTAGTGACCAAGAAATAAAAGACTTTTTAGGTTCTAACGGAACTACCTATGAAAAAGAACTGGAGTTAGCTTTAAGCTTAATGGAACAATCTAAAAATTTAGGTTCTGTAATGAAACTGAGTTTAAGCGATGCTGCTCGAACTTTTATTGAGAAACAATTTACCTATCTCAAAAACACAGACTTTAGAGATATTAACTCGGAAATTGTTTACCAAAAGATTAAAACGTTTATCCCTGTATTACTTATTCTATCTAAAAAATACACCTCAGTTGTTGCGAACCCACCTTATATGGGGCAAATAAACATGAATGTTGAATTGAAGGATTATGTGAATTTGCACTATCCAGAAACTAAGTCAGATCTAATGACGGTGTTTATGGAAGTAATTCCAAATATGACGATGGATAAGTCACGGTTTGCATTGATAAATTTGCCATCATGGTTATTCCTATCGTCATTTGAGAAGTTAAGAAAAAGCTACGTAGACAATTATCATTTTGATAGTTTGCTACATATGGGACGAGGTATATTTGGAATTGACTTTGGATCAGTAGCTTTTTCTATGAAAAAAGATCAAAAGGAAAATGCCTTTGGTTCTTATTTTAGATTACACGAACGTAACTTTCAACATATTCTTTTTCAAGATATTGAAAAATTATTTTTATACTCAAATGGGAATGTTGAATATAAATATGATTTCAGGCAGTATAGAGGAGAAGAAGGAATTACTCAAATTCCAAAAGAAGGCACTTTCAACGGTCAAACTGTTTATTATCCCAAGGTACTCCAATCAAATTTTGAAATAATTCCAGGAAGTCCTATCGCATATTGGATTAGTAATAAACGCCTAAGTACATTTAAAGATTTCCCTGCTGTATTAGATATTGCAGAGCCTAAGGTTGGAATGCTAACTACAAATAATGATTTGTTTATGAGAAGTTTTTGGGAGGTTAGTCAATATAAAATTGGCTTCAATCTTAAAGATAAAACAGAAGCAATTAATAAAGGTTCAAAATGGATTCCTTACAGTAAAGGTGGAAGTTACAGAAAATGGTACGGTAATAATGAGTTTGTTGTGAATTTTGAAAATGACGGACAAACTATCTGTAATTATATTGATTCGCAGCCTAACGTTAAGGTAAAATCATCTGGAAGGGTTACTAATAGAATCTATTTTTACAGACCAGCTCTTACATGGTCTTTAACATCATCTGGCAGTTTTGGAATTAGATACAGACCTCAAGGTTTTATATTTGATATTGCTGGTATGTCAATTTTCAATGAAAGTAAAGAGATTGAGCTTAAACTTGCAGCATTTCTTAATTCTAGTGTAGCATTTGGTTATTTAAGCCTTTTAAATCCAACATTATCATTCCAAAAAGGGGATTTAGAAAAGATTCCTGCTAATCTACCCGAGTTAAAACTTGAATTAGTAGAACATAATATTCTTCTTTCGAAGAATGATTGGGACTCTCGTGAAATTTCATGGGATTTTAAACAAAATCCACTTTTAAGTCAAAGCTCTTCAATAACAGAATCGTATTTGAAGTGGTATAAAAATGTAAAGGAGAATTTCTTTCAATTATTACAAAATGAAGAAGAATTAAACAAAATATTTATTGAAACTTATGAATTTCATGATGAAGTAAGTCCAGAAGTACTATTAAAAGATATTACTATACTTCAAGATGAATTAAAGAAAAATGATCTTGAAGTATTAGAAGAAAAATTCCGAGCCCATGGTAAAGATGCCATAGAACTCCCTATTAACCGCGGTGAAGTAATTAGTCAATTCATCAGCTATGCCATTGGTTTATTTATGGGGCGTTACCGTTTGGATAAGTCAGGTTTAAACATTGCCCATCCCAATCCTTCCAAAGAAGAATTAGCAAGTTATACATACAATCATGGTGAAGTTTTAATAGATCAGGATGCCATTCTTCCTATCATGGGTAAAAATTGCAATTTTAATGACGATGTCGTGAAGCAATTCTCTCAATTACTTGATATTATATGGGGGCATGAGCAACGTACAGAAAACATCAACTTTATTCAGGAATGTTTGGATAAAGAGTTAGATAAATTTATTGTTAGTGATTTTTGGAGCTACCACTGTGGCATGTACAAAAAAACGCCTATTTATTGGTTGTTTAGTTCCAAGAAAGGCGCCTTCCAGGTATTGGTCTATATGCATCGCATGAATGAATTTACAGTTGAAAAAATAAGAGCTAACTATTTACTGGAGCACTTGAAATACCTTAAATCAGAAATTGCACAAAAAGAGGCCAATGCAAGTAACTTAAGCACAGCTGAAGCAAAACAATTGGATAAATTAAGAGCCGATCTTATAGAGTGTGAGCAGTATGATTTGGCCCTAAAAAATGTAGCTGACCAGCAAATTAAATTTGATTTAGATGATGGTGTTGCTAAAAATTATAAATTATTTGAAACAGTTGTTGCCAAAATAAAATAGAATGATTGAAGAAAAAGTAAAAAATTATTTTTATCGTTATCCAAATTTAAAGATTCTTTTCTTCTTTGATGAAAGCCAAGAATTTTTCGAAGAGGTTAAGTTGTTGGATATTCCTGATATACATGTAGAATTCTACACCGAAAGTGTTTTTACAATTAAATGCAAATTACTCAATGAGCTGATTGATAAGAAAGTGTTGCTTTATTTGCCCATGGCGCATCCAAATACACAGGATGAATATCACCAATTTCCATTGTTGAGTCTTTTGCTTGCCAATAAAGAATTGAAACTAGATAATGTGGGTGAATTCATGGAAAATTATGGATTGCATCGTCATCAGAAAGCATTGGTCTCCAAGTATATGAAAGAGTTGAAGTACACAGGTGTTCAAATGGTATGTGAACCGATTTTAAACGCCTATGATTTTGAGGAAACAGCAATACAAAAAGGCCTTATCTCGTCATTTTTGAAATTCAAAAATATTGAAAGTTGGTCATTGATCATTTCAAAACTATTAACTCTACTAGTCACAAAAGATGAAACGGAATTAAAAAGAGTACTATCAAAAATTGCTGAATTAAAATTGCAAGACATCGTCATTCAACAAGTTTCTGAGAATACAAGTTATGTGATGAAATCATTATGTCGTGATGAATTAATTCAAGCAGCTAGGTGTATTTACTATAATAAGATAACGCAGACAATATCCAATGTTTCTAATCTTGATCCATATGTATCATTCAAAATTAAAGATCAAACGCAAATAGTACGACTGAATCAATTATTGAATGAAACAGAAATGAATACCCATTTAAGCAGTTCGTTTAATGAGGTTATTAAATTGGTTAGCAACGATATCAAAGGCGATAAGCTCATAGATATTTATGGTTTAGACGCAAACTTTGCTGAATTTAGTCCATCAATGATTTGGGCTGTAATAAACAGTTTACAAGGCCAAATTGAGGATTCACCTGAAAGTGTAATTAAAAAACTGGATATCATTAGCATTCAACAAACATTGGATGAAGGATTGCAAAATTTTTTGAAGTACTTAATACACATGGCAAAGCTTCATCAAATGGTTAATTCTATTCCAAGTTATATTCTAAATAAACCGGACGATTACTTAAAAGCTTATACCGAGGATCTTTATTTCATTGATTCACTATATCGCAAAGCAATAAAAGCTTACAAATTAATTGATTATTCGGAATTTCCTTCAAGCATTCCATTGGATGATTTGCACCTAGCTTTGAATAAACGATATGAGGAACATACCGATAAGTTAAATAGAGAATGGTTAAAATGTTTGAACCAGTTTGATTTTGATTATGCCCAAATTCCAGTAGTTAAGCAATTTGATTTCTTCAAAAATGAGATAGAACCATTAAACCAAAAGGTAGTTGTTTTGATTTCTGATGCCCTACGATACGAAGTAGCCCATGAATTGCTATCGGAATTACATAGTGATGTTAAGAATACTGCCAAAATTAAATATATGATGGCATCTATTCCTTCCAAAACTAATATTGGAATGGCTCAATTGTTACCTACTGGTGAACTTGTATATAATAATGGAGATATCAGTAATTCTAATATTTCTACAGAGGGTTTACCAAACAGATCAATAATACTACAAAGATTTAAGTCAGATTCTTTGGCAGTTCAATTTTCCGAAATAACCAGTAACTCACAAGATACAAATAGACAAATATTCAAAAATGCTGTGGTTTATGTTTATCATGATATAATTGATTCCACTGGTGATAAAAGAGCTTCTGAAAGAAGAACATTTGATGTGGTGCCTGAGGCAATCGATGAAATAAGACGTCTTGTAAAATCATTACATGCAACCTATAACGTTGCAAAAGTAATTATAACTGCAGATCATGGATTTTTATACAATGACAGAGAGATTGAAGACAAAGACCTTGAATCCATATCAGATCCAAATCCATTAACCACTCATAATAGGTATTTTATTACTTCATTAAAGTCTCAACAATCATTAGGATATTCCATACCTCTTTCAAAAACAACTGCATTTAATGATAATGTATTTGTTACAATTCCACATTCAGTAAATAGATATAGAAAACAAGGCGTTGGTCACCAGTTTGTACATGGTGGGGGTAGCTTACAAGAAGTTGTTATTCCTGTTATAGAAAGCTCCAGAAAACGAGAGGAGGTAGTTACTAAGGTAAGACCATCATTGATTAATAAAGGAGATTTGAAAGTAGTTTCAAATGTTTTGCGTCTAAATCTCTTGCAAGAAACCAAAGTTTCTAGGATGGAGAAAGAGCTCAGTATTTCAACTGGTTTATACAATAATAACATATTGGTAAGTAATGAAATTATTTCAACCCTTAATTCTACTTCGGATTCGCCAAGTGAAAGAGCCATAAGAATTGAATTGACCTTAGCTTCAGACACACCAAAAAATACTTTCTTAAAACTGAAAGTATTCGATGTGGAAGATAGATTAAATCCACTTATTGAAGAACGAGTTCAAAATAATACACTTATTCAATCAGATTTCTAATGTCATTAAAAGAGAAAATAATTCAGTATTTCGAAGGTAAAGTAGTTAGAAAAGATTTAACTGCTTTAGTAAAAGGGAATAACCCTGTGCCAGTTTATGTGTTAGAATATTTATTAGGGCAATATTGCGCTATCGATGATGAAGACCTTATTAAATTAGGTATAGAAAAAGTTAGAAATGTAATTCGTGATAATTATGTTCATCGATCAGATTCCGAGATTGTAAAAGCCAAAATACGAAATTCGGGAAGTTATAAAATTATAGACAAAATCAATGTTTCCTTAAATGATAAGCAGGCTAATGTTTACGAAGCAAATTTTGCAAATTTGGGATTAAGAAACGTGCCAATTTCAGATAAAATGGTTTTGGATAATCCGAAGTTACTTAGTGGTGGCGGTGTTTGGTGTATTTTAGATGTTGGCTTTTCACATGAAGAGGATATTGCAATGAGATGGATCATTATTGGATTAAAACCAATACAGGTAGCCAATGTAGATTTGAGTGAATATTTAGAATTACGAAAAGAGTTTACTTCCGATGAATGGATTGATCTTTTGATGCATAGTATTGGCTTAAATCCTGAATATTTTAGCAAACGTGACAAATTTATACAATTATCTAGGCTTATTCCTCATGTAGAGAATAACTATAATTTTATTGAACTTGGTCCAAAAGGAACAGGTAAGTCACATATTTTTTCAGAATTATCACCGCATGGTGTTTTGGTTTCAGGTGGCGATGTTTCAAAAGCGAATTTATTTGTAAGGAATACTGGTAAAAATCCAATGGGGTTAGTTGGTTATTGGGATGTTGTGGCATTAGATGAGTTTGAACAAGAAAAAGGATCAAAAAGAACAGATGGCGACCTCGTCAAAATCATGCAGAATTACATGGCAAACCAAAATTTCAATAGAGGCAAAGAAACTTATCAAGCAACTGCATCAATGGCGTTTGTGGGTAACACTAAACATAATGTGCCCTATATGCTTAAAAATTCGCACCTTTTCGAATCAATACCTGAAGGATACATTAAGGGTGCTTTCTTAGATCGGATACACATGTATATTCCAGGATGGGAAGTGCGCATTTTAAAAAGCGCTGTATTTTCTAAAGAGTATGGTTTTATTGTAGATTATCTTGCTGAATTATTGCGAGAATTAAGAAAGTCAGATTTCTCCCCAATTCTTGATAGCAAAATTTCATTAGATGGGTCTTTGACATCTAGGGATAGAGTTGCAATAAGAAAATCATTTTCAGGAATGGTTAAATTAATTTATCCTCATCAAGAAATATCAGAAGCTGAAATAATTGAATTACTTGATTTTTGCATTGAAGGCAGAAAGAGAGTAAAAGATCAATTATATATTATTGATGAAACATTTAAGTCTGAACCTGTAGACTTTAAATACCGTGTACTGTCTAGCGGTGAGGAATTTTCACCTGAAACATTGGAAAAGCAAAACTATTTTGCAGCAGTAGAAGCAAGAACTGAATCGGAATTGACAGAAGACGAAACTCAAAAGACTGTTCAAACGATTTCAGATTTAAAGCCGCATCAATTTATTTTAAAAGATAATCAAACAGGAATATCATATAAAAAACTATTTGGAGCCTATTTGAAAGGTGCAACTCATCTTTCGCTACAAGATCCATACATTAGAATGCCGTATCAGTTTAAGAATCTATTAGAATTCTGCATGATGCTTGGTAATAATAAAGATCCAGAAATGGAAATCAATTTAGAAGTAATCACTTGGAATACTGAGGATTTTATGGCCGATACAATTTCGTTCTTTGAAGAACTCCAGGCCAACGTTTTAGATTTAGGAATTAACTTGGTATATAAGTTTGAAAACAATCATGATCGTTTTATTGATGCAAACAATGGATGGAAAATAACCTTGGGTCGAGGTCTTGATATTTTTGAAAAAACTGAAGGAAGATTCAATGTTGCAGATATGGATCAAGCAAGAAGAAAATGTAAGGCGTGTGAAATTACTTATTTACAAAAGTGATTTAAATATCAATGCAAATACAGTGCAAAGGTGTCTATTTACTTTGCTCCATTATCTTAAAAACGTATTTATATGGACTCATTAAACAACTTCTTAATTCAAAAACCACGTCCACTTCCAGTTGTTGTTGCAGTAGATAGAAGTGGTAGTATGGGAACAAATGGTAAAATCGATGCATTAAATATCGCACTGAAAGATTTTATTAATTCAATAATGGATGAAAACAGCAACAAAGCAGAAATCCACATCTCTTTATTTAGCTTCGGTGGTAATAATGCAACTTGTGATATCCCTTTAATACCAATTAGTCAGGTAAGTACGCCAATTTATAAAGCACAGGGTAGAACCCCAATGGGTGGTGCATTTACAATGTTAAAAGAGCTTATAGAGGATAAAGTACAAATCCCATCAAGATCATATAAGCCAACAATTGTATTATTAACTGATGGAATTCCAACTGATAATTTCCTTGTTCCAATGAATGAACTTATAAATGATGGTAGATCTTCAAAAGCTTTCCGTATTGCTATGGCAATTGGTGATGATGCGGACCATAATATGCTTTCAAAGTTTGTAAGCTCACCTGAATATTTGGTTCTGGGCGAAAGTGCTAGAGATATAAGAAAGTTTTTCAGGTTTGTAACAATGTCTGTTACCCAGCGTATGAAAAGTCAAACACCGGATATGCAGCAAATACCACAAATGCCTGATGACGAAACACTTGATTTCTAATGGAATTGAAAACAACAATCATACAAGCAAGCATCCATGGCGATAAACAGGAGGGTATTCCTAATCAAGACTATATAGGTGTCTTTGAGAATGAAGAATTTCTGATAACTACAGTTTCGGATGGATTAGGTTCATCCAAAAATTCATTAGAAGGTGCACTAATTGCTTGTAAGGTCGTAATTGATGAAATACAAAATTTTGAACTTTCGTCTGAACTTCAATTCCTCAATAATAAGATAAAAAAAAAGTGGGAAAAGGAAATAGAATCATTATCTAATAACGTAAGTGATTTTCGAACTACAAATTCCTTTATAGCTGTTTTCAAAAAGGAAAAGAAAATTATTGTTGGTCAGATAGGTGATGTTTTGGTTTCGATTCGAATGGATGGTTTGTTTCGTTATTTAGAATCAACAAATAAGGATTTCTCTAACGAGACTGTTTGCCTTGGTTCAGGCAGAGATGAAAATTTTAAAATAGCCTTATTTGAATTTGGGTACACATTTGATTTTTTAATTGCAACTGATGGAATTGCTGACGAATTGCAAACTGAAAAAATTGAAACATTGCACGATTATTTTAAAGTTAAATTTCAAAATATTGAAGAATCAAGGAGGAATGATGTTTTACAATTAGAATTGGAAGAATTCTTAAACAAAAAAAATAATGACGATAAATCTATGCTTTTCATCTGGTCAAATTAAAATTAAATGAACGTAGTAGATTCACAAAATATCAGTTACGATGTGCTTGAAAAACTTGGCGAGGGTTCTCAAGGCACCACTTATTTACTTAAAGACAAAAAGCATATTGTTAAACTTTTCAACCAAAGCTTTGATGACAATACAACCAAATCCAAGATTAATTTCCTAATACATTTAGGGTTAGATAAAAAAGTGTTTGCAGTTCCCTTAAGACAAATAACACAACCAAGGAATGGTTATATATCTGAATTTGCATCAGGTATGATTCCTTTATCATCACTAAAGCTTGGAACAGAAAGTAAAAATCTTGCAGAATGGTATTTGTCGTCGGGAGGCTTATTAAAACGATACAATGTTCTTATCCGATTAGCTGCAATTTTGAGAGCATTACACAGTAAGGGCCTAGCTTATTGTGATCTATCTCCTAATAATGTTTTTATATCTGAAAAAACTGAATCAGATAACGTTTTTTTGATTGATTTAGACAATCTTAGGTATAAAACAAGTATTATAAATAATATCTACACCCCATTTTATGGCGCCCCTGAAGTTATCTCCAATAGTGCACCAAATACAACAATGTCCGACTGTTTTTCATTTGCTGTATTGGCTTATGAATTACTCACATTAAACCATCCCTTAATTGGAGACTATGTTACAGAAGGAGAACCAGAAATAGAAGAGCTTGCTCTTAATGGAAAAATGCCTTGGGTTGAACATTCAGAAGATTCTAGCAATATGAGATCTACGGGCTTGCCATCAGATAAAATTATGCCCTCTAATCTTTTGAACTTGTTTATTCAAAATTTTGAAGAAGGTCTAAATAGTCCATTCGAAAGGCCAACTATGGCTGAATGGTATGATGGATTAATTACAGCGCAGAACGAACTACTCAAATGTAGTAATGAAAATTGTGGATTATTCTATCCTTACCATAACTATAAGAAATGTAGTTTTTGTGGTAATGATCCTAATAAAGTAATAAGGATTCAAATGAGAAGATGGGAGGAGATTGAATATTTTGATGATAAAACAAATGAAGTAAAACAACATTTCACTTTGCAACCAGAAGTTTATGATGAAATTTTGATGAATGAAAGCACTCCAAAAGAAATTTCAGCTTTCAATTTTCTGTTGACCGATATAGAACCGCTTGCAAAATTATTAAAAATTGAAACTCTTTTTGATAATAATGAAAATAAAATACTGCTTACGCCATTAAACGGAATAAAATTTAATATAAGTCCCCGTATTGGATTATCCGAAGGTGGCAGATCCTTTCTTCTTGACACCCCTAAAAAAATTAGAGTAGTTGATTCTACCCAACAGGACAAACAAAAATATATGCTTCACCTTAAGGACTTAAATACACCACAAAGGGTGCTAACAATAGATTAATATGGCGGATTTAAAAGATATACTAAATAATTTTCCTGAAGAAACTCTTCAAAACACCATCAATGGAAAAATCCTCAATGGTGCAATAAATTGGGAGAAAAAGCCAATTCTCTTGAAAGCTGAACAAATTGAATCCAACCAAATTTTATTCAGCCTAAACACAGCCCCACTTCGAGTATCATTCACAAGTAATGCTATTGGCGGTAATGAAACTGACAAAGCATCCATTGCTCAAAGCTTATTCTGGATTACTAATGTAAAAGATGAAAGCATTGAGATAAAATATCTACCCTGTGGCACTAGCCAAACTTTTAACGGTTCTCTTGAAATTGGTTTTGGCGACAATATAATCTTGGCAAATAAGAATGTTAAGATTGAGAAGTTATCTGAAAATCTAAATAATGATTTTGTATTCAAATCCGAAAAATCTGATTTTATTTTTGTCCAAACATATCCAGGTAATACAGAATTAAGCTTCACGATACACGGCCTTCGCAAACGAGTTGATATTTTGGTGAAAGAGAATAAATGGATTATTCAGAAAATAACGAATAAGCCTTTTGCCAAAAAATACGGAGACTTTTCAATCCTGAATGTAGCTGAATACTCGTCCATAAAATTTGTAGAAGCTTCAAAAGCAAAAGAAGCTTACGAAACTATTAAAGCAGAAGAAGCTAAAGGCAATACACTTATTGCACTATGGCAAACCTATTCTGCAATTGAATTAGAAAGGGCAAACCAACTAAAGGATAAGGTAGGTGAATTAAGTTTCACCCGCACTAGATTTCTTCCGGACGGGATCACGAAAATTCGAATTGTTAATTTGACTGAAGAACTGAAATTAGCAATTAACGAAAGTAAAGATGATTTATTAAACACTTCACTCGAACTTACAATAGAAAAGGAAGGTGAAATAAAGCAGATAGAGAAAAAGTGGTTCTTAATGAAATCTATAAGTAATGATTTTTCTTTCGAACTGTATGATGAACTAAGTTCTATTCCTGAAACAGGTAAATTCATTATTTCTCTTATAGGCGATGAGATTGTAAATAAAAGAAGGGAACGGGCATTAAAAAGCCTTAGAGAGGATAGGAAATTTATTACCAGAAATCTGCTTTTTGCAATTGAGGGTGCTTCTGATGCTATGTTAGCAAAAAAGAGGAACGAAAAAGCCTTAACGGAAAGAACTAGAAAGTTTTTGAAAGACAAATTCGGTGTTGATGATTTAACGGCAAATCAGAAAGAAGCAGTGGAGATTGCTATTAATACACCTGATATTGCCATTGTTCAGGGTCCACCAGGAACAGGTAAATCTACAGTGGTTGCCGCCATTTGTGACAGACTTATTGAAATTGATGAAAAACAAAAAAAAACAGATAGTGAATATCGTAAAAGTAAGCTCATTTTAGTTTCTGCCTTCCAGAATGATACTGTTGAACATATTGCTTCAAAAATTTTCACGATAGGACTACCAACAATAAAAGTTGGTAAAGAGACGCAAGGCAATATTAGAGCTGAGGACAAATTGATTGAAGCAATGAAATTACAAATTGACAACTCTCTTCAAAAACTTCAAACTAAATGTTCAACCCATAGAATTTCTAAAAAGCTAGCCGATATTAAATCAATTTATATTTCTGAAAGTAATGAACAGCAATTAAAGCAAGCGATTGAAACTATAATTTCCACTACAGATATAAGCGATCAACTCTGGAGTGATTGGAAAGAAATTAATGGCGACAGGAGCTTTAATGAATCTAATAATAATAAGAATATAAACCTTGTAAAAGGAATTCGGTCTGAACTTGAAGCGTACAATGACGATGGGTTTTATAAAATTCAACACTTATTAAAATCCGACATTCCCTTTACCGAAGAAGAAAAATCATTCTTAGAAGATTGTCCAGTAGACAATCCTGATACGTCAATACTTAAACGTTTAAGCGAAATTCAGGAAAGCTATTTGGAAAGAATAAATTCATCAGCAAATACCAAAGTTTCTGGAAACAATATTTCAATATTAAATTGGCTTGCAAATACGATTATTTTCTTTAAGCAGAAAGAAGAATCTTCATATGAAGATGAGGATACATTTTTTACTGCAAATCTTGAAGTATTAAGAGATGAACTTGATGGGAATGCTGAGTATATTAGAAATACAATCAAAGATTATGGAGAAAGCCTTGCGGCTACCAATCAAGTTGCAGGTGGACGTGAAATGAGTACTTATTCAAGCATTGATAATGTTATACTTGAAGAAGCGGCCCGTTCAAATCCATTAGACCTTCTTATTCCAATGGCTAAAGCCACTGAAAGAATCATTATGGTTGGTGACCAGAATCAGTTGCCGCATCTATTGGAAGATGATATAGCAGATGAAACATCAACAAAATTGTCAGATAAGTTTATAGCGGCTGAGACTAGAAAGAAATTAGAAGAATCATTGTTTGGTGTTATTTTCAAGAATCTACATACTGCTAATCCGAGAAGGACAATTACACTTACTGAGCAGTTTCGTATGCACCCTTTTATTGGCGATTTCATTAGTAGGGTTTATTACAAAAACGAACTGAAAGCGGGTATTCCAAATCAAGCAGAACTTAAAAAACACAAATTAGAGTTGCACTGGGCAAAAGATAAAGTTGCTGTATTCTGTGATATTAGGAAAAATAAAGGTTTGGAAGAAAGCGGTAAAAGTAAATCAAGAAATGCCGAAGCCCAGCGAATAGTTAAACTATTAGATGAATTTAAAACAGACCCAAATTTTGAAAATTTAAGTATAGGCATTATCACTTTTTATGCAAAGCAAGTTAATGAATTAT
This sequence comes from Sediminibacterium sp. FEMGT703S, assembly GCA_002786355.1. Lineage (GTDB taxonomy): Bacteria > Bacteroidota > Bacteroidia > Chitinophagales > Chitinophagaceae > Sediminibacterium. Next base: position 84,140 of record PGCO01000004.1, read on the forward strand.
TTAAAGAAGCTTGTAAACAGGGATATGCTGAGCTAAAGTCTGATGGTAATTATGAAATTGCCTTACAATACCGTGAAACTTCTGATGGGCGGGAAAAACTAAGAATCGGCTCTGTCGATTCATTTCAAGGGAAAGAATTTGATATCGTCATTCTAAGTACAGTTCGTTCTAATGCTATTAATCGTAATCATGATAATTTCAAGAAAGTATTTGGCTTTTTAACCTTGGAAAACAGGCTTAATGTTGCATTTTCCCGTGCTCAAAAGTTGCTCATTGTTGTGGGTGATGGCGAGATGTTTGATGATGACTTTGCTAAAACCTATGTAGAAGGTCTATTTGAATTTTATACAAATCTCTCAATAGAAAATGAATATGGAAATAGAATACAATAATATATATTATCATATTAAACGTAGGCCTTCAAGAAAGTCTATGATGGTATGTATTCCGTTTTATATGTATCGGATTGAGACTAATGAGTTTGAACACGGTTTAAATTTCTTCCAAAAGATTGTTCTAAAATTTAAGGCTAGACCAGGAATTAAAGAAGAAGCTATTGCTGAATATACTGGACTGAATTCAAAGCTAATCGGGATTGTAACAGGAGAACTGCAAGCAAAGCAACTTATTAATGAACATGGTTCATTAAGCGAAAAAGGAAAAGAAAAATTAATGGAAGTTGACGGATTGGTGATTAATTCTGGTAAGAAGAAAATAGGTTATGTATTCAAATACGTTAACCAAGATAAGTTTTACCCATATTACATTACGAAAGTTATTCCGGCAGACTTAATAGAAGATGCCAAATGGAAGCATCCCAAAATTGTAATTGGTACAAAAGGAGATGGTGAGGATTTTACAGATCTACCTATATTCTTAGATGAAGCTATTAAAACTAAATCTAACTATAACCGCCCTTCAGAAAGAGACATATTGCAGCTTATACAAAATACCAACAGAAAAGGAGTTAATCAGGAAGAAGATGAAGCTAAAAATGAGAAACTATCCCATCAGCTAAGTATTCGATTTTTTAACGATCAACCTGAAGTTGTTTGGGTATGCACCTTTGTGTATTTGCAAGAAAATGAAGATGAGACTTATGATCCAGATTGGAGAGTACTTGACCCGTTTGGTTTTGGTGATAACGTTGCACTTAAGTTTTATATCAATAATTCGGAAAACAAATATTTATTGGAAAGTATCCATAACAAGTTCGCTGATGCTAAAACATTAGGTGGTAAAATACTTTCGGATTATCAGGAACAATTAAATAAGCTCGTGGAAGAAAAAATACTTTCTGATTTTTCTATAGGATTCACAACACTTGATCAAAATTTGCAAAAATATCTAGAGGCTATTATTAAGAACTTTATTTTACTTGAAAACCATAATTTCAATGACTTAGATAGTAGTGTTTCTTTCTCATTAAATCTACAAAATTCCTTAGAAAATATCTTAAAGCAAGACAGGGAGAAAAGGGCCTCTTTTTATGAAATTGTTTATTCGGAATTCGAAGCAAAAAGATTAAGCAAGCCGGAAACCGAGGAAAAAAAGAGGTATAGTCTTATTGGGATTTACCGCCAACGTTTGTTTTCAAATAACACTCAAGTTCCGCAGCCATTATTTAACGCAAGTAAAGGCATTTTGACTAAAGGTAATTCCCTGCTATCCTATTTAGTGTCATTCGTATTTACTTACAATTTTGATAACAAATCTGTACTGTTTAAAATCCTGAAAGATAGAATTGAACTTTTTATAGAAGTGGCTCAACTTAGAAATGAAAAAGGTCACGGACAAACTTCAAACGAAAAGCCCTTGAAGCCCCTTTCTAAAGAGGATGTAGAAAAATATTATGGCTTCATAAAATCATTTATAAACGACTACATAAAATTCAATTGATATGGGAAAGAATAAAAATAGGAATAAGAATATTCCGCAAAATAACCAACCAGCTAAGCAAACTCCTATCTCACCTGTAAAACCAATGCTTACAGATGAGCAGAAAATTGAGATTGAGTTTAAGCAAGAAGAGCTTCAATATGTAGATCCAGTTGAACAATTAACTCCTGAATCTGAATCTAAATTAAAAGAATCAGAAATAAAAGATGACCTGTCAAAATATTGGAACTATGTAAAAGATATCAATAAACGCCTGGATTCTCTATTAGTGTCAACTAAGGATGAAAAAGAAAAGACAAGTAAGTTAAAGGAAGAGTTAGAATCATCAAAAAAGGAATCCGATGGCATAAAAGCAGATTTAAAGAAGAAGCTAGAAGACTATAACAAAAAGGACAAAGAGCTTACAGAAAGGGAATTTGCTATTGACAATGGCGAGTATACTGCTGTTATTAGCAGGCTTCTTCATACAATTAAAGACACCGAACAAAAGGTGTTTACTGATACTGAAAATTTATTAAAGGAACTGTCTACGTTTCATAGGAAAAACATTGAGGATTTTTCAGAACATATCAGTCTTAATGCAGATTTTGAAAAACAACAGGCAGAACTTAAAAGAGAAAAGAAAAAGTTTGAAGTTGAAAAACAAATTTTCAAAGATGATTTACAGGATGAGTTTGAAACCAAGTATTCTGAGCAGTTAACAATAAAAACCGCGGAACTAGAAAGATTACAGCGTAAAGCAAATACAATTGAGCAGGAGAATGCAAATTTAAAACAGCTTTTTGAAGACTTGCAAAATGCCTTTGAATCAAAAGATCCACAAGAAATTTTAATGCAACATTCTTTTCTGACTAAAGAGTTGGAAAATCTGAAAAAGGAAATAAATGAAAGACCAGAACAATTTGAATTAGATACTAAACAAGCAAAAATTGAGGAGCTTCAGGCAAAAGTAACAGAGTATCAATCAAAGATTAATGAAGGGGAATTACTTGAACTCAAACGTATTTTAAGCAATATGGATTCTTATGTTATAGAAATTAACGCTTACAAGAATCAAATAGAAAGTGCAAAAGTACGGGAAGCTTCATTGAAAAAGACCATTGACGACTTATCAGTAACCATTGATCAACTTAAAGGCGAATCAACTAAAAAGGCAGATGCCTTTGAATTTGCTAAGAAGTGTGATGTTGATAATTTAAATCTTGGACATAATTATATCGAAAAGGCTAACAATGAGCCAAAAGACCTTCTTCAATTATGCCTACATATCCAGTCCGTTTTGGCACATTTAAAAGATGAAAAAGGAAAACCCAAGCCTTTATACTATGATTTGGATACCATAAGAATTTTTCTTGCGGGATTGCATATGTCACCAATAAGTATTTTGCAAGGAATAAGCGGTACAGGAAAAACTAGTCTGCCTAGAGAGTTCGCAAAGGCATTAATTTCTGACGGAAATTATTCTAATTCAAAAGATAATTATGAGAATGCTCCCTACAGGATATGTGCTGTTCAATCAGGTTGGAGAGACAACATGGACTTGATGGGCTATTACAATTCTTTTGAGCACAAATACAAAGAGACCGATTTCTTTAAAGCTCTATACACAGCTAATCAGCCAAAATATTCTGACACCTTGTTCTTAATTATACTTGATGAAATGAATCTTTCAAGACCGGAACATTATTTTGCTGATTTCCTATCACTTTTAGAACAATCTCCATCTGAACGTTATATTGGTCTTACAAACACGCCTAATGAAGTTTTGCCGGCACTAATTAAAGGAGGTAAACTCAAGATTCCGGAAAATGTAAGATTTATTGGAACAGCAAATCATGATGAAACTACTTTAGAGTTTGCACCTAAAACCTATGATCGTTCCAATTTGATGGAAATGCCAAAGAACCATCCAGATAAAAAAGACTTTAAAGCAACTGATGGTAGCTTCAATATAAAATACAGTTGGCTGAACACAAAATTCGAAGAGGCTGAGCAAAAGCAGAAAGACTCATTCAATAAGTTTCATGCATTTATAAATTCAGACGATATGAAATTACTCTTAATGGATAAAGGAATCGGGATTGGAAATCGTCTTGAGTTTCAGGCAGAGAAGTTTATTAGCGTTTTCGTTGATTCAGGTAAGGAAAAAGAAAAGGATGTTGCAAAAGCAATTGACCATTTAATATCAAGCCGTCTTTTTAGGTCCTTAAAAAACAGATATGATTTAGATAAAGCAAACATGACAAAATTCAAGGATGAATATGTAAAACTATTTAATACTTCATTTAAGCTTCAGCCAAGTTTTGCAATTGATTTATTAACAACAGAAATAAGTAAAAAGTAATGAATCTATATGACAGATATATAGATAAAATTGTCTTGGAAAAAGACCTCCCAAATCAAATTGATTTTGGTAGATATTGTATTATAGATCAAGAAGGAGGTTTTAAGGATATTACTTATTCAAACTTCCCAACCAATAGAGCAATCAGCCAGGAATTACTTTTAGAAAAAAATAAGAGCATACAGGAAATATTCATTGATATTTCAATTGACATTGATAAAGCAGGTAGTAACAATTTTAATGTAATACCATTAATTCGAAGAATTAAAAATAAATTAGGATTAAATGACTTTGAAAAATTACTTTATCAAAAGGTTTTTCATCTCGAGGAAATATTCAGAGTGCCGCATTATTTGCTTGAAAGAGAGATAGAGAAAGTGAATGTTTCAAGGGCAAAGAGGATACCTTCTAAAAGCTATCAATACCTTGCGTCACATACAGAAGATTGGATTCATAAAAGCATTGTAAGCTTTAAACCAAGCAGAATTCTTAATGAAGAATTGGAGTTGAATTTTGATATTTATGAAAATCAACTGACGGTTGCTTTTCTTGAAAGGTGCTTGGTTTATCTTAATTCAAGGATGAAGGAAATCCAAGATATCAAATCATTTCTATCTGAATATGAAAAGCTACTTAAAAACAGAGACGACCAAAAGGGATGGCATAAAAAGATAATTAGAAATTTAAGGTTGATTGGTGCTGTTTATGAAGATGACCATTTTCATGGCAAAAGCAAAGACGGATCAACATTAACTGAAACAGAGGAAACTTTGAACCAAATCAATAAAAGACTATTGCTACTTCGTAAAAGTGACCTTTTCGACTTGGTAAACAAACGAGCCACACAATCTATTTCGCTTCGCAATACGAATGTATTAGTAAACCACAAACATTACAGGTATGTAAAATCTTTATGGATTGAACTTGAGAACGTGAAGCCAGAAAAAAGCGATTCGGAAAAAATTAAATTTGAACAAGATGTTTTTAAAGGACTTAGAGCTTATGGGAAAAGTCTATTTATATATATCTTAAAAAACAATTTGGAATATGAACTTAATGGGAATTATAAAAATCTAAGTGGTCAACATTTGCTTTTAAGCAAAGTTAATTTCATAGAAACAGACAAAGGAACTTTTCTACTTACGATTGGAAATTACCAAATCAAAATTGTCATTATTGGCAATGAACCTAATGTTGATGATAATCTTTTCTCAATACTAAAAAGCAAGAATACTTTCGTCTTATATTTTGCTGAGCAAACAATAATAGATAATTCAAAGCTAATTCAAATAAATCCATTAGACCCTGATAGCATTGAACGCTTGGGTAGTTTGGTCAAAAAGTTCCTTTTGATGGCATATTTAGATAATATTTTTAACGAGCATAAATTTAAACACCTTCTAAAAGATTATATAAAATATATACCAACTGAATTCATAGATTTTATCAGCTATAGTTACAAGTTTCATTCATTCCCCATAACGAAACTATCATTAGAAGAAGTTAAAAAAGAGATTGAGCGCGACTCAGTATTTAGATCCAAAAGCAGGCCTGATCAGGATAACATCTTAAAAGCAATTTCTGATTTGATTGAGGAAATAGAATTGAATGCGATTCGGCTAAAGGAGGATTTTTTGAACTGTTTCAATTGTGGTCAAAAACTTCAATCATATCAGATTGAAAAACTAAATTACCTCAAATGTAAACTTTGCAAATGTTTGATTGATAGTTCAAATAGCGAAAAGATAATTTTGAAAATAGATGATTCAAGATATAATCTTTTAGCTGATAATGAATTTGGGATGGATGTTTTAATATTCAATAGAACAGAATTATAAACGTCTAAATGCTTATTTTGATAAATCAACTAGTATATTGCTATTTAATAATATTTCACTGAATTGACGGTTTTCTATTCTAGTTAAATAGGGTCGGTTTGTAAGTAGGATTTGTAATACCGATTTTCTTTTTGAATTTTATGCCATTAATAAGCTCTTCTAAAGTTTTTTGCGTCAGAATTGTAATATCCTTTTGCTCACTTATCAATTGTCTATTCAAATCAAACATAGGATTGTTGATGTCAATATTATGGTCGTACATAACAGCTCTTGGTATGTTGTAATCTTTTGCATATCCCATTGCTAACCTTGCACCACTATCTAATTTTTGATCTTTAATACCCCACTTTAAACCAGAATTTTGTGCATAGCTTGCAGCCAAAATAATAGCATCACAAAATAATGCTTGTAATCTATCCCGTTCTTTATAACGGCTACTAAGTTCCATGGCAGATTTAAATTCATCGTAATACTCTGTAACCAAAAGCCCGCCTTCCTCTACTATCTGGTAAGCTAAACTTTTATTCTTAATAGGCAATATATTATTCAAAGGACTTGGTAGTATTGCGACTGTTTTACCACCTATCAAAGCCTGCCTATGGGCAATGCTATCACAACCAAATGCTAAACCACTAACAATTGTTATTCCTCGTTTAATTATTTCCGCAACGATTTTCTGTTCTCTGACTTCTATGGTTTGGTCGGGATTTAAAAGTCCAATAACGCTAATATTATTATTTCCAATATCAAGTAAGCTAATATCTCCTTTGTAAAAAAGATATGTGGGCTGTTCGCTTTCTTTAACATTTCCGCGGTATTGAGGGAAATCTTTATCGCCTAAAGCGACTAAGCCATCACAACAATTTTCAAATTTTTCTGTGAGCATTATTTCAAATTCTTTTCTTAAACGCTCAAATTCTTCGAAGGTTGTTTCATCTCCTTTAATTGTCTTATTGAGTAAGGCAACAATTTTATCAACACTTTCGTTTCCTTTTAAATTTTTTACAATCCATGCATTGCCAATTCCTTTGTAAGTTTTAGCAGTAAAAATATTCAATGAATTTTCTGTGTATTTCATATTTTAAAATTTGGAAAATAAATTTATTTAAAAAGGTAAATCATCCCACTCTGGTGTAGTATTATTTGTTGGCAAAGGAGCGTCTGAATTTCTAGAAATTGTATTACCAACGGCATAGAATATTACAGAATTAGCACCTTTATCTAACAAAGCTTGGATAGCGTCCTCATCAATATTCACCGTTTTTGTATATAAGTCATCAATTAACAAAATATTTCTGCCTCTTACATTATCAGATATTGTACAAGTATCTCTTGTAATACCAGGATATGGTAGTTTTCCGTCGCCTCCCTCACCACTTTTATCTAAATGTGTTGTTCGAGTGTTAGTATGTCTAATAATATACGTTGTTCCATTAGTGAAGCCATTTAATTGGCTCACAACATTACTTATAACTTGTCGAAAATATAATTGGTCAACTCGATAATAACTTTCTCTCTTTGCTCGAGGAATAACACAAACAGTAAGATTTGCCAAACCTGCTTGCCGCAAAATTTCAGGTAAATCATTTAATAAGATGTTAGTGAGCTGTTGCTTTGCAATTTGTAATCGACTTGGAAAAGGAGTTACATCATTTTTTAAAGTCCAAATCATATTTTCTATTGTGTTTTCAGTTCGCCACCTTCCACCACCTAAATAATTTGCATGATAATATGCCCTAATTGTATTTCTGATAAAGGTTCCCCGTTGCCTTGTGTTAGTAGTTGGATTAGTGTACCAACTTGTTTCAGGTTGAATTGAAAATGTGTTCATTTTATATTGTTGGATTTATAACTTGAATTCCTGCATTTTTTGCATCATTAATTTCGCTTTCTTCATCTTCAAAAGCAATAACTAGTTTCGGAGAGATATTAAGATATAAAATTGCATTCTGATATTTATTTATTTTCAAATTATCATTGTTAATTTGCCTAAATATTAATCTTGTGAAATGTTTAGTAAGTCTGTGATAATCTAAAGTCATTACTGCCCTACTTTCACGGCAATTTGTCACTAGTATTGTAGAATTAGTTTTTGAATATTGCAAAAGTATATTTACAACTGACTGTTTTAATTTTGTGTGTTCTAAGAAATCTTTATAGTATTCCTCCTTCAATTGGATAATTTTTTCGTACTCAGAGTCAGTCAAATTTGGTTGAACTTTCTTTAATATGCTCCGATTAAATCTTTGATTTTCATCAATTTGATTAATGGTTTTGTTAGTTACACTTTTTATTGCTTTTTTATATGATAAGTAATTCGAAAGATTGGTGTCTACTAATGTGCCATCTAAGTCAAAAAATAATATATTATCAATTCCTATATTCTTTTTCATTAATAGTTTTTGATTCTTTAAATGTTTCTATTTTATATTTCCAATGCAAAAACCATCATGTTTCTGACATATGAATCATTGGTTAATTATTGCTATTCAGTATTTAAACTGTGGGGGGGGGGTAATGGAACTATTGTTCTTCGTGAATATAATAAAAATATTCAAAAGACAAAAAGTTACTTGCCTTAGAATGCCTTATTTTTTTTATAATTAATCCTGATTTTACTTTAAAGTGGTATTTTATTATCCTGTGATATTCCTATATAAACAGTAAATAAAGTAAAGAAACCTATTCATATTGTTTAAGTGCACCTTCTAATCTGTCTTTAATTTCTAATCTTAATTTTTCAGGTTTTTTCACTTCAACATCCTCGCCGAAACTTAGGATTTGAGTAATTAGTTCCTTATTAATTATTAATGATAATCCAATTAATATTTTTCCATTTTTATATTCTTTTATGATTTTTTGACTTTCATGTATTCTTTTAGTAGTTATATAGGGTGAACGAGTTTTGCTAAATAAAAGTTCAATCTGATCAACTACGGAATTATTTATTTGTGTTACTCCAATTATGTTTTTAAAATAATTTATTGAATCAAATGATTCATTTGACTTAAATACTCCATTTGTCACTCTTATATCAGAAATTCTATCTAGAGCTAAATTTTCAACTCGTTTATTTTTATCTGACCACCCGAATAAAAACCATCTATTGTTATATTCTTTTAGGAAATAAGGGCTAAATATAATTTGATAGGATTCGGATGCATAAAAGTGCTTGTATGTTATTTTTAAAACTTGCTTTTTTATTATTGAATTATACAAATCACCCAAGAAGTCAGAGCCAAGAACTGTTGGAGGGTTTTCAAATGCAATTACTGGCATTTTTTCATTAGATCTCAACTTTATTTTATGCTCTAACCTTTGAACTATTCCTTCTATTTCATCTGCTATAGTAAAGCCTTTTATTTGTTGCATTATATCTACTACCTCTCTTAATCTTAAAACATCTTCTTCCTCAAGAGGAAGCTTATTTATTGAAAAATTGATATCCTCGTATATGTAATATACAGAAGTCCCTTCTTTTACCGTATTTATAGGTGCGCCATACTCAGCTTGCATGTCGTTTAAATCATTTCTAATTTGGCTTAAAGAGATAGTGGTATTATTCCCACATTTTTCTTCTAATTTTTTATTTACAACATCCAATAAATTTCTTTTTGACCATTTATGCAGTGTATTACGTAAGCATTCATCAATTATTTCAAAACGAACTCTTGCTGCTTTATTTACTGGCATAACTGTTTTTCTTACTAAAGTACCGATTTCCTTTCTATCTATATATTCAATTTATATATGTATGAATTTATATTTATTAGAATTACTTGCAAATAGGTTGCATAGTTCTACTTCAATTTTGATTTCAAATAGGGATTTATGCAAAAAACACTTACAGTTGTATCAAAAGATGAGAAAACAGGCTGGGTTGAATCATTTAGGTTCACTCATACAAGCCATTCTTTTACAAGGTCAGCACAAAGAGGTATTGATAGTTCAAAACTTTCTATTGCCTTATTATATGGACAACCATTTTATAAGCAAGGTTTAATCTACTATGTTCTAGGGGAAAATAATATCCCAAGTAAATTAATGAATAATAAAGAGTCCTTACGAAATACTATTGTTATTGTAGACGGAAAATCGGATACTATCATTACATGTTATCGTGCTAAAGATCCTTTTAAGCATATAAAAAGAAAGTCAAGTATTCTTAAATAATAAATTAATTACTATTATGAAAATATATCACTTAGAAACTTTAATCAAATTTGGTGTTTATAATGGGAAAACTCTCCAACAAGTGATGAGTATTGATAAGCCGTATATTGAGTTTTGCTTAAACAAATTAGAACATTTTGTTATTACTGAAGAAACAATCAGAATGTATCAAATGATTAATCCCACATTTATCTTATCCATCAAAGCTGAAAATGCACTAAGGGAAAAGATAAAAAAGTTAAAAGACTTATTTGAACAAGAAGACGATAATGATTGGGATGAAGAAGATGGTAATGAACATCCAAAAGATAGTTATGGATCTAGTGGTACTAAATATGGATGGTATAATGGATTTAGTGATGATGTGATTGATGATGCATTTGAAGGTGATCCGTCGAATACATGGAATGTAGATTAATTCCTAAACGCCCCATATTTATAAAAATCGGTCATCACTATTTTAGCACTCTGGTATTCTTTCAGTTCGTATTTTGGTGCAATACCTTTTTCTCTCTGTTCCGACATTTCTTGTAAGCGTTTATAATAGGCTTTGTTTACATCAGTTAAAGTAAAGGTTGGTTCATCATCTAGTTTTAGTAAATGGTAGCACTTTGAGAGTGGGCGTTTATCTAAATTAGAAGTTGGCTGTGGAATGCTAGTCGTTTTTTCAGCTTTGACGGGCTCAGGCTTTTTCGATAGAATGTAGTCTACCAATCTTATCAATCCCGCTAAATAAATGATTCCCCAAATAGTAGACATAAAACATTTTTTATTTATTCACAACCTTTCTTTCCGACAACCTTTTTTATAATTTGTTACAATGATAATTAATTCTCTTTCAACCACAGAAACCTTACCCGAAATTTTTCAGGAAGTTCAAACCATTACTCTTGAACAATTAGACATTGCTGGCCAAGTGATTCTACATTGTAGACATTATGGCTGCAATGCAGAATGTGGTAAATCAATCCGTTGCGAAATTAAATTGAATCCAGGAATTGCGCTGGTACCAGTTGACGGTGGTAATCCTTCCACCATATTGAACCGGATGGGCCTGGTGGAGAGGGATGGGTTATTCGTAATATCAAGCGATCTGCTACAGATGTATATAAGCTCACTTTAGGCACTCATGCTTCTTGGGAGGGTGAAATAGACTTCTAGCCTTTACAAGCTTGTAGAAATCAAAATGGCTTATTGTGCCTGGTAATTTTACACAACAACAAAACAATTACCATGAAACAAACAAAAACAATCTATCACTTAATTTTAGACAGAAGTGGTTCAATGATTGACTGCCTAGAAAACACGATTAATGGATTTAACGAGCAGATTCATCGGATTCGTAGAATTAAAGCTGAATTTCCAGATGACGAAATGACTGTTGGTTTAACTATCTTTAATGAAGAAGTAATTATAAAATACCTGGCTTCCGACCCCCATGACGTCAGTCTTCTTGATTCACTTTCATATAAGCCCGGGGGGTCTACTGCTTTATTAGATGCAATTGGTTTTACCGTCAAGCGAATTGAAAGTGAACTGGAACGTTCGAATAATATTCAGGATACCAGTGTAATTGTTGTGGTCATTACAGATGGTTATGAAAATGCTTCAAAAATTTTTTCGATGCCAGAAATAAAATTAATGATTGCTAGGCTGGAGGAAACTACCAAGTGGAATTTTGCATTCATTGGTGCAACACTTGATGCAGTTGAAGTAGCTAAAGCAATGTCAATTAAATCTAAAAACAGTTATTCTTTCAATAAAAATGAAATGGACTCTGTAGTTTGGGATAAGTTGAACCTTTCACTTTTAAGCTATAGCCAAAAAAAGAAGAATAAGCAATCCGACGATAATCTTTTCGGAGAATGAAAACCATAGTTAATAGTATTCAATAATAATATAAAGCAATCGGATCCTAATGAAAGTACATTTAATCAAAAGCAATAAACTAGACATTGAACTGTTTACAGACATTGTTGGTCTGTTAACTTCTATTCCGGGTCCTATTCAGTTTATTTATGATGAAAAGGATACAATAAATTATAACCAAGAATCTTTTTCTTCAATTGTGTATGAATCAGAAGAACAATTTGAAATTCTCAAAATGATGCAAATTGATTCACTTTATAATAAAGTATACCCATTAGAAATAGATACTGTTTCTTGGAAAACTATTTTTGACAAGTGCAATAAGTATAGAGCTAAAAAAAGGTTGCAGGAAGAGGATTTTGTTATTCTATTGACTGAAGTAGCTAATGAGAAAAACTGGTTTGCTGCACTCGATCCTGATAATTTATACAACAGCTTTGTACATGCTGATGATTGGGAACATTATATTGATTGCCAACCCCAATTTCCGATTGCCTATGAGGTAATTGCACAAATTCTTCATCATTACTCAATTAAAGGTGGTGATGATTTCTTTAATGTATTTCATAATCAATCAATCGGATGTGTAAATGATTTCTGCACCAATAAAAGGGAAATCATCCTAAAACTGCGAACAGCAGATATATGTATGGGCTGTATGACCCGGTTAAAAAAACAGATGCCTTTTTTAATGATCAATCATGCTTTGTCATTGTTGGAGTCTTTAAGGATTAAAATGCTTTTTTCTCAAAACTTTAAACAGCAGCTTCCGCCTAGCAAGCTTATCATTGATAGACAGTATTGTATATTTCTACCTGATTTTAATAATATTGAAATTAAACTTACCCCTTTAGAAAAAGCACTTTATATCTTGTTTCTATGCGATCCTCAAGGTATTTCCTTATCCCAACTTTGTGAGCATAAAGAAGAATTATATACCATTTATGCTGCCCTTGCTAATACCGGTGACTTTAATGAAATGAGGGGTAGGATAGACGATATGGCTAATGCGCTTAGTTCGTCTGCATCCCAAAAGATCTCTAAAATAAAAAAGGTCTTTGAACTAAATATTGGAACCGAATTAGCGGCTCATTATTATATCAAGGGCGCTAATGGTGAAGAAAAGGGTATTTCACTTGACAGGAACCTGGTTGAGTTTGATAGCAGTTTGCCAATACATGGCAAACACCCCCTTTAATTTTACCTCCCTCAAATACATTCCATGCAAACACTTAAAAACATTCTCGATGCCGAATTAGATCGGTTAATTAGTATCCAACATTTTCAAGAACCTGCGGTGGGTGTGTCTTCTGGTTTTAAGTATTTGGATAGGGCCATAAATGGATTTAGGCCACAACACTTATACCTCTTGAGCGCTGCTCCAGAGTCGGGTAAAACGGCGTTTTTGCTCAACCTATTATTATGCATTACCGTTAAAAAGAAAAATCCTGCTAAAGCCCTGTTTTATAGTTTAGACATTAGTGCGGCTGAAGTGGCGCAGCGTTTGTTGAGTTGTAATTCTGGGGTTACCATGGAGCATGTTTTTTATGGAACCACCAAGTCTGAAGTAATTGAAAAACTCTACATTGATGTGGATCAAATTAAAGACCTCTCTACTAATTTATTCATTGAAGATTATCCTTCTTGCTCTATCGAAACCATACGTGCGCAATTAACCGAATTGAAAGCGCAAAATCAATTGCCTTCTATTGTGGTGATTGATAATATCAATCGCATTGCGGTGGAGGGTGATCCTACTCCTGAATCGGATGACTATGGGGTTATTCCTGCTTCTTTAATAGAGCAGTTAAAAAAGATTGCCATCGATTTTAATATTCCACTCTTGATTTCTCCTGAAACCAGTCCCCTTGATCCTGATGTTGAAACCGATCGTATGCCTCGCTTATACGTATTGCGTCAAAAGAATTTCAACTTACACTTAATTGATGTGGTGATGTTTTTGTTGATGCCGAATTACTATGCCGTTCCAACCGGGGAAGATGATATCAACCCCGGTCATGTTTCTAGAGCGGGATATCCTTTGCCCAAAGGCTTTAGTGAAATGCACCTTCGAATTCCGCTCAATCGCTGCGGCCCTATTACCACCGTGTACTTCAACGCCAATATGGAATCACAAACGATTATGGAGGATGTGGGGTATAATTGATTAGGTATTTATACTCTATAATTGTTAGTGTAGGTCTATGTATTTTTATAAAAATATTTTATTGGGAAATATTTCAAGAAAATAAAACCATTACTCTTGAACAAGTATATACGGCTGGCCAAGTGATTTTACATTGTACGCATTATGGCTGCAATGCAGAATGTACTAATCCTTCCATTTTATTGAACCCGATGCACCTGGTGGAGAGGGATGGTGTTTTCGTAATAGCCACCTTCTAAACAAGCATATTCAAGCTATCCATGAAACTAATTACAAAACAATCTGATTTTAGTAAGTTTACAAGGAAGGAAATCAAGTAAAATCTTAACAGTAATATATCATTTAAATATGAGCAGCATAAAAATATTTGAAGAAAAAAAAGTGCGTAGCCAATACGATGCAGAGAGAGAGGGAAACGAGACGGTTACAAACTGTAACCAACTGAAACTGCAGTCTGAAGATGGTAAATTTTATAAAACCGATGTGGGGAGTGTAGAAGATATTTACCACCCAAAAAAGAAACCAAAAAATAGATCTATACCAAGACATGGCAAAAACCCCTTTAATTTTACCTCCCTCAAATATTGACCATGCAAACACTCAAAACCATTTTCGATGCCGAGTTAGATCGGTTGATTAGTATCCAACATTTTCAAGAACCAGCAGTGGGTGTGTCTTCTGGTTTTAAGCGCTGCTCCTGAGTCGGGCAAAACGGCGTTTTTGCTCAACCTATTTTTAAGCATTACCGTTAAAAAGAAAAACCTACTCCTGAATCGGATGACTATGGAGTTATTCCCGCTTCTTTAATGGAACAGTTAAAAAAGATTGCCATCGATTTTAATGCCCCCAGGCTTTTCTGAAATGCATATTCGTATTCCGCTTAATCGCTGTGGTCCTATTACCACCGTTTACTTTACCGCCAATATGGAATGTCAGCTGGTGTATGAGGATGGGGTGTAATTGATTGATTAGGTATTAATACCTATACTCAATAATCCAATAAAATCTGATATTCAATTAAAGGATAATCAATTAAACGCTTTTAAAATATTGGGTTATGAAATCTAAAAGAAAGCAGTTGGGAAATGAAATTGAAAGAGTTGTCTTTCCATTGGCTGAGAATGTAAAAGAAATGCCTGATGGCTATATTTCTTTTGTAGATGAACTCAAAGGGTTTATTAAAAAAGAGAAGCTATCTACTATACTCCATGCCAATCAACGAATGATATTAATGTATTGGCATATTGGTAAGGCTATTCTTTCCAAACAAGGAACTGAAGGCTGGGGTACAAAAGTAATTGATCGCTTGTCTGCAGACCTAAAAGATGCTTTTCCTGAAGAAACAGGATTTTCAACAAGAAACTTAAAATACATGCGAAAGTTTGCTGAATCGTGGGCAGACTTTGAAATTGTGCAACGCACCGTTGCACAAATACCTTGGCGAAGCAATATTACTCTATTAGATAAAATAAAAGAACCAGAATTACGGCTTTGGTATGCTCAAAAAACCATCGAAAATGGCTTTGGAAAAGATGTGTTAGTTTTTCAAATTGAAAGTGAACTACACAAAAGGCAAGGCAATGCTGTTAGTAATTTTCTAGATACGTTGCCACCCTTGGAATCTGATTTGGCGAAACAATCTTTTAAAGACCCTTATATTTTTAATTTTTTAGGTAACGCAAGTCATATCATAGAAATGGAGTTGGAACAAAAACTCATAGACCATATTCAAAAGTTTCTACTTGAACTTGGACAAGGCTTCGCGTTTGTGGGTAGGCAGGTGCATTTAGAATTGGGGGACAGCGATTTTTACCTTGACTTACTTTTTTATCACATCAAGCTGAAGTGTTATGTGGTGATAGAATTAAAAACGGGCAAGCTAGAACCTGGCCATATAAGCCAACTTAATATGTATATGAATGTGGTAAACGATGCACTTTGTGGTAAAGACGACAATAAAACCATTGGCCTATTACTAGTAAAAGAAAAAGACAAAATAGTAGCTGAATATTCATTGGCGGGTGTAAATAATCCAATAGGGATTTCAAACTGGGAAAAAGACATTAAAAAATCCCTACCAGACAATCTTAAAAGTAGTTTACCAAGTATAGAGGAAATTGAAAACGAATTCGATAAAGATGAGGAATTATAGGCCGATCAATTCCCAATATCTACCTTACCGCTAATAAGGAATCACAAACGATTATGGAGGATGTGGGGTATTATTGATTAGGTATTAATACCTGAATTTTTGAATTCCTTTTTTTGCAAATCCTTGTTCACTAACTTGTCGGAATTTCCGACATACCACTCAACATGGTGCTATAGAAGGAAAAACACAAGAAAAAGATGTGAAATATTACAATCTTGATGTAATCATTTCAGTAGGTTATCGTGTAAAATCGCCCCAAGGCACACAGTTCCGTATCCAGGAAATACGTTTATCTGAGCGGTTCTTCTATCAAAAAAATAGCCCATAAATTCTTTTGTTGGTGTATGAGGATGGGGTATGGATGAAAGTTCAACTGTTCGGAATTTCCGAACAATTGCCGATGATAGAAAACTACGGTTCTAACAACAGTTTAAATTGTTTAAACAAACAAAAAGTGTTAGAATAGATAGATTTGAATCTGCTTAATATTACTCTGAAAATGAAAAATTAGAACAACTTCCGGGTTTGGCACGTTTTTACTTCCAAGTTTGGTATTTTTTCTTGTCAACTTGTCAAGAAAATCCTAACTTTAACAAAAGCAGTATTATGGAAACACTAACTGTAGGGGATTTTAAAGCAAACTTCTCTGAAGTCCTAAAGAAAGTGCAGAATGGGGAAGAAATTGCTATTTCCTTTGGTAAAAAAAAGGAAATAGTTGCCAGACTTGTACCAGGCTCTGGTCAAAAAAAAGAAAAAAGGAAAATCGGCATTTTTGAAGGGAAAGGTAAAGTTGTCTTCAAGAATAACTTTTTAATTACTGAAGAAGAATTGCTTGGCGCATGAGTAACTATCTCTTAGACACTCATTACCTACTTTGGACTTTGGTAGATACCAAGAAGCTCTCTAAAAAAATTAAAGATATAATTGTTGATCCCGACAATACTATTATAGTTAGTTCAATAAGTTTTTGGGAAATTTCTTTAAAGTATTCATTAAGAAAATTAACGATTACTGGCTTTACTCCCGAGGAGTTACCACAAGCTTGCGCTGAAATGGGCTTTCTAATTGAACCCCTTTCCCCTATTGATAGTAGCAGCTATCATCAATTGTATCCTGCATATCATAAAGATCCTTTTGATAAAATGCTTATCTGGCAAGCTATGTCTAACCAATACACACTTATCAGCAACGACGAAACTGTAGCGAAATATAAGTCACTAGGTTTAAGGATAATTACCAGCAAGTAAGTTTCTGAAATTTTCACTAACTTATTCTCCTATATTTCTCATTTAATTGCATTCTCATGAAAAAACTTTTCCTTGCCATTGGCCTGTTTGCATGCACGGCCGGCGCAACTAATTTAAAAGCACAAGACACGGCGGCTATTTATCGCAAGCTCGATTCTATTGCCGTGATTGATCAAAAAGTAATGATGCCCATGCGCGATGGTATTCGCCTGGCTACCGACATCTATCGCCCAAAGGGCAATGGAAAATATCCAATTGTATTTTCTCGTACCCCGTATAATTTCAATACTTGGGTGGATGGAAAAATGACTACTCGCACATTGGAAGATGCGTATCAAGCAGTGAGTCGCGGTTATGCCTATGTAGTGCAGAACGAAAGAGGAAGATTTTTCTCTGAAGGTGAATGGGATATTTTAGGTACGCCCATCACCGATGGTTACGATGCCTTAGAGTGGATGAGTAAACAAGCTTGGAGCAATGGTAAAGTGGGTTTGATTGGCTGCTCTTCTACTGCCGAATGGCAGATGGCGGTGGCTTCTCAGAACCATCCTGCTTTAGCCGCAATGGTTGCGCAGGGCTTTGGTGCGGGTGTGGGTCGTGTGGGTCAATTCATGGAACAGGGTAACTGGTACCGTGGTGGTGCGCAACAAATGTTGTTCACGTCTTGGTTGTATAGTACGCAACATGATAAGCTTGCGCCGAAATTACCAATCGGTATTCAGCAAAAAGATTTACAGCGTTTGCAAAAGTTTTATGATATGGGTCCTGAATATCCAAGAGTAGATTGGGCGCAGGGATTAAGAACGCTACCGATTATAGACATCATCAAAAAAGCACAAGGTCCTGATGGTATTTATGAACAAATGGCGGCTCGCAAACCCAATGATCCAGCATGGTTCAAGGGTGGTCTTTATCACGATAATATGCCTATGGAAGTGCCTGCTTATTGGTTCGTAAGCTGGTACGATGTTTCTTCTGCGCCAAATATTGCTTTGTTCAATCATGTGCGCAATGCAGCTAAAAATAAATCTGTTGCCGATAATCAATACCTAGTGATTGCCCCTGTGTTGCATTGCTCTTATAAGCGTGCTACCGAAAATACCATCGTGGGTGAGCGTAGTGTAGGTGATGCTCGTTTGAATTATGATGAACTTACTTGGGGTTGGTTTGATATGTTGTTGAAAGGTCAACAAAATGATTTTAAATCGGCTCAACCTCGTGTTCGTTATTATACAATGGGTTCAAACAAATGGCAACAGGCCGAGAGCTTCCCTTTACCGAATACCGAAATGAAGCCTTTCTATTTATCTAGTGCGGGCAAAGCCAATACCCGCAATGGCGATGGGGCTTTAACCATGATGCCTCCTGCAAAAGATATTCCTGATGCTTTCACTTACGATCCTATGAATCCGGTTACTTCTTACGGTGGTAATGTTTGCTGTACTGGAAACGCCGTGCAAGGCGGCAGCTTTGATCAATCCCAAATGGAATTGCGCAATGATATCTTAGTGTACACTTCAGATGAATTAAAAGATGGGGTGGAAGTGACCGGGTTCATTGAGTCTACCCTCTATGTTTCTTCTACTGGCTTAGATACCGATGTAACAATTAAATTGATTGATGTTCACCCTGATGGCAAAGCTTACAATTTAGATGAAACCATTCAACGCTTGCGTTACAGAGAGGGATACGATAAAGAAGTGTTCATGGAAAAAGGCAAAGTGTACAAAGTCAATTTAACCCCAATGGTGACCAGTAACTATTTTGCACCTGGTCATAAAATTCGCATTGAAGTTTCTAGTAGTAACTTCCCTCGTTTCGATCGTAACTTAAATACAGGTGGTAACAACTATGATGAAGCTACTGGTGTGGTGGTAGAAAATAAAATTCACCACTCTAAGCAGTATCCTTCTGTAATTAAATTACCCATCATTAAAAAGTAAATTATTTCAACGCGGAAGCAGGTAAGGTAAAGCCCATGCTTTCTGCACACCAATATACATTTACAATATAAAAACGGTCCTGGTCCTTAAACAGTTGAATACTATTAATTCCTCTGTTGGTACTTGGACCGTTTTCTGTTTCTCTTGTTTCATAAGTGCTGAATGCATGATACACTGTTCCAAATGAAACGGTTTCGCGTTTTAATTCTTTTTCGAAGAACCCTGTTTTGATGCGCGAACTAAACATGGTGATGTATTCATCTGGGGTCATTGTTCTATAGAGAAAATTTCCTCCTTCTATTTTACCTGTCGGAATTAATTTGGCATCTTTTCCAAACAAATATTTAAATCTTTCCCAATCCCGTGGCTCGCCCGGTGCACCGCATATCACGTTGTACAAAGCAGCAATAATATTGTCTACACTGCTTACGTCTTTAGCGTATTTCTCATTCGATTGCGCTTGTACTAAACTTGTACCTAAACCCATTAGTAAAATCAATAAAAAGCGTTTCATATGATTGTTTGTTGATGGTTTAATTAATCTAATAATGTTTTGATTTGTTTGGTCAGCTCTCGGGTACTAAAGGGTTTGGTAATATATAAAGACGCGCCCAATGCCAATCCTTTTTTAATATCTGCTTCGCTCGATTTTGCACTTAAGAAAACCACTTTGGTTTCGTTTAGTGCAGGGGTTGATTTAATATGTTTACAGATTTCGTATCCATCTACATCGGGCATCATTATATCAAGAATTACTAAGGCGGGTAATTCTTTCAATAGTTCCATCGCTTCTTGCCCATTGCGTGCTACCATTACCCCATAGCCGCTTTTTTTCATTAGAAATTCCAATGACATTAAAATATATGGGTCATCATCTACCACCAATACTTTCTTGCTCATATGGCAAAGTAAATACAAATTGAGCACCTTTTGTAAACCCTTTGTTCACCCATATTTTGCCCCCATGTAATTCAATAATCTTTTTTGAAATGGCCAATCCCAATCCAGTGCCTTCTGGCTTTTTAAGGGTCTGGTTTTTGGCCTGAAAAAATTTATCAAAGATCAGCTCTTCCATGCCTGCATCTATGCCCTTGCCATCGTCGGTAATTTCAATCGTATAATCCTTTTCACCCTTCGAAATACTGATTTGAATAGTGCTTGAAGCAAACTTGATGGCATTGCCCAATAAATTTATGAATACCTGTTGTATTAAGTCGGCATCGGCCTGTATCATGGTGGGCCGCTGTGCCAATTGAATGGTTAAGCTTAACTGTTTAGCTTGTATGATTCCACTTAATGTGGCTGCCATATCATCCAACAATTTCCCTGCATTAATATCGGTAATGGTTAATTTTCTTCGGCCTGCTTCAAAATTTTCGAGGTTCAATACCTGGGTAATTAAATTACTCAATCGTACTGTTTCTTTAATGATGGCTTCTAAATACTGTTGTTGTTGCTCGGCTTCTAAATCGGGGTTGTCGAATAATATTTCGCTCAATGCCCTGATAGAAGTAAGCGGAGTGCGCAGTTCATGTGTTACCGTGTACAAGAATTCATTCTTCTGTTCGTCTATACTCAACAACTGCGTATTCATATTTTGCAATTGCTGCGTTGCTTTGGATAGCTCCAACGATTTTTTTCGGAGCTCTTTATTCATCTCTACCATTTGCTGGTTCTCATTCAAAATAGTTAAGACTTCTTCTATACTGATCTCTTCTTCTTTTGCTACAGTTTGTAACAATATTCTTGCAGATGCAACACCTACCACTCCTCCTAATATTCTTTCGGTGAATCCGATAATGCGCGGGTCGGCTACTAATTTTTCTTGCAAATTTATTTTATGCCTTTTGGTATAAGCGGATAATAAGGTTTCTGCTCTTTCCGCTCCCACAAAGCTTTTCAGCAGGTTGCGGATATCTTGCATTTGTGCGGTTCCCTTCCATACCAATCCGTTTTCTTGTATGGCTCCATGCTTATTGATATTGGTAAATATCTCTGCTTGGTATTGTTCCTGTGCTCCTTGTTGCGTGTATACCGATATAAAAACATATGCGGAAATATTCAGCAATAAACTCCAAAATACGGAGTGACTGATAGAATCAAATTCTTTTAATCCAAATAAATGTTGCGGGTGCAACCATTCAATTCCAAACAATCCATTTGCTAAAATGGATGCGGGTAAAAATCCATTGTTCACCATGCCGGGTAATACCAAGGTATAAAACCAGATGATGAATCCTAAAATGATGCCTATGATAGCGCCTTGTTTATTGCCTTCTTTCCAATAAATGCCTCCAAACAAAGCAGGTGCAAATTGTGCTACTGCACAAAAGGAAATCAATCCTATAGATACCAAACTTTCTCCTTTTCCTAAGTTTAAATAATAGAGCAAGGCTAATAGCAATACCGCGCCAATACTGAGTCTTCGTATGTTTAGGATATTGCTTTGCAACGATACTTGTTTCCAGTTTTGGTTTTGTTGTGTGCGCAATAACAAGGGTATTACCAAATGATTGCTGATCATAATGCTCAGTGCAATCGTTTCTATAATGATCATTCCTGTTGCTGCTGATAAGCCTCCGATCCAAGTGGTCATGGCCAACCAGCCTTGGTTTTGCATCATCGGTATAGAGAGTACATAATAATCTGCATTGACCGTATTGCCTTGCAGCAATAATCCGCCCATGGCGATGGGTAATACAAAAATATTAATGAGGATTAAGTATAAGGGGAATAACCAGGTCGCCATTTTTAAATGTTGCTCCTGTACATTTTCTACGATGCTTACTTGAAATTGCCTGGGCAAAAAAACAATCGCTAACATGCCTAATACGGTCATGCTCATCCAACCTGAATAACCACTGCTTTCTTTTAAGGTCAATAATTTATTGTTTGCTGTTGCTGCTGTTTGCGAAAAAATATCGCCCATTCCATCAAATAAAAAATACGTGATATACACACCCACCATTAAAAAAGCCAAGAGTTTTACCAAGGATTCAAATGCCATGACGGTCATGAGTCCTGGATGTTTTTCTGCGGCGTCTACACTTCTTGCTCCATACAATACCGTAAACACAAATAAGATGATGGTAGAAAATATGGCTATATAAACAGTAGATAAACTGGTGGGACTATCTTGCTGCAATACGGCTATGCTACTGGTAATCGCTTTAATTTGTAATGCGATATAGGGTATTACACCAAACACACAAAACAGGGTTACCACCATTCCGATGGAGAAGTTTTTTCCATAACGCGTACTGATGAAATCGGCTATGGACGTGATTCTTAGGCTTTTGCTGATGGTTAATATTTTTCGTAAGACGGGCCAAAATAATACCGCCATAATGGTGGGTCCTAAGTAGATCGTGATGAAATCGATTCCCGAACTGGCAGCTCTTCCTACACTTCCATAATAGGTCCATGCGGTGCAATAAACCCCCATGCTTAATGCATAGATAAACGGATGGTTGACTAAATTTCTGCTGGTATTAATGGTCTTTTGTGCATATGATGCGATCGCAAATAACAATACCAAATAGCCTAACCCGCAAATGATGATTAAGGTAGTGCTCATGATATGTATTTACGATGTACGGTTATTGCGGCTAATAATACGATGCTTCCCCACCATATAAATACATACCAATACAATAAGGGGATGCCAGCAATCAATATGGGTTTGTTGGCTATGGAGAGCAATGGAAAATTCAGCACTACCATCATCAAGATGGCAATCATTAATAATTTAATGGGCTGTTTTTTTTGTTGAGCAGCTATCATGCTATGAATATAAAAAAATCCCCTCATTAAAAATGAAGGGATCCGTGTTACTAACAGCTACACTTGGGGGTATATGCTTATTCTTAATTATTCTTTAAAGTGTGCGTGCTCCGGATTGTCGTCTATTAGATCGTATTCTCCTTGCAACGCATATTTTCCAAATACCAATAGTCCACCTACCACTATCGGTAATAAAATGAAACAGATAATAATACCAAATACCAAGTCATCTTGTTTACCGCTGGTTAGTTTAGGAATTCCTAAAATGGTTAATCCATAATATCCTACGGCTATACCCATTGCCAACCAAACGATGCCGAGTACTTTCTTAATTATATTCATAACAGTATTTTTTTAAAATGGTTTAATCGTTTATTTCTTTGTCTTTTCCGTTAATGTAAATGACCCCAATCACCAAGCAGACTGCTGCTACACCTATTGGATACCAAAGCCCTTCTAAGTACCAATCCGCTTTACCAGAGGTTTTTGCATTGGTGGCGAGGTAAGTGGCTACCGCCGGTAACAATCCCCCAAATACCCCATTACCAATATGGTAAGGTAAGCTCATTGAAGTATACCTGATTTTTGTTGGGAAC
Source organism: Sediminibacterium sp. FEMGT703S (assembly GCA_002786355.1). Lineage (GTDB taxonomy): Bacteria > Bacteroidota > Bacteroidia > Chitinophagales > Chitinophagaceae > Sediminibacterium. The sequence continues at coordinate 108,151 of PGCO01000004.1, forward strand.
ATTTCTACCAAGAATGCTGCTATTGGTCCATACACCATGGTTACAAATAATACTTGAATAAATACCAGTATGATCAATTTTTGTTTGTCGCTGCTATTGATACTTAGTTTAATGGTAGTGGTAATTGCACCGCTTTCTGGATTGGTTTTTTGTATTTCTTTTCTTACGGTACTATCTGAATAAACAGTGGTAACTGTGTTTACATTATTCACCATATTGTTGCTGGTACTTACTTCTACCTTATTGGCTACATTGGTGGTTTGATACATTTTTTCGTAGATAGGTCTGTACGATACAATGGCAATTAACATACCTGCCATCATAATCCATTTGCGGCCTATTTTATCGCTAAGCCATCCGAATACCAAGAAGAATGGGGTGCCCAACATTAATGCAATGAACATTAAACTATCTACTTGCTCTTTGTCTACACTCATGGTTTTTTCTATAAAACTCATTGCGTAGAATTGGCCGGTATACCAGATAACGCCTTGTCCCATAACCGCGCCAAATAATGCAAGTAATACAAATTTGAAATTCAGTTTTTTCCCAAAGCTTTCTTTTAATGGATTGGTAGATGTTTTTCCAGATGCTTTTGCTTTTGCAAACACTGGAGACTCTTCCATATTTTTTCTAATTAAATAAGAAACCAATACCATTAAAATAGATACCCAAAATGGTACCCTCCATCCCCATGCATCAAAATCTTCTGCAGATAATGCTGCCCTGGTTCCCATGATTACGAGTAAGGAAACAAATAATCCTACTGTTGCCGTGGTTTGAATCCATGCGGTCATGAATCCTCTTTGTCCATTGGGTGAATGCTCTGCTACATAAGTGGCTGCTCCTCCATACTCTCCGCCCAAAGCCAAGCCCTGTAAGAGTCTTAGCAAGAGTATGAGTACCGGTGCCATAAAGCCAATGGTTTCATAAGAAGGAATACAGCCAATTAAAAATGTGGCTCCTCCCATTAATAAAAGGGTTACCATGAACGTGTATTTACGTCCAATTAAGTCGCCCAGTCTTCCAAAAAATAATGCCCCAAATGGTCTTACCACAAAGCCTGCGGCAAATGTGGCCAATGTACTTAAGAATGCCGCTGTGGGATTGTCTTGCGGAAAAAATTTAGTTGAAATAACGGTGGCCAAACTTCCGAAAATATAGAAGTCGTACCATTCTATCATGGTGCCTACAGAGGATGCGCCAATGACGCTGGTGAGTGAGGTTTTTTTAGTGGTGTTCATATTATTTGTTTAGCAGGTGAGCATTATAAATATACTTGTAATTGTAGCATGAATTCTCCTAAGGATCCATCCCTTAGTCTTTGTCCGTTTCTTAAATAGTACAATGGTCTGGTACTATACTGCGGAGTAATTTTTGCATGGTGTCCGTCTAAGAAAAAATTAGCGCCTATATCAAAGTAATTTCCTGTTTGATCTAGGTAATCAAATTTCTTGTAAGTGTACGCTGCAAAAGGTTGTATGCGAACCTTGGTGGTTTGGCTGGTTTTAGGCAATAATAATCCCGCTTGCGTGTACCAAATATCTCCGGTACCTACAAAAAAACGATTGTTTCCAAATCCATTGATACTGCGTTGGCTAGCCGCTACTGCGGGATCAAAGCCACTGGCTGGATTCATGATTCCTACCGTTCTGATATAGTTGGGTCCAAAATTGTATTTGTAAAAAACACTGTACGCAGTTAATGCCATGTTTTTCTTTTTATCTCCAATAGGTAAATCGGCATAAGCATCAATTCCAAATAAATTGATATCGTGTTGCGCGACGCTTCCGTTGCTATTCACGCTTCTGGTGCCTTTGGCTTGGTGATAAAATCCTGCCCCTATATTGAATACTTTTTTAGTGCCTACATAAGTGCCCACTCTAAAGGGTAATAGGTTAGATTCTTGGTCTAAGAATTGGTAGTCAAAATAGCCTTGTACAGCTGCTCTTGCATCTCCATTATTGTCTACTGCTACTTGACCTTTAATGGCGTCTACCGTTGGGTTAACATTGGTGGCAAAGGGTTTGTTTACGCTCAAACTGTAGTTGAGTTTACCCAATTTTCCTTTGGCATAAAATCCAAACTGTCTTACAAATTGATCACTCAATTCTACCAATGGCCAGTTAATTACCGGTGCATCAATGGCCAAGAAATTCAAGGTGCTGGCACTACTCATTCTACTAATGCCCCACCAATAGTGTAAGCCACCACCAATATATACATTGTATTTATTGGCTTTCTTAGTGGTTGGGTTAACTGATGGAACCAACGCATATTCATTCCATACATCATGAAAGAAAATGCCTGGTTTTTTACCTGCACCATAAGCGCCTGTGCCTGTAGCACCAGCGGCTCCGCCTGTTGCAAATGTTTGGTTGTTGATGCCAAAATGCGCCAGTACTAAATAACGAGGAGTAATTTGTGCATAGGTCAAAATACGCAAACGTCTTGCGCCTACATCCCAAGTGTTGTTACGAGTTTCGCCGTTTACTTGTGTACCTGGATTGTTGTTGATAGACCTTGCCCAAATTTGATTCCATACAATGAAGCGAATGTATTTACTGCCCTCGGGGTTAAGGTTCAGTTTTAATCCTGAACCATACGCTTCACTGCCCTGGGCTTGTGCTATTTGCTGTACTAAAAGCAATCCTAGCACTGGAAGAAGTTTTTTTAATGACATAGCAATCGGGGTTTGTTTAGCAATGCTGATTTGTTAAAATTGGGCATTGCCAAATGCGATTGCAAATGATATATATATATCTGGTAAGTATATAGCTATTGAAACTTAGTACACCGATGTTTTTCGAAATCTTTCCCATCGAATCACCATGAATTTGTCTCCTAGTTCGGTTACCATAAAACCTGCTGATTTTAGCGCTTCTCTATCTGCCATCAAATCCTTTAATTCTGCATGATTCAGCACTTTGTAGGTGGGGTGGTATTCTAAATTTTCTGGTCTCTGTATTCCATACTGTCTTACCCAGTTCATTACGCTTACATGGCTCACGCCTAAAATACGTTCAATTTCTCTAAAGCTTATTCCTTCAATATATAACTGTAGGCTTTTAACCACATAGTATGGATCGATGTTTTTACCTTCTTTAAACACCGTAAAATGGTATCCGCATGAAGTACATTTAAATCGCTGTCTTCCTTTAATGACGCCACTTTTAACGTATTCGTCGCTTTTGCATTTGGGGCAATGAATGAGTTTCATACCCTTAATTTACGACTTATCTATATTCATTTAGCATTTATATATCAATTTAGCAACAATTTGATATGCCGTGAAAATCCAATGAACTACTTTAGTGTTCTCAAATTATTGCCATGTCATATCCTTATCAAATCAATTCTTTTGAAGAGTACCAAAAAGTGTACAAAGAGAGTGTAGAGAACCCCGAAGCTTTCTGGGCTTCTGTTGCAGAAAATTTTGTTTGGAAGAAAAAGTGGGACAAAGTACTCGATTGGAATTTTACGGAACCCAAGAACGAATGGTTTAAAGGGGGTAAACTCAATATCACCGAAAACTGTTTAGACCGTCATTTGGCCGAGCGTGGCAATGTGCCTGCTATTATTTGGGAGTCGAATGATCCCAACGAAAAACAACGCATTCTTACTTATAGCATTTTGCATAAACGTGTTTGCCAGTTTGCGCAAGTGCTTATCAATAATGGTGTTCAAAAAGGTGATCGGGTTTGTGTATACATGGGCATGATTCCTGAATTGGCTATTGCTATTTTAGCTTGTGCTAGAATTGGAGCGATTCACTCGGTTATTTTTGGTGGATTCAGTGCGCAGAGTATTGCCGATCGTTTATACGATGCGCAAAGTGAATTCATCATTACTTGTGATGGTGCTTTCCGCGGAGGAAAAGATATTCCGTTGAAATCGGTGATTGACGATGCATTGATTGGCAATAGAACTGTTAGAAAAGTAATTGTATATACGCGTACGCGCACACCTATTTCGATGCTGAAAGGAAGAGATGTTTGGTGGGAAGATGAAATGCGTCATGTAGAAGAAATGGGTATCCGTGAAATTGATGCGGTGGAAATGGATGCAGAAGATCCACTCTTTATTTTATACACTTCGGGTAGTACGGGTAAACCTAAAGGGGTAGTGCATGCTTGCGCAGGTTATATGGTGTACACCAATTATACTTTTGTAAACATCTTTAATTATCAACCCGGTCAAATACATTTTTGTACGGCTGATATCGGGTGGATCACCGGGCACTCTTATATTGTATATGGTCCGTTAAGCGCAGGGGCTACTTCTCTCATGTTCGAAGGAGTTCCTACTTGGCCCGATGCGGGAAGGTTCTGGGAAATTGTAGACAAATACAAAGTCAATATTTTATATACTGCGCCTACTGCTATTCGCTCTTTAATGAGCTTTGGCCTAGGACCCTTGCAGGGAAAGGATTTGAGCTCGTTAAAAGTATTGGGTACTGTGGGTGAACCCATCAACGAAGAAGCTTGGCATTGGTACAACGAAAATGTAGGTAAGAAAAAATGTCCCATTATAGATACTTGGTGGCAAACCGAAACAGGGGGTTGTTTAATTACCAACTTAGCGGGCATCACTCCTTCTAAGCCAGGTTGGGCAACTTTGCCTATGCCAGGTGTTCAACCGATTTTAGTAGATGATAAAGGAGTTGAAATTACGGAAGCAGAAGACGGTATTTTCAAAGGCAATTTATGTATTAAGTTTCCTTGGCCTTCTTTATTACGCACTACTTATGGTGATCATGAACGTTGCAGAACCAATTATTTTGCTACTTATGAAAACTTATATTTCACGGGTGATGGTGCGTTAAAAGATGAGAATGGTTTTTATAGAATCACTGGTAGAGTAGATGATGTATTGAATGTAAGTGGCCACCGCATTGGTACTGCTGAAGTAGAAAATGCGATTAATATGCACGCCGGTGTAATTGAAAGTGCTGTAGTGGGTTATCCGCACGATGTAAAAGGACAGGGCATTTATGCTTATATAATTTATAGCAATACCCATGGTGATGAAGAACTCACCCGTAAAGATATTTTACAAACCGTAACACGTATGATTGGGGCCATTGCTAAGCCTGATAAAATTCAGTTTGTAAATGGATTGCCTAAAACGCGTAGCGGTAAAATCATGCGTAGGATTTTGCGCAAGATTGCCGAGGGCGAAGTAGAAAACTTGGGCGATACTTCTACCTTGTTAGATCCAGGTATAGTAGAAGAGATTAAGAATGGGCATATTTAAGGGCCGCCGTATATCATGAAATCTTTGTCCTAATTATCATCATTCGATTATCTTTAGGATAAAGATTGCTGTTATGAAAAAATATTCTTTTTTGGTTGCGCTTTCACTTTTTGGGAGTGCCACTGCTTTTGCCCTGCCTGCAACTGATGCTGCACCTGCAACTGTTGCTAAACCCGCTAATGCTTCCGCTGCAGAAAAATTTGCTGCTGCCGACAACGATATTATTGGTCGTTGGGATTTAACCGTAAACATGGATGGTCGCATTGCGCCCTCTTGGTTAGAAGTAAAACTCTCTGGAGTTAAAACCTTAGTTGGCTATTTTGTTGCCGATGGTGGTAGTGCTAGACCCATTAGTCATGTGCAAGTAAAAGAGGGTAAAATTCATTTCAGCATTCCTTCTCAGTGGGATCGTTTAGACAAGTATATGGACTTTGATGCCGTACTAGAAAACGATCAATTAAAAGGAACCATTACACAGAGTTATGGCAAAGTGCATTCATTCACCGGTGAGCGTGCACCCTTATTAAAAAGAGATAAAGCTCCTGTATGGGGTACACCAATTAATTTGTTAAGTGGCAAGGGTATTGAAGGTTGGCATGCAGACAGAAATAATAATCAATGGGTGAATATCAATGGCGTTTTAACCAGTCCTAAAAGTGGTGCCAATATTATTACCGATCAAAGTTTTGAAGATTTCAAATTACATATTGAATTCCGTTATCCCGCAGGAAGCAATAGTGGCGTGTATTTGAGAGGCCGCTACGAAGTGCAGGTAGAAGACAATGCCGGTAAAGAACCAAGCTCTACTTTGTTTGGTGGAATCTATGGATTTTTAACACCGAATGAAATGGCTGCTAAAGCACCAGGTGAATGGCAAACTTATGATATCACTTTAGTGGGTCGCAGGGTAACCGTGGTAGCGAATGGTAAAGCCATTATTGTTGATCAAATTATTCCAGGCATTACTGGCGGTGCACTCAATAGCAAAGAAGGGGAGCCTGGTCCTATTATGTTACAAGGCGATCATGGTCCAGTAGAGTATCGTAATATTATTATCACGCCTGCGAAATAATTAATCACTATGGAAGCCGCTCAAATTTTCTCCATTTGTAATCAAGTGATTTTATTGGGATGGGTACTGTTGATATTTCTACCAAATTGGAAGTATACGCAAACAATTATTTTAAATGGATTGCTTGTTTTGTTTGCATGCATTTATGCTTTCCTGATTTTAAAAGATATTGGCAATTTTAATCCAGAAAGTTTTAGCACTTTAGCCAACGTTAAAGCCTTATTCCAAAATGATAATGCAATAGCTGCTGGTTGGATTCATTATTTGGCTTTCGATTTATTTGTTGGTACTTATATAGTGAAAAAATCTAGGGAAATAGGCCTTTCTAGAGTGCTCTATACCATTACCCTGCCTTTTACTTTTATGTTTGGCCCAATGGGTTATTTATTGTTTTTCATTTTCAAGACCATCAAAACAAAAACCTTGAATGAAACTAATTAATGCAATTTTTGAGCGAAATAAGCTCTTGGCTTATGCTGGATTAATTTGTTTGTTAGTCGCCATTCTATTGGGCATTTACGCCCCTTTTAATAGTATAGAAGTCCTTGGTTTGAACTCAATGATAAAGCCAATTAAATTCTGTTTGAGTATTTGGATTTATCAATGGACAATGGCCTATTTACTATTTTATGTAAACAATCAAAAAAGGGTTAAATGGTTTGCTTATTTGTCTGTTTTTGTGATGACTTTTGAATTGAGCGTCATTATTGGTCAGGCTTTTATAGGAGGGCTTTCGCATTTTAATCAAACGGCTTCTTTAGGAGGTATTTTGTATGGGCTGATGGGGGTATTGATTGTTTGGGTTACAGCCGCCACATTGGTTTTAACCATCCGTTTTATTTTTCAAAAAACGTATAGTATCCCTGCATCATTTGCTTTATCCATTAAAATTGGTTTGTTCTTATTTGTAGTCTTTAGTTTTTTTGGTGGGTATATGAGCGTTTTAAACACGCATAATATTGGTGGAAAAATGGGTGAATCGGGATTGCCTCTTTTAAATTGGAGTACTTTATATGGTGATTTACGCGTGGCTCATTTTTTTGGTATTCATGCTTTACAAGTGATTCCTTTAGCTGGATATTTTATTACAGAAAAAATACAAGAAGAGCACAAAGCAAAAATCTATGTTTGGATGATCGCTTTAATATATTTTGCTTTCGTAACTACTTTAGTTGTTCAGTCTTTATTGGGAATTCCTTTTATTTAAATTGATATAATGAGAAAATTATTTATTGTTGTCTTGGTATTTGCATTCGCGCAAATTGATTCATCTAGTTTTGCGCAAAGGCCTACATCTCTTAAAAAAAGAGTGCCTGAAATTGCAAAAGGCAAACTCATTATTGTAGGCGGTGGCTCCATGCCCGATACCATGTATCAGTTGTTTGCGAATTCAATTGGAGGGAAAGATCAATCGGTGGTGGTAATCCCCACGGCAACCAATGACTCTGCTATTAATGCGGGCGCACATTTAACTCGTTTTAAAAAAGAAGGCTTTACCAATTTAACAACAGTGCATGCACGCACTAAAGAAGCTGCTGATGCACCAGCATTTATACAAGCAATAAACAATGCAAAAGGTATATATTTTTCCGGGGGCGATCAAAGCCGCATTGCGGATGCATTCTTGGGTACACAGGTACACGCTGCCATGTTAGATTTATTTATTAGGGGTGGTGTATTCATGGGTACTTCTGCGGGCGCTACTATTATGGGTACGCTGCTAGTAGGAGGTGATGCAAGAAAAGATTTGACCAAGCCCTTTGATTTTCCAGCTGCATTAAATTTATTTAAGAACACAGCTATTGATCAACACGTACTGGCTAGAAATCGTCAATTCGATTTAATTCCAGTGATTGAACAGCATCCTCATTTATTGGGTATTGCTATTGATGAGTCTACTGCTATTGTGGTTGAAGGGAATCAGTTTTCTGTATTGGGTAAATCTTATGCAATGGTGTATGATGCCCAAAATTGGGAGGAACAAAAAAAGCAATGGGGGCGTGTACTCAAGCCTTTTCTAATGATGGCTCAACCGCAGCGTTACGATTTTGTTACTAGAAAAATCATTCGCGATTAATCTGTAATTGAAGATAAGTCTACCGCAATTGTTGCGCCTAGTGCTGCATTGTTTTTAATCAATGCTATATTGGCTTCTAAGCTTTCACCATTGGTATGGCTTGCAATGTATTTGAGTAAAAATGGGGTGATATCTTTTCCCGTAACACCTGCTCTTTTTGCTGCATCTAAAGCCAACACTATATGTTCTTCCATGATATCCGATGGAATTTCTTGGTTGGATGGTACTGGGTTCGCAATTAATACAGACCCATTCAAACCCATATCCCACTTCACTTTCAGCATGGCAGCAATTGCTGCGGGGTTATCTAAGCTGAGCGGACTTTTAAACCCACTGTTTTGCGAATAAAAACTGGGAAATGCTTCTTGGCCCATGGTTACAACAGGTATACCCTTTGTTTCTAAGTATTCCAATGTGAGCCCAATATCTAAAATCGATTTTACACCTGCTGAAATCACCGCTACATTAGTATGTTCCATTTCGGTTAAATCCGCTGAAATATCCATACTGGTTTCTGCTCCTCTGTGTACGCCCCCTATTCCTCCTGTTACAAATATGGGTATACCTGCCATGGCTGCGATGCGCATGGTAGCTGCAACGGTTGTTGCTCCGTATAAGCCATTGCTGATAACATAGGGCATATCGCGCAAACTCACTTTAAGGATATCTTTTGCTTGTCCAAAATATTCCAACTCCTCATCGGTTAATCCTACTGTACATTTTCCTTTGATGATGGCAATGGTTGCTGGAATGGCCCCATTACTTCTCACTATTTCTTCTACAGCCCTTGCTGTTGCTACGTTTTGTGGGTAAGGCATACCGTGTGCTATGATAGTACTTTCTAGTGCTACTACGGGTTCTCCGTCTCTTAAAGCGGCTGCAACTGTTGGGTGTAAATGAATGGATGGATGCATTGGATTGGTTGCTTGCTTTATGATGGATAATATTTACTAACCCTTGACAATAGTTCTTCCTGTGATAAATGGGTAACAATGGCTCCATTTACTTGTAGTATTTCTGCAGATAAAGTATGGGCCAATTTGATACATTCATCATCTGTTTTTCCTAGGGTTTTACCTAATAAGAATCCAGATAAGGATCCGTCTCCTGCGCCTGTGCAATCTACTACCTCAATATCTGGTGCATGTAGCGTAATGGCTTTGTCTTTATTATAAAATACAGAGCCCTGCTTTCCATTGTGCAACCAAATATTTTGTACCCCTCTTTTTAATAATTCTTCTACTTGTAATTGGGTTAAGAATGATTTTTCGCTGCACATAACGGGTAATTCATCTTCATTGGGTGTTACCATATACAAGCCCTCTAAATTCATGTTTTTTAATTTAGAAGCGGGTGGTACCGATACGGGTTCAATAATAAATGGAATACCTGTTCTTTTACTAAACTGCAATAACCAATCCATGCTTTCTACACTGGTATTAGCATCTGCCATGATATATTGTGCACTTAATAATAGGGCTTCGTTTTTTTCTAAATGGGCAGGTGTAACCATTTCTACTGCTGCATTAGATAAGAATGCCGCATACAGTGATCCATCTACATTCATAACTCCTGAATACCTGCCAGAAATTCCTTCTTTGGTGATGCTAGCATCTATTTTTACCCCAGCTGCTGCACATGATTGCTTTAGCCAATCTCCATCACTGTCGTTTCCAAATACGCTGATTAATTGAACATTTGCTCCTAATATACTCAATTGCTTGGCAATATTATGGGCTACTCCACCTGCAGTTTTGGTTATATTTGCATCAACAGTGGTTGCCGGTAATATCGCGTGTCCGGCATGAATGAGCTCATCTACTAAAATGGCTCCTACACATATAATTGGTTTTTGCATGCGGCAAATGTACAAAGTGGATTGACCTTTTTATGTTATTTTCAATATTCAATTTTGATTTATGAACAGAAGAAAATTTTTGCGCAATGGTTCTTTGGCGGCTGCGGCGGCTGTAACAGTAGCGGGCACTGCTGCAACTGTTTTAACTGGATGTGGCGGCGGTAGTGATCCCTCCAAAGAAAATAAAAAAGATAGTGCCGAAATAGCCGCTGCTGCTGCTTCTGGAAGAGATGAATTTGAATTTTCTGAATTCACGATTTCCGAATTGCAAGCTGGTTTAAAAGCGGGTACTATTTCTTCTGTTAAATTGACCGAATTATACTTGCGTCGCATTAGTGAAATAGATCAAGGAAGACATGATCTTTTATCGGTGATTGAAGTGAATCCAGAAGCCATGCAATTGGCGGAGCAAATGGATAAAGAACGCAAAGCGGGCAAATTACGCGGGCCTTTGCACGGGATTCCGATCATGATTAAAGACAATATTGATACTGCCGATAAAATGCATACGACTGCTGGTTCTTTGGCTTTAGAAAATCATATTGCTGCCAAAGATGCTTTTGTGGTATCACAATTGCGTAAATCGGGTGCAATTATTTTAGCCAAAACCAATTTAAGTGAGTGGGCAAATTTTAGGTCTACTCGTTCTAGTAGTGGGTGGAGTAGCAGAGGCGGACAAACCAGAAATCCTTATATAATCAATCGCTCTCCTTGTGGTTCTAGTGCCGGTTCTGCTGTGGCTGTTTCTGCAAATTTATGTGCAGTAGCCGTGGGTACTGAAACCGATGGATCGGTGGTTGCTCCTGCTTCTTTCTGTGGTATTGTTGGGCTTAAACCTACGGTTGGTTTAGTGAGCAGATCGGGCATTATTCCAATTTCTGCTACACAAGACACAGCTGGTCCTATGACCCGCACCGTGGCGGATGCGGCGGTTTTGTTGAATGCGATGGTGGGTGTAGATCCTGCGGATGCAGTAACGTTAAATGCAAAAGATAAAATTGCGAAAGACTACACTACTTTTTTAAATAAGGATGCTTTAAAAGGAAAACGGATTGGCGTTGAACAATCTTTTTTAAGAGGCCGTCAAGAGGAAGTGGTGGCATTATACCAAAAGGAAATTGAGCAATTGAAAAAAATGGGGGCTATCATTGTTCCTGTTGAGTTGGTGAAAGAAACAGGTCCTTTGGGCGAATCGGAGTTTCAGGTTTTGCTCTATGAGTTTAAAGATGGGCTCAATAAATATTTATCTACGGTAAAAAATGGCGTTAAGAGCATGAGCGAATTAATTGCATACAATAAAAAAAATGCGGAAAAAACCATGCCTTATTTTAAACAGGAATTGGTTGAAATGAGCAATGCTAAAGGCAACTTGAGCAGCGAAGAATATAAAACTGCATTGGCTAAATCTACTTCTGCTCGTGGTATTATAGATCGCACTATGCAGGCCAATCAATTAGATGCGATTGTGGGTACGAGTTATGGTCCTGCACATTGTATTGATTGGGTAAATGGAGACCAAGACCCTGGCTTTTATTTTTGTCCTCCTGCTGCCATGGCTGGTTATCCGCATATTACTGTTCCGATGGGTGATATTCATGGTTTACCTGTAGGTCTTTCTTTTGTGGCTTCTGCTTATCAAGAGGGAACTATTATTGGAATGGCGTATGCTTATGAGCAAGCAACTAAGCATAGAAAGATTCCTAATTTTAAACGATCCATATAAGGGATAAAATAGTGTATATTCATATCATTTAATAAGCTTAATAGTTCATAGTGTCTGAAATTAATACAAATAAAATTGCTCCGATTAGCTGGATTGCCAGCACTTGGATTGCTTCTGGTATTCCTTTTATTGCCCTGTCTAGTACAGCTGCAATCATGTATGATTCTTTGGGTTTGCCCAATGATGAAATTGCATTTTGGACTTCTTTCATCATGCTTCCTTGGGCATTTAAGTTTTTATGGGCCCCATTTTTAGTAATGTTCATGACCAAACGCTACTTCGTTTATGTGTCTCAGTTTTTCTTAGGGGCTATGTTTGCATTGGTAGCAGTGAGTTTAATTGCTGATAGTTTTTTTGGACTTTCAATTGGCTTATTTACAGCCATTGCCTTTGCTGCTGCTACCCAAGATTTGGCTGCAGATGGAATTTATATTAACGAATTGAATCAAAAAGAACAACAACAATATGTAGGTTGGCAAGTGGTCTTTAAAAGCATAGCCAAAGCTTTATTTGGCCCTGCTTTAGTTGCACTGGCTTTTGTTATTGAAGAAAGCTATGGGTTAAAAGCTGCTTGGATGTCTATTATGATGATTTATGCTTTGGCAATGATTCTATTAGGGGTAATTAGCGCATATAATTTACCAATGGGTGGTGGACCAGTTCATGCTGTTGAATCTGCCCCTGAATCGGTAGTTATTTATTGGGATGTGGTGGTTCAATTTTTCAAGAAAAAGAATATCGTCATTGGTTTAATGTTTATTTTCTTTTACCGTTTAGCCGAAGCACAGGCAATTAAAATAGCCCCGCTATTTTTTAGTGCTCCTAGAATTGAAGGTGGGCTTGCTTTTGATCAAGAAGAGACCAGCTTTACCTTTAGTGTACTTGGCGTGATAGCATTTGTGTTGGGTAGTTTTGTTGCTGGCTATTTTGTTGCAGCCCGTACTTTTAATAGAAAGACCCTACTTTTTTTATGCACCGCAATGAATCTTTCTTTATTGGTTTATGTTTATCTAGCATTATTCCAGCCCGTTGACGAAACCCCCATTATGTTAATGGTGGCTTTTCAACACTTCTGTTATGGCTTTGGTTTACTCGCTTTGGTATTCTATATACTACAAGAAATTGCACCTGGTAAATACCAATTGGCCTACTTTAGTTTTGCCAGTTCAGTGATGTACCTGGCTTATATTATTCCAGGGATGTTCAGTGGTTTACTCAGTGAATACATGGGTTTCTATGATTTCTATATTTGGATTTTAATTTGTACTATACCTGCTTATTTTGTGAGTGCGCTGATACCTTTAAATAATACTAATAACACTACTGCCAGTTAGGATTCCCTACTAAATGTAATTTAGTTTGTCTTCCGCTGATGTATTTAAAACCAGTTTGGTCAAAGTATCCATCTTGTTCTAACATGATGCGTATTGATTTTTTCCATTCTTTAATTTCTACTGCTGCATTCAACTCTATTGAATAGGCCGTATTGTAATACATAGGGTAGTCGCCACTTCCAGGCACACCATTTTGCTGATCCCACATACCAATCGTAGGGCCTGCTGCATGTCCGTGAGATCCAATTGGATGGGTATAAATGGTTGCATTGATTCCTTGTTTTTTTGCTTCTGCTAATGCGTCTAATAAAATTTTATTGCCCGATTTATTGAGTGCAAATTGATTGGTTAAAATATCTTGTAAACGATTACCGATGGCTAATGCATTTTTCAAATATTCTGGAGCATCTGTTTCTTCTGGTTTTAGTACATAAGCATGCTCTTGTATATCTGAGTTCAATCTTAAATAAGTGATTCCAAAATCTACATGCAATAAATCGCCCGGTTGAATAATATTTTTAGGATCATACCCTTTATTGCTGAATGCTTTTAAATGATCAAATTCAACTTGGTCATTGCGTTGAATTTCTACTGATGGATGAAACCAAGTAGCCAATCCTAAGCTGTTAATTTTTTGTCTGTACCACCATACTAGGTCTTCTGAAGTAGTGATGCCTGGTGTAATGACTTTGCTGCTAAATCCTTCAGCAATGATGGCTTTGCTAATTTGCACTACTTGTGGATAGTATTGCATTTCTCTGGCCGTTCTGGTTTCTAACCAAGCCACTGCCAGCGGTTCTGATGAAACCACTTTTGATTTAAAAGTAGCGGGCAGTTTTTGCATGAATTGTTCATATTCTGTATGATCTAAACCGTCTGCATGCCCGTAGCTTTTAGAGATATTCAAGCCTATTTTTTTTGGTTGGTGTTTATTCACTAAAGCCATTAGTGCATCCCACTGATCTGGATATTTGGTCATGTCCCAAGCTGCTTTAATAGAACTTCCTACATTATACCTGGCCACTGCTGATTTGGTGTATTCCTTTGTTTGTGGGTTGTAATAAAACACCAACATAGTGGTTCTTCTAGCACTGATCCAAGTGGCTGGCAATAGGGTTTTTACGATTGGATCTTCGTTATATTCTCTGGTAATCATTACCCACATATCTATGCCAGTTCGCTCCATTAACTGTGGCAATAAGTTGTTTAATCGGTCATCTACTACTTCGTCAATCAATTTTGCTTGTTCTCTTAATGGGAGTATTTGCGCATTAACTGCAAAAGGAATGAACCCCATAAAAAATAGGCTCAGTGCTAATAGTAGGGTATGCTTGTTCATATTCTTGTCTTTATTGTACCTTTGTAATATACACGATTTATTTTGCCAATAAACCACGCTTATTGAAACAATTTTCTCTCTGTTTACTGACTATTTTGGTGCAGTGTATATTTAATTCATCTTTTGCTCAGAATGTAAAAATTCCTGAAAAAGATATTATTGACGTGATTTTTGGCGTCAAAAAAACGAATAAAAAGCCAGAGAACGATTCGTTAATTCCCAGAAAATTATATACAAGTATCTTACCCATTCCGGGCTACAATCCTGCATTGGGTTTTGTGATAGGTGCGGGCATCAGTACCAATTTTTTATCGGGAACTGCTAATAAAACCCATTTGTCTAATATATTGGCCAATGCTACCATTACCACTCGTAATCAGTTTAATTTGTTTGCCCGAAACATGATTTTTTTAAAAGATGATGAATGGGTTTTACAGGGGGATTGGCGCTGGCTTATTTTTTCGCAGCCCACGTATGGTTTAGGAATTAATTTCAATGATTTGCCTAATACGACTGCGAATGAAGAGCCCATGAAGTTTAATTATTTGCGTTTCTATCAAACTTTGTATAAAAAACTATGGGGAACATGGTACGCAGGAATAGGGGTTAATATTGATCGTCATTATAGTGTAGTAGACCAACTATTAGATACCTCTAGTGCTAACCAGTATTTGACTGCACATTACGAGTATTCCAAACTAAATAATATTAGACAAGATCAATACGCTTCTATTGGTATTAGCCTCAATCTATTGTATGACACCAGAGACAATTCGGTTAATCCAAGAAAAGGGCAGTATGCGAAAATGACTTTTAGAATCAATAATGAAATTTTTGGAAGCACTCGTTCTCATAATACGTTGTATTATGAATATAGAACTTATTGGAACCCTACTAAAATGCGGGTAAGGCCCCATATTATTGGTTTCTGGACAATGGGAAGTTTGCTAATGAGCGGCAAACAGCCGTATTTAGAAATGCCGGCTATTGGCTGGGATATGTATAATCGAACAGGTAGGGGTTATATTCAAGGTAGAATTCGTGGTGAAAATATGTGGTATGGCGAAACGGAATATCGTTTCCCTATTTCTAAAAATGGATTACTGGGTGGCGTTGGTTTTGTTAATTTATCAACGGCTACTAATGAAGCTAAAAAACAAAAATTAGCCAATCAATTTGCTGCAGGTTTTGGTTTTGGCTTGCGTATTAAAATGAGCAAGAAAACCAATACCAATATTGCTATTGACTACGGAATGGGTCGTAATGGAAGTAGCGGTGTTTTTGTAAACTTGTTAGAAACTTTTTAATTCACTGCTTGCGTTAGTCTGTATATAAATACAGTTGCTCTTTTCATTAAAATTGGAAACTCTTTAGAATTAAGTGTTTCACCTGGCGCATGCGCCCCTTTTCCTGAAGCACCTAATCCATCTAAACAATCTGCATAAGCTGCCACATAAGAAATATCTCCAGCTCCTCTGCTGCCAGGATTGCCTGGTACTACTTTCCCCAATCCCATGTCTTCACTGGTTTTGCTTAAAATATTCGCCAAAGCTTCATTTCCCTTTGTGGGTGCCATAGAAGGAATTCCATCCTGAAAATGAATGGTTGCTTTAGTGCCTGGCAAACTTGTAGAAACAATTTTGCGCATAGCATTTCTTGCATTGATTTTTTGTTCTTCAGTTAAAAAACGGAGGTCTCCGTTTACAAATGTTTTAGGCGAAATAATATTGGTTTTGCCTGATGCTTCACCACGCTGTTGTTCAAAGTTGGCGCTAACTTCAGAGCCTCCAATAAAAATGCCTGGATTAAAAGTGAGGTATTGTTCTTTACTTAATGTTTCTCTAAAACTATTTACAATTCTGGCTGCTTCATAAATTGCACCATATCCTGCTGCGCCAAAAACCCCAGAAGAATGTCCTTGCTTCCCCTCTACTGTTAACTCCCATGAACTAGCACCCCTTCTTGCTGTTGCTATAGTATTAAAGCCAGCAGCCCCTTCAAACCCAAGTACTACATCGTGTTGCTTGGCCCGCTCAATAAAATCTCCTCTGGTAATACTTCTTGGCTCTCCTGCATTTTCTTCGTCTCCGGTCATATAAATGGTGATGGTAGTATTATCCAACAAGTTTAATTCGTGCATTGCTTTCATTGCCGCAATAATGATTACATCACCTCCTTTCATATCATTGATACCTTGCCCCGTAATGGTACTATCATTTAAAACAGTAAATGGATTTGCAGGCATATCTGGTTCAAACACGGTATCTAAATGCCCCAATAACATCATCTTTTTTCCTTTATTACCTTTTCTGGTTGCTACTAAATGACCGGCACGCTTAATAGAATCGGGCATATTGATCCACTCGATGGTAAAGCCTAATTTTTCTAATTCTTTACTGTATAATTGACCCACTGCTTTTACTCCGGCCACATTAAAAGTGCCACTATTGATATTCACCGAATTTTTAAGGAGCTCCATCATTGAAGGATAGTGCTCTTCTATTTTTTTTATTAATTTTTGTTCAACAATTTGAAGGGATTGTGCGTTTGACGAAAATGATATGACATTTAATATAAAAAAGAGTGTCCAATTTTTCATGGTGCTGTATTTGTGTTTACAAGTTAAGATAGAATTTGTAACGAATTAATCTTATCAACAGACGTATAAATTATATTTTCAATTTTATTCTTTCTGATAAATTTATTTACGAAATAAAATAATAGATTTAATTCACATATAAATAGTTCAATGTTTAATAGTTCAGTTTTTAGTTCAAAATATGAAACCCTATTGGCGGTTGGTCAGTTAGGAGGGTGGGAGTATGATGTGCTTACTAAAGAACTGTGGTGCAGTAAATTTTATTTTGAAATATTAGGAAGGGCAAACCCAGATACCGCAGAATGGGCTAAGTATCCTATTAAAGAAGTTTGGGAAAATTGGCTACACCCCGATGATTTAGAAAAGGCAAAAGAATATTTTGCTGATTTTATTTTACATCCAAGTGCGGAATATGCGCAACAATTTAGAATGCTGCATAGCAATGGAGAATGGATAACTATTTTAGATAGGGCAATCGCCATGCGAGACGATGCAGGAGATTTATCAGGATTTATTATTGGCACTCATTTAGACATTAGCAAAGAAAAAGCAATAATTGAAAAATCAGTAATGGTTCAAATGATGCTTTCGAAGGCCGAAGGGATTGCACAGGTAGGTAGTTTTGAGGTACTGCTTCCAGAACGAAAAGCAATTTGGAGCAATCAAATGTTTCAGATAGTAGAATTGTCTCCCAAAAAAATACCGAGACAAAAGAATCAACTCACCAGCCTAGTTTGTGAAGAAGATAAAGCAAGATTTAATGAATGGGCAGAGAAAGCCATTTCCTCTGAAGGTGAGTCTTACCCAATATCAGTAAAAATAAAAACCTTTAAGAATAATATTAAGCATGTAATAGTTAGTGGTGTTACTTATAAAAATGCTCAAGGGGAAATGGTTAAATTTATTGGAGTAATAAAAGATAATACTAGCAGGATTGCAACTTTAGAGAATTTAAAATTACAGAATCAAAAATTAAGAGATATTGCTTGGTCGCAATCGCACTTAGTTAGAGGACCATTGTCCTCCATTTTAGGCATCACTAAAATTATAAATCAGAATCTAGCTACTGATGACGAAAAATTCCAACTCATTCAACATCTGCACGAGTCGGCAGAAAAATTAGATCAGGTAATCAGAGATATTGTTACTAGTACTGGCGCTCTGGATGAAATATTCACCAATATTGATGATTATCAATAGCGGATAAACCTGAAATTTCAGGAGTTTAATTGATATTATTGAAATTATTTATTAATCTACTTATTAATACAACTCCTAATTGATATTTTTGGCATAATCAATCCCCCCTAGAATGCCCACTAATTCCTATAGTTCAAAATATGAGACCTTATTAGCGGTAGGTCAATTAGGAGGTTGGGAATACAATGTACTAACACAGGAACTCTGGTGTAATAGTTATTATTTTGAAATGCTGGGTCGTCCTGAATATGTTGTGTCCGACTGGGCAAAATATTCTATAAAAGATGTTTGGGAAAACTGGTTACATCCAGAAGACCTTTCTAAAGCCAAAGAATTTTTTTCGGATTTTATTTTACATCCAGTATTGGAGTACAAGTAGCAATTTAGAATGTTGCATGCCAATGGTAATTGGGTAACTATATTGAGTAGGGCAATGGCCATGCGTAATAATGAAGGTGAATTAACTGGGATGGTTATTGGAACGCATCTAGATATTACCAGTATAGAAACAATTACTGAAAATTTAATTAGCACTCAGCAGGAATTTGAAAAGACTAAAAAGCAAGTCATTAAGGATAATGCTTTTTTAAAAGCCATTCTAAATAGCCCTAAAGATTTATTTGTAATTGCATTAGACAAAAACTATCGGTTTTTAGGATTCTCTGATTCGTATATTGAATTTGCTAAAACTGCCCTCAAAAAAGAGGTAACAGTGGGCATGAGTGCTTTTGAAGTAATACCTGCAGATTTAGTGCCCTTTGCTAAGGCTAATTATGATAAAGCTATTGCAGGGGAAAGTTTTGTAGTTACGAATAATTTTATATTTCCTGATGGGAAAAGAAGGTTTTATGAAAATAAGTATAGCCCCATTATTGATCAACATGGAAAAATTTTAGGGCTAACACTTTTTAGTAATGATATTACTGCCCTTAAAGAGCAGCAAGAGGAGACCAGAATAGTAGACTTAAGATATGCTGCTTTATTTGACGGGGCTGAAGATGCTATTTTAATTGCTGATGCAACCAGTGGTTACTTAGTAGACGTGAATGATCGTGCTTGTACTTTGTTTGGGTATAGCAAAGCAGAAATGGTTGGGATGCATCAAACTCAACTACATCCCCCTGACGATATTGTAATTGTTGGTGAATTATTTCAGCAGTTTACCAAGACCAATTCCTATCAATCAGTAGACGTAAATATTATTAACTACAAAGGAATTAAAAAACCAGTAAGAATTACGGCAAGCGCTCCCTTTAGGGCAGGTAAATATTTGTTTTTAGCGGCTTATTTTAAAGACTTATCTAAAGAAAAAGCCGCTATTGAAAAAGCATTAACTATTGAGGCAATGTTGTCTAAAGCAGAGGGGATTGCGCATGTTGGTAGTTTTGAAGTTGCATTGCCCGAACGTAGTGCATTGTGGAGTGATGAACTATTTCGGATTGTAGAATTACCCAAAGAAAATGTATTGCCACATGCAAATCTTTTTACCAATTTAGTTTGTCAAGAAGATCGTAGTTTATATGATAAATGGGTTAATAAAGCCACTTCTTTAGAAGGGGAATCTCAACCCATCCAAGTAAAAATAAAAACCTTTAAAGGAAATATTAAACACGTAGTAATTAGCGGAGTTGCTTATAAAAATACTCAGGGCCAAATATTTAAGTTCATTGGGTTAATAAAGGATAATACTGCCCGAATAGCAACTTTAGAAAGTTTAAAATTACAAAATCAAAAACTTCGGGAAATTGCTTGGGCGCAATCACATTTAGTGAGAGGCCCTTTGGCCGATATTTTGGGTATTACCAAAATCATCAATGATGATCTTGCTACAGATGACGAAAAATTAATATTGATAAAAGAATTATACCAATCCGCTTTAAAATTGGATAGTGTAATCAAGGATGTAGTCAATAATACGGGCTCTTTTGTAGATGCTTTCCCAGAAATCTAAAAAAATACCTAATACTAGGTATTAAAAAATCACAATTTTTCAGCATATTGCATCAGGAATTCGTCCTAAAATCGGGGTACATTCATATCGGGGGGTGTGATTGTCCCCGATTTCTATTTCCAATACAAGGGTTTACTTCTCCTGCCCCGTTTTAAAATTCATTAATCAAAGCCGCTGTTTTTGCTGGATCCTCTTCCATTGGCACATGACCTATATTGGTTAAAATAGCTAGTTTGCTCCCTTTTATATCTTTATTGAACAAATAGGCATTTTGAACAGGAATTAAACCATCCTTATCTCCCCATATTATCAGGGTGGGCTTTTGAATGGTCTTTATTTTGTTTGGCTCCTGCTCCAATCCCTTTTTGAAAATGGCTAATAAGGCTTTTCTATTTCCTTTTGCAATAGCCATATCGTGAAAGCGATCAATCTGTTCTTGGTTAATGATATTCGGGTCTTGATAAATTCCCTTTAGGCTTGCACTTACCAATGCCTTTGGGGTAATAAATAACATCACATTGTTGATTACTGGGGTTGAAGCTATTTTAAAACCAATTGATCCCTTTACATTCATAACCGGGTAGCCAGTTGCATCAATTAATATTAATTTTCTTACTTTTTCAGGAAAATAAGTGGTGAATTGCCAAGCAATACCGCCTCCTAATGAATTGCCTCCTATATCGCAGAGAGGAATATTTAATTTGGTTAAAAAAGAGTCTAAGAATTGACTGTAATACTTAAAACTATATTCATTGTTGGCATTGGGTCCTGTTAATCCAAATGCCGGCATATCTAAAGTAATTACCCTTCTGTTTTTATTAATACGCTTTACTACTTCTTCAAATGTATGTAATGAAGAACTGGTACCATGAATTAAAACTAGTGGCACTGAATCACTAGGATTGCCTTGATCTCTATAATGCACATTCATCCCCATCAAAGGCATAAACTCCGATTCGTTGTTTACGTACAATGGCTTTAACTCTTCTAGACTTCTATCTGGTTGAAAATAAATCACCAATAATAATATCAACAGCGCTAGAATAGCACCAAAAAAATAACCAATATACCGTAAGAACTTTTTCATTGAGCATGATTTAGTCTTACAAATATATTGGTCAGTTGTATAAGGCTATATTAATTTGTGCGAATGGCGCCTATTCCTTCATTAAATAACTGCTTATTCAGTGCTGGAATTTCAACTTTATTTAAGTTTTCACCTCTTTGTTTTAATGCCTCCCATTGTGTGGTATATATTTTTAATAAATCACGATTAGGCTTATTTACCCTAGGTATATCACTTTCTGTTTGATTCATCATGAACATAAAGTAGGCAGTAAATTTATTTAAGAAATTTTCTGCATCATCATAAGCAGTAGACTTACGCTGAATCATTTCTTCGTCCCATGCTTGCATTTTTTTAGCCAAAGCTTCTGCATTGGTTTTGGTAGTACCATTTGGAAGTGTTTTAATCAGTTGATCCAATTGTTGCTTCTTCGCAAATAATTCGTTTACCATCGTATGCATTTCTTTTACAGTCGTTTCCATGCCCGTCATAGCTTCATCAAATTCCTGGTATTCCGCAGCAGTGGTTGGATAATTTGGATTAGCTAAAATAGTTGCATTGGTACTCACTGTTTTTCCTTCTGCTTCTATACTGATGCTATAAGTTCCTGGGATTGCTTTATGTCCGCGGAAGCTACTTTCAATATAAGTATTGGGTACACCTGGCATAGTAGCATGCCTAAGATTCCAAACAAATCTATTCAACCCTTTATTGGTAGATAATTGTGGATCTCTTGGTGGAGCACCATCATATCTTTTATAATTCGGGTCTGCTTTAGAACTAAATGTTCTAATGATTTTACCAGAACCGTCTTTAATGGTCATGGTTACTACTGCTTTATCTTTTAATTCAGGTAAATCATAATAGATTACTATTCCGGTTGCTGGATTAACACCTCTGTATGGATTAGTACCATCAAAGTCTGCGCTATTGCCGTCTAGTTCAGAACTGCCTGTTGCTAAAATAGCTGGTGCTGGTTGATACACCAATAATGTGTTAGGAGATGATTTGAATTGACGAACGGTTGTTAAATCATCCAATATCCAAAATGATCTTCCTGATGTTGCCGCAATTAAATTGTTTTGGTGTACACGTAAATCGGTGATGGGGGTATTGGGTAGATTCAGTTGAAATGAAGTCCAATTTTTTCCGCCATTGTAAGAAATATACACTCCGTTTTCTGTTCCTGCATACAACAAATCTTTTCTTTTATCGTCTTCTCTTACAACGCGTGTGAAAGATCCTACTGGTATACCATTGCTGATATTGGTCCAGGTTTTTCCATAGTCTGTACTCTTATACAATCCAGGCGTGTGGTCGTTAAATTTATAACGCGTGGTTGCAATATAAACAGTTGATTTATCAAAAGGAGATACTTCTATTGCATTGATTAAACACTCTGCTAATCCTGCTGGTGTAATATTTTTCCAATTCGCTCCTCCATCTTTTGTAACGTATACTAATCCATCATCACTGCCTGTATAAATTACTCCTTTTTCTAAAGGTGATTCTATCACATAACTTAATGTACCATAGTTTTCTGCACCTACTGATTCATTGGTGAATGGCACTCCTGGTTTTACTTGTTTTTCTTTTTCATTTCTAGTTAAATCGGGCGATACTTCATCCCATGTTTTACCCATGTCTCTTGTTCTTAATAATACATGTGCTCCATGATAATAAGTGCCTCGCTCGTGTTGACTGTGAATGATGGGGGCATTCCAATTGTAACGATACTTCATGTCTTTTGCATCCATTGCTAAGTACTGTATGGGTGCTGCCATGATATTGGTACTTGCATTGGTTTTAGTATCTAACACTTCAATCGTTCCTTGATAAGACCCTCCTAATACATACCTTGGATTATTGGGATCAAACGCTAAGAATGCACTTTCACCTCCTGCTGATGCAGACCAATCGGCGGCTGTAATCCCACCGGAAAAAGACCTACTTGCAATTTTTACCGATGAATTATCTTGCTGCCCTCCATAAATATTATACGGAAATAAATTGTCTACATTAATGCGATACATCTGTGCCGTTGGCATATTGCTTTGACTGCTCCAGGTTTGTCCTCCATTAAAACTAATGGTTACGCCGCCATCATCTGCCATTACTAAATTTTTTGAATCACTTGGATTGATCCAAAGATTGTGGTAGTCTCCGTGCACACCTTGAATATTTTCCCATGTTTTTCCGCCATCAATCGATTTTAATGCGGGCGCACTTAATACATACACAGTATTTTCATTATTTGGATCTGGAAATACTTCTATATAATACCATGCACGCTGAATGATTTTATGTTCTGCTGATACTTGACTAAAACTTTTTCCTGCATTATTTGAAACATATAATCCACCTGCATTTTTATCGAAATCACTTTCAATTAATGCATATACTTTATCTGAATTTGCGCCGCTGACTGCAATAGCCATCTTGCCCATTTCTTTAGGTAAGCCTGTTTGTAATTTTTCCCAATTGGCTCCACCATCGGTAGACTTATATAAGCCACTTCCTGCGCCACCGCTGATTACTTTCCAAGGTAATCTGCCATGTTCCCACATGGCTGCATATAATATGCTGGGGTTTTTTGCATCCATCGATAATTCAGCGCAGCCTGTTTTATCGTTAACGTATAATATCTTTTTCCATGTTGTTCCTCCGTCGGTGCTTTTGTAAATACCTCTTTCAGTTGAATTGCTGTATAGTGCTCCCTGTGCTGCAACGTATACAATGTCTGGATTGCTTGGGTCTATAATTACGCGCGCAATATGCTGTGTTGCATCTAGTCCAATTTTTTTCCAGGTATTTCCTGCATCCGTACTTTTATACATGCCATCACCATGATGCGTCATTACTCCGCGCATTGCATGTTCTCCCATTCCAACGTAAACAATATTGGGATTACTTTCTGATACTGCAATGGCACCTACTGATCCTGTTTTAAACTGCCCGTCCGAAATATTATTCCAGGTAATTCCTCTGTCACTGGTTTTCCATAATCCACCACCTGTGGTTCCCATATAATAGGTATGGATATCTCCTTTAACCCCTGTGCCCGTATTAGACCTACCTCCTCTGAAAGGCCCAATGCTGCGCCATTTCATGGGTTTGAAATAGTCATTTACATTTTCGGATAATGGTTCTTTACTAGTTTGGGCAATAGAATAGTTTGCACTAGAAATAAGGAGCAAACCTAAGAGCAGTTTATGCATATTCGCTGAATTTATTTCAGAAATATACGTCATATTCTTTAGTGTATCTTCGCAAAATGCCTAAAGGGAAATTAGATATTATTGACAGATTATTGGAAGCTTGTTACAAACACAATCCCGATGCTTTGTTTGTAATGAGTTTAATGCACCAATACGAAGAAAGAGGTAGTTTAAGCAAAAAACAGTTGCAGGGTTTATTTTCTAAAGCGAGTAAAGTACCTGATATGCCTGCTAATTTATTGGCAACACTTGAAGCCACTATTAATCGAATGCATACCCGGGAAAAAGCACCTGCAACAGTAGGCAAGCCACTTTTTGAAAAAGATTTGCCATTGGGTGAAAAAATGGAAGCTATTTTGGCAAAATATCCGCAACATAAGCGGGTTATTTTTCTTTTTGATAAATACAACCGTAAGGAACATCTTACCCCTATCGAGAAGGATGAGGTATTGAAATTTCATAAGCTATTGATTAAATAGGATATAATTTTTATTCTCACAAAATATGTTCGCAAAGCATAACTTTATATGCGAATATGCGAGTTAGAAATCCTAGAACTGGAGCGTACGATTATGAAATTCCGGATTGTACTACAGCGCAATTAATTAAATGTTGCAAGAAATTAAGAAATGGTCAAGATGCCTGGCTGCGAATGGGTATTAGTAACCGTATTGCTGTATTACAAGAGTGGAAGAAATTAATTATTGCTAATAAAGAATTGTTGGTTGGTGCGCTTGCTTCAGATACTGGCAGAAAATGGGAAACAACTGCTGAAGTGGATTGGGTAATTGACGCTATTGATAAATGGTGTACTACCGCAAATCATTTTTATAATTTATCGCCTAATTGGATTCCTTATCAATTGGTTACTGTAATTAGTCCATGGAATTTTCCATTGGCTTTATCTATGATGGATACCCTTCCTGCTTTGCTTTCAGGCGCCGCAGTATTCGTAAAGCCTAGTGAAATAACACCTCGTTTTATTGAAGTAATCAATAAAACCATTCTGGCAGTACCTGGCTTACATCAGGTACTTTTATTTACTCCAGGGGATGCTTCTATTGGCGCTTTAATGGTAGATCAAGCAGACTTAGTTTGTTTTACTGGTTCGGTAAATACTGCCAAGAAAATTGCGTTAGCAGCCAGTAAAAAACTAACTCCTGTTTTAATGGAAATCGGCGCAAAAGATCCTGCTATTGTTTTAGCTGGTGCAAACTTAGAATTGGCTGCAAATGCAATAATCAAGGGGAGCACTACCAATGCTGGTCAAAACTGTTTGAGTTTTGAAAGAATTTATGTGCATGAATCTATTCATGATCAATTAGTAGATCTGCTAGTTGAAAAAACAAAAGCATTGGAGTTGACTGTTGAAAATTTTACGAATGGCAAAATTGGTCCAATCATTTTTGAAAAACAAGTATTAACCATCAATACCCATTTAGAAGATGCAAAAGCATTAGGTGCAATTATTTTGACTGGGAGTGATCGATGCGAAGAAATCCATGGTGGATTTTATTGCAGACCAACGATTGTGGTGAATGTTACCCATAATATGTTGTTGATGAAAGAAGAAACTTTCGGTCCTATTATGCCCATCATGTCTTTTAGTACTACTGAAGAGTTAATTGAATTAGCCAATGCTACCCCATATTCTTTAGGTGCTGGAGTTTTTGCTGCTACCGATGAGGAAGCCTCAGATATTGCAATTAGAATAAATGCCGGCTCTGTAAGTATTAATGAAGCGGCGCTAACTGCCATCTTACATTATGGAGACAACCTTAGTTTTAATATGAGTGGAGTTGGCGGTCTAAGAATTGGCCAGGAGAATCTGAGTAGATTTTTGAAAAAGCAGACGATTCATTTGTCAAAGTCATCTAATCAATAGTTAACCCATAATCCCTTTAACTGCTCCTCCATCAACTGTAATAGTTTGACCTGTTATAAACTTACTTTGTGGGCTTAATAACCAAACAGCTAATCCTGCAAAGTCTGCTGCTTCCCCTAGTTTACCCACTGGAATTTGTTGGATTCCCATTTCTTTTACTTGATCAAATGGTAATCCAGTTTGCTCGGCTTTTTTGGTATAAAGCCGATTAATGGCTGGGGTATTGTGCGAGCCAGGTCCTAATATATTTAATGTAACACCTGTTGTAGCTATTTCTTGTGAAAGGGTTTTAACCATCCCTACTACAGCTAGTCTTAGTGATGTACTTAATACTAAATTTTCTACAGGTTGTTTTACAGCAACACTTTCTATGTAGACAATTCGGCCGTAACCAGCATCTACCATTTTAGGAACGATTGCTTGTGTGAGTGCCACTTTCCATCTTAAAATTGTATGGTAAGCTTTATCCCAATCTTCTAATGTGGTTTCTAAAACCATTTTTGCTGGGGGGCCTCCTGCATTAACAACCATACCATGTATGGGTTGGTCTTTAATGAACGCTAATAGTTTGGTTAGGGTTTCTTCTTCTGCAAGATCTCCAGCAATAATATTGATTTGATCAGGTGCTGTTAATTGTAGTTCGGTTAATTTGTCTAATCCTCTTGCAATAGCAATAACTGATGCGCCTTCATTCACAAGAGCAAGTGTAATTGCTTTTCCAAATCCAGATGTAGCTCCTCCAACTATAAATAATTGGCCTTGAATGTTTAGGTTCATAAAAAGAGTTGATTACTCTTCAGTGGCTGCTGGTAATTCAGCGGCTACTCCTTTGATAAGGAGTTGAAACTTGGTATTAAGTGATACGGTAAACTCTCCGCCTTCTAAAATTAATTTAGTATTGGCATCATCTAACATTACACTAGCCAAATCGGAAGCCAAAGCAGAGCTGCTGATTAAGTTAGCTACTTTACCGTTTTTAAATTCAATAGTGAATTTGTACCCAGCTTTTCTTCCAGTTCCCATACGCTCAAAATCGATTCTGTTTAAATCAAGCACCTGGTTATCCTGCTTGGTTCTCTTTAATAAAATGCGGATGATGGGTAGGTACTTGGTCCAAATCTGGGCGTACATGTAGCTGTGTTAAAGGTTAAGAATAATGCAAAGGTCTGAAATTTATTGACGATTTCCGAATTTGGTTTTTAAAAGGCTGCTTATCTTATATATTCGCAGTAATATGAACGAAATTTCAAGTGTTACCATTAATAAGCTAATCGTACACCAGGCGGGCAATGCAGCCCAAGGTGGCTCACTTATTTTGTCTGAAACAGCCCATGATATTCCTGATGAATTTTGGCAGCAGACTTTGGCTCATTTTTTCCTAAAACCCTTTAATGAGGCCGAACAGTACCGTTTAGCCATCGAGAACAACTTGGTTTATACAACCATAGCACAGGTATTTGACGATCAGTCGTCTTTTGTAAATAACAGTAAGATTCTCGCAGAGCATTTTCACTTGAAAAGCCAATCAGTTTTTGCAAAATCTGGGGAATTTTATACGGTCTTTTTCGAAAATATTCCATTTGACGGATCTTATATTGATGCTATTGGCCTTTTTCATACCAGCACAAAGGATCAATTCTTAAAAATTCATACAAAACCTACAGGTGTCGATTTGTCTATAGAGGATGGAATTGACCTAAAAAAGCCTGAAAAAGGGGTTCTTTTGCTCAGAAAAGAGCAAAATCAGGGTTTTTTGGCCCTAATTCATGAATCTTTGGCTTCTAAGCAAGGGGACGCTGCTTTTTGGAAATCTGCTTTTTTACAAGCTTCTCCCATTGTCAATAGTTACCATAATACCAACGAAACCCTTGGTATGTGTAAGCTTTTTATCAGTAAAGAGCTAAATGAGCATTTTGATACGAATAAAGCCGATCAAATTGATATGCTGCAAAGAAGTATGGATTACTTTAAAACCCATGACCAATTTCAATTGGAAGAATTTAACAAAGAAGTTTTATATCATCCTGAAGTCATCGAAAGCTTTACGCAATACAAACAGCAATATGAAGTGGCTAAACAAGTAAATATTGAAGAAGAGTTTGCCATTAATCCAGCAGCTATTCAAAAACAACAACGTCATTTCAAGAGCATCTTAAAACTCGATAAGAACTTTCATGTATACGTTCATGGCCGCAGAGACTTGATTGAAAAGGGATACGATGAAATGACTGGTAAACACTATTATAAACTTTACTTTGATCAAGAACAATAATCAACATTCATTGATCATTTGTAAGTAATCATATTGCAGGTCTTCGTGTAGGGTACTCAATGCTGTATTCATTTTTTTGATTTGTTGTTTATACAAATTAGCCAATGCTGTGCTTTTCATAAATGGTATGCCCGATTTTTTTAGGCTTAAACAAAAATGAACCAAAATAGCTACTTCAGCTTGCTTAGAACCGGTATAACGTATATGCTTATTGGCTATTCTTAGTATTTTTCGGATGGTTTTTTTTACAAAATATAGATTCTGTCCTGGATCAATCTCACTGAATTCGTTGGTTATTTGTTGATTTACCTCTGTTATATAAGCTTCTTCGTCATGCGATTCAAAGAGTAAATAAGTGAGTAATTCCTTGTTTTCTTTTTTAAATTTTGCCAGTCTTAAACAGAGCTCTGACAACTCTTTAGTAGAGTTGCTCATTAAAGCTTGTTTGATCTCGTGCACAGATGCTGCTTTCATACAAAAATTGCGTACTTTGGTTATCACAAAAAACATAGAATATGCAATTGAATCGTCGTACATTTTTACAACAAGGAACTTTAGCTGCATTAGCTGCTGTTACCCTTCCTTCTTGGGTTTCTGCTGCCGCAAAAAAGAAATTCATTACCGGTGTTCAACTGTATTCTGTGCGTGAAGATATGCGTAAAGACCCATTGGCTACTTTAAAAGCCGTTGCAGAAATGGGATATAAAAACGTGGAGCATGCCAACTATGCAAATCGAAAATTTTATGGATATACCGCTACTGAGTTTAAAAAAGTATTAGCTGATTTGGGGATGAAAATGCCTTCTGGTCATACTGTTATGGGGGCAAATCATTGGGATGCTTCCAAAAAGGACTTTACGGATACTTGGAAGCACACCATTGAGGATGCGGCAGTGGTAGGCCAAGAATTAGTGATTAGCCCTTCTTTAGAATCTGGATTACGTAAGTCTAAGGATGATATGTTGCGTTTTATGGAAGTGTTTAATAAATCTGGTGAACTCTGTAAAAAATCTGGGATGCGATTTGGATATCATAACCATGATTTTGAATTCACTCAAATGATGGGCAATGAAACCATGTATGAAGTGATGCTGAATAATACCGATCCATCAATGGTAACCCAACAATTTGATATGGGTAATTTATATGGAACAGGGGCAGATGCTTTAGCCATTGTAAAAAAATATCCTGGTCGTTTTGTTTCAATGCATGTAAAAGATGAAATCAAAAGAGCAAATGGCAATGGATATGAGAGTACTATTTTAGGAAAAGGGGTTCAGCAAGTAAAAGAAATTGTAGAAGAGGGATTAAAAAATGGAGGCACCATTCACTTAATTGTAGAGCAAGAAGCCTATCAGGGTATTGCTCCTTTAGATTGTATAAAAGAAGATTTAAACGTTATGAAAAAGTGGGGCTTCAAGGGACAGTAATTTTTTTATTGAGTTAGCATTAACCAAAAGTTTAAAATTTGTTTATGAAAATAGGGTTCTTCGCCTTTTGTAGTTTGATGATGGTCTCCGCTTTTGCTCAATCGCCTAGCACAGCAGAAGTAAGGCGATGGGAAGCCCAAGCCAAACAAGTGAATATTGTTAGAGACAAGTATGGAGTTCCTCATATTTATGGTAAAACGGATGCAGATGCTGTTTTTGGATTAATGTATTCTCAATGCGAAGAAAACTTTGAGCGCATAGAGCGAAATTACCTAGAGATGTTGGGTAGAAGGGCTGAGATGGAAGGAGAGAAAGTGCTTTATAATGATTTACTAATGCGTTTGATTGCTGATAGCAATGATGCAAAAAAAGATTATTTGCAAAGTCCTTTATGGTTAAAAAAATTATTAAATGCACATGCTGATGGAATTAATTATTTCTTGTACAAACATCCTGAAGTAAGACCTGTTGTGTTAAAAAAATTCGAGCCTTGGTTTCATTTAATGTACACAGATGGTAGTGTTTCTGCTACAAGTACAGGGGGTGCATCGGTTGAAGAAATCAAGCAATTTTATGAAAACGGTCCTGAAACAAATTCAACTGCCTATCATGCCATAAAAGAGATAGAAGAAAGAGGCTCTAATGGCTTTGCAATTGGTCCAAAAAGATCAGCTTCAGGAAATGCAATGCTCTATATTAATCCACACGTGCCTTTCTACTTTAGATCCGAAGCGCAAATGGTGAGTGAAGAAGGCTTAAATGCTTATGGTGCCGCTACTTGGGGGCAGTTTTTTATTTACCAAGGATTTAATGAACATGTAGGTTGGATGCACACTTCAGGATATACCGATGTGGCTGATTTGTATGAAGAAAAAATTTCTAAAACTGCAAAGGGCTGGGTGTATGAATACGATAAGAAATTCATGCCTGTAAAATCAAAAACGATTACCATTTATTATTTGGTTAACGGCGAAAAACTGTCCAAAACCTTCACAACATTTTATACGCATCATGGTCCAGTAGTCGCAAAAAGAAATGGGAAATGGCTGGCACTAAAAGAGTATAATCGATCCATGAAAGCGTTGGTGCAAAGTTGGAAAACTACCAAGGCCAATAATTTAGAAGAGTATACCACTGCAATGAAGGGCTTGTCTAATACCACTAATAATACAGTGTATGCAGATGATCAAGGAAATATTGCCTATTGGCATGGCAACTTTATACCAAAAAGAACTCCTGGATTCGATTTTACTTTACCTGTTGATGGTTCTATTGCAGCAACAGAATGGCAAGGAGTACATCCATTGGAGGAGACTGTTCATCTAATTAATCCTGCAAGTGGATGGATGCAAAATTGCAATGCAACACCATTTACCTTAGCTGGCGAAAGCAGTCCAAATAAAAATAATTATCCTAATTATATGGCCCCTGATGGGCAAAACGCTAGAGGAATCAATGCCATGCGATTATTGAATAATAGAGATAGCATAACCCTAGATGAGTTAATTGAAATTGGGTATGATCGTTATTTAGCTGCATTCGATATTCTATTGCCTGCTTTATTTAAAGCTTATGATGCAACCAATAATACTGATTCTTTAAAAGTTAAAGTAAAACCAGCTATTGAAATATTGAAGGCTTGGAATAAGATTACCGATACCAGCTCTGTGGCAACAACATTGGCCATTGATTGGGCTACTAAAATTAATTCGCTTTGGCCAAGGGCTAAAACTCAAGAAGAAAATACAGAATGGATAGGTCGATTTAATGCAATGGCAAATGGCATTAATGGAAAAAAGCAGTTAGAGCAATTAAATGAAGTGATCAATGAGCTAAAAGCAAAATACGGTCACTGGCAAGTTAGATGGGGTTCTATCAATCGTTACCAACGATTAACTGGTAAGTTTTCTGAAGTATACGACGACAATAAGGAAAGCCTAGCAGTTCCTTTAAGTTCCTCTAGATGGGGATCGTTGCCAGCCTTCGAAAGCCGCTCTATGTATAGTTCTAAAGGACGATATGGCTTTTCAGGAAATAGTTTTATTGCAGCAGTAGAGTTTGGAAAAAAAGTCAAAGCAAAAACCATAGTTACGGGTGGGCATAGTAATAATCCTTTATCACCTCATTTTAAAGATCAGGCCGAAGGATTTGTTTATGGGAAGTTTAAAGATGTTTTCTTTTATAAAGAAGACGTCATGAACAATAAAGAAAAGGAATACCGTCCAGGAGAATAATCTACTGGATGGTATAGCTCATGCCTCCGTCTTTTTCGTCTTTTAATTGAATGCCCAAGGCAGTTAATTCGTTTCTGATTTTATCGGAGGTTACAAAATCTTTGCGTTGCTTTGCTTCTTTGCGCATATTGATTAGTAATTGTAGAACACCCTCCAATTTATTATTATTGTTATTGGCTTTACTGCTTTCTAAACCAAAGATATTTACAATAAAAGCAGTTAATTGTTTCTTCATGAACTCAATCGTTTTGCTATCTAGGGCAGTAGCACTAATATGCTTGTCTTTTAACGAATTGATTATTGGCACCAGTTCGAACATATTGGCAATTACTTTTGCTGTATTGATATCGTCATTCATGTACTCATCAAATGCAGTCACCAATTTCAGTACTTTTTCATTTAATTGGCCATCACTAGCTGTATGATTATCTGTCTGTTCAAAACTCATTAACCACTCATAAGCGTCCATTAATCTTCTCAACGCTTTTTCACTCGCTTGTAAAGCTTCATTACTAAAATCTAATGTGCTTCTATATTGAGACTGTAAGATGAAAAAACGAACTGTAGAAGGTGCATAAGCTTGTTCTAATATGGGATGGGTTCCTGCAAATAATTCACTTAGCTTAATTACATTGTTATAGCTCTTCCCCATTTTCTTACCATTAATGGTAATCATATTATTATGGAGCCAATACCTTGCTGGCATTTGATGATTGCAAACTGTACTTTGTGCAATTTCGCATTCATGGTGTGGAAATTGTAAGTCCATACCTCCTCCGTGAATATCGAATTCCTTACCCAAATATTTCGTACTCATTGCAGAACATTCAATATGCCAGCCTGGGAATCCTTCTCCCCAAGGGCTTTGCCAGCGCATGATATGTTCAGGTGGAGCGTTTTTCCAAAGGGCAAAATCACTTTTGTTCCGCTTTTCGTCTTGGTTGTCTAATTCTCTTGTACTTTCTATTTGATCGTCTAAAATCCTTCCACTTAAAATACCATACGGTTGCCCTTTAGCACTAAAGTCTGTATTGTATTTTTCTACATCAAAATAAACTGACCCATTAGATTCATAAGCATAACCATCTTCAATGATTTTTTTAATCATTTCTATCTGCTCAACAATATGTCCAGTAGCAGTAGGTTCTATGCTAGGGGGTAAATTATTAAACTGGTTCATCGCCCAATGGTACATATTGGTGTATTTCTGCACCAATTCCATCGGCTCTAATTTCTCTAAAATGGCTTTAGAACTAATTTTGTCTTCTGCTTCTCTTCCTTCTTCTTCAAAATGTCCGGCATCGGTAATGTTTCGAACGTACCTGACTTTATAGCCTAGATACATCAAATACCTATATAATACATCAAAAGTGATAAAAGGTCTTGCATGACCTAAATGACTTTCACCGCTTACAGTAGGTCCACATACATACATTCCCACATAAGGTGGGTTAATCGGTTCAAACAATTCTTTCTTTCGGGTAAGCGAGTTGTATACTTTCAGCGACATGATGCTGCAAAGTTATTTTATTTTTTCAAACGAATATCAGCAACCAGCATGATATGGTCGCTCAATGCCTCGTCTACCATATCAAATTGCTTTACTTCAAATTGATTGTCTAGTAAAATATAGTCTATTCTTAAAGTGGGAGCGATAGAAAAAAATGTTCTTCCCAATCCAAAACTTTTTTGTAAAAAGGCATCGTTTTTGGATCCCTTTATATTAAAATAGGTGTAAGAATTGGGCACATCATTAAAATCTCCGGTTATAATACTTGGATAGGGACTTCTTTCTAATGCAGTACTTACTAAATCTGATTGCACCCCTCTTTTTTTATAGGCAGCTTTCATCTTACGCATTAAACTTAACGAAGCGCTGAATGAACTTTCGGCTGTTTCTTTGATTTTTTCGATGTCTGCGTAATCCTTTTTCTTGAATTTGAAAGATTGCAAATGGGTGGTAAAAATCCGCATAGTGTCGTTGCCCTTTAAAATATCTGCATATATAAGGCTTTCTTCGGAAGGGAAAACTACCCTTCCAGAATCGATCATTGGGTACTTCGAAAAAATGATGCAGCCCGCTTGATACGTCCCATCATTTCTTTGATAGTCTTTAGAAAAATAATGATAAGGGTGTGTTCTACTAAACAAGCTGATATTATTTTCCGAAGCTGCGTTATTGAATTCTTGCAAGCAAATAATATCTGGATAGGTTTTCAAAATACTGGTAGCCACTTCGTTCCTAACCATTTTTTTTGCCAATACATTCTTCGACAAACCGTTGAAACTTTGAATATTCCAATTGACTATTCTAAAATGATTCTCTGCTTTGCGCTTGGTAAAAATTGAATTACCAGTCCATGCAAAAACAACTGCGATTTGTTGCCAGCCAATCAATAATGCTATAATCGGCATTAAAGACCAAATTGGTTTCGTGATTAACCAAAATAAAACAAACAAAATGAGCGAGATAATTAAGTAAGGGGTAGTTAAGGCCAGTAATCCATGAAGCCAAAAATCATCTGGATTAATGTAAGGAGATAAAGCTGCAAGTAAAAAGAATAATACCAGCAAAGCATTGATTACAATAAAAAATTTCTTCGTTGTTCTCCTAAACCAGCCTTTAGCCATAATTAAAATTACAAAAAAATTAATTGGCAAGTTGAATGTCTGCAATAACTGGGTAGTGATCAGACAAATTCAGTTTAGGTGAATAATATTGCTTTACTTCAATTTTTTTATCTGTGAGTATATAATCTATCCTAGAAATAAAAGCTGCTTTCTTGTATGTACCCCCAATACCTGCTCCTTTTTCTAAAAAAGCATCTTTTGTATTTTTTCTTAATACACGGTACGCATAGCTAGCTGGTACTGCATTTAGATCAGCACAAAATACAAATGGAATAGTTGTTTGATTCAATGCTTCTATGACTTGCTTTGCTTGATTGGTATGAATTCGATCATAATATTCTAGTCTTTCTAATCTGGTTGATTTAAAAAGAAACCCGGTATCTTCTTTTACATATTTTAAATCTCCTAAAACCTCTTTTGATAAATTGTTATGATGCAAGAACATAGATCTGAAGTGAGTATTAAATACCCTGAGCGCTTTGTTGCCAATTACTATATCTGCATAGGCAATACTTTCGGGATGTAGCTTTTGGTTATAAATGATTCTTCCACTATCCTTTATTGGAAACTTAGATAAAATAATTGTTCCATAAGCAAGACCATCTTCACTAAAAAATTGATGAGTATATCCCAATGAGTCACTTAAATATTTAGGTATATCTCTTTCGGCCCACCCTGGAGCAATAATAAAATCTTGAAAACATAAAATGTCTGCATTCATTTCTTTAATGAACGTGAGCATTTTCTGTTGATCATATTTCCACGATTCGTCCTCTGGTCTGCTAAATAAAAACTCGTTTACATTCCACGATAAAATTCTTACCTGATTAGTTGGCTTTTGAAGATTAAATTCTTGCTTGCTTTGGAATGCGTAAATATTGGTTAGGTTAACATAACCCGGAATTAATAGTAGAAAGTAAAACCATCCAGTTTTACCATAGAGTATAACTGCTATCGAGCACCATATAAATAGGGTAATGAACAAAAAAGGAAAACCAATAGCCAAAAACGTTATTCCTTTAAAAAAATGCGGGTTAATCCAACTGCTAAAACAACTTATTAAAAATAGTAAAACAAGAAAAAAGCCTGAAAAAGCAAATGCCTTTTTAAAATACTTGAATAATGGTTGATTAACTAAATTCATTATAATTCTTGGTCGCTGGCTCTTTTTAGAAAAGCCTTTTCCTCGTCTGTTAAAAACGCATATCCGTGTTGATTTATTTTATCTAAGATATCGTCTAATCGTTGTTGCGTAATATTAGCAATTTTTTCATAGGGCTTTCGATTGGCCCTATAAAAATGTTTTTCACTTTGTTTTTGTTGTGATACTTTCTTTTCAGGGTTAAAAAGATTGTCAAACCAATCTACCAAAGCAATCATCCACAAACTCCAGTCTTTTCCTTTGTTAAGCTGTTTTACAAAAAAGAAACCCATTGCACCTCCCGCTAAATGAGCTGCTCCTGTACCCGCATTCCCACCTGATAGGGTGGCAAAATCAATTGCTACAAAAACCAAGGTTAGTACCCATAGTGGTATGCCCCCATTGATTAAGGGGAATAATCGATAGTCTGGGGCTAGTGTTGTAGTAGCCAATGCAACAGCCATTACAGCGGCTCCTCCTCCAATCATAGCTGGTGTTGTAAGAATATTTCTTTCTAAAACGGGGAATAAATTATTGGTTAATAGAAATACTATTGCACCCACAAATCCACCATACAAGTAGATGGGCAACAATTTACTATTACCTGCTAGGTCTTGTAAAATATAACCAAACGCCCATAGCCACAATAGAGTACTAATTAATTGCCAAATACTTAAATGCGTAAACATGGCCGTAAACAGCGTCCATGGTCTACTAAAAAAAACTTCAGGAACAGGCGATAAAGTGAACCAATCTAGAATTTGCTTATTAAAAAATTCCAGTGGTATATCTGATAGATAATAAACAATCCTGATAAAGTTTATCAATACGAAAATCAATGAATTGATAGCAAATAAAAACACCAATGCATTGTTGTCTTGACCTAATAGGATATTCCTTGGACTTTTTTGAGATAGTAGCGACATACTAATAGAACGTTTTTTTACGGGTTTTGTTCCATGTAATAACAATCAATAATCCAACAATAGCCCCTCCAATATGCGCCCACCTAGCTACATTGTCTCCTGCAGAGTTTTTAAGGGCAAAAAAGAATTCAAAAGAAAAATAGATTAACCCAATCCATTTTGCCTTGATAGGGAACAAAAAGTAGATATAGATATAAGTATTAGGGAATAGGTAAATAAATGCAGCTAAAATGCCAAAAACTGCTCCACTAGCCCCTAAAGTGGCGGTATTAATATTTTTTTCATAATAGCTGGTTAACGCTTCAAACATTTGAGCGCTTGCTATTTGATTGTCTGGGTTTAGTCGAAGACTACTAATAATTTCACTATGGTTTTCGAATCGGATATTATACGTATCAATAAAACGTATCATGGCATTATTTAAAGATGCCCCACCATCTTCGTGTAGGTTAAAAATAACCTTGTAGTCGTTCATTAATGGAACAAACTCGTAACTCAAGAAAAGCAAATGAATTAATGCTGCGCCTAATCCGCAAATTAAATAAAATGTCAAAAATCTTTTAGAGCCCCATAAATTTTCTAGAACAGACCCAAACATCCATAAAGCAAACATATTACCTAGAATATGCCCAAAATCTCCGTGCATAAACATATGGGTAATCAGTTGCCATGGTTCGAACAAGCTACTTTGCCATCCATGCAAAGCAAAAATATTCTCCAAATTCAAGAGCCCATTAGGTCCTGAAATAACATTTTGTGCCAGAAAAAAAAGCCCGTTGATGATCAACAAGTTTTTTACGATGGTCGGTAATATTTCAAATCTACTGGGTCTAAACTCTGTCATAATTAATTAATCAATTTCAATTGTACTACATTCTCAATGTGCAAGGTATGCGGAAACATATCTACTGGTTGTATCTTGGTTACCCGGTATTTTTCACTTAATAATGCCAAATCTCTTGCTTGCGTTGCAGGATTACAACTTACATAAACCACCGTAGGAGCGGCAATTTCTAAAAGCTTCTTTACCAGCTTTTCGTGCATTCCAGCTCTTGGAGGATCCGTAATTACAACATCTGCTTTGCCATGTTCCTCAAAAAATGCATCATTACAAATATCAATCACATCTCCTGCAAAAAAAGAAGCGTGATTTACGCCATTTAAAGCTGCATTTTCTTTAGCATCTTCAATTGCATCGGCTACCATTTCTACTCCAATCAACTTTTTGGCGAATTTGCTCACAAATAAGCCAATACTTCCAGTTCCACAATACAAATCATAAACAAGCTGGTTGCCATTCAGTTCGGCAAAATCTCTTGTTACTGAATATAATTTTTCAGCTTGCTTGGTATTTGTTTGAAAAAAAGATTTAGGGCTTATTTTAAACGAAAGCTCTTCCAATTTTTCAATAATGTAGCCCTTGCCAAAATAAACGATTGGTTCCTGATCGTGTAAACTATCGTTTCGTTTACTATTGATGGTATAAAGTAAGGTCGTTATTTGAGGAAAGGATTGCAATAACTGGTCTAATAATGCTATTCTATGTTCCTTATCCTCATAAGCAATGACCATATTCACCATTAACTCTCCAGTCGTGCTGTTTCTTACAAGGAGGTTTCTAATCCACCCCTGATGAGTTTTTATATTATAAAAAGGTAATTCATTCGCTAAAACATAAGCCGCTACTGCTTTTCTGATCAAATTGGTAGGTTCTTCCTGTAAATGACAAGTGTCAATTTCAACTACTTTATCAAAAAAACCACGTACATGAAATCCTGCTGCTCCTGGTTGATTATTAAAATCTACCCCTTCGGCTTTCATTTGTCTAAATTCATCTGTTGGAATGTATTTACGTGTAGCAAAAGTGTACTCCATTTTATTTCTATATCCACGGGTGAAATCTGCTCCAATTATTGGAGCAATCTCTGGGAGACTGATTTTTGCAATTCGTGTAAGGTTGTCGGTTACTTGCTTCTGCTTATAAAACAGTTGCTTTTCATAAGGCAGCATTTGCCACTGGCAGCCTCCACAAACCCCAAAATGTTCGCAAAATGGGGTAACTCTATCCGCAGAATGGCTGTGAATATGGATTGTATGGCCTTCTGCCCAATCGGCTTTATTTTTTGACAATTGTACGTCTACCACGTCTCCTGGCACAGCGCCTTCAATAAAAACCACTTTGCCATCTACTCTAGCCAAAGATTTTCCTTCGGCGGCATAATCTTGTACTAGTACTTTTTCTAGTACAACTGTTTTTCGTTGTTTTCTCACCCTGTAAAGGTAGGTCGTTTTCTTTTTAGCCCTCCAAATTGCGTAATTTTAGCTTTAAATAAGGAATATGCGTTTTTTGATAGTAGGAATATTGATGTTGATTCAATTTCAAGTTTTGTTTGCCCAACAAAAACCAGTAGCTAAAAAAGCCAATATAGCGGCTAAAAAACCAGCAATTGCAAGTGCAGTAGTGACGGGTGGAAGGGAAATTGCGATTACGCTAACCCCCCTTAAAAATTGTACGGTTTACTTGGGGAGTTACTTTGGGAAAGGAATGACTTTAGTAGATTCCACTCGTTTAGACCAAGATAGTAAAGGCGTATTCAAGGGTCCTAAGAAGCTAACTACTGGTATTTATTTTGTAGTATCTCCTAGTTATACCATTCAATTTGAGCTGTTGATGGATGAAAAGCAAAGGTTTAACATACAAGCAGATACTAGTGCTAAGGAATCTGTTGTCATTAATGGTTCTCCTGATAATGATTTATTTAAAAACTATGCTGTTTTTTCTAATGAGAAAGGGAGAACATTGCAGCAATTAAAACAGGCTTTGCAGTCTGCCAGCGGTGCAGATGTTAACCCAATAAAGACTTCTATCGCTAATACTGAAAAAGAAATTAAACAATATCAAGCCAATATTCATAAAAATCATCCCAAGTCTTTACTGTCTACTTTATTCCATATTATGCAACGCCCAGAACTGCCCCCGGTTCCGGTTGTTAATGGAAAGCCAGATTCTGCATATCCATATCAATATGTGAAACAACATTATTGGGACAATGTATTATTTAATGAAGATCGCTTATTAAGAACACCTTTTTTTGAGCCCAAATTAGATGAGTACTTTAAATATTATGTGTCTGCAGATCCTGATTCAATTATTTCGGAAGTGAAGCAAATGTTATTAATGGCTAAAACCGGAAAGGAAATATATCCCTATTTGTTAACCAAATTTACCAATAAATATATCCAGCCCGAATTCATGGGACAGGACAAAGTATTTGTATATCTTTTTGAAAATTTTTATGCTAAAGGGGATACAGTCTTATTAAACCCTGCTTCTCGCAAATCTATTACAGATAGGGCTTACAGCTTAATGGCCAATCAAATTGGTCAGCAAGCTCCAGTATTAAATTTGACCGATACGAGTGGCAAGAAAATAGGTTTATACAGTATCAATGCTCCATTTACCATTGTAACTTTTTGGGATCCTAATTGTGGTCATTGTAAAGATGAAATTCCTAGATACGATTCAATTTATAAGGCAAAGTGGAAATTGAATGGTGTTGCGGTTTACTCTGTAAACATTTATGAAAATGAAAATACTGCCTGGAAAAAATTTATCAACGATAAAAAATTGTCTTCTGAATGGTACCAGGTATATCAAACTAAAGAAGATAAACAAGCAGAGGAAAAAGCTAAATTGCCCAATTACAGGCAGCTGTACGATATTTTTAAAACACCTACTATTTATCTACTAGACGAGAAAAAACGTATACTGGCCAAGCAATTATCATTAGAACAGTTTGATGCTCTGATGGACGCCAAAAAGCGATGATTGCTAGAATTTACTTGAAGTGAGCGGGAGTATCCCTAGTTTAAGGGAAATACAGGCATCCTTATTTGGCTAATTTCGTATAACTTTTTAGTATTTATTCCTACTTATTACAAGAAAACTAAAAATCGAACATGTATTTAATTGGTATTATAGAAGATGATGTTCTATTAAGGAAAACGGTTGAGCATTATGTGTCTCTACAAAAAGACCTTTCCTTGGTTTTTTCTTGTAATGGAATTGAAAAATGGATTAGTATTCGGGAAGACGCAGGGATAGTACCAGATTGTATATTGCTTGATATTGGCTTACCTGGTATTTCTGGCTTAGATGCTATTTCAATCATCAGCAGCTATTACCCCGGGGTTAAAATTTTGGTTGTATCAGGTATGAAAGATCCATTGGTTGCATGGCAAGCCATGATGAATGGAGCCAATGGTTTTTTACTAAAACCTTTTAGGCTTGCAGAATTGCAAAGCAAACTTGAAACACTTAAATCTGGTGGAACTGTATTGGAGCCAGAAACAGTAACCCGTCTTATTCAAACGGCAAGAACGAAGTTTAATACTGATGGAGGAATTGAACGGTTTCAAGAGTTTGGTTTAACTCAAAGAGAAATACAAGTTGCAGAATTATTGCTTGCAGGCTCTAGTTATAAAGAAATTTCTACCATTTTAAACGTGTCCTATACTACCGTAAATGAGCATATAAAGAACATTTACAAAAAGGTAAAAGTGAACTCTAAAATGGCATTTATTAACAGAGTATCAATGAAAAAATAATTACGTGATGAATCTGACAAAAGACCAGTTGACTTTTATATTCAATAGCCTGCCCAACGCAGTTCTATTTGAATCGTCAGATCATACAGTCCTCTATGTGAATCAACAATTTTGTACCATCTTTGGAATAGATGCACCATGCGAAGTATTAATTGGAACTAATTGTAAAGACAATGCAGTTGATTCTGCAGCATATTTTTTAGAGCCCTCTTTATTTCTATCAAGAACAGAATCCATTTATGCAAATGGTATTGAAGTATTAAATGAAGAAATCAAATTTGCTGACGGACAAGTACTATTAAGAGATTACAAGCCAATGACCATCAATGGCGACATTAGCGGTCATTTATGGTTATATAAAAGGCCAGATGCCGAGGTGAAAATCATTAGTACTGCTCATTCTGAACGTCATTTCTACGAAGACTTATTAGATAATATACCAGCAGATATTGCCATTTTTGATCCCTCGCACCGTTATTTGTTTGTAAATAGAGTGGCTATATCAAACAAGGAAGTTAGAGATTGGATTATAGGTAAAGATGATTTTGACTATTGCAAATTCAATGATAAACCAACAGATGCAGCTACCAGTCGAAGAATGTATTTTGAAAAAGCGCTCCAAAATAAACAGACTATAGAATTTGAAGAAACCAATTTGGATCGCTTAGGGAATAAGGTTTACAATTTGCGAAGATTCTCTCCGGTTTTGGGTAAGGGCGGAATAGTGGAGTATATAATTGGTTATGGAATAAATATCACTAATATCAGAGAAGGCGAATTGAGGCTACAGCAATATTATGATGAGTTGCGTTCCATGTTTAATAATATTGACCAACTGGTTATTACCTTAGACATGACAGGTACTGTTAATTTTGTAAATTCTCAATGGTTAAAATTAACTGGCTTAGAGAAGGAAATGTTAGGTGAAAACAACATATTTAGACTAATCGAGTCTGGATTAGAGCAGTTCCGAAAAACCTTATTTAGTGTATTCAGTGGAATTTCCATTTTACCAGGAAAAGAAAATCAGATTATCATTACCGATAAAAATGGTCGATTAAGAAACCTCCGCTACTATATGGCAAGGTTTAATCAAGTAGAAGGTAGGGGGCAAATTGTAGCTATCTTTTTTTCTGATATAACAGACCAGTTAAATGCAGAAAAAGATTTGTTAGATACTGCAATGAGGGAGCGTAGCCTAAGTAATATGAAAACAAATTTCATGTCGATGGTTTCGCATGAACTTAGAACGCCACTGTCTGTCATATTATCAAGTGCAGAGATTTTAGAAATGATTTATAGCAAACTTCCTTTAATGGAAGTGAAAAAAGGAGAGACTTATCTTACCCGAATAATAGGTCAGGTTGATAAAATGACCCAACTAATGAACGACTTTTTGTTTATCAGTAAAATAGAATCGGGTAAAATTCAGCCACAATTTGAAAGAATCAATGTTAAAGAATTGCTGGGAGAAATTAAAGAAGAGTCTTATAGTCCTTGGAGCGATGGAAGAATTTTACAAGTAATCATTAAAGGCAATCATAAGGCAGTCAAGTTTGACAAGACCATGTTGAGACATATTTTAACTAACCTTTTAAACAATGCGTTTAAATATTCTGCTAATACAAGTGAAGCTCCATTGATTCGTATTAGTTATACTCATGCTTGGTGGTTTATAACAATATCAGATAAGGGGATTGGAATTGATGAAGCTGAAATTACTAAGTTAGGAGAGCCATTTATTAGAGGGTCGAATGTAGGTGAAATAGAAGGTACTGGTTTGGGTTTAATGACTATAAAATATTTTACCGACCACCATAAGGGAGCTATGCGGGTGAGGAGTAAAAAAAATAAAGGAACAATAGTAACAATTAGATTTTCTTATGATCTTAAAAAATAATGACATTATGAATAAGTATATTTTAGTAGTGGAAGATGAGAGAGATATTCGTGACTCATTGAAAACGATTTTAGAGCTAAACGATTTTATAGTAGAAGTTGCAGAAAATGGACAAGTTGGTCTACAAAAAGCAATTGAGAAAAAACCAGATTT
Source organism: Sediminibacterium sp. FEMGT703S (assembly GCA_002786355.1). Lineage (GTDB taxonomy): Bacteria > Bacteroidota > Bacteroidia > Chitinophagales > Chitinophagaceae > Sediminibacterium. Next base: position 152,024 of record PGCO01000004.1, read on the forward strand.
AATTCTATGCGATGTAATGATGCCCGTACTAGATGGTTTTGGTTTACTAGAACAGTTAAGAAAAAACGAAATAGAAACACCCTTGATTTTTTTAACTGCAAAAGCACAGTACAATGATTTAAGAACGGGTATGAACTTAGGTGCGGATGATTATATTTTTAAACCATTTAAGAGTGCCGAATTATTGCAGTCTATTGAAAGAAGATTAGAACGCAAGGATCAATTAGAGCTTCATTTAAAAAATTTAGTGAATAGTTTAGAACAAACCATATTGTTAATGGTAGGTCATGAGTTTAAAACACCCATGCATGGTATTCTCTCATTTACCAATCTTATTAAACAGAAAGCAAATGATTTGGCAAATCATGAAATAGAAGATTTCTGTCATTATTTAGAGAAGTCGAGTAATCGTTTGCAACAGACTTTTAGTAAAATCAAAGTGTATTATGATTTAAAGCTGTCTGGCATTGCCCCTTTTAGCGACCGTAGTAAAGTAAGTGTTGATACTTTAATTAAAGATTTAGCTACGCAGATAGCAGGTGATTATAATCGGTTATCCGATTTAGTTTTTTTGCATATGGAGACATCCGAAATTAATGTTAGTTTAGAATTATTTTCCATTGCGTTATATGAATTGATTGATAATGCTTTTAAGTTTAGCGAAAAGAATTCAACAGTAAGTATAAGTATCACTAACGATTCTAATCAAGTTCATATTTCTATATTAGATCAAGGTACTACTTGCAAAGCGGCTGAGCTTCGTATACAGTCTGGTTTTATTGGTCAAATCAAGCGATCCAAATTTGAGCAGCAAGGTTTAGGGATAGGACTTGCCCTATCATTGTTAATTATTAATAGCCAAAGTGGTCAACTATATTTTGACGACATCGAACCAGCTGGAATAAAAACTGAAATTTCTTTGAACCAATAATTTGAATTCATGAACATGAAAAAGAAGGTATTAATTGTAGAAGACACCAAAATGCTAAGAATGTCACTTGAAGTAATACTTCAAGAAACATATGAAGTAGCCGGTGCTGCAGATGGAAATGAAGCATTAGAAATTTTGCGCAGCTTTAATCCGGATATTATTTTATTGGATTTAATGTTACCTTATCCTTTGGATGGCTTCTCATTGTTAAGATTATTCAAAAGCAATCCATCTACTAATAGAGTACCAGTTATTATTATATCGGGAATGTCTGGTGAAGATAAAATTATACAGGGTTTAGAACTGGGTGCAAACGATTTCTTAGTAAAGCCAATTAAGTCTAAAGAGCTCTTACTTAAAATCAGAAACCTTACTGGTATTGTACAGGTTAATGAAGAGAATGCTAAGCAAAGTAGATTGTTATCTACTAGGGCTACTGCTGTAAGTCAATCAAAAGATTTTTTTGATGATTCATTTGAAGCTATTGTTGAAAAATTAAATGACGATGATTTAAATACAATTCCTTCAATAGCTAAAAAAATGTCTGTTAGTGTATCTACATTAGAAAGAATGATTAAGGCTAAATATAAAATGACACCAAAGCAATACATTACAGAGATAAAGCTAATGAAGGCAGAAGTGTTATTGCGTCAGGGTAATACCAGTGTTAAACAAGTTTCTTTCCAATCTGGCTTTAACTCAGTTGCTTACTTTTGTCATTGCTTTAAAAAGAAATATGGTAAACCGCCAAAATCTTATTCAAGTGCTTTTGCTTCAAAATAACTTATGCAATAGTTGGTAAACAAAGGGTTACAGTAGTGCCCTTGTTTAAGGTACTTGTTAAACTGATTTTTCCTCCATGCAATTCCATGAATTGTTTAGCTACCGATAGTCCTAAACCTGAACCTTGATACGTAATTGTATTGGATGCTCTATAAAATGAATGAAAAACTTTTTCAATCTCATCTTCTGGAATTCCAATACCGCTGTCTTCTATACTGATATAGGCTAAATTGTCTTTATAATAAATAGACAATTCTGGGTTGGCTGTACCTGCTGAGTATTTAAAGGCATTGGAAATAATATTGGTTAGTACATGCATAAACAATAGTTCGTCCGCAGCTACTTGTTGGGTAGACAATTCTTCTTTAATCACCAGCTTTCTTCCGTCTGGTTCATTTTGAAAATAAGTTTTGGCAATTGATCTGATAAATTGCGATAAGTCAATGGGCTGTAAATTATATGCTAATTGCTTGGCATCGTATCTTCCAACCAATAAGATATTATCCATTAGTTGGGTCATGCGATCAATCTGATCCTTAATTTTTAATGCTGAACCTTTGATGGTATCAGACAATGTTACATTTAACTTTTTCGCATACATCTCAATCACTTCAATATTTGAAAAAATGACTGTGAGTGGCGTTCTAAACTGGTGCGAGGTTAATGATACGAATCCTGCTTTTAGTTCAGCCAATTCTTTTTCCTTTTCTAGCGCTATCTTTTTATCATGAATATCAATAATGTTTCCTGCGATAAAGTAATCTTTTTCAGTCAGTGCCTTGTTTTCTCTCAATAATAATTCTACCCATCGCCATTGCTTATTTTTTTGTTTGAGTTTCACTTCAATAGTTGCTCTGCCAGATTCAGTTTTCTTTAAACCTTCAATTTGTGTGGCAATGGTTGTTTTATCTGATGCTTCAAAAAAAGCGGTGATTGGTTGATTGATACAATCATTGATGCTAAAACCTGAAATTTCTTGCCAGTAATGATTCATGAAAGTAATTTCATTGTAGCTGTTCAATCTAAATACAGCTTCTCCCAAGTTATTGATCAGCTTATCAAATTCGTTCTTTTGCTCTTCTAAAATTTCCTGTTGCTTTTTTAATGCTGTAACATCAACATGGGTCCCTACCATATACGTAGGTTTGCCTTGTGGATCTCTTTTGGCAATACCGAATCCATTAATCCATAAATAATGACCTGCTTTATGTTGAATCCTGAATTCATTTTGATAGGTCTCTGTTGCGTTTGTAAAATACGCTTCTAAAATTTTTTCTGTATGTTCTAAATCATCTGGGTGTACCCTTATTCTCCAATTCTCATAGGTATGTTCAAATTCATTAGGTTCATAGCCTAACATTTCCATGAAAATTGGTGAGTAGTTTAATTTATTGTTCACGATATCCCATTCCCACATGCCTTGTTGCGATGCTTTAATGGTCATTTCAAATCTAACTAGTAGCTTATTTTGCTCTAGGGTTGCTTTTTCTCTAGATAATCTGATTCCAATATTTCTTGCTACTGAGTATAACGCTTGCACTACTTCGGGCTCCCATTTATCTCTAGTTGTGCAATTATCGTATCCCATCCAGCCCCAGTATTCACCGTCGCAAAAAATGGGGGCGAATAGATAGGTTAAGATACCCTGGGATTCCATAATTTCTCGAAAAAAGGGATTCGGTATTTCTTCAACTAATCCATAGGTATACTTGTCTTGTGATAGCGTATCGTATAAGGTTGGAAATAAATCATATGAAAGGTTACTAAGTTCTGGGTTGCCTATTTGCAGGTCAATTCCCTCCTTACACCACTCATGAGTATAAAATAATCTTATATCGTCTTCGATTTTTTTATTGGTAAAAACGTATACTCTATCTACTTGTGTAGCATAGCCAAGAATAGCTAGTACATCATTGATTGCTTTATCTATATCACCTTCTGAAAGTAATGCACTATTGGCTTTTGATATGCTATTGAGTAACTGAAGCATCCCGATTTAATTGATTTTGCCAAAATTATCAAAATTTCAGCGGCACCTCTATCAATTAATCGCTAATCAATTATCAATTATTCGGATTTATCCAGTTTTAATAAACTGCATTTACCACATTCCAAATTACCTTAGGTTTTCCTAGGGTATAATAGTGCAAAACAGGTACTCCAAAAGCTTTGAGCTCTTTGCTTTGTTGTATGAGCCACTCAGTTCCTACTTGCTCACAATCGGCATCTGTTTTACATTTTGAAATCGCATTAGATAAATCGGTTGGGATGTCTACATGAAATATTCTAGGCAAAACGGATAACTGTTTTTTATTTGTAATCGGTTTTAATCCTGGTATGATAGGAACGGTAATACCCATATCTCTACATGCTTTTACATAATCATAGAATTTCTGATTATCAAAAAACATTTGTGTCATGATATAATCTGCACCTGCATCTACTTTGTCTTTTAAACGTTGTAAGTCTATTTCTAAATTAGGGGCTTCAAAATGTTTTTCTGGATAACCAGCAGTTCCAATACAGAAATTGGTTTTTCCTCCATTTTGTATGTCTTCGTCTAAATAAATACCGCTGTTTAAATTGACCACCTGTTTTTGTAAATCAATAGCAAATTTGTGACCATCTGTTTCTGGTTCAAAACTGGCTTCGTTTTTAGCAGCATCCCCTCTTAATACCAAAACGTTGTCAATTCCTAAAAAGTTAAGGTCTATCAGGGCGTCTTCACTTTCTCTTTTGTTAAATCCTCCACAAATAAAGTGCGGTACGGTGTCGATGCGGTAATGGTTCATAATAGCGGCACAAATCCCAACGGTACCTGGGCGCTTGCGCACTTCTACTTTTTCAAAAGTGCCATCTACCTTTTTCTTGAAAGCCGTTTCACTTCTATGATAGGTTACATTTATCCAAGAAGGCTTGAACTCCATCAACGGGTTCAAATGATCAAAAACATGTTGGATGGTTTTACCTTTTAATGGTGGTAAAACTTCAAATGAAATTAATGTGTCTTTGGACTGTTGAATATGTTCAGTAACTTTCATGTCGCAATATACAAACGACATATTACATTTGTACAAAGCGTTACCGGTGAACTTGACTATTCAAACCAATAACCTCTACAAAAGTTACAAGGGTAGAACCGTTGTAAATAATGTTTCTGTAAACGTTAAACAGGGAGAAATTGTGGGTTTATTGGGCCCCAATGGGGCTGGTAAAACCACTAGTTTTTACATGGTAGTTGGGCTCATTAAGCCCGATGAGGGTAGCGTTTTCTTGAACGATCAGGATATCACCAAACTACCTATGTACAAAAGAGCTCAAATGGGTATTGGTTATCTTCCTCAGGAAGCTAGTGTTTTTAGAAAGTTAACCGTGGAAGACAATATTATGGCTGTTCTAGAAATGACTACCTTAACCAAGGCTGAAAGGCAGCATAAAATGGAGTCTTTATTAGACGAGTTTAATTTACATCATGTTAGAAAAAACAATGGGGATAGCTTAAGTGGTGGCGAAAGAAGAAGAACCGAAATAGCCCGTGCTCTAGCAGTTGATCCAAAATTTATTTTATTGGATGAGCCTTTTGCAGGCGTTGACCCTATTGCAGTGGAAGATATTCAAGGGGTTGTTGCTAAACTAAAGTATAAAAACATTGGTATTTTAATTACCGACCATAATGTGAATGAAACCCTTTCTATTTGTGATAGGGCATACCTTTTAATTGAAGGCAAAATCTTTAAGCACGGCACTGCAGAAGAGTTGGCAGAAGATGAGCAGGTTCGCAGATTGTATTTGGGTACCAACTTTGAATTAAAACGCAAAGATTGGATTATTGATATGGCAAAGGAAAATAGCGAACATAATTTATGAAGTTATTAAGTCCTGCAATATCTCGTTTGGCCAGAATAAGGCATTGGCGCATTGAGCAATGGGTTAATGATCCAATTGCTTCTCAGCGTGAAGTATTACAAGACTTGATTACACATGGGCAATACACAGAGTTTGGCAGAAAGTACGGCTTTAATCAACTCTTTAATATCAGAAAATTTAAAGAGTCTGTTCCGATTCATGAATACGAAGATTTAAAACCTTACATCGATCGTATTATGGCTGGTGAAGAGAATGTACTTTGGAACACGCCCATTAATTGGTTTGCAAAAAGCAGTGGTACCACTAACGATAAGAGTAAGTTTATTCCAATAACCCAAGAAAGTTTAGAAGATTGTCATTTTCAGAGTGCCAAAGATGTGCTCACTATGTACTACAATAGTAGAACAGAGAGTGATTTGTTAACCGGAAAGGGTCTCGTGATTGGGGGTAGTCATCAAATTAGTCAGCTTAATGAAGACATTCAATTTGGCGATTTAAGTGCCGTGCTATTACAAAACACGCCTATATGGGCAAATTGGATACGGACCCCAGAACTTTCTATTGCTTTGATGGATGAGTGGGAGGAGAAGATTGAAAAAATGGCCCATCACACTATCCAAGAAGATGTTACTTCTATTTCTGGTGTTCCTACTTGGACTTTAATTTTAATCAAAAGGATTCTAGCTATAACTGGCAAACAAACACTAAAAGAAGTTTGGCCGAATTTGGAACTATATATTCATGGAGGTGTTTCATTCACCCCTTACCGATTGCAGTTTCAACAACTCATTGGCGAAGGGTGTAGTTATTTAGAAATGTATAATGCTAGTGAAGGCTTTTTTGCTGCTCAAGTTTCTCCTGAAGAAGAGGGTATGCTTTTGTTTACTGAAAACGGTATTTTTTATGAGTTCATGCCGGTTCATGAATATGGAAAGCCCAATCCTAAAACCATTGGCTTAAAGGAAGTGGTTGTTGGCGAAAATTATGCCTTGGTCATTAGCACCAACGGTGGATTATGGCGCTATTTGGTTGGAGACACCGTGCAGTTTATCAGCAAATTTCCTTTTAAACTTAAAGTGACTGGTAGACTTAAGCAGTATATTAATGCTTTTGGCGAAGAATTAATTGCAGACAATACCGATAAAGCGATTGCAATAGCTTGTGAAAAAACAGGCTTATTGGTGACCGATTATACTGCGGCTCCTATTTATTTTGGAGAACAAAATCAGGGTGCACATGAATGGCTGATTGAATTTGAGCAAAAGCCAAATTCGATAGATGCATTCGTAGTTGAATTAGATGCTGCTTTAAAAAGTTTAAATAGCGATTATGAAGCCAAAAGACACAAAGACATTGCACTCTCTATGCCTGTAGTACATGTATTGAGCACGGGTTCTTTTAATAACTGGCTTAAACAAAAAGGTAAACTTGGCGGCCAGCACAAAGTGCCTAGACTAAGTAACGAGCGTATATTTATAGATGAAATAAAAAGTTTTTATTTGTAGAATATTTTAATTGAATCAAATGAAATTATTAGAAGGTAAAGTTTCTATTGTTACTGGAGCGGCCCGTGGAATTGGGGCAGCTATTGCTTTAAAATTAGCAGAACAAGGTAGTAATATCGTATTTACTTATGTTAGTGATAGTAGCGCTGAAAAAGCTGCTGCATTAGCTACGCAGATAGAAGCGTTTGGAGTAAAAGTGAAAGCAGTTAAAAGCAATGCAGGTGTTTTTGCAGATTGCGAATTGTTGGTCAACGATACTATGAAAGAGTTTGGTGCCATTGATGTTTGTGTTAACAATGCGGGTATTTCGAAAGATAATTTACTGTTGCGAATGACCGAAGAGCAATGGGATGAAGTAATTGATATTAATTTGAAGAGTATTTATAATATGACCAAGCAAGTAATTCGTCCAATGATGAAAGCAAAGCAAGGTAGTATCATCAATATGAGTTCAATTATTGGTATTAGAGGAAACGCTGGTCAAAGTAGTTATGCTGCAAGTAAAGCAGGTATAATTGGTTTTACTAAATCGATTGCGGCAGAATTGGGATCTAGAAATATTCGTTGTAATGCAATTGCGCCAGGATTTGTAGAAACAGATATGACTCATTATTTAAAAGATGGAGAGGGCGCGGCTCAATTTTTACAAAAAATTCCTTTAGGTAGATTTGGAAAAGCTGAAGAAATAGCTAACACTACTTTATTCTTAGCAAGCGATATGAGTTCGTATATTACTGGTCAGGTTATTAGCGCTTGTGGCGGATTAAATATTTAAGATGAAAAATAATTTACAGCATACAGCATCGGATATTTTAGTTTCTATTGTTGTATTGCTGATAGGGTTGCCCCTTTGCCTTGGTATTGCCTTGGGTTCAGGGGCACCTTTGTTTTCAGGTATTATTGCAGGAATAGTGGGGGGTATTGTTGTTGGCATTTTAAGTGGATCACAGCTCAGTGTTTCAGGGCCAGCGGCTGCACTTACCGGAATTGTAGTAGTAGGCATAGGCAAGCTTGGATCATTTGAAGCTTTTTTAGTGACGGTTGTTTTGGCGGGTATTTTACAGGTTGTTTTTGGATATTTGAAAGCAGGTGTGATTGCGCATTTTGTACCTAATGCAGTAATTAAAGGGATGGTAACCGCCATAGGATTGATATTGATACTAAAGCAAGTTCCCCATTTTTTAGGCTATGATGCAGACTTTGAAGGGGATGAAGGGTTTTTGCAAAATGATCAACACAATACTTTTACAGAGATACTGTATGCATTTAATGCTATCAATACACCCGCATTCATCGTTGGATTGGTCTGTCTTTTTACTTTGCTGATTTGGCAAAGAAATCTATTGAAAAAAAATAATTTTTTAGCAAGATTGCCAGGTCCATTATTGGCGGTTATAATAGCACTGGCATTAAGTTATTTTATGCCCTTGATTTGTTCAGATTTTGTGATAGCTGAATCTCATTTGGTCAATCTACCAGTGGCAAAAAATCTTCCAGATTTCTTTACTTTTTTCACTTTCCCTGATTTTAAATATTTGCTGAATCCTACTGTTTGGGTAACCGCTTTTTCTTTGGCTGTTATTGCTAGTTTAGAAACGCTATTAGCAGTAGAAGCAGTTGATAAACTGGATCCATTAAAAAGAATTACTCCTACCAATCAAGAGCTAAAAGCACAAGGAATCGGGAATATATTTTCTGGTTTAATTGGTGGTTTGCCTTTGGCTTCGGTCATTATCAGGAGTTCTGTAAATGTAAATGCTGGAGCAAAATCTAAATTATCCGCCATTTTCAATGGCATATTATTGTTATTCTGTGTGATATTTATTCCCACCATTTTAAGTAAGATTCCTTTATCTGCGCTTGCTGCAGTTTTGTTATTTACAGGTTTTCAATTAGTCAGTTTTACTGAAATTAAATCTTTTTATGCCAAAGGTTGGGATCAGTTTATGCCCTTTGTTGCAACCGTATTAGCTATTTTATTCACGGATATGTTGACAGGTATTGTTGTTGGGATGTTGGTGAGTTTATTTTATTTAGTAAGGAGTAATTTCAGATCGGCTATATTGGTTGCAAACGACAACAATAATTTCTTAATCCGATTAAGAAAAGATGTCTCCTTTTTAAATAAGCCCATTATAAAAAAACATTTAGAATCTTTTCCGAATCATTCAAATGTAATTATTGATGCAACTAGGGCAGATTTTATTGACAAAGATATTATTGAAGAAATAAATGATTTTATTAGCATCGCACCTTCAAGAGGTATATCCGTAACTATTAAAAAAGGGAATTATAAGCCAATCCATTTATTATTTAAACAGCCTTAATCTTTATTTATGAATTCATATGAACGTTTATTATTAGAAAATAAGGCTTGGGCTCAAGAAAAGTTAGCAGACGACCCAGATTATTTTAATAGACTCGTGCATGTACAATCTCCCGAATTTTTATGGATTGGATGCAGTGATAGTAGGGTTCCTGCAAATGAGATTACGGGTACACAACCAGGAGAAATATTTGTACATCGGAATATTGCCAATATGGTGGTTCATACTGATCTTAATTTGTTAAGCGTACTTGAGTATGCAGTTCATGTGTTAAAAGTGAAACATATTATTGTTTGTGGGCATTATGGATGTGGTGGTGTAAAAGCAGCCATGACCAACCATAATTTTGGGATTATTAACAAATGGATTAGAAATATTAAAGACGTACATCGATTTCATCGGGAAGAAATAGACTCGATAAAGAATGAAGAAGTACAATTGAACCGAATGATTGAGTTAAATGTTCAAGAACAGGTTTTAAATCTTGCTAAAACCTCCATAATCCAAAAATCTTGGAGGGAGCGGCAAGCACCAGACTTACATGGCTGGGTATATGGCTTGCAAGATGGATTGGTAAAACCGATATATGAGATGATTGCCGGTACCCATATTGACGAGATTTATGAGTTTGATGATTTATAATATAACTATTTTTAATGGATTTATACATAATAGGAATATTCAAAAGATTACTTTCACAAAAGCTTATTGGGCTTAAACTTGGTTTAGGTACAATACTTGTAATATTTGCCCGCGATGGAAAAAAATAAGAATGCTGTTTCACCAATGGGTGCTGCCCGTAAAATCTTGGGGTTACTCAGTTTAGATAAAAAAGATGTTTCCTCCATTTATGCATTTGCCATACTAGCTGGAATTTTAAGTTTAGCCATGCCTTTGGGTATTCAAACAATTATTGGGTTTGTAATGGCTGGTTCTTTATCTACCTCAATAGTGATACTGATTGTTTTAGTGGTAGCTGCGGTTTTACTTTTAGGGCTCTTACAGGTTAGACAATTACAAGTGACCGAAAAAATCCAACAAAAATTATTTGTTCGTTATTCACTTGAGTTTGCAGATAGGCTTCCCAAAATGAATATTGAAAAGTTAGATGCCTATTATTTACCTGAACTAGTCAATCGTTTTTTTGATACCGTTTCCTTACAAAAAGCGGTAGAAAAACTACTCTTAGATGTACCTGCTGCTATCATTCAAATCTTTTTTGGATTGATTTTGCTTTCGATGTATCATCCCGTCTTTATTGGGTTTGGCGCAGTTCTTACTTTAATTGTTTACCTAATTATGAGATACACTCTGCCTGCAGGATTTCAAGCTAGCATCGAGGCTAGTGATCAGAAATTTGCCACTGCATCATGGCTCGAAGAAATGGCAAGGGTAATTAAATCATTTAAATATTCTAGGGGTACAAAACTGAATATTCGTAAAACAGATGGAATTGTAACCAAATACTTAGATGCAAGAACCAGTTATTTTAAAGTGCTTCTTACGCAATACTGGAGTCTTATTGTATTTAAAGTAGTCATTACTGCAGCTATGTTAATTGTAGGGGCTATTCTATTGGTTGATCAACAAATTAATATTGGTCAGTTTATTGCTGCAGATATTGTTATCATAAGCATTATTGCTTCTGTAGAGAAGTTGATTTTGAATATGGATAAAGTGTATGATTTGCTTACTTCTGTCGAAAAATTAAGTAAAATAACAGAGAGCGAGATTGAAAAGCATGGAACAGTAATATTGTCAGACACCACTAAAGGCGTGTCTTTATTATTTGAAAATGTAGGATTTACCTACGGAAATAACTCCAAAGCACTAGAAGGACTGAGCTTAAATATAGACCCAGGTGATAAAATTTGTATAATGGGAGAATCTGGTTCGGGTAAGTCTACTATTTTAAGATTGCTTACAGGTGCATTTAACAATTTTACGGGCTCCATTCTATTAGATGGTGTCCCTATGGGTAACTATAACCTAAATTCTGTAAGATCTCAAACAGGAATATTATTGAGCCAACAGGATATTTTTCATGGAACAATCTGGGAAAATATTACCATGGGCAGCGAAGAAATTACTTATGAAGAAGTGACAGATTTAGTAAATAGGTGTGGTTTAACTTCTTTTGTACAAAGTTTACCAAAAGGCTATGATACCGTTTTAGATCCGACTGGAAAACGATTAAATAGTAAAATAAGACAAGACATTTTATTGTTGAGGGCGCTATTAGGTAAGAAAAGACTCTTACTGTTAGAAGAACCTCTTAACTTTTTGGAGAAAACATATAAGCACAATATTCAAGACTATATATTTTCTGAAGAGAACGCAACAGTTATCATTGCAACCAATGATGTTGAAATCGCAGCTCGCTGCAACAAGATTATTTACCTACAAGAAGGCTTTGTAAAAGCATCAGGTAATTGGTCAACTATTGCTCCACTTTTAAATGAAAATTATGGACAGTAATAAATTTATCAGCACGGTAATAGAGGATGCTATTGAGAGTAGTCCTATTCGTTCTTACCAACATATTTATAGGATACAGGATAAGAACAATGTAAAGAAATGGCTTTGGGCCTCTTTGCTTCTATTGATTGTTGTATTGTTTTTACCTTGGACCCAGAATATTCGCGCAAAAGGTGCTGTTACTGCATTGCGGCAAGAAGATCGTCCACAAGAATTGAATACTGTTTTAGCAGGTAGTGTAGTAAAATGGTACGTTAAAGAAGGTGATTTTGTAAAGAAAGGAGATACCATCATGCAAATTGGTGAGGTAAAAACGGACTATTTTGATCCTCAGTTGCTCAAGAGAACTCAAAAACAAATTGATGCAAAACAAATTGCAGTAGAAGGATATGGTAATAAAGCAGCAACTGCTACTTCTCAAATTAATGCTTTGGAAGAAGCTAGAGATTTGAAATTAGATCAGTTAGATGTAAAACTTCGCCAACAAAATTTAAAAGTAATCAGTGATAGCATTGATTTAGGAGCTGTCATCAATGAAGTAACTGTTGCAAAAAGACAAATTGATGCTGCAAAAAATATGTTGGATAGCGGAGTCATTTCTTTGGTAGACTTCGAGAGAAGAAAAGTTACTTTTCAAAATGCTAGTGCTAAAAAAACCAGTGCGGAAAATAAGTTTTTGCAATCCAAACAAGAATTAACTGCCATTCGAATAGAAAAGAATGGAACTATTCAAGAGTATACAGATAAAATAGCGAAAGCTCAAGGCGAGCAATTTGGTTCATTGTCTAATATGGCAACAGGAGAAGCTGATGTAGCTAAATTGCAGAACGCTTATAGTAACTACGATATTCGTAATAAGCTTTATTATATTACTGCTCCTCAAAACGGTCAAATTACCAAAGCGCGTAAAGCTGGTATTGGCGAAATGGTTAAAGAGGGTGACATGATTGTCGAAATTGTTCCTGATAAAATTAAATATGCAGTAGAATTATTTGCTGAACCAATGGATCTTCCATTGCTTGCTATCGGTCAAAAAATTCGATTTGTTTTTGATGGTTTTCCTGCCATCGTTTTCACTGGCTGGCCTGCTGCTTCTTACGGAACATTTGGAGGGAGAGTTGCTGCAGTTGAAACTTCTGTAAGTAGTAACGGAAAATTCAGGTTGTTAGTGATTGAAGATCCATCAGAAAAGCCTTGGCCGAGACAATTGAGAATGGGTGGTGGTGCAAATGGAATTGCATTGTTAAAAGATGTGCCAATTGGTTACGAATTATGGCGAAATATAAATGGATTCCCTCCTGAATATTATCAACCAGCGCAAGGCAGTGAATCAAAAGATAAAAAAGGGAAATAGCCATGAAAAAATTATTGTTTTTAATTGGCTGTAGTTGGGTAGTTCAACTCAATGCGCAGGTTTTGACGCCTGAAGCATTTATTGAACAAGTGCGATCATTTCATCCGATTGCAAAGCAAGCTAATATTAAAGTTGAAAAGGCGAATGCGGCTTTATTAAGTGCAAGAGGTGGATTTGATCCGGTCATTGAAGTGGATGCAGATAGAAAAACTTTTGATGGTAAGAATTACTACTTTAGAACCAATCCTGAATTTAAAGTACCTACCAGACTGGGCGGATTAGATTTAAAAGCTGGTGTTGAGAACAATGGTGGTTTGTTTTTGAATAACTCCATTACCAGAGGACAGAGTAGCTATTTGGGTTTAGAAATGCCTTTATTAAAAGGCTTATTAATCGATCAGCGCAGAGCCAATTTGCAACAAGCCGCTTTGTTTTCTCAACAGAGCCAACAAGATCGACTCAAAATGCAGAACGACTTGTTGTTTGAAGCCTACAATGCTTATTGGCAATGGGCAGGGTCTTATCAATTATTTAGTATTTACCGTCAGTTTTTGCAAGTGAGTCTAGATCGATTTCGCTTGGTAAAATTGGCTTATAACAATGGCGACAGAGCCTTAATTGATACCATTGAAGCTTTAACGCAAGTGCAGCAATTTCAAATGCTGCAAGCAGATGCAAAAGTGCGATTGACCACTGCACAACTTGAATTGGCCAACTTTCTATGGAATGACCGAGACACGGCGTATTTGTTGAATGCTAATTTGGTTCCCGATACTGTTCAGTTTCAAATGTATATGGCTGTTGACAATCCTGATGAACTCATCAATAGGGCAAATGCAGACAACCCTTCATTGCGCAGTTTAAATTTTGAATTGGAAGCATTAGAAGTGGAAAGAAAATTGAAGTACCAATCGATGTTGCCCACACTTAATTTTAAAGCAAATTTGCTTAACCAAGGCTATAATGTTTTTAAAGATTTTGGGGGAGCATTATTGCAAAATAATTATGTATGGGGTGTGCAATTTAAAATCCCCATTTTCTTAAGAGAAGGACAGGGTGCATATCGTCAAGCTAAATTAAAAATTGCAGAAACCACGTATGAATTAAATGCCAAACAGTGGAGTACTGCTAATAAAATCAGGGCTTATTATGCAGAGTCGGTTTTATTAAAGGAACAAATAGCTGCTGCACAACAGGCATATAATGGTTACACCGCCTTGTTAAAGGCCGAAAGCCTTCGATTTCAGAATGGAGAAAGTTCTTTGTTCTTGCTAAATACCCGCGAAAATAAAGTCATTGAAACCGCCGAGAAACTGATTCAATTACGTGCTAAATACCTCAAAGCAACCTATGGAATTAGTTGGGCTGCTGGAAATTTACGTTAAGACAATTTCTGTTTGAATCGTTGAATAAAAGCTTTGCTGTGTTCGCTTAAAATAAGCCTTCCACTTATGGCTGCTCTCTCTTTCAATAGTTCATCCCAATGTTCTGTGCCTTTCCAAAAAATGGCTTTTAATTCATGCAATGCATCTGGATTGGAATGCGATAGGGTAGTTGATAATCTAATGATCGATTCGTCCATCCCTGCCACATCTGGATGTAGTTCTGCAAACAGCCCTTTTCTTCTGGCCCAGTCTGCGGGTCTAAATGTAACTGCATCAATGGTTAATTGAGAGAATGCAGATAAGCCTATTTTTCTTTCCACTGCTGGTCCTACAACAAATGGTCCGATACCTACTGCTAGTTCGCTCAATTTAACATCGGCGCCTTCGCATGCAATAGCATAATCCGCAGCAGCAGCCAGCCCCACTCCACCCCCAATACATTTACCTTGAATTCTTGCGATGATGATTTTTCCACAAGTCCGCATGGCGTTAATTACATTGGCGAAGCCACTAAAAAATTTCAGTCCTGCTTCTTCAGAATTAATTACAGAGAGCTCATCAAAAGATGCACCTGAACAAAATACTTTTTCGCCTCCAGAACGCAACACAATTACTTTGGTGTCTGGGTTGAGGCCTTCACTGTATATTTCTTTTGCTAGGGTATCTAATATTTTCCCGGGCAATGAATTGCTTTGTGGATGGAAGAATTCAATGGTTGCAATGCCGTGTTCACGATCCACTTTTACAAATCCTTCTTTAATATGCTCTATCATACAACTAATTTTATGCGTTCGGTTTTTTGGCTACCATGGTTAAGATGGTTGCAATGCCAGTTAATTCATTGGTTTCATCAATCATTTCTACCAACCATTTAACAATGCCCTTGTCTATATCGGTTGGTTCTTTTTTCTCTTGTCTAATTTTTTCCTTGCAAGTAAAACGAATATGCATTTCGCTTCCTGGATATACCGGTTTGGTAAAACGCAATTCATCTATACCATAGTTCAATAGTACAGGGTTTTTTTCATAGCTGTCTACAAATAATCCAGCAGCCATACTCATAAGCAAATAACCATGCGCTACTTGTTTCTCGAACATGGTACCACTAAAATCAGTTCCTTCTATATGCGCATAAAAATGGTCACCACTTAAATCGGCAAACGAATTGATATCTTCTGCTGTAATTAATCTTTTTTCAGTGATTAATTGATCACCTACTGAAAGCTCTTCGTAATATTTTTTAAAGGGATGAATGGTGTTGGTATTACCTGTTGCTCCTGGTTGATACACTTTGCTGATGGCGGTGATCATATCTGGTGAGCCTTGAACTGCTACTCGCTGCATATAATGTTTAACGCCCCTTAATCCACCCATTTCTTCTCCACCACCCGCTCTTCCAGGACCCCCATGTACTAATAAAGGCAATGGTGAACCATGTCCTGTACTTTCTTTAGCACATTGCTCATTCAACACCAAAATTCTTCCATGATAATTGCCAGCTCCAATTACATAATCTGTTGCAATTTTTGGGTCAGCTGTAACTATGCTGCTCACCAATGAGCCCTTCCCTAATTTGGCCAATGAAATAGCTTCTTCTGTATGCTTGTAAGGCATTAAAGTAGCCACTGGTCCAAATGCTTCCACTTCGTGAACGCTTGAATTCCCAAATGGGTTTTCATTCAATAATAATAGTGGACTTACAAATGCGCCTTTTATAGGATCTGCGTCTAATACTTCTACAGAATCTAATGAACCGTATAAAATGCTAGAAGTTTCTAGCAGTTTTGCAACTTGAGCCTTTACTTCTTTACGCTGCGATTCTCCTGCTAATGAACCCATTCTTACTTTTGGATTCAATGGATTCCCAATTACATTTTGTGCGAGTGCACTACTTAATGCTTTTTGAACTGCTTCTATTTTATTTTCAGGAACAAAAATTCTTCTAACTGCAGTACAACGTTGCCCTGATTTGGTGGTGATTTCTCTTCTAACTTCTTTAATGAAGATATCCCACTCTGGCATTTCAGGTGTTACGTCTTCACCCAAGACAATACAGTTTAATGAATCTGCCTCCATAGTAAAAGGCACATTTTCTGCTAATATTTTCTCGCCCGATTTTAATAGCAAACCAGTTGTTGCTGAACCAGTAAATGTTACCACATCTTGCGACTGAACATGGTCTAATAAATCGCCTGCACTGCCACAAATCAATTGCAATGCACCATCTGGCAAAATACCAGATGTAATGATACGTTTTACAACAGCTTCTGTTAGGTACGAAGTAACCGTTGCTGGTTTTACAATAGCAGGCACACCCGCTAATAAATTCACGGCAATTTTTTCTAACATGCCCCACACGGGGAAGTTGAAAGCATTAATATGTATGGCCACTCCCTCTTTAGGAATTAATAAGTGATGCCCCATAAAAGTATTGGCTTTGCCTAATGGATGATGCTCTCCATCCAAGCAATATGGTGTATCTGGTAATTTTCTTCTTAAAGAAGCATAAGAAAATAAATTGCCTATTCCTCCCTCAATATCTACCCAGCTATCTGCTTTGGTTGCACCTGTTTGATAACTAATGGTATATAATTCTTCTAAATGTTCTCTTAAATAAATGGCTAATGCCCTCAACATCAATCCCCTTTCGTGAAAACTCATTTTTCTTAGGGCAGGATTTCCCTTGCTTCTTGCATAATGAAGGGCAGCCCCAAAGTCTAATCCTTTAGAGGTAGCATTTGCAATTGGGTCTCCAGTTACGGCATTATATAATAATTGTCCGTCTCCTTCGCCTTTTACCCATTGGCCCATTAAATAGTTTTCTACTGTATACATATGGTTCTGCTTCGTTTTCGTTGCAAAGCTAACGATTGATAGCTTTATTTGTTGGGGATAAAAAAACCCGTCCCGAGATTATCGGGACGGGTATAGCAGTTGGTTATTGGTCAAATAAACTTTAACAGTTCTTATTGTTAAGACAGCCTTTTATCAATTTCGCTGCAAAGATCTGAAAAAATTTCTTCAACAGTTCCTTCTCCCTTGATAGTCACCACTTTATCAAATTGTTCGTAGTAGTTAGCTACAACGGTTGTCTTTTGCTTGTATTCAACAATTCGGGCTCTGATTACTGTTTCGTTGGTATCATCGCTTCTTCCACTAGTAAGTCCGCGGTTTAATAAACGTTTTACCAGTTCCTCTTCTGAAACCTCCATTGCTAATAAAACACCTATTTCAGTTTGTTTTAGCTTTAATAATTTGTCTAATGCTTCACTCTGAGCAGTTGTTCTAGGGAATCCGTCAAATAAGAAGCCTTTTGCGTCTGGATTTGCTTCTAAAGCAGAAGAAATCATCCCTATCACTACTTCATCAGGAACGAGCTGACCCTTGTCCATCAAGTTCTTTGCTTCAAGACCAAGTGGAGTTTCACGGGCAATTTCGCTACGAAGTAAATCTCCCGTAGATAAATGCTTTAAACCATATTTTTCAATTAGTTTCTCACTCTGCGTTCCTTTTCCACTTCCGGGAGGGCCGAATAAAATAATATTAAACATGTAGGTTCGATGCTTGCTTGAATTACAAATATACAAAGGGCTTGTTAAAATTCCTTTAGCAAATCAGTTGAATACTTCAAAAAAATGGTTTTTAGGCTTTTTTTAAACCTTATAGCTAAACAAGTGCAACTTTTAACTGTCTTATATAAGTAGTTTAGCTAAATATAACTTTATTGAATATGAAATGGACTTCTACTGTATTACTTGTCATCTTAGGCCTTGTCAGTTGTCAGGCACAGAACAATTCAAGTAATAAACTTGTTAAAGATAGTATGAGCAAAAAAGACAACCCCTATTTTGCAAAAGGAGAAAAAGGAAAGTTGACTGTAAAAGACAGTGAATGGAAGAAAATACTCTCTCCTGAAGTATACTATATAGCCAGAGAAAAGGGTACTGAGCGTCCATGGACCAGTAAGTTTGAGAACTTTAAAGAAGTAGGAACCTATTACTGTGCTGTTTGTGGTAATGGACTTTTCAAAAGTGATACCAAATTTGATAGTGGATGTGGTTGGCCTAGTTTTTATGAACCCCTCTCAAAAGGAGCCATTATTTATTTGCCGGATAATACACATGGCATGCAGCGAACTGAAGTTCAATGCGGTCGTTGTAAATCGCATCTTGGTCATGTTTTTGAAGATGGGCCACCCCCAACAGGTCTGCGTTTTTGCATCAACGGGGTAGTACTAGATTTTGAAAAAGCTGCTGAAGCAGAAAAAAAATATAACGAGAAGAAAGGATAGTGAGACTGAGAATGAAGGGGCCGGATTATTCCGGCCCTATTTTTTGCTTATGATAAAAATAATACATAGAGTAGCTGGTAATGATTACACCCGCAACTGATAATAACATGACACTGTTCGAGAAAAAATGAACCCAGTTTAATTGTACTTTAAAAATTTCTTTGCTCAATAAAACACTTACACTACCTAAATAACCAAAAGAGTCTGCTACATAAATTAGAAAACCAGCATTGCCAGTAAATCTAAATGCTGCAATCATGCGTTCAAAAAAAACAGAGTTAAAAGGGATATACACCATGTATAAACCAAGTCCTACCAAGGTCATCCACCAAATAGGCGCAATAGATCCCTTACTAAATAACCAAGTGCTCAAACCCGCTACCACAAAGCCTAATCCAATAAATACATGTGCCAACATAAATGCTTTGAAACTATTTTTAATGAGCACCATGCTTCCAATTAATACCAAAATAATTAAGGTAATGGGCGTTTCAGTTTTAGAAAATATAGCAGGTTGATTTAAGTAACCCATTTCCTTCCACATATCTGCGCTAAAATTATCTCTGATATCTCTAAAGATGGTAGCAAATGTATAAATCAAAACAGCTGCAATAATCCCTGGTAAAAAATGCTGAATGAATTTTTTACGATCATCCGCATTCATGGCCGTTCGGTTCATGCGTAATTCAATGTCTTCTTGAGTGGGCGGAGGAATCCGCTCCATCAAATAAATAAATAACAATAAGGGTAGGGCAAATACCAATCCAGTAGCAAAAGGCACCCAGAACTCACTCATGTTAAATTGCATGATGAGCCAACCGCCTACCGACTTTACAAATCCCGATGAAAAGATAAAGCTCACTGCCAGTGCCGCGCCAATAAAATCAGTGGTTTTCCTTCCCTCTATATAAGAGAAAATAACACCCCATAACATGCCTAATGGAAATCCATTAATGAAAAGAAATACAACATTATAAGGAGCAGGTACAATCGCAAATAACAACCAAGCTAACCAAGCTATGCCTACTAAGACCATCACAATTTTATCTCTGCCCAATCTTTTTAATTCAGAAATAAATTTGATGCCGTAAAATTTCGCCATTAGGTATCCCATCATTTGGCTCAATACTAAGAGCGTTTTATATCCCAATCCCCAAAAGGCCATTCCGTCGAAAGTGCATACGGTAAAGGATTTGCGAAAACCAAAAATCATGGTATAAGTAAGGAATGCTACAATAGCAGCATACAAGCCTATTTTAAAGCTGCTTTGGGGTAATGATAAATTGTTTTTCAATGGCGTTGTTTCTACCGATAAATATAAGCCACTCATCCTTAGTTTTTGGCAATTGGGGCTTTATTTCAGAAATTACCTGCTCTTAAACTAAACTTGAATATGAGAAAATTACTCTTGGCCTTTGTAGCTATTTCTGCTGTATGCAGTGTGTATGCGCAACAGGTAGATTTATCCAAGCATTTTAAAAGCATGAAGCCCCGTAATATTGGGCCTGCAGGAATGAGTGGCCGTGTAACTGCTATTGATGCAGTATGGACCAATCCCAATATTATCTTTTTGGGTACTGCCAGTGGTGGTGTTTGGAAAACCGATAATGGTGGAGCTTCTTGGACACCTATTTTTGATGATCAACCCATTCAAAATATTGGAGCCATTGCATTGGTACAATCTAATCCAAGCGTGGTTTGGGCTGGAACAGGAGAAGGAAACCCACGTAACTCTATCAGTTTAGGAGAAGGCATTTATAAAAGTTTAGATGGAGGAAAAACATGGAAGCGCATGGGTTTAGAAAAGACGCGCAATATCCATCGCATCATTATTGACCCTACCAATCCTGAAGTCGTTTATGTAGGCGCAATGGGTAATCCCTTTGCAGATCATCCGGAAAGAGGGGTATACAAAACCACTGATGGTGGCGATACTTGGAAGCAAATTTTATACACCAATCAAAATAGTGGAGTAGGTGATATGGTAATGGACCCAGCCAATCCCAATAAGTTGTTCGTTAATATGTACGAGCACAAAAGAACACCTTGGAGTTTAAAAGGTGGTGGAACTGGTAGTGGTTTTTATGTAACGATGGATGGTGGTAAATCCTTTACCAAATTAGGTAAGGAGCATGGTTTGCCCGAGGGGGATTATGGCCGCATCGGAATCAGCATCGCTCGTACGGATCCGAACCGTGTATATGCCTTGGTTGAAGCCACTAAGAATGGTTTATATAAATCTGATGATGGTGGATTTAAATGGGAACTGGTAAACAGTGACCCTTCTGTAGTAACCAATCGTGCATTTTATTTTCAGGACATCGCAGTTGATACCAAAAACGAAAATAGAATTTATAATATCAATCAAGTAATCAATGTAAGTGATGATGCAGGTAAAACATGGAAGCCAGTGATTCCTTACAGTGGAATACATCCTGACCACCATGCATGGTGGATTCATCCTTACGATGCTAACTTTATTATTGATGGAAACGATGGTGGTATTGGTATTACACGCGATCGTGGTAAGACCTGGCAGTTCGATGAAAAATTACCATTGGGACAATACTATCATGTAAATGTAGACAACCAAATTCCGTACAATGTAATGGGTGGTTTGCAAGACAATGGTAGCTGGCATGGTCCTGCATATGTTTGGAGAAGATCTGGAATCAGAAATGCATTTTGGCAAGGTGTAAGTGGTGGGGATGGATTTGATGTAATGCCCGATGCAGAAGACCCTAATTGGGTATACACCATGAGCCAAGGAGGAAGTGTATCTCGATATAATATTGCTACTGGTGAACAATGGAGTATACGTCCTCCAAGACCTAGCAAAACAGTAAAGCAACGTTTCAACTGGAATGCAGCCATTGCTCAAGATCCATTTGATAAAGCCACTATTTATTATGGTAGTCAGTTTGTAAATAAGAGCACCAACAAAGGTGCAGCTTGGGAACAAATTTCTGGCGACCTTACCACAAATGATTCTGCAAAAATTGATCAAAGTAATAACGGAGGAATTTCAGTAGATATTACCGGAGCAGAAAATCATTGTACCATTTTAACCATTGAACCTTCTCCAAAAGAGCAAGGCGTTATTTGGGTGGGTACCGATGACGGTAATGTACAATTAACTAGAGATGGCGGAAAAACATGGACCAACTTCAGGGGTAAATTACCAGGTATGCCGTTGGGTGCTTGGGTTCCACAAATCAAAGCGTCTAAGCACAATGGTGGAGAAGCTTTTGTAGTAGTGAACGATTATAGAAGAGGTGAAATGCGTCCATTTGTTTATAGAACTTCTGATTATGGAAAAACTTGGACTCGTATGGTAGACGAGAAAAAAGTAGTGGGTTATGCATTATGTGTTATTCAAGATCCAGTAGAACCCAATTTAATTTTTGTAGGAACAGAACAAGGATTGTTTATCAGCTTAGACAATGGCACTAATTTTCAACAATTCAAAAATGGCTATCCTTCAGTATCTACTTATGATATGGCCATTCAAGAAAGAGAAGCCGATTTAGTGATTGCTACATTTGGTCGTGCATTGTGGATACTAGATGATATTCGTCCGTTGAGAAAATTAGCTGCGAACAAAGGACAAGTTTTTGCTAAGAAATTAGTTGCATTTGAAGCGCCTCAAGCGTACCAAGCTAAAATGAAAAATGCATCTGGTATTGAATACAGCACTTATGGAACCTATGAAGGAGAGAATAAAAGAACAGGAGCGCCGCTTAGTTTCTTTGTAAATAAAACTGCTGCTGATACAGGTAAAAATAAAATTTCAGATACCTTACAAATTGCCATTTACGATGCCAATGGGGTGAATGTAAGAAACCTTAGAACTCGTGCCGATTCTGGCTTCAATAAATATTATTGGGGGATGGAAGGTCGCGGAATTCGCCAAGGCGCTGGTGGTGGCGGAAGAGGCGGTGGCGGAGGTGGCCGTTTTGGTGGAGCAGGCGGTGGTGCTGCTGAACCTGGTGGTTTACCAGTTGATCCAGGAACTTATAAAGTAGTGATGAGTTTGGGTAGAGATTTAAAAGACAGTACCACGGTAGTGGTGAATGATGATCCAAATGCACCAACCCCATTAGCTGTTAGAAAAGCCATTCGCGAAGCCAATGCAAGAATGGAAAAATCAACTATGAAACTAACTGCTTTGAATGATCGCTTAACTGAAGTTGATGAGATCATGAAAAAAGTAGAAGCAGGCTATGCAAGCATGGATCGCAAAGCAGCAGATACAATTCGTAAAGCAGCGAAAGCTGTAGCGGATGGTTTGAAAGAAATTCGCGAAATGCTGAATGGCAAACCACAATTAAAACAAGGCTATGGCAATATTCCACAAGAGACCGTGAATGGACTTGTAGGAGAAGCTCGTCAAGTAGTAATGGGTAAAACTGCTATGCCCGGCGAACAAGAAAATCGTTTGATGGGTTATGCAGAAGAAGCGGTGAATGAAGTGATTGTTAAAGCCAATGCGTTGTTGGAAGGCAGCTGGAAGCAGTACCGCGCACTTGCAGAAGCTGCACCGCTGAAGTTCTTTAAAGATTATAAGCCGTTGGAATAATCAATTGATTTTCAGATTCAGTTTCGATTAATAATAAACCCCCACTGCTTTAATTAGGAGTGGGGGTTTTGTTTTGTTAAGGATAATTAAATTATTTTAACATATCAGGCAACGCTTTAGATAGCGTTAGACTCTGTGTTTAAACAACAAACAATTTTTAAACCAAACAACTCCACATGAAAAAGTTATTGACGTTATCTATATTGGTTGCTTTTGTGGCCATTGCCTGTTCTAAGTCTGATTCAGGCACAACAACACCAACCCCTGGAACAGGTGGTACTACATTGAACTGCTCTACCATTGATAGCAGGTTTACGGCAGTTGTTTTTCCTATCATTCAAAATAACTGTGGTGCAGTGGGCTGCCATAATTCAGGCAGTACCAATGGTCCTGGCGCATTAACCAATTTCGATCAAATAAAAGCGGCTGCAGCTCAAATCAGAAGTTCAGTGCAGTCTGGCACAATGCCTAAAAATGGCAGTTTAACCACAGCGCAAAAGAATGCGATTTCTTGTTGGGTAACTTCAGGTGCCTTAAATAACTAGTCTATGAAAGCAATTGTATTGTCCATCTTCATGATGGCAACCTGCTTGGCCAATGGTCAAGACAGGCTGCTTTGTAGAAATGCTTCGGTGAAATTCTTTTCTAAAATGCCTTTAGAAAATATTGAAGCCGTGAATAACCAAGGCCTTTCTGTGATTGATTTAAAAACGGGCAATATTGAATTTAGTGTATTGTTAAAAGGATTCATTTTCCCCAATGCATTAATGCAAGAGCATTTTAATGAAAATTATGTAGAGAGTAGTAAATATCCGAGAGCTTATTTTAAAGGGGTTATTCAATCCATTCCAGTGATTGATTTAAATAAAAATGCGGATTATAACTTCACAGTAAAAGGTGCAATGCAGCTGCATGGGCAATCAAAGGAAATGAGCACTATGGCTCAGCTTCATGTAAAAGAGGGTAAAGTTACTGGAGAGTCCATATTTGATATAGTCTTAGAAGACTATGCTATTGAAATACCCAAGTTGGTCAAAGATAAAATTGCCAAAAAAATCAGTATCAACGTAAAAGCAATCTATCAAATTCAAAAACCTAATTTATGATTCGTAAACCATTCACTATACTTTTTTTATCAAGCCTTTTCAGTTTATCTACTTTTTCACAAGATAATTTATTGAAGGATTTAGAAAAGGAACAAAAAGGCAATAACAAAGTAAGTGGTGCATTTAAATCATCTAGAGTCATCAATGGCCATTCTATGGAAATGTTGGGCGCTGGTATGTTAGATTTTAGAATCTTGCATCGCTTTGGACCCGTAAAACAAGGCATAGGGGATTTGTTTGGTTTAGATCAAGCCAGCATGCGTATGGGTTTTGATTTTGGCTTAAGCAATGATCTAACCATTGGATTTGGTAGAACTACTTTTAAAAAAGAATACGATGCTTTTATTAAATATCGTTTGATTCAGCAAGAACAAGGAGGTACGCCTGTTTCTTTAGTAGCGGTTGCAGGTACTTCAATTTTTACTTATAAAAGTCCTGACCCCCTAAAGCCTTTAACTTTTAATGATCGAACTGGGTATTATGCACAATTGATTATTGGTAGAAAGTTTAATGAAGCGTTTTCTATGCAATTAAGTCCTACGTTGGTATATCGAAATATGATTGAGCCAGCGGATAAAAAAACAATTTATGCATTGGGTATTGGTGCAAGGCATAAGATTTCTAAAAGGGTTGCTTTAGTGGTAGACTATTCTTTAGTGGCCAATGGATTGCCTATGTCCGTAGGGACTAACCCACTATCTATCGGAGTAGACATTGAAACAGGTGGGCATGTATTCCAATTGCATTTTTCTAATTCAACTGGAATGAATGAGCGCTCTTTTATAACTGAAACCACCAACAGATGGTCTAAAGGAGAATTCCAGTTTGGATTTAACTTGTCTAGAATTTTTTCGCTGAAAAAGTGATTTGAAGTTCATCCATCTTATTTCCAAACGCTATCAAACGCTGTATATCCTCTTAGAATAAATGAAAATTTTGCTCCATTGTTATCAATATACTTTCCTTTTTTAGTGTAGATGGCAATAGCACCCCCAAACCCTGTGGTAGAGCTGTATTGAAAAGGAGGTCTGAATACTTTAATCATGGCAATATCTCTAGGGAACACCATCATTTGTTCTCCTGGCATTACTTCAAACTCATCAATAAAAATGGAGCAAATCTCTTCTCTCCATTTAAACACTTCATTGTTGGCAGAGTCAATAGCAACGTTTAAACCGGGTACTTTCTGTTGAAGAAACCAAGCTATTGATTGAGATTGAGCCAACTCATCGTTCTCTAATCCATCAAATACATAAGCGTTATCATTCTTGAATAATCCACTCGTGTAAGTCTCTTCGTATTGCTGCAGTTTCGTTTTTGCCTTTGTATATACAGTTACATTTGGTAAATCGCTACTTGAGTCAGGGTCATCTAATGAAAGCGTATAGTCGTATTTTTTTTCAATATAAGTTCCTTCTTTTCCTACATTAAAAAAAACCGTTTGTGTGACTACGGGTTCAAATGCAGAATCAACAGGCGTTTTCAATAAAATAGCTAAATAATTTTTCTTAGGTTTTTTTGCAGGAGAAAAATAAAATGATGCCGTGTCTTGAAACAACATTGGTTTCATGGTGAAAAATCCTTTTGCATCTACTTTTACTCGGTCTACCATCATTTGCTTGGTACTAGTACGCATCATATAGTTAATGACGGTATCTTGCTTTTCCCGTTCAACCACCTGCCCTTGCATTCTGTAAAATCCTGATTGAATCAAACAGCTAATAGCATAGTTGCCGCTGGGTATTTGCTCACTTATTTTTAAAGCAGCATTTACTTCTCCTTCAATCATGGGATAGCGAAACTTCCATCTTTGTTTAGTACCCAAATGATCTATCCAAATATGTGCAGTAGCCGATTTTAATTTCTTGTTGATATAATTTGGATAATATATCCTAAGCTCTAACGAATCACCTTGTACGTAAACTGGTTTTGATAAATTGATAGAAATAGAATCATTTTCACTCTGAGCAAAAATTGGAGCGCTACCAAATATGATAAAGCATATTGCAACTAAAAAAGTCAATTTGTTCAACATAAATACCAATAATCCTTATGATGCTTTTCTAGGAGTTACCGAGAATCCGCCACCCTTTTTAGCAGAAGAGAAGTTTTTATTGTTCATTGCCCCGGGTGCTTTATTTACCATGCCAGATGGTCCAGTAGCTTTAGAAATCATGCCTGATGCAGGTGTAGCTTTCTTAGTGTTTTTTCTGGTTGATTTTGCCTTTCCCATATATTTTATATTTCACTAAAGTTAACTGCTTTTGGATTAATGTAACATGTTAAAATAGTATGGTCGGTCATAAATAAATGCAATTGCTTAACTTGCATGAAATTTTTTTATGAGTCAGTTGAGCCATTTAGCGGAAACCTTAATAGGAAGTGAAATTGTAAAGTTGGGTAATGCCATCAACGAAAGAATTAGAAACGGAGAGACCATTTATAATTATACCATTGGTGATTTTAATCCGAGTGAATTCCCAATTCCTGCTGAATTGGAACAGTTAATTATTGAAGCCTATCAACAAAAAAAGACCAGCTATCCAGCGGCAGAAGGAATCTTAGATTTACGTAAAGCCATCAGTGGATTTATTCAAGAATGGGAGGGCCTTAGTTTTACTCCTGCCGAAATTCAAGTTGCTTCAGGTGGTCGCCCACTGATTTATGCTTTATTCAAAGTGATTGTAGACAAAGGCGATAAGGTAATTTATGGTGTTCCATCTTGGAATAATAATCACTATGTTCATTTAACCGATGGTACACATTGCGAAGTGCCTTGTTTGCCTGAAAACGATTTCATGCCAACCGTAGCGGCTATTCAGCCACATATAAAAGGCGCCACTTTAATATGTTTATGTACACCGCAAAATCCTACAGGCACTACACTTAGTAAAAATGCTTTAGCTGAAATCTGTGATTTAATCGTTGCAGAAAACGCAACAAGAACAGCTGATCAAAAGAAACTGTATTTAATGTTTGATCAAATGTATTGGACGCTCACATTTGGCGACACTGTTCATTATAATCCATTGGCATTGAATCCTGCAATGAAGCCCTACACCATTTTTATTGATGGTATTTCAAAAGTGTTTTCAGCAACAGGCGTAAGAGTGGGATGGGCGTTGGGTCCAGAAAATGTGATTGCAAAAATGAAAGCGATTTTAAGTCACTTGGGTGCTTGGGCTCCAATGGCAGAACAACACGCAGTAGCCAACTACTTACCTATGAAAGAAGCGATTGGTAAGTACCTTACGCATTTTAAATCGGAAGTAGAATTTCGCTTACGTAGTATTTATGATGGTATCAATACTTTAAAGCAAAAAGGATACAAAGTAGACGCAATAGCCCCACAAGCTGCTATTTATTTGACTATTCAAATGAATTTAAGGGGGAGCAAAACCGCCGAAGGGCAAGAATTATCAACACAGGCAGATGTAACAAATTATATATTAAGCGAGGCAAAAATAGCGATAGTGCCGTTTTCTGCTTTTGGAGCTGGATCTGATAGTAGTTGGTATAGATTAAGCGTAGGGACTTGTAAGAAAGGAGATATTCCAACTATGTTGCAACAATTAGAAAATGCATTGAGTAAACTCGCTTAAAATTCAATTTTTGGGATGAATAATTAAAATTGAAAGTAGCCTCAATTTAGTTCTTATTACAGATAAAGATAAATGCCTTGTTGGGCTTGTCTTGCAATATTTGCTTTACCAAGTGGGTTTTGGTAATTATTTTGTGCTTGTTAATATCGATAATTTCATTAGCAACACAGAAGCTTACCCAATTTTCTACAGGGCCAAGAATTTTATTTAAACCAACAATTACAGAAGCCGCCTGTTCCTCTGTTAAGTATTCTTGTTTAGTTAAAACCAACAAATCTCTGTTCATGATAAATGAATTCAAAGTTTAGGGCAACCGCACGATTTGGATTTATTCGATTTCTGAAAAACACCACAAGATGAAGATGCCAATGTGATAAGTAACATTAAAAGAATAATTTGGTTTATTTTCAATTTCATATATGCATCTAAAATAACAAAATAGCTTTAATAATTCAACAAACTTCATTTTGAAAAATCAATTTAACATTAGCAAAGTATTAATAGCTCCGCTAGATTGGGGCCTAGGCCATGCAACACGTTGTATCCCGATTATAAAGGCTTTCAGGCAATTGAACATACCTGTAATATTGGCTGCAGAAGGGCATCAGGCTGCTTTATTGTTGAAAGAGTTTCCAGATATTACCATATTACCCTTAACAGGTTATCGGATTCGATATGCAAAATCAAGAATACTTCTTTTGTTTAGCTTGGCGCTTCAAATGATTAGAATTTATAGAACAATTAAGCAGGAAGAAGCTTGGTTAAAAAAAGTAGTGGAAGATTATCAGATTGATTTGATTATTTCGGACAATAGATTTGGATTGCATCACCCAAGGGTCCCTTCTATTTTTATTACCCACCAATTATTGATCAAAGCACCTTATAAATGGGTCGAAAGCATTTTTCAGCGAATTAACTATCATTTCATTAATCAATATACAGCTTGTTGGGTACCCGATATGGCTGCAGCCCCAGGACTAGCTGGTGAATTATCTCATCCAGTTAAAATGCCTAAAGTGCCAGTGTTTTACATGAAATTATTGTCTAGGTTTACTCGGGTTACCGGCGCCACTAAATATACTTTCGGTATCATATTGTCGGGTCCTGAGCCACAAAGAACAATTCTTGAAGATAAAATACTATCAGACCTCTCAATATTTACTAAACCAGTACTATTGGTTCGTGGACTTCCCTCAGATTCTACGTTAATTGAAGTTCCAGAACATGTGACCGTTTTTAATCATTTAGATACCAATGACCTAGATTTTCATTTGCAACAAGCAGATTACATTATTGGAAGAGGTGGATACACTTCTTTAATGGAATTGCTTTCAATTGATAAAAGATTAATTGTTGTGCCAACACCTGGGCAAACAGAACAAGAGTATTTGAGTGCTTTATTAATGAAAACGAAAAGGTTGATGTGTTTATCACAAGCCGACTTTAGTGTAGATGAAGCTTATGTAAATGCGCAAAAATTTACTTTTAGCAAAATGAATCTTGATCAGTTTGATCTTGAACAGCTAAAAGCATTATTGCTAAATTTGCCTAAATGAATCAATCCTATAAGGCATTTGCTGCTGCTCTTTTTGCTAATTTGATTTTTGGTAGTAGTTATACCGCAGTCAAATTCATCACACCCGCATTCATACATCCGTTTGCATTAAACTTTGTTAGAGTAGCAGTTACTTTGTCTTTATTTTGGATCTTGTTTTTATTCAAGCCGGGAAAAATTAAATTTGATCGCAAGGATCTACCCCGATTTTTTATTTGTGCACTCACTGGTATTGTAATTAATCAACTTTTTTTTATTAAAGGCGTATCGCTCACTACGGTGATACATAGTTCATTGCTTTCTTTAGGGTCACCTATTTTTATTACAATCATTGCCGCTTGGCTGTTAAAAGAGGGGTTTACGCTTTTAAAAGGAATTGGACTTGCTTGCGGGGTTGGCGGGGCAAGTATTTTAATTTTGATGAAAGATGGATCAGGGGGCGGTGCAGCTAGTAATATGCTCTTGGGAGATATTTTGGTTTTAATCAATGCTATTTCTTATGCGTTTTATCTGGTTTTAGTAAGACCATTAATGGCTAAGTATTCTGGTATTCAAGTATTGCGTTGGATTTTTACGATTGGAGCATTGGGTATTTTACCAGTTGGTTTTCCCTATATATTGTCTACTAATTGGGTTGCATTTGATCTTTTGCATTGGCTTGTATTAGGGTATGTTGCCATATTCGCCACATTTGTTGCATACTTACTAACAGTGCAAAGTATACAACTCATAGGCTCGTCTGCAACGGGTGCGTTTATTTATACTCAACCTGTTTTTGCAGCAATCTTTGCAATGATTTTTACGGGAGAGTATTTTACACTGTATAAACTGATTGCAGCCATATTAATTTTTACTGGCGTTTATTTAGTCAATAGCAAGAAACTGATTAAACCTGTTTAGGCCAGTCAGCAAATAAATATGTTTTTTTTGCTGATGCCCATTTTTTCCAACTATCCGTTTCAACTGAAACAGCAAATACGGCGCAAGTAGGCATATCATCAATTTTAGTTGATGTGAGTTGGTTCACAAAATCGGTGATACCAGGATTGTGGGCAAAAATAGCAACTGTATTTATTTCATCTGGTATTTGTAGAATTGCTTTTACAAATCTTTCTGGAGGGGCATGGTATAAAAAATCATGTTTTATAATATTGGCAGTTAAAATTTCATTTGCTTTGGCAAAATATTCCGCTGTAGTTAAAGCCCTCAGTGCAGTACTACTAAGGATTAAATCAATGCTCAAACCACGTGCTAATAGTCTTTTAGCCATCATTGGCGCATCTACATGTCCTCTTTCATTCAAAGGCCTATTAAAGTCATCTTGGTCAATATTGGCCCAGCTACTCTTTGCGTGTCTTACCAGTAATAATTGTTTCATAGTGAAAAGTTAGCTCATTTGAATTGTACATTTGTACTGTGGCAGTAACTAAATTATTGATAGACGAATTTATTGAACTGAGGAAACGCTATCCTGTTTTTGATGTCAGAAGCGAGGGTGAATATCAGCATGCACATATACCAGGTGCCCATAGTTTACCGCTATTTAATAATGATGAAAGGAAAATAGTTGGCACTGCTTATAAGCAAGAAAGTAAACAAAAAGCCATTAAGATAGGCCTCAAATATTTTGGCGTCAAGATGGTAAAAATGGTGGAAGCTGTTGAAAAATTAACCGAACATGCAGAAACTAAAACCATATTGGTGCATTGCTGGAGAGGTGGGATGAGAAGTGCGGGTGTTGCTTGGTTATTGGATCTTTATGGATTTAAAGTATATACTTTAGTAGGAGGATATAAGACTTATCGAAATTGGGTTCTGCAACAATTTGAGCTGACTTATCCCATTCAAATTGTTGGTGGATATACGGGTAGTGGTAAAACAGAAGTAATACAAGAGCTGAGTAATAGAGGAGAACTTATTATAGACTTAGAGGGATTAGCGCATCACAAAGGTTCAGCATTTGGGGCTTTAGGACAACCACCACAACCCAGTCAAGAAATGTTTGAAAACCAATTGGCTACAGAAATAAATACTAAAGCCAATTTATTAACTAGTGATAAAGTAATTTGGCTTGAAGACGAAAGTCAACGCATTGGTGAAGTCAATATTCCAACTGTTTTTTTTAAGCAAATGCGAACGAAGAAAGTTTTTTTCTTAGATATTCCTTTTGATGAAAGACTTCAATACATTTTACAGGGGTATGGAAAATTTAGTAAAGAATACCTGGTTAATGCAATCATTAGAATTAAGAAAAGATTAGGTGGATTAGAAACCAAAACGGCTATCAACTGTCTAATTGAAGACGATACTATAGGATGCTTTGCTATTTTATTGAAGTACTACGATAAGGGTTATTATGCAGGATCTCAAAAGCGAGAAAATCCTGATCAATTGATACATAAAATTCCCTGTAATAGTGTGGATGCAAAAACAAATGCCATCAAGCTTTTGCAGTGATCAATTCGACTCGGCGGTAAGTTTTAAAAATTAGCAATCCATTTGTATAAGGTGAGCCCACTCATCCAACTCATTGCAATCACCACTATCCATCCTGCAATGCTTAACCATAAAGGATGCTTGTAAGAATGAACTAATTTTTTCTTAGTTGCTGCCAATAAAATAATTGCCATTGCAATTGGAAGAATCAAACCGTTAAGTGCGCCTACCGTTACCAATATTTTTACTGGGTTTCCAATAAACTGATAAGCAAGTGTACTGCTTACAATAAAAAAACTAATAATCCATTTTTCCATTTTTTCTAACCAAGGATGAAAAGTTTTGATAAAGGATACAGATGTATAAGCAGCTCCTACAACGGAAGTGATTGCTGCAGCCCACATGACTATGCCAAAAAAACGATAACCTATATTCCCAGCAGCTAATTGAAATACAGAGGCTGGTGGATTTTTAGGATCAATTAAAAATCCCTGATTAATTACACCCAAAACACAAAGAAATAATAAGAAGCGCATGATTGAAGTGATAATAATGCCTGATACTGCGCTTTTATTTACTTGTGTTAATGCTGATTCCCCTTTTATGCCTGCATCTAATAAGCGATGTCCTCCAGCAAAACTGATATATCCGCCAACGGTTCCACCAACTAATGTTACAATGGCCAAAGCAGAAAATTGTTCAGGAACAAAACTCCGGTAAATAGCTGTTCCAATAGGTGGTGCTGCTTTAAATACAATATATAAAGTGAGTACAATCATTAGTAAGCCTAAAACTTTGGTGAACCCATCTATCGCTTTGCCCACTTCTTTGTACCAAAAAATAAATAATGCAATGATGCAACTTAAAATGCTCCCATAAGCAGGATCAAGTCCTGTCATTACTTGTAGCCCCAATCCACTCCCCCCAATATTCCCAATATTAAATGCGAAACCTCCAATAACAATTAGTGCGGCTAATAAATAGCCCATGCCTGGTAAAAGTTCATTGGCAATTAATTGGGCTCTTTTTTCGGTAACTGCAATCACTCGCCAAATATTCATCTGAGCCCCAATATCTAATAAAACCGAAATCAAAATAACAAAACCAAAGCTAGCAACTAGCTGTTGCGTAAATACAGTTGTTTGAGTAAGAAAGCCTGGTCCAATGGCTGAGGTAGCCATTAAGAAAGCTGCCCCTAATATGGCAGATTTCTTTGAAGATGGTTGGGGGCTTTGCTTTAGCATTTGATGGATGAAGTGGGTTTAATCAAAATATTGTTTGCATGCATTGCTGTATAAATACTTGTTGCAAAAGAAATAGCATGGTCTCCATCTCCATGTATGCAAATGGTTTCAGCTTCTAATGGTACAATAGTTCCGTCGGTAGCAATTACTCTTTTATGTTGAATCATATTCAATACTTGCATCAAAGAATCTTCCGTTTTATGAATCATTGCATTGGGCGCTGATCGAGGCGTTAATTGCCCCTTTTCGTTATAGGTTCTATCTGCAAATACCTCTGATGCTGTTTTTAAATTCAAAGCTTTTGCTTCAGCAATCAAATGGCTATTGCTTAATCCATACAAAATTAATTGTGGATCTAATTCTTTTATTACACCAGCAATGATATAACTCATCGTTGCGTTTTTGGCTGCCATATTGTATAAAGCACCATGTGGTTTAACATGATGTAAATGAGTGCCCATCTCTTTACAAGCAGCTTGCATCAACGTAATTTGTTCTGCTACTAAATCATATAATTCGCAATCGGATAATTGCATTTCTGTTCTACCAAAATGGGCTTTATCATTAAAACCAGGATGCGCCCCAATGGCAACTCCATTTTCTAAACAAAGTTCAATTGTATTTTTAATAGTGTCTTTATCTCCTGCATGGTAACCACATGCAATGTTGGCACTGCTAATGAATTTCATTAGCGTAGCATCATGAGCAAAGCCTTCTCCTAAATCACAATTAATGTCGATGGTATGCATTGAGTTGTAAGGTACAGGCATTCTTTAATTGTTGCAAATATTGCGAATGTCTATTATTAATTTTTTCAGCTGTTTCCATATTTACTGGAATCAATCTGATGGTTGACCCTGGTGATTGTTGAACCAGTGTAGGAATATCTGATTGTATAATATGTCCTATTCTAGGATATCCTCCTGTGGTTTGGTGATCGGCTAATAATACAATGCATTGCCCATTGGGAAGCAATTGTATGGTTCCATTGGTTACCCCGCTCGAAATTAATTCAATTGTTTTTTTACATTTTAATTCGGGCCCTTTTAATCGATATCCCATTCTATCACTATCCGCATTTAGGGTAAACTGCGCATTCGTCATAAACTGTTGAGATACCATATTTAAAAGTCCAAACTCATTTCCAGGTAAATACCTCAACGACTGTGTTTGATACAATCCTTTGGTATCTGCCATCCAAGGGAGCACTTGCAAAGGGCTCTCTTTATTTTCTTGGGTTGCGGCTGCTTTTAAATATAGCTGATCGCCTTTAATCAATATACGTCCTTCAATACCTCCTGCACCTGCGCGGGTATTGGTACTATAGCTATTCATCCATTCATTCAGCTCTAATCCACCCTGAATAGCCAAATATGCTATATGGCCTGAAATCTTTTTTGTAAAACTTAAGACCGCATTTTCAGGCACAAAAATGGGATGATTGGTAGGAACTGGGATATCATTAATGGTAGCACCAAAATCGGCTCCACTCAAAGCAATAAAAGCTGCAGTATTAAAATGAATAGTTGGTGCAGGGTAAAAAAATTCGATTACTGCTTCATCCGATTTATTTTGAATCAATACATTCGCTATTTGCATAGCTAATGCATCCATTGCACCGCTCGGATTAATTCCTAGGTGTTGAAAACCTTTACGGCCAGCGTCTTGCACGGTAGTAAATAATCCCGCTTTAATAATGGTAATACTCATAAGCTTAAGCGGCATTGAATTGATGAAATTGTTCAAGCGATATGGCTTCAAATTTTACCCTATTCCCTGGTTTAAATAAACAAGGTTCTTCTTCAGTAATATCAAATATTTTCAAAGGGGTCTGGCCAATTAGTTGCCAACCTCCTGGAGCATCCAATGGATAAATGCCTGTTTGTTCTCCTGCAATACCTACACTGCCGGCCGCTACCGACTTTCTAGGGTTGGCTTTTCTGGGCATTTGTATTTTTTTATTTACAGAAGCCATGTAAGCAAAGCCAGGTATAAATCCCAGCATATATACCGTATAAATTTCGTTGGTATGTAGCGCGATAATTTCTTCAATGGTACAACCCGTTAATTGAGTAGCTTCTATTAAATCTGGGGCTAAAGACAGGTCATAGCAGACTGGAACGATCAGTGGTTCAGTTTTCTCGGTAATTTCTGTGGGAGCTTCTGCCAATCTTGCTAATTTTTGCTTCAGCCATTCAAAAGGAGAACCCCCCATTGCTTGTTTTCGAATAATACTTGGATTATAGATTAGCGTTAAGCTACTATAGGCAGGAATCATGTCCGTTATGCCTTCAATGGGATTCAATCGTAAAAATTGAAATGAATGCATAACCTGATTATTCACTTCCTTGGAAATGGTGGTAGACCATTCAATAGTGATGGCCTGGTCTCCTAATGCATAGATATGTGGAATCGTTTTTTTCAACATATAAAGTTACTTAATTAAAACCCTGCGTTCATACAAATGATTTTAAATTCAACCCGTTCTTCTTTATCTTTCCAACCAACAATCAACTGTATGAAAAAAATTATTTCACTATTTACACTTGCTGCCTTAATGGCCGGGCAGGTGAATGCCCAGTCTAACCCTAAGTGGCTACGGTATTCAAATATTTCACCAGATGGTAAAACAGTGGTGTTTACTTACAAGGGAGATTTGTATACGGTATCATCTGCCGGAGGCAATGCAACTGCATTAACGATGCATGAAGCACATGATTTTATGCCGGTTTGGAGTAAAGATGGAAAAACCATTGCTTTTGCAAGCGATCGCTATGGTAATTTTGATGTATTCACTATTCCAGTAACAGGAGGCGAAGCCAAAAGAGTTACTTTTCATTCGGCGGCAGAGTATCCTTATGATTATTCGGCCGACAACCAAAAAATTATTTTTGGATCTGCTAGAATGGACTTGGCAAGCAATAGACAATTTCCAACAGGGTCAATGCCTGAGCTCTATAGTGTGGGTGTAAATGGAGGTAAGCCCTCACAATTATTAACTACCCCTGCGGAAGACGTAAAATTCAGCAAGGATGGATCTAAAATGATTTATCAGGATAAGAAAGGAGGAGAGAATACTTGGAGAAAACACCATACTTCTTCCATTACTCGAGATATTTGGATCTATGATGTTAAAACAGATAAGCATACAAAGCTGACCAACTTTAATGGAGAAGATCGCAATCCTGTTTTTGCCAACGCAGAAAAGGATTTGATTTATTTAAGTGAAGAAAGCGGCAGTTTTAATGTCCATAAAATGCCAGTTACAGGGGGCAAGAGTGAAAAATTAACTTCTTTTAAAAAGCATCCAGTACGTTTTTTAAGCACAGCTGCTGATGGTACCCTTTGTTTTAGTTATGATGGTGAATTGTATACCATGAAAGCAGGTGGTAATCCACAAAAATTAACGGTGAATATTTTAGCGGATGCACGCAAGAATGATGAGCAAGTAATGCGTGTAAGTAGTGGAAGTAATATTGCAGTTTCACCAAATGGTAAAGAAGTTGCGTTCTTATATAGAGGAGATGTTTTTGTAAGTAGTGTAGATGGAGGAGTAACCAAAAGGATTACTGCCACACCAACTCAAGAATTGGGTATTGGATTTTCACCGGATGGTAAATCAATCATCTATACTGCAGAGCGGAACAATAAATGGAGCATTTTTGAAAGCACTAAACTACGTGCAGACGAACCTTATTTTTATGCGTCAACCTTAATTAAGGAAACACCCGTATTAGATAATGCAAACGATAATACCCAACCATTGTATTCTCCTGATGGAAAGGAAATTGCATTTGTAGAGAACAGAAATAATGTGCGTATTTACAATATTGCATCCAAGCAAAGCAGAACTGTATTAGGTTCAGAACAGATTTTCGCTTGGACCGAGAATGATCAATACTTTCAATGGAGCCCAGACAGCAAGTGGTTGTTATTTGATTATGCGGTGGTAGGAAGTGCAGTAAGTGAAGTAGGATTGGCCAGTGTTGATGGAAAGCAAATCATGAATATTACCGAGAGTGGTTTTAATGATTATCGCCCTAAATGGGTAATGGGTGGTAAAGCCATGTTATGGCAAAGTAATCGAGATGGATTAAGAGGAGCTGCAATGAGCGGAGGTGCACAAAGTGATGCTTACTTAATGTTCTTTACACAAGCTGCCATGGATCGATTTAAATTGACCAAAGAAGAATTGGCATTGGTAAAAGAAATGGAAGAACAAAAAGCCAAAGCAGATACCAGTAAGAAAAAAACACCTATTGTAGAAGCTGTTGAAATAGAATGGGAGGGATTAACGCAGCGAAGAGCAAGAGCTACCATTCATTCATCTGGAATGGGGGATGCTTTGGTAAGTAAGGATGGAGAAACATTGTATTATCTCGCTCGTTTTGAAAGAGGCATGAATTTGTGGACCACCAACTTAAGAACCAAAGAAACCAAAATGTTGGTTCCGCTAAATGCGTCTGGTGCAAGCATGGTTTGGGATAAGGACCAGAAAAATATTTTCATCAGCAGCGATGGAAGTATTACCAAATTAGATGTGGCTAGTAGTAAACAAGATCGTATTACAATCAATGGTGAAATGGCGGTAAATATGCGTGAAGAACGTGAAGCTATGTTTGAACATGTTTGGCGCAGAACCAAGAAAACTTTTTACAACAAAACCTTCCACGGAATTAATTGGGATAGTTACAAAACCGATTACGAAAAATACTTACCATCTATTGGCAACAATTATGAGTTCAGTGAAATGCTGAGTGAGTTATTAGGGGAATTAAATGTGAGCCATAGTGGTGCTGCATTTGGAAGCTTTAATGCCAATGGAGATGCCACTGCATCGTTGGGTGCATTTTATGATGCTTCTTACACTGGTGCCGGTGTTAAAATTGAAGAAGTAGTGTTGGGCGGCCCATTAGATAAGGCAGGATTAAATGTAAAAGCAGGAGCCATCATTGAAATGATAGATGGGGAAATGGTTACAGCAGACAAAGACCTTGCACAATATTTAAACAGAAAATCTGGCAAAACAGTATTGCTTTCTTTAAATGAAAATGGTGTAAAAAGAGAAATAACGGTTAAAGCCATTAGTACAGGAGAAGAAAATGGATTATTGTATAGACGTTGGGTAAAAAGAAACTCCGATGAAGTAGAACGACTGAGTGGTGGTGCATTGGGTTATGTACATATTCCAGGCATGAGTGATGGTACATTTAGATCTACTTATGAAGACATCATGGGTAAACACTTCTTAAAGAAAGGGGTAGTGGTAGATACCCGTAACAATGGAGGTGGAGACTTGGTAGCAGACCTTGCTGTTTTCTTGAGCGGTAAACAATTCATGAACTATACCAATGATGTAAGAAGCAATGGATACGAGCCCAATTTCCGTTGGACAAAACCAAGTATTTCATTGGCTAATGAAGCGAATTACAGTGATGGACATTGCTATGCATTCATGGTGCAAGAATTAAATGTAAACAAGTTGGTAGGAACACAGGTTCCAGGAACCTGTTCATTTGCAGCATGGGAAAGCTTAATGGATTCAGGCATCCGTTGGGGAGCACCAACCGTGGGTGTTAAAACCAATGCAGGAAAGTATTTAGAAAATGCAGCCACCGATCCAGACTTCTTAGTATTCAATGAATACGAAGTAGTGAAGAAAGGCGTAGACCAGCAGTTAGAAGTTGCAGTGAAAGAATTGATGAAGACGGTAAAGTAAGCGTGTTTCCTGAACAATACGAAATACGGATATATGAATTATAGAAAAAGGCCTCGAAATTTTCGGGGCCTTTTTTAGTACATTGTCATATCTACGCCCTATATTTTATCCCCTAATGTGTTTAATTTTAGTGACAATAGTGAGTAATTACATTGAAAATCTTTATTAAGATATGGGCTCGGACAAAATTATTTCTTACTAAATTTGTTATGCTATGACAACTACCACTTTTATTACTGACCAAAAGGGAAAAAAAATATCTGTTGTGCTGCCTATCAAAGCATACAAGCAAATGCTCGAAGAACTGGAGGAGCTAGAAGATATACGTGCCTACGATAAAGCAAAAGCCAAAAAAGAAAACCCCATCCTTTTAAAAGATGCCATACAGCAAAGAAGAAAAAAAACAAAAGTCTGAGTACACAGTTCTTATCCTTCCGTCTGTGCAAAAACAACTCGATAAACTACCCAATTATATCGCCACCCGCATAGAAGATAAAATGATGGAACTTGCATTTGACCCAAGGCCATCGGGTTGTAAAAAAACTTAAAGGACGCAATGCCTATCGCATACGTATCGGCTACTACAGAGCTATCTATGAGATACGGGATAATAAACTAATCGTTACCGTTATTACCATCGGACATAGGAAAGAGGTTTACGAGTAGCTGCATTTGTTACATTCTAGTTAATCGTTTTCAGATTAGTTGTAACAGAAGCAGTCTAATTTTCGGGGCCTTTTAGTTTTTTATAATCCAACGTGCTGGTGTATATCCTTTAACGGTAAAACCGGTATTATTGCTAGGGCTTTTAAATTCTTTTCTATTTGAATAAATCAAAATAGCAAATGGGTTACTGCCCCAACCGCCGATAAATGGGGGCGGAATGATTTTTATAATGGCAATATCAGATATTTGGAAGCTGATGAATTGCTCAGCATCTACTAATATTTCATCAATATATAAATTGACTTCATTAGAAGATCGATAAGCAAAAGACCAGTATGTTTTTTCATTTCCCGTATTATCAGTTCTGGATTCACCCATGGAGAAT
The DNA here is from genome assembly GCA_002786355.1 of Sediminibacterium sp. FEMGT703S. GTDB lineage: Bacteria > Bacteroidota > Bacteroidia > Chitinophagales > Chitinophagaceae > Sediminibacterium. The sequence continues at coordinate 192,237 of PGCO01000004.1, forward strand.
AAGTTTTTGCTAGGCTTAACGGTTGACTCTGAAATAATTAAACCTGGAATTCTATCATTTAAATAATGTAAAACAGTTGGATAACCTATCATCGTAAAATTCTCAAAACCAGAAATAATTTTTTCATCCTCTCTTTTGTATAAATCAGATGCATATTTTTCATTAAATAATGCTTCCCTAGTTTTTCTATTTCCGTACACGACTAAATCTGGAATGGTATTATCATTTCCGAATTTAAATGGGTTAAATACGATATCTGAAACTTTTGGGAGGTTCATATTGTTTTGACCAATTTGCACCACCATTGTTTTTGTTGCCTCTGCTTTAAACACTGAATCAACGGGTGTCATCAAACTAATATTTAATGCATCATTTTTCCCTTTCTTTTTTTGCTTAGGGGTGAATTTGAAATTGACACTGTCTTCAAATATATATTTGTTGATTCTGAAATTGCCATACTCATCTGTTTTAATATCATCCATGATGATGTCCTTTCCAGATGAAAGAATCATGCTTATTACTGAGTCTTTTTTTATGAAATTATTTATGCTACCATAGATTGAAAGTGGTGTTTGTTGAACTAAAAAGTGCAATGCGTAAGCACCTTCTTTCATACTACTGTCTATTTTAATTGAACCAATGGCTTTTCCGCCTGCTATTGGGTACCTAAATTTCCAGGTCTTTGCGCGATTTAAGTCTTCAACCCATAAATGAAGTGTCAAAATGCTTTTAGGCTTATTTAAATTGGGGGGATAGGTGCATTCAAAACTGATTGATTCTCCGTGCAGAATTTTTGAAGCTTTTAATTGAATATCTAAACTATCAGCAATTGCTGTATTGATTAAGCAAAGAATACTGATGGTTAAGAGGAAGCATCTCATGCTTTTCTAATTATTTCCGCCCCCAAACTTTGCAAGCGTTGATCAATAAATTGATAACCACGATCGATTTGCTCAATATTTTGAATGGTGCTTTTGCCTTCAGCACTTAATGCGGCAATTAAGAGTGCTTGTCCTGCTCTGATATCAGGGCTGCTCATGGTAATCCCGCGAAGTGTATTTTTTCTGCCGAGTCCTATCACGGTTGCTCTATGTGGATCGCACAAAATAATTTGTGCACCCATGTCTATGAGTTTGTCTGTAAAAAACAAACGGCTTTCAAACATTTTCTGGTGGATCAAAACTGATCCGATGGCTTGTGTAGCTACTACCAATACAATGCTCAATAAATCAGGCGTAAAACCAGGCCAAGGATGATCGGAAATGGTTAGTATTCCTCCATCCATAAATGTTTGTATGGTATATGATTCCTGTGATGGAATATAAATATCATCTCCTTGTATATCAAACTGAATACCCAGTTGCTGAAATTTTTCTGGTATGATTCCTAAGTGTTTTACACCTGCATCTTTAATAGTGATTTCACTTTTCGTCATCGCTGCCAATCCAATAAAACTGCCTATTTCAATCATGTCTGGCAACAAACGGTGTTCAGTACCACCCAGCGTTTTCACTCCCTCAATAACCAATAAATTACTACCGATACCACTGATTTTTGCACCCATTCTGTTGAGCATACTGCACAACTGTTGTAAGTAAGGTTCGCAGGCTGCATTATAAATAGTAGTAGTACCTTCTGCTAAAACAGCTGCCATTACAATGTTTGCGGTACCTGTTACGGATGGTTCATCCAGTAACATATAACAACCCTTCAATGCATCGGTGCTTAATGTAAAGCAACCAATGCTTTCATCATACGCATAGTGTGCGCCTAGTTTTTGAAAACCAATTATATGTGTGTCTAATCTTCTTCTTCCAATTTTATCTCCACCCGGTTTGGGTATAAATGCTTTTTTAAAACGCGCTAATAAAGGACCCGCCAGCATTACACTCCCCCTTAGTCTTCCGCTTTTTTGTCTGAATTTTTCAGAAGCTAAATAATCAACATCAATATCGTTGGCTTGAAACTGATAAGTATCTTGATTGATGCGATTGACCTGAACACCTATTTCTACCAATAACTCAATGAGTAAATTAACATCGAGTATATCTGGAATATTCGAAATAGTAACAGACTGCTTCGTTAACACTACAGCAGAGAGTATTTGCAAAGCTTCGTTCTTTGCACCTTGAGGGGTGATTGATCCCTTTAATTGCTTTCCTCCTATGACTTCAAAACTGCTCATGAAAATTAATAGCGCTTCTTAAATCCACCTGGGTTTCTGTCGTTGCGATTACTTCCACCTCCATTTCTTGGATCATTACGTTGTCCACCACTTTGGTTTCTGTCATTGCGTTGTCCGCCACCATTTCTTGGATCATTGCGTTGTTGCTGTCCACCGCCTTGGTTTCTGTTATTTCTTCCACCAAAGTTTTGTTTCCATCTTCCGCCACTACGTGCTGGATAATCATCACGTTCGAACGGTTGATTGCGGTGCTTGATATAAGGGGTGTTGCTGAATTCTAACTGACCACCAGTAATTTGATCTAACTCAGATCTTATAGCATCATCATGTACCAACTCTTTATGCCAGTTGCTATACGATAATTTCATATAGTAAGCAATTGCGTTGGCAAATCCTACTTTCTTTTCTGGATCTTCTTCTTTTAATGCCTTGTCTATCACCACTTCTAAATTTTTTCCTAAGTGGGCATATTTTGGATTACGCTTAGGATAAGGAAGTGGTTCTGGTTTTAACTTATAGGTTTCCTTTTGTGGGATTGGATAAGGGCTGTCTACATCTAGCGTAAAATTGCTGATGAAAAAAAGATGATCCCATAGTTTATGCCTGAAGTCTTCTACATTTTTCAGGTGTGGGTTCAAAAATCCCATTAGTTCAATCACAGATTGGGTCTGTTGTTGTCTTTTATCTCTGTCTTCAATTGTGAGGAGGTAATCTACCATCTTCTGTACGTGTCTTCCGTACTCCTTCATTCCCAGGAGTTTCCTGGAGGTATTATATTCCATGTAAAATTGCTTGGTGCAGCAACAAATATAAGTTTTTATATTTGCAACATGGAATCGCTTTTGCAACAAATTAATGATCATAAGTTAGCTATCACTGCTTTTACAGCAAATAACTCAGACGAAGTAGAACAATTCAGAATAAAATGGCTAGGCACCAAGGGTTTGGTAAAAGCCATAATGGGCGAAATGCGCAATGTGCCCAATGATCAAAAAAAGGAGTTTGGTCAAATACTGAATGAGTTTAAACTCTTTGCAGAAGCGCGTTTTCAGGCATTACAAGATCAGTTTGCAGGGGCTTCAACTACTACCACTGGTAAATCTGCTCAAGATTTATCATTGCCGGGCGATTCGGTATTGGTTGGGAGCAGGCATCCATTAACACTGGTTAGAAATGAAATGGTTGCCATTTTTAAACGACTTGGTTTTTCTGTTGCTGAAGGCCCAGAAATTGAAGACGACTGGCATAATTTTGGCGCGATGAATCTTCCAGAAGACCATCCTGCCCGAGATATGCAGGATACTTTCTATATTAAAAAACCCGAAGATGGCAATGGCCCTACTTGGTTATTGAGAACGCATACAAGCAGTGTTCAAGCAAGGGTAATGGAAAATCAAAAGCCCCCGATTCGGGTGATTTGTCCTGGACGAGTGTACCGTAATGAAACCATCAGTGCAAGAGCGCATTGCTTTTTTCATCAGGTAGAGGGATTATACATTGACGAAAATGTCAGCTTTGCCGATCTTAAGCAAACCCTGTATTTCTTTGTTCAAGAGATGTTTGGTAAAGACGTTAAAGTACGTTTTAGACCTAGCTATTTCCCTTTTACCGAGCCAAGTGCAGAAATGGATATCAGCTGTTTAATTTGTGAAGGAAAAGGCTGTAATATTTGCAAGCATACTGGTTGGGTTGAAATCTTAGGAAGCGGAATGGTACATCCTAAAGTGTTAGAAAACTTTGGAATTGATTCTAATAAGTATACTGGCTTTGCATTTGGTATGGGAGTAGAAAGAATTACCCAATTAAAGTATCAAGTAAATGACTTGCGTTTGTATTCTCAAAATGACGTGCGTTTCTTGAAGCAGTTTACAGGAGTTGTTTAATCTTTTCAACCATTTTTAAGGTTTTTTTAAATTCTTAAGCAAGCTTGTGTGAATTTTATTATATTCATCGAATATACTTAACTCAATTACATGCTTGCCATTCTTGTATTCTTTTTTGCCCATTGGTTTGGGTCCCTGTTTTTTCATTCTTTCTTCTTGCATCGCTTCGCGTCTCATAAAATGTATGAGCTAAGCAAAAACTGGGAAAGATTTTTTTATTTGAGTACCTGGTTCGTGCAGGGTTCTTCCTTTTTAGTTCCAAGGGCTTACGGGGTAATGCATAGAATGCACCATGAATACAGCGATACGGAAGAAGATCCTCACTCTCCACATTTTTTTAAAGATGTGTACCAGATGATGCAAAGCACTATTTTGATTTTCAGAAGTTTTTTAACGGGTAAGCGTTTGCCTGATCCTAAGTTTACGAAAGATTATTTACCTGTTTGGGATCGCTTAGACAAGTTTGGTCACCACCCATTAACCAGATTGGTTTTTATGGCGGCGTATACTAGTTTTTACATTGCTTTTGCTCCTAATGCTTGGTGGTTCTTATTATTGCCCATCCATTTCTTAATGGGTCCTATTCAAGGTGCAGTGGTGAATTGGTGTGGTCATAAATACGGGTACAGCAATTTTGATAATGGAGACCACTCTAAAAATAGCTCACCTTGGGGTATCTTATTGATGGGAGAACTGTTCCAAAACAATCACCACTATGCAAAAGACGATGCCAATTTTGCTAAAAAATGGTTTGAGTTCGATTTAACTTTCTTAATCATGCGCGGCTTTCACGCGGTGGGAATTATAAAATTAAATCCAGTTCATTTACCGCCAACCAAGCTTTCTCCACAATCAACTGAATCAGGTTTGACTGCAACCCACTAAATTGCAGCAATGAGTACGGTGCATTCAACCAAAGGCGTTGTATTGCGTACAATCAAGTACGGAGATACCAGTATCATTACATCTGTGTACACCGAGTTATTTGGTATACAACAATACATTGTTAAAGGGGTACGCCAAAGCAGTAAAACTTCTGCTGGTAAAGCCAGTTATTTTAGTCCAGCTGCTATTTTAGAATTGGAAGTGTATCATAATGAGATGAAGCATTTGCAGTTCATTAGAGAATACCGATGGGGATATATGTATGAGTCGGTTTTATTTAATGTCGTAAAAAATACAGTTGCTTTATTTGTAATGGAATTATTGCAGCACAGCTTAAAAGAGCCGGAAGCCAATCCAGAATTATTCTACTTGATAGAAGACACACTGAAGCAATTAGACAGAGGCAATCCAACCCTAACAGGGAATCTTCCCTTGTATTTTACATTGCACCTTGCTGCGGAACTAGGCTTTCAATTACAAGGGGTATACAGTACAAAAACACCTATCATTGATTTACAAGAGGGGAATTTTGTAGAGAGCATACCGTTACATCCTTATTACTTAGAAGGGCATCTTGCTGAAATCACTTCCGCTATTTCTAATTTGTCTTTTTATAACGAATTGGAAAATATTCAGTTGAATAAAACCATTCGCAGACAATTATTAGAAGCATATCAACTCTATTTATCCTTACATATTCCTGGCTTTGGGCAAATGAAAAGCTATATAATCTTACAAGAAGTGTTGGCTTAAAAAAATAATTTGCGTTTTTTTTAATGGTTTTTAAAATTTTTTTAAAAATCACTTTACGTCTGTTTGTTTAAGTATTTATTCTTAAAAAACTCATAAATCGTTCTTATATATATTATTTATATAATATTCTGGAACCCCTATTACTAGTGGGTTTCAACCATTTTCCAACTATTTCGTTTAACTTGTAGACATTGGTTCTTAAACAAATTTTCTTTAACCTTAAATCTTCTAACATGCTACAAGTCCTCTTGAATGCAACCCCAATTGCTAGTGACAATTATGTTGCGTTTACCTTCTTCATTGGTACGATGGCCATGATGGCAGCATCGGTGTTTTTCTTTTTCGAATTAAATAACACCGACAAAAAATGGCGTACTTCTTTATTGGTATCTGGATTAATCACTTTCATTGCTGCGGTTCACTATTATTACATGAGAAGCTACAATTTAGAAACAGGTGAATCACCTACTTTCTTCCGTTATGTAGACTGGATTTTGACTGTTCCTTTGATGTGTGTTGAGTTTTACTTAATTACCAAAAAAGCAGGTGCTAAAGTATCTCTATTATGGAAACTCATTTTCGCTTCATTAGTGATGTTATTAACTGGATACATTGGTGAAGTTCTTGACCGTAATGGTAGTGTATTATGGGGAGTAATATCAGGTCTTGCTTACTTCTACATTGTATACTTAATCTGGTTTGGTGAAGTTGCTAAACTTGCTCAAAGTGCTGGTGCACAAGTTGCAAAAGCTACTAAAGTTTTGTCATGGTTTGTATTAGTAGGTTGGGCTATCTATCCTCTAGGATATATCTTAGGTACTCCAGGTGGATTATTTGGATGGCAGCCAGTTGCTGATACAGCAGCAGCATTAAAAGCAATGGATATTGTATACAACATTGCAGATGCAATCAATAAAATTGGATTTGGTTTAGTAATCTACGCTTTAAGTCGTAGTGAAGAAAAAGCATAATCCAATTCAAACTTAATTAATACAGGGTTGCAATAGTTTGATTATTGCAACCCTTTTTTATGAATACAACCAATTACGATATTGTCATTTTAGGTGGAGGGTGTGCTGGTATGCAACTAATGCATCAGCTTATCCACCATACGAATTATAGGGGCGAATCTATTCTAATATTAGATGAGGATAAAACGTATTTGCAGCCCAAGTCTTGGTGCTTTTGGCATAAGTCAGAAGACCATCCTTATCAGTCTATTTTTAATACCACTTGGAATAACCTAAGCATAGGATTTCCCGAAGGAATCAAAGAAAAGTCTATTAATCCTTATCGTTACAGTTTTATTAAGAGTGAATCTTTTTTTGATTTTCATTTTAAAGAGATTCATCAAAACAATCATATTCACTATTCGAATGACAAAGTTCTAAAATTTGAAAAGTGTGGAAATGATTTTTTTATTGAGACAAATCAGGAAATGATTAAGACTAAAGCATTGTACTCAAGCTTCTGGAATCAAGCAGAAGTCGCAAATGATAGAAGCATATTTTTACAGCAACAGTTTTACGGCTGGGAAATCTATACTGATCAACCTGTGTTTAATCCTAGAGCTGCAACATTGATGGATTTTAGTATCACGCAAACCAATGGAGTAAATTTTGCTTATGTACTGCCTCATAGCGAACATAATGCTTTGATAGAAATTACTGGATTTTGTGAGAAAGAATATAGTATTGATTTTTTTGAAGCTGTTTTAAAACAATACATCCAAAAAAATTGGAATTGTTCTTACAAAATCATCAAGACCGAGCGGGCAAGTATACCCATGACCAATTTTACTTTTAAAAGATTTACCAAAGAAGGAGCAATTGCAATAGGAACTGCAGCTGGAATGGTTAAGCCTACAACTGGATATGCTTTTAATCGAATTTATAGAGATAGTATATTATTGGCTAATCAGTATTTTAACAAAGAGGTACCTGCTGAATTTTCACATACCCGATTTAAATTTTATGATCGCTTATTATTACAATTACTTAAGCATAGTCCTTCTAAAGGATTGCATATCTTAAAACAATTGTTTCGTAAAGTTTCATACCAACAAATACTTTGTTTTTTAGACGAAGACAGTTCTTTATTTCAAGAAGCTTTATTGTTTGCTAAATTGCCTAAGAAAGATTTCATCAAACAAATATTCTAATGGAAATCATCAATTTAAAAGAAGCATATTTTAGACGATATCTTTTACTTACAAAAGTTGTCTTGGTTGCTTTGTTTATAGTGATGCATCATTTGATTATTGCCGTTCCTTTTATTGCTCAGTGGATTTTTTTTGGAGTATTTGTTGTATTAACAGGTATTCCTCATGGTGCATTAGATCACGAAGTTGCTAAACAAAGCAGCAGATTAAATCTACTCAACTTTTCTGCACTGAATTTTTATATTCGTTATTTGACTCCTATGATTGTTTATGGGGTTTGTTGGTTTTTCTTTCCAACAATTTCATTGTATATTTTTTTATTGTTATCTGGGTTCCATTTTGGAGAAACAGATTTACCCATTCCTGCGAATCAATCTTCTTTCACAACTATCTTACTACAGACAAGCTACGGCTTACTGGTGTTGTTTTTAATTTTGTTTTTAAATTTAGATGAAGTGCTGCCTATATTAGATCAGATCAATATCTTCAGTCCTTCTTTAATTCGTTTTTTAAAATCGCCAACAGCTGGTAGTTACAGTTTGATTGGAGCGACCCTGTTTTTCTTGATTGCTTTGATTGCTTATTTTGTTTCACATAAAGCAAATGCCAAAATTATTATTAGGATTACAATTTTACTTTCTATTGTAACGATTAGCGCAGCCATGCTTTCTTTGCCAATTAGTTTTGCCATTTATTTTGGTTTATGGCATTCGATTATTTCGTTAGAAAATATCCGATTACATCTTTCGGTATCTGCTAAAAAAGAAGTGACTTGGTTAAAGCTATTAGCCAAATGTATTCCGTTTACACTATTTTCTTTTGTGGGAATTTTTGCGCTGATCTATTTTTTTGACTTAAATAAAAATATAGACCTTTTTTTAATGGGCTTGTTTATTGGAATTTCAATTTTGACTTTACCTCACCAAGAAGTAATGAGTAAAATGTATTTTCAAATCAGAAAAAAGAACCAACTAATTGATTAGCTGCTTTATACCAATCTTTGAACGGTAGATTGCTCACTAATTTGATTGTGTTGAATTTGATTAATTAAAATCACTCCGGGCTTTTTCCCTTTTTCAAAACTTCCAAATTGTGCATCTAGTTGTAATGCTTTGGCACCATTCAATGTTGCCCATTGAAGCATTTCATCCAGTGGTATTGTAGGAAAATGTTTCGTAATTGTTTTTAATTCGGAAAGTATGCTCAATTCATGATTACTCGATAAACTATCGGTTCCTAAAACGATATTCGATTTTTTATCGCGTAATAATTCAATTGGTGGCAATTGATTTTCTATGTATAAATTAGCATTCACACATAGGGTGTAATACAAGTCTTGTGCATATTGCTTTGACAATTGATTTGCAAAATCCATGTCTGCTTCGCTGGTGGTTGTATTGTGCACCAAAAGAATATTTTTGGCTTTTTCTAATTGGGGGAAGTAAGACGGCAGACTGTTTTGGCCTGTTGGGGTAAAATGGGTCTGGTCTATATTCATGGCATTGTACATGCGCACAAAGTCTCCTGTGCCTTTTGTAAATAATTCATTTTCGGCCGGAGTTTCTTGATTATGTATAGTTACTGTACTTCCTTCAAAATGCGGGATCATCATTTGCCAGAGTGCTGAAGAAACTGAGTAAGGTGCATGTGGGCTGAAAGAACTTTTGAGTGGATTGGTCGAATATTTTAGGGGGTCCAATGAAGCGGCGGTTTCAATCAACCTAAACCGAGATAATACTTGTAAGGCATTTGCAAAACGCAATTCAGCGATTGCGGGCTTCCAACCACTGATTTCTACAAATGTGTGATAGGCTAAATTTCCTTGTTGTTTTTGGGCTGCTGTTAGCGCATTGTTACTAATATCGCCTACTGCCACAATTCCAGCTGCCAGCATTGCCGCTTCTCCCTGGGTTATTGCTTCTAATATGACTTCTTCAGGGAAATGTCTTTCGTTTACAATCTTTAAAATAAAATCAGGCAAGCCAGTATGTTCTGGAATAACCCCTTTCATATGGCTCAACTCTAAATGACAATGCGCATTTATAAACCCCGGGGCAATAATTCCGTTAAGCTTTTGAACCTCTTCTCCAGCATCTGAAATTGGGATAATGGCTTTAATAGTCCCATCTGCTGTAGTGATTAGTACTTGGTCTGGTCCTAAAAATTGGGTTCCGTCGAATAAATTTTGTCCTGAAAATTGTAAATACGCCATGATTACAAAGGTAGATTAAAAAAAGATGCACAAAATTTTATTGATAATCAGCTAGTTATAAATGTGCTTGTGAAAATAGTTCCCAAATTTCTTGTTTTATCCATTGCAGTGTCAGACCTTTGCCGTCCCAAAAAATGGGAATATTCTAATCGGTGGGATAGCGCCGATTTCACTTAAAACAAAGAATCATGAGTAAACTTCATTTCACCACCAAGCATGCGAATGCGGCTACCGTTCAACACAACTGGTATGTAGTTGATGGTACTAATCAAACCGTGGGACGTATTGCATCTAAGATTGCTGCTGTATTACGCGGTAAAAACAAAGCTTATTACACTCCTCACGTTGATTGTGGCGATTACGTAATCGTACTAAACGCTGAGAAAGTTGTTTTCACTGGTAATAAGTTAGAAGACAAAGTATACCTAAACTTTTCTGGTTACCCAGGCGGTAAGAAAGAAGAAGTTGCTGGAAGCTTATTAAAGCGTCGTCCAGAAGTAATTATGGAACGAGCTGTAAAGGGAATGCTACCAAAAAATAAGTTAGGTCGTAAAATGATCAAAAAATTATTTGTGTATGCAGGAACTACACATCCTCATACCGCTCAGCAACCTAAGGAACTTAAATTCTAAAACATTGTCTGGTAGCAATGCCAGACGCCAAGCATAATCAAAATGGAAAAACAAAAAAATGCAGTTGGTCGCCGTAAAGAAGCCGTAACACGTGTCTTCATTAGCAAGGGCGAAGGAAAAATAACTGTAAACGACAAAGACTACAAAGCTTATTTCCCATTGGTTTATTTACAAAACCAAGTTGAAGCTCCTCTTAAAACAACTGAACTAGAAGGCAAGTTTGATATCGTTATCAATGCAGCTGGTGGTGGTTTAAAAGGCCAAGCTGAAGCAGCTAAATTAGGTATTGCCCGTGCATTGTTAGAGGTTAATCCTGAATTACGTCCTGCGTTAAAAGCTGCTGGTCAATTGAAGCGTGATCCACGTAGTGTTGAGCGTAAGAAATTTGGTCATAAGAAAGCACGTAGAAGCTACCAGTTCAGTAAGCGTTAATCGTTGTATTGAATATCTACTGAAATTAAATTTTAAAAAATTATATAATTCACCACAATGGAAAATAACACTTCACTACAACAGCAACTACTGGAGGCCGGCGTACACTTTGGTCACCTTAAAAAGAAGTGGAATCCTAAGATGTTACCTTACATCTTCGCTGAGAAAAAAGGTATTCATATCATTGATCTAAACAAAACAGTAGATTACCTACAAGAGTCTGCTGCTGCTATCAAGCAAATTGCTAAGAGCGGTAAAAAGATCATGTTTGTTGCTACTAAAAAGCAAGCCAAAGAAATCGTTACTGAGTGTGCTAAGCGTGTTAATATGCCTTATGCTACAGAACGTTGGTTAGGTGGTATGCTTACCAACTTCAACACTGTTCGTAAGAGCGTTAAAAAAATGCAGAGCATTGAAAAAATGTTGGCAGACGGTAGCGCTGAAAGCTTAACTAAGAAAGAAAGATTGACCCTTACTCGTGATAAGGACAAAATGGAAAAAGTATTAGGCGGTATTGCTCAATTGGGTCGTTTACCAGCTGCTTTATTCCTTGTAGATATTGGTCATGAGCATATTGCTTTAGCAGAAGCTAAGCGTTTAGGAATCACTACTTTTGGAATGGTTGATACCAACTGTGATCCAAATAAAGTAGACTTTGCGATCCCTGCAAATGATGATGCTACTAAGTCTATTGCTATTATCACTAATTACATTGTTGCTGCAATTTCTGAAGGTTTAGCTGAGCGTCAAGCATCTAAGGATGAAGACGAAACAGATGACAACAACAATGAAAACGAAGCAAGAGCTCGTCGTTTGGAAGCAGAAGCACAATCTGAAGCTGGTCGTGGCGGAAGAGGTCGTGGTGCTGGTGCTCCAGCAGGTGGACCAGGTGGTGCACCAAAGCGTCGTACTCCAGCGGGTGGCGGTAATCGCAGACCTGCAGGTGGTGGCGGTAGATAAGCTTTATTAGAGAATTTTTAAATTGAAATAATTATGTCAACTGCAACTATTACAGCTGCCGATATAAATAAATTACGTCAGGCAACTGGTGCCGGAATGATGGATTGTAGAAAAGCTTTAACTGAAACCAACGGTGATTTTGAAGCTGCTATTGATTGGTTACGTAAGCAAGGCCAGAAAGTGGCTGCTAAGCGTAGCGATAGAGAAGCTAAAGAAGGAGTGATCATCGCTCGTACTTCTGCAGACAACAAAGTTGGATTTGTAGTTTGTATTAGCTGTGAAACTGATTTCGTTTCTAAAAACGCTGATTTCGTTGCATTCGCTACTTCTATTGCTGATGCGGCTGTTGCCAACGATGTTAAAAGTGCTGAAGAACTAAATGAAGTTTCTATCAATGGTGCTAAAGTATCTGATTTAATCAATGATAAATTAGCTGCAATTGGTGAAAAAATTGGGGTTGCTAAGTTTGAAAGAATTGAAGCTCCTTATGTAGCATCTTATATTCATGGTGCAAACCGTATGGGTGTATTAGTAGGTTTAAATGCTGAAGCTGCTGAAGCTGGTAAAGACGTAGCAATGCAAATTGCTGCTATGAATCCTTTAGCGGTTGATGCTAACAGCATTCCTGCTGAAACCATTGAAAGAGAAAGAGCTATCGTTATTGAAACAATGAAAGCTGATCCTAAAATGGCTGGTAAACCAGAAGAAATGGTGGCTAAAATTGCAGAAGGTAAGTTGAATGCGTTCTTTAAAGAGAATACATTGTTGGCTCAAGCTTTTGTAAAAGATGGCGCTATTACTGTTGAAGCTTATTTAAAGAGTGCTGGTAACGTAACTGTTACTGAATTCAAGCGTGTTGCGCTAGGATAATTGAATTGCACTTAGAAAGATATAGGTCCCGCAGCAAGCTGCGGGACTTTTTTATTCTGGTACTATCTTAAGGCGCCATTTTGTTTCATATTTGGTATGAAAGTCTGTTGATCCGAGTGCCAAAAACGTACTGCCGCCAGTCCAATAAATCATGGAGCTCCAAAAGTTTTCGTGGATATAAGCAAACCCTAAACCGAATATGGTCATTCCAACAATCTGACTGGTGGCTCTCAATATTTGTTTGCCCGTGCTGAGTCTTCTGATGCCATCAATTTTATCAAATAGGATGGTTCTATTGTCTCTTACAGATAAGTCTTTAATTTCTATAGTGTTTTCATTAATGCCCGTTATCCTTGCTTTTAATACCGTCCGAGTATAGCCAGTGTCAGTTGAATTGATAAATACAGTATTTGGTCTACTAATTGATTCGCTATTCAACTGTTTAAAACTAATCAACACTTTATCGCCTACTTTAATGCGATATGTTTTATTATCTGATATACTGCTTTGTTCTATTACCCATTTTTGAGCGACCACTAAATTAGTGTAAAATAAAAACAGGAGTATGTAGCTAAGTTTCTTCATGGTGATCATTTTACTAGCTAACTTAAAAAAGTTTTGTATTCGATTTTTTAATTATTCGTGTAAAGTATGAAACCCGATTTTTTTTAACATGCTGTATATGAAAATTTGATTTTCAAATCAGTTTGGTGACTCATTAAAAATTGAGGTTATTTGCATAATAAACAACCACTCGCTATGCTACCAAAATTCAAACGAATCTTACTAAAATTATCCGGAGAAGCTTTATTAGGTGACCAAAGAAACGGAGATCCATTTAACCCTAAAATCATTGAGCAATATGCACATGATATTAAGCGTGTAACCGATTTGGGGGTTCAAGTAGCAATTGTAATTGGTGGTGGTAATATTTACAGAGGAATGAATGAAGCCGATAGTGGTATTGAAAGAGCACACGGAGACTATATGGGTATGTTGGCTACGGTGATCAATGCAATGGCTATGCAGGCTATGCTAGAAAAGATTGGTGTATATACTCGTTTGCAAAGCGCCATCAATATGGAGCAAGTTGCTGAGCCTTATATTAGAAGAAAAGCTTTACGTCATTTAGAGAAAGGGCGTGTGGTAATTTTTGGTGCTGGTACAGGTAACCCTTATTTTACTACTGATACAGCAGGTTCTTTAAGAGCCATTGAAATGAAAGCAGACGTTATTTTGAAAGGAACTAGGGTAGATGGTATTTACAGTGCAGATCCAGAGAAAGATCCTACTGCTACTAAGTATGAAAAATTAAGTTTTCAGGAGTGTATTTCTCAAAACTTAAAAGTCATGGATATGACCGCATTTACTTTATGCATGGAGAATAAATTACCCATCATTGTTTTTGATATGAATACACAAGGCAATTTACTTCAGGTAGTAGAAGGTGCTAATGTAGGTACTATGGTGAGCTAGTGGTCCGTTCGTGTAATATTATATGTTATTCAATGATCCTATGGTAATTTCATACTGATGCGTAAGTTAATTCTATTGTTATTTATTGGAATGGTTTCTGCCGAAGCTGGTTTTAGCCAGAAGCGGCTTAGTTTATCAGATGCAGTGGCTATTGCATTAAAGAATAGCTATGATATCCAACTAGCCAAAAACAATTTGGAAATTGCTGGTATAAATAATTATGTAGGTGTTGCTGGGGGATTGCCAACCGTTACAGCAACCGTGAATGATGTAGAAAATATCACCAGTATCAATCAAAAATTTCCAGATCCAGCTAGAAATATTACTAGAACAGGAGTTGCTTCAAATAACCTTAATGCTAATATAACTGCTGGTATCTTGTTGTTTAATGGGTTCAGGGTAAAAGCAGCTCAGCAACGTTTGCAAGTATTGCAAAAGATGAACCAAGACATGCTGAATGCACAGATTCAGGCTACCATGGCTTCGGTAATTACGAATTATTATGATGTAGTACGTCAACAAAATTTGTTAAGTACTATCGATAAATCAATTGAAGTATCACAACAAAGGATCGATATCATCAACAGTAGAAAAGAAGTAGGTCTTGCTAATAATGCAGACTTATACCAAGCACAAATTGATTTAAATGCATTGGTACAATCTAAACAAGCTCAACAATTGATTATTGATCAGGGTAAAACCAATTTACTAAGTTTACTTTTTGTTAGTCCTGATTCTGCTGTTATAATCAATGACACTATTGTGGTGGATGAAAAAATTAATTTCAGTCAACTTAAAAATTTGGCTTTAAAGAATCCACAAATATTGGCAGCAGAACAACAGATTAAAATTAATGAGTTAATTGAAAGAGAAACTGCTGCATTAAGGGTTCCCACGTTAAGAGCAACAACAGGGTTCAACTTAACCAATACTAAAAGTGCTGCAGGTTTTATCTTAGAAAATAGGACTTATGGACCTTTCTTAGGAATCAATTTGGCTATTCCCATTTACAATGGATTAATTAATAAAAAGCAATTACAAGTAGCTGAAATTAATACCCGTAATGCAAAAGTCCAGCGTGATCAGTTTTTATTGAACATAGAAACTGGTGCCGTAAGAACTTATCAAGCATATACCAATACCTTGGCCCAGTTAAAAACGGCCAAACAAAATCAATTACTCAGTAAGCAATTATTGGATTTGGTAATGCAACGTTTTCAGTTAGGTCAAGCTACCATCGTAGATGTTAAATTGGCTCAACAAAGTTTTGAAAATGAATCATACAGATTGGTTAACTTGTCTTTTACAGCCAAAGTTGCCGAAGTAGAACTTAAGCGCTTGGCCAATATTATTGAGCCTTAATTTTAGAAAAGTGTCTATAGCAATACATTCCAAACTACCACATGTAGGTACTACTATTTTTACCGTAATGAGCCAATTGGCTAATGAATATGGTGCAGTAAATTTAGGACAGGGTTTCCCAGATTTCATGATGAGTGCCGATTTAACCAGTTTGGTTGATAAAGCCATGAAAGATGGTTTTAATCAATACACCCATATGAATGGGTATCCGCCGCTGCTATCTGCATTGTCTTTGAAAGCGGCTAATTTATATGGTGCATCAATTGATGCAACGAGTGAAATTACCGTAACACCCGGTGGTACATATGCTATTTACACTGCACTTACCACTGTATTGCAACCTGGCGATGAAGTGATTTTATTTGAACCTGCTTATGATTGTTATATTCCAACTATTGAATTAAATAAAGCCATTGCTGTTCCCATTCAATTGCAGTATCCCAATTATGCTATTCCATGGGATGAAGTAAAAGCTAAGATTACTGCAAGAACTAGAATGATTATGATTAATTCTCCTCATAATCCAACGGGTGCAGTCTTGTCTGCGAACGATATGCAAATGCTTGCGAATATTGTAGAAGGAACAGATATAATAATTTTAAGTGATGAAGTATATGAGCATTTAATTTTTGATGGGATTGAACACCAAAGTATATTGAAGTACCCAGCATTATTCGAGCGTAGTTTTGTTTGTTTCTCTTTTGGGAAAACTTATCATTGTACTGGCTGGAAGTTGGGTTATTGCATGGCGCCAGCAAACTTGATGAAAGAGTTTAGAAAAGTGCATCAATTCAATTGTTTTTGCTGCAACACGCCACAACAAGTTGCATTAACTACCTATATTCAAAACGCTGATGCATATTTACAATTGGGTGCTCAAATACAAGCTAAGCGCGATTACTTCAGAACATTAATGCGCGAGACTCCATTTACTAGTATACCTTCTCATGGCAGTTATTTTGAATGCTACAGCTATGCGAATTTTAGTCAAGTTTCTGATAAGGAATTAGCCATCACGCTCACCAAGGAATTTGGCGTTGCAACAATACCCGTTTCTGCATTTTATCACAATGGTCAAGACAATAAAGTCTTGCGTTTTTGTTTTTCTAAGCAAGAAAGCACTTTAGAAAAAGCGGTAGAGGGGTTAAAGCGGTTGTAGTACCTATTATTGAACATATTTGTCCAATTTAAGGTGGCAAATGCCCAATTAGTTGAACACTATTGTTTATTTCTTTACGGTATTGAAAAACAATAGAGCAAAAATAGATCGTGGTCAACTGCTAAGAGATAGCGTTGAAACTAGTGGCATTTCGGTTACTAAGCTAGTAAAGAAGATTGGCATAAGCAGATCAACTTACTATAATCATATTAGTGACCCTGAACTTCCTTTAGACTTACTTTTGAAATATGGAAATGCCTTACATATCAACTTCAATGATTTTTTAGGTGACCTATTAGTTGATAGTACTAAAGAATCGCAAGGATTGTATTTAGAAAAAGTGGAACCGAATAATTTTGAAGAGGCAATTGCGCAAGTTCAATTTTGGCGAAACAAGTACTATGAGCTATCCGATAAGTATCAGCTTGTTTTAGAATTTCATTTTAAACACAAATAATATGGGTGTAATTGAAATACCAATGCGTATTCTAATTGCAGATCATCAGGTTATTTTTGCTGATGGATTAGCCTATCTTTTAGAAAAAGAAGCAACTGTTGAATGGATTAACGTTGAGTCTACACATCAACCATTCAAAGATGTAATTCTAGCATTTCAACCTCAAATTATTTTGATTGATGCATATTACCCTTCAATAACAATAGCAGCGCTTACCCATTTCTTACAACAACATTCAATGAACACCAAATTGATTGTACTTGGTTCAGTGAAAAGTGATCAGCTACTATTAGACCTTTTGAAGATAGGCGTTTCAGCATTTTTATTAAAGACTTGTACAAAAAAAGAATTATTGGATTCAATCATTTCGGTAGTTCATGGCAATGCTTTTTATTGTAGTCAAACAAATAAACATTTGCAACAACTGATCATAGAAGGGAG
Organism: Sediminibacterium sp. FEMGT703S; assembly: GCA_002786355.1. Taxonomy (GTDB): domain Bacteria; phylum Bacteroidota; class Bacteroidia; order Chitinophagales; family Chitinophagaceae; genus Sediminibacterium. The sequence goes on from PGCO01000004.1 coordinate 210,105, forward strand.
ATACCATCCCCGCCGAAAAGAGCAATTGGCAGAATTATCTGAAAAGGAAAAAACCATACTTAAACTCATTTGTGCAGAATTCACCAGTAAAGAAATAGCAGACCAGCTCAATATGAGTTTTAGAACCATTGAAGCATATCGGAAATCTTTACAAGAAAAAACCGGCGCGAAAAATTCGGCCGGCTTAATCCTTTATGCTATTCGTTATGGTATTGTTACCTTAGAACCATCTTAACTACCATTTTCCATCTCCGTCTAAAATATTTCCTAATCCGCCTAAGATGCTTCCCTCTTCTTTGCGTGGGCCAACACCATATTGTAAGATTCTTCCTGCTAAGCGACTGATTGGTAGTGTTTGAATCCAAACGGTACCAGGCCCAGTTAGTGTGGCAAAGAATAAGCCTTCGCCCCCAAACAAAGTGTTTTTAATCCCCCCAACAAATTGAATATCATAGTTAACGCCAGAGGTAAAACCAACTATACAACCAGTATCAATTTTCAGGGTTTCTCCAGGATGTAAATCTCTTTTGAAAACATGTCCGCCTGCATGCAAAAAGCTCATTCCATCGCCTTCTAGTTTTTGCATGATGAATCCTTCGCCACCAAATAATCCAGTACCTAGTTTGCGTTGAAATTCAATACCAACGTTCACTCCTTTTGCTGCACATAAAAAACTATCTTTTTGGCAAATGATTCTGTTATTATAAGCAGATAAATCTAATGGGATAATTTTTCCGGGATATGGTGATGCAAAACTCACTCTGCGTTTACCATGATTCACATTCGTGAATGCAGTCATGAACAAGCTTTCGCCTGTAAGCATTCTTTTTCCTGCATTCAAGAGCTTTCCAAAAATGCTATTGTTTTGTTGTGAACCATCCCCAAACATAGTTTCCATCATTACTCCGTCATCCATCATCATGAATGCGCCAGGCTCGGCAATAGCAGTTTCATTGTAGTCTAATTCTACTTCTACGTATTGCATTTCTTCTCCAAAAATGCGGTAGTCTATTTCGTGATTTCGCATAATTTAATTTTTTACTAAAATAGTTTTTTGTTCACCCATCCACACTTTTTTGCCTTGAATTTTTCTTACACCAAACAGAATTCCTACAAAAATAAAGAAGAGTGGTCCGGTAAATCCAAATAGGGCAACATATTTAGTGCCATAGAATCTTTCCATTGGTCTTCTTAATCTTTCAGAAATTAAGTACATACTTGGAACCATTATAAGTGTTAAGAAGAATGAGAAAACTAAACCATATATAATTGTCCAAGCAAGCGGTCCCCAGAATACTACAGAGTCTCCACCAATAAAAATCTTTGGATCTAAATGACTAAACATAGAAACGAAGTCTATATTAAATCCTACAGCCAATGGTAGCATACCCATTATAGTTGCTAAAGCAGTTAATAATACAGGAATGATTCTAATTTTTCCTGCTTCAATAGCAGCTTCTCTTGTTTTATATCCTCTTCCTCTTAGTTCATCTGTAAACTCAATTAATAGGATACCATTCTTAATTACAATACCTGCTAATCCTATGATACCAACACCTACCATGATAGTAGCCATACTCTTTCCGGTTAATGCATATCCTAAGAATACACCAATGATTGAGAAGAATATTTCTGTTAATACAATGAATGGTTTACTTAAACTATTGAATTGTAATACAAGAATTAAAAAGATGATTAATAAAGCGCTTAAAAGAGCAGTACCCAAGAATGAACTGGTTTCTGCTTGTTGTTCACCTTCACCTGTTTGTTTGATGGTAATATCAGCAGGTATTGGCGTTTTAGCTTTAAACTCTTCAATTTTCTTAGCCAATGCTTTATTAATTTCTGGGGTTAGCGATGGATTGGTTACCGCCGATTGAATTTGAATAGTTCGTTTCAAATTCTTTCTTTTTACTCCACCAGCAGTATTGGTATACTCAAGGGTAGCAACACTATTTATTGGAATTTGCTTAATTGCACCAGTTGTGAAGTCTCTAAATACAATGCGCATATTCATGAGTTCATTAATATCATTGCGCGACTTAGCATCAAATCGAAGTTGAATTTTATATTCGTCTTCATCGTCTTTTAGCTTACTCACTTCTTTGCCAAATACCGCTGTTCTCAATTCCATTCCAATTTGGGCAGTGCTAACACCTTCTGCTAATGCACGTTGTCTATCTATATTTACGGTTATCTCGGGATTATTCAAATCCACATCCATTTCTAAATTTTGCATTCCTTCTATACGATTGGTATCTAAGTGATTTTGCAATAGAATGGCTGTTTTAGCTAAGGCGTCAAAATTATCTCCAGCAATTTCAATATTCACGGGAGGATCTGTAGGAGGACCAGCGTCTTCTTGTCTTACTTCAATAGAGCCCCCTGGTATTCCGTTCATTTGTTGTCTAATTGCTTCTTGAATAACAGATGAACTTTTACCATGTCTTTGCTCGAATTCTACAAATGAAACCTGAATCCTTCCTAAGTGTGATTGTGTACTTCTATTATTATCTCTAGGATTGTTTGCTCCCACTGCTACGTTAGAAATCACGCTCTCTACAATACTACCTTCTTTACCTGGTTGATCGTTTCCAAGAACTTTATAAACCCTTCCTTCTAATATTCTCAAAACAGAATCCGTTGTTTGCGATTTCGTGCCTATTGGCATTTTTAAATACACATAAACAAATTTTGGATCACCACTCGGGAAGAAAGGTTTTGGATTATCTCTAAGAATTAATAAGAATAATGAGATAGGGAATAATACAAATAGACCAATCAATAAATACACTGGTCTTTTTTTAACTAAGATGTATTTTAATAAAGACTCATATCGGTTCATTAAACCTGGCAGTGCTTTTTCTTGGAAAAAGTGAATCACGTTTCTAAGAACATAACGCTCTAATACCACTAGAAACATCATGAAAATTAAGAAGTTTCCAAAACCATGCCATCCAGCTACATTAAATAAAACACCTAAAATAGCTGAGCCCCAGAACCACCACTTTTTGAAAATGGCATTTTTAGGAGATTCGAATTCTCGTCCTTCTGGTTTCATGAAGCTTACTGCAAATACTGGGTTGATGAAAAACGCAACTACCAATGATGCCGCTAATGTTAATATTAGCATGATAGGTAAGTAAATCATGAACTTTCCGATAATACCTTTCCATAATAATAATGGGAAAAACGGAGCCAATGTGGTTGCAGTTCCTGCTAATACGGGAATGAATACTTCTCCTGCTGCTTCTTTTGCAGAACGAATAATTTTTACTTTCCCATTATTATAGATTCTATGCGTATTTTCTATTACCACAATGGCATCATCTACTATAATACCCAATCCAAATAATAAGGCAAACAATACAATGAAGTTGAGGGTGATTGCACCACCTGCAATCATTTCACCTAAGGGTAAAAACATAAAGGAAACGAAAACAGAAAGAGGCACACTTAATGCTACAAAGAATGCATTGGTTACGCCCATGAAGAACATTAAAATCAATAATACCAGAATGAATCCAATGATGATGGTATTCACTAATTCATTAAAAGAAGTTTTTGTTCCCTTACTTTGATCGCCGGTAATTACTACTTTTAAATTTTTAGGGAGATCATCGCTTTCCTGCATTTCAGCTACAATTTTATTAACACCATCTGCGGTATTAATCAAATTTTCTCCTGCACGCTTTACAATGTTAACAGTAATAACATTTTTACCATCTAATCTGGCATAGCTTTCTGTTTCTTTTACTGTGTCAATTATTTGTGCAACATCTTGTAAATAGATAGGAGCGCCATTTACGTTTTTGATTTGGATATGTTGCATATCATAAGCACTCGTAAATTGACCTTTTATTTTGATATTGCGCTTCATGGTTCCTACTTCAACCAAACCACCACTGATATCTTTGTTTTCTAAATTAACAGCGCTTTCAATATCTCTAAAAGTTAGTTTAGCAGCAGCTAATTTTGCAGGGTCAATATTGATCTGTATTTCACGTTCAGGAGCACCCACAATCTCTGCACGATTAACTTCTTTTAGTTCTTCAAATCGATCCTGTAATTTGTCTGCGTATTGTTTTAATTTAACGCCGTCAAAATCACCACTGATGTTAACAAACATGATGGGTTGATCGCTTATCGAAAACTCTTGTACATTCGGTAAAGAGGTTAAGTCGGTTGGTAAATCTGTTTGTGCCTTATCTACCGCATCTTTTACTTTTATTTTCGCAATTTCAGGTTTTATATCAGTATCAAATTCGACTACAATCAAGCTATAATCTTGTTGTGAAGTGGATTGGATTTTATTCACTTTTGCACCGCTAATTCCTTTTAATTGCTTCTCAATTGGTCTTGTAACCAAGTTTTCGATATCCTTTGGGGAATTACCAAAATAAACGGTAGTGATAGATATGGTAGGTACTACAATATCAGGAAACTGTTCTTTAGGTAGTGTAGTAAATTTATTTAATCCATACAGTGAAATCAGTATGGTAATAACATATACTGCTGTTCTATTATCAATGGCCCAACTCGTGGGTTTGAATTCTTTGAATTTCTTGGCTAAGCCTTCAATGAAATGCATACAAATATTTTTTTATTGTGCTAAAACCTTTACTGTTTGACCATCATAAATATTCTGGTATCCTTCGGTTATTAGTAATTCTTTTTCGTTTAATCCAGATTTAACCTCAATGAGTTTGCCATATAACTCACCAACAGTAATCATTTTTTTACGTGCCACTAATTTTTTGCCTTCTTGCACTGCTACATAAACGTATTTACCTTTTTCTTCGGTTTGTACAGTATTAACGTTAATTGAAATAGCATTTGGCACTTCATAATCTTGGAACTTTACTTGTGCCAATTGATTAGGACGAATATTTGCATCATATGGAATTCTGATTTCTACATCAAAGCTTCTTGTGTTTGCGTCAATTGATCTGCTTGCTGTAGTTACTGTTGCCTTAAATTCTTTATTTAAATCGGGTAAGTTGATGATTGCGTTCGCCCCTGCTTTAATACGATTACTATAATTTTCTGGAACACGTGTTACTACTTTCATGTTTTGTGTGTTCACGATTTTTATTTGAGGGGTAATTCCAGCAAGACCAACAAAAATTTCTCCTACTCTAACATTCAATTCGTCTACTATGCCACTTACATCTGAAACTATATTTGTGGCGCGTAGTTGTTCTTCGGTCACTTTAATTTGTTCTTCTGATGCAGCTAATTGGCGCTCTAAAGACTGAACATTGTTTTTGGCTGAAATTAGTTGTACTTCTGTACCAATACCTTCTTTCCATAAGTTATTCTGTCTATTGTAAAGATCTTTTGCAAAGCTCAGCTGGTTCTTAATGGTTTCAATTGATTTTTGTGCAGCTATTACTGATTGTCTAATTACTGCATCATCTAATTTTATTAACAACTGACCTTGCTTAACAATATCTCCACGCTTTACATAGATTGCTCTTACCTGGCCTCCACCCATTCTAGGTGAAACGTAGGAAATATTGTCTGAAGTGATATTTCCTTGTAGGTCTATATAATGAATAAAGTTCTCTCTAGTTACTGGAGTAATATTAATCAGTTTTGCCGTAGCACTTGTACTAGAGGTATCTAAAGAATTGATTTCATTTTGTAAAACTGAAATTTTTTCTGTTAGGGCATTTTGCTCAGATTTCAATTTTTCTAATGCAGCTTTTTTTGAAGCTAGGTCATTTCCTTGCTTTTCCTCGCTTGCACAACTGCTTAACAAAGCAATTGCAGTAACAATATGTAATAAATAGGTTGCCTTTCTCATTGTTTATGGTTTAATATATTTTATAATTTTCCAATTGCGGTTAAATAATCTACACGCGCAATAATTGCATCATATAGGGCACTGATATAATTGGTTTGAGCAGCTTTTAAGTCAACATCTGAAGCATTTATTTCTGTATTAGATCCTGTACCTGCTTCATATTTTTTCTTTGTTTGCTGGTAAACTTTTTCTGCTAAAGCCATATTATTTTTTTGAAAATCTAATGTTGCAATAGCAGTTTTATATTTTAATCTAGCTTGCTCTACCGATTGATCGATATTTAATTTTAGATTTTCTAGTTGATTGGCAGTTTGCTCTAGTTCTATTTTGGCTTTTTTAATTCTTGCATCTTTTGCAAAACCACTAAAAATTGGTACTGCAATATTCACCCCAATTGAAGAAGCAGTAAACCAATCTCCTTTACCAAAAAAGTTGAATTGATTTCTTTGTGCCAACTTACTATAATTTGCTCCAAGTGCTACGGTTGGCAATTTGCTCAATTCATAACGTTTTACGTTAAACTGGTTTAATTGCTTAGCCGAACTCAGGTATTGGAAATCCCTGCGATCTTCATAGTTATACGCCCCTATTGTAATATCTTCTTTGATTTGTGTATAGTCTAATGTATCAGTCAATACGAGCGTGTCAGCAACTGGCATGCCCATCAAGGTCTTTAATCCAATATATCCCATTGAGATGCTATTGAGCGCTTTAATTTTTTCTGTACTTAAGTTATTTAATTGAACGGCTATCTTGTCGATATCAATTCTTTCAGCAAATCCATTTTTGTACAATGCTTTTACATCGTAGTCTAATTTTTCTAGTCGTTTAATATTGGCGTCTAGTAATTCAATTTGGGTTTTACTTACTACCAATTGATAATACACTTTATACAAATTGGTTTTTATGTTTTCTTCAGTTACTCTTGCAGCTGCTTCCTGAAAATCAATAGAAGCTTTTCTAGCTTGTAGCCCAATAAAGACCTGACCATCAAACAACAATTGTTGTAATGAAACTCCTGCACTTGCATTCCACTTAGTTCCAAACTGTGCAGCAATAAAGCCAAAGTCTCCTGGCATTTTGATTGGATTACCATTGCCATCTTTTACTCCTTGGTCTATCAAAACCTGATAGGTAGCTGGTGAAATGAAGTTGGGTAATGTTTGAACTGCAACATTTGGAAAATGTTGTGAACCAATACTACCAGAAATGGTAGGTAATGCCGAAGCAGTAATTTCTCTATTGGTTTCCATTTGAGCTTGGATAGCCAACAATGCATTTTTTACCTGCACGTTATTCTTTTTTGCATAAGCAACTGCTTGCTCTATACTGAATTCGTACCGATTGGCTTTTTGTGCCATTGCGGTTTGCATTATTGCCATCATGCAAAGCAGTGCGATTAATTTAATTTTGGTGTGCATATTGTTTATTTTTCTCTTTGCTGTTTATACTTGGTGATTAATTTTTGACCTTTTGGTGTGCATATTCCATATAGAAAATGTTCCATTAACTCCATTTCTACTTGAACTAGCGTGAACTTTCCTTGCGTAAATACATCGGGATTGAATCCTAGGAAAATGCTTTCAACTCTATAGCGCGACATTATTTCTATATTGATATCCGCTCTATAGTAACCTTCCTCAATTCCTTTTTTTAGATTTTCTCTCATGATGTTCACAAAAAATTTATTCTTGTGCGAATTCATTTTCTTATAGGCTTCTGGATGGTATTTCTGCATTTCAAAAATGATTGCAGGGTTCATCGTAGTCAACATTTCCTGTAACATTTCAAACCCTCTAAATACTTCTTGTACAGCGTTGTCACAACTGCATGCAATACTGGTGCATTCGTGCATGTCTTGCTCAATTTCCCTTTGAACTACAGCGTCTACTAAATGATCTTTGTCTTTAAAGTATTGGTAGATGGTTTTTTTGCTGGCGCCCAAGTTGGATGCGATATCGTCCATAGTGACGCTCTTTAACCCGTATCGGAAAAAGAGTTCCTGGGCCTTTTCTACAATTCTTTGCTCCATGTGTGATTAATTTGGGTGCGCAAAACTATGGAAACTATTTTCGTAACCAAAGTTTCCATGGTTTATTTTTTATTAATTTATTGTTAAACGCTCCAATGTTAGGATAAGTGGTAAAGCAGCTCAACTGCTAGAGTTGCTGTATCTTGCAATCATTATGACCTTCAAGTCTTTCTTAAAACGCGGATTGCAATACTTTTTTCAGGGCTTAATTGTATTGGCCCCAATTGGTATAACTATTTGGGTAGTAATCAGTTTATTTAATTTAGTAGACGATATTTTGCCCAGCATTATCAGAAATGTTGCACCAGATTTAGCTAGAAGAGATGAACAGGGGAATATTATCAGGATGCCGGGCTTGGGCTTTTTAGTGGTGATAGGGTTGGTTTTGATTGTTGGATGGTTATCTTCTCTATTCGCCATCAATCGATTGGTTGCACTTTTAGACACTATTTTAGAAAAGACCCCAGGGATTAAATTTATTTACTCATCTGTTAAAGATTTTTTGGAGGCTTTTGCAGGTAACAAAAAGAAGTTTAACCAACCCGTTTTGGTAAATGTAGATGGTGCAGATATTTGGAGAATTGGATTTATCACGCAACAAACCGCTACTGATTTTGGTTTAGAAGAACATGTAACTGTATACGTTCCACATTCGTATGCTATTTCTGGGATTACTTATTTTGTACCGCTAAATAAAGTGAAAACGCTTCCTAATATTGGTGCTGCTGATGCAATGAAATTCACTGTTTCTGGCGGAGTAACCGATGTGAATGATTAAGTGTTGATTTGCAATTAATTTTGTGCTATGACTATTGCCGTTAACGCTATTTTTTTTAATTCAGCTAATTTAGAAGGATACGGGCATTACACTTTATCCATCTTTCATATTTTGGTGAAACAACATCCCGATCATCATTTTGTATTCATATATGATAGACCTCACACAACAGATTTAATTACTGGACCAAATGTACTATCCATTACTATTGGTCCTGCCGCACGCCATTTACCTGGATTTTTTTACTGGTATAATATCAGTGCTGCAATGGCAGTAAAAAAAATAAAAGCTGATGTATGGGTTCAACCTTATGGATTTTGCAGCCAAACTAGTAGAGTGCCTCAGTTATTGGTAGTACATGATTTAGCATTCAAGCATTTCCCCCAATATATTAGTTGGATGCAACGATGGCATTATGCTGCAATGACGCCCATTTTTCTAAAAAAAGCCAAGCGAGTTGTAACAGTATCAGCATTTTCAAAACAAGACATTATACAAAACTATGCTTCCTTAAACTTAAACCCCACCGTTATTAGTGGAGCTGCTCGTGTAGGGTTTTCCCCCATCACTTGGGAAGAAAAAGAACAAGTAAAAGAGGCTTACACGGATGGCTATGAATATTTTTTATGTGTAGGGGGAATTCATCCTCGAAAAAATATGATTCATATACTAAAGGCTTTTTCACTTTTTAAAAAATGGCATAAAAGCAATATGAAGCTGGTTTTTGTAGGAAGGTTGGCTTGGCAGTATCAAGATTTTTTAGAAAAATTAAAAACATTCAAATACAGAAAAGACGTAGTCTTAACGGGCTATGTAGCAGAAAATATTTTGCAAAAGCTTACTAGTGCAGCCTATGGGGCATTGTATGTTTCAGATTTTGAGGGATTTGGGCTGCCTATTGTGGAAGCCATGCAATCGGGGGTACCTGTTGTTACGGCAAATAATTCGAGCATGCCTGAAGTAGGCGGAGACGCTGTATTATATGCAGCATCTAATAATCCCGAATCTATTGCAGCACAAATGCAAATTTTATATCGCAACGAACAAATGCGCGAAAAACTAATTCAAAAAGGCTTGGAAAGAGCCCAAAATTACAGTTGGGAAAAGGCAGCAGCATTGTTTTGGGAGGAAATAATCGCTACAAATGCAGTTTCGTCTTAGTTTTGCGCAACTTTAAACGACGAAAATGAAGCAATCCACTATTACTGTAAATGTCACTTTAGACGAACATAAAGTACCGCAACATATTGACTGGTCTGCATCTGACAGTACTGCAGATGTTAAACAAGACGCAAAAGCCATGATGTTGGCTTTTTGGGATGGCGCCGATAAGTCTGCCATGCGAATTGATCTTTGGACAAAAGATATGATGGTAGATGAAATGGCCGATTTTTATTACCAAACAATGATGGGTATGGCAGATGCTTATTTAAGAGCTACCCAACAGCAAGAATTGGTAGAAGACATGAAAAACCATGCAAAATCATTTTATAAAAAATTTCGTGAATCACAATTAAATCAAAATAAATAAATCGCCATGAGCTTAGAAGAACAGGTAATGGGTGGCATGAAAGATGCCATGAAGGCCAAGGATGAAGCCTTGTTGAGAGGGTTAAGAGCTATAAAGGCCGAGATTATTAAAGCCAAAACAGAACCCGGAGCAAATGGGCAGGTTTCTGAAGAACAAGAGCAAAAGTTGTTGCAAAAGTTAGTTAAACAGCGTAAAGATTCGTTGGATATTTATCAGCAACAAAACAGAGCCGACCTAGCTCAAAAGGAAATGGAAGAAATTGCAGTCATAGAAAAATTTTTACCAAAGCAATTAAGCCAAGAAGAATTGGATGCTGCAGTGAGTGCAATTATAGCTGAAACAGGTGCAAGTTCTGCTGCGGATATGGGCAAAGTAATGGGAGTAGCATCAAAACAACTAGCAGGAAAGGCGGATGGCAAGGCAATTGCAGCTGCTGTAAAAGCGTTATTAAGTAAATAGCGTTTATGTTTTTAGATATTATAGTGCTGGCATTGCTGGTTCTTGCTTTAATGAAAGGATTAAAACAAGGGTTAGTAGTGGCGGCACTCTCATTTTTGGCAGTTTTTGTAGGCTTGGCAGCTGCATTAAAATTGAGTACTTGGGTGGCAGGATTGTTAGGAAATACAGTCAATATTGGAACTACTTGGTTACCCTTTTTAGCTTTTTTAGTAATAATGATTGCTGTTTTTATTGGAGTTAGAATTTTAGCTGCAATTGTTGAGCAAGTATTGGAATTATCTATGTTGGGTTGGGTCAATCAATTAGGCGGTTTCATCTTATATGCTCTGTTATACATTACTGTATTTAGCGTCCTTATATTTTATACCGAAAAAATGGATTTACTAAGGCCTGAAACAATAGCTGCATCTAAAACCTATATCTATATTCATTTTTGGGGCCCTTACGCAGTAGATTGGTTAGGTAAAGCAATCCCGTTTTTTAAAGATATGTTTACAGACTTGACAGTATTTTTTGGTACAATTAATAAAAATATCAACTAAAAATCTCTAGTATTTTAACTACTTTAGCAAGAATTGCTAGGCCAAAAGAAAAACAACCCAATGAATTACGAGTTAAAAGAAGTTAATAAGTTTAAATTTATTGAAGAAGGGGAAGGAGAAACTTTGTTGCTTTTGCACGGTTTGTTTGGTGCGATGAGTAATTTTGCTGACTTAATAGAACATTTTAGGAAAAGCTACAAAGTGGTAGTGCCTATTTTACCACTGTTTGATTTAGATATTTTTCACACCAGTGTTGGAGGCTTGCAAAAATTTGTAAATAAATTTATTGAAACCAGAGGGTATACTAATATTCATTTGTTGGGGAATTCTTTGGGTGGCCATGTAGCATTGGTGCATGTTTTGAAGCATCCCGAACAAATTAAAACCCTTACCCTTACAGGTAGTAGTGGTTTATTTGAAAATGGCATGGGCGATAGTTATCCCAAAAGAGGAGATTACGAATATATCAAGAAGAAAACCCAGTTAACATTCTATGATCCAGCAATGGCAACCAAAGAGCTGGTAGATGAGGTTTTTGAAATCACCAATAGTCGCGTTAAAGTAATTAAAATTATTGCCCTTGCGAAAAGTGCTATACGCAATAATTTAGGGGAAGAATTAAACCAAATCAAGCAGCCAACTTGCTTAATTTGGGGAAATAACGATACCATTACTCCTCCATTTGTAGGACAAGAGTTCAATAAATTAATTCCAAATAGTGAGTTGCATTTTGTAGATCATTGCGGCCATGCACCTATGATGGAAGTTCCAGTTGAGTTTAACACCATTTTAAGTGCGTTTTTAGATAAACATAAAGGCTAATAAACGCCTTTGCGTAATTCATTTTGTACATTTGTATGTAAATGATCGTATCGCAGTTATTAAATACAAGTTTCCCTACTCTGAACTTTTCGGATAAACCATCTTTTGCGTTACAGCTGATGGATGATTATGATGTATTGCATTTGCCTGTTTTAGAAGAAGAAAAGTTTGTTGGATTAGTTGCAAAGGAAGATTTAATTGACGCTATGGAATCAGATATGCATTTATCTGATCCTGAAATATTAAAACGTTATCGGATACATCAAGATGAACATTTTTTGAGTGCATTAAGATTGATTGCTGAACACGAACTTTCTTTGCTTCCTGTAGTAAGCGCTCAAATGGAATTGGTTGGTGTAATACTAACTAAAGAATTTTTAAAAAGCATTTCAACATTTTTAGGGAATGACGAAAAGGGTGCAGTAATTGTATTAGAAACCGATAAGCGAAATTTTTCATTTGGTGAATTAAGTAGATTGGTTGAAACCAATGATGCATATATCACACAATTAAATACCTATACTGAAGCCAGTTCAGGATTAGTAGTAATAACGCTTAAAATCAATAAAATTGAAGTTTCCGCAATTGTTGCCACATTTCAACGATATGATTATATAGTTAGACATTTTTATGGTGAGGAAGAATATGCAAATGAACTCAAAGAAAATTATCAGCATTTACTCTCTTATCTCAACATGTAGTCAATTAAATTTCTTCTAATGAAAGTTGCCATTTACAGCCGTGGTTTAGATATTGAGCAAGAAAATCCATTATTGATTTTATTAGAAGAGCTCAACATGCACGATGCTGAAATATTACTGTTTAATACGCTTTTTGAACAGTTCAATATCCCCCAACAACTTTGTATTAAAATAAAACAGTTTTCTAAACACGAAGATTTAGACGAAACCGTAGATTGTATCATTAGCTTAGGTGGAGATGGTACTATGCTAGACACCATCACGCTAATAAGAGAAAAAAATATACCAGTTTTAGGAATCAATTTTGGCAGATTGGGTTTCTTGGCAAGTATTAGTAGAGAGGAATTAACAGTGGCAGTAGATGCTTTGATCAATCATACATTTATCATAGATAAGAGAACACTGATTCACTTAGATTCAAATGTTCCATTATTTGAAGAAGCGCCTTTTGCACTGAATGAATTCACGATTCATAAAAAAGATACTTCTCCCATGATTAAAATTCACACTTATATGAATGGTGAATTTTTGAATACTTATTGGGCAGATGGATTAATTGTTTCTACACCAACAGGATCAACTGGATATAATTTAAGTTGTAATGGCCCAATATTATTTCCAGACTCTTCTAGTTTAGTGATAACTCCAATTTGTCCGCATAACCTAAATGTTCGATCTATTGTAATTCCTGATAATAATATCATTTCTTTTGAGGTAGAAGGAAGGGCAGAAGAATTTATTGTTGCGATGGATGCAAGACGAGAATTGGTGCCCAAATCAATACAATTAGCAGTTAGAAAAGAAGCATTTAACATTAGTTTAATCAGATTAAACGAAAATACTTTTCTATCCACGCTGCGAACAAAGCTTACTTGGGGTCTAGATAAAAGAAATTAACAATTTAGATAAAGATTTTTGTTGCTATTTTACAATAGCATCTATTGAACCCAGTATTTATGTTTAAAAAGCTTTTAATAGTCATTTCCTTATTTATTGTTACTAGTTCGGCTAAAGCCCAATTAATGGAAAGCTTTTTGCATTCAGGGGAAATAGGTATTGGAGTGGGGATGGGCCATTATTTTGGGGATTTAAATCCTGAGATTAGATTCAATAGACCTAAAGCCGCTTTCGGCCTTTTTTATCGGAAACAATTAAGTAATTACATCAGTGTTCGATTGTCTGGAGAATATACTTTGCTCGGATATTCTGATCGTTACAGCAATAATGATGTTCAAAGAACAAGAAATTTAAGCTTTAATAGCAATGTTTGGGAAGTGGGTATTTCAGGGGACTTTAATTTTTTTAGGTACCAACCAGGATTCCAAGGATATAGTTTCACTCCGTATGTAGGCCTAGGTATTGGGGCATTTTCATATGATCCCTATGCTTTTTTAGGTGGTCAAAAATATTTTTTGCGTTTATTTGGCACTGAAGGACAAGGCTCTCCGCTTTATTTGGAACGAACAGTGTACAATCCAATTGCCATCAGTATTCCTTTCACATTTGGTTTAAAATATGCGTTAAACGCAAGAACAAATGTGTTTGGAGAGCTCATTTATAGATTTACCAATACCGATTTTTTAGATGATGTTAGCGGTCAAACTTATGCTCCTGACGCATTTGCGCCATTGCCAGACGGTTCTCCTAGCCCTGCTTTTTTGTTGCAAGACAGGAGTTATGAAACAGGTACATCTATTGGATTAAAAGGGCGCCAACGAGGAAATAGCCTTAAGGCAGACGCTTTTGCAACCATTAAAGTGGGCATTTCTTTCAATTTACAGCGCTACCGATGCCCTACTTATTAATGGGTAAGCTAGTTTTATTGTATTTAAATCCTCAAAAACCATTGATTTTGTTAATTTTGCACACTAAATTAAACCCATGGTTAAAAAGGAAGACCTTTTGCCGCTAATAAACAAAGAGCGATTGCCCAAACATATTGCCATTATTATGGATGGGAATGGCCGTTGGGCAGAGGAAAAAGGGCAAGATCGGCTATATGGCCATTTTCATGGGGTAGAAAGCGTAAGAGATATTGTAGAGGGAGCGGCAGAGCTGGGTGTAGGCTATCTAACCCTATATGCATTTAGTACAGAAAATTGGGATAGGCCTCAGCCCGAAGTAGACGGATTAATGGCATTACTGGTAGACACAATCAGAAAAGAAGTGCCGGTCTTAAATAAGAATAATATCCGTTTACACGTTATTGGAAATACCGAATTATTGCCTGAATTTGCAAGACTTGAATTACAAGAAGCTTTGCAAATGACAGAACAGAATACAGGGCTCAATTTGGTAATGGCATTGAGTTATAGCAGTCGATGGGAGTTGGTAAATGCTGTTAAAAATATTGGATTGGATATAGAAAAAGGGGTGATAAAAGCGGCAGATATTTGTGAGGACACCTTGCAGCATTATCTGGCCACTAGTGATTTTCCTGATCCTGAATTAATGATTAGAACCAGTGGGGAGTATAGGATTAGTAACTTTCTTTTGTATCAATTGGCTTACGCGGAATTGTATTTTACCAATACCCGTTGGCCAGATTTTAGAAAAGAGAATTTGTATGAAGCTATTATTGACTTTCAATCGAGGGAACGACGTTTTGGTAAAACTGGACACCAGATTCAGTCTGAGACCGAGATTGCTTAGTTTATTTAACAAACAGTTTTGATTATTCGGGGTAATTTGCCCAGCTTATAGAACCAAATTAATTGCTGCGTGTGCGGATTTAACCAGAGCCGCCAACAGAACAAACAAAAACGGGATGCAGAAAGTGTTTAAATTATCATTGTTCGCTTTAGTTGTTTTATTGTTTACAAAACCTGCTTTTGCACAAGAAACCTCCGATACAACCATCCGCTCTATTGACGCAGATTTGATTAATCTTTTTAATCAAAAGACACCTAAGAAATATAAGATAGCAGCGGTTAAAGTGGTTGGTAATCGCTTTTTTGATGAAAACTTATTGATCTCAATAGCCAACTTGAATGTGGGCGATGAGGTAACTATTCCAGGTGGAGACAATTTTTCTAAAGCCATCACCAAATTGTGGAGTCAAAACTATTTTAGTGATGTTGAAATTTATATCACTAAGCTGGATGGTAAAGAGATTGATGTTGAAATATCGGTTACAGAGCGACCTCGTTTATCTAACTTTTATTTCAAAGGCATACCGAAAGGACAGGCAGATGAAATCAGAGGGAAAACTGGATTGGTTCCCAATCGTGTTGTAACAGAGAATATGAAGATTACTGCAACAGAAGTGATTAAAAAATTCTTTGCAGAAAAAGGATACAGGGATACGAAAGTAAAAATTGCAGAAAGAAAAGATTCTACTTTCGAAAATACATTGGCACTCGATTTTTTCATTGATAAAGGCCCTAAAGTAAAAATCAACAATATCAACTTAGGTAGTATTACTGTTGATGAAGCCAAATTGAAAAAGCAATTTAAAGGGTCTAAAGAAAGGTCAAGATTTACTTTATATCCGGTCATGGATAGTGGTAGAATTGTTGTTCCTAAGCATTATACATTCGAAGAATATTTAAAGGAGCGTGGCTATTTAACTTTTAGCAAAACTAAAAGGGTCATGGATCCTTATGTTCGTATTAAGTTCAGTTCTGCCAAGTTTGATGAGATAAAATATACTGAAGACAAAGAATCTGTTTTAGAATTTTATAATACATTGGGTTATAGAGATGCAGTTATTGAAAAAGATACTGTTTATAGTGTAGGAAACGGCAACTTGAATATTGACCTCAAAATGAATGAGGGTCGAAAATATTATTTTGGAAATATTCGTTGGAGAGGAAATACCAAATATTCAGATTCCATTTTAACAACAATTCTAGGAATTCGTAAAGGAGATATCTATAACCTAGATGTATTGAATAAGAAGTTAGGAAAATCTTCTTCACCGGATGGTGCTGATATCAGTGGATTATACCAAGATGATGGGTATTTGTTTTTTAGAACAGAACCTATTGAAACTGCAGTATACAATGATACGATCGATTTTGAAATTAGAGTTATTGAAGGTCCGCAAGCAACCATTAAGAATGTTCGTATTGCAGGAAATGATCGTACCAAAGAGTATGTAATTAGAAGAGAAATCAGAACAATCCCTGGTGAAAAATTCAGCCGCCAATTATTGATACGTTCTGTACGTGAATTGGCTCAGTTGAACTATTTTAACCAAGAAAAAATTACCCCTAATCCTGTTCCTAATCAGGAAGATGGTACGGTAGACATAAATTATAGTGTGGAAGAAAAATCGAGCGACCAGTTAGAATTGAGTGCTGGTTGGGGTGGTTTAATTGGATTGACAGGTACCTTAGGGGTGTCATTTAATAACTTCTCTGCTAAAAACTTATTTAAGAAAACTGCTTGGGATCCATTGCCAATGGGTGATGGACAAAAGTTGAGTTTGCGTGTACAAAGTAATGGTAGAGCATTCCGTTCATATAACTTCTCTTTCACTGAACCTTGGCTAGGTGGTAAAAAAAGAAATGCATTAACAGTAAGCATTTTCAATACCAAGTTTGGACAAACATTTGATCCGCTAACTGGAAGATTTGATCCTAGAATTGCCAATGAAAGATATATTTCAACAACAGGTGCAACTGCAAGTATAGCCAAGCAATTAAAATGGCCTGATGACTATTTTTCTCTTTCAATGGGATTGAACTATACCCGTTACAAGTTGAGTAACTATGCGATTGACCCTACTAACTTACCTGGTTTTGATAATGGTATCGTAAATAACCTAAACTTTAGAATTTCTTTACAGCGTTCTTCTATAGACCAGCCAATGTTCCCGAAAACGGGTTCAAATTTCATGGCTAGTTTACAAATTACTCCTCCTTACTCACTAATTAATAGCAGCTTCAATCCTGCAGATAATCCATACAAATGGATTGAATATCATAAGTGGCGTTTTAATGGGGAGTGGTTTGTTCCATTGGGCAAGCCTCATGGAGAAGATCGTAACAAGCAGTTTGTAATGCGTTTCGCAGCCAAATTTGGATTTGTGGGAAGATTTAACGAAAAACTTCAAATTTCTCCTTTCGAAAGATTCCAAGTGGGGGATGCAGGATTAACCAACCAATTTGCTTTATTAGGGTTTGACATTGTGGCCCATAGAGGTTACCCTGTTTATGACAACTCTAATCCACGCGTAAACCCAGATCAGCAAAGAGCTAGCCAATACTTTACCATTTTTAATAAGTATACCATGGAAATGAGGTATCCGCTGAGTTTAAACCCCAGCAGTACCATTTTTGGATTGGCCTTTTTTGAAGCGGCCAACGGTTGGTATTCATTTAAAGATTATAATCCTTTCCAGCTAAGACGCTCTGTAGGTGTGGGTATGCGTTTCTTTTTACCTATGTTTGGATTACTTGGATTTGATTATGGCATAGGATTGGATAGGTTTAATGGAACCAATCAATTAAGGGATGCAGCTCGCTTTACCTTTATGCTTGGATTTGAACCTGAATAACCATAAAAAATTAGGTATGAAAAAAATTCTATTAACGGTCACTACATTATTATTGCTTTCTACAGTTGTTGTAGCGCAACAACGTTATGCCATTATTGACACGAAGTATATCCTAAGTAAAATACCGGAATACAGAGATGCCGATAAGAAATTACAATTAGTAGGAGAACAATGGCAAAAAGAGATTGACGATAAGCAAGCCATTTTAGACAAAATGTACAAGAATTATGAGGCTGAGCAGGTGATGCTTACCGAAGAGTTAAGAAAGAAACGGGAGGACGAACTATTTGTAAAGGAAAAAGAAATTCGTGATTTGCAAAAAAAACGCTTTGGATATGAGGGAGATTTATTTAAAGAGCGCCAAAAATTAGTTAAACCTATACAAGATAAAGTGTACAACGCTATTCAAAAAATAGCAGTAGCAAGGGTTTATGATTTTATCTTAGATAAAAGTGAAGGAATTACCGTTATATTTGCCGACCCAAAACTGGATAAATCCGATGAGGTTTTACGCGAATTGGGCATTAAAAATTAGTCAACCAAAAACAAACAATAAATTTCATTACAATGAAAAAATTTCTTTTAGTGTGTGTGGCTTTTGCAGCGGTTACACTTTTTTCTAACAGCGCAAGTGCACAAGTTAAAATAGGATACTTTGATGAGCAAGCAGCTCTTTCATTATTTCCTGGTATTGCTAAAATTGATACCTTATTGAATAGCTACAGATTAGATTCTTTACAAGAAGAATACAAATACAATGTAGCCGACTTTCAACGTAGAGACAGCATCTTCAAAAAAGATTCTGCTACAATGCCTGCTAAAGCTAGAGAATTAGCTACTAGAGAGTTATTGCAATTGCGCTACAAATTGGTAAACTGGCAAGAATATTCTCAGCAAATGGAGCAAGCTAAATACGAAGAGCTTGTTGGGCCATTCAGACAAAGATTATATACAGCTGTTCAAGAAATCATTGCAGAACAGAAATATACAATCGTATTAAAATCAGATGTGATTTCTCCTTATGGAACACCTAATTTATTAGACAATATTACTATCCGTGCTGCTCAAAAATTAAAGTTAGCATTGCCTAAAGAAATTGAAGATGCATGGAAAGCTGCATCTGGAAGCGGTTCTGCTCCAGCAAAGCCAGCTGCTAAGCCTGCAGGTAAAGGATAATTATTAGCAAAACATATTTACTGCCTCTCTGATTTGTTTCAGAGAGGCTTTTTGTTTTTATCTTTAGCGTATGCATCAACCATCACCAATTGGCGTTTTTGATAGTGGATATGGAGGATTAACCATTTTGAAAGAATTGGTAAAGGAATTGCCTCAATATGATTACTTATATCTTGGGGATAATGCAAGAGCCCCTTATGGTACCAGATCTTTTGATACGGTTTACCAATACACTTTAGAAGCGGTTCAATGGTTTTTTAGTCAAGGATGTGAATTAGTAGTCTTGGCTTGTAATACCGCTTCAGCAAAAGCTTTAAGAACAATCCAACAAAGAAATTTAGCGGCATTTGGACCTTCTAAAAGGGTATTAGGGGTGATTAGACCCACCGCTGAAGTGATCGGTCGTTTTTCGGAGTCGGGGCAGCTAGGTGTGTTAGCCACTAAGGGTACGGTTAATAGTGAGAGTTATTTGTTAGAGATTGCCCATTTTTTTCCTGATATGACCGTGTTTCAACAAGCATGCCCTATGTGGGTGCCATTGATTGAAAATGGAGAGCATGAAGGGGCTGGTGCAGACTATTTTGTAAAAGACAGTTTGGGGCAGTTATTAGGTCAATCACCTGCGATTGACACTATTTTATTGGCATGCACCCATTATCCGTTATTGATTCCTAAAATTGAAGCTAGCATACCCAAACATATTCAAGTGGTTTCACAGGGTGAAATTGTTGCCCAAAGTTTGGCCAATTACCTAAAACGTCACCCTGCTATGGCCGATCATTGCTCCCAAAATGCTCATATAAGGTTCTGTACCACCGATTCAACTACCGATTTTGATGAAAAAGGGGCTATTTTCTTCGGAAAATCATTGAAATCGGAGCATATAGTGTTGGGTCATTAACCTTTTTTACTTAATTTTGCCGTCCTTTCACAAGCGGCGGTATGGTGACTGCAGCAATGAAATGAAACCATATTTTAGGGTTAGTAAAAAAAGACATCAATGAAACGTACATTCCAACCACACAAGCGTCGTCGTAAAACCGTACACGGTTTCCGTAAGCGTATGGAGTCTGCTAATGGCCGTAAAGTACTGGCAAGCCGCAGAGCGAAAGGACGTAAGAAACTTACTGTTTCTAGCGAAAAAGGATTAAAGTAATCCCCCTTTTGTAGGGCATGATCATATTAAGCTCCGTCTTTATGACGGAGCTTTTTTAGTTTTGTATACTATGACATCAAGCAATACTTATTCAAGGCAAGAAAAACTTAAGAGCAGAAAAGCCCTTGAGCAATTATTTGCAAAGGGTAAGTCGTTTAGTGTCTTTCCAATTAAAGTGTTTTACACTGTTTCTGATGGGGAGTTGGTTAAAGCCGGGGTTGGTGTTAGTTCAAGAATATTTAAAAAAGCGCACGATAGAAATTGCGTAAAGCGTTTGTTGCGAGAAGTATATCGTACACAGAAGCAACCACTTTATACAGGGGTTGCAACCCATCAAAAGCAACTCAATGTATTCTTTCTATACATCGGAAAAGAGTTACCTGTATTTGCAGAATTACAAGTAGCAATGGGAAAAACCTTGGAAAAATTGATCCGAAAAATTAGTGAAACCACTCCCGATGTGCAGCAGCTGTAATCAACCCGATATAAAAAAAAATCAAACACTAAACGCATTTTCTGTCACGCGGATGCTTGGTTATTTATTGATTCCCTTTATCAAAATTTACCAATATATTATTTCTCCTGTGATGGGACCTAAGTGCAGATTTGTTCCTACCTGTTCTCAGTACGGAGAACAAGCATTGAAGCAATACGGCTTGTTTAAAGGCGGCTGGTTGCTTATGAAGCGTCTTAGTAAATGCAGGCCTGGCGGGGGTTCTGGTTGGGATCCTTTACCTTAATTTATTCAGGCGCAACAGTAAGTGCTTGTAGTTTCGTAATCATTTCCCTGATTTCTTTAATGCTGTAAAAGCGATAAATTTCAGGATCTTTTCCGTCTACTTTTTCTGCAGAGCGCATCTGATGATAAGGTCCTACAACTTGTGCTTGAGGGTTACTTGTGATGAAAGCAGCTTGGTTCGGAAGGATGAAAAAATTTCTATTTGCTGCAGAAACATTTTTTCCTTGACTCAATTGTTGTAATGAATCTATTTTTTGAACAAGGCTCTCTTGGGTAATTACTTTCTGTGCTTGGCCTGCGCTTGAGTACTGTTGATAGCTACCAATAATTGTATCATTCTTTACATTGATGATATACAAGCCATTTTCTTTTAATTGAACAGTGGCTTCACCAGCTGGGGTGTTTAATTTAAAACTGATATCTGCTTTATTTACCGCAACTAGTTTTTCTTCATGACCTGCACCATCTTTTGCTTTTATTGTACCCGCATTTAGGTCAACCGCAGCTTCTCCTTTGCTCATGATGATAATGGTTTTATCATTCCCTGCGCAAGCGATTAATAAACTGCTGACTAAAAAAAAGGCGAGTAGGTTTTTCATAAAAGTTGATTTAAAAAAAATCACGCTGCAGTTATCTACAGCGTGATGTGAAATTACATGTTTTTATTTACTTCGCTGCAGCAAAACGCTCAGCAACTTTGCTCCAGTTTACTACATTCCAAAATGCAGCTAAATAATCTGCTCTGCGATTCTGGTATTTCAAATAATATGCGTGTTCCCAAACATCAGCACCTAAAATAGGCGTGCCTTTTACTTCCGCAACATCCATCAAAGGATTGTCTTGGTTTGGAGTAGAACTTACTTCTAATTTGCCATCCTTTACAATCAACCAAGCCCAGCCACTTCCAAAACGAGTCATACCAGCAGCCGCAAATTTTTCTTTGAATGCATCAAATGATCCGAAAGCAGCATCAATAGCTTCTGCTAAAGCACCAGAAGGTGTGCCACCTGCATTTGCAGCTAAGCTCTCCCAGAAAAAAGTATGGTTCCAATGGCCACCGCCGTTGTTACGAACTGCTGGGCTAATGCTGCCAGCTGCTTTCACTAATTCTTCTATAGACTTTCCTTCGTTGGGAGTTCCAGCAATGGCTTTGTTTAAATTGTCTACGTATGCTTGGTGATGCTTACCATGGTGGATCTGCATGGTAGTGGTATCAATATGCGGTTCTAGTGCATCGTGTGCGTAGGGTAAAGGTGCTAGTGTAAATGACATATTTATCTGTTTAAAATGTATAATAATCTATTACAAATTTAAGTAGCATTGGTTTAACTAGGTGTTAAAGGGTGGATTTGTTTCGGAATTCGACATAAAGTAGTTAGGCTGTTTTAAAATTAAACGCTCACTGCCGATAATTGCATTGCTCTAACTCACATTCTCCTATTTTCAGCAATTATCGAATGTTCGCTTATTAATTTTAAAACAGCCTAATCATTATTTGTTTTTCGAATGCTCATTCACGTGATTGTTTGAGTACATCCAACCTTCTAAGTTGCATCAATTGCCTTTTATAATATCGTCATAGTAATTAAAAATGTCTATGCACCTTTTTACAACTAGATCAGCATAAGAACTGGTTACAATATTCGATTGTATTGTGCCTCCTCCTGAGTATTCATCTTTAGAAAGAGTTCTAATTAATTTAGATTCTGTATCTCTGAATTGCAACCAAGCTTTTTGTGCGGTCACAAGTGTAGTTTTATCTTGAGGCTTTAATAGTTTTAAAAGCCTGTTATAATATTTATTGAGCAGTTGATCATAAGCGGATGACATCTCTTGTACAGCTTTATTCATGCCAGCTGTTGTATAATCTAGATCTATCCTTTTCGATAAAACTTGTTGAATATAAAATGTATCAATCGAAAACGCTATTTCATCTGAACTGAGTTCTTTTCGTTCAAGGGTTTTCTTGTAAGCTGGTATTAATTTATCTACGGCTGTTTTTATTTGTTGTAAAACCTGAGGCGTTATTGCTTTGGGTCCATCAATTTGCGCTAGGGAGCGAATACTAATAAAAGTGAATAACGTAATTATAAATACTCTCCTCATCATAGAAAAATTAAGTTGATTGTTAGATAACTATACCTATTAAAACTAGATATCAAAATACATATAATTTATTTATATTTGATGATGTTATTCTCTTTAATCGTTAATGAGACCAAAAAAATAGTTAGAAGTAGGCATTCTGGAGCAAGTTTGTTTGGACAAATTTTTATAGGCTTTCTGATTGTATATCTTTTATCCTCTGCCATTGTACTTGGTGCAATGTTGAATGCTATCTTATATAAATTTACCCCAGGAAAAGAGTTTGACACTTTTTGTGTAATCTTGCTTTATTACTTTTTAATTGATATACCTCTTCGTTATTGGTTTCAAGAATTACCAACTTTATCTGTTAAGCCCTATTTAATTCAGAATGTAAAGAAAAGCCAACTCATTAATTTTTTAAACCTTCGTTCTTTACTAAGCCTTTTTAATTTAATTCCATTGGTATTATTTATACCATTTATGGTAGGAAGTGTTTTAGAGAAATTTGGAGCTAGTGTTTTCATAGCTTTTCTAGTTTGCCTATTTTTTCTAATGCTTGCCAATCATTTTATGATAATTTATTTAAAGAGAAAATCAATTATCAATACAAAATGGTTATTTGGATTTGTGCTTGTTATTGCATCTATTTTTTTGTGTACTGCCAATAATATTTTTTCAATTTCAGCTATATCGGTTTATTTCTTTCCGCAGTTGCTCAACAATTCTTGGCTTGCATTGATTCCGGTTTTATTTTTTCTATGGGCATTTCTTATCAATCGCTCATTGTTAAGGGCTAATTTTTATCTTGATATTGATGCCAATAGCAAAGCAAGCAGCAATCTTTCTTTAAAATGGACTGATAGCTTTGGTGTATTAATTTCAAATGAATTAAAACTAATATTCAGAAATAAACGCCCGAGAAATACCATTTTAATGAGCTTCATATTTCTTTTATATGGTTTTATGATTTATGATAAAGAATTGTTTGATGAACAATCGCCTAGGCTGATAATTATCGTTATGGCGTATATGATTACGGGTTTGAGTAGCTTGAATTATATGCAGTTTTTATTTTCTTGGCAAACAGCACATATAGAACAATTGATGATTTCGAAACATGGACTCACGAATTATGTAAAAAGCAAGCTCAGTTTAGTAAGAATTTTAAACACTTTTCCATTTATTATTAGTTTGTTTTACGGCATAATAGATTGGAGAATCTTACCATTGCATATCGCGTTATTTGCATTTAATATTGGGCTTATTTTACCGCTTGGCGTATTGATTAATGTTTATAATACAAAGGGAATTGATATCAGTAAAAGTGCCAATTTCAATTATCAAGGAGTAGGATTAAATAGTTTCTTAACTACATTAATTCCATTGCTCTTATTAATGGGGATTTATGGTATTGTTATGCCATTCTTTGGATTTTGGTCTGCTGTTGTTGCAATTGGAATAGTAGGTTTCATTCCATTATTTCTTCAAAATTGGTGGATCAATCAAATAGCAGAGCGCCTAAAAAAACAAAAATATTCAATCGTAGCAGGCTTTAGAGAAAAATAAATTAATGATGATATTCATAGAAAACCTTACAAAAAAATTCGGCGGCGTAGTTTGTGCAAATATTCCTGAGTTAAGTATTAATAAAGGTGAACTTATTGGATTAGTTGGTAATAACGGGGCGGGCAAAACAACACTGTTTAGATTGGTACTCGACTTATTAAAATCTGAGTCTGGAACTGTTTCAATAAAAGGTATTCCAGTTAATGGTACAGAAGATTGGAAAAACTATACAGCAGCGTATTTGGATGATGGTTTTTTGATTGATTATTTAACTGCAAGCGAGTATTTTTATTTTGTTGGTAAACTGCATGGTCTAAATAAACAAGAAGTAGATGATCGTGTTTCTTCCTATGCTTATTTCTTTGACGGTGGGGTAGACTTCAAAAAATATATACGTGATTTATCAAAAGGGAATCAGTTTAAGGTGGGGATTGTAGCTTGCCTATTGCAGAAACCTGAATTATTAATTTTAGACGAGCCGTTTGCGAACTTGGATCCTAGTTCGCAAATTAGATTAATTAAAATATTACAGGAATTGAATATTAATGAACGAACTACTATTATTGTTAGTAGCCACGATTTAAATCATATAGCAAAATTAAGTACCAGGATTTTACTGATGCACAAGGGAGAGATCATCAAAGACATATCTGTAAGTACAGAAACGCTAGATGCACTAGTTGAGTATTTTAATGTTTAGTTCATGCTTATCCCATCAATTAATAGTTTAAAATCTTCTTCTTTTTTATTAGATATTAAGAAGCTGATTTGCTCTATGTTTTTATAGTTGAAATTTGGCCTATTTAATTTTTGACCAAAATACTGAGGATAAAATTCGCCAATGGCTAATCGAATGGTTTCCCATTCTCCTGAAGTTTTAAAGGGGTGAACATAAGATACAGACTGATATAAATCATTCTTGAGCCTAAATTCATATTGTTTGCCATCACCTTTTACTCGTAAAACAATGTATTTTGTTTCATCAGGAATAGTGGCGGATTGGTTCAATTGAATGGATGCAAACCCACCATTGTTTTCCAAAGAAACATGACCAGAAAATTGACCATGACCTTCATTAGCAATCAAAAGGTTGCTTTTGGATACGCCACCCATCACTCCATCGTTCACAATTCTCCATTCTCTTAAATTTGTTTTGGTAGAAAAACGATAGATTTCTTTCATATTATTTTGGGGATACCAATTAAATGTGAGTAGCAGTAGAATCCATTTCATCATATTATATTTCTATCTATTAATACAATCATTTACACTACTTGTTCAAAATCATTGCTCAAACAAACACTTCGCTCGCTGCCGAGTATTGCATGTAAATACTGTATGACTTACTTATGCATGCAATCCTCGAATGCTCGCTTTCGTGTTTGTTTGAGCTAGACTGAGTAAGCTATAAAAAAGAACTATTTATTGAGTTTTATTTAAAAGATATTTCTTTTAGAATAGCTTAGGTTTTAATATAACCAAGCCTTTCAAAATCAATGAACTGTTTTATTAAATGTGTTTTGCTATTTGCTAATACATAATTGGTATCACTGATGTCTAAGATATGTTTATATAAATGGTCGGTTATAATGAATCCCTTGGTTGTTGTTTTAGATTTAATGTAGGATTTTACGGATTTTATTTGAATTGGATTCAAAAAAGTAAAAGGTTCGTCTAAGAGTGCAAACTGTGCAGTTGACTCTACAATGATATAGATTTCGATCAACCGTTTTTCTCCACCAGATAAGTTTCTGAATGTTTGAGTAATGGGTATGTGGAACGATGGAAACTGAAGCTCAAATATTGAATAGTCTAATGCGTATACGTCAAAGATATCTTTTAGTGATAAGCTATTTGGTATAAAGTGAAACTGTGGTAAATAACTGATTAAACTTTGGTTTTTATAAGCTTCATTGAATGAAACCCTATTGATTCTGATAGACTTTTCGCAGGATAATGATCCAAAAATGACTTGTAAAAGGCAAGACTTTCCCGAACCGTTTCTGCCTAACAAGCCAATGATGGAGCCCTTTGCACAGCTAAGGTATACATCTGATAAAATGACTCGATTATCAAACTGCAGTTGAATTCCATCGGCTTCTAATTGTTGAATCATTTTACGTTACTGATTAGAATGATGGATAGAATAAAAACGCTGAAGTCAAAACCAAGTGTGGTTACCCAAAGTTGTCTTTTCGATATGCCTAAATTGTAATAGAAATAATACTCCTTTTTTCTAAAGTCATTCACGAAATAATAAATAATCATTCCTGTGAAAAATTTGAACCAAAAAATTCCTGAGAAAACACTGAACTCATATTTCCAAAATAAACTAATGCAGCACAAAGTAAAAAACAACGATGCTACGGCAAAGCTTTTGTAGAAAAGCCAAAAAATTTGTAGTTGTTTAATCATTCGCATTTTAGACATACCTGTCTTTGTAATTTACAAACCTCAATTTAACTTCAAACATTTACACTGTTAAAATATACAATCAACTTTTCAGTGGGCAACAGATTCAATCATTGCACAAACAAGCACGGAGCGAGCATTCGATTATTGCATGCATAATTAAGCCTTAGAATAAGTAAATGCAATAATCGGCAGCGAGCGAAGAGCTTGTTTGAGGAAGATAGGAATATAATCGGCAGCGAATGAAGTGATTGTTTGAGTATGATAGGAATGTATTCGGCAGCACTCAAAGAGTTTGTGCCGTTATCGCTTGGATCTAAAGAAAGACTTCATTAAAAAAGCACAGTCGGCTTCAAGAATGCCAGCAACTAATTCAGTTTTTGGATGAAAAGGCCATTGCTCTTTAGTGAGATGACGATAACCATTTTTTTCATCTGAAGCACCATAAACAATGCTGCCTATTTTGCCCCAATAGATTGCACCACAGCACATGATGCAGGGTTCAACAGTAACATACAAAGTAGCTTCGGGTAAATACTTTGCACCGAGTGAGCTGTAAGCAGAAGTGAGTGCAAGAATTTCTGCGTGGGCTGTAGAATCATTTAATAGTTCTACTTGATTGTGTGCCCTTGCAATAATTTGATTGTTCATTACCACCACTGCGCCCACGGGTACTTCATCGGCATCAAAAGCTGCTTGGGCTTCCTTCAATGCTTGTTGCATAAAGTACTCGTGGTTCAGGGTCGACATTATAATTCTCTAATTTGGATATTGCGGTACCAAACATCATCACCATGATCCTGCAAAGCAATATGTCCGTTGAAAGTTCTTCCAAAGGCAGGCATGGTTTTGAATTTGCTATTGCCAATTAGGCTGAACCAAATTTCATCGCCATAACTGGTTTTAACAGTGGTAACTCCATTGAGCTTTAATTCAAGTGTTCCATCTTTTGCAATGATTTCTGTTTTGTTCCATTCACCTACTGGTTTAACAGCAGTGTCTGGTCCTTCAATTAAATCATATAAATCACCAGCACGGTGTTTTCTGATTTTTGCATCAGGATGTCCACCATTGTCTAATACTTGCATTTCAGGACCTGTATGCCAAACTGCTTTGTATTTGGCTGGATCATTTTGTGCCCAAAAAATAATTCCACTATTTCCATTTTGCGAAATCTTCCATTCTAGTTTCAAATGAAAATTCCCAAAAGATTTTTCATGAATAATATCTCCACCACCTAACTTCTGTTCTTTTTTCGCTTTGGAATCTAAATACAAAACACCGTCTTGTACCTTCCATGCACCACCAATACTGTCTTTGGCATAGGTTTTCCAGCCGTTGGTGGTTTTTCCATCAAACAATTTAATCCATTGGCCTTTGGCAGGATTAGGGCTGGCTATTGGCGCCACTAGCAATAGATTTTGTTTTTGTGCAGGTGCTGAAACCAATGCAACAGCAATGGCAGTGATCCATAGTAGATTAGCCATGTAAATTACTTAAGTAGTAAAACGTATTTAACCATTGCTTTTGCATCTTCTTCACTCACTTGAGGATGCGGTGTCATTGGCACTTCACCCCAAACACCTTTTCCACCCTTGATAATTTTACCAGCTAACATGCTAATATTTTCTTCTGTTGCTTCGTATTTGTTGGCAACATCTTTATAAGATGGTCCAATCAATTTTTCATTTACTTTATGACAGGTTAAGCAATCAGATTTACCCACTAATTCTAATCCTTTGGTGTAGTCGGGGTTACTGCTTAAGTCTGCAACTGGAGCAGCTGCTGGTGCAGATTCTGCAGCTTTCTCTTCTTTCTTTTCTTCACTACCGCTGCAAGCAGCAGCTACTAATCCTGTAATGGCAAACAGCACTAAGTACTTTTTCATAATCGTTCTTTTAAAAGTTTAAAGTTAGTTGATACCTAATATTTTTTTATTAAAATTTTCATCTGATCCGGTTCCAGCAAAATCATCAAATGTTTTATCAGTTACTCGAATAATATGTTGTTGAATAAATGGTGCTCCTTCTGCTGCCCCTGTTTCAGGATGCTTTAAAGCACATTCCCATTCCATCACCGCCCAACCAGTATAATTGTATTGAGCCAGTTTACTAAAAATGGTTTTGAAATCTACTTGTCCATCTCCTAATGATCTAAAGCGTCCTGCTCTGTCTACCCAACCTTGGTATCCACCATATACACCTTGTTTACCTGTTGGGTTAAACTCTGCATCTTTAACATGAAACATTTTAATTCGTTCATGATAATGATCAATATATGTTTTGTAGTCTAAGCATTGCAACACAAAATGCGAGGGATCGTATAACAAACAGGCACGTGGGTGATTGTTTACTTTTTCAAGAAACATTTCATAAGTAACTCCATCATGCAAGTCTTCTCCTGGATGAATTTCATAGCATAGGTCTACTCCATGTGCATCAAATTCATTCAAGATAGGCATCCATCTTTTGGCTAATTCTGTAAATCCTGTTTCTACTAATCCTGCTGGTCTTTGAGGCCATGGATAAACGGTTTGCCACAACAAAGCTCCGCTGAAAGTGGCGTGTGCATTGAGTCCTAAGTTTTGTGAGGCTTTGGCAGCATACTTTAATTGTTGCACAGCCCATTCAGTTCTTGCACTAGGGTTTCCTCTTAAGCCTTCGGGAGCAAAGCCGTCGAATAACGTATCATACGCTGGGTTTACTGCTACCAGTTGTCCTTGTAAGTGGGTCGATAACTCAGTGATTTCTAATCCCGCGGCGGCTACAATCCCCTTAATTTCCTCTGCATAAGTTTTACTTTCTGCTGCTTTTTGTAAATCAATACACCTAGCATCCCAAGAAGGAATTTGCACTCCTTTAAAACCCAATGATGCAGCCCATTTACAAATAGACGCTAAAGAATTAAATGGGGCTGTATCGCCCATAAACTGAGCCAAGAAAATACCTGGTCCTTTAATATTGGTCATTATTTAAATTTTATATTCGGTCCATTTTAAATCGGATTGCGCAGAAGCAACCACATTGTCTATGAATGCCATGCCTCTGATGCCATCTTCTACACCTGGAAAATCCAATTGTTCTTTGGTGGGTGTAGTGCCATCTATTTTTGCTTGAACGGTAGCGGTAAAGTTTTTATAGATATTGGCAAATGCTTCTAAATATCCTTCTGGATGTCCGCCTGGAGTTCTGCAATTGCTAGTAGCAAAACTAGACAAGCGATCGGTATAGTTAGCGCCTGCTCGTAATATTTGCATAGGTGCTTCTAGCCACTTTACAATAAGTGTATTGGGTTCCATTTGCGCCCATTCTAATCCACCTTTTTCTCCATACACGCGAATCTTCAGTGCATTCTCTTCACCTGCTGCAACCTGTGATGCCATTAACACACCTGATGCTCCATTACTAAAATGTAATAACACTGATCCATCATCGTCTAATAAACGTCCCTCTACTTTTGTATTAAGGTCTGCACATAGTTTAGTGATTTGTGCTCCTGTTATATATTCTGCTAAATGGGCTGCATGTGTGCCAATATCTCCCATACTTCCGCTCTTACCCGATTTTTTAGGATCGGTTCTCCAAGCTGCTTGTGCATTGCCTTCTCTTTCGCTGAGTTTACTTAACCACCCTTGTGGATATTCTACCCAAACTTTTCTAATTTTTCCTAAAGCGCCATCTGCTACCATCGCTTTAGCCTGTTTAACCATCGGGTATCCAGAATAAGTATGCGTTAAGCAAAGGGTTAACCCAGTTTCTTCTACTTTAGCCTTTAATTGTTTTGCTTCATCTAAAGTAAAAGTGATGGGCTTTTCTATTACTACATGAAACCCATTCTCTAATGCCATCATTGCAGGTGCAAAATGCGCAAAATTGGGTGTTACAATCGTAACAAAATCCATGCGTTTGTCTGCTGGAAGCGCAGCTTCCTTGGTAATCATTTCATCATAAGTAAGGTAAATGCGATCCTTTGGTAAATAGAGCATTTCACCTGACTCTTGGGCAATGGTTGGATTGATACTCAACGCTCCGCAAACCAATTCAATTTGTCCATCCATATTGGCAGCCAAACGGTGGATTGCTCCAATGAAAGCATCTTTACCTCCACCCACCATTCCCATTCTTAATTTTCTAGGCATAGTATTTTTTTTATAATGATTTGAAATTTTATAAGAGGCACTAATTTAAACATTCTCCCCGATTATAATCATTTAACTCCTATTAATCATTCTTGCAATCTGTTTACCGAATGTTTTAACTCATTGAAGGTTTTATAAAATTCCTGTGGGTTTGATGCAAACTAATAATTATATTAGGGTTCTAATTGCTATATGAAAAATTCATCGAATAGACGCTCTGTCATTAAAAACATTATTACTGGTTCTGTTGCGGTTGCTTCAGCTCCGCTCATTCCCACATTGGCTTCATGCGCTACAGTTTCAACTTCTATGAAAGGAAATATCAATCATTCAGTTTGTCGTTGGTGTTTTGATGGTTTATCATTAGACGAATTATGTGTTGAGGCTAAAAAAATCGGCATTACCGGTATAGATTTAGTAGGCCCAAAGGATTGGCCGATTTTAAAGAAACATGGATTGATGTCTACTATGTGCAATGGCGCAGAAATTAGTCTGGTAAAGGGATGGAACGATCCTCAATACCATGAGACCCTCATTAAAAATTACACCCAGCATATTAATTTAGTGGCTGATGCGGGCTACAAGAACTTGATTTGTTTTAGTGGTAATAGAAATGGCATGGACGACGCCACTGGCTTAAAAAATGCTGCTGAAGGTTTAAAGAAAATCATGCCACTTGCTGAAAAAAGAGGGGTGGTGATTATCATGGAACTTTTTAATAGCAAAGTGGATCATAAAGATTATATGTGTGATAACACTACTTGGGGCGTAGACCTCTGTAAAGCTGTTGGTTCAGAAAATTTCAAGTTATTATACGATATCTATCATATGCAAATTAATGAAGGTGATGTAATTAGAACCTTAACTAAACATGCACCCTATATAGCACACTATCATACTGCAGGTGTTCCAGGAAGACATGAGATTGATGAAACACAAGAATTATATTACCCTGCTATTATGAAAGCAATTGTTGCAACAGGATATAAAGGGTATGTGGCACAAGAGTTTATACCCGTAGCAAAAGAAAAAATTGGGTCACTTAAAAAAGCAATTGAAATCTGCGATATTTAAATTTTTTATAAACATCTATCAACGCTTAAACCACCAACATGGCTGAACAAAATTTTGACGCGATTGTGATTGGCTCCGGCATCAGCGGAGGCTGGGCTGCAAAAGAGCTTACAGAGAAGGGCTTAAAAGTATTGATGCTCGAGAGAGGTCGCAACATTGAACACGTAAAAGATTACGTGAATGCCAACAAAGAGTCTTGGGATTATCCGCACCACGGGAGAAAAACGCAGGAAATGATTGCGCAGAATCCTGTATTGGATCGTGATTACCCTTTGAATGAGCAAACATATGGTATGTGGGCAAATGATAAAGACAGTCCATACACCGAAGTGAAGCGTTACGATTGGTTCCGCGGATACCATGTAGGTGGACGTTCTCTTTTGTGGGGTCGTCAAAGTTATCGTTGGAGCGATTTAGATTTTGAAGCCAATGCCAAAGATGGTATTGCAGTGGATTGGCCTGTTCGTTATAAAGACATTGCCCCTTGGTACGATTATGTAGAAAAGTTTGCAGGTATTAGTGGTAATAGAGATGGATTGGATGTATTGCCAGATGGTCAATTCATGCCTCCTATGGAAATGACTTGTGTTGAAAAAGATGTAGCCAAAAGAATAAAGGAGTACTATAAAGGGCAACGTGCAATGATCATTGGTCGTACGGCCAATATTACCCAAGAGTTAGAAGGCAGATCTGCTTGTCAATTCAGAAACAAATGTTGGTTAGGATGCCCATTTGGTGCTTACTTTAGTACACAAAGTTCTACGTTACCTGCTGCTATGAAAACAGGTAATCTTACTTTAAGACCATGGAGTATTGTTACTAAAATTTTATACGATAAGGATAAAAAACGTGCAACTGGCGTTGAAGTACTAGATGCTGAAACCAATAAGACTTATGTGTACAATGCCAAAATTATTTTCTTAAATGCATCAACACTAAACTCTGCTTGGATTCTAATGAATTCTGCAACGGATGTTTGGGAAGGTGGATTGGGAAGTAGCAGCGGTGAGTTAGGCCATAATATTATGGACCATCATTTAGGAGTAGGTGCTGGTGGTAGAGTGGAAGGATATGAAGACAAGTATACATTTGGTAGAAGAGCCAATGGAATTTATATTCCTCGTTATCAAAATGTAGGAAATGATAAACGCGATTATTTAAGAGGCTTTGGTTATCAAGGTGGTGGAAGCCGAGGCGGTTGGGGCAGGAATGTAGCTGAGTTTTCAATAGGTGCAGAATTTAAAGATGCCATTTCGCAACCTGGTGGTTGGAGTATGGGTATGATGGGATTTGGGGAAGTATTACCTGACCACAAAAATTTTGTAACGCTAGATAAAACTGTGAAGGATAAGTGGGGGTTGAACGTTATTAAAATTGATGCTGAGTTAAAAGAGAATGAATTAAAGATGCGCAAAGACATGTTAGCCGATGCCATTGAAATGCTTACCAATGCTGGTGTTAAAGACGTTAAAGGGTATGATGCGAATGCAGTATTAGGTCGTGGTATTCACGAAATGGGTACTGCTAGAATGGGAGCCGATCCTAAGACCTCTGTGGTAAATAAAAACAACCAAATTTGGGATGCACCTAACGTATTTGTGACCGATGGTTCTTTCATGACTTCAGCTGCATGTGTGAACCCCTCATTAACTTATATGGCATTCACCGCAAGAGCTGCAGACTTTGCAGTGAGCGAATTGAAGAAAGGAAATTTATAAATTATTAAATGCATTAATCATGATGAATAGAAGAGAAGCATTATCCAGCGTTGCCCTTTTACTAGGTGGCACCATTTTAGGATCTCAAGCTTTTTTATCAGGCTGTAAATCAACAGCTGGGGGTGGAGTAGCATTTACACCCGAAGACATAGCTTTTTTAAATGAAGTGGCAGAAACAATCTTACCTAAAACCGATACCCCAGGTGCCAAAGAAGCCAATGTGGGTGAGTTTATGACAGTGATTGTAAAAGATTGCTATAAGCCAGAAGAAGCAAAAGTGTTCATGGAAGGAATGGCCGCTTTAAAGTTTAAAGATTCAAAAGCAAAAATTGGCAAAGCCTTTATGGAAGCCAGTCCTGAAGAACGTACCAAACTCTTAACAGAATTAGATGCGGAAGCTAAAGCATTTCAAGAAAAGAAAAAGCCAGAGGAAATGCCACATTATTTCCGCTTGATGAAAGAGCTCACCCTTTGGGGATTCTTTACTTCAGAAGTAGGTGCAACCAAAGTATTGCGCTACGTTGCAGTGCCTGGTAAATTTGAAGGATGTGTTGATTACAAAAAAGGCGAGAAAGCTTGGGCAACCTAGTTGGATGGCATGGAGTTTGTTTTAGTATCTTTTGTAGACCATTTAAAAAACAAGTATGAGTAATAATAGAAGAGATTTCTTAAAAACAGCTGGCCTTGCTGCAGCAGGTTTAAGTTTACCATTTGTTGGGAAATCTAATTTCCTAAACACATTAGGTGAAACCAAAAAGCTTTCTGCATTTGGTTTGCAGCTTTGGACCGTTAAGGAAGACATGATGAAAGATGCCAAGGGAACATTGGCTAAATTATCTTCTTACGGGTATAAACAAATTGAAAGCTTTGAAGGACCTAAAGGATTCTTTTGGGGCTGGAAGAATACTGAGTTCAAAAAGTATATGGACGATTTAGGAATGAGCTTAGTCTCTTCTCATTGTAATAATACGGTAGACTTTGAACGCAAAGCTGCTGAAGCTGCTGAAGTAGGGGTAAAGTATTTGATTTGTCCGTATAAGGGTGCACAAAAATCAATTGATGATTTCAAACGCTTTAACGACGAGTTCAATAAGAGTGGTGAAATTTGCAAGAAAAACGGAATTCGTTTTGCTTACCATAACCATGATTATTCTTTTAAAGTATTAGATGGCCAAGTACCTCAAACCGTAATGATGGAGGGGACTGATGCTGGTTTAGTAGATTTTGAAATGGATATTTATTGGGTAGTTGCCGCTAATGAAGATCCTATTGCATGGGCTAAAAAATACCCGAATCGTTTTAGGCTTTGTCATGTTAAGGATCAAACCAAAACAGCCAAAGGCATTGAGTCTTGCCAAGTTGGAAAAGGTCAAATTGATTTCAAAAAGATTCTTGGTCAGCTACAGAAATATGGCATGAAGCATCATATAGTTGAGCAAGAAGCATTCACCGGAAC
Source organism: Sediminibacterium sp. FEMGT703S (assembly GCA_002786355.1). Lineage (GTDB taxonomy): Bacteria > Bacteroidota > Bacteroidia > Chitinophagales > Chitinophagaceae > Sediminibacterium. The sequence continues at coordinate 245,805 of PGCO01000004.1, forward strand.
CAATCCAATGGAAAGTGCTGAAAAGAATGCGGCTTACATGAAGGATTTCTCGATTTAATTTTTACTGCTGCAAAGCACAATATTACACAATGGGTTAGCATGAAAATGCTAGCCCTTTTTTTGTAACAGTGGCAAAATATTATAAGTGGCTTCAATTGATCGATCAGATTTATTGAAGCGTTTTTTCACTGGAATTTTAGCACCCAAGGGTAAGCCCCAAGTTTGGTTAAAATCATAATTGATTAAATGTAGATTCACTTTCACTGGGTATTGCTTTAACGTTTTTTCTAGTTCAGTTAAATCCCATTTGTAAAGGGCTTTGTATAAATATTTATTCCAAGGGAATAAGATGGTGAATTTGGCCTTTTTAAATTCCTCTGGCTGTAATGGTGCGCCTATGAAAGAACGAATACAATTTAATTTAGTGGTTAAAGTGGTTATGGTTTGTTCAACAGGCGTATAGTATTGTTTTAGTGAATCGCTGTTTTTGGCATGGTGTAAAAAATGAAAGGGGTCTTGGTCTCCATCTTTTGCTTGCCACTCTACACCTGATTCGTCAAAAAATTGGTTGTAAGTGAATTCATTCGGGAACTTATTTTGTATTGTATCAAAAGGAAGATTGGGAATATACCAATGAGAGCCAAAATGAATCTGTTGTTGTTGAATAAAATGATCAATCGTAGCAATGTTTTCTACTTTGGCTGTTTTGGCACCACTTAATTGATAGATGGCTTGCCCGCAACCGCTGCTGAGTAAAACCATACAAGCCAAGAAAATCAAATATAGTTGCAATTTTTTTGCGAATAATTTTTCCCTCATGATATAAAATTAAAAACCCACTTTGTTAAAATCCAAAGTGGGTTTATTCAAAATAGAAATAATAAAATTAGAATGCTCTATATTCTTTTTTTACAAACTGGTTGGCTTCATCAAAGTTGGTAATCTTCATATTTGGTCCATCCCATAATAACTTGATATTTCTGCCAGGATAAGATACTCTTCCTGATGATTTCTTTTGAATATCAAAACTGCGAATGGCTAAGTTGCCCATTAACACACTTTCCGTTAAAGGACCAGCAATGTCAAAATTAGAGCTCAATTCTTTCGCTTGCGCTGAACCATACCCTGCAATAGCGGCTTCTACCCATGCTGCGTAGTGGCCGTTATCCCCTTTAGGAACACGCTTTATGGTTTGAGGAACACTATCGTATTGTTTGCTTTTGCTGGTAGGTAATAAATTAGGTAAAGCACCGTAAGTTCCGCAAATCATTTTACCCTTAGTTCCTTCGAATATGGCGCCATTGCCACCATCTCCCATCATTTCATTTGGTCCTAATTCTTCTGGACGTGCAGGCTGAATTCCTCCATCCATCCAATGTAGTTTTACATCGGGTTTTCCGTTCTGTCCTTTGAATGTCAAAATAATATGAGATGCTGTAGGGCAGCTTTCAGGATAATAAGCACGTGTCCATGGTTGCAAGTATCTTGTGGCAACACTACATTCAGCAGAAACTGGGTATCCCAATCCTAATACTGCAAATGCAGGAGCCATGATATGACAAGCCATGTCTCCTAAAGCACCAGTACCATAGTCCCACCAGCCTCTCCAGTTAAATGGTAACAAACCATCTACATAATCTTTATTGGGCGCAACACCTTGCCAAAGGTTCCAATCTAATCCTTCTGGAACAGTGCCTTTAGTTGTTGGCCAACCAACTCCTTGTGGCCATACTGGTCTATCGGTATAACAATAAATGGTGTGTACATCGCCAATTAAGCCTGCATTGTACCAATCAATTAATTTTCTTACGCCATCTCCACTTGCACCTTGGTTACCCATTTGAGTAACTACTTTGTATTTGTGTGCAGCTTCTGTTAATTCCCTGGCTTCAGAAATATTATGCGACAATGGTTTTTGAATGTATACATGCTTATTCAATTGCATAGCTGCTAAGCCTTGTATAGCATGCATATGGTCGGGTGTTGATACTGATACTGCATCAAAATATTTATGCTCTTTTTCGAGCATTTCCCTATAGTCTTTATAATATTTTGCTTTGGGATAACGTTCTCTACTTTTTTTAGATTGTCTATCGTCTACATCGCATAAGAACGCAATATCTGCTTTCCCACTGTTGTAGAAACTCCATAAATCACTTTCTCCTTTACCTCCGGCGCCAATACCAGCAATTTGAAGTTTATCGCTTGGGGCGGTAAATCCACGTCCTAATACATGACGCGGTATAATGTAAAACCCTGCTGCTGCAAGACCAGCATTACGGAGAAAGGAACGGCGCGAATTAGTTTGTTCCGGTTGATTTTCTGTTTTTGAAACAGCCTTGTCTTTCTTTTTCATTTGGAGCAATTATGAAGTATGAATATACAGATTTAACTAACTTGTTCATCTAAATAATTGATGAATGCAAGCCCTTATAGCACAACTTCAACAACAGCGACAATTTTTTGAATCAGGCGCTACTAGACCCTATGCTTTTAGAAAGCAGCAACTCTTGAATTTAAAGAGAGCAATAGAAAACCATGAAGAAGAAATTTATGCTGCTTTATTTGCAGACCTGCATAAAAGCAAAGAAGAATGTTGGGTTACAGAGAATGGATTTTTTTTGGCTGAGTTAAAAGATGCTATGGCCAACTTAAAACAGTGGATGGAACCTGAAGCAGTGCCCACTAATTTATTGAACCTCCCTTCTAGCTCTAAAGTAATGCGAGAACCTTTGGGTGTGGTCTTGATCATTGGTCCTTGGAATTATCCTTTTCAATTATTGTTTACTCCTTTAATGGGTGCCCTTGCTGCAGGGAATACTGTGGTACTGAAACCCAGCGAGTTTGCTCCCGCCACTGCGGCAGTGATGGAAAAAATCATTCATGCAGTGTTTCCTCCTGAGCAAGTATTGTATGTGCCTGGGGACGGCGCTACGGTGATTCCAGCAATGATGAATCAGTTTGCGTTTGATCATGTTTTTTATACGGGTAGTACCAGTGTGGGGAAAATTATTTACAAAATGGCTGCTGAAAATTTAGTTCCCGTTACGCTAGAATTGGGAGGCAAGAGCCCATGTGTAGTAGAAGAGGACGCCAATATTACTATTGCAGCTAAACGCATTGCCATGCCTAAGTTTTCGAATGCGGGGCAAATGTGTGTGGCCCCTGATTATGTTTTGGTTCATGAATCTAAAAGAGTAGAATTAATAGAAGCACTTAAAAAAGTAGTGCCAACATTTTATGGTAATGACGCATCGAAGGAAGACGGTTATGGAAGAATCATTAATGAAAGACAATTCAATCGTATTGTTCAATATTTATCGGATGGAACCATTGTGTATGGGGGTAATTATGATGCTGCTTCTCTTTATATAGAGCCTACTATTTTAGACGGTGTATCTGTTGATTCTAATATCATGCGTGATGAAATTTTTGGCCCCTTACTACCAATCCTAAGTTTTACTACCATGGAGGAAGCCAAAGCTATTATTGCAAAAAATCCGAATCCCTTGGCTTTTTATATTTTCACAGGGAGCAAAGCCAAAGAGCAGGCATGGTTGCATGCGGTTCCTGCAGGAGGCGCTTGTGTAAATACGGCAACACTTCATTTAACCAATCCCAATTTACCCTTTGGTGGCAGGGGTTTTAGCGGAACCGGCGCTTATCATGGCAAATACAGTTTTGAAACTTTTAGTCATAAAAAAGCCGTGATGAAAACACCAACCTGGTTTGATCCTGCAATGAAATATCCTCCCTTTACTGGGAAGTTAAAATTATTAAAGTGGTTGATTGGTTAATAAGCTGGTTTGGATTAAACCTTTTCATTTGAATAAACGTATATGAAGCGAGTTGTTATTATTCTTATCGTAGTGTTGGCAGTTGCTGGCCTGCTAATAAAAAAACCTGAAATGACCTGGAAACAATCTATACTGAAAGCCGCTTATCCAATAATTATGTTTGTTGGAAAACTAACTGGGCAGTCTAAAAATATTTTACTTAATAAGGATCAAGCCAAACCTACAGCATCTTTCTATGATCTACATGCGGTTAAGAACAATGGCGATACACTACATTTTAGTGATCTAAAAGGAAAGAAAGTCTTGTTGGTGAACACGGCTAGTGATTGTGGTTATACAGGTCAATACGATGAATTAGAACAGTTACATCAGCAATATGGAGATCGCCTTGTAGTGATTGGTTTTCCTGCCAATGATTTTAAAGATCAAGAGAAAAAATCGGATGAAGACATTGCTGCATTCTGTAAAGTCAATTATGGAGTAACTTTCCAATTGATGAAAAAAGGACAAGTCATTAAAGGATCTCAACAACAACCAGTTTATGAATGGCTTACTAATCCTACTAAAAATGGTTGGTGCAGTAAACAGCCAGATTGGAATTTTTCTAAATACCTAATCAATGAGAACGGAGTTTTAGATAGCTATTACTCTCAATGGGTTTCTCCTAAAGATATTCCCACTAATTAATAGGACATTTTTGGTGGTAGTCTATTAATTCAATAGGCATGCGTTCGAACTCATAACCCTCATAATTGGCAGTAACTTCGTCTAAAACCGATTCAATTTCTTCTGGTTCCATTAAAGTTACTAAACGAGCTCTGTAATCTTTGATGCCCGGTAATCCCTTTAGGTAATTGGTATAATGTCTACGCATTTCGAAGATGCCCACTTTAGGTCCTTTCCATTCCACCGATTTGCGTAAATGTTTTTTACAAACAGCCACACGCTCGGCCAATGTTGGTGCTGGTAAAATTTCACCAGTAGCCAAGTAATGTTTTATCTCTCTAAAAATCCAAGGATATCCAATGGCTGCTCTACCAATCATGATGCCATCAACTCCGTAACGTTCTTTGTATAATTTGGCTTTTTGTGGGCTATCAATATCTCCGTTTCCAAAAATGGGTATTTTAATTCTTGGGTTATTTTTCACTTTTGCAATCAAAGTCCAGTCTGCTTCTCCTTTATACATTTGCGCCCTAGTTCTTCCATGGATGGCCAATGCTTTGATGCCTACATCTTGTAAACGTTCTGCTACTTCTTCAATATTTTTAGTTTGATCATCCCAGCCTAATCTGGTTTTTACGGTAACTGGCAGTTTTGTACTTTTTACGGTTGCCGATGTTAAACGAACCATTAGATCTATATCTTTTAATACTCCAGCACCAGCTCCTCTAAGTGCAACTTTTTTTACAGGACAACCAAAATTGATATCTAGTAAATCGGGGTTAACCGTTTCAACAATCTTCGCGCTCAATGAAAGGGCTTCTTCATCCCCCCCAAATATTTGAATACCTACCGGACGCTCATATTCGAAAATGTCTAATTTTTGACGGCTTTTGATGGCATCTCTAATCAGTCCTTCGCTACTAATAAACTCAGTATACATCAGGTCTGCTCCGTTGTCTTTACATACCGCTCTAAATGGCGGATCGCTTACATCTTCCATAGGAGCCAACAAAAGTGGAAAATCAGGCAGTACTATTTGATCTATTTTAACCATATTGCAATACACTACCTTTTATCATTTATTCCTTTGCGGAAAATAAAAGGAATTGCAAATTTACAACCTTATTACTCAATTTAATGAATCAGAAACCTGTTGTTGCCTATTCTAGTCAGTTTGCCATGCTTTTGGGCTTTTTAGGAGTGGGATTAATTTTAAGTGGATTATTGATGAGTTGGATTACTTCTGTGATTCTTCGAGTTCCCTTTTTTCAGGTTCCTGAAGCATTGCTTAGGCCAGAAAATGTTCAATTTTCTCGTTTTGCCAACGCTTTTACCACTTTTATAGCCTTTTTTATACCTGCATGGGCTGTTGCAAAAATTTCCTACCCAAAAGCCCTTCCAGCATTAGGCTTTAATAGTCAAATGAATATTAAGCAGGTTGTAATAGTTGGTGCTATTTCTTTTGGAGCTCTTTTTTTAAGTGGTTCTTTGGCAGCAATAAATGAAATCATTCCTATGCCAGCCAGTTTTTTAGCTAAAGCTAGAAAATTGGAAAATGAGTATCAACAAACGATGATTGCGTTGGCTACCATGAAAAATTTAGGCGATTTATTTCTTGGATTATTGGTCATTGCTGTGGCTCCAGCCATTTTTGAAGAAGTCTTGTTTAGAGCAGGAGTGCAAAGGGTTTTGGTAGGGCTCACCAAAAATGTGGCAATAGGAATAATTATTTCATCCATTCTTTTCAGTGCAATACATGCTTCTTATTTTGGATTCTTGCCAAGGGTCGCATTAGGGGTGGTATTAGGCCTTATTTATTATTTAACCAATAATTTATGGTTGGCTATTTTAATGCATTTTTTAAATAATGCGGTAGTCGTTATTCAAATTTATGTGTACACACAAATGGGTAAACCCATAAAAGAAGCCATGGACGAGTCTATGCCTATTTGGTATGGAGTCTTTGGTTTAATGATCGTAATTCCTGCATTTATCTTTTTAAAAAAGCAGCTACCTTTAACCAATGAATCAGTGGACTAAAGTTTTTGCTACAAAAAGTATTGCCGAGGCATGCATTTTAGAAGGTATGCTTTTAGAAAATCAAATACCTGTTCAGCAATTGAATAAACAAGATAGCAGCTATGTCATTTTGGGGGAAGTTGAAATATATGTACCCTTTCATTTAAAGGAAACAGCAATTCAGTTGATACAACAGACTTTCAGTCAGTAAGAACACTATCTTTATCCTCGTTTTATGGCATTAAATCTTCAAACATTAAGAACTAGGGCAATTACTGCGGTGGTATTTGTAATAGTGATGTTGGCTGGACTCTTTTATAATCAGTGGAGTTTCTTGGTTTTGTTTACGATCATTATGGTTGGTTGTTTAGTTGAATTCCATCAGTTAATGGGGAAGATAAACGCAACTTATGCTGGCGCTCCTATCATTTATAAATCACAAAATATACTTGGAAGTTTTTGGGTGATGCTCATCATTGCGGGCAAGGGTACACTGTATCAATCGTTGCCGCTTTGGTATTGGGGCTCATTCATTATTTATATACTTATCATTGTTTTGTTGGTCACCATTTTTTTCTATAGGCCAAAGTTGGGTTATCCTGTTAATTTATATTCGGCATTGGGTGTATTATATATTACCATTCCTTGTGCAATGATGATTGATTTGTACGATCATAGTGTACAATTTTTTAAAGGCCCAGATTGGATTTTACCCATGGTGATCATAGCGTCTATTTGGATTAATGATACCATGGCCTATTTAGTTGGTTCTTTAATTGGGAAAACACCTTTAAGCCCAATTAGTCCCAAAAAGACCAAGGAAGGTACTTATGGAGGTATGGTTTTAGCCGTAATTGTGGTAAGTGTAGCAGGTCATTTTTTTTGGAATCTACCTTATCAAACTTTAATAGCCATATCGCTAACGGCTGCCATTGCAGGTACTTTGGGCGATTTATTGGAAAGCAAAATCAAGCGAACTGCCGGTGTTAAAGACAGTGGAAGCTTTATGCCAGGTCATGGTGGATTTTTAGATCGATTCGACTCATTATTGATTGCAGTTCCAGCAGTTTGGATTGTTTTATTTCTTTTTTTCTAAGAGTATCTTAATCGAACCATACATTTGCACTTTAATTTTTTATATATATGACTATACATAGGGAAGGGTATAAAACTATTGCAATAACTGCTTTACTGTTTGGGGCTATCAACCTACTCTCATTCAGCTTCTTAAGTGCGTCATTTCCAACACTGGCAATGATCATTTTTGTAATTACATTGGCCTTGTTTCTTTTTATTATTTCATTCTTTAGAATACCTAATAGGGTTCATACTTTAGATGACAATAAGATCATTTGTCCTGCCGATGGTAAAGTAGTAGTAATTGAAGAAATAACCGATGTGGAATATTTCAAGGATAAGCGTATACAGGTGAGTATTTTTATGAGCCCAGCCAATGTTCACGTGAATAGATATCCGATGAATGGAGAAGTAACGTATAACCAATACCATAAAGGGAAGTACTTGGTTGCCTGGCATCCAAAGTCTTCAACAGAAAATGAGCGTTGGAGTGTAGCTGTGAAGAATCAACACGGGGAAATATTATTTAAACAGATAGCTGGTGCCTTAGCAAAAAGGATCTGTAATTATTCGGTTGTTGGCCAAAAAGCAACACAATGTGATGAATATGGCTTTATTAAATTTGGAAGTAGAGTAGATGTGCTATTGCCAATTGGAACAAAAGTAAATGTTGAGCTTAATCAGGTTGTACAGGGTGGGGTTACCGTTCTTGCAACTTGGTAATCAATAGGTTAAGAAATTAACATAAATTCTTCGTCAAAATTGAACAGAATTAGTATTTTTAATAATAAATTAAAATTAAATCATATGAAAAAAGCGTTTTTATTCGCAACAGCTGCCTTTTTAATGAGCGGTGTAGCATTTGCATACGGTGATGGAAAAAAATGTGCTAAAGGTAAAGAGTGTGCAAAAGATGGTAAGGAAATGAAGTGTGATATGAAAGGTAAAGAAATGAAAGATTGCTGTAAGAAAGATGCGGCAAAAAAACCAACAGAAACTAAAAAAGCATAATCAATCCCCCCAATTGTTACGTTCCCGTACTGATCTTTCAGTACGGGTTTTTTATTGCCTTAAAGAATTTGCGCTAATTCTTTTAAATGAAAAATAGTGTAAGTGGGCTGTATATGAGGAGCAGCATTTATATGATTTACAAATACAGTATCTAGTCCTGCATTAATTCCTCCTTGAATATCCGCATCTAAATTATCACCAATCATAATACTATTCTTTGTACTTGCCCCTGTTTTATGGAGTGCGTATTCAAAAATTTCTTTATTGGGTTTCAAGCTATTGCTCACTTCTGATGTAATCATTTCGGTAAAAAAATGATCAATATTACTTTTGGCTAATTTATGTTGTTGTACTTTTTCGAAACCGTTCGTAATTAAATGGAGGATATACCCTTTCTCCTGAAGGTATCCCAATATTTCATGCGTATATGGAAAGAGTTTGTTTTTATTGGGAAGAATGTCTAAAAATTCTACACCCATTGAGCGGGATAATTTTTCGTCTGCGAACTTAAAATCGAGCATGGCCAAATACATTCTTTTCCATCTTAGTTCATCTTGTTTAATTTGACCTTTCGCATATCTTTCCCAAAGCAAATGATTATGGTAGCTATAGCGCTCAAAAAATTCATCAAAATGTTGAATTCCTTTTTGGTGTAATTGATTAATATCATATAAGTCTTTCAAGGCTTCTTTAGAGTTGGTATCAAAGTCCCAAAGTGTATGATCTAAATCAAAAAATAAGTGCCTGTATTGCATTGTGTAAAGTTAGTAACTTTAGTAGATGAATATAGTAGTAACTGGCGCATCTAAAGGGATTGGAAAAGCTATTGCCGAAAAATTTGCTATAGAAGGCAATACCCTATTGCTCTGTAGCAGGGGCGAAAAAAGTTTGTATGATACCGTAAATGAATTGCAAACTGCTTACCCCAATAGTATAATTAAAGGAATGTCTTGCGATATGGCCAATAAAGATGAAGTATTGGCATTTGCGGAATGGTGTTTAAAGTATGGAACGCCAGACATTTTGGTTAACAATGCTGGGCAGTTTATTCCAGGGAGTATTCACAATGAAGCAGAAGGCGTTTTAGAGCAAATGATTCAAACCAATTTGTATAGTGCATATTATTTAACTAGAGCATTGTTGCCTATAATGATTCAAAACTGCGCAGGTCATATTTTCAATATCTGTTCAATTGCTTCATTAAATGCTTATGCAAATGGGGGTAGTTATAGTATTAGTAAATTTGCTTTATTAGGGTTTAGTAAAAATCTGCGCGAAGAATTAAAACCCAAGGGCATAAAAGTTACTTCAGTAATGCCTGGTGCAACATTAAGTGCAAGTTGGGATGGCTTTGAGATAGATCCCAATAGAATTATGGAAGTGAATGATGTTGCTGAAATGGTTCTTGCTGCTTCAAAACTTTCTCCAATGGCCGTAGTTGAAGACATTGTGATGCGACCTCAGCTGGGAGATTTGTAAATTTAAAAATGTCGTTTTTTTACCACTAAGTATGGAAGTTTTCGTTGCAGCTTTAGGTTAAATATCTAAAGTATGAAACGGAAAGAATTTTTAGCCAAAACAGCCATGTTATTGCCCTCTGCAGCAATCATGGGGAATTTAGTAGCACAAAAAGCTACTCCCAAAAAAACCAAGCCCTTTATAGTAGATGCAGGGAAAGCTAGGTTTGGTGAAGTAGTTAAATTTTTAGGAGTACATCCCAATGATTTGAAAATTTCATCGAAGGACACCAATGGGCATTTGTCTGTTTTTGATTATGTGGGTACTGCTAAAGTAGGACCTATGTTGCATGTTCATTTGGAACAAGATGAAATATTTACCATAATTGAAGGTAGTTATCGTTTTGTAGTTGGTAATGAAACATATATTTTAAATGCAGGGCAAACCATTTTTCTGCCCCGAAATATTCCGCACACATGGATACAGTTAACCGACTATGGAAGGATGATCTATTTTTTACAGCCAGCTGGTAAAATGGAAGAGTTTTTTAGTGTAATGAATAAAATGACTAGCAGACCAACCGAAGAAGAAATGGATAAAATTCATGCCGCACATGGAATGAAAGTAGTAGGACCACCACTGAGCTTATAATTTAGTTGTAAATTGGATAAGCATGATTCTAAAGGATTTTCTTCCTGCACCTGATGTACAATCATATGTACAACTTTTTCGGATTGTTCATTTAGAATTTTCCAAGGGAGAAACCATTCCTATAAAAGCGTATCCTCCAAGACCAGAGCAGTGTTTAGCATTTTATCCTTATGATAAAGAAATAGTACAATATGCTGGTTCTAATAAAGAAGTCCATCATTTACCTGTTGTGTTATATGGCCAGTTTACCCAAGTAACTAATCGATTGATTGGTCATCAGTTCTTGGTTTTTCAAATTGTTTTTTTACCAGGGGCGCTTTATCAATTAACAGGAATGCCTTCTAGTGAATTAGTCAATGAGTATTTAGATGGCAGTATTTTTTTTGGTAATCAAGTGCATGAAGTAAATGAACAATTGCATGAAGCTAAAAACTATGATCATATGATTGCTATTGGCAATCAGTTCATCCGAACGTTAATGGCTAAATCAATAAAACCAATTCTGCCTATTGATTGGGCATGTGTTCAACTATTAAATAAAACCAGTCCATTGAGTATTGATCAAATTGCTCGGCAAGCTTGTTACAGTGCTAGACAATTAGAAAGAAAATTTAAAGAAAGAACTGGTGTGAATCCGAAGCTTTTTATGCGAATCATCCGATTTGATAATGCTTTTCGTCAAAAAAATAGTCACCCTTCAATGGATTGGTTAAGAATAGCTATAGAATGTGATTACCACGACTACCAGCATTTGGCAAAAGACTATAAAGATTTTACGCAGTTAAGTCCCAATCAATTTCATCTAATTGAAGATAAGGCACCTGAAAGAAAGTTTGGATTGAACGAAGGTTTTTATAAGGACAAATAAGGGTATATATTTTTACTGCTTCAACTTGTTAATCTAATGTACCCGAAAGTAATATCTGCCAAGCTTCCTGTACTTTTTCTTGATTCAATAGCTCGGCTGCATATTTATGTAATTCCTGTTCCATTTCATTGGGGTTGATGGCATAGTATTGAATAATATTTTTTAAGCGATCATCATGAAATGCTGGATCAATAGAAGGCAATTCGTTTACATTGCCTAATTGACCTAAGTGATTACCTGTTAAAATAGAACTGTTCTTGATACTGCTAGGAATTGCATCAATGCCAATACCCAATGCTGTATTGGGCTTAGCAACCTTAAATAAATTATGACTATCTACTTTACAATACCAATCTCCACCTAGTCTTGCAACTAGTTCTAATTTGGTTTGATCAATCATTGTACCTTCTTCATTCAGAATAGCATCGTCTATATGCATGCAAAGCACTTCTGCAATGACTAATTGACCTGCGCCTCCTTGTTCACCCAAGCTTTTTACTTCGTTTATTTTACACTCTAATTTTATTTTAGCTTCTTTAACCATAGGAGGTTGAACCATTGTTGCTGTTTCTTTGGTAAAGCCTGCTTTTATAAATTCATCTGTCCCTTTGGGATACTCGCAACTAGACAAACTCATTTGTTGTACCATACTATAATCCACGATATTGATTACACATTCTGGTACAGCCAGTACATTCTCTAAAGTGTGTTTGGTGGTATTATCTCTACCTCTTCTTGCAGGTGAGAAAATAACTATTGGAGGGTTTGAAGAAAATAGGTTAAAAAAACTAAAAGGACTCAAATTAATATTACCTGCTTCATCAATTGTACTTGCAAAACAAATAGGTCTAGGGGCAATTGCGTGTTGCAACCATGCTTGTTTTTGCATTATCGGTAACTCAGATAAAACTATTTTCATAAAACAGGATTAAATTTTCTTTTTAGCCAAAATAGAAAAATCATCTTCGTCTTTCACAATGGTATTACTCAGTTTGCCTAATCCAGTAATTTCCATTTCAACTACATCACCAGCCTGCAACCATTGTTCTTGGTAATTAGGATCATTCAATTTACCTGTTCCATTTAATTCTAAAAAGCAACCAGTGCCTACGGTTCCACTTCCAATTACATCTCCTGCTTGAATGTTTACGCCATAAGAACAACGTTCTATAATTTCAGCAAAAGTCCAATCCATATCTCCTACATTACCCTCGCTTACTTGAACGCCATTTACCCAACATTTCATATTCAGGTTCCAGCTTTTTCCCACATGACCTTCTTTTGTTGGAATTTCAAATTGTTCCAATTCGTCTAGTGTAACCAAACATGGTCCAATCACAGTAGAAAAATCTTTTCCTTTGGCTGGTCCTAAGTTCAATAACATTTCTTCCATTTGCAATCTTCTTGCACTCATATCGTTCATAATCATTAAACCGCCAATATATTGGTCGGCATGTTCTGCTCTGATATTTCTACCATTTTTGCATATCACGATGGCAGCTTCTAATTCAAAGTCTAGTTTTTCAAAATGATCCGGCATACAAACAATATCACCAGGTCCTTGTACGCTATGATGATTGGTAAAATAAAAAATAGGGTATTGATCAAATTCTGGAATCATGTCTACTTTTCTATTTCTTCTTGCAGCAGCCACATGTTGTCTAAATGCATATCCGTCTCTGCATGAAGTTGGGAAAGGTACTGGCGCCAAAAGCAGGGCTTCTTCTATGGGCAACCCTCTGTCTTTGCTTAAACGACCAGATTTTATAGCTGCTTCTGTTTGTTGGGCAATCGGAAACATATCATCCCAATAATGAAGAAACATATTCATACTATTGGGTAATTCAGGATGCATAGCATCGCAGTCGAATAATAATCCATCAACTAAAAATGCCAGTTGATCATGTCCGTTAGATAAATAAGAAACAAGCTTCATGCACGTATAATTTGGATGCAAAAATAGGTTAAAAAACCCTGTAGGACGCTGTATCTTTAAAGCATAATTGCCAATATGAAAAGATTGTTATTGCTAGCTATTTTTTTTGTTTTTCTATCAGCTAATTTAATGGCATCTGATAGTAGTTGGATTAGAATTAACCAATTGGGTTACTTGCCTAAAGGCAGTAAAGTAGCTGTATTTGGTAGTAAATTGAATAGTACAATTGCAAGTTTTCAATTAATAAATGCATCTACACATAAAGTTGTATTTAATGCACCAGCAGGAAAAAACTATGGTCATTATGGTCCATTCAAAAGTACTTATCGCTTGAATTTTACTGCCATGGTGCAGCCAGGAAGGTATTATTTAAAAGCAGGTTCAGCGGTTTCTCCTGTTTTTAGGATTGATTCATCTGTATACGATGGTACAGCAGACTTTTGCCTTCAGTATATGCGTCAACAAAGAAGCGGCTTTAATCCATTCCTAAATGATAGTTGTCATACGCATGATGGTTATACCTTGTACGGAGCCAATGCGGGTATTAAAGACAGCACCGTGATTGACGCAACCGGAGGTTGGCATGATGCGAGTGATTATTTACAATACAGCAGTACTTCTGCTAATGCTACATTTCATTTGCTTGCAGCGTATAAACATTTCCCCGATGTTTTTGCAGACCAGTATGAATGGAATGGATTAAAAGGAAAGAATAATCGTTCAGATATTTTAGATGAAGCCAAATGGGGATTGGATTGGTTGGTTAAAATGCATCCGCAAAAAGATTGGATGTTTAATCAATTGGCAGATGATCGAGATCATCTGAGTATGCGGATACCTAAAGAGGATAATTATTATGGTAGAGGATTTGAACGACCTGTTTATTTCATCAATGGACTACCACAGCAAAGAGGAAAATTTTTAAACAATACAACCGGCACTAGCTCAACGGCGGCAAAATTTAGTGCAGCATTTACATTAGCTGCCGATGTTTTTAAAACAACTCCATTTGCAAAGTTGTATGAAGAAAAAGCTTTTACTGCTCATCAATTTTCTTTAATTAAACCAGGAGTAACACAAACCGCTTCAGTTAGATCCCCCTATATTTATGCGGAAGAAAATTGGGTAGATGATATGGAATTGTCTACTGCAATGTTGGCCAAAGTAAATAAGCTTCCTATAAATATTGCTTATGAATACGCTAAGCAAGAGCCTTTAACACCTTGGCTTGGAAAAGATACTGCCAGTCATTACCAATGGTATCCTTTTATTAATTTAGGACATTATGAATTGGCAAATCAACTAAAAGGATCACAACGCGATACCATTATTGGGTTTTATAAAAATGGCATTAATGCAGTTTGGCAAAAAGCGAAGCAAAATGCATTTTATAGAGGTGTGCCTTTTATTTGGTGCAGTAATAATTTAACTACTTCATTCGCGATTCAATGTAAATGGTATAAAGATTTGTCAGGTGATAAACAGTATGAACAATTAGAACAGGCGAATATTGATTGGCTGTTCGGTTGCAATCCTTGGGGAACGAGTATGGTATATGGTTTGCCTGCTTTGGGGGATACGCCTGTAGATCCTCATTCAGGATTTACCCATTTAAAAAATTATCCAATCAATGGTGGTTTGGTAGACGGGCCAGTGTATACAAGCATATATAAAAATCTAATTGGTATTCAATTGAATGAACCTGATGAATATGCCGAATTTCAAAGTGATTTAGCAGTATATCACGACGACTATGGCGATTATAGCACCAATGAACCCACTATGGATGGCACTGCCAGCTTAATTTATTTATTGGCAGCACAAGAAAATGGCGCAAACAATATTGCAAAGCCCAAGGCAAACAAAAATGTCTCGAGTTCAATTCCAATAAAGCAAATGGGGGCAATTATAAAATCTATAAACCCTTCACAACCTTCGGTATCATTGGTTTTTACAGGAGATGAGTATGGGGAGGGTTTACAAACAATTCAACGAATATTGACCAAAGAACAAGTAAAAGCGGGGTTCTTTTTTACAGGAAGATTTTACGCAAATAAAACTTTCTCGAAAGCAATTAAAGCGTTACAAAATGATCAACATTATTTAGGGGCACATAGCAATGATCACCTATTGTATAACGATTGGACCAACAGAAATAAATTATTAGTGAGTTACGATTCCTTTAGTACCGATTTAAACAAAAATTTTTCTGTCATGGAAAATTTAGGAATCAATACAGAAAAGCGAAAGTTGTTTATACCACCATTTGAATGGTGGAACGATAGTGTGGCTAGTTGGTGCAATTGGAAGGGGCTAGAGCTCTTTAGTTTTACTCCTGGTACTTACACCAATGCAGACTATACTTGGCCAGAAATGGGTAGCAGTTATAAAAGCAATGCCTCACTAATGAATCAATTGAGCACCTTAACTAATACTCCTTATAAGCTAAACGGTAATATTTTATTGCTACACGTTGGAACCGACCCTAGAAGAAAAGAAAAATTATACGATGAACTAACTGCAATAATTAGATTGTTGCGGAGTAAAGGATATGTGATTAAGAGAATTGATGAACTAATTCATTAAGACTACCATTTTTCTTCATCGGATGCTGAAGGATCTTGCTTGTACTTTTTTCTAGAAGCTTTCTTTTCTTCCAATCTTTCTAAAATGGCATCTGCAATAACTGTTGCAGCAAAATTGGTGTTATTCTTATTGAGTAGTGTTTTAATTTTCGCTTCGCTTACATCAATTCGGTAGAGTATAAATACCAGTTTTTCAAAATCATTGATGATTAGCCAATTGATTGCATCAACTAATTCTGATTTATTTAGCTGCTCAATTTGTGCAATATCTAAAATAGGTACGGCCATACTTAAAATTAGTATTTCTCTATCACACCCAAACCAAAGAGGGCAAAATCATATTTAGCGGGATCTTTTGGGTCTAGCTTTTTTAAATAGTCGGTAAGCTCTTCTGCTGCTAACCAATCAGTTTGTTTTCGATCTAATAGGTTGAATCTTTTAGCTACCCTAGCTACGTGAACATCTATCGGGCAGATTAATTGATTGGGTTGGATATTTTTCCAGATACCAAAATCTACGCCCGCTTTATCTTTTCTAACCATCCAACGTAAAAACATATTGAGTCTTTTACAACTAGATCCCTTTTCAGGAGTAGAAATATGTTTCTTGGTTCTTAATGGAGCGTCTTCTAAAGAAAAAAAGTAAAGATGAAAAAAACTAAGTGCTTCTTTTATACTTTCAGGACTTTTGTTGGCAGGCATAAAAGCATTTTCTAATGAATCATATTGCTGATAATGTTGTTTGAAAAATTCAATGCAATACAATAAATCGGTTGTGTTAAAAGTTCTATGCTTAAAGCCTTCTAGTTTTTTTAATTCAGTTACACTGGCATTTAAACAAAATAAGTGCGGTTGCATTTGCATTAAATGCATTAACTCTTTCGACTTGTTGATAATGGTTGTTCTATTTCCCCAAGCAAAAATCGCCGCAAAAAATCCGGCAATTTCAATGTCTTGTTTTATTGTGAAAAGATGTGGAATACAAACTGGGTCAGACGAAATAAAAGATGGTTGATTATACTCTTTTACTTTCTTGTTAAAAAAGTCTTGCAGTTTTTCTTTGGCTTCCATTTATTCATTTAAGAGATTGGTCATGATTTCTATGCCTAATCTGTCTGCAATATCATTTTTATTGAAAGCATTAATAACTACAATAATGCTATTTTGAGTGGTTGGATTAAAAGCAGCAAAAGTAGAGAAACCATAAGTGCCCCCGTTATGCCAATACAGTAAAGATTTTCCATTTTTTTCAATAATATGCCATGCTTTGGAAATAGCTACCTGCTTGTTCAATTGAGTTGTTTTTTGTAGCACAGATTTAACTACAGGTATAGACTGATTAGACGAAATAAAATCTAAGTATTTCAAAAGATCGGTTGCATCCGATTTTATACCTCCTGCACCCACTAATACATTCATGTTCCAGTAGGTTGCAACCTCATTGCCAAAATAACCAGTGGCTTTGGGCATTTTTTTTGCAGACTGAATACCTGTATGCTTTAATTGAAAAGGTTTATTAATGTATTCGGATAATAACTGTTCATAACTTTTGCCGCTTATATTTTCAGCAATGACACCTGCAAGTCCTGCGCCCAAATTGGAGTATGCTACTCTTCCAAATGTTTGGGGGTCAGCTTTACTTAAGTAATAATACAATTGTTCTTTATCATAATTAGCATAGGGCTGTAAACGATCTTGTGGTATGCCAATATTCTCAGGTAGTCTTGGTAATCCAGATGTATGATTCAATAAATGTAGTATTTGAATATTGGTGATTGCTTTATTTTTTATAAGACTATCTGGTAGAAATTGAGTGATTAAAATCGTATCAGCTATATTGTTTTCTTGCAATACAGATTCTAAAATAAAAGCAGTAAAAGTTTTGCTAATGCTACCAATTTCAAATTGTGTTTCTGGGGTAAAAGCAAGGTTCAATTTTTTATCGGCAAACCCAACTGTATAAAATTGATGTTTACCTTTTACTGAACTGCCAACTAAAATACCTGGCACTGTGTTTAGTTTAAATAAACTATCCAGTTTTGCTTGAATTGGATGCACAAGATTTACTTGCGCCATACTAATTGTATAAACAAATAATATTGCACAAGTAAGTATCCAGGATTTTTTATTCATTAGGCCAAAGCATTTTCTAGATCAGCAATTAAATCGTCTGCGTCTTCAACACCAATACTTAATCTAATTAGCGTATCACTTAAGCCATTGGCTATTCGTTTCTCTCTAGGGATAGAAGCATGCGTCATAGAAGCTGGATGATTAATCAAACTTTCTACACCACCTAAACTTTCAGCTAAAGAGAATAATTTGGTAGATGACAATACTTTTTTAGCAGCATCCATGCTATCATCTTTTAACTCAAAAGAAAGCATGCCACCAAAATCACGCATTTGTTTTCTAGCGATTGCATAATTGGGATGGTCTTCAAATCCACACCAGTATACTTTACCTACTTTTGGATGTTTCCTTAACCAATGGGCTATTGCTCTTCCGTTTTCGCAATGTCTTTGCATTCTTAAGTGCAAAGTTTTAATCCCTCTTAAAACTAAGAAGCAATCCATTGGCCCTGGAACAGCACCACAACTTTTTTGAATAAAATAAAGCTGCTCTCTCAGTTCTGCACTATTCATCATTAAAGCACCTTGAATAACATCACTATGCCCACCTAAATATTTAGTAGCGGAGTGCATTACAATATCTGCACCTAGGTCTAGTGGATTTTGTAAATAAGGTGATGCAAAGGTGTTATCAACACAAAGCAGTACACTATTGGCTTTAGCAATAGCTGAAACAGCTTCAATATCTGTAATGTTCATCAATGGATTTGTAGGAGTTTCAATCCAAATCAATTTTGTTTTAGCAGAAACAGCAGCTTTAATATTGGCTACATTGGTAGTGTCTACATAGGTAAAAATGATGCCAAATTTTTCAAATACCTTAGAAAAAAGTCGGTAAGTCCCACCATACATATCATTGGCTGCAATTACTTCGTCTCCAGGGCTTAGTAGTTTAATGACTGCATCAGTAGCAGCAACACCACTTCCAAATGCTAATCCAAATTGTCCATTTTCAATTTGTGCATATGCTTCTTCCAGGGCTTTTCTAGTAGGATTTTGGCTTCTAGCATATTCAAACCCCTTGTTTACGCCAGGTGCTTCCTGAACATAAGTAGATGTCTGATAAATAGGAGTCATGATTGCTCCCGTAGATGGATCTGGTTCAGCTCCAGCATGAATGTATTTGGTTGCGGTTTTCATAGTATATTATTTTTTAGTAGTTACAAGAGTCATCGGTAATTCTGCACGTTGGTTGTCCCAAAGCATTACCAAATTGGCTTTTCCAGCGTTTTCTTTAAAATAGATTGTAAAAGTTTCAACAATTTCATCAGTGGTTTCTGGTTTGATATCTGCCCTTACAACGTCTTTTTTTGTGTCATAAGTAAAACTTCCCCAACAAAAATTATCCTTGCTTAGGATAATTGTCCATCTGTTTTCGGATGGCACACAAAATAATGTATAACGACCTTTGGGAATTACCTTATTCGAGATTTTCACTGGACTAAATATTTCTAATTCGGTAGCTTCATTAGCACCGAGGCGCCATAGTTCGTTGTACTTTATTATTCCACCAAAAATTATTCTGCCATTTTTAACAGGCCTTCCATAAATTACTCTTGCTATAGGTTGATCCTTGGCTTTTCCACTCATTTTTAATAAGGGGTAGTTATCGGGCCAATAACTCATGTCCATGGGTGATTTATCTAATTCGGTGGGCTTTTGTTGAGCAATAGCAACTAAGCTGATGCAAGCAAATGCTAAAAAAAATCCTAATTTTTTCATTTGAATCATTTTTACAAATATACCCCCCTATTGGTGTATCAATTCCTGAAATTGACCAAAGGCAAATTTTTTAACATCCGGTATAAAATCAGCGGATAACTGTTTAATGGGAGCATAATTTTTTAAGAAAACCTCAAATGCCTCGTCTGCATTATTTAAATAGGTGGCCCTTCTTTGCAATCCCTTGAAGCTATTTTGCATTCCCCATTCAAATCGATAATTGTATAGCCAGTTTTGTTCTTGCATATAGGGAAATACCCTAGCAAAGTAGGGGGGGAACCATTCTTGGTATTCCTTTAATTGCAGATAAGTATTGCTGCTAAATATTAACCATTCGGCTTCTGTTTTTTCGAGAGGATCTAGTGCTAGAAAATGGTCATACACAATATCTGCAAAAGCTGCTGCATAAAGTCTTACAGTGGGAGAGAATATTTGCTTAATAGCTTTAGTGGCTGCATGGTCATCTGTATATTGATCTATAGCCCGGTGTAATTTTATTCCCTTTTGAATGGCTAAAGGGTATTCAAATTGTTTTTTACCTTTTACATAGTCACTAATCATATTGCCCGTTAAAATTGCGGCATCACCAAAAGAAAAATAAGCATGGGCTAAATAATTCATTTTTGCGAGTTGGTTTTATTAATCCAATTGCTAATTAACCAAAGTGCAGTTGGAGAAAAGCTTTCCTCAATATCACCATAGGGTTGTGTAGGACTTGTGCAGGTTTGAAACAAATGATTCAAATTGGGTAAGATCGTGGCTTCAAATTTTTTATTCTTCCCGTTTGTTAATGCTTGTTTAATTCCATTGATATTTTCTGTTGCAGTTACCTGAATATCTGCAGACCCATTCAATGCCAATACGGGTATTTTCAATTTAGAAAGATTTTCTACTGGATCATAGTTCATAAAAAATTGTAACCATGATAGTGCTGGTTTGAATTGGTTTACTAAACCTATATATGGGTCTATTCCTTTAACTGTAAATAATTTTGATTCGTCTGCCATTGGATGAGCCTGTTGCCATTTAGTGTAGGTATTTTGCATGCCTGCTTTAATGGAATCTGCTTGGGTGCTATACCTAAAATGATTATTCATTTCATTAACCAATGCGGCTGCAACAGCATAATCATTGGCCGATAATTTTTCTTGTATAAAATTTCTTCGCATTTGATAATTCCATATATCATGACCTGGAATACCTGGCCCTGCTAATAAACAAATAAAAGCAATCTGTTTATTTTGCGCAGCTACCATTGGCGCAATAGCACCTCCTTCACTATGACCGATTAAACCAATTTGTTTGGGATTAATTTCTTTTCTTGTCAAAAGAAAATTCACAGCAGCTTCTACATCTTTTGCAAAATCTTTGCTAGTGAGTGATTGCGGATTAGGCCCTAAACTTGTTTTGCCAACCCCTCTATCGTCAACTCTTAAAACCCCAATACCTGCTTTTGTTAAATGATCGGCAAGAACCCAGTAAATTTTGTGGTCATATAAAGTTCCATCTCTATCTTGAGAACCACTTCCAGAGATTAGCACTACCGTTGGATAGTTCTTTTTGTTTTTAGGAAGCGTTAATGTTGCACCAAATTGAACAGATTGATCTGCATTGGTATAACTTAATTCTTCTGTGGTATATTCAAATGGTGGTTTAGGCGTTTGTGGTCTAATGATTGGCTTTGGAGTAATGGCTTTAACTGTTTCAGTTGTTCTACTTAACACCAATGGGGCATTGAAATTCCCTTGTTCAAAAACACCATCAATCTGGTCTTTAGCATTCCATTTTCCTTTAAAGCCCCCACTGATGGCAGGGATAGTTATATAGATACTATCATTGATTACACGTGTGGAGCCTGTTGGAATACCCAACGCATTTTGTGCGGGGCTATCAAATTTTGTAATCCATAGCTGATTGGTTTGTGTTATATGAAATACCAATGGCAATAGATTTCCACCCGCATTTATATTCCCTTTCCAAGATCCAACAATTGTTTGTGTGCTCCCTGTCAGCGTAGAGAATACAAGAATTAATAATGCTAGGAAATGTTTATGTTTCATGACTATATGGTTGATTTTTTAAATAATTGATAAGAAAAAATGATTGGATAAACCACCATCACCAATAATACAATCATTGAAAAAATAAAACCCTTTTCAATAGACATTAATGGCGAACAGGCTGCTATTAGAATACCCCCAATCATCCATAATTTACTACTTAACTGATGCGTTTTTCTCCAGTTTTCTGGATCTTCTAAGGTCCAAGGTAAACGCATTCCTATGAAATAATTGGGTTTTATGCTGTGCATGAAATTACCTAAACCTGCAAATAATAATCCAATCAAGGGCATTAAAACCTGATTTGATTTCATGGTACCCGTTGTTGCAGATTGAATAATTACAAACAATATTGCAGATAAAAAAATAACAATCATATATGCAATCTTTTGTAGTAGCTCAGGTGATTGTGTATTTTTTTTCGGGTCTATTTTGTTGGCATTTTTCACAATCAAATACGTGAACAGTGAAACGCAGGACATAAAAATAGACACTACCCATAGTGTAGCTTTTTCACCTCTGCCATCTACCTCTCCCTTATAATTAAAATGGGTAGGGATTACAGCTGGTAAGGAATGATAAATGCTACTTAAATAAATAATGGGGAGCATTATTAAAATGGCAACAACAAAAATTTCTCTTACTGAAGTTGATTTCATAACCTTATTTTTTCGATTTAAATCAATTGGTTCATCGTGCTAAAATCAGCATCGGTAGAGAGGTCTTTGATTAATTTAGTTAATCTATTCACCAATGCAGGTCCACACCATCTTCTAGTATAGCCCGGTAATCCAAATTGCTCAATAGGGGTGAATTCCCAAGGGTGAAAATAGAGACAGAGATATCCATCTTTTGCTAAAGTTTGTTTACATAATTGTAAATACAATGCATATGGCATATTCTTGAAACTCAACCAGAACAAGGGAATCCTTATTCCTGGACTAACAGAAGCGGGGATTCTTGTAATGCCCCCTTCTGTGTAAACCGTTCTTGGTAAGTGAAAGTTATTGTACCTGCCCGGCAACCAAGTAGGATTGATAGAAGAGTCGTATGCATAACCTGCTGCTTTCACATCTTCCATTAAAACAGGACGCATCCTGGGCATTCTTAGTCCGCTTACTTTCTGCCCTGTAATTTCTTCTAATCGTAACCTAGATTTTAATAAATCTTCGGTTTCGTATGCAGTATGATAAAATGTATGAGAAGCAATTTCATGTGATAAAGCCAGCTTGCCGATTCTTTCAGGATAATGATTGGCAAAATTGGCTGTGGTAAATAAGGTACAAGGAACAGATTCTAATATTGGTGTAATTGCATCAAGTCCTTCTATCCCAATTCGCATTTGATCTTCTACTGAAATTGCATGTTGATATTCTAAAGGCATATCAAATTCCTCTACGTCAAAACTCAACAATACCTTCTTACTCATTTGCCCAAATTTGTTTCTTTAATAAGGTAATGTGGCCTGCTCTTGCTTTGCATGAAAAGTTTGCCCAAATAAAGTCCAATGATTCCAAGAATCATCAGCTGTAATCCCCCAAAAAAAGCTATGGCAGCAATAATGGAAGCCCATCCAGAAACGGTATGGCCTTGATAAAAACTATAAATGATATACGGGATATATAAAACAGAAAGTAATGCAAAACTAAATCCTAGGTAAGCAGCCATGTACAAGGGTTTGGTACTAAAAGAAGTAATGCCTTGTAATGCAAATCGAACCATTTTTTTAATGGTATATTTAGACTCTCCCGATAAGCGTGGTGCAGGATAATAGGCTACACCTGCTTGGCTAAAGCCCATCCATTTAACCAACCCTCTAATAAATAAATCATGCTCTCTTATTTGTTTAAATGCCTGAACCACTTTAGAGTCCATTAATCTAAAATCAGCTGTTCCTTGTTCTAGTTCTATATCAGACATATTGTTGATAATATCATAGAACATTGCTGATGTTTTTCTTTTTAAAAGAGATAAGTCAGTTTGTTCTTTTCGGATGGTATATACGATATCTGTGCCCTCTTCCCACTTTTGTAATAATAAAGGAATTAAATCTGGAGGATGCTGTAAGTCTGCATCCATCATGATTACACAGTCTCCATCTGCAAAATCTAATCCTGCTTTTAATGCATTCTGATGTCCAAAGTTTCTAGACAGACTAATGAATTGAATATGATTATTTTTTTCAGCTTCCGATTTTAATACGAATAGGGTTTGATCTGTACTACCATCGTCTACAAACAAAATACGATAATCATATAACAATGGTGCCATTGTATTTTGAATAGCTGCTGCTATCACAGGCACATTGGCTTGTTCATTACAAGCAGGAATTACAAATATGACTAACTTACTCATCGTGTGGTTTGTTTAGACCAATTAATTTTCCAGCAACTTCCAATTAACCAGCACCAGATTACAAAACAGGGTAAGGCTTTCAAAGAATAGGCAAGTATAAAATTGATTCTAATATAATGGGGTATTAAGTCGGTTGGCGATAAAATTGAAAATAGAAATAAAAATAATAATAAAGCTTTTGCATTTGTTGATACAGGTTTTTTTTGCGTGATGAACCAAAGTGCTGCTCCTGTTACTGCTATTACAAATGTTGGGCTCTCAGCTGCAGAACTAAAAATCACTACCGATATTAATACCAATGCCAAGTAATTCAATTTGAAGTTTGGATGTTCTTGATTTTGTTTTTTTAATAATGGGATACCAAATAAAATTCCAGCACCTGCTATAATTGGGAAATCAATCGGACCATAAAACTTAAATATTCTGCGAATCATTCCAGGTACAGAAATATCTTGCAAACCGGCTGTTCTTGAATTGTCTATGTTTTGTTGGTTTCTTCTAATGATTTGATAATACCAATCTTCATAGCTCTGAACAATATAATCATAACTTGAATATAAAATAGGAGCTGCTATAATAACTATTAGCCAAACCAATAAGGAGATAATAAATTGAAATTTATTTTTGGAGAAAAAGAAAAAAGCCAATCCTGCAATTCCATATAATTTGGTCAATATGCCTAAGGCAATAAATAAAGTAGCTATCCAATCTTTACCCCTTAACGTGAATACGAAAGTAAAAATGAAAAATGAAGTGAACATTGGATTAAACTGAACACTGTGAATAGATGTCATCATTTCAATCACAACAATCCAGTATGCAATAATTTTTTGTTTCTCTTCTAAGGGCAGCATTTTTAGTGCTACAAATAAAGCTGTTGCATTGGCCATGGCCCATAAAAAACATCCTAGATAGGCAGGAAATAATGCAAAAGGAGCAATTATCAACGAGAATGCTGGCCCGTAATTGTTAAATGAAACGTATTCATCTGGGTAATAACTGAACAAATATTTTTCCTGAACCACGTGGTTAAAAACACCTTCAAAAATTAAATAGTTGTCAATACTTGTAAGGCCTCTACTCATTTCAGAAATAACTGCAATGGCCGCCAATAAAAACCAGAGACAATAAATTAGATATACCGATCCAAATTGGGTTGTATCCCATTTTTTAAAAATGATATTTTCCAATTTTGAACGCATTACTTTGCTTTTTTAAAGAATACCATTATTGAAACGCCAGCAGGAAAACGAAATCCCCATTTTAATAAATAGTAGTCTATAGAGAAAATTCCTGCTAACAAGTTATTAAAAAATCCCTCAGTGCCAAATATGGCATGGTCCGATTCAACAGTTTTCTTTTTTGCCCCCCTTAACTTACTTAATCCTGTTGCTAATAATCTAAATACAGCAATGGGAATAAAAAGGAGGGAATTGAAATAAGTATGGTATACAATTTTGCCCTTATGTTTTTTTAATAATTTCAGTAGTTCGGTTTTAGTATACCTTCTAAAATGCTGATTAATTTCATCGTGCTCACCCCATAAAAAGGCATAAGCAGGAACTGTTATAGCTACATGACCGCCTGGTTTACAAACGCGCATCATCTCTTCCACTGCTTTTGTATCGTCCGCTACATGTTCAATAACATCAAAAGCACAGACTAAATCGTAGCTATTATTTTCGAATGGCAATTCGGTAATAGACCCTTGAATGAGCGGGGTGCTCAAAAATGTTTTCGTAAAATCACAGCATTCTTGGTCATACTCTACAGACATCACTTCTCCAAACTCAGTAAGCATATCAGAAGTGGTTCCAGTGGCTGCCCCTATATTTAATGATTGTATTCCCTTTGGGGATTGCAGCTGGCGGTGGATTCGATCCCTCAAAATCCTTCTTCTAACAGTAAACCACCAGTTTACCCTCTCCAAATGATAATATTCTTTAAAGTATTGTTGGTCCATGAATTTCTAGATGCGTTGCAAGTAACGAAAAATCTGCTACAAATTAACAGGGGTATACCAGCTAAAAAAATTACTTTTGCCCCTCTAAAAATTATCAAAAATGAGCAAAGGACCTGTTTCTCAGTTTGTAGAACATCATTATAGACATTTTAATGCCGCGGCTTTGGTGGATGCAGCCAAAGGTTATGAAACCCATTTATTAGAAGGAGGGAAAATGTTGGTGAGCTTGGCGGGTGCAATGAGTACTGCCGAATTGGGCATTAGCTTAGCAGAAATGATTCGTCAAGATAAAGTGGCCATCATCAGTTGTACAGGCGCCAATTTAGAAGAAGATATTATGAATTTAGTGGCGCATAGTCATTATAAGCGTGTTCCTAATTATCGTGATTTGAGTCCTCAAGAAGAGTGGGATTTATTAGAAAATCATTACAACCGTGTAACGGATACCTGTATTCCGGAAGAAGAAGCTTTTCGCCGTTTACAAAAACATATTTACAAGGTTTGGAAAGACGCCGACAATGCGGGAGAACGTTATTTTCCGCATGAGTTCATGTACAAAATGTTGTTAAGTGGAGATTTGGAACAATACTATGAAATTGATCCAAAGAATAGTTGGATGTTGGCTGCTGCTGAAAAGAATCTACCGATTGTAGTTCCAGGTTGGGAAGACAGTACAATGGGAAATATTTTTGCTTCTTATGTTATTAAGCAAGAATTGAAAGCATCTACCATGAAGAGTGGGATTGAGTACATGGTATGGTTAACCGAGTGGTATCGTGCAAACAGTGGAGGTAAAGGGGTAGGATTCTTCCAGATTGGTGGCGGTATTGCAGGTGACTTCCCGATTTGCGTTGTGCCAATGATGTACCAAGATTTAGAATGGCATGATGTGCCTTTCTGGAGCTATTTCTGCCAAATTAGTGACTCTACTACTTCTTACGGATCTTATTCTGGAGCAGTACCCAACGAAAAAATTACTTGGGGTAAATTAGATATTCATACTCCCAAATACATAGTAGAAAGTGATGCAACCATTGTGGTTCCGTTGATTTTTGCGTATTTGTTAGGATGGTAATATAATAGATTGCATAAAATTAAAAGCCCCGGCACTAGTTTAGGCCGGGGCTTTTATTTGCTTCACTTTCCATATATCGGAAAGTTATATTGTTATTCTATTATTATCTAGCAGGCATTGTCAAAGGAATATCTCTCTTTAACATTTCGTCTCTATTAGCCATTTCCCAAGCTGTATGAAATACAAGCTTTGCTCTTTTCTCCATTAGTTCAAAGTTGATTTTATCAACAGTGTCACCAGGTTGGTGATATTCAGCTTTTAGCATTCCATCATAGAAAAATAAGATGGGCACTCCTTTACGAGCAAAATTGTAATGGTCGCTTCTATAGTAAATTCTATTCAAGTCTTTAGGATCGTCGTATTTGTAATCCAAAGTCATGTTCAAGTACTTGGTATTTACTCCTTCATTAATTTTTACTAAATCAGAGCTTAATTTATCGTGACCAATTACATAAATGTAGTTCAATGTATCAGCAGATTTTCTTTCTGTATCTACACGACCAATCATATCAGTATTTAAGTTAACTGTGGTTTTATCTAAAGGGAAAATTGGATTTTCAGAATAGTATTGAGAACCCCAAAGACCTTTTTCTTCACCTGTTACTGTCATAAATGCCAAAGTTCTACGAGGCTTATTACCTTTTTTAGCTGCAGCTGCAAAAGCTTCTGCCATTTGCATAACACCCACTGTACCAGAACCATCATCGTCTGCCCCGTAATAAATTACATCACCTCTTTTACCAAGGTGATCATGGTGACCTGTCATGAAAACGTACTCGTCTTTCTTGTCAGTTCCTTCAATGATTCCAATAACGTTACTGGTTTCTAGTGTGGTAGATTTTTTATCGGCATTAATGCTTAGTTCAGCCACATATTTTCCTTTGGATAAAGCAGCCAAACCATCGCTTGATAATTTAGTGGTTCTACCTGCTAAAGCAGAAGCAATTTCTTCTGAAACAGTTAGCATCATAAATGGAGCACCAGTAGGCTTATTCATATAAATATTACCCTTTGTAGGAGTAGCTGTTTTACGCGGAAAATCTTTTGAAACCAAAACGATTCCGGTTGCACCCGCAGCTCTTGCGGCTCCAGCTTTTGCAGCACCTGAAATAGGACTAGGCGTTCTTGATCCTGCTACAGGAGCAGGCGCCTTATATCCTGCAGGAGCGCCATCTAGCATCATTACAATTTTTCCTTTTACATCAAGGCCAGCATAGTCATCCATAGAAGCGGCTTTGTCAACAATGCCGTACCCTACAAAAACTAATTCCTTAGAAGTATTTTTACCATTTACAATGGATTGTAAAGAAGTCATGTAGTCTTTGTCCCAATTGTATAATTTACCATTTACTCTTAATTCAAAACTAGCTAGCTCGTCTTGATACACATTAAAGTACTGATGGTAGCTATTCCCATTACCAGGTTTTAGCCCCATTCTTTTAAATTCAGATTCAATGTAAGCGGCTGCTTTTCTTTCACCAGGCATTCCAGTTTCTCTTCCCTCCATTTCTGGGCCTGCCAAAATGGTCAATTTTTCTTTCATTGAAGCGGGGGTAATTAATGCAGCAAACTTGGCTGATGCATCTGCTTTTTGTCCGTATGCAATTCCAGTAGAAAGGAACATTGCACCAAACAGGATTTTTTTGATCATGTTGTTTTGGTTTAGTTACAGCTAATTTTTTGCACTCGGTTGGCATGTCTGCCAGCTTCAAATGCGGTATTCATAAAAAGATCAATCATTTGTTCAGCCAAGGGTAAAGCCACGAATCTTGCAGGAATACAGATGATATTTGCATCATTATGTAACCTAGATAATTCAGCTACATCATTTTGCCAACATATGGCCGCTCTTATTCCTTGATGCTTGTTGGCAGTGATGGCAACTCCATTGGCACTTCCACAAATCAAAATACCAAATCCTGCTTCCCCTTTTTCTACAGCGTTTGCAGTAGGATGTGCAAAGTCGGGATAATCTACAGAATCTAGTGAATAAGTTCCATGGTCGGTAACCTGGTAACCTTTTTCGGTTAACCAAGTGATTAAAGCAGATTTATAAGTAAATCCTGCATGGTCGCTTCCAATGGCAATAGGTTTAGTAGCATCAAAAATATAAGGCATAAAATAAACTTTATTATAAGATATATAGGTTGATTAATCCCACTCTTTGTCTTCTTCTTTCTCTAATTTTTTGAATACTCTAGCAGACACCAGTATACTCAATTCATATAAAAGGAATAAAGGAATAAACACAATTAACTGACTCATCCAATCTGGACTAGGGGTAATAAATGCAGCAACAATTAAAATAATGACTACTGCATATTTACGGGTAGCTCTTAAAAAACTTGGAGTAATAATTCCTATCTGTGTTAAAATATAGGCCAATACTGGTAATTCAAAAGCAAGGCCACAGCCCAAAATAATATTGGTTAAGTTATCTAAATAGTCGGAGAAAGTGGGCCTTGTTACAATCATATTTTCGGTACCCAACTGAAATCCGGCTAAGAAGTTAAAGGTAAAAGGACCCAATAAGAAATAGCCAAAAGCTGCGCCACAAAAGAAGAAGAAAGAAACCCAAAAAATAATAAAGCGAGTGTTTTTAACTTCTTTTTCTTTTAAAGCAGGTTTCACAAAGCGCCAGAACTCCCAAAAAATATACGGGAAAGCCAAAATGATCCCACCTACAATTGCCATACTTATGGTGCTTAAAAACTGGCCACCAAAAGTGGTACTCTGCATAGTAACTTCAACAGGAGGCATACAGAGTGCTTCACCTATACCTAGCCAATGACTGAAATCGCAAAGGGCTTTATAACTAACAAAGTCTTTATTGATTGGTCCAACAATGATATTATCAAATATCCAGTTACGATATATGAATATTACCAAAGCCATTACCAAAATTGAAATAACTGAACGGATGATATGTCCCCTTAGTTCTTCAAGATGGTCTATAAATGACATCTCTTCTTTATCTCCCGATGCTGTTCTATTAAATAGTGCCATATTTATTG
This sequence comes from Sediminibacterium sp. FEMGT703S, assembly GCA_002786355.1. Taxonomy (GTDB): domain Bacteria; phylum Bacteroidota; class Bacteroidia; order Chitinophagales; family Chitinophagaceae; genus Sediminibacterium. The sequence goes on from PGCO01000004.1 coordinate 276,193, forward strand.
TAATACTTTCATCTTAACCATTTCTATCCTACGTTCGGATACAGTTAAAATATCAAACTTGAAATTATTGATGATAATGGTTTCTTTTTGTTTAGGAATGGTTTCATGTTCATTAATGATATAACCACTTAAGGTTTCTGAATCACTAGCAGGAAAATCTAAATGATATTTTTCATTCAAATAATCCAATTCCATTCTGCCACTAAAAATAAATTCGTCTTCTGCTAATTGTTTTTCTACAAATTCTTCGGTATCATATTCGTCTTGAATTTCACCAAAAATTTCTTCTAATAAATCTTCCATGGTTACTATACCAGAAGTGCCCCCAAATTCATCTACCACCCATGCAATACTTTTTCTTTCTTTGGAAAATTTATTCATCAAATCGGTAGCGCTCATGCTTTCTGGAACAGCAACAATTGGATGCAGCATTGCTTTAATGCTTTCAGGGCGGTTAAATAAATCTAATTGATGTATGTAACCAACAATATTGTCAATGCTATTTTCGTAAACCAATAGTTTACTCAATTTTGTCTGAATAAATAAATTCCTCGCTTCACCAATAGAGTCAGTCACTTCTAGTGCAACAATTTCTGTTCTAGGTACCAAGCATTGCCTGATCTTTATGGTAGGTAAGCTTAATGCATTTTCAAAAAGCTCTGTATTCAACTCTTGATTTTCATCGTCTTGATCCTTGGTCTGTTGAAAAAAATGTTCTAAGTCAATTTTAGTAAAAGCTTCATTTTTATCTTTCACTCGAACATTAAAAATATATTTCAACATCCACTGAGAAATATTAACGAACAAATTGGTTAATGGAAGAAAAAGGTGATGAAAAAAATTAGCAAGAGGCGCAAATGCAAATAATAAACTATCGTTCTTCGCCCTAAAAATAGCTTTGGGTAAAAACTTACCGATTATCAGAACTACTAAAGTAGATATTAATGTATCGAAAGCTAGCTTTAAAAGATTGTTTTCAATTTGTAAAGGCATCCAAATGCCCGTTTTTAGTAATTCGTCAAAAAGTAATCCGTAGATCACTAAAAACAGGTTCACTCCAATCAGGCAGGTCCCAATAAATCGGGCTGGAGATTCAATAAACTGAGCCAAAATAGCCCCGCTTCTTTTGCCTTGTTTTTTCTTTAGTTCAATACTCAAGCGATTGGCAGTCACGAATGCAATTTCATACCCCGCAAAAAAGCCGATAAAAAGCAAAGTACCCACTATACTAAGAATGGTATAGATATGCGTCATAATGGGTCAAAGTTAAGGTATATACTATAATAAAGTACCCCGTGAAAACGGGGTACGATACCGACTTAACACATGAGCATCGGTGCTGTAAAATTTATATAATTATTTTATTTAAAGTCAACAGTGCAATTTTGGCAATTCATCTCAATTTTAAGTCCTTTTCCTTCGCCTACTTTAGCGCTGAACCTAGATTCAGCATCACCAGATTGAGCGTAACGGGTAATTGACCGATTGATTTCTACAAGCTGCTTGGCAAGGGCATCCGTTTCTTTTAAAAGGGGTTTGGTTTGTTCTTCAATTAAAGGCTGTTTTTCAAAGTTTCCATAAACGGTACTATATGCACCACTGTATTTAATCGAATAATTTTTAATGGCTTTTAGTGGGATACGTATATCGGCATATTTATTATCAATTTTTATTAAATCAAGCGTTGATCCTACATTTCTGATTTTAATATCGGCATTGGTTCCATCCATTTCAAGTGAACCATTTAATTTGGTAATCCTGAAATTGCCATAATTCTTTCTTCCTCTTAATTCGTTGGCATCTTCTATTTCATACTCATCGTTGGTGCTTCTAAATACTGCTTTTTTAACGCTCGCAATATCAATGGTAGCATATTTTGTATCAAGGTCTGCCTCACCAATTTCTTTGGCCGAAAATCGTCCATTCATAAATTCTATTTCAGCAATAGCGGCATCCTCAATAGTTACATTGGAATATTTAGAACGTAAGTAAAGCTTGCTAATATTTTCTGCTTCTAAATTCCCGTTGGTTAAATCTATTGTAGCACTTCCATAATTGCCCATTAGTTGAACATCTGCATACTTGCTATCAATGTCTAATTTGCTAGCAGCAGGAACATAAATAGTAACCATTCTTTTTGTGTTTGATTTGCTGCCAATGTTTTCTCCTTTGTCGTTAAATACTGTTGCACCAGTACTACCGCTCCAACCAAAAGTATTGCCATTAATAGTATAGCTACCGCCAGAAATGGTACCAGACTTAATGCGAACTGCAGTCCCCATTGATTTTAAAGAGAGATTCATTTTTTCGAACCATTCTTCATCACTTAGTTTTCCCTCCCCTTCAAAATAAACAGTGGTAACTACTTTTACTTTCGACTGATCCCAAATTTTAACTTGAATATTTCTAGAAGTATTGTCTAAATAAATTTCGGGGGATTTAGAACTACTAATTTCCTGACTTACTTCTTTTGCTTTAACATCTTTACGGTCTCTAAAAAAATTATCAAAATCTTGATTCACATTGATGGGATAACCTACAACGGTTTTAACCCCATTGCCCTCCAAAGGATAACCTTTAACAACAATTTCTTTTGAAGTACTTGGTTGCTGTGCATTTACATTCATTGATCCTATGCAAATAGCGCTTAAAATCATGGTACTAATAATGGTATTTTTCATTTTCAACAGTTTAAATATTAATAAAGTAAGTACGAGTAGAATCTACTGGTCCTCTGTTTTGTTTGAAACGATTATTGGTTTTATTCATTTCTAGTTGTAACTGTTTTAAAACAGTTAATTTATATTGATACAGATTTATCAGTTGATCAAGCTGTTGATCTGTTAGTCCTTTTTTAGCAATTTCTTTTTTGATTTGTTTCTCTTCTTGTTCTAATTGATTTATTTGTGCTTTGAACTCATTAAAATAATTAGCTGATTCAGCATACATGGGGGTAGTGCTAATTTTTCCTTTTTGTAAATTGATGATTTGTATAAAACCACTCTCCAAATTGGCTAGCGCAGTCATTGTATTCTCAATGCTATTTGCTTGGTTGAATGATTGAGCTGACGGATTAGTTGCTTTAGCAAAACCAGAAGTTGGAGTGGGGGTTGATTTTGCAGAAGCTTTAGCGTTTTCTGGGGTGCTTACCATTGGACCCTCTACTTTGGTATTAATAGACGGCGAAGGTTTTGGAGAAGCCTCATTGTTGATGGTCACCTGCTCTTGTACTGGCTTAACTACTGACTGATTATTCAATAAATACCAAACTCCTATCCCTGCAAGCCCAAACAAACAGGCAGCTGCAGACCATTGAATTAAGCTTTTTATTGAAAAAACTTTTCCAGTAGCAGTAGATTTCTCCAATTTCACACGCTGTTGCACTTTGTCCCATACAAGTGGACTGGGCTCATCTGTTTCTAGCTCCTCTTGGTTAGTTATTAAATATTTTTTAAACTCATCCATGTATTTGTACTTGTTTATATATTCTTTGTTTTAGCAATACCCTGGCTCTTTGATATTGACTTTTACTTGTTGATTCTGAAATGCCCATGCTCTCTGCAATTTGTTTGTGCGAATAATCTTCAAATACATACAAATTGAATACCTGTCTACATCCATCGGGCAATTGCTTAATGGAAGCATGAATGATTTTGAAATCAATTGTTTTCCACCACTCTACTTCTTCATTTACCAAATTGCCTTGTTCGTTGCTATCCCATTCTTCCCAGCGAATATTTTTTTTGCTGAAACGAATGCATTCATTTACTACAATTCTTTTGAGCCAGCCGCCAAATTGCGCTTCAACTTTAAGCTGGTGAAGATTGCTAAATGCAATAACAAAGCAGTCTTGTAAAAGGTCTTCTGCATCTGAAATATTACCAGTCATTCTGGTACAGATATTAAACATGGCTTTACTGTATTGCTCGTACAACCAAGCCTGGGCTTTTGCATCTCCATTGCAAGCCTTTTTTACAGCAGCTATTTGTATGTCTATTACCTGTTCCAAGCAGTTTTCATAAGTAAGAGAAGGATTGTATGAAAAGTTGGAAAGAAGGTAGAACTATTTTTTTGCTTTTTAATATTCTGCTAAAATGGGTTTATTCTGCATGATTGCTTCTATTTTGACAATCACTTCAGAACTTAAAAGCTCTACAGCTTTTAAAGCGGTCAAATTATCAATTAATTGTTCTTTTTTGGTAGCACCCAAAATAGCAGTAGTTACATTTGGGTTTTTAATACACCATGCAATGCTTAATGCGGGTAAACTACAGCCGAGCTCATTGGCCAATAATTGAAGCTGTTGAACTTTTTCAATTTTGTCTTTCATGATCCAACGCTCTTTCAGCCAGTCAAAACCTTCGATTGCTAATCGACTACCTTCAGGTATACCATTATTGTATTTCCCGGTGAGTAATCCAGCAGCTAAGGGGCTCCAGATAGTAGTGCCCAAACCTACATTTTTAAAGACTTCTAAATAATCATTTTCAACTTTATTTCTTTCAAATAAATTGTATTGAGGTTGTTCCATAGAAGGTCCAATCAAACGATAATGTTGGGCTACTCTATGTGCTTCCATTAATTCAACGCCGCTCCATTCGCTGGTTCCCCAGTATAAAATCTTTCCTTGTTGAATTAAGGTATTCATGGTTAAAACCACTTCTTCAATCGGCGTATTTTTATCGGGTCTATGACAGAAGTAAAGATCTAAATAGTCAGTTTGTAAACGCTGTAAAGCTTCGTTACAAGCTTCAGTTAAATGCTTTCTGCTAAGGCCTGTTTGATTGGGTTTATTTTCTTTGCCTCTCCATCCAAAAAAAGCTTTAGAGGAAAGTGTGTAAGAAGTTCTGTCCCAGTTTTTTGCTTTTAACACCCGGCCCATCATTTTTTCACTCTCGCCCAATGCATACACTTCTGCGTTATCAAAAAAATTGATGCCATTATCGTAAGCAATACCCATTAATTCGTCGGCACTATTATCGTTAATTTGTTTATGAAATGTTACCCAACTTCCAAAGCTTAAAACGCTTAATTGAAGGCCTGATCTTCCCATTCTTCTGTATTCCATAAAAATTATTTTATTGTTTTTTATCAGCTGTACTGTCTGGTAAAATTAAAAAACTTCCTAAATCTAATTCGTAATAAGTAATATCTGTTAGGGTTTGATTAGAGCTGAAACCTTTTTTAGCATACAGCTTTTGGCGAGGATTACGCTGACTAGTCGTAACTGGCTTATCTGTATGAAATCTCCCTAATGTTTGATCCCAAAATAATTCGGATGTTTCTAATGTGTCTCCATTAATTCTGATGATAACAACGCTATCTCTTAAATAAATTTTATTTTCGTTCTCAATATACCTGCCGTAATTGGCTCTGAGCGTGCTTTCTAGCTTCATGCTGTCATTGTAAAACTCTACAAACAAGGTCTTGGGAAATTCAGATTTGAGCGCGCTGTCTCCTTGGTATCTTAACAAAAGCGGGGCAGTTAGTTTTGCTTTCATTTTGCCCCCCATACTTAAATAGCTGGTAATATTTTTACCTTCTTCAATACCAGGCTTTTTCTTTCCCAATTCTTTAACCACATTTACATCATTCTCACATGCAAGCATAAAAAAGCAGCCTATTAAGAAGGCTGCAAATTTATTTTTATTATCAAAAATTAGATTAATCATATTTACGTTTAATGAACCACATATCACTTAAACTAAATCCAAGGGTAATTTGGGTGTAGTTCTCTGTGATATTGTTTACAGCAGAACCTCTTTTGCCAAATTGCATGGCAGCCTGAACTACAGTAAATTGAGTTTCATAGTTTCTCCATTTTCTAATGGGGAAACCTGCACCTAGAGTGAATGAACTATGGTTAAATCCATTTCCATCAGCGTTAATATAGTCTCTACCAAACTGAAACCCAAAGCGATAGTTCACATTGCTTAAATAGCTTGTAGATCCACCATCAGGATTTGGACTAATTTGTGCGCCTAATTTTACCGCCCAACTATTATTCAAAGCGTCTGGTTGTCCATAAGATCTAAACTTAGTCCATTGAGTAGTGGTATATTCTACACCGGCAGACCATAACTGGAAATTGCCCCTTGTGTTAGAAATGGTTTTCATAATCATGAATCCCGCATCGTAAGTAGCAGGCATGATAATGGTACCTTTTATATTATCTTGTTTAGCAATACTATCTACTTCAATTAAAGCACCTGCAGCATTTAATATAAAGGTTTGATTACTTAATCTTTTAACAGCACTCATATTTTGCTGTAAAGAAGCAGTAGCACCCACTCTCATCAACAAATTTTTAGAAGATTTATCTGCTGCATTTTCTTTTTTCGATAACGTAAATTCGTATTGAATTCCTGCTTGGAGAAACATGCTCCCAAAATTGATTTGTGAAGCACTTCTAGATTGAAAATAGAGCAGGGTATCGTTATAAAAAGTTTTAGAAGTACTAATTTCTTGTCTTCCAAAAGTGTATCCAGTGTTAGCGCCAATACTTAAGTTCTTCCATTTTTTACCTACTCCAATAAAAGCTTGATTGGTACCACCAGTTCCTTCATAAATGGTTCCAACACTGTCGCCAGCTAAGCGAGCCCTGTTTTCTACACCGTAATTCAGTCTAGTGATTGGCCTTAATCCAAAAGCCAAACCCAATCCTTTTAATTTATTTAACGGAACACTTACCGCTAAATAACTTGGGATAACATAGATGGAACTGAAAGCACCAGTGGGGTTATTACTTTTTAATTTTCTTGAATCAATTGACAAGCCTAAATCGTATGTAACCATATAATTGGCCCCATACGTTGCAGGGTTATTGAAATTGATTGCTTGGCCTACATTATAATTAGCGCCATCTGCATAAGAAGCGGAAAGACCGCCCATTGAGCGACTAATTACGTGTTGGGAACCTACTAAATTGCCCAATCCATAGCGGGAAAATGGTGAATTTACCTGAGCAGATGAACTGATTGCGAAAAAAGAGATGAAACTAACCACAAAAGCCAGCCTACCTGTTGTTGAACTCACTGATTGCATATAAGCCTTTAAAAATTAGGTTTGGGTCGGCAAATATCCTGTTTTTTAGGTGCGGTACAAAAAAAGGCATATCCCCCCCGGTTAATAGCACGTTAAAGTTGCTGTATTTTAGGGCATATTCATCAATTATTCCATCTATTTCTTTGGTCATTCCCCAAATAACCCCACTTAAAAGATTGGTTTTGGTATCATAACCCACTAGTGGAAAGGGAGATTCTGCCTTAATATAGGGTAATAAAGCGGTTTGTTCGTGCATTGCCCTGAACCGCATATTCATTCCAGGAGAAATACTTCCGCCCAAAAATTCATGGTGATTGTTGATAAAATTATAAGTAATACAGGTGCCTAGACCAATAACTAGGTTGTGTTTTTTGGGAAAAAGGTCAACTGCAGCAGCTACCAATGCCAAGCGATCGGCTCCAATTGTTTCAGGTTTACCCACTGGAGTGGTTAAAGGGAGTTGGCTGGTATGATTAAGGCGGTGAAATTTTGTTTTTTCCGCCATGAATGCTTCTATTGCAGGATCATGGTTAATAACCGAAGAAAGGATAACTTTTTCGGGCTTCCATTGATTCATTAATGCTGAAATGGTTGCAACAGTAGCATCGGGCAAATTAATTTCTTCTTGAAAATCTCTTCCATTAAATACCGCCACTTTTAAGCGCGTATTACCAAAGTCTAAGCAAAGTGAAATGCCCATAATGATTAGTTAAGGTTGTACCCTTTTAGTTTTTTAAAGGAGCCGTTAATAATAATTTTTTCTTTTAATTGCTCCATGCCTGTTATAACTGGAATCACTTTTTCTAAATGCCTTCTTAAATACTCAAGCCTTTGCTCTTCTTTAAATAAACACAAAATTTCGTATTCCTCTTTAAGTGATAAGCCAGCATGGTGTGCCATATCATAACTCATGATATCAGTTACTTTTTTATTAAAATTCTTAGTAACATTCAATAATCGATGCAATACATAAATTGAGTCTAAAATTTTAAAAGAAACAAAGGGTTTGGTGTTAGTATCATTATTGGGATATGTTACAATAGCCCCGCTAAATAATTTATCTGGGATGGATTCTATTAGCTCTAGTACTTGAAACACCCTGATGCCGCGGGTTTTAATATCCATTCTGCCATCTTCGTACACTTGTACAATCTCTGTAATTTCTACCATAGTTCCCGATTCTGCCAATCCATCTTCTAATACAGTAGGTATACCAAATGGTTTTGCTTCCGCAAAACATTCGGTAATTAATTCCTTGTAACGAGGCTCAAATATGTGAAGATTAAGCTCCTCGCCAGGATAAACTACTAGGGCAAGTGGAAAAATGGGAACAAAATTGATCATATAATCCACAATTTAAGTAAAATGGAAAGAGCTTGTAAAAACATCTAATAAACAGTAATATTGCTTATGAAAATTTCGGGTTTTACCATCATTAAAAATGCTGTGTTAAATGATTACCCGATTGTAGAATCGGTGAAATCGATTTTACCTGTGGTGGATGAAATGATCATTTTAATTGGCAATTGTGAAGATGATACTATTGGATTAATTGAATCAATCAATGATCCTAAAATCAAGATTCATCACTCCGTTTGGGACCCCAATTTGCGCACTGGCGGTTCCGTTTTAGCGGTAGAAACCAATAAAGCAATGCAACTTATTAGCAAAGATGCAGATTGGGCATTTTATATTCAAGGAGATGAAGTGGTTCATGAGCAATACCATGAAGCCATATTAAAGGGTTGCAGAGACTATAAAGATCAGTCAGCAGTGGATGGCTTATTATTTAAATATTTGCATTTTTATGGAACCTATGATTATGTAGGGGATAGCAGAACCTGGTATAGTAATGAAGTGCGGGTGATAAGAAATGATCTCAGCATCTCTGCATATAAAGATGCCCAAGGGTTCAGAAAGCAAGGTAAAAAGTTAAACGTAAAAGCTATAAAAGCATATATATATCATTATGGCTGGGTAAAGTCTCCAGAACAAATGATGAAAAAAAATAAAAATTTTACTAAGCTTTGGCATAATGATGAAGTTCTTAAAGACTATTTGGCACAACCAGATTTCTTTGATTATAGTCAATTTGATTCTCTTGAAAAATTTGATGGAACCCATCCAAACGTAATGCTAGAAAGAATAGCGCGAGCTAACTTTAATATTAATTTTGATCCCTCAAAGAAAAAATTTAGCTTAAAAGACAAGGCCTTGTACTATTTTGAAAAGGCAACAGGCATTCGCCCATTCGATTTTAAGAACTATCGACTACTTCGGTAATTGTTTAAAAGTTTGCCAACATATCATAATCGGCCAAACATGCAGTAATACTCCATACTGATAATTCAAAGTGGTTTCTACTAGGCATGAAAATGCAATCGCCAATGTCCAAATAATGAGAAAAGGATTATTGTGCTTATATCCATACCAAGCAGGGTAGAACAACCATAAAGAATACAAAATCATTCCCCACCAACCACTGCCCATCCACCAAAATAACCATTGATTAAAGGGCCAACCGTATTGGGTTTTTTGACCATTTAAAACCTGGGTGAATTTTTGTTGAAGGGTGGATGGAATAGCAGACCAACCAATTGCGCTTGCATGGTCTTCGGATATCGCTTTCAAAGCAACAGCATTAATGGCCCGTCTTACTCCATCGGAATAAGTGGAATCATATCCTTTTGTATTGTAGTTATTCCAATCGTAAATCGTGTACCTGATTTTTTGTTGGATAGTGGGTGTTATTGCAAAAATGGTGACTAAAGCAATTATTGCAATCAATATGTTGCGATTGCGATGCCGATCTAGTAGCGGCTTTCTTTTCAAATAATGGATCCCATAACCAGTTACAATAATAGCTGCAATGACCCAGCCAGTTCTTACTGAGAGGAAAATAATAGCACCCAATAAAATAGCAAAAGATGTTTTTTTATACCTCGCATTACTAACTGGTAAGAGGGTAAACAACAAAGCGCTACACAAAAAAATACTGAAACGTACATGATCCGTATCCATGAATACCGGCAATGTTCTACCTTGTCCATAGAGCTCAAATGCTTCACTAGCATGCAATACAAACCATCCCAACGGGTACAATAAAGCAATTAATGCAGCATGTATCCAAGGTTGGGAAATTGTTTTTGTAAAAGAATATTTTTCACCAGCAATAGCCGTAATGCCTGCGATGGGATAAACCAATATCCCTAACAAAATTTGCAGATTGCTGGGGTTAAATCCATCTTGATAAATACCCATTAATATCAATGCAAATGGGCATAAACACCAAATGAATAAAGGGTTAGAAAGCAACTTTAATTTTTGATGATATGCATTGTAAACTGCATAAATCAAGAACAACCCCATACTGATAGATAAGATGGCTCTACTCCATAATAATCCAGCCAACATAATGATGGCTAATCCTAATAAAATATTTTTTGCTTTATTTGACATGCAGTTAACATAAATTTACATTTACATTGGTGATATGTGGAATGAATTATTATCTGGCATCCAAATTGGCAATCATAAATCAATTGCAAGGGCTATTTCCTTAGTAGAAAACGAAGTGAATGGGTCTCTACTTTTTTTGCAGCAATTGCAAATGAAGAGTGGTTCTGTTGTTGGTATTACAGGACCTCCTGGAGCAGGGAAGAGTACAATTGTGGATGGGTTAATTGGGCATTGGACAAAAAACGGCCAAAAAGTTGCTGTGCTATGTGTAGACCCATCTTCACCTTTTAATTTCGGCGCATTATTAGGCGATAGAATCAGGATGAGTGAGTGGTACAATCACCCAAATGTATATATTAGATCATTGGCTACAAGAGGCTCTTTAGGTGGGCTACATCCATCTATAATTGAAATAACAGCAATACTACAAGCAGCGCCATTTGATCATATTATTGTTGAAACAGTCGGTGTAGGGCAATCGGAAATTGAAATTGCTGGTTTAGCAGATTTAACTGTTGTTGTATTAGTTCCTGAAGCTGGAGACGAAGTACAAGCTATGAAGGCAGGTTTAATGGAAATTGCAGATATTTTTGTTGTAAATAAAAGTGATCGGCCAGATGCCGATCTATTTGCAAGAAATTTAAAGTTAATGATTGCTCCAGTTAGCAATGAGCATAAAAATGTAACGATTTGTAAAACGGTAGCTTCAACCAAACAGGGGATTGAAGAGTTGGCTATGAAAATAGATTCAGCTGTTTTAGTTGAAAATGATCGTAAACAATGGTTAATGACAGAAAGAGTATATCAGCTAGTTCAAAAGCATAGAATGAAACAATTCAATAAAGCTGAGATTAAAGAGGAGTTGTCTGTTGCCTTATTAAACCCAGACTTTAATTTGTTTAGTTTTACGCAACGTTATTTATATGACTAATCTGCCATCTTTCCCATTGATTTCTGTAGTGGTTGCTACTTACAATGGCGAACAGTTTCTATGTAAGCAGATCGACAGCATATTAGCGCAAACTTTCCCTAATATTGAAATTGTAATAATCGATGATTGTTCAACAGACAATACTGTCAATTTGCTAAAGCAATATTCTTCTGCGCATTCCAATATTTTTTTATACACGAACGAATCAAATTTGGGGTATATCAAAAATTTTGAGAGGGGAATTTTATTAACCAATGGTGATTTGATTGCTCCTTGTGATCAGGATGATATTTGGTTGCCCAATAAACTACAAAAATTATATGATCATATTGGAAATAATTTAATGGTTTATAGCGATTCAACTTTAATTGATGCTTCTGATAATAGCCTCAACATCAATATGTCTGATATTAAAAATCAAATTTCCTATACAAGTTGTTTAATGTATACTATAGGCGCTTGGGCACCAGGCCATTCTATGCTATTTAAAAAAAGCTTGATAGATCAATGCCTTCCATTTCCTACTTTGGTTACACATGATTTTTGGTTAGGGTTTGTTGCAACTTGTTATAGCAAAATTGAGTATGTAAAAGAGCCGCTCGTGCTCTATAGGCAACATAATCATAACGCAATTAGCGCCTTTACTCGGAATGCCCCAAAATTAAAATTCACGCGTGCGGAGAAATTAAATAAAATCCGAGAAAGGATGAAGTTGCTTTATGAAAACTGTCCTGAAGAAAATGTTCACGAAAAAGCAGTGTTTAAAATAATTTTAGAAAGTTATCAAAGTTTTTCTCTTAAGAATAATTGGACGAGAATGACTACTTTTTTTAAATACAAAGACCTTATTTTAGCGTATAAAAAAAAGTCAAGCTTAATGAAAGCGCTTTTTTGTGTAAAAATGTTTTTTAAGATAGACTAGCGATTTTTTCCAATCACGATTGTACTCACCAAAATTTTAAAATAATTCTTTATTCTATTTTTAAAAGGAATGATTGATTTTTCTAAAGGGCCATCAAATTTTTCTCCTCTTTTTAAATAATACTTAGAAACTGTGCTAGAAGTTATTCCCCACTTATTAATAAATGTATAATAACCTTTATTCTTCTTAATTCTTTTAACGGAGATAGACCCAAAATGGTATACTCTACTTTTTTCAATCCCTTTGAAATAACGAACACCAATATTCCATAGTTTCATTGAAAAGTCGGGATCAGAATACATTCCAGGACTAAATTCAATACTATAACCACCTACAAGATCCCAAATATCTTTATGCACTATATTCGGAGGCCAAGTTGCTCCTTGCCAATCTTGCATTGGTAATTCGTTGAATTCTTTTAGTAGTAGCGCTTCATTAAAATTTTGGGGTGATGTTCCATAATTTTTTTCAATAGAGCAGTTGCTTTGTTTTATAACCTCAATTGCAGTGGCTGATAAGAAAAAATATTTATGACCAATTTTATTTATTTCTTCAAATAAAGGTAAATCCCAATTTGGGCAAGCATACATATCATCATTCATGTATAATAAAAATTCGGTTGATGCTAAAGTTCTACAGCTATTGAGTGCATAACAAACACCAATATTTTTATTACTAAAGGAGTAACTAATATCTTCTTGAGCCCGTACCCATTCAATTGTGCCGTCGGATCCTTCATTAACATGAACAATTATTTCATGTTTCAAGGCCGAATTCCTTTTAATACTATCAATACATAGTTGTAGGAATTGTAAATTATTCCAACTAGGAATCATAATCGAAAAGGTGAATGCCTCATTATGATTAACGCTATTCGACTGTTTTTTTTCAATAATCATTTTCTAAACATAAATTATTAATCAAACTACTCATTTTTAAAGACCTCGTAGTGTGCATATTTCTTTTTTGCCCTTAATGTTGTGTTTTCAAGTATACCTAACCAGTATAATAAATAAATGATTGGTGTTATTGGAAAACGCATTAGATCATAAAAATATCGTTCTCTTATGTAGGTAATTTTGACTAGTTTCTCGAGAAAAAAATCAGCATGCTTTTTGGCTAAGTAGCGATGCATTAGAACATTTCTTTCGGCGTTGTTAAATTGAGAAATCATCGAATTATTGTCTATTCGATAAAAAAATAACTTCTCTTTGATGAAATGAAAGGTGAAATTATTTTTTGAAGCATTAATCCAAAACTCCCAGTCTTCAAACCCAAAATAAGGCATCGCTTCGTCATAGCCGCCATTTTTTATCCATACTTCTTTTCTGAAAATTGCACAAGCGTCTGCACAGTTTCCTGTAACAAGTCCTAAATCATCAAAGGGACGAACTTTAAATTGACGCTTCTTATTTGAAGTGTCTCCAAAAAATTCAGGAACAGCATATACAATATCTGCCTGATTTCTTTCTAAAATGGGAACAGCTTTATTTATATAATCAGGCTTTATTTTATTATCTGCATCTAATGGTAAAATGAACTTCCCCACTGCAATATTTATCCCAGTATTACGTGCTTTGCCAGGTCCACCATTTTCTTGATGAATGATGGTATAGTTTAATTGCTTTAAGCTTTCTAACTTTTCAAGTGTTCTATGATCCGAAGACCCATCATCTACTATAATGATTTCAATTTGGTAGTTTATGTTATCAATATTGATACTATCTAATGCTTCTTGAAGATATTCTCCATGATTATAACAGGGTATAACAATACTAACTATTGCTTGTTGATGAGTCATTTTTGGTGAATATGGCTATAATTATGTCAACAAAATAAGCTATAATGTTTAATTTCATCAAATATTGAAATATCTATAGCCTATATTGTAGATTACTTCATTTTACTAATAAATATTTATAGGATCTGTATGGCATCTCGCTTTAAAAAAATGGTGAAAGCGTTTGGTTTAATTGATGCAATTAAACTTTACATAAAGGTTAAAATAAAACCATCTGGTGTTTTAAATACCTCAAAGTATAAAGGCCCTTTTTATCTACGACCCCATACAACTGATTATTTTACTTTTGATCAGGTCTTTTTACGAAACCAATATGATATTCATTTTCCTTTTGAAATAAAAAACATCATTGATGCCGGTGCTAATATTGGGTTAGCTTCTGTTTATTTTTCACAACGGTTTGTGAATAGTTCAATAGTGGCAATTGAGCCTAGTGAAGAAAATTTTGCCATTTTATCTAAAAACATTGCATCTTACCCAAATGTGAAGCCTTTACTTAAAGGCCTTTGGAATAAAGATGTTCATCTGACTATTATTGATTCAGGAGCTATAGAAAATTCTTTTATGGTGCAAGAAACAGTTCCGGATCATCCAAATTCAATTTCTGCTATTTCAATTGCTACCATTATGCAAGAGCAAGAATGGGAACATATTGACCTGTTGAAAATTGATATCGAAGGTGCTGAAAAAGAAGTTTTTGAAAGCAATTATGACTATTGGTTGCCTTTAACAAAATCAATTGTAATTGAGCTGCACGATCAAATGAAAAAAGGATGTTCTAAGTCGGTATTCGCCGCCATCAGCAAATACAATTTCTCGTTTTCCTTTTCAGACGAAAATCTGGTGTTTATTAATGATGATTTGATATAAATCAGCTGTTTTTCTTAGCGAGATTTGAGCTAATTAGCTCTTTCGGCCCTCTTCCGCCGCAATAATGGTTTGTTCTTTTTTCCACCAACGGAAACCAATAAAGCCCATGATGGCAATAGGCGCAAATGCTAAGTAGATGATAGCAGAGTTTAAAGCCTTAGCAGGGCCTTCACCTAATTGAGAAGCTGTTTTGGTACAAATAGAGCACTGGGCTTGAATAGATTCAGTTGCCAAAAGAAAAACTACCATCAACAGTAAAAACAGCCCTTTCTTCTTCATATTCGGTGTATTAAAGCACAAAGATATAACCGTTTTCTGAGGATAATGTTTAACTTAAGCGTTAAAATTAAACCCGTGGAGCCAAGAAGGAATTTCATCAAGAAAGCAGGCGCAATGGCCGGCGTATTTGCTGGTTATGGCTTTTTCAATCAATTACAAGCTGCTCAGTTTAAAGCGGCGGCTGCAATCACTTCAGATAACCCAATTATTGCTGCATCGGACGAAGATTACTGGCAGGTGATACAACAAGCTTATACGGTACCCTCTAATTTCATCAATCTGAACAATGGCGGGGTAAGCCCATCGCCCAGCGTTGTGCAACAAGCAGTAGAACGCTACAATCAATTATCGAACCAGGGCCCCTCTTATTTTATGTGGCGGATTTTAGACCAAGGTAGGGAGCCCCTCAGGCAAAAATTGGCTTTGCTAGCAGGCTGTTCACCCGAAGAAATTGCAGTGAACAGAAATGCCACAGAAGCACTGAATACGGTCATTTTTGGACTCAATTTGCAAAAAGGCGATGAAGTAATTGGCACCAAGCAAGACTACCCCAATATGATACAGGCTTGGCGGCAACGGGCATTGCGAGATGGGATTGTGTACAAACAAATCAGTTTTGATTTTCCTATTGAGGACGATGAAACCATTGTGAAAGCATTTGAACAAGCCATCACCCCTAAAACCAAGATTCTGCATGTGACCCATATCATTAACTGGGTAGGTCAAATTTTACCCGTTAAAAAGATCTGTCAAATGGCGCATCGAAGAGGGTTAGAAGTGATTGTAGACGGCGCACACTCATTTGGTTTGCTCGATTTTGCCATACCCGATTTAGAATGCGATTATTTTGGCACCAGCTTGCATAAGTTTTTAAGTGCTCCTATTGGTTCGGGCATGTTATGGGTTAAGAAAGAACATATAGCCAAGATATGGCCCTTGGTATGCAATGATAAACCGCAGAGCCCAGATATTAGAAAGTTTGAAACCCTTGGTACACGAAGCTTTCCAATAGAACAAGGTATTGGGGAAGCCATTGCATTTCATACAGCCATTGGCAGTAAACGAAAAGAAGAAAGAATTCGGTATTTAAAAAATTATTGGGCCAGTCGAGTTCAAAATATACCGGGGGTGCAATTACACACATCTTTGAAACCCGGCTATTCCTGTGCTATTTGTGGAGTAAGCATCAAGGGCTTAACTCCGGCACAATTAGACCAACAATTGTACAATACCTATAAAATACATACCGTAGGCATAGTATGGGAGAATATCAGTTGTGTAAGAATAACGCCGCATGTGTATACGCGAATAGCAGACTTAGACGTATTAGTGGCTGCAATTGAAAAAATTGCGTCGGGCGTAAAAGGATAATACAATAAGTGGATCAGCAACTCCGCGTAGCGGTACTGACCCACTTGTTATTGAATTAAGAAGCTTTTGTTGCTGCTTTTTTTGCTGCTGCCTTTTTTGCTGCAACAGGATTAGCTGGTCTAGACTTACCGAAAGACCCTTGGAAACGTTTTCCTTTAGCTGTTTTTTTGTCACCTCTACCCATGATAAATAATTGAATAAGTTGTTTAATAAAGTGTAAAAATAGAAAAACCCCGCGAAAGCGGGGTTCAATTCTTTTTGGAAGGCAAAAATTATAACTTACCGCTTAATTCTTTACCAGCTTTAAACTTAGCAACTTTCTTAGCTTTAATCTTAATAGTCTCACCAGTTTGAGGGTTACGACCAGTACGAGCAGCACGCTTAGATACAGAGAAAGTACCGAAACCTACTAAAGTTACTTTATCACCTTTCTTCAATGTTTTAGTTACAGCATCAATAAAAGAATCCAAAGTAGCGTTTGCTTGTGTTTTGGTGATACCCGCATCATCAGCTAAGTGTGCGATCAATTCAGCTTTGTTCATAGAATGTATTTTTTAAAGTGTTTTTTGATAACAGAACAAATTTATTGGCTTTTAGCTACCAACAAAATTTTTATTCTTTTTTCTAGATTAGTTTCTTTCGCTTAAAACCCTTATAGATAAAGGGATAGCAAGGATTTAACACAAATTATTATTGTGTCATTTTCACATTATAATTCAATGAAACCCTTTATGGTAAAGGATTTCATTGAATTTGTTCTGCAATTCAATACCCGTAAGGGTTTCAAAGGAATATAAGGAAGATTTTTAAATACCAAATTTGTTTTCTAAAACTATCCACACTCAATTCACAACCTGCATAATTGACCTAAAAGCCATCATTTGGTTGCCCCATTTCTGAATAGATTCGTTGCGCAGAGCGGGTGCGTGCAATTCTATGTAGCGGTTATAATCGGCCTTGGCTTCAGCATGGTATTGCACAGCATAGGTAATGCCATCTTCCTCGTCGGTTTCTAATAAACGAACAAATTGAAAATGGGTAAAGCAACCTGTTGCCATAACTGCTGGAATATGTTCGTTTTTCATCCAATGAAACCAATCGGTATGAATGGAGTGTGCTACTTTGGTTGTTACATTATATATAAACATGATTAATTGATTTCAGCATAAATAGGACAGTGGTCGCTATGTTTAACATTGGGGTAAATGGCAGCAGCTTTTAATTTTTTGCCCAGTTCTTGGGTTAGGCAGATATAATCGATTCTCCAGCCTTTGTTGTTTAAGCGGACAGAAGGGAAACGCTGACTCCACCAACTATAAGCACCCGTAGTTTCTGGATGCAATTGCCTAAAACTATCTACCCATCCATTGTTTAAGAATTGGGTCATCCATGCTCTTTCTTCGGGTAAAAATCCAGATGATTTTTTATTTCCCTTTGGGTCATGAATATCGATTGCTTCGTGCGCAATATTATAATCTCCTACTACAATTAAATGAGGCCTGGTTTTTTTTAGCTCATCTAAAAAAGCTTGGAACTGGTTTAGCCATATATATTTATAGGCTTGTCTTTCATCGCCACTGGTGCCAGAAGGATAATAAGCATTCACTATCGTTATGTCACCAAAATCTGCACGGATTACACGACCCTCCAAATCACTCTGTTCCATATTACTGCCATAGTGTACTGCGTCGGGTTTAATTTTTGTGAGTATGACCACCCCACTATAACCTTTTTTTTGTGCAGTAAACCAATAGCTATGATAGCCTGCTTTGTCAAAAACAGCATGGTCAACATCTTCTTGGGTAGCTTTACTTTCTTGCAAGCAAATAATATCAGCAGGATCAGACAGCAACCATTCGTCAAAGCCTTTCTTTATGGCAGCCCTGATGCCATTCACGTTGTATGAAATAATACGCATAAAAACTATTGTAAGAAACGATTATAACTGAGTAAAATTAATTCGTTTATCAAATCGTTTGATAAAGTTGAATCAAAGATAACCATCCTTTCGGGTTGTTGCATTCCCCCAATGAGCCCTATTCTTTCATTGTTTAAATATATTTCTCTAAAGAATTCATTAACTACAATTTTAAAAGGTTGGTTGCGGATTTTTCCTTTCAAGCTATACAAAGAAGAAAAATTAACCACATTGTTTAAGTCGTTGATCCTGGTTAATGAATTACTGTCAATTCCATTACTCGATAAAAAAGGGTATATTTTTTTAGTACTGTCTAGTTGATCAGTTTCAATATTAAATTGAGCAATGGTATCTTTATCATGAATCATAAAATTATGATTGCCTTTTAAAGGTTCTACAATCGGCATATTCGTAATTCTAATATTAGTATTCGCAGAAACACGAGCTGGAATTACTAATAGATAATTCTTATTTAAAACGATATTCCTGGCTTCTTGCATCAGAAAAACAAATACTGCTTGCGGGTTTTCTTTTTCCATTGCAATGAAGCTACTATAAAGCAAAGGGGCTAATATGGTTTTATTTTTGCCACGCAAAGTAATTTCTTGGTATCGTTGTTCATCCCATCTTATTAATTCAGTTTTGCCATTGAATACATACTTACTGAAGAGCCCCTTGCTTTCAATTGCAATTCTAGGTAGGTTTGTGATGGTACCAATAATAAAATTATCACCCATAAAAGGAGGAGATGCTTTTAATTCAATTTGTTCACTTTCATTGGTGCTATCTAAAATAATTTCAACAGATTTTTTCATCAATTCACTAAATCCTTTTGCACTTAAATGCAAATTATTAAACGGAATGCCAAAGCCGATGGCATTGCTTTTCTTAATAAAAACTTCAAGACTTCTATTGAGGAGTTCAGAACTGCTATTTGTTTGTATACTCAATTCTACTATAAGAACAGATTGTATACTTTGCTGACTAGAGTCTTTCAGTAGATCAGGATAAAACTGTTTGAGGTATAAGCTGGCGGGATATTCAGCTAGCTTCAAATGAATGATTGGGGAGCTTGTGGTATTCTTTTTGCTACTGTTAAATTCTTTGATATTTTTTAAAAGAGAAAATTGAATTTGGTTGGTTCCTAAAGAATATCCTTTTTTAGCAAGTAGTTGTTGGTTTAGGTCTTGCCTAAACTGTGCAACAATAGTTGGATTGTTCCAGTAATACATTAATGGTCCATGCAAAGAAATGCATTGAAAGTTTCCAGGTTGAATAATCGTTTGTGATTGAGCAACAACCATGCTGGCTAACGCTATACAAAATGTGAAAATTAATTTTTGCATACAACTAATGATACAATTATTAAGTTAGACTTGTAAGAAAGTATTAATTTGAATTCAGTATTAAATGTAAGTCAAAATGAAGACAAGGTTAGATAGAATCATTCCTCCAGAAGAAGCAGTGTACTTAGATGGTCCAAAACCCAGAATTAACGAGTTGAAGTTTGCCTGGGATGTGTTTTCGGAATTTATCAAGTCTTTTCGTTTTCTACATTTTCTAGGTCCCTGTGTAACGGTATTTGGGAGTGCAAGATTCAAGGAAGATCATCCCTATTATAAAGCAGCAGAAGATATTGGGAAACATATAGCTGAGTTAGGATTTACCACTATTACAGGAGGAGGCCCTGGTATCATGGAAGCAGCCAATAGGGGCGCTTTTGAAAATGGTGGACAATCCGTGGGTATTAATATTAAATTGCCCTTTGAACAACATGAAAACCCCTATGTACACAAATCGATTACGCTTAAATATTTCTTTGTAAGAAAAGTGATGTTGGTGAAATACTCATATGCATTTGTGTGTATGCCCGGTGGATTTGGCACCATGGATGAGTTTTATGAAGCATTAACCCTAATCCAAACCAAGACCATCAATGATTTTCCAATGGTATTGTTTGGCAAAGAGTATTACCAACCTCTAATGGATTATTGTGCATTTATGGCAGAACAAGGCACTATTTCTAAAGAAGATTTAAAGCTGGTGCTATTAACCGATGATGTACACGAAGCAGGCAACCATATCAGCACTTATGTAAGAAAGAATTATACCGTAAAACCCCGCAAACGTTTGTGGTGGTTTTTTGAAAAAAGGTAATTTATTGAATCATACCCACTTTTTTTAAAAAGTTAATTACACCAACGGTGGTTTTCTGATTGGTTTTTTTAAAGATCCGTTCCATTTTTTTATTAATTGAAGAGGCAGAGATTCCCATATCTGAGGCCACTTGCTTTCTTGATAAATCATTAGCGAGTAATTGTGCAGCTTGAATTTCCTTTTTTGTTAATTGTTCAACCCAGGAAATTTTTTGCTGCTTGATGGTTTCAATTTCATCAGTGCTAAACATGAATTCAGGTGGATAGTATTCTTGACCACTTAATATTTTTCGAATAATTTCAGCAAGCTCTCTGGGTTTAATATTTTTAAAGGCAAAACCGTTCACTCCTAAACTAATCATTCCTTTTACTGCATCGTAGTCGTTAAGAACAGAAAATACCAGAATTTTAATTGATGGAAATGTTTTTTTTAAATATTGTGCTACTTTATATCCAGGCATTTCTGGCATACTGATGTCTAAGACTAATAAGTCGGGTGGTATTCCATTTTCAATAAGATCAATACAAGTTTTACCAGAATGTACTATATCGGTAACATTTATTCTTTGCTCTCTTAATGACTTTCCCAATAGCTGCGTGACTTCTATAGAGTCATCACATAGCATTACTTTTTGCATCTAAATATTTTAGCAATTAAAAAATCAAACAGTAAAACTTTAAACAATTGGGTACATGAAGTTATTGAAAATTAGGATGATGAAGCAGGGCAGTATGTTAAATATATTGTATACTATTTGGTAAAATCTATACTCTTAGTTGTTTCTATGTTTAAATAATACTTTATGGTCTTACGGGGGGTAAAAATACCCCCCGCTGATTTTTTTTAGTTTGGAAATTATACTAGAAGTTTACTCATCTCTATAAAAAGATGTGGGAAATCAATTATTTAAATATGTACAAACTATATCTTTTCACTTTCTCTCTTTTTATTTCAATAGTTTGTAATTCTCAAAAACAAACTAATACTCATTTAATACTTCCAAAAAACGTTTTGTTGAAGACTTTAAGGATTTTATTAGATGATGGGAAAAAAGAAGAAAATATATTGCATAACGATATTGACGGATTTATCAATAAAGAATTCATATCTGAATATGCTTCAATTAAGATTAGTTATAACCTAAGTAATGGCGAATTAATTAATGACCTATTTTTTGTGAATGATCAACCATCAGTCATTAAGTATTTCTATTCGAGCGCTGAAACTACTAAATTGAATTATACATTATTAAATGCGTATGATTTTAAAATTCAAAAAAATAAACTTTTAGAATATACAAAAAATGAAGTTCAAGAGTGTAAAGAATTTCTTGAGAAGTATTCAGATAGTATTTTTATTAATATACCATTAATTGATAGTATTTATCGTTCTAAATTTTCAGCATTGTCAACAAAAGAAATGCAATACATTTCTAAGAATTCAAGTGATTATTATTTAAAGTGGTATTTTAGAAGGAATCTTTTAAAATCGAATCTAATTGATAATAAATCTGTATATAATGTTTTTAAAAGATTTCCAAAATCTTATATTGATAGTGAGGAAGGTATTTTTATTAATAATTATTTAAACAGTTTTACAGCTTTTAAAAAAGGAGAAGAATTGCCATTTTTTAAAGCGAAAGATATTACTAATAAGTTTGTTTCTTTACTTGATTATAAATATAAAAGTAACGTATTAATCGTTTTTTGGGCAACTTGGTGTGTTCCTTGCATAAATGAGATTCCTACGATTGGAGCATTGAAAAGCAAATATAAAGATCTCGAGATTATCTTTATTTCCTATGATACTGATAAGTCATTATTTCTTTCTAAGATTAAAGAATATCAAATGGATTGGATCCATATATTTAATGATATTGATTTAATCAATTCATTCGGCAGTTATAAAGCTATACCAAGGGTTTACGCAATTAATAAGAATGGTCAATTAATTTATGATAGAGATCAAGACAAGGACAAAGATTTATCAATACTAGATATCGCATTATCTAAATTATATAAATAAACATATTTCTTTTCGACTAGTACCCGAAACGAAAAGCCCAAAAATTAATTTATGAAACAGAGAATGGAAAATTCAGGTTTCCTTGTACTTAGGAATGCTCAAAAGAAAATTTTAGATTGGGAGCTTGAAGTTGAAGCAACAAAACGCTATGAATGTTCTGCTGGAGCAAAAGAATGGGGATTCGATTGCCCTATTCCGTTGAGATCTGATTGTAAATGCGAGAAGTGTTAGGAATTGATTTTAAATAAAATATTATGAATTTCATACTTACTTTTTTAATGGTTTTGTGTACTAATATTTCATTGTACTCACAAACCACAGATATTTCGATAAGTGGTAAAATTAATGGCACATACCCTGATAAAATATTTTTATTTTTTGACGGAAATATAAATGCTAAGGATAGTTTAAGTTCAGTAATTGCTAATGGGGACTTCCAGTTTAATCTAAAAACAAAACTTCCAATATTATGTAGGGTACATTTTAGCGAGAATACTAATATAGTTGAATTTTATATCGATAACCCAACTACATTAATTTTCTTGAATAGTAAAATTGAAACTAATAGTGAGAATAAAACAAAACGTACATATTTTCAACTTGACAGTATTAAGGGATCAGTTATCGAAGTAAATAGGCAGTTATTCGAAAAGTCCTTAACGGAAGTAGAAGCATTTAATATTTCTAATATAGAAAAAAGAAATTTACATTATAATTTGTTAGATAGTTTTATTACAAAAAATCCTAAAAGCAAACTTGCACTATACTTTTTGGCAACAAATAAAATTCTTTCTTTAAATCAAGTTAACCTTCTAAAATCAAATTTTGATACAAGTCTTTTATCATCTTATGAAGGACAAAAGTTAAATCGATCAATAATATCGCTATTGCGCTTAAAAAATAGAATGATAGGAGAGCAATTTCACCATGTTAGTCTTCCGAATAAATTTGGAAAAAAGATTGAAACTTCAATATATACTGGTAAAATTGTTTTAATAAATTTCTGGGCTTCCTGGTGCGCTCCCTGTAGGGAAAAGCATCCGGAAGTAATCAAGTTGTTTGATTCTTATAACAGATCTCAATTTGATATTATCGGTATTTCCTTTGATGATAATCTAAAATCTTGGAGAGCAGCTATAATAAAGGATAAGATAAAATGGTTACAGTTAATTGACACGGAATATACAAATGGTAAACTTTCTTCCTATTATGATATAACCGCAGTTCCATCAAACATCCTTATTAATAGGGATGGAAAAATTTTGGGCTTTGATTTAACATATCAAGAAATCAAAAAAATCACTGATGATAATCTTAAATAATAGAACTGAATATTAATTACAATATCCTTTTAGTTGTAGTCTAGCGTTTTTGATTAATACTGAGTTTAAATGATAAATTTTTTATCCCTTCTTCGTCAATTAATTTAGTATTAATAAGGTTGTGATTTTTTTTAAATCATTTTACTATTGCGCCCCTACATGTCTATCTATGATAAGTAGGTATTTTGGGCGTGTATTAGTTTTAAAAAAGATTATGAAGTACCTTTTACTTTAGCTTGATGTCAAAAACTACAAGGATTGAGTTTCTAGGGGGTATTTTTACTGCCCTTAATTGATTTTTACGTCTGAAAAATGCTTTCCATAATGCCAGGGGGTAAAAATACCCCCCGCTGATTTTTTTTAATTTGAAAATTAACCTTGAAGTTTACTAGATAATTAGATATCATGTTATTGGGTGTTTTATTCGATTCCAGACTATCCCTGCCTTTTATTTATCTCAGATATTAAATAAAGGACATCATTTTTCTTTTCGACTAGTACCCGAAAAGAAGAGCCAAATGGTACTACACTTAATCGCCAATAAGTGGTTTGGCGAGCCAATAACCTGTTGATGATTAAAGCAGCAGAAACTATTTTAATGTTTTTAAAAACATAGCATGTTAAAAATATTAATGTTCATTTTATTTACAATGGCTTTTTCGCTTTGCTTTTCGCAATTTGATAAAGTCCATTTATCTACTAAGCCTGGAAAAAATGAATTTAATTTTAATACTTATAATTTCCATTTATCCAATCAAAATATTAAAAGTTTTATAACTCCTCCCTTAAATCATTATTTAATCTTTGATTCTTATACCAACGATATTAAATTATTCTTTATTAATTATAAGAATGGTATTGTGCCGGATTCCATCTTTACATTAATTAAGAGGAAAAGAAATCTAGATTCTAATGATTTTCTTGTCATAGATAATAATGACATTTTAGAAGTTTTAGTTGGTATTGATTCATTTAATAATTTAATAATAATTCCTAATGCTAATAACAATAAATCATTTATTGATGACTCTGTTTATGTCTTTGAAAGAAATTTACCTGGAATTAATCATTTTAAAATAAGCAATATTGAGTTTAAGAATATCGACTATCGGATTGGTAATCAAAGTTCTATTTTGAAGACTTATCATAGTTTAAACATAGAAGTTGATTTTGATAGCTTTAACAAGTTAAAAGTAGTCTCTACAAATAATTATTTTTACGAAGGCGTTATAAGGATTGATAATGATAACTTTATTTTAAAAATTCAATTAAATGGAACAGGATTAGATTTTAAATATAAAAATGGAATTTCCTATAAACTCATAAGTCCAATTTTAAATACTGCTCCGAATTTAGTTCCCGAAAGGGAAATCAAGAAAAGCACAACATTGGATAAATATACGTTTACCCTAGATAGTGTAAGTCTTTTCGGTGATACTGCTTATGTAAAAATTAAAAAAAACAATAAATTATTTAGTGAAACTTCTTTTATTAATAATCTTGAAGGTTATAATTTATTAAGTAATTCAACTTCTAAATTCCTCAATAATAGAAATTTTAAAGTTCTTGACTTTTGGGCTTCTTGGTGCTTACCATGTTTGTCAGACCATAAACTATTGATGAATGATATTTTTAAAATTAAGGCGAAAAATATTTTCTTCTTTGGTGTTGTTACTGATGAGAGTGATATAGTGAATTCAAAAAAATACTTATTAAATTCAAATTATTTATGGAAAAACTATTTTATTAAATCCCAAAAGCATATTGAGTATTTTAATGTCAAATCATTTCCAACGTATATTGTTTTGTCAAAATCAAATCATATAATCCTCCGAACAAATAGTTATCAAGAATTAATGAATTTCATTGATCAATTAGATGTAAAATAATTTTGATTGGACTAATTTAGATATATGTATTATCACAATTAGCAAAGAACTCTTTTTCTAAATATAGTTAAATGATAAAAATGCTAATAGGGAGCCTACAGTTATTGTCTTTTCAACGAGCCTTTTAAAAAATATTATGAAGTAACCTTTACATTATTTTAATGTCAAAAACTACAAGGTTTGAGTTTCTAGTGGAGGGTATTTTTACCCCCTTAGTTAACTTTTACGTATGAAAATAGCTTTCAATAATGCGCGGGGGGGTAAAAATACCCCCCGTTGTTTTTTTTTAGTTTGAAAATTAACCTTGATGTTTACTCAATAATTAGAAATTATGTTATTGGGTGTCTTATTTAATAGTTTACATGAAAATCAACCATTAATTGTTGCTGCTTTATTAAGGGTATTAAAAGTTAACGTAAGCATGGATACAATTAATGATACATTACAATCACATCCCGACTATCCAAGCTTTTTATCAATTTCAGATACATTGAATAATTGGAAGGTTGAAAATCTGGTGATACAAACTTCGGCAGAAAAATTAAAAGAGATTCCAACACCATTTATCACAAGCTTTAAACAAGGTGTTTTTGTAGCAGTATTAGAAGTTGTAGAAAATGAGCTACTTATTGTAAACCAACATGGCAAAACTGAAACGATAACTAAAACAATCTTTTTATCTCAGTGGACAGAGAACATCTTAGTTGCTGAAGCAAATGAGTTTTCTGGAGAAATCAATTACCAACAAAAGATTAATGCTACTAGTGTAAAAACGGTTGTTTATAGTTTAATCCCACTAGGTATTTTGGCTTCCTTATGGATACCATTCATGAATGGCTCCATTACCATTTTGCCCACATTGTATTTATTGGCTAAGTTAATAGGATTAACTGCATCTGTATTATTACTATGGTATGATATAGATAAAGGCAACCCTTTATTGAAGCAAATCTGTTCAGGTATACAAAAAGCCAATTGCAGTGCTGTATTAAATACCAAAGCTGCAACGCTAGGGGGGATAGTAACTTGGAGTGAAGTTGGCTTTGTATATTTTGCAGGGTCATTAATATTCTCAGCGCTCGCTGGTATAAATACGGTATTGCCTGTTTTAAGTATATTCTCTTTATTAGCCCTGCCTTATATCTTTTTTTCTATTTATTACCAGTGGAAAGTAGCCAAGCAATGGTGTGTACTCTGCTTAATGGTGCAGGTGGTTTTATTGACTGAAGGAATATTGGTTATAGCAAATAACAGTTTATCATTTTCTCAGACAAAGGAAGCATTTGCAAACAATTACATTTTTACACTTTACGCTTTATTCATTCCCGCAATATCTTGGTTTTTATTAAAGCCTTTGTTGAAAAGATTACAGGTTGCTAAGTATGAAAAGAGAAGCCATTTAATGCTAAAGTATAACGATCAAGTATTTTGGTCATTGCTTAAAACTCAGCCATCAATTTTAGAACATTCTACGAGTGAATTAGGTATAACAATTGGTAAACCCAATGCAAAACATACTATTATCAAAGTTTGCAATCCTTATTGTGGGCCTTGTGCAACAGCACATCCTGAGTTAGAGAAAATTATTGAACTAAACCATGACGTAAAGGCACAAATTATTTTTACAGCTACTAATCAGGAGAATGATAGAGGTGCAAAACCTGTTAAACATTTATTAGCTATTGCAGAAAATGGTGATGAACATACTACTCATAAAGCATTAGACGATTGGTATTTAGCTAAAGAAAAGAATTACGATGTTTTTGCCAACAAATACCCAATGAATGGAGAACCAGATAAACAGACAGACAAAATCAATCAAATGAAAGATTGGTGTGAAAAGGTGAAAATCGAATACACTCCAACTATTTTTATTGATGGTTTTCTATTACCAAAAGGATATCAAATAAAGGACATTAATTATTTTCTTTCATGAGAAAGAATAAACATATTTCTTTTCGACTAGTACCCGAAAAGAAAAGCCAAATGGTACTACACTTAATCGCGAATGAGTGGTTTGGCAAGCCAAAAAACTGCTGATGCTTAAAGCTGCAGGAATAATTTTATTTAACCGTTATTCATTATAAGTGAATAGCTTAAAACTATTATCATGAAAAATAAATTAGCAAATTTGGGTTTTGCATTAAGTAGAGATGCTCAAAAGAAATTAGTTGGTGGAAACGTGGGAGTTATTGGAGGCGGTGGCACATGTTGTGCTCATTCAGCTGATTGGATTTCATATGTTTCATGTGGAATTGATTCTGCAACTGCCCAGGCTTATGCATCACAATATGCACAACAAACTGGAAATCATGGATACTGGTGTTGTGCAAGTTGCCCATAAGCTGGTAATCTGGGCTAATATTCTACTGTGTCATCAGCATCTGCCTTGTATTTCAAGGCAGATGTTAAAAATTTTTAAACATGAAAACCCGAATAAAAATATTTTTATTTTTAGCTACATTTGTATGCTTATCTGATGCAAATACACAAAATACCGTAAGGCTTGTTCTAAAAGATAAGTCAATTTTAAAATCAGATATTGTAAAACTTTTTGTCACAGT
Organism: Sediminibacterium sp. FEMGT703S; assembly: GCA_002786355.1. Lineage (GTDB taxonomy): Bacteria > Bacteroidota > Bacteroidia > Chitinophagales > Chitinophagaceae > Sediminibacterium. The sequence goes on from PGCO01000004.1 coordinate 304,745, forward strand.
TGATTCAGCAGGTTTTGGTACTCCTCAATTAATAACAAAGAATGAGATCGAGTTTAGTGTTAATAGACCGAACTTTCTTGTATGGGGTAATGAAAAACAACTAGTTCCTTATTTTGTTAGACCAGGAGAAACCATATCAGTAAAATCAATTAAAGGGACTAATTTATTATTGTATTCAGAAGGCAATCTAACCAGATCAAACGAATTGGACTTTTTTAGAAAATTAATTGAAAGATTTGGCAATTTTTATTTTACTTTTCCCGATAGTAAGTATCATTTAAAAGTAAATAGTATAGACGGAATAGACAAACTTGCAACTGGAATAAATAATATTAATAAAGAAAGATTGATATTTCTTGATTCCTGTTTCAAAATAAAATCAATTAGTCAAGATTTTTTTTTAATTGCAAAAAACATTCTCGCTTCTTCATTAATAAACGATCTTCAACTTTTATATTGGAATAACCGAGACTTACTCATAAGCGCTTCTAAATACAATTTGCTCACAAACCGCTTATTAGATGAAGTACGAAAAATTGAATTTTTACCTTATTTTATAAATTTCATAGTTAATCGAAAAGCTATTAGCATGGTTACATCGAAGTATCTAAACTTTGAAATAACTGATACTTTAAGCTTTTCAAAAAGGCTTGAATTTATAAACAAAGAGTATGTTGGTATAGCTAAAGATTTTATGCTTACAAATACTCTTAAAAGTGCTTTAACTCATTCTCTGCCTATTTCAGATAGTCATATAAGTTTCTATTTGAAAAATTGTATGAGTCAAAACTGTAGAAGGATAATACAAAACATAATTTCAAATAAATCAAAACAAAAAAATATTTCATCAAACGCCTTATTATTTAGCGATACTACATCTCTTTCTGATTTATATTATCTCTTAAGTACTCAAAAAAACGAATATATTGTCCTTGATTTTTGGGCCAGTTGGTGTGTCCCTTGTAGAAAAGCAATGCCGGAATCCGAAAAGTTACGAAAAGAGTTTTTGAGTAGAGGGATTCAGTTTATGTATTTGTCTTTAGATGAAGATATTGGGAATTGGAAATTGGCACATGGTTTGGAAAAATTGCCTGACTCTTCTTCTTTTTTACTTTTAAAGGCATTTAATTCAGATGTAGTAAAAACATATAATATTTCTTTTATTCCTAGATACATGCTTGTTACTAAATATGGTAAAGTAATTAATGCTGATCTTCCTCATGTAGGAGATCCCCGATTACCAGCGTTATTAAATAAATTGCTTCGTTCTAAAAAGTAAAATCTTGCATTTTGTTTCTCAACAAAACCAAATGGACTGCGGTCCTACTTGTTTGTATATGATAAGTAGGTATTATGGTCGTGTATTTGCTTTAGAGAAGTTAAGGGAGTTAACAGAGATAGGTAAGGAGGGTGTTAATTTACTAGGTATTAGTGATGCCGCAGAAAAGATAGGTTTTCAAACATCTGGGTTAAAGTTGAGTTTTGAAAAATTAATTGAAGAAGCACCAAAACCCGCAATACTACATTGGGGTCAAAATCATTTCATTGTTTTACCACCACAAAAGAGGGGTTTTTTTTCAAAGCCAAAAAACATAACAATAGCTGATCCAGCTAAAGGGATTATAACCATCAGCAAAGAGCTGTTCTTACAAAAATGGATAAGTGATAAAAATGAGGATGGAGAGTCTACCGGTATAGCCTTAATTCTAGAACCTGGTCAAAACTTTTATAATGCCAATTACGGGTATGATTTTAATGAGGTATCAACCAACCATGCTAACCAACTATGGGGTTATATAAAGCCCCATAAAAAACTGGTTTTCCAACTCTTTCTAGGGGTTATGCTCGGCAGTTTATTGCAATTGGTATTTCCTTTTCTCACACAAAGTGTAGTTGATGTAGGTATTAACACTCAAAACATTCAATTTTTATATATTGTTTTATTAGCTCAACTGGCTTTGTTTATTGGGCGTTTGGGAGTAGAATTTATTCGCAGTTGGATTTTATACCATATCAGTAGTCGAATCAATATCTCTATCCTCACGGGTTTTTTGATAAAGCTGATGAAGTTGCCATTGGCTTATTTTGATAGCAAAAAAACAGGGGATATTCTTCAAAGAATGAATGACCATAAACGCATTCAAAATTTCTTGACTGGTACTTCACTTAGCACTTTGTTTTCTCTATTCAATTTATTGGTATTTTCTGTTGTGTTGCTTAATTATAGTGTACTCATTTTTGGTGTTTTTACAGCAGCCAGTGTCCTTTATATTTTATGGATTTTGATTTTCTTAAAGAAAAGAAAAGAGCTTGATTACCAGCAGTTTGATATTGCTGCTGCAGAACAGAGTAGTACCATTCAATTGGTACAAGGTATGCAGGAGATTAAGTTGCATGGTAGTGAAAAGCAACAACGATGGCAATGGGAACACTTGCAAGCGTCACTATTTAGGGTAGGAATGAAAGGGCTTGCTCTAAATCAATGGCAACAAGCGGGTGCTTTCTTTATTAACGAGGGCAAAAATATATTCATCACATTTGTGGCAGCAACAGCAGTAATCCAAGGGCAAATAACCCTTGGCGCAATGCTTGCGATTCAATACATTATTGGACAATTAAACTCCCCAATTGAACAAATGATTGGGTTCGTTCAAAATTGGCAATTGGCTAAAATAAGTTTGGAAAGATTGAATGAAATTCATCAATTGGCCGATGAAGAACCGGTAAATTTGAATAGTGATGCTTCTTCAGCCTTGGTTACAGAGTTGCCTCAAAACCGATCAATACACCTTCAAAATATCAGTTTTACCTATCCAGGTGCTGGCAATGAATCTGTGCTTAAGAATATTTCCATGCAAATACCACAAGGAAAAGTAACAGCAATTGTAGGGTCTAGTGGTAGTGGTAAAACCACCTTACTAAAGTTATTGCTTAAATTTTATGAGGCGAAGTCTGGGGATATATATATTGGTGATCAAGCAGAATCAGCAGGTTTGAACTTGTCAAATATTAGCCATCGTACTTGGCGTAAACAGTGTGGAGTAGTAATGCAAGACAGCTTTATTTTTTCTGATAGTATTGCCAAGAATATAGCTGTCGGGGAAGATTATCCCGATAAGGCAAGATTAAGATATGCTGCAAAGATTGCCAACATCACTTCGTTTATTGAAAGTTTGCCATTGGGCTATAATACCAAAATTGGTGCAGAAGGCACGGGGGTAAGTGCAGGGCAAAGACAACGGATCCTAATTGCTAGAGCTGTTTACAAAAACCCGGATTTAATTTTATTAGATGAAGCTACCAACGCATTAGATTCCAATAATGAAAGTACTATTTTAAAAAACCTAAACCTGTTTTTTGAAGGTAAAACAGTTGTAGTGGTAGCACACCGCTTAAGCACTGTTCGTAATGCTGACCAAATAGTGGTGCTGCACAATGGGGTGATTACCGAGCAAGGAACACATGCTGAATTAACAGCAATGAAGGGTGAATATTTTACTTTGGTTAAAAATCAATTAGAATTAGGTGATTAAAGACGAATTATGCCTCAACAAGAAGAATCATATAGTTTAGATGCAATGCTTGAAGCGGCTAATATTGAACGCTTAGATGAAGCAGATCGTATTTATAGCCATGAGGTTCGTGAAATCATTAGCAGTAAACCTGTATGGATAGTAAGAAATGGCATTGCAATGTTTTTTGTCATTATTGGTTTGTTATTCACGTTAACCTTTTTTATTCGATACCCGGATATCGTAAAAGCACCCATTAAAATTGTTGGGAATAATTTGCCAAAACAAATTATAAGTAAATCTGAAGGACGAATTGTTTATTTAAATGCACTTGAAAATAAAAAAGTAATTGCTGGTGATGTTTTAGCTGTTTTACAAAGCAATGCAGATTACAAACAAGTGCTGTTGTTTAAAAAATGGATTGATCAAACTGAACTTACCTTAAAACAAAATAATTGGAATTCGATTAGCCAGTTAGAAACACTCAATCAATTGGGAGATTTACAAAAAAATTATCAAGATATTACCCAACAAATCTATCAGCTCTCTTGGGCAAAGACTAAAGGGTACTTTAACCAAAAGCGTGATGCCATTGCTCAAGACATTAGGCTGATTAATCTGTCTAAGGAGAATGCGAATAATCAAAAGCAATTGATTCTTCAAGATTTAGCAATGCAAGAAGGATTATTGGCCATTAATGAAAAAATGGCTAATGAAAAAGTGATTGCACCGCTTGATTTAATTAAGGATAAATCAACCCTTATAGCTAAAAAACAACAATTAGTTCAAGTTGATGCTGCGGATATTAATCAGTCTGCTAATATTGTTGCCAAGCAAAAAGAATTATTGGAAATTGAAAAGCTAAATGCGGATATCCAACAAAATTTTATTGCAGCTCTCTTTAATGCCAAAAGTGCGTTGACCGAATGGGCCAATCGATACATATCTGTTGCCAGTGAAACAGGTACTTTGCAGTTTGCCAGTTACTTTCAAGAGAATAGCTGGATTAAAACAGGGCAGGAGTTATTCTATATCATTCCAAAACAACCCTCCTATTTTGCTGAATTAATCGCATCCCAACAAAACTTTGGTAAGTTAAAACAAGGACAAAAGGTAAATATTGCACTCAATAGTTATCAAAGAAATGAATTTGGTGTGTTACAAGGAACTATCATTAATATTCCACAAGTTCCCTATAAAGACACCAGTTTCTTAATTAAGGTTAAGCTTACTAATGGTTTGCAAACAAATTATCAAAAGACCATTCATTTTAGTAATAGTTTGACTGGAACTGGAGATGTGATTACAGCCGAAGCAAGTTTAGCCGATCGGTTATTGTATCAATGGAGAGGCTTATTTGCTCGTTAATCTCGGGGGGTAAAAATACCCCCTGGTTATATTTTTTTAATTGAATATAATACTTGAAGTTTACTGCACTCAAAAAACACATAAAATACTTTTAATTATTTTCTTTAAAGAGGAAGAATTGTCATATTTCTTTTCGATTAGTACCCGAAAAGAACAGTCAGATGGTACTACACTTAATTACGAATAAGTGGTTTGGCGAGCCAACAATCTGCTGATGCTTAAAGCAGCAGCATTTGTGCAGCTCTTTTTCTTTTTATATTTTATATTATGAAAAAAAGTTTTCTTTTTTGTTTTCTGTTAATTTACTCAATAGCTTTTGGTCAAAAAAAGGTTGATGGTTCCCGTTTTAAAATAGTTGGATTTATAGCAGGACAAGAAAATGGGATTGTTGTACTGAGTTATTTAAATTTTGAAGGAAAATTCATTCGTGATACTTGTAAACTAAATAAGGGGAGTTTTTTATTTACTGGCAAAATCAAAGAACCCACGAATGCCTATCTAGACGGCAATATAAAATCTAAATCTATCAATGACCCGAACACAACTGATTTTTTTATTGAGCCATCAATGATGAATATATCCCTATTGGTTGATAACTTTAAGAAGGCGACAATAAGCGGATCTAGTGTTCAAAATGAAATGTCTAGACTTCAAAAGTTTAAGGATAGTATATACGATAATATGGGAATCAAATTACTTGAAACCGAATATAGTAATGCTATTGAACTGCTAAATAAATCAAAAGAGAATATTGTGCTACAAGAATTAGCTAAGAATGCATTTGATAAGCTTATTCCGTACAGAGACAAAATTAAAATAATCGATTTTGACTATATTGAAAAGAATCGAGACTCTTATTTAAGTGCATACTTATTACGTTATTATTTTTCATCACTTTCTGTTGATTCGCTTGCAAAATTTTATGATAATTTCAGTTTTAAAATTCAACAATCTGTTTTTGGTGATTTAGTTCGTCAACAGATTGTCCTTAAAGTAGGTGCCGGAGTTGGGAGTAAGGCTAAAGTCTTCTCAATAAACGATATTAATGGCCGGCTTTTAGATGTTTCAAAATTAATTGGCAAGAAATATATACTATTAGATTTTTGGGCAAGTTGGTGTTTGCCTTGTAGAAAGGGTAGCCCTTATTTAATTGAGTTATATAAAAAATATCAGGATAAGGGCCTAGAAGTAATTTGTATAAGTTCTGATAGAAATAGTGAAGATTGGAAAAAGGCTGTCGAGAAAGATAAAACTAGCCTTTTTTATCACATACGTGATAATCTAGATATTGGTGAGTTTCAAAAAGGTAATATCAATCAATTTAATGTGAATAAAGAATATGCAATATCTGTCTTGCCAACTAAGATTCTCATTGATACAAATGGAATCATAATTTTTCGACAGGAAAATGACGATGACACTCAATTAACTGAACAACTTCGTAAAGTATTTAGATTTTAAGTACCATGATTTGGATTTATATTTTAATTATCATTTTGTTTGTCAGGAGCGTTAGAATATATCACTACCACTTAAGAAAATTAATATGAGACTTATATTTTTTCTATTGCTTCTCTTCTTTTTTAGTTGCTGTTCAATTCAAAACAAAAAAGACTACATCGGTAAAAGAGGAGAGCGCGTTTTTAATCAGTATAAAAATAATAGTACAATTATTTTTTCAAGCCAAGCTGCTAAATTAAATACCATATTGCGAAACGATAAATTTCTTGATACTGTTTCCTTTAGGGAATTGAAAAAAAGAATCAATGTATACGAACGATTTATTGCTTTGCATCCTGACTCCACAATTGTAAGACAAATTGACTTTCCTCAGAAATCAAGTCAGATTGACTCATTTTATCTAAACAAGAATAAAATAAAGTATTTAAAACGCAATAAGATTAAATCTCCAAATATTTATTTCTAAGTTCAAATAATTAGTGCCTGCATTAAAAACGTGTATGTTAAAAAGGATAGATAACAAATTAAGATATAGTATTATTACTTCAGTTCTCTTGCTAATTAATTCAATATTCCCTCAATTAACTGTAAAGGGGAGTCCCTTATATGTAAACAATAATCCTGTTTATAATAAAAGTTATGTATTACAGGATAGTATTATTTATTTTAAAATCATTGATTCAACTTCAAAGGAATCTATTCCATTTGCAACAATTATTTTTATTGAAAATGACATAAATAAAATGTCTATTGTTTCAAATGAAGATGGCTCATTTTCTATTCCCAATTCAAGCTTCCCAAAAAAGGTCAAAATTTCTGCAGTTGGTTATGAAGAACAACTGTTTTATTTGTTTCATGTTAATCGGTTGCTTTTGAAGCCATTAAAGAGCTTATTACCTGAAATTATCGTTAGAAGTAAGGCAATGAAATCAAGGAGCGCAAACGCAATAATTAAACACGTAGCTAATCGCTTTGAGGATAACTATGGCAATTTTTCTTTTAGTCAAAATTTAAAATTTTCCTCAGTAATTTATAATTACGACACTTTAAAAGAAAAGGCTGAAGAATTTGTAAAGGTATATTATCGAAATGCTGATAAAAGCATGAAATCTCCAAATTGGATTAAAGACACTTTATATCAGGATAAACTTTTCACCAATTTTATTGGAGTTTCCCGATTATGTACAGGTGATATTATTCCATGGTTTGATATGCTGCGAAAAGGGTTGCCAATTGACGGAAATAATAATAAAGGATTAGACTTTAAACTTATTTCCAAATACAAGGATGAAAAATATGGTCTTGTTTATATTGTAAGTTTCATGCCAAATAAATCTTTTAAAGATTCATTTTTAGGTCGAACTGTTGGAGGATTAGCAAGAGGATACCTGAAAGGAGAAATCAGGATAAGAGAATTTGATTATTCAATTATTAGATTGAAATTTATCTGGGAAATGAAAGTTGAATCTCTTAATAGAGCCACAACCAATTTATTTCATACTAAAACATGGAATGCAAATCGTGTTACAAAATTGATATCAGATAAAATAATTTACAAGCATGATTATATGTATAATAAGGATGTTCATACTGGTAAATACTTTATAGACTCAATCAATGCGGAATGCTTTAATTCAGGATATCAAATCGAAACTAATCGTAACTTACTTTTAAACATAAAATTTAATGTTAGTAATAACGGAATTGAGAAGGAAAAATGAATCTATGAAAAAGCTCAGCATCTTCTTTTGTTTATTTGTCTCTTTACTTTCTGCCAAGGCACAAGAATTTAAAGCAGTTAAAATTTCTGGTAAAGCCATTAATTTTAATAATTCTGTTGAAGTGGAAGATATGACTGAGTTTAAAGACATTAGCTTATCCTCTAACGAACGATTTTTCGTTCCTGACTCAAATAAAAACTTTTCAATTCAATTTAAAATTGCAATACCTGGTTATTATCGTATAGGTCGAAATATTATATATATATCGCCTGGTGATGATATTAACGCTACCATTGATCGTATAAATCCAACTAAATCTATTTTTAGTGGTTCTCGTCAAATTGAAAATACTTATTTGAAGCTTACACCTTATCCGAAGCAGGGATCTTTTTTAGATGGCGAAACGGGTATCCAATCGTCTATCGCAAAAACAATTGATTATATTCTCACTAAAAGTAAAGAGAGAAGCCAGCAATTGGATAGTATTAGACGAATGGTTTCGCCTGATTTTTACCGATTAGAATCGGTTAGAATTAAAGCGGATATTATCAATAGCTTTATGAATATACCTATTTATTATAGTTGGGTTCATAAAACTTCAACAGATAGTGCTTTAATGATTCAGCAACAAAGAGATTCTTTGACTAAGCCGATTATTGCAAAACTTTCGAAGGGGTTAGTTGATCCCCTTCATTTGAAATTAGTGGTTTACCGTGATGTATTAAACACAATCCTCCAAAATCAACCTTCAACTTTTTCGATACCACAGAAAATTAATGATTGGTTTAAGGCAAGTGCTATTAAACAGAAAGCCATTACTTTGGATAATAAAAATGACTTAATTGCCTTATATAAAGGAATCGATTCAATTAATACTGATGTGTATAAAAATGCAATTGCATCTACCATAGCTCAGTTAACTCAACTAAATCAGGGAGACCCAGCAATTGATATTTTATTTACAAATACGGATAATCAAACAATTCCACTTTCCAACTTTAAAAACAAAGTAATTTACTTAGAGTTTTGGGCAACTTGGTGTGGGCCGTGTTTAGCCGATAAACCAAAAATGGAATTATTAAAACAACAATTTAAAAATGATGATTCCATAGTATTTTTATCCGTTTCCATTGATGACAACCTTGATGCATGGAAAAAGTATTTGATTAAGCAGGGTGTATCCAAAGATGAGTTTATTGTTGACCGAAACAAACTTTCTAATTACAACTTACTTTCTGTGCCAAGGATGATTTTAATTAATAAAGACTTTACTATTGAACAATTGTATGCACCAGGTCCTGGTAATAAGCAACTCATTCCTTTGTTGACTAAAATGAGACTAAAACCATAGTTTTAATACATAAACCCAAATAGCCATAACGGTATTTTGGTTCCAATTCCTATTTCAATTTCATCTGCTACAATGATGTGTTTTTCAGTTGCTTTCACTTGTTTAGCCGTTTTATTTTTTCCGCCTACTTCTATATGATAGCCTTCTGTCAAGAAATCACCTTCTTTAGGCGCAGATACAACCAAACCAGCATTTTGCAATTGATTAAAGAGAAATGTCTCCCTTAAATTACCTATATCTGGGGAACTGGTTAATGCGTATGATAGATTCGTATTCTCTAAATAGATTTTTTCCGGTTTTTGCAAAGTTGAAATTCCTTTCCCCGAGGCTTGTAAGGTGTTGATTATTCTTGCCTGTGTTAGCTGAGATATATAAGTATAAAGACTGTCTCTACTTATGTCTAATTTTTGCGCTAATGCACTAATATTTGGTTTGAATGGAACCGACTCTGCAATTACAGCAATTAATTTTTTCACTTTTAGCGCAGTGCCTGGTCCATAAGATGCAATAAATGCTAAATCTGTTTCAATTACTGCATTGATGATTTGATTCAGCTTTATAGGATATTCTTTTTCACCTTCCGCTGTAATGGGCAAATAACCATACTGTAAATATTTTTTGAATAGCGGGAGGGGGTGTAGGTCTTCTGTTATTTTAGCTGCTATTTGGTGATGATTTTTTAGTAAGTCTTTAAACGAATAAGCTTTTAATTTTTGTTGTGTTGAAAATTCTATGAACTCTCTAAATGATAATCCTGCTAAGCTATAGTGAATCACTCTTCTGCTTAAATCGGCTTCTCCTCTATATATATCTAGTGCACTTGAGGCGGAGAATATTATTTTTAAATCGGCAAACCCATCGTAAATATTTTTTAATTCTCTTGACCAATTCGGATACTTATGAACTTCGTCAATTATTAAAATACGCCCTCCCAATTTATACCAATCTTCTGCAGTTTCTAGTAAAGAGTGATTATAAAACCATGTATGATCTGCTGTTACATACAGCGCATTTGCTGGTTGTTTTAAATCAAATTTTAAATATTGTAGTAATAAGGTTGTTTTGCCAGAACCCCTTGGGCCTTTAATACCAATCATTCGTTGGTTCCAATTAATATTGGCATGTAGATACCTGCGAAAATTATTGTGAATGCCTTTTAATAAGCCAGCCTGAAAACTAAATAGGGTTTCCATAAATGTCGTTTGTATTCGACAAATATACTATTAAAATGTCGAATATAAACGACAAAAAATTAATTAAACTTCAATTTTTTCACCAATTCTTTAAAATAATCTGGCCCCCAAATCTTAAGACCTGTATCGTCTGGTATAAAGCGAATAATGTCTTCCTTTATGGCTTCAAATGAAACAGTGTTGATTTTTGATATCAGAAGTTCTTTAATTTCTTTTTCTGTAATACTTGGGTTTCCCCAATCTCCTGAATCATTCGCTCTTAATGCAAAATGTGAAAGATTTAATGGCACGCCTTTTTTAATATACCATTCTAAATCGTACCAGTCTCTTCCTTTCACTCTTTGCTTCCATTGTCTAAACAATAATGCGTGCATTTTTCCTGCAAATAAATGCGGAAGGGTAAAGCATTTTACGTAAAATGAATAAGGACGTAAAAGAAGTTTTTCTTCTGTTTCAAATCCTAAGGGTGGGTTAGTGTCAACTTCTATTTTGATTTTAATTCTTGGCGATAGGTCTAAACCAAGTTGAGGAATCATCTTTTCAAGAACTAGTTCTTTTTCCTGCACACCTACTTTCATGCCTACTGCTTCGAATTCCTGTAACATTCCTTCAAAATATGGCTCCAAGGAAAAAGATTGGTTTGCTGCTAATAATGAAAAATCTAAGTCTTCAGAATATCGATCTAATCCATGAAAAATTCTTAAAGCAGTACCGCCATAAAATGCTGCTTTCTCAAAAAAACCACTGCGGTTTAATCCCGCCAAAGCAACATCTTGCATTATCTCGCGTAATGCAGATTCAGCTTCGATTCTGTTTTTAGGTTGGTATTGTTCTAGCCACTCTTTAATCATAATTGTTCGATCATTTTTATTAGTATAGCTAAACTGCTCCGCTTAGGTGAGTCAACTATCCAACTTTTCATCATTGCTAAGTTTAATTTTTTTAGAAGGGTTTCTTCCATTCTATAATCTTCTATCAGTAAATCTCTTGCTTGGGTTGTACTCCTAATTACAATGCCTGAAGTCATGATGATTTTATCGAACAATGCTTTTTCAGGGGATGCAATCATTACCATTTGTTTAGCACTTAGCGCGATGCTTTGAATGCCAAATGTATAATAAGGTGCTTTGGCATGTAAATAATTAAAACGCCCTATTGCTGTTTTAAATATTTTAGTTGGCTTTAGGGTAATAGAACTGATTTCATACACTCGTTCTGGAATCATTCCCCAATAAGACAAGGCAGATTCTAGTGAAATATAACTTGGCCCCCATAAATGATTCGCGATTAAAAATGGATCTGGTGGATTTAAATGACTATTGGGCCCAGGCATATATAGCCCTCTTTTAATTGAGGTCAATATATTTTGCTTAACCAATTCATTGATTTTATCATTGGGCCTCTTATACTCCTTAAGTAAGTCCAATACCAATTGTCTGGTGATTGGCTCTTCTTCAAATGCTTTAAGGGCATAAATAAAATCCATTTATGTAAAATTATTACACAATAATCGGATAATTTCCGATTATTATCAAAAAAAATTACATAAACCTACAATATCGGCCTCAACCATTTCTCAGCAGTGGCTTTGTAACCCCTTTTTTGTTAAAAAATTAACATATGCTGGGGGTAAAAATACCCCCCGGTTGTTTTTGAATATATAATTCTTTTGTACGATATTTAATTATCAAAGAAAAGCTTTCGTGCCTTTTTTCGATATAATGCAAAGATTTTCAATTACTTATGGGTATCAAAGCTTTTTCTGTTTGTTTATTTATCTTAATTTTTTGTCAAACGTATGCTCAACAGCCAAATATTGGCGTAATAAGTGGTGTTGTAAAAGACAGTGCTACCAAAAAGGGATTGAGCTTGGCGACTGTTTCCGTGTTTAAGTTAACGGATTCAAGTATTGTTTCTTTTAAATTGTGTGATGATAAGGGAGGTTTTGAAATAAGGAATATACCAATCAATCAACCCTTAAAAATTGTCACCACATTTGAAGGGTATGAAGTAGACCGAAGAGAAGTGCGATTAACTGCTTCTGCTAATTATTCTATTGGTACAATTTTATTAAAGCCAACTTCAAAATCTTTAGATGAAGTAATTGTAAAATCTGAGAGGCCACCCATTATCGTTAAAAAAGATACCATTGAATTTAATGCGACTGCCTTTAAAACATTACCCAATGCATTGGTGGAAGACCTTTTTAAAAAACTGCCAGGTATGCAGGTGGATCGGGACGGCAATATTACCTATAACGGCAGACCAGTTTCAAGAATATATGTAGATGGGAAGAGTTTCTTTAATGACAATTATAAAGCAGCTACACAAATTTTGCCAAGTGCAATAGTGGCCAATGTTCAAGTATATGATGATAAAGAAGATGGGAATGCTATATCGCAGGGAAATGAATATAACAAAATTATTAATTTGAAATTAAAGCAACATGTCAAGAAAAGTACTTTTGGCAAAGTGTCTACTTCAGGCGGAACAGACAATCGATATGAACTAGCTGGCGCAGTCAATTTTTTACGAGATACAGTTCAAATTACATTAATAGGCTATAAAAACAATCTTAACAGAGGCGTTTTTAATAGTTCAGAGATGCGTTCATTGGGAGCGTTTAATCGGAGTCAATATAAAATGAGTGTAAATGGGGATAGAAATTCCTACACATTTAACAATATTTCTTTTGGAGGCGGAGCAACCGCTGAAACAGAGTCAGCTGGTGGAGGTATCAATTTTAATCATGCACCTACAAAGAATACTTCATTTTATGCACAATATTTTGTTTCTAATGAAGATGGCTATACAAATGAAAATACCAAAACACTTTTTTATAATAATGACACCATAAATGAGTATAAAATTACTAATCAGTATGCTTTAATTAAAACCAATCACACTGTTAATATTGGCGCAAGACTAAAAAGTAAATCGGGTAATCATTCTTTATCAGTATATGTTGGGAATCAATGGACAGATCAACATTCATCAACTTTCAATGAAACCCTCAATTCTAAAGTCATGAATGATACTATTTTGAAGTCAAATGGTTTGTTTAATCAGATTAATAAGTTAAATAATTATAATCATTCTATAGTGTATTTTACAAAATTGAAAAAACAAAATCAATCAATTCAGTTGTCTCACCGATATGACAATTCAAAGAATAATTCAAGTTTTTTAACTGAAATTGACAACTTGAATTTAATTACTACACCATCAAACACATTTATAAGACAGCTGCGATTATTAAATCCCAAAATTGAAAATAATTATAATGCTATAACTTATTTTGGTTCTGACCTTAAAAAAATAACATTAAATTTTCTGGGGTCTTACAATATTATTGATGAACAAAATAATATATTGTCATATTTGCAACCAGTAAGTAGTAATAATTATGACAGTATAATTACAAATTTAAGTAGTGAAATAAATATTAAAAATTCTATTCTTGAGTTAGCTCCCAATATAAGCATTAAGATAAATAAATTTGTCCTTTCATTAAGGGCTACTTTATTTAATGCGCAACAGAATGTCATTTTAAGTAATAAAAATTTCAATAATTATCAAAATAAATATACAAGTCATTTATTTGCATTCTCGTTTTATAAAAGGGGGGGGGTAAGAATTACATTTGATCAAAAAATTAGTTTGCCACTTTCAAGAGACCTAAATCCAATTCTTGATAATACTAACCCTTTATTTGTGTTTAGTGGTGATGTTAAATTAAGAGCTGAAAAGGCAAATACATTTAGTATTTTTTATAATAAATTTAACGTTAAACAACAGATAAATCTTAATACATCCCTTTATTATATACTTACTGAAAACCCTGTAATTCAAGCTGTAAATATTTTGAATGATGGTAAGCAGGAAATTAAATCTATAAATGCAAGTAATAGGCAATCATTTAATTTAAATGCTGGAATTACCAAAGGTTTCCAAAAAATCAACCGCTATAATCACTCAGTTAGCTTTAATCTGAGTTATCAAAATATGGTTACACCTACAGTATTTAATGAAACTGAATTTTCTCAGAAAGTGAATGTGTTTAAAACAACTGTAGGCAACAGTTTTAATTGGCAGGACAAGTTTAGTTTTTACTATAGTTATTCTTATACTGCTAATGTCAATCGGTTCACGAATAATTTTACGGCTGATGTATTATCGAATGTTCAGAATCTCGATGTAGAAGTAACTGCTAGGTTATTTAAAAAAGTCTCTTTTAACACTACTTTATTGGCAAATAAAATTGTCTATGAAAATTTACCAGCTTTACCGATCAATCTGTTTATTAATCCCTCTATATCTGTTTATTGTTTAAAAGAGGATAAGGGTGAAATTAAATTTATTGTTCGTGATTTACTCAATCGAAATAATAATTTTAGTCGTAATGTGATCGGAAACAATATTACAGAAACAAATACCAATGTTTTAGGGAGGTATTTTTTAATGACATTTTCTTACAACTTCAAGACATTTAAGAACGATCAAAACAATAAGGTTAACTGGTAGTGAGGGGTAAAAATACCCCCAGCCTTAATTTCCTATTCAGATCATTTTGTCATATCTTTTTCTTCGATATCCTTTAAATGAAGGGTATAAAAATTTTGGTAAGAATGGTCATCATCAAAGCAAAGCCTTTATTTTCTCTTATAGCATTATTTTTTAGTTACGAAATATTATCGCAAAATTTAAGCTTAACTAAATTCCAATCTATTCATGGGAATTCCGTTTTTAATTCAATTCCTGTAGGTACACCAAAATCTAAATTTAATTTAGCTATTAATAGTTATCCTAAAAATTTCAACCCGGTATCAATAAAGGAATTCAAATTTCAGAACGGTTTAAATGACGAGGATTTTAATAAATTAAAAAGAGTCAAAATAATATTTGGTTTTATAAATGGAAATGAATATTTCATCATTGATTCAAATAACGACAATATTTTTTTAAATGAACAGATATATGATGTTAAGAAATTAGATCATATTATTGTCCTTCGAGATGTTGAATTTTTATTGAATAATCAAGTGTTAAAAAAAACTGTCACTATCAAATATGTAAAAAGCGGGCTCTCGTTTGGTAATAATTATCTTAAAAATATTTTTGTTCTTGTTCCTTTTTATAATCAGACCAATTTTGTAGTAGATAAACAAACTTATTTCTTAAATTTTATGAATTACGATTATGACAATTTAAGTGTAAAGAATAAGATGGTCTTTTCAATATCCACTAATTCAAAAATTAAAAATTCACCAAAGGATGAAATTATTTACTATAAGATTGGTGATACTGTTTTGATCAATAAACATCAAGTTGTTTTACAAGGCTATTATGATAATCCACTGTCAATTGGCATTAAGCTAATTAAAATGGATGATAATTTTGGGTATAACATCAATTTCAAGGCCTATGACTTTAAGTTCAAAGATATAATGACTAATAAGTCTTTTAATATTCAAAATTCGAACCAATTTATTTTATTAGACTTTTGGGGAACATGGTGTAAGCCATGCCTTGATTTACTTCCAGATCTGAAAAGTATTTTTGATCGATATGGCAGAGATAAGTTTAATATTTATGGTGTTGCACACGATGATGACCTTAATGGGGTAAAAAATTATTTGAAATCAAAAAACGTTTTATGGCCCAATGTATTTGATAAGCGAAGTAGTGCAGAATTAGTTAAAATGTATAAAATTACAAGTTTTCCAACATTCATTCTGATTGATCCCAAAGGAAAAATAATTTTTAGAGGTATTGGAAAAACGTCTCTGAATTCTATTGATAAATTATTGTCTAAACATTATTAGTTTTTAATTCTTTGTCATAAATCAATTTTAACCTACAATATCGGCCTCAACCATTTCTCAGCAGTGGCTTCGTCCATGCCTTTGCGGGCTGCATAGTCCTTAAATTGGTCTTGCTCTATTTTGCCAATTCCAAAATACTGACTCTGCGGATGCGAAAAATACCAACCACAAACTGATGATGCTGGATACATGGCCAAGCTTTCTGTTAAGGAGATTCCTGCATTGTCTTGTGCACTCAGCAAATCAAATAATTTGTATTTCTCTGTATGGTCTGGGCAAGCAGGATAGCCTGGTGCTGGGCGTATGCCCTTGTATTGTTCCTTAATTAATTCTTCTGGGCTCAATTGTTCTTGTGCATCATAGCCCCAATATTCTTTACGCGTATGCAAGTGCAATGCTTCTGCAAAAGCTTCTGCAAATCGATCGGCCAATGCTTGCAACATAATTTTATTGTAGTCGTCGTGTGCCGCTTCAAATTTTTCTAGATGGGGTTCAATGCCATGGATGCTTACGGCAAATGCACCAATATGATCTTTTTTATTGGCAGTTGCTGGGCTAACAAAATCGGCCAAAGATAAATTGGGTTGTCCGGGTGCTTTCTTGATTTGTTGGCGATGAAAACTCAATTGCACTTTCTCTTTTTCTGTATACACTTCTACATCATCATGGTTGCTGGCTGCTTCCCAAAATCCTATCACACCTTTGGCGGTTAACCATTTTTCTGCAATGATTTTATCTAACAAAGCATTGGCATCATTGTACAATTTGGTGGCTTCTGTTCCCACCACTTCATCGGTTAAGATGGCTGGAAAATTGCCATGCATTTCCCATGTGATAAAAAATGGTTTCCAATCTATGAATGTTCTTAATTCATTTAAATCATACGCTTCAAATACTTTGGTGCCTGTAAAGCTAGGTGTAGGGGGAGTATAACTGTCCCAATCAATGGCCACTTTATTTTTTAATGCCTCTGCATATGACAGGTATTGCTTTACGGATTTTTTGTTGTCGAATCCTTCTTTTAGTTTGCTGTACTCTTGTACTAATTCATCTAAGAATGGGGTCTTTAGTTCTTTATTCAACAAAGAACCCGCAACTGTTACACTTCTGGATGCGTCTAGTACGTGCACTACGCCATTTTCGTATTCTGGTGCAATCTTTACGGCCGTATGCATTCTGGAAGTAGTAGCCCCTCCAATTAATAATGGCTGCTTCATATTCCTGCGCTTCATTTCTTTAGCTATATGCACCATTTCATCCAAGGAAGGCGTAATCAATCCACTCAATCCAATAATATCTGCTTTCTCTCTTTCTGCTGCTTCTAATATTTTATCTGCCGGTACCATTACCCCCATGTCTACAATATCATAGCCATTACAGCCTAGTACAACGCCCACAATATTTTTTCCAATATCGTGTACGTCGCCTTTTACGGTGGCCAATAATATTTTTGCTGCACCTGCGGTTTCTTCGTTCACTGTGCCTGCCGCTAAGTGTGCTTGCTTTCTGTCTTCTTTTTCTTGTTCTATATAAGGCGTTAAAATAGCCACACTTTTTTTCATTACGCGGGCACTCTTTACCACTTGTGGTAAAAACATTTTGCCCGCACCAAATAAATCGCCTACGATATTCATCCCATCCATCAACGGGCCTTCAATCACATCCAATGGTCTTGGATATTTTTGTCTAGCTTCTTCTGTGTCTTCGTCTATATAATCGGTAATACCATTGATTAATGAATGTGCCAATCTTTTTTCAACGGGTTCTTTTCTCCAAGCTTCATCTTTTACTTCTACTTTACCCTTGGCCTTAACGGTTTCTGCGTGTTGGATTAATTTTTCTGTGGCTTCGTTGTTGTCGTTGTTTCTATTCAAGATAACGTCTTCGCATAATTCCCTTAGGGTGGGTTCTATTTCGTCGTACACTACCAACTGCCCAGCGTTTACAATCCCCATATCCATACCCGCTTTAATGGCGTGCAATAAGAATACAGAATGGATGGCTTCTCTTACATGGTCGTTGCCTCTAAATGAAAATGATACATTTGATACACCGCCTGAAACTTTTGCCAATGGCATCAATCGCTTGATTTCTCTGGTAGCTTCTATAAAATCTACTGCATAATTATTATGTTCTTCTATACCTGTTGCAATCGCAAAAATATTCGGGTCGAATATGATATCCTGTGGATCAAAACCTACTTGCTCTGTTAATATTTTGTATGCACGATGACAGATTTCTATTTTTCTATCCTTGGTATCTGCTTGTCCTACTTCATCAAATGCCATTACAATGACTGCTGCCCCAAAAGATTTACAAATGAATGCTTGCTCTATGAATTTTTCTTCTCCTTCTTTCATAGAGATGGAGTTCACAATACATTTTCCTTGCACACATTTTAATCCTGCTTCTATGATCTCAAATTTGGAGCTATCAATCATGATGGGAATGCGCGCGATATCTGGTTCGCTTTGTAATAAGTTTAAATAAGTGGTCATAGCACTTACGCCTTCTAACAAAGCATCGTCCATGTTCACGTCTAATATTTGCGCGCCGCTTTCTACCTGTTGTCTGGCAACAGATAATGCTTCTTCAAATTTATTTTCTCTGATTAAGCGTGCAAATTTCTTTGATCCTGTTACATTGGTTCTTTCGCCTACGTTTACAAAATTGGTCTCTGGTCTAATGATCAAAGGTTCTAATCCGGCAAGCCTTAAATATGGTTTGATTGTACTCATTGTTTAAATGGTTGTTTCAACCACAGGTAATGGTCTGGGTTGCATTTTTCGAACGTTGTCTGCAATATGTTTAATATGATCAGGTGTTGTTCCGCAACAACCACCTACAATATTCACGAAGCCTTGCTTGGCCCACTCTTCTATGAAGTGTGCTGTTTCATGCGGTGCTTCATCGTATTCTCCCATAGCATTGGGTAAGCCTGCATTGGGATAGGCCGATGTATAACAGGCCGCTATCTGTGATAACTCTTCTATATGACTTCTCATTTCTGCGGCACCCAATGCACAGTTCAATCCAATGCTGATGGGGTTGGCATGTAAAACAGAAGTGTAAAATGCTTCTAATGTTTGTCCACTCAGGGTTCTGCCCGATGCATCGGTAATGGTGCCGCTGATCATGATGGGTAACTCTGGTATGCCTTTGTCTCTGAAATATTTTTTGGCTGCATAAATTGCACCTTTTGCATTCAATGTATCAAAAATGGTTTCGATTAATAAGATGTCTACCCCACCATTCACCAATCCATCTATTTGTTCGTAATAAGCATTGGCAACTTCATCAAATGTAACTGCTCTATATCCTGGGTTGTTTACATCGGGTGATAAGCTCAATGTTTTATTCAATGGGCCAATAGCGCCTGCAACGAATTTGGGTCCTGTGCCTGGATGTTTTTGCATAAACTCCGCTACTGCTTCGCGGGCACATTTCGCGGCGGCTACGTTCAACTCATAAGCCAAACTTTGCATATCGTAGTCTGCCATTGCAATGGTAGTACTACTGAATGTATTGGTTTCTATAATGTCTGCACCTGCTTCTAAATACAACAAGTGGATGCCCTTGATAATTTGTGGTTGGGTGATGCAGAGTAAATCATTGTTTCCCTTTACATCTAAATGCCAGTCTTTAAATTGCTCACCTCTGTAATCGGCTTCTGTTAATTGATGCCTTTGAATCATCGTGCCCATGGCACCATCTATTACAAGGATTCTTTTCTGGAGTTCTTCTTTTATTAGCATAGCTATTGGTTCAATCACTTTTAGTGAGTTAATTAACCAATAAACGCCGGAACGTGGGGTTGCACTTCAAACGTTTATTAGTTCTAAAGGCTAACCCATAGCGGTACAGTACCGTATTGGTTAGGACCTTGGCTGAACAATAAACAAATCCACCAAAGTCGGTGCAAAGATACACCCATATTGTATTCTAGCAAAATATAGCCCTTCGTAAATGGCTATTGGTACACTGCATTGATGTCTGCATTTACTTTTTCTGTAACCGCTGATGCATCAATATTAAAGTCTTTCATTACGATCGGAAATTTTCCGGTTGCTGAAACCTTTCCTGCCTTCACGGTGATTAAACCGTTTACGGTTAAAGGTTTCGTTACTCCGTGTAGCGTGAGGGTTCCTTTTACAATCGCTTTATAGCTACCATCTTTGGTAAAGTTGATGTCTTTGATATTGCTGATATTTCCTTTGAATTCTGCTCTAGGAAATTTGTTGCTCTCTGCATAATCGTTGTTGAACTTCTCTTGCATTTCTGCGTACTCAAACTTAAACCCTTTAACCAATAAGCTAAAACTCATTTGTCCATTATCGGATAATCTGCTGGCCACTTCATTGTTCACCGCTTTCACGTCTTCATCGTTCGTGGCAATGAAACTTACTTTTGCATTTCTTGTTCCAAATTGTTTTTGGGCATTTAATTGAGTAAATCCGATGGCTAATGCGGCGAGTAATATTATTTTTTTCATATCATCTAATTAGTTGGGGTTATAATTTTTTACAAATGATCAATTAAGGTACAAGCACGCCTTCGTTAATCACCACATTGGCATCTGGTATATAGCCCGTGCAAATTCCTTTGAAACGAATGGTAGTTCCGGGTTTTAGCTCTCCGGGGTTGGTTTTAAATGTACAGTTGATCACAAAAAAGGCATCGTCTGTTTTAAAATTCACCACCAATTGTCCGTCTTGATTGGTACTCTGGTCTAATACTTCTCCTTCTATTTCTATGGCTTTGTCTAAATATTTTGCATTGGCTGCTGCTTCATCATTTTTAAATGCTTCAAATAAAGCTTGGGCCTTGATGGCAATCGCATTTTCGGTGGTTACATCTCTGTGCGGCTTGGTAAAGATTCTATAAACGATGATCCCGCCGGTAACGGCGCCTACCAATACCAAGGTTAATATGATTTTAGTCCACTTTTTCATGTGTCTGCTATTTTAATGTTTAAACAACGAAGTTAGGATTTTGTTTGGATTTGACCTTTTTAAACTTACTGTACATATTGCTGAACCGGTAATCGATTGGCGATACTGCGGGCCAATGTCATTTCATCTGCATACTCCAACTCTCCTCCAAATGCTATGCCACGTGCAATGGTAGTGACTTTACATTTTAAATGGGCAATCCTTTTCTGGATAAAATAAATGGTGGTATCCCCCTGAATATTGGGGCTAAGCGCAAAAACCAGTTCATCTACCTGTTCATGGGTAATTCGGTTCACGAGTAACTCAATGCTCAATTGATCGGGGCCGATTCCATCCAAGGGCGATATAATCCCCCCCAACACATGGTACGTACCATTGAACTGCTGGGTACTTTCTATCGCAATTACATCTCGAATATTTTCTACTACACAAATGATTTGTTGATTGCGCATTTTATTGGCGCAGATAGAACAGGTTTCGCCATCACTTACATTGTTGCAGCGTTTGCAAAATTGTATATCCCTTCTCATTTTTGCAATCGTGTCTCCAAACAATGCCACATCGTTGATGTCTTGTTTTAATAAATGTAGCACCAGTCTTAACGCCGTTTTTTTTCCAATGCCGGGGAGCTTAGAAAATTGTGCTACAGCATTTTCTAATAAGGTTGATGGGAGTTGCATTATGTAAAGATAATCGGTTTACTTTGCGTTTTAAGTTTTGTGTATGATGTTGCATAATTTTAATTCGGGTCCTTCTATTTTACCTCAACCGGTTCTTGCGCAAGCCGCGGAAGCTGTGTTGAATTACAAAAATTCGGGTTTGTCTCTATTAGAAATTGGCCATAGAACGCCTTTGTTTCTAGAGATTTTGCAAGAAGCCAAAGATTTGGTGAAGCAATTAATGGAATTAGACGATTCTTATGAAATCCTGTTTTTACACGGGGGAGCAACAACGCAGTTTATGCAAGTGCCTATGAATTTGCTAGACACCCAAGCTACCGCAGCGTATTGCGACCATGGTGTTTGGGGCAACAAAGCTTGGAAAGAAGCCAGCTTATTTGGGAACGTGAAAGTAGTGGCCAATAGCAGCGATCAACAATATCGTTATATTAACAAAGGGTTTGATATTCCTTCCAATGCCGCTTACTTACACTTGACTTCTAACAATACGGTAGAAGGAACACAGTGGCATAGTTTTCCTGATACGGCGGTTCCTTTAGTGGCCGATATGAGTAGTGATATTTTTAGTAGGCCTGCCAACTACAATCAATTCAGTTTAATTTATGCAGGTGCTCAAAAAAATATGGGTGCTGCGGGTGTGAACCTGGTGGTGGTTAAAAAAGAGATCTTAGGAAAAGTAGCGCGTACAATCCCAACGATAATGAATTACCAGAAACATATTGAAGCGGGTTCTTTAATGAATACCCCTCCTGTTTTTGCGGTTTATGTAAGTATGCTTACCCTTCGTTGGATTATTCAAGAAGGTGGTTTAGATGCAATGGGTATTCGTAATCAAAAGAAATCTTCTTTATTATACGATACCATTGATGCCAATCCTTTATTTGATGCGCCTGTTGCGGTTGAAGATAGGAGTCAAATGAATGCGGTTTTCTTTTTAAAAGATTCTGCTTTGGAAGTGCCGTTTTTAGACCTTTGTAAAAAAGAAGGCATGATTGGGGTGAAAGGGTATAGAACGGTTGGGGGTATCAGAGTAAGCATGTACAATGCTTTACCTATTGAAAGTGTGACTAGTTTTTGTGATTTGGTTCATTTCTTTACTCAAAAGCACGGTTAATACTTCCCTATCATAACTTTTCATTTAAAAATATATCACCGATATTTGCCCAATGGCAATTATTAAACCTTTCAAGGCATTAAGACCTCAACCTCAACTTGCTAAACAAGTTGCTAGTTTACCTTACGATGTATTAAATAGTGTAGAAGCCAAATTGGCTGCCCAAGGAAATTCTTACTCTTTCTTGCATATCACGAAAAGTGAAATTGATTTATCGGATAAGATTGATATTCATGCACCCGAAGTATATGCGCAAGCAAAAGATAATTTAGATGCTTTTATAAAGCGTGACGTATTATTTAGGGAATCTAAAGACTGCTATTATATTTATCAGTTAGTAATGAATGGCAGAAGTCAAACGGGTTTGGTTTGTGTGAGTAGTGTAGATGATTATGAAAATGATATCATTAAAAAGCACGAGTTTACACGCCCTGAAAAAGAACAAGATCGCATCAATCATATTAAAACCACTGGTGCTCAAACGGGTAATGTTTTTTTAGCTTATCGCAATCATGCTGCGGTGGATGCTATTATAGATCATTGGAAGCAAGCCAAGTCTCCTGTGTACGATTTTACTGCTGAAGATGGTATTCAACACAGTATTTGGATTGTGAGTGATTCTGATATTGTTGCTTCAATAACGGCTGTATTTGAAAAAGAAATTCCTTGCACTTATATTGCAGATGGTCATCATAGAGCGGCTTCTGCAGCCAAAGTACGTATGCAATTACAAGAGAAAGCACCTGCAGGAGCGAGTTATTTCTTAACTACACTTTTCCCTTCGAATCAGTTGCATATCATGGATTACAATAGAGTGGTAAAAGATTTGAATGGATTATCTGTTTCAGATTTTTTAACTGCTTTGGAAAAGTCTTTTGAAGTAAGTTTAGTAGGCAAACAAATAGTGAAGCCCGAACAAATTCATACCATGGGATTGTATGTAGATGGTCAATGGTATAAACTAACTGCAAAAGAAGGTACTTATTCGAATGACCCAATTGGTGTGTTAGATGTATCAATTTTACAAGAACAAATCTTGGGCCCAATCTTAGGTATTTTAGATCAGCGTACCGATAAACGCATCGATTTTGTAGGTGGTATTCGTGGTTTGGGTGCATTAGAACAAAGAGTAGATAGTGGCGAAATGGCTGCTGCTATTAGTTTGTATCCTGTTACGATTGATCAACTATTTGCTATTGCCGATAGTGGTAATGTAATGCCTCCTAAGAGTACTTGGTTTGAGCCTAAGTTGAGAGACGGTTTGTTAACGCATTTAATTGCAGATTAATACAAGATGAAAAAATTATTCTTTATCCTAATCATGGCGGTTTTTGCGGTTAATGTTAACGCGCAAACCCCTACTGTTAAACAGTTTCAGGAATCTGCTATGTCTTTAATGCAACAAGGCGATTTCACCAATGCAATGGTTGCACTTGAAAAAGCAAAAGCCATTGAGCCTCAAAATTTAGAAACCTTAAAGAATATTTCGTTTTGTTATTATTTGCAAAGGGAATTTGCCCAATCCATTGATGTTGGCAAAATAGCAATTGAATTACCCGATTCCGATCAACAAAGTTTTCAAATTTTAGGCTTGGCTTACAAGTCTATAGCAGACTACGCAGCGGCCAATAAAATTTATAAGCGTGCCCTGAAAAAATTTCCTAATGGGGGTATTATTTACAGTGAATATGGGGAGTGCTTATTGCAAGAAAATAAAAAAGACGAAGCCATTGCTACTTGGGAAAAAGGGATTGAACTAGCTCCTTCTTACAGTGGTAATTATTATCATGCTGCTAAATACTATTACAAAGAGATGAATTGGATCAGGGTCCTGATTCATGGAGAATTGTTTGTGAATTTAGAGAGCTACTCTACTAGAACTTCAGAGGTAAAAAACGCTATGTTAGATGCCTATAAAAATATATTAAGACCCATTGTGAAAATGCCTTCCCACTTGGTTCCTAAGTATGCCGAATTCGAAAAAAAGCAATTAGCTATTTACGAAAAGACAAAACCCTTGGTTGCAGATGGTTTAACCATTGACCATATCAGTAGCATTAAAACCCGCTTACTCATGGAATGGATGTCTGAAAATGCAACCCAATTTCCCTATCAATTGTTTTTGCATTGGCAGCATATGATTAGAGAAGGCATTTTTGAAGCGTATAATCAATGGCTATTTGGGGCAGCTTTTGGTGAGGAAGCTTACCAGAATTGGCAAAATACCCATGCTGAAGAAGCTCAAAAATTTAAAGAATTCCAGCAAAGTCGAATTTACCGACAGCCTGCAGGACAGTACTATTTAAACTAGTATATGCATATTAGTTGTTAAGCCAGTGCAAACTGGCTTTTTTATTTGTTTTTAATTGCCTAATTTGACCATTTAAATAAAGTGTACTCACTTCTAACGATTGCAATATGAATACAAAGCGTTTATTTGATGCGGTAGCTCATCAGCTGGAAAATTTTCCAAAGAATGATATGCTGGCTGCCAAAGAAAATGGAAAATGGAAAACCTATAGTACGCAACAAGTGGCTGATACGGTAAATCGACTCAGTGCAGGTTTGCTATCATTAGGGGTAAAAGCCAATGATTTTACTCCAGAGTCGAGCGATAAAATTGCCATCATCAGCAATAATAGACCCGAATGGGTTTTTACTGATTTGGCAGTTCAACAAGCGGGAGCAATTTTGGTTCCTGTTTATCCAACTACCAATCCGAATGAATTGGCTTTCATTTTAAATGACGCTGCTGTTAAATATATTTTTGTAAGTAGCGAAGATTTGTTGTTAAAAGTGCAAAGCATCATCGACAAAGTACCTTCCATTCAGGGAATTTATACTTTTGATACCATTGCTGGTGCCAAACATTGGACTGAAGTAAGTGCTTTAGCTACTGATGAACTTTTAGCAGATGTTGATGCAATTAAAAAATCGGTTCCTACTGAGCATTTAGCTACCATTATTTATACCTCTGGTACAACGGGTACGCCAAAAGGTGTTATGCTCTCTCATGCTAATATTTACACCAATGTTCAGTTTAGTAAAAAGAGTTTTCCATTCAATGATTCACCAGAATCTAAGGTCCTTAGTTTCTTGCCTTTGAATCATATTTTTGAAAAGACTTGTACTTATATTTATTTATACAGCGGTATCAGTATTTATTACGCTGAAAGTCTTGAAACCATTGGAGATAATCTAAAAGAAATTAAGCCCAATGGATTTACTACGGTTCCAAGATTACTTGAAAAAGTATTCGAAAAAATCATGGCCAAGGGTAGTGAACTTACTGGCACTAAAAGAAAATTATTTTTCTGGGCAGTTGATTTAGCAGAAAAATACGACAATAGAATAAGTGGTGGCATTTGGTATAATATTCAATTAGCCATCGCGAATAAATTGATTTTTTCTAAGTGGAGAGAAGCATTGGGAGGGAATATTTCTTTTATTATTACAGGTGGTGCTGCTTGTCAGGTAAAATTGTTACGCATTTTTAATGCTGCGGGTGTGCCTGTTTATGAGGGTTATGGTCCTACTGAAAATAGTCCGGTGATTTGTGTAAACAGACAAGAAAAAGGCGGAACAAAGTTCGGCACTGTTGGGCCTCCTATTGAAGGTATTCAAGTAAAGTTGGCCGAAGATGGAGAAATTATGGTAACTGGTCCTTGTGTAATGAAGGGCTATTATAAGCGCCCAGACTTAACAGCAGAAACCATGAAAGACGAATGGTTGCTTACTGGGGATATAGGTGTTTGGGATGAAAATAATTTTTTAAAAATCACCGATCGTAAGAAGGAACTCTTCAAAACCAGTGGTGGAAAGTATGTTGCACCTCAACCCATCGAAAATAAATTAAAAGAGAGTCCATTTGTTGAACAAGTAATGGTGGTTGGATCGGAGCGTAAGTTTGTTGGAGCATTAATTGTTCCTTCTTTTGCAACGCTTAAAGAGTGGATGAGAGAGAAAGGAATTCCTTATACCACCAACGAAGATGTGATTCATCACCCTAAAGTATTAGAACTGTATCGTGAACTGGTTGAGAGCTTCAATAAATTTTTTAATCATGTTGAACAGATTAAGAAGTTTGAATTATTGCCAAGAGAGTGGACAGTTGACACAGGTGAAATGACCCCTAAGCTCAGCTTAAAACGCAAAGTGGTTAACGAGAAGTTTAAAGACGCCATAGAACGAATCTATGCCTGAACCTAATGCATTATTGCGCATTCTTATTGTAGAAGATAATCCTGCTGATCTATTTGTATTAGAAGGACTCTTGTGGAAAACCAGATTGCCCATTGGCCAAATAAAAAAAGCAAAAAGCAATGAAGAGGCAGACTTGTTGCTGAATAATGAACAGCCCAATCTGATTCTATTAGACCTCTCATTGCCTGATAGTGCAGGTATTGAATCATTTAAACATATCAATCATATTGCGCCTGCAATTCCAATCATTGTGTTAACGGGTTTGGCTGATATGGATATGGCCCTTGAAACAATGGCTGCCGGTGCACAGGATTATTTGGTAAAGGGTGAGTTTGATGAAAAATTGCTTTCCAAATCTATTCAATACAGTATAGAGCGTAAACGGAATCTAGAGAATATTAGAATTAGTAATGAGCGTTATCGCAGCTTATTCTACTATAACCCAATGGCAATTTTTATTTGGGATTTAGCTTCATATGAAATTTTGGAAGTGAACGATATGGCCGAAAAAGAATATGGCTATACTCGAGAAGAATTTGTAAAATTAACCCTCTGGGATTTAAGAACTCCAGAGAATTATAGTAAGCTAAAACTTTTTATTGAACATATTGCTGCATCGGAAGATTTAGACTCAGGAGGAATATGGGAGCATATCACTAAAAATGGAGAACGTATTTTCATGAATGTTTTTTCTCATCGAATTCAATTCAATGAAAAAAATGCAGTCATGGCCATTGCTCAAAATATTACGGGTAAATTATTACTAGAGAAAAAACTTGAAGAAGAGCGCTTAATTAAACAAAAGGAAATTGCTGAAGCTGTTATTAATACCCAAGAACAAGAGCGTCATGATATTAGTAGAGAACTGCACGATAATGTAAACCAACAATTAACTGTTGCAATGATGTACATTGCTTCAGCTGAGAAAAAGCATGCACCAGGCTCTGATTTATTGCGCCAATCTGCCGATTTTATTTTGCATGCAATTGAAGAAATAAGAAGATTGTCGAAAGGATTGGTTACTCCATTGATTAAGGACTTCGGCTTGGTAAAAGCAATTGAAAGTGTTTTAGAAGATGTGAATGGAGTGAATACCATGAAAATTGAATTTGTTTCTGATACTTTCTTTGAAGAAGATATTCATTATGATTTCAAGTTGAGTCTCTTTAGAATTGTGCAAGAGCAAGTAAACAATGTTTTAAAACATGCTGGAGCCAGTGAACTAAAAATAGACTTAGGTAGAAATATAAACAGTATCTATTTGTCTATTTATGATAATGGAGTTGGCTTTGATTTAGCGATACAAAAAAAGGGAATTGGGTTATACAATATAACAAGTAGAGTAGAATTATTTAATGGAACCATAAGCATTCATACTGCTCCAACTTCAGGCTGTGCAATGCATATGAGTTTTCCCATCACGCAAGCAATCATGCGTCACTAATTCTTTTTTTAGCTTCCAGAAATTTTTGTCTAATGATACTCTGTACAGGTTTACGCTGAATTTTACTTTCTAGCCATGAAATAAAATCGAGGTACATAAATGCCCTGGTTTCCATCCTGTCATTTGCCATTCCTTTTAATTCGGTCAACAAATTTTGAAACAACGGTTTAACTTGATTGGGTGCACTATGAAAAGATTTCTTTAAGAAACTAAATACAGCTTCTTCTGCTGCACTTAAGTTTTGCATTTTTGCCATGAAACGGTAAACAGATTTGAGCAAGTATTTGAGTAAATCGTAATTCCCCATTTCATAATGTGCAATCATATGTAATAGTCGTGCATAACATTGTAAATCGGTTCTTAGATCTACTTTTAAGTGGATGATTTTATTCAGATTGTCAATGCTTTTTTCTGCGTCACCACTTCCAAAATACAAGGAAGCAATTTTATAGTAAAATACCAATGTTCTGTGTCGGTCTAAATATGCTTCATAATCAAATAGTTTTTCTTCTATTTCTGGAATAAGAGAAAGCCCTTTGGTAAAAGTTCCTTCCATGAAGTGCTTATTCAGTTTAGCAGTATACAAATAGGTGAAACATTGAACTTTATTATTGATATTATTTTGCACAACGGGTGTTTCTATAAACCGTTCAAATTCTTTAATCGTTTCATTGAATTTTCGATAGTTCCTCAAATCAAAATGTGCTCCTAATAAATTATGCATGCCTTTGATAAAATGCGCCGTTTCAATTTCTATCATTTTAGGCTCTGCTTTAAATAGTTCTGTCCATTTAATGCAATAGCGATAGTACATTAAAAATTCTTGGGTAATAAATGCATACCAACAATAACATTGATAGAGATAAAGCTTTTCATAAAACTCCTTTCCTTGTTCGCTTTCGTGTAATAGGGGATGATTAAAATAAATTGCTAGTGCATTTTTATCTTCCTCGTTTCGCGCATGTCCGTTTCTGATATACCATTCGTATAGTAATAAAGATAAATTAGATAGTGTACTAATATTGACTAATCGCTCATTGGTTTCTTCCGATTCGGCACAAAGTTTCTGCGCTCTATCCTGCATACTTCTGGTAATATACAAGGATTCAATTTTTTTCTCTAAAAACAGTACTTGTTGAATATAAGTTACTTGGTTATTTGCTTTAGCTAATTCTTTTACCTTGTCTAGTATTTTTAAACTTTGAATATTTAATCCTTTATTATATAAAATTCTGGCAAAGTCTAACTGTTCATGTAACTGCAGGTCTATATTTTCTTCTTGCTTTAATAAACGAACACTTGCTAGTATTTCTTGGTATAAATGCGCTTTTAAATTAGAGAGTTGTTGCTTCTGAATGCTGGGTGTTTTCTTCAATAAAATGGCTTCATCATATTGTGGCATTTTATCTAAAGCGTCAAATAATTGAACCACTTTTAAATTGCTTGTTCCCGTATTGCGGGTCATATACAATTTAAAATTGCGTTTTTCGGCCCTTTCTAGTGACTGAATTAATTGAAATAAGGCATCTGTTGTTCTGTTGGGCATCGTAAAAAAGTTATTCTATAATTCAATACTGTATTGACTTTTAAGGTTTTTGAATGGGTTTATACATCGTAAAAACCTACCTCTTTTGTTTCAGAACTAAAGATAAGGCAATCTAAATTCGAATACGACAGGCCGTACTGTTGTTATTAAAGGCAATCAATAGCAATAGCATCGTGCCTGTCTTTTTATATAAAAAATTTGATGGAATATGGCTGAAAAAATTCACATTTTTGATACTACACTTAGAGATGGGGAACAAGTACCTGGTTGTAAACTCAATACAAAGGAAAAGTTAGGACTCGCTTTACAGTTAGAAGAATTAGGGGTAGACATTATTGAAGCTGGTTTCCCTGTATCTAGCCCGGGCGATTTTGAGTCGGTTACCCAAATTGCCAAGCATATTAAAAATGCAACCGTTTGTGGCTTAACCAGGGCTGTTCAGAAAGATATAGAAGTAGCTGCTCAAGCACTAAAATATGCAGTGAGACCAAGAATTCACACCGGAATTGGCACATCTGATTTTCATATCAAAGCCAAGTTTAATTCTACTCAAGATGAAATTTTAGCTCGTGCTATTCAATGTGTAAAATGGGCTAGGAATTTTACCGACGATGTAGAATTTTATGCGGAAGATGCCGGTAGAACGGACAATGAATATTTAGCTAGAGTAGTAGAAGCCGTAATTGCTGTTGGAGCAACTGTAGTAAATATTCCGGATACCACTGGTTATTGTTTGCCGCATCAATATGGTGAGAAAATTGCTTTTTTAAGGAACAATGTTCCTAATATAGACAAAGCCATTCTTTCCTGTCATTGTCACAATGACTTGGGCTTGGCTACTGCCAATTCTATCAGTGGAGTTATGAGTGGTGCCCGTCAAATAGAATGCACTATTAATGGCTTAGGCGAACGTGCTGGTAATACTTCATTAGAAGAAGTAGTGATGATTATAGCGCAACACAAGCAATTGAATTTGTATACCAATATCAATACCCAAATGCTTAATCCATTGAGTAGAGAAGTCTCCGATATCATGCGGATGCCTGTTCAACCCAATAAAGCCATTGTGGGTTCGAATGCATTTTCTCATTCATCTGGTATTCATCAAGATGGCTTCTTAAAGTGTGCTGAAACCTACGAAATCATTAATCCTGAATTGGTAGGTGCCGAAGGGAGTAAAATTGTTTTAACTGCAAGAAGCGGTAGAAGTGCATTAGCACACCGTTTTCAAAAGTTGGGATATGAATTCAACAGAGATGATATTGATGCATTATACGAACATTTTTTATCAGTAGCAGATGGTAAAAAAGAAGTAGTAGAAACCGATTTACAACATTTAGCAATCAACTACAATAAAGTAAGGGCAATAGCATAATCAACAGAAAATGGGAAAAACATTATTTGATAAAATTTGGGATGCACATGTTGTAGAAAAAATACAAGATGGTCCTTCCGTATTATATATTGATAAACATTTTATTCATGAAGTAACCAGCCCGCAAGCATTTAATGGGATTGAAAAGCGAGGTCTTTCTTTGTTTAGACCAAAGCAAACCATTGCAACGGCCGATCACAATGTGCCTACATTAAATCAGCACTTACCAATTAAGGATCTGTTGAGTAAAATGCAAGTAGATCAATTAATAGAAAATTGTGAAAAGCATGGGGTAGAATTGTATGGATTAGGACATCCTTATCAAGGTATTGTGCACGTGATTGGTCCTGAATTGGGTATTACGCAACCAGGTATGACCATTGTTTGTGGAGATAGCCATACTAGTACCCATGGGGCATTTGGTACCATCGCATTTGGAATTGGAACCAGTGAAGTAGAAATGGTTTTTGCTTCGCAATGTGTGTTACAAACCAAGCCGAAAACCATGCGCATCAATATTGATGGTGAATTATCTAGTGGGGTTGTTTCTAAAGATATCATTTTGTACATCATTGCTAAAATTTCTGCAAGTGGCGCTACTGGATATTTTGTAGAATATGCGGGTAGTACTATTCGTGCGCTTTCGATGGAAGCCAGAATGACCATTTGCAATATGAGTATTGAAATGGGCGCAAGAGGGGGTATGATTGCGCCGGACGAAATCACTTTTGGATATATCAAAGGAAGAACCTACGCACCTAAAGGAGCGGACTGGGATAAACAATTAGCCGACTGGAAACAATTGTATTCGGATGAAGATGCGGTTTTTGATTTGGAACTAACTTTTGATGCGGCAGAAATAGCGCCCATGATTACTTATGGTACCAATCCTGGATTGGGTATGGCAATTGATGCAAATATTCCATTAACCGACTCCATCAGTAACGAAGGCGAGCGCAAAAATTTAGCACAAGCATTAACCTATATGGGATTAAATAGTGGTGCAGCTTTATTGGGAATGCCTGTTCAACATGTATTTATTGGAAGCTGTACCAATTCTAGAATTGAAGACCTCCGATTGGTAGCAGCATTGGTAAAAGGCAGAAAAAAACACGACGGCGTAAAAGTGATGATTGTGCCTGGTTCTCAACAAGTAGCCAAACAAGTTCATGCAGAAGGATTGGATAGAATTTTTGCTGAAGCAGGATTTCAAATAAGACAAGCTGGTTGTAGTGCTTGTTTAGGAATGAACGAAGATAAAATTCCAGCTGGTGAATATTGTATTAGTACCAGCAATCGAAATTTTGAAGGTAGACAGGGTGCAGGTGCAAGAACATTATTGGCTAGTCCTTTAACCGCTGCAGCTGCGGCAATTACAGGCGTGGTAACCGATGTAAGAGATTTAATTAATCCTAATTAGTACTAAATATATTATGCAAGCTTTACAGCAAATAAAAAGTTCATTTGTTCCACTTCCCATTGAAAATGTGGATACGGATCAAATCATTCCTGCACGATTTTTAAAAGCTACTACCAGAGATGGTTTTGGAAAAAACCTATTTAGAGATTGGCGCTACGAACAAGATGATGAATTGAAACCTAAGCCTGATTTTGTGTTGAATCAAACTACTTTTTCTGGAGATATATTGGTAGCAGGAAAAAACTTTGGTTGTGGTTCTTCAAGAGAGCATGCTGCATGGGCTTTATTAGATTATGGTTTTAAAGCAGTGGTCTCTAGTTTTTTCGCGGATATTTTTAAAAACAATGCACTCAATAACGGCGTATTGCCGGTGATTGTATCAGAAAATTTTTTACAACAAATTTTTGCTTTAAGTGCATCAGATACATTGAGTATTGATGTGGCTGCACAAACCATCACCATTGATGCTACTGGCGCACAAGCTTCTTTTGAATTGAACCCGTATAAAAAAACATGTTTATTAAATGGATACGACGACATCGATTTTCTGATCAGTCGTAAAGCAACAATTGAAAAATTTGAACTAGAAAAAGGCTAATATGGAAAAGAAGATCGCAGTCATTAATGGAGATGGAATTGGCCCAGAAGTAACGGCTCAATCTATTAAAGTACTCAATGCAATTGCAGAAGAGTTTGGTCACCAGTTTACATATACAAACGGTCTAATGGGCGCTGTGTCCATTGATGCAACAGGTTCGGCTTTGCCGGAAGAAACCCTAGCTATCTGCAAAGAAAGCGATGCCATTTTATTTGGGGCCATTGGTCATCCTAAATTTGATAACGATCCTTCTGCAAAAGTGAGACCCGAACAGGGTTTGTTAAGATTGCGTAAGGAGTTAGGTTTGTTTGCGAATATTCGTCCAATTAATACTTATCGTTCACTGCATCATCTTTCTCCATTAAAGAGTAAGCAATTGGAAGGAGTAGATTTTATTATATTCAGAGAATTGACTGGCGGTATTTATTTTGGTAAGCGAATGCTTACCGACGATAAAACCTATGCAACGGATGAATGTGCTTATCATGAATTAGAAATTGTTCGGGTATCTAAAATGGCTTTTCAATACGCTCAGAATAGAAGAAAAAAACTAACCTTGATTGATAAAGCCAATGTATTAGAAACTTCCAGACTTTGGCGCAGAATCGTACAGGAAATGGCGCTTCAATTTCCTGATGTAGCCGTTGACTATATGTTTGTAGACAATGCTGCCATGCAAGTAATTCTAAATCCTGCTCAATTTGATGTGGTGTTAACCGAGAATATGTTTGGCGATATCATAAGTGATGAAGCCAGTGTTCTAAGTGGTTCTTTGGGTTTATTGCCTTCCGCATCTGTTGGAAAAACAGTCGCGATGTTCGAGCCAATTCATGGGTCCTATCCACAAGCTGCCGGAAAAGACATTGCCAATCCTTTAGGATCTGTTTTATCTGCTGCAATGATGTTAGATCATTTTGGTTTAATGGAAGAAGCCAATGCAGTTAGAGATGCAGTGAATTGGACACTTACACATGCGTTTGTTACCAAAGACATTGATCCTATCAATAATTATGGTACAGAGGCGGTAGGGGATTTATTGGCTGATTATATTAGAAAGAAGCACGAAACCAATCAAGGCACTAATGCTACTATCAATGCCTCAACCATTATTTAGTTTGAATTTTCAATCCCACTTTTTTTAAATATCCTACAATGAATTATTACCAAGCAGATACCATTATTTATCATAATGGATCATTTGTGAAAGCTGCTGATGCAAAAATGGATTTATATAGCCAATCTCTTCATTATGGCTATTCTGTATTCGAAGGTATTCGTTCGTATAAAACGACTGATGGCTCGGTTGCTATTTTTAAAGCCCTTGAGCATTTTGAAAGATTGAAAATTTCGGCAGAGTCTATTAATCTTCCTTATTCATTTGATACGCAAATATTGATTGATGCTACTTACGAAGTATTGAAGCAAAATAACTTGGGCGATGCTTATATACGACCTGTTGTGTATGCGCCTGCGAATATGAGTTTTGCGCGCAATACCGAATCTTTTGTTTTTATTGAAGCTTGGAAAATGGCTCCTTTTTTAGGCGATCAATTGTTGCGAATTATGACTTCGTCTTTTCAACGTCCGAATCCTAAAGCTTTTAAAATTCATGCCAAAGCAGCAGGGCATTATGTAAACTCTATTTTGGCTAGCCAAGAAGCCAAAGACAAAGGATACGATGAAGCTTTTCTATTAGATATGAATGATCATGCTGCGGAAGGTCCCGGCGCCAATGTGTTTTTTGAAAAAGACGGTGTATTGCATACCCCTCAGGCTGGTCATATTTTAGCAGGAATCACAAGGGCTACTGTTTTAGAACTTTGTGCGCAATTGAATATTGAAGTGAAAGAAGGGGTGTATTCCATCAATGATATTAAACAAGCAGACGCCGCGTTTTTCTGTGGCACTGCTGCAGAAGTGATTGGTTGGAAATCTTTAGATGAGTATGAATTTCCTAAAGCATGGAACCAAACCAATAGTCATAAAATACAACAAGCGTATAAACAATTAGTGGTGAAGCCTTTGTCTGTTTAGTATAAACAACAATAATTATGGAATTAAATAGATATAGTAAAACAATTACGCAAGATCCTACGCAGCCTGCCGCACAAGCCATGTTTTATGGCATTGGGTTAACGGATGCCGATTTAAAAAAAGCACAAGTTGGTATTGTAAGCATGGGCTATGATGGCAATACTTGCAATATGCATTTGAATGACCTGGCTAAGTTGGTAAAGAAAGGTGTTTGGGATAATGATTTAGTCGGATTGATTTTTAATACCATTGGCGTAAGTGATGGTATGAGCAATGGTACACCAGGAATGCGTTATTCATTGGTCAGCAGAGATGTAATTGCAGATTCCATTGAAACGGTTTGTGGGGCCCAGTATTATGATTCAATCATTGCTATACCTGGTTGTGATAAAAATATGCCTGGGGCTTTAATTGCAATGGGTAGATTAAACCGACCCGCTCTTATGGTTTATGGTGGAACTATTGCACCCGGTCATTACAAAGGCCAAGACTTAAATATCGTTTCTGCTTTTGAAGCCCTGGGTCAAAAATTAGCTGGACAATTAGATGAAAATGATTTCAAAGGAATCATTCAACATGCATGTCCAGGGGCAGGAGCATGCGGAGGTATGTACACAGCCAATACAATGGCTTCTGCTATTGAAGCATTGGGAATGAGTCTTCCATATTCTTCTTCTAATCCGGCATTGAGTATTGAAAAACAACAAGAATGTTTAGATGCGGGCAAAGCCATTCAATTGCTAATGCAAAAGAATATTCTTCCATCAGCTATCATGACGCGTAAAGCTTTTGAAAATGCGATTACTATCATTATGGTATTGGGCGGAAGTACGAATGCAGTGTTGCATATGATTGCGATGGCTAAAAGTGTTGGGGTTGCTTTATCACAAGATGACTTCCAAACTATTTCGGATCGCGTTCCTGTGCTTGCAGATTTTAAACCCAGTGGTAAATATTTAATGCAAGACTTGCACCAATATGGTGGAGTGCCTGCAGTGATGAAATATTTATTGGCAAAAGGATTTTTGCATGGGGATTGTTTAACCGTAACTGGAAAAACTATTGCAGAAAATTTAGCTTCAGTCCCCGATTTGGATTTTGATCAACAAAAAATAATACTGCCTGTAGAAAAACCTTTCAAAGCAACAGGGCATTTACAGATACTTTATGGCAATTTGGCTACTGGGGGTAGTGTTGCAAAAATTAGTGGTAAAGAAGGTGAATTATTTGAAGGACCTGCAAGGGTATTTGATGGAGAACAAGCATTAATTGAAGGTATTCAATCAGGAAAAATTAGAGAAGGCGATGTGGTTGTCATTAGAAATGTTGGTCCTGTTGGTGCGCCGGGTATGCCTGAAATGTTGAAGCCGACATCGGCCATTATTGGTGCAGGTTTAGGCAAGTCTGTCGCGCTTATTACAGATGGTCGTTTTAGTGGAGGTACCCACGGATTTGTGGTGGGTCATATCACCCCTGAAGCGGTGAACGGCGGTTTAATTGGATTGGTCGAAGACAATGATTTGATTGAATTAAACGTCTCAACCAAAAAAATGACTTTGAAAGTTTCGGATGAAATTATTTCTGAACGCAGGGCCAAATGGGTTAAGCCCGCTATGAATGTAACCAAAGGCGTTTTGTTTAAATATGCTAAATCTGTTAAAGATGCTTCACAGGGATGTGTAACCGATGAAGCTTAAATTTTTTCGTATGAGTTCAATTGTAAAAGAAGCCGATCAAATTGACACATTAATTCAACTTGCTTCAACTGCATCTTTTGAAGCTAGAGAGATTTCTGGTTCACAAGCAGTATTAGAAGCTTGTATTGCAGAAGGGGTAGATACTATTTTTGGTTATCCGGGAGGTGCCATTATGCCTATTTATGATGCTTTATACGATTACAATGATCGCTTAAAACATGTATTGGTAAGACATGAACAAGGTGGCATTCACGCAGGACAAGGTTATGCAAGAAGCAGCGGTAAAGTTGGGGTGGTATTTGCTACAAGCGGACCAGGCGCTACTAATTTAGTGACTGGCTTAGCAGATGCAATGATTGATAGTACTCCATTGGTTTGTATTACTGGACAGGTATTTGCTCATTTATTAGGAACCGATGCATTTCAGGAAACGGATGTAATCAATATTACAACCCCTGTTACCAAGTGGAATTATCAAATTACCGATGCAACAGAAATTCCACATGTATTGTCAAAAGCATTTTATATAGCTGGTTCCGGAAGACCAGGCCCTGTATTAATTGATATTAGTAAGAATGCACAGATTCAAAAATTTAATTACGAAGGTTATACGAAGTGTAATCATATTCGGAGTTATAGACCTAAACCAATTGTTCGAAAAGAATATATAGAAGCTGCTGCTCAATTAATTAACGAAGCCAAAAAACCATTCGTAATTTTTGGACAGGGTGTTATACTTGGAAGGGCCGAGAAAGAGTTTAAAACATTTATAGAAAAAGGAGGATTACCTGCTGCTTGGACCATTTTAGGTTTAAGTGCATTGCCTACTGATCATCCACAAAACGTGGGAATGTTGGGCATGCATGGCAACTATGGTCCGAATGTGTTAACCAATGAATGCGATGTATTAATTGCAGTTGGAATGCGTTTTGATGATCGCGTTACAGGTAGGTTAGATAAATATGCCAAACAAGCAAAAATTATTCATTTAGACATTGATCCTGCTGAAATAAATAAGAATGTAACGGCAACTATTCCTGTATGGGGAGATTGTAAAGAGACTTTGCCTTTACTCACTCAATTGATTCAAGAAAAGCAACACAAAGAATGGTTGGCGCTGTTTAATCAATATGCCAAAGACGAGCAAGAAGCAGTGATTGAAGCAGAATTACATCCTACTCAAGGTGAGTTAACCATGGGTGAAGTCATTCAATTATTGAATGAGTTAACGGGTGGAAATGCAATTGTTGTAACCGATGTAGGTCAACATCAAATGGTAGCTTGTCGATATGCAAAGTTTAATGAAACCAAAAGTAATATTACTTCGGGGGGATTGGGCACCATGGGATTTGCATTACCCGCTGCAATTGGAGCAAAATTTGGGGCGCCCCATAGAACGGTTGTTGCGGTAATTGGGGATGGTGGCTTTCAAATGACTTTACAAGAGTTGGGTACCATTATGCAAACCAACTTGAATGTAAAAATCTTGATTTTAAATAATCGATTCTTAGGAATGGTGCGTCAATGGCAAGAATTATTTAATGATAGAAGGTACTCATTCGTAGATATACAAAGCCCTGATTTTGTTCAATTAGCCAAAGCGTATGGTATTGATGGGGCAAGTGTTAATGATAGAGAATGCTTAAAAGACGCTTTACAAAAAATGTTGGAACACAACGGGTCTTACTTGTTAGAAGTAATTGTAGGAAAAGAGAATAATGTTTTCCCAATGGTTCCGCAAGGTTGCAGTGTTTCTGAAATCAGGTTAAAATAATTGCAATGAAAAAAGAATATACTATTACTGTTTATACTGAGAACCAAGTAGGTCTACTCAACCGTATTGCGATTATTTTTTCTAGAAGGAAAATTAATATTGACAGTATGAATGTTTCTCCTTCAGAAGTAGAATCTATTCATCGTTTTACCATTGTGATTAATGAAACTGTTGAAGTAGTAAGAAAACTTTGTTTGCAAATTGAAAAACAAGTGGAAGTATTAAAAGCCTATTTTAATACCAATGATGAAATCATTTGGCAAGAAATGGCTTTGTACAAAGTACCTACCGATGCAGTGGCAGAAAAACTACAAGTAGAACGTTTGCTCAGAGAGTATGGTGCAAGGGCAGTGGTAATTAGAAAAGACTATACCATTTTTGAAACTACGGGGCATAGAGAAGAGACCGATCGATTAATCCAATTTTTAGAACCTTATGGGTTGATCGAATTTGTACGCACTGCTAGAATCGCAATCATTAAAGCCAGTAGTGGATTCCATGAAAAGATACGTGAATTTGAAGCCGTAGAACCTGCTGAAGAATTAATTGAAAATGAATTCCTAGATAAGGGTCAGGCTGTTTTTACGATGTAATCTAAATTTTTTAAAAATATCAAATCAAACAATATGGCAAACTATTTCAATTCTCTACCACTACGTGAGCAACTCAATCAATTGGGTGTTTGCGAATTCATGGATCAGTCTGCTTTTGCTGATGGAATCAATGCATTGGTGGGGAAAAAACTAGTCATTATCGGATGTGGTGCACAAGGGCTGAACCAAGGATTGAATATGCGTGATTCAGGCTTAGATATTGCTTATGCGTTGCGTAAAGAAGCTATTGAACAGAAAAGAGCTTCCTATATAAATGCTACCGAAAATAATTTTACAGTTGGAACTTACGAAGAATTGATTCCTACAGCCGATGTGGTGATCAACCTTACTCCTGATAAGCAACATAGCGCTGTTATAAAAACAGTCATGCCACTCATGAAAAAAGGGGCTACGCTTTCTTATTCTCATGGATTTAATATTGTAGAAGAGGGAATGCAAATTAGAGAAGACATTACGGTAATTATGGTTGCTCCAAAATGTCCTGGTACCGAAGTGCGTGAAGAATATAAAAGAGGTTTTGGGGTACCTACTTTAATTGCTGTTCATCCTGAAAATGATCCAGAAGGAAAGGGCTGGGATTATGCAAAAGCATATTGTGTTGGAACAGGTGGTCATAAAGCGGGTGTATTAAAATCTTCTTTTGTTGCTGAAGTAAAATCAGATTTAATGGGAGAGCAAACGATACTTTGTGGTTTGTTACAAACAGGTTCTATTCTATCATTCAATAAAATGATTGAAAAAGGAATTAATGCAGGCTATGCTGCAAAGTTGATTCAATATGGGTGGGAGGTAATTACCGAAGCGCTTAAACAAGGGGGCATTACTGCCATGATGGATCGATTGTCTAATCCTGCAAAGTTGAAAGCTTTTGAATTATCGGAAGAGCTAAAAAGCATCATGCGTCCTTTGTTTCAGAAACACCAAGACGATATTATGAGTGGTGCTTTTTCATCAGGCATGATGGAAGATTGGGCCAATGGAGATAAAAACTTATTGACTTGGAGAGAAGCTACAGGGGCAACAGCTTTTGAAAAAACAGCACCTGGTACTATGAAAATTAGCGAGCAGGAATATTTTGACCATGCACTTTTATTGGTGGCTTTTGTTAGGTCTGGTGTTGAATTGGCTTTTGAAACAATGGTTGAAGCAGGTATTAAAGAAGAATCTGCTTATTATGAATCCTTGCATGAAACACCTTTAATTGCTAATACCATTGCAAGAAAGAAATTATACGAAATGAATCGGGTTATTTCGGACACTGCAGAATACGGATGTTATTTATTTGATCATGCTTGTAAGCCTTTATTGGCAAGCTTTATGGAAAACATTGAAATCGACGTGATTGGGAAAAATTTTAATGAGGGCAAAGACAATGGGGTTGATAATAAAACACTAATAGCAGTAAATACAGTTATTCGTTATCATCCTGTTGAAAT
Organism: Sediminibacterium sp. FEMGT703S; assembly: GCA_002786355.1. Lineage (GTDB taxonomy): Bacteria > Bacteroidota > Bacteroidia > Chitinophagales > Chitinophagaceae > Sediminibacterium. The sequence continues at coordinate 346,063 of PGCO01000004.1, forward strand.
AGTAGGCGAAAAATTAAGACAGGCAATGACTGATATGAAAACCATTGCCACAAACCTTTGATTTCATTACTCATGACAGGCAATCTTATAACCTTGAATCCTTTTGGCTTAGATATTGAAGCAGCTAGTTTAAAACTGCGTCAAGTGGTAAAACATACCCCTTTGATTTATAATGCTTCCCTATCTAAAAAATATGAATGTGCCGTTTACCTCAAGAGAGAAGATTTACAAATTGTACGATCGTATAAATTGCGTGGTGCCTACAATATGATTAGTAGTTTGTCTGAAACACAAAAAGCCACTGGAGTTGTTTGTGCAAGTGCGGGTAACCATGCACAGGGTTTTGCTTATAGTTGTAAGCTGCTCAATATAAAAGGCGTGATATTTATGCCGATTATAACGCCTAATCAAAAAGTTTCCCAAACAAAAATGTTTGGGGATGGTCATATTGAAATAAAATTAGTAGGGGATACTTTTGATGATTGTGCTACTGCTGCAAAAGCGTATACCCAATCTAACGGTATGACTTTTATTCCTCCCTTTGATGATGTAAAAATTATTGAAGGACAAGCAACAGTAGGAGTAGAGATTTTAGAAGAGTTGGCGCATATTGATTATTTGTTTGCCCCTGTGGGAGGCGGGGGATTGATTGCTGGAGTTGGGGCTTTTTTTCACAGCAAGTCTCCATCCACCCAAATCATTGGGGTAGAACCTGAAGGAGCTCCTTCAATGACCGCTGCTTTACAAGAAGGTCACCCAGTGAAATTAGATCATATTGATCCCTTTGTAGACGGTGCAGCAGTTAAAAGAGTAGGTGATCAAACTTTTGAAATTTGCAAAGCAGTCATTAGTGAAATGGCATTGGTAAACGAAGGGAAAGTTTGTTCTACTATTTTGAAATTGTATAATGAAGATGCAATTGTGGTAGAGCCAGCTGGGGCGCTGTCTATTGCAGTATTAGCTGATTTTGCACAAGCTATTAAAGGGAAAACGGTTGTTTGTATTGTAAGTGGCAGCAACAATGATATAGACCGAATGCAAGAAATAAAAGAACGTTCTTTGCAATATGAAGGGTTAAAACATTTTTTCTTAGTTCGTTTTGCGCAACGGCCAGGCGCTTTAAAGGAATTTGTGAATCTTGTATTAGGTCCAACGGATGATATTGTTCGTTTTGAGTATATGCAAAAACATAACAAAGAAACGGGTCCTGCTTTGGTAGGGATTGAAATGCAGGACAAAGCGGATTATGATCGTCTACTAGAGAACATGAAACGATACCATATTAATTTTACCCCTATCAACAAGAATGATAATTTATTTGGTTACTTAATTTAATAATAATTTTTTATGCAGGTATTGAAGTTTGGGGGGAGTTCTGTTGCTAACGCAGATAATATCAATAAAGTTGTAGCCATTGTTTCTACTGCAATTCAAAAAGAGCCAACAATACTAGTGGTGTCTGCATTGGGTGGAGTTACGGATGAATTAATTGCGATTGGCGTTTTAGCTTCAACCGGAAATGAAAAATATAAAGAACAAATTCAAGCCCTTGAAAATAAACATTTAACTGCAGTAAGAGCTTTGCTGCATATTCAAAATCAAAGCGCAACCTTAAGTTGGGTAAAGCAACAATTGAATGAATTAGAGCGAGTAGCTGATGGAATATTTTTGTTGGCTGAATTATCTGCTCGAATAAAAGACCGTTTGGTAAGTTATGGTGAGTTGCTATCATCTTATATAATTACGGCCAAACTTTCCGAATTGAATTTGCAACCGTTATGGACTGATGCAAGACAATTGATTCATACCAATGATTTATACGGAAATGCTGTAGTGCTATTAGAAAAAACCTATACGAATATTGAAGCATTCATTAAATTGAATAAATGCCAATTGTATGTGGTGCCTGGTTTTATTGCTGCAAACGAAAAAAAATATACGACTACTTTAGGCAGAGGTGGTTCTGACTATACTGCAGCTATTTTTGCTGCCGCAGTAAATGCTTCTACTTTAGAAATTTGGACTGATGTAACGGGTATGATGACCGCCGATCCAAGATTGGTGCAGAATCCTAAACCTATTGAAGCCATTTCTTATCAGGAAGCCATGGAGCTATCTCATTTTGGCGCTAAGATTATTTATCCGCCCACTATTCTGCCGGTGATGAAAAAGAATATTCCAGTATGGGTAAAAAATACTTTTGAGCCTGATGCTGCTGGAACTGTAATTCAGCAGCATGCTGTTAGTAATAATGATATTGTACGTGGCATTTCGAGCATCAATAATATTGCATTATTAAGTTTAGAAGGGAGTGGAATGGTTGGTATTCCAGGATTTAGCAAGCGATTGTTTGAAGTACTAGCAATCCATAATATCAATGTGATTTTAATTACACAAAGTTCATCGGAGTATGCTATATGTGTGGCCATCAATGAAGCAGATGCGTTATTAGCGCAACAATCTATTGATGCATTTTTTGCTTTTGAAATTGAAAATGGAAAAGTAAATCCTGTTATTGTTGAAAAGGAACTGAGTATACTTGCAGTAGTTGGCGAACAAATGAAAAGCCACCCAGGCATCAGTGGTAAAATGTTTGGTGGCTTGGGAAGAAATGGGATCAATGTTCGCGCAATAGCTCAGGGCTCGTCAGAAAAAAATATCTCTGCTGTTATTGCTGCTACTGATGTTAAAAAAGCCATCAATGTATTGCATGAAGACTTTTTTGAAACTACCTATAAACAACTAAATGTATTTATTGCGGGGGCAGGGAATGTAGGGAGTAAGTTATTGAGTCAATTGCATAATCAAATGCAATACTTAAAAGAACATATGCGCTTGCAAATACAGGTAGTTGGAATTGCCAATAGTAGAAGAGTGATTTTGGATGATGCGGGTATTGATTTAACTAATTGGAAATCTTTATTAGATCATGCACCTGAAGCCAATATCCATTCCTTTGTAGCGTCTATTATTCAAAAAAACTTACGCAATAGTGTATTTGTAGATGTAACGGCCAATGATACGGTTGCATCGGTGTATAGTACTTTATTGCTAAAGAGCATTGCTGTAGTTGCTTGTAATAAAATTGCTTGTTCAGCATTGTATGCAGATTATAAAAAGTTGAAAACATTAGCAAGAACATTTAATACCCAGTTTTTATTCGAAACAAACGTGGGAGCAGGCTTGCCAATCATTGGAACCTTGAATGATTTATTAAGAAGTGGTGATAAAATCAATAAAATTCAAGCGGTTTTATCGGGCACATTGAATTTTGTTTTCAATCAGTATAATGGTACCATCCCTTTTGCAAAAGTAGTAAAGCGTGCTCAGGAGGAAGGGTATACTGAGCCAGATCCAAGATTAGATTTAGGCGGCACCGATGTGATGCGTAAAATCATGATCTTGGCAAGAGAAGCTGGTGAACCAATGGAAATGAATCAAATTATCAATGAAGCATTTTTACCAGCTAGTTGTTTTGAGGGATCTGTAGAAGATTTTTATACAGAGATGGAAAAACAAGAACCGCATTTTAAACAATTGTTCGAAGCCGCACAAGCAAACAATGCAAAATTGAAATTTGTTGCTGAGTATGATAAAGGAATTGCTAAAGTTGGATTGCAACATATTCCCGCTAATTCTGATTTTTATCATTTGTATGGAAAGGATAATTTGGTTTTGTTTTATACTGAGCGCTATCCAGAACAACCTTTAGTGGTTAAGGGAGCTGGTGCTGGAGCGGAAGTAACTGCATCTGGGGTATTTGCTGATATTATTAGAGTAGCATAATTTTTATGGCAACAAAAATTAAAATTCATAGCCCTGCAACAGTTGCCAATATGGTTTGTGGCTTTGATGTATTAGGATTTGCAGTGAATGATCCCTTTGATATCATGTATATTGAATTGGCTCATGAGCCTGGCATTACCATCATTAATGAAGATGATTTCAATTTGCCCACTGATCCTTTGCAAAATGTAGCAGGTGCTGCTTTAATGGCACTAATGGAAGCCTATTCCACTCCTATTGGATTCAGGCTTACGATTAATAAACAAATTAAACCCGGTAGTGGGGTAGGGTCAAGTGCAGCCAGTTCTGCTGGTGCAGTTGCTGGAGCAAATGCATTATTGGGAAATCCATTTTCAAAAGAAGACTTAGTTCGGTTTGCCATGAATGGAGAAAAACTGGCTTCAGGAGTAAAACACGCGGATAATATTGCACCCTGTATTTATGGAGGTGTTACATTGATTCGTTCTGTTTTTCCATTAGACATTATTAAACTTACAGTCCCTGATTTATTTGTAACAATTGTACATCCACAGATAGAAGTAAGAACTGCTGACGCAAGGAGTATATTGAAACAACAAATTTTATTGAAGGATGCCATTAAACAATGGGGGAATATTGCTGGTTTAGTAGCTGGTTTGCAACAAAGTGATTATGATTTAATTGGTCGGTCATTGGAAGATGTTTTGATAGAACCGACCAGGAGCATTTTAATTCCTGCATTTGATCAAGTGAAAAATATCAGTAAAGAATTGGGTGCATTGGGTGGAGGAATTTCAGGTTCAGGCCCTTCCATATTTATGTTGAGTAAAAATGAAACTACAGCTAAAGCAGTAGAATTGGCGATGAAAAAAATTTATGATTCAATTGGATTAAGCTGCCATACTTATGTAACTACGATCAATACCAATGGTATTCAATTAATGGAAGTGTCATGAAATATTTTAGTTTAAATAAGCAATCGCAGCATGTAAATTTTAAAGAAGCTACTATATTGGGGCAGGCCCCTGATAAGGGGTTATACTTTCCTGAACGAATTCCTATTCATGCACCTGATTTTATCGGCCAGCTTATAAGCTTATCGAAAGAAGAAATTGCTTTTCGTGTAATGGAGCCATTTGTAGGAGACGTAATACCTGCTGATGAATTATATCGTATCGTTAGTGAAACAGTCAACTTTCAATTCCCTTTAAAATTTATTCACGCTGGAATTGCATCACTTGAATTATATCATGGTCCCACTTTTGCATTTAAAGATGTGGGTGCTAGATTCATGAGCAGGTGTCTTTCTTACTTCTCAAAAAACCAATCTAACAAGATTACTATTTTGGTGGCAACTTCTGGAGATACGGGTGGTGCAGTAGCCAATGGCTTCTTAGGCGTAGAAGGGATTGATGTAATCATTTTATATCCTTCCGGAAAGGTAAGTCCAGTTCAAGAATTACAACTGACTACTTGTGGTGAAAATATTACCGCATTAGAAATTGATGGAAGCTTTGACGATTGTCAGGCGATGGTGAAAGCAGCCTTTGCAGATGATGACATTAATAATGAAATGCAGTTGAGTTCTGCCAACTCTATTAATGTTGCCAGATGGCTTTCACAACAGATTTATTATTTTTTAGCCCACCAACAATGGGAAGAAAAAACTGCTCCAGTGATAGCGGTACCTAGTGGTAATTTTGGAAATCTTTGTGCCGGAATTATGGCATATAAAACCGGGTTACCTGTTCAGCATTTTATTGCTGCTTGTAATGTAAATGATGCAGTGCCTGATTATTTACAAACCGGTATTTTTAAGTCAAAGCTTACTACGCCCACTATTTCAAATGCAATGGATGTAGGCAATCCCAGTAATTTTGTAAGAATATTGGAATTGATGAATCATGAGTATACTGCTTTTAATTCATTGGTTTCTGGATATACTATTTCAGATGAAACAACTATTCAAACGATACGTGAAGTTTACCAACAAAATAATTATTTATTAGATCCTCATGGAGCAGTTGCTTATGCTGCTTTACAGCAGTATCAACAAAATCATAATAATGCTGCTGGCTATATTTTAGAAACAGCTGATCCAATAAAGTTTCCCGATGCCATCAACACCGCAATTGGTGTAGCGCCTAAAATCCCGCTTGCGGCAATGGAATTGTTTACGAAAGAAAAAAGAAGCATACCGATGTTAAACGAATATGCTTCCTTTAAAGATTATTTATTGAGTAGATAATTTAGTCTCTATAATTCAGTGCTGGTTTTCTATCTCCTAACAAGGGCTTGTATTTATAGTCTCCTATGCTCTTTATAAATTCTTCTTTTGCTTTAACAATCACAGCAGGTTTGCTAAATAAATCAATTGCAGTAAGCGCCATTGTTTTTGAGGCAACTAGCATTCCTTTGGTGCCTATTTCTGTACCGCCGCTTGCAACCGCTTGCCAGCTATGGGCAGATGTTCCAGGTATCCAAGTAGCCGCTTCCAATCCTACTGTTGGAACTACATAGCTTACATCACTTACATCGCTTGAGCCACCACCTGCATTTGTTTCTTTTTGTAAAGGTTGAATGGTACTTGCCTCTTCTATTGCTGGGGCTTTGTTAAAAAAACTTGCTTGTAATTTTTTCCCAAATACTTTTTCTTCTTCTGTGTAAACAACACCCCCAACTTTTTCTAAATTTTCTTGCATGAGGGAAGCCAATGTTTTATTAATCAATAAATCATGGGTTCCTCCTACTATTTCATATTGCATGGTGGTGCCAGTGCCCAATGCTGCTCCTTCTGCAGCCTTGGTGATTCTATCAAATACATCTACTGTTACTTCTCTTTTTGGGTGGCGTATATAATAGTATACTTCGGCATAGTCGGGTACTACGTTGGGTGCTTTACCTCCATTGGTAATAACATAATGTATTCTTGTTTCTTGTGGAATATGTTCACGCATCATATTGGCCATATTGTTCATGGCTTCTACCGCATCTAAAGAAGAACGCCCATTCTCTGGAGACATCGCAGCATGAGAGGATATTCCATAAAATTTAAACTTCGCAGATTTATTGGCAATAAAGCTGGTCATGTATACTTTATTTTCATCATCAGGGTGCCAATGGATTACGGCATCTACATTGTTAAATAGCCCCTCACGAACCATATATACTTTACCGCTACCACCTTCTTCCGCTGGGCAACCATACACTTTAATAGTGCCGCTGATTTTTTTCTCTTCAATCAATTTCTTAATAGCAATGCCAGCCGAAACAGAAGCGGTTCCAAATAAATGGTGACCACATCCATGACCTCCTACTTTTCCCTCGATGGATTTTTTCTCTGCAATGGCTTCTTGCGCTAAACCTGGCAATGCATCATATTCTGCTAGAATGCCAATTACCGGACTGCCTGAACCATAAGTGGCTACAAAAGCGGTTGGAATACCCGCTACACCTGTTTCTACAGTGAATCCCGCGTCTTTTAAGTTTTGTACATGTAAAGCTGCACTTTTGGTTTCTTTATAACCCAACTCTGCATAATCCCATATCTGCAAAGCTGTTTGCTTGTCTTTTAGGTAGCTAGCGTCTAGAAATTTCAAAGTGCTTTCTTTTAATCCGCTTAATTCAATTGCTGCTGAATTGGATGGCGCTTGTTTGATATTTTTTTTCTGTCCGTAACTATTAACTGCAAAGAGTAAACAAAAGACAAAGACTTTTTTCATAAGATCAAATTTCGGTTTATATTGTTCTGCATTCAACTATTGAATATATTACTTTTTACAAAGCTTGCTATGAATAATAAATTAGCCATTTGGTCTATTACCGTTGGGTTAGGAGGTTTTTTATTTGGTTTAGATGTTGCCGTAATTTCAGGCGCCGAACAAGCCATACAAGAATTATGGTCCTTATCCGATTGGATGCATGGAACAGCTATTGCCATGGCCTTATATGGTACTGCTTTTGGAGCGGCATTAGGAAATATTCCTGCAAATAAAATAGGTAGAAAGCAAACGCTAATTTGGATAGGTATTCTTTTTTTGGTCACTTCTATCGGAGCTGCATTATCTACCAATGTGTATGTCTTTATGTTTTTCCGTTTTGTTAGCGGCTTAAGTATCGGTGCATCTTCTGTTGTTGCCCCTGTTTATATTTCAGAAATCGCACCTCCTAAATACAGAGGCCGAATGGTTATTTCATTTCAATTAAATGTTGTTGCAGGAATATTGATAGCTTACTTTTCTAATTATTTATTAGCAGGAGTGGGTGGAGAAAATGATTGGCGTTGGATGTTAGGAGTGGTTGCAATCCCTTCCTTATTTTTTTCTTTGTTAATGTTGATTACACCAGAAACCCCGAGGTGGTTGGTGCTTTTTAAAAAGGATGATGTAGCTGCTGCAAAGGTATTGTCATTAACTGGAGAAGATGCACCTAAAGTAATTGCAGAAATTAAAGCGTCAGTTGGAAAAACAGTAACGGAGTCCTTGTTCAATAAAAAGTTTTTCAAACCCCTTCTACTCGCTTTCTTGATTGCTTTTTTTAATCAGCTATCTGGCATTAATGCCATCATCTATTTTGCGCCAAAGGTTTTTGAAATGGCAGGAATTGGCCGTGAGGGAGCACTGCTGTGTACTGTTGGAATTGGGGTAATGAATTTGATCTTTACTATTACAGGCTGGTATTTGATTGATCGTTTTGGAAGAAGAGTATTGATGTTTATTGGTTCAGTTGGGTATATTTTTTCACTTACTATGATTGCAGTTTCTTTTAATAGTACAGATCAAAGTATGGTTGTGTATTATGTATTTGTATTTATTGCTGCACACGCGGTGGGGCAAGGTGCAGTTATTTGGGTTTTCTTATCTGAACTGTTTCCTAATTCGGTTAGAGCAAGTGGTACTTCTTTTGGAAGTTTGGTCCATTGGGTTTTTGCGGCACTAATTGCGCAAGTATTCCCCTACTTTGCCGCCAATGTTTCGGGCACTATTATTTTTGGATTCTTCGCATTCATGATGGTATTGCAACTATTGTATGTTTGGAAGATGATGCCAGAAACCAAGGGAGTAGCTTTGGAAGATATGGGAGGAACAGTAGTATTGCATTAATTAAAATAAATACCCATAAATCTCATTTCTGAAAACATAATTCAACCATACCACATCATCTATGCACATAATGGCAAATACTTGGTATTGATTATTTCCTAAAAGGGCATCTTTTTTATACTGAAGAACGTATAATTTACCACCATTGATATTTCTTGGTTCACTTAAGTAAAATTCAATAGGCTCTCCACCTGGTTTTAATGTTATACTTGCTTCTTCTGCGACTTGTTTGGCCAATTGAAAAGCAGTTTGTTCTGCATCAAAGCGATTAATACTTTTTTCAAGAGGTACCATTAATTGATAAGTACTCAATTTATCTTTTCTATGAATTACTTGACCAGCTGCTTTTGGGTTAAGCACATACAAATTGGTTGGAATCATACTACCCCCCTTTTCACTTATGTCCCATTGACTATCAGGTTTGTAAAGGCTCTTAAAGGATCGATCATCAGCATATGCAATCATTCCTTTATGCATCACGTCTATGATATTATTAATCCTGAAATCCTTTGGAGGTTTGTTTTCTGCCCAAGTGATATAAGTAGGATCGTTTTGGATAGTATAGTAAAGATCATGGTTGGGTATGAATCCGATTTGTGGGAAGATGGCTGCATTTTCATTAGCTGGTATTCTGATGTATAAACACTCTTGATATCCCCACTCTTTATTTCCTCTCCAAAAACTAAATAAATAATAGGCTTTTAGTTTTTTCAAATCTACTGTACTTAGTGTAGTTATGCCTTTTGGCCAACCTGCGGCGTGTTCATTTTTAAGCAGCTCTAGCGAATCAATCTGAAAATGTTTTTTCAACCTGGCTGTTTTTATTTCCTTATCAGGTACATACGAAGAGGGGCTATTACCCTCTTTATAAGGTAATAGTTTATTTAATTGAACTGGATATTTGGTATATGCCTGCATTTTTTTGAAGGAAGTACTAGTGTCTGCCGTTTGCTGTATTTTACTAAAACTAGTACTGAAAACAACATAATAGCGATCCACAACGAAGCAGAATGGCTTTTTAAATTGATTCTGTTCTGGTAAATGTTGATTAGAATGTGGATAGAATTCCAATACTTGATATTCTGCTGATAATGCTACAACATTCCATCCATTTAAGCTTTGAATAATTTTTTCTTCAGCTTCAGTAATACCATCTTGAATCCATTCTGGTTGTCCTTCTTTTTCAAGTCCATTTAATACCCTTTTTGCGTCAGATCCTGAATAGCCCCATCCTTCTTGTAGGCTCTTATTATAACGTTTCCTGGTTTCTTTGTCTTTTACCATAGGGGCATCAAAAACAATGCCTTTAGCGCTAAGTATGCGAAAATGATTCCTATAATTATCAGTTTCGCTCCAACTTTTTGCTGTTGCATTTTTACCAAAGCAACTTGAAACAGTAACTAATAGTAAATAGCAGTAATGTTTGAACTCCATATCCGGATAATTAGCATGTAAAAATAAGTTCCATTAACTTTAATCAGATACCGTTTAGACGGTACAATAAATTAATCATTTTATGAGAAAGTTGGATCAGCTGATTGTGCTAATAACATTGGTTTTTTTTAATGGAATAATATATGGGCAAAGCAATGCCAATAACTCAATAGTGCCTCTTTTTAAACAGGCCCCCTCTTTAAAAGGAAAACCAGCATTCATAGGAACCCCTTTTAATACTGCAGGCGATAAATTGTATTTGATTGGTCATCAGGATGGGAGTTTCCCTGATTTAGGTTGGCACGTTAAAGATGAAATGGGGGGCATATGGCATCATCCCATTAAATTGATGGATGGATTTGAAGCAAGTATTACTATTGGGGATAAAACATATCCTCTTAATAAAGCGGATATGTTTGTTAATTATCCATTTGGGAATAAACATATTTATACGGTGGGATCAACACCGCTAAGTATTGAGCGGTATCAGTTTGTTCCAGACCAATTGCCTGGTGTACAGATTGAGTATGCGATTAAAAATTCGAGTAATCAAACCATTCAAATCCAATTCCATTTTGAAGCTGTTTCTAATTTGATGCCTGTATGGTTGGGTGAAAGAACGGGAATGATCAACTCCAAAGATTTAGCCAGCTATGATCCCCTCAATAACAGATGGATAGTAAAAGATTCATTGAATCCATGGTATGTTATTTATGGTACAACTGTAAAAGGTGATGCAAGTCAAATGATCTACTCTAAAAAGAATAAGCCCAATACAACTGTTTCGAATACTACTTACAAAATCGAGATTAAACCTAATAGTATATTTTATTTACCATTCACCATTGCGGGTTCGGCTAAGTCTAAAGAACAAGCTATTCTACATTATACTCAACTCAATAATACTGCAGCAGAGCTTTTGACAACAAAGAAAAAGCGGGTTTTAAATCTGAATAATTTTGCTCGCTTAACATTAAATGATCATGCAATTACAACTAGTTTTGAATGGTTGAAGTATAACAGTGATTGGTTAACCTTGGATGTTGATGGAATTGGTAGGGGAGTGGTTGCGGGATTGCCCGATTATCCTTGGTGGTTTGGCGGAGACATGGCTTATACATTAAAGGGTTTAATTGCGTTGGGTAGAAAAGACTTAGTGTATAGTTCAATTGATTTGATTCATCGTATTTCAGAAAAGACCAATGGAAATGGAAGAATAGTTCATGAAGTTTCAACCAATGGTGCTGTTTTTAATCCAGGGAATGTAAATGAAACACCGCAGTTTATATCGCTGATTTGGGAAGTTTTTTGTTGGACTGGAGATAGAGAATTTTTGCTAAAATATTTCCCATCTGTCGTTAAGGGATTGAACTGGGTCTTAACTGAAAATGATGCGGATAAGAATTTATTACCTGACGGTGCAGGAATGATGGAAATTCATGGATTAACTTCTGAAATGATTGATGTTGCTGCTTATACGCAGAAAGCTTTTGCAGATGCCGCTAAAATGGCATTGTATTTAAACCAGGATTCTTTAGGTAAAGATTATCAGCAAAAAGCGGACTTATTAAAAGATAAAATCAATACTAAATTTTGGGTCGAGAAAGATCATTCCTATGCCGACTTTATTGCAACAAAATCACAGGCTTTGCATTTGATAGAAGATGCAATTGTAAGAGCAGATACATTAGGGAATTCATGGGCTGTAACGGCATTGAAACAAATTCAGTCTCAAACTTTAGCTGATACGGCTACAAATAATAAAGGTTTTGTAATGCACCATAACTGGGTAGTGAATACGCCACTTGAAACGGGAATTGCTGAAAAAGATCAAGCCATTAAAGCATTGAATACCGCCAAAAGATTTTCTAATGGGTTCGGAATGTATGTGACCGGCATTGATAAAAATGAAAAAAGAGACTTGCAAGAGTATTCATATGCAGCAAGCGTGGGCAAAAATGATTTCACCTATACTGGTACAGTAATGACCTTACCCACTGCAGTTCAAATTATAGCCGAGAATAATTATGGAAGGCCTAATGAAGCATTCAACTTATTAAAACGAGTAGATAAAACATTTGGATATGCCTTACCCGGTTCTATGTATGAAGTATCGCCAGATTATGGAATGATGACGCAGGCTTGGAATGTATATGCATATGGAGAGCCAATTGTCAAACAGTTTTTTGGCATTCAACCGCAGGCCTATAAAAAACAACTTACTCTTTCTCCTCTATTGCCTTCAGTTTTAACGAATGGTAAATTAGACAATGTAATTATGGGTAATAATAGTGTGTCAGTAGACTTTAAGAAGACAAGTAATGCAATCACTTTTACAGTAAAGCAGACGGCTAATGATTGGGATATTTTGTTTGAACAACCAGCAGGGAAGTATAAAATATGGACCATAAATGGAAAAAGGATTAAGCCAATGCAAAAAGATGATATATCATATATCCGTGTTGAGAACGCATCTGCAAAAATTGAACTAACCAATTAATCTTGTTTATTTTTTTGATTTAGTAGTTAAAAGAAATGGGAAAGTTGTAAGAATAGAATTAGTTTCTTGGTGTTGGTTTTAAATATTATTGGTACTTAAATGTAATGCGTGATTCTTTTTTGAGCTATTTTTTATATCTCAAAGTGAACCTTTTTTGATATTTTTCAACTAAATATTTTTCGTTGCCCCTTATTACTATTTTTATATTTGCTTTAGCAAAAATGGGTTGATTAAATTGATTGTAAGTGTATCGAAAATTTACAATTCCTTTATAGGGAGCAGTTTCACCATTTCCTACAGAATACGATAATGGATTATTTTGGTTAAAAAAATACCAGTTAAGTCCTTTTTCTCCATATTGCCCTCCTCTAAAAAATGAAATATTATATTTACCTATATTTTTACCTCCTGAAAAAGGAAAGCAAATTTTTTCATTCATCAATACACTAGCAATATTTAACTGCATTAGTGGGTTGGTCTTTGAATCAAATGTTGAAAAACTATAGTAAGTAGTTCCATCATATTTATATCCAGTAAAGTGGCTAGAAACTTCATCACGAATATTTGATTGAGCTATTAGTTCAAAATAATTGGAATAGGAGTTAGGTGGTTCGTATTTGTTGGGATCGAAAGGCGGTCTTAAATCAACTTCATGATTAAAGCCTCGATCTGTTTCTTCTAGTTTCCCTATGATTTTTTTTGTTTCTTAAGCAATAAAGTTACTGTCGCCTACTCGATTTCCGTTTTTATATAAAAAATATTGTTCTTCCAAAAAATCTGTATGCCATTTTTTAGTGGTATTATCGTAAACTGAATAGCCTGTTTTTCTTACATACGGCGCTATTGTATTTCCTGCATATTCAAAAACTTGTTTTACTTCTTCTTGAATTTTAATAGTTTGTTTTTTACCAACTGTTATAATTTTTAAAACTTTATGGGTAATCCCAATGACTCTATTTCTTTCATCATAAATGAACAATACTTGATAAAATTGGCCATTAGCCGTGTCACTTGTTATACTTTCAATTAACGGTGGATTTTTTGAATTTGTTATTGGGGATTGAGCGAATATGATGAATGGAATGATTGCAAATAGATATAGTATTCTTTTCATTAATTGATGTATTATTTTTTGTATCTAAACGTAAAGCTTTGTTGATATTTCGCTGCTAAAGCGCCCCCATTTGCGTATATTTTTTTAATTCGAACCTTTGCTAAAACAGGTTGTTTAAACCGATTATAAGTATAGCTAATAGTATTCATATCTTTATAATGCGAGCTTTGTTCGTCGGTAGTCACAAAATAATTTGTGCAATTATTTTGATTGAAGAAATACCAATTGATATCAGTTTTGCCATATTGCCCCCCAGATCCTAATGATATTTTCTCGTTGATTAAATACATGGCTATATTCAACTGTTTTAGTGGATTCAACATTCCATCGTATCTCGAATAAGTATAGAAAGTGGCATCATTACCTCTGTTTGCATAACGATATCTAGAAATGACTTTACTAATATTTACTGGAGTTAATTTTAATTCATTTGTTAAAGTGGTAGGTGGACTGTATGGTTTTGTTAAATCTAATTCATGATAAATACTGTTAGGAGTCTGTTCCAATTTGCTAATTCTTTTCTGTGGTTCATCTTTTTCCCAATTCCAATCAAGACCGTCTAAATGATTGTAAAAATACATGCTACTATCACCTACTATATTTCCATTTTCTTCTAAAAAATATTGATGTTCTATTGATTCTAAAATCAATCTTGGGTTTACCGTAGTGTCAAACGACAAATCTTTATAAGAATAAATTTTTCGAGCATATGGAATTGTATTAGCCCCTTTATACTCAAAAAGTTGTTCTTTGATTATTTTTTCAACTATCTTCTTTGAAGGTTTTGAATGAATCTTTACTTCCTTATTGATTATGCTAATTACTTTTTTATAGTCATCGTATAAAAATGATACCTGATTAAAGTTTTCATTTACCGTATCACTAATTATACTTTCAAGTAATGGAAGTGTATTTGCACTGTTTTTGCTGATTTGAGCGCATAAGATAAACGGAATGATCCCCAAAACGGTTAGAACGGCTTTCATTTTGTGTTTCAGATTGATTTTCAATTAGTTATATAGGATTAGGGGGTATAAATGCGTAAATTATTAAAAATACTTTAACAATTATAAATAATTCGATATGTTTACATTCTGAAATCCAAGCTTGTGAAGGGCTAATAATAATAAATTAGCCATTTATGAACAAAAACTTTACACTAAAAGTATTCCTACTTTTTGTTGCCGCTGTTTTTACAGGGTTAACTTTAAGTGCACAAAACGCAGTAAATTTTACTGTAAACAATGCTGAACAGTGTTTGCCAGGGCACAGTTTCACATTTACCAATTCGTCAACAGGCACTTTCGCCAGTTATAGTTGGAACTTTGGAGATAATACTACTTCAACAGTAGCAACTCCTCCAGCTAAAATCTATGCTCAGTCTGGAGATTATAATGTCACCTTAATTGGAACTGACGCTTCAGGTAATACCTCTACTATTGTTAAAAAAGTCACCGTTCATCCTTTGCCAGTGATGAATTTTGCAGTTTACAACGGGGGTACAGTTGGTTCCACTTATAATTTTGTAAGTCAAGCATCAATCAATGCTGGACTTATAAGCATAAATGCGTGGAATTTTGGAGACAATACTGTTGATACGGGTGCCAACGTAAATAAAGTATTTGCGAGTGCAGGTACTTATCCTGTTAAACTAAAGGGCATAACCCTAGCGGGCTGTGTTGATAGTGTAACAAAAAATATTGTTGTTGCTGCAGCTCCTCCTTCTAATACTAACAATGCTGTATCTTTTACAGTAAATGATAGCGCTCAGTGTATCAATGTAAATAGTTACTCATTTACGAACTCATCAACTGGTAACTTTGCTAGCTACAGTTGGAATTTTGGCGATGGTACTTCTTCAACTTTACAAACTCCTCCTACTAAAGTATATGCTCAGTCTGGAGATTATAATATTACCCTAGTTGGTACTGACTTTTCAGGCAAAACCTATACTATCGTAAAAAAAGTTACTGTAAATCCTTTGCCTGTAATGAATTTTGCAGTGTACAACGGAGGCACTGCTGGTTCTACTTATAATTTTGTAAGTCAAGGAACAATCAATGCAGGGCTGATAAGTATAAATGCTTGGAATTTTGGAGATAACACCGTTGATACAGGTGCTAACGTTAATAAAGTATTTGCAAGTGCGGGTACTTATCCTGTTAGACTAAAGGGTATTACACTAGCTGGTTGTGCTGATAGCGTAACACAAAATATTGTAGTTGCGGCGGGTCTGCCTATTGTTATCCCTCCTCCACCAGCTCCACCAACAAATAGTTTCCGTGCTTCTTTTACCATTAATGATAGCTTGCAATGTATTACCGGCAATAGCTTTACTTTCACTAATACGACGCCTATTATTGGTGGTGAAGTTTATTTATGGGAATTAGGAGATAACGTTACAACTAGAACTACTAGAGATGCTAATTTCACTTATACTACTCCAGGACATTATATTGTTAAATTAAGAGTCGTTAGAAATGGCGATACAGCAATAATCACTCAACAAGTAAGTGTTTATCCTAAGCCTACTGTCAATTTCAGAATTTTAGAAAAACAGTCTAATGGTAAAGCTTATACATTCATCGATTCTTCTTTTGTAAGTTTTGGTAATCCTACTTATTTCTGGGATCTAGGTGATGGCACAACTTCAACAATGATTAATCCTACCAAAGAATATGCAGGTGCTGGAACAAATTATACCATTAAATTGGTAGTTACCAATACAGAAGGTTGTGCAGATAGTTTGAGCAAAACAATCACTACCTGTCCTAAAATCACTTCTACAGACTTTACAATTCAATCAACTTCTGTATGTGAAAATGGCAATAGCTTCAATTTTACTAATACAAGCGTTGCAACAACTACAGGCGGAAGCATAGTATCATATCGCTGGATTTTAGGAGATGGTTCAATTGCTACCACTCAAAATATTGCAAATAAAACATATGATTCTGCTGGTGATTACAATGTGAAGTTGATTGTTACGAATACATTAGGAACTTGTACTGTTACAGATTCCATTGCTAAAAAAATCACTGTATTCCCTAAACCCAAAGTTGGCTATGTATTGTATTTGAATACTGCATTGCAAAACATTGTAGCAGGAGATACCTTGGAGATTTGTAACAATGGTGGAACACCAGGTGGTGGACATGATTTCCAATATATCAGTAATTCTACCCTTAAGCGTGGTCAAATGCTGTATAACTGGGATTTTGGTACAACCAATTTAACTTACAGAGAGGGTAATAATACCTTTGTTAATCCAAGAATTATTTTCCAACAGAATGGTCTGTTCCCTGTTGAGTTGAAAGTAACTTCTTTAGAAGGTTGTGTTGACAGCTTTACGCATTATGTTAATATAATTGATTTGGGTAATCCTAATTTTACTGTAACAGATGGTCCTAGACAGGCTTATCAACTACCATTGATAACAGCTCAAATGACAACTGTGCCACCTGCCGGTAACTTCACCTACCGTTGGACTACAAACGCCTCACCTATAGGCCCAGTTACATATACCAATCATACTACTCCTTTCGTTTTTGATAGAAGGATTGCAGGTGTTACTCAGAATGTGAGTTTAACAATCAGTTCAAGAACTGGTTGTTCAGTTACAAGAACTAGAAACTTTAGCAGTTTGGTACAACCAATGATAGCTAATCTTTCAGCTACATTTGGTTTTTTTGATCCAACTACAGGCCGTCCACAATACAACGTAACCGCTGTAGGACTTGTGAATGAGATGGATAATATTTCTTTGACATCAACATTGAATATGGGAGAGGGAAGTCCGATTGTTAGAAACAACAATAGTGCTCAGACTGCACTTGTACCTACGGGTATCACCCCTTTCACATACACTTCATCTTTCCCAGATGATACAGCTACAATTAGTTTTAGGGTAATAAATAATAACGGAAATTTAGATACAATCAGAACCTTGCGCATACCGGTATATGCAACCCCACACGCTAAGATTGGAATAAACATTGTACCAAGAGCCACTCCATTAGGTTCTGATGTTTACAGGGTGAGCGATATTAGTACTATAGCATTTGGTGACTTGTTAAGTTTTGAAAGACGATTTACCATTCAAACAAGAAATGGCCTTAACATTCTTAATGAATGGGTTTATGTGTTCCCTCCAGGTGTTTCTTCTGCAAGTCTACCTGATTTTGATATAGCATTAGCACCTGGGTCTTACACTTTCCATGTTATGTTAGCATATATTCAGACTAATCCAACAAGGATGATTGATCTTGCAAAATCTGTTGCAAATGCAAGCTATGATCCTGGTACAGGAACCGGTACTGGCTATACGGCTTTCGGAACCAATAATAATGGTAACGGAACTGGCAATCCTCCAACCATTATAGTTAACGCTAATGGAGGAATCGCTAGCAATTCTATTACTGAAGTTCCGATTACAGTGCATCCCAATCCTGCAGTTAGTTATGTCAATTTGAGATATGCTGCAAAAAGAACCGATAATGTAACTATTAATATATATAACAACACGGGTGTATTGTTAAAAACACAAAGAGAATTGATTACTTTCTCTGGTTTCCAAACTACCCGTGTAAATGTAAGCAGTCTCTTACCAGGGACTTATATTGTACAAGTAATCAATGCGAATGGATCCAAGCGAATTGGTTCTGCTACATTCTTGAAACAATAATTGAATAGTTGAATAAACTAAAAGGTTGCTAGCGATAAGTTAGCAACCTTTTTTTATACCCATGATTACCTTAATCATGGGTATAATATGTTCTTGTTATTTGTATCTAAACGTAAATGTCTTTTGATATTGACCATAAATATATTGAGTATCAGGTTTGGAGTCATCCCCTACCTTTTTTATTCGCAATTTGACATAAACAGGTTGATTGTATTGGTTGTAATTATATCTTAAACTGTATAGATTTTTATAATCAGAGCTTTGTTCATCAAAAGTTGTATTAAACTCTAGTATATTGTTTCGGTTATTAAAATACCAGTTCATTACTTTAATATCTTCTTCTTCGCCAAATACGAACGATACTTTTTCTATACATAAAGCTTCGGCAATATTGAGTTGTTTTAATGGATTCAACATGGAATCTACTTTTGTTATCGTTGTATATTTCCCGTATCTGCCCCTATTTCCATAAAGGTTTTCATACAATTCATAGCTAAAATTTGATAAAGGAGTTAGGTGGAATTCTTTAAGGTAAATATTCCGGTATCCTGATTGGGGGTCACTTAAATCATTTGTTTGATAAATGCGGTTGAGTATACGTTGAATTTTAGTTCCTGACGTATTAACTTTATCATCCACCCATTTAAAATTCAGTTTTTCTTCCGCATTGTTTAAAAACAGTGTACTGTCTCCAACGTACTTATTCAGATTATACAAGAAGAATCTTTTGTCAATTGACTGTAGAAACCATACTTTTCTTTTTTCATGATAAGTGTAATTGTAATTGCTCTGTTGATAGGGTTGTGATGACAATCCTTGGTAATCAAAAATTTCCTATTTTGTAAGCTGTTCTTTTTCGTTTATAGTAACATCTTTATAAACAATTTCTTTAACTCTGTTTCGTTCATCATAAGAAAATAAGACTTGATTGAATACCCCATTAATGGTGTCACTGGTGATGCTTTTAATCAATGGCGGCTGAGTTATCTTTTTATATTTGAATGTATAGCTTTGTTGGTAGGTTCTTACTAATGCACCTCCCTTATTGAAGACTTGTTCAATTTTTGCTTTCGCGTATATTGGTTGTTTAAATTTGTTGTAAGCATAATTAAACTTTAGATTATACTTATAATGCGAAGTTATTTCATCGGTTGTTACAAAATAATTGGTGTAATTATTTTGATTAGCGAAATACCAATTAATATCAACTTTTCCATATCGCCCATCAAACTCTGCTGATATTTTTTCGTTTACTAATACGCTCGCAATATTTAAATTAATGAGTGGATTTAACTCTGAATCATATGCAGAATAGGTATAGTAGCTTGCATCATTGCTTCTGTTGGCATAGCGATAAGAAGAAGATTCATGGCTGATATTTGATTGCGCTGTCAATGTAAATTCATCCGAATAAATATTAGATGGACTATATGGTTTGGTGAGATCAACTTCATGATAAATGCGTGTATTGTTTTGGCTTAATTTGCCAATTCTTTTTTGTCCATTTTCTTCTTCCCAATTCCAATCTAGATTTTTATCCCTATTATAATAGTAGACACCGCTATCTCCAACGCGCTGTTCATTTGCGTATAAAAAATATTGTTGTTCAACCGATTCTAAAAACAATGATTGATTTTCATCTGAGTCACTAGGTAAATATTGGTAAGTAAAAATGTTTCGCGAAATGGGTTTTGTATCTGTGCCAGTATATTGAAAAGATTGTTTCTTAAATATTTTTTCAACCAAATTTTTCTTTTTGCCAGATCCGGTGGTGATATTTATTTCTTTATTGATAATTGCAATAACCCTGTTAGCATTATCATATAAGAATGATACTTGGTGATACTTGCCTTTCACTGTATCGCTTGTAATACTTTCAATTAATGGGGCTTGCATTAAACCACTATTTTGATTTTGTGCGATTAAGAAGACAGGGATGATTGCAAAAACAGTTAGTATATATTTCATTGGTTGGGTATTCATTTCTTAAAATTATTCTAAAATCATGCCAAGATAACTTTGCATTCGTGCCAAGATAACTTCGCACTCGTGCCAAGATTGGCGGTCTGCGACCGCCTTCTTCCCGTATTGAACTTACTCAAAGCCCCACGGCAACCTTTGGTTGCCTGGTCTTTTTATTTTCATCAACTTACGAACGCAAGCGCTCGACGTTGCCTCAAATAAAAAGACCGCAGCTTTCGCTGCGGGTCTTTGTGGTCTCGCCAAGAATCGAACTTGGATCTAGAGTTTAGGAAACTCCTATTCTATCCATTGAACTACGAGACCATGATTCAGGCATCCCAATACTTGAGTGTAGAATCGGCGCAAAAGTAATAGAAATTATTTTACTCCCGGTTGCTTTAACTGCCAACCTGTTTTCTTTTTTTCTGCATCTACCATTTCCTTTACGTCAGCTAATAATTTCTTAGCATCATAAACTATTCCGTCTTTTATAGTGTAGGTTACTCCGCCTTTGCGAATGATTTCATTTTGATCATTTAATTCAATTGCTCCTGTACCATAGAAGTATTGTAAATTCTTTAATGGGTTACCATCTACCACACATAAATCGGCCAGCTTGCCTGGTTCAATCGTGCCCAATTCTTTGTCTACTCCTAATGCTTGTGATGCGTGCATCGTAGCAGCGCGTATCACTTCTAGCGGCTGAAATCCCGCTTCGCGCAACAATTCTAATTCTCTTACAAACCCAAATCCATACAATTGATAAATAAACCCATTGTCCGATCCTGCTGTAACTCTTCCTCCTCTGTTTTTATATTCATTAATGAATGTCATCCACAATTTGTAATTATTTTTCCATTCAATTTCTTGTTCGGTTCCCCAGCTATGCCAATATGAACCGTGAGATACTCTGCTTGGTTCGTAGAATTTCCATAGAGAGGGGAGTGTGTAATCTTCATGCCATTCTGCTCTGCGTGCACGCATCAAATCTCTATTGGCTTCATAAATATTCATCGTGGGATCTAATGTGAAATCTGCAGCAATTAAATCATTCATCACTTTATTCCATTTCTCGCTATAGGGCGCTGCTGCCTGCTTCCATAATTTTCCAGCTTCTTCAAAACGATGTTGTTCATTGTTGTAATTATAATCTGCAGGATAGTTTTGAAGGGTTCCATTTTCTAACATTGCTTCTGGTAATCCATACCAATGTTCCATACTGGTCATTCCTGCTTTAGCTGACTGTACTACATTCCATCTGGCTACATCTAATTGTGCATGATGTGCTGTGCTTCGCAATCCTAATTTTTTATTCTCTCGAATAGCCGCATCCATTACTTCGGGTGATGCTCCAAAAAATTTAATGCCATCTGCTCCTTTTGTGGCATTTTCATTGACCCATGCTCTTGCTTGTTCTGCATTGATGATAGGTGTTTTGCTGCCTTGTCCAAATGCAGTATATGCATAAATACGTGGTGCAGTAATGGTATTGGCTGCACTTTTCTTTTTATGGTCTAATACCCATTCTAATCCATTACCTGCAGATGGGTCACGTATCGTAGTAATTCCATGGGCCATCCATAATTTAAACACATATTCTGCTGGTGTCCCTTGTGCTTTGCCTCCAATATGTCCATGCATATCTATTAAGCCTGGCAATACATATTTTCCATTACAATCAATTTCTTTTCCGCCCGCTTTTAATGCTGGCCTCGACTTAGGGTCAATGGGCATTCCAGGGTTGCCTACATTGGCAATGCGTACAATTTTATTGTTTTCAATAATGATATCTACTGGTCCATAAGCAGGAGAGCCAGTTCCGTTAATGACCATTGCCCCTCTTAAAATTAATTGCGAGTAAGGGCCTTGGCCTTCCTTAACCAAAGGGGATGGGGTTATCTGTGCATTTGTTGCAATCAACATAAAAAGTCCTAAAATGGCAAGCAGCATTTTTTGCATAAAAAGATTTTGATGAAGTTAAGGTGCAAAAGCCAATTGCTAATCACTCTTGCCCAATGGTTGATAAGACCTATCTTTGCCCCCCAAATTAACATCATGAAGTTTTATAATACCATTATTAAGTTCCGTTTTTGGTTAAGCCTTTTGGCAATTGCTGCTGCAGTTGCAGTTAATTTATCTAGTGGTTTCTGGCCTGCTTTTATCCTTTATTTTATTGGTGTCATTGGGATTGCCAGTCATTTTTTTATTGGCCCGCTTCGATTGATTCAAGAACCAATGGAAAGGGGAGATATGGAAGAAGTGGAGCGAATCCTCAACACAGTATGGTACCCCAATTTATTGTACAAGCCTGTACGTTCAACTTATTATACCATTAAAGGCAATATGGCCATGATGAAGCAAGATTTTGACAGTGCTGAAAAGCATTTGAAAAAGAGTTCTGAGCTAGGTTCGCCAATGCCTGAAGCAGAAGGAGCTAACAAGCTTCAATTAGGAATGATGAGCATGCAGCGTGGAGATCTTAAACAAGGTGAAAGCTATATCAGGGCTGCTATTAGAGCCGGTATTGCAGACAAAGAAAGCGAGGCGGTTGCTTATATTAGCATGTGTCAAATCTTTATGAACAAAAGAGAGTTCAGGGCTGCTAAAGATTATTTTAGAAGAGCAAAAGCTTGTAAGCCAACTACTAAACAAGTGGTTGATCAAATTAAAGAAGTAGAGAAATATATTTCTCGCATGCCAGGATAATCATGCTTCAAATTAAACATATTATATCGGAGAGTGCCGAGCTGGAAACAGCCCGGCATTTGTTTAAGGAGTATTCCGATGAATTGGCGGTAGACCTTTGTTTTCAAAGCTTTGACGCTGAATTAAAAGACCCTTTAAAAAAATATGGTCTACCTCACGGTAGTCTTTTATTGGCTTATTACAATGGTGTTGCTGTTGGCTGTGTAGCATTGCAACAATTACCTGAAGAACGTGTTTGCGAAATGAAAAGATTGTATGTGCAGCCAGCGTTTCGGAAGTATAAAATAGGGGACGCTCTAGTTGATGCAATTTTAAAAGAAGCAAAAAGATTAGGCTATTCTAAAATGAAATTGGATACGCTTGAACGATTACAAGCCGCCATACATGTATACCTGAAATATGGTTTTGAAATTACAACCGCTTATTACCACAATCCCTTGCCAGAAGTGGTTTATATGGAAAAAATCTTAAGCTAATTTTTTTAAAAGGTCTTCTATCACAACAGGAAAATGCACATGCTCTAACGCATGTATTTTAGCAGCTAAACTAGAAGGGGTATCTGTAGAATCTATGTTGCATTTGGCTTGAAAAATAATATCGCCTTCGTCGTAATGTGCATCCACGTAATGTATGGTGATTCCACTTTCTTTTTCTCCTGCCGCAATCACCGCTTCGTGCACAAAATTCCCATACATTCCTTTTCCACCATATTTAGGCAATAGCGCAGGATGAATATTGATTATGCGATTTGGAAAAGCTTCAATTAATGTTTCAGGAATCTTCCATAGAAAACCTGCAAGAACGATAAAATCGATTCCTCTTGATTTTATTTCATTCACAAAATCGGCGGTCTCATAAAACCTGCTTCTATTAATGATGAGGGTGTCTATATTAGCGGCGGCTGCAATCCCCAAAACCCCTGCCTCTTTTTTATTTGAAACAATTAGGTTGATTATAACTGTCGTATTACCGGCAAAATGTTCAATTATTTTGGCTGCATTAGACCCTGCTCCCGATGCAAATATGGCCAGTTTTAACATGTACTATTTCTTTTTGGTCATTTTGTCCTTAATTCTACCCAAGTAACGCTTGAAAAAACTGAATTGACCAAAAGGCACACTGACCAATAAAACACAGAAGGGCCAAAGGATGGTCACTACTACAACATAAATGATAAAATAAATAATCCCGCGCTCTAAATTGGTAAAAGAAAGTAATTGTCTTCCCAAGTATCCACATAAACTACCTCCCAAGGCAAATGTGGTAAAGATGAGGGTAAACTGAAGCCAGCTTACCTGCCATTTATTTTTTAAACGATGCAGCATGGCTGCAAAAGTGCTTTAAAAAAATCAATTCATGACAATCAAAACGCATTCTTTTGTTAATTCATTAGAGATATATACCACCTATGAATAAAAAAATTTTTTCCCTATTGCGTAATTGTCACAATCGTATCATATTTTTGCCTCCGTTTAAGGATATTTTTCCACACCAGAACCATCGTTGTGCATATGATATTGTCTAGATCCATAGCAAAAGCCAGCATTGCCGCTTTTTTATTTTTTGTGAGTCTGTGTTTCAGTGTAGCCGCCAATGCCCAGGACGGTAAAGCGCTTTTTAGCGCCAATTGTGCGTCTTGTCATGCTCCACATAAGAAATTGACAGGTCCTGCACTAGCAGGAGTTGAGTCTCGTTGGTCCAGTAAGGAAAACTTGTACTCTTGGATTAGAAACAGCTCCGCTTACCTAAAAACGGGAGATCCCTATGCAGTTAACTTGTACAATGAGTACAATAAAATTGCAATGAACTCTTTTCCTAATTTAAAGGATGCGGAGATTGATGCTATTCTTACCTATATCAATAGTGTGCCTGATCCTTCAAAAGCACCAGCTGCTGGTGAAGGTGCGGGAGCAGCTGCTAATGTTGAAGCAGATAACTCTTTGTTATTTGGTATTTTAACCTTGATTTTGGCTGTAGTGGCTTTAATCATGTTACAGGTTAACGCTAACCTTAAAAAATTAGCAGACGACAAAACCGGTCAACCTGCGCTTGAGCCAATTCCTTTCTGGAGAAATAAAGCTTATATAGCAATGGTAACTGTAGTGTTGTTTGTAGTGGGAGGATATTTAACCACTAAGGGCGCAATGGCTTATGGTAGAAGTCAGGACTATCAGCCAGAACAACCTATTTACTATTCTCACGCAGTTCATGCTGGAACTAACCAAATTAACTGTCAATATTGTCATACAGGCGCTGCTCAGGGTAAACAAGCTACAATCCCTTCAGTAAATGTTTGTATGAACTGCCACCAAGCTATTAACGAGTACAAAGGAGAAAAAATGTACAATGAAGCTGGTGAAGAAGTAGACGGTACTGCAGAAATCAAGAAACTATATAAATACGCAGGATTTGAAGAGGGTAAACCTTGGGATCCTAGCAAGGCTAAGCCAATTGAGTGGGTTCGTATCCACAACTTACCTGATCACGTTTATTTTAACCATGCTCAGCACGTAAAAGCTGGTCAAGTTGCTTGTCAAACTTGTCATGGTGAAATTCAGAAAATGGGTGAGGTTAAGCAGTTCAGCGATTTAAGTATGGGTTGGTGTGTTAACTGTCACCGTGAAACAAAGGTTCAGTTTAAAGACAATGGTTTCTACAGCATCTATGAAAAATACCATGCAGACTTAAAAAGTGGCAAAATCGATAGTACTAAAGGAATCACCGTTGAAAAAATTGGTGGTACTGAGTGTCAGAAATGTCACTACTAGTTCTTAAAAGTTAAAAAGGGTTGTTTTAAATATATCATTCGAACGTGGAAACCGTTCATCGGTTTCCAACTGTTAATCAATAATTATGGAGCAAAAAAAGCACTGGCAAAGTTTTGGAGAGCTGAATCAGTCTGCAGCGTTTAACAAGGATGTAAAAGACGAATTCAATGAAGAACTACCTATTGTAGAAGATGAAAGCAAAAGCTTTCTCGAAGCAAAGGCTCCCCGTCGCGACTTCTTGAAATATTTAGGTTTCAGTACTGCCGCAGCAGCTGCCGCAGCAAGTTGTGAAATGCCTGTAAAAAAGGCCATCCCATTTGCCAATAAGCCTGAAGACGTTGTGCCTGGTATTTCTAAATACTATGCAACTACTTATGTACAAGACGGTGATACGGTGAGTATCTTGGCTAAAGTACGTGATGGTCGCCCTATAAAAATTGAAGGAAACGATCTTTGTCCTATTACAAAAGGAGGTACTTCTGCTCGTGTTCAAGCTTCTGTACTTGATTTATATGATACTTCACGTTTACGTTTCCCTACCATTGATGGTAAGGAAGTAACTTTTGAAGCTGCTGATAAAGCGGTTGCTGCTCAAATGGGCGGTAATATTGTTTTATTAACCAGCACAATTAACTCTCCATCTACAAATGCAGTAATTGCGCAGTTCTTGGCTAAATATCCAGGAAGCAAGCATGTTACATATGATGCGGTTTCATACAGCGCAATGTTGTTGGCCAATGAAGCAACCTACGGTGTTCGTGGAATTCCTTCTTACCATTTTGAAAAAGCGAAAGCGATTGTAAGCTTAGGTGCAGATTTCTTGGGTACTTGGCTAAATCCAGTTGAATTCTCTAGACAATATGCAACTGGTAAAAAGTTAGACGAGAAGAATCCAACCATGAGCAAGCATATTCATTTTGAATCTGTTGCTACATTAACTGGATCTAATGCGGATGAGAAATATTTACACCGCCCTTCTGAAACCCCTGCTATTGCTGCTGCTTTATTGAGTGCAGTAAATGGTGCTGGTGTTTCTGGTATTACTGATGCTAAATTAAAAGCAGGTATTGAAGCTGCTGCAAAAGCATTGAATGCGCATAAAGGTGCGGCATTAGTTGTTGCTGGAAGCAATGATGTAAATGTTCAAATTATTGTAAATGCAATCAATAACGCCATTGGTGCTGGTGGTTCTACCATCAACTGGGGTGTTCTATTAAATACGCGTGCTGGTGTTGATGCCAATTTTGCACAACTAGTAGCCGATATGAATGCAGGTTCTGTAGGAACTTTGTTGATTCATGGAGCAAATCCTGCGTATAGCTGGTTTGCAGCTGATCAGTTTAAAGCTGGTTTAGCTAAAGTAAAAACGACTGTATCATTTGCGGGTAAAGTAGACGAAACTGCAGAACTATGTAAGTTCGTTTTACCTGATAATCATTTCTTAGAAAGCTGGGGTGATGCGGAAGCAAAAACTGGTCACTTCTCTTTTATTCAACCTACTATTTATCCTTTATTCAAAACACGTCAGTGGCAAGACAGTCTTTTAAAATGGAGTGGTGTTGCTGAAGACTATTTAGCCTATTTAAAGAATTTTTGGTCTGCTAAATTAGGTGGCGTTAATGGTTGGGATAAAGCTTTACAAGATGGTGTAGTTGCCTTAGGTGATTCATCAACCAATGCTGGAAGCTTTAATGGCGCTGCGGTTGCAGGTGCTTTAGCTTCAGCTTCTTCTTCTAAGAAAGGCGGTAAAGTAGAATTAGTATTATACGAAAAAGTTGCAATTGGTGCTGGTCAAGGTGCAAGTAACCCATGGTTACAAGAATTGCCGGATCCAGTTACAAGAGCTACTTGGGATAACTACTTGGTGGTTTCTCCAGCAATGGCTAAAACTTTATTAGGTATTGATATTAGCAACGGTGGTCAAGCCGATGCTTACGAGGTAAATCCTCCTAAGAAAGTAGTAAAGATTACTATAGGTCAAAAATCAATTGAATTACCTGCTCTAATTGTTCCTGGAACTCATCCTGAAACAGTAGGTATTGCAGTAGGTTATGGTCGTAGCGAAAAAGTAGGTAAATCTGCTGCTGGTGTTGGTAAGAATGCGTTTGTATTGGCTTCTTTAAGTGGTTCTTCTGTAAATTTCTCTAATGGAGATGTAACCTTAACCTTAACTGAAGAAACTTATCCTGTAGCATTAACTCAAACACATAGCCGTTACGATACTGAGCAAGGTAATCGTACTGAAGTTGTTAAAGAATTAAGTTTAGCTGCTTATAAACACCACCCAACTGAAATCCGCGAAGAGCGTGACAAGGAATTAAAACCTTGGGGTGGTTTAGAAAAATTTGAATCTCAGGGAACATTATATCCTGTTTTTGAAAGACCAGGAATTAAATGGGGAATGAGTGTAGACTTGAATACTTGTACTGGTTGCGGTGCTTGCGTAGTAGCATGTAACGCAGAAAACAACGTTTCTGTTGTAGGTAAGCCAGAAGTATTACGTGGTCACGAAATGCATTGGTTACGTATCGATCGTTACTACAGTGGCGATTTAGAAAATCCAAATGTGGTTTTCCAACCATTGATGTGTCAACATTGCGACAACGCTCCTTGTGAAAACGTATGTCCGGTTGCTGCAACAAACCACAGCAGTGAAGGATTAAACCAAATGACTTATAACCGTTGTATTGGTACAAGATATTGCGCCAACAACTGTCCTTATAAAGTACGTCGTTTTAACTGGGCTGATTACACTGGTTCTGATAGCTTTGGCGATAACCAAAAAGGTGTGGTTAACGATGTTGTATTAGACATGAACGACGACTTAACAAGAATGGTGTTGAATCCAGATGTTACTGTTCGTGCAAGAGGAGTTATTGAAAAATGTTCTTTCTGTGTTCAGCGTTTACAAGAAGGCAAGTTGAAAGCGAAAAAAGATAGCCGTCCATTAAGCGATAGCGATGTTAAAGTAGCCTGTCAACAAGCTTGTCCTACTAATGCAATTACTTTTGGTAATGCAAATAGCAAGGAAAGTGCAATTACAATTGCAAGACAAGAGAATCCTAATCGTCAGTTCTACGTGCTAGAAATGCTGCATGTATTACCAGGGGTTACTTATCTAGCTAAAGTAAGAAACACAGATGAAATGCCTCATCATGAAGCTGCTGAAGCAAAAACAGAAAAAGCACACGGATAATTTTTTAAGAAATTGAAATAACCAGATGCTGCCTTCGGGCAGATCAAGGACCAAAATAAGAACAGATGCATTTAAAGTACGAATCACAGCTCAGGGAACCACTGGTGTATGGAGATAAAACATACAAACAGGTAACAGAAGACATAGTTCGCCCTATTGAAGCCAAGCCTACCAAGTTATGGTATGTAGGTTTTTATATTGCTGTTGCCTTACTCATGTTTGGTGTCTATAGCGTATACCGTGAAGTAACTTATGGTATAGGTCAGTGGAACTTAAATAAAACAGTGGGTTGGGGATGGGATATCACCAACTTCGTTTGGTGGGTTGGTATTGGTCATGCCGGTACCTTGATTTCTGCGATTTTATTGTTATTCCGTCAGGGATGGAGAACAGGGGTGAACCGTGCTGCAGAAGCGATGACTATTTTCGCGGTAATGTGTGCTGGTCAGTTCCCTATCTTCCACATGGGTAGAGTATGGATGGCATTCTTTGTATTGCCTTACCCTAACTCTCGTGGACCATTATGGGTAAACTTTAACTCTCCATTGTTGTGGGACGTATTTGCGATCTCTACTTACTTTACTGTATCTCTTTTGTTCTGGTATTCAGGTTTAATTCCTGACTTTGCAACTGTAAGAGATCGTGCCTTCACTAAATTACGTAAGCGTTTATACGGTGTTGCATCTTTTGGTTGGACAGGTTCTACCAAACATTGGCAGCGTCACGAGAGCCTTTCATTGGTTCTAGCGGGATTAAGTACTCCGTTGGTACTATCGGTTCACACCATCGTATCTTTTGACTTCGCTACTTCAGTTATTCCTGGATGGCATACTACCATCTTCCCTCCATACTTCGTTGCGGGTGCTATCTTCTCTGGTTTTGCCATGGTGCAAACCTTGATGATCATTGTGCGTAAAGTATTTGCAATGGAAGACTATGTAACCATTGGTCACATAGAAGCAATGAATAAGGTAATTGTATTAACCGGTTCAATCGTGGGTATTGCTTACTTAACGGAATTGTTCATGGGTTGGTATAGCCAAAATAAATACGAAGGATATACATTCTGGTACAGCCGTGCCTACTTATTCTCTCCTTACGGTTGGAGCTACTGGGGTATGATGGCTTGTAACGTATTAAGCCCTCAAATTTTCTGGTTCCGCAAAATGAGAAGAAACATTTTTGTTACTTTCTTCATGAGTATCATTGTAAATATTGGTATGTGGTTCGAGCGTTTTGTAATCATCGTTACTTCTCTTTACCGTGATTACTTACCATCAAGCTGGTCTGTTTATTACAGCCCTACCATTTGGGAAATTGGATTCTATGCTGGAACTTTTGGATTGTTCTTTACTTGCTTCTTCTTATTCGCTAAATACTTCCCAGTAATTGCAATTGCAGAAATTAAGTATGTATTGAAGACTACTGGTGAAGGGTATAAAAACCAAATGGCAAATATAGAAGAGCAAAAACTAGAAGAGTTTGTGCATGAGCATGCGCATCACTAATAGTTAAACTCTTTGTGGTTCTTGGTATATGATTAAAATTATTTACTGCGCTTGCAGCTATGCAATTGCAGACAAAAAATAAAGTATGGCAAAAAAGAAATTTGTAGTAGGCTGTTTTGATGACGAAGCAGTTTTATTTCCAGCAGTAAAAAAAGTACGTACTGCAGGTTACAAAATCCATGATGTTTACACGCCATTTGCTGTTCATGGTTTAGACCATGCAATGGGTTTGCGTGAAACCAGCTTACACACTGCAGGATTTATTTATGGTATTACAGGAACTGCTACTGCGTTAAGCTCTATCAGTTGGATTTTTACCAAAGACTGGCCTTTGAACATTGGTGGTAAGCCACACTTTGCACTACCAGCTTGGATTCCTATCATGTTTGAGTTGACCGTATTATTTGCAGCGGTAGGAATGGTACTAACCTTTTGCTACTTATGTCAATTGGCTCCGTTTGTAAAGAAGCATCATTTTCATGCTCGTGCAACGGATGACCTTTTTGTAATGGTTATAGAGTGTACCGATAAAACCAATACCGACGATTTACAAGCATTCTTACAAAGCAATGGTGCTTTAGAAACTAAGGTAGAAGTTGCTGAAGATGGCTGGTGGTTAGGTAGATACGATAAGGATGAAATGCCTTTTGAAGAAAAACAAATTGTTGCCGCTTAATTGTAGAACACTTAGAATTAACGAATCATGAAGAATACATTAATCATAGCTTCTTTAACTGCGGCATTAGCATTAACTGCTTGCAGTGATGTTAAGCGTACACCTGGTACTATTTATATGCCAGATATGGCTTATAGCCGTGCTTACGAGTCTTATGCTGACCATAGTAATTTGGCAGAGAAAGGAATTAATTACACTAGTCTTCCTGTTGCAGGTACTATTTCTCGCGAAGAAGACATGCCGTTCCATATTCCAATGGATAAACCAGGTGATACCACTAATTATACCGCTTCTAAAGCTGTACCTAACCCATACGATTCTTTAAGTAAAACCGATATGGAAGAAGCAGAGCGTTTGTATTTGATTAATTGTGGTATTTGTCATGGCGATAAATTAAATGGTAATGGACCTTTGTATAAAGATGGAGCTGGTCCTTATGCTGCAAAACCAGCTGCATTGGTAGGGGATGCTAAATATGAAGCAATGCCTGCTGGTCAAATGTTCTATTCAGTTGCTTATGGTAAAAACTTGATGGGCTCTTATGCTTCTCAATTAAGCCGTAAACAACGTTGGAAAGTAATTGCTTACATCAAAGCAAAGCAACAATCAGGTAAAGCAAAAGCAGCTCCTGCTCCGGCAGCAGATGCAACCGCAACAACAAAATAAATTTAGCAAATGGTCCTGCTAATAGGATCAATACTAACTGAACTAAAAGAGTAACAATGGCATCTTTAAGAACACAATTTGAAGTTCCCGGAAAAATGAAAACCTGGTCTTATGCCTTGATTGGCTTGGGCTTGGCTGCATTACTGTATGGAATGTTCACCAAAGGTTTTAGTTCCGATGAGCACGAACAAGTGCATTTCTGGGGAACACTAATGTACAATACTATTTTCTGGACATTAATTTGTAATGCCAGCATGTTCTTTATTTCTGTTACTACTTTGGCGCAAGCAGGGTTTACCCAAACTTTCCGTCGTATTCCAGAAGCAATTTCTACACTGGTGCCTATTTTTGGTGCAATTACTTTTGCAGTGTTATTGTATATCGTTTTTGGTCATAAGCACCATATTTACCACTGGTTAGATGCTGAAGCAGTAGCAGCTGATCCAATTTTAAAAGGTAAAGCAGGCTTCTTGAATCCTACTTTCTTTGTAATCTGGACTACTTTAACTATTGCATTATGGAGCTTCTTGGGTTGGAGAATTCGTAAATTAAATGACGAAGCGGATGCTGGTCCAATGGATCGTGAAACCAGCGAGAAGTTCATTCATAGAGGTACAGTAAGAACAGCAATGTTTACTGTATGGTTTGGTTTAACAGTTGGATCTACTGTTCCTTGGTTATGGATGATGAGTATTGATGCACACTGGTATTCTACCATGTATAGCTGGTACACTTTTGTAAGTTCATTCGTAGCTGGTATGTCATTGATTGCGCTTTGGGTGATTTACTTAAAGAACAAAGGCTACTTAGAATTAACAAGCCAAGAGCACTTACATGATATTGGTAAATTCATGTTTGCATTTTCAATCTTCTGGACTTATTTATGGTTCTCTCAGTATATGTTGATTTGGTATGCAAACATACCTGAAGAAACAGTTTACTTTAAACATAGAACCCAAGGCGCTTACAAAGGAATTTTCTTCTTTAACCTAATTGTAAACTTCTTATGTCCTTTGTTGATTCTGATGAAGCGTTCTGCTAAAAGAAATTACACATTGGTCACTTTTATGGCAGTTTTAATCATCTTTGGTCACTGGATAGATTTCTATCAAATGGTTATGGGCTCTTTGATGAAGGAACACGTTTCTTTAGGTTGGTTAGACTTCGGAATTTTAGCATTTTTTGTTGGAGCAATGATTCTTTTTGTTGGAACAGCATTGTCAAAGAAACCTTTGATTGCTAAATATCATCCATACCTTAAAGAAAGTGTAATTCACCAAGTTTAGTGAACACGATTAATTTAATATTTGTTAGACATTAGATAATATATATACAGCATTATGACAGCTTTATTAATCACCGCGGTATCGTTACTCATTTTTGTAGTGATCTTTCAGATCTCTAAGGCAAGTGAGTATGTGGCAATTTTGAAAGGGGAAGAGCATAGCCGTAAGCAGAACAACAAGATTAATGGTTTTTTGATGGTAGTGTTCTTAGTGTTAGGACTAGTTGGAGTTTGGTACTGCAATGAAGTTTTATATGATAAAACATTACTTCCTCAAGGCTCTGCAAGTGTGGAAGGTGAGAGAGTAGATTCAATGTTATGGTTAACTTTAGCTGTAACTGGATTCGTATTCATTGGTACACAAATTGTTCTATTTTGGTTTGCTTATAAATACCAAGAAAATGAAAATAGAAAAGTTTACTTCTTTGCACATAGCAATAAATTAGAAGCTATTTGGACTGTAATTCCAGCCATTGTATTAACTGTTCTAGTTGTAATTGGTTTGAGAAACTGGTTCTTGTTTACAGGAGAGCCTCCAAAAGAAGCAATGGTTGTTGAAGTAACCGGAAAGCAATTTGGATGGATTTACCGTTATCCAGGTAAAGACGGAGCTTTTGGTAAAAAGTACTACAAGAATATTGATAATGCAACAAACTCATTGGGGTTAATTTGGGACGACCAATTGGCACATGATGATTTAGTGATGGAACAAACCATGTACTTAGTAAAGGGAAGACCAGTAAAATTAATCATTGGTTCAAGAGACGTAATTCATGATGTAGGTTTATCTCATTTTAGAATGAAAATGGATGCAGTTCCAGGTATTCCAACTACCATGTGGTTTACACCTAAATACACTACTAAAGAAATGAAAGAGAAAACAGGAAATCCTGACTTTCAATTTGAAATTAGTTGTGATCAAATGTGTGGGAATAGTCACTATTCTATGAAAGGAGTTATTGAAGTATTAGAGCAAGCTGAGTATGATGCTAAAATGGCTAGCCAGTCTCCTTACTATTATACTGCTTTCCCAGATAAGGATCCAGCAAACGCAAAAACAGATTCGGTAAAATTAGTTGCTAAGCCTGTTGAACCAGCATCAAAAGTTACCGCCAAATTATAGAACAACTAACAACCATCTGAAAACGAGGTTGTAATAACTAATAAAGAATCAGTGTATGAGTAACGAAGCCGTATTGCACGCACCTGCCGAAGCAGGTTTACATCACGAAGCACATGGTGATCACCATCATGAGCATCACCATGAGACATTTATTTCTAAGTATGTCTTTAGCATGGACCATAAAATGATTGCGAAACAATTCCTAATTACTGGAATGGTTTGGGCAGTATTGGGTGGTTTAATGAGTGTACTTTTCCGTTTACAATTAGGCTATCCTGAAGCGAGTTTTCCTTGGTTAGAAGATATCTTAGGTAAATGGGCAGAAGGTGGTAAAATTACTCCTGATGCATATTATGCTTTAGTTACTACACACGGTACCGTTTTGGTATTCTTTGTATTAACTGCAGGATTAAGCGGAACTTTTGCCAACTTCTTAATTCCATTACAAATTGGAGCAAGGGACATGGCGTCTCCATTCATGAATATGTTAAGCTACTGGTTCTTCTTTGCAGCTAGTATTGTAATGTTATCTTCAATGTTTGTAGAGTTTGGACCATTCAGTGGTGGTTGGACTGCTTATCCTCCATTGAGTGCATTGGCTTCTGCATCTCCTGGTTCTGGTACAGGTATGGATTTATGGCTAATTGCAATGGCATTATTTGTGGTATCATCATTACTTGGAGGCTTAAACTACATTGCTACAATTTTGAACATGCGTACAAAAGGAATGAGTATGACTCGTTTGCCTTTAACTATTTGGGCATTGTTCTTTACTGCAGTATTAGGAGTATTATCATTCCCTGTATTGTTCTCTGGATTTATCCTACTAATTTTTGATAGAAATTTCGGAACAAGTTTCTATTTATCTGATATATTCATCAACGGTGTTGGAGCATTGCCTAACGAAGGCGGTAGCGCTATCCTTTACCAGCACTTATTTTGGTTCTTAGGACACCCTGAAGTGTATATCATTCTTTTACCAGCAATGGGTATGGCTTCTGAAATTCTTTCAGTAAACTCTCGCAAACCCATCTTTGGTTATATGGCCATGGTTGGATCATTGTTTGCGATTGCCATATTAGCCTTCTTAGTTTGGGCACACCATATGTTCGTAACTGGATTGAATCCATTCCTTGGATCGGTGTTTGTATTACTTACATTATTAATTGCCGTTCCTTCTGCCATTAAAGTATTCAACTGGTTAACCACATTGTGGAGAGGTAATATTCGTTTCACTCCTGGTATGATGTTCTCTATTGGATTTGTAAGCTTATTTATCTCTGGAGGTTTAACAGGTATTTGGTTAGGAAACTCTGCGTTGGATATTCACTTACACGACACTTATTTTGTAATTGCTCACTTCCACATTGTAATGGGTGTTGCAAGTATGTTTGGAATGTTTGCTGGTATTTACCACTGGTTCCCTAAAATGTATGGTCGTTACATGAATAACACGCTTTCTTACCTACACTTCTGGATTACTTTAGCTGGGGCATACATGATTTTCTGGCCAATGCACTACCAAGGTTTAGCAGGTATGCCAAGAAGATATTATGACTACAGTGTTTGGGAAAGCTTTAAACAATTTGCTGAATTAAATAGATTCATTAGCACTGTTGCAATGATTGTATTTGCTGCTCAGTTGTTGTTCTTGTTTAACTTCTTCTACTCTGTTTTTAAAGGTAGAAAAGTAACTACACAAAACCCTTATGGTTCAAATACTTTAGAGTGGACTACTCCAGTTAATCCTGGTCATGGTAACTGGGTAGGAGAAATTCCTGAAGTACATCGTTGGGCTTATGATTATGGTAAGGATGGAAAAGAATTTATTTCCCAGACTACACCGGTGGGAGCCGACGAAAGCAGTCACTAATAATGATTTACTGAGTAATTTTTTATTCAGTTGAAATACTTCAATGCTCCCGGATAACGGGAGCATTGTTTTTAAACTACAACGACGGAATGACAAAATCCAGTGAGCATAGGGTAGAAAGCCAAAGTTTTTCTTTAGCAGCGAAAGTTAAAGACTACATGCTGTTGATAAAGTTTACTTTAAGCTTTACAGTCGTGTTCTCTTGTGTTATTTGTTATTTACTAGCTCCTAAAGTAGTTGAATACGATTGGTACATGATTCTATTGCTATTTTTAGCGGGGATGTTAATTACAGGAAGTGCTAATGCAATTAACCAGGCAGTAGAAAAAGATACCGATGCCATGATGAAGCGTACTGCAAAACGTCCAGTAGCCAATGGAAGCATGAGCCAAAATGAAGCGTACACTTTTGCAGTAATTGCAGGAATTGTAGGTGTAGGTATGATGTGGTATTTTTTTAATTTGTCTTCAGCCTTGGTTTCCGCATTTAGCTTATTCTTATATTCTTTCATTTATACACCACTTAAGAAAATAAATTCCATTGCTGTATTGATAGGAGCTTTGCCTGGAGCATTGCCTTGTTTAATTGGCTGGGTTGCGGGTAATGATGATTTTTCAATAGGAGGTTGGGTTTTGTTTGGTATGCAATTTTTGTGGCAATTCCCCCATTTTTGGGCTATTGCTTGGGTTGCACATGAAGACTATTCAAAAGCGGGTTTTAAATTATTACCAGCTGATAAGGGACCTACAAAGTTTACGGCAATACAAACCATCATGTATTCATTTTTAATGATTCCTATTGGGATGGCACCTTATTTCATTGGCTTATCAGGTATTACCAGTTTGTGGATTGTATTGGTTTGTAATTTGTTCATGGTTTTTCAAAGTGCGCGTTTATATAAAGAAATGGATGTGAAAGCAGCCAGGAGAGTGATGTTCAGCAGTTATATTTATTTGCCTATTGTATTGCTTGCATTACTGGCAGATAAAATTGGTTAACCATTAAAAAAAATAAAAATGAGTACGATAGCAAATGAAGCACCCAAAAGAATTCACCCACACAAATTTACTTTGTGGGTTGCAATGGGTAGTATCATTATGATGTTTGCTGGTTTAACCAGTGCTTATATTGTAAAAAAGAATCAAAGCAGCTGGCTTGAGTTTGATTTGCCAGTTGTGTTCATGTATTCTACATTAGTAATCATGCTTAGTAGTGTAACCGTTCATTTAGCTGCAAAAGCATTTAAGGCAAGGGAAATGAGCCGTTATAGAATGCTAATAACGGTAACTGCCATATTGGGTTTGGCTTTTATGGGATTACAGATTTTGGGTTTCATGGATTTAGAAGCAAGGAATATAGCACTTACTGGTGCTAGAAGTAATTCTGCAGCTTCCTTTTTACTAGTTATAACCGGATTGCATATGCTTCACGTATTAGGCGGGGTAATTGCATTGATGGTGATGTTTATTAAAGCTTATGTAAGTAGTGTTAAAAATTACAGTAGTTTATCCATAGAATTGGTGGGTACTTACTGGCATTTTGTAGATATACTTTGGATTTATTTATTCATCTTTTACAATTGGATTAGCTAATTACAAAAAAGTTGTCTTTTATGCATCTTTTTTCAACTCTAGCCAATACTTTTGTGTACGAAATTTTACTTTAATATGGCAACAACTGCAACAGCACCTACCACTAAATCATGGAGTGGAGGTAAGAGTCCCTTTAACGTAGAGTACGGTAAAGTAATGATGTGGTATTTTCTCATGAGTGATGCCTTTACATTCGGAGCATTCTTGATATCATACGGCACTATTCGTTTTTCTACCAACGGATGGCCTGACCCTAACGAAGTATTTAAGAGCTTTCCATTTGCTCCAGAAGGCATGAATGCTCCCTTGGTGTTCGTGAGTATCATGACTTTTATTTTGATCATCAGTTCTGTAACGATGGTTCTAGCTGTACAAGCTGGTCATAATATGGACAAAAAAGGGGTAGTTAAAAATCTTATCTGGACCATCATCGGTGGTATCGCGTTTTTGTCTTGTCAAGCATGGGAGTGGAATCACTTACACCATGAAGGTGCTTGGTGGGGTAGCAATCCATTCTTAAACCACGATGGTACAGCTTCTTCAACCAACTTTACCAACTACTTCTTTACCATCACCGGATTCCATGGGTTTCACGTATTTTCTGGTGTAATTATAAATATCATCATGCTAATTATGGCAATGACCAATAAATTTGAAGAAAGAGGTCATTACTTAATGATTGAAAAAGCTGGGTTATACTGGCACTTTGTAGACTTAGTTTGGGTATTTGTATTTACTTGTTTCTATTTGATTTAATTAACTCATTCATAGCTAATATTATTTTATGTCACATACAGCAGAACATAACGAACATGCAGGTGGAGGAACCAAAGAAGTAATCCGTATCACGGTAATTCTTACAGTACTAACCATTATTGAATTATTAATTGGTTTTTGGATGATTGATATTCCATTAACCAGCGAAGGACTAAGATTGGCGCTTAAGGGAACCATTGTTATTTTGATGATGGCAAAAGCCTTTTATATTGTTGCTTATTTTATGCACTTAAAGCATGAAATGAAGAATCTAATTATGACTATTGTAGTTCCTTTGGCTTTGTTTATTTGGTTTATCATTGCTTTTTTATATGATGGTAACTCATTTAAAAACTTACGTAATACCTACGATCCTTACTTTAAAGAGCAAAGCACCATTAAAGTAGAGAAAAAGGCGCATGGGACAACAGAGAAACATGAAACTCCAAAGGATGGTAAAAAAGCTAGCCACTAGTTTATTTATTATCCAGAATATATTTTATTCATTAATGAACCATCGCTGCATTGCGATGGTTTTTTATTAATACAATTATGAAAAAGAAAGCGATACTCGGTTTACTGGTAGCATTGGGTGTTCCAATTTCTTGCTATCTCTGGTTAAAAAATGCTAGTGAGACTGCAGTGGTTATGCCTAGGCATTATTTACTAGATACGGTAATTACCAAAGTAGAAAGGGGTAAGTCTATAACAGATACCATTTGGCATACAACCAAAAATATCAAGCTAAGGAATCAGTTAGGGGATAGTGTGAGTTTATATGATCCTCAGGGTAAAATTATTGTAGCCGATTTCTTTTTTACAAGTTGCAGGAGTATATGCCCTAGGCTTACTAGAAATATGTCAACATTACAGCAATCTTTTAAGAAAGGGGGTAATGTTCGCAACAAGATTGATACTTCTATTGTTCATTTTATGTCGTTTACAGTAGACCCAGAAAATGATTCAGTTGCTGTATTAAAAAAATACGCAGATCGCTTTGATGTGATTCACGATAATTGGTGGTTTTTAACAGGGAATAAAAAAGACATTTATCAATTTGCGTTTGAAGAGTTAAAAGTAGACCAGTTTAGTGAGGAGCCGGTAAGTCCAGACTTTGTTCATACTAGTAGATTTGTTTTAATTGATCGCGCTCATAGAGTAAGAGGGTATTACAATGGTTTAGATAGCTCAGAAATGAAAAAATTGGCAAGAGATATAGGGCTACTAATGTTAGAAAAAGACGGTACAAAAAAGAGTGGAATATTCAGAAAAATGTTAGACCTGAGTTGGCTTTGGTTAATTATTGTTTCTGCAATTATATTCTTTGTTGTGTATATGCAGGGAAGAAGAAAAATCAATGGATAAAAAATAAAAATATAGAAAATGCTTAAACCTAGTATTGCGAAGAATGATCGTATGGCCAATTGGTTAATTGGCATATTTTCTTTGGTGGTATTTCTTATTGTAGTTGTACTTAGTAAATTTAAACTAGACGTAGAGATAGGATTTGATGTACATATTTTTGCGACTATTAATGCTTTTGTAAACGCTACTATTGCCGTGGTATTAGTAGCAGCTTTGATTGCTGTTAAAAAGAAAAACTATGAGTTACATAAGAAATTTATGATGACAGCTCT
Source organism: Sediminibacterium sp. FEMGT703S (assembly GCA_002786355.1). Lineage (GTDB taxonomy): Bacteria > Bacteroidota > Bacteroidia > Chitinophagales > Chitinophagaceae > Sediminibacterium. The sequence goes on from PGCO01000004.1 coordinate 386,410, forward strand.
AGTTCTATCAATCCTTTTCTTATTATCCTATATAGCCCACCACCTATTGGCAGGGGAAGCAAAATTTGGAGATGTAAATCATGATGGTATTGTAGATGATGCAGAGAAATTGGCAGTAGGTTCCATGCGAATAGTCTATCTCATTATTTTAGCTACACATATTATTTTAGCTGCAGTTATTTTACCCTTTATTTTATTTACTGCTTACCGTGGTTTAACTGGTGAGTTTCCAGCGCATAAAAAAATTGCTAGAATTACTTGGCCGTTGTGGTTTTATGTAGCGGTAACTGGTCCAGTTGTTTACTTTATGATTAGTCCTTACTACAACTAATCAGCTTAAATACCCTTACTACCAGTAGTGCAGTTTCGGATGGGGATCTTTGCTGCATCTACTGATATAATAAGGTATTGCTGAATTGGGGGGATTGTAATCAAGCTTTTTTGGTTAGTATAAGCAGTTCATTTGCTTGCACTTCCGTGGCATATCTTTTTACACCTTGCTTATCGGTGTAATTGCGATTGATCAATTTGCCTTCAATCACTACTTCTGTCCCTTTTACGAGGTACTTCTCGGCAATATCAGCCAGCTTACCCCAGGCTACTACATTATGCCACTGGGTCTCAGTTACTTTTTCACCTTTGGCATTTTTGTAATTTTCATTTGTTGCTACACTTAAGTGAGCTACTTTTTTGTCTTCGCCAATCGATTTTACTTCAGGATCTTGTCCTAGGTTTCCAATTAATTGGACTTTGTTTTTAACTGCGTTCATAACGGTTCAGTTTAAAGTTTGGTAAAAAAAGCAGTGCGTACTGCCGTTAACACAACAAATATGCATAGCCCAATTTATTCGTTCACTATTTTAAACATCTAATGGCGTTTATAAACGTTTGCAAACGTTTGTTGGTAATTCAGTACCGTTAAAATGCGGGTTATACATCGTATTTGTACAGCGGCAGTTATTTGTTTTCTTGATTATTTTCAAAGCCTAAGAATCAACTTTTTATTTTATGCAAGAAAACCTTAAACAGTGTTTGCATTGTACTAAAAAAATTACAGGCAGAACCGACAAGAAATTTTGTAGTAATCATTGTAGAAGTAGCTACCATAATATTTTATATGGCGATAGAAGTAATTATATGAGAAGAGTCAATGGCTTGTTGATGCGAAACAGAAAAATACTTTCCGATTTATTTGAATTAAATAGATCAGGAGCAACAATTCCTTTAAGTGAATTATACCTGAAGGGGTTTAGTACTAGTCATTTTACACATCAACAGAAAAAATCAGGAAGCCTATTATTAACCTATTGTTACGATTATGGGTATCATTTTATTGGGAAAGACACAGTTAAAATTGTACAACAATTTAATAGCGAATAGTTACTTTAGTTATACCTGTATTGACCATATCAATTTTTTTGGCCGCTTTTTTACTCAAGTCGATAATTCTACCTTGAATAAAAGGACCTCTATCATTAATTCGAACTTTAACTGATTGGCCATTACTGAGATTAGTCACTTTTACTTTGGTGCCAAATGGTAAAGTTTTATGTGCTGCAGTGAATTTACGTTGTCTAAAAATTTCGCCATTACTGGTTTTTCTTCCATCGTATTTGTCTGCATAATAAGAGGCCATCCCATTTTCACTTCCTTTTCTAAAGCAACTAGTGGATGCAGCAGAAATAATCAATAGCACTAAAAAAACAATAGGCTTTTTCATTCTATAAGAACGAAAAAGCCTACGAATTATTGGATTGAGTAAGATTAAGCGAAAGGAGCTTTTACCACTTTTGCTTTTACTAAAGTATTTCTAATATCAATATAAATTTCGGAATCAATAGCTGAATGTGATACTGCAACATAGCCTAATCCAATTGCTTTGTTTAATGAAGGAGCTTGTGTGCCACTGGTTACTTTTCCAATGGTATTGCCTGCAGCATCTTTAATTAAGTAATCGTGGCGAGGTATACCTCTTTCTAACATTTCAAATCCTACTAGTTTACGTTGTACGCCTTCAGCTTTTAGTTTTTCAATAATAGCTTTAGCGGTAAAATCTTTTGTAAACTTAGTAATCCAACCTAGCCCTCCTTCTAATGGAGAAGTGGTATCATCTATATCGTTTCCATATAAACAATAGCCCATTTCTAGTCTTAAAGTATCTCTTGCACCCAATCCAATTGGTTTTAAACCTTGTGGACCTCCAGTTTCAAAAATCGCATCCCAAATTTTATCCGCTGCCCCATTGCTGTCTTCAAAATAGATTTCTACACCTCCAGAACCGGTATATCCGGTAGCACTGATCAGTACATTTTCTACACCTGCAAAAGTTCCCTTTACAAAAGTGTAGTATTTCAAATTCATGATATCTAACTCGGTCAGGGGTTGTAATATTTTTGTTGCATTAGGACCTTGTATAGCCAATAAACAAGTTTTATCACTGATATTATGCATTTCTACTTGTTGGGTATTGAACTGGCTAATCCAATTCCAATCTTTCTCAATATTAGAAGCATTCACCACTAACATATAGGTTTTATTTGGCTCTACGCAGTAAACAATCAAATCGTCTACAATACCACCTGTAGCGTTGGGTAAGCAACTATACTGAGCCTGACCTGCTACTAATTTTGATGCATCATTAGTAGTAACTCTTTGAATAAGGTCTAATGCATTTTCTCCTTTCAATATAAATTCGCCCATATGACTTACATCAAAAACCCCTGCATTCTTTCTAACAGCAGCATGTTCATCATTAATTCCTGTATAACTAATAGGCATATTGTATCCAGCAAATTCAGCCATTTTGGCCCCTAGGGCAATATGTTTTTGTGTAAAAGGTGTATTTTTCATTGAGCAATTTATTAGGATGCAAAAATAAGTGAATCAACACGAAACAGCCCAAAAAGCAAGAACCCCATCCCAATTTAGAGACGAGGTTCTTTTTCCAACCTGTGCCAACCTTCTTTATGATTGTAAATTCAGTAAGGAGAATCTTCCTAGTTCTGAACCTAACTCAATAATATCAAGCGATTCGGTGATTTTTGTTTTTCCCACTGGGTTTGAAATAGAAGGAACAACTATAGATACTTTTTGATAACGGTAACGAGTAGTATCAACTGGCTTGTCTAACTCTTTCTTTAAATCTTCCGCTTCTTTTTGTTTGCGCTCATATTCTTTACGTAGATCTTCTCTACTTTTTTTGTATTCTTCTATGGCGCTTTTTTCAGAGTCGCTGTTATTTTCTTCATCCTCATTTATTTCTCCAGCTTTCTTTACTCTTTCTAATCCACCAGGAGTCATAATGTATTCCTGATTAGACATCCAGCTTTCGTATCCTTCATTATTCCATTCATCGTCCCAATCGTAGTCGTTGCGGCCAGAATTAAAGCTGATATGATTAAGTCTTCTTGAAACGTTATCATCAATTTCAATTTTCTTTCCAACTGGAACAAAAATGGTTACAGTAACACCTTGATTTCTAAACTTAGTGCCTTTGTTTAATTTAAAACCACGGTCTAAATAAAGTACACTGTCAGCTTGTGTTGCACCATAATTGATTTGATTAATATTTCTCAAAGCAGCATCTTCATCAGACCCATTGCTAAATTTCACATAGCTAATACGGTAAAGTGAATCTGTGCTTTTTGCAATACGAACCCTTACATTATTTAATACCAAACTATCGTCGTCTATTCTTAATAAACCGTCCATTCTGAACCATTTACTTCTCACTACTCTGAAGTTAGACTCTGCTACTTTTATAGTTAGTTTGTTATTAGTAGGTTGAACAATTTTAATTTCGCCTTTGTCTTTAGCGCCTGCATCAAAATTTTGTGCAATTGAAGCAATTAATAAGACCACACTAATCCAACCCAGCGTCCATAATCCCCCAAAAGTGAATCCTAAATATTTACTACCTGCAGTTGCTCCAATAATTCTACGAACTAACCAAGTAAGTAAACCTATTGCTGGAACAAATAAGAATAATATCAATGTAGTCCATGAAAGGAAATTCTGCCAGAAACCTTCTAAAAAGAAATCCTTCAGTGGAAACACACTTACACTACCTGCAATCATTCCTAATAAAGCCACTAGAATAGTGAAAGCCAATATACCTGCTAAGAACAAGAAGAATGCTTTAAATAAGATACCAATTGCATTGGCAAGTTTATTGCCACTTTTTTTAGAAACATTGCTTGCTTCTGAAGCAAATTGTTTGCTTTTTTCGTTCACTGTACTGCTAAATTCTGATGAAAATTCTTTCGCTTTTTCAGAGAATTCACCACCCCATTTTTCTGCTCGAGCTTTAAAACCTTCTAAGTCTTCTTGAATGGTATTTTTGATGGTATTTAAGTCTACTTTTTCTCCCCTCATTTCTAATTTCTCTGAAGCACTTTTGGCTTCAGGAATTACCGCCCACAAAACAGCATAGATTACAAACAAAGTACCACCGAATGAGCCGAATATGAATCCAGGGAATGGATTAAATTCAAACCAGAATAAAGAACTAACAAAGGAAGAGAAAATGCCTACTACCAATGGTAATGAGAAAATTAATCGGGGGATCCAAACCGCTATATCAAAATAGGTAGCGATACCGCTGGCAACACCCGCAATTACTTTGTCTTCAGGGTTTCTGTACAATCTTCTGTTGCTGGTTACATGATCCAATGGCTTGGATGGCAAGATAATCCATAACAATAAGTACAATAAGAAACCTGATCCACCACCAAAGAATAAGACTAAAAAGAGTAAGCGCACAACGGTAGGGTCAATTCTAAAGTAAGCTGCAATCCCACTACAAACACCGCCTAACATTTTTTCGTTGGTGTCTCTATAAAGTCTTCCTCTTGAAGCACCAGGTTCAGTGTATTGGTTAAAATTAGACTGCTGTTGTTGTTGTTGGTTGCCACCTAATTGCGATTGCATATTAGATTCTTCACCTTCAAAATCTTCAGGTCTACCCATACTATTGATGATATTGTTTACATCTTCATCAGTAATACAAGTACTACCCTTTTTAAGGCTTTCACCAAAAAGTTCTGCAATACGACCTTCAATGTCGTTGATGATTTCATCTCTTCCTTCTTCATTAGCAAAGAAGCGGCGTAAGCTTTCAACGTATACTTTCAGTACGTCATAAGCCGATTCCTCAATGGGAATTACTCTGCCTTGGAAGTTTATATTAATTACCTTTTTCATGGTATGTTTATTTAGCTTGGTTAAGGTTGGTTTTGGTTGTTTTCGTTTTCTGGGGATGCTATTGGTTGGGTTAGCACTTGAACTGCATCTGCTAGTTCTTTCCAGGTTCTTTCGAGTTCACTGTAAAAAGCGAGGCCTTTGTCAGTCATAACGAAATATTTTCGTGGGGGTCCGCTGTTGCTCTCTACCCAGCGGTAGGTGAGCAATTCCGCGTTTTTTAACCTGGTAAGCAGCGGGTACAAAGTACCTTCCAGAATATGAAGGTTGGCTAATTTCATCCGATCAACTAGATCACTGGGGTAAACTTCTCCCTGGCGAATGATTGAAAGGATACAAAACTCCAATACGCCCTTCCGCATCTGACTCTGTGTGTTTTGAATATCCATGGCCTAGATTTTTATTGGATTAATAAACAAGAATTGGTTTAACTGGAGCGATACGGCTGAAACGTTGAATTTTCCAAAGTTGAGCTACAGTAAATCTTTTCTTGGTTTTGGGTTCATTGTTCAAGTTTGAAGCAATAGTCTCTTTTACAACTTGTGTTAAATTGTTTAACTCTGTTTTGTTAAGTTGAACAAGTTGGTTGATGGTAGTGATTTTCATGATGATTATTTTTAGTTCGTTTTGTTATCATTTATTTTGACAACACAAAGATGGGGTATTTTTTAGTACTATGCAACACATAGTACCAAGTATTTTTAGGTAATAGGTTGACTTTAGAATTAGGTTTTAAATAATTAATTGAAAATCAATTAGTTGTGATTTTTGTTTATTTTGAGAAAGGGATAATCGGTCTTATAAAAGGATAAATGGTGTTTGTTGGATTTTGCTTATTTAATCGCTGGCGGCGTATCAATATATAATAGCTGGTAGAGTAGCTCTATTTATAAGATTATGTATTTCTATAAAAGACAAGTAAAAATATTATTTATCGTAGAAATACGATTAATGAATATTTATGTATAGCTTTGCTTTATCGTATAAAAACGATTAACCATGGCTTCTCCCAAATTAGAAGAATTTATTAAAGCAGAACAAGAGTTAGCACAATTTGCTAAAGCCCTATCGCATCCTGCACGTATCGCCATATTAAAAGTATTGGCACAAAAAAACGAATGCGTCTGCGGAGAGATTGTAGATGTATTGCCATTGGCGCAGTCTACTGTTTCACAGCATTTAAAAGAATTGAAAGAAGCAGGTCTTATAAAAGGAACTATTGAAGGACCAAGAAGTTGTTACTGCATCAATTGGAAAGCTTTCGAAAAATTCAATAGCTCATTTAATCAACTATTTAATAAACTAAAAGTGCAACAACAATCTTGTTGCTAACTATTCTTAAAAAAATTAAAACATATTTTATGCAAACTGATGAACAGTTAAAACAAATTGTAAAAGATAAGTACGCAGAAATTGCAACACAATCTACTGCTGATAATAAAGCCTCTTGTTGTGGGGCTGGTGGGTGTAGTACCGAAGTATATAATATCATGAGTGATGATTATACTAGTATGGAAGGATACAATGCAGATGCAGATTTAGGACTAGGGTGCGGATTGCCAACCCAATTTGCACAAATTAAATCTGGGGATACCGTAATCGATTTAGGAAGTGGGGCAGGAAATGATTGTTTTGTTGCAAGGGCACAAACAGGTGAAAAAGGGAAAGTGATTGGAATTGATTTTACACCAGCTATGATTCAAAAAGCTAGAATGAACGCGGATACATTAGGGTTTAATAATGTAGAGTTTCGAGAAGGTGATATTGAACATATGCCTTTGGGGGGGAATATAGCTGATGTGGTAGTAAGCAACTGTGTATTAAATTTAGTGCCTAATAAAGATGGTGTAATAAAGGAAATCTATCGAGTTCTAAAACCCGGTGGCCACTTTAGTATTTCAGATGTAGTATTAGTAGGTCAACTACCCGATGCATTGAGAAAAGATGCTGAAATGTATGCAGGATGCGTATCAGGTGCAATACAAAAAGAAGTATACTTAGAATTGATTCGTTTGAATAAATTCGAAAATATCATAGTGCAAAAAGAAAAGCCTATTATCATTCCTAACGATATTTTGAAAAACTACTTAAGTGAATCTGAAATAGTAGCTTTTAATAATGGTGGTGCTGGTATATTTAGTGTAACCGTTTACGCAGAAAAACCAAAGGGTATTGAAATAACTGACCAAACGAATGGTCAGGCTAAAGCATCAGTTTGTATGCCAGGTGGAGGATGTTGTTAATAAGAAAACGAATTAAATATGGAACATTGCGCACCAGCAGCTAATCGCAAGAAGCTTTCCTTTTTAGACCAGTATTTAACGCTGTGGATTTTCATGGCTATGCTAATAGGAGTTGGAATAGGGTATTTTATACCATCAGTTTCTACCAAAATAGAAGCGCTCTCCAGCGGAACCACCAATATACCTCTTGCTATCGGATTAATTCTAATGATGTATCCCCCATTGGCAAAAGTGAATTATAGTAAAATAGGGGAAGTCTTTAAAAACATTAAAGTCTTAAGCCTTTCCTTACTATTGAATTGGGTGATTGGTCCTATTTTGATGTTTGTTTTATCAATCCTCTTTTTGAAAGATTATCCCGAATACATGATTGGATTAATCTTGATTGGTTTAGCCAGATGTATAGCAATGGTGGTGGTATGGAATGATTTGGCAGAAGGTAATAGAGAATACGCAGCTGGATTGGTTGCATTGAATAGTATATTTCAAGTGTTCTTTTACAGTTTTTACGCTTTTTTATTCATTACTTTTTTACCTCCTTATTTTGGGGTTAACGGATTAAATCTGCGTATCACCATTTCGGAAATTGCTCAATCTGTAGGCATCTATTTAGGTATTCCTTTTGCAGCGGGTATTTTAAGTAGGTACTTATTAATTAAATGGAAAGGATTGGATTGGTTTAACAATACCTATCTCACATTTGTTTCGCCCATCACATTAGTTGCATTATTATTTACCATCATTTTAATGTTCAGTTTGAAAGGACAATTAATTGTGGAGATACCAATGGATGTTTTACGAATTGCTATTCCCCTAGTAATTTATTTTTTAATAATGTTTATAATAAGTTTTTTAATTGGGAAAAAACTAGGAGCTGATTATTCAAGAAATACTTCCATTGCTTTTACCGCTACAGGTAATAATTTTGAATTGGCGATTGCTGTTGCAATTGGCGTATTCGGAATCAATAGCGGGCAAGCATTTGCTGGTGTGATAGGTCCGTTGGTAGAAGTACCCGCATTAATTGCATTAGTGAATTTGGCATTTTGGTTTAGAAAAAAATTATACAAGTGAAATACCTCATTACTTTTTTAATAGTGAATCTTTTTGTTATGACATCTTCAGCACAACAACCTGTTTTATTTCCCAGCTTGCAATCTTTTTTTGATCAAGCGCAATCAGATTTTCAGCAAATTACTTTAGAAAGAAAAATAGCATTAAAAGAAATTAGTGATTATATAAGCCAGAAGAAAAAACTACAGAAAGATATTGAACTCACTTTTATTTGTACGCATAATTCTAGGAGAAGCCATATTTCCCAAATCATGGCGCAAGCAGCTGCAGCTTATTATAAAATCGGAAATGTATATTGTTATTCAGGTGGTACAGAAGTAACTGCTTTTAATATTAATGCAGTAAATGCATTAAGAAAAATGGGTTTTGAAATAGAAGCCACTAATGGTTTGCCTAATCCAGTATATAAAGTAAAGTATAGCTCAACAGCCCCTAAGCTGATTGCTTTTTCAAAAGTATATACCAGTATGCCTAATCCACAAAAGGAATATGGAGCTGTGTTAACATGTTCTCAGGCTGATGCATCTTGCCCTATTGTGCAAGGGGCAGATGGAAGATTTAAATTACCTTATGAAGATCCTAAATTGTCAGATGGTACGCCACAACAAGACCAAGTTTACGTTGAAAGATGTAAGCAAATTGGTCTTGAAATGTTATACCTATTTAGTCAAGTAAGATAGAAATGGTTTTTCAGCTTTAGTTAATTTTTAAATCACCGTCAGCTCATAAAAATCTTCAGGGTTTAAGTATTTTTTGGCGAGTTCATTTAATTCTTCTGATCCTGTTGATTTGATGATTTGAACACTATTATAAAAATATTGTTCGTCTAAATTATTGAGGACATAGTTTTTCCATCTGGCAATTAATTGAAAGGGTCCATCTAAATCTCCTAAGACGGAACCCAACATATAATTCTTAACTAAACTAAGTTCATCTTCATCTATCAGTTCGTTCCTAAGTATTTCCATTTCTTTATACACTTCACTAATAGTGGCTTCGCAAACATCTCTACCTGCTTCGGTGCTAATCATCCAAGCTGTTTCTCCCATATGGTTTTGGATGTAGCTATGTATGCCATAAGTATATCCTTTGTCTTCTCTGATATTGCTCATTAATCTAGATCCAAAAAAGCCCCCAAAAACATTATTTAATATTTGTGTTTTTGGATAATCTGGATGGTGTTTATTCGGAAATGGACGAGCAATTCTAATCGCACCTTGAACTCCATTTGCATCATTAATAATTTGGTATTTCTTTTCTTGTGCAGATTGTAAATTATATTCAATATGCGGGATGGCTCTTTTTTGTAAAGGCAAACTGCCAAAATATTTATTTAATTGGCTTTGTAAATTGGAAGGTATTTTACCTGCAGTAAAAATAGTACAATGTCCTTCTGCATAGAATCGTTTGAAAAACGCAATCAATTCGTCTCTTTTTAGCTGATCATAATCAATCGTAGAAGTATATTTACCATAAGGATGATGAAATCCATAAACATATTCATCAATTAATCGGTTAGCAATAAAGTCGCATTTTTTTAGATTAACGGAAAGTTTCTGTTTTTGATTTTGTTGATAAGTACTTAATTCTTCTTCAGGGAAAATGGAGTCGCATATTAACTCTGCTACTACAGGAAGTAATTCATTTATATGCTTAGACAAGCAGTGTAAGGTAATAGAAGCTGTTTCATTGTAGCAGGTTCTATTTAAATAAGCACCATAAAACTCAAAATGGTCATTAATTTGAAATGCAGTTTTATCACTTGTGCCATTCTTCAACAAGAAATTAGTGGTGCCAGCTATAATATTCTTTTGCTCAAACCAGTTACCAGCTTTAAACACCCATTCTATCATGAGTACGTCTTGTGTGCCAGCGTTCATGCTGTAGACTGGAACTGTATTATCTAATTGATATTGCTCACATGTTCTGAGTTTTAAATCAAAACTTACCGCATCAATTATAGTGGGTTGTATTTTTCTATTCAACATTTTGTTGGTTCTTTATTTGGCCAGGTAGTGTAATGTATTGCTATTGCTTTCTCTAAAAATTCGTTTACTGTAATCAACAATATCCTGCGGATTAATTTCCTGGTATTTTTCCAATTCGGTATTCATTAAAGAAGCATCACCCATTAATTCATACATTGCCAAACTGCTGGCCCTGCTCATAATGCTCATGTCTTCAAATGCAATCACACTCTCAGTCTTATTTTTTACTTTGGTTAATTCTGCAATAGAAACGGGGTGTTCTTGAATATGGCTAATCTGTTCCGCTATTGCCAGCTCAGCTTTATTTATATCTACTCCTTTTACCAATTTTCCTTCAATGGTTAATAAGCCAGCATCTAAGCTGCCAAAATGATAACAATCTAAATTGGAGAACAGTTTTTGCTCTTTTACTAAAGCTTGGTATAAGCGAGAAGAAGCCCCTCCACCTAAAATTTCGGTAATTAAATCTGATGCATAATACCCTTTATTTAAACGGGCATCCATATGCCATGTTTTCACAAAAGCATCTAAAGGAACTTCCGCTTCAATGGTTAATCTTCTAGCTTGATCTTGAACTGGCTCCTGAGGTAAACAACGAATGTATTTATCACCCATTGGAATGGGGCCAAACCATTTTTCCGCTAATCTTTTAATTTCTTCTGTTTTTACATTACCTGCCACTACCAAAATCGCATTTACAGGACGGTAGTGCTTGAAGAAAAATTGCTTTACATCATCAATATGTGCATTCTCTACATGGCTTAATTCTTTACCAATGGTCATCCACTGATAAGGATGAACAGTATAAGCCAGTGTACGCATATGTTTCCAAACATCACCATAAGGCTTATTGATATAATGCTCTCTAAATTCTTCGCAAACTACTTTTTGCTGAACAGCTAAACTTTTTTCACTAAATGCTAAACTCAGCATCCTATCACTTTCTAGCCAAAAAGCAGTTTCAATATTTTGTGCAGGTAACTGACAATAGTAATTAGTTAAATCGTTGGTGGTATATGCGTTATTATCTCCTCCAGCTCTTTGAAGGGGTTCGTCGTAGTCAGCAATATTAATGCTGCCTCCAAACATTAAGTGTTCAAATAAATGGGCAAATCCAGTTTTTTCAGGATGTTCGTCTCTTGCACCTACATCATATAGTACATTCACCACAGCCATTGGGGTTGCGGTATCTTCATGTACTAAAACAGTCAAACCATTGTCTAATGTAAATCTATTATATTCAATCATAGTAAAGCGTATCGGATTGCAAAATAGTTCATCTTTACTTACCTGCGTATGTCTTTAACATTCATGTTTAACAATAAAGGCAAATTATTCCTGAGGACGATGACTTTGATTTTTCCTAAAGCATTTTGAAATAGATTTTTATATGCCTGTATATTATTTGAAGCATTGTTTTCAATAGAAAATATGATGTCGTCTGTTTTAAAACCAGCTTTATCTCCAGGAGACCCTTCAATGATATCAATGACTTTTATTTGACCGTCAATTAAATAAATGCCTAGTCCCGTATAACTATAATCGAATGAATCATTGAAATGATTGTTGGGTTTTATAAATATACTTTGCTCGGGATAGTTGAGAATAATGTTAAATCTTCTTAATAAGTCATTTCCTATAAGGCCTCCTAAGGATGGGTAATTCGTTACATTAAAGTCGTCTTCAAAAATATGTACAGGAACTTTCTTGAATTTGTAATTCCCCATTTTTACCGATTTCATTACGGCTATTTCCATTTGTTTTTTACCTCCTAACCCTTCTGCTTGAGTGGGATAAAATTTCCTTTTGCTTTTAAAAATAGCACTGTCTTCAACAAAATCTTTTGAAAGTAAAAAACAAAGCCCTGCACCTGTGTCGAAAATGAACCTATTTAAAATACTCCTGCTGTCTTCTACGGTAGCTTGTAATAAGGGAAGTGTTGTAAAATTCGGTTTTAGTAATTGACCACCTCTTGGATATTTAAATCTACCGGGGGTGTATATTTCCATTTGTTTTTTATCAAAATCTAGAAGAATAATGTACCGTCTTAAAAAACTATAACCTATAATCCCGTCAATTCTAACGCCATACACACTGGTTAATAATTCATAATTGTTAATATGAAAGTCTAAACTGTTTACTGTAATGCCAGGCATTTTTAAAGCGTGATTGTAGGCAAAAGAAACTCGCTTAACCCCTGCAATTCCACGAATCGATTTTTCACTTAGGCTGTTCGGTATTTTCAGGTTTTCTACTGTAGAAGAGTCCAAAGAAATTCCACCACTGCCAGTATCCAATACAAAATTGAGGGAATCTGAAAATTCATCTAACTGTGCTTTTAAAATAATAATTCCCCCGCTTAATTGGAAAAATGGGATTCGAGTAATTAGTCTTGCATCAGGCGGGGCAAATTCTTCTTGTCCTTTTAGCTGCGTTGAGCATAAAATGAATAAAAATAATATGGTATAATAACGTCCCATCCTTCGTTAAATTAACCGATTTTATTGCAATTTGAGGAATATTTATATAGACCGGCTGTTTTGTTGATACTCCTTCGGGTGAACCATATCTGTATTAACTTTGTTACTTATACAATTATGATGGAACTAGCTAATTTATATCAGAAAGCCCTGGATTTTTCTTTTTTAAGTGTAGAGGAAGGAATGTTTTTATTTGAACATGCACCTTTGGCAGATTTAATGCAAATAGCAAATGAACTGCGTAAAATACAAGTGCCCCACGGGAAAGTGACCTGGCAAATAGATCGAAATGTTAATACCACCAATGTTTGTATAGCCAATTGCAAGTTTTGTAATTTCTACAGAATTCCAGGTCATGCGGAAGCCTATATTACCGAAATGCCTGTATATCGAAAGAAAATTGAAGAAACGCTAAAGTATGGTGGAGACCAACTTTTGCTTCAAGGAGGCCACCATCCTGCATTAGGGCTTGATTTTTATACCAACACTTTTCGTCAGCTAAAACAGGAATATCCTACCATTAAGCTGCATGCGCTCGGGCCGCCCGAAGTGGCACATATTGCCAAATTAGAAAAGATGAGCCACCATGATGTACTAAAAGCATTAAAGGAGTCGGGCTTAGATTCATTGCCAGGCGCAGGAGCAGAGATATTGGTGGATCGGGTACGCCGATTGATTTCTAAAGGTAAGTGCGGTGCAGACGAATGGTTGGCCATCATGCACGAAGCGCATAAACTAAATATTACGACTAGTGCCACCATGATGTTTGGTCATGTAGAAACTTTAGAGGAACGATTTATTCATTTAGTTAGAATTAGAGAGGTTCAAGCCATGAAACCTACTGATGCCAATGGTTTCCTAGCATTTATTCCATGGACTTTCCAAGATGTAGATACTTTACTTACAAAGATTAGGGGGGTACATAATTTAACTACTCCTGATGAATACCTAAGAATGATTGCAATCAGTAGGATCATGTTGCCCAATATTAAGAATATACAAGCAAGCTGGTTAACGGTGGGTAAGGAAACTGCACAATTGTGCTTACATGGAGGAGCCAATGATTTTGGGTCTATCATGATTGAAGAAAATGTAGTGAGTGCCGCAGGTGCTCCACATAGATTTACCTACAAAACCATACAGGCTGCAATTATAGCCGCTGGTTTTGAGCCACAATTGCGAAATCAGCAATATGGTTGGAGAGAAATACCTGAGACAATAGTAGAGCAAACTATTGATTACTAATTATAGTAACTTTAAGTGCCTTAAATTTCTATTGTACTGAATAAAAAACTATGAATCTGTTTGAATCAGTAATATGTTATGACTATACGGTAGCAAGGACACAAAATGAAATAAAAGTCATTAAAACCAATGGTGTTCATATGATTGGTCTTGCTTGGGTGTGCAATGTGCTTTCCCTGATGGGAATTGGCATCATCTATTTGTATTTATCCAAGCACAGTAAAGAAATTTATGATTTTCTTGCATTTATTAAGTATTGGGAGTTGGCAGGAAGAATTGGCTTGATTATTTTTCTATTAATAGTTTATTCAATGAGTTTTGGTGCATATGGAGGGAAAATTATATTCTTGAATATTATTCGCCGATTTCATTCAATGGACGAAACGGAGAAAAACTTGGTAATTACAAAGGGCGGAAGATATTTTTACTGGTCTTTAATTACCTTTTTTATCATTGCCGGCGTAGTTGTTTATCTAAGTAAATATGTCTACTAAAGCCCTCTTCCCAAGGGTTTGCGCTATTTTTACGCCTCAAATTAAAAAAAACACCATTAGCTGTAACATAATGTTTGTTAGTACGTATCATAAGTACAAACCAGCTAACTGTTTCTATTTATATGACCGAGTTTGAGTACAATGAATGTGTAAACAACCATGCCGATGGCCTTTTTAGGTTTATCGTGAAAAATCTTCGGCATGAAGAAGACGCAAGAGATATTGTACAAACCAGTTTTGAAAAACTCTGGAGGAACCGAGATCAAGTAGAAACAGCCAAGTCAAAAGCCTATTTATTTACCGTAGGGTACAATCAAATGATTGATCATATCCGCAAAAATAAAAGGGTGCAATTGAAAGAGGAATTTGAAGAACAAACAGGTATTCAGTACCAGCAACATACCGGCTTAAAGAAAACATTGATGGAGGCATTGAACCGTTTGAATGAAACTCAGAAGAGCTTGGTGATGCTGAAAGACTATGAAGGATACAGTTATGAAGAGATTGGGCAAATCATGAATTTGAATGAGAGTCAGGTTAAAGTGTATTTGCACAGAGCTAGATTAACCTTAAAAAACTATTTGGTTAGCGCCGAAAACGTATTATAATGATGACTATTAACCGAAATAATTACGAACACTATTTTCTACTTTGGGTAGATGGAGAGCTCTCCCCCGAAGAGATGGTAGCTGTAGAACGTTTTATAGCGGAGCATCCAGACCTAGCCGAAGAATTAGCTTTATTACAAGACACTAAATTGGTACCAGAAGCGCAAATCATATTTTCAGGAAAAGAGCAGTTGCTCAAACAATCATCGAACGAAATAACATACACCAATTATGAGTCTTGGTTTTTATTATTTATTGACAATGAATTGTCTTTAGCTGATCGCCAAAAAGTAGAATTGTTTGTTTTGCAGCATCCGAATTTGCAAGCGGAGTTTCAATTATTGGTACAAACTAAATTAGCTCATGAAGAATGGGTATTCAACAATAAAGAATTATTATATAAGAAAGAAGATCAAAAACGTCCAGTCGTATTTATGCGCTGGATGCGTTACGCTGCTGCAGCTGCTGTAATTGGATTAATTGCTACTGTTTGGATGATTGCTCCAACCAATCAATTAAAAAAGACCATTGAAATCAATGGAACACAACCAGAAATGGTTGGTACTGATCCTGCAAGCAATGTAGAAAAAAGAGAAGTAGTTGCTGAAGAAAATCCAAAGAATATAATCAAGCAACTAAATCCGAAAGCTTCGTTTCAAGTTGAGACTCCTACAGCTAAAGCGAACAAAGTCCAAGTATTAGCAGGCAAGAATTCTTTAGTAACAATAATCAATAATGAGCCAGTAAGAAAAGATGAACAAACAATTGCAAGCGTTGAGCATAATCCAATCAACACAAGCCAGGCCACTATTTCCGAAAATGTTATGGAAGGAAGAAATGATATTGGGAATAATCAAGGAGTTAATATGGCCCCTGTTGAAGAAAAAATAGAAGCGGCTCCGGAAGAAGTGAAAACGGTATATACAGCACTGGAAGATAATGAACAAGATAAAAGCCTTTTTATTGGGGCCCTAGAAATCAATAAAGATAAATTGCGCGGATTATTCCGCAAAGCAGGAACGATCTTTCGTTCAAAAGCAAAACAAGAAGAAGACACTCGTCAAAGAAAATAAAAGCAAATAGTATGAAAAGAATTGTAAGCATGGTGGCAATGGTATGCATTGCATTAAGTTCAACCGCTCAGTCTACACAAGAGTCGGACACCATTAAAGTAGGTAATTTCGTGATTATCAAAAAGAAAGGTTCTGAAGAAAACTCAACTGGCACTTCAAGAACCAATCGCGATAATTACAATTTATTACGTGTAGAGCGTAGGCCAGCCAAGCGTAAAAATTTAAGTACCAACTGGTGGATTCTAGATTTGGGGTTTGCTAATATGCGTGATAATACCAATTATGGATTTGCGCAAGCAGGATCATATTTTAAAACAATGCGTCCGCAAGATGGTCCAGTGAACGAAAATAGTTATCGTTTAAACAGAGTGAAATCTTCTAACGTGAATCTTTGGTTCTTCATGCAGAAATTGAATATCAGCAAGAATGTATTGAACCTTAAATATGGCTTGGGCTTAGAAATGTATAATTTCCGTTACGATTCTAGAATCAGTTATAACAATGATCCAACACCTTACGTTTTTAATGATTCTATTTCTTTTTCAAAGAATAAATTATATGCTGGGTACCTTACTGTTCCTTTTATGATTAATATCAATACTACCCCAGATAAACGCAAAGGATTTAGTTTTAGCGCAGGAGTAAGTGCTGGATATCTAATTTCTAGTAATAATAAACAAATTAGTGCCGAAAGAGGAAAGCAAAAAGAGAAGGCAGACTTTTATATGGAGCCCTTCCGCTTGGCGGCTATAGGCGAAATAGGATTGGGGCCCGTTCGACTATATGGCTCATATAGCTTAAACAGAATGCAGAAAGATATTACCCGTGTAGAGCAGTTCCCTTATGCAATTGGGGTAAGATTAAGCACTTGGTAAAAATTGGGTTCTTATTTTATCTTTGTTAAGTGAATTTAAATTAACATTCGTGCCACAATTAGAACAGTTAATTTTCGTTTCTTAATCAGAGACTATGAAAAGGCCATTATATTGGATATTATTTTTTGCAGGATTTACCTTTACCACTTCTTTCAGGAAGCACAAGGTAATTGATCCTTCCAAAGCGGATAAGGATACCTACTCTGTTTATATTATCAAGAGTGAGTATGAGTTGAAAATTTATGATAAGGACGGCGAATGGATGGCATCTTATCCAGTAGTGTTTGGGAGTAAGGATTTAGGGGATAAATTATACCAGGGCGATAGAAAAACTCCAGAAGGGGTATTTCATATAACAGGTAAACGAAAACATGCTAAATGGGAACGTTTCATGTTAATTGATTATCCAACGGCAGAAAGCTATGCTAAGTTTAATCAACGCAAAGCCTTGGGCCAAATACCCGCAGATGCTAAAATTGGAGGAGATATTGGCATACATGGCACTGTCCCTTATGATGATTATGCCATCGACCAATACAGAAACTGGACAGAGGGATGTATCAGTACGAAAAATAAATATGTACAGGAATTATTCGATTTATTGCCAGTAGGAACTCGTGTTGAAATTCGCAGGTAAGTTTTCCTCTTCTAAGAATATAGTTTGATTCTGTAAAAATAAAAATCCCCGCTCCGATTAATCAGAGCGGGGATTTTACATATCATCAATCGATTAGATTTTGTAGCCATTATCAGCCACTAAGCGATCGGAAATTCTTCTGCGGGCATCTTTGCAATTGAATGGTTCTACTTTGGTAAAGCGCTTCAATCCAATATGCATCATACGCAATTCATCTCCGTCGGCAAAGCTATTCAATGCGTCTTTACCAGCTTTGTTGATTCGATCAGCTGCATCGTATAAATAAGTACGCATGATATCGTTTTGAGTAGCTACCGCTGCGTCTCCTCTTAAAGAAGCCAATTTCATTACACGCAATAAAGCACTTTCTGCATGGAATACTTCAATAGCCATGTCTGCAATATTCATCAAGATTTCTTGCTCTTTGTCTAACTGCATCATTAGTTTTTGAACAGCAGCACCAGCAACCATTAAAATGGCTTTCTTGAAATTAGCAATGGCTTTTAATTCCTTCGCATAAGTACCTTCATCTTCTGCACCAAAATCTGGAATGCTCATCAATTCTTTTTGAACAGACATTGCAGGTCCCATTAGGTCTAGCTTGCCTTTCATGGCACGCTTCAATACCATATCTACGGTAAGCAAACGATTGATTTCGTTAGTGCCTTCATAAATTCTATTGATACGGCTATCGCGATAAGCTTTTGAAATTACATATTCATCGGAGAAGCCATTACCACCATGTATTTGAACACCTTCGTCTACTACAAAATCTAATACTTCACTACCATATACTTTTAACATAGCACACTCAATAGCATATTCTTCTGCTGCACCTAATAAAGCTTCAGCAAATGATTTTCCGCTGGCAGCTAATTCGTGTTCTTTATCGTCAATCCATTTTGCAGAACGGTATAATGCAGATTCGCAAACCCATAAGCGAATAGCCATTTCAGCCATTTTATGGCGGATAGCTCCAAACTTCGCAATCGGCAATTTAAACTGCTCTCTGGTTTTAGCATATTGAACAGAAGTATCGGTTGCTTTTTTAGCACCACCCAATGTTGCCGCACATAATTTTAGACGACCGATATTTAAAATATTGAAAGCGATGATATGTCCTTTGCCAATTTCACCCAATACATTTTCTACAGGTACTTTACAATCTTGGAAATACAATTGAACGGTAGAAGACCCTTTGATACCCATTTTATGTTCTTCAGGACCTTGCGTAAATCCTTCTGTACCACGCTCAATAATAAAAGCAGTGAATTTGTCTCCATCAATTTTCGCAAATACAGTAAACACATCAGCAAAACCACCATTGGTGATCCAGCATTTTTGACCATTCAATAAATAGTGTTTTCCATCATCGCTTAATTTAGCAGTGGTTTTAGCACCTAATGCATCACTACCACTGTTGGGCTCTGTTAATCCATAAGCACCCTTCCATTCTCCACTGGCTAACTTGGGTATATATTTTTGTTTTTGTTCTTCGGTACCAAAGTATAAAATAGGTAATGAACCAATACCTGTATGAGCTGCAACAGCTACAGAGAAAGAATAGCCACCGCCCATTCCTTCATTCACAATGGTAGAAGTAATAAAATCTTTACCTAAACCACCGTATTCTTCAGGGAATGAAGTAGAGAGCAATCCTTGCTCGCCTGCTTTTTGCATGAGTGATGCTACCAATCCTGGTTCCATTTTATCAATTCGATCTACAATGGGCAAAATTTCGGCATCTAAAAACTGATGGCACATGTCCATGACCATGGTCTGCTCTTCATTAAATTCTTCCGGAATGAAAGTTTCATGAGGATTGCTTTCCTTGATGATCCATTCTCCGCCCAATAAGGCTTTTGTTTTGTTTGTGGCTTCCATCGTTAATTGTTTTGTATGTTAAAGTGTTTAATTTAATTGTTCTATAGGTGTTAAAGTAAGGTTGTCGTATACTTTTTGGAATACCGCTTTCACCGTATCAATATCTTTTTTATCTACACCCACCAAGGCTTCAGACATCGTTTGATTAGCTAGGTCAATGGTAATTTGTTGCAGATCTTTTGCAGCTTCAGTTAATTGAACCAAATTGATTCTTCTGTCTGTGGGAGATGCTACTCTTTTAACTAGGTATTGCTTTTCTAAATTATCAATCAACCTCGTAATACTGGGTTTATCTCGAAACGTACGATTACAAAGTTCCTGCTGGCTTAAGCCATCTTCTTTCCACAAATGATATAATACGCTCCATTGTTCAATAGTAATTTCCAATCCCGCATTGCGGAAATTCTTCTGCAACCTTCTCGCCACGGCGGTAGAAGCCATTCCGTTGATGACGCTGTATAGTTCTCCTCTTTTAAAATGGTTGTTTGGCATATAGTTAGTTATGCAACTAATTCAAAATTGGTTTCTTTCTTCCATACTACCAAGAATAATTTCCTAAAATTTGCGTCATTTTGTAGTGTCAGTTCATATTTAACTAAGTCTTGATTCAAGAAGAATGGTTTTCTTTGCTTGAATGGAGTATTGGTTCATGATTATCAGTGGTGGTTTGGCGGCTTTCTATTGCTGCCTGATACTGATTTATCGATATTGGTTCAAAGCATTAAAGCCATTTCAACTACCTGTAGGGCTCAATCCAAGCCTATTCTTTTCTATCATTATACCTGCCCGTAATGAATCTGTCAATATTGAAAAATGCATACAAAGTATTCTTTCACAGTCTTATCCTTTGTATGAAATTATAGTCGTAGATGATCATTCAACGGATGATACTCCGCTATTGGTTGCTCAACTAGCCCAGCAATACCCGCAAATACGATTGATTCAACTCAAAGATTATGTGGATGTACAAGCTACCAATTCCTTTAAGAAAAAAGCGATTGAAATTGCAGTAGAAAAGTCAACAGGGTCATGGATTGTTACTACTGATGCCGATTGTTTGGTGCCAACTAATTGGTTGTATTATTTTAATGCAATGATTTTGGCAAAAGATCCGGTTTTTATTGCAGCCCCAGTCATGTTTACGCAGAATGGCCATTTTAGTGGGGTTTTTCAGGTACTGGATTTTTTGAGTTTACAGGGGATTACAGCCGCCGCTGTATCAGCGGGTTCTCATAGTATGTGCAATGGCGCTAATTTGGCTTATAGCAAACAAGCATTTGAGGCAGTTGATAAATTTAAAGGGATAGATCATTTGGCTAGTGGAGACGATATGTTATTGATGCATAAAATGAAAAAAAAATTTCCCAATAGGTTGGCTTATTTGTTTTCCAATGAAATGATTGTGTCCACATCGCCAATGCCTGATTGGACTTCGTTTATTCAACAGCGTATTCGATGGGCAAGTAAGGCAGATAGCTATAATGATCCTAAAATATTTGGCGTATTGTTGTTGGTGTATCTATTTAATTTGGTCTTATTATTAGGACTAATAATAGGGTTGTTTCAATTTGAAATATTTGTTTTGACTTGTTTGATTATAGCCGTCAAAACCTTGATAGAGTTATACTTCTTATTGCCCGTTGCTCGTTTCTTTAATCTTGAAAAGACCTTATCCTATTTTCCAATCATGCAACTATTGCATATTACTTATACCGTTGTAGCAGGCTGGTTGGGTAAGTTTGGTAAATACCAATGGAAGAATAGAACAGTGCGTTAATTTTTTTCTTTAGAACGCTTATCGGGGAACCAAGCATAGATAAACATTGCAGCTAAAAAAAACGGAGTTAATAGTAAGCGTATCATGGTATTGGTCTATTTCTATATTAGATACCAAAACTATCCAAGTGTTTATTCTAGAAGCATTAATTAATGATTAAAATGAGGCTTAATCGGTCAATACACTTTTTATACCGCTTAAATCGCTAATGATTCTTTTTCAATTTTTTGATGATGCTTCAAACTAATCAATAATCCAGTAGTTAGCCAGAACAATCCACCAATTTTGTCGGTCTCTATTAAATCGCTGGTAAAATTAAGTGATGCAATCATCATTAATAGAATGCCCAAGCCCAATGAAATTTGACGATAATAGTTCTGTTGAAATTGATGATAGAGTTCCTGGGTTAGTAATAGCAGGTAAATAAAAAATCCTGCAAATAATATAAGTGCAGGTAACCCTTGCTCTAAGGCAAGCAACAAATAATAATTGTGTACAGTGGAATGTTCGGGGTTATTGCTGACCCATGTTTTAAATGCAGCGGCGGTATAAGGTTCGTAATTATTATAGAAACTATTTGCGCCAAATCCTGTCCAAGGTTTTTCTGCAACCATTCTAATACCTGCAACCCATCTATGGAAACGTTCTGCATTTGAAATGTCTTTTAACCCAATCGTTGCATTTAAGTGTTCCGAAAAATTCTCATGAAAAATGGTTTCATCGTGTTCAGGTCCAAACTGCATGAATTGATTGTTGTTGATTAGCACAATTAAACCAATGACTATGCTAATAATGCCTATAAATATGGCTTTGCCAAGTATATTTTTTTTAATTAAAAAGTAGCCAATCATTCCTACTAATAAGGCCAACCATGCACCCCTTGAATAAGCAAAGAATAATCCTAATAATGCAATGCCAATTCCAAATCGGATGATATTTTTTTTGCGACTGTTTTGTGTGAATTTTAATATCAATATGCCTATAGGGATAAGGCAAACCAACATGGCAGAATAGTTTACATGATTCCTAAAAAAGGGTCCCATTGTTTTTTTAATAGCCACAAAATCAAATCCATAAAATGCATGTCTAATAAGTGTTTGAATCACAACTAAGCTCAATGGTATGCATATATATAATGCAGTTTTTCTAAAATTACTCGAACGTAGATGTATCAAAGCAGTAAGCAATACAAATGGCAATAGGTACCAAATCTTAGCTAGTATAAACTTGAGTGCTAACCATTGGTTGGATGCATAATATAAACTGATGCACATCCAAATTAGGAAGGCGATGATCCATTTGAAAATAGGCGATTCGAAAATAAACCTAAACGGAGATGGATTAAATAATATACTTGCTGCTACTGCTACTGATAAGATGATCAATAAGGGTTCATCGGGAAGATCTAAGCCAAGCGAGGGTGTGAAATTATATTCTGTGGATAATGGAAGTGTAATCAGTAATAGCCAGTATATCCATTCAGTTTTAGTAACAATCAATTGAAAGAGTGGTGCTGCTACAATTAAAATAAATGGTATGGTAAGCCAATAGGGTTCTTGCGTAAGCAGCGACCATAATCCACATAAAAAGAAACTGCTAATTGCTAACCAAGAAAACTTTTTTGTTTGTAAAAAGCTAAGCATTTAGAAGCGACTGGGTTTTGCACTAATTAACACCAAGCATACACTGAAAACAAGTCCTAATAAAGCGGCAATAGGTAAAACTACTGCTTTTTCAGGCCAACTAATTTTTGCAGGGATACTAGCTTTTTCTAAAACAATTAACGCTTCAGGAGTGGTGGCTGCTGCCATTTTTGTTTCAATACTCATTTTATTGAACTGCTCTAATTGACTTAATAGTGCCGTCATTTTTGTTTTTGCAATTGCATCATTTGAGGAAGAATTACTCGATAGGTTATTGTAATCATTTGAAATGGCTGCAATGCTGCTGTCTAACTGCTGAGCTATTTTTTCGTATTGTAGCTTCCATATATTTTTCATTTTTGCAGCAAGTTGATCGGTCATAAAATTGACAACGGTTGCTGCCGTATCCTTGCTTTGGTGTGCATAGGAAATTTCTAGTTCATTGTTCACTGTTTTTACCAGTGTCAGGTCTTTTTTAAACTGCCGAATGCTTTTATACATCCTCATTCCCATGTCTTTATCTTCTATTTGATAATAGCGAGTCAAATCAAACCCATGAATAACCTGCTTGAGACTGGTATCCATGCTGGCCATACTCATCAAGCGATCTAAGTCGTCTCCTGAACCAAAAAAGGAATAAAGGTGTTGAATTTCATCGTTAAATAAACGCGCTTTATCAGCTAAAACTGCATTGCCTGGTAAGAGCTTGGTAGTAGCAGTGTATTTTGGAGTAATAAAAAAGATTACTCCTGCTGCAATTATAACAGATGCAATCGTGAAAACCAGAATGAATTTCCAACGCTTAAGCAGGGCAGTCGTTAATTCAGCAATATTAAATTGATTCATACAGGTTCTTTTAGTTAGGGCTTACCACAACATTTCTATCTAAACTTTCTTCTAATGAAATAAAGGTCTCGGTTCTTTCTATTCCCTTTATTTTTTGTAATTCGTCGTGCAATACAAAACGTAATTCTTGAATGTCTTTGCATACGATTTCTGCAAACATGCTGTAGTTTCCAGTTGTATAATTCAAGCGAACAATTTGTTTGATATTTTTTAATTCCATGGCTACGGAATCATATAATGAGCTTTTTTCAAGGTAAATACCTATGAACGCGATTACATCATAGCCCAATGATTTGAGGTCTACCGATAATCTTTTACCTTTAACTACATTTAGCTCTTCTAATTTTTTAATACGAACATGGATGGTGCCACCTGAAACGAATAATTTCTTTCCCAAATCGGCATAGGAAATCTCTGCATCTTCCATCATTTCTTGGATAATCTGAAAATCGAGTTTGTCAAGATTTAATTTAGTAGACATTTTTGCTCGTTTATTTTAATATTTTTCAAATATATGTATTGTTATTTGAATAATATCTATAATTTATTAAAAATGTTTGAAAAATAACTAACTAAACAAAGTTTATCTTAATTTTGATTTATCAAAGTAGCAAATTAGTTCTTTTTACTGTGGGGTGATGAAACTTTTGGCAGACATGCCCTCTTGTCTCGGGGGTGAGGATAACAGAATAAACGTAGCATAGAGCCGCAAGGATAGCAATATCTGAGCGACCGGGGTCGACCACCGAACTTTGTACTACAGCTAACTGCCTCGTGGAGGTTCGATCCCTCCCCCTACAGCATTGCAAAAGCTCCGAATTATTCGGGGCTTTTTTTGTTTTTGGGCGGTTATTTGTTTAGAATTAATCCAGCTTCGGGATCTTTCAATAGAATACTGTTCTCGTTGATTAAATTGGTGAGGGTTGGATTTTTTAAGGAATCCAGGAACATATTTTTTAAGTAAAAGGTTTGTGTGGACGCACTGTTCTTGTGCCACTTAATAATTTTACATTGACAACTTGCATTGGCTGGGGTATTAATTACTTCTTCTATTCTTCCTCCCTTACCCAACTTTTTATAGACTTCTCTAATTCCAATGATTCGATTATTGGCACCTGCATCAAAATTCCAAGATGCAGATATCGCACTGAGGTATTCCTCTTTCTTATCTAAACTGAGTAAACTATGTCTGGGGTATTCTACTTTTTTGTCGTTATTTTTTATTTGTGAGTGGATAGAAACTAAATTGGGTGATTCAAATTGGGCATAGCCAATATGGTCAAAACTTGCCCCATACCTATGATAGGCGAAATAGCCGTTTTTATATTTTATTTCTACTAAGTTGGCAACCACTTTATGGTAACGATTTGGATCTGAAAGTCGGGCTTGGGGTGAACTAGTGTAACAAATCCAAACCCCTTCTAGCTCATCTATTTCTGCTTGTGATACCTTGTAAGGAATTAAATTAAAATCATTTTGAATAGTTTCCCATTTATTCTCAGACTGGCGGTATAAATTGAGGGTATAAATTGCTGTAATTAAAAAGACAATACAAAGTGGAATAAAAATCATCCGATAAAACCCTAACTTTTTAAGGATGGTTGCTTCTGTCTCTTTTTTTAAATTGGCAAGCTTGAATTTAAGTTGTTGATTTTCAGTAATAATTGAATAGCTGTCCTTACCAATTTCATCATTTTCCTTTGAAGCAATTAGCGCTGGATCTATTGGGTTTTGCTCAAAAGCTTGCCTTCCCATTTGGTACAAATACACATAACAAGTATCCACTAAAAAGGACCGGGGATTTGCCACCCGCAATGGCAACATGTATACATATACTCTGTTTTAAGAACAAAGCTAGCTGACACATGCGCTGAAACCTAATCTGGATATGGGTTTTAAGGATATTTGCGTACGACTTTAAAAGTCTCGTACGCGTTGTTATTTTTAAAAATAATATTGACAAATTCAACAACACAATTCATGAAGGCATATACCTCTTAAACTTCAATTCTAATTAATTTTCATACTTTTTTAAATTTGAACTGATGTTTTTAAGTTTTTGCGTTGATAGCAAAGCATCTTCATATTGCTTTATATAATTAGCAAAGAATAAAACAAGGCAAGACTTTGGCCACTTGCTTTTGCCATTTGATTTTCAGAATATATTAATTCCAAAATCTAATAATCTCTTAGGGACTTGAGGTGTATTTCTTAAAGTTACTTTGTTTAACAATGGTTCAGTCGGAATTCTAAGGCCATGTTGAAATATTAGATCAAATTCTTCTTTAGTTATGAGAGACTCGCCAATCGCCGATTTATAATCATATAGAAAAGAGAAAAATTTTATTACCGCATCATCATTCCAAATACTCGTAGTTACATAACCTGGCTTACATAATCTTTTGGATTTCCATTCATCTATTTGCTTTACACTATCATCGCTCGCATTTTCAAATAGAAGATCATCAACTGATTTAACTTCATCAGAAATAAACGAATTGAGCCCATCGTTTACTTCAGCCAGTTGCCAGCAAATTCTTCAAGAAATTATCATAGAGCTGAAAATCATAGAATTTTGCTAAGTGAGTCTTGTATCTCTTCAAGCTTTAATTGAAAAAACAATCCAAAAACTTCATCACCTACATCCGCCCTTCTGATGTAGTGAGTTTCATTCAAATCATAGAAATCACACTGATACTCAAAAAAGTCTGGGACAGTCTTTTCTATTTCCTTGACACTTTCTTGAAGATATCTTTGATAATAATCATGATCGTCTTGTGCAATAACTAAGAATGGCTTGTGTGGAATTTCAGCGTAAGCACTGATTGCATATTCATACACCTTCTTGGCAGTTGCCGGCATTTGCTTCCCTGATAGCACCTGATCGTTAAAATAGGAAATGATTGAGGATAATTCAATGTGAAGGTCTACGAACATATTCCCCAAGTTATAATAAAACAATTACTAAAACCAAGATCAGTAGAGGAGAATTATATTATTTCATAAGTCATGTATTATTTCCCAAAGGGGAATGTAGCCATAGCAGCAATAGTATAATTAATTTAATAAAATGGAACGTCTAGTGACGAGAAATATTTATTGATTGATTAGACTATCCCATAATTAATAGAGCCTACTCCCCTCTGATCAATTGTATTTTTGGCATTACATACAACATTCTAATATCTTAATAATTGGATACCTGAAAAATTGAAAATATATTTTAAAACTTAACAGCAAGACCAGCTGAAAAATATCGCTCAAATAGATTAAAAGCTAAAATATTTGTTTGAATAGCAGAAGCACTACTGAATCTTAGGTCTTTTTGATTAAAAATATTCTTGCATCCCAGAAAATAACTTAATTGATGCTTATTGATAAAACGAAGTTGTATATCTGCAAATAAAATATTTACGGGCTTCAGTCGTTCAGTTTTGTTACTAATAGACTCTAGGCTAAAATCAAAATAAATTGATTTACAATAATTCGCTTCTAATTGTAGTTTACCAATAATATCGGCATTAGTAAATTTTCCAAGACCGCCTTGCTTATTTTCTTGCACTTGCTGTTGGTAGGTTAAACCCGACCGAATATTGAGGTAGTTACTGACTTCATATTTTATCTGTAAGTCTTGCTTAAAAAATCTTACATCATTTTTGTTGATTATACTCTTTGCCAACCCATATACTTTACCATCTGTAAAATTAGATGTTAGTATAATCCAGCTATTACTTTTATAAAACTTTTTCTCAACTCTTGCTGTGACCGTTGTAAATCTATTCGCCTCATTAGAAACCACGTGTTCGTTTACTATAAGGTTACCAGAAAAATTTACATTTTGCAGATAAGTAAGCGGATTATTACTGTAATTCAGAGATAATTGACCAATAATGCCTGACTGTATAGGATCAAAAAAAAGATAGCTGGTATTTATAATAAACCTGTTCGTAATATTCAGTAGGCTGGTCCCTTTTGAAACACTGTTAGCAGTGGTTAAAAAATAATTACTTGACAGATTTAGTAAACGCGGGTAGATTGGGTTCATTTGTAAGCTGCCAATCCACAATGATTTAGTGTTTATTTTCTGTTGAAAATTGATGCCAGGTGAAAATATTTGCTTCCGATCTTGCAATCCGCTAGCAGATATGTTTAATACTTCAAGACTTGAAGTGAAGCTTGCTTGTAAGGATCTGCTGACCTGATAACCTAACGCATATCTAATTCCATAATTACGCTGCCGATAAATATTCTTTAAAGCAAAATCCTGATGCGATGCTACGGGGTTAATACTGTCTGTATTAAATAACTGTAAGCCATTTTGCGCATCCAAAGTGTGCAAAATATAAGACGCTGCAATAGTATGAGAAAATGCACCCTTCTTTAGATTAAATTGCATATCAGCTGATTGGGTTTGATGTTTCCCCAAAAAATCTTGTTGCAAGGACTTATATCTTGCTATTGGCTGGGTAAAAAAATCATCAACTAATAAATTGTTTGTAAAGAAAGGATTATCAAATGATTTTTTATTTGCCTGAAGATGCAAACTGAGTGAATGATTGATACCTGTAAGAAAACTCGTATGAGACGAAATAAAATAAGACTCATTAGTAAAAGAGTTATGCTGATTTGTACTCTTTCCATTAATCTCGTTCATCTGTAACCCGTGGTTACGAATATTTGAAATATCAAAAGATAATTTACTTTGAATTTTTGAGCTGGGTTTCCAATCCAGCTCATTTTCAATTGATAAGCTTTTATCTTTCTTTCTCAACAAGTTTTTTTCTTGAAAAGCGATAACAGACTGGTTTGTCAAGTAATTGATTTCTCTTCTTTGTGTTTGAGAAAATGCGTCATCAATAATTTTTACAATTGACTTTACACTGAATTTAGGGGAAAAACGCATTTTTATATTACCGCTGTATAATGCACTATTGTTATAAAAGAGCCTGTTATTGGCAATATTTCTAGGACTGCTTTCAGTAAATTGAACCGGAGGACCTGAATATAAAGCGCTTTGCTCAAATTTCTGGATGTTGCTCAAATCTTGTGAAGTATTAGATATATGTTTTGATAGTGTTCCATTTGTATTTCTATTAAGATTTGTGACAAGCTTGATAGATTTTGAAAAGGAAACAGAACTAGACTTTAGTTCATAAGTAGATAAGGGTAAACCTGAGAATGCAGAAACATCACCATAGGTTCGCTTTTTACCAGATGTATAACCCAGGTTCAATACCGTTTCCCCTGATCCAGAGAATCTACTAGATAAATTGGTTGTGTCCTTATAATTTTCTATTACTGATATTTTGGACAGCCCGCTAGTACCGGTATTGTTGATTAATGTTTCATAATTGTTTTCAAAAAGATCATCCCCTTCAATCAACACCCGGGATATCTCTTTTCCATTAAAGCTAAGTCTGCCATTATCACTTACCTGCAAACCCGGTAATCTTTGTAGTAGATTCGCAATGGTTTGTTCATTGCCTTTAGCAAAGGATTGTACATTATAGTTGGTTGTATCCCCTTTTCGAATAATCGGGATAGCTGACTTTACCAATACAGTAGGTAAATCATTAGCAGCATCCAATAACTGAAAATCAATACTACTAATAGGCTGATTTTTACTAGCCATATAGTTGATTGTCTGATACCCCAGACTACTAATCTGTATACAAACCTGCTGGCCCTTTGCCCTGGCGAAGTTTACTTCATATAGGCCATCCTTATTAGAAAAAGCATATGCTAAAAGCAAGCCAGTAGAGTCCTGCGCTAAGATTCTTACTGTAGCACCAAGAACAGGTTCATCTCTTTTATTGGTGACTTTCCCTTTTACTATTGCACTATCCTGAGCAAAAATGCACTCGCTGTTTAATAGTAAGGTTGAAACAAAGACAACACTGATTAAAAACCAGCGTTGTCTCATATGGTTAATTTGAAACAGTTTTGATACCAAAATAGAAAACAAATTCGTTAATTACCGTTATTCATCATGTTATACATTTTCTTCGTCGCCTCAAGATTCGTTTTCTCAATTATTTTTTCAAATTCAAGCTGAGAAACTACTTTGCCAGTAAACCTGATATCGGGAATAAGTTCTTTTTTATACGGCATTTCAATATGCACAGCGGTATAAGAAATATCCTTATTACTATCTTCGACTTTTAAAATCATTCCTGGCAGGTTTCTGAAATTATTTGGGCCGCCTGTAAAAGGTAGTTGAGTAGTAAACCAAGCTGCATATTGCCTGCCCTTGTAGTCAATAACAGCTTTCTGACAAGAATAATTTAAAATATTGCCTAGCTCATTGGTTATTTTCCACCCTTGCAATTGGGCTAGTGTGTCATAAATAAAGTAGGTGGAATTATTCAGTGGTTTAATTTTTTTAACCACGTTGCTATTATGCTCCCTGACTAAAATTGGCTGACTTTTATTTCCCTCCTGAAAAAGTTCATTTCTGAACTTATCAAACTCTCTTTTATATCGTAAGGTATCCCTTGTTTTAATAAACTTCCCATTTTCTTGTACCGTAATCTCATCAACATCATATACTGTCATTGCCCGTATGATCACTTCATTTTTAGTATACCATTGTTCATAAAAGTCTTTTGTATTATTTGCTTTGGTATATTTAAAGTATTTAATATAAATATTGCTATTTTGAGCTATCACTGAAATGATGGACGAAAATAATAAAACTGTTAAATATATTTTTTTCATTAAGCGTATTTTTTAAAATAAAGCTATGCGGACATTGAGACCGCATAGCTTTACAAATTTAAGGCTCTGGAACCTCAGCAGGACGATCACATGATCTACCACTTTGCCAGAAATCTGTATTAATAATTTGACCTGTTTCACAGTTGAAAGATACTGTAAATACTCCTAAAAGGAGTGGCCTGCCATCGGGACAAGTTATTATCATATTAGATTTTGTTTCGCAAACAACTTGCGAATCTTTCTTTTTTATACAGGCACAACAGATGCAAACAATGAAGTGGTTAAAATACAAAGCATGGAAACACCTGCAATAAATTTTACTGGTTTCATTTTTTTTGTTTTTAGTTTTTTAAAATTTCTACAATTCTTTAAAGTGAACAGTAGTAATATCTTGTAGCTACAAAGGCAATTTAAAGAATCTTTACAAATTTCTAAGTAGCCATTTGGCTACTTTTATTTCATTAGTAACTTTACTACACCATAACTAATACTCACACTTAATAAATCTTCTCTGTACTTTACTCCAAAATATATGCACATCTTACTAATATATTTCTTAACAGAAGCCTCACTCTTGCATAATAAATGCGCTATTTCCTTTCTACTGAATCCAGCCGAGTTTAATATTAAAAAAGCAACATCGCTTGATGTCAATTCACTTAGCTTTCCCGTTTTAATATCTCTTCTGAACCCGTCTTTTTCTGTTTGGCATTCTCCTTCCTTTAGAAAGCTAAAATTTTCTAAAATGTGTTTGTTTACAATAGAACATCTTGTCGGTAGAAAAATATTTTCATAAATAAAACCATCTCCCCCTCCCGAAAGAAAATCATTAATAATTTTTTTGTTCCCATTCGAACAAAATCCAATTACAAACAATTCAGGTATAAAATATTTAATAACAATCGTAGTCAATAGAGCATCACAACATTGTATATCAAAATCTACTATCACAAAACCTATTTTCTCTTTAGTTAGTAACACCTCTTTGAGCAATTCCCTGCCATAATCAAACACGTGAACTTGAATTTGATTCTTTTGAGATAAAATTCCTTTAAAATGATGCTTATTACTTTTTGTTACAGCTAAGTAGATTACTTTTTTATTGCTCATAACTGCAATATGAAATAAATATAGCTTTTAAAAAACCGTTAAACAACGGTATTTTTAGGGAAAAACACCCCCTCCAAAAACGGGAAATTTCCCATTGTTTGCAATTCTTTTATTATTATGCGTAAGATTCTAATGATTTCTTTAAAAGCATATAGTTCTCTTCATCAAAACACATAAAGGCAACCCTTGATGGCTTATCAACTTGGTTAACGAATTTCATTACCGCATCAACAGCAATTGTTGCCGCCTGATCTTTAGGGAATCCATAAACTCCAGTACTGATATTAGGGAATGCTACTGAATTGCAATTGTGCTCCACTGCAATCCTCAAAGAATTCTCCCCCTACAGCATTGTAAAAGCTCCGAATTATTCGGGGCTTTTTTTGTTTAGGATTAATCCTGCTTCTGGATCTTTTAAAAGAATACTGTTCTCGTTTATTAAATTGGATAGGGTTGGATTTTTTAAGGAATCCAAAAACATATTTTTTAAATAGAAAGTTTGAATGGATTGTTTAGGTTGGTGCCACTTAATAATTTTACATTGACAACTTGCATTGGCTGGGGTATTAATTACTTCTTCTATTCTTCCTCCCTTACCCAACTTTTTATAGACTTCTCTAATTCCAATGATTCGATTATTGGCACCTGCATCAAAATTCCAAGATGCAGATATCGCACTGAGGTATTCCTCTTTCTTATCTAAACTGAGTAAACTATGTCTGGGGTATTCTACTTTTTTGTCGTTATTTTTTATTTGTGAGTGGATAGAAACTAAATTGGGTGATTCAAATTGGGCATAGCCAATATGGTCAAAACTTGCCCCATACCTATGATAGGCGAAATAGCCGTTTTTATATTTTATTTCTACTAAGTTGGCAACCACTTTATGGTAACGATTTGGATCTGAAAGTCGGGCTTGGGGTGAACTAGTGTAACAAATCCAAACCCCTTCTAGCTCATCTATTTCTGCTTGTGATACCTTGTAAGGAATTAAATTAAAATCATTTTGAATAGTTTCCCATTTATTCTCAGACTGGCGGTATAAATTGAGGGTATAAATTGCTGTAATTAAAAAGACAATACAAAGTGGAATAAAAATCATCCGATAAAACCCTAACTTTTTAAGGATGGTTGCTTCTGTCTCTTTTTTTAAATTGGCAAGCTTGAATTTAAGTTGTTGATTTTCAGTAATAATTGAATAGCTGTCCTTACCAATTTCATCATTTTCCTTTGAAGCAATTAGCGCTGGATCTATTGGGTTTTGCTCAAAAGCTTGCCTTCCCATTTGGTACAAATACACATAACAAGTATCCACTAAAAAGGACCGGGGATTTGCCACCAATCCCATAAGGGCATCTTTTATTTGTCCACCGGTGATATCGTATTTTCTGAATGGATATTCTGCTTTTTCTTTTTGAGGATCGGCTTCATATGGAATATGACCAAACGCTGATGCTGTTTCAGGAAGTCGATTACTTATTTCACTTAATGCAATGGCTAACTCCTCATAATTTTTACGATTCGTGTTTTGAATAATTAATTTTCCAGTGTCAACCTGAAATTTTTCGATGGCTTTATTTAGTAAATAGATAATTTCTTCCTTGCCCTTTTTAAGCATATTAGTTTCTAATTAGTTGCAAATCAATGCATAGCAAATTTCGGAAATTCAAAACTCGTTTTGGAAATTACATTTTTTATTTGAAAACTGTTTAGAAAGGCTAAAAAAATCAATTCGGGTATTCCTTTACTATTTTGTTCTCGAAAATTGCTTTAGCTAACCAAAAAAAGGCTGCCATTATGAAATGTACAACTGTTTTTAAGCAGGTTCTGTTCCAAATTCTATTAACCTTAGGAATAATTCTTCCTGCAATTGCACAAAACAGAAACTTAAAAGGTACTGTTTTGGACGATAAAAAAATTGCCATCGCAGGCGCAACCATTAAAGTAAAAGGTGAAAATATTACCAAGGTAACCGACAATAACGGAAATTTTACTATTCCAATCAGTGGAACCAAAAAAGTATTGGTTGTTAGTTTTATTGGGTATGAAACTACTGAAATCCCTTTAGGGAATGAAGAAACGATTAGTGTAATACTTACTACAACTACGAATTCTTTAGACAACGTAGTGGTAAATGCCCTAGGTTTTGAAACAAGAAAAGATAAATTAGGGTATGCTACAAACAGAATTGGTG
This sequence comes from Sediminibacterium sp. FEMGT703S, assembly GCA_002786355.1. Taxonomy (GTDB): domain Bacteria; phylum Bacteroidota; class Bacteroidia; order Chitinophagales; family Chitinophagaceae; genus Sediminibacterium. The sequence goes on from PGCO01000004.1 coordinate 420,497, forward strand.
CTGAAGCCATCGGTAATTCTGGGGAAGCTGGTCTATTAAATGCTTTGGCAGGAAAATCCTCTGGAGTAAGGGTTTCTCGTTCTTCTGGTGACCCAGGGGGTGGTTCACAAATATTAATTAGAGGTCAAAGTACGATTACCAGAAGTACCGATCCCTTAATTGTATTAGATGGTGTTCCCGTAAGCGGAGACGCAAGAGGTGAATCTTCAGGTGGGCAAATTGTACAGCAAAGCAGGTTAAATGATATTAATCCAGATGATATTGCCAATGTTCAAATTTTAAAAGGGGCATCTGCAGCAGCACTTTGGGGTACCAGGGCTGCCAATGGAGTAATCATTATCACTACTAAAAAAGGGAGCAGTGGGTCAAAGGCAAATATTTCATTTAGGTCAACCGTATCGATTGATCAAGTGAGTGCGTTCTATGATTTACAAGAAACCTATGGACAAGGGAATAATGGTGTTTGGGCAGCAAATGCTATAAGAACCTGGGGAGATAAAATTGCAAACAGATCTGGTACAAGTGACGTTTTAAATACAACTGGAGGATACTTTGTAGGCAATACTGGAAATACTATTTTTCCTATTACTACAAAAAATTCAAAAGAAACCTTTAACCAAAAAAATTACGATGCAATATTTAGGACAGGGCAATTCTTGGATAACTCTTTGAGCATTAGCGGGGGAGATAATAAGTCAAATTATTTCATTAGTATTAGTGATTTAAATCAACAAGGGGTAGTAAGAAATAGCAGTGATTACAGGAGAACTAGTTTCAGGGTAAATGCTAGTCGTCAATTAAACAATTGGTTAAATATTTCTAATAAAGCTTCTTATATACTCACCAATTCGAACAGACTGCAGTCTGGAGTTAACAATGCAGGGTTGTTGATTGGATTATTAAGAACACCTCCAGATTTTGATAATACCGATTTCACGGGTAGCTTCTATAGCTCACCAGGGGGAGCATTTGTTGCTGATAGACAACGTTCTTATAGAAATGCGGTAGGAGCAAGTACAAATCCAGGATTTAATAATCCATTATGGGTAATCAATTCTTTAACCAATACTTCAAGAGTAAATAGATTTATCAATTCTGCTGAAATTAATGTAAAGCCAGCACAATGGTTTACGTTTACTACTAGGGCTGGTATTGATTATTTTACCGATCAGCAGATCAATTATTTTCCATACTTCACGGCCAATGCAATCAATGGACGTTACGATCGGGAAGAATACAGTGAATTTCAGTTTAACCTAGATTTGATTGCTAGAGCAACCCACGATTTTTCAGATAAATTAGGTGGTAATATGGTTTTAGGCTTTAATTATAATAGCCTTAAAACAACAGGTCTTGGGGGTACTTCATTAGATTTTATTTTGCCAAATGGGCCAAGAGACTTTAACAATGTTACCCCTGCCAATTTTAGTGTAACTGATAATTTTTTAAATAGATTAACCAATGCCGGATATACGAGTATTGGAATGGCATGGGATAATCAATTATTCGTTAACGCTACTGGTAGATTAGAAGCAGCTTCTACTTTTGGTCAACAAGCAAAGCAAGCATTTTTTTATCCATCGGCAGATATTGCATGGCAATTTAATCAATTGAAAAGTTTACAAAATGCAAAGTGGCTTTCTTTTGCTAAAGTAAGGGCATCAATGGGTATTGTAGGTGTTCAACCGCAAGCATATCAAACAGCCACTAATTTTGTTACGAGAACTTGGCAAGATGGATTGGGAGGAGCACTAGATCCTGCACTTTACGGCACAGGATCTTATGTTCAAAGTGTAAATAGGGGAAATCCCTTTTTACGCCCAGAAAGAAAAAAAGAGGTAGAGGCAGGCTTAGACCTTAGATTCTTTAATAATAAACTTTCTGTAAGTGTATCCGCTTATCAAAATGAAACAGTAGATGCATTGATTTCTGTTACACAATCTCCTGCTTCAGGTTTTAATACCTTTTATACTAATGCAGGAACTATCGAGAATAAAGGGATAGAATTAGATTTAGGCTATAATGTTTTAGCAAAAAACAATTGGAATTTAGACTTGAATTTTAACTGGACACGCAATAGAAACTTAGTTACCAATTTAGGTGGAGCAGGTTCTATCACATTAGGGGGAACTGCTGGTGTTTCTTCACGAGCGGTAGAAGGTTATCCTTTGGGCGTTCTCTTCTCAAATATTTTCCAAAGAGATGCAAGTGGCAATAAAGTGTTGAATGCAAATGGTTTCCCAACAGTTGATCCAACAGCTGTTCCAATAGGAGATCCTAATCCTGAGTGGAGAGCAGCATTTGGCTTTAACTTGAAATACAAAAAATTCTACTTAAATGCATTAATGGAACATTCTCAAGGAGGTCAGGTAATTAATGGTACTGAAGCAGTGTTATTAGACTATGGAACAAGTGCAGCAACTGGGGTAGAAAGCGTTTCTACCAAAGACCTTAGACGATTTAATGGGACTACTATTTTAGCAGGTACTCCGTTTAGGGGGAATATAGGAAACTTTGGTGGCGAAGATGTAGCATTAGATCAAAGCTGGTATACTGGTCCTGGTGGTTGGTTTGGTAATGTGGGCGAACTCTTTTTAGAAGATGCCACTTGGACAAGGTTTAGAGAAATCAATTTTGGATATAATATTACAAGTAATTACTTAAAACAAAAGTTAGGGCTTAGCTCAATTGGTTTAGAATTAAGTGGAAGAAACCTGTTTATTATCAGTAAGGTAAATGGATACGATCCTGATGCAAACAATTCAGGTTCTACTTCAGGAAGAGGTGTGGTTTATTTTGTAAATCCTCCGACTAGGTCATTTTTGTTTACCGTAAAACTCAATTTCTAATTCCTTCAAACTTAAGTCAAATGAAAAAATATATATACGGCATTGTTTTATTCGCCACCCTGTTCACTTCTTGTAATAAATTAGTTGAAGGCATCAATACAGACCCAAATAATCCTGTTGATGCAGATCCGAATACGATGCTTACTAGTGTGATGGTAGGTAATATGAATATTCAAGAAGGAGATTTAGCACGTTTTGCAGGGATGTGGTCTGGTTATTTTAGAGGGTTTACGCAACAATACCAGAGTTACCATCAATATTCAGTTATTGCTAGAAATTTTGATGATTCTTGGAGAATTATCTACTCAGGTGTTTATAAAAATATAAAGCTTTTGAAAGAAAAAGCACTTGTTGTAAATAATAGAAGAATGATTGGTGTAGCTCAAGTGATTGAAGCCAATTTGTTGGGAACAACCACTGCACTCTGGGGAGATATTCCTTACTCCGAAGCTGCAGATGATCGGTTTAGTAGTCCAAAGTTTGATGGTCAGGCTGGTGTTTATGCAGCAATTCAAACTTTGTTAGACAGCGCAATAGTCAATTTAAATTCTTCTGCATTTGTAAGTTTTGCTACTCAGGATATCCATTTTGCAGGAAATATGACAAGGTGGATTCAAACAGCCAATACCTTAAAAGCAAGGTATTTTATGCATACCCGTGAATATCAAAAAGCGTTGACTGCTGCACAAGCTGGGATTAGTTCACAAGCCAATAATTTCATGGCACCACATAATGCAACCAATAGAGGTGCTTTTAATTTGTATTTCCAATTTCTATCCTTAGACAGGCCCAATTGGATTGATGCAACAGGTATGTTTGGGGTAAATATCTTGAATCCAACAAGAACAGGAAATAGAGCTAATGCAAAAACAGTTGAAAGAGCAAGATGGAATTATTTCTATAATTCTGCTAATAATTTGAATTTTACTGTCAATGGTTTCTTTGGACAAAGTACTTTTTTCCCTTTAGTTACTTTTGCAGAGAATTTATTGATTTTGGCTGAAGCAGATACAAGATTAAATGGATTCAATGCAGGTCTAAGTAGATTAAATGCCTATAGAGCCTATATGAATACGGGTGCTTATATCAATACAACCTATTTAACAACTGGTAATTTTAGATATGATCCTTATGTGGCTGCAGACTTTTTAGCTGGTGGAATGGAAAATTCAAGTTTACCTAATATTGCACAAGACAGGGCGCTTTTAAGAGAAATCTTGGAAGAAAGATATATTACATTTATCGGTCAAATTGAAGGTTTTAATGATTTAAGAAGAACATTTAAGGAAACAGATATCAATGTAAAAGTTCCATTGAATTTTGGGACTAGTTTTCCTCAAAGATTTATTTATCCGCAAGTAGAAATTGATGTCAACAAGTCAATACCTTCAGTGTTACCTACCTTATTTGAACCAACACCTATTAACAGATAGTAAGCATTCTATTAACTTAACAGTCATATGAAAAAAGGGCTAACGATTTTTCTATTATTTTTTAGTGTATCTGTATTTGCAAAAAATCAAAGAGATACCGTAAGGGTATTATTTGTAGGCAATAGTTATGTTTACTATAATAATCTTGCTCAAATGATTGGGTTGATAACCGATAGTATGGATACAAAAATAATTTGTAGAAAGTCTACTGTAGGTGGTGCTAATTTAGGAGAACATTGGAATGGACTGAGGGGACTACAGTCTAAAGAAATTATTGCGAATAGCAAATTTGATATTGTTGTAGTTCAAGATAATAGTATGTGGCCCATTCAGCATAAGGATAGCTTATTCTATTTTGGTCAACTGTTTTGCAATTATATTAAATCAAGTGGAGCTAAACCATATTTATACAGTACTTGGGCGCGTGAAAAAACACCTGAAACTCAATCTCAAATTAGTGAAGCTTACGAATCATTAGCTAAAGACGCAGGAGCAACTGTAGTGCCAGTTGGCGATTCTTGGGCATTGGCAAGGCAAAAAAATGCTTCAATGAATTTATTTCATACTGACGGATCACACCCTTCGAGTCTTGGAACTTTTTTGATTGCATTAAGCTTTATCAAAAAGATTACTGGCACTTTACCTAAAAAATATGCTACCGTGTATAATTATTTTGATCGAGACGGAGAAACCTTTAGGATAATGCAATTAACTAATGAGGAAATTCAGTTTTGTGTTGCAGTTGTAAATGAAATAGTTCAATAATTTTTCTTCATTGTTAATTTGAATCATGGTCAAGAAAATAACTTCTAACCTAACATTTTGGGTTTTATTTGCCATCACTGCAGGAATATTATTGGGACATTTTTTTCCTGAGCAGGGTGTGGCTATGCAACCTTTAGGGAAATATTTTATAGATATCATTAAGCTTTTTATTAACCCTATTATTTTGTTGACCATTGTTACAGGAATCTGTGGAATGGGAGATTTAAAGAAAGTGGGCAAGGTTGGAGGCAAAGCCATTTTGTATTTTGAGATAGTTACCACCCTTGCTTTATTAATTGGTTTAGGGGTTGCTTTTTTGTTTGAGCCTGGTTCAGGAGTAAATACTGCTGCAGTTAACAAGGGAGATATTTCTAAATACAGTGGTGCACCTATTTCTATTTCATGGGTGCAATTTTTTAAAGACAATATCACCATACAGGTTTTATTGTTTGCCATTCTTGCCGGTATTATCATTAGTAAGTCTTCATTTAAAGATAAGGTTTTAAGAGTGGTTTATTTTAGCTCGAAATATGTATTTAAAGGATTACACTGGGTGATGAAGTTAGCTCCCATTGGAGCTTTTGGCGGAATGGCTTTTACCATTGGAAAATATGGCGTAGCAACTTTATTGCCACTAGGTAAATTAATGGCTTGTGTTTATATCACGATGGCATTATTTATTTTCTTGATTTTAGGTGCGGTACTACGCTATTATAAAATCAGTATTTGGAAATTCTTGGGGTATATCAAAAATGAACTGCTAATTGTATTGGGAACTTCTTCTTCTGAAGCAGCATTGCCTTCGTTGATGGAGAAGTTAGAGCATATGGGATGCCATAAATCGGTGGTAGGATTGGTGGTTCCTGCTGGTTATTCTTTCAATTTAGATGGCACTTCTATTTATTTGTCTATGGCCATTGTTTTTTTGGCCCAGGTATTTGACGTCACCTTAAATATGGAACAAATCATTACCATTATAGGTATTCTGATGGTTACTTCAAAAGGGGCTGCTGGTGTTACGGGTAGTGGTTTTATTATTTTGGCTTCTACTCTTGCTGCCACTAAAGTAATACCTATTGAAGGCTTGGCGCTGTTGTTGGGTGTTGATCGTTTTATGTCTGAAGCCAGGGCCATTACCAATTTTATTGGTAATGGCGTAGCTACAATATTTATTGCGAATAATGAGAAAATGTTCGATCGTGGAAGAATGCATAAAGCCTTTCACAAGCACGATATTAATGACTATTAACTATTTCAATCTCACTCTCCAACCCGCGTATAACATTCTTCCGTTAATGGGTCCCCAAACTAAGGAAGCATCAAAGTAAGGACCGAATGGATTGGCGGCAGATACAATCACTCCTTGCTGAAAAAAGTTCGTAATGTTCTCTGCACCTATATAAAAATCCATGGATTTATTTTTTCCTACGGTCTTACTGATTTGTGCAGCCATTAAATAAAAGTCGGGAGAAATTGCTTCTCGCTGAAATTGAATGGGATTACTCAGGGTAGACGGAATTCTTTTTTGGCCATTGTAAGTGATGGTATAATTGAATTTCCAATTATTGCCTGTTGTATAGTCCAAACTTAAGAAGGCTCTATGTTGAGATACAAATGGTCTTTGTAATAATTCATTACCGTAAGTTGTTTTAACATCAAAAAAGCGATAAGCCATTTTAACTTCTAGTTGACTAATCGGTTCCATGTTTAACTCTGTTTGAAAACTATTGGAGTAGGATTTCCCTTTCAAATTGTAAAAGCGAATTTCATTGGTGGTTTCCAAATCAGTTACTACTTGATTGGTAAAATCGTTTCTAAAAAAGTCGATTGCTAAACTCGCTTTTCTGTTGAATAGTCTAAAGGATTGATCAAAGCTTATACCTCTGTTCCAAGCAATTTCTGGATCTAGTCCGTACGCTTTTCCTATGCCTGCACCAATGATATTTAGTTGTCTTGCACTTACGAGTATGCCTGTATTCTCTGCAAAAATATTAGCTGTTCTTTGTCCTCTTCCTGCACTGATTCTAAAAATGCTCCCTTTAAATGGTTCGTAACGTATATGCAATCTTGGTGTTAGGAATGCCCCAAATAAATTATTATGATCTGCTCTGATACCCGCTACCATACTCAGTTTTTCTGATGCAGTATAAGTGTATTCAAAGAATCCTCCCGCAACTGTTTCTGTTCTTAAGAAATTAGTCGTGTTAAATAATTCATTGTAATTATCATGTTGTAAACTCAATCCTGTTCTAAACTTATGATTGGTGTTGCCAATAATACTCTGGTAAATCAAATTGCTGTAAAAGCTTTTTTGATTCGCATTGTAAATGGTTTTGCCAAAATAGGATTTTTGATCATGGTTAATAGCGGCAATTTGTAATCCAATACTCTTGTAAACTTTTTGTGGAAATACGTAACCGATTTTTGCAAAACCCTCGTAACGATTGGTATTGATGCCTAAACCATAAATACTATTCGAATTTTGGTGTTGCTTAGGGTCAAAATTGGTTTGCCCACCAATTTTATTATCCTTCATTACTTTAATCCCGAATTGTGCCATCCAACCTTTTGAATCATTGTATTGGTATCTGTTTACCATACTGAACTGATTACCCGTGGGTAAATCTCTAAATCCGTCTTTATTAAAATCGATATTATTATTGTTTAAAAAATTATCATGCAACAATAATCCTGCAGACCATTTTTCACTCAATTTGGTTTGGAGATTTAAATTTAAATCGGTCTTTCCAAATTCATTAATGTATATATTGGCCAATAGTCTTTCTCCTACTGCTGGTTTTTTTAATTCCACGTTAATTTGTCCTGCAATGCTTTCAAATCCATTCGCAACCGATCCTACTCCCTTTGTTAATTGAATTGATTCAATCCATGGTCCTGCTATTGAGTTAAGTCCTAGCGGAGTGGCTAATCCCCTTGGGCCTGGTAAATTTTCTACGGTGAGTTGAGTATAGTTGCCGCTTAGGCCCAATAACTGTATTTGCTTTGATCCGGTTACCGCATCGTTATAAGATACGTCTACTGAAGGATTGGTTTCAAAGCTTTCACTCAAATTACAGCATGCTGCTTTCAATAATTCTTTAGCAGTCATGATTTCTGAGCGTATGGGGCTAATAGTACTGATAAAACTTGATCTGCGCGTATTGGTTACCGTTACGTTTTGCAATTGTTGATTGTCTGCTAAAATCACTTTTAGGGTAGACGGATTTTCCACAGTAAATGTGTCTGATTTGTAGCCTATATAACTGATGATTAATTTATTTGAACTGGTTGTCATTGGTATATTAAAATATCCAAGGCTATCAGTAAGTACTCCTCTTTCTGTATTTAACCATTTAATGGATGCTTGGTACAATGGATTGAATTGTCCTTTTTTATCGGCTTCCAATACGATTCCTCTTACTTCGTCGGTATTGATATTTTCTGCATCGTGAGCTTTTTTGTTTTCATCGCGATAATGACAACACTCGGGTAGTTCGTTGTACACATTATCTTTTGCTTTCTTATTAAGTAAGTCGTGTCCTGCTTCTACAATTCTGGTTTTGATTTTATTGATAGTAACAAGTGCAGGAAAATAATGAAGGGTCAACATTTTTGAAGCAATATCCCAATCTGCTTTTTGAACCCCTTTTCCTTTAGCTGCTTCTTCAATTCTTTCCTTACACATTTCGCAGGCACCTTCTACTCTAAACTGTATGGTGGTTGCACTGGTGTCTTTTGTTTGTGCGGTTACGGCATTGGTAGTTATCAATAATAGTAATGCCAATAACCCGTATATATTTTTTTTCATCTTCTTCTATTTTAAAAATTTCCTGACACAATTTCTTGTGTCAGGAAATAATGAATTAATGCTTGCTATGAGCAGGCTTAACTTCTTTTAAAGCCATACCGCATTTGCTGCATTTTGCATCTTTTTTAGTACTGGTAATATCTGCATGCATTGGGCATACATATTGTTTTGCCAGTGATAATGCCATTTTGCATTTGCTGCATTTGTCTTTTTCTGTTCCAGTAATTTCTGGATGCATTGGGCAAGAATGGGTAGCTTTTGTACTGTCCTGTTTGGGTTCAGTTTGTTGTGCATAGGTAGCAAGGCTTAAGAAACCTGCTAATACTAGCATGATGGTTTTTTTCATGTTGGTTTGATTTATGTTTAATAAAGAAGATGCGGTATGAAAACGCAAATAGATACTACATGAGGATATGTAGTATCAAACTAAGATACAAGGGTATCAGATTCTGTAATTACAATAAAATTGATAGAGCAGTATACTAGTTTGCAGTGGCGGCGGGTTGCTTTGTGGCACTGCGATTGCATCTTTGTAAGTAACCAATTGGTTGATCGAATAGAAACTAGTGGTATTCGTATGCAACTCAATAGAAGGCGTACTAGTCAAACCAGTTTTTGCAAAATGGGTATCCTGTGATTTAACAAACTTCACTTTGGTTTTGCAGCAATTTTTCATTTTATGGCTCATGCCACAACTACTTTCTTCTACGGCTGCGTAGCTGATGGTAGTAGACTTGAGTTGATTGCAACAATAGAACTGCTTGATGCTAACTCCAATACTGGCAGCAGCATAAACGCAGAACAATAGTATTAATCCAAGTCTTTTCACCTTGCAAAGGTAAGGAGCATTTCAATTTTGGGCTTGTTTTAAATGTTAAATCCAACCTTTATCTTCGTGGTTATGGGCCAAAAAAAACTCATCCGATTCGAAGCAATTAAATCTTTTCCTAATGTATTGGAGTATCCACAGGATATGAAAGGCAAATGGGCTTCTTTTTTTAAGAATGATCATCCAATTACCCTTGAATTGGCCTGTGGCAAAGGGGAATATGCGGTTGGTTTGGGTAGAATGTATCGGGAAAGGAACTTTATTGGTATCGATATTAAGGGAAACCGTATTTGGCGTGGAGCTAAAACAGCTATTGATGAGGGATTAAATAATGTTGGATTTATCAGATCGCATATTGATAAAATCACCGATTATTTTGAACCGGGTGAAGTGGCAGAAATCTGGATAACCTTCCCTGATCCACAATTAAGGGGGTCTCGATTCAAAAAGAGGCTTACGCATCCGAGGTTTCTGCGCTTGTACCAGACCATCTTGCAAAGCGGCGGCTTAGTTCACCTCAAAACCGATAGCCCTGACCTATATCAATTTACTTTAACGGTAATCAACTTATTCGAGCTTAATTTGTTAGAAAGCTCTGATAATGTTTATGCCGCAGGTGCTGTTAAACCAGAACTGCAAATTAAAACACATTATGAGGGTTTGGATATTGCTGGTAGCAACAGGATTCATTATTGTTGTTTTAAAGTAGATAAGCCCATTCCTATTGAAAAAGATGACGTTTTAAAACAATTGATAAGTGAACAAGGAACTGATTGAGGGAAAAGATTTTTATTATGATGATAAAGGCTACATGGTATTTACTGCCGAGTACCACTTAAATAAAGGTCACTGTTGTGGATATGGTTGTAGGCATTGTCCTTATGATTATGATTGTGTTCCTGAACCAAAGCGTTCTGCTTTATTAGAAGAAAAATCGAATCCTAATTAGCTTTTCAAAAGGCTTTTATGCTACTTATCATATGAAGAAGTCGGCTGAAAAATTAAAAAGTATTTTACCCAGTGGTGTTCAAGAACCTTCATTTTTTGAACAAGTATTTGAAGTCGCTAAATTAATTCCTAAAGGAAGAGTAACTTCTTATGGTGCTATTGCCAATTTCTTAGGCACTAAAATGAGCGCTAGAATGGTGGGTTGGGCAATGAATGCGGCTCATTCAATGCCAGCCATTCCTGCCCATAGGGTAGTGAATAGAAAAGGGTTACTCTCTGGGAAAATGCATTTTGCTACTCCTACTCAAATGGAAGAATTATTGGCTAAAGAAAAAGTTAAAGTAGTAGCTGATCAAGTGGTTGACTTCGAAAAAATATTCTGGGACCCTGCTGTAGAATTATCTTAAACTATATTTGCGCCCCATGAGCACAAAACCTGTTTTACATACTGTATTATCTCCTCGTTTATTAGACATTTACGATATTAGTAATAGCATTGTTGTAGTGATTGACGTGTTTAGAGCAACTTCTACAATTGCCACTGCACTGTATAATGGCGCTACAAGGGTCATTCCTGTTGATAGTGTAGATAAATGTATTCAAATTGGTAAAAATACGGGAGGCATTACCGCAGGTGAAAGAGATGGGAAAATAATTCCAGGTTTGGAGCATGGTAATTCTCCTGCTGAATATCCTCGTGAATTCATAGAAGGAAAAACATTGGTATTGACTACGACCAATGGTACTAAGCTTTTGCATATGGCTTTGCAAAACGGTGCTTCAGAAGTAGTGACAGGTTCTTTTCCGAATCTATCTGCTTTATGTGATCATTTAGTAACTGCTCAAAAAAATGTAATCTTAGGATGTTCTGCTTGGAAAGATAAATTCAATTTAGAAGATACTTTATTTGCTGGTGCTGTAATTGAAAGAGTAAAAGCGCATTTTACTATTCATTGCGATAGTAGTTTGATGGCAGAAAATATGTATCAACTGCATAAAAATGATTTGAAAGGATTTATCAGAAATACTACTCATTGGCATCGATTGGCGCAATACGGATTAGAAAAAGACCTTGAATATTGTGTTACTCCCGATCAAGCCAATATTTTACCTTTTTATAAAAATGGTGACCTGATTGTGAAGGTTTCTGGTGAATAACCAACAAATCATTCATATTTTACTGTTTATTAATCTATTTTAAATACGCTTTCCTTTACTTTTGCAAATTGGCCTTTTTTGGCCAATCCAACGCAATGGCACTACCTTATTTAATTAAGCATATTTACAATTTTGGTACGGAAGAAGTGATTCGTAGGGGCAAGAAAATTCATGCATTAGGCAATGTTGAATTGATTGAGTACGACGACTTAATGGGCAATATTATTTTCAGAGTTAAAGACGATGGTTACAGCACTTTTTATAAAGTGCATATCAATCAATTTAAAGACCCTAAAACAATTTCGTTAAGATGTACCTGCCCTTATAATTTAGCTGAAGTGTGTAGGCATAAAGCTGGTGCTTTATTTCACCTACAGGATATGCTCGATAAAAATCTGTTGGGCGACAAGGAAACTATTTACGACCAAAAGCATACTACAGTAAAAATAAAATTGTTGGATCTAAAATTGATCCGCATGCTAACTTCTACTGAGTCTTTTGAAAAAGCAGAGGAATATTTAAGAACCAATAAAGCAACTATTCTAGAAGCAAAAAATGAGCGAGTAGTGGCGGAGTTGGATTTTGAGAATGAACACCATAAAGTTGTTCTGCAAAAAAACGAAGAAAGAAATTTTGATACTAGTTGTACTTGTAATAGTGAAACTGAACACCCTTTATGTGTGCATAAGGGGATTGTCTTTTTGCAATTGTTCAAAATTTATGGTGCTGGTTACTTTGATAGCATTAGAAACTGGGACAAGGAAAAAAATAAATTATTGGCCCTTTATGGATATTCTTTAGAAGACGATATAAAAGGAAAATTTGAATTTACTTATACAGACGGGAAACCATTCTTGCGCGTTTTAGACAGTAGTATAAAAAGAGTGGCCCTTGTTGCTGGTGTAGAAGCAAAGCCCAAGCCACTTGAAATACAGCCTGATTTTGAACCTGAAGCAGCATCTGATCAGGAAGCAACAATGAAAATTGGATTGGTTATCACTTCATTTCCTACGCAATACCCCAATGTGCAAATTGAAGCGGTACAAGGAGAAGCCAATGATGAGCTAACCAAATTTGTTAGCAAAACGGCTAAAATTGATTTGACAAAATTTGTGAACACATCGGTTTTTTCTGAAGATGACAAAATGTTATTGCAACAATTGCGTAAACTCATGTCTGCCGAAGTGAATCGATACTTAAATAGAAACTCTCCTTTCAGTGGTATTTGGGAAAATATCATACAGCAGCATACTGATGAATTACCCGAAGAGACTAGAAATTTGATTAATGAATACCTGCATCCTAAATTAAAAAAAATATTCACTGAGCTTAATCGTTCGCCCTTTGTATTTTATTTGCCATCTGGTAAAAAGTTTATCACGGAGAATTTACAGGAAGCCCAGTTGTCCGATCATTTTATTCAGCCTGAATTCAGTATCAATTATAATAATCAACAGTACGAAGTAACTTGTAATGTTCAGTTGCCTGCTAAAACGTATGCAATTAATGAGAATGAGTGTGAATCTTCCATGTTTTTTCAACAAGGGTCTAATTTTTATATTTGGAAAAAGCCAGAAGATATTTTACTCGTTGAGCAATTCTTGCCTACTGGCAAAAAAATAATTTCTGAACAAGACTGGGCTCAACAATTGACTGATTTTATTTTACCCTTATCTAGAACGCATTCGGTGCAGTTTGCTAATGTAAAGAAGGAAGAAATAAAAGATGTGAAGCCAGAACTTAAATTGCTTCTTAAAGAGAAAGGGGAGTACTTATTATTTCAGCCAGTATTTAATTACAAGGGGCATGATATTCTTCAAACGGATAAAGAGAAAATATTTTTTCCTGTTGCAGATAAACTATTGGTCATTCACAGAAACAAAGATGCAGAGCAAGAATTATTGGCAAAAATAGAATCATTGCATTCAGGGTTTGTGCGTCCGGTAGATTCTAATATTCTTGCCTTAAAAGGCAAAGATGTGTTGAGGAACAATTGGTTCTTCTTATTTATAGATGCAGTAAAAGAAATGAATATTCCTGTTTTTGGATTTGAAGCTTTAAAGAACTTTAGATTTAATACAGCAAAACCTTCTACTAAAATATTCATCAGTAGTAATACCGATTGGTTTGATGCCAAAGTTGAAATCCAATTTGGTGAACAAAAAGTAACCATTGATGATGTTAAAAAAGCATTGGCCAACAAGCAACAGTTTGTTCAGCTAACCGACGGGACCTTGGGTATATTGCCTGAAGAGTGGGTGAAAAAATATTCATTGCTATTTAGGGTAGGTGAAGGAAAGGCGGGCAATATGAAGCTCAGCAAATATCACTTTAGCGTAATTGAAGAGTTGTATCTGCAAAGAGATGAGGAAGAGTTGTCTTTTCAATTAGAAGAAAAATATGAACGACTAAAAGATAATCACGAGATTAAGACAGTTCCTGCGCCTGCTCATTTACAAGCTATTTTAAGGCCTTATCAAGAGAGCGGGTTTCAATGGTTAAATTATTTACGCGAAGTACAGTGGGGAGGTATTTTAGCAGATGATATGGGATTGGGTAAAACCATACAAGCACTTTGTTTTTTACATCATCTTAAAACTGAAAATGGTAGTTTAAAAGCATTGGTAGTATGTCCTACTACCTTAATGTTTAACTGGCAAAATGAGATTAAAAAATTCACTCCTGAAATTAGTTTTTATGTTCACCATGGTGGAGCTAGATTAAAGGATGGCATTAGTAACAAAGCCTATGATGTCATTATTACTACTTATGGTACTTTAAGAAGTGATATTAAACAGTTTCTTGAAGTTTCATTTGACTATGTCATTTTAGATGAAAGTCAGGCAATTAAGAACCCAAGCAGTAAAGTAACCAAAGCGGCCTCTTTACTAAAAGCGAAGAGTCGTTTGTGTTTAAGTGGAACACCTTTACAGAATAACACATTTGATATCTATGCGCAGATGAACTTTCTAAATCCTGGTATGCTGGGCAGTATGGAATTCTTTAAGCAAGAGTTTTCTATACCTATTGATAAGTTTGGAGAGAAGGAGCAGAAAGATCATTTACGAAAGTTATTATACCCATTCATCTTAAGAAGAACGAAAGAACAAGTAGCAAAAGACTTACCTGAAAAACAGGAAATGGTTTTATTCTGCGAAATGGGACAAGAACAGCGAAAAATTTATGAAGCATATCGAAATGACTACCGAGATAAAATTTTGGGCGTAGTTGAAAATCAAGGAATTCAAAAATCGCAATTAACCATTTTACAAGGGTTAATGAAGCTTCGCCAAATTTGTGATAGTCCTGCAATTGTAAAAGAAGAAGAACGTTATCCAAATGTTTCTGTAAAGTTAGAAGAGCTTGGTAGAGAAATCACCGAAAATATCAGCAATCATAAAGCTTTAGTCTTTTCTCAGTTTTTAGGTATGCTTGCGTTGATTAAAGAGAAAATGAAAGAGTTAGGGGTTGATTATGAATATTTTGATGGAAGCAGCACGGTTGCAGAGCGAGAACGTGCTATTCAGCGCTTTCAAAACGACGACAATTGTAGGGTGTTTTTGATATCACTGAAAGCTGGAGGCGTGGGTCTTAACCTTACTGCTGCAGATTATGTATACATAGTAGATCCTTGGTGGAATCCCGCAGTTGAGCAACAGGCCATCGATAGAACCCATCGAATTGGTCAAACAAAAAATATATTCGCTTACCGTATGATTTGCACTGATACGGTAGAAGATAAGATCCTTAAACTACAAGAAAGAAAAAGAAATCTTGCTAGAGAAGTCATTACAGATGATGAAGGATTTGTAAAGACTTTAACAAAAGAAGACGTGGAGTACCTATTCAGTTAAGGGGTTCACCGATTTGATGTACAAAGTTTCCTGTTATCACGGTAGCTTGCCATTGGTATTAATCTTCAGGTGGTTCACTTGATTCATTTTTAGCTTTGAGCTTTCAAAAAATTAACTATGCGTTTACTTCTTTTGGTCCTTGGTATCCTTTCGAGTATTACATTAATGGCTCAAAATAATGCCACCCTAAAGGGGAAGTTAATTGATAGCGTCGGTAAGCAAGTACTTAAAGATGCTTCTATTACCATTTTGGAGGCTAAAGATTCTACATTAGATGTATTTGGTTTAGCTAAAGCTGATGGTAGTTTTTTAATAGAAAAAATTTCCTTTGGTGAAATGATTGTCATGATTAAGTTTCAGGGATATGAAACCTACTCAAAAAAAATAAATTTTTCGAAAGCGAATGCATCGGTAGACCTGGGAAGCATTTATATGCGTTTGGCTGCTAATGAATTAGGAGAAGTTACGGTAACTCAATCTCCTATCACGATTAAAAAAGATACGGTTCAATTTAATGCCTCTAGTTTTAAAACAAAACCTAATGCTGTTTTAGAAGATTTGTTGAAAAAATTACCTGGTGTTCAAGTGGAAGCAGATGGAACAATTAAAGCACAAGGAGAGAATGTACAAAGAGTATTAGTTGATGGAAAAAGATTTTTTGGAGACGACCCCAAATTGGCAACGAAAAACTTACCTCCTGACATGATTGATAAAATTCAAGTTTTTGATGCATTGAATGACCAAAGTGCATTTACTGGTTTTGATGATGGGAACAGGGTCAAGACCATCAATATCACTACCAAAAAAGACAAACGCAAGGGGTACTTTGGAAGAGCTATATTAGGTGGAGGGTCAGATTCTCAAGAAGGTCGTTACGATAATAGTGTAAACCTGAGTTATTTTAACGGGGATCGTCAAATTACATTTACTGGGCAAGCCAACAATGTAAATAAGCAAAATTTTGGAGGACAAGATTTATTTGGAGGTGGGGCCGGGGGTGCTAGAAGTGGAGGTGCAGGTAGTTTTGCAGGTGCTATTCGCGGAGCTGTTTCTGCTGCTTCGCCTGCGAGTAATAGCGGAGGTATTATCAGAACACTTGCTGGAGGTCTAAACTACAAAGATATTTGGGGTAAAAATAAAAAGACGGATGTATCTGGGAGTTATTTTTATAACAATCAACAAACTTTAAGAGAACAAAATAGTTTCACTCAGAACTTAATTCCTGGAAGTCCTGATTCCTCTATTTTTAATACTCAAACGAATAATTCAGTTACTAATAATCAGAATCATCGAATTAATTTAAATATAGAACACCAATTTGATTCTTCAAATTCATTAATTATCAGACCTAATATTAGTTTTCAAGAGACCGAATCTTCAAATGAGGCAACCACTTTTTCTACAAGAGGCAGTAGTAAGAATTTAAATAATTCTGTAGCATTAACCAATAGAAGTAATAGTGGATATAATGCAGGATTAGAGGCAACATTTAGACATCGATTTAAAAAGAAGGGCAGAACTTATTCAATTGCGTTTAACCCTTCTCAAAGTGTTAATGATGGTAATACTTCAAATTATTCTATCAATAACTTCTTTAATAGGCCAATTCCAGTTGCTGATACGATTAATCAAATAGGCATAACAAATAGGGATAGTAAAACGATGAATGCAACATTCTCTTACACCGAACCTATTGGTAAAAATCAAATTTTAGAATTAAACTATAATTACAACTCTAATATTAATAATTCTGGTACACAAACTTTTGCTTTCAATAAAGCCAGTGGCCAATATGATTTGGTAGTGCCTAATTTAACCAACGTTTTTGAGAATTCATTTAACTCTAATAGAGTGACTTTGAATTATCGTTTGCAAAATGCGAAGTATAATTTTAGTATAGGATCTGGAATTCAAATGGGTGATTTAGTTAGTAAAAATATTAGCAGGGATAGTTCTATTAGACAAAATTTTGTGAATTTCTTTCCTACCATGAATTTTCGCTATGACTTTACTAAAACAGCTAATCTTCGTATCTTCTATAATGGACGAACAGGTCAGCCTTCAGCTCAACAATTACAGCCAGTGGTTGATAATTCTAATCCATTGAATATCACTTCTGGAAATCCCGATTTGAAGCAACAATTCATTCATACTTTCAGGATTCTTTATAACTCATTCAATATTTTCACACAGAAATTGTTTTTTGCAACCATCAATGCAAATGTTACAGCAAATGATATACAGAATTCAACTACTTATTTGCCGAATGGTGCCCAATTTACTAGACCAGTTAACTTGAGTGGAACATACAATTTAAATGGTTTTATCAATTATGGATTTCCTTTAAAGAAACCCAAAAGCAATATTAATTTAGGTTTAAACTTGAGTAGAAGCCAAAGTCAAACGCTGGTAAATGAGTTAAGCAACTATACTAGAAATACCACAGCAGGTTTCAACGCGTCTTGGACAACAAATATTAAGGAAGGCTTTGACATGAATTTCTCCTCTAATTCTAGCTTTAGCTTTGCCAGATATACTTTACAGCCTCAACAAAATGGTGACTTTTTTACCCAAACATTTGTAGCTGAACCAACCATTTTCACCAAAAAAGGATGGGTTTTTTCTACAGATTTCAGGTATATCAAAAATACGGGCAGGGCCGAAGGGTTTAATACCAATATTCCATTATGGAGTGCAAGCATCGCCAAGCAATTGTTTAAAAAGAAAGAAGGAGAACTTAAGTTCTATGTATTTGACTTACTCAATCAGAATCAGAGTTTAACTAGAAATGTTACAGGTAATACTATTCAAGACGTTTCTACAGTTGTTTTGAAAAGGTACTTTATGATAAGCTTCACCTATAACTTAAGAAGTTTTGGTGCACCAGCAGGCAACCAACAAAGAGGGCCAATGCAAATGTTTAGGGGAGCCCCAGGGCAGGGAATGCAAATGATGAGAAATTTTGGACAATAGTTGTTAACTAAACTCAAATTTTAGTTTTATTGCTCATTGTATTTCAAAGTAATGTAAATTTGCATTTCATTTGAAACAATGGTATCAAGCATTTCATACAATTTTATTACTAACATCTGTTCGTATTTCACAAAGCAGTTGATGATACCATTCATCGTATTACCGAGACCACGACGTGGTTTCTGATAGGACGAGCAACTGGCAATTGCCCCTATCAGTGAAAATTTCTCCGAAAAATTGGTTAGGGCTTAACGCTATCTTTTTACTCTCTTTAATCATATAAGTACATTGGAACAGTCAATTATTGTTCGTGTAGCAACTGCTAATGATATTCATTATGCAACTACAATTACAGATGAAATGGAATCTTCTGCAAAGGCGCGAGGTACAGGTATTGCTAAAAGAAGCCCTGATTATGTTGCCAATAAAATGCGCGAAGGAAAAGCAGTTATTGCAGTAGAGCCCAGTGGGAAATGGGTGGGTTTTTGTTATATTGAAGTATGGGGGCACGAACAGTTTGTAGCCAATAGTGGATTAATTGTTTCTCCTGCTTACAGAAAAAGTGGGGTAGCCAAACAAATTAAGCAGACCATTTTCAATTTGTCTCGTAATAAATATCCAACTGCAAAAATATTTGGATTGACCACTGGCTTGGCGGTCATGAAGATCAATAGTGAATTGGGTTATGAACCTGTTACCTATAGTGAGCTTACGAATGATGAAGAATTTTGGGCAGGTTGTAAAAGCTGTGTGAATTATGATATTTTGATGAGTAAGGATCGTAAAAATTGCATGTGTACTGCAATGCTTTATGATCCGGCAGATCATTATGAACCAGCTGAAACTATTGCCGACTTTAAACAAAACTCAAAATTATACGAGCGTTTTATGAAAGTGAAGCAGAGTAAGTTATTGAAATGGTTCAGGAAAAAGACATCTAAAAATTATTTCGTTCAATTCTAAATGCAGCAATTATGCAAGCAAAAAAACTGGTTTTAGGTTTTAGTGGAGGATTAGACACTACTTATTGCGCCATTTATTTGTCTCAGGAAAAAGGCTTTGAAGTACATAGCGTTATCGTGAACACAGGGGGATTTTCAGAAGATGAATTGGTGCAAATAGAAAAGCATGCTTATGCACTAGGTGTTAAAACACATACCACCATCAACGCAGTAAAAAGTTATTATGATAGTATTGTAAAATACCTGATTTACGGGAACGTACTAAAGAATAACACCTATCCTCTAAGTGTAAGTGCAGAGCGATTGAGTCAGGCGATGCATATTGCTGAGCACACTAAAAAGATGAACGCAATTGCCGTAGCGCATGGTAGTACGGGTGCTGGTAATGATCAGGTAAGATTTGATATGATATTCAATATCATGATTCCTGGAATAGAAATCATTACTCCTATTAGAGATTTACAATTAAGTAGAGAAGCTGAAATTGAATACCTCAAAGGAAAAGGTGTTCAAATGAATTTTGAAAAAGCAGCTTATTCAATCAATAAGGGACTTTGGGGAACCAGTGTAGGTGGAAAAGAAACCTTGTATTCAAAAGGCTTATTACCCGAAGCTGCATGGCCTACTCAAGTAACCAAAACGGGTGAAGAGGAAATCAAGATTCATTTTGAAAAAGGAGCAATTACTTGGGTTAACAATCAACACTTTACGCATCCATCTCATGCCATACAATATATACAATCCTTAGCTGCACCTTATGGCATTGGAAGAGATATTCATGTAGGAGATACGATTATAGGAATTAAGGGAAGAGTCGGTTTTGAAGCTGCTGCACCAATGGTCATTATTAAAGCACATCATGCTCTTGAAAAACATGTTTTAACAAAGTGGCAGTTAAATTGGAAAGACCAGTTAGCGCAATTTTATGGGAATTGGCTGCATGAAGGTCAAATGATGGATCCTGTGATGAGAAATATAGAAGCATTTTTAGAAGATACACAGGAGCAGGTAACGGGCTCTGTATATGTTCAGTTGTTACCATATCGTTTCCAAATTATAGGCATTGAATCTGAATACGATTTAATGAGTAGTAAGTTTGGAAAATATGGAGAAATGAATAATGGTTGGACGGGTAATGACGTAAGAGGGTTTTCTAAAATATTTGGTAATCAAACAGCTATTTATCACAATATTAAAAATGCATCCAATGATTAGAGTTGGAATAATTGGCGGTGCGGGTTATACAGGAGGGGAATTAATAAGGATATTATTAAATCATCCTGACGTAACCATCAGCTTTGTTCATAGTTCTAGTAATGCAGGCAATACTTTGTATAAGGTTCATGCAGATTTATTGGGTGAAACTGATTTGCTTTTTACAGACGTATTAAGCAATGATATTGATGTCTTGTTTTTATGTATGGGTCATGGTGATTCAGCTGCATTTTTGAAAGAAAATCCTATTGCATCAACTATTAAAATAATCGACCTCTCGCAAGATTTTAGATTAATGGATAGCTCCATATTGAATGATCGATCATTCGTTTATGGATTACCCGAGTTAAATAAGGATGCAATTATTAATGCAAAAAATATTGCTAATCCGGGTTGTTTTGCAACAGCTATACAATTGGGCTTGTTGCCATTGGCCAAAGCAGGTGTATTAGCCGATATTTATACTACCGGTATAACTGGCTCAACAGGTGCCGGCCAAAGCTTAAGCAATACTTCGCATTTTAGTTGGAGGGCTAATAATATTGAAGCGTATAAAACACTTGCCCATCAACATGTGAAAGAGATTACGCAGTCTATAAATCAATTGCAAGTAGATGATGCGCTTTCTATAAATGGAGAAGGAAGAGGATTGCATTTTGTTCCGTGGAGAGGAGATTTTACCAGAGGAATTTATATTAGTTCTATTGTAGAAATAGGATTGCCTTTTGAAGAAGTAAAGCAGTTATATCAATCGTTTTATGCAGATGCAGCTTTTACTACTGTATCAGACAAAATGATTAATCTGAAGCAGGTAGTAAATACGAATAAGTGTTTAATTCATTTAGAAAAGCAAGGAAATAAACTGGTTGTACATAGTGCCATAGATAATTTATTAAAAGGTGCAAGTGGTCAAGCTGTTCAGAACATGAATTTATTATTTGGATTAAATGAAAAGGTCGGATTAAAATTGAAAGCCAGTTATTTTTAGATATGAAATTATTTGATGTATATCCGTTAAACAATATCACCATTAATAGGGCCCAAGGATCTTATGTGTGGGACAGCAATGGTGTTCAGTATCTTGATATGTATGGTGGACATGCAGTCATTAGTATTGGCCACACCCATCCACATTGGGTGAAACGTATTCAAGTGCAATTAGAAAAAATTGCTTTTTATTCTAATTCAATTATTATTCCGTTGCAACAGGAATTGGCAGACAAGCTTGGATTAATCAGTGGAAAAACAGACTATCAATTGTTTTTATGCAATAGTGGTGCTGAAGCCAATGAGAATGCTCTTAAACTAGCTTCTTTTCATACTGGAAGAAAAAAAGTAATTGCTTTTACCAAATCTTTTCACGGTAGAACCTCATTGGCTGTAGCTGCTACTGACAATCCAGCTATCGTTGCACCAGTGAATCAAACGGATAATATTATTTTTCTGCCCTTTAATGATGAAGCTGCTCTAGATGCATGTTTTAAAGCACATGGTTCAGAAATTGCGGCAGTTATTATTGAAGGTATTCAAGGAGTAGGGGGAATTGTACCAGCTACTATTCCTTTCTTAAAATTGATCAGAAGTTTATGTGATCAATATGGATCGGTTTACATAGCAGATAGTGTACAATGTGGATATGGAAGAACGGGTCAATTTTTTGCACACGATATTGCTGAAGTAAACGCCGACATCTATTCTATGGCAAAAGGCATGGGTAATGGATTTCCTATAGGAGGGATTTTAATTGCACCGCATATTCAATCTAAACATGGAATGTTGGGTACTACTTTTGGCGGCAATCATTTGGCATGTGCTGCTGCCTTGGCTGTTTTAGAAGTAATGGAGGAAGAAAATTTGATGAGTATGGCCAAGCAAAGAGGGATGTATTTGATGAATCAATTAAAAGCCATTGAGGGGATTGAAAACGTTAGAGGAAGGGGCTTGATGATTGGATTTGATGTTCCAGAAAACTTGAAAGGGTTAAAAAAATTATTGCTTGAACAGTACAATATTTTTACTGGAGAAGCAAAACCCAATGTGATTAGACTATTGCCTTCATTAGCGCTTTCAAGAAAACAAGCTGATGAGTTTTTAGAAACATTAAAAGAAGCTATTCTTGAAATACAAACCAATGCTGAATAAATATGAATCACTTTATTTCTGCAACTGATGTGACTAGTATTCAAGACCTTGTTAATAAGGGCTTGCAATACAAATTGAATCCATTTATTGATGCGCATTTAGGTAAGGGTAAAAGGATTGGATTACTTTTTTTAAACCCTAGTTTAAGAACTAGATTAAGTACCCAGGTAGCTGCTTCCAATTTAGGTATGGAAGCAATTGTGTTTAATGTAGATAAAGAGGGTTGGGCATTAGAATTTCAAGAAGGGGTTGTAATGAATGGAACCACAGTAGAGCATATCAAAGATGCTGCACCAGTCTTGGGACAGTATTTTGATATTTTGGCGATTCGAACATTTCCCGCGCTCAAAAATAGAGAAGAAGATTACAGCGAAATGTTTATAAAACAGTTCATTCGTTTTGCAGGAGTTCCAGTTATCAGCTTAGAGAGCGCAACCTTACATCCTTTACAATCTTTAACAGATATTATTACGATTCAAGAATCTTTACAAAATACCGCAATAACCAAGCCTAAAGTAGTATTAACCTGGGCGCCACATATCAAACCATTACCACAATGTGTTGCGAATAGTTTTGCACAATGGGTAAATGCTTGGGGCAGCGCCAATTTTTTTGTAACCCATCCTGAGGGCTATGAATTAGCGGAACAATTTACCCATGGGGCAACCATTCTTCATGATCAAGATGAAGCATTAAAGAATGCTGATTTTGTTTATGTAAAAAACTGGAGTAGTTACGAGCAGTATGGTCAACAATTAAGTTCAGATACGAATTGGATGTTGACCAATGTAAAATTAGCTTTAACCAATCAGGCGAAAGTGATGCATTGCTTGCCTGTTAGAAGAAATATTGAATTAAGTGATGAAATTTTAGATGGTCCGAATAGTTTAGTTACCCAACAAGCAGGTAATCGTGTTTGGGCTGCCCAAGCCGTACTTGCACAATTATTGAATACCATAAATCAATAACATGAATCAGCTGATCATAGTTAAAATAGGAGGTAATATTGTTGACGATGATCATTCGCTACAAAATTTCCTGAAAAACTTTGCTGCAATTAAACAAGCAAAGCTTTTGGTTCATGGTGGTGGCAAGCTGGCAACCAGAATGTCTGAGGCCATGGGTATTCAGCAACAAATGGTAGAAGGAAGAAGAATAACCGATGCAGAAACCTTGAAAATAGTAACCATGGTTTATGCTGGATATATCAATAAGAATATAGTAGCTCAATTACAACAATGCGGCGTTAATGCAATTGGTGTATCAGGCGCTGATGCTAATTCAATACTTGCACACAAGCGAATAAGCAAAACAGCTGAAGCAACTGACTACGGTTTTGTAGGAGATATTGATCAGGTAAATACAGGTTTTTTTAATGGGCTAATTCAACAATCATTGGTTCCAGTAGTAGCACCAATAACACATGATGGCAATGGTCAATTGCTAAATACCAATGCCGATACCATTGCGCAGTCGATTGCAACAGCGATGAGTTCTTTTTATGAAACAGTGCTTATTTATTCTTTTGAGAAAAAAGGCGTTTTGTTAGATATTAATGATGAAGACTCCGTTATTCCCGTTATTCATCCTAGCTATTATCAAACGCTTAAAGCGAATCAACAAATTTTTGCTGGAATGATTCCTAAATTAGATAACGCGTTTTCTGCAATTGAACAAGGTGTTGCTAAAGTAATCATTGGAAATGCAGATAATTTGGCAGCTTTAATTATTGGTAAAGCAGGAACAACCATACAACATGGATGAGATAAAAGCACTGTATACCGAAGCAGTAGAATTATTAACACAACTGATTGCTATCCCTTCTTTTAGTAAAGAAGAAGATGGTACGGCCGCTTGTATTGAACAGTTTTTCAAAAAAAAGCAAATCACTTATCGCAGAGAAGGAAATAATATTTGGGCGAGTAATCTATATTTTGATGTTAACAAGCCTACTATCTTATTGAACTCACACCACGATACCGTTAAGCCTAATGCGGGTTATCAGTTAAATCCATTTGATCCAATTGTTAAAGATGAAAAATTATATGGCTTAGGTAGTAATGATGCTGGGGGATGTTTGGTTTCCTTATTGGCTTGTTTTGTTTATTATTATAACAAACCTGCTTTGGCTTATAATTTGATTATAGCCGCAACTGCGGAAGAAGAAATATCAGGCAAGAATGGTGTAGAGGCTTTAATCCCTCAATTACCTCTCATTGATTTTGCAATAGTGGGAGAGCCCACTTTGTTAAACTTGGCCATCGCTGAAAGAGGGTTGATGGTGGTAGATGCAAAAACAATCGGAGTGGCGGGTCATGCGGCCAGAAATGAAGGGGAGAACGCGGTGTACAAAGCTGTGAAAGATATTGAATGGATTCAGCAATATCATTTTGATAAAGTGAGTGATTTGTTAGGGCCAGTAAAAATGACCGTAACTTCTTTTGCCACCGAGAATAAGCAACACAATATAGTGCCCGCTTCTGCAGAATATTTAGTGGATATTCGTGTGAATGAACTATATCAATTTGAAGAAATTTTAAATACTTTAAAAGCTAATTTAAACGCGCAAATTACACCACGCAGCACTCGTATAAAATCAACTTTAATTCATCCCAATCATCCAATCGTAAAAGTTGGCGAATCGTTGGGAAGCATTTGTTATGGAAGTCCTACCACGAGCGATAAAGCATTAATGCCTTTTCCAGCGCTTAAAGTAGGACCTGGGGACAGTGCAAGAAGTCATACTGCCGACGAGTTTATTTTTTTATTAGAAATTGAAAAGGGAATTGAATTTTATATCAACTTATTAAATGGGGTATTATGAAACTTTGGAGTAAAAGCAATACCAATACCACTCAAGCCGTAGAAAAATTTACTGTTGGAAAAGACAAAGACTTTGATACCTTATTAGCCCCTTACGATGTGCTGGGTTCCATTGCACACGTTAAGATGTTGGCTAGTATTGGTTTATTAACCCAAGTAGAGTCAATTGCTTTAGTGAAGGAATTGCAAATAATTTATCAATTGGTAAGTCAATCTGATTTTAAAATTCCTGAAGGAGTTGAAGATATTCATTCTTATGTTGAGTTATTACTTACTCAAAAACTCGGAGATATGGGTAAAAAAATCCATAGCGCCAGAAGTCGGAATGATCAGGTTTTAGTAGACATTAAATTATACCTAAGAGCTGAAATTCAACAGATAGCTGAATCAACGAATGCTTTATTTGAATTGCTCCAACAAAAAAGTGAAGCATATAAAAACCATTTATTGCCAGGATATACCCATTTGCAATTAGCTATGCCTTCTTCTTTTGGGCTTTGGTTTGGTGCATATGCTGAAAGTTTGGTAGATGATTTAGTCATGTTAGAAGCAGCTTATACAGTGGTTAATAAAAATCCTTTAGGCTCTGCTGCTGGCTATGGTTCTTCCTTCCCCATTAACCGAAAATTGACTACCGATTTATTAGGTTTTGATCAGCTCAATTACAATGTAGTATACGCGCAAATGGGAAGGGGTAAAACAGAAAGAATCGTGGCAACTGCATTGGCTAATATTGCAGATACCTTAGCCAGAATAAGTATGGATGCTTGTTTGTATTTAAATCAAAATTTTGCGTTTATTAGTTTTCCTGCAGAATTAACTACTGGTTCTAGCATCATGCCGCATAAAAAAAATCCAGATGTTTTTGAATTGACCAGGTCGTATTGTAATAGAATCAAAGCCTTGCCGAATGAAATTAGTTTAATGACCGCCAACCTTCCCTCTGGTTACCAACGTGACTTGCAATTATTAAAAGAGCATTTGTTCCCCGCTTTTACGGAATTGAATAATTGTATCGAAATGATGCAATTGATGTTTAGTCATATTCAGGTTAACGAGAATATTGTAGTAGACCCCAAATTCCAATACATGTTTAGTGTAGAAGAAGTCAATAAATTGGTTTTACAAGGCGTTCCTTTTCGAGATGCTTATCAGCAAATTGGGAATGCTATAGAAAAGGGAGAGTTTAATTATTCAACCTCCGTAAATCATAGTCATGAAGGCAGTATGGGGAATCTATGCAATGATGAAATTAAAGGAATGATGAGTCAAATAATGAGTCGTTTTCATTTTAGCAAAGCAACAACAGCCTTTCAATTACTTTTGACTTAATTTGCACTACTTTATAAAATTTCAAATGAAAAAAATACTTAGTTTATTCGTTTTAGGAACATTGGTATCAGTTACGCAAGCACAGGCTCAGCCAGCTGCAAAGTCTCCAGTTAAAACACCTGGCAATGTGAAAATTGCAACAAAACCAGTTGCTAAAGTGGCAGCTGCAGCTGCGATTTTTAAATCTTCCGCAGACAGTGCGAGTTATGCCTTGGGTGTTAGAATAGCTCAAAACTTAAAATCACAGGGATTAGATCCTTTGGTTGCGGCAATGTTTCAAAAAGGAATTACAGATGGTTTTGCAGGTAAGAAATCAATGATTGCTGATGAAATATTAGATTTATGTATTGGTAATTACCAGCAAAAATTAAGTGCTGAAAAATCTACTGTTGCTAGAAATGCAGGAAAAGCTTTTCAAGCACAAATGGCTAAGAAACCAGGTGTGGTAACATTGCCTAGTGGGTTACAGTATGAAATCATCAAAAATGGCACTGATACCGTTAAGCCTAAATTGAGTAATACGGTAAAATGTCATTATCATGGCACCCTCATTAATGGAGAAATTTTTGATAGTTCTGTTGAAAGAGGTGAGCCCGTTAGTTTTCCATTAGGTAACGTAATAGTAGGATGGCAAGAAGGCCTTCAACTCATGACAGTGGGTAGCAAATGGAGATTTTTTATACCCGCTGACCTTGCTTATGGTGACCAGCAAAAAGGCAGTAATATTGCTCCTGGATCTTTACTCATTTTTGAAGTAGAGTTATTGGGGGTACAGTAGTATATTAACCTTGATTAACCTTTAAGAAAAGTTAGTTAACCCTTATTTGGGCGTCGGCCGGTTAGCTTCGTACAATAAATATTTTGTATGAAGCTAATCGGTTTTTTTATTCTTGGCATATGCTTTTCTTACGCTTTAAATGGTCAACAAACGAATGCTACAATTTCAGGCGAAGTGCTTGATTCTATTGCACAGAAGGGGTTGGCCTATACCACTGTGTCAATTGTGCAACAGAAAGATTCTACCCTTGTAAGTTTTACCAGAGCGGACTCTTCAGGTAAATTCAAGTTGTCAGGATTGCCCAAGGGAAACTATTTGCTATCCTTTTCTTATGTGGGGTACTTGCCCATTTGGAAGCCCATACAAATAAAGGGTGCAGAGCAGGTAAATTTAGGCCGGATCAATTTAACAGATTTAGTTCATGCAGGGGATGTAACCGTTACTGCGAGAAGGCCACCTGTGATTATCAATAATGACACTATTGAATTTAACACGGAAAACTTTAAAACACAACCCAATGCTGTTGTTGAAGATTTACTCAAAAAATTGCCCGGTGTAACAGTAGAAAGGGATGGTACTGTAAAAGTGAATGGACAAAAAGTGAATCGATTTATGGTCAATGGAAAGGAGTTTTTTACAGGAGACCCTAAAATAGCCACTAAAAATTTGGATGCCGATGCAGTTGATAAAGTACAAGTGTATGATCGTAAAAGTGACCAAGCTGCTTTTACGGGAATTGAAGATGGACAAACCGAAAAAGCAATCAATTTAAAACTGAAAAAAGACAGAAATAATGACACTTTTGGGAGGGTCACTGTTGGGGGTGGAAATAAAGACAGATTTGAGGGCCAAACCAATATAAACCGCTTTAATGGCGATAAACAACTATCGCTTATTGGTATGGGCAATAATACCAATAAGCAGGGATTCTCAATAGGGGATGTCATGAATTTTACCGGCGAATTAGCAAGAGGTATGCGCAATGGTGGAGGAATTACCATTCGTACAGGAAATAGTGATGAATCTGGGGGAGGATTACCCATTACTGGAATGGGACCGAATCAGCAAGGCATTGCGCAAACATTTGCAGGGGGGTTAAATTATAATAATAATTGGAACAAACGCACCGAGTTAAATGTCAATGGCATCTTAAGTGATGTGAATCTTCAAACGGATAGAACAATTAATCGACGCAATTTATTACCTGGTAATACTTTTGATTATTCGGCAAATAGCAGTAATGTCAATCATAATAAGCAAAAAAAGATTAGTGCCATTTTAGATCAAAAAATTGATTCTTCCTCTTCCTTAAGATTTACCCCACAACTAACCGTTCAAGACAATATTGCCAATTCAACTAGTAGCTATCAATCGATTAATGACCAGAATGTCAAACTAAATGAAGGAAGTACCAATTTAGTTAGTCAGTCAAATGCGGTCAATTTTAATAGTAATTTATTATTTAGGAAGAAATTTAAAAAGCGAGGCAGAACCATTTCTTCAAATGCAAGTTTGGCATATAATGATAGTAAACAAGACGGTAATTTAACCACCATTAATCGCTTTTACAATGCGGGTATTCCATTGCCAGATTCAATTACTAAACAAGTTAATAATAGAGATGCCATAACGAATAATATTGGTGGAAATATTATCTACACAGAAGGCGTTGGTTTAAAATCATTATTAGAATTCAGTACTTTTTACAATATCAGCACAGGGGAAAGTAAAAGAAATACTTTTGATTTTAATAATGGAAACGGTAAGTATGATCAAGTAAATACCCTTTTAAGCAATCATTTTAGAAGTGTGTATACCTATGGAGGTGGAGGGCTAAATTTTAGATCTAATTTTAAAAAGTTGAGTTTAACCACTGGCGCAAGTTTGCAGGTTGCATCATTGGAAAGTGTGAATAAAACTAATTCAAATACCATAAGACAAACATTTACTGATGTATTGCCCATGGTCTCCGTACAATTCAAATTAAAGCCTTCTGTTAGTTTAGGAATAAATTATAATACATCAACGAATCAACCTTCTACTCAACAGTTACAACCAGTGGCTGATATCAGTGATCCACTCAATACCTATACTGGAAATCCTAACTTAAGACGCAGTTATACCCAATCATTGGCAATTAATTTTTCCTCTTTTAATATGTTCACGCAAAGAAATATATTTTCATTTCTTTCTTATTCAAGAATCAATAATGCATTTGTGAATTCAGACAGGATTTTGCCAAATGGTTCAAGAATAACGATGCCAGTAAATGCAGATGGAAATTCATTCTTAGTAGGAAATTTTAATGCAGGTTTCCCGCTGAAAAAATTGAAGTCTAGGGTTGATATTGGACTAAGTGGTTCCAGCTTTAGAAATATCAGTTTTATTAATGATCAAAGAAATATCATTGATAATATCAGTTTAACCCCCAATATAGGTTACCAGTTTTCATTGGATACAACGTTAGAAATTCATTTAACTGCTAGAGTAAATATCAACCAAGCTAAATACTCTTTGCAGCCACAACTGAATAATCTTTTTTTTCAGCAAGTTTACGGGCTTGATATTACCAACTTTTTACCCAAAGGATTTGTGTTAAATAATACACTCGACTATACCATTAATACAGGTAGAGCAGATGGGTTTAATACCAGCGTTCCTTTTTGGAATATTTCTCTGGCAAAAAGCTTTTTAAAGCAAAAAAGGGGCGAATTAAAATTCACTGTTTTAGATGTCTTGAATAAAAATATTGGGATTAATAGAACAGCGAATCAAAATTTTATTCAAGATACCAGATATAATGTTTTGCAACGATACTTCTTGTTGAGTTTTAGTTATCGCTTAAATAGGTCTGCTGGAGGTAATGGACCAAATATTGTTATTCGTAGTTTTTAAATTTGGTTTTCGGTAAAAAAGGGCCCCTTGGTTTTCAAGGGGCCCTTCCTGTTTTTGATTAATTCCTACTCAGTTTAAATCCACCAGGTGCTTGTGAACTCATTAAATCAAACATCATTTTTTGAAATTCTTGTTTGCTAATTGGCTTACCTTTTTGTGGTTCTTTCAATTCTTTTTTATTCACTGTTTTCTTGATTTCTGTAGCAGTAAATACAGTAGTTCCGTTGTCAATATCTAATTCTAAAATCAAGCCTGGTAATTGACCATAATTTTCTGGCCCTGCAGGGGTAATAATATCATTGGCAAACCAAGCAACTATTTCAATTTCTTTCATTTCAGGACTTGCTTGTTTTTTCGTAGTATCATTGTTATTGTTAGATGGTCCACCAAATGTGCGAATAACTGCTCTTTGCGCTTGCTTAAGTTTTCGTGTTGCTTTATAACAATTGACGCCTAAAATCTTTTTTGATTCCTCTGTCATTTTCCAAGGTTCTGACTTTAAAGTGTCAATGATAAGATAGCTTTTACCGCCAAATTCGGAGGATTGAATCCCTTTAGCTTGTGCAAAGTTTTTATACAAATCACCCCCATCTGCACCTCCTCCAACACTTATCATTACAGGACCTCCACCCCCAGATGAAAATGGATCTGGCGCTTCAACTTCAGGTATCATTCGATAGATTGAAACACTGTCGCTAAATAGCAATTGATGCCTGCTCGTTCTAAATTCAGGCATCATTGCTTTCATTTGTTCGTTTTGAATGGTTTTGTGTAGGTTCACTTTTTTTTCATAAAGAATAGTACCTTCTTTTTGTTGTGCCAATAAAGTTGAGCAGCTTAGTAGCATAGACGCTGTTATCCATTTTTTCATATTACTTGTTTTAGTATTCAAAACTATTTCTTGCTGTGTTAAACTGTCTTTCACTAAGGTTAATTAAGGTTAATAAGACACTTAGTGGTTTGTTTCAGGATTATATTTGTATTGAGCTATGACAAAATTGACTATTTCAAGATGGGTAATGATTAGCGCAATTGCGGTGATTGTAGCATTTCAATGTCATTGGATTAGTCTTATTTATCAAGACCAGAAAGAAAGAACCATTAAGCAATCGGATATCTTATTTAAGGAGTTGGTGTATGCCATGCAAGTCAATCGATTTAAGTCAGACACACTCTTTTTCAATGCAGCTAAAGGCAATAATTTATTTGCTTTGGAAGCTACAAATGCAATGTTGAAACAACGAGACAGTGTAAAACCAAGTATGCTTCGCGATACTGGATTTATAAGAATGATGAAAGGGTTTTTTAAAGACTCGATGGTGAAGCAAATAACTTTTTCTCAGAATACACCATCTGATACACAAAAAATAAGTTTGATTTTAGATTCGCTTTTGCCTAAACCTTCTTCAATCATTAGTATACGAGTACAACCAAATCAACCAACTACAATCATACGTGCAAATGACAGCTTAAGCAATATTCGTCAGTGGTTAAATAAAATGAACAATGATTCTATTTCAGCTAAACGATTGATGCCAGATTCTATTGTAGTGCAACAAGCAATCAATTTTACCAAAAATGTGTCTGCAAAAAATACAAAGCCAAAGTCAAAGCTCCTTTTAAAGGATACAACGGATATTTCAACCAACCGTTCATTTATCAGTTTGTTCTCTAGAACAGTTGCAGTAGCAGATTCACTTGCTATTAAAGAGCTAGATTCTGCTTATTCATATAAACTAAGTCAAGCTGGAATTGATTTGACATTTAACATCAAAACAGGTTTGTTTGATTCATTGCATCTGAAAGACACCGTAGCTGCTGAATTTTACAAAACCAGTATTGCTACGGTTGGTTTTGCTAAACCAAAGTGGTATCAAGTGAAATTTGATAGTCTAACGCCTTACTTATTGATTAAAATTTTGCCACAGGCTTTTTTGTCTTTGCTTTTGATTTCATTTATTTCTATAGCATTTATTTTTTTATATCGAAATTTATTGGCACAACAAAAATTGGCCCTTTTTAAAAATGAGTTTATCAGCAATATTACCCATGAACTCAAAACACCTATTGCAACAGTTAATGTAGCAATTGAAGCCTTGAGAAACTTCAATGCTTTGCAAAATCCAGAACGAACAAAAGAATATTTGGCCATTTCTTCTGCAGAAATACAACGACTCAGTTTGCTAGTAGACAAAGTCCTTAAATTGTCGATGTTCGAGTCAGATAAAATTATTCTAAATAAAGAGTGGTTTAATCTTAAACTGTTAGTAGAAGAAATTTTAGATAGCATAAAAATTCAATTCGATAAAAAGAATGCCATCATTGAATTCAATACGTCTTTACAAGAATTATTTATTGAAGCAGATAAATTGCATATATCAAGCGTGCTGTATAATTTATTAGATAATGCTTTGAAATACAGCAGCAACAATGCTGTTGTGAAACTATACTTGTCAATGCCAACAAATCATTTGGTTGAATTGCGCATCATAGACAATGGTATTGGCATTGCCAAGCAATTTCAACATAAGATTTATGATAAGTTCTTCCGTGTTCCAACTGGGGATGTTCATAATATTAAAGGGTATGGATTAGGCTTGAGTTATGTGAATCATATCATACGTCAACACAATGGTTCTATTTCTGTAAAAAGTGAACTTGGTAAAGGCAGTGAATTTACCGTTCTTTTGCCTATATCCGCGGCCGAAAACAAACCGATTAATGTTAATCTATCTTAGTGTGTTATGGCAATCAAGATTCTATATGTTGAAGATGAAGTGTTCTTAGGTAAAATAGTATTAGAGTCATTAGAACAAAGAGGTTTTGAAGTATTAATGGAAACAGATGGAGCTAAGGTTGTCCATCAATTTCAACAATTCTCACCCGATATATGCTTGCTAGACATCATGCTCCCCAATAAAAATGGCTTTGAGTTAGCTGCTGCCATTCGACATTTGCAAGAAGATATGCCCATTATTTTTTTAACAGCAAAAACGCAAACGGAAGATGTGGTAAAGGGATTTAATTTAGGCGGCAACGATTATATACGGAAGCCTTTTAGTATAGAAGAGTTGATTGTGAGAATTCATAATGTATTGCGTATACCTAAAACAGCAGTGGTCAAGGGGGTGGATGAAGAAGTGAAGATTGGCCATTTCCTGTTTCACCCCCACAAACAAATGTTAATTCTTGGGGAGGACATCAGAAAATTATCATACAGGGAGTCGGAGTTGTTGAAGTATTTTTACCTCAATTCCAATGAGCTCGTTCAACGAAGGGATTTACTAAACCATATTTGGGGTAATGATTCATTCTTCAATAGCAGAAACTTAGATGTTTATATCACCAAATTACGAGGATATTTAAAAGAAGATCCTAATCTTCAAATTATTACCATAAAAGGGGTTGGCTACCGGTTTGTTGCAGACTAGAAAAGCTCGAACTTCCCTACCTTTGCCATTCTAATGAATGGAATATGAACGAAAAATTTGTCGCAAGAATTGCCACTGAATTGGCTGAGATAGAGTCTGCTGGTTTATTCAAAAAAGAAAGAATCATTACTAGTGAACAAGGGCCTGAAATTGTAGTTAATGGTAAAAAGGTATTAAACTTTTGTGCCAATAACTATTTAGGGCTTTCTTCTCACCCTGATGTAATTAAAGCTGCACATCAAGCAATTGATACCCACGGGTATGGGATGAGCAGCGTTCGGTTCATTTGTGGTACACAAGACATTCATAAAGAATTAGAAAAAAAGTTGGCTGATTTTTTGGGAACAGAAGACACCATTTTATATGCAGCTGCATTTGATGCAAATGGAGGTGTTTTTGAGCCTTTGTTTGGTGAGGAAGATGCGATTATTAGTGATGCCCTTAACCATGCTTCCATTATTGATGGGGTTCGTTTGTGTAAAGCACAGCGCTTTCGCTATGAACACAACAATATGGCAGACCTTGAAGCAAAGCTGAAAGAGTCGGCCAATTGTAGAAGTAGAATTATTGTAACAGATGGTTCTTTTAGCATGGATGGTACTATTGCACAATTAGATAAAATTTGTGATTTAGCCGATCAATACGATGCCATTGTAATGATTGATGAGTGTCACTCATCTGGATTCTTAGGAAAAACAGGAAGAGGTACCCATGAATATCGTGGAGTGATGGGCAGGATTGATATTATCACCGGCACCCTGGGTAAAGCTCTAGGTGGAGCAAGTGGTGGATTTACTTCTGGTAGAAAAGAGATTATTGAAATGTTGCGTCAAAGAAGCCGTCCCTATCTTTTCTCTAATACCGTTGCTCCTAGTATTGTAGGGGCTTCAATTGCAGTATTAGATATGCTTACTTCTGCAACTACCTTAAGAGACAAATTAGAATACAATACCAACTATTTTAGAACAAAAATGACCGAAGCGGGTTTTGATATAAAACCGGGTGATCATCCTATTGTTCCTATCATGTTGTATGATGCGGTAATTGCACAAAATTTTGCTGCAAAATTATTAGATGAAGGGGTTTATGTGATAGGCTTCTTTTATCCAGTAGTTGCTAAAGGTTTGGCAAGAATAAGGGTGCAGTTAAGTGCTGCTCATGAACAGGAACACTTAGAAAAAGCAATTGCTGCGTTTACTAAAGTAGGTAAGGAATTGGGGGTGATAAAATAAAAACAGAGTATGAAAAAATTATTATTGATAGTAAGCGTTGGATTCTTTTTTGCAGCTTGTTCTCCCAACAATGTTAAAGAGGATAAAGCTTTAGGAAAATACTTTGATTCGGCGGGTGTAAAAGGGACATTTGCCTTATTTGATAATGGCACTGGTGATTTTACTATTTATAACTTAAGTAGGTACAAAGATTCTGCTTATTCACCTGCTTCTACTTTTAAAGTGGTTCACTCATTAATTGCATTAGAGACAGGGGTAGTATCTGATGAAAAAATGACCATTCCACTAGATTCGGCTGTAACCATGGAGACCGCTTTTAAAAATTCTATTGTTCCCTATTACCAAGAAGTAGCAAGAAGAATTGGAAAAGACACTATGCAATTATGGTTAGATAGTTTGCAATATGGCAACCATACCATTGGTAAATCTATCGACAGCTTTTGGCTAAATAATACCATCAAGTTAACGCCCGATGAACAATTGGGTATTATGAAGCGATTGTTTTTTAATCAATTGCCTTTTCAAAAGCGAACGCATGAGATTGTAAAGCGTATGATGTTACAAGAGTCGAATGCTAATTATCAGTTGAGTTATAAAACCGGGTTAACTTATAAAGAAAACGGAGATCAATTGGGATGGGTTGTTGGTTGGATTGAAGAGAACAAACATCCTTACTTTTTTGTATTGAATGTGGAAAGCCCAGCAAATATTCCATTGGAAGAGACTAGGCTTATATTGCTCAAAAAAATAATGAGTAATCAAGGATTTTTTGAAGGTAAAAGATAATTCCAATAAAGCACTTTATGCAACTATACTGTAATTCTTTAACGCAACTAAGTAGACTAAAAACGCGTGAAGTAAAAATTGGCGATTTACGTTTAGGCAATGGACATCCAATAAGGGTGCAAACCATGACTACAACCGATACCATGGACACCATGGCAACAGTAGAACAAACCATTCGTTGTATTGAAGCAGGTGCAGAACTGGTAAGAATTACTGCCCCTTCAAAAAAGGAAGCCGAGAACCTGCAGAACATTAAAAACGAGCTGCGTAAACGCGGCTACACTACTCCCCTTGTGGCTGATATTCATTTTACTCCCAATGCTGCTGAAATTGCTGCTAGAATAGTGGAGAAAGTAAGGGTGAATCCGGGTAATTATGTAGACAAGAAAAAGTTTGAACAAATTGATTATACCGATGCGGAATATTTAGA
Source organism: Sediminibacterium sp. FEMGT703S (assembly GCA_002786355.1). Taxonomy (GTDB): domain Bacteria; phylum Bacteroidota; class Bacteroidia; order Chitinophagales; family Chitinophagaceae; genus Sediminibacterium. Next base: position 457,140 of record PGCO01000004.1, read on the forward strand.
AGAAATAGAACGTATACGGGAACGATTTACACCCCTTGTTTTAATCTGTAAAGAGCATGGAACAGCCATGCGTATTGGAACCAATCATGGATCTTTAAGTGATCGAATCATGAGTAGGTATGGTGATACGCCCATCGGTATGGTAGAGAGTGCCATGGAGTTTTTGCGTATTGCTCGTTCAGAAGACTATCACAATATTATTTTGAGTATGAAGGCCAGCAACCCTCAAGTGATGGTGCAGGCTTATCGCTTATTGGTTCAGCAAATGGAAGCGGAGTTTGGTGAATGTTATCCTTTGCATTTAGGCGTAACTGAAGCGGGTGATGGTGAAGATGGCAGGGTTAAGAGTGCAGCAGGTATTGGTACTTTACTAGAAGATGGGATAGGAGATACGGTTCGAGTAAGTTTAACCGAAGACCCTGAATTAGAAATTCCTGTGTGTAAAGACTTGGTTAAGCGATACAGTATTGAGTATCGTGCAGGTGTTACGCATGGGATTGTTCCCGACATTTCCAAAGTGCCTTATGATCCATTTCATTATAGCAGAAGAAAAACATTTGCAGTAAGCAATATTGGCGGAAAGCAAGTGCCTGTAGTGATTGCAGACTTTAGTAAGATTACAAAAATCACTCCTTCACACTTAGAAGCGATTGGATACAAGTACGATGAGCCAACGGATAAATGGGCAATCGGAGATGCTGCTGCAGACTATATTTTCACCGGTAATCAGTTGCTTGATTTTCCCTTGCCTGGTACATTAAAAGTAATCGTGTATCCTGCTACCTATGAAGAATGTGTAGACAAATACAGCTATTTCCCCATATTTGATCGGTCGGGTTATGCGCAAGCAAATTGTAAAAGCGATGCCATTAATTTTGTTATGGTCGATTGCTTCAATGATGCAACAGCTGTGAACGATTATACTTTTTTGGAAGAGTTTGCGAATGACACTACAGTAGTACTTTGCTTAAGCAGCACCAATGCAAATGCAATGCAGTCTATCAGAAGAATGATGATGGAATTAATGAATTTGCAAGTTCAGAATCCTGTAGTACTTATTACAGATAGTAATTGGCAAACAGCGGATGAACATTTAATTCACTACGCTACTGAATGTGGTTCATTATTATTAGATGGAATGGGTGATGGTATTTGTTTAGGAATGACTGCCGCTAGTTATCAAGCTCAAAGCGAAGGCGAAATGGATACCAGTGGTAGGAATTATTTGAATAACACTTCTGTTGAGCAATTCATCAACTCTTCTGCTTTTAGTATTCTGCAAGCAACCCGTACAAGAATTTCTAAAACTGAATATATCAGCTGTCCTAGCTGTGGTAGAACATTATTTGATTTGCAAGAAACCACTGCTAAGATTAGAAATGTTACCAATCATTTGAAAGGCGTTAAAATTGCCATCATGGGATGCATTGTGAATGGTCCTGGTGAAATGGCTGATGCTGATTTTGGTTATGTTGGTAGTGGAGTGGGTAAAATTACCTTGTATAAAGGGAAGGATATCATGAAAAGAAATATTGATAGTGAGATTGCTGTATCCGAACTAATTAATCTATTGAAAGAACATGGTGCTTGGGTAGAGCCGAATAGTTCATTATAATTTGTTGTATGCATCAAACCGACTTTTTAGTAATTGGTTCAGGTATTGCTGGATTGACCTATGCATTAAAAGTTGCAAAGGAATTTCCTGATAAAAAAATCATCCTAATTACTAAATCACAGGCTGATGAAACCAATACTAAATATGCTCAAGGGGGTATTGCTGGTGTTTGGGATGAGAGCAGAGACAGTTTTAGCAAACATATTGAAGACACCCTGATTGCAGGCGATGGCCTTTGCAATGAATCAATTGTTGAAATTGTAGTAACCGAAGGACCGGAAAGAATCCGGGAAATCATTGATTATGGGGCTTCGTTTGATAAAGACGAGTCGGGTATTTATAGTTTAGGAAAAGAAGGTGGTCATAGTGAGAATAGAATTTTACATCATAAAGATGTAACTGGTATGGAAATGGAGAGAGCGCTATTGTCTCAGTTAACCGCTTTACCCAATATCCATTTATTAAACCATTGCTTTGTGGTTGATTTATTGACCCAACATCATTTGGGATATTTAGTGACCAAGTCTACCCTCGATATTACTTGTTATGGTGTTTATGTTTTGAATTTGCAATCTAACCAAATAGAAAAAATTGTTGCGAAAATTGTATTGTTGGCTTCTGGTGGATGCGGACAAGCTTATAGAACAACAACTAATCCAACCATTGCAACTGGAGATGGAATTGCCATGGTGTACAGAGCGAAGGGCAAAATTGAAAACATGGAGTTCATTCAATTTCACCCAACCGCATTATATGAACCAGGTGTTTCCCCTTCATTTTTAATTACAGAAGCTGTAAGAGGCGATGGGGGAATCTTACGAAATAAAGCCGGGGAAGCTTTTATGGAGCGATACGACCCTAGAAAAGATTTGGCACCCCGTGATATTGTTGCGCGCGCAATAGATAACGAAATGAAGCGGACCGGTACAGAGCATGTTTATTTGGATTGTAGGCATATGGATAAAGAAAAATTCATTCATCATTTCCCTAATATTTATCAAAAATGTTTATCTATTGGGATTGATGTGATGAAACAGATGATACCGGTTGCTCCTGCTGCTCACTATAGTTGTGGGGGTATTAAAACGGATGAATGGGGTAGAACTTCCATTCGAAATTTATATGCTTGCGGGGAATGCGCTAGTACAGGTTTACATGGAGCAAACCGATTAGCCAGCAATAGTTTATTAGAAGCGATGGTATTTGCGCACAGGTGCTTTATAGACACTTGCAAAAATATTTCAGAGTTAAATTTTGTTGAAAATTTACCGGATTGGAATGCATTAGGAACTGCTGAGCCAAGGGAGATGATTTTGATTACGCAAAGCTTAAAGGAGTTGCAACAAATCATGAGTGATTATGTAGGTATTGTAAGAACCGATGTGAGATTAAGTAGGGCCATGAAAAGATTAGATTTATTGTTTGAAGAAACAGAACAATTGTATCGTTCAACTAAAGTGTCGCCTCAGCTTTGCGAATTGCGTAATTTAATTACAGTGGGGTACCTTATTGTAAAAAGTGCGCAGTTTAGAAAAGAAAGCAGAGGGCTTCATTATAATACAGATCACCAAGAAAAGAGTCCTATTTTACAGAATATAATTCTTTAAAGCCACCAAGGCCATGTACAATATTATTTATCCATTGTTTTATTTATTATCACTATTGCCTTGGCGAGTCATGTATTTTATTGCAGATGGCTTGTATGTTTTGGTATTTTATATGTTTGGCTATAGAAAAAAAGTGGTGCTAAATAATTTGCTGATTGCATTTCCTGATAAGACTGAAAAGGAACGGCTCAGAATTGCTAAAGATTTTTATCACAATTTTATTGATACCATTGTTGAGACCATCAAGATGATCTCAATTAGTACCAAGGAAGCAGATAAGCGCTTAGTTGGAAACATAGAAGTGTTAAATGAATTATATCATTCAGGTAAAAATGTTCAATTATTAGCAGGTCATTTTTTTAATTGGGAATTTTTAAATCACTGGATTCCAAGACATAGCCTGTATCCATTCGTTGGGGTTTATCAACCTTTGTCTAATAAAGTGATGGATAAAATCATTTATGATATGCGTGCTAAAAATGGCACTATACTTATACCTACCAATCATTTCAAAAACCAATTCAGGAGTTACGTGAAAGACCGATATGCTTTAGGACTTGCAGCCGATCAAAATCCACCTAGTGACCTGAAAGCCCATTGGGTACCGTTTTTCAACCGATTGACGCCTTTTATTTTAGGCCCTGAGAAAGGTGCAAAATTAAATGATACCCATGTGGTATTCTGCCATTTTTATAAAGTTCGTAGAGGGTTCTATGAAATCAAATTTGAGTTAATTACCTCTGAGCCGTTAGCATTTAAGGATGGTGAACTAACAAAAATATATGCCGCCAAAGTAGAACAAGCGGTTAAATTAAAACCAGCCAATTATCTTTGGAGTCATCGCAGGTGGAAGTGGAGTTTTGATCCAACCAAACATGCTTCGCTTGAAATAAAATAAGCTTAGTTTAAAACAGCAGCTTCTTTTTCAAATTCAAATTTGTCTGGTAAACCTTTGATAGCTTCGATACCTCCTACCACATTTCGGATATTGTGTATACCCTGTCTTTTAATCAGTGATGCAGCAATTACACTTCTGTAGCCGCTTGCACAATGTATGTAAATATTATGGTGGTCATCTAAATTAGCCATGCTTCCTGGGTCGGTTAATTGATCAAGGGGGATATTAATAGCTTCTTTTACATGTTCGTTGGCATATTCGGTTTCTCTTCTAACATCTACAATTACTAAATTCTCATCAAATGGAAGATCCATTGCTAACTCATCTGCTTCAACATCAATAATTAAATCTATTGTTTCGCCTGCATTTTGCCAGGCTTCAAATCCACCTGATAAATGTCCTACAACGTTGTCTAGACCAACTCTGCTCAATCTAATGATAGACTCTTTTTCAGATCCAACTTCTGTAACCAAAACGATAGGCTGTGTAAATGGAAGCAAACTGCCTGCCCATTCTGCAAATCGGCCGTTCAGTCCTATATTAATAGCTCCAGGAACAAATCCCTGCATAAAACGATCTGGATGTCTTGTATCTAAAATGATCGGATTGTCTGCCAACCTTTCTTTGAAATCCTTGATTGATAAAGCTTGCATCGCTTTTTCCAAGATGCTGTCTAAACTACTGTATCCCTCTTTGTTGATACTGGCATTAATAGGGAAGTATGCTGGCGGCGTATTTAATCCCTCCGTAACCGCTTTTATAAATGTTTCTTTTGATTCAGCTTGTAATGCATAATTGCTAGACTTTTGTAATCCAATAGTACTAAAGGTTTCTGCCCCTAAACTTTTTCCGCAGCTGCTTCCAGCGCCATGCGCCGGATATACAACAACATCATCTTCTAAAGGCATGATTTTTTGTTGCAAACTTTCGTAGAGCATGCCTGCCAAATCGTTCATAGTTAACTCATTGCTTTTCTGCGATAAATCTGGTCTGCCCACATCGCCCACAAACAAAGTATCACCAGTGAAAATGGCTTTATTATTTCCCTCTTCATCTTTCAATAAGTAGCAACTACTTTCTAAAGTATGACCAGGTGTATGCAATACCTGAATACTTATTTTGCCAAGTTTAAAAATTTCTAAATCCTTAGCAATATGAACAGGGTATTTTGTTACAGTATTTGGTCCGTAAATAATTGTTGCGCCAGTTACAGCAGCCAAATCTAAATGGCCACTCACAAAATCTGCATGAAAATGTGTTTCAAATATATACTGGATACGAGCATTACGCTCATTGGCTAATGCTAAATAAGATTCGATATCCCTTAATGGATCAATTACTGCTGCAATACCGTTACTCTCAATATAGTACGCAGCTTCGCTGATACATCCAGTGTATAATTGTTTTATAAACATGCAATGATTTTGCGGCAAAGGTAATTAATCTACCAATGCTTTCACAAAACCAACCACATCGTTTAAGCGAGTGTAATTAACGGAGTAATAAATGAATTTCCCTTCTCGGGTGGTACTTACAATACCGGCACGTCGTAATATGGCCAGGTGCTGTGAAGCTACGGATTGTTCTAAACGTAGTTTTACGTAAAGCTCTGTAACAGTCATCTTTTCGTGATCATCTAAAAGTTTGATGATTTGCTGTCGAAGCTTGTGATTAATGGAGCGAAGGATCAGAGATGCCTTCTTAGCCTGAAGGAAATCTACCTTCACAGGCTCTGCGCCATTAGTTAACTGAATAAATTGAGTGGTTGCGTTCATGTCTAGTAATATTGGGGGTATTATGACTTATACAAAGTTAGCTTTTTTACAATGTATACACTAGAGTTATTCACATTAGTTTTTAAGCAATTGTGTTTAAGACCTTCCTGCCTGATAAAATTCTTTAATATAAAGCGGTTCTGCATAGGCTAAATCAGCAAAATCTTTTGCTAAAAAGGCAGGTTCTGAAATTGTAACCATTTGATTTACATTGTGTTGTGAATTATCTATACTATAGTTGAATGGTAGGGTAAATTGCTCAACTTTCTTAGCACCATCTCCACAAAAAATTACTTTAGAATGACAAAACAATCCCTCAAAAAAGAGGTGATCTAGTACTACAGCATGCGCATTTTTTAATAAATATAGCTCTTGGTTATAAATTCCGGCAAATACTTCCATCCTTCTGGCGTCTATCATTGCATAAAATACAGTGTCTTTTTCAAGTACTGATTTTTGGGCATTTTCTAGTGCAGCTGCAGCAATTACTGCCAATGTGTTAACAATAATTAATGGTTTATTTAATGCGTAACAAATTCCTTTTGCAGAAGCTAGTCCTACCCGTATGCCTGTATAACTACCTGGTCCACCAGTTACCGCAACAGCGTCTATTTCATTCAGCGAAATAGATGCTTCTTTCAAGATTTCCTGAATAGCTGGCTGTAAAAATGCAGCATGGTCTTTTTGTTGGTGATGAGACCGTGAAGCTAATATGGTTTTATCTCTACTAATACACACACCTGCATAGCTTGTAGCAGTATCAATGTTAAGCAGTAATGCCATCGGTTAGTTGATTTTAAGTGCAGGTGCAATACTATAGCGCTGATCATTTTTAGCTAACTCAGCTAAAAGGATTTTAATTTTTTCTAGTCCAATTTTATCGCACCATTCAAATGGTCCAAAAGGATAATTGGTTCCTAATTTCATAGCTGTATTGATCTCTTCTTTTGAACTCACTTCTTCATCTATTGCAAAAAAAGCTTCATTAATGATCATTGATACAACCCTTGGTGAAATCATTCCAACTTCATCTGCTGTCACAACAGTTTCTATTCCTACTAAAGTCAATAATTCAATGGCTTTCTGCACAGTTTCTTCGTTGCCAGTAATTTCCATTTTTGATTGTGTAAAAAAACCACCCCAGCCATTGTATCGAACAAAATTTTCAGGCATTTTATTAGCAGTACTAATCACCGCATTTACTAAAACTAAGGTTGTTGTAACAGATAGAAATGCTGGTCCTTCCTCCTCAAAACAGGTATCGATAAATAAATCACCGTCGGGAATAGCTGTTGATAAAGGATTGTATTGGATGAATATATGTTCACCAATCTTAAACTTACTAGTCCAGATGGAAAAAATTTCATCCGTTGCTTTGATAATTATTTGCATAAAAGGGCTTGGGGTGCAAATTTAGGTTGGTAGGTTGATTAAAATGCAGCAATTTGCTCTTACTAAAAATAATCTATGTCTAAACAAGTGGTAAAAACTTCAAATGCCCCTGCGCCAATCGGCCCGTATAATCAAGCAATTAAGGCGAACGGTTTTGTTTTTTTAAGTGGTCAAGTTGCTTTTGATCCAGCAACGGGTGTATTAGTTCAAGAAACAATTGCAGCTGAAACCCACCAAGTAATGAAGAATATTGAAGCGGTATTAAAAGAAGCTAAATTGTCTTTTGAGCATGTTGTAAAAACAACTATTTTCTTGAGTGATATGTCGCTATTTGCCGAAGTAAATGAAGTGTATGGCACTTATTTTAACGGTGATTATCCTGCAAGAGAAACCGTTGCTGTAAAAGGATTACCTCGTGGAGTGAATGTTGAAATTTCTATGACAGCAGTAGTAGATTTATAAAGTAGTTAATTGATAGCTTGTTTTGAATTGGTATTCATTATGAGGCACCAACATCAATAAGCCTATTCCGTTGTTGAAATTATCTGGAGCACCACTTAGGTTTTCAATTGCAATGCTATTTCTGTGATCGGGCGTGTACACTTGTAAAATTGGATAATTTTCGTCTGGTATCACTTTTAATTCAAATTGATCATTGCTAAGCACGCATTTGCCATTGGGGGCTAATTCGAAGGAGTTGTCTAGAAAAATTTCATTCAACGGATATTTTTCAATAAATCGGTTGTCTTTTATTTTTTTTCCTGTGGGGATTAAATCTGCATCAAATTCGAGCTGCGTATCTGAATCAAATTGCAAGAAATATTGGTCTACAGGGCCTCCTAAAGTAAAGTAAGGATGCCATCCATCTGCATAGGGGATAGCATCCTTATTTTGATGACTTATGCTCGTTGTAATGGATAAAGTGTTGTTGGGGCTTAACTCCCAGCGTAAGCTGATATCAAACGCAAAAGGATAGCCAGCATCATTTTTAGCATAATGGCAAGTTAACAGAATGCTTGCAGCAGTTTCTGATTCATTGATGCTTTCTAACTTGTAAACAGCGTCATACAGAAGACCATGCAAAGCATGCTTGCCTAAATAATTTTTTTGAATCGTATAGCTTTCACCGTTCAAATGGTAGGTTCCATTATGAAGTCGGCAAACAAATGGACTTATTTTAGCACTTTTAAATGCAGAAGTGATGCTTTCTTGAGCCTCTTCAACAGTGCTAAATCCATCAATGCAATTAAATGTATTTCCGTTTAATGGGATATGAAAAGCGTTTAAGATTCCGCCAAATGCAAATATTTCTGCAATGCAACCGGTATTTGTATCAATTAAGTGAAAAACTGGATAAGCCTGTTGCTGGTTTATTTCTACTTTAAATCGCATAAAAATCCTTTAAATGTCAAGATAATGCAAATGCCCCTTTTTTTGACCAAATAAAAAACTAACGGTTGTTCACCCCTTGCATTTATGCAGTATTTTTGCGCAGCTTAAAAATCAGGATATGGCGTTTTCATTAAAGAATAAAGTTAGAATTGTAACAGCAGCTAGTTTGTTTGATGGGCATGATGCAGCAATCAATATCATGCGCAGAATCTTACAGTCTAAGGGTGCAGAAATTATTCATCTAGGGCACAATAGAAGTGTAGCTGAAATAGTGGAATGTGCTATTGAAGAAGATGTACAAGGAATTGCCATTACCAGTTATCAGGGTGGGCATGTAGAATTTTTTAAATACATGAAAGATTTACTTGACCAAAATGGTTGTGGTCATATAAAAATATTTGGAGGGGGTGGAGGAACAATCCTTCCTGAAGAAATTAATCAATTGCACCAACACGGAATTACTAGAATTTATAGCCCAGACGATGGCCGTACCATGGGATTAGAGGGAATGATTGAAGATGTGTTGAAGCAATGTGATTTCGAATTGAATTCAAATGCAAATACAGATAAGCCTTTGAACTTAGGGGAGGTTAAAGAAATTAGAACAGTTGCAAGAAAAATAACATTGGCAGAAAATGGCTTATCAAATGATATTTCTGAAGTAACTGTTTTAGATACAGAATCAATCCCTGTTTTAGGTATAACTGGTACGGGAGGTGCTGGTAAAAGTTCGGTTACAGATGAAATAGTTAGACGATACCTGAATACCTATATTGATAAAACAATCGCAGTTATTTCGGTTGATCCTTCCAAGAAAAAAACTGGTGGTGCATTATTGGGAGACAGAATCAGGATGAATGCAATTGCACATAATAGAGCCTACATGCGTAGTTTGGCCACTAGAGATGACAATACTGCTTTGAGTGTGCATGTTCAAGAAGCCATTAATATTTGCAAAGTGGCTGGCTTTGATATGATTATTTTAGAATCTGCAGGAGTAGGTCAAAGTGATGCGTCTATTTTAGATTTTTGTGATGTTAGTTTATATGTAATGACGCCTGAGTATGGAGCTGCATCTCAGTTAGAAAAAATTAATATGCTTGATTTTGCAGATATTATTTGCATTAACAAGTTTGATAAAGCGGGCGCATTAGATGCACTGCATGATGTTCGAAAACAATATAAACGCAACCATGAATTATGGGCAGAAGTAGATGAAAATTTACCAGTGGTTGGAACTATTGCTGCACAATTTAATGATGTTGGTATTAATCAATTGTTTGGTAAAATCATGAATGCCATTCAAGAAAAAACAGGGGTTTATTTTTCATCAACTAATGCCATCCAAGCAGGCTTAACTGAAACAACAACAAGAGCTCAAATTATACCTCCTAAAAGAGTTCGTTATTTGGCAGAAATTGCCGACGCTAACAGAAGCTATAATGAGTGGACCAATGAACAATGTTTACTTGCTTCAAAATGGTATCAATTAAATGGTGCAATTCAATCTTTGTCTGTTGATAGCGCGGCCAAACAAGAATTAGAGCATATTGCTGCTGGATTTGAGTTATCGCTCCATCCAGATTGTAAAAAAATGATTCAACAATGGCCTGAATTAGTAAAGAAATACCAGGCTGATTTTTTTGAGTATACGGTAAGAAACAAAACAATTAAACAGCCTCTTACTACACAGTCTTTAAGTGGAACTAGAATTTCGAAAGTCATCTTGCCTAGATACAAAGATTGGGGTGATATTTTGAGATGGCAGTTGCAAGAAAATATTCCTGGTGAGTTTCCTTATACTGCTGGGGTATTCGAACTAAAGAGACAGGGAGAAGATCCTACAAGAATGTTTGCCGGCGAAGGTGGTCCTGAAAGAACCAATAAGCGCTTTCACTATGTTTCATTAGGTCAACCTGCAATCCGTTTATCTACAGCATTTGATAGTGTAACCCTTTATGGAGAAGATCCAGATCCACGCCCAGATATTTATGGGAAAGTGGGCAATAGTGGGGTGAGTATTGCTACGGTTGATGATGCTAAGAAGTTGTACAGTGGATTTGATTTGTGTGATCCTAAAACATCGGTAAGTATGACCATCAATGGTCCTGCGCCAATCATACTTGCATTTTTTATGAATGCAGCGATTGATCAATTATGTGAAAAATGGATTACCGCTAATGATAAATGGGCTGAAGTAAATGCAATAATTGAACAGAAGTTCCAGAAAGCTCCAAGACCAATTTATTATAATCCCTCTTCTCCTGAAAGACTTCCTGAAGGAAACAATGGATTAGGTATTGGGCTATTAGGAGTAAGTGGAGACGAAGTTTTACCTGCAGACATTTATGCTCAATTAAAAGCAGAAGCGCTTTCTCAAGTGAGAGGAACTGTACAAGCAGATATTTTAAAAGAAGACCAGGCTCAAAATACTTGTATTTTTTCAACCGAGTTTGCACTAAAATTAATGGGTGATGTACAGTCCTATTTTATTGATCAAAAAGTACGTAATTTTTATAGTGTAAGTATTAGCGGCTACCATATTGCTGAAGCTGGTGCCAACCCAATTACACAGCTGGCATTTACCCTTGCGAATGGCTTTACTTTTGTTGAATATTACTTGAGTAGAGGGATGCATATTGATGATTTTGCTCCAAACTTATCTTTCTTCTTTAGCAATGGAATGGACCCAGAATATAGTGTGATTGGTAGAGTTGCGAGGAAAATATGGGCAAAAGCCATGAAGCAAAAATATAAGGGTAATGACCGCTCTCAAAAATTGAAGTATCATATTCAAACAAGTGGTAGAAGCTTACACGCGCAAGAAATTGACTTCAATGATATTAGAACCACTTTACAAGCATTGTATGCGATTTACGACAATTGCAATAGTCTTCATACCAATGCATATGATGAAGCCATTACCACACCAACAGAGGAAAGCGTAAGAAGGGCAATGGCTATTCAATTAATCATTAATAGAGAATTAGGAACTGCCAATACAGAGAATTTTATTCAAGGAAGTTTTGCCATTGAAGCGTTAACCGATTTAGTGGAGGAAGCGGTATTGACTGAATTTGATCGAATTTCTGAACGTGGTGGTGTTTTAGGTGCAATGGAAAGAATGTACCAAAGAAATAAAATTCAAGAAGAAAGCTTGTATTATGAAACCAAAAAACATACAGGCGAATTGCCATTGATTGGGGTGAATACATTCTTAAATAAAAAAGGCAGCCCTACCATTTTACCAGGTGAAGTAATCCGCAGTACCACAGAAGAAAAAGAGCAGCAAATCCAAAACTTAAATGCTTTTAAACTAAGGAATAGCGATAAAAGTAAACAAGCTCTTGAGAAATTACAATTGGCGGCTATTCACAACGAAAATTTATTTGCTGAGCTGATGGAAACGGTAAAGTATTGTTCTTTAGGACAAATTACCAATGCATTATACGCAGTAGGTGGTCAATATAGAAGAAATATGTAAATTCAATTATGAAAAAGCAACTATTCCTTTTTACTTGTCTTGGTGTCTTTTTTAGTATTTTTTCGAATGCCCAAGCAAGAAAGATTGATACCATCATGAAATTGGGAAATGTAGGTTTCAAGTTGGTATGTAATAATAAAAACGACGAAAAAAATTATGTAACCGTTAGTCCTATTGGATTTAGTAACGGTGCTAGAGATGTTAGCTTTGAAGTAAAAGGCCGTATACGGAAAGCTGAAGTGGACGACTTAAATAATGATTTATATCCCGATTTAGTCATTTATGTTTACTTAAATGGAACGGATGATAAAGGCACTGTGGTGGGTGTTTCATCGGTAAAAAACGAAAGTTTTGCTGGTATTGGTTTTCCTGATATAGTAGATGATCCTAAGTTGAGAACTGGATACAAAGGGTTTGATACTTTTATGTTAATGGAGGGTACGCTAATGAGAAGATTCCCTGTTTTTACTGCTGACTCTGTGGGTGCTCAAAGAACAGGTATGTATAGGCAAATACAATACAGAGTTTCTATTGGCGAAAGAGGCTTACTTACTTTTAAGCCAGTTCGTAGTTACGAGTTTGCTAAGCAATAACCACTTTTGTTTAGATTAATTTATCGTAAACAGCTATTTGCTGTTTAACAGAATGCTATCTTTAGTTTCCTTAATTAAACATTATGTATCGGAAACTTTTTGTAGCTGCCTTTTTATTTGTTTCTGCATTTACTCATGCACAAACTGTTCAACAATTACTTGCAAAAAAAGTTACCCTGCCTAATGGATGGGCGCTAACACCAATAGGAAGAAGTTTCCCATTGGGTGATTTGCCATTGAATATGATTGTTAGCAAATCGAAGCAGTTAATGGCCGTGACCAATAATGGTCAAAGTACCCAAAGTATTCAATTGATTAATCCTATTACCGAAAAGGTATTGGATTCTAAAATTATAGAGCGCAGTTGGTATGGACTGGCATTTAGTGCAGATGAAAAAAAATTATATGCTTCAGGTGGCCATAATAATCGAATTGAAATTTTTTCCATTGAAAATAATAAGCTTATTCTTTCTGACTCTATTGTTTTAGGAAAAAAATGGCCTAATAAAATAAGTCCTGCAGGTATTGCGATTGACGATAGTAAACAGTTGTTATATATTGTTACTAGAGAAGATAACCAACTCTATATAGTAGACTTAAAAAACAAACAAATCATTCATAAACAAGCGTTGGATGGAGAAGCTTATGCTTGTGTACTTTCGCCTAATCAGCAATTCCTGTACATCAGTTGTTGGGGTTGCGATAAGGTTTACCAATTCAGTACTTCAGAAAGAAAAATACTTGCAGAAATACCAGTGGGTGATAATCCCAACGAAATGGTATTAAATAAGAAAGGAAACATTTTATATGTTGCCAATGCAAATGATAATTCTGTATCTGTCATTAATACTAAAGAGCAAAAAGTAATAGAAATATTAAATGTGGCTTTGTATCCAGATGCACCCAATGGTTCAACAACAAATGGGTTGGCTTTATCCACTGATGAAAAAACTTTGTATGTTGCCAATGCAGACAACAATTGCCTAGCTGTTTATGATGTTTCTAAACCCATTCAAAGTAAAAGTAAAGGATTCATACCTGTGGGTTGGTATCCTACAAATGTTAAAGTGGTAGGTAATAAAATATTCGTAACAAATGGTAAAGGATTTTCCTCAAAGGCGAATGTTTATGGTCCTAATCCTTTTGCGAATAAACAAATTGTACTACACCATGAAGGCGATCCAAATAAGCCCAAGGGAGTTGAATATATTGGGGGATTATTCATGGGCACAATGAGTGTGATTAATATTCCTTCGCCCAAGCAAATGAGTGTGTATTCTCAAGTAGTTTATCAGAACACTCCTTACAATAAAGTAAAAGAGAAAATTGTGCAAGGTGAAGCAGGGAATCCAATACCTAGGCGAGTAGGTGATAAAAGCCCTATCAAGTATGTCTTTTATGTAATAAAAGAGAACAGAACCTATGACCAAGTATTAGGTGATATGAAAGAAGGTAACGGTGATCCACGCCTTACTTTGTTTGGAGAAAATATTACGCCCAATCAACACGCATTAGCAAGAAATTTTGTTTTGCTAGATAATTTTTATGTTGATGGAGAAGTAAGTATGGATGGCCATAACTGGACAATGGGCGCTTATGCTACAGATTTCTTAGAAAAGAGCTGGGTAAGTAGTTACGGTGGAAGAGGGGGTAGCTATGATGGGGAAGGAAATAGAAAAGTAGCCAATAACAAAGGAGGATTTTTCTGGGATCATGCAAAAAAAGCGGGGGTAAGCTTTCGTAGTTATGGTGAATTTGTAGATAATTATAAGGCGAACATTCCAGTTCTTGAAGGAAATTTTTGTAAGTACTTTACTGGATATAATAATTCGGTAATGGATACCACCCGTTTTTATCAATGGAAAAGAGATTTTGATTCTTTGTTGTCAATTAATAAAGTACCCCAATTTAATTCGATTCGTTTTTCAAATGATCATACCGAGGGTTTGAAATTAGGAAGACCCACTCCATATGCGCATGTGGCTGATAATGATTTTGCTGTTGGTCTATTTGTTGAATATTTAAGCAAGAGTCCTATCTGGAAGGAGACTGCAATTTTTATTGTTGAAGACGATGCGCAAAATGGAGCAGACCATGTTGATGCACATAGAAGCATTGCTTTTGTTGCAGGAGGTTTTGTTAAACGAGGCTATGTTGATCATACCATGTATTCTACTTCTTCTGCACTCAGAACAATGGAGTTGATTTTAGGTATTCCCCCAATGAGTCAATACGATGCTGCTGCAACTCCTATGTGGCGTTGTTTTACCTCAACACCTAATTTAAATCCATTTACTGCATTAATGCCAAGTATTAATTTGAAAGAAAAGAATACTGCAATGAATGAATGGCAGCGAAGATCTGAGTTGTTTAATTTAGCTAAAGAAGACGCAGTTCCCGATTTAGAATTTAATAAGGTATTGTGGCATGGTTTAAAAGGAGATCATACTCCATTCCCAGGTCCTAAAAGGGCTGCATTTTATAAGCCTATTGAAAAAGCGGGTAAAGACTAGTCAACAATTTGGGCTTTGAGTCCTTATATATTGATGCGTCAGTTTTTGATTGAAGAAATAAAGACCTGGGAAAGGTTCTATAGAGCCAACTTCATTAATTGTTTAACTGGATTCAAGCCTGTTAGTTTAATTGGTTCAATCAGTAGTTCAGGTGTTCCCAATTTATCTGTAGTTAGCAGTATTGTGCATTTAGGTGCAGATCCAGCTTTAATAGGATATGTGAATAGACCTATTGCTGCAGCTCCTGATACCATTACAAATATTGAACATACAAAGTGTTATACGATTAATCATATTAATGAATCTTTTTTGGATCAGGCACATCAGTGTAGTGCTAAGTATTTACCAGAAGTAAATGAGTTTGAAGCAACTGGTCTAACTGAATGGTATGAGGCTGGTATTATTGCACCTTTTGTAAAAGAATCATTGGTTCGTTATGAAATGGAATTAGTAGAAATTATTCCTATTCATTACAATAATACTTTTCTTGTCATTGGGCAATTAAAGTCTGTTTTTTTGGAGGAATCAATGATTGCCGCTGATGGATTTTTAGACCTTTCTGCAGCAGGCTCTTTGGTTTCTATTGGTCTTGATGGATATGCTAAAGCTGAAATGATTACAAGGTTGCCTTATGCAAAACCATAGTATAAAGTGAAAAAGTATTAGGGTCTTCCGGCAATTGAATTGATTGCTCGAATTGCATTCCTAGCTTTTTTAATACGCTAATAGATGCAATATTATTGGGTTTGGTAATTCCAGCTAATGTAGATAAGTTTAGCTCTTCTCTAGCAAATTGAATCACTACTTTACTGGCTTCTGTTGCAAATCCTTGACCTTCCATTGCTGGTATTATTGCAAATCCTAAATCAGGGGTATTCAATCCCTCTCGTTGTAGTATTCCGCAAATGCCAATTGGTTTTTTATGCTCTTTTAAACAAACAAGAAATAATCCAAATCCATTCTTTTTATAACTAGGAATAATTTTGTTTAAAATATAATTGCTGGCTTCCGTTTTATTTGTAACTCGTCTATCCCCAATGTTTTTAATCCAATTAGGGCTATTCATTAACTGCAGCATAAACCCTGCATCAATTATAGTTAATGTTCGAATGAATAGTCTTTCTGATTGAAGGTTTAGTTGCATTATCTTCCGCTTGTTATAACAATTTTAGTGACCATATTCTCATTGCCCTTCTCATCTCTTGCAAATACTAGGTAAACTCCGGAAGCTATTTTATTTCCCAAATAGTCTCTTCCATTCCAAACCACTTGTCCTCCTAAGCTTCTCGCTTGAAAAATCATTCTTCCATTTAATTCTGTGATCTTTACTATGGTGTTCTCTGTTAATCCCCTGATAGCAATGGGACCATTATGTAGTGGAGGTACAGGATTTGGGAAAACCAAAATATTAGTAAGATTTTCTTTTGGTTCAGTTGCGGTACCCCTGTAACTGCATAAGCCATTAAATGTGGCAAAATATACTTCTCCTGTAATTGGATCGATTCCTATTTTCTTGATATCGTTACTTAACAATGGGCTATTTGCAACTGTAAAATGATGGATAATTTTTTTTGCAGCTGCACTTAATAACCAAACACCATTTTGTGTGCCTATCCACTTTTGATTAGCTCCGTCTACGGCCATGCATTGTACTTGTTCTCCCTTGAATAAGAAGCCTGCAAATTGATCTTGCTGTATGATTGGAAGGGTTGCTTCACAGCCGCTAAATGGATTACTTGCACAAGTAATAATTCCAATTCCGTCATCTGTTCCTATCCAAATATTATTGTCCTTGTCTTTTAGAATGCTTAAAACAGTATTCGAGGGAAGGTTCCCATTTCCAACTCCTTGTTTGAACAGTTTCCATTGGTCGTCTCCTGTCGTTTCAATATTATTTCCATATTTATATAGAATTAATCCATTGCCTTTAGGGCTTTGAATCCATAACTGATCGTAGTCATCTGCAATTATTTGAGCTGTCGCATTTTCTATTAAATTAAATGGGATAGTAAATCCAGCCCATTTATTTTCTTTTGTCTTTAGCTTGAGTGCTTGTGGTGCACCATAATTGCTTATCCATAAATGGTTGTTTCTATCTAATGCCAAGCCACTTACTCTTATATTTCCGGGGTCGCCAATGGCCGCTTGTAAGCTGCTATTGTTTTGTTTGAAAACCTGAATTTTATCGTTGGTTTTTTTTATCAATCCCCCACCATAACTGCCTCCCCAAATTGTACCATCTGTTGGATCAATTGCTAAGGTAATAATGTCGAGTACTGAATCTAGTATTGGTGTATTAAATGCACCAATATTAGACCAGATTCCTTCTTTGTATGTTAGTATACCTTCTCTATTGTATTGATAATTCCAAGCCGTATTTACAGCTCCTGCCCCTTGATATACAGAACCTTTGTGAAATGCAAATTCTCCACTTGATATACCTATTGGCCCATTGGGTATATACCTTTCAATTGTTGCATCAAAAGAGGATAGACCGCCAAATAAATCAGAAACCCAAAGGGTTGAATTTTCTAGGATAGCTGATGTTGGGAAGGATATGATTCCTGGAGCTGAAATTGTTTTTTCGATGCTTCCATTTATGTTCGATATGATTACTTTGGAATCTCCTGATGGAGTTCTTACACATATGGTAATTTTATTATTACTAATTCCGGTATGATTTATTTTCCAATTAGGCTCTTGATATAATAATTTCCATTGATTGTTTTCTTGAATAAAGAGGCTGTCATTTTTTGCAATAAGGAGTTGATTGTTGATTATACCAATGTAATTTATCTTTCCATTTGAAGGGCCTCTAACCGACTCCCAGTTTCTAAAATTTGCTGGGTCAAGACCTGATTTTAGAATTTTTTTTAGTCCTTCATCAGTTGCAGCATAATAATGTTGATTATCCTCAGCAAATGAGTTTACTCCAATTTGGTTACCACCATTCCCAATTATCCATGTATCTCTAATCTCATATTTAGAGAGATTCACAAGAACTATTCCTAAACCAGTTGATAAAAATGCGGTTCCTCTTGAAGCATAAATTGCTTGAATTGTTTTGTTACCGCTAATTGTACTTTTTTGTATATCACTAATATTCCTAGTAATACCGCCTTTTAAAATGTCGAGGTTGCTGTTTCTATAGGCAATTATTAATTGCCCAGTTTGACTATCCCATCCAATTTGTTGAACTCCAATATCGCTTAACCCATTTACTTTATGGTATCTATTTATTTCTTGGGTATTATCTACTGAAAATAATGCAGCAGTTGTTGCAGCATAAATTTTATCTCCGCTTATAACCTGAAGGGTATTTTGGTAACTAAGGTGCTCTCTCCATTGCCCATTTAATGTAAGACCTAAGAAACTAAAAATAATGAATGGTATATAAAATTGCTTACGCATGATTAAATATAACCAATCTATTTATTCGTGGATATTTACGATGCCTTGTTTTATTGCAAATAAAACCAACCCTACTCTTGTTTTGATTTCCAATTTTTTAAATAAGTTGTCTCTATGATTATCTATG
Organism: Sediminibacterium sp. FEMGT703S; assembly: GCA_002786355.1. Classification (GTDB taxonomy): domain Bacteria; phylum Bacteroidota; class Bacteroidia; order Chitinophagales; family Chitinophagaceae; genus Sediminibacterium. Next base: position 475,947 of record PGCO01000004.1, read on the forward strand.
GTTCTTACACTTACACACATGTCATCTGCAATTTGCTTATAAGTTTTATCCGCGCAGAGTAGTTGCAGAAATTGAGCTTCTGGCTCTGATATATTTAGGAGCAATGCTGTTTGCTTGCCTTCATCTTCTTCATTGGAAACATAATTGATGAGTTTGTCTCTCACCAATTCATTAACGTAAAATTCGTTTTTTTGGATTGATTCAATCGCTTCTCTAAAAACATGTGGTTTACTGTCTTTGATGATATACCCCTTTACTCCGTTTCTTAGCATTCTAATGATGGCCATATCATTGGAAAGCATACTTAACACTAATATTTTTATGGTTGGCTGCTCTTTTCTAATCCAAGCAGCTGTTTCGTAGCCATCCATAATAGGCATAGTTATATCTAGTATCACAATATCTGGCAGATTATCTTCTTCTAGTTTTTGGATGAATTCCTGTCCATGTCCTGCTTCTAGCATGACTTCAAAATCACCTAACGAATTAATAATTCCTGCTAACCCAGATCTCAATAATTCATGATCGTCAACTAAAGCTACCTTTGTTTTCATTTTGTTTTGGTTTAATAAGAATTGTAATGGTAGTTCCAGTGCCTAATACACTATTAATATTTACTGCAGCATTAATTAATTTTGCTCGGGAGGTAATATTTTCTAGCCCTACGCCTACTTGACCAGCTTTAACTTTAGTAATATCAAATCCAACTCCATTGTCTTTGACATCTATTTTTAAATATTGATTCTGTTTCCCTATGTTTATCTCAATTGAATTACTAGACGCGTGTTTTAAAATATTATTTATTACTTCTTGAATCATTCTATATAAAATCACATCTACACTTTTGTCTAGGAAGTCTAAATTTACCTCTTCGTCAATATGTAAATTGGTAGTGTATTTACCAGTCTTTTGAATATTATACATTAAATTTTCTAAAGACTCTAAAAACCCAATCTGATTAAAATTATGGTTGATCATGCTATGACTTATATCTCTTAAGTCGTTCCAAACTTTCTTTAAAAGGGTATAAATTTCTTCCTTTTCGTTTTCTTTAATTTCGTCCTTTAAACTGGCAATTCTCAACATTGACAAATACACAACTTGAGCCGTGTCATCGTGTAATTCTGAGCCGATATAATTTAATGTTTGAGTTTGGATTTCTAATTGAGATTTGATAATTGTTTGTTCAAACCTGTTCTTCATTTCCTCTTTTTCTTTTTGATTTTGCCGTTGTTTTCGTAGAAATAGATAAAGCAAAACCAATAAAAATACGGCTAGTAAGATAAAAAATACCGAGGAGATAATTATTGTGACGAGTATGTCTTCTTGTTTTTCCGGCATAGGATGAAAGCGTAAATAAATGCTGAATAAAGAACTACATTGAGGCTTTGGTTAATTATTCCATAGATTCTTTTACCTTCTTGTTGAAGATCATAACTTCTTAAATACTCAAAAAGCGCATTAATGATTACTGATCCCATATAAAATAATAATAAGCCGGTGCAAACCCAAAAGAATGGCTGTTTAGCAAGCGGATGGTCTAAATGTTCCGGCAATACTGATTCGTAAAAAAATAGACAACAAAACAGCACAATGAAAAAAGACCCCAACAAAAAAGTATAAGTGTGGAAACTATTATATCCTTGAATAAACTGTAAGTTTAGAAATACCATTGTTGCGTAAAATGGCATGAAACCAAGCGTCAGCTTTTTGAATAAAGTAGTTTTAAGGTGTTTAGAAAATAAAAAGGAATAAAA
>PGCO01000011.1 GCA_002786355.1 Sediminibacterium sp. FEMGT703S
TTAAATATTATAAACAGGCAATATTTTAGGGGTGCTCAACAAAATTGCCACTAACGTACGAGGCTTTACGCAGGGTGGGGAAGGAAACTTCCTGCTGCTGGCTTGGCCACTAAAAACTCGATTAGCTAAAGCCAAATTACTGAAGTTGATTTGAAACACCAAAGCTGATGGGCCATTGCTGAAAGCCCAACTTGCGTAAAGCCTTTTGTTAGCAACATCAAATTTTTTGAACTTCTAAAATTGTTTTAGAATGAGGTGTGTATGAAATAAAAATATTATCATTTTCCTCAACTTTTTCAAATAAATCTTGACTTACTTCAAAATTCGCACTTCCTTTTTTTTCAACTTCAATTTTAATAGTATACTTTATTGAAACAGAACCCTTTGATATTTCTTTTTTCAAAACTCGCGTTGAAGAATTTACTTTAATTTTAGCTTCATAGTCTTTCTTTATATTAAAATATTTTCTGAGCATTATTAAGTAAAATATTCCCCAACAAAGAAAATGAAATAAAACTTGAGGGAAGTAGTTGATATTAGTTTCTTTAAATGACGGTATTTTAGGTGGCAGATAAGGCCCAATTAATGCGAATAAAAAGAAAACTATCCCAATCTTTATAGCTAGTTTCCTTTCTTTAATTAATTCATTTTGAATAAAAGCCTCTTGCTCTTCTAAAAGCTGTTCAGTTATATTCTCTTTTTTATTGTCTTCTATCATGTGTTGTTGCTAACGGACAGGTATTGCTGCAGGTGTGGAATTCATTGCTCGTCCTGCCCGGAACTGCTGCCCAATAATGATTTAAAAGTACAAGTTAACAACTAAAAGGCCAACAGAATTCCGTCCGCCGAAACCGCTGCTGATAGCGAACTACAGCCGATGATTACAACGTCCAGCCACACTTGCAGCAATACCCATGTTGTACGTTCGCCCTTCTTCTCGGTCATCTACAATGTGGGTCTGTGTCGCACCGCAGAGTGTTGCCTGTGGGTTGGCACAAGGCAGGCTCTTTTGCAAGGTTGGCTTTTGTGTGTCGGCTTTGTGTGCCTTGCAAATGTGCCTGACTTGGTGGGTGAGCTTGGGTAATTTTCAATGTGTTTGCGTCCATTCGATGGCTTATTTGCTTTGTTAAGGTGTCTTTTTTGTTAAGCCAAGTTGTTTCGCAATATCCATCGTCATTTTGCTAAAAGGCCTTTTGTGAATATCTTTTTCCTCGGTATAATTTCCAATAATAACTCTGTCGAAATCATTTTGATTTAATGATAACTTTGAAAAACTTTTTTGGAGTATTCTCTTGAAACTTTCATTATAAATCTGACTCTTAATTATCAATTCAGCTATTATATCTTTTTGGGTGTCGTGAATTTCTTTAATGCTAAAAGCACTCTGTAAGGATTTGCTACCTATGGGTGGTACAGATGAGTCGTTAAACTTAATTTCTATGTTCTCTGCATCTTTAGTTAGCAGAAAATTGCATTTAGAAGTCCTAGTGATTTTAAAATCGTAGTCAGACTTCACTATTTTAGAAACGTCATCTGTATAAAGTTTGAAGTTTACCGGTGTTGAACTTTTTCTTTTATTACAAGAAGAACAACACGGAAATAAGTTAAACAATGAAATACATAAAAAAGGGAATTCACTTTTTGAATAGTGATGGTCAACTTCAAGTCTTGCGTCTATATCTGTCCCATTTTTTATAAGTACTACGGTTAATTGGGAATTACAATAAACACAAGATTTTATTCCGATATTTCGAAAATATTTTGGATAAAAGGTATTTCGTAATTGTGTATAGCCGAGTGCTTCTTGAATATAATGAGTTAATTGTTTTTTTTCAGGTTTACCATTATTAAAGAGTGAAATAGGGGGCAAACCACCTGTATTAATTTTTATTGTCTCTATTTCGGAAGGTGTTTTTAATAAAAATGAATTGTCAGTAAACAATTGAATAACACTTTGTAGATAGGTTCTTTCTGCAATACTAAAAATAGTCGAATCTATTAATTGAAGTTTATCAAAAGCAGATTGTCTTTGTGCAGCTATTTCTAATTTAAAAGTTTCTTGTATGCTTTTTACTTTATCTATATGTATAGAAATCATCCTTGCGTTTTTAGTAATTTGCTCAACTTATTAATTTGTGATTGGATGAAACCTTGATCATCATTTGGAAAAGCTTCATTATACAATTCGATTAAGGCATTATATAGGACAGGCTCACCTACGATTGATATAATTGAACTGCAATCTTCCTTTTTTAATTTGCCTTTTTTGTATGAAGCAACTTCCTTCCCTATGATTTTTATTTCAGCTCTTATCTGAGTAATCAAGTCCTTTTCAAGTTCGTTCTTCAAACGAAATTTGAGATTCTCAATTTTATTGCTCTTATTTATAAATGATAAATATTCAGAAACAGATTGTATTTGAGTTTTAGCCCATTCTCCCATAAAACCATTGCTCATAAAAAAGTCATTTGCCAATAAGTCGTGAATATTAGCACCAAAAGTTTGATTGTCCAATTCTCCTTGATTTGGCTTTCCTTCATATAATTTTAAAGTATTTGAAATTGGAATATCAGAAAGAATAAAGGGTGAGTGGGTAACCATTATACAATTTACTCTTTTAATTCTTTTAAGTTGTAGGGTCTTAAGACTATCCAAAAAGTCACTTACAAATGTCTTTTGAAACTCGGGATGAAAATACAATTCAATTTCATCGAAAATAATATTGACATTTTCATAAACTTTAAATGGATCTTCAGTAACACTATCCAAATTATAGAGATGATACTTATACGTGGATGTACTAAATATTCGTTGCTTTTCACCAGAACTTAATCCATCCAAAGTTTCCTTATTTTTTAATTTTAAATCGTATTTGAAAAAAGATGGCGGAATATAATTGATTAGTTCACTTTTTTCCTTTTGAATTGAATTTATATGCTTATTTAATTCCGCAAGAGGTATCCAGCGACCTATATTCTTTACTATAAAATCGCTGTTTTCAATAAAGTTTATTGTTTGATGCAGTTTGAATGCAATATGACTTGACTCTGTTTTTAACTTTTCAAGAAGTCCGACGAGTTTACTTTTATTCAGTTTTGTCCTTTCAAGAAATCGAAAAAATTGACTATAAGGTTTATATCTTTCTGAAATGTTGTAAATCTTGACAACAAGATATTTATTTACAAAATCTAAATTACTAGTTCCTTTGAAATTTTGGCCTTTTTCGGAAATTAAGCTATTGTAAATTTCATCTATAATTAGGGTGTAATTATTTTTTAATACTGTGTTTTCATTCAAGTGCTTATTTACTTTCTCTATTTTTACTTCATCTAATGAAAATTTTATTTCAGTCGCAGTTTTAAATGGAATTAAGGTTCTTCGCTTATTTATCCAAAAAGCCCCTGTCTCTGAGATAGGAGAAATTAAATTCGAAAGCAGTCTTGATTTAGTTAGGTATTCTTCTTCATTAATTTCTATATTCCCTCTTTTCCTAAAAGGATTCAATACTAGTGGCGTTTGGTAACCATCATTTTTGTGAAATATATTTTTAACCCAATCTCCTAAGTAATCAGAGTTTAAAGCATAATGAGAATAGTTTATCGCAATTGTATAAAAAAACTCTTTTGAAACGAATGATTGCTCATCAATTATTTTATTCTTGCTCGACTTGATTACGTTTATACTTACATCCTCATTTAAAATTCTAACTTGATAGTAATTATTCTCAATCAAATAAAACAATTCAACTCTTAGGTTCTCTTCTATTTCAATTGGTTCGCCTTCTTCATTTTCAAGAGGCAGTAGTTTTGCTTTCACCGATATGTGAAATAGAGCAGCATATAACAATTCAATTATACTGCTTTTGCCAGAGCCATTTTTACCAACTATTGCAGAGATGCTAACGTCTAAATTGTTACCCGATGTTATTTCTACATTGTATAAAATTTCAGGGGCTATATTTGATGTTGTAGAAATGTCTACAATATCATTTCGTAGCATAGTAAAATTATATCCAGTATAGAATGGGTAAATTACACCCTCCTTTAAAATCCTTAAATATTTTTCATTGCATTTCTTTAAAGGCCTTATTGCTAAAAGTTTAAAACTACTCATATTAATAGATTATTGAATTGACCTTTGTATTTCGTTTATCATAATTGGAGAAAGTCCTAATGTTGTTATATCATTTGATTTTAGCCAGTTCAAACATTCCTGTCTATTTAAATTATCATTTGCAATGGATTCAGATAATGTGATTGCTGTATTTCTACTCAATCCAATGTTTATTAATGAGATTTGTGTCTGTTGTGAAACTCCAAACTCGAGCCATATATGAAGTTGAGGAATTTTATCTACTAAATCTTTTTTACCAATTGAGTTTAAATGAAATCTCAAAATGTCAATGTAGCAACTTGAAAACTTTGCAAACTTGAACCTTGCAAATTCTTCAACATCTTTCATTGTATCTCTGATAACATTGTCAAGTTTTTTTGGTGCAATTCTTTGCCAATATTTAAAACTGTTATCTATTAGCAAATAGAGCGGATACCCTTTCATCCAGTTAACTATCAAAATGGCTTGGTAATAGGCTAATATTTCAGGGTCTCCAGAAAGCAGTCGATTGATTGTTTGAATTATACTCAAATATGAATTATCAACGGCATCATCGCTTTCAGGTAAGTCTGGAATTAGTTCTTCAGCATCATTTGGATAGCTTTCAAAATACTCCAATAAATCTTGTTGAGCTATCGGTGATATTCCTGGATTACGGATTATTATGCTATCAGGAACTCTTGATGCAGCTTTAATGGTGTCAAATTCAGGTAATAAAAGTTTAAATAATTCGGTGGTTTTATTGTTATTTAATTCCTTTGCTCCCTGTAAGTATTTTATGTAGAAATAGGCAAAAGCACTTTCAAGTTCTTTTCTCCGACTTGCTTCACTTCTCGGGCTACCATTTTTAATAAATTCTATTAAATCGTTCTTCTTATTTACTATTTCATCAACTGCTTTTTTTATCTCCTGTTTATCTCTGTCTGCATTCGGTGGATTTGCCCATTTTTCAGGTTCTATGCAAATGACATTACCTTGAAATTCCTTACCCCATCTTCCTGCTCTACCAGCCAAATTCCAAAAGTCTGTTTGATTCATCGGGTTGTTATTACCTCTTGTAGGTTTTCTGATAAAAACACTTTTTGCAGGTAGATTAACGCCTTCTAATAATGTTGAAGTACAAATAATAAAATGAATGTCACCATTCTTGAATAGTCTTTCAATTTCTTGCCTAATCATTAAAGGCATATTTCCGTAGTGAAATGCTATCTTCTTTTTTAAAACCTTTGCAAGAATATACTTTGAATGTACTGTTTTCTTAACCACTTTAATTAACTCCTCAACCTCTTCACTTACCGACTTGTATTCATCAGGTAATGTGTCGAAAAGAAGATTAGCCATTTTTTCAGCCATAGCAGAACCATTGGTGTAAATAATGTTTCCTCCATCTCTGTCTGCAAGTTTTTCAACAACAAATATTAACCTCTTTGAATCAGGGGTTGGTCTAAAATTTAATTCAATTTCTCCAAGTTTGAATTTATCCCTTTTAGTACAAAGTTCTAACTCCCATTCTTTGGGTTTACCTCTTTTTTGAGAAACGTAAATTAAATTCTGATTAACTGCTATGAATTCTGTCTTTATAGGCGATTTAGTTCTGTCGGTAGGAAGCTCATTCAAAAGAAATTCAGGGTTGGAAGTATAAGGGCTTGAAAACAATATTTTTACTTCTGGAAAATCAATTAATAAATCTTCAATTTTTTGTTGAAGTAAAACGCCTCTATTGGCATCATCAATTTTTTGAGCTTCATCAACAATAAGTAAATCAATTTTGAAAGAAGGATATTCAGTTCGAAACCAGTGAAGACGTTCTTGTGTGAAAACAAAAATTTTATTTGCTTTTAAGAAATCATCTTCAGGTTGTTGCGGTACAGTTGACAGATAAACATCGTTTAATTTATATGTACTTATTATCTCCCTAAAGTCTGCTTCTACTTGACTTATAAGTGCACGGGTAGGGACAATATAAACGATTGTAGATTTTGTATTAGTATCAGTCAAATAGTCAAGAATAATCCTGTATAAAATAAATGACTTTCCTGCCGATGTTGGAGCTGATATGCTTAAAAAGTCGGAGACACTAGATTTGTCGTAAACCTCCTTTTGAAAGCGATTTAAAAATATTGGCTCGTCATTTAGATCCAATATGCTATTACTAATATCTCGCCCAATAATTTGGAGTTGGAGAGGAAAAGGAATAGAATCTTTATAGTTAGCATTAATAAGTTGTCGCTTAATTGCCAGTTTTATTGCAGGTTTATTTGTTAGACCTTCTAAAATTACAGTTGATGCGACTTTTTGAGTTTCACTTGCTTCGCTAGAGTTAATAACATATTGAGCAATTCTTAATGAAGCATCTAGATGTTCATATTTTTCCGATTGTTGTAAGATGCTTGAACAGGATAGAATGTTATTGATATCAATTTTCTGGATGTAAACATCTCTTGCCGTTTCCCGTTTTACTTCGCTAAAATTATTACAAACTGTATCTTCTAAAACAAATTTGAGTTGCTTTTGAAAGCTATCAATGGAAAAGATTTTATCTGCTAACGTTTGACTACTCATTATTTCAGGGATAAAGCTTTTAAAAATTCTTGCCTGAAAGTTTCAGCAGATGGAAAAGGGACTAAGAAAACGTGAATTACAAAAGTGTCTAAATGAGTATGCTTTTTAATCCCTTTCTCAAGACTTGTATGCCAGTTGTTTACTTCTGCCGTAATCAATGCTTTTAATTGCGATGAATTTATTTGATTAGGAGTTGGGTATTTATCACAATCGAATCCTATCAAACAAACCCCTCTATATTGCATTTTATTGAACAAAGGGTCGCCTTTGTCAAAATATTTTTTTATAGCATCTTCAAGTTTTGAATCATTCAAATCCAAATTATCCTTAACTAATTGCAAATCCCTTTCTTGCGGTGCATCTGAACCACCTGCAACCTGTAAGTATTCCTTTAAACTTTTAAAACAATTGGTTATAGCCAATGGAAGTTTTTCATAAATTTTTGATTCCCCCCAATACAAAGCCAGCATATCTGCTGTTGAGTCATACTCAGCGTGAATGCCATCAACACCGTGATAGTGCATTTGAGGATTTGTCTTTAAAGGCATTTTGCAGAATAACTGTGGGATTTTTAAAAACTCTTGAACTAGAATGTAAAGTAAAATTTCACCACCTTCACCTGTATTAGTTATATCCGTAAATAACTTTTTTGCCTTTACATCTAATTCCGAAAGTTTAGAAGGTGATTTATGTTTTTCATAATATTCCTTTGCCTTGGCTATTTCGGTACGGGGAATTGAGTATTCTAAAGTTTTTGTAGCAATATAATTTACGAAATCGTTCACACGGGGTCTTCCGTTTCCATCTAATTGAACGAAATGACAATGTGCAATTGCTTTTGTATTTGGAATTGGTACATTAAAATGCACTTCTTCCAAATAAGCCTTTAACTCATCGCCTTTGCCAAGTATTAAATTTTGTATTGCTTTTTCTATCATTTTCTATAGTCGTAAAGTTAGTTTTTAAATGGCAATTGTAGTTGACACTTATTCTAATATGAAAACTGTCCAACTGTGGGTGGTGGGTGGGCTTTGGTGTTCAGCATTGTTATTTGCTGATGTATTTAGTTGAAGCCGATAAGAATTCCGTCCGCTGGGGTGGGTGGGCTGTGCGTTGGCACAAGGCAGGCTCTTTTGCAAGGTTAGCTTTTGTGTGTCGGCTTTGTGTGCCTTGCAAATGTGCCTGACTTGGTGTGTTGGGTCGTTCGGCAAAGTCATGGATGCTTAAATGTTTGTAGGATGTCGTTTAGGGTGACGTACAACACTTAAATATACGCTACTCAATCATTGAAAACAAAAAATGGTAGCGTTATAAATGAGTGGTTTATCATTATAGTTTTTGAATTGTTGTTGCGGCAATGCACTTATACATTTTGAATTGTCGCTTGAAATTACCAGTCAATTTGATTTCTTTTAAATAACTCATCTAATGGGCTAATGATATTTACCAATTGATGTTTTGAAACATGCAAGTACCTTTCTGTTGTTCTAATATCAAAATGTCCAAGAAGGTCTTTTATATAACGTATATCTGTACCCCTGTCTAATAGATGCGTTGCAAAACTATGCCTAAGACTATGTATGCCAACATCCTTTTGTATTCCAGCTGCATTTTTTGCATTAGAGAATATTTGTTGTGCGGTTCTAGTCGGATAGGCGTCTCCAGTTTGTTCTGATTCAAATAAATAAACTCTTGGTCTGGGAGAATACTGTTTAATATATGCCCTTAATATATCTAGTACCATTGGACTTAAATTTACATATCGGTCTTTTTTTCCTTTTGCATTCTCCACCAAAATTTGCATCCGCTCACTATCAATATGAGCTAATTTTAAAGCAACAATTTCGCTTACTCTTAACCCCGCACTATATGCTGTAAATAACATTGCCTTATGTTTTTTATTAGTCAAGGCATTAAACAGTCTACTTAATTCGTTTTCATTTAAAAGTTTGGGTAACTGTAATGGTTTTTTGGGTCTTGGTATCTCCCAGAAAAATCGATCCCGATGTAATACTTGCTCGTAATAAAATTTAAGCGCATTAATTCTGCTATGTAAAGTATTTTCAGACAATCTCAGTTTCTCAAAACAGAAAACTAAGTATTTTTTTAAATGTTCTGGTTTCAATTCATCTGCCGAAATATTTCCTAGCCTATATAAGAACTGATGCATTTCATTTAAATAAGTTTTCATTGTACTCTTACTATAAGCTTTGAGTATTAAATGATCCCTCATTAATTCTATAACATGAAGATTGATTGGATTTATTCTCTGTTGAAATGTACTATGCGCAATGACAGGCTGTTTCGGCAGTGTACTTATTTTGTTTGAATTCAAATTAAGCACTTGTTCTTTATCAAGATCTTCTACTTTAAAATGCTTATGTTCTAAACTCCGTTTAAGTTTTGTTTTAATTATTGAATCATAATGAATATGCCAACATTTTAAAGATTGACTCCATAATGCCTTGTACTCATTTTTTAAAAACAGATTCAAGTCTTTATCATGGTCGTAATAAATTCCAATTCTAATTTGCCCTTTATATTGCAGGGTTTTAATTCTTATTAATTGCATAACAACAGTTAGCCTTTTTTAGGGCTTGGTTTTGTGGGGTTACTGTTGTGTTTCTAAAAGCAAAGCTACCTGAGTCCCATTTAAATGTTAACAATCAGGTGCTGACTATAAAACTGTTAAATTAAGGAAAATAATAATAGGACTGTACCGTTATTTAACCCTTTTAGGAATATAATATTGGTATAACAAACAGCAATTTTCTGTTTGTTATGATCTGTATTTTAGAACCAAAGTTTTAAATAAGCAGGTGGAAAACCTTAGGTCAATAGGCATTTGTTAAAAATAAGTAACACTCAAACATATGATTCCCCCAAACCTTGGTTTCATCTTGTGGGAACAATTCAAAGTATTCTTTATTGGGGTATAGAACAATTTGTTGACCGGTTCTAACATAATTGTTCGAGTTGACATAATTGGGAGATTCAAAATCTGGTAAAACTTTTTTAACATAGCCTTCTAGTTTGGTGCCCAAATATTTTTGAAACTTCCTATTTGCTTTTTCAGTAGGGTTGTTCAAGCTATTATAAACATGTTTTAAAGCAATTCTTTTGAAAAATGGTTCTTTATTGATGGTTGCTATAGCATTTGTGAATGGACTGACTTTTACAAAATCATTTACGGTTTGAATGGAGAATGGTGCTTGTGGTACCCAATCTGCCGCATTGGTAACTGTTAATGCCCATCCATTTTTGACCATATTTTCATAATCATAAGCAAAATAGAGGTTCCCTGGTTTTGGAGCGGCGCTGCAATATGTTTTGAATTTTATGGTTTCAGAAAGTTGCCCATTTTTTTGCATTTTAAGTAAAAGTGCAGTTAGAAGATATGCGATAGCCCCGCCTTGACTATGTCCCATAATATAAAATTCTTTGTGCCCTGTTTTGTATAGTGAATCAATTTTGGGCAATATATCACGTGAAAGAAATGCGGTAGCAATCAACCAACCAGTATGCACTGCTGCCCTTGAGTCATCACTTAAATGGTAGTTAAAAACAAAATCCTTACTAATGTTCAATGTACCTTTTGCGGGTACCATTGCTGCATAAAAATTGTCAAGCCAACTTGTTTGTTTAAGGGTGGTGCCACGTATACTGATGCATGCCATTTTGTTATCCGCCATCCATAAATCCCATCGGTTATCCATACCCATTTCTGGCGACCTATAAACCATTTTAAAGTTTTTAGGTGCCGGCAAATCTGGGTTATACAATGAATCACTTTGTCTGCTAGATACTTTTAAGAGTTCAAGAAACTCTTCTTTATCAAAACCTGGCTTTAATGTAGAGGACTGCGCAAAAACAGTAAATAAAGCATTTTGAAAAAAGAAACAAAGAGAAAATAATACGATGACTTTCCGCATGCTAAAACAATTTATTTTTTAGGCTGGTTGCTGCTTTTAGCAATAGGCGCTTTAGGCGTTACATCCTTAACTGTATTTGTTTTTAAAACATCATCATCAATTATTTGCTCTTTGATAGTTGCAAAATCAATTTCATTTAGGTTGATTTTTCTGATCTGTCTATTCCACATTGTATGATAATAGTATACTTTGTTTTTTAAATCCGAAGAAGAAGTTACCTGTGTAGCACTCACAATATCTGTTGGTAAATTTGGCTTGGGTACTTGGCTTCCTAAAGGAATATTAAAATTGTCGAGTATTCTAAATGATTCAAACACTGCATCAACTGAATTACTGAGTGGCCTACAAGAAGCAGTAAACGCAGCTGCACGTACAAATCTTGAAGGAGGTGTGAAATCTCCTGGCATACCCATTAGGCCAGATCCTCCTCCAATAGGCTTTAGCGTGTACGACTCAAATGTGACTGCGCTATTGGGAACATTGGATAGGTTTAAATAGTTTCTTTGATTAATTAAATGCCAATCATAAGTAGGAGAGTTGGTAATCACACCAATATAGGGATCATAAATCTTCACTTCTCCTTTATTAACAATTTCAATTATTTTGCTATTTCCGCTTGGGTCTACAATTTTAAAATGAAAGGGTAATTCTGCTCCACCAAAATCTTTGTTGTCTACATTAACAACCACTACTGAATTTAGATTGTCTACAATTTCATTCACTGTTTTAAAAGAAGATAACATCCATTGCATTAAATCTCCTACACTCATAGAATTTTTTGCCTTGGTGCTGTCATATACAGCATATTCAGCAAAGCCTGGTAAGTAATACACTCCCACATAAAGACCATTCTCATTTAATCCGTCTGGGCCATAAGGTTGTCCGTAGGCTGTTAGTGTAACAAAACCGTATTTGCCTGTCCAAGACTTTCCATTATATCCTTGCGGGGTTTGCCCTTTAAATTGTTTGTTCCGAGGAACTACTAATATCTTGTTATGTTGTGCATCATTTAATGCCCACTCCACTGTTCTTGCCACTACCACACCACCATCTGAAGATTTTAAAGTAATTCCTGTACAAGGAAAAGCAACCGTGTTAATCATTAGTAATGAAAACACGAGGGCTATTGTTTTTTTATATTTTATGATTCGGTTCATGCTTTTAATATAAATAATTTTTAAAGTTGATATTGAATTTCTGCTGAGACTTTTTCAATATAAAATTTAAATTACGGAAATTAATAATAAGCATGAGCCGTTTTTATAATAAGATTGTTGACCACTTTTCATTAATCCTTCAATAACGTAAGATCTTGTGTAGGTGCCGGTAATCCTAAAGAAGCTATATCTAAGTGAACACCATCTGTTGCTGCTTGAGAAGATAAATTCATACCCCATTTTTTAAAATAGATAGATAGGTTTTTACCACTTATGCTACACGCTTTTAACATGAACCAACGCATTCTAGCATCTGTAGTGGTAGGCTTTATGGTTTCCCTTCTTGCTTGGCGATGTAGTTCTTGATAAAAATTTTCACCAAAAGCCAATTTTAATTGTTGAAACATACATAATCGTACCCAAACACTGGTACTTGATGCATTATAATTACGCACCCCTTCCGCACTTGCTAAATAAGTGGCAGTATTGTTCCATTCATTCTGACTGGTTAATCTTGTAGGAGTTATGCCAAATGCTTTTTCAACTGCAATACTATATATATTCACTGTTACCTCAGTTAATTCACTCCAAGTCCATGCACCTTGTTGGTGCATATGGCCAAGCTCATGCCATGGTCCCCAAGAAAGATTATCTGCTTTTAAAATAGCTGGTACACCACCTGTTGTAGTTCCATACCAAGTTCTGTAATTAGTTGCAGCCATGAAGTACCCTGGATGGTCGGATTCAGTCATTAAGTACTTATGAACATTTGGTTGATCAATCGGATCATTTCCAAATAAACCACTAATGCTATCCTCAATAGCAATAACCCGATCTGCCTTTCTAATTAATGCATCTTGATCATCATTCTTATACACTTTAGCATTGGCATGTGAAAAAGTAATGATTGTTTTTTTTCCTACTAATTGTACATCTGGTACATCAGTTATATTATCAATCATTTTAACCCAATCAGCTTGTAGAGTTTTTCCTAACTGAAAATAGGGGATGGGTTTCATGCCAGTAATAAACCTGAGTTTTACTTTACTCGAGGGATTGTCATTGTTGAAACGAATATAAATGATGCCACCTGATGCATCCGTTATGGTGTTTACCCCAATTTTTAATGTATGTGAAGTCGGGTCCCATTTAGATTGATATCTTGAATAAGTACCCACTAATAAAGTTGGAAGTCTATTCCCATTCATTTGGGTTACTTCAATTTCCATAGGTGTAAATGCGGGTAGGTAAAATCCTGTTGTACTAAAATCAGAAGCGGGGAAATTTTGAGCAAGTCTTTCCGCTTCTTTTGCACCTGAAACTGTTTCAAGGATTTCTATTGTGCTATCGGCTGTCTTTAAATCTGGTTTTACTGTTGGTTGTACGGGAGTAATTGGTGTAACAAGCGGTGCTACAGGTGTTGGTGTGGTTGTTTTTTTACAAGAATTAAATAATAAGAGGATCAATAGAATACCAGAAAATGATTTCATAGGTGTAAGAATATTTTATTAATGTATTATGTATTACATAATAAAAGTAAAACTTTCATAATTACAAATAAAAAATTAAATAAGATTGTCGGCTCCGCTTCGCTGCGCCGACTTCCTTGGATGGGGGGCTTACCCAAAGACCCTGCCGCGCCTTCGGCGCTGCTGGGGTTTCCCATTTTCGAGCTTTCAAAAGCAAGCTTTTGACGCCCTCAAATAGAAAACCCCGACACTTCGTGTCAGGGTCTTTGTGCCCGAGACTGGATTCGAACCAGCACGCCGTTTCCAGCACCACCACCTCAAGGTGGCTTGTCTACCAATTTCAACACCCGGGCGCCTATAAATAGGTTGCAATATTAAAATATTTTTCTTACATCCGCTCGGGTACTTTAATACCCAATACCTTCATTCCATTTTTAATGGCTGTTGCGGTGAATACCGATAACATAATGCGCAATTGTTGCTTTGAATTGCTTTCGGCATTAGCAATTGAATGTTCATTATAAAATGAACTAAATGTCTTTGCTAAATTAAAAATGTATATAGCCACTTTAGAAGGATCTTGTTCCGTTCCTGCATCTTGTAATACGGTTGGAAACTGCTCGATTGTTACAATTAATTCTTTCTCTAATGGTAACCAGATATCATTTGCATCAACGGACAATTCGGTAGAAGCTAGATAATTCAACTTCCGTAAAATACTGCTGATTCTTGCATAGGTATATTGAATGAATGGCCCCGTAAATCCATGAAAGTCGATACTCTCTGCTGGATTAAACACCATTTTTTTCTTTGGATCTACCCTTAATAAGAAAAATTTTAATGCGCCTAAACCAATAGTATCATACAATTCAGCCCTTTCATCTTCGGTAAAATCATTGACTTTGCCCAATTCTTCTGTTTTTGCTCGAGCAATGGTGATCATTTCATCTACTAAATCATCAGCATCTACCACCGTTCCTTCTCTGCTCTTCATTTTACCTGTTGGCAATTCAACCATTCCATAACTCAAATGGTCAATTCCATCTGCGGATGGAAGTTTCAGTTTTTGACAGATTAACTTCAACACTTTAAAGTGATAATTCTGTTCATCGCCCACTACATAAATACTTTGATTGGCATTGAACTCTTTTTGTTTTTGTTCCGCCAATCCAATGTCTTGTGTAATGTAAACGGATGTTCCGTCTTTTCTTCTTACCAATTTCTCGTCTAGTCCATCGCCTGTCAAATCAATCCAAACACTATTGTCTTCCTTCTGATAAAATACTTTTTCTGCTAACCCTTTATCTACTAAATCCTTGCCCAACAAATAAGTATTGCTTTCATAATAAATTTTATCGAAGTCAGTGCCTATTCGTTTATAAGTAGCATCAAATCCTTCATACACCCATCCATTCATATTCTTCCACAACTCCATTACCTCGGGGTCTCCAGCTTCCCAGTCCAACAACATTTGCTGGGCTTCTTTCATAATGGGGGCTTCTTTTTCTGCTTGTTCTGCAGTTAATCCTTTGGCCATCAAATCAGCAATTTCTGCCTTATACGCGTCATTAAATTTTACATAATAATCGCCCACAAAATGATCGCCCTTCATTTGCGTACTAGCTGGGGTTGCTCCATTTGCATATCGCTTCCAGGCAATCATGCTTTTGCAAATATGGATGCCGCGATCGTTTACTATACAAGTTTTCACAACTTCATTTCCAGTCGCTTTTAAAATTTCGGCAATGCTTCTTCCCAAAAAATTATTTCTCAAATGCCCTAAATGCAAGGGTTTATTGGTATTGGGAGAAGAATATTCTACCATTACCGTATTGCCAGTAGGAGCAGAGTGGCCAAATAAAGAGTCATTAAAATGATTCATTAAGAACCCTTTCCAATATGCCCCATCAATCGTTAAGTTCAGAAATCCCTTTACCACATTATAAGAAGTAAATAATTCAGGAAAACGCGCAACCATTTCAGTGCCCAATTCTTGTCCTAATTGTTCAGGGGATTTTTTGAGTTCTTTTACAAATGCGAATAAGACCACTGTGTAAT
This sequence comes from Sediminibacterium sp. FEMGT703S, assembly GCA_002786355.1. Taxonomy (GTDB): domain Bacteria; phylum Bacteroidota; class Bacteroidia; order Chitinophagales; family Chitinophagaceae; genus Sediminibacterium. Next base: position 15,292 of record PGCO01000011.1, read on the forward strand.
CGCCTTCAAATTCTGGTTTGGTTTGATTCACCAACACTTGTCCGGGTTGTACTGAGGTACCATATAATTGATGGATACTGCTTGCTGCTGCTTGTTTAATCCTATTTACCACGCTCATAATCTTAACAATTTCGGGATGCAAAACTAACTATTTATAAGCTACCTTCGCCGCCAGTTATGCAAAAGCTGCACAAATACATTCGTCATTTCATCCTTTCGGTGGTGGATTGGTTCTATCCAATGTTCCAAAAGCTAATGCCCAAACAAACCTATCGTTATGCGGCTTGTGGTGGTTTCAACACGGTTTTAGACATAGGTCTTTTTTTTGTTGCCTATAATTTTGTGCTTCATAAAAACACCATAAACCTTGGATCACTCATTATTAGCCCCCATATTGCTTCGTTCATGATGAGCTTTGTTGTCACATTTCCTATCGGTTTTTATTTAAGTAGGTATGTCGTTTTTCAGGAAACTTCGGTTGCTAAAAGAGAACAATTAGGTAAATATTTTTTAGTGGTTTTTGGTTGCATTCTATTGAATTATATCTTCCTCAAAATTTTTGTAGATAGTTTTGGATGGTATCCAACCCCTTCCAAAATGTTAACCACTGTCTTTGTAGTAATGTTTAGCTATTTCTCTCAAAAGAACTTCACTTTTAAAGCAAAGTCATTAAAATAATGTCATTGCAACCGCTAAAATGACCTTAAAATTGGGTTGAAACAGACTTTTTGGTAGCTAAAATGTCCCTAACAGTTCAATTTCCTCCATAGTATGACAATATTTCACGTTTACTACCCGTGGCATAATCATTGAATAATAAGCTGTAATAGAAAACAAATATTATGGCAAAAATTATTGGAATAGACCTCGGAACCACCAACAGCTGTGTATCCGTTATGGAAGGTAATGAGCCTGTAGTCATTGCAAATGACGAAGGACGTAGAACTACGCCATCGGTAGTAGCATTCTTAAAGAATGGAGAAAGAAAAGTGGGAGATCCTGCTAAAAGACAGGCTATCACTAACCCTCAAAACACTATTACCAGTGTTAAGCGTTTCATGGGTCGTCGTTTTGACGAAGTAACCGAAGAAATTAGCCATTGGAGCTATCAAGTTGCCAAAGGCGATAACAATACTGTGAGAGTACAAATTGAAGACCGTATGTACACTCCACAAGAAATTTCTGCGATGATTTTGCAGAAAATGAAAAAAACTGCTGAAGACTATTTAGGTCATGAAGTAAGCGAAGCAGTGATTACTGTTCCTGCTTATTTTAACGACGCACAACGTCAAGCAACCAAAGAAGCGGGTGAAATTGCTGGCTTAAATGTTAGAAGAATTGTGAACGAGCCTACTGCTGCGGCTTTGGCTTATGGTTTAGATAAAAAACATGCTGATCAAAAGATTGCCGTGTTCGACTTAGGGGGTGGTACTTTCGATATTTCTATCCTTGAACTAGGAGATGGGGTATTTGAAGTAAAATCTACTAATGGAGATACGCACTTAGGGGGTGATGATTTCGATAAAGTAATCATGGATTGGTTAGCTGATGAGTTTAAATCTCAAGAAGCAATTGATTTACGTAAAGACCCTATGGCTTTACAGCGTTTGAAAGAAGCTTCTGAAAAAGCAAAAGTAGAGTTAAGCTCTTCTTCTGAAACTGAAATCAACTTGCCTTATATCACTGCAGTAGACGGTGTTCCAAAGCACTTAGTTTTAAAATTAACTAGAGCTAAGTTTGAAGCTTTAGCTGACAACTTATTTGCTCGTTGCTTAAAGCCTTGCGAAGCTGCACTAAAAGATGCTGGTTACAGCAAATCTGAAATTGATGAAGTAATTTTAGTGGGTGGTTCTACTCGTATTCCTAAAGTGCAAGAAATTGTTGAAACTTTCTTTGGCAAAAAACCAAACAGAAGTGTAAACCCTGATGAAGTAGTTGCTTTAGGTGCTGCTATTCAAGGTGCGGTATTAACTGGTGAAGTAAAAGATGTATTGTTATTAGATGTTACTCCTTTAAGCTTAGGTATTGAAACCATGGGTGGAGTAATGACTACAATGATTGCTTCAAACACTACTATTCCTACCAAGAAAACAGAAGTATATTCTACTGCTAGCGATAACCAACCTGGTGTACAAATCCATGTTTTACAAGGTGAGCGTCCAATGGCCAATCAGAATAAGAGCTTAGGTATGTTTAACTTAGATGGAATTCCTCCAGCTCCAAGAGGTGTACCTCAAATTGAAGTGACTTTTGATATTGACGCAAACGGTTTATTAAACGTAAGTGCAAAAGACAAAGGAACTGGTAAAGAGCAAAAAATCAGAATTGAAGCGGGTAGTGGCTTAAGCAAAGAAGAAGTAGAGAAAATGAAAGCTGAAGCTAAGGCCAACGAAGCAGCAGATAATGAAGCTAGAGCTCGTGTAGAGAAATTAAACCAAGCAGATAGCTTGATCTTCCAAACAGAGAAGCAATTCAAAGAATTTGGAGACAAGATTCCTGCTGATAAAAAAGGTGCAATTGAAACTGCTTTAACTAAATTAAAAGAAGCGCACAAAAATCAGGATATCCCTGCAGTTGATGCTGCAATGGAAGAAATGAATACTGCTTGGACTGCAGCTAGCGAAGATATCTACAAAGCGCAACAAGCTGCTGGCGGTCAACCAGGTGCTGATGCGGGTGGAGCTGAACAGCCTAAGTCTGATACAGTGGAAGACGCTCAGTTTGAAGAAGTAAAATAAACTTCATCAAGTAATAATATCAAATCCCGGTTAAATTAAATAACCGGGATTTTTTTTATGGCTGAGTTCAACTGATAAGTGCAATTTTTAAACAAAAGGCAAAAAAGCTTTTAAG
>PGCO01000007.1 GCA_002786355.1 Sediminibacterium sp. FEMGT703S
TAGAGCATCTGACTGTTAATCAGAGGGTCTCAGGTTCAAGTCCTGAAGGGGGAGCGATAAAAATACAAAAGCCATCAGAAATGATGGCTTTTTCTTTGTCTATCAGCGAGTTAGGCTAGTTGCATCTTTTGGTTATATTTACTTTATGAAAAACATCTTATTCGCAACTGCGTTTTTGTTCCTGTGTTTATCTTTAAAAGCACAATCAGTCCAAGTCAAAGATTTATCAAGTTCAGTTGGGGCCTGGGAAGGGAAATTAACCTATTTGGATTATACTTCAGGAAAACCATTTACAATGCTAGCCAATATCAAAATTGGTTTAACTGCAGATAATGTGGGCTATGTAATGAGTTATGAATACCCGAAAGAAGCCCAAGCTAACTCAAGGGATACCACATTTATTGTTCGAAACCATTTTGGCAAAGACAAAATTGTTGAATTTAAGAAAGATTTAGACGGCGGTTATAAAATGATTACCGAAGTAGTTGGGAATGATGGTAATGAAAATAAGAAGGCTGTTTTAAGACACACTTATTTTTTAAAATCGAATACCTATTCAATAATTAAAGATGTGAAATTTGAGGGTACGGATAAGTGGATTAAAAGGAATGAATATATACTTAATAGACCAGGAAACTAATTTCCTAATAGCCACATACTCAATCATCGTATTATAGTTGCATCTTTCGTCTGCAAGAGTGCTGCATTTTTTAATTTTTCTTTAATTAGATTTAGTGAAAAATAGAATGATTAACTACAATCATAAGTCATTTCGACCTATTCAAAATACCGATAACGGTGAAACATCATCAGAAACCCTATTTTATTACAAACAAGAAGGCAATATCATTTCTTCTGAATATAAAGGGGGTAAAATAATTTACGGCCATTTAATCGGACTTGTTAATGAAGAGGGTTCTATTGAAATGTGCTATCATCAAATCAATATCAACAACGAAATGATGACCGGCAAGTGCTTTTCAAAACCCGAAATATTAGTTAATGGCAAAATTCGTTTACACGAAACTTGGCAATGGACTTCCGGAGATTTTTCATCAGGCACTTCAATAATTGAAGAAATTTAACCCCTTAATTTCCGTTTTTATGAATACTACAATGATTGAAGTGACAAGAGTATCAAGCCCAACTGAAATAATTGGCATCAGAGATTTACAAGCCTTGAATTTAAAGCAGAACATAACTGCAGAAGAAGCTATTGACCAGGGTTTCCTTACTGCTGCCTTTACAATCAAATATTTGGAGGAGATGAATGCAGTTTCTCCTTCCATTATTGCAAAAGATGGCGACAAAGTTGTTGGTTATGCGCTTGTTGCAACAAAAGATATTAGAAATGGGCACGACCTTGTAGAAGGTCTATTTGACGCTATTGATAAATCTGAATACAATGGAAAATTACTAAAGGATGTTAACTATGTAGTTGTTGGGCAATTGTGTGTAGCAAAAGAATACCGTGGACAAGACTTGGTGCAAAAACTATACGGCCATTTCAGGGATTGTCTTTCAAAAGAATTTACTTACCTCATTACGGATATAGCTCAAGCAAATACCCGTTCTCTCAAAGCGCATCAAAAAAGAGGATTTCAAGTCATCAATGAATTGATGTATGGTGGTTTTGGATGGGATATTGTTTTGTGGGATTGGAATGCAGCAGATTAACATCTATTTCAAGAATACATTAGTTTCCTAATAAAAAGGTTATACTTTTAAAGTGTATCTATAGAGCAACAAACTAAATAATCGAATAGTTATTCATTATAAAAAATATGATCTATAAAGCGCTATTATTAGTCGTCATTATTTGCAGTGGAAGCAAAAAAGGAATTAGTCAAAAAACATCTCCAAAAAAAATTCAATACGCATGTTCTCCCTGCGGGATAAGTTGTGACAATAAGGTATTTGACGGTCCGGGGCAATGCACTGGTTGTAAAATGAAATTGGTTGATAAAAAATCAATCATTCATAGATCCGTTTCACCCTCGGATTTATCAAGATTCTTAAAATCAACTAAAAATTTGATGGTTTTAGATGTTAGAACAAAGGGGGAATTTGAAGGTCACGGAGAACCTGATTTTGGAACATTAAAAAATTCTGTAAATATTCCTATTGACGATTTAGAGAAGGGAGGATATAAAAGCTTAGATAAAAATAAGACCATATTGGTTTATTGTTCTCATTCTCATAGGAGCTCAAGAGTAAGTTATCTTTTGACTCAAAATGGATTTAAGAATGTCGTGAATTTATCGGGCGGAATGAGTGAAGTAAGAGACCAATCGGTTCGAAAATAAACTATTATCAATGAAAAAAACACTCCTGATTTTACTGCCTTTTTTGATTTGTACAAGTGTTTTTGCACAAAATCAAAATGAAAAAAAAGTTGCCACAACGCAAATAGAACTTTACAATAAAATAGCCCAATTGGATAGCGCCTTGTTCGCGGCATACAATTCAAAGGATTTGAAATTGATGAAAACTTTTTTTACCAAAGACCTTGAATGGTATCAAGACAATGGTGGATTAATTCACTTTGAAAAAGTCTTTGCCAATTTCCAATCAATCTTCAACAGAGACTACGACCTTAAGAGAAATCTACTCAAAGAAACTTTAGAAGTACACCCAATTGAAGGATACGGTGCTATAGAAATTGGACAACATCAATTCAAACATATTGAAAACGGAAAGCTCGAAGTAGGCACGTTTAAATTTTTAATGATTTGGAAAAATGATCAAGGTAGTTGGAAAATAGCTAGAGTTATTAGTTATGACCACTAATACACAAGCATGAGGGTGATAACGGTATGGTATTTAAAACGTTTCTCCAATACCCTCTTTAAGTAACTTATAATATTCTTTCTTTTTAAAACTATACAAGAATGGTGCTTTGTGGGCGGCTCCTGTAAACTGCTTTTCTTTTTTTTCTAAGATACCCAATGATAAAATTTTACGATTAAAATTTGGGCGATCTAATTTTTTTCCTAAAATGGTCTCATAAATCAATTGCAAACTTTTCAATGGAAAACTAGATGGCAATAGATTTAGACCAATTGGTTGAAAATTAAGATGCTGTCGCATGGCTATTAATGCCCCTTCAATAATTGCTTGATGATCAAAAATTAATCTTGGAAGTTGATCAATATCAAACCAATCACAAGCCAAAGAGAGGGGATCTGGTATGGGTTTTACCTTTTCAAATTCAACCAATGCATAATAGCCGATTGTAATAAATCTTTGCAGAAACCATTGATTCAATGTTTCATCTAAATCCATCGACTTTACCAACCCTTTGACTAACTGGGCACTTGACCGTTTTGGATCTCCAAAAACGCTGAATTGTTGTAAATACACTTTGTGCAGCCCCGTTCTGTCGAACAAAACCCTTTCTGCTGCTGCATCTACCGACTCTGTTTTCAATACATATCCACCCGGTAACATCCAATGCTTCTGGTCTTTACAGGCCAGCAACAATACCTTTAATTGGTTATTGTGAAAACCAAAAATCACGTTATCAACCGATAAACCCGGTATAAATGATGCAGTATCCAAATCGTTGATATCCATAATTCTCTCTAAGAACGGATTTTTTGTGAAGCAAACAAAAAAGAGTTACATTGTGTCAGTTTGACTCAATAAAGATAACCAATTAACTTTTGCTTTTATGAAAATCAATCTGATTCACATTAGTTTATTGCTAGGGCTTAGTTTAAGCACGAATGCTGGTAAGGCCCAATCAAACGTTCCTCAATTGGGCAAAAGCCCAGTTAGTGAAGTAGTTAAAGCAATGACTTTAGAAGAGAAAGTACATTTGGTCATTGGTCAGGGCATGTATGTGCCTGGCATGCCAATGCCGGGATCAGGTCTTCCGCCAACCGAAGCTCAAAAAAGAGTAACCGGAGCCGCTGGAACTACAGGCGCTATTCCTCGCTTAAATATTCCTGGCTTAGTGGTTTGTGACGGGCCTGCTGGAATTCATGCATTCAATGGCGGTAAGAGCAGGCTGTATTACGCTACAGCTTGGCCAATTGGCACTTTATTGGCCTCAAGTTGGGATACTGCTTTGGTCAGAAAAGTGGGTGTTGCTTTAGGTGCTGAAGCCAAAGAGTTTGGGATTGATGTATTGCTTGGGCCTGGCATGAATATTCATCGCAATCCCTTAGGCGCTAGAAATTTTGAATACTATTCTGAAGATCCTGTTATAACCGGAGAAATTGCTGCTGCCATGATTAATGGCATTCAACACAGTGGTGTAGGCACTTCTGCCAAACACTTTTTTGCCAATAACCAAGAAACCAATAGAAACTCGGTTAATACCATCATCAGCGAAAGAGCCATGCGCGAAATATATTTAAAAGGATGGCAAATTGCAGTGAAAGCATCTAACCCTTGGACCATTATGAGTTCATATAACTTAGTGAATGGACCTTATACTTCTGAAAATCCTGAATTGCTTCGCACTATTTTAAAAGACGAATGGGGATTTAAAGGTTTTGTGATGACGGATTGGTTTGGTGGTAAAAATGCGGTGGCCCAACAAATTGCTGGCAATCATTTGGTAATGCCAGGATTGCCCAATCAGAAAAAAGACATTATAGATGCTGTTAAAAACAAACAGTTAGATGAAGCCGTCTTAGATATGAACGTCACCGATATACTCAATATAATTTTGAAAACTCCGGTGTTTAAAGGATATAAGTTCAGCGATAATCCACCCTTAACTGAAAACGCACAATTGTCTAGGGAAGCTGCGGCTGAAAGTATGGTTTTATTAAAGAATCAAGGCAATGCTTTACCCATAAAAGCAGAAAGCAAACTGGCTGTGTTTGGAAATAATCAAGTGGATTTGGTAGCTGGTGGAACTGGCAGTGGTGATGTAACAAAAATGTATATTGTTCCATTAGCAGATGGATTGTTCAAAGCTGGTTATCAGATCAACCCAAGTTTATACAGTGCTTACGCTAATTATATAAAAAGCGAAAAAGCAAAACAACCAAAGCGTTCATCTTTGGCTGATTTAATGAGTCCAATTACCCCTATTCAAGAAATGTCTATTTCTATTGCGGCAATTAAAAAAGCTGCTGCGGCTTCTTCAATAGCAATCATTGCGATTGGCAGAAATGCTGGTGAAGGCAATGATCGAAAAGAGAAAGACGATTACTATCTCACTGAAAAAGAACTGAAACTCATTGCTGATGTATCATCTGTATTTCATCAACAAAACAAAAAAGTGGTAGTGACTTTAAATATTGGTGGCGTCGTTGATGTGGCGCAATGGCGTGATAAAGTAGATGCCATTCTTTTGGCTTGGCAGCCTGGTCTTGAAGGCGGTAATGCAATTGCTGATGTCATTTCTGGAAAAGTCAATCCATCTGGGAAATTAGCTACAACTTTTCCGGCCAAATATGCAGATGATTACAGCGCAAAAAATTTCCCCGGCAAAGAAATTCCGGGCTCAGAAAAACCTGGTTTGTTTGGTCAAAAACAGGTTGACGCTGAAGTGATTTATGAAGAAGGTATTTATGTTGGCTATCGCTATTTCAGCAGCTTTAAAATACCTACAGCATATCCATTCGGATACGGATTGTCTTACACAAATTTTTCTTTGAGCAATTTAAAAATGAGCCAAGCTGTTTTGAACAACAAGATTGATGTTCAATTAACCGTTACAAACACTGGTAAAGTTGCAGGGAAGGAAGTGGTACAAATGTATATAACGGCTCCAAAAAGCAATTTAGATAAACCCGCTGTTGAACTTAAAGCTTTTGCCAAAACCAAACTGTTGAAACCAGGTGAATCACAATTGGTTGAATTCACTATTTCTGCGAATGAATTGAGTTCGTTTAATACTGAAGCATCCGCATTTATTGCTGAAGCAGGTGACTATACGATTAAGTTTGGGCATGCTGAAGCAGCTTTGATATCTGGCAGTTTCAAATTACCCAATAATGTAGTGGTAGAAAAAGTGAATAAAGTGCTTGTACCAAAAATGACCATTAAGGAATTAAGAAAATAGTTCTACCCCCCCCATCCAGTTAAGGGCTATTCAATCTTGAATGGCCCTTTTTTATACAAACAAAAGCACAAGAGTCAATACAATCCCTGCAAGCGTAAACAAAACACCTTGATTGAATATTTAATTTTCAGAATCGGGAAAATGTTTACGAATTATTTTTCCTGATTTCGTTAATCTGTTTTCCATATTCATAAACAGCCAAATACATATTAGGGCCAACTTGCGGCCCTAAAGTTTTTGAAATGAAGAAGATTGTATTTGGATTATTGTTGATTAACTGTATTTATTTGGCTTCAGCGCAGGATACTACTAAAATTAAGGATAGTGGTTTTTTTGCACATAAATATTTACCAGAAATAACCCTAGTTGGTAGAAATTCAAATGCTGATATTCACTTTCTACCTGAAGTTGTTGGAACCAATATTAATGCAGGAAAAAAGAATTCTCTTATTGTAATGGATAATGTACAAGGCAATGTGGTCACTAATACCATGCGCCAAGTGATGGCTAAAGTGCCAGGGATACATATTTGGGAAAGTGACCCTAGTGGTATTCAAATTGGTATAGCTGCTCGCGGTCTTAGTCCTAACAGGAGTTGGGAATTCAATGTTCGCCAGAATGGATATGATATTAGTAGTGATCCATTTGGTTATCCTGAAGCGTATTATACCCCTCAGTTGAATTCAGTTCAAAGATTAGAAGTAGTTAGGGGTGCAGGTAGTTTACAATATGGGCCTCAATTTGGTGGATTAGTAAATTTTATATTGAAAGATGGTAGTGATATTAAAAAGCCATTTCAATATGAATCACAGCAAACAGCAGGAAGTTTTGGGCTGTTTAACTCATATAATGCTATTGGTGGTCAAAATGAGAAATCGCATTATTATGCATTTTGGGATCATAGAAAAGGAAATGGATTTCGGGAGAACAGCGGCTTTAAAGTGAATACTGCTTTTGCCAATTATTCTTGGAAGCTTTCGAAAAAACTTAAACTTGGATTTGAATTCACGCATTTTGATTATCTAAGTCAACAACCAGGTGGATTAACGGACGCACAATTTAGTCAAGACGCTTACAGAAGCGTACGAAGCAGAAACTGGTTTGAAGTAAAGTGGAATATGGCTGCGCTAAATCTTGACTATAAAATCAACGAGAATAGCAGATTGAACATTAAAGCATTTGCCATGTCTGGAGATAGAAACAGCATTGGTTTTATGCAAGCGCCTAATGTAGCGGATACCATCAATGCATCAACACTGCAATACAATAATAGAAGAGTAGATATTGATCAATATAGAAACTTAGGTGCTGAAGCTCGCTATATCCTTGATTATAAATTAGGCAAAACAAAACAGACATTGTCTGCAGGTATTCGTTATTTCCGTGGAAAGACATATCGCTTTCAAAATGGCAGAGGAGATACAGGATTTGATTATAACCTGAATACATTAGCACCTTATCCAACTGACTTAGCATTCCTTACAGAGAATACTGCTTTTTTTGCTGAAAATATTTTCAAGATTGGTAAAAATTTTATTCTAATTCCAGGGTTACGTATGGAGCATATTCGTAACACAGCGAATGGCAGGATAAATCTTACTGGAGATACTGAAGTGAAAGTTGGTAATGAAAATAGAAGACGTCAATTTATTCTTCCAGGTATTGGTGCTGAATATCATTTTGGTATGACAGAAATCTATGCCAACTATTCACAATCATATCGTCCTGCTTTATTCAGTGATTTAACTGCTAATCCAACAACAGATATCATTGATCAAAACCTAGCAGATGCAAAAGGTTATAATATTGATTTAGGTTATCGTGGTCGCATAAAAGATTATTTATTTTTTGATGTAAGTGGATATATACTTCAGTATAATAATCGGATTGGATTGATTGCTCAGCAAAGAGCAGACGGTAGTTTCTATAATTTCAGGACAAATGTTGGGGATAGCAGAAGCATGGGAGTTGAAGCATTAATTGAATTTAGTCCTACAAAAGCATGGATGAAAAATAATCAATTTGGTCATATTACCTTATTTACATCAATTGCTTATATCCAAGCTCGTTACGAGGATTTTAGGGTTATCAGCAGACAAGGAAATAACCTTGTAGAAACAAATCTGAAAAATAAGCGTGTAGAGAATGCTCCTGAAAATATCATTAGAGCTGGTGTCACTTATACCAAAAAGGCTTTGACCGTTACTGCTCAATACAGCTATGTTTCTGAAGCTTTTAGTGACGCAAATAATACCTTAACACCTACTGCAAATGGAGTGAATGGATTAATTCCCTCTTATAATCTGGTTGATCTAAGTGGTACGTATAAATTCAATGAAAAATTCTTCTTAAAGTCTGGAATTAATAATCTGTTCGGAGAAAAATATTTCACTAGACGTGCAGGTGGATATCCTGGTCCTGGGCTTATGGTTGCTGAACCAAGGAATTTCTTTGTAACAGTGGGTGTAAAATTCTAATTTTAGTTTAGATAAATGAAAGATTCAATTATTTTCACATGAAAGGATTATTGTATTACCTGACATTCGGTTTATTCATGCTTATCTGTGATAATTTAAATGCGCAAGCATCTAATCGAATGTATAGGATAGCAAAAATAAAAGTAGATGCTATACATCTTGAGAAATATAAGTCTGCACTCTCAGAGCAGATGAATGCTGCAATTAAATTAGAACCAGGGGTATTATCCTACACGGCAGTTTCAGATAAAAAAGAAGCTACAGTAATTACTATTTTAGAAGTTTATGCAAATGTAGAAGCGTACCAATCACATATTTTAACACCACACTTTAAAAAATATAAGGAAACTGTAAAAGATTGGGTTTTATCGTTAGAGTTGATAGATACAGATTTAGTTGTAAGTGCTAAAAAGAAAGAGTATTAAATAAATATTTTCTACTGAATTTGAAGAGCAGTTTTTTGATAAAGCCGCATCAATTTCCATAAACTCAAAAACCATAAAATAAGGTTCTTAGGTTTTTCCATATCAATAACTAATTCCTTGCGAGATAAGGTAAACCAGTTGACAGGTTTACCTTTTATCTTTTCTAGTTTGATCATATAGTTAATTGCAACTAAGCCACTACATATAATCAATAACATTCTTATCATAAAATACTCCTTATCCTTCTTTGGATAGGGAAGAGCAGATACTTTTTGAAATAGCTCTTTATTTTTTTCGAAGAAGAAAGTTTTCAAATTTGAAAAGTCTTGACAAGTATTTGCTAACGTATAACTTTTCCCTTGGCAGTCTTTATACATATCAAACAAGTCATTACAAAACTGCTGCAATCCTGCTACTTCATATAAGGCTTCTCTCATTTCTTTGGTAGGAGTACCGAAAAGATGGGTATAATAATATACAAAGGAAATCATTGCCTTATCCCATGTTATTTTTTGTAGTTCATCACTAGAAATATTCGGATTAAACTGCTCTATCGTATTTATCTGTACTTGTAACACATCTTTAGAAACATGTAAATAGGCAGCTTTATCGAAAGCGCTATTATTCAAATCAATCCCAATTTCTTTTACTGCATTAACCAAAAAAACATCGCTCTGATAGTTTTCAGGCGCGGTTGTTAGCTGTTCAATTTGGTTTGGAGTTAAATTTAGCTCATCTAATAAATCATCATACAATGGTGTTATTAAACCCATCATTGTTGCAGATTTTCTTTGTTCTTGGCTTATAGGTTGACCTATTAATCTACTAACGCTGTAACAAACTATAACTGGAACATATAGACAGTAGGAACTGGTTATCTTAAATCGTTGGTATTTAGTAAATAAGCCATTATGCCTTACTTCTAATTTATTTAAGTAGGGTTCAACAATATCGTTTATGTATTTTTTTTGAGCACGAAGCTCTTTGTATATAACAATTGCAGTTTTGAAAAACATGTATAAATTCATAAACAATACAATTGCATTTTACCTACTAAGATTTGCAAATATAGAATCTGTATTATATAAATAAGATTCTCAACAAAGTTACAGCAAGTAAAATTATCGCTTTTCTTAACTAATTTTTATTTGTATTAATTAGAAATTAGCTATTACTTTGTATTTCAAAGTACTTTTAAATTAATTAAAATGAATCAACAACAAGCGCATCTAGACGCAATCCAAGACATTAAAAAGTTGATGGAGCGCTCTTCAAAATTTTCAGCACTTAGTGGTTTTGCCGGCGTAGTAGTAGGATTTTTTGCATTACTTTCGATTGGAATAAGTTATAACCTTCTTGAGATATCTCCTTTTGGACAAACATCTTACTTATCAGTTCTAGCTCCAAATGGAATCATCAATACCAAAATATTGAATATTATCGCGCTCAATTTTGGAGTTGTATTATTGGTGTCATTTTTGACTGCAATATGGTTATCAAATAAAAATGCAATTAAAAAAGGGGAGCAAATATGGGATCACACTAGCAAAAGAATGATGATTCATTTTCTTATTCCAATGTTTGCAGGTGGAATTTACTGTTTAATATTATTTATCCAAAACCATATTGCTTTAATTATTCCAGCAACAATTCTTTTTTATGGTTTAGCGCTTTTAAATGCCAGTAAGTATACACATGATGATATAAAATATTTAGGCGTAATAATGATTATACTTGGTCTATTGGCATCTGTTTATTTAGATTATGCCTTAATAATATGGGCAATAGGTTTTGGATTATTACATATTCTATATGGTTCGTTCATCTACATTAAATACGAAAAGTGAAAAATAGCATTGAAGCATTAAATAAAGCGTTCGAAAGTAGAGTTAGGCTAGGCATTATGTCTATTCTTATGGTAGTAGATTCAGTCAATTTTGCTACACTTAAAGAGCAACTTCAAATTACTGATGGAAATATCGCCAGTCATATAACTGCCTTAGAAAAATTAGAATACATCAATATCAAAAAACAATTTATTGGCAAAAAACCAAATACTACCTACGCTATTACAAGTAAAGGGAAAAAAGCATTCAGCTTACATATACAGGCATTAGAAAAGCTAATAAAACAAACACTTTAAAATTTATCAAATGGAATATAATATTATCACTAAATCTATAATTGATAATCTAGAAAACCCAATTGCTTTAGAGCAACTTTATCAAAGTGATAAAAAAAGGTTTATTCATTCATTTGAAGAAGTAAATAAAAAATTTAGTCATCATTTATCTGTACAAATTTGGCATGAACGACTAAATAGAAAAAGCGATGGCATTGGATTGACCATCAAGAAAGAGGATGTATTATTTCTGGGAGTTGCATCAATTATTGCCGGTTTTATTGCAAAGATTCCTAATTTATTTGGATTGATTGAAGATGAATATTATGCAAGAAACTTTTCATTTATTGTAGCTCCTTTTCTAGTTATTTTCTTTTCAAGAAAAAACCATTTAGCGCTTAAGCAAATAGCAATACCATTGATATTGATTTTCTTATCAGCTTTGTATATCAACATTTTACCAAAAATTGAATCAAATAATTCACTCATTTTGGCTTGTATACACTTGCCTATATTCTTGTGGGCTGTTATAGGCTATACTTTTATTGGGGGAGATATAAAAAATAATTCTTTGAAAATTGATTACTTAAAATTCAATGGAGATTTCCTCGTCATGAGTGCACTGCTAGTATTAGCCGGAGGAATATTTTCTGGAATCACGCTAGGACTATTCAATTTAATTGAAGTTAAAATTGAGGAATTCTATTTTAATTATGTGGCAATTGGGGGATTGTCTTCTATTCCCTTAATTGCAACATACTTAGTACAAACGAATCCTAGTTTAGTAAATAAAATTTCACCTGTTATAGCTAAAATATTTACACCATTGGTTTTCATAACAGTGCTAGCATTTTTAATAACCCTATTATATACAGGAAAGAATATTTATAGCGATAGAAATTTTTTACTGATTTTTAATGTTTTACTCATTGGTGTGATGGCTATCATTTTATTCTCTGTAACTGAAGCAACAAAAAATGAATCAAATAAAATGATCGTATTGACACTTTTTATGCTGTCCACTTTAACAGTAGTCGTAAATGGGATTGCGCTTTCAGCTATATTATTTAGATTATCCGAATTTGGCATAACACCGAATAGGGTAGCAGTTTTAGGAGCTAACCTACTTATTTTTATCAATCTTGTATTGGTTTCATTGAAATTATACCAAGTAGTATCAAAAAAAGAGTCAGTAGAAAAAGTGGGGCTAATCATTGCAGGCTTTATTCCCTATTATTCTATTTGGGCATTTTTAGTAACTTTTCTATTTCCTATTTTGTTTCAATACAAATAAACCAATGACTGCAGTTTCACAATTATGATTCACTTCTATAAAAGCCTTTTGATTTATATGCAATGCTAATTGCTCAATAAACGGACTTGCCGTAATGCGTTCGGGGGTTGCGATAACTACCGTGGTTCCCGTTTGTAGAAATTGTTGTATCAGCTTCAATAAAGGTTGAAAAGCTGAGGGATCATAATTAGTATCACTCAATAGAACCAGATCGGAACAAATTGTGGTAGGAAAACAATTCCAATCGGCATAAAGGCCTTTAATTTTTTGATTCCCAAAATGAGTAATATTTTTCTGCAACAAGTCAATTGCATTCATATCATAATCTGTAATGGTTATTTCCGCTACATGATCTGCAATTGAAAAAGACGGTAAACCAATTCCTGCTCCTATTTCTACAACTGTTTTATTGTTGATTAACTCTTGATGCTGTTGAAGAAATATACTCATTGCTACTGCAGAGGGCCATACTTTTGCCCAATAAGGAAACAAGATGGTTGGATTCTCTAAAAGTAATTTCTCGTAAGTTGGTTTAATCAATAAAGGATCAGGTATATATAATCTTAATTCTTTTTGAAATTCTTTCAGTATTAAGGGATATTGCATGATACAAAAAAGTGAATTACTTTAATACGATATTTTCGTATAAACTATTTACGGTTTTCTTTATAACTGCATTGAAACCATCTATATATTTTTGCTCACTTCCATTAATGATTACAACAAAACCATATTTTTTTTTCGGTTCAAAAAACATTGCACTATTCAACCCGTAAGCAGATCCAGTATGCCCTGTTAATGTAATTCCATTAATTAATTTATTGGATGTAGATAGTGCTAAACCATATTCCTCTTTCTCGGAAAGCATGGTTTGCATTTTCCTTGCACTCCTTTTAGAAATAACTCTCTTACCATTGGTTTTACCCTTATTACTATGCATGAGCATGTATTTGGCCAAATCTGTGGCTGAGATTTTCATCCCTCCTGTAGGAGAAAAAATGGGTGTTGAATAACCCATCGTATAATTGGCTATTTCCTCGCTTCTTGGTGCATAAGCATTGGGCGATGCAATAAACTTAGCCGAATCTGTATGATACTCGTAAATGGTTACAAACTTTTGTTTATCTAATGAATCTACACAATAGCCTCCATACAATTCCAAGGGTTGCAAAATATGTTTTTGAATATACAGATCAAATCTTTCTCCAGAAATTTTTTCAATAATGGTTCCGGCCATATTATAATTCAGATTACAATATTGAAAACCCGAATCTGGTGCATAGTTATTGTAACACTTAGCCCAGTTGGGATTTTTAGTTGGATTAATAGCATCTAAACTAAAATACCCCTGACTATCATTGATAGAAGAACGATGCGATAAAACCATTTTAAGGGTAATAGGTGTTTCAGGGTATTTCGGGTTGCGAATGATGAAGCCCACTAACTTACTCATATCATCATCCAACGATATCAATCCCTTTTCTACTAACTGCATAATAGCTGTTGCAGAAAAAGATTTCGAAATAGATGCAATTCTAAAAATATCAGCATTACTAAGTCTTACTTGATTTTCTTGGTTCTTTAGTCCAAAGGATTGTGTATAAACAACTTTATTATTCTTTACTACTGCTACAGACATGCCCATTACTTTATTTGTATTCATAATGGTATTAATAGAAGAGTCTGCTGATGAATATTGCCCATTGGTTAGAAATGGATACATCAAAAGCAGACTCGCTATGAATAAGGAATAATAAGCTTTATGCATTTTACCAACATTTATTGGTGATTGAATGCATAAATTTAAGGATTGGTAGACCAAATAGAACTGTCTTTCACAAATACCCTTCTGTTTAATTTTAATTGTGCAATAATCAGTTCAGCAAAATCTTCTGGATGCATCAATCGATCTTCGTTGTTGTTAATTAAATTAGCAGAATGTGCTAATTCAGTTACAACAGTGCTAGGAGCCATAGCTGTTACTCTGATATTATATTTGCGAACTTCTTGCATTAAAGACTCTGTTAATCCCATTACACCAAACTTAGATGCGCTGTAAGCACTAGTTGTTGCTGCTCCTTTTAAACCTGCTGTTGAAGAAATGTTTACAATATCTCCTGTTAAGCGTTTCATCATTTGGGGCAATACTGCTCTGGTGGTATAATACACACCAAACAAATTTACCTTCACTTGTTGCTCCCATACTTCAGGTGACAAGTCTAAGAATTTTCCAAAAGTACCCGTACCAGCATTATTGATTAATATGTCAACTGGGCCTAAAGCGTTTTCAATTTTCTCTACTGCCCAATTAACTGCATTAATATTACTAATATCGGCAGGGGCAATGATTGATTTAACCCCCAAATTAATGAGCTCTGTTGCTAAGTCTTGAAGATCTTTTTCCGTTCGTGCAATTAATCCTACATGAACTCCTTCTTTTGCCAATGCGATTGCAATGGATTTTCCAATTCCTTTTCCCGCACCTGTAACTAGGGCTACTTTATTTTTTAATGATTCCATGAAAGTGAATTTTAAGCTGTATAAAATGGATAATCGGTATACCCTTTTTCCCCTGGGGTATAAAATGTTTGCTGATCAACTTCATTTAAAGGGGCATCTAATTGATACCTATTTACTAAATCTGGATTGGAAATAAATGGAACTCCAAAAGCCACTAAATTGGCATCTCCTGCTTCTATAACTTGCGTTGCTGTTTCTTTATTAAATCCTTTATTAATAATAAGGGTTCCTTTATATATAGGTCTATAATGCTTTGCTACTTCAGCTACTGCAAATGGTAAATGATCTACTGGAATAAAGGGTTCTGTTAAATGTAGATATGCCAATCCATAATCGTTTAATCTGCTTACGATATAATCGTGTGTAGGTATGGTGGTTTCGTCCATAGTGATTCCAAATAACCCATTTAAACTTGGGCTTAGTCTAAGACCCACTTTATTATAATCAATTACACCCTTAAATGCATCTAGAATATCGAACAAAATTCTTGCACGATTTTCGATAGTTCCACCATATTCATCAGTTCTATGATTAGCAGTAGCATTAAAAAATTGCTGTAACAAATAACCATTGGCTCCATGAATTTCTACTCCATCAAAACCTGCTTTGATAGCATTTGCTGCTGCATTTTTGAAATCTTCTATTGTTTGCTGAATATCTTCAATGGTCATTTCCTTTGGAGTAACCGTATCAGTAAATCCATTTTTGGTGTAAGACTTTTCGTTTGGATTGATTGCTGATGGTGCAAGCGGCAATGACCCATTGTGAAAATCTGGGTGAGACATTCTTCCAACATGCCATAATTGTATAAAAATTTTACCTCCCTTTTCATGTACTGCTTTGGTTACTGACTTCCAGCCTTCTACTTGTTCTTCGGAATAAATACCTGGAACATTAATATAGCCTACTCCTGCAGTACTTACTGGAGCCCCTTCTGTTACAATTAGGCCGGCAGTTGCTCTTTGTGCATAATAAGTAGCCATCAACTGATTGGGAACTCCTGCTGCATTGTCTGCTCTGCTTCTAGTCATAGGTGCCATGACCATTTTATTGTTTAATTCCAATCCTGCCAATTGATATGGCGTAAATAATACTGAACTATTCATATTGTTGTTTTATATAAGTGATTTTTTAAAAAGAGGTTTTAATCCGCACATATGGACTATTTCCCCTGTTATTGATAAAGAATTTTCATCTTTTCCCTCAACTATTGCTGTTGTGTTGGCCCAATCTACTGCAATGAACTTTGAATAAGGTAACATAGGATGTAGAGTAGCCGAATCTAAATGGGCTTTCTTTATTTGTATTACAGTTTTACAAGTAGTTACTTCAACTATTTTTGAAGCAATTGATGCTTGTTCAGCTGCTTCATTTGCAGCAATAATGATGGTATCTGCCTCCCATGAAGCATCTTTACTACATACAGCCAATTCTATTTGCGCTTTTGGGTGATGCTCAGTAACTAATTGTTTTAATTGATATAACTTTTCTTCTGATTGATCCACTAACAATAATGGATAATTTCCAGCAATTTTATTTGCGATTAATTCACCAATTTCTGAATTAGCCCCTAAAATAGCTATGGTATTACTGTATTGCATGAATCAATTGATTGAAATGCAAAACTAACTGTACTATTCTTTTTTTAACTTGAGAAAGGATAAGAAATCAACTTGATCTAAATCAAGTATTTGGAACATTCTTGTTTAGTTTATTCTTTATTCTACTGAGTGTTTCTGGAGTAATGCCTAAATAGGAGGCCACCAACTGTTGAGGTATTCTTTTAATGAGCTCAGGATTGGTTGCAGATAAATGAATAAACTTTTCTTCTGCAGAATTGGAGATAGAACTAATCAGCCTCCTTTCCTTTGAAATAATATTATTCTGAAAAAGTATTCTAAAATACCTTTCCATTACAGGTACTTTTAATAACATTTCTTCAAAATCTGGTCTACTTATCAATAGCAACTCAGAGTCCTCAATTGCATCTATATGATAAGTTGATGGTTCAATAGACAAGAAACTCAACATATCGGCCATCCACCATCCTTCCCAGGCAAAATGAATCATATGCTCAATTCCTTTGTCGTCTACATTATATGAACGCAATAGTCCTTTCTCTACAAATGCCAAATGCCTGCATATATTTCCTTCCTGGAGCAAGTACTGCCGCTTTCTGATTTTCTTAGGTGAAAAAAATGTTTTAACAAGCTTTTGCTCTGCTTCGGAAAGCAACACTTTATCTTTAACTTGAGAGAAGAATACTTCGAACATCTAAACAAAATTACATCAAATGGCTATCATTTAATTTTAAACGAACAATTGAATATGAAAAAGAGATTCTGGAGCATTTTGGCATTTTTTATTTTTTCTGCAACCACAATCCATGCACAACAGTGGTCGCCAGAAGAGCAATTAGAATTATTTGGCTATTGTGAAAAGGGATTATTAATGAAGGAATTGGGTATTTCGGAAGAAACAGCCAATAAAATTGGTCAAATTAATTATTGGGCTACTTTACAGAAACTTAAAATAGAAGCCAATACCAACGATACTTTTGTTACTGCTAACGAAGTAAACCAAGAAGTACTCAAAAAATATAAAGCTTTATCCATAACAGGAGAAAGAGCTAAAGGACTGATTAGCAGAATGAGTGCGTCTGGCTGTGCTATTACACAACTTAAATTCAATAAAAGCTATGACACACTTACAAAAGTTCAGTTGGTAGCTGCTTACAAAACCAAATTCAGAAAAAAAATTATTGATCAGTTGGGGGTAAATGGCAGACAAGCGGATTTAATTATTGACGCTGAAGCCTGGAAGCAAAAAGAAGCACTAGTGGTGGCTCAAATAGCTGAGACTGATTTTAATAGAATTAGAAAAACAGTTCAATTAAATAAAGAATTTGATAAGAAATTGGTGATGATTGATTTGAATGAACAACAAAAAAGTCAAGCAGTTGAATTTTTTATACAAAATCAATTATGAGTCAATACGATTTCCGCAAAATAAGCGCTGCTGATATAATTGAATTGCAAAAAATTAGTCGGGCTACTTTTAGAGACACTTTTGCTGAACATAATACCGAAGAAGACTTAAATCATTATTTAGATGAACAGCTTTCTTTTAATAAGCTATCAGAAGAACTGAATAACCCTTATTCTACTTTTTATTTTGCTTCTGAAAATGAAAAGCTAGTTGGTTATTTAAAATTAAATTGTTCAACTGCGCAAACTGAATTAATTGATGAAAAAGCTTTTGAAATTGAACGAATCTATATTCTTAAAGAATATTTTGGAAAAGGACTGGGTCAGTTTTTACTAAATAATGCAATTAAAATAGGTAAAGAGATGAACCCTACTTATATATGGCTTGGAGTTTGGGAAAAGAATTCTAGAGCAATTCGTTTTTATGAAAAAAATGGGTTTAAAGTATTTAGTAGTCATTTATTTACTTTAGGAAATGATGTTCAAACAGATTTATTAATGAAATTAGCAATCACCAACGAATACTATTTATGAAAACCATTTACTTAATCGCCGCATGTTTATTTAGCATATCTGTACAAGCGCAGCAAGACATAAAAGGGGCTTATAGTTCTAAAGAAGATAAAGAAGTCATTCTTTGCTTAATGGATGGCTATTTTGTTGAAACCAAATACAGTGTTAATGCCAAAGCATTTAATTATACATGGGGAGGACCATTTGTGAAAGAAGGGAATAAATTACTTATAACCATTCATTTTGATTCTAGAGATAAAGCAGTAGTTGGTAAAACAAAAGAGATTTCATTTGGAGAAAAACACCAAACATTAATTGATAAAGGTGAAAATATTTTGGCTGGAAATTGGAGGATGAGTGGAAGAAAAAATGGTGACCAATTTACAGAGAACCCCCTAAGAGCTAGACGTACGTATAAACTTTTAACAGGAACTCGTTTTCAATGGATGGCAATCAATATTGAAACTGGAGAGTTTTCTGGCACTGGTGGCGGAACTTACCGTTTTATCAATGGAAAATACACCGAGAATATTGAGTTCTTCAGCCGCGACTCTTCTAGAGTGGGGGCATCACTCAATTTTACTGGTAAGATTGAAAATGGACAATGGCACCACAGTGGACTTAGTTCAAAAGGTGATCCTATTTACGAAATATGGTCAAAAAACTAGTTCTTCGCTTTAATAGGAACTAATTTAATGATCCCTATCCAATGAAAGATTTTAATGATTGGATAACAAGGATCTATTTCCCACCATTTGGCTGCAAAATTTGGTCTTGCTCCTGCATGGTGATGATTGTTTTGAAATAATTCTCCTAACATTAAAAAGTCGATGATTAAAGTATTTTTAGAATGATCTTTTTCTTGAGGAAAATTTCTATACCCATATTTATGTCCTGCCCAATTAACAACCGCACCTTGAATTGGTCCAATTAAAAAATGAATTGGTAAGAATAAAAACATCCACCATTCTGTTGCAAAGAAATAATAGAATGTAATATATACTAGTGCAAAAAATATTCTTGTAATCCAACTATCCGCAATTTTATCAATGATTGGATAAACAGGAAAATTTTTATCAAACTTTGGTTCAACAGGCATTGTTCCTTTTAATACACCATGGTATACTTTTTTTGTATGCCACATCATCGTAAATACTTCTTTAAAAAAATGTGGCGTGTGTGGATCCTTCTCGGTATCACTGTATGCATGGTGCATTCTATGTAATATGGCATACGCTCTTGCATTTAAATAAGAAGTGCCTTGCGTTACCCAAGTATAGATATACCAAAACTTTTCCCAGAATTTATTCATGGTAAACATTTTATGTGCTGAGTATCTATGTAAATAAAATGTTTGTCCAAAAAGAGAGAGATACCAATGAAGTACAAGGAAAATGATAATGGCAGCCATAGAATCAAAAGGATTTAGTTAGAACTAATGCAAAGATTAGGCATTATTTTAAATAAAAATCTTTTGTTAACAGCTTACAATATATTGGACCCCTGTAATTACACAGCAGATTATCACACAATAAAAAAAGATATATATCGCTTAGGGTTTTTCCCAACTCTTTGTTAATGGATTGTATTGCTTTAAAATTTTCGCTGGGTTCCCTCCCACAATTGTATAAGGTGGAACATTTTTAGTAACCACAGAGCCTCCTGCTACGATTGAGTGCTTTCCGATCGTAACACCTGCTACCACAACTGAATTGGCTCCAATCCAACAATCCTCTTCTATTACAATTTGTGCAGTAGTTTCTTTTTGATTCTTTATAGGAATATCTGGATCTGTATATCCATGATTTAAACCAGATAAAACGATATTTTGGGCTAAAATGGTATTGTTTCCAATACTTACAGGACCAATCACTGTATTACTTAATCCTAAATGAGCATTTTCTCCGATATAAACATCCCCTACCATATTATTAATGCAACAGAAATCTTCTATCACTGCTTTTTTACCCAATGTGAAATTATTCCATGGGGCTAGGTCTAGTCTTGCATAATTCCTGATTACAGCCTTTCGAGACGTTTTGTGCTTAAAGGGATTAATGAACAAGCGCACCCATAGTCTACATCCGGGTGCTGTTTCTGAAACCATCAGCCAATAAACCCATTTTTTTAATCGAGGGTTAGATTTGATTTTTTGCACTATGCCCATACCATAAATGTATAATTGGTAGCTCTTTAAACCAATTTTAATTTAAAAACTTGTTAATTCTAACTATTCAATGAACAATTTAGACAATAACCGACTTCTATAAAGGCGAATATTAAAAAAACATTAAAACAGTATATTTGCCGCTTATTTAACCTAAAAAGTTATGAAAATCTATCGTTCAGCTCAAAATAATCTATTTTTTTCGGTTTTTATTTTTGGCAGTCTAGGCCTATTTAGTTGTGAAAACAAACAAAAAGAGGGCACAGCAGAGTTAATTCCATCACTACCAGTTGTTGAAGTAATTCAGAAAGATACCATTTTGCAAACCGACTATGTTGCAGACATTCAGGCTGTAAAAAATGTGGAAGTAAGGGCTAGGGTGCAAGGATTTTTAGAAAAAATATTCGTAGATGAGGGTCATGAAGTAAAAAAAGGGCAGCCGATGTTCCAAATTAACGATTTGGAATATAAAACTGAATTAGCGAAGGCAAAGGCAGCTGTATCGAGTGCAGTGGCTGAAGCAAAAGCGGCTGAGTTAGAATTAGGCAGAACCAAAATTTTAGTTGAAAAAAACGTTATTGCTCAAACAGAATATGATCTAGCTGCTTCAAAAGTAAAAGCAGCCAAAGCTAAAATTGATGAAGCATTATCCGTGCAAACTAGCGCAGAAACCAAGCTGTCGTATACTTTTATCCGCGCTCCTTTTGATGGTATTATTGATAGAATTCCTTTAAAAATGGGAAGCCTAATTGATCCAGGTGCACTATTAACTACTATTTCTGACGTACATAACGTATTTGCTTATTTCAATATATCGGAGAACGAATACCTACAATACAAAAAATCTATTGTAAAAGGATTAAAGGAAGATAGAATAGTACATTTATTATTAGCAGATGGTACACAATACGGATATGATGGTAGAATTGAAACCAGTGACGGTGAATTCAATGAAAATACCGGGGCCATTGCATTTAGAGCGCGTTTTCCTAATCCCAATAAATTATTAAAACACGGTGCTTCTGGTAAAGCTAGATTAACTGCTGCGGTTGAGAACGCAATTATTATACCTCAAAAAGCCACTTTTGAAATTCAAGACAAAACATTTGTTTTTGTTGTAGACAAAAATAATATGATTCAAACAAGGGCTTTTAAACCAGGTAGAAGAGTTGCGCAGTATTATATTGTTGAATCAGGTTTAAAACCAGGGGAAAACATTGTTTACGAAGGTGTCCAAAGCATTCGTCAAGGGTCAAAAATAAAACCCTTAAAAATGAATTTAGATAGTCTTATGCAAATAGCACTAACCATCAACTAACTCAATCATGCTAGAAACTTTTATAAAAAGGCCAGTTTTATCACTGGTCATCTCAATTATTATTACTCTATTGGGTGTATTGTCTTTGTTTACGTTACCGATCACCCAATTTCCTGATATTGTTCCACCATCAGTAACGGTTACAGCAAAATACACTGGAGCAAATGCAGAAGTTTGTGCTAAAGCAGTTGCTACTCCGCTAGAAAGAGCCATTAATGGGGTTCCCGGTATGACTTATATGTCTTCGGTATCTAGTAACAATGGAATTACACTGATCACTGTTGCATTTAAAGTAGGTATTGATCCCGATGTTGCTGCAGTAAGTGTTCAAAACCGTGTAAGTACTGTATTAGATGAACTTCCAGAAGAAGTTATTAAAGCAGGTGTTACTACAGAAAAGGATGTAAATAGCATGTTGCTTTACTTAAATGTGATGAGTGAAGACACTGCTGCAGATGAACAGTTCATTTATAATTTTGCAGACATTAATATTCTACAAGAACTAAAGCGCATAGACGGAGTAGGATTTGCTGAAATCATGGGACAGAAAGAATATTCTATGCGTGTTTGGTTGAAGCCCGACAGAATGTTAGCATATAATGTTTCCGCGCAAGATGTTATTAATGCTTTGAGAAATCAAAACGTAGAAGCTGCCCCAGGTAAAACAGGAGAGAGCTCTGGCAAAAATCCTCAGAGCTTACAATATATTCTTCGTTACACAGGTAAATTCTTTGAACCCAATCAGTATAAAAACGTAGTAGTAAAATCTGAAAACAACGGATCAATACTGTACTTAAAAGACATTGCTGATATTGAATTTGGTGCAATGACTTACAGCATGATTTCTAAAACAGATGGCAAACCATCTGCGTCTATCATGTTAAAACAACGTCCAGGATCTAATGCAAAAGACGTAATTACCAAAGTAAAAGCTAGAATGGCTGAGTTAAAAGCGTCTTCATTCCCTCCTGGTATGAAGTACAATTTTGCTTATGATGTTTCGCGTTTCTTAGATGCTTCTATTAAAGAAGTTTTAAAGACTTTGATTGAAGCTTTTATACTTGTATTTATCATTGTTTTTATTTTCTTACAAGATTTTAGGTCTACTTTAATTCCTGCTTTAGCAGTACCCGTTGCCTTAATTGGAACACTAGCATTTATGCAAGTAATGGGTTTCTCTATAAATCTATTAACGCTGTTTGCATTAGTATTAGCGATTGGTATTGTGGTAGATGATGCGATTGTTGTGGTAGAAGCGGTACACGTAAAAATGGAAGAGCAACACTTGTCTGCAATGGATGCCACGTTAGCTGCAATAAAAGAAATTGCTAGTGCGGTAATTGCTATTACACTCGTTATGTCTGCTGTGTTTTTGCCCGCTGCATTTCTTACAGGATCTGCAGGAGTCTTTTATAGACAGTTCTCTTTAACACTAGCAGTATCGATTGTGATTTCTGGTATTAATGCATTAACCTTAACACCTGCTTTATGCGCACTACTCATTAAAAATACCCATGGTCAACCCAAAAAGAAAAATTTATTGGGTAGATTTTTTAACTCATTTAATATCGGGTTTGCAAAAACTGAGTCAAAATATACCAAATTGGTTACTTGGATCAGTGGAAGAAAAATAGTAACAATTGGATTATTGATTGCATTTTTTGTGGGAACAGTTGGAGTAAATAGTGTATTACCTGGTGGCTTTATTCCTACTGAGGATCAGGGAATCATTTATGTAAACGTTTCGGCTCCAGCTGGTGCAACGGTTGAAAGAACAGAGAATGTATTGGTACAATTAGAAAAAGTAATTAAAGATATTCCAGCTATTGAAAATATTACTACGCTGAGTGGATATAGTTTAATTACAGAAGCAGCTGGTGCATCATATGGTATGATGATGATTAATCTAAAGCCTTGGAAAGAAAGAGAACAAACTGTTGCTGAATTAATTCCAATGCTAAAAGAGAAGACCAGTAAAATTAAGGATGCGAACATTGAATTCATGCCTCCACCAACAGTTCCTGGTTTCGGTAATACCAGTGGTTTTGAATTAAGGGTTATTGATAAAACAGGTACAGGGAATTTGCAACAAACAGCTAATGTAACCAATCAATTGATTGAAGATATAAAAGCTGCTGGTGTGGTTGGTTCTGCATATACAGGGTTTGATCCAAGCTTCCCCCAATACATGATTCATATTGACTATGATATGGCAGCTAAAAAGGGAGTAACTGTAGACAATGCCATGACCGATTTGCAAACATTAATTGGTAGTTACTATGCAACCAATTTTATCCGATTTGGTCAAATGTATAAAGTAATGGTTCAGGCATACCCTAATTATAGAGCTAAGCCGAATGACTTAATGAATCTGTACGTTAAAAATGACCGAGGAGAAATGGTTTCTTATGGCACATTCATTAAACTAGAAAGAGTTTATGGACCAGAACAGTTGACTCGATACAATATGTACAATGCCGCGATGGTGAATGGTGAACCAAAATCTGGGTTTAGTAGTGGTGAAGCAATTGAATCAGTTGAAAAAGTTGCCAAAGAAAAACTGCCTAGAGGATATAGCTACGAATGGTCTGGTATCACAAGAGATCAAATTGCTTCAAGTGGTCAAGCGGGGTCTATCTTTTTAATTTGTTTAATATTTGTTTATCTCATTCTTTCGGCTCAATACGAAAGTTTTATCATGCCTTTTGCGGTCATTCTTTCTTTACCAACCGGGATTTTTGGTGCATTTATAGCATTAAAACTACTAGGTCTTGAAAATAATATTTACGCACAAGTAGCATTGGTGATGTTGATTGGATTACTTGGAAAAAATGCCATTTTGATTGTAGAGTTTGCTATGCTAAGAAGAAGTCAAGGCTACTCGATTTTAGAAGCTGCTAAAGAAGGAGCTGTATCAAGATTAAGGCCCATTTTAATGACTTCCTTTGCATTCATTGCTGGATTGATTCCCTTAGTAATTGCAACTGGAGCTGGTGCCATTGGCAACCGTTCTATTGGTACGGCATCTGCGGGCGGAATGTTATTTGGTACCGTGTTTGGTGTAATTATTATTCCTGGGCTCTATGTAATTTTTGCTGAGCTTTCAGAAAGAACCAAGAAAAAAGAAAAAATAGCTCCTGTTGTTTCCGTTGTTGAACACCCAGAACAATTATCAGATAGATAGATTTAAAAATTATGAAAAATAGTCGTTTACATTTAGGATATAGTCTTCTCATTTTTCTTGCCGTTTCTTGTGCAATGCCCAAGCCAACGAGTATTAATAGAGCGGAAGTATTACCTCCGAGTTTTCAAAAATCTTTGGACAGTAATAGTATTGCAGTGCTTCCTAAGAAACTTTTTTTTCCTGACAAAGCACTACAACTATTAATAGATACGGCTATTCAATACAATGCAGATATTAGGATAGCGGTACAAAGAATTGCAGCTGCAAGAGCTGGCGTAGGAATTGCTCAAGGTCTGACCAAACCCGGCTTAGATGCCATTGTTTCAACAGGGGTAGATAAATTCGGAGATTATACCATGAATGGACTAGGTAATTATGATATGAACTTATCATCAAATATTAGAAAGGATCAGCGAATTCCACTGAATATGCCTGATTTTTTTCTAGGATTTAGAAGTACTTGGGAAGCTGATATTTGGGGTAAACTATCTAACCAAAAAAAAGCTGCTTACAGTAAATTCCTTGCAACTGAACAAGCAAGACAGTGGGTTACCACACAACTCGTTGCACAAGTTGCTAATTTATACTATGAATTATTGGCATTAGACAAAGAGCTAGAAATCTTAAAAAATAATATTACGCTTCAAGAGAATGCAGTTGAAATTGTAAAAATTCAGAAAGAAGGTGGTAGAGCAACTGAGCTGGCTGTTCAACAATTTACAGCACAGTTATTAGGCACTAAAAGTATGTTGAATGTAATTCAACAAAGAATTGTACAAACAGAAAATACACTCAGTGCAATTTCCGGTAAATATGATCTTTCAATTAAAAGAGGAACGCCTATTACCGAATTAGCTATACCCGAAGAAATACAAATTGGAATACCTGCTCAATTATTAGTGAATAGACCCGATATTAGAGAGGCAGAATTACTATTAGAAGCTGCTGGTGCAGAATTAGAAGCCAGCAGAAAAGCATTTTTACCTTCCCTTAATATAAGTGCATATACTGCCCTGAATAGTTTTAAAAGTTCAGTTCTATTTAGCCCACAATCCCTCACTTATGGATTATTAAGTGGACTAGTTACCCCTGTATTGAGTAAAAATATGTTGAAAGGAAATTATCAATTAGCTACAGCAGCCCAGCAACAAGCTTTTGAAACTTATAGGAAACATATTATTTACGCATATCACGAAGTACAAACCGAATTAAGCGGTATTGAACAGTACAAAAAAATCTACCAGCTAAAAGTTCAGGAAACGAAGGGGTTACAAGCGGCTGTTGCGGCATCTAAAGACTTATATATTGGCGGCTCTGCAACTTACCTTGAAGTAATTACTGCACAGAGAGGGGTTCTTGAGGCCGAACTAGAACAAATCAATAGCAAGCGGAGTGTATTCCTTTACATTATAGACTTATATAGATCTTTGGGTGGAGGTTGGAATTAGGTTCGTTGGTAAATACCATTGAGTAAGGCATACGTTATAATTCCAGCACTGCATTTGGCACCTACTTTATACATGATTCTGGTTCTATGACCTTCTACCGTTCTTTTACTCAAATGCAATTCATTGGCAATTTCTTTACTGGTACGCTCGTTACAAATACGTTCTATAATTTGTATTTCTCTTTCAGTAAAGCTGGCAGTAATTTTATGTGGTAGTTGATAATTTTTTGAAACAATATTGGTTAAACAAACAGAACTTATTTTGCAAAAAAAGGGTTTCTGTAAATAGGCTGTTTCTATCGCTTCCACAATTTCAGTAGGATCTGCATGCTTAGAAACGAAACCCATTGCGCCTACATCCAATAAATGAAGTATCGTTTCATTGGTGATAATATAAGATAGTAAAACAATGCTGGTGTTGGGAGCAACTTGCAAAATTGATTTAGCTACTGCTGGCGTGTCTTCTTCTAAATCAATTAACACTACATCAGGCCCATATTTTACAATATCTTCCGACCAGCTTTCCTTGTATTGATCATTACCAACCAATGATAAGGAAGAATAAGACTTCAACACTGTTTTTAATCCAACTTTATACATCAGTTGATTGTCTGCAATGAAAACTTTAATAGAACCTCTCATAAATTCTTTTTTTAAAATGAATGAATAATTTTCTAAATTCTAATTAAAGCATTAGAAACAATATCGTAGAAATACGAAAGTTTTATGTTTTTTTCACGATATTAGAATGATGAAACATCTCATCATTACCACTATCATTACCGGTCTTTCTGCTTCAGCCAGCTTTGCACAACAAAAGCCTAATATGGACAGCTTAGTAAAAGAATCAAAAAAAACAGAAGTTTGGGAGCCTGTTCCTGCTATAGTTACTCCAGGAAAGTTAGCCAGTGATGCTCCCTCCGATGCAATCATTCTTTTTAATGGAAAGAATACCAACGCTTTTCAAAAAGAAGGCGGTGGGCCAATAGGATGGAAAATGGACGCACAAGGAATACTCAATGTGGTGAAGGGTTCAGGCAATATTGAAACCAAAGAAAAGTTTGGTAGTTGTCAATTGCATATAGAGTGGAGAACGCCTGCAACTATTGCTGGTGCTGGTCAAAGTAGAGGAAATAGTGGTATTTTTTTGATGGGTAAATACGAATTACAAGTATTGGATTCTTATAATAATCCAACTTATTCAAACGGTCAGGCAGGTAGTATTTATAAACAATTCATTCCGCTCGTAAACGCTTCTAAAAAACCAGGTGAGTGGCAGAGTTATGATATTGTATTTAATGCTCCTCAATTTTTTTCCGATGGAAAATTGCAACAGCCCGCAACCATAACTGTTTTTCATAACGGTGTTTTGGTGCAAAATAATATTACTATTCAAGGTAGCACAGAGTGGATTGGAGCCGCCTCATACAAAAAGCACTCAGACAAAGAATCATTGGTTATTCAAGACCACGGAATGGATGGTGGAAATCCGGTAAGCTTTAGAAATATTTGGATAAGGCCACTTTAAGTTTAAAGCTCAGAATAGGCAAATGCCAGAGCCCTTTCCTCTGCCCAAGTATTTGACTGTCCTTTCACCATAAAGCCGCAATGCCCTCCTTGGTTGGTCATTTCTAAAAACAAATATGGATTTTGTTCAGCTACTGCTATAGGCATACAGTTAGGTAATAAAAAAGGATCATTCTTTGCTTGTACAATTAATGAAGGAACTTTTATTTGATGAAGCAATGGTCCCACACTGGCTTTTTCGTAAAAGTCTAATGCATTATTGTAACCATGCAATGGAGCAGTATAACGGTTATCAAATTCTATAAATGTTTTTATTTTATCGTAGTTGGTAGCATCAATTTGACCTGGAAATAATGTTGCTTTTAATTTAATTTTTTCTCCAAGCTTGCGCAGAAATCGCTTTAAATAAATTTTGTTTTCCTTTGTAGAAAGCGCATCTACACTCCCTTTTAGACTGCAAGGGACAGAAAATCCAATTGCTTTTTTTACCTGAGTGGGTACCCATTCAGGATACTCTGCAATAGCACGGAATGTTAAACTTCCCCCCATACTAAAACCTATCAAAACGATTTCTTGATAATCATATTGCTCAATAGCATACTGAATGACTTCTCTCAAATCGTTGGCATCTCCATGATGATAAAAACGAACCAATCGATTCATTTCTCCACTACAACTTCTACAATTCCAACCCAAGGCATCATAACCACTTGCTGTAAAAATTTTTGCCATCCCTGTAACATAATGCCTGGTAGAGTCTCCTTCTAATCCATGTGTAATGATGACCAACTTATCAGCCGACTTTTTTTCTACAGACCAATCTAGGTCTACAAAATCCCCGTCAGGCAATTCCAATCTTTCCCTTCTTGCATAGTTAAATGGAACTTTTCGTAAAATGCTGGGATAAATACTTTGCAAATGTCCATTAAACTGAAGAAGCGGGGTTTTAAATGGAGTGGGACTTAAAATAGGCATTGGCTAAATTGTATGCAAATGTATTAAATACCTCATTTTATTTATCTTCAATATATGACAGGCTCCCAATATTTGAAGTTCCTAAACCCCTTGGCATTATTTAATACCAAGCGAACAAGGGATATATTTAAAGTAAATCCAACACTTCCTCCTGAAAGAAAAGAAGCAGACCATATAGTGGTTAAAGTATTTGATTACAGCAACTCTACTTTAAGTGAATCCACTTACGATACTATTGAAGCTTGTAATCAATTCAACAATAATGGTAATATCAGTTGGATTAATATTGATGGGATTCGCAAAAAAGAAGTTGAATCATTATGTAATCATTTTGGAATTCACTATTTAATTGCTGAAGATATTTTAAGCGTAGGACAAAGACCTAAAATGGATGAGATCAATCCTGTGCTCTATTGTTTATTAAATATGCTTTATTTTAATGACCAAACTGGTACTGTTGAAACAGAACAGATTAGTATTTTATTAGGAAAAGATTTTGTGATCAGTTATCAAGAAGATGCAAGTCGAGATGTATTTGATTCTGTTAGAGAAAAACTAAGAATAGCCGATTCAAAGCTCAGGCTAAGTGGTGCTGACTATTTATGCTATGCAATGATTGATATGATAGTAGACCATTATTATGTGGTCATGGATAAAATAGGCGATCGAATTGAAATGCTTGAAGAACGTATTATCAGGAGTAGTAACAAACGTTCATTGGCAGAAATAAATGCACTTAGAAAAGAATTAATCGTTTTAAAAAGAAATGTTGGGCCTGTTAGAGATATCATTAATGGATTTGTTAGAACTGATAGTAGCTTACTAGAAGAAAGAACCAGAAAATATTTTAAAGATATTTATGACCATATTGTACAAGCCAATGACTTGGTAGAAAGCCATCGTGATATGATGATCAACTTACATGATTTATATGTAAGCAATGTAAATCTAAAGCTGAATGAAGTAATGAAAGTAATGACCATAGTAACTTGCTTACTTGCTCCAGCTACTGTAATAGGAGGTATTTTTGGAATGAACTTTGACGTTATTCCTTATGCGCACGAAAAGAATGGATTCTTTATTGCCACCACTTTAATGATTATAGTTCCTATTATAATGGTTTTTATTTTTAGGAAACGAGGATGGTTCTAATAAAATAATTCTTTTACGACTTTATATTTTCAGATATGATATTATATAAAGTATTTGGATTAAATGGTTTCGATAAACAGCCGTTCATACCAATTTCAATTGCCTTTGCTTCTATATCAGTGGTAATAACGGATGCAGTTAAAGCAATAATAGGTATTTCACTATTTAACTTTCGAATATTGATGGTTGCAGTGTACCCGTCCATTACAGGCATCTGGATGTCCATTAAAATTAAATCGTAATGATTTTGTTTTACCTTCTCTACTGCAATTGCGCCATTCTCTGCTAAATCTACTTCAGCATTCCAATTACGTAACA
This sequence comes from Sediminibacterium sp. FEMGT703S, assembly GCA_002786355.1. GTDB lineage: Bacteria > Bacteroidota > Bacteroidia > Chitinophagales > Chitinophagaceae > Sediminibacterium. Next base: position 30,452 of record PGCO01000007.1, read on the forward strand.
TACGCTGAGCTACCATTACATTAAACTCAACATCTTCTACTAGCAATATTTTTTTATTGGCTAAGTCAGGTTTATTTTCATTACCATTTTGCTTAGACTCTTCTCTAATTTCACTAGTACTTTTTTTGAACTTAAGTGTGAAATAAAATTTAGAACCTACACCTAACTCGCTATCAATATATATTTCACTTCCTTGCAGCTGTAATAATCTTCTAATGATTGTTAATCCTAAACCAGATCCACCAAACTCTCTAGTAATATTATTATTTGCTTGTGTAAACCTTTCAAAAATTAAATGTTGCTTTTCTTTTGGTATACCAATACCTGTGTCTTCAATGGAGAACATTAAATCTACATCGTTCCTGTTGTTTGCTTTTAATTCAACTCGAATGGTTATAGTGCCATCTTTTGTAAACTTTACTGCATTAGAAATTAGGTTATTTAAAATTTGTCCAAGTCTTACATCATCACATACTAAGAATTCAGGAATATCATCGTCGTAAGTAATTTTAATTCGATTCCGTTTCTCTTCGGCCTTAACCTGATTGGCCATTTTAATATTCTTAAGAAAATGCAACACATTAATATTCCTTTCCGCAAAAATAATTTTACCTTCCTCTAGCTTACTAAAGTCTAATACATCATTAATCAGGCTTAATAAGTTTTCAGAAGAAATCTCCATTACATTCAAGAGTTCTCGCTGATCAGGTGCTAAGTCTTGGTATTGCAATAACATAATAGTTCCAATGATTGCATTGAGTGGCGTTCTAATTTCATGACTCATTACAGACAGAAACTCACTTTTTGCTAAAGCTGCTTTTTCTGCAACTTCTTTGGCGTTTATTAAATCTTGTTCTAGTTGCTTGGTTTTGAGAATCTGCTTTTCTAAGAATGATATAATATCTATTAGGTCATCATTATCCTCTGCAAACTGTTGAGGTGCAGAAGGATCGAGCGCACGTATCGCTTCTTTTAACTTTGATATAGATTGTTTTCTTATATCGTTTTGTTCTTGTAAATCCTTTGTTGCTCTTTGGTATTCTTTTTCACTTACATCAAATGCATGTTCGGTGATTTTTCTATCCCTTTCAAATGAAGAATAACTATTGTTAATGGCTTTTAAGAGATTAACAATCGCAGGGTTAGCCTCTTCTGCTGGAGAAAGAAACTGTGAAACTTGTTTTTGTAGTAAACTATGATAAGACATTAAGAGACAATGATTATAATTCAGTAAATGTAGTGATAGTCATGGTTTGATTATGCAGTTCACAATTAGAGCCAAGATTAAATGGCGATAATTCACCATAAGAATAAAAACCAGTAATTGCTGTTTGGTTGCCAAATATCTTTTGAGCTGCCTGCACTTCTTCTGAAGTTCTATCTTGAAGTATTAATTTTCTACCCACACAACTAATTAGAATTGCAAGGTCTGCATTGTGATTAGCATGCATTGAAGCAGTATTGGAAGCTGCAATGGAAGAGCCATTAATTACTTTCTCAAAATTTACTTTCATTAATCTTAGCTTACTTCCTTCTGGCATATTTCCAGCAAAGATCATAGAACCATCATCTTCATTTACATTTAGGATTGTCCTAACTAAATTTTTATCGGCGTCATTGGTTCTAAGTGAAATTGGAAAAAGTAAAGCGGAGCCTGGCAATTCATCAACATATGGTCCCAAGTATTCTTTGTATAAATCCAACGCTTTTTTACCATCTATTTCATATAGTACATTTTTAGTTGCTCGAGTAATCACTCTCTCTTTTCCAAACTCATCCCATCCTCCAAATGAACTATGACCGATTAATAAACTAGGACCATAAAAACCCACGGCAACTACAGTGCCTTCCTTTGCAACCGTGTTTAAACCTACCTGTGTTTTTGCGAAACGTGCTGCATCTCCTGCTAATCCGCCTGTAACAGGAATATTAGTTCTATTTAATTCATTGAAACCCGCTACTAAGTCAGAGCCATTTACAAAAGAACCTTCTGAAATTACTAATACAGAAACTAAGTCATCTTGATTGAGTAGGCTCATTAAAGTCTTACCCGTTTCAAAACTATTTACATTTTTATTGATTTCTACCGATACAGACTTTACACTTGCTTTTTCAAAGTAAATAGCGGTAACAACTGCAGAGTCATCATATACTTCATTGTCTAATATTTCACCTGCAGTTGAACAACTAACTATATCTGCTTTCGGAAATTTTGATTTTATTTGGATAAATAAGTCTTCATTTGTTACTAATTCTCCTGAACCAAAAACAAGCACTAACTGTGTTTTTTCAGTAGGAAAATCGGCAGCCATATTTTCCATTATCCATTTACCTGAACTAAATTGAAGTTGGGTAGTTTTCATTGGCCTAAATCTTTATACTTAAAGATAGCCTTTTTCAATTAATGTGCACAATCATCCTTGTGTGCATGGTCGTGCTTTCTACAAAGTCTAAAGTTGATATAGTGTGCTATGACAATAAAACCCAAAGAGGGAATAAGTAAGATTAATTCTAAATCGTGGAAATTAACTTTAATAAACAAGAATAATATACCTGCCGAAAACAATCCGATTGGCCACCAACTGTGGTGATGTTTTTTAAATCCATGGTACAATGCATATATACCCACTACGAAAGCCAATACAATCATGAAATATTCAAAACGAATATTTTCAATAATATTGACCCCAAATAATGGTAAACTACTTAAAAATAAAGGCAATAAGGCGCAATGAATAGCACAGGCTATAGAAGTAGCAATACCAAATGCGTCCCAATTGATTTTCATTTTCATTAGCACAAAATTACAACAATGCAACTTTGTTGCAAAATATTTGTTATAACATATCTTACCTTTACACATTAATTTGAACTATGAGCAAGAGAGTATTGGTTTATCTGGGATTTTTTGCGGTTTTACTTGGGGGATTTTATTTTTTCCTTTTCAGAGGAACGGATAAGTGGAAAAGAAAGTTATCAGTAATTAGTTACGTCAAGCCATTTCAATTTACTACTCAAGAGGGATTACCTTTTAATGACCGGGACATGTTGGGTAAAGTAACAGTGGTAGAATATTTTTTCACCAGCTGTAAAGGCATTTGCCCTAAGATGAACAATAATATGAAGGGGATTTATGAAACTTTTAAATCTGAGCCCGACTTTATGATCTTGGCACATACTTGCGACCCGGAAACAGATTCAGTACCCAGACTAAAGCGCTATTCAGATTCATTAAAAATTGATAGCAGAAAATGGGTAATGGTAACAGGGAGAAAAGACAGTTTATACCAAATTGCTAGAAGTGCCTATTTATTAGATGACCCAAAGAATACAGTTGACAAAATTGAGGACCAATTTATTCATACTCAATTTTTTGCCTTAGTAGATAAGGATGGAAAAGTTCGCTCACAAATTTATGATGGACTTAAAAAAGAGGAGATAGAAAAACTAAAACAAGACATTAAAGAACTACTAAAAGAAAGATCTGCTAATAGCAATTTTGTAAATGGTATATTTAATAATAATCCATAGTATTATTGATGCAAGCTAAAATAACAGACATATTAAGAAAACACCAGCTTAGTATAACAGAAGCGAGAAAGAAGATCCTTTCTTTATTCTGGGAAACTGGTAATGCATTGGCACATGGTGATATTGAACAAAAAAGCAGTGATGAGTTTGATCGGGTAACTATTTATAGAACACTGCAAACATTTGTTGAAAAAGGAATTATCCATACTATCCCCACTTCAGATAATTCAGTTCGTTATGCGCTTTGCAAAGATGAATGTGCCGCAGGACATCATCATGATGACCATGTGCATTTTATTTGCGACGACTGTGGTACCACTTATTGCATTGATGAAGTAGGTGTGCCAAAAGTGAAGCTACCAAAGGGTTTTAAAGCTGCTCAAACCGATTTGGTTATCAGCGGAACTTGTAATAAATGCGAGCAATGATATTAGTAACTGGTGCATCGGGACTGGTTGGTTCCCATTTACTACAACAGCTTATTCAAGCAGGTCAAGCTGTAAAAGCATTGTATAGAAATACCATTCCAGTATTTGAAAATACCGCAGGTGTAGAATGGATAAAAGGAGATATATTGGATGTGGTAGCGCTAGAAGAATCCATGGATCAGGTTGATCAAGTGTACCATTGTGCAGCAGTAGTGTCTTTTAATCCAGCAAAAAAAGCGGCAATGCAGCATACCAATATTGAGGGAACGGCCAATGTGGTGAATGCCTGTATAAATAAAGGGGTAAAGCGATTACTCTTTGTAAGTTCAGTTGCAGCATTAGGAAGAATTAGAGAAGATAAGCCGATTGATGAAACGATGAACTGGACCCCAGAAACCAGTAATAGTGAATATGGAAAGACCAAATACTTATCAGAAATGGAAGTCTGGAGAGGAATGAGTGAAGGGCTTTCTGTTGTAGTTGTAAATCCGGTAATTATTTTAGGGAACGGAGATTGGGAAGGCGGATCATCGGGCATATTTAAATCTGCTTACAATGAGTTCCCTTGGTATACAGAAGGTATGAGTGGCTTTGTAGATGTGAAAGATCTAGTGAAAGCAATGGTCCTATTAATGAATAGTACCATTAATGGCGAACGATTTATTTTGAGCGGCCATAATGTCTTTTATAAAGACGTTTTTGGGTTGATTGCAACCGCCTTTCATAAAAAGTCTCCTCATAAAAAAGTAACCCCATTATTAGCTGCAATAGTGTGGAGATTAGAAGCCATCAAAGCTTTTTTCAGCGGAAAAGACCCTTTATTAACGAAGGAAACAGCTAAAACCGCTCGTGCAAAAGTTAGCTTTAATAACTCAAAATTTTTAAGGGAGTTTCCAAGCTTTACTTACACGCCAATAGCTGAATCAATTAATAGAATTTGTGGTGAATTGACAAAAAAATATAACTTAAAGTAAATATTTGGTTTGAAAATTCTATTAGCCATATTATTATTTCTTTCTCTATACACGCCTTCATTGGTAAAAATGGCTGCATATACAGACTGTTCTTTCCAATTAATAGCCAACACCGATCCATTTTTTTGCGATTGTAGTAAAATCAAAAACTTTGTACAATTGCCATCAAAAGAAGATACTGTCAAAATTCTAGTATCCATTCAAATGGAATGGCAGTTTGTATTAACCCCCTTGGTAATATTTTCGGAGTCCCCAATATACAAGGCTGGTTTTGTATCCCCTACCAATCATTGTGTATTTCCTACAAACCTAGCTGATAGTCAATTTCGCCCTCCAATTGTTTAATAGTAACCATTTTATTTTTTTACTATTCAAACAATTTTTATATGAAAAATACCATTGTATTAATGGTTTGCTGCTGCGCATTCGTATTAGCTGAACCATTGGCTGCTCAAATAAGTACACCCATTATCAACTTAGAGAAAACAATTGCTGATCAAACACCCATATTATTGGGTCGATGCAGCATATCTGCATTTAAGAATGAACCTTACAATAGTTGGTTTCAAAAAAACTATAACGCCCATACAATTGATAGCCAGCGATTAGATTCCATTAAACCTTTATTGAGGAAAAAGAAAATTGATATTTTCCTTGGCACATGGTGTGGAGATAGCAAATGGGAAGTGCCAAGAATGTTGAAGATATTAGAAGCAGCCGGCTTTGATACCAGCAATCTAGGTATTGTATGCGTGAGTAATGAATTTGACATGTATAAAAAAAGTCCGCAAGGTGAAGAACTGGGCAAAAACATTCAAAGGGTGCCTACACTTATTGTTTATGAAAGAAACAAAGAGATCGGCAGAATAATTGAATCACCTGTACTGTCTTTAGAAAGAGATCTTTTAAGCATTCTTAGGAAAGAACCATATACCCCTAATCATGCCAATTTAAAAAACTAACTATTCCATTACTTTTTTCCATAATTCAGGAATACGTTTAATCCAAACCAGTTCTCTTCGTTTAAGAGAAGCGTCTTCTGCTGGATAGCCAAAGTAGGTTTTTCCTCCTGCTAATGAGGAGGGAACACCGCTTTGAGCTAATACCACCGCATTGGCACCAATGGTTAATGTTTTACTTACACCCACTTGACCCCAGAGGGTTACACCATCTTCTATAATCGTACCACCAGCAATTCCTACTTGAGCAGCAAACAAACAATTTTTTCCTACTGTAACATCATGACCAATATGAACCATATTGTCAATTTTTGTTCCTTGCCCAATTCTAGTTTCCGCAGTTACGCCACGATCAATCATACATCCTGTTCCAATTTCCACATCATCTTCAATCACTACATTACCACAGCTCAGCATTTTTTTATACCAAACAGGTCTATTTTTTTTAGTGTTATAATAAAAAGCATCACCTCCTATTACCGATCCAGATTGTATAATTACATTATCTCCAATTTGGGTATTTGCATGGACGGTAACATTGGGATGAATGATAGAATTTTTTCCAATCACAACATTTTTTCCAATAAATACATTGGGCATGATGATTGAATTTTCTCCTAGTTGTAAACTAGAATCAATGGATTCTTTTGCTGGAATGAAAGGACTAAAATGTTGAACAATTTTTAAGTACGCTTCAAAGGGATCAGCAACAATAAAAATAGTTTTGCCCGATGGAATAGTTACTTCTGCAGTATTGATAATTATAAAATCGGCAGCACTATTTAAACAGGTATCATAATATTTTGGATGGTCAACAAATACCAAATCGCCTTTCTCTACTTTATGAATTTCATTAATGCCTAAAATGGAAGCATTGGTATTTCCTGCAACTGTTGCATTTATAAAAGTGGACATCCAAGAAACGGATACTGGTGATGGAAACTTCATTTAGCTTAATTTATTGGTGAATAAAGGTAATATGATGCGCTTTCTCGAAAATTTTTTTTTGATGAGCGTGCCTGAAAATTTATTGCCAAAAATGAATTTTTAGCTACATGATTTCATTAAATATTTACAACAAGAAATAAAATCAAACAGCTGAAACCCTTTATTCACAGATGTTTCATCGAATTGAAAAAATGATTCAGCATTATTAGCGCAAATTATTTTGATTAGAATACGTCTAATTTCATGCAAGAAAAAACTGCTGAATTCACATTTGAAACTAAAATGTTAATAAAATTGTTTAAAAAAATTTTTGAATAAGTTAAAAGTCTTTTTAATATTGTGTAGGGAAATGCGTTTCCCTGTACTTACTAACCCATCCATATACAAGGTCTCGCTTCTGCGAGACTTTTGTTTTGTACTAATTACAACATTGAATTTATGAGCGAAGTACATTTTTCCGAACAGGAAATGATTAGAAGAGAGAAGCTTGCAAAATTGCAAGCAGCAGGTATTGATCCGTTTCCTGCACCATTGTATGCGGTGAATAGTTTCTCTACAGACATTAAAAATAATTATACCGAAGAAACCAAAGAGCAGTTTACCAATCTTTGTGTAGCAGGTAGAATTATGAGCATCAATGATAAAGGAAAAGTTTTCTTTATCAAGATTCAAGACAGCAAAGGCATCATTCAGCTGTATGTTAAGCGTGATGATATTTGTCCGGAAGAAGACAAATCTTTTTGGGAAAATGTAGTTAAACACGGTTTAGATTTAGGTGATATTATTGGTTGTACTGGTTATGCATTTGTAACAAAAACAGGAGAAACTTCTGTGCATGCACAAACCATTACATTACTCACTAAATCATTAAAGCCTTTACCTGTTGTTAAGCGAGATGAAGAAGGAAATATTTTTGATGCAGTAACGGATCCAGAATTTCGTTACCGTCAACGGTATGCAGATTTAATCATCAATCCAAGCGTAAAAGACACATTTGTTAAGCGAACTAAAATCATCAATACCATTCGTGAATACCTAAACGCACAAGGTGCTATTGAAGTAGACACACCTGTATTGCAAGCCATACCTGGTGGAGCTGCTGCGCGTCCATTCATTACCCATCACAATGCCTTGGATGTACCTTTTTATTTGAGAATTGCGAATGAATTGTATTTGAAGCGTTTGATAGTAGGCGGATTTGATTGGGTGTACGAGTTTAGCCGCAACTTTAGAAATGAGGGCATGGACAGAACCCATAATCCTGAGTTTACCGTTTTAGAATGGTATACTGCTTATAAAGACTATATCTGGATGATGGAAGTAACCGAACAATTGTTTGAGAAAATTGCATTGACCATACACGGGACTACCGATGTACAGTTGGGTGATAAAATCGTCAGCTTTAAAGCTCCTTTCAAAAGAATTAGCATTCATGATGCTATTAAAGAGAACACCGGTATTGATGTAAGTGAAATGGATGAAGCAGGTTTAAGAGATGTTTGCAAGCAATTAAAAATTGACGTGCCGCCTACCATCGGTAAAGGAAAGTTGATTGATGAGATTTTTGGGGCTACGAGTGAACACACTTATGTACAACCTACATTTATCATTGATTATCCAGTTGAAATGAGCCCACTTACTAAGAAACATAGAAGCAAGGCAGGACTGGTTGAGCGATTTGAGTTAATGGTGAATGGAAAGGAATTGGCGAATGCATACACCGAGTTAAACGATCCAATTGACCAACGCGAACGTTTTGAAGAGCAGGTTAAATTAATGGAAAGAGGAGACGACGAAGCCATGTTTATTGATTATGACTTTTTAAGAGCATTGGAATATGGTATGCCGCCTACATCAGGGATAGGCATTGGGATTGATCGCTTATGTATGATGATGACCAACCAAGCATCTATCCAAGACGTACTCTTGTTCCCACAAATGAGACCCGAAAAGTTTGAAGATTAGTCTTCAAATAAATCAGGATACATAAATTGAAAATACCTTCTTTGGCAAGTACTTCTTCGTCAATGAAGGTATTTTCTTTATATGCTATAGCTGTTTACCAACCGAGGAATTCTTTGATGACTTGTTCTGTTTCTATACATGCTCGCTCTAAGTTGTCATTCAAAATACATTTATGAAAATGATTCTTGAAAGAGAGTTCGTAATTGGCTTTATTCACTCGATTAGCAAGGCTCTCAGGAGTTTCTGTTCCCCTGCTCTCTAATCGTTTTTTTAACTCTGCTACAGAAGGCGGCTCAATAAATATAGATAAGCATCGATTTGGAAACTGGTCTTGTAAGTGAATGGCGCCTTTTACGTCAATATCTAAAATAGGGGTCTTGGCTAAGTTCCAAATCCGCTCTAATTCTGCTTTTAATGTACCATAATAACTGCCTTCGTACACCATTTCCCATTCAACAAAAGCGTTCTCCTCAATTTTATGTTTGAACTCCTCTTCAGAAATAAAATGATAATGCACTCCATCTTTTTCTTCTCCCCTTGGTTTTCTGGTTGCAGCAGATACCGATAAACACAAGGCTGTATATTTTTGCAATAAGAATCGGGTAATTGATGTTTTGCCCGAACCGGATGGGGCGGCTATGATGATGATTTTACGACTATCGGATGCCATTCAATGGTATTTTCTACAAAAAACGGCTATTTATTAATACCTTTTAAGTAAGCGATCAAAATCATTAATAATACAATCGATTCCCTTGGTTGGGGTTTCAGAAAATGATATAAAACTTTATTTCCCCTTTTATTCATTTTTTTCTATCTTGATTTCCCCAATCGATTGCTATGCGTGTATGCTGGAACCTTTTTCTGCAACTGCAGGGATGGACTATTCGTGATGAATTTCCTTATCACCTGAAAAAGTGTGTTATTGCCGTAGGCCCTCATACCAGTGCTTGGGATTTTGTAGTGGGCTTAGCCGTAAGAAGTAAACTTAGACTATACCATTTAAAGTTTTTAGGCAAGGCAGAATTATTCAAGGGGCGCTTTGGATTCTTTTTTAGAAAAATGGGTGGGTTTCCAGTTGATCGATTTAGTAACAACAATGTGGTGGATCAAGTAGTAGAAAAATTTAATTCAAGTGATTCTTTTGTATTGGCTTTATCTCCTGAAGGCACAAGAAAAAAAGTAGATAAACTTAGAACAGGATTTTACCATATTGCTTATAAAGCAGGCGTACCAATTGTTCTAGCTGGTTTAGATTTTGGAAGAAAACAAATTACTTTCTCTAAGCCCTTTATGCCTACCGGAGATATGGAGGCAGACTTTAAAACAATCATCCACTATTTTGCAGATAAAGACGGAAAAATTCCTGAATACGGTTTAACTCATTTAGATCTTAAAGCCCCCATTTAATATGAACAAACAATACCCTACTATTGTAGATCGTTTTTGCCATTTTGAAAAAACACAATCCAATAAAATTTTCTTGGCCGAGCCTGTTAAAGGAGCTTATCAGGAATTTTCATGGGCTAAAGCCGGAAAAGAAATAAGATCAATAGCCGCATGGTTGCAGCAATCTGGTTTGCAACAAGGTGATAAAGTTGCTATCCTAAGTAAAAATTGTGCCCACTGGATTATGGCTGATTTAGCCATTTCTATGGCAGGTATGGTTTCTGTTCCCTTATATCCGAATATCACTAGTAATGCAGTAAATGAAATATTACTTCATAGCGAGGCTAAAACCATTTTTGTTGGAAAGCTAGACCATCCCGAACTAATAAGGATGGGCATTCCAGACGAAATGACTCAAATCAGTTTCCCGTTTTATTTAAATGGTGGCTGTTTAAATTGGGATGATTTGGTGAAGACCACAGCACCCTTGGTTGAACCCGCAAACCCAGACCCTAAAGCGCTTTCTTGTATCATTTATACTTCAGGCACTACTGGTGCTCCAAAGGGTGTAATGCACAGCAACCATACAACTTCTTTTGCTGTGTATGCTTTCTTAGAATGTACTCCTCCATTTAATAATGAAATATTTTTCTCTTATCTCCCACTTTGTCATGTGGCTGAAAGAATGCTGGTAATGTGCGGAGCAATTTTTACTGGCGGGTGTATTCACTTCGTAGAAACAATGGATTCCTTTTCTACCAATCTTCAATATACCAAGCCTACTATTTTCTTAGCTGTTCCTAGAATATGGGAAAAAATTAGAGAAGAAATCTTGCGCAAAATGCCGCAACAAAAATTAAGTAAGCTGTTAAAAATCCCGATTGTTTCTACCATTATTAAAAAAACGATTCGTAAAAAATTAGGATTAGGTAGGGTAAAGCATTTATACACGGGCGCATCTCCCATCAATCCCATGGTATTAGATTGGTTTAATCAATTAGGCATGGAAATTCAGGAAGCATATGGAATGACCGAAAACTCTGCATTGTCTCATTCAAATAGAAAAGGAGCTTGTAAGTTTGGAACAGTAGGCCAATCTTATCCCGGAGTAACAGTTAAACTAAGTGAACAAAGCGAGGTATTGGTGAAAAGTGAAGCCAATATGTTGGGATATTATAAAGAGCCCGTATTAACTGCGGAAATGTTTGAAGAGGACTATTTAAAAACAGGGGATGAAGGCCAAATTGATGCAGATGGATATTTAATAATCACTGGAAGAATTAAAGACCAGTTCAAAACCAGTAAGGGCAAGTATGTTGCGCCGGCTCCTATTGAATCAAAAGTTTTATCCGATACAATGATTGCACAAGCTTGTGTTGTCGGATGGGGAATGCCTGCTCCATTGCTCTTATGCACTTTATCGGAGCATGCTAGGCAGTTAGCTGAAACTAGCTTGCAAGAGCATTTGCACCAACTATTAGAAAAAATTAACAAAGAATTAGAGCACCATGAACAGTTGGCTAAATTGATTATAATGGCCGAAGAATGGACTATTCAAAATGGTATTTTAACACCTACGCTCAAAATAAAACGTAAAGTTTTAGACGAAACATTTAAAGACAATTATAACAATTGGTACAACGAGTCGGTAAAAGTAGTTTTTGCTTAAATCGGTACAATATTTGAACTACTCTAACGTTAGTATCAAGTGTTTACCAATAATATGTAAGAGCAATGAAAATGAAAATCTACACTTTTGCCGCTTTGGCTTCTTTTACCCTATTTGCTTGTGTTAGCCCGAAACAAATGAGACAGGCCGAAGCCAGATATGGCGAATTAAACGGTGCTTATGCAGAATTACAAGGAAAGTATAGAAATTTAGAAGAAGAATTGAATAAATCTAAAAACCAGATTAGCAATCTTCAAACACAGAAACAATCTGCAGAAGTACTGTTAAATACAACCAATACACAGCTAGATTACGTAAAACAAACCAACAATGTAGTATTGAATCAATTGAAAGACCTTTCTGTAGTTACAGGCGCTCAAGCAGAAAGTATTAGAAGGTCTTTAGAAAATATTGGTGCAAAAGACTTGTACATCCAAGATTTACAAGGATCCATTGCCAGAAAAGATTCTTTAAATATGGCTTTGGTAATGAATTTAAAGGGTGTCTTAGGTAATATTGATGATAAAGATGTAAATATTAAAGTAGACAAGGGTGTTGTTTATGTTGATATTTCTGATAAATTATTGTTCAAAAGCGGCAGCTACGATGTTACTGATAGAGCAAAAGATGTTTTAGGGAAAGTTGCCAAAGTATTGAACGCACAACCTGATATTGAATTCTTGGTAGAAGGTCATACCGATTCTATTCCTTTGATTAAAGGTGGAGGAATGATTGACAACTGGGATTTGAGCGTTAAAAGAGCTACGACTGTTGTAAGAATTTTACAAGAATCTTACGGAATGAATCCTAAAAGAATGACTGCTGCTGGTAGAGGAGAGTTTGTTCCTTTAACCGATAACACAACACCAGAAGGAAGAGCTGCAAATAGAAGAACTAGAATCGTTATTATCCCTCAATTAGATCAGTTCTTTAAACTGCTTGAAAGAAAAAAGTAAGTAACTAGCTTAAAAATATAAAATTAGAAACGCCAATCTTATTAAAATAAGGTTGGCGTTTTTTTTATATTAATATATATGTTAAATTCAATAGACAATGTGAATCCATGTTTTCCAATAAATCCCATTTTAATATCCGCTTTTGCATTCTACTATTGTTTTGTAATTGGGTATTGGGAGGAACAGCTCAAACCGCAAAAACACTAGTCCCGTTGGTAGAAAAAGGGATTATTGATTTAAGAAACAACTCTTTAGAACAAAGTGCAGTTCCCATATCAGGCGATTGGGCCATCTATTGGTCGAAGCTTTTAACTAGAACTGATAGTTCAATTACCCCAACAGGTTTTACGTATTTTCCTAAAAACTGGAATAACACAACTATTAATGGAAAATCACTACCCGCTCAAGGGTACGCTAGCTATACTGTTCGAGTTATTGTAAATAGTAAGCAACAACAAAATTTAGGTATTAAGCTACCTGATACTTACTGTTCTTTCAAATTATTCGTGAATGGAAAACCATTTGCAAATGCAGGGATACCAGGAACTACTAAAGAAACCACGAAAGAGCAATGGATAGAACAGGTTGTTGAATTACCTACCGAAGATACATTGGACTTAATACTACAAATAGCCAATTTTAGGCACTCTAAAGGTGGTCCTTATAGACCTATTTTAATTGGAAATAAAAAACTCCTTCAAGCAGATCAAGCTGCGGAAGACGCTTTTGATCTTTTATTGGCAGGTGCTTTATTGATGGGTGGGCTGTTTTTTATAGGATTATTTTATTTTGGTAAACACGATAAAGTCATTTTATTTTTCTCGCTTTTTTGTCTCGCCTATAGCTATCGAATTATTGGATCGGACAATTATGTTTTACATAGTTTGCTCTCAAATTTTCCCTGGATCATTGGCGTGCATTTAGAATACTTAAGTCTTTTTATAGGCTTATTATTTTTCATGCTTTATACAAAGTACTTATTTCCTGAAGAAACCAACAATTGGTTGCTATACATTGAAGCAGGAATGGCCATTATCTTGTGTTTAATAGTTATCGTTTTTCCCCCAAGTGTTTTTACACAACTGATAAATCCTTTTCTGCTAGTAATGTTTAGCTTAATTGTTCATGTTTTTTACATCTACATAAAGGCTTATATAAATAAAAAATTAGGTGCTAAATATGCACTATTTAGCACAGGTATTTTATTGGTGATTTTCTTTTTAATTAATCTCAAGTATTTTAATTTGGTTGAACCGCCGAGATACGTTTTATTTTTCGGCTATATCGCTTTTTTCTTTTTGCAATCACTGGTTTTATCTTATCGATTTGCATTTATTTTAAAAGAGGCTAAAAAGCAAGCAGAGCAAGGACTTAAAGCAAAAAACGATTTTTTGAGTACCATGTCTCATGAAATTAGAACCCCTTTAAATTCCATTGTAGGCATGACGAATATTATGCTAATGGAAAACCCCTCTGAAGAGCAAAAAGAACAATTAAATGTATTGTTATTTTCTGCTAATAATTTATTGAATATTGTAAACGATATTTTAGACTTTAATAAAATAGAAGCGGGAAAAATTGGATTTGAGTCGATTGAAATGGATGTTAATAATATAGCACAAAAGCTAATTAAAGGATTTGGGACCCTTGCAAAAGACAAGGGAATTCAGTTAAAATTAAACATCGATGATCAATTAAATGCTAAACTAATTGGCGATCCTACTAGAATTAGTCAAGTTATTGGTAACCTACTTCACAATGCCATCAAGTTTACCAAGAGAGGTTATGTTGAATTAAGAATAACTGTTATACAGAAAGACAATTCTGATATTAAACTATTAGTTGAAGTAGAAGATACTGGGATTGGGATTGCTGTTGAAAAGCAACTAATGATTTTTGAACAATTTACCCAAGCTGATACTAGTACATCAAGAAATTTTGGTGGTACAGGATTGGGGTTGGCCATTAGTAAACGATTACTTGAATTACAGGGGGCAAAACTTCAACTTAAAAGTGAGTTAGAAAAAGGGTCTACTTTTTATTTCGAAATAAGTTATCCAATTGCAGCACCTAAAATACCAGAAACTGGATTCATAAATAATCCTATTCCAACAGAAGACAGTAAACCTTTAACTGGAACAACTATCTTATTAGTTGAAGACAATGAAGTAAATATTTTAGTGGCAAAAACATTTTTAACCAAATGGGGTGCTAGTGTAGATATTGCACATAACGGACAGGAAGCGGTTAATCTTTTTAACCCATCTGTTCACCAACTCATTCTAATGGATATGCATATGCCTGTGATGGATGGATATGAAGCTACTCGCATTTTAAGAGATCGCGGTGTAAAAACACCCATCATTGCCTTAACTGCCAGCTTACCTAGAGAAATTGAAGATCAAATTAAAGAAACTGGAATAAATGATATAGTTGTTAAACCCTTTATTCCATCAGAGTTGTTTAAGGTAATTCTTCATTATACTGGAATTCACCGTTTATAAAAGCCTTGCTTAACCTATCTTGCAATTGAATTTATAGTTATGCAGGATTATTTGAATGGACTCAATGAGTCTCAACGGGAAGCGGTTACACATATTAAGGGGCCATTGATGATTGTGGCTGGTGCGGGAAGTGGAAAGACCAAGGTATTAACTACTCGAATTGCCCATTTAATGGCAAATGGGGTAGATGCTTTTAATATTCTTGCACTAACTTTTACCAATAAGGCAGCAGCTGAGATGAAAGAAAGAATTGAAAAAATTCTCGGTAACGCTGAAGCTAGAAATTTATACGTAGGAACATTCCATAGTGTATTTGCTAGAATTCTAAGGGCAGAAGCTGGTAAATTAGGCTACCCAAGTAATTTCACTATTTACGATACTGATGACAGTCGTTCTGTTTTAAAAACAGTCATCAATGAATTGCATTTAGACGATAAACATTATAAACCCAATATTGTTGGTAATCGAATTTCCTCTGCAAAAAATGCTTTAGTGGGTCCTGCAGAATACGCAACCGATTATGCTATTCAACAAGAAGATGCAAGGTCTAATAGGCCTGCTATTGCTCAAGTATATGCTGCATACGCCAAGCGTTGTTTTAAAAACGGGGCGATGGATTTTGATGATTTGCTATTGAAAATGTATGAGCTACTAAATAATTTTCCAGAAGCTTTGCATAAATATCAGCACAAATTCAAGTATTTACTCATTGATGAGTACCAAGATACCAATCCGGTACAGTATCAAATTAGTAAACTACTCGCTGCTGCACACGAAAATATTTGTGTAGTAGGGGATGATGCACAAAGTATTTATAGTTTTAGAGGTGCTACCATAGAAAATATTTTACAATTTCAGAAAGACTACGACGATGTAAAAGTGGTTAAGCTAGAACAAAACTATCGAAGCAGTCAACAGATTTTAAAAGTAGCCAACCAGGTTATTAAAAATAATAAGGGACAAATACCTAAAAATCTTTGGACCGAAAATGACGAAGGCGAGAAGATTAAGTTAGTGAGAACAATGACCGATAATGAGGAGGGAAAATTTGTTGCCGATTCCATTCAAGAACAAAAACTTCGTAATCATTATTTTAATAAGGATTTTGCCATTCTTTACCGAACCAATGCCCAAAGCCGTTCTTTTGAAGAAAGCTTGAGAAAAATGGGGATTGCTTATCGGATTTACGGTGGTGTGAGCTTTTATCAACGTAAAGAAATTAAAGATATTCTAGCTTACCTACGTGTAATTGTTAATACAAATGACGAAGAAGCATTAAAAAGAATTATTAATTATCCAGTTAGAGGAATTGGAAAAACCACTATCGAAAAATTGGTGATTATTGCCAATGAACAAAATATTCCAATGTTCAATGTGGTGAGCAGAGCTGGAGAGTTTGGATTTAAGTCGGGTACATTAGAAGCTTTGCAAAACTTCACCACGATGATCCGCTATTTTCAAAGCATGTTAACCGATAAAAATGCTTTTGATGTAGCAACCCAAGTGGGTAAACATACCAGTCTGGTTAAAGAGTTGTTTAATGATAAAACGACTGAAGGGTTAGCTCGTTACGAAAACGTACAAGAATTATTCAACTCAATTAAAGAATGGACCGAAAGCCCGAGTAATGATGATGGAGAGATAGGAGACAAAACATTGGGTTCATATTTACAACAGATTACTCTGTTAACTGATGCAGATGACGACAAAGAAAATAGTGATGTGGTTAAACTAATGACCATTCATGCTGCTAAGGGATTAGAATTTGGATGTGTATTTGTTGGTGGAGTTGAAGAAACCCTTTTTCCCAATTCTATGAGCATAAATACTCGTGAAGAATTAGAAGAAGAGAGAAGATTGTTTTATGTGGCAGTAACTAGGGCCAAGCAAAGACTTTGGCTTACATATGCCAATTCAAGGTATCGTTTTGGTCAACTTGTACAAAATGAACCAAGCCGTTTTATAGATGAAATGCCCGAAGAGTCTATTGACAAAAGCTATGCGGGCGGCGGTGCAAAAAATCACGCTGGATCTCAGTGGGGTTCTGGTTTTGAACGAATGCAAAGAGGATTTGGAAATGCTGCTCAACAAGCTACTCAAAAATATGGGCCTCCTCCTTCTAAAAAGCCCACTAATAGCAAACCAGAATACATGCCCATTCAACCCCTTGCTCCAAAGGTTGTAGCACATATTCCTTCTGCTGATTTTACAGCAAGCGATACATCTGGCTTAGAAGTTGGACAAAAAGTGGAACACCAAAAATTTGGATTCGGTATAGTGAAGGCAATGGAGGGATCTGCACATAATCCAGTTGCTACTATTGATTTTGCACAGAATGGCGAAAAGAAAATTATGTTGAATTACGCTAAACTAAGAATTGTTAATTAAGGGTTTCTATATTTAGCTTCCCTGGTTGCTTTCTCTCTTGTAGTTGGTTTTAATACCGGCTTATACAGTCCCCCATTGGGCTCTGGCAATAGAATCGTGCCTGGTAAAAATAAATAGAAACTTGGTGGATCTGCTGAGACGGGTTTTTCTGTTGGTTTGTCTATTTGCGTTTCAGTTTTAATTTGTGTTTCAGTTTTAACTTGTGGTAATGGTTGTTGCGCTATAACTGATCCACTCACATAAGATTGTAATGTTTTTATTTGGGGTCTTTCAATTCCTGCAAGTGGATAACTACTTACGATATTTCCACTCAATCTTTTTCCTGAAGAACTATAAATAGCTGCAATATTTTCTGATTTTAGATACTGCAAAAATTTGTCCATGATATTTAACCATCTTGGATCGTTATCAGGAACACCAAATTGCCCAATCATTCCCTTTTTATTATGTTGCTTCAACCATTGTGCAAAAGGCTTTGCTCTTTGTATTCCGGTGGAATCCCAGGCCTGGTTTTGATCATACGAAAAAAGATATTTGCCTGTATAATCATAATCAAAATAACAATGAGCATTATAGACCAACTTATCTTGGGGGTCATTTAAATATTTTAATTGATCGCTATAGTCGTACCAGGTTTCTGGGGCTGCATAGTTATTTCCAGAAATAATGATTCGGCTTCTTTTATCTGCCATTCTTATTGAATTGATGGCCCATTGTGCTGATGTTTGCCAATCAAAAGCCTGCATATCATGTGGCTCGGCCATTATATTATAGCCATAAATATTGTCGTAACCAGCAAATGCATTGGCAATTTTATTCCAACAATCTGCAAAATCCTGTCTACTAACGGCAGATGAACCTACTATGTATTCAACGCCATATTTTCGATACCTACCCGCATTATTCATGCAAAGAATTACTTGCATATTTCTTTTTGCAGCCAATGAAACCAGTTTTCTGATTTCCCCCATTTCTGCATAATCTAATTCTCCGCCAAGGCTTTTTTGGAGCCTTTCCCATTTAAATGGTATTGTAATTAACCTGAAACCTTTTTGGTAGTAGTAAACTATTTCCTCTTCTGTTGGATACTGATAGTGTTCATTCAATACTCCTGGAAGCTGATTTTCATTGATTTCAGCTCCACCAATCGTCATTCCCAACACAAAGGGGTTATTTTGGGCACCGCTTTGTTTTGAAATAAAACAGAAAATGAATAAAAGGGCAATGATTCGCATGTAACTGGATATATACTACTTATCTAATTCTTGATAATGCATAACTGATAACGTAAAAAGGAATCTTTTATTGAGTTAACTTACGATATCCGAAAAATAAGGGATGGTTGGGGTCTAAAAGAGCTGAATGAACATTCCCTCCAACCGAATTGTTTTAAATTTGCAATTGATAACTTAAGTAAAACAGCATACTATGATTAAGACTGGCAACCCTGTAATCAGCATTTATACAGAAATGACTCCAAATCCCGAGACAATGAAATTTGTAGCAAACAAATTATTGTATCCCGGTAAGAGCATCGATTTTGCTGACGAATCATTGGCAACACCATCGCCTTTGGCTAAAGAATTGTTCAGCTTTCCATTTATAAAAAGTGTATTCATAGCTAGCAATTTTATTACGCTTACCAAAACAATTGACACTGAAGACTGGCAAGACGTTATTCCTACCATTAAAGAATTTTTGAAGCAATATCTTGAAAACGGTGGAGTGGTAGTGAATGAAGAAGAAGTTGCCAAAGTAAAACAAGAAGCAAGCAATACAGTAAGTGCCGATGACGATGATATTGTTAAGCGTGTAAAGGAATTATTGGAGAATTATGTTAAGCCTGCAGTTGAAATGGATGGCGGCGCTATTCAATTTAAAAGCTACAATGATGGCGTGGTAAATTTGATGTTACAAGGTTCTTGCTCAGGTTGTCCGTCTTCTATGATTACTTTGAAAGCTGGTATTGAGGGTATGATGAAGCGCATGATACCAGAAGTTAAAGAAGTAGTAGCTGAAGCGGAATAAATAAGCCCGTGCAATTTTCTGAAATATACCAACAATTCTTGAGTGGATTGCAACAAACCAGTTTACTCGAATTTGTTGCAGTGTCTGCTGGTATTGCCAGTGTTTGGTATAGTAGAAAAGAAAATATTCTAGTTTATCCGATTGGACTTATTAATACCACCATCTACATTTATTTAAGTTTAGAGGGACAACTTTATGGTGAAGCCAGTGTAAATTTATATTACACCATCGTTAGTATTTATGGTTGGATATGGTGGAGCAAAGTCAATAAAAACACACAGCAAACAGCACTTAAAATATCACGCAGTAACGCTAAAGAATGGTTGCAACAGTTGACTTTTTTTACCGTTTTCTATTGTGTACTTTTTTTCGCTTTAACAAAATTGAAAGCCAATTTTGCTCCAGAAGCAATTCCTTGGGCAGATGCATTTGCTAGTGCTACAGCCTACACTGGCATGTGGTTAATGGCCAGAAAAAAAGTTGAAAGTTGGTATTGGTGGATTGCAACCAATATTGCATCAATTCCCTTATATTTTACCAAAGGATATGTATTTACCAGTGTTCAATTTTTAATACTTTTCGTTCTTGCAATTGCCGGTTTAATGAGCTGGCATAAAAAAGCCCAACATGAGCGCTATTAAAAAAATTGTTATAATAGGACCAGAAAGTACGGGTAAAAGTACTTTGTGTAAATCACTTGCACTCCATTATCAATCTGCTTGGTGCGAAGAATATGCTAGAGAATACCTTTTAGAAAATGGTACCAACTATACTCCTGCGGATTTATTGAAGATTGCAAAAGGTCAATTAAATATAGAAGAATTAGCTACTAAATCATTAGCAGAAAGCAATAAGACTCCCATTTTATTCATTGATACCGATATGTACGTGATGAAAGTATGGAGTGAATATGTATTTGGTGAGTGTGATTTTTTTATTTTAGATGAAATCGTCAAAAAAAAATACGACGGTTATTTGCTGTGTAATATCGATTTGCCTTGGGTTAAAGATGAACTAAGAGAGTACCCCAACGAAAAACCTAGAAAGGAGTTATTTGCTATTTATAAAGATATATTAATCAATCAAACTACTCCATGGACCCTTATTAGTGGTAGTGATGCTGAACGAACACAAGCGGCAATTAAAGCAGTTGACCAATGGTTGGTTTAACGCAACAACGCTTGTACGTCTTCGTCTCCAGCTAAATTATTCATTTGTTTGAGTATTTGAGGATATCTCCAACCTACCCTTCTGCTCATGGGCTTTACAGTAAATTTTTTGGGGTTGGGTAAACATGCTATAATCATGGCCGCTTCTGCACGTGTAAGCTTTGACGCATCTTTATTAAAGTAATGCTTAGCAGCGGCTTGAATCCCAAAAATACCTGGACCCATTTCTATTACATTTAAATAGACTTCCAAAATGCGCTCTTTACCCCAAACCCATTCAATTAATTTGGTAAAGTACAACTCGGGGACTTTTCGAATGAACTTGGTAATTGATCCCCCCTGCCATAAAAAAACATTCTTGGCTGTTTGTTGCGTAATGGTACTAGCTCCACCGCCTAATGGTATTTTTGTTTTTTTTCCTTTTTTCTTTGGCTTTAAACTTTTTTCAATAGCGTCCCAATCAAATCCACTATGGTCTGGAAATGCTTGATCTTCACTGGCTATTGCAGCTAGTTTTACATTGTTTGAAATTTTATTCCAACTAATATAATCTCTTTTTAATCCATAACTGAATGAATTAGCTACTTGGGTAATTGTAATTGGGGGCATTAACCAAATACAAATGATGGTATACACTAATGAGCTAAAAAAAAGAATAAGCAACCATTTGCTAATAAAACGCATAATCTTCCTCATAATGGAAAGATACTATTCATTTTTTGTGCCCGATATCACTTGTAGCGAATATTTACGCTTGATGGATATTTCAGTTCTATTGACGCTTCTTAGTAAAAAACCTAGGCTTGCTACTCCGGTTGCTATACCTAATTTAGACATATTGGTTGCATCGAGCACCGATTCATTTAGTATAATCCCATTGACTACATTCAAAAATATATAGCCTAATGCCCCTACTATTAATAAACTGCCGTTTGATAAGTATTTTCCTCCTCTATCGGGTAATGGAAATGCTGTTATTTCACTAATATGAAGCTTAAGTAGGCCATGAAAGGAGGTATCTAATTTAGGAAAACCATAATAATCTGGTACCCTGCGTATCGAAAACATATTTACCCATAATGAATCGTTTCGCATTTCTTTAATACTACCTTCTATCCATTGTTGATTTAAAAACTTAAAATGGATATAGCTCCCTTTTACAAAAGTTTTTTGTGTAATGCCTCTTTTTTTAAGTAACAACAAATCAGTTTGAGCTTCGACATTTAAAGCAAGTAGCACAAAAAACAATAGTAATGGTTTTTGCATATTCTAATTTACTATAATTATACATCCTATTTAAGCTTGTCTCCAAAATTGAGTACACCCCAAATTAATGCAATACCAAATCCAATTAAGATTAGACCTGAAAGCTTGTTGATATGATGCAATATTTTAGGAGTGAGGCGCTCTCTTAACTTACCAGCCAAAGCCACTTTAGCGATATCTGATAGTAATACAAAAACCAAACATGTGATAAAAACAATCCATTTATATTGGGTTGGATTGGGTGTACTTGCCGCATCGCCTGTAATGGCGGCTGTCCATGCAAACCAAAAAAGAAATACAGCGGGGTTAAGCATATTCATAAAATACCCAGCCAAAAAAATCCCTAATAAGTCTCTTGTTCTAAGTTTTTTAGTTTCAATTTTATTGTCTTCGTCAACTAGTACTTTTTTGAAGAAGAAAGTATAAATACCTACCCCTATTAAAAAAATACTGCCTGCAATTGCAATGGTATTGCTATGAGATAATGCAGTAGTAAAAAAAGAAGTGAAAATATTACAAACCAGTACCAAACTAATATCACTAGCAGAAACACCTGCAACAAATGTGTATCCTGCTTTGTGGCCATTGGCCAAACTTTGCTTGATTATGGCAAAAATGACTGGGCCCACCGAAATGCTCAGAATCAATCCTAAAACCAGTCCTTTCATCAATGGTGCAAGCATGCTTTTAGCCTTTGTTTTGTTGGTTTACAAAAATAACTGATTAGTGCTATTTTAACGGATAATTGTTGCGCTGAAAATCTTGTCTAAACCAGGAAAGTATTGGTTTAGGTATTTATTGCCATACAAATAAACTGAATCTTGATGCGGTAAAATTTGCTTGGCATATTGATCATTCAATCGAAAGAACGTGTTCATACCAGAAACTACTTTACCAAAAGGAGGATATCCATGTACTCCTTCTCGAATAGTAGTATCTAATTTGGGATTGTCTTGCATATTCACAAACAATTGTGTGGTACGCGAATTTTTTTCACTTCTTGCAAACGCCACCATGCCCTTTCTATGTTTCTGAACAACTGGCTCGTCTTTTAATCTAGCTCTATCCCAGAAGTTACTCAGTTTGGGGTTGTCAGAAATGCCAAACTGTACAACATAATCTTTCTCTACCCTGAAAATAAAGATATTGGTATAAAAGCCTTTCTTCACTAAAGTATAAAATCGATCTACAGCTAATGGGGCCCAAGATCGATTGGATTGAATGATAAAATCTCCTTTATTCGTTTTAAAAAGCACTTTGAATGTTTCTGGTGCAGTTAAATCTTTATGGAAGAACCCCTTATTGGGGATGGTAGATTTTTGCGCAAATACGAATGAACAAAAAAATATTGTTGATAAAACAGAAAGGGCAAGAAATTGCTTTAACCTCATTTATTTTTTTCTAAGAATTGATACCAATCATTTAACATAGATCCTTTTAATACCCTTGGGAATTTATGTTGTCCGCCAAGTTTTCCTTTACTCAACATAAAATTCATAAAATCGTCTTCCTTTAACACGGTTAATTTCATTTCTTTCAAAGCGCTTTTTCGTTCTACCGCATAGTCATCATTCAGTTCGTTCAAGCACTCATCAATAAATTGTCCCAAAATATTGCTGTCTATATTGTCATTACAAGCAACAAACCAATGGTGTCCAAAGAAATTTCCCACTGGTACGCCTGCAACTGTAAACTCAGGAATACTGATATTGAATTTTTCGGAAGCCATTTGAACAGCTTTGTTCATATTATCTACACTCAAATGCTCTCCCACTAAACTTAAAAAGTGTTTAGTTCTTCCCGTAATAATAATTTCCGATCTTTCTTTGTCTACAAACCGAACCGTATCGCCAATTAAATAGCGCCAAGTGCCGGCTGTTGTGCTGATTAATAAAGCATAGTCCTTTCCTTCTTCCACTTCGTGTAACATAAGTGCTTCAGGATTACTTATCATTTCTCCATCGGCTGTAAAATTGTGTTCATCAAAGGGAACGAATTCTAAAAAAATATGTTCGTTGGTAACAAGTCGCATCCCTTTTGCATACTGCCTATCTTGGTACGCAATAAAACCTTCGCTTGCTAAATAGGTTTCTATATATGTGATGGGCTTACCCAACATTTTTTCGAAGCCTTTTTTATAGGGTTCAAAACTAACTCCACCATGTACAAAAAATGCGAGGTTAGGCCATAGCTCATGAATATGATTAAGCTTGTATCGCTCCACAATTTGCTCTACACACATTTGAATCCAAGCAGGCACGCCAATTAAAAAGCCAATATCCCACTCAGGCGCTTTTTCTACTATCTCTGCAATTTTTTTATTCCAATCTTTTTGCTTGGCTATTTTTTTACCTGGCTTATAAAATGGTTGAAACCAAAATGGTGCTTTTTTTGCAGTTATTCCACTAAGGTCTCCTGCAAAATATCCTGGTCCTTTTTGTAATTCGGTACTCCCTCCAAGTGTTAACCACCCCTTGCTGATTGAAGCAAAAGGAATGTTCTCATATTTACCTAAACTAAGCAGCTGCTTAATCATCACAATTTTATTCCCACGCAACAAATCATTGGTGATGGGAATATATTTACTTGCAGACTCACTCGTTCCACTGCTTAATGCGTAATATTTAATCTTTCCTGGCCAACAGATATCACTTTGTCCTTCAATGGTTTTATGCCACCACTCATTATATATTTTATTGTAATTAAATGTTGGAACAATTTCCTGAAACTTTTTCCCGGGGTGTTTACTCAACAATATTTCATCAAAACGGTATTGTTGACCAAAGGAAGTAAACCTTGCTTTTTTCAATAGTTTCTTAAGCACCCGCAACTGATCTCTTCTGAGATTGTTCTGTGGAAGCCTCAGTGCCTTTAATATTGCGTTCGGCAGTTTCAGATCAATTATCGGCATGCGTTCGTTTACAGTTAAGCTACGAAGCTAAACTAAATGAATTATATATAATATTTTGTGAAAAGGCTATTACTTATTTTTTATTCCATTGAGCTATGAACCAAAATAGTCGGATGCATTTTTGAAGAAACCATATTCCTAAAACGCCTCCATACATTTTCGGGTATTTTTTTATGAAAATGATCATTGATCCATAGAAATGTGATAAATAGGCAGGATCTTGTTTAGAACTTGCTCCCTTGTAATGGGTAATGCTTAAATTTCCTAAATAATGGTTCTCGAATCCTTGCTGAAGAATTCTTAAACTGAGGTCTATATCCTCCCCGTACATAAAAAAGGATTCATCAAAGCCATTCAGTTTTTTAATTAATGGAGTTGGCATCATGATAAAAGCTCCTGCTAAAACAGGCACTTGATAAACTGTGTTCTTATCTAAATGACCTAAAGCATAGCTATTAAAAAAAGCAGATTCAGGGAAAGAACTCGCTAAACCAGTTAATTTAAATAAGGAACCCAGTAAACTTGGCTGGTCTCTTTTGCTTTCTGGTAAAAAACATCCATCCCCATTAAGCATTTGTACTCCAACCGCTCCAACCTGAGGATGGTTCGTTAAATAGTCTAAGGCATCATGAAGCACATTCGACCGGATAGAAGTATCAGGATTTAAAAACAATATATATTTCCCTATAGCTTTTTTTAACGCTAAATTATTGGCCCGAGCAAATCCTATATTTTGGTTTAAACAAATCCATTCAACCCTTGAAAAACTTGCAGCCAATTTTATCTGTTTAGCTTCCTCTGTATCATTATCTACCACAATAATCTGTGCATCTAGAGTACTCAACGCTGCTGAAACCGCCTGTAAACAAGCATCCAAATAGGGATAAACCCGATAATTAACAATGATTATGGAAAGTTCGGTAGTCACAATATTGTTCCAAAGATGCAGAATCTGGGTTACTTTTGCGCCATGCTTAAAGAAACCTTATTAAAAGCCACCGAAGCAGGGGCTGTTCAACTTCGACATTTTTTTAATGGAACATTTGCCATCAGCAATAAAGAGGGCATTAATAACCTGGTAACCGAAGCAGATCATGCAGCTGAGAAAGCTATTATGGATACCATTCAGGCTGAATTTCCAGATCATTTTATTTTGAGTGAAGAATCTGGTGAATTAAAACAAGATTCTACTTATAAATGGATTATAGACCCCATTGACGGAACAGTAAACTTTGCCAATGGCATTCCAATTTGCTGCGTGAGTATTGGAATTGAGAAGGATGGTAAAATGATTATGGGTGCGGTTTACAACCCTTTTATGAATGAATTTTACTTTGCAGAAAGAGGTAAGGGCGCTTTTTTAAACGATCAAAAAATTCGGGTAGGAAATAAAACGACTTTAATCAAGAGCTGCTTAGTAACAGGATTCCCCTACACTTATTTAGACGCACCCAACGGACCCTTACAGGTTTTTGAAAAATTAATTAGAAAAGGAGTTCCTGTAAGAAGACTGGGAAGTGCTGCTGTTGATTTATGTTGGGTAGCAGCAGGAAGGTTTGATGGATTTTACGAACACAAATTACAAGCATGGGATAGTGCTGCAGGATTTTTAATGGTAGAAGAAGCAGGTGGAAAAGTAACCGACTTTAAAGGTGATTATTATTCTCCTTACCAACCACATATTATTGCTACCAATGGCCATATTCACGATGAATTAGTAGCTGTTGTAAACGGGGGACCTTTCTAAAAAGATTGTATGGAACAAAGAACAGAAATAGCCGACTTAGGCGAGTTTGGTTTAATTGAACATTTAACAAAAAACGCAGAAATACAAAATGCTTCAACCATTTTAGGAGTGGGTGATGATGCTGCAGTGATTGACCATTTTGGCAAACAGACTGTAGTGACCACCGACTTATTGCTAGAGGGTATTCATTTTGATTTGATGTATACGCCATTGAAGCATTTAGGATATAAAGCAGTTGTAGTAAATCTTAGCGATATCTATGCAATGAATGCAACCCCTACTCAAATCACATTGAGTATTGGTATCAGTAATCGTTTTAGCGTAGAGGCATTGAATGAATTTTATGAAGGGGTTTATTTTGCTTGTGAAAAATACGGAGTAGACTTAATAGGAGGCGATACTTCTTCTTCTTTGAAGGGCTTTGTAATATCTGTTACCGCTATTGGAGAAGTAGCCCCCGATCAATTTGTAAAGCGCAGTACTGCAAGGAAAGGAGATTTGATTTGTGTGAGTGGGGATCTTGGTGGGGCTTATTTAGGGTTGACCTTGATGGAAAGAGAAAAAAAGATTTACCAAGAAAATCCAACTATTCAACCAGACTTAGAAGACGAGAGTTATATCGTAGGTAAATTATTAAAGCCTGAAGCTAGAAAAGACATCATTGAATTTTTTGCGAGTAACCAAATTGTTCCAACTGCTATGATGGATGTAAGTGATGGTATCAGTAGTGAAGTATTACATCTTTGTAAGCAGTCTAATTTAGGCGCTCGTGTGTACGAAGAAAAATTACCCATTGCAGACGCCAGCAGAAAAGCTGCATTTAAGTTTGGTTTAGATCCAACTGTTTGCGCATTAAATGGTGGAGAAGATTACGAATTGATTTTTACTATTGCTCAAGAAGACCATGATAAAATTGTACTAAACGAAGAAATCAGTGTGATAGGATATATCACCGATCTAGAAGAAGGTGTTAAGCTTTTAACGAAGGGAGGGAATCAATACGATTTGAAGGCTCAGGGTTGGAATGCTTTTAATTCATAAGTATGAAAAGCCTGTTGGTATTGGTTTGGAGTATTTTACTGCTGGGCGAATTAAACGCCCAAAAAGCATATAGTGCTTTGCCGAAGTATGCAGCAAGCAAATTAAAAGAAGATGCAGTAATATTAAAAAAAGTATTGGAAGCCAATCATCCTAGCTTGTATTGGTATTCCTCTAAGTTACACTTAGACAGTGCTTTTGAAAACATGATGAATGGCATTACTGATTCTTTAAATGAAATTGAATACAGAAATAAAATTGCACCCTGGGTGGCGCTAATAAAATGTGGACATACCACTACACTGTATTCTAAACAGTTCATCAAACAATTCCCAAAGTACCGGTATCCTCGATTCCCATTACAAATCAAATTTTGGGAAGATAGTGCAGTGGTGTTAAGTAATGGTTATTTGAAAGATTCAATCATCAAACGTGGAACCATTGTACACAGTATTAACAATAAACCCATTTCAATTTACAGAGATAGTTTATTCAAACAAATAGCTACTGATGGATATGCTATGAATCACCAATACCAAACACTGAGCAGTATTTTTCCCGATGGCTTTAAACAAGTATTTGGTGTAGACAGCAGTTATTTAATTGGATACATTAATCAAGCGGGAAAACATGATACCATTTCATTGGGTAATTATGCACCAGTTCCAAGAGATACTAGTATTAGTTTACCAAGACCAACTCAAAGACAAACTACATTAAGCAAAAGACAGTTGCGATTATTGTCCATTCGTTCGCTTAGTATTGATACCATAACCCACAGTGCTTATATTCGATTAACCAGTTTTAGTAAGGGAAATTTAAAATCATTTTTTAGGCGCAGCTTTAAAAAATTAAAAGAAGAAAATATTCAACACTTAATTCTTGATTTAAGAGAAAATGGTGGAGGAAAAATTACCAACAGTATTGCACTCACTAAATACTTGAAAGAATCTCCTTTTAAAATTGCAGACTCAGTGGTTGCCTTCAGTAGAAAATTTAAACACGGAAAATATATTCAATCTAGCTGGATGTATTGGTTGGCAATGAACTTGGGAGCGAGCAAAGCTGCCGATGGATCCATTCACTACAAAAGATTTGAGCGTCATTATTATCAGCCGAAGAACCGTTTTGCATTTAAGGGTAAAACTTATTTAGTGCAAGGAGGATATACCTTTTCTGCAGCTACCATGGTAGTGGGTGCTTTAAAAGGACAAGAAAATATTCAAGTAGTAGGAGAGGAATCAGGAGGAGGACAATATGGTAATTCGGCCATGCATATTCCTTATATCACTTTACCCAATACAAAACTAAGAGTAAGACTCCCTTTATATAGAATGGTCGTTAATCAAAACTTACAAAAAGGAAGAGGCATAGAACCAGACATAAAAATACCGCCATCTTCGTATGCAATCCGTGTAGGATTTGATCCAAAAATGGCGGCAATTCAAGCATTGATTAAAGACAAAAACAATTAGTGTTTTTCTCCTGGCTTACACTTTTCTTTTATTTCATGAAACACATCGTGTGTAGCAGTAATTAAAGTGGTTAATTCTTTATCTGATTTTTTTGCTTTCACTGCTGCTTCTACTGCAGTACATTTTGCAACCAATTGTTTTAAAATAGGCTTAGCAACTTTTGCATCATAACCCGCTGGTACTGCACCTGATTCCCAAGCTTTTGCTTTAGCCACTAAGTCAGTAATATTTGCTTTCAATGGCTTTAAATTACCCTCTTCTGCAGGATGAAAGGTTTTGCTCATCACACCATGGAAATCTTCCATTTGTTTCCAACTTGCTTCTTGTGCTGTTGCACTTAATCCAACAATTGCAGCTAAAGCCAATACCAATAATTTTTTCATGTTGTTTATTTTTTTGAGTACCCAAAGTTAATTCATTCAACAGATTGTATCAATGACAATTTTTCATTTAACCCAATCCAATCCGCTTTTTGGCCAGCCTTTAACATTCCAGTAATCCCTTGTTGTTGAATAACCTGTGCAGGATACAAAGAACACATTCTAATAGCTTCTCCCAATTCAATCTTACAAGATTGATGCAATTTTTGCATGGCCGTTAACATGGTTAATGCAGATCCACTCAATATTCCATTGGATTCATATTTGTCTCCATTTAATTGATGGGGGTAGGCTCCTGTAGATGTTTCAGTTACTGCATCAGTGATAGCAAATAACCGATTTCCCATTTGTTTTTTAGCAATTTGAATGGCTTCAAAATTCACATGGTATCCATCAGGAACAACGCTACAATAAACAGTAGGGTGATTAAATATAGCCCCTACCATTCCGGGCTCTCGGTGTTGCAAAGCGCTCATTGCGTTGTACAAATGAGTAGCGGTGCTGACCCCTTCGTTAAAAGCTTTTGTAGCAGTTGCATAATCTGCATTGCTATGACCCGCAGAAACTACCACACCGTATGACTGTATTAAATCAACCATTTCTTTATCACAAATTTCAGGCGCAAGGGTAATCATGGTGATGATCCCTTTTCCATACTCCAATAAATCCTTCACTTGATTGGCAGTAGGCTGATAAATAAATTCACTTAAATGTGCTCCCCTTTTAATTGGATTAATCCAAGGACCCTCTACGTGTAAGCCAATGCAACGATTGTTGGGCAATTGTTTAAATGCCCTTACGGCATCAATACATGCATAAATGACTTCATTGCTATTGGTAGCCACTGTTGGCTGAAACCAAGCTGCACCGCCATTCACACAATAGTCTTTCAATAATTGTAAAGCTTCTACCGTTGGATAAACACTTAGCAATTGACCCCCTGCTCCATAAATTTGTAAATCAATCAACGCTGGAATCAGTATTGGCACTTGTTGAGTGGCAGTCTCTTTAAGCGAAACAATAGGTTGTATGGATTCAATGGTATCATTGTTCAACACCAAAGCATGGTTTAATAACCAATCCGTTCCAGTAAACATTTTATCCGCTGCTATAATTTGTTTCATATTTACTTAAGTATGATAGATATTAAATTGATCGGCATCTTTCCAAAATGGAAAACGCTGACGTATATCTTGTAAATGTTGTGGATCTAAAATATGGGTACTAATGGCTTCTTCATGAGCACAGTGATAAACCACTTGACCCAGAGGATCTATGAGCATGGTATCGCCGCTATGATTGATTCCATTAGCATCTTCGCCGACTCTATTAACCCCAATAACATAACATTGATTTTCGATGGCTCTTGCGGTGAGCAGTGTTTTCCAAGCATGGTTCCTACGCTCAGGCCAATTGGCTACATACACTAATAAATCATATTCAGGAGCATCCTGCACTTGTTGTCTGGCCCAAACAGGAAAACGCAAGTCGTAACAAATTTGCAAATTGATTTTCCATCCATTCACCGATGCAATCAATCGCTTATTGCCCGATGCGTAAAACTGATTCTCTCCTGCAAATGCAAATAAGTGTCTTTTATTATAATGCGCTACTGTTCCATTGGGTAATACCCATAATAATCGGTTATAGAATTGACCCTCTTCTTCAATGATTACAGATCCTGTAAGAATAATTTTTTGTTGCGCAGCCATTGTCTTCATCCACTGAACCGTAGTACCCTCCATGGTTTCAGCTAGTTGGGCGGGATTCATACTAAACCCAGTGCTAAACATTTCAGGAAGAATGACCAATTGACCTGGAGCGGTTTGCGATTGAATTTTTTGTTCAAATTGAGCCAGATTTGCTGCTTTATTTTCCCAAACTAAATTGCTTTGAATAAGGGTTACCGACAATGGATGCATATACCAGTTTTAAACCAGCAAGTTAGTTGATTCGGTATTGCAATTGCAATCCTATATAGCGGTGCCTATTTAATTGAATAGTGGTCTCTCTGCTTTGGTGAACCAACTCCATTTGTGCAGCCCATCTTCCTTCAGAATAAGCCAATCCAATGGTGTTTTGAAAAACCAGGGTTTTAGGGTGGAGCGTAACCGCCGAATCAGCAGCCGTTTTACTTCCCCCAGAAATAGTAGCATTATATCCTTGTGCAGTGATTTTGGGGTTCCAATAAATATAAAATTCTTTGTTGGGCATTCCCTTTTTTTCAACGGCTGCATTCCATAATTGGCTGCTTTGGTTGCTATTAAAAAGACCATAAAGCATTTTAGTACCTACAGCTGCGTTTATAAAAGCAGTTCCTAATTGAGCTGCTCCCCAACCCATCCATTTAAACTTATCCGTGGCTAGTAGGGTATATGCATAAACCGCCCCTGTATTCAAAACCAATTGATTGCTAATTTGGTACCTCCAACCTAAAAAAGGCGCAAATTGTAACCAGCGATGGTAGGTGTTTTGTAAGCCTTCTCCCCCAGAAGCGGGGCCAATTATACCAAGGGTTCCATTGACTTGTAAAACAGATTTTTCGTTGTTAAACCAACTACGGGTATATTGGATATAGGTATAGCCAGCATAAGGACGATCAATATCAGCAGGGGTTCTGGTGGTTCTTTTTAATGGGGTAAATATTTGTTGTCCCAATTCGAAGCGATGCACCCGTTTGATTTTTTTCTTGGACTCATCGGCATAGGCTAAATGTAAAAAGATACCATTACTATAATAGGCGTCATTTAGTTTTAATAAATAGGCGTCATTCTCTGTGGTAAAACCGATTTGTTGTGCATTTGCAGATATGCCCAAAAAAAAAGTAAAAAATAGGTAAAGAATAAATTGTTGGTTTTTCATTTTTCAGCCCTGAATTTTTTCAAAATGCTTTGAACCAGGCCTGGCTCAAATCCTCTCTGTTGTAAAAAAGCGGTTGTTTTGACTGTTCGGTTGATATATTGTTCATTTTTAAGGGTATTCCACTTAACCTTTATCAGTTTTTCCGCAACAGAAAGGTACTCTTCTTCTGAAATTTCTTTCATTGCTTTTTTGATATTGTATTCACTTACTCTTTTTTGTTTTAAAGCGTATGCAATTTTAACTTTTCCCCATTGTTTTTGGTTGAAATGTCCTCTAACAAAAGCTTTTGCATAACGCTCTTCGTTTAAATAGTCCTCTTCAATTAATCTGGAAAGCAACATTTCAACAGTTGGTTTTCCTAATTTTAGACTATATAATTTCTCCTTCACTTCTTGGTGACACCGGTCTTGGTATCCACAATAGTGTTTAAGCTTCATGTATGCTTTTTCAATAGTAGAAGTTGGGTCGGTTGAAAACAACTGTTAGTATTTTTAAGTAAAGTAATTATATTTGTTTCAGGACCCCAAATATCCCCTATGATAAAAGTAAAGTCCTAGTAAAGCATGGCCGTAACCCAATACAATGTTTGTTTGATAGACGATGATAAAATCTATCAATTCACTTCAAGAAAGATTCTCGAGTCTACTGGACTTGCCAAGAATATTTTGACTTTCTTTAATGGGAGTGAAGCTATTGGTTTTATTAAAGAATCAATGGAAAAGGGGCAGCAAGGATTACCAGATGTTATTTTTTTAGACATCAATATGCCAATCATGAATGGATGGCAGTTTCTAGATGAATACCATAAAATAATAGATCAGTTTAAAAAGCCCATCTACATTTACATGGTAAGTTCCTCGGTAGATGATAGCGATATTCAAAGATCTAAAGAATATAGCGGCGTTACCGACTATATTATAAAGCCCATCAATAAGGTAAAATACCAAGAGCTGATAGAAAGGCTCAAGTTCTATAATGGCTAGATTTTGGGTGTAAATTGCTTGTGAAATATCATCCCTTTACAGTAAGTTTGTCCTGATTAAAATGATCATATGAAATTTATCGTTTCTTCCTCTTCGTTGTTAAAACATTTGCAACAAATTAGTGGTGTTATTAATGCCAATACCGTATTGCCTATTCTTGAAGATTTTTTGTTTGAAATAGAAGATAAAAAATTAAATGTAGTAGCCACCGACTTAGAAACAGTGATGCGCGTACAAATGGAAGTTGAAAGCAAAGCCAATGGCCGTGTTTGTATTCCTGCAAAAATCTTAATGGACTCTTTGAAGAATATTGCTGATCAACCACTCACTTTTACCATTGACAAAAATTTCGCGGTTGAAATCACCAGCGACAACGGTAAGTACAAAGTAATGGGAGAGAATCCTGATAACTTTCCAAAAGAACCATCAGCTGACGATACCACCAGCTTTAATATGCACAGCAGTGCCTTATTAACTGCTATCAACAAAACTTTGTTTGCAGTTAGCGGAGACGATTTAAGACCTGCAATGACAGGGGTGTTTTTTGAATTGAGCAAAGACGGCGTACAATTTGTTGCCACTGATGCGCATCGTTTGGTTCGTTACAAGCGCACCGATACCTCTGCTACCAAAACAGATTCATTCATTGTGCCTAAGAAGCCTTTGAACTTATTAAAAAACGCATTACCGGATAATGAAGACGATTTAACCATCAGCTACAATAGTAATCACTTGTTTGTGAAGCATGGTTCAACGCATATGATCTGTCGTTTGATTGATGCCAGATTCCCAGATTACAAAGTGGTCATTCCTGCGGATAATCCATACAAATTGATTGTCAACAAATCTGCATTTCAAAATGCATTGCGTCGTGTCAATGTATTCTCTAACAAGAGCACCAATCAAGTTGCACTGAACATTACCGGCTCAGAATTACAAATGGCTGCACAAGACGTAGACTTCAGTTTTGAAGGTAACGAGCGCATGAGCTGTCAATATGATGGAGAAGATTTACAGATTGCTTTCAACGCGCGTTTCTTAATTGAAATGCTAAACGCTGCAGATACCGATGATGTAAAAATGGAATTGTCTACTCCTACAAAAGCTGGTTTAATTAAACCAACTGAGCAAGGCGAAGGCGAAGACTTATTGATGTTGGTGATGCCGTTGATGTTGAATAATTAATCAACTACTTTTATAATGCTAGAACCCTGCAATTTTATTGTGGGGTTTTTTGTGCCGACTTATTAGGACAAATATATTTTCAAAAAGATAGATACCTTTTCTACTTTTATCATTCATGATTTTTAACCCTTGATGAAGTTCATGTATTTTAATCAAATATGTTTGATTTCTAAATGTTCTTCCTTTAACCCTATTTTTTTATTAGAGCATAATAAGGCAAATAAAACAGTTCCAATTAATAGCGTAATAAAAAAATTTCTTAAGCTATTATTGGTTCTTTCCGAAAAATCTTCATTATGTGGGTGTTGGAGGATTATCGTGTTTTTTGGGGAAAAGGCAGTCGCCCTATTTTCGATTGATTTTAAAAAATATCTTGTTTCCCTTGATCGCTCTTTTCTCACTACATATGGAATCCGCTTAATATCGTATGTATTTAACGCTTCTTTGCATTCATTGAATAATTGTCTTGCCATTTTGTTTTTTATCTCATCAGAAAACCTATTAGGCATTTCTTTATGAAATTTTACACCAAACCAATAAGGATGGCCCAATTTTGGGTAATAGTTTCCTCGAGAAAAAATGGGGATTGCAAAATAAATATCCATGTTTAGCCTTCTGCCCTTGTTACTAGTATAAAATTTTATAAATGAACATGTATGAATTCTAGCAAGATTTCCATTTTTTAATTGATAATATCGTCCAACCGGCTCTCTTTGAATATCTTCTATTCTATTTAGATTAATTAATTTGTCTGAACAGTTAGTATAATAGACTTGAATAAATACATTTAAAAAAGCAAACCATATCCATGCAAGTAATAAAAAAACATATTTGCTAAATTTATTTTGCTCCGGAAAAACGAATCGTGCAAGCTTTGGTAAAAGAAAAAGAAACAATGCTATACCAGATAAAATAAGTTGTATATGAATATTCCATGTTTCTTCTTCAAAATCGATTGATGGAGCATAGTTTGCAATTACCCATCTACTAATTATTTCAAAAAAACTAATCCCGAAAATTAGTATAAATAATGTTGGAAAAATTAATTGTATTTTTTTCCAAAATAGGGTCGAGAACTCCATTGTTTGCTTGTTTTAGTCTAAATTAATTAAAAGAATAATAGGGCCTGCTAATTTCATTATTTCATTATTTGTAACTTACACTAAACTTTTAGCAAAATGATTGATGCCATTATTGACTACTTCAATACTATTCCTAGTTTACATAGAGCGCTAATATTAGCGGGTGGCATTTTATTCTTTTGGATAGTGGAAGGTATTGTGCCATTGGCCAATTTTAAGTACAATAAAGTTCGCCATGCTGGGATTAACCTATTTTTCACAGCAACTACCATTATCATCAATTTTGCGTTTGCATTGGTAATTGTAAAAGCCAGCGAATGGGCCATAGCTAACCAATTTGGTTTATTGCAATTGACAGCTATGCCTACTTGGGTAATGTTAATTGGTGGATTGTTATTGCTTGATTTAGTAGGGGCATATTTTATCCATTTTATAGAACATAAAATCAAATGGATGTGGAAGTTTCATATGGTGCATCATGCAGACACACATGTTGATACTACCACTGCTAATAGACACCATCCAGGAGAAAGTGTATTCAGAGCAGTATTCACTACCATTGGCGTGATTATTTGTGGCGCCCCCATGTGGTTAGTGATGTTGTATCAGAGTTTAAGCGCGGTTTTATCTCAATTCAATCATGCCAATATGCGTTTACCGCTTTGGTTAGACAATGTCATTAGTTGGGTGATCATTTCCCCCAATATGCACAAAGTACATCACCATTACAAGCAACCGCAAACAGACAGCAACTACGGCAATATCTTTTCTATTTGGGACCGTTTGTTTGGTACTTACAATTATACGCCTGTAGACAGTTTGCGCTATGGATTAGACGTGTTAGACGATAGCACGGATGAAGCACTCAACTACCAGTTGAAAATTCCTTTTGACAACAGCATCAAAACACAGTACTAAATTTGTATTTTAGTTTATGAGTTTATTCGAATGGTTTTTTGAAAGAAAAAATCCAGGCCCAAAAGGGCATGCTGAAATGGGTATACAACCAAACCCTGTTGGTGAAATGGCCAATTGGATGAAAATTCTTTACTTGCTCATTGGTGGTGCCATTTGGGTGGGCTATTTCTTTTTGTTTACACTGGTGGAAGGTAAAGGGGTTGAAGCTGTTATTTTGTTTGGACTAATTTATTTAGTGCTGGCTTTATTGGTTCATCCTAAACCAAGACTAGACAATATGGGTTGGGTCAGGGGTATTATTGATAACCCTTTTCGTTGGAGTGATGACGTCAATCGTTTCTTATTTTTCTTCGAAGCCATTTTGCTACCTGGCAAATTAATGATCCTTTTCTTTCGCATCATTTTTTTCTACTTCAGCCCTAGGTAGTGCATCTTTGTAGAAAGTTATGTTTATGAAGATTGTTGCCATGATTCCTGCGCGTTATGCTGCCACTCGTTTTCCTGCAAAATTAATGCAAACACTAGGCAATAAATCGGTCATTCGTCATACCTATGATAATACACTTGCCACTGGTTTGTTTAGTGATGTTATTGTGGTAACCGATAGTGATATCATTTTTACTGAAATCACCAGCAATGGTGGCAAAGCCATCATGAGTAAAAAAAATCATGAAAGCGGAAGCGATCGTATTGCCGAAGCTGCGGCTGATTTAGACGTTGATATTATTGTGAATGTGCAGGGCGATGAACCCTTTGTGCAAAAAGATCCATTAGAAAAATTACTCGCAACATTTAAAGAACCTACTGTACAAGTTGCCTCTTTAATGCAGGAGTTAAAAGATCGAACTTTAATTGAAGATCCCAACTACGTGAAAGTTGCAGTGGATAGAAATATGAATTCGCTGTTTTTTTCTCGAAGCGTAATTCCTTATCCTCGAGATAAAAATATTGCCATTCCATATTACGAACATATTGGTGTGTATGCTTTTCGTAAACAAGCATTACTCAATTTTACCGACTGGCCAATGACACCCTTAGAAGCAGCAGAAAAAATTGAATGCTTGCGTTACCTTGAATATGGTGTGGCATTAAAAATGGTGCTCACCCAATACATGGGAGTAGAAATTGATACGCCGGAAGATTTGCTAAAAGCTGCTAAGCTTTTATAGTGATTCAAAGTATTTGTTCCTATCGTGCGCGACTATAGTCTTTCGTATAGTGCTCTGAGTTTTTCACGAGTCATGATACTTTCCCAATCCTTTCCCAAAGCATTTTCCCATAAGGGTTTCATGCCCAATGACACGTTCATCATGGTTTCAAATTGCTCATTGCTCAAACCCTTGCAAATACCTTGTGGTATTTCAATTTGATTTTTTTCTACCATCAATTTGAATTCCTTCACGCCTGCAGGATAATACTCTTCTAAATGATTCATGACAATGCAATTGCCAATTCCGTGTTTGGTTCCAAGTAAATAACTCAAGCCATAACTTACTGCATGCGCCACACCCACTTGTGAATAGGCAATACTCATACCTCCAGCATAAGAAGCCATCATCAATTGGTCGTCACTTTCATCATCCCAATGATTTTTTTCAACAAATACTTTTTGACAAAGCTGTAAAGCTTTCTCTCCATAGCTTTTGCTGAACTCGTTTAAATATGTGCCTTCTAAACTTTCTATGCAATGGATATAACAATCCATGCCCGTATAAAATCGCTGATTGGCTGGTGCGTCTTTCGTAAGTTCTGGATCTAATACTATTTGATCAAAAGGAGTAAAGTCTGAATTCATTCCCAACTTTCTAGTTGGTCCTGTTAAAACGGTGGTTCTGCTCACTTCTGCACCTGTTCCACTCAAAGTTGGTATGCCTACTTTATATACACCTGCTTCTTGAACCAAATCCCATCCTTGGTAATCGGCCGATGAGCCTGGATTGGTCATCATCAAAGAAACCGCTTTCGCTAAGTCCATGGTAGATCCACCGCCAATACCAATCACCCCACTAATGGTTCCAAATTCTTCTTTTAAAGAGCGGGCTAATTCGTCTACTTGACTAGTCTTAGGTTCATAAGTAACATCAGCCAACACTATTTTATCTTTTCCTCTTAATGGAATACGATTCAACAATGGCTTGCCTTCAAAATAATGGTCTACTAAAAATACCATAGGAGCATCGCCCTTTCTATGTGGAGTCAATATTTCATCTAGTTGATTAAAACTGCCGCGGCCAAAAACCACGTAACTAACCATTTTAAAATTCCTAAAGCTCATAGTGTTGTTTTACTTGGTAAAGATCGTATTTATTTCCAGATGGATCTCATTGGCCAAAAGCTAATCTGCTCGAATACCGTGTCATTTCCGTCACTAAAAAATTCAATACCCGTATCTGTTTCTTCTGGAAAAACTTGCGAAGTAAAAACCAGTTCTCCGTTATTAGCATAAACCTCAACGATGCTCTTATCAAAAAAGATATGCAGTTTTACTTTATCATTTTGTGTTTTTAAAGAAGCATATTTTTTAGCAGAAAGGGGGAACTGTTTACTAAAATTAGATGGGGTATTACTCCTATCGGTGAACAACTGTGCTGATTTTGAATCATACCCAATGATAAAACTACGGTTACCGCCCACGGCAACTTTAATCCCACAAATACCATTTTTTACAGGCTTAAGGTCTACTTCCATTTCAAAGCAATTGCTTTTAAAAGGGAGGGTGTAACTGTTCTTAACCGAAATAGTTCCGCTTAATCGTTCTTCCATGGAGCGCATTGCGCGCAAGGCTTTGATCGGTTCCTGTACCAAGGACCATTCCGATCCAATTTTTTTAACTGATAATTTTCGAGGAATAGACATAGCACCTTTCCAAGGATCAGTCGGAATTTCATTGGCATAATTCCAATTATTGACCCAGCCAATTGAAACGGGGATACGATCAGGGGTATTTTTAAAAGTTATGGCTGCATAATAGTCACTACCATAATCAGGTCTTACAATTTTGCTAGGGGAATTTTCATTGTAAAATTTTTTTCCATCAAATTCACCCACATAATATTGCATACTTGAATTCTGCGATATTAATAACACCCATTTCTTTTTATTGGGTTCTCCTGCTATGGGTACCTGAAATAAATCAGGACACTCCCATACACCCGATGTATCTCCAATAGGACCAAAGTTGCTTTGGAATGTCCACTTTTTTAAGTTAGGCGAAGTATAAATTGAGATCATTTTTTCAATAGGCATTGAAACCATCATGACCCATTGCTTTGTTTGTTCGTACCAGAACACATTGGGATCCCTAAAATCGCGCTTATTCAAATCTAGTACTGGATTGCCTGCGAAGCTATTCCATGATCTTCCCTGGTCATTGCTAAAAGCCAGGTATTGAGATTGATTGATGCTATCGTGCGCAGTGAATACCGCAACCATTGGTGGGTTTTCTTTCTTTTTACCAAGGGCACTGGTATTTTTAGTATCAACTACAACGGATCCAGAAAAAGCCATTTTACCCCCTTCTTCTTTGAGTGCTAAAGGAAGGGGTTTCCACTTCACTAAATCTTTACTTACCGAGTGACCCCAACTCATATGTCCCCAAATATTACCAAAGGGATTATGTTGATAAAATAAATGGTATTCTCCATTATGATAAACCAATCCATTGGGATCGTTAATCCAATTTTTTTGTGACGAAAAATGGTACTGGGGCCTAAACCGTTCTTCGTAAAAAGTCGTTTGAGCCTGCATTAAAAATGGAATTAAATTGAGTAAAAGCGGTGCTAGTTTTTTCATGAAATAAAATATGCTTGTTTAAATTTAATGCATTCTGAGCAGTACTAATTATTTCATGGCTTCCAGCTTTTTTTGCAGATTGAACATTTCGTCTCTTAATCTAGCCGCTTCTATAAAATCTAAATCTCTAGCGGCTTTCTCCATTTCTTTTTTCACTTTCTTAATGGCCGTTTCTACCTGTGGTATGGTTTTAAAATCGACTTGTTCATCAGCTACATTAGACAACAGCGATTCTTCTTGATGTAAAGCATAAGGATTAGAAGGATCATAGCCCTTGATGTCTAATACAGAAGTTTGTGCAAATACTTGTTCCTTGCTCTTGGTTACAGTTGTTGGTGTAATACCATGTTCTAAGTTGTATGCAATTTGCTTGGCCCTTCTTCGGGTGGTTTCATCAATGGTTCGTTGCATGCTCTCGGTCATTTTATCTGCATAAAAAATAACCAAGCCATTTACGTTTCTTGCAGCACGTCCAGCAGTTTGAGTTAAAGAGCGTTCGTTGCGCAAAAATCCTTCTTTGTCTGCGTCTAAAATAGCAACTAACGAAACCTCCGGCAGATCTAATCCCTCCCTTAATAAATTCACTCCCACCAATACATCAATTACCCCCAAACGCAGATCACGCAAGATTTCTACGCGTTCTAAGGTATCTACATCGGAGTGGATGTATTTTGATTTAATATTTATGCGGCCCAAATATTTATCCATTTCTTCCGCCATTCTTTTAGTTAACGTAGTTACTAAAACACGATCTCCTTTTTTAACTCGGTCGTCAATGGCATCTAATAAATCATCAATCTGATTGGTGCTGGGTCTTATTTCTATCGGTGGATCTAATAAGCCAGTAGGTCTTACTACCTGTTCTACTACAACGCCACCCGTTTTTTCTAATTCATATTCACCTGGGGTCGCACTCACAAAAATGGTTTGACCTGTTAAGCTTTCAAATTCATGAAAGTTCAAAGGACGGTTGTCCATGGCACTGGGTAATCTAAATCCATAATCAACCAAGACCAGTTTTCTGCTTCTATCGCCTCCGTACATACCAGCAACTTGTGGAATGGTTTGGTGGCTTTCATCAATCACGCATAAAAAATCTTTGGGAAAATAATCGAGCAAACAGAATGGTCTTGTACCGGGCTTTCTTCTATCAAAAAATCTTGAATAGTTTTCAATCCCATTGCAATAACCCAATTCACGGATCATTTCTAAATCATATTCTACTCTTTCCTTTAAACGAGACGCTTCTATAAACTTACCTACCGATTTAAAATAGTCCACTTGCAACATCATTTCATCTTGTATCTCGTGCATCACTTCAACAATCATGTCTTTAGGAGCAAGGTATAAGTTGGCGGGGAATATAGCTGCCGTGTCCATTAAGCCTATCCGCTTGTTGGTAGCGGTTTCTATACTTTCAATCTCTTCAATTTCGTCTCCAAAAAAAGTAACTCGGTAGCCAAAATCTACATAAGGCAAATTGATGTCTACCGTATCTCCTTTAACCCTAAATGTACCGCGAGTAAAATCGCCCTGCGAACGATTATACAACGAATTAACCAATGCATGCAAAAAACCTTGTCGAGACAATACTTGTCCTTTTTGTATGCGGATGATTCCATTCTCGTATTCCGTAGGATTTCCCATACCATAAATACAACTCACACTTGCCACCACAATTATATCTCTGCGTCCACTCAATAATTGAGAAGTAGCTTGTAATCTTAGCTTGTCTAATTCTTCATTAATGCTCAGGTCTTTTTCTATATAAGTGCCTGTTACAGGCATATAGGCTTCAGGCTGATAGTAATCGTAATAACTCACAAAATATCCCACTGCGTTTTCTGGAAAAAATTGCTTGAATTCTCCATAAAGCTGAGCCACTAAAGTTTTGTTATGTGTTAAGACTAGGGTAGGCCTTTGTACCTGTTGTATTAAATTGGCAATGGTAAAGGTTTTACCACTTCCAGTTACCCCCAATAAAGTCTGGTACTGTTCGCCCTCGTTTACCCCATCCACCAATTCTTGTATGGCTTTTGGTTGATCCCCTGCTGGCTGGTAATTCGTGTGTAACTGAAAGGGCATAACTAAAATATTGAGCAAATTTAGCGGCTAATTGACCAAATCGGCCATTTTACTGCTTTTTAACATCACTTTCAAAAAACTTAATATTAATTAATTGTTACCTTTTTGTAACTTCAGTGAAATGGGTTAGTTGTGAAAAAGAGGGTTTTGACCATATTAATCACCAGTTGCTTGTGCTTTCAACTTACGAATGTTCAAAAGTTGTTTGCACAAGAAACTTCGCTTGAACGTATTCAAGCGTATATAGATTTTTATGGAGACACTGTTCATACGCCCGGAGTTGGTGCATTACAAGTTCAGTTAGACCAACCTCTTTCACCTGCTTCGGTTGAAGCGTTTTACTCCAATATTAATCAGCTCCCATTTAATCAATTAGTTAATAACCTGCTAAGCTATAAGCAAGAAAAACAATTAGACGATTGGTTGTTTTATCAGTTGATTAGAACCACAGCGGAATCCATCAGTCCTAAAAAAGAAAACTACCATCGCTACACCCTATACAAATGGTTTTTCTTAAATCAAACAGGTTATTCAGCAGTTACCCGTTTAAGAAATGATACACTATTATTGTATGTTCAGTCCAATGAAAATGTATATGATATTCCCTCCATGTTGTACAATCAAGAACAGTATATCTGTTTAAATTACCATGATTATGGAAACGATATTGATTTTAAACAAGGGCGTTTTCAGGATATCAAAGTAGTTACACGAAATAATGCTGCGAAGGGTTTTTCTTACAAGATTAATCGGATGCCCGATTTTAACCCCGACAGTTATGAAATAAAGCCAATTCAGTTTGCTTATGGCCAACGCAATTATGAGTTTAAAGTAAAAGTGAACAAGTCTATCAATAAACTCTTCAATAACTATCCCTCTGTTGAGTATGCTGTACAGTTCAATGCGCCATTAAGCAGTGCAACTTATCAATCCTTAATTCCGGTGCTTAAAAAAACAGTTGCCGGGATGGATCAAAAAAAGGGGGTAGATTATTTAATGCATTTAACCCGTTCTTCTTTTGCATTCGAGAACGATGCTACATTATACGGCAAGGATAAAAGGTTTTCTCCTGAGCAAACATTATTTTCCGAATACAGCGATTGCGAAGACCGCGCTGCTTTCTTTTTTTACCTAGTGAAAGAGATTTATAATCTTCCAATGATTGTATTGTCTTACCCTCAACATGTTACTGTTGCGATTCAGTTTGATACCCCACAAGGAAACCCAATCGTATACAAGGGTAATCAATACTGGGTTTGCGAGCCTACGCCTCAGTTTAAAAATTTAAAAATTGGACAGGGTATTCCTTCACTTAAAAAAGAAGCTTTTGAAGTAGTGTACGAATACCAACCTGCTTATCGCTAATCATTATTTTCGCCTGATTGTTTTAATATACACGGGTGGATCTAAGTAATGATTAATCTCTTTTAAGTTGTGTATTTTTCTAACAATCGGCATTCCTCTTACAACAGATCCAAAAGCAGCAAAACCAAGTCTGTCTTCAATATTTTCTCCGCCGTAATCAAAGCCGGTTTCATCTTCTACCATGATAAAAAATTCTGGGCCAGCAGAACCAGGCTCGTTTCTTGCCATAGAAATCGTTCCCTCTTTATGCAAAATGCCTGTTTTATTAGTGGGCTCGTGAGGAATACCTTGAAGACTTTGTGCTAATGCATTGTTTGATTTCCAAATTCCACCTTGAATTAAAAATGCTTTGGGTGCATTGGAGGGTTGATTATACATGCTTAAGACCCGATAAAAATTGGATTTATTATAAAACCCCGAATCTATATAAGACAAAAAAGCGTTTGCCGTTAAAGGTGCCCTATCCGTGTATAACTCAATTTCAATATCTCCATATCCTGTTTCTATTATTACATGTGGTAAGCCTTTTTTGGTTTCTTCTTTACAAGAGGTTGCGAATATTACAAGGAAAAATATAATTAGACGAATAGGCATAATTGAAAATTTAAACAAAGCTATTTCGTTTTTAATCCCATTAAGATGATTTGTGAACGTTGTAGGGGGCTAAAATTATTATCAGCAACCAATAAAACAGTTCTATTTCCATTAGGTAACAGGGGTCCCAAAGAAATGCCTTCAATATTGTCGGTAAAAATTCCCAATTGATCCATATTCATCAATAGTTTTTTTTTCATCGGTTGGTATAGTGCGGTGTCTTTTAGGGTAGCTATATTGGTAACATCAGAGGCAGCACCATAATCTGCTAAATAAATTTTAATGGTACAAGGTAATCTGCCTGTTGAAAAC
Source organism: Sediminibacterium sp. FEMGT703S (assembly GCA_002786355.1). GTDB lineage: Bacteria > Bacteroidota > Bacteroidia > Chitinophagales > Chitinophagaceae > Sediminibacterium. The sequence goes on from PGCO01000007.1 coordinate 75,355, forward strand.
GATCGTTCTAATACTAATAATTGATTATTTCCTATCCATAAAAACTCTGGGACTCCATTAACAATAAAGCCATTAGAAGGATTGGGTTGATGCGCTACTGGATCTAATTCATAAGCAAATTGCTTGATGCACTTTTTTGTTTTAGTATCAAATGCAAAAAAACGAATCATGGCTTTATTGGGCTGCAAATCTGCCCTAGGTCCATCTTCCTGAAGCGGCTCTTCTACATTGAGCATGAGTGTACGATATTGGTCTGCATAACTCATTCCTTCTAATACCCCATTTTGTCTGGGGCCTTTTTCTATTAAACTCATATAGAGATTGGCTGGCATTTGTAAGCTGTCTTTCCATGCTCCGTTTGTATCAATAAAATAAACTGCTGGATTAATCAAAATGCTTTCCTTCGGACTAATGGATCGCTCTCCTTCACTGCTCCACACCAATTGATTGATCCCTGGATGATAGCGCATGCTTTCCGGATCAGGCGTTTGAGTAGGATCGGTTTTTGCGCTTGGATATGTTTTACCCTTATTGTCTTGCAAAAATGCGCGGCTGATAAAAGCCACGGTATCAATCTTATTGTTTTTAATGGCAATGGTGGCTGTATAAAATCGTGCTGGATTAATCGCTGAACGATCATCGCTAATTAAGTAAAACTGATCTTTTTTTACATCATAATCAATAGACGACAAACCTCCTACGGTGGTTTGCATAAACTGAAAATTATTGGGAATGGTATAAGTATCTAAGTATTCTAAGCTAGCGGTTTCAATTGGCTTCTCTACTGTAATTTGCTTTATACTCTTACAGGAAACAGTACTAAAAAAAAACAGAAGAAGGGTTGGTAGAATATATTTCATACAATAGTATTATAAGCGATTGACCTTTGCGTATTGGACCACCATTGCAGTGTTTTTTAAATTAAGTTTTCGAAGAATATTTCTACGATGGGTATTAATGGTTAATACACTTAAATTAATAGTGTCGGCTATTTCCTGACTAGTAAGTCCTTTACTAATTAATGCAATAATTTCTTTTTCTCTTTTGCTTAGACCTCCATCTTGGTCTGTTAATTTTGAATCCATTTCTTCTCCCCACATATAAACATTGTTTCCCGATACAACTTGCTCTATGGTTTGAATTAATTCGTCGGAGGAAAGATTTTTAATGATATATCCTTTAATACCCAATAAACTGCATTGGTGCATAATGTCGCTGTCATTCTCCATGCTCAAAATAATAATAGCCGCATTAGGGTATTTATGCAATATTTTTTTGGCTACTTCATATCCATTTCCGTCGGGGAAATGATAGTCCAACAAAAAAATGTCTGGCCTTCTATCTTCATATAATTGAAAGGCATCCTTTGCAGTAAAGGCTTCTCCAACCCAATTGATCCATTCTTGGTCTTTTAAAACGCTCTTTATGCCTTGCGCAAAAATTTTATGATCGTCGGCTATCGCAACTTTAGTTCTATTTAGCATTAAATGGGGTTTTCGATCCAACAATTTCAATTACAATACTAGTCCCTTTTGTGTTTGAATCTATCAAAATTTTTCCATTTAGGTACTCTACTCGGTATTTGATGTTTTTCAGACCAATCCCTTCAGATTGGTTAGGAATAAACCCAACACCATTATCTTCTACCAACAAAGTAATTATATCGTTATTTTTTTCTTCCCACAAAGAAATGTACACTTCCGTTGCTTGGGCATGTTTTTTCACGTTGTGAATTAACTCCGATACAATTCTATATAATCCTGCTTCAACAGCCAATGGAAACCTTGTTGTGAGGGAACAATCAAAATAGGTTTTAAACTCATTAGATAAATTCCACCTAGCAACCGTTTTTTCCAAAATAGCCACCAATCCTTTTTCTGGTAGGTTTACAGGCATTAAGTCGTGTGCTATATTTCTAAGATCTTCAATTGCTTCTGATAATTGATTATCTAGCCAATGTTGATTATTGGGCTCTTGCTTTAGCTTGTTGAAAGCACCTATTCGAATACTACCCAATAAACCCCCTAATCCATCATGTAATTCACGGGCCAGCCTAGACCGTTCTTCTTCCTGTGTTTGTATAAGTCTATCTGCGTATTGGCTTCTTTCTAAATCTAGTTGCTGCTTGGCTTGTTCTCTTTCTCTCTTATAATGATTGTATCGTTGTGTCAAGCCAAAAGAAAGTATTGTACTATTAGCTAAAATTCCAATGGCAGATCCATATTTATTAATAAAGAATACCCAGCTGTCTTGTACATGGTATTGTGATAAAATAATCAAGATGCTAAAAATAGCATGAGCCATAAATGCTGCTAAATAAAATAGGGAAATTGCTTTTGCGTTTTTATAGCTTTTGAAAATGAAAAACATAACTGTAAACATCGAAAGCAACCACAAAATATTAGCAACACTAAGCGTTAAATACCTAATCCATTCGTTGGCTATTGATATATTGCTAGTTATAAAAATGCACAATAATAAAATCAGCAATAATTGTAGTGCTCTGGTAAAGCCATTGTACAATGGCTTTTTTTCATTTGGGGCAAAATATCTTCTACTTAATTCAAGAAGTAAAATAAATGAAGTAGTACTAAAAATCGGTCTTGCTTTACTGGCCATATCGGGATGGTTGGGCCATAAATACTGGAAACCTAGACCCCAATTAGATATAACCCAAAGAGCCGCAGAACTCACAAAAAGGATATAAAATAAATGAATATTATCTCTGAGTGAAACCCATAAAAATAAATTCAGTAAAACCAGAAAAATCATCCAACCAACAAATATTCCGTAGGCCATTTTTTGATCGGATAAGTATTGTATCATATCTTTTTCTTCCACAAATCTTATAGGAAGATCTATAGATTCCCCTTTTTTATCTACCTCAATTAATATTGCTTGGGTATGATTCGGAATTTTAAACCAAAAATCAGGATCATTTAACTCACGTTGTTTGAATTTAAAATAATCGCCTGATTGAAAACTAAGGTTCAGTAAATTATTGTTAATTGCATAAATATTGATTTTATTGATATGCGGGTTTGCAATTTGCAAATAATTCACTTCTGGTTGATTGGTCCTGATATAGACCCACCATTTAAATTGAGTAAATCCAGGATTAAAATAACCATTTCGAATGCTATCTTTTTTTAGCAATAGTGCGTCAAGGGCTTTTTCTGGTGTATAATCAGCCTCATCAGCTAAAACATATATAACCGGCTCTTGATAATTTTCTTTTGCTTGTGTAATGGTATAAATCCAATATACTAATCCAGTAAAAAAAAATAAGCTGAAAATGATGGCAATGGGCTTGTTGCTTCTTTTCATACTGTTGAAATAAAGTATTGAATTTATTTACAAATCATTTTAGAAATAGGGGGGGGTGAATACTTTCCCAATTGGTAGACTGCTGATAGTATTTTGCAGCTAATAATATTGCTGCCTCATTATAAAGATTTCCAATGAAGCTAATGCTAGTAGGCAATCCAGATCTTTTATCGAACCCCGAAGGAGTACATACTACAGGTTGACCGGTTAAATTGGTAATTGCAGATTGATTTCCACTTCCTCTTGTTGGGCAAATAAGTACATCAATTTGTTCAAGTGCTGCATGAACTTTTTGCTGTAATTGATAACGCATTCGATTGGCGTTTACATATTCAACCGCAGGAACTAATCTGGATACCCTAAAACTATTGGGCCAATCAAAAGGTCCCTGTCTTGATAATTCATCATCAATATTAAATCGGGTTAAATCATCAAAAGCAGCTGCAGATTCTGCACTTATAATCACATCCATCATATTGGCTTTATAAACCGCAGTATCTGGAAACTCAATAGGAATTAATTCAACACCCATTTGTTTAAATGATTCCAAAACCTTCCATTCATTTCTTGATGTGTCTTTAATTAAATCAAAATAGTTTTTTGCAAACCCAATTCTCAGCTTTTTTATATCACCCTCTGGTTGATAATTAAAAGGAATATTCACCGCAGAAAGGTCCTGTCCATCTGTTCCATGAATAAAACTAAATACTATTGCTGCATCTTCAGCAGATCTACAGATGGGTCCTATCTTATCTAAGCTCCAGCTTAAAGCCATTGCGCCTGTTCTACTAATTCTTCCAAATGTTGGCCTTAATCCGGTTGCTCCACAAGTAGAGGACGGAGATATGATTGATCCCCATGTTTCAGTTCCTATTGCAAATGGTACCAAGCCAGCAACGGTTGCTGAAGCTGAACCTGCAGAAGAACCAGATGAACCTGTTCTAAGATTCCATGGGTTTTTAGTTCTGCCTCCATACCAGTAATCTCCCATTGCCAGTGCGCCTAATGTAAACTTAGCAACCAATACAGCACCAGCTTCTTTTAAGCGATTATATACATAAGCATCTTCCTCAATTACCTGATCTTTATAAGGTGTTGCGCCCCAAGTGGTTTTTGTTCCTTTTACCGAAAACAAGTCTTTTAACCCATAGGGTATGCCATGTAAGGGACCTCGGTATTTTCCTGCTGCAATTTCAGCGTCTGCACTCTTAGCTTGTTCTAAAGCCAACGATTCGGTAATTGATATAACACACTGTAAGCTATCTGCATGCTGTTTAATACGATCAATAAAAAACCTAGTTAGTTCTACAGAACTTATTTTTTTGTTCTTGATTAACATGGACAAGTCTGCAATACTATAAAAAGCTAATTCAGCTTTATTATCGGGCAATTGAACCTTCTTATTAAACTTCCATTTAATCTGCTTTTGTTTAATATTAATTTGTAACCCAGGTACCATTGGATTTTGCCATAAACTCATGGGAATGGCATTATTCACTTTGATTTTGTGCATATCCTTATATACACTTAGATTGTCTTTAATGCCAGCGTACATTGTATCCACTTCTTTCTTAGTAAATTGCAAATCAAACAACTTAGCAGCCGATACAATATCTTGTTTCTGTATCGTGTCTTGTGCAACAGATTGTAATCCTAATAAGAGGGCAACAAAAAATGAAATTCTTTTCATAAATATAGATTCTAATTATTCTGCTTGATTTTGGGCAAAAGTGTTTCCTTGAAAAGGATCTCCTGTTTCAAATCCTTTTTTAAACCAATACATTCTTTGTTTTGATGTGCCGTGTGTAAAGGCATCGGGTACAATATATCCTTGTTGCTGTTGCTGAAGCCGATCATCTCCAATAGCATTGGCCGCATTTAAAGCGGCTTCAATATCACCTTGCTCTAAAATATTTCTAAGCTTATTAGCATGATGAGCCCAAACACCCGCAAGAAAATCAGCTTGTAATTCTAGTTTTACAGATAATTGGTTGTACTCTTTTTCAGATAGTTTGGATTTCATTTGTTGAACAGCCGCCGCGGTTCCGTTTAATTGTTGGATATGATGGCCTACTTCATGGGCAATTACATAAGCCATAGCAAATTCTCCGGGGGCATTAAACCGTTCTGATAATTCTTTAAAAAAAGAGAGATCAATATATACTTTTTTGTCGGCTGGACAATAAAAAGGCCCGGAAGCATCGCTAGCAAAACCACATCCAGACTGGGTTTGTTGAGTAAACAGTACTAATTTGGGGGCCTCATATGTTTCACCTCTTTCATAGTAGATAGAGTCCCAAACATCCTCGGTATATGCCAATACCACTTTCGTGAAGGAAGCCAATTTTTCGTCTTCTGCGCTTGTGGTTTTTGTAGAAACCTGCGGGGTTTGTTGTATTACTTGGTTTACTACCACGGCAGGGTCTCCACCTAATAAAATATATAGTAATCCAATAATAATGGTACCTATCCCACCGCCTGCAATTAATCCAGAACCACCGCCTCTGCGATCTTCTACATTATTACTTTCTCTATTGCCCATCCAACGCATAGCTACAAATTAACAATAAAGGATAGCTTGAACAACTATTTAATTGGATTTCTGCATAGCACAATAGTTCTTGCAGCAATAACAATAAAACACAAAACGAATAAGCCAAGTATTCCAAAAAAGAAATTCAATATCATTCCAATGATTAATAGAAATAATGGAAAAATCATGAATAATATTCCAAACAAAACAGAGTCGTAAAATACCGTATTCTTTGTTTTGATTTTTATGAGTTGATCAATGGGCTTGAATAGGGGTTGGTGAAGATAGTACCCAATTGAAGAAATAAATTGTATCCAAACGGTGTGATTAATATTGGCCGAGACGGGTTGTTTAATTAATGGTTCAAGCGCTTGCCTTATTTGGTTATTAAAATAATTCATGTTTTTGGCACGCTCTTGAAAAGGAAACAAACTATTTGATTCAATTGGTTCACCAATAATCACTTGAACTGTTTTGGCCCAAGCATTAAATTGATCATACGCAATTCCTATAGGAAGTATTTTCAAAGCCGTGTTTCCTTGGTAATCCAAAGCTATTCTTGCAGCTCCTTTTTTAAAGGGTTGAAGTTGATTGGTTAATAAACAAATTCCTTCAATGAAAATTAAAACGATTCCCCCCTTTTCTAATATTTTTTGAGACTGATTAAATGCATATTCATTGAGGTATAAATTTTCCTTTCCTTCACTTAATCTATAAATGGGGATCATATTTAATAAACGCAAAAAAAAACGATGATGATTTTTTTTAAAGGCATCGCCTCTTGCTAAAAAATGAATTGGGTTTTTAAAAAAAGCCCCAATAATGATTGCGTCTAAAAATGAATTAGGGTGGTTGGCTACAATTAAGATAGGTCCCTTTAATTGTAAATTATTTCTATGATGTATATAAATTTTTCTACAGAAAAAAGAGAGTGCAATTCGAATAAAGGGTTTAATAATTTCGTATATCAACGATTACCTTTTTGGGGGTCCGGTATAAGTAAAACTACCATTATAAGTATTGGTAAAATTGGTCAGTTCTATATTCATTACAATTGTATAGTTTCCTTCTCTGTCAATAGGAACTTCAAAATTAGAACTAAATATTTTTTTAGGATTTACCATTACATCAAACTTATGGTCTAATACTTGTCTACCGTTTATATCAAATACGGTATAAACCAATGATCCTTGTTGAACGTCTCTTAAATTATTAATAAATTGAACCTTATATTTTACTGGGTTTTTTCTACTAAACCTTGCTTTAGTATTGTAAGGTGCAATCTTAACAACCACTTCTGCCTTCGCTTTCGATTGCTGTGAATAAACAGTTGTTCCAATAACCAACAATAAAATGATTAACAGCGATACTCTTTTTATGAATAGGTTTTTTAACATATTTGTATGTTTATAATTCGGCCACTATTGATACAGCACCGCCGGTACCTTTACCAGTATTCCTTCCGCTTACATCTGTAAAAATATTAAAAAAGATTTGATGATGTTGACCAATTCTTCTTCCATATCCTGCGGTAATTCTAAAAAAACTGAATTGTCTATTTAAAAAGAGGTTGTTTGGATTAAATACGGTTTGCGAACTGGTAGACTTGATTGTTGACAATTGAAAAGTGAGTTTATTGTCTTGATCCAAGGGAATTCCTAATAATGCATCGCCAAATAATTGTGTGGGGCCTTCTGGGCTAAAGAACTGACGAATACCCGCATTAATATCAAAATAAGTATTAGAATACCTTTCACCATTAGAACCAGAATAAGACAATTTTACTTCACCGCCTACTTGTTGAAAACCAGTAAAAGGAACTTTATTGGCAAAATTAGAATAGAGCGGAACTATTAAAGAACCAGTTACGGTTAAAAACTTAGTGTAATCAAATGTGTTTAATAAATAAGACAAACCAAAAGTAGCATCCCCTAAACTAGCATTGGATTGTAGAAGGCCTGTTTCTTGTTTTCTTTGAATTACGTATGAAACATTACCCACAAAATCCAATCTTTCACCAATACCAATTCCACCGTACAATCCAAAAAAGTGAGAAGTAAATCTGCCCGCATTAGAATAAGCAAAATAGTTTCCGTTTCCATCCCAATACCCCTTGGCCATGTATAAGTTATAGGAGGGTACCAATAAATATTTACCTCTTCCTATCGGAAAACCAGCATAGGAGTTATTACATACAAGTACAATAATGATTAGCGCAATAATTTTTTTCATCCAATTTTTTTTAAATAACTCATAGAATTTTTTTCATCCAAAAAATTTCATACCCATAATAGGTCTTATCCATTCCATTTTCATCCAAACTCATGTATATATTTCTATTATCAATTCTAATTTGATTATACAAAGCGATAGCTGCTTGAGGTGGACTAAAACTGTTTTTTTGATTATGACCAAATAATACCCGGCAACGAATATTTGAAGCAAAATTAACTGGATCAAAATATTCCCAATTTTTAAATAATCCTTCCTCGTTTAATCTATTTCGCGGATTTCTTAAATAGGTTTGAAAATTGGTTACGGGCCAAGGTATAACTTTTTGAGTACCTGCCATATAAAAGAGCGTTCGCATATCGGTATAAACCGGTCTCTCAATAATACATCCTTGTGGTCTATTATCCAATGATGCAACAACAGCCGATAAAGCTCCACCCTGACCAGCACCTTTTACAATAACTTTTTTCAAATCTAATTTTAAATACTCGTGTCGATAAATAAAATCTAAGCCCCTCAGTGCATCCATATAAACTGATCGATAGATATATTTATTGCGATCATTTAAATTGATAATATTAAAAGTATTAAAATCGGCATTGGTATTGTCTTTACTGTTTCCGTGACCCCTTACATTTAGTCTGAAAACGGCCATATCGGTTTTCAGTGAATCGGGCCTTAGGTCTTGTAAATAATCGGGTAATTCATAAATGACCGAGAATTTTCCTTTACGTTTTGGAACAGACAGCCAACCCCGAATAGTTTGAAATTCAACAGATTGGAATTCTACCAAAAAGACATCTACGTCTCTTGTGCTTTGGTCTCCCCTTCTGGTAACCCTGAATTTTGGATCAATATTGATGAGTTCTCTCCGTGCATCATCCCAAAATTGATCAAAGTCTGCTGGTCTGTTAACGGTTGAATATACTTTCTCGGGGTCAACTGCATAGCCAAAACTGAGCGTATCTATATAGTCATTTGCTGATACCATTAAATAGAATTGATAAAAACCTGGCTTGGTTTTATCGTTTTCAAGAAATAAGTCTTTGTTATAACCCCGTTTAGCATCAATGGTAAAAACAATATCTTCTGAAAAAACCTCTTCCCCCTTGTAATTATATACTTTGGCTTTAATAGAACCCCTTACTTTTTCGTTTGTATTGTTTTTGAATTTAAGGTTATAACCAATTTTGTCATCGTTTCTAAAAATGGCTTCTTTTTTGAAAGGCTTTATATCGTATTCGATTCCTTTTTGTGCATAGATAGCCCCACCGAATATACAAGCCGTTAAAATAAGGCATTGCAGAATACGGCCGCTCAGGAAAGAATAACTGGGTACCTTTGCGTTCATTTGCAAAAATGAATTAAAATTTAGGGCCCTAAAGAGCCACTAAGTGTTTGATAAACGCCTAAATGGGGGTGAATATTATCTAAGTAGAGATTAATTTAATACAAAAGCCCCGGCCTTTGCAGACCAGGGCAATTTACTAACCCATCTAAAAAGCGATTTATTGTTCAGTTGCTTCAGCCGGAGTTTCGGCCACCACAATTAACTTAGCCCTAATTTTTGCTTCAATTTCGTTAGATAATTCAGGATTATCGTGTAACAAAGTTTTAACCGACTCTCTTCCCTGACCCAGCTTGTTGCTCTCATAGCTAAACCAAGATCCACTTTTTTGAACGATCCCCATTTCTACGCCCATATCAATAATTTCACCCACTTTGCTAATACCTTCACCAAAAACCAAGTCAAACTCAGCTGCGCGGAAAGGCGGGGCTACTTTGTTTTTCACCACTTTAACTTTCACTCTATTACCGATTGCTGTGTCGCCGTCTTTAATTTGTGTCATTCTTCTGATATCTAAACGAACAGAAGCATAGAACTTTAAAGCATTACCACCAGTTGTGGTTTCTGGGTTTCCAAACATTACCCCAATTTTCTCACGAAGCTGGTTAATGAAAATACAGATGGTATTGGTCTTGTTAATGGTAGCAGTTAATTTTCTTAATGCCTGACTCATCAATCTAGCTTGAAGACCCATTTTACTGTCACCCATTTCTCCTTCTAATTCTCCTTTGGGTACCAAGGCTGCAACAGAGTCAATCACTACAACATCCAATGCACCAGACAAAATAAGCCTGTCAGCAATTTCTAATGCCTGCTCTCCATAGTCTGGCTGTGAAATCAAGAGGTTATCTACATCTACACCCAATTTCTGCGCATAAGCACTATCAAATGCGTGTTCCGCATCAATGATTGCGCACATTCCGCCTTTTTTCTGCGCTTCGGCAATAACGTGAATAGCTACTGTGGTTTTACCAGAAGATTCTGGTCCATATATTTCTACAATTCTACCTTTAGGAAGACCTCCTACACCTAATGCAGCATCTAAGCCAAGTGAACCAGTAGAAATGACTTCCATTGGTGCTGTGCTTTTTTCATTCATCATCATTACGCTTCCTTTTCCAAAATCTTTGTCGATTTTATCTATGGTCAGCTTTAGGGCTTTTAATTTTTCTGCATTACTCATGTTGTACTTTTTAGAAGGTCAAAATTAATGAGGTGGTAAAACTAGTGTTTTTTAATTATACACACTAATTTTTTTAGTATTTTTTTACTAACCTGTTTAGTTTTCTGTTTGTTCTACCAAAAATAATACGCCACCAAACTAATTGGCAGCGTATTTATACCCTTATTCTTATTTTTTTAACTGTTTACCAACCTATTCCATAATCTTCGCCATTATTAGAAGATCCGCCCCAAAGGCTATTGTGCTTTCTATCAATAAAAATGGCATTGATTGGACCGCTGGTTCTTTGTCCAAAACTGAGTTTATACCCCATTTTCTTTAATGCCTCTCTAGTTGGCTCAGGTGTTCTTGCAGAGAGCAATAAATCTCCAACTTTAGGTTTGCGGTCTTTTATTTTAGTTCCACCCAATGATAACCAAAGTTGGTTGGTATTAATGTTTTCTGCTTCTGATGCTTGTTGAACAGTCATGCCAAATTCAACCATGTTTAAAAAGAACTGCAAAAGGTTTTGGTCTTGGGTGTCTCCTCCTTGAACTGCAAATGAAAGATAGGGTTTACCTTCTTTTAATGCCATAGATGGGGTTAGCGTAACCCTTGGGCGCTTTCCTGGGGCAACAACATTAAAGGGGTTGATAGATGGATCCAAAACAAAGCTTTGCATACGTTGGCTCATACCAATACCAGTGTTTCCCGCTATGGTAGCCGGTAACCATCCACCGCTAGGTGTTATAGAAACTACCCAACCGTCTTTATCTGCAGCTTCAACAGTTGTTGTACCCCTCCAAAGACGGTCCATATATTCTTCTAATTCGGCTTTAGCAGTAACTGTGCTATCGTGTGCCGGCACAAAATTTCTTTTTCCTGTGCTATCCATATCGATATTCCACTGTTTAATTTGTTCGGTATATGGATTAACGCGTCCTTCAAAAGGATAGGGGTCACCAGGGGTAATTAAGGCATTATTTTTTTCAGGGTTGATTAAAGCTGCCCTTTGTTTTGCATACGCTTTACTCAATAAGCCACTCATGGGCTGAGGCGTTGGAGCAAATGCAGGATCACCGTAATAAAAATCACGGTCTGCAAACGCTAGGCTCATTGTTTGGTAAATGGTATTAATGTATTGAGGAGAATTGTAACCCATTTTTTTCAAGTCAAAATTTTCTACAATATTCAAAGCCTGCAACAAAGAAGGGCCCTGTGTCCATTGAGTAAGTTTATACACATCAATGCCTTTATAATTAATCATTGATGGAACTTCTTCTTTTACTTTCCAATTAGCGAGATCTTGTTTGGTTATTAACCCACCTTGTTCTTGGGCTCCTCTTACAAATTCATCTGCAATATCTCCTTTATAAAAGCGATCATATGCTGCTTGCAAAGCCTGTTTACGCGATTTTTTATTCTTCAACGCTGTTTGCTCTGCGTCCACTAATTTTTTTAATGTGTTTAGTAGGTCTTGCTGTACAAATATTTCACCCGCTTCTGGTGCTTCTCTTTTTTCTCCTAAATGAGGTAGCAATACTTTTTTACTATAAGGCCATTGCTTAATTCTTTCCTTACCCCTTTCTATGCTGTTTGCTGTTTGTGCATCAATTGGATAACCTGCAGCTAAATCCATTGCAGGTGCCAACACTTGTTTTAAGCTCATGCTTCCATACTCAGATAACATATGAATTAAACCGCCCACTGTACCAGGAGTAATAGCAGCCAAAGGACCATATTCTGGAGGAAAATTATATCCCTTGGATTTAAAAAACTCAGGCGTTGCTCCTGTAGGTGCAACACCTAAAGCGTTAATACCAATCACTTTTCCTGTTTTAGGATTATAGATGATGGCTTGTGTTTCACCACCCCAACTTAAAACATCCCACATGGTGCAAGTAGCAGCTAACATAGCACAAGCTGCATCAACAGCATTTCCGCCTTGTTGAAAAACAATAGATCCTGCAGTAGCAGCAAGTGGCTTGCCAGTTATGGCCATCCAATTTTTACCATGTAATGGCGGCTTTTGTGTAGCCTGGGCCATAATCATTGTTGTTACAAAAAACAACGACGAAGTCAGAAAAATTTTTCTCATAAAATTTAGTTGATAATGGTTTTATTGTATTTCTTGGGCTTTCATTACTCTTAACAAATTACCACCCAAAATTTTAGTTACCTCTTTTTTAGTGTATCCTTTTTCTAATAATGCTTTTGTAATTAAAGGATAAGAAGTTACATCGGTTAATTCTCTTGGGCTTGCACTAATACCGTCAAAATCAGAACCCATACCCACATAATCTACTCCAATTCTATTCACGATATAATCTAAGTGATCTAATAACATACTCATAGGCGGTTGAATAGCCAATGATTCTGATTTATATTTTTCAACGACCATTGCTTGAGCATATTCTTTCTGCATACCGTTTGCAATCAGTTCTTTTATTTCAGCTTGTTTGTTTTGCAGGAATATATTTTCTCTATTTTTAAATGAGCTATCAATAAATGCAGAATAAAAATTTAATTGAATTACCCCTCCGTTTTTTCCAACAGCATCTATTTGTTCGTCTTTTAAATTCCTAAAAACAGGACAAAGCGCATATGCATTGCTATGAGAAACTAAAACAGGTTTTGTGGTGGTTTGTATGGCATCCCAAAAGGTTTTTTCACCCACATGACTTAAGTCTACCATCATACCTAGTTGGTTCATTCTTTTTACTACTTGTTTACCAAAATCATTCAATCCTAATTTTGCAGTTGGATCATGTTTCATTTTAGTTTCATCCATAGCAGAACTTGCCCAGCTTGTAGAATTGTTCCAGGTAAGTGTCATGTAACGAACACCTCTATTGTATAATGAATCTATTTTATTTAAATCATTTTCAATCATATGGCCACCCTCCACACCAAAGAGCGCAGCTATTTTTTCTTTACGTACCGCTTTTTTTAAAGCAGCATAATTAGGTACAATTTCTATTTTTCCGGGATTACGCTTTGCTACAGCATAGAGTGTATCTATTTCTCTGTTAGCCCAAGAATAGGGTTGAGGTTTTTCTCCATCACACCAAACACTAAAAATTTGAACATCTACCCCTGCTTCTTTAAACCGATTTAAATCAGAATGTGTTTTTCCTTTTAAGTCTTGGTCAATTAATACATTTTTTTCAATTGCGGCAGTAAGCAAATCATTATGTGAATCTGCCATGATTGCTTTTCGGTGTACTTTTTTATACGACTGTGCTTGAGCAACAGAACAAAAACATAATAGCCCAATAACAAGGTACTTCATTTGATAGCTTTGGCTAAAGCTAAAAAATTTGTGGTGTTAGCAACTAAATAATTTTTGAATGGATGAATATAGAATTCATATTATAAAATAATATTTATTTAAACGGGTTGCTCCATTTAGTATTGGTTGCAATTGTAGGATCGGTCAGCGTTTTCATAAACGCAATTAGTGCTGCTTTTTGAGCATTGGTTAGATTCAGCTGGATAGGAGAACCATTGGGTTGCCTTAATGCATTATCTAAGTTAGGGTGTGCTTTTACCCCACTGTTATAATGCTCTACTACTTGCTCTAAGGTTTTGAATCTACCATCGTGCATATAGGGTGCGGTTAGTTCAATATTTCGTAAAGTATGTGTTTTAAATGCTCCTCGGCCCGCTCCATTGTCATCGTTTGTATTAAGGTCTAATCCATTATTTCGAGGTCCATTATTTGCTGATACAAACGCTTCAGTAGTATGACATCCAAAACAACCAGCACCTCCATTTTGAACAGGGTTAATAAATATTCTTTTGCCTTCATTTTCTTCTGCAGTAAAATTGGTAAAATTGGCAACAGGGTTATTGGTTTGAGCTCTACCTACATCATATTTACTAGTACTACTTACAATACTTCTCACAAATTGCGCAAGAGCCAATGAAATTCGATTACTACTTATAATCGTATCACCGAATGCGTTTTGCATTAAAGGAGCATAAAATGCTTGTTCTCTAACACGTTGGAGTAATGTTGGAATAGTCATACCCATTTCTGTTTGGTCTTGAAATGGCATTAATACTTGTTCTTCTAAAGTTGCAGCCCGCTCATCCCAAAAGAATCTTCCCCGTTGATAAAATTTTGCATTAATTAAACTCATAGAGTGTCTACCTGTTTTTCCCCCTGCAAAACCTTTACTCAATATAGCAGTATCACTAAATCCAAAAGAAGCATTGTGGCAACTGGCACAAGAAATGGTTTTATTTACACTTAAATTTTTATCGTAGAATAAAACCCTCCCTAGTGTTGCTCCATTATTAGTGATGGGATTACTTTGTGGCGTATTATCAATTCCATTTACTGAAGTTGGTGCTCCACCACCTGCGTTTACAAAAAAATAAGCCGGTAAATTTAGATTTACATAATCAAAAGGAACGGCAGGTAAGTTTAATGCCGCAGAAATGATTGGATTTTCAGTAGTTACTACTGTTGGGTTAACTATTGTTTGGTCATTCTTATTACAAGCAATTATTGATACGCTTGTAAATAAAACCAAGATGAAACTCTTTTTCATATGAGGCATTTTCGGGTTTGATGCCTTTTTTGATAAAAAGTTTATTCTTATATATAAAAAGCTTTGTTAAAATGAAAACTACTCTTTTTAACCTCCTATTAGCCCTGCTGCTCTACTGATATCCATCATCCTCTCCATTGGTTTAAGCGCTTGTAACCTTAGGGTTTCGTCCATTAATATTTCTGGTAAATCATACTTCATACAGAGATATATTTTCTCTAAAGTATTTAGTTTCATATAAGGACAATCATTACAGGCACAATTATTTTCAGGAGGGGCAGGAATAAACGTTTTTGATGGATTATTTATTTGCATTTGATGCAAAATCCCTGTTTCGGTTGCAACAATATATTCGAGTGTATGATCTGTTTGTGTATATTTTAATAATTGTGTTGTGCTACCAATATAATCTGCAATATTTAATATAGCTTCTTCACATTCAGGGTGTGCAATTAGTTTTGCCTTTGGATGCCTAATCTTTAGTTTGACAATTTTTTCTAAACTAAAGATTTCATGAACCATACATGCCCCATTCCAAAGCAACATTTCTCTACCAGTCTTTTTACTTAAGTATGCGCCTAAATTTTTATCAGGAGCAAATATGATTGGTTGATCAAGGGGAATACTTTCAATAATTTTCTCTGCATTTCCACTTGTACAAATTATATCACTGAGCGCTTTTATTTCAGCAGTACAATTAATATAAGATACAACAATATGATCAGGATGTTTTTCTTTAAATGCTTTAAACAATGCAGTAGGAGCGCTGTCTGCTAATGAACAACCCGCTTTTAAATCGGGGAGTAATACCTTTTTTGAAGGATTTAATATTTTGGCAGTTTCTGCCATGAAGTGAACTCCAGCAAATACGATGGTGTCAGCTGTAGTTTGTTTAGCTTGCTGAGCAAGACCAAGACTATCTCCAATATAATCAGCCACATCTTGGATATCAGTTTCTTGGTAGTAGTGTGCAAGTAAAACGGCATTTTTTTCTTTTTTAAGTTTTTCTATCTCTGCAAAGAGATCCAATTCAGGATCAATATCCAAATCTAAAAATCCGTTTTGTTCAATTTTTGATTTTGCTATGTTAATATCCAAAGTAATAATATTTAATAATTATTTATATAAAATCAACTACTACTATTATAAGTGTGTATATCGGGATAACTTAGTTACCCACATACAACAAAGGTAACCTTACTTAGTTTATCCACCGTTATTCACTTTTATATAAACAGATTAAATTCTATATTACATTGATAATAGTCTAGATATTAACATTGCTGTATAAGCAAATGCACATTTTGATTTTTTGACTTTCCACTTTTGTTTCACTGTTAATTAACAAGAATAACTCTTGTCTTTTTTTAGTTGTATTATGATTTATTTTATTGTGTCACACTTCTTATCCTATTCCTTTCCACATTTTTGTTGGTCTAAAGTCGATTTCTCCACCAATATTTAAGGTTACCAACATGTGTATGTGCATATTTTTCCACAATTTATTCTACCTCTTTTTCCCTTATTTTTGCCTCCCCGTATATGAAGCGGGATAAATTATATATTAATTATTAATTATGTCTGTAATTCAAACTATTCGAGACCGTGGCACCTGGATTATTTTTGTCATTATTGCTGTTGCATTAATTGCTTTTATTTTACAGGATGGAGCCGGACGTGGTGGATCTGCTTTTTCTAACAGTTCTGTTATTGCTAAAGTAAATGGTACTAGTATAGAGCGTGGTGATTTTGAAGAGCGTTTAAAATCACAAGAAGCTATGTATGCTGGTCAAGGAGCAACCCGTGACCAATTGATTGGTACTGTATACAATATGGAAGTAGACAATATTGTATTAAATCAAGAATTTGAAAAACTTGGTTTAACTGTTTCAGCAAAAGAATTGAATGATATTCTTTTTGGTGAGAATTCTCCACTTCGTCAAGAATTCACAGATCCTAATACAGGTCAATTTAAAGTGGATGATGCAAAAAGAGCATTTGCTCAAATAAAAAAGAGTAAGAACGCTGAACAAATTAAAATGATTAATAGTGGTTATATAGAACCTACTATTCAAAATAGTTTGCGTAATAAGTATCAAAATCTTTTGATTCAATCTGTTTATGTTCCAAAATGGATGATTGAAAAACAACAATCAGATAATAACGCAGTAGCTTCTGCTTCTTATGTTTATTATCCTTATGTTGCTATTGCAGATTCAACAGTAAAAGTTTCTGATGCAGATATTAACAGCTATGTAAAAAAGCATAGTAAGGAATATAAAAATGATGAAGAAAGCCGTTCTATTTCTTATGTAAGTTTTAGTGCTGCTCCTACTTCTGCAGATACAGCAGCAACACTTGCTCAAATTAATGAGTTACGTGCTGGTTTTGCTGCTTCTACTGATGCGGCTGCATATCTTGGTAAAGTAGGTTCTGAATTAGCGTTTTATAATAGTTATTTTGGTGGATCTAAAATTCAAGTGACTAATAAAGATTCTATTTTACGTTTGCCTGTTGGTGGAATGTATGGTCCTTATGTTGATGGTAGTAATTATGTAATTGCTAAAATGGTAGGTATTAAGCAATGGCCAGACAGCGTAACTGTAAGACATATTCTTATTGCTACTAGTAATCCTCAAAGCGGTCAACAAATAAGAGATGACTCTACTAGTAAGAAATTAGTAGATAGTATTCAAACAGCAATCAAAAACGGTGCTGATTTCAATTCTATGGTTGCTAAGTACTCAGATGACGGTGGAAGTAAAGAGAAGGGTGGTGTGTATGATTATTTTCCACAAGGTCAAATGGTAATCCCTTTCAACGATTTTGTATTTGATAATTCTGTTGGCACAAAAGGGGTAGTAAAAACGGATTATGGTTATCACTACATAGAAATATTAGGTCAAAAAAATAGAGCAGCTGCTTATAAAATTGCTTATTTAGCTAAACCTATTTTAAGTAGCAATGAAACTGTTAATGAAGCCAATACCGCTGCAGCTAATTTTGCTTCTAGCGCGAAGAATGTAAAATCATTTAATGAAAATGCTAGTAAGCTTGGATTACCCATACTTCCTGCTAGTGAAATTAGACAGAATGATTTTACAGTAGGAACCATGGCTAATACTCGTTCTTTGGTTAGATGGATATATGAAAATAAAGAAGGTGCTGTATCAGATCCAACAGAAGTAGGGGATCAAATTATAGTAGCTACAATTACAGGAATTAATAAAGCAGGTACTTTAGGTGTTAATGAAGCTAGACCGCTTGTTGAAGGCTTAATCAGAAATGATAAAAAAGCTAAAATTATCATAGACACGAAAATGAAAGGCAATAGCTTGGAAGAAATTGCTAAATCTGCAGGTGCTTCTGTATTAAGAGCAGATAGTTTAAGCTTTGGATCAGGTTTTATTAATGGTGTTGGAAATGAGCCAAAAATTGTTGGCGCTGCATTTAATAAAGCTATTCAAAATAAAGTTTCTAGTTTAATTGCAGGTACTTCTGGAGTATTTGCCTTGAAAGTAGAAAACATATCAGCTAAAGCTGCTGATGCTTTACCTGAAACTGTTAAGCAATCTTTAATTCAAAACCGTAAAATGGCGACCTACAGAAGTGTAGAAGCTTTAAGAAAAGCTGCAACAGTAAAAGACTATCGCTTTAGTTTTTATTAGTCTTATTAATTTATAATCCTTAGCCCACTTTTTCCGAAGTGGGCTTTTTTTTGCGGCTATCGTAATTAAATTGTTTTCCAAATTGCTAATTTTACAGTTATTATGGAACCCATTATTAATAAAGTTGCCGAAAGTGGTATTATTAGTCTTGATTTAGAAACTTATTTTTCAAAGGAAAAATTGATAGTTTTTGATTTAAAAGACTATTTATTTATGGGGCTAATTTTAAAAGAAAAAGATTTTAGGGCTGCTCTCATTACTACTGATTGGGAAAAATTCAGAGACAGTTATGTTGCAGTTACTTGTAGTGCAGATGCTATTATCCCAATGTGGGCGAATATGTTAGTTACTGTTTATTTAAGCCCAATTGCAAAAGGTGTATTTTTTGGCACGGAAGAATATGTAAAAGAACAATTACTATTAAATGCTTTAAATACAATTAAAGGTGCTGATTATACAGATCAACGTGTTGTTGTAAAAGGTTGTGGTGAAGATCCTGTACCAGCTTCAGCATATGTTAAAATCACTGCAATCCTAAGACCCTATGCAAAGAGCATCATGTATGGAGAACCATGCAGTACTGTTCCATTGTATAAAAAGAAATAAAATTCTTTAAAGAACAGCCTTGTTGGCAATTGTTCTATTTTTTACTTCTTCAAATTGTTGATCATAGTCTTTTCTAATTGTTCCAAACAATCGGTCCCAAATAAGGGTATATAAACCATAATTGCCTTTAAAATATTGGTGATGCTGATTATGATTTACCGAGGTATTAATCCATCTTCCAATCTTTGTTTTATTAAAGCCCTTTGGATATAATTCATATCCCAGATGTCCATATACATTGTATAGAATAGAGAACAAAAAAAACAAAGCTAAATGAGTGATATGAATTGGTAAAGTAAAATAAAATATTACCACAATGCCCTGCTCAATTAATGCTTCTAATGGATGAAAAGCATAGGCCGCCCATGGTGATGGATTGGTTGATTGGTGATGAACTAAGTGTACATATTTAAAAATTGATGGATGATGCATTATTCTGTGCATGATATAAAAATAAAAATCATGCATAAAAAACAGGATAGGAAATACTGCAAAATAATAACCCCAACCCAATGAATCAATCTCTTTGTATCTAGTAGTATGTGGTCCAATGGTTGGACTGTTTAATATAACAATGATTAAACTAAAAATTATTATAGTGGTTAGTGAATAAGAGATTTCTCTTAGGAAATCTTTTGTCTTAGGAATTTTTTGTTGAATTTTTTGATACAGCCATTTTTTTCTAAATAAGACATAGAATAACAAAAAAGCGATTAGTGCAGCACCAAAATAGCGGCTACCAATCTTTTCTACTGCTTTAAAAAATAAATCCCAATTCATTTTTATAGTATTAATGTGCTTGTAACCAGTTTTTGCCTCTACCAACTTCAGCTTCAACGGGAACTCCATTAGGTAAAGGAAGTGCGTTAACCATACAGTTGATAATTAACGCTTGTAAATCATCGGCTTCTGTTTCAACTGCGTCAAAAACCAATTCATCATGCACTTGTAAAATCATTTTAGATTTCCAATTTGATTTTTTCATCTCTGCATGAATTTTAATCATTGCCATTTTAATCATATCTGCTGCGGTCCCTTGAATGGGAGAGTTGATCGCATTTCTTTCAGCAAATCCTCTTACTGTAAAGTTGGCACTATGTATATCTTTTAGCCATCTTTTTCGACCCATTAAAGTTTGAACATAGTCGTGTTCCTTTGCAAATTTGATTTGATCGTCCATGTACTGTTGAATATAGGGAAACTCTTTTTTATAGTTTTCTATTATTTCTTTAGCTTCTGCTCTACTCACACCAAGATTTTCTGCTAATCCAAAAGCTCCTTGACCATAAATAATTCCAAAGTTTACACTTTTTGCTTTATACCTCATTTCTTTGGTAACCGCAGTTTCTTCTACTCCATAAACTTTGGCAGCGGTTGCTGTGTGAATATCTTTTCGTTCTTTGAAAGCCGCACACATATTTGGATCTCCACTAATAGCGGCTACAATTCTTAATTCTATTTGTGAATAGTCTGCACTCATCAATAGTCTATCAGGTTCTCTAGGTACAAACGCTTTTCTTATTTCTCTACCTCTCGCAGTTCTTATGGGTATATTTTGAAGATTTGGATTATTACTGCTTAGTCTTCCAGTTACCGCTACAGCTTGCCCATAAGAAGTATGGACGCGTCCCGTTTTCTTATTAATCATTTCGGGTAAAGCGTCTATATATGTAGATTTCAATTTAGTTAATTCTCTAAATCCTAATATATCATCAACAATTTTGTGCTGATTTGCCAGCTTTAATAGAACATCTTCCCCTGTAGCATATTGACCTGTTTTGGTTTTCTTTGCTTTAGGATCTAATTGTAATTTATCAAACAATACTTCTCCTAATTGTTTCGGTGATGCCAAGTTAAACCGAACGCCGGCTTGTGCGTAAACACTTTCCTCACATTTTTTAGCTTCTATTTCTAGTTCTCTGCTGTATTCGTGTAAAAATGCTTCATCAACTTTTATTCCTTCAAACTCCATATCTGTTAAAACCCGGACTAATGGATTTTCTACTTCATAGAATACTTTTTCTACCTCTTTTGCTTTTAGTAAGGGAACAAAATGTTTTTTTAG
The DNA here is from genome assembly GCA_002786355.1 of Sediminibacterium sp. FEMGT703S. Lineage (GTDB taxonomy): Bacteria > Bacteroidota > Bacteroidia > Chitinophagales > Chitinophagaceae > Sediminibacterium. The sequence continues at coordinate 96,855 of PGCO01000007.1, forward strand.
TTGAAGGGTTATATCTGCATCTTCTGCAGCATATTCTTTAATCTTTTCCTTTTCAACATCACGCATATTTCCTTGGTTCTTTCCCTTTTTACCAATCAGTGTTTCAATTGAAACGGGTTCATAACCTAAATATTGAGCACTGAGCAAATCCATACTACGTCTACCTTCTGGCTCAATCACATAATGCGCTAACATGGTGTCAAATAGTTCACCCTTGGGTTCTATTCCATACCATTTCAATACCAATAAATCGTATTTGATATTTTGACCTACCCAACATTTATTAGCATCTTCAAAAAGCGGTACAAAGAGTTTTAATCTTTCTGTTGTTTCTTTTTGATTGCTACTGAAAGGAATATAATAAGCTTTATTGTTTTCATAAGAAAAACTAAGTCCTACTATCTCAACATTATTTGCATCTGTTCCTGTTGTTTCTGTATCAAAACATATTTCTTTAATTGTCAACAATTCTTTTACAAGTTGTTGAATTTCTTCGGTGGATTCTATTAAATGATATTCGTGTGGTGTGTTATCTATATTTTTATCTGCTACCAATCCATATGCTGGTGCGTTTTCTTCTTCTTCTGTAATTTTATTTACCACCAATTTTTGTTCTACTGCATTTCCAAATAAATCAGTTTGAACACCCTGTGGTGCTGATTGAAAAGCATTAAAGGTTTCACCCAGAATTCTCTTGCCAAGTGTTTTAAATTCTAGTTCTGTGAAAACAGTATTTAATTCATCTCTATTCCATTCTTTCAAACGATAATATTCTTCATGAAATTCAACCGGAACATTGGTGATAATTGTTGCTAACTTTTTGCTAATGATAGCAGACTCTTTTCCATTTCTTACTTTTTCTCCAAGTGCCCCTTTGATTTTATCTGCATTTTCTAAAACCCCCTCTAGTGTTTTGTATTCCTTTAAAAGCTTAGCAGCTGTTTTTTCTCCAACACCAGGGATGCCAGGTATATTATCTACCGCATCTCCCATTAATCCCAACATATCAATTACTTGCTCAACTTTTTCAATATCCCACTTTGCACAAATTTTCTCTGCATTAACGATTTCTTCTGGATTTCCATATGATGGTGGTTTATAAATATATACATGCGGTTTTACCAATAATTGACCATAATCTTTATCGGGTGTAACCATAAATACTTCATATCCCGCATCGGCTGCCTGCCATGCCACAGTTCCAATAATATCATCCGCTTCATAACCATCTAGTTCTACAACAGGTATATTAAAACCTCTAATAATTCTTTGAATATCTGGTATAGAAGCTAATAAATCTTCGGGGGCTTCTTGTCTATTTGCTTTATAATCTGTAAAGTCAACATGTCTTTCAGTAGGGGCATGTGTATCAAAACAAACGGCTAAATGCGTTGGTTTTTCTTTATTAATTAGATCAAACAAGGTTGAGGTAAATCCAAATTGTGCATTCGTATTAATTCCCTTTGAGGTAATACGCGGATTCCGAATTAAAGCGTAGTATGCTCTATATATTAAGGCTAAAGCATCTAATAAAAAGAGTTTTTTCTCCATTTTGCTAAGTTAGTAAATAGCTTTCACGCTGATTCAACTGTCTTAATATAAAAGACCCAACTAATTAGATTAATTGGGTCTTTTAAAATCTAGATTGATTACTGTATCAATCTTTCATAAGTTTTATTTTATAGCATATTTATATTTATAGCGCTCATAAAGCTGCTTGTGTTTGTCGTCTAATACAATTTTTCGTCCTTGTATAAACGCATGTTCAACAATACTTGTATGCATATCTAAAATATCTCCAGTACTGATAATAATATTAGCATCTTTTCCTTTTTCTATAGAACCGGTCATTTGATCAGCTCCTAGTATTTTTGCCGCATTTAGGGTGATTGCGCTTAATGCTTCTTCTTTGGTTAAACCATAAGCAGCAGCAGTGCCTGCATTGAATGCAAGGTTTCTTCCTCTGTTTTGTGGATCATCGTCATTTATACAAAACAACACACCAGCTTTCTGTAAAACAGCAGGTGCTTTATATGGCATATCTACATCATCATCGTCTAAAGTTGGTAGATCATGCATTTGGCTTAGGACAACACTAATGTTATGTAGCTTTAAAAGGTTGGCAATTTGCCAGCTTTCTGAACCACCTACAATCACTACATCAAACCCAAATTCTTTTACAAAATCTATTGCTAACAACATCTGCTTAACCTGACTACCATGTAGAAATAATTTTTGTTTTTTCTCAAACAAACTACGTGCAGCTTCTAATTTTAGATTGACTTCTTTTGGAGTATTCTCTATATACACTTTGGCTTCTCTAAAATAATTTTTCACAATTTCTATTCTATCTAAAGCCCCTTTTAATGGGTCTGTTGGAGCTTGTGGCATAAACTGAGCAAATAAAGCCCCCAATCTTCCCCCAGGTCTACCGAGTAAACTAGGCAAGTATAAGTGCATACCATTGTCCATTTTGTAGGCAGCATCTTCCCAATGCCATGCATCCAATTGAACCACACTTGACTGGCCTGCTAATAAAGCACCAACAGGTGCCGTGTGGGCTAGTAGAATACCGTTTGATCTTAATGTATTGGTAATTTTAGAGTCTGCATTGTAGGCAGATATTGAGCGAATGCTCGGATTCATTTCACCAATTTCATTAAAATCTGTAGTTGCTCTAACACCTGAAATTTCTTGTAAACCCAAGGTGGATGCAGGTAAAATTAAACCAGGATAAATATGTTTACCTGATGCATCAAGTACTTGCACATCTCCTTGAGGAATAACTATATTATTACCTACTTCTTCAATTTTTCCATTGTTTATTTTAATAGTTGCATTTTCTATTACAGCTCCATTTCCAACATGCACAGTACCGTTCTTTATGAAGTACGCTCCCTTAGCTGTTTTTGCTGGATATACTGTTTCTTGAGCATTAGATACCCCTGCTACTAAGAGTATCGTATTTACTAATAATAATATTTTTTTCATGATAATTTTTTTAGTGGTTGCTATTGTGTTCAATACCTTCTTCTTCACCCGCTTCAATTTCAAGTAATCCTAATTTATGTCCATGGTCTAGACAGGTATGTATATATTTAAAGCTTGGTGTAAATGGAGCCATAGGAGCACCCGTTCTTTTTTCTCCAACCATTTTGCTTATCAAACGTGTTCTTTCTGCTTTCACATCTTTTCTCATTGCTTCGTCTTTAGCGCGGTCATAGAAAATGGTACCATCTACAACAGTGTAAAGTGATTTGGCATAAATGCTTAAAGGATGTGCGGACCATAATACTAAATCTGCATCTTTACCCTCTTTAATGCTGCCTACTTTATTATCTACATGTAACATTTTAGCTGGATTGATCGTAACCATGTTAAGCGCATCTATTTCACTCATTCCGCCATATTTTACACTTTTTGCAGCTTCTTGATTCAAACGACGAGCCATTTCAGCATCATCAGAATTAATAGCAACATTTAATCCCACTTTGTGCATAATGGTTGCATTATATGGAATGGCGTCTTGTACTTCATTTTTGTATGCCCACCAATCAGAAAAAGTTGATGCAGCTGCACCATGCGTTTTCATTTTATCTGCCACTTTATATCCTTCTAGGATATGAGTAAAAGTATTTATTTTAAAACCATACTTTTCTGCCACTCGCATTGCTACTACTATTTCACTTGCTACATAACTATGACAAGTAATAAAGCGTTTGCTATTCATTATTTCAACCAATGCCTCTAATTCTAAATCTTTTCTAAAAGTAGTTTGTGCTGCACCCTTTTTCTTACTATTGGTTTCATGTTCCTTTTTTGCAGCCTCATAAATTTTAGCTCTATTGAAAGCATCGCTTAAAACCTGTTCAACACCCATTCTTGAATCAGGGAAACGAGTATTTCCTTGAGAAGAAGATGAACGTTTTACGTTTTCTCCCAATGCAAATTTGATAAAAGGATCTGCACCTTCAAAAAGTAATCCTTTATCATCTGTACCCCAACGAAGTTTAATTAATTGAGTTTGACCACCAATTGTATTAGCGGAGCCATGTAAAATATGTGAACTTGTAACACCCCCACTTAATTGTCTATAAATATTAATATCGTCAGGATCAAGGTTGTCTTGCATTCTAACTTCTGATGTAACAGATTGCCCACCTTCATTAGTAGATGCGGATGCTATATGTGAGTGTTCATCAATAATACCAGCAGTTAAATGTTTGCCTGTAGCATCAATTACTTTTGCTGTAGCATCGTTAATGCCTTTACCAACTTTTGCTATTTTTCCGTTTTTAACTAAAACGTCTGTTCCTTCTAATTTACCTGCTTTTTCACTAGTCCATACGGTAGCATTTTTGAAAAGAATCGTTTCTGCTTTCGGAATATTTTCTTCATCGTTACCAAATGCAGTAAACGGATAAAAAGATTTACTGGTTTTAGGTATTGCTTTTGGTTTTACTTCTTCTGCTTTAGCAACAGTTAAACTAATTTCTTCTGCAGACCAAGTAATAGCATTACCTAAAGAATCAACACCAGTTCCATTCCAACTTTTTCCATTGTTAAAGCCGCTTAGTTTAGCTGCATTAGCAGGTAGCGCTGCTGGAGCGTTTGCTCCCATGCCCATACGGCCAGCACCAGCCATTCTTCTTTGCATTGGTGCAAAGTTGATTTTTACTGTCTTTCCATCAAAGCTGAATCTATTTGCTAAAGTGTCTTTTCCAATTAAGGTTGCAGTGCTATTCGACTTTACTTCAAGTGAATAGGTTTCTATTCCAGCTTCCGATTGAACTGTTAGTTTATAATTACCGTTTATGCTTTTCCAAGCGTCTTCTTTAATAGCATATTTATTGCCATTAATCCAGTTTTGAAGTAGAACAGATTTTTCAGAAAATATAGGTGCTGTTGATATAACAAAATTGGCCATTTTACCTTCATCCAAGCTACCAACTTTATCGTATACGCCAAGCCATGTAGCAGGATTTTTGGTTAATGCATCCATTGCGGCTTTTTCAGTTAGACCGTATTCAATTGCTTTTCTAAGGTTTGCTAAAAAAGTTTTTGGATCTCTTAAATCGGCTGTTGATAAACAAAAAGGAATTCCAGCTTTTTCAATAGATGCAGGGTTAGTTGGTCCTAATTCCCAGTTTTTCATATCGGCTAGTGATACCAATCTAGCATCATTTGGATCTTCTACATCTTGTGCTTGTGGAAAGTTTAGGGTTACAATTAATGGAGCTTTTGTTGCTGCCACTTCTTTAATTCTTTGGTATTCTTTGCCGGTAGATTTCAGAATATACTGTACACCAAATTCATCACCTATACGATCTGCCCTCATCATATTCCATAAATCAACACCTCTATCTTGTACATCAAATATTTGAGGTAAAGATTGATTAGCATTAAAATATTGAAGGGTAATATTCAGACCTTCTTTAGTGGCTGCTTCTGGATTGCTTTTGTACCAAGCAGCATCATTATAGGTTTGTCTGAGTAATGCTATTGACCCCATTAAGGATGATGGATATGCTTGTGTTGAAGTTCCTTTGTTAAAAGAATAGAAGGCTGCAGCTTTTTCTTTGACAATTGCAAAATTGTCTTTTTCACCTGATAGTGTTACTACCGCTCCGGTTCCTCTTACAATCCCATCTCTTTGATGTGTTAGAACCGTACCAAAACCTGCTTCGCGCATTGGTTTTGCTTTCGAGTCATCAACACTAAAAATTTTATAAGCATTAATTTCAGATTTTAAAGCTTGGTTCCAACCATATGCTCCTTTTTGATTTGTTGAAAGTTGAGCAGGAGCGCCGAAACCACCACCACCCGTAGGTCTTTGAACTTGCGGCATTCCATAATCTGTATATATATCTATAAACGACGGATAGATAAATTTGTCTTTACAGTCTATTACTAAAGCATCTTTTGGTACGATAACGCTTGTGCCAACCGCGATAATTTTGCCATCTCGAATAACCATTGTACCATTTTGGATGGTAGTTTGAGCATCTTTAACAATAGTGGCATTTGTAAAGGCATAACAACCATCTCTTTTGTCTGCTATACCATTTACTGGAAATGTTTCTTGGGCACGCAACAGCGTTGTCAGCACCAAACAAGAAAATAATAACTTAATTTTTCTCATAAGTAAGGTTTGTTTAGAAGGATTCTAAAGCTACTACAATTGTTCGTCTTTTAAAAAAGACGCATTTATATTGTGTTGAATGGGTGAATAGCTTATTGGGCTATTTGTTCACGTTTATATTGACCACCTTTTGGATCCAATTTAATTTTTACTTGACCATTGGGTTCAGATATTGCCCTTAAGAATATACTTGTACCCCCTTTTTCTTTATTGGAGGCAATTTTCATTTTTTTGGTTTGGTCCCTTTGGGTTAAATTATTTAATGGAACTTGAATATGGAGATCAGTATTACCATTTAGACCATAGTCGCCACCAACAAATAGGTTTAATGCTGAAGTAGCGATTTCCATTCTTGGAATATGAATATTTCCTTTGTTTATAGTGATCTCATTTTTGATGTTTGCAAATTGAAGTGAATCAAGTTGACGTTTTTTAAAAATATGATCTTGAATTTTTAACAATGGAGCATAGTTTAATAGCGCACCCTGGTTTATTTGAAAATTAATTGCAGCTGTTATTTGTTCAGGATTAATGCCACCCTGTTTATTCAAGGGACTTTTTAGTTGACCAGAGATATTGAGTTCTCCTCTTATATTTTTATGAGAAAGACCATTTAGACCAAAATTATTCATACCATATAATAATGCATCTGCCTTAACCCGATTTACTTGAAAGTTAGCTGATAAGATTTTTCTTGACTGAATAGTTAACATTTTAGTGGAAAGTTGAATAGTTCCAGTACCTAAATTCATCGTTAAATTATTCAACTGCCAATTACCGGCATTTAAATCAATAGATGATTTTAAGTTTGTCGCCACTAATTTTTGCCATTTAATAGAATTTGCGTTCAGGTTTATATGAATGTTTTCGTTTTCTAGTATATGATCTATTTTACTAAATGTAGCTTTTCTCGGTTTCTTATTTTTTGAAATTCCATGTTGTAAGGAGTTGCTAAATTCATTCAAGTTTAAATTAGGGCTTGAAATGTTTAAATTAATATTTGCTTTACCAGGCGTGTTTGGAATAGCGGCCAAAGAATTGGTTGAAGTACCTGTAATATTTAATTGACTCCCTTCTTTTGTTAGTGCAGTTAGTTTTTTAATTTCTACAGTATTGTTGCTAATTTTTATATCCGCAAACGTGTTTGAAAGATATTTTTGAATTGGTTTTATAAATATTTCAGCATTAGTGATTTGTAAAGATGCTTCTATCTTAGTATTGGTTTCTGATATATTTTCTAGAGGACCCTCAAATTCTATATCGATTTTTCCTTTTCCATTTTTAAGAACAATATTTTCTGTATTCAAAGGGGGGTTTAATTGAGCTAAATTAAATTGAGTTTTAAAACCACCTTTTAAATGAGGATGCGTTAAGTTGTGAATTTGTATGGTAGAAGTTTGAATGGGTATTTCATGCCAATTGCCAGATAGCTTCGATAAAATAATAGAACTATTAGCATCATTGGGTTCTAGTGTTTTATTAACCTGATTATCAAATGTACCTTCCACATCTGCATTGGTAAATTGAATTTGTGTTGTTCCAATCGTAGTCTTTTTGGTATTCCAATGCGCAATTACATTTGGCTCTCCACCACTTAAAGGGCCTTTGATATTGGCATCGATAGTCAGTGGTTTTGTAATTATAATTTGATTTAATACTTTATTTATATTTTTTGTAAGAATTGATTTTGCAAATGAAAATGGTGCGTTTTGTGTTCTTATTTCTAAATTGAATAAACCCTCTTTTTTTAATTCAAAATTTCCTGATAATTGAAAGGGTATTTTTTCAATGGTTAAATCAATTTTATCAAATGATAATAATTGCTTTTGTTTCTGAAGTTTAATTGTGTAGTTACCTTTAAGATTTTGATCTTTTAAAAAACTTCCTTTTAGGTGATTGAATATTAAAGATTTGACCACCAAATCTTTTTTGATTGCTATCAACGTCACGCTATCATTTTCTTTAGATTGCACTTGTAATGACTGTATATTAAATTGAAAGTTTTTTAATTTTTGATCATCCCTGATAATGATGTTAAACTTATTCAATTCAATATTTTCTGGAATTTGAAAATTGGATTTCTTTTGAGTGGATTGTTTTTGTTTGAACTCATCAAGATTGTGGTTGCCTAATTTATCGGTATAAATAAATAGTTGACCATCTTTTAATTTTGTTTTGCTTAAAACAATTTTACCTCCTAGTAATGGCCAGGTTTTAATTCTTACAGAAATATCTTTTACAGTAAATAGTTTCTGATGATGAATATGATACATCGGACCCTGAACATCTACTTCTTCTAATTGAATAGATAGATTCGGGAATTGTGCAAAAAGACTGAGATGTATGTCTTTGATAGCAACAACACTATGGAATTTTTCTTTTATTGAAGCACTTGCTTCTGCAATCAATTCTTTTTTATGTTTCTGAACATATAGACTAGCAATAAAAAACACCAAGAGTATAATTACTATAATACTTGATACACTATAGCCTAACCATTTAAGAAAACGTTTCAATGGCAATCGTTTTCTTAAAGTTAAGTTATCTACCCATGTAAACCATCAGGATTTGTATATCTGAGGGATTTACACCACTGATTCTACTTGCTTGTCCTAATGTACTCGGTTTTATCTTTTTCATTTTTTGCAATGCTTCATTTGACAACGCGTTAAGTTTGTCGTAATCAAAGTTTACAGGGATTGCCATATTTTCTAGGTCACTCATTTTATCTACCAACTGTTGTTCCTTTTCTATATACCGTTCGTATTTGATTTGAATTTCAGCTTGCAATAAAGCATCGGCAGAAATTTCATTTAAGCTTGTTTGAAGATTTGGTAAAGTTGTTTTTAAATCGTGTAAAGAAATATTCGGCCTTAAAATAATTTTTGCCGCTTTTTGTTTTTCTTGAATAGTAGCAGAATTAATGGATGTTAAATACTCGTTGATTTCAGCAGGCTCTATATTAAAATCTTTTAATATATGTTTAACCTCTTTTACTTCTGCTATTTTTTGATCTACGGCACGCATTCTTTCATCTGATGCCAAACCAAGTTTGTGGCTTCTTTCTGTTAATCGTAGGTCTGCATTGTCCTGACGCAACAAGGTTCTAAATTCAGCCCTACTGGTAAACATTCTATAAGGTTCATCAGTTCCTTTATTAATTAAATCATCAACCAATACACCAATATAGGCTTCTGATCTTTTTAAAATAAATGGTTCAAGTGATTTAGCTTTTTGGTGTGCATTGATTCCTGCAATCATTCCTTGACAGGCTGCTTCTTCATAACCCGTTGTTCCATTAATTTGACCTGCAAAAAACAGATGACTAATTTGTTTGGTTTCTAGCGCGTGTGTCAATTGAGTTGGCATAAAATAATCATACTCAATTGCATAACCCGGTCTAAAAATTTTACAGTTTTCAAATCCTGGTACCTGCCTTAATGCAGCCATTTGTACTTCTTCAGGTAAAGACGTAGAGAAACCGTTAACATATATTTCTACTGTATCCCAACCCTCTGGTTCAACAAATAATTGGTGACGGTCTCTATCTGCAAAGCGACTTATTTTGTCTTCAATGCTTGGACAATACCTTGGGCCAACCCCTTCAATTCTACCTTGATACATGGGTGAGCGATCAAAACCTGTTTTTAATAAATCATGAACTGTTTGATTAGTATAAGTAATAAAACAACTTCTTTGATTTTCGGGCTTCACTCTCGGAATATCAAGATAAGAGAAACCAACAATCTGTTCGTCGCCCTTTTGTTCTTCCATTTTAGAATAGTCCAAGCTTCTTCCATCAACTCTAGGAGGAGTTCCTGTTTTTAAACGATCGCTTTCAAAACCTAATGCAACCAATTGTTCTGTAATACCTGTAGCTGCTTTCTCTGCTACACGTCCACCACCAAATTGTTTTTCACCAATATGAATGACTCCATTTAAAAAAGTACCACTGGTTACCACAACAGATTCGGCCATGATTTCGTGACCCAATCCAGTTATGACACCACAGGCTTTATTATTTTTAATGATGATTTCTTTGACCATGTCTTGGTAAAAATCAACATTGGGTGTTTTCTCTAACCATTCTCTCCACTTCGCCGCAAACAGCATTCGGTCGTTTTGCGCTCTCGGACTCCACATAGCAGGGCCCTTACTGAGGTTCAACATTCTAAATTGAATGGTACTCAAGTCTGTAACAATACCACTGTATCCGCCAAGGGCGTCAATCTCTCTTACAATTTGTCCTTTTGCAATTCCACCCATTGCAGGGTTGCAACTCATTTGGGCAATGGTTTGCATATTCATGGTGATCAACAAAACGGAGCTTCCCAAGTTTGCTGCTGCAGCTGCCGCCTCACATCCTGCATGGCCAGCGCCTACTACTATTACATCGTATTTTGAAAACATGGTGCAAAGATATTATAGGATTTGCCCTAACCGAATTTTTTTAAAATTTCTCTTTCGAGCAATAAGTCATCAATGGGAGTACCAGTATTGTATCTAGAGAATTCTTCTTTACTCAAATCATTAACATGTACTAGCCAGTCTTTGTTGCTGGTTAAAAACTGAAGCATTGCTTTATTTGGTTTGAGTCCATTTGCTTCAAATCCTTCAATTTTTTCAATCATCTTTTTTGCAAGACTGTACCCAGAGTTTGTATATAAATCATCAAAGTATTTTTTAGCTTCCAAAATAGCTGTCCCATACTCTTTAGGATTAGCAGAATGAATTGGCTCAACACGGAGATTGATAAAATTCCAACAAAGCCTGAGCTCTTCTTCCTTAGTAAAATCAAATAATGCGATAGGCACTATATGATCAAACTGCCAAAGCAATGCATGGTTCTCCCATGTAAGCCCATTGGTGAATTGAATTTCAACCCAGTTTCTTAAGCCTATTCTGTCAATTCCAAAATAGGGGGCATAGGCTTCACTTGGTGCGCCGTCTAAAATATATCTTCTAAAAGCAATCTGCCATTTCCTCTTTTCCTTATTCATAGGTTCATTTATTTTGAATAACCACCATGACGACATATAAATGAGCCCATGTCGTCTATTTATTCAAAGATAAATGGGATTCGTGGAACATCAGTAAAATGTTCCGTTGCGGAACGGTGATTCGTGGAACCTCGGATTAGGTTCATAAATAGGATAGGGGTGTCAACAATTAGTTTCTTGGAGCTTCCTCGCATCCGAATTCTTGAACAATAAGTGTTTGATTGTCGTTCAGCTGTACTGTACTAACCCCCATTTTTTTATAATTAGGGTTTAGTAAATTCTTTCTGTGCCCAAGATCAGGTAAGTTGATATCTAAATAGAGTAAAAGGAGGGAGCTTAGTCCAAGTTTGTCTTTGCCTAAAGAGATATTTTCTGCAGCACAACCCTTGTATCCCACTTTTCTCATTCTGTCTCCAAAACTAGAACCGTCTGAGCCTTGGTGACTTACGCTCCCCCCGTTGCCTTTTATGTCTTTGACATGGTTTTGAGCAGCCAGCGTTAATTTTTCTTCTGGCTCTAAAAAAGGAAGGGGGTCAACCTTGGTTAAAGCTTCAATCAAACTGTTGGCATATTTACCTTTTAGCCTTGGCTGTTGATTCAAATAGGGTAATAAAGCAGAGTCTCTAAATTCTTTTGGATAAAGGCGCGAATAGTTGGTCCAATAAATAAATGATTGGGAGAGCGGATCAGACGCGCGGTAAGTTTGATTTTGGGTTAGTTTATCAAGAATCACTTGTTTCACTGCAAGCTTGGGTTCAAATGGGATATCACTTAAAACGACTTGACTATAATTTTGGGCATTGACCCAAGAACAACTAACCAATAGAAAAAACAGCGCCCAAATTTTCATTTATTTTCTTTTTCCAATCAATTGCAAATACTGGTCCTCTTTTGCACGCATGGTTGAAATTTCACTTTTCTTTTTGTCTTTATAGCCACATAAATGTAGGGCACCATGGAAAAGCACACGTTGCATTTCATTTTGGTAAGAAACTCCTTGTTGATTGGCATTGTCTTTTACGCGGTCTATGCTTACATATATTTCTGCTTCAATAGGTTCACCTGGTTCGTTCAGTCCAAAAGTGATGATATCAGTATAATAATTGTGTTGTAAAAAATCCTGATTAATCTTGAGCAACATTTCGTCGGAACAAAAAATATAATTGATTCCAGAAAGCTGCTTTTTTTCTTTCTTAAAGATAGAAGCGATAAATAATTTTAATGCAGACTTCTGTGCAAAGACAAAAGGGCGATCTCCTGTGCGAAAATTGATTTTAGCCATAATTACTTGATTACTCCAAAATTCGTAACAAAACCAATACGGGCTAGACTACCTTTACCATATAATCGGAAATATGAAAAGATTGTCTGAGTTATCAGCAGGGCAAAAGGGAATTATCGATTCATTTGAAAAAGACGACATCTTTATCAAACTCATGGAAATGGGTTGCGTGCCAGGTGAGAAAGTAAAAGTGGAACAGATTGCACCCCTGGGAGATCCCATCTCAATCTGTGTATCTGGCTATCGATTAAGCTTGAGATTGAGTGAAGCCAACAGTATTTTTATAACCGAGGATTTGTCTTAATTAATTGATAATCAATATATTAGATGAAAATAGGCCTCTACTTTGGTTCATTTAACCCCATTCATATTGGGCATCTGATTATTGCTAGCCATGTCTTAAATCAAACTGATTTACAGCAAGTATGGTTTGTAGTGTCTCCACAAAACCCGTTCAAGCCAGCCAGCAGTTTACTCAATGAATACCATCGATTACATTTGGTACAATTAGCAGTAGAAGACGATATTCGATTAAGGGCTTCTGATATTGAATTTAAATTGCCCAAGCCTTCTTACACAATCGATACATTGATTTATTTAAAAGAAAAATATCCGCAACATAGTTTTGAGATTATCATGGGCAGCGATAGTTTTCAAAATTTGCCAAAGTGGAAAAATGCCTCATTGCTTATAAGTGATTATGCATTTACTGTTTACAATAGACCGGGCTTTACCATTAATAATAACGCTGGCGCTAAACTGCGCATTTTAGATGCGCCTCTATTAACCATTTCCGCAACCCATGTTCGGGATAATATTAAAGCTGGAAAAACCATTCGCTATTTGGTACCAGAGAAAGTGCGCGAATACATAGAAGCCAATCATTATTATCAATAATGTTTTGCATTCCTCCATTCAAATAAAATTGCGCGAGAATAATTATTAACCAATACAAATACAATAGATTTATTCTAACAAATCAATTGTATGAGAAAATTTATTCTGTTGCTATTTATTGCTGTAAGCACCAACAGCTTTGCCCAGTCATTAACCGTTGACTATATTATGCGTGATCCAAAATGGATGGGCACATCTCCTTCCAATGTTTTTTGGAGTCATGATAGTAAAACTGTTTTTTTTAATTGGAATCCAAAACAACAGGTTTCGGACTCATTGTATGCATATGCTTTAAATACAACAGCACCAGATAAAGCCAACAATAATATTATTGAACGCAATAGCGCATTAAATAATGCTGTATATAATTTGGCTGGAACACAAATGGTGTATGCGTTTCGTGGCGACATTTATTGGACAGATCTAAAATTGAATAAAACCATTCGGGTTACACAAACAGAAGAGCAAGAAAATAATCCTTCATTTATTATGAATGACGAGTGGATTGTTTTTACTAAGTCCCCCAATTTATTTGCTTGGCATACCAAAACAGGAGTAATCACGCAATTAACCAATATTGGTTCCGGGGGGAGCGCAACTGTAGGAAACTTCAATCGCGCCGCGGCTTCGATCAACTTACAAACCCAAGATGGTTGGTTGCAACAACAACAGTTGGATTTATTTGAAGTGCTCAAAGAAAGAAAAGATAAAAGAGAGGAACGCGCAAATTATTTGAGGAATAATCGAATCGTTTATAATGATACGATTAAAAGAATTGCGACGGGCGATCGAATGATGCAAGGCCTACAAATCAGTCCAGATGCGCGTTTCGTGACGTATCGATTGTATCAAGCACCAGCTGGAAATAAACAAACTATTGTTCCAGATTATGTGACCGAGTCTGGATACACTACCGATTTAAATACTAGAACCAAAGTGGGCAATGCATTGGGCAAATTTGAATTTTATGTTTGGGATCGAGTGCGCGATACGTTGATGCAAATAAAAACAGATGCAATTCCTGGGATACAAGACTTACCAGATTACGCAAAAGATTATCCAAAAAGATACGAAGGAAAAAAACCAAGCAATCGTTCTGTAGTCATTTATGGTCCTTATTGGAATAGCAGCGCAAGTTTTGCCATTGTTGATATTCGTTCTCAAGACAACAAAGACCGATGGATTATGCAACTAGAAGCTGCCACTGGAAAATTATTACCCATCGACAGACAAAGAGACAATGCATGGATTGGTGGACCAGGTGTTGGTGGTGGAAACTTCGGAACAAAAATTGGCTGGATCAATAATGATCAGTTTTATTTTCAAAGCGAAACCTCGGGCTATTCGCATTTGTATGTGTACGATGTAAAAACACAAAATAAAAAAGCATTAACTACTGGTAATTATGAAGTGCAGGATTTGAAATTGAGTAAGAACAAACAGCTTTTTTATTTATTGACCAATGAAACACATCCTGGAAAATTAAATTGGTATCGCATCAAAACAGATGGTTCTGCAAAAGAAAGAATCACTGCATGGGAAGGTGGATATGAAGTGAGTATGAGTCCTGACGAAAAATGGATTGCTTATCGATACTCTTATATTAATAAGCCATGGGAATTATATGTGCAAGAAAATGCACCTGGAAAAAAACCGATACAGGTGACTAATTTGGCAATGAGTGAAGAGTTTAAAAAATACGATTGGAAAGAAGCGAAAGTAACCACCATTCCTGCAAGAGATGGGCAAAATATTTATGCAAGAATTTATGAACCAACTGCTGCAAAGAAAAATGGGGCTGCAGTATTTTTTGTGCACGGTGCTGGTTATTTACAAAACGTGCATTATTGGTGGAGCTCTTATTTCAGGGAATATATGTTCAACAATTTATTGGTAGACAAAGGGTATACTGTTATTGATATAGACTATAGAGCCAGTAGTGGTTATGGCAGAGATTGGCGCACGGGAATCTACCGACATATGGGCGGAAAAGATTTAACCGATCATGTAGATGCCGCGGATTTCTTGGTAAAAAATTATGGCATTGATCCCAACCGAATTGGTTTATATGGTGGATCTTATGGAGGATTTATTACATTGATGGGATTATTCACCACACCAGATGTATTTAAAGCGGGAGCTGCATTAAGACCCGTAACTGATTGGGCACATTATAATCATGGATACACGGCCAATATTTTAAATGAACCTGTTCAAGATTCTATTGCTTATGCAAAATCATCTCCGATCAATTTTGCGGCGGGCTTAAAAAATCATTTATTAATCTGCCATGGAATGGTAGATGTGAATGTACATTTTCAAGATGTAGTTCGTTTGTCTCAAAAATTAATTGAACTCAAAAAAGAGAATTGGGAATTAGCGGTGTATCCAATGGAAGACCATGGATTTGTAGAACCCAGTAGTTGGACAGATGAGTATAAACGGATTTTGAAATTGTTTGAAGAGAAGTTGGGAAAATAATTTTTTGGACACTAAGATTCATAACCAATTTTTTTGGCATAGGTTACCAATTCCTGTCGGGTTGTTATGTCAAGTTTTGTGTAGATTTTTTTTCTGTGATACTTAACATTTTTTTCCGAGCAAAACCAAAGTTTTGCAATTTCAACTGTAGACAAATTATCAATATTGAATTGAATGAATTCTATCTCTTTATAGGTAAAAGCATTATTTCCTATGAAAGAATATTTATTCCAATCTAGGGAAGCTAATTGTTTGGAACGATAGTATTTGTTTTTTAAAAATCCATGTTCAAGAATTTCAATGATAGCAGATGAAAAATTTAATTTTTCATCTGCTTTACCTACAAAACCATGTATGCCAATATTAAATAGATTTATAATGGCATCTAATTCCGCCACAAAAGTAAAAACCAATATTTTAGTGGATGGATATTGACTCTTTATTTCTTTAATTGTATCATAACCATTCATTATCGGCATTGATAAATCAATCGATACTATATCGGGGATTTGATTAGATAACTTTAATTCGTTTAAAAAATCAAAACCATTCCCAGCTTCTGCAATGATTTCGCAATCAAGTTTTTCTTTGACCTCATTAATCATCATTTTTCTAATTGCAGCATGATCTTCTGCAATACCAATTAATACCCGCCTCATCACATGTACTTATTTCCAACAATGATACATGACAATAATCACCTATACAAAATTCAATGCATTATTTTTTTATTGAATTTAAACTTCTAGGGTTTTACCTAGTGATTATTCTAATTTATATGAGGATACTTGTAAAACAATAGGAAGTACAACTATTGAATGACCAAGCTTGATCAATGGGATATTACTCCTTAATTAACCCCAAATGCAGGCATGCATAAAATAAAAAAGGATGATGGTAGAAACAATACTACTTGGGGTTTAAAAAAAGACAGCCCAGCAAAAAGCGAAACTGGAAAAACCGAGTTCACGGTAGCGGGAATTCTGCGTGACGCTTAAATTTTCCTTCGCGAAAGACAAGAATAAAACCAATTTAAATGAACCATAATATTAATTTAAACAAATTTGGCTTAGAACCACTTTCATATAATGAATATACAAGCATTGAGGGAGGGAATAAAATTAAAAAAATTTGGGATGGAGCCAAATGGATAATAGAAAAAGCAGGAATAATTGATTTCTTTAATGATATGTATGATGGTATAAAAGAAGGGTATAATGATGCAAGAAAATAATTAATTTAAAATTTTTTAATATGAAAAAGAATATTTCACTTTATGAGTTGAATTTAACATCATTAGATATTTGTGAAATGATATCTATAGAAGGGGGGGCAGACTCTGATAGTGTAGGAAAACAAATCGGAAAAGGAATAGGATGGTTTGCCGGCCAAGTTGTAAATGGTATTGAATGGTGGAGAGAAAATTTTAAACAACCACCAGAATTAATTGGTGTTAAATAGTCTTATGAATGAATTCAGAATTTTATGTTGTTGCTTAATTTAAAGCAACAACATAATTTTAATATTTTTTAATGAATACATATAACCTTAGAAATAATTATTTATATTTTTTTAAATTTTTATTCATTTTAATCATTTCATCACATTTAGTTGAAATTTTATGTCCATATTTAATAGGGTCAGAAAAGTGTGAAGTAAAATATTTTGACAAAACTGAAGGATTAATAAAAATTTTTACAATAAGTGTTGTGTTGGGCCCACTTCTAGAAACTTTTCTATTTCAATTCATTCCAATAGAGCTTTATTATAAGTTGTTTCGAAAAAAGAAAAATTCCAAATGGGTATTTATAGGAGTTTCTTCAATAATATTTGGCATATCTCATAATTATAATATTATTACAATTTTTGATGCAATTTTTGCTGGAGTTTTGTTTTCGGTTTTATACATTCATTTTAAAAATTTGGGTCTGAATGGCTTCCTATTTACTTTTTTGCTGCATGCAGTGTATAACTTATATGCATTCATTATAGATGATTTTCTAAACTTAAATTATTAAATATTTATTTATTGAAAATCTTGGCTTTCGCAAAAAGATAATTATTACCCATGTTATTGCCTTTCGATTTTGTTTCAAATACAGCTATTAATTATATTCCAAAACTTAAATTAAGAGTATATTGGTTATTCGGTATTATTTTAATTAGTATAGCAGTACTAATATTTTCACTTCCCCACGTTTACATTGATATATCCATAAAAGCTACAGGAATAACAAGACCTAGTAGTGAGAGAACAGAAGTCAAATCAACTATGAGTGGATTAATTCAAACAGTTAATTTCTCTGAAGGAAAAAAGGTTAAAGCTGGCGATATTTTAATAAAAAGGCAGATTCAAGTTTTTAACGCAACAATAGTTCTTTAAACTTTTCTTTTGGTGTTGACCAGTCAAGCGTTTTTCTGGGCCTTTCATTTAAGAGCTTTTGAACATGCTTGATTTCCTTCCTTGTAAACTTACTAAAATCAGTTTGTTTAGGGAAAAAGTCGCGGATCAACATATTAGTGTTTTCATTGGTTCCTCTTTGCCACGGGCTATGAGGATCACAGAAGTACACCTGCATATTTGTTTCTTTGGTAAAGAGTTTGTGTTCGCTCATTTCTTTACCTCGATCATAGGTTAATGTTACAGTCATTTGACTGGGTAATGTTTTTAGTTCTTTGGCAAATGCTTTTCTTACAGAAGGTGCATCCTTTGCTTTTAATGGTACAAGGATAACGGTTCTGGTAGTTCGTTCCACAATAGTCCCAATCGCACTTTTGTGATCTTTACCCATAATCAAATCGCCTTCCCAATGACCAGGTATGATTCTATCTTCTACTTCCTTTGGACGTTCATGGATACTAATCATATCAGCTATTTTACCCCTTGCGTCAGTTGCTAACTTGCGGTTCTTCCGTAAACGTTTCTTCTGTCTCAGATAGCTGATCAGCTCCTTGCGGAGTTCACCTTTGGGTAACATGTAGAGATAAGTGTAAATAGTTTCGTGACTGGCTTGCATATACTTCTTTGTTGGGTAACGCTTTTTTAACTCCATACTAATTTGCGGGGGTGACCAGCGGAGTTTCAGCTTCTCAACAATAAAGCTATACAGTTTTGGTGTTGTAGCAATCCTGCATTTATCATTCCTTCGCCGGGATAGATAATCCGCACAATGCTGAGCTAACCATGGCTTGTACCTACTTCCAATGTTGGTAAAATGCTTGACCTCTCGACTAATAGTGCTTACCTGTCGGTTTAAACTATTAGCTATGAATCGTAAACTTTTGCCCTGTGAAAGGTATTGGCCTATCATTTCCCTTTCATCGATACTTAACCTTTGATATTTATTCATTACAACAATTTAACTTAGTTAAACTGTTGCGTTAAAAACTTGATGCTGAGAAATTAAAGACCCAAATACACATAGCAAAAAATCACTTATTCAAAATGAGTTAAATCAAAGGGAAGAATTTATGCGAGATCTCATCTTATTAACAACCTCAAATAATCTTTCCGAAGAAATACTTTCAAAAATACAATCACCTCTATATAAAGAACAACTGAGTAGATACATCTACCAAAAAGAACAACAAAACTCTACATTACAAAAAGCAGAAAAAGAAGTTGAAATAAATACTTCATTAGCAAAGGAAAAAGTTATTAGCCCAAAAGAGTTTTTCGATTTTAAAAATAATCTACAGCGAATACAATCAACCTACAAAGCTTTTATTCGTGAACAATTAATAAGTTGGCAACAAGATTTAGTTAAATATAAATTAGAGCTATCCCAATATCAACAACAAGATCAGCAACTTACTGCAGACGCACAATACTTTGAAGTTAAAGCTCCCATTAGTGGATACATTCAAGGAATTAATACAAAATATTCAGGTGGTATGCTGCAAGCTGGAGAATCTGTTTGTACTATTTCTCCAGAAGGGACATTGGTGGGAGAGTGCTATGTACAAACAAAAGATATTGGTTTACTCAAAATTGGTCAATCGGCTCGTTATCAAATAGAGGCATTTGATTATAATTATTTTGGCATTATAACAGGAAAAATTACTGCTATTGATAATGATTTTACTATGCTAAATAATACACCTGTAATTAAGATAAGATGCAATTTTGATACCACAAAACTGTATTTAAATAATGGATACATTGGTCAGCTTAAAAAGGGTTTGAATTTTCAGGCAAGATTTATTGTAACTAGAAGAAGCCTTTGGCAACTACTTTACGATAATTTAAATGATTGGCTTAGCCCATTAGCCCCTCAAAAATATAGCATTATTAAGTGAGAAAAAGTAGCAGGGTTAAACAGCAAGATATAACTGATTGTGGAGCAGCATGTATTGCATCTGTAGCTGCCCACTATCAACTTAAACTACCGGTAAGCAGAATTAGACAATATGCGGGCACCGATAAACGCGGCACCAATGTCTTGGGTATGATAGAAGCCGCAGAAAAGCTAGGCTTTCAGGCAAAAGGAGCCAAGGGTCCGATAGAAAGTCTTGCAAAAATTCCCCTACCTGCCATAGCCCACGTAATTGTAAAAAATGGATTGCATCATTTTGTTGTAATTTATAAGGTCTCTGCAAAAAAAATTACTTTCATGGATCCGGGAGATGGGCTGGAACATAAAAAAACAATTAATGCTTTTTCTAAAGAGTGGACGGGGGTAATTATACTGTTGCTGCCTGATGAAGAATTTATTAAAGGAAATCAAAAAACATCGAGTATTGATCGTTTTTGGCAATTAATTCGCCCGCATAGTGGAGTAATGATACTAGCATTAATGGGAGCTGTGCTATATACCATCTTAGGTTTATCATCATCTATTTACATGCAAAAAATAATTGATTTTGTAATACCCGAAAGTAATATGCAGCTATTGAATTTATTAAGCATGGGTATGATAGTTATTTTAGTATTTCAAATATTTATTGGAACATTTAAAACAATTATTGGTTTACAAACTGGCCAGCATATAGATGCTAAATTAATTCTAGGCTATTATAAACATTTACTGCAATTGCCGCAGCGTTTTTTTGATACAATGCGGGTCGGTGAAATAATTAGTAGAGTCAATGATGCGGTTAAAATTCGCGCATTTATAAATGATGTAGCACTTAATATGTTTGTAAATATTTTAATTGTACTATTTTCTATTGGTCTTATGTTTATGTATTACTGGAAACTGGCTTTAATAATGCTTGCGATAATTCCAGCGTATTTAATAATTTATAGTATTAGTAATCTTGTGAATAAAAAATGGCAAAGAAGATTGATGGAAAATAGTGCAGATTTAGAAACACAGTTAGTAGAAAGTTTAACTGCTGCTGGAACTATTAAGCGTTTTGGTTTAGAAGAATATGCCAAGCTGAGTTCAACTGATAAGTGCAATTTTTAAACAAAAGGCAAAAAAGCTTTTAAG
>PGCO01000001.1 GCA_002786355.1 Sediminibacterium sp. FEMGT703S
CTCTCTCCTGAAAACCTTTAAAGAACATCCCCTTTTTGTTAAGCGGGATGCAAATATAGGACGTAAATTTTACCTGACAAATGTTTTTTGAAACTAAATTATGCTTGTTCGCTAAAACCTTTTATTTATAAGGCTTTCAAGCGCTAAAAAAAATTATGGATAAATCACTTTAGCTAAAAACAAACCTTGTGGAGGGGTGCTAAAGTCTGCTTTTGTACAATCTTTTGCGAGAATGATTTTTTCGAAATCATTCAAGGATAACTGGCCTCTACCTACTTTCAGCATAGTACCTACTAATCCGCGCACCATTCCACGCAAAAAACGATTTGCCTGAACCTGATAAATGTATTGTTGAGTAGCGGCTATGCTCCATTCGGAAACGTATATAGTACAATTGTGCGTAAACACTTGTGTATTGCGCTTGGCAAAGCTGGTAAAATCAGTGTGATTTTTTAAAAGGATGGCAGCTTGTTGCAACAGAGCAAAATCTAATTCATACGGATAGAACCAACCTCGATCTTTCAAAAAAGGATTTTTATCCTGATATATATAGTATTCATAAGACCTTGCAACTGCATCAAACCTACAATGCGCATCATCTGCAACTGCTTTAATAGACTTGACTGCAATGTCAGCGGGCAAAATGGCATTTAAATTATATACATGTCTATTAGTAATTGGCAAATCGGTGTTGAAGTGAAAATAATTCTGGAGCGCATGTACGCCTGCGTCTGTTCTTGAGGAACCGGTCAAATCAAACCTAGTTTTAAATAAAGTCTCTAATGCCTTCTCTATTTCCAACTGAATGGTGGGGGCATTGTCTTGTATTTGAAATCCATGATAATTAGTCCCTTTATAAGCTAATTCCAAAAAATACCGAGCCATATTTATGGATTATTTTTTTTGGTAGCTTCTCGTATAGATCCTGATTTAGGAAAAGGGATCACAATAACTAAATTTTCGAGCCTATTTCCATTTTTTATTTTAAAAACCTGTTCAATTCCTGAATCTGTGGTTCGTTCAGATATTTTTTGAACTTGTTTATCTGTAGGGGTAGCTGCCGTAGATTGAGGAACCGATTCTCCTCTAATCAATGCCATACTTACCATATCCATTAACATCCATTCACCTTCTTGATTAATTCGAAGAGAGAATCCTTTGGGCTTGCCGCTAACGGAAAACTTGAATAAGTATTCGCTGTATGCTCCCGCAGGAAAACCTAATATAATTCCATAATCTCCGTCGGCCAAGCTAGGAACGAGCAAATATCCTTTTCCATTAGAAGAATGGATTTTATCTTTAACCTGTATATAATAAGGCTGATTATTATCAGATTGAATATATAGGAAGTTATTTTGTGCATCTGAAAAAAACGCAATGAGTAAAAATCCAGTTAAAATGGATAGACGGCGTACAATACAACGGACGAACATGTAATCTTGCTTTTTTCAAATTTACTATTTAATACCAATTATGAAGAAACTATTACTAATAATTGCCTTAGCACAAGTAGGCAATTTGTTGGCGCAAGCGCAAAAAGAATTAAGTCAAAAAGTTTACAGAGCAGTTCCAGAAAAAATAAATAACCTGGTACACACCAAGCTGAATGCAAGTTTTGATTACAAACAGGCTAGATTAAACGGTAATGTTTGGATTACATTAAAGCCACATTTTTACGCGACAGACTCTTTACAATTAGACGCAAAAGGGATGGACATTAAACAAGTTGCATTGGTAAAAGCCGGCAAAAATATTCCTTTGAAATACCAATATGATGGATGGTTATTAAAAATTAACCTAGATAAATCATATAATCGCAACGAAAACTATACAGTATACATTGATTATGTAGCGAAACCCAATGAATTAGAAGTTAAGGGGAGCGCAGCCATCACTGATGCAAAGGGCCTGTATTTTATCAACCCCACCGGAGAAGAAAAGGACAAGCCCACGCAGATTTGGACCCAAGGAGAAACAGAAGCTACTTCAATTTGGGTGCCTACCATTGACAAAACAAATCAAAAAACAACACAGGAATTTAATTTAACTGTACCAGCTAAATATGTAACACTAAGCAATGGTAAGTTGGTAAAGCAAACCAAGAACGCCAACGGAACAAGAACAGATAGTTGGAAAATGGATTTACCACATGCTCCTTATTTGTTCTTTATGGGTGTTGGGGAGTACGCAGTTATTAAAGACTCTTATAAAGGAAAGGAAGTAAGTTATTATGTAGAGAAAGCGTACGAAAAAGTAGCAAGGAAAATTTTTGGTAATACCCCAGAAATGATGCAATACTTCTCAACCAAATTAGGCGTAGATTATCCTTGGATCAAGTACAGTCAAATAACAGGAAGAGATTATGTAAGTGGCGCAATGGAAAACACAACAGCAACTTTGCACCAAGAGTCTGCGCAGCAAGACGCCAGAGAATTGACTGATGGAAATAATTGGGAAAGCACGATTGCACATGAATTGTTTCATCATTGGTTTGGAGATTATGTTACAGCAGAAAGTTGGAGCAATTTAACAGTGAACGAAAGTTTTGCAGATTACAGCGAATACTTATGGGCAGAATATAAATCAGGAAAAGACGAGGCAGCATACATCAACTGGAGTGCAATGAATGGCTATTTAAATAGTAAAGCAGATGCGTCAAAGCATTTAGTACGCTTTTATTATGATACACAGGAAGACATGTTTGATGTAGTGAGTTACAGCAAAGGCGGGAGAATCTTAAACATGCTAAGAAATTATGTAGGTGATGATGCATTCTTTAAATCGTTAAACAAATATTTAACCGACAACAAATTTGGAAATGGAAGTGCACACAAATTGAGGTTGGCATTTGAAGCAACTACCGGAAAAGACCTAAACTGGTTTTTTAATCAATGGTACTTCAACAATGGACATCCTAGTTTAGTCATCAGTAATGCCTATGATGCAACAGCGCAAAAAGCAATGGTGGTAATAAAACAAACCCAAAGCAATGGACTATTTCAATTGCCAGTTACCATTGACATATATAATGGAGTAAACAAAAAAAGGCATTTGGTGTGGGCAAAAAACACAGCCGATACTTTCTATTTTCCGTCTACTACAAAGCCTGACTTAATTAATGTTGATGCAGATAAAGTTTTATTAGCAGAAAAGAAAGAAACAAAAACCATTGAAGAATATGCACACCAATTTAAATATGGTGGACACTATTTAGACAGAAGAGAAGCTATTGATATGGCTGCTAAAAAGATAACGGAGCCAGCAGCATATGCTATTGTGGCAGCCGGTTTAAAAGATTCTTATTTCAGAATCAGAATGAAATCATTAGGAAGTTTTGGAAATGCCAAATTGGATAACGCAACAATTTCATTGATTGAAAAAATGGCGAAAAGTGATGCTTCAAAATTAGTACGGGCAGATGCTATTGCTGTTTTAGGACAATTAAAAAATGCATCATATACATCCGAATTTGAGCAATATATCAATGATTCATCTTACACAGTTGCAGGCGCCGCATTAATGGCACTGAATGATTTAGATGGCAAAAAAGCTTATGGAATTGCTAACCAGTTAGCAAAAGCTCCTGCAAAAGGAAGATTAAGTGCTGCTATTAACTCAGTAATTATTGCTAATGGAGATGAGACAGCTTATGATTATATCATGGGCAATTTTAATAAAATGCCTTTATCGCAAGAAAAGTTTAGTGCTTTATCTTCTATTGTAGAATTTTTATCTAAAGTAACAGATACGGATAAGTTTAAAGCTGGTGTAGACGCAGTTGTAAACTTTAGAAATGAAATTCCAGCAGGAGTTAGAGCACAAACAGATCCAGTGATTAACAACGTATTTCTGAAGGGACTAGCAAGTAAAAAAGAGGCCGCTGGTGCACAAGCATTAGCAGATTATGTAAAAGACAAAATCAAAAATTAATTTCTTGAAAATAAGTAGAAAGCGCCTCGATTTTTTCGGGGCGTTTTTATTTAAAACTAACCGAAGTATTTCCTTTTAACTCAATGGTAATAGGCACAATATCAGTACCATTATTGCTACTACCAGACAATTTAGTAGTTACTGATTCCGAAACCATTTTTCCAACAATTAAATCATAGACTCTTTCAGCCCTAGCTAAACCTTTTAACTGCTGACGAATTATTTGACCAGATTGTGTAAACGAAGTTCTTATAAACAAATCGGAGAAAACAGAAATGGTTGCTTTATTGTCCTGAACTTTTAATACTAAGTATTCATGAATGGTTTTACTACTATCCGCAACAGTAGAATCAGACCAACTTAACCCTGTTTTAATAATTGAAGATGAAAAAGGTAAAAAATACTTGCCAGCGTCTTCTTGGTCTATGTCAAATAAAGAATTTGTTTGAACTGGCGATTGTTGAGCATGAGAACTTTTAACCTCAATAGTTTTGGGCTTATTTACTATTTCTTTTAACCAATTTAATTCGCTGCTATTCAATCCAGCGGTATCAGAACTATTAAAATTTTGCTCCTGACCAAACGCATATAATTTACCTTTTACCGAATGAATGGTCGCGGTTAATTGATAATATTCATCTTGAGCTCTTATAATATTAAACTGGGTAGTTGTTGTTTTGTTAGACTGAAAAAAAAGTTCCTGCCCAGGTAAGTATAAAGTGGTATTATTATTTAAAGTATGTGTAACAACAAATGAAGGTTTAGCAGTTTGCGCAACTAGTTTCACTTTTGGCAGCAAAAAGACCAATAAAAGCAATAGGAATAAATTATAACGCAACTGCATATTTACTGATATTACCATGATCCTCCGGCTCCACCGCCACCACTACTACCACCGCCAAAACCTCCAAAACCACCACCACCGAAGCCTCCGCCACCAAAGCCTCCACCGCCGCGATTGTTACCTCCTAACAATGAAGACCAAAGTAAAGCTTCAGCAACGTTTGCAGCCCCTCTTCTACTCATCATTCCACCTCCTCTACCACCACCGCCTCGGCCTCCGCCTACTCCCAAAATCAGGAATACGACAATGATAATAAAAATAAAAGTCAGTATTGAACTGCCACTGTTTTCTCCATTGCTTTTCTTATTCCGCTTGGTTTTGTATTCGCCAACAGCAGCTTTAGACAATGCATTAATTGCATTATCTATACCACGATAATAGTTCTGTTGTTTAAATTCTGGTACAATTTCGTTCCTGTAAATACTGGAAGCGGTAATATCTGGGATAGCTCCTTCCAAGCCGTACCCTACTTCAATCCATACTTTTCGGTCTTCAATAGAAGCCAATATTAGTACACCATTATTGGTTTTCTTGTTGCCGATACCCCAAGACCTAAATAGTTTATTGGCATATTCCTGAACCTCATATCCTTCTAAAGTTTTAAGAATAACCACTGCAATTTGATTGGAAGTGCTATCATCTAATGCAACTAACTTCTCTTCTAAAATAGCTACTTGCTCTTTACTGAGCACGCCAGCTAAATCATTCACTAATCTTGGTGGATTGGGTGGCGCAATAACGTTCTGCGCAAAAGCACCTGAAAAATTAGCCAGTAACAGTAATATGAGTAGTAGTTTCTTCATTGATTATCCAAAAACAATATCGTCAGGTAATTCATTTTTATCGGTTGTACCATCATAAGGGAAATGGGTAACCAGTGCTTCGCCAATATCTTCAACAATATGGGCAATGCCTTCAATAAAATGCTTTTGCTTAAACTCTTCTAACATAATGGCGACTTCCTTTTGCCAAAATTCGTGACCTACTTTCTGGTGAATACCTTCGTCCCCAAAAACAGCCAACTGATGATCGTCCATGGCTAAATACAACAGCACCCCATTGCGGGATGCTGTTTGATCCATTTTCAATTGATAAAAGATTTCTCTGGCTCTAAGAACTGGATTCACCATTTCACATTTGGACTCTACATAAATTCGTATTTCACCACTAGTTCTACGTTCAGCTTCTTGTATAGCTGTAACGATGATGTCTTTTTCAGCAGGAGTAAAATATTCCCGTTGTTTCTTTTTGAATAATCCAAACATGCAAAGAATTTAGAATTTTACTTCAGGGGCTTTTTCAGAACCAGCATCCGCTTTAAACCCTTCTTTTACTTTAAAACCAGTAATGCTGGCCAAAATATTCATAGGGAAAGATCTTGCTTTAACATTATAAGCAGCAACTGCAGCATTGAAATCGTTTCTAGAAACCTTAATACGGTTTTCGGTACCTTCTAGTTGAGCTTGTAAACCACGAAAAGCTTCATTAGCTCTAAGATTAGGATAATTTTCGGTTACCATTAACAAACGACCTAAGGCTTGAGACAATTGACCCTGAGAAGCCTGAAATTCTTGTAATTTCTCAGGAGTAAGGTCTTTTGCATCCACTTTCATTTGAGTTGCACTTGCTCTAGCTTTAACGACGTTTTCCAAAGTTGATTGCTCAAAATTGGCTTCCCCTTTTACAGTATTTACCAAATTAGGTATCAAATCTGCCCTGCGTTGGTAGTCACTTTGTACGTTATTCCAAGACTGGCTAACGGTTTCATCCAATTTAACCAGACCATTGTAACCACTCATACCGCATCCGCCGATTAATACAATTAATCCAATAATGACAATAAGGGTAATTCTCTTTGTGTTCATGTTTTAATATTTGAAGAAATGAATATACAAAACGAATGCCATATTTAATTTGTGGCAGAATGACATTTAGCTTTTTCCAAGGATTTTTTCACCTATTTTTGCCCCAAAATTTAAAAATCTCCGAAACGATAGGCTATGTCAGTATTAGTAAACAAACATTCTAAAATCATTGTTCAGGGTTTCACCGGAACAGAAGGAACGTTCCATGCAACTCAAATGATTGAATATGGAACCAATGTAGTAGGTGGTGTAACACCCAATAAAGGTGGAACAACCCATTTAGACAAACCCGTTTTTAATACAGTAGCAGATGCAGTAAAGCAAACTGGCGCTGACGTGAGCATCATATTTGTACCACCAGCATTTGCAGCAGACGCCATTATGGAAGCGGCGGAAGCAGGAATTGCTTTAGTAGTTTGTATCACAGAAGGTATACCAGTACAAGATATGGTGAAAGTAAAGAACTACTTACAAGGAAGCAATACCCGCTTAATTGGACCAAACTGTCCTGGAGTAATTACAGCAGAAGAAGCTAAAGTAGGCATTATGCCAGGCTTTATTTTTAAAGCAGGTAGAATTGGTATTGTTTCAAAGAGCGGAACTTTAACATACGAAGCAGCTGACCAAGTGGTAAAAGCTGGCTTAGGAATCAGCACTGCAATTGGTATTGGTGGAGATCCAATCATTGGGACACCTACTAAAGAAGCAGTTGAATTATTAATGAATGATCCAGAAACAGATGGTATCATCATGATAGGTGAAATTGGCGGAAGTATGGAAGCAGAAGCTGCTTACTGGATTAAAGAAAATAAGACTAAACCAGTTGTAGGTTTTATTGCTGGTCAAACTGCCCCTCCCGGAAGAAGAATGGGACATGCTGGCGCAATCATTGGAGGAGCTGATGACACAGCTGCAGCTAAAATGAAAATTATGGCAGAGTGTGGTATTGAGGTAGTATCTAGCCCCGCTGATATTGGCGCAACCATGGCTGCTGCATTAAAAAAATAAACAAGCAATTGTTAATATCAAACCCGAAGTATTCAAGCTTCGGGTTTTTTTATGCAAAATGCCGCATCTTGCATCTCTACAGAAGATTCCTAATAAACAATTCATGCGCAGAATATTATCATTACTTATTTGCTTATCCTTCTTGATAGCAGAAGCACAAGAATCAAAAGAAACAGCTTACACAAGTGCTTATAAAATAATTGATAGCCTTATTTTGAAAGAGCGATTAACTAAAACCGCAATAGAAAAAGTAGATCAACTCTACAAAAAAGCAGTTGTAGAAAATCAAGAAGCAGAGCAAATTAAAGCTTTGGTATACAAGGCTGATTTAGAAAATGAAATAACCGAAGATGGATTCAATAATAGCATCAAAATTTTTAAAGGTGCATTAAAAAAAGCGCAATCCCCAGTAATGCAATCGGTGATTCATACCATTCTTGCAAAAAAATATAACGATTATTATAGCAAACAAAAATGGACATTACTAAATGGAAAGAATTGGAGTAGAAATGCATTTACAGATAGCATTGAAATGCATTTTAAAGCAGCTATGATTCATGCAAAAACATTACAATCAGTATATATAGACCAATACTCAGCAGTGGTACTGGGTGGATCAGAGCCGCTAAAAAATTACAGTTTATACCATTTATTAATAGCCGAGCAAATTCAGTATTACAGCAACGATTTAGGCAATGATGAAAGCAAGGAAAACAAAGAGAAGATTATAGAACTCTACGACGCTATATTTCAGCTTCACCAAAATGAACAATGGAATAATATAGTAGCAAGGTTTAAATTGGATTTATTGGCTTGGAAAAAAGGAAACGAATTAATAAAAGAAGAAGCTTTATTATTAGAACTGAATAAATACACCCAACCCCAATACCATTCATCTATCAAAGCAGCAGCTTGGTTTTTAATAGCCAATACTTATGCTGTAAAAGGAAGACAATATCAGGCGCTGAATGATACAGCCCATCAGTATGATTTAGTAAAAGCAATAGGTATTATTCAGCAAGCGGCCAAAGATATAGACAACACGGACTATAAAATAAGTGGCTTATTAGACTTAGCCAACGAAATCAAGAGTGAGCAAATTTTGATGGAGATAGAAAAAATTAATGAGACCCAGAAACCATTCAGAGCATACCTCAGTTACAAAAATACGGATACTATATTTTTGAAAGTGCTTAAAGTAAATGCAAACTTTAGTCTTAAAACCAATTCTAATGCTGATCAATTAAAGGAGTTAAACAAACAAGAATTGGTACAAGAGCAATCTATTCCATTATTACAGAGAAATGATTACCAAACACATTTTACAGAAATAAAAATAGACCCATTACCACAAGGCAATTATATCCTTCTAAGCAGCACAGGAAAGGAATTCAACTTGGCAACGAATAAAATTGGTTATGTCCATTTTGCAGTAGCGGATTGGGTATACTTTAAAGATAACGAGCACTACTTTATTAGAGAATATGCTTCAGGAAAACCTGTTGACCAAGCACAAGTAAAAATATTTGAAACCAAATACGACTATAAAACATTAACTACAAGTAAGCAGTTATTACACCAAACACAAACCAATGAAAACGGTCAATTCAGTATTCCTCAAAAAATGAATGGGAACAATCAGATTGAGGTTATTAAAAAGAAAAGCCAACTTATTTTTAATGAATACGAATATCGTTATCAAGAATTCAGTAACCAGCCTAATGATAAAAGCATTTACGAAAAGAACAATCGTAGAGTTTATTTTTTCACCGACCGATCTATTTACAGACCTGGACAGTTGGTACAATTTAAGGGGATTGCACTTACAAGAGATTATGACAGCAAGTTTAGCAAAGTGGTTGAAGAAAAGACTCCAATAAAAATTTATTTAACGAATGCCAATAGACAGAAAATCGATTCTTTATTATTACCAATTAACAATTATGGATCTATAGTAGGCAATTTTATTTTACCAAAAAATGAACTAACAGGCAATTTTACTATAGAAGCTCAATCATTTAATTATTCTTATAAAACAATAAAGGTAGAAGAATACAAACGACCTACCATTCAAGTGATATTTGATCAACCTAAAACAGGTTATCGTCTAAATGATAGTATACATTATGCAATAAAAGCCACTGCCTATGCAGGCAATATTGTAAATGGCGGCAAGGTCAAATATACTGTGAAACAATACGGCCGATATCCTTATCCAATCACTAGAAACCTTGACCCAGTCTATCAATCAGGTACTGAAATTGCTAATGGAATAGGAGTCACCAACGAAAAAGGAATCTATACCGTATCGTTTAAAGCCAGTTATGATTCTACTAAAGAACTCTCAAGCGATTTTTCAGTTAACTATATTATTCATGTAGATATAACCGATTTAAATGGAGAAACCCAATCGGGAAATGTGAATTTAACCGCAACAAAAACTGCATGGCAATTGGTGATTAATCACCCCATTGCAATAAACAAACAATTATTTCAAAGAATCAATGCAACAGCAATAGACCGATTAGGCAACGAAAAAAATACAGTTATTCAAACTGCACTCTATAAAGTAATTCAACCAACTAAAATTCCGAGAAAAAAATATTGGGGCAAGTCTGACTTGCATTTGTTTAACGAAGCCACTTACAAAAAACATTTTCCCTTCGACGAGTACCAAAACGAAGCAGATCAAGCTACCTGGGCCACAGAAGAATTAGCAACTCCTATAAATAAAGTGGAGACGGGGATGTATAAAATAAAAGCGACTGCCATAGATAGTTTTGGGTTGCCCATAGCTGCAGAAAAACTAATTACGATTTATGACAATGAAGGTACAAAAAGCAATCAGTCTTTTTACTATTATTCAAATAATTATACCAAACCAGGTGATAGCATTTTGATTGTAAACAACTACCCTATTGAAAAAACTTTTGTTACAAGAAAAATAAAAAAGGCAGCACTCAAAGAAGAATACCAGTTTCTTCAATTAAGTAGATTAACGCAACAGCAGATAACAATTTCCGATCAAGATCGAGGGGGAATCTCGATTAATGAAGCATATATCTGGATGGGAAGATTATTTACTCATCAACAAGCTATTGCAGTACCATTCAATAACAAAGAATTAAAAATACGTACAGGATCTTTTAGGAATATCAACGAACCAGGTGCCAAAGAAACTTGGACGATTGAAATAGAGGGACTGAATGGAAAAGAAAAAGCAGCTGAATTATTAACTAGCATGTACGACGCAAGTTTAGATGCTTTGTACCCTAACAGATGGGACCCTTTGCATTTATGGAATACCAACAATAGTAGCACTGGTTTTAGCAGTGGAATATTTAGAACTGAAACCATCCGCCAATTTGACAACAACGAATGCTTTTGTGAAGCAAAACCCTATGAGCGCCCAAGTCTATTAGCATCCATTAATCTGACTTGGAGAAGAATAGAACAAAGATTGTATGAAGCCACTTTGGCAACAAAGAGTATGCAATCCAGGGTTGAAGGAGTACCAGTAATAATTAGAGGCAACAATTCGATTAAAGAAGAGAGTTACGATAAAGTTTATACTGCAGTAGAAGTGGCAGACCCCAATACAGGAGATATTATTAGGAACGGAAGATTAATATCAGGTAATAAGCAAGGTCAAGATTTGGTTCAATTAAGAACAAACTTTAATGAAACTGCATTCTTTTTTCCGCAATTGTATGCAGACAGTTCTGGGAAATATCAATTCAGCTTTCAGTTCCCCGATGCAGTAACCCAATGGAAATGGATGAGCTTTGCACACACGAAAGATTTAGCAACAGGATATGCAGAAGAAAAATTGGTGACGCAAAAAAGCCTGATGGTTCAACCCAATATTCCTCGCTTTTTAAGAGAGGGCGATCAAATGGAGTTAAGCGTTAAAATTGCTAACCTCACCAACAAAGAGCTAACGGGAACAATTGCTTTAGAATTAATAGATGCAACAACCCAAACATCAGTTGATGGATGGTTTCAAAATGTATTTCCGCAACAATACTTTACAACAGAAGCAGGACAATCAAGTATTGCACAGTTTCCAATACAAGTTCCTTTCAGCTATAATAAACCACTCACTTATAAAATAATAGCAAGAACAAATGAACTCAGCGATGGGGAACAAAACACCCTACCAGTTTTAAGCAATAGGGCTTTAATTACTGAAACCTTACCCATCTATTTATCAAAAGATACTACCCAACAATTTCGTTTTGAAAAACTACTGAATCATCAAAGTGAAGGAATCAGTACGCAGGGATTAACTGTTGAATACACTACGCAACCTATATGGAATGCCATTCAGGGGCTGAGTTATTTAAAAACAGACCCAGAGATGTCGGCTATTCATCAATTCAATCGTATTTATGCCAATCTAATGTCGCTGCATATTTTAGATAAATATCCAATAATTGCAAAAGTGTTGGAAGCTTGGAAAAAGGATAGTAACGCATTAAAAAATCCATTAGAAAATAATGCAGAATTGAAGCAAGTTCTATTACAGGAAACCCCTTGGGTTATGGATGCCCAAAACGGAAATATTCTTTTAAAAGAATTGGCCAATCAAATGGATATCCAACAAATTGCTAAAGAAAATGAAAACTTGTTGATTCAATTAGAAAAACCACAACTAGCAGATGGAAGTTTCAGTTGGTATAAAGGGGGAAATTCTGACGAATATATTACTCAGTATATTTTAACGGGTCTTGGTAAATTAAAAAGAATAGGCGCAATAACCCCTTCATTGACAGCACAATTAAGAACCTTATTCAGGAAGGCCTTGGCATTTGCAGATGAAGCAATTAGTTTCGAATTCAAAAAGAATAAACCAACACAAATTGGTAGTAGCCAATTAGCCTATTTGTTCATGAGAAGTTTCTACAAAGACCAGCTAATTCAAAATGATACGGCGTATAACGCTTATTGGAGGATAGCAAAAAATAGTTGGAATACAAAAAATCAATATACACAGGCAATGATTGCAACCATTGCCATTAGAAATAATGAAACCACTTGGGCAAAAAAAATAATCAATGCACTCTTAGAAAATACAGTTGTTCATTCACAACAAGGAATGTATTGGAAAAATAGATTAACCAATCGCTGGTATGCAATGCCTGTAGTACATCAAAGCATGATGATAGATTGCTTTAGCGAAATCAATAACGCATTACCGAACCGACCATACTTAAAGCAAATCAACGCAATGCTAACTTGGTTGATATTGAACAAAGAGACCAATCACTGGGGAGATGGAATTGCAACCTCAGATGCAGTTTATAGCCTGATAGCCAATGGACAACAATGGATGAGCAATAAAAGAGCAGTAAAAATAGAATTGGGTAAAACAACCGTAAGTACTGCAACAGAAAAAACGATGGAAGGGTCTGGCTATTTTAAAAAGAGAATTGAAGGAGAAAAAGTGAAACCTGAAATGGGTAATATAACCATAACAACTGCTACGCAAAATATGGTATCTGATCAACCCTCTTATGGAAGTATCTACTGGCAATATTTAGCCAATATGGATGAAATTACTGCTAGCTCAGGACCTATGCAGATTAATAAAAAAATATTAGTAGAACGAAATAAAAATTGGGTTGAATTAAACGAAAATGAGCCTGTAAAAGTTGGTGAACTCATTACAGTAGAATTAACGATCAAAGCAGACAGAGATATGGATTATGTGCACTTAAAAGATTTAAGACCTGCTGCTACCGAACCCACCAATGTATTAAGTGGATATCAATTTAAAACTGGCTTGTTTTATTACCAAAGCACAAAAGACGTAAGCAATAATTATTATTTTAATTATTTACCAAAAGGAAATTATCAATTTACTTATACCATACGAGCTACGCATAAAGGCTTGTACACTGCGGGTTTTGCAAGTATTCAAAGTATGTATGCCCCTGCATTCAAAGCCCATTCTAATGCAATTAAATTAAGAATTGAAGATTAATATGATACAGGTAGATACCATTATTGTAGGACAAGGATTATGTGGAACATTTTTAAGTTGGAACTTGATTAATGCTGGCCAGCAAGTAATGGTGATAGATGAATCTACACCCAATAGCGCTACCAAGGTTGCAAGTGGTGTAATCAATCCTGTAACTGGAAGAAGAATCGTACGCACTTGGGAAATTGAACGATTCATGCCCTTTGCTGTAGAAGCTTATACTCAATTGGGAAAAGAATTAGGTCAAAACTTAATTAGACAATGCAATATTCTTGACTTTCACGCTACACCACAAAACAAGATTGCCTTTTCGGAAAGATTGCCGACGGAAACAGAATATTTAAGTGTGGTAGATGAGCAAATATGGGAACCTTATTTTCATTTACTATTTGGCGTTGGAGAAGTTCAACCCTGTTGGTTAATTCAATTACAAGATTTACTGGTTGGTTGGAGAAATAAATTAAGTCAACAAAATGCACTAATTGAAGAAAAATTTGATTGGGACAACTGCAGCATTAATAGCTCAGTTCAATGGAAAAATATACAAGCAAAGCAGATTATTTTTTGTGACGGTACTGGGGGATTAAACAACCCTTATTTTAAACTGCTCCCATATGCCAGCAATAAGGGAGAAGCCCTGATTGTGTCAATTCCATCACTTCCAAGAAACAATATTTATAAACAAGGGATTAGTGTAGTACCCTGGAAAGAAGACCTTTTTTGGGTTGGCTCTACCTATGAGTGGACATACGAAAACCTTAACCCCACCCAATCATTTTTAGACAAAACATCCCAACAGTTGGCAAATTGGCTAAAGTTACCCTTTGAAATTGTAGATCATCTAGCATCCGAAAGACCAGCCAATGTAGAACGGAGGCCTTTTGTTGGATTTCATCCAATTCAGCCCAAGGTTGGTGTTTTGAACGGGATGGGCACCAAAGGCTGTAGCTTAGCCCCCTATTTTGCCTACCAGCTTACCCAAAATATGATTAATGGGGCTCCCATTCACCCATTGGCAGACATAAAACGCTTCAAGAATATTTTAAGCCGTTAAATGGTTACAAAAATTTAATATTGTGCCTCAAATAAATGAAGGCATGGAGCAATCCCCCACAGTACACAACAATCAATATAATATTCCATTGAAGTATAGAAAGATGGAAAACCTCCACATTGTTTTTTGGCTATTCAAAGACGTAGCCTGGTGTTTAGGATTAAAATGGCTTGGAACAGTGATGATTATCCCTACTTTAATTATTTCAATAGTCATTGCGTATAGAACTAGAAAGTATATTTCAGAGCTCTGCCATAATATTGCCATTACGGTTTGGATTTCTGCCAACTCTTATTGGATGATCAGTGAGTTTTTTGGGTTCGATCACAAAGTAATTTGGGGAGAGTATACCTATAAGCACTTAGCCATTATCCCCTTCACTATGGGAATACTGATACTAGGCTATTACTATTTAATTTGGAAACCCTTACACACCAAGAAGTCTGACTATTAAACGAATAAACCCCATTCATCTTCGTAATGATCTTTTTGGAAAGTCGCAACCCATTGCTTGAACAATTGCTTAAATTGATTTAATGCGTTTTCAATCACTTGCCTATGCAACTCATCGGCCCATCCCATCAAAACTGCAAAACCTATTTGTTGCATCATTTGCTTTGCATTGGTTCTAATATTAGCGGCGTTTTCCATTTTTAATACATAATGGTCTACACTAATTGCCCCCATAATTTTGGGTGCTACAATGAGCAAATTTTCATAAATAAGTGCCTTAGTAGAAGCAGGTAAACTTTGATCCCCATCATCCGCCAAATTTTCGGCAAATGCAATTACTAAACCAAAAACCTCACGCCATTGATTATACAATGCTTTAGCCAATAACTTTCCCGAATCATTATTGAAATTGGTAGAAGAATCAGCCTGCCCAACTTTAAATCGGTTTTCGTCCCACTCTGGTAAAAAATTTAAATCATTTAAATTCATTCAATAAATTTAATTCATTTCAACTTTTAAAAAGCGAGCAGTATGACTGGTTTTATGCAAGAGCATTTGTTCGGGTGTACCCTCAAATAAAATTTGGCCACCACCATCTCCCCCCTCAGGACCTAAGTCAATTACATGATCGGCCATTTTAACCACATCTAAATTGTGTTCGATCACTAGCACAGAATTACCCCTATCAACCAATTTATTCAATACATCCAGCAAATGACTAATGTCTTGAAAATGCAAACCAGTAGTGGGTTCGTCCAAAATATAAAATGTTTTACCAGTATCTTTTTTTCCTAATTCAGTAGCCAGTTTCACCCGTTGCGCTTCACCACCGCTGAGCGTTACTGCAGACTGGCCCAATGTTACATAGCCCAAGCCAACATCTTGTAATACTTTAATTTTTCGATACAAGAAAGGCACTGGTTGAAAAAAATCACAAGCTTCATCTACCGTCATATTCAACACATCGCTAATAGATTTTCCTTTGTATCGAATTTCCAAAGTTTCGCGATTGTATCGTTTACCATTACATTTCTCGCAGTTCACATA
Organism: Sediminibacterium sp. FEMGT703S; assembly: GCA_002786355.1. Classification (GTDB taxonomy): domain Bacteria; phylum Bacteroidota; class Bacteroidia; order Chitinophagales; family Chitinophagaceae; genus Sediminibacterium. Next base: position 16,188 of record PGCO01000001.1, read on the forward strand.
TACGTCTGGAAGAAAATTCATTTCAATCACTTTCATACCTCCTCCTTCACAAACATCACAACGGCCACCTTTGACGTTAAAAGAAAAACGACCCGCAGCATAACCTCTGATTTTTGCTTCAGGCACTGCAGCATACAAGGTCCTGATTTCGGTGAAGAAACCACAGTAAGTTGCTGGGTTGCTTCGGGGTGTTCGTCCAATGGGAGATTGATCAATTTCAATGACTTTATCAATATGCTCTAAGCCTTTGACAGAAACAAAAGGCATAGGATGAACTTTACTATTGTAACAATGCTTAGACAACAATGGATACAAAGTCTCATTAATTAAAGTACTCTTACCACTTCCACTTACACCACTTACTACAATTAATTTCCCTAATGGAAAACGAACGGTAACATTCTTTAAATTATTTCCAGTAGCTCCTTTTAAAATCAATTCTTTACCATTCCCTACTCTTCTTTCCTCAGGCACACTAATCGATTTTTGACCATTTAAATATTGAGCAGTATCAGAATTAGAAGCCAAAACCTCTGCAGGAGTTCCTTCAGCAACAATATTACCCCCATACTTACCAGCTCTTGGGCCAATGTCTACCAAATAATCAGCAGCCAACATAATATCTTTATCGTGCTCAACCACCAATACACTATTCCCAATATCCCGCAGATTTTTTAATGCATAAATGAGTTGATGATTGTCTCGCTGATGCAAACCGATAGAAGGTTCATCTAAAATATACGTGATACCTTGTAATTGAGAACCAATTTGCGTAGCCAGTCTAATCCGCTGAGACTCACCCCCGCTAAGGGTTCTAGAAGACCTACTTAAAGAAAGATAGGTTAAGCCAACATCTAATAGAAACTGTAATCTTTCTCTGATTTCTTTTAAAATATCTTTAGCAATCAGGTTTTGTTTTTTACTCAACCGCTCTTCTATACCAAGAAACCAATGATGAAGTTTATCTAAATTAAGCGCACTCAATTCAGCTATATTTTTTTCATCCACTTTAAACCAAAGGCTTTCTTTTTTTAATCGATCTCCATGGCAACTATTGCATATTTTCAATTCCATATATTGCTCTACCCATTCGCGCATCCCATCACTTTTGACGCCAGTAAACCATCTTTTGAGCATAGGAATAATTCCTTCAAAATCTCCACTATAAGGATCAAAGCCAGCAACTTCTTCAGGATTATCAATTTCCAAACTATCGCCGTCTGGATTACCATATAATAAAATATTCAAGCCTGCAATCGGCAAATCTTTGATGGGCTTATCTAAATTGATTTTATTTTTCTTAGCCAATTGTTCTACATTCCTGAACATATATGCATCACGTTGCACACCCAACGGAGCAATTCCCCCTTCTTTAATACTTAGATTACTATCGGGTATAACTGCAGACATATCGATAGAATATACATTCCCAAGGCCTTTACAGGTTGGGCAAGCACCATAAGGAGAGTTAAATGAAAATGCATTGGGTGAAGGCTCTTCATAACTGATGCCCGTGTCTTCGCACATTAACTGTTTAGAATATTGAATCGTTTTGTTGGTATCGTTTATTAAAAGAAATAATAAGTCTTTACCCATTTTGAGTGCCTGCTGTACACTTTGACTTACACGAACACGCATTTCATCAGTCACAGGTAAGCGATCAATCACCACTTCAATGTCATGAATTTTATAACGATCCACTTGCAACTTGGGGGTAAGATCTAGAATCTCACCATCTACCCGCACTTTTAAAAAACCTTTCTTACGAATCTCTTCGAACAGTTCTCTATAATGTCCTTTTCGACCTCTAATTAAAGGAGCCAAAAGACTCACTTTTTTATTTTTAAACCGGGTATAAATATTTTCTACAATTTCCTCTTCACTAAACTTCACCATTTTTTTACCAGTCTCATAACTATATGCTTCCCCAATTCTAGCATACAATAAACGTAGGAAATCGTACACTTCCGTTACGGTTCCAACAGTAGACCTTGGATTCTTATTTGTGGTTTTCTGTTCAATAGAAATCACTGGAGAAAGCCCCGTAATTTTATCTACATCAGGCCTTTCCATATCACCCATAAATTGTCTGGCATAAGCCCCAAAGCTTTCCATATATCGGCGTTGGCCTTCGTTGTAAATGGTATCAAAAGCCAGAGAAGATTTACCACTTCCACTCACCCCAGTAAAAACAACCAACTTGTTTTTTGGAATAGAGATATCGATATTTTTTAAATTATGTTCCTTGGCACCAAAAACCTGAATATAATCTTGATCATTTTCAAGGATGGGTTGCTTGCCTGATTTGTTCTTTGCCATAATGGAAGTTAAAGATACAAACAAGCGAAGGCCTTCAATGTTTGCAATGCATTAAAAAAGAGAAATTTATATTATCCTACCAAAATAGTAGACTTTTAATTTGGTGGATTAAAACCGCTACCCTATCTTTGCAGTAGTTCTTTAATAATCTTATCAAGAAAGGCGGAGGGTTTTGGCCCTGTGAAGCCTTGGCAACCCATATTACATTAACTCTGTAGTATGAAGGTGCCAATTCCATCCTGATGCACTAAAACTGCAACGGGGAAGATAAGTCAGAGTCAAGCTTTTATTATTACCGAAAGGAAAATTATATATGCCCATCTGATTTTATCAGGTGGGTTTTTTATTTGGTACATACCAAACAAACTCACTTTGAGATTAACAAGAACGATATTTTTTAACAAAAAACATCGTATCATGCTCAGTGCAACACAACTCATTCACAGTATTCCGGTAGATCCGCTTACAGGAGCTATTTCGGTACCCATTTATCAAACCAGCACATTTGTGCAAGAAGCCCCCGGCGTTAATAAGGGCTACGATTATTCAAGGTCTAATAATCCTACCAGAGCAGCATTAGAAGACTTGATTGCTAAATTAGAATATGGAGCAACAGGCTTAGCTTTTGCCAGTGGATTGGCTGCTATTGATGCTGTAGTAAAGCTCTTAAAATCAGGAGATGAAATTGTAGCGGTAGACGATATTTATGGAGGGGCTTATCGTTTGTTTACTGCAGTATATGAGCAATATGGCATCAAAGTACATTTTGTAGATACCAGTGATTTAGCAAAAGTAGCAGCAGCTATTACCCCTAATACTAAACTGATTTGGCTAGAAACACCCACCAATCCTACTTTAAAAATTTCAGATATTTCCGCTATTGCAACCATTGCAAAAGCCCATAATTGTTTGCTTTGTGTAGACAATACTTTTGCAACACCCGTATTACAACAACCCTTATTACTCGGCGCAGATATCGTGGTACATAGCGCTACTAAATATTTAGGCGGACACAGCGATTTAATTGCAGGTATACTAGTAGCAAAAGATGAACAAGTGGGAGCAAGACTGAAGTTCTTCCAAAACGCCTGTGGAGCAGTACTAGCCCCCTTTGACAGTTGGTTGGTGATTAGAGGAATTGAAACACTGCATTTACGCATGAAACACTATTGCAGAACAGCCTTAAAAGTAGCGCAGTTTCTTACAACCCATCCTGCTGTAGCAGCCGTTTATTATCCTGGATTATCGACCCACGCTAATCATTCATTAGCAATACATCAAGCAAAATCAGGAGGAGGCATTATTTCTTTCAGTTTAGTAAATGATACCAATGATGCTGCGGTTGATATTGTAAGCAGCACCCAACTGTTTAAGTTGGCTGAAAGTTTGGGCGGAATCAAAAGTTTGATTTCACATCCAGCAAATATGACCCATAAATCTATCCCTGTAGAAAAAAGAAGGGCAGCTGGTGTAAACGATAGTTTAATACGCTTATCCATTGGCCTAGAAGAAGCAGCCGATTTAATAGCAGACCTAGCAAGCGTTTTAGATTCAATTGAAGTAAAAGAAAACAGCGATGCTTATGCAGTGAGCAACGCTTACTAAGTACTAATAAAAAAAGTAACATAAAATAAAAAGTAACAACCCCTAAAAGAAAGTAACAAAATGGAAACCCACAAACAATTGACAATCGGATTATTTGGATTTGGAGTAGTAGGTGAAGGATTATATAAAGTATTGCAACAAACACCCTCTTTAAAAGCGAGCATCAAAAAAGTCTGTATTAAGAATGCAGCCAAAAAAAGAAATGCTCCAGAGGAATTGTTTACTTCCGATAAGAACGAATTATTGCAAGACCCAACAATCAATGTAATTGTAGAAGTAATTGACGATTCGGTGGCTGCATTCGAGATTGTATCAACCGCCTTAAAAAATGGGAAGTCGGTGGTAAGTGCAAGTAAAAAAATGATTGCAGATAATTTACCCGCTTTATTGGCTTTACAAAAAGAAACCAATCTTCCTTTCTTATATGAAGCGGCAGCTTGCGCTTCGATTCCTGTGATAAGAAACTTAGAAGAATATTATGACAACGATTTATTGCATTCTATTAAGGCAATTGTGAATGGGTCAACCAATTTTATTTTAACTAAAATGTTTGAAGAAAAACTGGATTTTTCAGAAGCGCTGTTGCTGGCACAGCAACTAGGGTTTGCTGAAAGCAACCCCAAGCTGGACGTAGAAGGTTATGACGCCTTAAACAAATGGACCATTTTATTAAATCATGCATATGGAATTGTAAGTACTCCATCTGAAATTTTATTTACTGGTATTCAGAACGTACAAGGATCAGATGCAGGGGTAGCCAAAGAAAAAGGATTTGATATTAAGTTGATTGGACAAGCTAAAAAATTAAAAAATGGTAAAGTAGCTGCATTTGTGTTACCCCAATTTGTTCCCATAACAGACCCACTCTCTTTTGTAAAAAATGAATACAATGGGGTGGTCATTGAATCAGGATTTGCAGACAAACAATTTTTCTATGGGAAAGGAGCAGGAAGCTTCCCTACTGCATCTGCCGTATTAAGTGATATCGCTGCATTGCGTTATAATTACAAATACGAGTATAAAAAATTATACCATCATCAACCACACGAATTATCAAACGACTATTACCTAAAAGTATATGTAAGTTTTGACGATTGGAAATTCATTCCAAAGGAAGATTTTGAATGGATTGAAGAGTGGCATGCGCAAGCCGAAAGGAAATACTTAATTGGTGTATTACACTGCAATAAACTCATCCATAATAATTGGTGGAAGCAAAACAACACATCATTGGTTTTAACTCAGGATGCTATAATAGATGACTTAGATATCGTTCACTTAAAAAAAAGAAGTCTTGAACTAGCGGGTGTTGTGTAAAATAGTTACTTGTTTTTAGGGTAGAACCCCGTTCTGTGGGGCGGGGTTCTTTATTAGCCTTGCGCTTACCTATATTTGTAAAAAGACCAACATTGAACAATCTAAATATAGTATCCTTTAGAAATGGAGCAAAATGGGCCATTGTATCAGGAGTTATGCTCATTCTGTTTTCGCTTTTAGGCGGCAAAGACGAATTATTTTTATTACTAAATCATGACCTAGGGCCAACTGCCGATTTCTTTTTTAAATATTTTACCCATGCGGGTGACGGAATATTTTGGGTACCGCTAGTACTGTACTTTATCTTTTATAAAAGAAAATTATTGCCACTCATACTAAGTGCCATAGTCCTTTCTACCTTATTGGTGCAAACAGGAAAAAAAATCATATACCCAAACGAAGCCCGACCAACAGCCGCAATTGAATCAACTTCTCAAAGCCCCATCCACACCGTAAAAGGGGTAACCGTGCACAGCAATAATAGCTTCCCTTCAGGGCATACTACCACTGCATTTAGTTTATTCTTACTAGGCTGTTTACTATTACCCTTTACCTATTTTTGGATCATTGGATTCACTTTGGCGTTATTAGCAGGTTATTCTAGGGTTTATTTGGCGCAACACTTCCCACTAGATGTAGGCGCAGGAATAATCTGTGCCATCATCAGCGTGTATTTGTCTTTGCAGATACAAAAAGCATTTAATAAGAAATGGGAAGCTTAATTATTTCCATCTCCACTCACCAGCAATTTCTAACGCTTCTTTCAAGTTATTCTTGATCATAAAATCGCGCACTTCCAAGTCGGTAAACCTTCTAGATTTTAATTCTTTTGAATCAGCAATACCATATAATAACATTGCACCATTGCGAACAGTGTTCTTTAAACCCTTTTCGTCTACCAATTTAAAATCATCACAGTCGGCATGGTAACAAGGACCTGCATTATTAGGTAATCTTCCACCAGCACCACCCCCAGTAGGAATACCTTGTAACATAAATGGTTGATGATCGCTGTGTAAACCAGCGCCATTGTTAAATAAATTTTTAAAGCTGGTATCAATGGTTTGTGCAATGGCTCCAATTCCCACAAAGAGTTCTTTACTTTCTGCAATAGTGGTAGAAAATCCTTTAGGATCATTGGTCATATCATAATTAAGCATATAACGCACTTGATCTAATGTCTTATTCTTGATTGCTTGATCTACATAAGCCCTTGACCCCAATAAGCCTTCTTCTTCACCCATGAATAGTACAAATTCTACAGTACGCTCAGGCTGCAATTTTAAAGCCATATAAGTTCTTGCCATATCTATTACTGCAAAGGAACCAATTCCATTATCAATTGCACCAGTTGCTAAATCCCAGCTATCAAGGTGTCCACCAACAATTACTTTTTCCTTTGGCATCGTTTTCCCTTTAATAGTAGCAATTACATTTCTGGCTTTAATTAATCCAGATTGATTGGTCATATCAATAGAGGCATAATGCGTTGATTGCTTCATAGCTTCCTTCAACTTTAATCCATCTTCCTTGCCAATGCAAACGGCAGGATCAGGAATTAATTTACCTGTTACAGATGCAGTACCCGTTAATAAAATACCCCCATCTGCAGTATTAATCATGATAATTCCTTTTGCACCATACTTAGTAGATAAAGCTGTTTTTTCTGAGCGGTGAAGGTTTTTTAATCCAGCTTTAGAACCGGGTAAAATACCTAAATACACCACTGCAATTTTTCCAGTCACCTTACCAGGATTATTGATATAGTCTTCTTCTAATCCATTTCCCATATCTACTAGTTCTAATTTCACATTCGCTTTTACTGGAGCATGTGCCAAAGAAACTGACTTCACATTTTGTAAATTATTGAGGTCAGTACCAATTTTTACAGACAGCGTTCCCCTACTCCAGCTCTCTACTTCAAAGGGTTGGTATTTCACGTCTTTAAAACCATAAGACTTCAATAAATTATATGCAAAAGTTTCTGCTTTTTTCCCATTTGCCGAACCAGTTAATCGATGCCCAATGGTTTCAGTAGCTGTTTTTAAACTACTATATGCTTTAGAGTGCTGGTCTATTTCTGCATTTATTTTATTGAACACATCTGTCCATTCAGGTTTAACTTGCGAATGAGCGGCAGTTGTGATCATCCCAACTAAAAGAAAACTTACAAAAAATTTCATATTGTTTATTTGAATAGTACAGCTAATTATTTGCTCCAATTAAGATTGGCTTTTTTAACAGTTTGCGCATTGGCGCCAATCATGATTTCAAAATCTCCTGCTTCCCAATCGTATTTCAAATCATAATTGTAGAACTTCAAATCTTCTGGGGTGATGGTAAAACTCACTTTAGTAGATTCACCGGGTTTCAAACTAATTTTTTGAAAACCTTTTAACTCACTAACTGGTCTAGTGATAGAACCAACTACGTCTCGAATATACAATTGCACCACTTCTTTTCCTTCGTATGCGCCAGTATTGGTAAGGGTTACAGAAGCAGTTACCGATTGATTCCCTTTTGCTTTACTACTACTTAAAACCAAATCACTATAACTAAAGCTCGTATAACTTAAGCCATAACCAAATGGATACAATGGATCATTGCTCACATCTAAATAATTACTTTGAAATTTCTGAAACCAAGGTCCACGCAAAGGACGACCGGTGTTTTTATGATTGTAAAACAAAGGTACCTGCCCAACATTCTGTGGGAAAGTAGCAGATAATTTACCAGAAGGATTCACATCACCAAATAATACGTCCGCAATAGCATAAGGACCTTCAGAACCAGGAAACCAAACATTTAAAATAGCAGGAACATGTTCATTTTCCCAAGTAAGGGTTAATGGTCTTCCAGTGAACAATAACAATACTACTGGCTTACCTGTTTTCAATAATGCTTTAATCATATTCTTTTGAACACCGGGAATATCTAAGTTACTTCTACTGCTTGCTTCACCACTCATTTCAGCACTCTCCCCAGCAGCAACCACAATTACATCTGACTTTGCAGCAGCTTCTAACGCTTCATTCAATAGTTGGTCATCGGTTCTATCATCTCGCTTTAAAGACTTACCAAACATACCCGCACGCTCTTCAAATTTAGCATCGGCATCTAAGTTAGACCCCTTTGCATAGTGAATAGCCACTTTATCTCCAATCGTTTCTTTGAATGCTTGTAACAAAGAAGTGGCTTTACTTAGATTGGCAGCAACACTCCAAGTACCACCCATATTTTCCTTATTATCAGCCAATGGTCCAATCAATGCAATGGCCCCCTTTTTTTTCAAAGGCAATATATTATTGACATTTTTTAATAACACAAAACTTTGTGCAGCAATGGTTCTTGCTTCTTTTCTGTTAGCAGCAGAAAACACTTCTGTTTTAGCTCTGTTTTCATCAATATATCTATACGGATCTTCAAATAATCCCAATCGATATTTGGCTTCTAAAATTTTTCTACAAGCTTCATCAATACGGGCTTGTGTAACTTTTTTCTCTTTTAAAGATGCCCCTAAAGTGGTTAAGAATCCTTCTCCTACCATATCCATATCTAACCCCGCATTCATAGATAAAGCAGAAACTGTTTTTAAATCTCCTACACCATGAGCAATCATTTCATTTATACCAGTATAATCTGATACAACCATTCCTTTAAAACCCCACTGCTTTTTTAAAATATCGGTTAATAACCATTTATTGCCATGTGCAGGTAATCCATCAATTTCATTAAAAGAAGCCATTACAGAACCAACACCAGCGTCTACCGCAGCTTTATAAGGCAACATATATTCATTAAACATTCTAACACGGCTCATATCGGTAGTTCCATAATCTCTACCAGCTTCAGCAGCACCATACAAAGCATAATGCTTTACGCAAGCAAGCAAAGTATTGTTCTTAGACAAATCGTTGCCTTGATACCCCTTCACCATTGCTTTGGCAATTTGCGCACCCAAATAAGGATCTTCACCATTGCCTTCCGAAATTCTACCCCATCTTGGGTCTCTAGAAACATCTACCATAGGAGAGAAAGTCCAGTTGATACCATCAGAACTTGCTTCATTGGCAGCAATTCTAGCACTGCGTTCAATCAAAGACATATCCCAAGTGGCACTCATTCCTAAAGGGATTGGAAACACTGTTTCATATCCGTGAATCACATCCATTCCAAACATCAAAGGAATTTTGAGTCGGCTTTTTTCAACTGCTAACTTTTGTACTTCTCTGATTTTTGCAACAGACTTAATATTAAATAAGCCACCTACTTTACCCGCTTCAATTTTTTTTGCAATATCAGAACTAGCTGCAGCACCAGTAACAAAATCGCCAGAGCTAGGCAAATTCAATTGACCTAATTTTTCTTCTAAAGTCATTTTAGCCATCAACTGATTGATGAATGCATTCATTTTAGCATCCTGGGCATTTAACACCACGCTGATACAACAAAATACAACCAACCCGATCCATTTTTTCATTGTTGTTTATTTATGCAATTGTACAATTTATTTAAACACTACGGTAGCAACAGACCCCGCTTTTAAAGTCAGGTTTGCCCATTGCTTATTATAGCCAATATACAAGCGATCCTTTGCTGTTCCATTATTCAGCAATATAAGGATTGTACTTCCTTCTGGCGTCAAAAAAGCTACAGATTCAATGTTTTGGGTGCTATTACTTTGAATACGAACAGATCCCGGAGGTATAAACTTAGCTGCATGAGCAATAATATAATAAGCTACATTTCTAGTAACAGTAGATCCTTTGATGGTTAATGCCCCCTTGCATTCAGTACACCCCCCAGGGGTATGCGGACCATAATTAAGATCATTTGCCAGATTCCACTCCAAAGTAATTTTACTATGATTTTGCAAAGAACCCAATAAAACATTTTTTATATGCCATTTTAAATCGCCATCAAAACTACCTTTACTACCAGTCCACTGTTCGGTGAAGTAGATATTTTTATCCGAAAATGCCTTTTTAACTTTAGATAATGCTGATATATCTCCTGCATACAAATGAAAAGCAGATCCATCAATATATCTATTTGCAGTTGTATCATTTAATACACTAATGGGAAACTCAGGATGATCACAATTATGATCCCAAATAACAATTTTGGTTCTAATTTTTTGCTGAAAAAATATTGGCCCTAAATGCTCTTTAATAAACAGGGCTTGCTCATCAGCAGTCATTAACATACTTGGGTTATTACCCCCATGTTGTGGTTCGTTTTGAATAGTAAGTGCATCAATAGAAATACCATTTGCCTTCATTGCTTGAATGTACTTGACTAAATATCTTGCGTAAGCCCTATAATACTGGGGGATCAAGCTCCCGCCCATACTATTTTTATTCGTTTTCATCCAAGTGGGTGGGCTCCAAGGAGTAGCCATGAATTTAATAGAAGGATTAATGGCTAATATTTGTTTTATCAGTGGAACTAAGTAAATGGTATCTCTTGACAAATTAAAGTGCTGCATTAAAGTATCAGTTAATCCCTCTGCCAAATCATTGTAGCTAAAAACTGATTCACTTAAATCGGATGCACCCACACTTAAACGCAAATAACTGACTGAAATAGCGTTGGTAGATTGTCCAAATAATTCTTGCAATAAAGCCCTTCTGGCTTTGGGATCCATTTGTTGAATCAACAGTGCCGATCCACCCGTAAGGGTAAAACCAAACCCATCAATGGTTTGAAATTTTTCTCGAGTATCAATTATAATTGGATGAATAGTTGCAATTGATTGAGTTTGACTTAAAGGCAATAATTGCTTTTGTAATAATTGCATTTGATCGCCACTGGTGATGTAAGCAGTTGCCGTATTTTTTTGTGCATAGCACAGATTAAAAAATAAACTTACTCCAATACACAACTTCAAAATCGCTCTCCGTTGATACATGTTAATATGATTTATATCATGAAATTAAAGCAGTTTTGGTACACTCGTTAATCCTGTCGTAAATTTGAAGATATCGATTAAATTATGAGCATTAAGCCAGCTATTCCATTTGTAACAGCAACAGAAGCCATTCAACAAATTCAATCTAATTCAACCATTTTCTTACATGGAAGTGCAGCCACTCCAGTAAGATTAATCAATGAAATGGTTCAGCAAAAAGATCGTTTACATAACGTTGAGTTAATTAGTATAACGCAACAAGGAGTAAACTTGAATGATCCTTCATTAGCTGGACATTTTTATATGAATTCGCTTTTTGTTTCTGATAGCAATCGAAAAGCAATAAGTCAGGGGATGGGAGATTATACACCTGTTTTCTTGAGTGAGATTCCGTTATTATTTAATCGAAATATTTTAAAAGTAGATGTAGCCATTGTTTCCGTTTCACCACCAGATAAACATGGTTATTGTTCATTGGGAACTTCAGTAGACATCGTAAAGTCTGCATTACGCTCAGCCAAAATGGTTATTGCACAAGTGAATCCCAATATGCCAAGAGTGCATGGTGATGGATTTATTCCATTCTCCAAATTTGATATGGCTGTTTGGACAGACGATCCGTTGCCAGAAGTAAGTTATGCAATCGGCGCAACAGCAATGCATCATCAAATTGGAAAAATTGTTGCAGAATTAGTAGAAGATGAAGCCACTTTACAATTAGGTATTGGAAGCATACCAGATGCAGTATTGAAGAACCTAACCAATCATAAAAACTTAGGACTACACACAGAAATGTTTTCCGATGGGGTAATTCCATTGATTCAAAACGGAACCATCAACAACAGTAGAAAGAAAATTGTAAAAGGCTATTGTGTTACTTCATTTATGTTAGGTACAAAACAACTATATGATTTTGCTGACGACAACCCCATCATCAAATCATTAGATATAGATTATGTAAATGATCCAAGAGTATTGAGTTTGAATAAAAAAGTAACTGCAATCAATAGTGCCATCGAAATAGATTTAACCGGACAAGTATGTTCCGATTCAATTGGGATGTATCAATACTCAGGTATTGGTGGACAAATGGATTTTATCAGGGGAGCTGCACTGTCTGAAGGCGGGAAGCCTATCATTGCCATTCCATCCGTCACGAATAAAGGAATTTCTAGGATTGTTCCCTATTTAAAACAAGGGGCAGGTGTAGTAACTACCAGAGGACATATTCATTGGGTGGTAACAGAATATGGTGCAGTCAATTTATTTGGGATGAATATGACCCAACGAGCAAAAGCATTAATCAGTATAGCACATCCAGATCATAGAGAAGCATTAGAAAAAGCTACAGCGGAAAGATTTAAATGTTAGTTGGAATGGTAAAGCGGACTTTGCAATAAGAATAAACAATAGTCGGTTACCCAGGCACCAGCCACATCTACATACATGATATTGGGTTTGTTTTTATTCGTAATGGTTTTATTTGACACCCATTCATTCATTTTTACAGGCAATTGTTGATTAGCAATTTTTGCATGGTCAATAATGCTCTTGTTTTTACGAATCATATTGGCTAATAATATAGCACCATTTACTAAGGGATTTAAGTGTTCGTCTTGAAAATCATTGCATACAGCTGAAGCTTCGTCCGCACTTTGGGTAATCTGCCAATCAAGTCTGATGATATCATTTTTTGATACGCCAGTTTGTAGCTTAGTAAAAAAATCTTGCTCAGTCTGTATGAGTTTTTTCATATCATTCGTGCTGGCATACGCTCTTCTAAAATTAATAAAGGCGGTAGAAGTATCGGTCATATCACAACGAGGAAAAAGCGAATGATTCCAATTTGGAATTTCAAAACTTAATATCACTTTACCCGCCAATTGCTTAAGGGGAACATCTGCAATAGCAACTGCAGTATTTTTAAAAATTTGATCCTCCCCAATCCAATTGATTAAACTGTCTTGCAACTCTTTTAAAGGTGCTTCTTTCTCACAAAAATGACTAAAAGAGATCAATACTATTTCTTTTGAATTTACTTGTAAGAATTTTTTTAGTCCCAGCGCTACTGTCTTTAATCGTTCTCCATAGCCACCACCAATTGCATCTTCCATACAATCTGATGCAGCATGTTTTGTATAAAGCATTTGATTGTACTTCCCTACACGTAAATCGAACATCCGAATCCCTTTCATTAATTGCTCTTCAATAGAAATTAGTTGTGTTAAGGTATTGCAGGCATTAATAGTACCCTTCTGCTGTCCACCTGTTGCCGTTAGTACACTCATTCCTGCATCATGTGAACCTGGGATTACAATATCTTTTAAAGTTTTTTGGCTTTTATCAGCAGCTAAGAACTGCTCCATCCATTTATTAGCATTGTAAGATGTTAAACTACTTTGATATACTTTATTATTTAACCCAACAAATTTCATCAACCACTCTCGTTCATTTATTTGCGTAATTTGAACTGGTTGCTTAGTGTTAAAATGAATTGGCATAGAAACAAAATCCATTTCCTTCATTGGCTTATCCAAAAAAGAATAATACAACTGGTATTGTTTGATTTTCTTTTTGGCAGATGCTTTATCATTCACTAGCAGAAAATTACCATCTTTTGATTTCCAATAAAGTTTAAAGGGAACTTTATTGGAACTAAGTGGCGATTCTGAAAATGGCGAATTAGTCAACTCAGGTAAGCTACTATAAAGGTTTTGAGCGTTTAGCTTAAAAAAAATAATAAGGAAATAAAAAATAAAAAGGAAGTTTTTCATCACCAATGTTCGGGTCTAATTTTCATTATTATTATGTATAATAATATTTTGTGTAGGTTTAGCAAAAGTAATTTTATTGGCACTAAAAACTTTATCTATATCTACAATCAGTTTACTCATAACATGTCCGGCATCTCCATATTTTCTAACCCAAAAGTAAATAGACAACTCCGCTGAAGCATTTACAATTTGATTAAATTCAATCACGTATTTAGGATATTTGAGAATCTCATGATTTTCAAGAATTAATTTCTCAACAATATCATGTACTTGATTTAAGTCTACTCCTAAAACAATATCAAATTTCAATTCTAATCTTCTAAATCCTTTATCCTGTGTCCAGTTAATCAATTGCGCATTCATTAAATCTCCATTCGAAATAATTAAATTGGCACCATCCCAAGTAGTAATTACACTGGTTCTAAATCCTATTGATTTCATTGTGCCAGATTTACCCATTACTTCTACAATATCCCCCACGTTCACTGGTTTTTCAAAAGCTAAAATTAAACCACTTACCAAATTATTAATCAAGGCTTGTAAGCCAAATCCAATACCCACACTGAGTGCGCCTAAAATGATAGTAATTTTGTCTAGCGGAATTCCAGCAGCGGCAAATGCTAAAAACAACCCCATACCAATGATGGCTATTCTGATTAATAATATCCAACTACCTAAACCATTTATCGATTTTTTATCGGGAGATTCGTTTGCATGATTCGGTTCTGAAGCAATAAAAGAAACAACCCTAGAAACAAAAAAAGAAATAAATATAATGACGATAAAATTGGTAATCCCTCTAATACTAAAAGTGTATTCACCAATCGTTCTTTCTTCAAACATCCAATTAGAAATAGGTTCAGCCAATTGATTGTACAAATAAAAGTTTCTACTAACTAATACAAACCAACCTATAACTAGTAAAAAATAGAAGAATGAAGGTACTTTAGATCCAACTTTTTCAAAATTGATATAAAAAAGTTTTCTATCGTGTGAATTATAAGTTTCAGTTGCAAAAAATAAGACATCATTTAATAATCTAACAGTCCATAGCAACAAAATGCCCGTCAAAACACCAAAATACCCAGATACCATAATTGATTTTGACAAATTATAGCTGCCATAAAAATTGAATCCAATAGATAAAATCTGCATACCCATTAAGAAATAAAGAAAGTACTTAATGTACCTTTCTTTAAGCTCATGACTATGCTTATTCCAATTGAAAAGAAAATAGAATCCTGTGAGTAATCCTAAAAATGCTAATCCAACTAAAATGCCCCTTTCTGTATTAGAAGCTAGCAAAATCAAATTATCGGCAGCAACTAAAGTAAATAGCACTAAAATACAAAGCCAAAATTTCATCCAAAATTTAGTGATATAATTCCAGAAAACAACAGTTAATGAAATCCCTGGGATTAACCAAAACCATGAGTAAAATATAAAAGGGGGATCTAAAAAAACAAATTGAAATAATCCAAATACAATAATCACAGCAGAAAGTAATGGATACTTAAAAATCAAATGACTTTCAACAATTTTCTGCTTAAGTGTTTTAATAAAATAAAAAAGTAAAAATACTAGTAGAAATAAGAAGAATATTTTTCCAATATTATCCTGGACATAAAATATAAATGCTAACTGTTCCTTTAAAAAAGAAAATTCCAAAACGTAACTAAATGGCAAATCATTCATCCTCCATCCTGCTGTTTCAACAAACTCTTTGTTTAGACTATTTTTAAAAAGTATTTTACGTTGCTCTTGCAATTCATCATTCTCTAGGCTGAGTTGATTTTTTTGTACTACTAATCTATTCTTTAAATTATCTAGACTAATGATAGCTTTTTGCAGACTTGAATCAATAGGCTTCAATACAAGCATTACAGATTTCAGTCTTAAAAAATATTGCGTTAACCCGATTGTATCCTTGGGGAAATTATATAAACTACTATCGCTCATTAAAGAATCCAAGCGATTCCTATTTGAAATCAATTCATTAAGATATTGATCTAGCAGAATATTTTCCTGTTCTAGTTTGAATATCAGTTCCCTATTCAGTTTACTGGAAATAGATAAATTTCTTTGTGTTTGAGTAGGGCCAATGTAAAAATCAACCCCTTTTTGAACTATTGTATTCCAATCTTTAATCTGTTCAAGTTGAATTTTAATTCCGTTGCTGTCAACACCCTTTTTCAAAAAAGATTTTGCCCTTTGACCTATTTTAAGCAGCTCTTCTAGCACTTTCGCCCGTTTAATCTCAGCTCGATGTTGGTCTAGCTCAGATAAGCTATTTTCTAATTCTATCTTCTCTGCTTGTTTTATTTTTTCTATGAATTGTAAGCGAGAGGAATCAATGTCTTGGCCAAACACAGAAATACTAAAAAAACAAAGAAAGAAAAATAAAAGAATTTTAGGGCTCATAAGCTTACTTATATTACCAATTTATTCATTATTTTGATTCTGACCATAAAACAACAGCATATGAGCAAATTTTTTAGTCTTTTTATTAGCCTATTGTTGGTTTATATTGGATTTGCACAAGACGCCAACTATTGGTCATCTGCATATGGTCCTGGTGGATTTTTTGTTCCGGGAGCAACAATAGCAAAAAATGGTGACAGTGGGGTTTTATTTTACAATCCAGCTTTACTAGCATTTAATACCAAAAATTCCTCCAATATAAGTGGGAGTGTTTATAATTTTAATGCATTGAATATAAAAGATGGAACAGGACAGGGATTAGACTTAAGACATCAGTATACGAATATCATGCCTGTAATAGCATCTAATACCATCTACTTAAAAGGTAAAAAACCGATTACATTGGCTTATGCCATCGTATATAATCCAATATTTCAATTTAATGCATCGCAAAGAAGAGACGAACAAGTAAACGTACTCTCAGACAATTATAGTCCTGGCAAAGAATTTTATGTTGGCCAATATGTACATGGAAATAACATAAATGAAACTTCAGGCATCTTATCATTTGGCAAAAGTTTAAATAAAAAATTAGCCATTGGCATAACCGGCATTTTTACTAAACGAAGACAATCATTTAGTCATAATATAACCTCCCGAGCATTAATTAACGACAATTCAACTTTGTTTCAAAAGCTGGTTACTGTTTCTGAATATTATGTAACCAACAACTTAACTTTCAACCTTCAGTTTAAAGCTGGCCTCTCCTATAGTTTTAATGAAAAAAATCATTTAGGATTGATGATAAGTTTACCGAACATACACTTGCACGGCAAATCAGATATCTTGGCAGAGTATGCCATTAATAACTTGAGAATTTCGGGTACTGAAATATTTTTATTGGGTAGCACAAGACAAACTAAATTAAACAGTATTTGGAAAAGACCGCTTAGTGTGGCGGCAGGCTATACCCACAATTATAAAGGGGGCGAAATCTATCTAGCATCTGAATTCTTTAATAGGGTCTTACCCTATAGCATTGTTCAACCTCGTGATGAGGCGTTTATAAGACCAGATACTGGAACAAGTAATGTATTTAGTGCATCCCAACTTAGCTTTAAAGATGCTGGGAAATCATTACTCAATTTTTCAGTGGGAGTAAGTTTCCCACTAAAGAATGAAGTCAAAGGGTTTGTATCATTAAGAACCGATTTTAGTTATGCAGGAAGAGAACTGATTGATAATAACAATGGCTTTAGTGCTTCATCTGCCAATTACGATTTATATCATTTTCAAGGAGGAGCAAATATTAAGAAAAGAAAGTTTAATTTAAAAGCAGGTCTATTGATAACCTATGGCACTAATCGATCACACGAGCAGTTGGTTAATTTTGATAATCCCAGAGAAGCCAACTTTCTAGAAGGCACCAAACAGAACGTAAGAGCAAGTAGATTTTCTGCCGGGTTAATGTTGGCTTACGTGCATAATTTTTAACGCATTTTCTTCCATAATGCTTGGGCCTTCAACCCAGTAGACTGTACATATTTTGAACGCAATAATTGGTATTTAGAGAGTGTTGATTGCGCCTTATTATATATTGTACTATCTAACTCATTCGGTTGATATGATTTGGGCATAGCATAGGTAAAATAACCTTGATTACCAGCAAAAACAGGGATGGCAAAAAAGTTTCTTGGTACAATTTTTTTATTGACATCCGCTTGTTGCATTTTATTGGCTTCTACAAAGAAATCTACTGCATATGCAGGATAACCAAATAAATAGCCATAAGCCCTATTCCGATCCCATTTGGTTTCGTATTCAATCACAGACAGAACCACTGCTGGATTGGTATTAGGCGTAAATCCCCATTGACCAAAAAAAGATTGATACTGTTTGATTTTATTGGCAAATGCATCTTTTCTAATTACATAAATTTCAAGATTGCGCATATTCTTTTCGGTTCGTTGAAAAGGCACCAATACAAATTCCCAAGTCTTATTACTTAAAGCTTGACAAACTGCCTGATATTGGTCAACCAATTGAATCAGGGAATCGTTTTGGGCTACTATTGCATCCCCATCTTGCATGCTTGAATCTTTTGCAATGGCATAGCGCAAAAATTTTACACTACTCATTGGCTTTATTGTATCTGCAAGCGTATACAAGGCTTCATGATCTAGGGCATAAGCCAATAATGAGTCGGCTAGTGACTGATTGATTGTACGATTAGAAGTTGAAATATGTTTTGATGATGAACAGGCCATTAAAAATAACACGGAACTAAAAACAAAAAATCTATATAACATAATGCGTTGGTATTAAAATCTATTTGACAATGACAAACTTAATTGTTGTTTCGGATAGTATGATGGGGTTGTGAATTTTGCAATGCTTTTTACATCCACACCCCATACAAGATATAAATATCAAGAGAATGGTTATTAAATACTTGTGTTTAATAGGGTATTTCATTAACTGCCTGATGATTTTGATTCACAAATGGTGCAATGCTTGCTTAACTTCCAATTATTAATATGCGCTACAATTACGGATATACCACCAAAAAGTTTTAGTGCCATTTCACCCGGTTCATCTGGCAAGAAATTGCCAAAAAATAACATCAGCATGCCTTGCAAAAAAATAAAGACCACGAACTTATTTCGATGATATTTTCTATACCCATTGAGAATGGCCCAGCCACCAAAAAAAGCAGAAACAAGAATAGTAAAAGATTCAATCCAAATATTCTCAATAATATCAAAATTAAATATTGGCAGCGTTGTAAAGAAAAGGGGTAACACTACACAATGAATGGCACAAAGTAATGAAGCGCTAATACTAATACTATCCCACTTTGATTTATAATTAGACAATTCCATATTGATTTTTTTACAAACCTACATTATTTTTGCAACTATGTTGCATTTATTTATTAATTTAGTAAAAAACTTATATGCTTTTAGCAGAAGACATACAATTTCAATATCCCAATACAAAAAAGCTTAGCTATCCAACGATACAATGTACAAGCCAAATACCCTTATTAATCACAGGAGAATCTGGTTGTGGCAAAACCACCTTGCTATCGATTCCTGGAGGGCTAATTACAAATTACAAAGGAAACGTAATGATTGATGGCACCAATCTATCCTCTCTAACCAAAACAAAACTTGATCGATTCAGAGCAGATTACATTGGAATCATTCACCAAAAACCATTTTTTGTTTCCTCTCTAAATATGAAAGAAAATATTGCATTAGCTGCCTATTTTGGGAATGTTCAAGAGAAGAATACTGATGTCACAAAGCAATTGTTTGATCAATTAAAAGTAGAACATTTATTATTTAAAAAACCAACAGAACTAAGTAGTGGAGAGATTCAAAGATTCTCTATCATCCGAGCCATTTGCAAAAATGCAAAACTGGTATTAGCAGATGAACCTACTAGTAGTCTAGACAATCAAAATGCATTGCAAGTAATTCAATTACTCAATCAGTTATGCCTTGATAAAGGAATTGCTTTAATCATTGTTAGCCACGACACACGCCTTACTAAATCTTATAGTCACCAAATCAATTTGCTAAAATGATTGGAAAACTAATTTTGAATAATTGCTTACACAAACCATTAAACGCAGTATTAAGCATCATATTATTTACACTAGGTGTAGGCATCAGCAGTTTGATTATTCTAGTAGAGTTTCAACTCAAGCAAAAACTAAATTACGACTTAGTTGATATTGACATGATAGTTGGGGCAAAGGGCAGTCCATTGCAAATGGTATTGTCTACTATTTTTCAAGTAGATCATCCAACAGGAAATATCCCCGTGAAAGAGATTGAAAAATTATCCAGACATCCTTACGTTGAAAAAACAATTCCAATAGCAATGGGTGACTATTACAAAGAATCAAAAATTGTAGGCACAACTATTGACTATTTAAAAAAATATCATGCTGAAGTAGAAAAAGGACGTATTAATCAACGGCCCTTTGAGATAGTGATCGGAAATAATATGGCCAATAGATATCAACTCAAAGTTGGGATGCATATCACGAGTAGTCATGGCAACGCTTTAGACAAATCAGAAGAACATAAAGACCAACAATATTTAATCACAGGAATATTGAAGCCCTCAAATTCGGTAATCAATAATATTGCTATCACATCCGTTGAAAGTATTTGGAATATTCACCATCATGAGAAAGACAACAAGCATGATGAAAAGGAAGAAAAACAGGTCACAGCTGCACTGATTAAGTTTAGAAGTCCAATGGGGGTTATGACCCTACCGAATTGGATCAATCAAAACACCAACTTACAGGCAGCAATACCGATTATTGAAATCAATAAGTTATTGGATATAACAGGGCTGGGATTAAATACACTAAAATGGATTGCTTATTTGATTATTCTAGTTGCCTTAATCAGCATTTTCATTACGATGATTTCACGTCTTCAAGAGAGAAAGGTAGAAATAGCGTTAATGCGAAGTTTAGGTGCAAGCAAGCTTATCCTATTTACAATATGTATTACTGAAATACTTGTTTATTGTGCAATTGGCATTATCCTAGGAATGCTGCTCAGTAGAATAAGTTTAACTTTTTTAAATGCAACACAAATATCGATACCAACTATTGAATTCGATAATTGGACCATTAAACAAGATGAACTCACTGTAATCTTCAGCATTATTGGTTTATGCCTTTTATCGACCATCTTCCCCATTTTCAAAGTATATCAATTAAATATTGCAAAGACACTAAATGAAAACTAGACTTTACTATTTAGCATTATTATTATTGTTAAACAGCGCTCCAATTTATTCAGCTGAAGACTCCCCGATTGTAATTAATTGGCAGATTTTACAAGCAGTAGAGTTTAAATCTAAATATGTAAAAGAGGTTAATTTTGAAATGCTTTTTCCTATTTTCACAAACCAATTGCTAAAACTAAATGGCCAAAAAGTAATCATATCGGGTTATTGTGTCCCTTTTGATAAGAATAATCGAAAAATTGCACTATCGGCAACTAATTATGCCTCTTGCTTTTTTTGTGGAAAAGCTGGCCCAGCCAGTGTAATGACAATCAATTTAAAAAATCCAACCAAATACAAATTAGATGCTTTCAAATTCTTTTCTGGTACACTCAAATTAAACGACTCCAATATCAATGAATTCTACTACATACTTGAAGATGCTATTGAATTAAAGAAGTGAGAATAGGTTTACTGTTTAATTGCTGTAGCGTATAACATGAAATCATGCAAGTCTGTATTTTTTACAAAAGGAGGCAAAAGTTCGCTTCCTGGGCCGTACATACATAACTCTACATAATCTGCAGAATGATCCATTGAACCCCAGCCCACTGAAGTATAATTGGATTGTATTTGAGCTAATTTTTTAAAGGGTAATTTCCTTGCATTATACAATCCATCATCACTTAAAAATTCATAGTGTTTCAACAGTTCTTCAGCTTCTGTTTTTTGCAATACAATTTTTTGTGCAAACGCTACCCTTTCAATCACTTTTGAAATACTATCAGACTTGCTAATTCCATTTAAAATCCATTCATTGGTTTGCGCAAACGACTGAATAGCATCAAAATGCTGATTTGCTTTATCCCCATAAAATAAACCGGGATTGGCATTACCATGGTCAGTAGTAATGATTACTAAGGTTTCAGCATCGTTTTTAGCGAAGTCGATCGCCACTTTAATGGCTTCATCAAAAGCAATTTGATCATACAATAATCCACAAATATCGTTTGCATGTGCTGCCCAATCTACTTTTCCAGCTTCCACTTGTAAAACAAACCCTTTTCTATTTTTTTTCATATGCTGGATTGCTTTATGGGTCATTTCAGCTAAGGTTGGTATAGTTGTCATAAGCGATTTATCCTGAGTTTGATCCAACGAATAGGGCAACCCACCTGAATGAAATAGACCTAATAACGGTTTTATTTTATCCGAATTAGATCCCATTAATGCTGTACGATCTTGAACTATATCATATCCTTTAGCTTGGTATTGATTCAATAAATCGGTTTTATCTCTTCTACCAGTAGCTAAAAAGTTGTCTGCGCCACCACCCATCATACAATCAAATTGGAGTGGCAAATACTGTTGTGCAATTTCATCCATATCGCCACGCTTATTATTGTTTACACAGAAACCTGCTGGTGTAGCATGTGCAACGGGTACAGTGGTTACACAACCAACAGACTTTCCAGAAGCCTTAAATTTTTGCAAAATGGGTTGATACAAAGCTCCGTTCTCACCTACGTTGATACTTCCATTTTTTACCCTAACACCTCCCCCCCACGCTGAACTTGCTGCTGCAGAATCAGTAACCATTGAACTGGCAGAAGCCGTATCCATTAAAGCCCTATTGACCAATTTTTGATCATACAAATTAAGCCAATGGCTTCTTCTTCCATACTTTCTCTGTAATAATAAATCTGCCATATTCAAAGTACCCGTACTCATTCCATCGCTCACCATGAATATGATATTTTTGGCCATTTTAATTTGCTTACCAAACTGTCTAGCCATTTCAGACGATGCAGCTAATCCTTTATTGGAGAAAAAGGTGGATCCTGTAACAGCAATTAAACTATTTTGTAAAAAATGCCTTCTTTGCATAACAATTGTTTGATTGATTTAATTTCGGCAGTAAATATTTGCAACAATATTGCAAATTTATCCAATAAAAATCAATCCTTAAAAAATTGTTTGACTGTGCATGAATGAGCAATAAACTGAACTATATCTGTAATCAAGAGAAATTTAAGCTAGATTAGGGACCATTTAGGTTTTTAAGGGAGTACTTCTTTTTTGAACCAAGTATTTAATAGCATAATAAACAATAATACTAGTAACAAAACTTACAACCGTTGCTCCAATCAGTAAAACGTAGCCAACTTCTGGAATATTCTTATACCAATTAGCATAATTCAACTGAATATCAGTTGCAATAAAATAACTCCCCACTTTATAACTGATTAACAATAAAAAAGGACTTGTCAATGGATTGGAAATGAATGCACCAGAAATGGCCGCAAGCAAATTAAAACGAATGAATTTATACATCAACAAAGACAAGATTGTACTTAATCCAAAAGTCGGAAATACGCCCCAAAATGCTCCAATAGCAGCACCTAATGCAATTTCATGTGCACTCCCTCTGGCATAATAAATTTTTAGAAAGTTAATTCTAACTTTTCTTAAAATATTAATGAAGCAATTTCTTTTGGTAGGTTTCATAAATGCCAATCCATTGTTTAAGCAATTATATTAGAGATTACTTTCGCTGAAAAATTTGAATCGCCCTTTGTAATCTAGGACGATTGTAGCGCTGTAACAAAATTGGATAAAAGTTTAACAGGAGATTTAGGAAAATCAGCCACGCTGATGCTGAAAAGGAATACCGGATAGCAACATAAATAGAAAATCCACCAACAATAAAAAAAATGATGAGGTGTCCTAGTTCAGATTGTTTTGTTCTATATTCCAAATGAACGAGGGCTGCCAAATTATTTTTAACTGGATTTTCCTTTTTATTTAGCTTCTCCCATCCAACTAAAACTAATAATTTTCGAAAAAGATGTATGCCCAGTTGCTCATAAATTTTACCTTTTTGCTCCCAGTTTTGTTCCTTAAAATAATTTGAGGTACAGGCTGATTTTAATGTCTCGGTAAACATGAGCACAAACATCATTAACATGAAATTCAATACCCATGCAAATAAAAAGCCTTGAACACCCATATATTTTACAAGAAAATAAATAAACCCAATAGTGCTCAGCATGATTATAAAAAGTAAAAATCCTTTTTTCATTCCTGCAATATTTTAAACAATATTACTAGACTTACATTTGAAAAGTAAGATCTGGTACTAAAAATACGACCTAGCTTATTTTTTAGCTCCTCTCTTGATGGGTTTACCATATTTTTTCTTCATGGCATCTTTGCGTCTTACTTTAACATTTTGCTTTTGGTTTTTGGCGGATTTCTCATGAAATGCAGGCCCTGCATCGGATTTCTTTTTGGGCTTAATGTAGGGTACTTTCATGTAAACCTTGGGCTTCTCGTCTTCTGTAAGAACATCAGAAATACTCAAATGAACAGGTAATTCATTAACCCGAATTTCATATTTCATTAATTGTTCAATAGCAACAATAAATGGCATTTCCTTTTCGGTGGTAAAACTAATGGCAATCCCTTTTTTGTCGAACCTTCCTGTTCTTCCTATTCGATGTATATAGTTTTCAGGAATATCTGGGGTATCAAAATTGACCACATGCGTTACTTCTGCAATATCAATTCCTCTTGCAACAATATCTGTTGCAATGATAAATCGATAAACCCCATCCTTGAATTGTTTAACTGTATTAAAACGATGGTTTTGTTCTTTATTAGAGTGTATAATCCCTATTGTGCCTTCGAAACGTTTTTCTAAAGATTCAAACAATTGATCCGCTAGTTTTTTAGTTGCTGTAAATACCAATACTTTGGTCATTGAAGCATCCTGCTCTAACAGCAATTCAAGCAAATTTACCTTTGTATAAAAATTAGGAACATTAAAACGGCTTTGCTCTATATTTTCTAGTGGCGTACCAGTTGGAGCAGCTTCTACTCGCACAGGAGCATTAAAATAAGTCTCCATTAATGATTCTACTTCTTCGGTTATGGTTGCAGAGAATAATAGGTTCTGTCTTTTTTGTGGCAACAAATCCATGATATTTCTCAACTGTGTTCTAAATCCAAGATTCATCATTTCATCTACTTCATCTATTACCAGCTTTTTAATATACTTGGTTTTAAAAGCACCATTCATGGCCAAATCAAATAAACGTCCAGGAGTTGCAACCAATACATCTACCCCTTTTTCTACTTCCAATTGCTGGGTATTGATATTTACACCACCATAAACACCGACCACAAGCAAACTCATGTAAGCAGATAATTTCTTAACAGTATCTACCACTTGAACAACCAACTCTCTGGTAGGTACCACAATTAAAATTTGAGGATCTTTATTTTTGTCAAATTTCCACTGCTTTAAACAGGGCAATAAATAAGCGATTGTTTTACCGGTTCCTGTTTGGGCAATACCACATACATCCTTTCCAGACATGGCAATGGGGAATACTTTATGCTGAATGGTTGTAGGATTAGTATATCCTAAATCATCTAAGGCTGAAAAAAGAGCGGTATTGAGGTTGAGTTGCTGAAACGTCATAGTATGTAATAATATACAAAGATAGCTTTAATTAAATAGGTGCTTAAAGGGCCAAAGAATAATGCTGTTTTAAGCAAATAGTTTCTGCTTATTCATCCAGATTTCTTTGTACTTTATTTTCATATTATCATCTAAAAATGAACGATCAATCAGGTTCATTACTTCATCATTTTTACTACTATAAAATTTAAATATTTTGTTGTAAACATTTTCATTAATACTTAACTTTTCTGCTAACACTTTAAAGTCTACTAATTTTATTCTAGCTTTTTTACCATTTATTGTAAGTGCCAATTCTTCTAAATCTTTTGGATTTAATAAGTTCACATTTAGCAAGTCGTAAGCTGGACTTAGTCTAATACCATTTTCCTGATGCATTAAGGTAAAATTCTTCAAATGCATATCATTATTACCACACAGAAAACTAAATAAAATAATCTCAAAATAATGAAGTGTGTCAAGACCTCTATTACAATAATTTGCAACAAGCTTACCTGCTTTTTCGTAAGAGCTTTTATATTTATTTTCTGTTAAAAATTCGGACACTTGGCACAAGTCTTCAACGTGAATTTTTTTTCCATTAACTCTGTCAAACCGTTTTGCGATATATACCATGCTTCCATTACTTGCTTGTAGAAGAGCGTGTTCGCAAACAGGTATTTTAAACAATGTTGCTAAATGCATGGTCAAGTCTTCTGTTTCTGGCATCATCGGATAAGCGTAATGCTGTGGCTTTAAAATATACTCACCCCACAATCCAACAATTGTTAACCGACTTTGGTCATTTTCTTTTTGTAGCGTAAGTGATAATTTTGGTTGAACTCCCGTTACTGCAATCCGTTTATTAACGGTTTGTTTAGCCAATGCATCTATCAATGCATCATCCAATTGTAACGTTGGTACCTCCTTCGTACCAAAAAATTTTTTTGCACAGGAAGGATGATATTTTCCATCTTCTATTGCTTTATAACAAAACCAACAATTATTCATGGTGCAATTTTATTCAGATTCAACAGTAACAGCTCCAATAGTATCTCTGCAGGTAGCTAATAATAATTCAAAACGGTCATTGGCTTTTACTTTCCAATGAGTAACTGCTATATCTAGCAACCAGCCCTCAGGTATTAACCCATCAAAAAAGGGGAATAATACTTTGCTGACGTAAATTTCTTTACGTAATGGTAAAGTAAGACTGATGGGTTTACTTGTTGGATTTTGTAGATAATGCTCATCGTATTGTAAAACATAACCATCATCTGTTTCAGATAGCAAGGCAGCCAATGCCCCATCATAAAAAATTCTTGCAGTTTTAGCCATTTTTGTATTCTTTAAAGTTGACAGTTAGTTCCGCACCAAATAAAGCCAGTATCTGGTTTACCTTATCCATTCGCATAGTCACTTTTCCTTGCTCAATTTCTCTAACGAGTCGAAGACCCACTCCAGATTTTGCAGCAAGATCTTCCTGTGTAAGATTATTGTGCTTTCGTTGTTCTTTTAGAAAAGTTGAAAGATTCATTTTATACCTTTATGGGTATAAATGTAAGAAATTTATTTTAATTATACCTTTTTAGGTATAAAATTATAATTTTTTCATGCATTATACCTTTCTAGGTATAATTTAATGTGAAACTTTAAATTCAACTGAAATTATCAAAGCTATAATCATCAATTCTAGCACAAAATAGCTCAATCCTAAAATGGTAAGTTCCGAATAAAGAGTAAACATCAACACCAATGTTATCAAACAATACAGAAAATTGGCAATTGCAATGATTAGAATAAAGGGTTTATAGCTGCGCTTAATTAATAAATAACAGCACGCAGAATAGATGCAGAAATAAATGCCCCAATTGAATCAACTAGAAAAACGGTTTTGGGGTTCTTAACAAAGTAGCTAATAATTGTATGTTGATTGATCATCTATCGAATTGTGTTGTTCAACAATTATTTATTTTCTGAATGGTATTCCAATTTCTGGTGGTGATATTCTTTCCAAAAAGCTTCTCTAAGTCTTCCATTCCTTTTGGGGTATTGCTTGTGGTGATGTCTAAAACGCTTATAATAATGTTGTTTTTTGTACCAATAATTTTAAACGAATTGTCTTTGGATATATATGGCAGTGTTAATTTGATTGTTGAAGGTTCTTTTAAAAATGAGATGTAAAGCCGTATGTTTTTATGAACATCAATGCTAGCAAATGGATCTTCATTTACCAATTCATTTATTTGTTTATGGGGGATTAAAATCACTGGGATTGAAAAACCAAAATTCTCCCTCAGGGCAGATTCTATAATTCGCTCCAAACCAGCAATATCTTTTTTCTTGGTTTCAAAAACAATATTTCCTGAGTTTAAAATAGTTGTTACATTTTCGCAGCCTAATTGGGCCAGTATAGTCTTTAGCTCCGCCATTGGCACTTTATGATGGCCTCCAACATTGATGCCGCGGAGAAATGCTACAAGTGTGATCATGATGGGGTAAATTAGATTGTAAGATAGTGGAAGAAATTCTTTTTAAATAGTAATAGGATAAGCTTACTCCGAAGCACCATAGGATTAAAACCGATGAATGAATACAGCTTTACAACCCATAAGCTGATTACCGATTATCTTAATCATCCACATATAGCGTGCAGCATATCAGACAGTATGCCTAGAATGACTTATACCAATGGGAATTTGAGCATCCCTTTGGGTGCTTGCCTTTGCAGGAAAAAAACACAACATTCCTTTTAAAAATGATAAGCTTCTTAATAGTCAATTAATTAAGTTGCTATCGAAAATCAACACTTCACAAATTCTTTAGAAATTAATCATAGTTTTTTAACAATATCGTAAAAAGCAGCATTTATAACATTCAGTATGTCTATAAAATAACTCTAGTGATTGGCATTAAATATTCATTGGTATTATAAATGGAGGTTCGATTTTAAACAAACAAAAAACTTTTATGAATCACCTACTAAACTGCCACTTACACAGCCCTACTATTACTTACTAAAACACCTTTTTTAGTAACACAAAAACTCTACCATATGCAACGCATATACATACCCGTTTTAGTAATAATAGTAACCATTGCCGCAGCTTGTAAAAAAAATAACAGTACTACTAATGACCCTAACAATGTACCAGGCCTACCACCTGCTACACAAATTGGTGCCAACACTTTTGGCTGCTTGGTTAATGGTGTACCTTGGGTGCCACAGGGAAGTAATGGTACTAATAACTTGAGTATTGACTATGACCCTGGGTTTAATAATGGGATTTTCAATATAGTTGCGAAGAAAATAACTGCTGCCGAGAATACACAGATTATCATTGGAATAAGAGATAGTTTAAATTATGTCGTTGATACTAAAAGTTACATGCTTACAAAAGAGGGTTTATACGGGGCATATTACTTTAAAGATTGCAGGCTATTTAGCGGCGATAGTATGACAAATATTATTTTCGGTAGTATGACAATAGTAAAATTGGATAGACAAAGAAGAATTATTGCAGGTTCTTTTGATTTTTCATTTACAAGTAATCTTTGCGATACTATTAAAATAACCAACGGACGTTTCGATTTTAAATTTTAAACAAAACAAAAAAATTTTATGAATCACGTACTACACTGCCACTTACACAGCCCAACTATTACTTACTAAAACACCTTTTTTAGTAACACAAAAACTCTACCATATGCAACGCATATACATACCCGTTTTAGTAATAATAGTAACCATTGCCGCAGCTTGTAAAAAAAATAACAGTACTACTAATGACCCTAACAATGTACCAGGCCTACCACCTGCTACACAAATTGGTGCCAACACTTTTGGCTGCTTGGTTAATGGTGTACCTTGGGTGCCACAGGGCAGTAATGGTACTAATAACTTAAGTATTGATTATGACCCAGGGTTTAATAATGGGATTTTCAATATTGTAGCGTATAAATTTATCGCACCAATTGATGAACAAATATTGTTGGGAGTAAGAGACAGTTTAAATTTTATCAATGCACCTATTTCATTAAGCTTATCAAGAAACTCATTATATGCTATTTCATATAAAAAAGATTGCGATTGGTGGAATAGATTTCCTGACGTTTATAGTGACGGGATACTAACTATAAATAAGTTAGATAGAAATAGTAGAATAATTTCTGGAGTTTTTTATACTACAATGCATAAGGTGGGTTGTGATACCATAAAAATCACAAACGGACGTTTCGATTTCAAATTTTAAAAAAACAAAAAAAAAATTTATGAACCACCTCCGATTTCGTCACTTACGCAGCCCTACTACTACTACTACTACTTACTAAACTACCTTTTTTAGTAACATAAAAACTCTACCATATGCAACGCATATACATAACCATTTTAGTAATAATAGTAACCATTGCCGCAGCTTGTAAAAAAATAACCATACTATCACCGACCCTAACAATGTACCAGGTCTACCACTTGCTACACAAATTGGTGCCAACACTTTTGGCTGCTTGGTTAATGGTGTGCCGTGGGTGCCACAGGGATTTGGCGGTACTAATAATTTATCTATTGATTATGACCCTAGGATTAATAATGGTATATTTAGTATTAGTGCAGAAAATATCATATCACAAAATAATTTTAGTTCTATTGGTATAGGAATACGGGATAGCTTAAATTTCATGAAAGCCCCATTACAACTGAACTTAAATAACAACACAGTGTATGGAATTTTTTATAGTGATCGGAATTGCTTTATTACTTACTTTGATACAACTGTAAGCAGAAAAGGAACTTTAATTCTTACGACTTATGACAAAACAAAAAGAGTAATTGCAGGAACGTTTGATGCCATTCTTTTCAAATTTGGTTGTACTGATACTATTCGAATTACCAAAGGACGGTTCGATTTAAAATTCTAAAAAAAACAAAATAATTTTATGAATCACGTACTACACTGCCACTTACACAGCCCTACTATTACTTACTAAAACACCTTTTTTAGTAACACAAAAACTCTACCATATGCAACGCATATACATACCCGTTTTAGTAATAATAGTAACCATTGCCGCAGCTTGTAAAAAAAATAACAGTACTACTAATGACCCTAACAATGTACCAGGCCTACCACCTGCTACACAAATTGGTGCCAACACTTTTGGCTGCTTGGTTAATGGTGTACCTTGGGTGCCACAGGGAAGTAATGGTACTAATAACTTGAGTATTGACTATGACCCTGGGTTTAATAATGGGATATTTAGTATAAGTGCACAGCGCATTTTGTCTGTAAACCAAACAACTAGTATTGGCATTGGGATAAGGGATAGTTTAAATTTTGTGACTCCACCTAAAAAGTATATTTTAAGTCGAAATAGCTTGTTTGGAGTTTATTATCACGATTTTAATGGTTGTATGTTCGGTTATTTTGATAGTACAATTAGTAAAGAAGGTTGGCTATTAATTTCTACTTATAATAAAAATAATGGAATTATTTCTGGAACCTTTGAGGCTACTTTGATTAAAAATGCATGCGACACGATTCGAATTACCAAAGGACGGTTCGATTTCAAATTTTAAAACTTTAAAACAATTCAAAAATGAATAAAATTATTACAGCTACCCTATGGGTAGCACTAGCTACTGCTTTGCCTGATATATGCAAAGCACAAGACACAAGCACCATAGACAAATTGCTTACTTATACAATAGCACCTTTAGATAAAAGCCAAGTAACTACCCAATACTTAGCAGAAAAAGGTACTATTTTTTGGGGTATGAACACGTTTAACGGCACACTAACTGATGACAATGTATTTGTAACCAACCTGTGGCGCATGATGTATGTGCAACTACAACAAAGCTATGTAGGCAGCGGTACTAACTCTTTACCCGATATTATTACTGTAAATAATGCCTTACAAAACAATACCCTACTTAATCAACCCACACCTGTGCCTTTACTCATTGGGCAGTACAATAGTATTGATGATAATGCAGCTAATAATGGCTTACTAACCTACAATAGCTACACTAGGCAACTGAACGATGTACCCAACCGCCCAAGCAGTCCCTACCTTACCAAAAACTTATTTGCCGCCTGCCCTACAGAAAATAAAAATATTACGGGTGTTGCCAACATAATAGTAAAAAGCAGTTTAAATTACAACAATACAGGGCTTGGTTTAAGCAGCGTACAAATAGACTTTGCTAATGGGCAGGGTTTTGTAACCATTCCTTTAGATGTAGCGGTAAGTGCTGCTTATGCTGATACGGGTTATTACCGTTGGACGATTAAGGCAACCCTTAGCAACAATACCGTATTGCAGTGCTATGCAGATTATTACGTGGTACATATACCACCACCTACCAACAATATCACCACTTATAGCTATAATCCTGGCGGTGTAAATGGGCCTACCATACCTACTTGGGGTATTATTGCTGCCATACCAAATGTACACAGTGGCGGTACCATACATATTGTATATAGTAATAAAAACCGCACCAATACCTTACGCAAGCCCTTAATTGTGGTAGAAAATATGGATGCCTACAACTTAGCCCCACAAGTACAAGCAAGACCTTTTGGAATAGAAAATTTTATTAACGCTCTAGATGAACCTCGCAATCAATATGATTTCAATTCCCAACTAGACGATGTAGCAGGTTACGATTTAGTGTTCATTAATTTTAACGATGGTATGGATGGCATAGTACGCAATGCAGCCGTAGTGCAAGAAGCCATCAACAGGGTTAATACCAATAAAGTACCAGATGACAGAAGTGGTAATATCATACAACAAAATGTAGTATTAGGCATGGGTACAGGTGGCTTAAATGCACGGTATGCCTTAGCCAATATGGCCAAAAACTTTAATGGTAGTAATACACGGTTGCTCATTACACACGATGCACCCCATCGTGGGCAGAATATAGCTGTGGGCTTACAGTATTTGGTAAAGTTTATCAATAAAAGCACAGCTTACTCTTACAATTTAGGCGATGTATTCCCTGAACATGGGCAAACCTTAACTTATTTTAAATCGAAAGTGTGTAAAGATGTGTTAATCTACCAAACCTCTGAAAATGATAATAGTGTGGCAGTAAATAGCTTTATAGAAAATATGTACCAACCTATGGTAACATTTGCAAACAATACCCAACCTTACCAATTCATAGCTACTAGTTTAGGCAATGAGTGTGCTCGACCATTATTCGAAGCAGGAAGAAAGTTTATGGATTTTGGTTCTCAACTAGCAAGTGGCGTTAAACTTAAAGCAACACTTAGTTTATTTATTGGAAGAAGTCGTCGTTTCGAAATAAATTTGTTTTCAATTCCTCTTTCTGAATTAAAATATCAAACAGTTGTTTTTGCCCGTTCTATTCCCAATCAAAATGATCCTGCAAGGTTAATAACCGCCTTCACTTATCTTTCTAAGTTAACATTAGTGGGAGGCTTGGTAAATGTTTCTAAAAATGGTGTAGATGAGGTTGCATACGCAAGTAATAATTTATTACCGATTGATGGTGTACCAGGTTCATTTCATACTCTAATGGATTTTACAGAAATACGAAAATTTCAGAATAGCTTTGGTAATTTTTATTTTTCGTATGATGATTATATAACTACTTTGTTTAAAATTCCTGCTAAATTTTTTTTAGCAGAATTCAGCCTATATGGCTTTTTTAAATCATCAATGTATAATTCTGAAATTTTTAACACCAATTATACTTCATTGCCCGTGGGCAGTGCATTAGATGTAAGTCCTTTTAATACAAACACATTTACCCAAAAATATGTAAATGGTACAAACCAAAACTACCCGAGTAAAAGCAATAATTTCATTGCTCAAGAAACTGTTACAAGTCAAAGTCTATATAACAATGCCAGTATGCGTTTCACAGCACGTAATGCTCGATTTTTATTTAATGAAATGGAGAATCTTGCAAACACAGAAAATTGTTCTAACGAATGTTCTAACCCATATCTTATTACAGGAGAAAGTATCATTTGTTCTAATGGGTCATATTTTATCCAAGGTATTCCGAGAGGTGCAAATGTTATTTGGTCAGCATCACCATCAGGTATTGTAAGTATAACTGCTAATGGCCCATCAGCATCTTTAACAAAAATTAGTGATGGAGTTATCACACTTACGGCAACAATAAGTAACGCTTGTACAGTAGGTAATACTAGTATAAGTAAGGTTGTAGTAATCGGCACACCAGTTCCAGAGGGCATCTATGGTCCAAATTATGATTTGTGTTATAATGGAAGAGCGTCAGAATCTGAATATTTTTCTGTTCCTAATTCAACAAATCTATTGACATATTTTTGGCAAATAAATGGTGTAGGATCTGATATTGGACCTGGAATTTTAGTTAATCCTTTTAGATGGGGTATTGGAATGCATGAAATAAAAGTTAGAAGTTATTCAGCTACTTGTGGTTATAGTGCTTGGTACATAAGTTCATTTAATGTGATTGATTGCAACAACTTTAGAATGTTTTCAGCCTCACCAAATCCAACCACTGGAGATGTGCAAATTGAAAATACAAGTACAGATAAATCTAGTGTAATTAAAGAAATACAGGTAACTGATAAATATGGTAATTTAAAAAGACAGTTTAAAGTATTTGGAAGTCCTAAAAAATATAATATCAGTATCAGAGAATTACCAGCTGATGTATACATCATACGAATTTATGATGGTAAAACTTGGATAAGTAGAAAAGTCTTCAAAAACTAAATTCTTCCTGTTTAATCAATGACAAAGTTGTTTTGAACTCTTTACTTTAAAGGATTCACGTCACTGCGCTCCGTCAATTAGGATTAGCTCACTTCGTTCGCAGATCACAATAGGATTCACGTCGTTTCACTCCGTGATCCTATTGTGGGGGGTACTAAAACAAAATGAGCCTGAGCGCGAAGCGCTCTTTGGTTTTTATGCGCTCTCGTTTATGAGCGTAAACGCTCAACACTCGCGCACAAAAAAACCCCGGCTATTGCCGAGGCTCATTTTGTTTCGTCGGGAAGACAGGATTCGAACCTGCGACCCCCTGGTCCCAAACCAGGTGCGCTACCGGCCTGCGCTACTTCCCGAGACTTTGTTATCCTGATTTTCGCCGGAGAAAATCATTCTTGAGTTTGCTAGCAGATTAGTTTTAAATTAATCTGCGGTGAGGGCGGGATTCGAACCCGCGGTACAGTTTAACCCGTACGGCAGTTTAGCAAACTACTGATTTCAGCCACTCATCCACCTCACCGTCCTTACTCCTTTTGGGAGAGGGCTGCAAAAATAAGTTTCCTAAGCTTAACTGCCAAAAAATGATGCAAAAATTCATAAAATAAAACATCCTGTCTACAAGAGACAGGATGCACAATATTTTGAGACCAAGAAAAAATCAAATTACATAGCAGCTAACTGCACTTTCTGCGTCAATTCCATTACGTTTTCTCTGAATATAGAATCCGTATCCATTAAGTCTTTCACGGTTTGACAAGAGTGAATCACCGTAGTATGATCTCTACCGCCAAAATGCTCTCCAATCGTTTTTAAAGAGTTTTTGGTAAAAGCTTTGGCCAAGTACATGGTAATTTGACGAGCCTGAACAATCTCTCTTTTACGGGTTTTATGCAACAAGCGATCGTAAGGAACATCAAAATATTCGCAGACCATTTTTTGAATGGCATCAATGGTAATTTCTTTGCTACTTGTTTTTACAAAGTTTCTCAATACTTTCTTAGCCAACTCTACATCAATTTCTTTCTTGTTTAAAGAAGATTGTGCCAACAAAGAAATTAAAGCGCCTTCTAATTCACGCACATTTGTATTGATATTATATGCAACGTACTTGATTACCTCTTTAGGCATATCAAGGCCATCATTCTTCATTTTCTTTTCTAAAATCTCAATCCTTGTTTCGTAGTCGGGCACTTGCAAGTCTGCACTTAATCCCCATCTGAACCTACTCAACAACCGTTCTTGCATTCCATCTAAATCCTTAGGTGCTTTATCTGAAGTTAATACCAATTGCTTACCGCTTTGGTGCAAATGATTAAAAATGGCAAAGAAAGCGTCTTGGCTTTTTTCTGCTCTGCTAAAAAACTGTACATCGTCAATAATCAAGACATCAATCAATTGGTAAAAATGAATAAAGTCGTTGATTGCATTATTACGACTATGGTCTACAAACTGGTTGATGAATTTTTCGCTACTCACATATAACACCACTTTAGAAGGGTGCATTCTTTTAACATCATTTCCAATGGCTTGGGCTAAGTGTGTTTTTCCCAATCCTACACCACCATAAATAACCAAGGGATTAAATGAATTTGCTCCTGGCTTTTCTGCTACGGTTTTACCAGCTCTGCGGGCAACCCTATTACAATCTCCTTCAATAAAAGAATCAAAAATATATCCATGATTCAATTGAGGGTCAATCTGCATTTTCTTTAACCCTGGAATAACAAATGGATTTTTAACTGGATTATCAATCACCAATGGAAAATTCATTTCATTGTTGTTGATTGATTTTGGACCACGTGCAGGAATGTCAACTGATCCATTTCTGCTATTGGTATTGCCACTATCAACCATAATGCGGTATTCTAGTCTAGCATCTTTTCCTAATTCACGTTTAAGTGTCTTAGCCAATAAAGTAACATAGTGCTCTTCTAAGTATTCATAAAAAAATTGAGAAGGAACTTGTATCATTAATACATTCCCTTTTAATTCAACAGGTGTAATTGGTTCAAACCATGTTTTAAAATGTTGCCATTCAACAATGTCTTTGATAATTTTCAAACAATTGACCCAAACATTTTCAGCGTTCTTAGCCATACAAAAAGGTGAACAATTTTATATAATCAGTTAAGTTAATTCTCTTGCTACAAGTTATCTTATTTTCCCCATATGTGGATATGTTTAGAAAATAAAATAGGGATGCGAATATGTAGACTTTATGTTGAAAAAAAAATTTTTTTATTCGTTAGGTTTTCTCATCACTACCACAGTATGGGCTTTTGGCGATTTTTTTCTTTTTGTTTCCGAAAAATTGTAATCCAAACGGCCCATTTGGATGCCTCCCCAGCCCATTTGATTCACCAAAATATCCCCACCATCCTTGTTTTTATATTTTCTTGGCTGATCAAAAAAGCGGTGAGTATGCCCCCCAATGATCAAGTCGATGTTGCGGCTCTCTTTCGCCAACACTTCATCACTCACTTTATTGTCTCCATATTTATCTCCTAAATGAGACAAACAAATGATTAAATCACATTTTTTTTGACGCAAAATTTCAGCAGTTTCATTTGCAGCAACAATTGGGTCTTTATACACCGTATTGCCATATAAATTTTTAGGGACTAATCCTTCTAATTCAATACCTACTCCTAAAATTCCGATACGCTGTTTTCCTTTTTGAATAATCGTATAAGGTTTATAATTGTACTCCATAGGAGTGTTTGCAAAATCATAGTTACTGATCACCACAGGAAATCGAGCATGTTGCAATTGATTCGCAAAATTTTCGATACCTGCATCAAAGTCATGATTACCCATGGTAACGGCATCATAGCCCATTTTACTCATGGCTTTAATTTCAGGTTCGCCCTTATATAAATTGAAATAAGGAGTTCCTTGAAAAATATCTCCTGCATCTAATAAAATCGTATGGGGATTTTCTTGGCGAATCTGTTGAATTAGTGAAGCTCTTGCAGCTACTCCACCCAATCCCTGATTCCTGCTTCCATCCATTGGAAATGGCTCTAACCTACTATGCACATCATTGGTATGCAAAATGGTTAACTGTGTTTCCTCAGGAATAGATTGTGTATTCAACACAGACGCTCCAACTACTGAGCTGGATAAAACAGCAGATCCTGCCAATGCTGTTTGTTTGATAAAATGTCTTCTATTCATTGCTGCTACTTGTTACTCTGTTTTCAATTTTTGCATCTACTGGTTTTCCGCTAGCGGTAATTAATTGGATATATTCCAATAAAGCGTCTCTAATCAGATACCCTTTGTTCTGAAAAGGAAATACTTTTAACATAGCGGCATCGCTCCCACCCTGTGCTATATAATCAGAATTGGCTGTGATATACGTTGCATTACGATCAAGCGGTTTACCATTGATGATAATATCCACTGCTTGCTTATTTTTAATTTTAAAAGAAGAACCCTTAGAAATAGGCCATCCACCATCTGCAGCAATATGATTGAGTAAAGCTTCTAATACTGAACCTTTTAATTCTTGCACTACTAGTAAATTATCAAATGGCATTAATTCGTAAACATTGCCAATAGTAATATTTCCTTTATTGATACTCGCTCTAATTCCTCCTTGATTCATAAATGCAATATCGATTGGCATACCAAATTTTTTGGCCCCCATTTCTAACATACAATCTGCCATAAAATTCCCCAAACCACTTTCAGGCAATCGCTTAGTCATAGTAGCAGGTGTAAAACCAATCACTTTATTCATGGTCCTATTCACTTCTAGTGAGTAAGGCTGAACTAAATTTAGCAATGCGGTATCTGCTGCTAGTTTAGGAGAAACTGCATAACCAGCATAACTCACAGACTTTGGAACCTGAACTGTACTACAGGATAAGACTAAAAATATAAGGCAGGAATAAACAAATGAAATTACTCTCATGAATAGATATTGAATGAAGAGAAAGGTACAATAATATTTGGAAAATTAAAACCTACTTTTGTAATAAATAAATACCAGTATGAGTTACGAAATTACGGGCAAATTGGTTGCCAAATTTGATATAGTTCAACGCACAGAAAGCTTTAAAACTAGAGAATTTGTAATAGAAAAATCAGAGGATATCAACGGCAGAACCATTACCAATTATGTAAAATTTCAATGTGTTCAAGATAAAACAGCCATGCCCGATCGCTACAATTTAGGTGAGGAAGTAAAAGTGATGTTCAATATCAAAGGAACTAAATGGATGAAAGATGGTCGCGAAAATTATATTACCAATTTAGATGCATGGAGAATGGAAACGGTTAAACTGGGTAATGACGGAGATATGCCGCCATCGGCTAATTACAACGATATGCCCCCTCCAGGAGAAGTGGTAGACGACTTACCATTCTAAATTACCCAACTACTTTTTAGGATCAACACCTGACAGTATGCAACAACAGATTACCTTAAAATTAAAGCCAGAGGAAGCTGCGCTACCCAATTTAGTGCATGAACTAATTGCTGCGTCTGCTGGTGTAGCCATTTCAGCGGTTTCAGGATACAGAACCCTCAAACAATCCATAGATGCCCGAAGCAGACAGCAAGTCTGGATCAACCTAACCCTTCAGGCTTTTATTAATGAGCCTTTTATAGAAAGAAAAATAATCAGCATTCCATTATCGCCCATTAAAGCCAACGCCAAAAAAGTCATTATCATTGGTGCCGGACCAGCAGGCTTATTTGCGGCATTGGAATTAATTGAGTTGGGCATTAAACCCATCATCTTAGAAAGAGGCAAAGACGTTAAAGCCAGAAGAAGAGATTTGGCGGTGCTAAACAAAGAGGGCATCATTAATGCTGATAGCAATTACTGTTTTGGCGAAGGTGGTGCAGGCACTTATAGTGATGGAAAATTATATACGCGCAGTAGTAAAAGAGGCAGCATAGATAAAGTGTTACAACTTTTTTATCAGTTTGGTGCCGAAGAAAAAATTTTATATCAATCGCATCCTCATATTGGCACTAATAAATTACCACAGATTATTTCTGCCATGCGTGAGCAAATTATTGCTGCAGGAGGCGAAGTGCATTTTGAAACCAAAGTAACCAATTTTGTTACAAAGCAAGATGCAATACAGGAGCTAATCACAGCTAATGACAATCGTTTTTCGGCAGATGCTTATATACTGGCAACAGGGCATTCCGCGCGAGATATTTTTAGGTTATTGCACCAAAAAAATATTTTAATAGAAGCAAAACCTTTTGCATTAGGCGTTAGAATAGAACACCCACAAAACATTATTGATGCAGCCCAATATCATTGTGATTTTCGTGGAGATTACCTTCCTCCTGCATCTTATAGCTTAGTAGAACAAGTAAAACAACGAGGCGTATTTAGTTTTTGTATGTGCCCCGGAGGGATCATAGCCACCGCGTCTACAGATCCTGGCGAATTAGTAGTAAACGGCTGGAGTCCAAGTAAAAGAAATAACCCATTTGCTAATAGCGGCATGGTAGTGCAAGTGGCAGAAACAGATGCATTAAACTATTTTAAAAAGCAATCTGCTGATGCGTTGTTATTAATGGATTTTCAACAATCGGTAGAACAAAAAGCATACAATGCAGGTGGTGGAAAATTTGTAGCACCAGCGCAAAGAATGGTTGACTTCTGTAATAATAAAGTTTCTAGCGATTTACCCAGTTGCAGTTATTTACCTGGGTTGGCTACTGCCAATTTAAAAGAAGTATTGCCCAATTTTATTCGAGAAAGTTTACAGGGTGCTTTAAAAATGTTTGGCGCAAAAATGAAAGGATATTATACCAATGAAGCCGTATTGGTAGCAACAGAAAGTAGAACCTCCTCGCCTATTCGCATTCCAAGAGACTCAACAACATTAACCCATCCACAACTCCATAATTTATACCCCTGTGGGGAAGGTGCAGGATATGCAGGTGGGATTGTAAGCGCCGCAATGGATGGCCAAAGATTGGCAAGGCAAATTGCTGCTGTATGGGCCTAACTAAACTTCTTTTATTTTTTCTTTGCCTCTAATAAATTTTCTTTTATCAAGGCATTAATATGATAAGCGGCTTGCTCTGTTGCGTATTGCTCTTTCTTTTCGGCAGACCAATTAGTAATGCCGCTTAAATCAGGTTTTCCTGCATCTATCCATGCAGTGTACCAAAAATTGGCAATCATATCTGCAGAATGCAATAACTGTTGATTAATAGTAGGCTTCAATTTTTCAGCATAGGCTTTTGCAAAAGCTGTAGTGTAAGACCTAGACTGTCTGCCATTGCGCATTTGATAACGATACTTGGTAGAGTCGGTAAATGCTAAAGTGGTTTCAACTTCTTTAGCAAACATTGAAGGTAGTAATTCATGCGCACGTTTGATGGCTCGAAAAACGTCTTTAATTGGATTACGTAGATAGCGCACTTTATGTCCACTATATAAATTGTATTGTTCAATTTCTAATTCAGGAATCATTGATTCCCATAAACTATGCAAGCCTTGTTGATTCGTTAATTGTCCATCATAATTTAAGGTAGTATGCAAGGGAACATTAGCATCGCCAATATAATGACCTAAGTCTGCAGCATAGAACAAAATAGAGTCTTTGTTCTGCATTTTAAATGCTCTTGTTAACTGGTCTTTTACTACAATTATTTGATAAGGGACATAGCCATATTTAGTTAAGGTATCCAAACTATATTTTGCAATTGCCTTATCAAAATCGTGCGGCAAATGATAAGCTGGTTTCTCATTAAATGGTTCAAGGTCTATAAAATGCTTAGGAGCTTCGGTACTATCTGTATTCCTTCTGGTATCAGGTCTTGGTGCATCATAAACCAACTTAGGCATATTACTGTGAAAAAAACCACTCATTTCTGCAGGAAGTTGATAAACGGCTAATTGGTGAATCGTTCTATGCACTAGAAAACCCCAACTACTTAAACCCACTAACAAAACACTCAATATTAGTATAACAACACCCTTAGAAAACCCCTTCATTACAGATAATTTATATTTCTGCAACAAAATTAGCCAAATTGTAGGCCGTTGCTGTAATATTTTGATGAAAGGATATACTAATCATTACATTTAGTTCATATATAAACCATCATATGAGTGCAATTTTAGAATTAACCAATTTGAGAAAACATTATGCCACCCAAAAAGCGGTGGATGATATTAGTTTCTCCATTGAGCAAGGAAGTATTTTTGGATTATTAGGTCCCAATGGTGCAGGTAAGACCACATTATTAAGAATGATCACTGGGATATTTTATCCAGACAGTGGCCATATTCAATTTGATGGTAAAACATTTGACCCATTAAACGATATCATCAAAATTGGGTACATGCCCGAAGAAAGGGGCTTGTATAAAAAAATGAAAATTGGGGAACAAGCCATGTATTTAGCGCAGCTTAAGGGTTTGAGCAAAGCTGAAGCTATGCATAAAATCAAATTCTGGTTTAAAAAACTAGAAATGGAATCTTGGTGGAATAAAAAAGTGGAAGACCTCAGTAAGGGCATGAGTCAAAAATTACAATTTGTAACGACTGTACTCCACGAACCCAAACTAATCATTCTTGACGAACCTTTTAGTGGATTAGACCCATTGAACGCCAATCTAATTAAAGAAGAAATATACGGCCTTGCCAAAAGAGGTAGCACAGTTATATTCAGTACACATAGAATGGAGCAAGTAGAAGAAATTTGCGATCATATCGTATTGGTAAACTTAGGAAAGAAAATTTTAGACGGTACTGTTCATAATATTAAACAACAGTTTAAGGAAAATAAATTCAGCATTAAATTAAATGAATTACCGGGCACATTAAGTGCACCAGCGTTTAACATAATGAATGTAAACAACAATGAATTGACTTTGCAAATTAATGAAGGCTTTAAAAGCAATGATATTTTAACCCATTTCTTAAACAATCAATGCACGATTGAATCTTTTCATGAAATTCTTCCAACGCTAAATGAAATTTTCATTAGTCAGGTAGAAGGAACACACGCAACAGCAAGAGCATTTCAAAAAATAGATAACTAATTATATGAACAAGATATTAATCATTATACAACGTGAATACCTCAGTAGAGTAATGAATAAACGTTTTCTACTGACAACCATATTAACTCCACTTATAATGGTAGGCTTTATTGCAGGGGCAGCATTCCTTGCATCTACTGATAAAGAGTTACATAAAATTGCAGTAATTGACCAAAACGGATTTTTCAAAGGGAATTTAAGAAATGCGAGTGATATTGAATTCGAGTTCCCAACCGATGTAGATACTTCTAACTATTCAAAAAAGGGCTTTACCGATATTATTATTATTCCAAAATTTGAGGGAACAGCCAAAGCAGAATATATTATACGTTCTAAAAAAAGGATTGGCTTAAGTCTTGAATCTAAAATTGAAGATCGCATCAACGATGCAATAGAAGACCAAATGTTGCAACAAGCAGGTATTGATAGAGCACAGTTAGATTCTATTAAATCATCTTCTCAGTTTGCAGAAATGAAGTCACTAGAAGAGTCTGGAGATTCAGTAAAAGAAAGTAGTGCAGCACTCTCTTATGGAATTGGATTTGGATCAGGAATGCTTATCTATATCACTATGTTTATTTATGGCGCCATGGTTATGCGTGGTGTGATGGAAGAGAAAACCAATCGTATTGCAGAAGTGATGATCAGTAGCGCAAAGCCTTTTCAATTAATGATGGGAAAAATCATTGGGATTGGAGCAGTTGGTTTAACCCAGTTTTTTGTTTGGATACTCTTGATTTTTGGAATCATTGCGGCTTCTCAATTTTTTATTCCACAAGATGTGTTGCAACAAGTAGCCGAATTGCAAAAAGCCAATGCACAAATGGGACCAGGTGCTTCAATGGCACAAGCTGGCGAAACAGCGCAGAAACTCTATAAGTTTCAAAATACCATGAGCACTGCCAATTGGCCATTGATCATTGGATGTTTTATCTTTTACTTCTTAGGGGGATATTTATTTTATGCTTCTTTATTTGCAGCAGTAGGATCTGTTGTAAACGAAGACCCACAGGATGCACAAAGTTTAATGTTGCCCATTACTATGCCGATTATCTTCTCATTCATTATCATGAGTAGAGCAGTAGAAGATCCAAGCACTTCTATGGCCACTTGGGCTAGTATCATTCCGTTTAGTTCTCCGATGGTAATGATGGCTAGAATTGCTTATGGCGTTCCAGGAACCGTACCCTATTGGCAATTGGCAGCAAGTATGCTTACATTAATTGGCAGCTTCTTACTTACTACTTGGTTAAGCGGTAAAGTATATCGCACAGGTATATTAATGTACGGAAAGAAAGTTGGTTGGAAAGAAATTGGCAAGTGGGCTTTTAGAAAAAACTAAAGCTTATTGCGCTAATGATATTCGCACATTCACACCTGCTCGGGTATTGGTAATTGGCGCCGAGGTAGAAATATAGGGTGTTACCCTTCGTTGATCAAAGAATAGTTTCACGTTGACCCTGCTATTGATTACATAATCGATAGCAGGTGATATCGTGATTTCTTTTTGTCCTCCAGTACCATAAGCATTGGTTTGATCTAAACGACTATTGCTAATAGATACATCTCTAACAGAAACATCTAATTTTAGATTCAAGTCATTTTGCAATCCTTTACCCGTGATATTAAATGGCAACTTAAAACCTCGCTTTCTCCAATTCATTCCAACAATCCATTCTGAGCTTCTGCTCTCGCTCAATTGATAATCAATTAAACTCAAGCTCAATTGTCGGCTCTTTCTATATTCTAAATTAAAGTTGAACTGACTGATTGTTGTAAAGTCAATTTTTAATAAAGGTTCAAATCGTTCTGCCATACTAATATTGGGTACTAAAAAGAATGGAATGAAATTTCCACTAGTGGTATCAATGAATCCTGGCGCATTTAATCTAAATGGATCTTGGTATAATAATGCACTACTAAAACTATTCATACTTAATTGTCCATTGTACCCATGGCTGATGGTGAAATTACTAAATACAGAAGCCAGTGCAGGAATTTTAGTGAGCCCTGTGTAAGTCAATTTCCAATTGGGTTTTGGAATGATTCCACTAAAAGGATTTGCGCTAATTCTACTAGCCCCTTCTCTCAATAACGCGATGGTATTGGGATCCTTACCTGTATATGCTGCTAAGAAAGAGGGTATTAATACATCTTGCGCATATCTGCCATATCCTGTAGCATAACCATCTGAAGTGAATTTCTGATTATTGGGTAATTGCTGCCAATAAGGGTTTAACG
This sequence comes from Sediminibacterium sp. FEMGT703S, assembly GCA_002786355.1. Taxonomy (GTDB): domain Bacteria; phylum Bacteroidota; class Bacteroidia; order Chitinophagales; family Chitinophagaceae; genus Sediminibacterium. Next base: position 60,779 of record PGCO01000001.1, read on the forward strand.
CGGCAACTCTTCTAGAAACAATCAATCGATTGGCTTCAAATTCTTTGAATGTAGCAGACAATTCATTGGGATTGCTACTTCCGAATAAAGTATTGAATGCAATATAAGAAACACTAAACCCACCATTGAACAATGGATTTAATTGTCCAAAATTATTCCCCGTTCCAGTAGTGTCTTTAATGAGTGCAGTATAATCTTTAGTAAAAGATTTATCCAAATTAATATCAATCAATAATTCTCTGATTGGCTCAATCTGAGCGGTAATACTTAGCCTTTGTTCAAAACTTTGTCTGTATAAAAAGTTGAATGTACTGTCTCTAGATAGCAATCCCTTTCCAATTTTTTGATTGATCCAATTGGCATCAGGTTGTTTTCCAAATACATAATCTAAACCAGGTGCCATACTTTGAAAATTCTGCCCAATAAATTGAGTGCTATCCATATATCCAGGCAATCTACTTCTAAAGTTTTCGCCATAATTAATGGAGATATTTTTAAACATGGTGATGAACTTCCCAGCAGTTCTTTCCAATCCACCTAATTCGGGCACCATACTTTGACTCAACATTTTTTCTGCATTCCGAATATCCCTACGCTGTTGTCTCCAGCGTTTTAATGCATCTGTTCTTTTTTGTCCGGTAAGACCGGCAATTACTTCTTCTTTGCTAGGGAATACAGAACCCAATGGATTCAATGAAGGCGGGGCATTCTTGGCAACTTTTGGGTCATTCTTAGAACGTGGTGGAGGGATATTGTCTAGCGCCCGCATCCACCTAGACTTAGCATATAAATTTCCAAAATTAAATTGCGCATTCAGATTATTCTCTTGCGAATTTTCAATCGTATTTCCTAAGTTGACAGCAATTCGGCTGGCACCAATCCAACTATATGAAGTTCCATAACTATACCTTGCCGTAATCCAATCTGCAAATGGAAACTTATTCAAGGGAATATTGTAATTCATAATTGCTTTCTGCTGATACAATGTATTACGTCCTCCCTTTAAGAAATTACTCCGCACTGAATCCTTCTTTATTTTCGTGTCAATTCTTCCAAAGGGTTCATCAATACGAGCGTTGTTGGTAGCGTTAAAGTCTACATTAACAGAACGGGTTAAATCCCACCGTAAATTATAGAATCGATCAAACGTAAAAAATTTATCGTAGGTAGTATCTACTCTATCTACTTTACTATTGATGGTATTTACAATGCGTGGAATAAACTCTCCAAACTGTCGATTGATATCTGCGCGAAAACTTAAAAAAGACGGCTTCAAATTAAAATTCGCATCTCGCACAAATGCCAACCAAGGGCTCTTGCCTTTGATTATTTTTTTAAATGGTTCAATAAATTTATTCTGACCAATATAAGTGTACCCTAATCCCCCTCTATGTCGGGTTACTTTATTTTGCGTAATTACCGGACTGGTATGTTCTGATTGGGTAAAGGAATAACTGAAATCAAAATTGCTTAAACTTAATAAACCTGCTCTCCCCTGCCCTGGCATTACCCTTACATTAGTAAAATTCAGCGTTTTAATAGTGGTAATATCTGCAGCTGCCCGTTGAATGGAATCACGCTTATCTGGCGCAGCAGCATTTAGTTTTTCTTTGTAATTCACATCCATATCATATGGATCAAATTCAGGTGTTAAGGTAGAACGATTGATACTTGCATAAACTGGCACAGATAGTCTTGCTTTTTTAGGAACTAATTTTCCTGCATCAATATTAGCTGCAATATCAAACTGCATTAAATTATCTCTAGCCCTTTCATTTACTCTTTGCTCAATGGTACCAAATCCTTGAGTATAAGTATTAGCAGAAACCGATAATGTTCCTAAATCTGCCAATACCAAATCTACTCTTCCCAATGCAGCGGCGCCGCCTTTTTCATCTAAACCAGATAGCCTTAATTCGTTGGCCCATACTTCTGCATTCACAGCGACACCATTGGGTCTTGCTGGGTTTTCTACAGAAACCAAAAATCCACGAACTTCTCCTAAATTGGGATTACCCATGATAGAAAAGGTTTTATTGCCAATTATTTTTCTATAGATATTACTCAAAGAAGCTCCTGAATTATTTCGCTCTAATTTTAAATCAATCAAATCGCGCAACAAGAAATCAATATTGTTTTCTTCTGGCCAAACCCTTGCTTCTTGTCCTCGCGGATAAATACCGGGAGGGGTAATTTTTAATGGTACTTTAACTTCGTAATAGTTGTTCAAAAAATCTTGACCAATTCTAATGACTGCTCTTATTTCATTATCTACCACTGGTCTTAAACCAGTAATTGATTCGGCATGCAAATACATAGATAATGTGGTGTAACGCCTAATGTCTAAATTGAGCGTTTTAAATATACCTCTTGCATCACCGGGCTGTAAATTATTGACCCGCATAGAAATTGCCTGTTCGTTCTGCTGAAGGTTTACGCCATTATTACTCAATAATTGAACACGCTCTACATTCGGAGGCATCAAATAATTTACTGGTGTTCTACTGCTATTTTCTTCTAGGTTTACTGCAAGGGTATTAAACTGAGTTCCAGTAGTTGTATTGATGGGTGTGTATGAACCTGTAGTATCTAGATTATAAATAAACTGACGCCATTGATTTCTAACCAAATCCAATCTTGCTAATCTGACAATCACAGAATCTTCAAAATCGGTCATGTACAAACGCACAAAACGAATGGATTTAAAATCAGGAATATTACCCACTTTTCTTGTATAACTTTTAATAGGCACTCTGAATAAATACCAATCTTCTGTTCGGGTGACTCCATCAGCAGAATTAACCGTTACTCGCTTTTTATCAGTAATATAGGGGGTTCTGCCAACATCCATCCCTGGAACCAATGGAACTTCGTATTCATAATAAGACTCCGTCTCATTCAGTGTATTGTCTCTGTTTAAATCTTCATTGTCTGGGAATAGCGTAGCAGCAGAAGTAAACTGACCACCCGTTGTTGCAACAGGTGAATTCCCTTGTGGATTATTAAAATTTTTATACCTCCCTAAAATACCAGTACCAACTGCATCAAAAGCTGGGTCTCTATACCATTGATAGTTGTCATTGGAAGGATCTTGAAAAGCACGCTGATACACGGCAGATGCAGGACCAAAATTATTGGCCAACTGATCTAGGATATAACTTTTCTTTCTACGTTCTGCTATATCATCTATCCCATCAAAACCTACATCTTGAAAAACTCGATCATTGGGATCGTTACTGAATGCTTGTGTAATCTGAATAGGGTTCACCGGTGTTTTACCCCAAGTATTACTGCTATCCACTGAAGCAGGAACAGTAGGCGTATTCATGCCATTTTCATAAAACCGTCGTCCATCTTTTAATATGTCTTCGCTGATATTTCCAAAATTCAAAAACATTTTACCACCTCTACTATTTGGATTAGTGATAAATGGATTTTGCATCCAAAATTCTACAAACTCAATATTATTGGTTTCAAAATCAGTTTGATCAATCGCTCTCATAATTCCTCCCCATCTAGTGGATGGATTACTCAAACGGCCATTAGAATTAATTTGTCCATTTCGAGTTTCAAAATTGTAGGGTCCTTTTTCAGTTGGAAAAAACGCCAAATCAAAAGTAGGCGCTTGAACATCGGTAATATTAGTAGTACGTTGCGGAAATAATTCGTTGGTAAATACCTGACGAACCCTTGGATCACTTAACTCTGCTAAATTTCTACGCAAAGGATTATTAGGACTATTCTTGTCTTGTAAATTGGGTTCAATATTGTACCAAGCAAGCTTGGCTCTATTAAAGTTATAATTAATTGAGTCGGTTAAAGTAGATTCAGGAAAGCGTGGATTGCCTTGTGGTGTTGACGCTAGTGCCCATGCAACAAATGGGAAACGCAAATCGATGGATGCCCGCGTGCCTTCAAAATCATCAATAAAAATAAGCCCTTGATCCCCTCTTCCTATTTGTGGTGGATGCCCTGGTTTTAATACTGCCGCTTCACCATATGCATTGATTGAAGACTTTGCTTTCGTAGTATAAAAAGGGAGCTTATCCAATAAACGAGTTAGGCCTGGTAATTCTGAACGATAACTAAAATCTAGACCATACATGGTATTCCTAATTGGGTCATCACCATAACCCATTTTGGTAAAGAAAGGACGTTCACCTAATCTAACCATTGATGCACCAACAGATAATTTTTTACTAGCCAAATAATCTACCCTTAATCCGGCAAATCCTCTCTGCTGCATACCGAAACCAATATTATTTTCAAAGTTTACTTTTACGGGAATATTGGCGCTTAAAATTCCTTGATTCAATATTTTAACAGTACCCAAATTATAATCTACAATAAAGTCTGCCCCTTCTCTTAAAATTTGCCCTCCTGCAGTAACTGAAACAGACCCTTGTGGAATATTAAATGTATTCAAATAAATTTCAGAGCCACCTCCTGCACCTTTTACTTGGCCTTGCATTACAAATCGATTCACATTAGCATAGGTTTGAGCAATTGCTTTAATGGAATCATACAACTGATAGTATACATATTTATCCTTAGTAGCTTGCGGCAATCCACTAAAAGCGAGGGTATCTAAATCTTTACCAAAAGGCTCTAATACCGGAAACACCACTCTACCCATTTGCGGTAAAATGGTAAAGCCTTCAATGTAATCGAATACCCCATCGGGTTGTGGATCGTTTCGATTATTCAGTCGATCTAAATTTAAAATACGCAAGAGCGGCTGTCCATCAACAACAGGAGCCGTTTCAGGTAAAAACCTTTTTAATCCACCGCTAGGTTCTTCGTATAACACATTCAATTTAAAATCAGTTCTTTCAATTCCACCAAATAAATCAAGCGAATAAACATTCTTCATCATCCAACTCCAGATGGGCAAATTGGTTCTTTGGGAAGTGGCTTTTAATAATTTCAGAAACAATACTTTTTGTACTCCTTTGTTGGAGTCTAAAGAAATATCCTGAGAAAATTCACCTACTTGAAATACCCTTCCATTATAGGTATATTGAAATGCAACCGCTAATACTTCGTCTGCTTGTAACTGTGTATTGATTGAAATAAACCCCGCTTGAGGATTAAAATAATATTCGTTTGTAGAAAGTTTTCTCGCGAATGTTTTTTCAAAGTCATCTACGGGTCTTAAGCCTTTCCCCAATAATAAACTATTTACCAATGCAGGATTTCTGGCATTGGGATCACCCGCCAAAGACGCAAATAAATTATTGGCACCATTTGCGGGTAATTGATTGTTCGATAATGATTGAATAGAAGGATTAAAAGGGGATGGTTCTCCTAAATCCATTAAACCTACCACATCTCTTGCATCGGTAGTGGCTCCTGTTCTATTGGTAACCCAAACTTCCATCCGCTGAATTTGGACCTGAGAATTTACAACAGGTAAATTGCGCATGGTCTTATTAAAATTATCCCTGAAATATTTTCCTAATAAAAAGTGTCGGTTCTCTTCGTATTCATCTAAGCGCTTTTGAAAAGTTTGGGTAGCTGCGCCTCCTTGTAAATTTAAACTTTGTCTAGATGAACGCTGATTCGCTAATGCACCCGTTACAAATAATTTTCCAAATTGCAATTGTGCTTTTACCCCAAATAAGTTTTGTGCACTTGGAATAAGTGTACCCTTCGATTGAAATGAAATATTACCCGCTTCAATATTTTTAATGATTTCATCATCCATTCCCTTGTAATCTAATTTCAACTGATTATCAAAACCTAGGTTGGTGAGGGTATTATAATTGATGGGGAACTTGAGCTTATCGCCAATATTGGCATTCAAGTTAATATTGGCATTCATATCAAAATCGAAGCCACCATTTTTTCTTGCGCGCTCAGGCAATGTAGGGTTCTTAATATTTTGACCTTGGTAACCTGCCATTACATTCACTTCACCTGAAGGGCGAATATCTACTTTTAAGTTTTGTCCGGTCAGTCCAAAAATTCGGTCAAATAATTTAGGATACCCTTGTAAAGGAGGTCGTTTACTCTTTTGATTTAATAGAAAAAGTGCGTCTGCTCTTTTCTTGAAATAGTCATTTTCCGATTTATTAGCTGATAATTTCCAGAAATCAGTAAAACCAATAGCAGCAGGTTTGCGGTACCAGCTAGACCCAATTTTTTCAGATATAAAATAAGACTTGGTTTTAGGATCGTATTCTGTTTTACGCTTAACTAAACCGGTGTCTTTAATATCAAAAGGATTTTTATTGGGTGCACTAAACGCATCACCCCTTCTATCTTGAATAGGAAAACGCAAACTGTCTTTTTGTTGTGCAATAGCAATATCACACCACAAAATAGTTAAAACAAAAAGTAACAATGTACCGGAATACTTCAAGAACAGTCCCGCTTGGTTAAGTAAAGCTCAATTCGATGGTCAAAGGTTTTTGAGTGCTTGTTTAATAATATCTTCTAATGAACTGTTTTCGGGGGTGTTTTGCATGGTTTTCTTAACAGCTTGTTCAGCCATTACCCTACCAATACCTAATGAAATTAATGCATTTATGGCATCCGAATCCATTTGCGGGGTAACAAATCCGGGTAAAATGTTTTCATTATGCTGTTTGGCCAGTTTATCTCTCAATTCTACAATCAATCTTTCGGCCGATTTTTTCCCAATTCCCTTTATACCCTCTAACTGTTTGGTATTACCCTGAACAATTGCACGAGTAATTTCTTCAGGCTTCATACCCGACAACATCATTCTGGCAGTGGATGCACCCACCCCTGAAACGCTAATTAATTGAAGAAATAGGTCTTTTTCGGATAGTTCAGCAAAGCCAAATAAAGTATGTGCATTCTCTGTAATATGCAAATAGGTGAACAATTGCCCACTTTCTTTATTGCTAATTGCAGAAAAGGTATTCAGGCTAATTTGAAGATCATACCCTACTCCATTCACATCTACTACCACTCGGGCAGGCGTTTTAACGGCAAATTGACCACGAACGAATGCTATCATAAATGATACGAAAATAACAAAAAGAAAGCAATAAGGCGTACCTTCAACCTTTTATATAATCTAGATAATACATGAATAAAAGAAGCGCAGCTATTACCGCAGTTGGAGGATATGTTCCTGAAACAAAGTTGACCAATTTTGATATAGAAAAAATGGTAGATACCAACGACGAGTGGATTAGAACCAGAACCGGTATTGAAGAAAGAAGAATACTAAAAGAACCAGGCAAAGCCAGCAGCGATATGGCAGTTCCGGCAATACAAGAAATACTTCGTAAAAAAAACCTAGCCCCTACAGATATTGATTGCATTATTTGTGCAACGGTAACACCAGACATGGTATTTCCAGCAACTGCCAATATTATAGCAGACAAATTGGGCGCAACCAATGCTTGGGGTTTTGATATGAGTGCTGCATGTAGTGGATTCTTATATGCGGTTACCACCGGAGCTATGTTTATAGAAAGTGGGCGTTACAAGAATGTAATTGTAGTAGGCGTAGATAAAATGAGTTCCATCATTGATTATACAGATAGAGCAACTTGTATCATTTTTGGAGATGGAGCTGGTGCAGTTTTATTGCAACCCACCGAAGATGAAGAAGGTATTAAAGACAGCATCTTACGCAGTGATGGAAGTGGCAGACAATACTTACATATGAAAGCTGGCGGATCCTTAAAACCAGCAAGTGTAGAAACGGTAATGGCGAGGGAGCACTATGCATACCAAGAAGGCCAAGCTGTTTTCAAATTTGCGGTAAAAGGAATGGCAGATGTAAGTGCAGAACTATTAGAGCGAAACAATTTAACTGCAGACGATATAGCTTGGTTAGTGCCACATCAGGCCAATTTAAGAATCATTGATGCAACGGCTAATAGAATGGGACTTCCCAAAGAAAAAGTCATGATCAATATTCAAAAATATGGTAACACAACAGCAGCAACATTACCTCTTTGTTTGTGGGATTGGGAAAAGCAATTAAAGAAAGGAGATAATATTGTTTTAGCAGCATTTGGTGGAGGATTCACTTGGGGTGCCACTTGGATTAAGTGGGCATATGACAGTGAATAATTGCTGATAGTTTTAAAATAAGAAAAGAAGGGTATGAATAAAAAGTTCAAAGGAATTGGAACAACTGCCATACATGCATCTGGTCATGCCAATGCAGATCATGCGCATTTAACGCCTATATATGCCAGTTCAACATTTACATTTGATACGGCAACAGAAGGCAGTGAACGATTTGCGGGAGCAGATAAAACCAAAATATACAGCAGATGGGGCAATCCAAGTTTTACTGTTGCGGAAGAAATTATTGCAGCACTAGAAACATTTGGACTTACCAACGAACAAGGTGAGCCGCTGAAAGTGAAAGCCCTATTGCATGCTAGTGGTCAAGCCGCTTTAAGTACCTTATTTTTAGGCACTTTAAGCAAAGGAGACACTGTATTAACGCATCAAGCATTGTATGGTGGCACACACGAGCTCTTGCACAAAGTATTAGCGGATACAGGTGTAGAGACAGTGATGATCAACCTAAATAATGAAGCTGCTATTGAAACAGCACTTGTTCAATATCCTTCTATAAAATTGATTCATATTGAAACGCCCTCTAATCCTACATTACGTTGTATAGATATAGAAAAGGTATGCATCATTGCAAAAAGCAAAGGCATTTTAGTTTCGGTTGACAACACTGCAGCAACTCCTTATTTGCAACAGCCATTTAAATGGGGTGCAGATTTTGTGATGCATAGCACCACGAAATTTTTAAACGGACATGGCACAGCAATAGGTGGAATATTATTAGGAAAAGACCTGGCTTTAATGAATGGCCCCATTTGGAAATGGCATGTTTTATTAGGAGGCAATAGCAATGCATTCGATTCTTTTTTATTAACCAATGGATTAAAAACATTAGAATTAAGGATGGAGCGACACTGCAGCAATGCGATGCAGGTAGCCGAATATTTATTAAACCATACAGCGGTTGAAAAAGTAAATTATTGCGGTTTAGCTTCTCACCCTGATTATACCATTGCTAAAAAACAAATGAAGCATGCAGGTGCACTCATGAGTTTTGAACTGAAAGGAGGCATTGAAGCGGGAAAAAAATTTATTGATGCATTGCAAATTGGGATTCGAGCAATTTCATTTGGCACACCAGATACTTTGTTGTCACACCCTGCAAGCATGAGCCATATGGGATTATCAAAAGAAGAACGTTTGCAGTTTGACATCACCGATGGACTCATTAGACTGAGTGTAGGGATTGAGAATATTGAAGACATTATTGCAGATTTTGAACAAGCACTAGATACCCTATGAATATTCAAATCAGAAGAGCAGAAAGCAAAGATTGTGCACGGTTACTCGAATTGATAAAAGAGTTGGCTTTATACGAAAAAGCCCCCGACGAAGTGACGGTAACTTTGGACCATTTTATTGAAAGTGGATTTGGCGAAAAACCAGTATGGTGGGCATTTGTAGCGGAAGAAACCAAAACAGATGGGAGTACTGAAATACATGGATTTGCACTTTACTATATTCGATACAGCACTTGGAAGGGACAAAGAATGTACTTGGAAGATATATTGGTAACTGAACAAATGAGGGGACAAAAAATTGGCAAATTATTATTTGACCAACTCATAGAAGAATGCAATCAAAAAGGATTCAAAGGAATGGTATGGCAGGTATTGGAATGGAATGAACCTGCCATACGATTCTATAAAAAATACAATGCCGATTTTGATCCAGAATGGATTAACTGCAGCTTGAGTAACTAGTTCACACCATTTACCACTACGGCAGCACCTGCAATTTTACCAACCAATCCTTGTAATACTTTACCAGGACCACATTCGGTAAATTCAGTTGCACCGTCTGCAACCATTGCTTGAACAGATTGCGTCCATTTTACTGCACCAGTTAATTGATTGATTAAATTTTCTTTTATTGCTTGTGGATCAGTGACCGCTTTGGCAACCGTATTTTGATAAACAGGACAAGACGGTGTGTTAAAAACAGCCGCTTCAATGGCAGCAGCTAGTTCTGCTTTTGCAGGATCCATTAAAGGGGAATGAAAAGCCCCACCAACAGGTAATACCAAAGCACGTTTAGCACCAGCTTCTTTCATTTTAATACATGCTAAATCGATGGCTTTAATAGAGCCGCTAATGACTAACTGCCCAGGACAATTATAATTTGCTGCCACTACTACTTCACCTATTTCAGCCTGAATTGCTGCACAAATTTCTTCTACTTTTTCATCGGCTAAATTCAGTACAGCAGCCATAGTTGAAGGATTTAATTCGCAGGCTTTTTGCATTGCTTTAGCACGAATGCTAACCAGCTCTAAAGCTTTATCAAAAGCCAAAACTCCATTGGCAACAAGGGCAGAAAACTCACCCAAAGAATGTCCTGCAACCATATCTGGTTTTGCTCCTTCAATTGTTTTAAAAGCAGCAACAGAATGAATAAAAATTGCGGGCTGGGTAATATTGGTTTGTTTGAGCGCTTCATCCGTTCCAGTAAACATGGTATCACTAATACGGAAACCAAGAATATCATTGGCTTGTTCAAACAATTCTTTTACAGAGGAATGCGCATCGTATAAATTTTTTCCCATGCCAGTAAACTGAGCACCCTGACCAGGAAAAACAAAAGCATGCTTTGCCATAAATATTTAATTTATGGCAAAGTAAATGATTTTTTAAAACTCAGTTTTTAATTCTAAGTATCTAAGGAATTCTTCCTTGCGTTTTTCTTCCTTAAACTTACCACCGTAGAATGAGGTAATAGTAGATGAAGTATCGTCTTCAACGCCTCTGCTAGCAACACAAAGGTGTTTGGCATCAATAACAATTGCTACATCTTCAGTGCCTAATTCTTGCTGTAATTCCTTAGCAATTTGCATCGTCAAACGTTCTTGCACTTGAGGGCGCTTAGCATAAAACTCAACCAAACGGTTCAATTTACTTAAGCCAATTACCCTGCCATTGCTAATGTAAGCCAAGTGTGCTTTACCAATGATTGGAACAAAATGGTGTTCACAATTACTGTAAAAAGAAATATTCTTTTCAACGAGCATTTCATTGTACTTATACTTGTTGTCAAATAAGGCCACAGCAGGTTTATTAGCAGGATTAAGCCCACTAAAAATTTCTTTAACGTACATTTTAGCCACACGCTTTGGAGTTCCCTTCAAACTGTCATCTGTAAGATCTAATCCGAGGGTTTCCATGATAGCTTTAAAATGGTCTTGAATAATCGCGATTTTTTCATCATCCGATTTATCAAAAGCACCCGCTACCATTGGGGTATCCACAGAAGTACTAATATGGTTATCTCCCATTTCGTCTACAAGGTCTTCATCTGTGAAAACAATCTTATCACCATTCAGTCGGATATTCGACAAAATTTCGTTCTGTTTCATACAATCTAATTTTTAAAGTAAACTTCTCTTCTAGTTTGGCCCTGATTAAGTCGTAAATAACTACTGCAATATTTTCAGCAGTCGGATTCAAGTCTTTAAATTCCTGCGTATCTAGATTCAAATTTTTATGATCAAACCGGTTTAACACCTGTTCTTTAATAATATCGCTCAAAATTTTCAAATCAATCAAATAGCCTGTCTCAGGATCAATTTCACCAGAAACCTGCACAATTAATTCATAGTTATGGCCATGAAAATTTTCATTGTTACATAATCCAAAAACCGCTTTATTACGCTCGGTAGACCAGGCTGGATTATTCAGACGGTGTGCGGCATTGAAATGCTCCTTGCGGAATACAGTGATTCTTTTATTATTCATTCTATTATAATCTTAAGTCAAAAGCCAAGAGAACGTTTATTATTTGGTACTGTTTCAGAAGTGTGCTGATCAAGTGTCCAAACCAATTGTTCTTTAAACCTATCCAAATACGTACCAAAAACTAAAAAGGATCCTATTTGTCAGATTTTATAATGTAATAACGCAAGAAAAAGGATATTGTTTAAAGTTAATCCCCAAAATATTCCACATAAATACGAGGGGTTTCATACAACTTTACACAATGCAACTTCACAGGGCTGGGTAAATGAGGGGCCAATTGGTTCCAAATAGCCAAAGCTAAATTTTCTGTACTGCACATTTTACCTGCCATAAACGGCACATCCATATTTAAATTCTTGTGATCTAAGTGGTCAATTACCTGAGTCTTGATGAGCTTACTAAGAGCTTTAACATCAAACAAGAAACCAGTATCTGGGTCGGGGGTGCCTTTAATTGTAATATACAAATCATAGTTATGTCCATGCCAGTTCTCATTGGCACAAACTCCAAAAACCTGTTCATTACGCTCTTTAGACCAAGCGGGATTGAATAATTTGTGTGCCGCGTTAAAATGTTCTTGTCTGGTCAGATACACCATTCCGTTAAAAATTTTTGCAAAGGTACAAAAATGGAGAAAGTTGCGTGTTTTTCGTCAACTTTACACCATGAGGATCGTAATTACATCAGCCACAACGGCAGAATGGATGCCTACATTTGTAGACGTCAACGAACTGTATACCGGAAAAAGTAAACGATTAAAATTGCAGTTTTATCAATCTGGTGTGGGATTATTAGCCTCGGCAGTTGCTATCACCCGATTGGCCATAGAAGAACGCCCCGATTTAATTATTCAAGCTGGGATAGCAGGTAGTTTCAGTAAAAAATACGCCCCGGGCCAGGTTGTAGTCATTAACAATGAAATGCTGGGAGATACAGGAGTAGAAGAAAAGGGCGACTGGAAAGACCTATTCGATATGAAGCTAGAAAAGAGCAGCTATCATCCCTTCGAAAAAAGAAAACTCCCCAATCCTTGGATCAAGCAGTATAATATATTGAATTTGCCGGTAGTGGACGGTATAACAGTCAATCAGGTAACTACACAGCCAGATCGAATTATACAATTAAAGAAGAAATATGGAGCTGCCGTAGAAAGCATGGAAGGAGCATCACTACACTATGTAGGTAGAGAAACTGGAATTCCTTTTATACAAATAAGAGCCATTTCTAATTATGTAGGCGAAAGAGATAAAAGTAAATGGTTGTTGAAAGAGAGCATTGAAGGACTCAACAAAGTATTGATTCAATATGTTGATAGCTTGTACAATGTGAAATAAATCTGAAAAGAGTGGCTTTTCAAACAATCCGCAATTATGAAATTTAGTCTGGCATTTTCCCCCTGCCCCAACGATACATTTATTTTTGATGCATTGGTAAATCAAAAAATAGATACACATGGAATTTCATTTGATGTGTATTTAGAAGACGTTCAAACCCTTAATGAGTGGGCCTTACAAGGCAAGATGGATTTTTCAAAAATCAGTTATGGGGTATGGAAAAAAGTACAACAACAGTATAACTTACTAAATAGTGGAGGAGCTTTAGGTAAAGGAGTAGGACCTTTATTGATCACCCAACCTGGAAAATTCAAAGCAGCATTCACTGAAAAAGATCCAACAATATATTCCAATGCTGTTTGTGCGGATGCTGTAAACAATATGACCATTGCTATACCAGGCGAAAACACCACCGCACATTTACTCTTTAGTTTGGCATATCCCAATGCAACTAAAAAAGTATTTAAAGTATTTCATGAAATAGAAAATGCGGTTCTGAATGGAGAAGTAGATGCCGGTGTAATCATACACGAGAATCGCTTTACTTATGAAGCAAGAGGATTAGCAAAAATCATTGACCTCGGTGCTTATTGGGAAGAAACCCAACAATTACCTATTCCGCTAGGCGGAATCATAGCTAAGAAAACAATTGACCCCGCAATCATACAACAAGTAGACGCACTTATAAAGGAAAGTATAGAATATGCTTTTGCAAACTATCCAACAGTAGCACCTTATGTAATTGAGCACGCACAAGAAATGAGTGAAGAAGTGATGCGGCAGCATATAGACCTCTACGTAAATAATTTTTCGCTTGACCTCGGCATCCAAGGCTTACAAGCAGTTGAAAAACTTACAAGCATTTAAGTGCTTGTGTCTGTAAAACTTCATGCCTTCGCTACAACTGTTCGTTAAAGGCATGCATCAGCAAACATTTTTTCTTCGCTGCAATCCTTCTTCGAAGTCTTAAATGCTCAGAAAAAATTTTCCTGACACATGCTTAACCAATAGTTAAACACTTCAAGAAAATTCACGCCGAGCATTTAATACGTTTTAACGGATTGTAGCGAAGGCGTGAAGATTTCTTGAAGTATAAAAATGTTTGCTGATGCATGCACTCATTTAAAACTTGGTACGAGAAATTTCAACTCCAGTAGGATAACTTAAGTCACTTTGATTTTCAACGGTGATGAACACTTCATCAAAGTCGAATGCAGTAGTGGTTTTGAAACTAGCTTTATCTCCGTTGGTCACTAATAGCTGACCAACATTTTTGGTGCCCTGCCCTTTTGATACTACCCAAATACTGTAATTAGTTCCAGCAGGAACTAAACGATCGGGACTTGCCAGATTACGTGCCGTAATCTCAAGCGTGTTGTTTTTATTGTCGTCCGTCTTTTTTTTCGCGGTAATTTCAGCTGCAGGAACTACAGAAGAAACAGGAAACTTGGCAGTGGTAGCACAAGAAGCAAAAGCAACAAACAATGTCAATACAAAGAAGTAATTGAACAATTTCATAAATAAGATTTTAGATAAATGTGATCGCTGTAATCAGAAAATATCTAAATCATAGGGTAAGCTACAACTAATAAATCAAGTAACCACAACACAAACTGTTAATACTTATGATTTTGTATTTTGAAAATCGAAGGAAACAGTTAAGTATTCCCAACTTATTTCCACTTTACCTTTATCATTTCCAGTTGAAATGATTTTATATTGAAGAGCTTCGGTTAAAATTTTATTTTTCTTTGGCCTAGTTACAATTCGAATCAAATCATTTTTTTCGTTGTATGCATCCGCCAAATGCATATCCCAATCTTTACTCAATATTAGTGTCCATTGATTTTTATCAGGTATGGTAAAAAAACCATACTTCCCCTTAGGAATCAATTTATTGTTGATTAGTACATCAGCAGAAAATTCAATCCATGTTGCTTTATGCGCTCCAGTTGCCCAAACTTGACCATAAGCAACTAATCCGTTCCAAATATTCCTACCCCTTACACTGGGCGCCCCATAATCAATATGAACATGATTATCCCCAATCATTGCCATAGATTCAGTGCGTGGACTTTTAGCTTTCACAGTAGTATCTTTCGGCGTAGCATGATTTTCATGCTGAGCAATCCCAACCAATGAAACAAACAACGCAATAAAAAATAGAAAAGCACCACGCATAAAAAATCATTTAAAATTCAGCACTAAAAATAAAACAAAAACCCAACTTTCACTTCACATTTAATCCTTCAAAGAATGATTGCTGCGTTAAAGCCTGAAGATAGGTGGTTTGCTGTGGGAAAATTTTTGCTGAGCATTTAATCCTTCGAAGAAGGATTGTAGCGAAAGCGGAAATGTTTCCCACAGCAAATTGATAATATATTAGGCAGGCTTCAACGCAGCAGCATAAGTTTCAAGGACACGCTTCCGCGCAACTTCATGTACTACAATAGGCTGCGGATAATTGAACTCTTGAAACTCAGGCACCCATTGCTTAATATACTTTAGATCTTTATCAAATTTTTCCGTTTGTAAGTAAGGATTAAACACCCTGAAATAAGGAGCAGCATCGCAACCACTACTGGCCGCCCATTGCCAACCACCATTATTGGCCGATAAGTCAAAGTCTAATAATTTATTCGCAAAATAAGCTTCGCCCCAACGCCAATCAATCAATAAATGTTTGGTTAAAAAAGAAGCTACAATCATTCTAACGCGATTGTGCATAAACCCAGTGGTATTGAGTTCTCGCATTCCAGCATCTACAATAGGATAACCTGTTTGTCCTTCGCACCATTTTTGAAACTCAGCTTCGTTATTTCGCCATTTAATTTTTTCGTATTCCGCTTTAAAAGCATGCCCCTTACCTACTTTAGGAAAATGCCATAATATCATTTGATAAAAATCTCTCCAAATTAATTCATTCAAATAAGTTTCGTTTAAACCAGCAGCAATAATTGCAAGCGAACGAATACTAACCGTACCAAAACGTAAGTGTACGCCCATTTTAGAAGTTCCGTTTTCCAATGCAGGAAAATCTCTATTCTGACTGTACTTACGAACAATCTCTTCATTCAATTGCTTACAGGGAAACACCATTTCCACTTCTTTAAAATTCATGGAAGCCAGAGAAGGAATTTCATTAGGCGCTTGTTTATAAAAAGTATCAAAATATTGTTCAGTTAAATAAGGCTTTAGATAATCTGGAGTAAGTTTTGCCTTCCATTTTTTTGAATATGGAGTAAATACCGTGTAAGGTTTGCCGTCATCTTTAGTTACCTCCTCTTTTTCAAAAATAACTTGGTCTTTATACGTTTCAAAACCAACACCAGCATGAGCAAGCAAATCTGCAATCGCTTTATCTCGCTCTTGCGCATATGGCTCATAATCATGATTCGTAAAAACAGTTTGGATACTGTAAGATTGAACCAGTTGAGTAAAGACATCCAAAGGCTTTCCATGAAATACTTTCATAGTACTACCCATAGCAACCAATTCTGCTTGCATTTCGGTTATAGCCGAATGTATAAATGCAACACGTTTATCGGCCCTGTCTTGTAATTGATCTAAAATAGCAGTATCAAAAATGAAAACGGGTAAAACAGGAACTCCTGAACGCAATGCATGATACAAAGCCGCATTGTCTTTCAAACGCAAATCTCTTCTAAACCAAACAATGTTTACTAAGGGCCTCATTACAACAATTTTATTTTAAACAATAGAGAAAGTAAAAAGTTTAAAATGAATGTTGTAAACCAATTGCAATAATAATTATGCGAACGACTCTATATATTCCTTGGAAAAGGATCAGCAAAGCGTGTTGAGTCTTCCATGAAATTCATTTCTTCATCTTGCAATAAACATTTTTCTAGAGCAGCAATCATGGTAGCTTGATCAATATCTTGACCTATGAACACCAATTCATTCATACGATCGCCCCATACCTTATGCCACTTAGATTCTATGTACTGTTGATTTTCTATAAATGATGGATACTTAATTCTTTCAGCATAAGGCATACTCATCCACCACACCCCTGCTTTTTCCAATCTAGATGACCCACCCGCCTGACTAAAATTAATTGCTTCATTAGGCCGAGAAGCCAACCAAAACAAACCCTTTGCACGTATGATACCCATTGGATATTCTTCATTCAGGTATTTCCATAAACGGGAGGGATGAAAAGGCTTTTGATTTCTGAAGACAAAAGAGCTAATGCCGTACTCTTCTGTTTCTGGGGTGTGTACTCCCCCTTCTAATTCTTTTTGCCAACCAGCAGAATTTTGGGCTTCCTCAAAATCAAAAAGTTGCGTATTTAGCAACTCATTGGGATCTACTTTGGAAAATGAAGTAGCAATGATTTTGGCACCAGGATTTAATTTTTTGATTGCAGCTTGTAATAGTCCCAAACTAGGTGCATCAATTAAATCAGTTTTATTCAATACGATTACATTGGCAAACTCAATTTGATCGGTGAGTAAGTTTACAATAGTCCTGTAATCTCCATCGATATCCGTTAATTTACGATCAATCAACAATTCATTGGTACCAAAATCTTTAAAAAAATTAAAGCAATCAACCACTGTAACCAATGTATCGATATAACTAAATTTAGAAAGATCAATTTTACCGTCTTCACTCACAAAACTAAAAGTTTGCGCAACCGGAACTGGCTCTCCAATACCAGTGTTCTCTATGAGCAAATAATCAAACCGATTTTCGTTCGCTAATTTTTCAACTTCAATCATCAGGTCTTCTCTCAATGTGCAACAGATACATCCATTACTCATTTCAACTAATTTCTCCTCTGTTCGTGACAATACATTTTGGTTCTTAACCAAATTAGCATCTACGTTCACTTCACTCATATCATTTACAATAACAGCTACTTTCAAGCCTACTTTGTTGTGTAGAATATGATTGAGCAGTGTTGTTTTTCCAGCACCTAAAAATCCACTAAGGAGTGTAACGGGTAATTTACGTGTATTCATTATGCAACTTTGTTGCAAAATAAAGCAAACTTTTCAATAATGCAACAATGTTGCAAAGAATTTCTAACTAAAACATATCTGCCATTATTTCTTTATACAAATGCGGCACTAACTGATGCATATAAGTATTCTTGCCGCATTGCTTCACCCAGCGCATCCCATAAATGGCATTGGTTAAAAAAACTTCGGAGGCATTGGCTAAATCATCAGCACTTACAATGCCCTCTTTCACTTCATAGCCTCGTTCTTGCAATTGCTTTAAAATATATCGGCGCATTACGCCAGACACAGGACCTTCCGATAAAGCAGGGGTTATAATCGTTCCATTGTTGATAATAAACACATTGGCGATGGTAGCGTCAGCAATATTGCCTTGCGGATTTAATAAAATCGCATCATTTAAGTGATGTTCTTTTGCCCACAATGCAGCCATAACATAACCCAAATAATTATTCGATTTCAATAACGAAAAATGATCTGATTGTTTTACTGCAGCAGCGTAAATATCAATGTCTAATCCATTTTCATTTAACCGATTGTTCATTGGATTCAAAGCCCAGGTTTGAATGAGCAAATGTGGAAAATGATTTTGTTCATCATAAATTCCACCATCCCCTCTATAGATAGTCACCCTAACTCGAGCCAATTGATGGTGCTGATTCTTGGCAACCAACTGTTGAATTGCCTGCACAATATATTCAGCCGTAAAGTAGGCCGGTGGCTTAAACTGCAATATATGTAGGGCATGAAACAAGCGTTCCAAATGCAACTGCTCTAATAGTATTTTCCCATTGAACCATTTCATGGTTTCAAAAAATCCATCCCCATATCTGAAAGACCGATTATTAGGCGAAATCAAGAGCTTATCGTGCTTTAAGATTTTACCATCACTAAAAAGAAATTGAGCAGCATGCATGCAACAAAGATAGATTGAAGCTAAATTCGTTGGAGTAATTATTCTTTATGATCATACGGCAAATTATCCAAACCCTTGAAAGCTATGCTCCACTTGCTTATCAAGAGTCTTACGACAATGCAGGCTTACTTACCGGATCTGCCAACTGGGAATGCACTGGTGCAATTGTTACTTTAGACGCTACCCTAGCGGTACTGCAAGAAGCTAAAACAGCTGGAGCTAATTTGGTAGTAGCTCATCATCCAATTTTATTTAAGGGAATTACCAAAATCACTGGGAAAAACTATGTTGAAGAAGCCCTGATATATGCCATTAAAAATGATATAGCCATCTACGCCATTCATACCAACTTAGACAATATTTGGGGCGGTGTAAATACGGCGATTGCAGAAAAATTAGGTTTAAAAAATTGCAAAATATTACAACCCAAAAAATCAATCCTAACTAAATTGGTCACTTTTGTACCTACTCCACAATTGTCACAAGTGCAAGAAGCATTGTTTGGAGCAGGTGCGGGTCATATTGGAGAATACAGTGAAACCAGTTTTAGTACCAGGGGGATTGGGACTTTCCGTGGATCGGAATGGTCTAATCCAACTATTGGTACGCCGGGGGTGCGAGAGGCGGTAGAAGAAACAAGAATTGAAGTAATATTACCCAACTATCTTGAGCAAACAGTGGTTGCAGCACTTAAAGCAGCTCACCCTTATGAAGAAGTTGCTTACGACTTAATCCCTTTGAACAATTTGAATCAAAAAGTTGGGTCTGGCATGATTGGACAGCTACAATCCCCCATGGAAGAAAAAGCTGTTTTAAGCTTATTAAGCACCCAATTTGACCTAAAATTGGTCAAACACACCCCATTATTGGGTAAAAAAGTGGAAAAAATAGCCCTTTGCGGAGGTGCTGGGAGTTTCTTAATTAAGGATGCCATTGCTGCAGGAGCCGACTTTTTTGTTAGCGCAGACATCAAATACCATGAGTTTTTTGATGCCAATAACCAGCTGGTGGTAGCCGATATAGGGCACTGGGAAAGTGAACAATACACGATTGACTTGCTTTTTTCGCTAATAACCAGCAAATTCCCTAACTTTGCCGTCCTTAAAACAAGCGTACAGACAAATCCTGTACATTATTTTTTGGGATAAACTTTATAATTACGAACACGATATGGCATCTGTAAAAGATTTCTCCGTTGAAGAAAAATTAGTAAACCTACTTCGTTTACAAAAAATTGACAGCAAACTCGATGAAATTCAGGTATTAAAAGGTGAGCTTCCAATGGAAGTAAGCGACCTTGAAGATGAAATACTAGGACTATCTGCACGTCAGACCCGCATTGAAGAAGAAATCAATGGCATTGGCGAATTTATTGAAGGAAAGAAAAATGCCATTAAAGAAAGCGAAGCTTTAATTGCCAAATACGAAAAGCAAAGCGAGAATGTAAAGAACAATCGCGAATTCGAAGCCATCAATAAAGAGGTAGAAATGCAACAGCTTGAGGTAAAACTCTGCGAAAAGCATATCCGCGATGCAAACGAAGAGTTGGCTGAAAAAGTGAAGCAGTTAGAGAATGCCAAGAAAATGGTTTCTGTGAAAGAAGGTGTTTTAAACCATAAGAAAGGCGAATTAGAAAAAATCATTGCTGATACTGTAAAAGAAGAAACTGAATTAAATGGCTACAGTGCAGACGCAAGAGCACATATTGATGAGCGTTTAATTTACAGCTACGATAGAATCAGAACCAGCTACAGAAACGGTTTAGCAGTTGTTGCTGTTGAGCGTGATGCTTGTGGCGGTTGCTTCAACTCTATTCCACCTCAACGTCAAAGCGAAATCCGTTTACACAAAAAAATCATCGTTTGCGAAAACTGCGGACGTATTTTAGTAGACGCAGATTTGAATGATAGCGTTGATGTAAAATAAATTAGTAGCATTTAACATACTCGAGGGCAGTCTTTTGGCTGCCCTTTCTTATTTTTAGGCTGTGAAGAAAAATTTACTCGTTGTTGTTACTTTACTGAGTATATCATTTAGCGGATGGGCTCAAACTAAATTTGATTTCAATGCTGCCTGTGTTCAGGCTTATCAAGATATCACCAAACTAAAAACCAAAACAGGGCAACAGCAAATACAGAAATTGCGATTGCAACAACCCGATAACCTGATTCCGGTTTTATTGGAAAACTATATTGATTTTTATACCCTATTTTTAAATGAAGATCCCTCCGACTATACCAGACTTTTTCCGCAATTTCAGGAACGACTAGATCAGGTAGAAGAAGGCAACTCAAACTCTCCTTTTTATTTATATTCCCAAGCAGTCATCCGTATGCAAAGGGCCATGGTTCAGGTTAAATTTGGGAATTTTTGGGATGCAGGATGGGAATGTAGAAAGGCTTTCTTATTGCTGAAAGAAAACAGAAAAAAGTTTCCCCAATTTAGCCTAAACGATTTATGGTTCGGGGCTCTAGAAGCAGTAATAGGAACTGTTCCAAAAGGTTATAAATGGGTGACTAGTTTGTTTGGCATGAAGGGTTCCCTTACCGAAGGAATGAGAAAAGTGCGTAATTACGCCAACAGCAATGATGCTATGGCAAAGCAATTTTTTAATGAATCTGCATTTGTATATACTTACTTACTCTTCTATTTTGAAAATAAAAAAGAAGATGCACTCGAATATATTATTCATAAAAAGCTAGACCTAACGAATAATCATTTACACGCTTTCATGGCGGCCAATCTTGCACTAAATAATAAAGACGCAGAACGCACCAAATCAATCATTCTTCATTTAAATAAATCGCCTGAATACTTAAAATTAAGTGTATGGGATTTTCAATTGGGTTATGCACATTTATATCATTTAGAAACCACCGAAGCAATTCATTATTTTAATGAATATACCAGTCAATTTAAAGGGAAATTTTATTTAAAAGATGTTTATCAAAAAATGAGTTGGGCCTATTATTTACAAGGGAATATCAAAGAAGCTAATGCGCACAAACAATTGGCCATTACAAAGGGCTCTACTTTTTCAGACGCAGATAAAAAAGCATTAAAAGACGCCAAGGCAAAAAATTGGCCAAATCCCATTTTACTTAAAGCAAGATTATTCAATGATGGAGGATACCATACCGATGCTTTAAAACAATTTGCGGGTAAATCTTCCAATGATTTTTACAAAGAGGAAGAAAAACTGGAATTTGCCTATCGGCTTGCTCGGATTTATGACGATTTAGGCAAAAAAGAGGACGCCATTAAAAACTATTTGATAGCCATCCGTTTGGGTCAAAACAGAAGAGAGTACTACGCAGCAAGAGCCGCTTTACAGATTGGCCAGATTTATGAAGAAAGAGGAGAAAAAGCCATGGCCATAGAATACTATAAAAAATGCATTGACATGGAAGACCACGAATACAAAGATTCTTTAGATCAACGGGCCAAATCGGGCATTGCGCGGTGTACTGGTAATTAAGTAATTATTTTTAGATAAAAGTCTAGTACCAAATTCAGTAAGCTTTGTTAACTTGCTGCCCTATTAAAATCAAATCCGTTGTTGCGTCAGCTAACTATACAGAATTATGCCATCATTGATGAATTGAGTATTGATTTTGATGATAGACTCAATATTATTACCGGCGAAACAGGTGCAGGTAAAAGTATTTTAATGGGTGCATTAAGCTTGATCTTGGGCGAAAGGGCCGATACCAACGTATTGGTCAACAAAGCGCGAAAATGCATTATTGAAGGGCATTTCACTGCAGGTAAAAAAGCTTCAGTTCAATCATTTTTAACACAAAACGATTTTGAGGAATCTGCAGCAACTGATCATAGTCTTGTAATTAGAAGAGAAATAGGAAGTAATGGAAAATCCAGGGCATTCATCAATGATACCCCTGCCACACTTCAACAATTAAAAGAGTTGGCAGGATTACTAGTAGATTTACACCAACAGTTTGATACCCTCGAATTAGGCGATGCCGATTTTCAAAGAATGGTCATTGATGCCTTAGCAAACAATGAAAATTTATTGGCAACACACCAGCAGTATTATAAAGAATGGGCTACTGTTTTAGCTAGTTTTAACGATTTACAAGCACAAAAAGCAGCTTTACAAAAAGAAGCTGATTACAATCAATACCTCTGTAACGAATTAGAAGCATTAGACTTAAAAGAAAACGAATTAGAGCAATTAGAAGAAGAATTAAAATTGCTTTCGAACGCCGAGGAAATTAAAACGGTAATAGAAAAAGTTGCTTTTGAATTGGCTAGTACAGATGATCCAATTGTAGCAAGGATAAAACAACTCAACAATAGTTTACAATCGGTACAAAGCATCGTGAGCGAAGCTGCTGTATTATCTGATCGGCTTAAAGCAAGTCAAATAGAGTTACAAGATATTGCCGACGAATTAGAACGAATCAACAATAGCATTCATTTTGACGCACAAAGAATTGAATGGGTAAATCAACGATTAAGTGATGGATATAAGCTTACAAAAAAACATGGGGTTACTACTACTGCCGAATTACTAACCATTCAGGCTGATTTATCTAGTAAATTGTTTGCGGTTATTACAATAGACGAAGCCATACTAGCCAAGCAAGTACAGGCGAACGATTTAATGCATCAGTTAAAACAAACTGCTAAACAGATTACAGCTGCACGCAACAAAGTCATTACTCCATTTGAACAATCAGTGAATGCCCTTTTAAAGCAAGTGGGCATGCCCAATGCACAAATAAAAGTGAATATGCAAACAGTTGCTTTAAATGCATACGGCGTAGAGCAAATCGAATTCTTATTTGATGCAAATAGAAGCAATCGATTCGAACCTATTCGTAAAGTTGCCAGTGGAGGAGAATTAAGCAGATTAATGCTTTGCATCAAATCTTTGGTAGCAGAATCGATTGACTTACCAACCCTTATTTTTGACGAAATAGATACCGGCATATCAGGTGAAGCTGCTAAACAAGTGGGCATTATTATGCAAGAGATGGCAGCAAAAAGACAGATTATCTGTATTACTCATCAGCCTCAAATTGCAGGAAAAGCCAATGCCCATTACTTTGTATACAAAGAACAAAAAGGAGAAGAAATCAAGACCAATATTAAATTGTTAACGAACAACGAAAGAATCAATGCCATTGCCCAAATGCTTAGTGGAGAAAAACCTACAGCAGCGGCATTGGAGAATGCGAAAGAAATGATTCGTATATTCGGCACTTAAATCAACCATTTATGGCTTATAATTTATTGAAAGGAAAACGTGGCATTATCACTGGCGCATTAGATGAAAATTCTATCGCTTGGAAAGTAGCAGAAAAAGCACATGAAGAAGGTGCCACATTTGTATTAACCAATGCCCCCATTGCTATGCGCATGGGAGAGATCAATAAACTAGCTGAAAAAACAGGATCTCAAATTATACCAGCAGATGCAACTAGTACAGAAGAATTAACGAATCTATTTACCCAATCACAAGAAATTTTAGGCGGTAAACTTGATTTTGTATTACACTCTATTGGCATGAGCGTGAATATTCGCAAAAAGATTCCTTACACAGAATCTAATTATGATTATTTCATGAAAGGCATTGATGTATCTGCTATGTCTTTCCATAAAATGTTGGCAGTAGCAAAAAAATTAGATGCCATCAACGAATGGGGTTCTGTTGTTGCACTCACTTACATGGCAGCTCAAAGAACGTTCCCATTCTATACAGATATGGCCGATATTAAAGCAATGTTAGAATCCATCGCAAGAAGTTTTGGATACCATTATGGATTAGAGAAAAAAGTAAGAATCAATACCGTATCTCAATCCCCTACAAAAACTACTGCAGGTACTGGTATCAAAGGGTTTGGAGACTTTTACGATTTTGCCAATGCAGTGGCTCCTTTAGGAAATGCAAGTGCAGAAGATTGTGCTAATTATTGTATTACGCTTTTCTCTGACTTAACCAAAATGGTGACCATGCAAAATTTATTCCATGATGGAGGTTATTCAACTACAGGCGTAAGCATGGATGTAATGGAAAAATTAGGCATTGCCAATCAAGAATAATTCAACTCAATCTTTAAAACTGCATTATGAATTTAGTTGACCTTTTGGGTTACTTTGGAGCTTTCTTAAGTGCTATTACTTTTATGCCACAAGTTTGGTTGGCATGGAAGTCTAAAAGTGTAGGAGACCTAAGTATTTGGATGATTTTAATCGTAATTACGAGTTGCGTAGTTTGGTTAATTTACGCAGTTAATGTTAAGAGCGGGCCTGTTCTTGCAGCCAATCTAATAGTGCTGGCATTGGCTTTGGTTCTCCTTTACTTTAAGATGACCTTCCCTGCTAAGAAATAGAAAGCCACTCACGAATATTATTCGAAAGTGCTATTGATAAAATTGAAGAAGTAAAGAATGGCTAACTAAAAATTCAGTTAGCCATTTTTTATTTTAGTATTCGTCTTCGTTAAACATAAAGTCTTCCTGACTTGGATAATCAGGCCAAATGTCTTCGATGCTCTCATACACTTCCCCTTCGTCCTCTAATTCTTGAAGATTTTCTACCACTTCCAATGGCGCACCACTGCGGATAGAATAATCGATCAACTCATCCTTGGTAGCAGGCCAGGGAGCTTCTTCTAAATAACTTGCTAATTCTAATGTCCAAAACATAGTCTCGATTATTTTTGCAAAAGTAACCGTATAAATGATATATCCAAATGTGAGTTTTACCCATCTCTGAAGAAATGGTTAATTTGCTTAATAAATAATCTCTTTTCATGCTAAAAGCAACCACAATTACCAAAAAATTTGGCCCATTAACTGTTTTAAAAGGGGTTGATATAGCCATTGAGAAAGGCGAAATGGTCAGTATTGTAGGATCATCTGGTGCAGGTAAGAGTACGTTGTTGCATATTTTAGGCACATTAGACAGGCCTGATAGCGGCCAGATTGAAATAGACGGGCAATCATTAAGTAGTTTGTCTAGCGCTGAGCTAGCCAAATTTAGGAACAAGCATATTGGATTTATTTTTCAATTTCATCATTTATTGCCAGAGTTTGATGCGCTAGAAAATGTTTGCATTCCTGGCTGGATTGCCAATGGTTCTAGAGAACAAATCAAAAAACGAGCCATTGAATTATTACAACTTTTGGGGTTGGGGGATCGGATTCACCACAAACCCAATGAACTCTCTGGCGGAGAACAGCAGCGTGTGGCAGTTGCAAGGGCATTAATTAATGAGCCGCTCATTGTATTTGCAGACGAACCAACAGGAAATTTAGATAGCACCAATGCAAGATCGTTGCACGAACTATTCACCAAGATTAACGCAGAATTTGGAACCACTTTTTTAATCGTCACCCATAACGAAGAGCTGGCTGCATTAAGCAGCAGAGTTTTGCATATGCGCGACGGATTATTTTCTTGAGCAAATTAATGTGGAATGCTTATACCCGGGGTTTCCAAGGAATTTCTGCAATGCCCATCTGAAAACCCAAATAACGAGATAGCACAAATAAATAATCACTGAGACGGTTCAAATATTTAATTACTAGGGGCTCTACAAAAATATCTTGCTCTTGCATATTTACACAACAGCGTTCTGCTCTTCTGCAAACACAGCGTGCAACATGAGATTGAGAAATAGCTAAATGGCCACCTGGTAAAACAAAGAATTTCATTGCTGGCAACTGCTCATTCATTGAATCCATCTCCTTTTCCAAAAATTCAATATCCGACTCTTTTAAATCAGGAATTTTCATCAAGGGTTCTTTATCAGGATCACAAGCCAATGAAGAGCCTACTGTAAATAAACGATCTTGTATTTCCTTTAAGACCATTTTAATATGCTCATCAGGGGTATAATCGCTCACAACGCCAATCCATGAGTTCAATTCATCTACCGTACCGTAAGTATCAATTCTGATATGACTTTTAGGAACTTTTGTTCCACCAATTAACGAAGTCTTTCCTAAATCACCTGTTTTTGTGTAAATCTTAATAGCCATAGTCTCTAAATCAGCAATCATTACAAAGCAATTGCTCAAATGTTCGGCAAATTAAGATTTTGTAGTATCGCTTTCAACTAAACCGTCACGTAATCTTACCACACGATGTGCATAAGCAGCAATATCTTCTTCGTGGGTAACCAAAACAACTGTATTACCGGCATCCTGTAATTTTCCAAAAATCTGCATTACTTCAACCGAAGTTTTAGAATCTAAGTTACCAGTAGGTTCATCAGCTAATAATATGGAGGGATTATTTACCAAGGCACGCGCAATGGCAACCCTTTGAATTTGACCACCACTCAGCTCATTTGATTTGTGGTGAGACCGATCTGCAAGACCAACTTTATCAAGTGCAGCAAGGGCTCTTTCTAAACGTTCTTTTTTAGAAACACCTGCATAAATTAACGGAAGTGCTACGTTTTCTGCAGCACTCAGTCTAGGCAATAAATTAAACTGCTGAAATACAAACCCAATCTCTGTATTACGTACTTCTGCTAGGTCATCGTCTAGCATTTTACTAACGTCTTTGCCATTCAAAATATATCGGCCACCTGTTGGAGAATCTAAGCAACCTAAGATATTCATTAAAGTACTTTTACCACTACCAGAGGGTCCCATCAAAGCAACATATTCGTTCTTAAAAATATCTAGGTTAATCCCTTTTAAAACAGGAATAGCCTGGTTACCCATGAAATAACTTTTCTCAATTCCTTCTAAATGTATAATTGATTCTGTAGACATAATCCTATTATTTTTTAATAACCGTAGGTACTTTAAAGTATTGTTGATCGTGTGATGGAGCATTTTTCAGCGCTTCACTAGCAGTAAGGCTTTGGGTTACTAGATCGGCTCTAAATGCATTATTCGAATTGGCCATTAAACGCAAAGGCGCTACTTCATTGGTATCCAACTCTTGTAATTTTTCAATGAAAGCAACCATTCTTTGCATATCTGATTGGTATTGGGCAACTTGCTCTTCCGAAATTTGGAGCCTGCTCAAATGCGCTAAGTGCTGAATGGTTTTTACACTAATTTCCATATTCCAAAAGTACGTTTAACCAACTTAAAGATCTTTCTTAAATTTTGAGTGGCAATTATTTCAAAACAGCGGTTAAAAAATCATTTGTAGTTTTTTGTTGAAGGTTTTTTGCGATTATTTATCAATTTTTTGGCAAAAAATATAAATTCTGAGATTATTCACAAATGTTAACATAAAAATATTGAGACGCGTTATATTTCTCCCTAAATTAGTAAAACTAAATCCCCCCGATTATGTTAGTATACGTATTATTAGCAGTTTACCTTGTTTGCTTGTATTTTGCTTACAAAGGTGCTGCCGTATCAGAGGAGTAAAACTCATAGACAAACCAACGAATTTAATATCAAATTTTTCCTCTCGAAAGATTTGATATTTTTTTTTCCGATAAGGGAGTCCCCGGAAAAAATTTAGCTTATCTTCGGAAAATAGTTGCATAACTAACTAATTTTGCTGGGCCATGCTTGGCGATACTTGACCATAAATAATTCAATAATGAAACGTTCAATTAAAAAAGTTGCGGTATTAGGAAGCGGTGTAATGGGTTCTAGAATTGCTTGTCATTTTGCAGGCATAGGATTACCCGTTTTATTATTAGACATGGTACCTACTGCAGCAGCAGAAAGCACCAAACCAGCAGAACGTAATAAGCTGGTGAATGATGCCCTTACGGCAGCAATCAAAAGCAATCCCTCTCCAGTATTTACCAAATCAGTTGTAAACAGAATTAAGACCGGCAACTTCGATGACAATATGAAGGACATTGCGGGTTGTGATTGGATTATTGAAGTAGTGGTAGAGCGTTTAGACATTAAGCAATTGATTTATGAGAAAGTAGAAAAATTTAGAAAGCCAGGAACCCTGATTACTTCTAATACTTCAGGTATTCCTATTCATATGATGGCCGAAGGAAGAAGTGATGACTTTAAGAAGCATTTCTGTGGCACACACTTTTTTAATCCTCCACGCTACTTGCGTTTATTAGAGATTATTCCTACTCCATTTACAGATCCAGCAGTAGTTGATTTTTTAATGCATTATGGAGACGTGCATTTAGGTAAAACCACTGTGCTTTGTAAAGACACGCCAGCATTCATTGCCAATAGAATTGGGGTATTCAGCATCATGAGTATTTTCCATATAATGGACAAGCAAAAGTTAAGTGTAGATGAAATAGACGCACTAACAGGTCCAATCATTGGTAGACCTAAATCGGCTACATTTAGAACAGCAGATGTAGTTGGTATAGATACATTAGTAAAAGTTGCAAAAGGAGTAGCAGACAATTGCCCTACTGACGAAGCAAAAGCAATATTCACCATACCAACCTGGCTAGATACTATTACTGCAAACAATTGGTTGGGGGATAAAACAGGACAAGGATTTTTTAAGAAAATAAAATCTGCTACAGGCAAAGAAATATTAACCCTGAATTTGGAAACCATGGAATATGGTGCAAGGGTTAAGCCTAAATTCGCAAGCCTTGAAGCAGCAAAACCAATTGAAGATTTAAAGCAAAGAATAAAAATGCTGAGTGCCGCTCCAGATAAAGCGGGTGAATTCTATAGAGCATTTCATTACTCCTTATTCTCTTATATATCATTTAGAATTCCTGAAATTAGCGACGAAGTATACCGAGTAGACGACGCAATGATGGCTGGCTTTGGATGGGAAATTGGAGCGTTTGAATCATGGGATACCGTAGGTGTTGCTAAAACAGTGGAAGCTATGCAAGCAGCTGGATATGCAGTAGCACCATGGGTTACAGAAATGTTGGCAACAGGTGCTTCTCATTTTTACAAAGTAGAGCATGGCAAAAGAATGTATTATGATATCCTGTCTAAATCTTATAAAGCCATTCCTGGTGGAGAGTCTTTCTTGATCTTGAAAAATCATAGCGATAATCTAGTATGGAAAAATAGTGCTTGTAGAATGTATGATATTGGAGACGGCGTTGCCGGATTAGAATGGAGCACAAAAATGAACAGCATGGGTGGCGAAGTTTTGGAAGGGGTGAACAAAGCCATCAGTAAAGCAGAAGAAAGCTTCAAAGGATTAGTGATAGCCAACGAAGGACCCAACTTTAGCGCAGGTGCTAATGTGGGTATGATTTTTATGCTTGCAATTGAGCAAGAATATGATGAATTAGATATGGCTATTCGCATGTTCCAGAACAGCATGATGCGTTTACGCTACTCTAGTGTGCCTGTAGTTACTGCACCACATGGATTAACATTGGGTGGTGGATGCGAAATGAATTTACATGCAGACAAGGTTTGTGCTGCAGCTGAAACATATATAGGACTAGTTGAACTAGGTGTTGGTTTAATTCCTGGTGGTGGCGGAACCAAAGAATTTGCATTACGCGCTTCCGATGAATTACACGAAGACGAACCAGAAACCAATACACTCAAGAAAAGATTTTTTGCCATAGCAACGGCTAAAGTGGCTACATCTGCCCATGAAGCTTTTGAAATGGGCATCTTAAGAGCTGGACAAGATGAAGTGGTTATGAATATCGGAAGAAGAATTGCAGAAGCTAAAAAATCAGTACTCGAATTACATGAAGCAGGATATAATACTCCTATTCCTAGAACCGATATTAAAGTTTTGGGCAAATCTGGGCTAGGCGCTATGTTAGCTGGAATTAATGGAATGTGGAGAGGTGGTTACGCAACAGACCACGATGCTTTAGTTGCGCGTAAATTAGCGTATGTAATGTGTGGTGGAGATTTGAGTGAGCAAACTTTAGTAAGTGAGCAATATCTCTTAGACTTAGAAAGAGAAGCATTCCTAAGCTTATGTGGCGAAAAGAAATCGCTAGAAAGAATACAGAGTGTGTTAAAAAGTGGAAGGCCTATTCGTAACTAACGAACAGAATAAACTATCCAGTTTTCCGTCTCAAAAACCCGGTTGGACTTCAGGTTCAATCGGGTTTGCATTTGTACCATATTGTAGGCATTCATCGCAGTAAAATTATGCCTGAGGTTATTGATTTTTGCAATTAATATATATTCAACGGACAATGCAGGATTTTCGATTACTGTAATAAAGTTCTTTTGCAGAGGCATTACCAAATGATTTAAATTAGGCAAGTGCGCAATAATGCCATAAGCTGCCGCATCATCTATTAAAACCGGTCTATCTTCGCTTTTGATACTGGTAATATAATCAGCTAAAATTTTATCTTCTGTGTCAACTTTAGTTTCAGGCCATAATTTTTTTTCTGTGACCATTTTTACTAAATGTTGCTCTTCAAAATCGGAAGTCTGCGAAAAATAATAAAATCCACCTACTAAAGTCAATAAGGTTCCTGCAAGTAAAATTACAGAACTCATAAATCGATTCACTTTTACGGTAGATGAAAAGTTTAATCCTACAAAAGCAATAATGGGGATAATGATATAATATTCTGCAGTTAAATAAAATTGAATATCTATCAATGCAATAGAAATAAAAATAAGTGGCGTAAGTAAAGTTAATAGTTTATAAAGCTTCCCTTTAAATAAAAAAAGTGCTGAAAAAAAGATTGGCGCCAAAAACATGGTAAAAAATGGAAAAATAATTTGGGTTTGTTTATTTAAGTTATTCCCAGATCCTCGCTCCATAATATTGGCAATGGTAGAAACCCCTGTAACCCGCCAGTTAGAATACTGGCTGCTTAAGAAATAAGTAGGGTCTCCTGCGTGGGATTGATTCAAGGTTCTAAATAAAAAGATGGCCGCTAATGGGAGTAAGTATAAAATAAAATACAGAGAAACAGTTCTATTAACCAACTTACGACGCAAAGAACGATTATTGAGTGCTTGGTAATACTGTAAAGCAACTGGTTCTCCTTTAGCAGTTTTAATCCCCTCTAATGATACCAAAACTACGAATGGCAAGAAACCTAAAATCAACCATAAAAATTTAATTTCCGAAAAAATGAGGGCGCCTAAAAAAACACTGGCAAGGGATAAATAATAAGTTGTTTGATTATTATAATAAAAGAACAAGCTTCTAAATAGCAAATAGGTAAACAAAACAATTGCTGCAATATTTCTTCCACTTATAGCTGCATAAACAAATTGTGGATGCAAAAAGAATAAAACAACTACAGAAAAAAATAAGGTTCTAAACGGGAGTTCAGAATCGTTGATGTCTTTTAAAATAAAGAAGAAAAGTGTCACCATTAATACAATAGAACCTGCAATAGGTGCAAATAAATAGCCAAAAGGTGCAAATAAAATATTGATTAAATAAGAGGTAGTTGGAAAGGTAGTTCCCAGCGTTAATAAAGTATTCTCACTGTTTTCGAATAGCAACATTATTTTTTCAGAGTAAAACAATCTTTCTGAATGCTCAAAGCCAGCTCTGTTAAAAATCCACGCCAATGCCAGGTAATAAATTACCAGTAACAATGACAAAATTCT
This sequence comes from Sediminibacterium sp. FEMGT703S, assembly GCA_002786355.1. Lineage (GTDB taxonomy): Bacteria > Bacteroidota > Bacteroidia > Chitinophagales > Chitinophagaceae > Sediminibacterium. The sequence continues at coordinate 93,287 of PGCO01000001.1, forward strand.
TATGCGCTGAACAGTTAACTTCATCGTGGTTCATTTACTTTACCCGCTGCCGTTGCTGCAGATGCGGAATGTGATACTTTAGTTAATCCATGATTGGTTTTTTCCCAATAAAATGGCTTGTAAATTAATTGCCATAATCCTTTATATGCAGCAATAGAATGCATTAACCAATAAAAAGGATTCATCAAAGCAAACAGAATCAACTCATAGAATCTACGTTTAAATACAGCTAGCATATTCACATAAATCATGAGGGTATTTCCTGCGATGAAATTGAAAATAGAAATATATAATACCCAGTCAGGGAATAATATTCTAACAGTTTGTAAATCAAATACCAAATAGACTATATAAAAACCCAATAAGAGTGGATACAATAAAAATGTAATCGGTGTAAACCCTACGAAGAAATTAAATCCAAAAAATCCTCTCCATCCAATTTTTTTAATCAAACGAGGTGGATTACGCATATGAACCAATAAGGTTTGCATATATCCTTTAATCCAGCGAGAACGTTGTCTAATCCAATTAAAAGGTTCATTATTCGCTTCTTCTAAAGTGGTACTATTTACCACTCCTACTTTATACTTTTTTTCGAAAACACGCACCCCTAAATCGGCATCCTCAGTAACATTAAACGGATCCCATCCACCCAACTCAAGTAATTTGGCTAGCTTAAAATGGTTAGATGTTCCTCCTAATGGAATGGGAACATCCAGTGATTGTAAACCAGGCAACATATAATCGAACCAGTACGAATATTCTAGGGTGAACATTCTTGTTAATAGGTTCTCATTTTTATTAAAATAATTCAATGCACCCTGAAGGACCACATAATCTTTTGGCAATTTTCTAAATAAGCAAACCACTTTTTTAAGCTGATCAGAATCTGGAACATCTTCTGCATCATAAATGGTTAAATAAACACCTTTACAAAAGAATAGCCCGTAATTACAAGCTTTGGGCTTGGTTTTCGGCATATGAAAAGGAACCACAATCGTTTCGAAGTTTGCAGGGAAATCAAGGTCTTTTACTGCATTCAGGGTTTTATCGTCGTCTTCTTCAATTAATAATTTAACATCGAGTTTACCTCGGGGATAATCTAAGCTTCTAAGATTCCAAATCAATTTTCGAATTAGTTTATCCTCTTTATATACGGGAAGTAAGATGGTATAAACAGGTAAGGAATTATTTTCAACAGCTTTAACTTCAGCCTTAGTTACTACTTCGGATAGTTCAAATTTAGACCCTTTTAAAGCAATTGATAATTTAAAAACAATCGCAAACAAGAAGATAAAACTAAATGCCAGATTGATGAAAATAAAGCTATTGACAAAATTGATGGTTAGAAAAAAGAAAGAGAGTCCTATTGCAATAAAAATGAATAGTAACTGATAGTCGGTAAAAGTTGTAAGCCCAGAGCTTTCTGGATCTTTACGCATCAAGCTAAATACCGCTTCTTTTACGTAAAACTCTCCTCTTAATTTATGCACCATCCAAGTAATATCTAAGTCTGATGCAGCAACCAATTGAACTTTAGTATTGAACTTATTCTCTAGAATACCCTGCAATTGTTCATCCATAGGATCAGCAACCGCAACAAGTAAATTACCTCTACCATCTCTACGTAAAGGCAAATAAAGAAAAGCATTTAAGTGTAAAAGATCACATTGCTCTACAAAAGTTTCATCCACTACTTCATTACGAACATCTACCAATGGAAACCCAGAACGCTCTAAAAAAGCAACGTATGATTTTCTGGTTAAGTAACCAAAGTTGAGTGCTGCTTTTATTGGGGCATACCCAAATTCATCAGCAATAGTTTCAATTTCAGCCAATTTAGCCGTAGTAAATAAGCCTACACTAATCATATTATTCAATACACAAACAGGCATAATTACTAGGTTGGGTTAAAGCATCAATTAAATTATCTCCTGAGATTGTTTAACACGCTTTCTAACAAAGAAGAAACCTAATACTAATAGTACGACTAATCCTGCTAAAAGGAAGTATTTATACTTATTCCAAAGCAATGCCATATTATTTTTATCTCCCTTGTAAGTAACCAAGCCAGCGTTGTCTGGAAGCTTGAAGAAGAAGTTACTTTTACCCTTGCTATTAGCGATACAAACATTACTCTCAATAGCTGAATACTGAGATCCGAAACTTATAATTACTCCTTCAAATGCATCACTTATACTAGAGTCTCCTAATGAACTAATTAATAAAAAGGTAGAAGACCCCTGCCTAAATATCTGGGCAATCCCTGAGTTAGAAAAATCATTGATTGAATAGGAGGTTTCCCCACTTATGTCTTTATACAATTGGAAATCTCGATTAAATTGAACAGGTAAGTTTTTCTCAAAACTTTTAATCAATGGATCATTTCTGTGCAATAATGCAATTCCATTCATATTGGCCATATCAGAAAGATTGGCTTTATCAGAAGAAACCACTTGAGGAATAAATAAATAGTTTGCAGCTAATGTAGCGGTATTCAATTGATAGATTAGCTCTCCAAAAGCTGAAGCTAAATAAGGAATCAAAGAAGGCGTTACAATGCAACGCAAAGCTTTCTTTCTAAATTCACCAGGATAATTAAAGAAGTTATAAAATTCATTCACTTTTTCTCCAGAGAAAACTAGGTTAGAGGTTTTAGTATCAATGAATCCAAAGAAATTAGAAAATCCCTCTTTACAAATACCACCGGCACCATGAAAACGCATTTCAACTACCAAGGAGTTATTTTTAGTAAGTAAATAGGGCTTTAATTCTATATCTCCGCTAAAGCTCGTTTTATCGTGTAAATCAGTACTAAAAACTAAGTTATCATTCAAATAAACGTTCAAAAATCCACGGTCACCCTCTTTTAACAAAGACAACATGGCTTCTAAGTGAAAGGTCAATTTCTTCGGAATGGCATTATAATCGGCCAAAGAAAAAGCATAGTTGGTTTTTAGCGCACCAATACCTTCCATTAACTTAGGCGTTCCACCCAATTCCTCTAAAGAGAATACAACCGGTAATTGATTCTTATCAAAATAAGAAGGGGCTCCAGCATCTACCAACATGGTATAGGAGAAACTGGCATTAATGATTTTATAATTGGTTAGCGTAAAAATGGCTTTTCTATAACCTTCCTGGTCTTTACCAGTGATGACTAAAACTTCTTGACCATTATCTAATAATACATTTTTAATTAAGCCCTGACCATTTTTAAATTCAGGAAGTCTGCTTTTTACATACCCAGGTAATTTATTATAAATACCCGTAATGATCATATTCCCCATTGAAGAATCAGAATCCCTAAAATTGGTAGTTACAATTTCTTCTAAACTACCCTTCTCCTTTAATAACGCAAAAAGAATACCACCACTGGTAAGGTCATCCAAATCGGCATTTATAGGAGTTGCAATTGTATTATACTCAGAGATTGTTTCTTTTAAACTATGGTTATAGGTAGCCCTATCTTGTTTAATTACTTCTAAATAAGAAGAATTTCTAACGGTAACCCATATAGCTGGGTTGTCTACGTCTTTACAATATTCGTCAGACATAGCCATTTTAGCGTCTATTCTTAATTTGATGAAACGGCCATCTTCTTGAACATATCGTTTATTAAGAGGAATGACAATGGTCATAACCGAATCAATGGCATCAGCTACTAAACGAGTTGTATAAACAGGCTCATCTTTTAAAGAAACCGTTATAGTAGACATGTCTTCTCTTAAAACCTGAGAAGGTCTTACCTGAAGAATTAAGTTAGTACGATCTACATCATCTCTGGGTTGCAACCTAATAAAGTAAGAAATGGCTCCATTAATTCCCATAATAGATTCATTCCTGTACCCCATTGCTTCCAGTGAGCGGGTTTTAAAATCCTGGGCAATAATACTTCCAGCTATTAGCAGAAAGAGTACAAGCAGGGTAGATTTTGTTTTCATGATTTCGGGTATTTAAACTAAGCCAGTTTGAATTTGAGTTTAAAGTAATTTCCAATAGTTACATTGCTTTCATAGGTTAAAGTGCCTCCCATTTCTTCGGTCAGCTGCTTTGCAATAGAAAATCCCATTCCTGTTTGGTTGCTAGCCTCTTCGGATTGATCAGGATTAGCTAATCTGTTAAAATACTCATCCAACTTTTCCATGCCGATAGGGTTATTTGTTTTATTGATTACTTCAATAATGCAAGCCCCATCAAGGTCGTTGGCGTGAATACTAATTGACGAACCCCTATTGATAAACCTTATAACGTTAGAAAGTAGCTTAAATAATATATGACGTAAAAATATTTTATCAATATTTACCAATATTTCAGATGGAGACAAGTGAACTTGTAGATTCACCTGCTTAATACTTGCAGCATCCACTAAGGCGATAGCCGCTTTTTCTACCTCTGGAATAATATCGAATTGCTCCATGGTATAGGTAATTTTACCCGTTTCGGCTTCGGCAGATTCTGCCAATTTATGACTTAGGTAATGCAATTTTTCGTTGCCCATCGAAATATAATTCAGCAAATCTTTTTGATCGTTTGTTAGATTACTGCTTTTTCGATTAATTAGATCGAGTGAAATCTGGTTCGCTCCCACAAAGTTTTTGAGGTCGTGAATCATGATATTGATGGTATTTTGCCGATAATCGTTTAACTCTTTTAGTCTTCTATTTGCGGCTTCAATCACATGGTGCTGGTCGTTAATTTGCTCATTCTGCTCTAACATTCTTCTGTTCGACTCTTCAATAATGAGATTTTTTTCTGTTTCTCTACTAACAATCTGGTAACGATTGTAAGCAATTAAGATAGAAAATGCCGAAACTAAAAAATAAACCCCACCACCATTGGATATTAAACTATTATATCCACCAGATTCGTTGTTAACTGAGTAAAGGAAAATGATGATGGTAAAGGAAATGGCAGAATGAAGTTGAGCAAATAAAGGCCTCCAAAATAAAATAGTGTTTAAGAGAAGCACCATGATAGAAGAAAGCAAAAAATAAGGCAGTGCCCTATAAATGGGGATAATTCCAGCGATAATGGATACCAAAACAACGTTTACACCCACTACTAAATTTAAAATCAATTCATAGTTCCACCTTCTTTTGGTTCCAAAAATGTAGAAAAAATAAGATATGCTAAAAAAAATCAATCTTACCAATAATAAGAACACCCAATCGTCCTTCATAAAAAGAACGTCTAATAGCATAAATAGAGGAAGCGAAAACATCAGCGTCCATACCGCTACATTAGAATAGTAAGCGCCCCGCTTAACTAATTCGTAGGATAGTTTTGTGCGGTCTATATTTACATAAGGAATCCGATGGTAATCGTTCATGGGTACTTATATATAGAACTGGTAAAAAATTGTTTACTTTAAATAAAAAACGTGCTGCGAAGAAACTTTATACTAATCACTTACCTCTTGTTTTTAGGCTTTGGCATTAACAAAGCCCATACACAAACTAGCCAATCACTCCGCAAAATCGCTCAATCACTTGGTCAAGGGGTAAATATTTCTTTATTAGAACAGCACTGGAACAGTCCAAGCCAACTTTTAAAGACAGATATTCTTCCCATTTTAAAGTCAATTGCCGAGGCAGGATTCGAAACCGTAAGGCTGCCTGTAGCTTTTGACCACTTCATGAAAGAGGGATCCATTCAATTAAACGAAGAAATAATTGAAAAATTGCATGAAACTTATTTGAGAGCCAATGAACTTAAGTTAAAACTAGTAATCGTGTACCATTATGGTAAATTAACCAATGAAAATCATACAGCAGAAACGGAAAGAATTATCAAAATTTGGAAGCAAGTCATAGCAGATACTCGGCATTTTTCTACCGAAAACCTATTTCTAGAATTGTATAATGAGCCAACAACCGATATGGATATCTGGAAATCTACAGCTACAACATTGGTTAGGGAATTAAGAAAAGAAGATCCTGAGCGCATTTTTATCATTGGAGGGGCAAATTATAATGGGATAAACGAACTTCTTGATATGGGTAAATTAAGTACTGATGATGGCAAAATTTTTTACACTTTCCATTTTTATGAACCCTATATTTTTACCCACCAAGGGGCCGATTGGACTCCAGAGAAAACTTATATGGTAGGACTTCCCTATCCGTATAAAAAAAGAAAAATGCCCAAACTAAAAGGGGTAGCCCCAGACGCAATAGTAAAAAAAGAGTTTGAACGTTTTCCAAGAGAAGCCAATTTTGCTTACTTGTACAATCGAATAAAAAGAATAAAAGGAGAAGCTGATAAGCTAAAAATACCGCTTATCTGTACGGAAACAGGGGTCATCAATTTAGCAGCAGATAAAGCAAAAAGCAAGTACCTTAGAGATATCACTGATATAATGAATTCATTTGATATTCCCGTAATGCTATGGGACTATAATGACAAATTCACTATTTTAAAAAATAATGAAGTGATTAAAAAATTGAAAGGTTGGTTAAAAGATTAATATAAATAAGCAATATGGAAACAGTTTTGCAATTAGACGGGGTGAGCAAAGCATACAAACAAGTTAAAGCTTTAAAACAAGTTTCGCTATCCATACCCAAGGGTAGCGTATTTGGTATTTTAGGGCCCAACGGAAGTGGCAAAACCACCATGATGAGTATTGTATTGGATGTACTAGGAGCAGATGCAGGAACCTATAGCTGGTTTAATCAACCCCCAACCGCCGATGCTAGAAAAAGAATTGGATCTTTATTAGAAACACCCAATTTTTACCATTATTTATCAGCAGTTGACAATTTAAAAATCACTTCTGCCATTAGTGGTAGAGGAAATGATCAAGCAATTGATGAAGTATTAGAAATAGTAAAACTTACTGAACGCAAAAAAAGCAAGTTCAGTACTTATAGCTTGGGGATGAAGCAAAGATTGGCCATTGCAGGTGCACTTCTAGGTAATCCTGAAGTTTTGTTATTAGACGAGCCAACCAATGGATTAGATCCTGTTGGAATATTAGAGATTAGAGAGTTAATTAAGAGACTTGCAGACAGAGGCATCACTATTATTATTGCAAGCCACTTATTAGATGAAGTAGAAAAAATTTGTACGCATGTTGCTATATTAAAAAGGGGCAGTTTGTTAACCAGTGGACCGGTTGATGAAGTATTAAGCAATGAAGATATTGTTGAAATAGCAGCAGCAGATATGCATGCATTAAGGGCTTGCATTGGAGATATGCCTAACGTGTTGTCTGTAAAAGAAGATAACCATCGTATACAGATTCATTTTCCATCAGGTATTGCCAATATGGAATCGATTAATCAATTCTGCTTTAACAAAGGCATTACACTGAATTTATTATTACATAAAAAACAAAGATTAGAATCTAAGTTCTTTGAATTAACCAACGACTAAACTAATTAATATGGGTTTGCTTTTAAAAATAGAATGGTTAAAAATAAAAAAATATCCAGCGTTTTGGTGGATGCTGGCGATTGTAATGCTAACCTACCCTAGCATCAATTACATGTTCTACAACGTGTATACTAGTTTTACAAAAGGAAAGGAAATGACGAATAATATTGCTAAAATGTTATTAGGAAATCCATTTGCTTTCCCAGAAACATTTCATACTGTAGCTTATTTCTCTTCCTTTTTTGTATTGCTCCCTGCTATATTGGTCATCATGCTCATTACCAATGAATATAATTACCGCACCCACAAGCAAAATATAATTGACGGCTGGAGCAGAAAAGAATTCATGGGCAGCAAACTAATTGATGTAGCAATTATTTCATTTGTAGTAATGACAGTATATATGCTGGTGGCGTTGTCTTTTGGCATTTATGCAGATCCAGATAATATTGGGAGAATTGGGGAACAATTACATTATATACCCATGTTCTTTTTACAAACATTTGCACAATTATCAATTGCTTTTTTGTTAGGATATCTAGTAAAGAAAGCTTTTATAGCATTGGGTATATTCTTATTCTATTATTTAGTGGTAGAAAATATATTGGTTGCCTATTTAAAATATAAAAAGATAGCAATAACAAGATTCCTACCATTTGAAGTATCAGATAATATACTAGTAACTCCTGCATTCACAGGTAATTTTGGAAAAGATGCAAAAGAAGGGTATGAGTTAGCCCTAACATTGGTAGGCGAGCAAGTAATTTACACTTGTATTTACACCATTATTATTTGGATTATTTGCTTTAAAGTTCACAGCAAAAGAGATTTAGCATAGCTGTTGAAGTGCTGCATCAATGGTGGGATATTGAAATTTGTATCCTGCTTGCATGATTTTATTACTGCTAACAGTGGTACTTTTTAGTACTTCAATACTCATTTCACCCAATACCACTTTCAACACAAAAGCAGGTACATAAAATGGTATGTAAAAAGAACCACAAACTTTTTTAGCTAATTCAATCGTTAGGGTTTTATTACTTACAGGATGGGGTGCAACTGCGTTGTATACGCCATTCATGTTTTCATTTTCAATGGCATAAATATATTGATTACACAAATCGTCTTCGTGAATCCAACTAATCATTTGATTGCCAGAACCCAGAATAGCGGCGGTTTTGAAAAGCAAGGGCTTTTTAAATTCTACTAGCGCTCCACCCGCATTACTTAATACAATCCCAGTTCTTAAAATAACCAATCGCTTACCTAATGAAGCAACAGGAGCAATACTTTCTTCCCAAGATTTACAAGTATTTCCTAAAAAATCAGGGAAAGGATTGGCATCTTCAGTAAATCCATGAGAAGGCGAATCTGCACTATCATCTGGGCCATACCAACCAATGGCAGAAGCGCTCACCACAGCCTTTACTTTATTAGGGATAGACGACAAGGCTTTTACGATAAGCGCACAACTATTGATTCTACTGTCAGCTATCTCTTTTTTACGTGCATCAGACCAACGTTGATCAGCAACACCAGCTCCGGCCAAGTGAATAATATAGTCTGCATCGTTAATGGCTGACTCATCAATGGTTTGTGCTTCAATATTCCATGTTGCATAACGAAGGGTTGCTTGATTCGCAGCCCCCATCGTCATATTGGCTTTACTGGCCTGAACCTGCTTGGATTGAGTTCCCCTCCCTACAATAATTACAGAATACCCTTTTTCTAGCAACAATGCGGTTAAACGCTTTCCCACTGTACCTGTACCCCCTGTAATCAATATTGTTGCCATATTAAATTAGTCGGGTTTTTTGCCGTCTAAGAAAGTATTGAGGGTATTAATTTGGGTTTGGTTATTCTCATCTTTACCCACGGTATATTTACTGTAAAAGTTTTCTACTGAAGTAAGGGTATTGCCAAATAATTCCATATTCCTTCTAACGTAAGCTGGAACAGCATCAAACTCACCGTTCATGTCTGCAGTATTGTTTACATTAAAAGAGAGGTTACGCAATTTTTGTATACGCTCAGCAGCTCTTCTTTTTTGTTCTTCTACATCATCCATATAATCTCCACCCGCACCATTTAATTCAGGAGAAGCAGGAGTTGAAGAAACAGGTGTGTTATATCCCTCAGGCTTTTCAACCAATTGCATGTCAAAAATATTTTCATCTTCTGCAATTGGCGCAGGCTGTACAGCTATTGGTTCAGGTTGCGCAGCTTCCTTTTGCACTTGCGGAACAGCAGTGGAATTTGCATAAATATTCGCTGGCTTATTTAAAAAGCTTGAAGAAAAATTAGCCTGAATAGCAGTTGGAATTGGTTCTATTTCATCTTGCTCTTCAAATAAATGTACTTCAGGTGGACCTTGTAATGTTGGCATCAACTCTAGCTCTGCTTCTGTAATAGCAGGAGTTTCCATATACACACCCATTGGTGCAGAAGCTTCTACTACTGGCTCTAATTCGGCAACAATTGGCAATTCATCTTGTTGGCTAGGAGGAGCTATATCAAATACAATTGTTTGAGGTGTTTCAGGAATTGATAAGGTTTCAAAAATTGGAGCATTGGGCTCAACAACAGGCGCCGCAGTTGCCACTGGTGCAGCAGTTGCTACAGGTGCAACAGTTGCAGGCTGCTCTACGTTTAAAGTCATTACAATTTTTTCAGGCTTAACTTCCTGCTTTTTTTCTGCAACAGGCTTTGCAAATGGATCCTTTTGTTGAAAACCAGTTGCAACTAAAGTGATACCAATTTTCTTATCTAAAGAAGCATCATAACCCATACCAACAATTACATCAGCATCTTCACCGGCTTGCAAACGCAAATGATTATTGATGATTTCTAATTCATCCATCGTGCATTCATGTTCCCCTTCTGCACTATTAATATTGATTAAAATCCATTTAGCACCTTTGATATCGTTGTCATTTAACAATGGAGAAGACAATGCTTCTTCTATAGCCAACTGAGCTCTATTCTCTCCTTCTACTTCAGACTTACCTAAGATGGCAACACCACCATTTTTCATAACGGTACATACATCGGCGAAGTCTACAATAATATGACCACGACTATTAATAACATCAGTTATACATTTTGCAGCAGTTGCCAATACATTATCGGCTTTTGCAAATGCTTCGCGCATTTTTAAATTACCGTACTGCATGCGCAATTTATCGTTACTAATCACAAGTAAAGTATCTACATAGGGCTCTAAGGCTTTGATACCTAATTCAGCTTGAATCTGTCTACGCGGACCTTCAAAACCAAATGGAGTGGTTACAATCCCAACGGTTAATATTCCTAAGTCTTTACAAATTTGAGCAATGATTGGTGCACCACCAGTACCAGTACCACCACCCATTCCTACAGTAATGAATGCCATTTTGGTATTCACTTCTAAAATGCGTTTAATTTCATCCAACGATTCCTCTGTCGCCAATTTACCTACTTCAGGATTGGCACCTGCACCCAAACCTTGCGTCAAGTGTGGTCCTAATTGAATCTTATTGGGAACTTTACTTTGTTCAATCGCTTTTGCGTCGGTATTACAGATGATAAAGTCAACACCCTCAATATCTTGTTCGAACATGAAGTTTACAGCGTTGCTTCCACCTCCGCCAACACCCAATACTTTTATAATGGATGATTTTTGCTTTGGAAGATCAAAATGAATCATAGTGGACGGTTTGAGTTAGTAGGGATTATGGGTTTTTATCGGATAACTTGGTCTTCTTCTTCTTTAAATAAATCAATCAGATTGTTCTTGAATTTATCCCAGAACTTAATTCTAGGGGCAATATTCACAGTTTTGCTTTCAACTGGAGCAACTGGAGCAACAGCATCAACAGGAGCAGTTGGCATTACAGGAGGCGCTTCAACAGACTGCTTCCTTAAAGCAGAAGGCACTTCCATCTTTATAAATTGCTCTTTAAATTCTTTGTATTGATGATCGTAGTCGTTGTAACCTTTCAAGATTAAACCAATACAGGTTGCATACATTGGCTTCTTTAATTCATCAATATGATTTGCTGCTAAATGTTCATTGGGCAAACCGATTCTGGCGTTTAAGCCTGTTGCATATTCGGTTAATTGAATCAAATGCTTTAGTTGTGATCCACCCCCGGTTAAGATAATACCTCCATTTAAATAGCGATGATCTAAACCAACTTGCTTTAAATGATAGGTCACAAAATCGAGAATCTCACTCATTCTTGCTTGAATAATTTGCGCTAAACTTTTTACGCTAATTTCTTTTGCAGGCATCCCTTTTAATCCAGGAATAGTAATGAAAGCATTGGTTTTCGTTTCATCAGCTAAAGCAGAGCCAAACTGCACTTTCATTGCTTCGGCTTGTGTTTTTAATACACCCAATCCTAAGCGGATATCATTGGTGATATTTTCGCCGCCAAAAGGAATCACAGCAGTATGCTTTAAAATACCTTCATAAAAAACAGCTAAATCAGAAGTACCACCTCCAATATCGAGAATAGCAACACCAGCTTCCATATCAATTTCGCTCATTACAGCACTGGCAGAAGCCAATGGTTGTAATACCAAGTCTTTGGTTTGTAAACCACTTCTAGTAACTGCACGATTAATATTGCGAATGGCATTTCTATCACCAGTGATGATATGAAAATTTGCACCCACTTTAACCCCATTGTACCCAATAGGATCTTTAATATTTTGATTGCTATCTACGTGAAAATCTTGGGCAATTACATCAATAATTTGATCCCCTGCAGGAATAAAAGTTTTACGTTGGTTATTAATCAACTGCTCTACCTCTGCTCTGCTAATTTCGATGTCGGCATCCTGACGAACTATATCACCACGTGTTTGCAAGCTTTTGATATGGTGGCCTGCAATACCTACATAAACTTCATTAATTTCTAAATCAGGATTACTTAACGCACAATTTTCTAACGCAGCCTGAATAGCTCTGATGGTTTGATCTATATTGAGTACTTGTCCATGCGATACTCCATTGCTATTTGCACGGCCAAAACCAAGAATTTCTAATTTTCCAAACTCATTTTTACGGCCCGCGATTGCAGCAATTTTGGTAGTACCAATATCAAGTCCTACAATGATAGGTGCGTCATTGTGATTCATAGAGTATTTCTTTTACTTGTTAACGGATTTTGAATAGAGATATTGCTCTCTGGAGTTACAATTTTTAAACTTTCTTTTATTCCAACAACCTGACCCTTATACTTTAAGCTAATCACTTTATAAGTATTTAATCCATGTTGAAGCCAGGCAGCCTGATAGAATGCTTTTAATCGGTTGAGCTTATCCGCCGCATCAGCAGCATCTCCAAATGCAATTAAATGGTCGCCAATTACAGGAATCATTTCGAACTGACGATTCGAAACAATATCAATCTGTGCTATTTGAGCAGTCAAGAAAGAATCAAGGCTTATTAGCGTAGCGAGTTGTATCACAGATTGAACCAATGCAGTGTCTACCTTTTTAGAAGATGGGAATCCAGTAAATACTGGAACTCTAGCCGAAAGCTTACTACTTAATGGCAACTTATTCATAGCAGTATCTAGGTAGTAAGATTGACCATTGGTTTCAAAAACACGGGCAATAGGTTCTTTCTCAACAATATTGATCTGTAATAAATGTTGATTATCAAAAAACATTTCAGCATTATTCACCCAAGGATTTTTCTCCACTAAACTTTCCAGCTTACGAAGCTTCACACCGCGTAATGGTCTTCCAATAACAGGAGCCGTTTCATTGATTATATGCAATACATCTTGTTCATCAATGAACATATGTTTTTCAGCCCCTTTAATTTCAACCACTATACCTTGAATACGCTGATTATTTTTCTGGCGGATGGAAGCACCCAATAAAACCAATACCCCTATTAGGCTAAGCACCCAAGCAGTATTGATGAATATTTTTTTCCAGTTCAAATTTTTCATTACCAATTATAAAAGAGGATGATTCATTAATAATTCTTTTGCTGGATTCACCAATGTATCTATATCGCCAGCACCAGCCATCACTAATAAAGAAGGCTTATTAGCTTTCACCCAATCTAATAATTCGGTCTTACCCAAGACCTGCTTATTGGCTAAATGCATATCCTTCAATAGCATTTCGCTAGTTACACCTTCCATCGGCAATTCTCTTGCAGGATATATAGGTAATAAAATCACTTCGTCTGCTAAATCTAGCGTTGCAGAAAAACCAGCAGCCTGATCTTTAGTACGACTAAATAAATGTGGTTGAAAAACTAAAGTGAGTTTTCGATCAGGAAAAATACTTCGAACACCAGACAACAAAGCTTTCAATTCATCGGGATGATGAGCGTAATCGTCTATCAAAACATGCTCCGTTGTTTTCAGCGCATATTCAAATCTTCTACGAACGCCTTTGTAATCTGCAACTGCAGCAACAATCTTATCCTCTTCAATGCCTAATTGCTTAGCTACTGTTATGGCTGCAATCATATTATCAATATTATGCAAGCCACCCATATGCAATACTAAATTAGGGATAGACCAGTTTGTACCTTGAACTGTAAAATGATAAGACCCATCAATCACTTTCAACCCATGTATATATACGTCCGCCGCCTCATTTTGATGATCGTAATTCAACAAGTTTTCTGCTCGTAATTCGGCGGCTCTGCTCAACCCATACTTGGCAACAATGGTTCCACCGGGTTTTAATTTTTGTGAGAATTGAACAAAAGCATTTTCTACTTCTTCGGCCGTACCATAAATATCTAAATGGTCAGGATCCATAGAAGTAATGACTTCAATATTAGGAGACAATTTCAAAAAGCTACGATCATATTCATCCGCTTCAACCACCACTACATTGCGCTCATGACTCCAAAAATTAGTATGGTAGTTTGCAGAAATGCCACCTAGAAAAGCATTACAACCATAACCAGAGTGACGTAATAAATGCGCCACCATAGAAGTAACAGTCGTTTTACCATGAGTACCAGCAATACAAATATTAAAAGCATTTTCGGTAATCCACTGCAAGATGTCGCTGCGCTTCATCACCGTGAAACCATTATTAATAAAATGATTCAGCTCTTGGTGGTCTTTCGGAATAGCCGGAGTGTAAACAATAACATCAGGCTGTTGTGGCGCCAAAGCTATATCATCGGTATAGTGAATGGATATACCTTCCTTTTCTAGTTGATTGGTAAGTACCGTAGGGGTTTTATCGTAACCACTCACAATGGCGCCCTTCGCTAAAAAATAACGGGCAATAGCACTCATGCCAATACCGCCAACGCCAATGAAATAAATGGTATTTATAGTAGTTAACTTACTCATGATAAAGAGGCTAAAATTTGATTGGCAATAAATTCATCAACGTTACGCAAAGCCATTTTCCTGATTTGGCCTTTCATATTTTCTTGTTCCATTGGATTGGCAGATAAGTCTAAAATTGTTTTTACCAATAAGCTTTGTGCATCTGCATCCTTGATGATTTTAGCGGCGCCACGATTAACCAATTGCATGGCATTCGCTGTTTGATGATCTTCTGCAGCAAATGGAAAAGGAACCAATACTGCAGCTTTTCCTAAAACACATAGTTCTGTAACAGCCATGGCACCAGCTCTGCTGATTACAATATCAGCAGCGGCATAACCATATTCCATTTGGGTAATAAAAGAATCAACCCAAATATTTTTATGCGAAGCGGCTGCTTTTTTATATAAGTCGGCATTGGTTTTACCCGTTTGCCAAATCAATTGCAAATTATTTTTTTCGAACTCTCCTAAATGCTCCATTAGAGCATTGTTAATGCTAGCAGCACCTAAGCTACCACCCACCGCAAGAATGGTTGTTTTATCATCGGCTAAATTGAAAAAAGCCAAGGCATCTTTGCGAGTAAGCTGATTATTTTCGATAGTTGCTCTAACCGGATTACCAGAAACCAATAAATGTTCTTTTGGAAAAAACTGTTCCATACCTGGCGTAGCAACAAAAATCTTCGTTGCCTTTTTGCCTAATAAGATATTACTCTTACCAGCAAAAGAATTTGCTTCGTGAATAAAAGTGGGAATACCCCTGCTTTGTGCAAAACGCAAAACAGGAAAAGTAGAATATCCGCCGACACCAATTACGGCAGTCGGTTTAAATTCAGAAAAAATAGTTCTTACCTGCATAAAACTTTTAATGAGTTTCCAAGGCAATGAAATATTTTTTAGTAAAGAAGATCGATTAAAACCAGCAATATCTAATCCTTTGATTTCATATCCTGCTTGGGGTACTTTTTCCATTTCCATTTTACCCTTTGCACCAATAAATAAAAATTCTGCAGTAGGCTCTTTCAATTTAATGGCATTGGCAATCGCAATCGCTGGAAAAATATGTCCTCCAGTTCCACCTCCCGCTATGATAAAACGCTTAGACATTGGGGCGAATATTTTTTTGTGAAGTAAAAGGATTTGTTGTTGCGGCCGCCGAAGACAAATTACCCAAGCCTGCAGCATCAACGTCCGCGGCCGCCACCCCAGTCTCTAAAGGTGCTTTCCCTTCTGTTTGTTCAACGTTGCGGGCAACGCTTAAAACAATTCCAATAGCAGCACAAGTAAATAAGAAAGAGGAACCACCCATACTTACCAATGGAAGGGTAACTCCTGTAACAGGTACCAAGTTTACGTTCACGGCCATATTAGCAACCGCTTGTATTACTAAAGTAAAACTGAGTCCAAGTGCTAAAAAAGCACCAAATGCATAAGGACATCGCCTAAAAATACTGATGCACCTAAATAAGAACACCAAGTAAATAAATATCATGAACGCACCACCTAAGAGACCATATTCTTCTATAATGATAGAATAAATAAAGTCGTTATAAGCCTGCGGTAAAAAATTTCTTTGTTGACTATTTCCAGGTCCTAAACCAATTAACATTCCCCCATTCGAAATGGCAATTTTAGCTTGTTGAACTTGATAAGGTACTTCGCTGTCTTTAGCATACATAAAATCTTGTACCCGCTTTACCCAAGTACCAATACGACCAACTGATTTTATTTTTTCTGCCACAACAGGCTTAGCGATATCTTCTGTTTTTTTACCATCATAGGACAGTACGGCAATTGATATAATTAATGCCACTGGAATCAATGCCAAAAAGATGGTTAAAAAAATATGTTTAAAGCTGACTCTACCAATAAACATCAACAATAAAGAAGTTGCAGCAGTTAGTAAAGCATTCGATAAGTTAGCGGGCATAATCAATCCACAAATAATCACTACTGGTAATAATACTGGAAGAAAACCCTTTTTAAAATCTTTAATGACTTCCTGCTTTTTACTCAACATTTTAGAAATGTACATAAACAGGGCTAGCTTGGCAAAGTCACTGGTTTGAATAGTTAAGTTGATGATGGGTAATTTAATCCATCGGCTTCCTTCATTGATTCTTGCACCAAAAAACAAAGTGTATAACAAAAGCGGAATCGAAATAAAAAACAAAATTGTTGCTACCCTCGAAAACAGTGTGTAATTCACCCGATGCAGAAAATACATAATAATTAAACCAAGCACCGTAAAAGAAAGCTGCTTAAATAAATAGATATTGGTATTACCCTTGTACATCTTATACGCCAAAGAGCCAGTGGCACTGTACACTACCAAAATAGAAACCAGGGATAATACCACTACAATACCCCATATATATTTATCACCTCTGGTACGAGTAAGCAGTTGCCTGCGAACCCCTTCTACCGAAGGAATTTGAGCAAATAGGGTATCTTTTATTTCAGACATTATAATTCCTTAACGGCTTCTTTAAATTGAGTTCCTCTGTCTTCGTAATTTTTGAATAAATCAAAGCTTGCACAAGCTGGACTTAACAAAACCACATCGTCTTTAGCAGCAATTTTAAATGCAGCATTCACGGCCTTCTTTGCACTATCCGTCTCAACAATCATAGGTACCATATCTTTAAATGCCGCAAAAATTTTGCTATTGTCTGTTCCCATACATACAATGGCTTTTACTTTTTCTTTCACTAAGTCGGCAATTAAAGAATAATCGTTTCCTTTATCTACACCACCCAAGATTAACACAGTAGGCTTATTCATGCTCTCTAAAGCATACCAAGTACTGTTTACATTGGTGGCTTTACTGTCGTTGATGAATTCAACCCCACGAACCATTGCAACAAATTCCATGCGATGTTCAAGGCTATGGAAATTTTTTACTGCATCACGAATTTTTTCCTTTCGAATACCAATCGTAGATGCTGCAATACCCGCTGCCATGGTGTTGTAATTGTTGTGTTTCCCTTTCAGGGCAAAATCGTAGATACTCATGCTTACTCTTTCTTCTTGGATGCGTAGCATCATTTGGTCGCCCTTGATGTAGCCGCCTTTTTTTACTTCTTGTTTCATAGAGAATGGTAGTGGGTTAGTATGGATAGTTATTAATGGGAATTTTTGCATGATGGTTTCATCGTCTAAACAATAGATGAAATAATCATCCATGGTTTGGTTTTCGATGATTCTAAATTTGCTATTGATATAATTTTCAAATTGATAGTTGTATCGATCTAAATGATCTTCCGTAATATTTAAGAGAATACTTATGTTGGGTCTAAATGTTTTAATATCATCTAATTGAAAAGAACTGACTTCAATAATGTATAAAGGCTTGGGATCTTCTGCTACCTGACGAGCAAATGAATAACCAATATTACCTACCATAGCACAATCCAATTCTGCAGTTTTACAGATATGGTAAATAAGTGCAGTAGTAGTGCTCTTACCATTACTACCTGTGATGGCAATAATGGTACTCTCGCCTTTATATCGATAGGCCAATTCAATTTCACTGATCACAGGGATACCCTTTGCACGAATGGCTTTTACCATTTCATTTTTTTCAGGAATACCCGGACTTTTCACCACTTCATCAGCAGCTAAAATTCTTTCTACACTATGACCACCCTCTTCAAATTCAATTTCATTGGCACGCAATTCTGCCTTATAAATTTCTTTGAGCATACCACCGTCCGATAAGAACACGGGATGGCCCTTATGTTTTGCAAGCACAGCAGCACCAACACCGCTTTCGCCTCCGCCTAATATGATGATATTACTTTTCAATTCCTTATCTAATTTTTAATGATACCACACTCATTACAACTAGCATGATGGTTATAATCCAAAATCTTACCGCAATCTTACTTTCGTGAAATCCTTTCTTTTGATAGTGATGGTGCAAGGGACTCATTAAGAAAACCCTTTTACCTTCTCCATATTTTTTCTTGGTGTATTTAAAATATCCCACCTGAATCATCACACTTAAATTTTCTACTAAGAACACCCCGCAGAAAATAGGAATCAACCATTCTTTGCGCACAATGATTGCCAAAGAAGCAATGATACCGCCCAATGCAAGGCTACCCGTATCGCCCATAAAAACTTGAGCAGGAAAAGCATTGTACCAAAGGAATCCAATACAAGCCCCCACAAATGCGCCTACAAAAATGGTCAGCTCACCTAGGTTAGGGATGTACATAATATTTAAGTAGTCTGCAAAAACGTAGTTAGAACTTACATAAATAAATACCAGCAAACCCGCACCAATAATAGCACTCACGCCTGCAGCCAATCCATCTAACCCATCCGTTAAATTGGCGCCATTACTGACTGCAGTAATGATTAAGGTTACAATGAGTATATATACAATCCAAGTATATTTCTCCGCACCCTCACCCATCCAACTAATTAACTTACTGTAGTTGAACTCATGATTCTTTACAAACGGAATGGTAGTGATCGGTGTTTTTACTTTTACGAATTTTCTTTCGATACCATTCATTTGACGAACAATGATGGTAGAGTCTTTTGCAAACTGATCTCCTGCTTGCAAAACAGAAATTTTTCTATCGGAGCCAATGATTTCTCTTTCTACTGTAACAGCATTGCTAAAGTAAAGTGTAGTACCAATAATAATACCTAATCCAATCTGACCAATAATCTTAGAGATACCAGCCAAACCATCAGAATCTTTTTTCTTATAGGTTTCCCCTTTTTGTTGAGCAGCTTTTCTAGCACGGATTTTAAACAAATCATCTAAAAAACCAATCAAGCCCAACCATACGGTGCACAAAATCATTAAGCGCACATATACTTTATCCAAATTAGCAAACAACAAAGTAGGAATTAAAATGCTCAGCAAGATGATGATGCCACCCATGGTAGGTGTTCCTTTCTTTTGTTCTTGACCAGCTAAGCCTAAATCTCTTACCGATTCGCCTATTTGTTTTTTCTGAAGAAATAAAATGATGCGCTTACCATAAACTGTTGCAATTACTAAGCTCAATACAATTGCCATAGCAATCCTAAAAGTCAGGAACTGAAAAAGTCCTGCTCCAGGAATATCGAAGCTTTGTTTTAGCCAGTTAAATAATTGGTATAACATATGGTTGTTTTAGGGGGTAACTATGGTAAATGCGTTTTGTAAAATTTGTTTGTCGTCAAAAGGATATTTAATACCATTGATATCTTGGTATTTCTCGTGTCCTTTGCCTGCAACTAAAATGATGTCTTCTGGTTTCGCAATTTTAACCGCTTCTTCAATCGCGATTTTTCTGTCAACAATAGTGATATACTTTCTTTTTGCCGAGCTAGACAATCCTGTTTCCATATCCCGGAGAATCGCTTCTGGGTCTTCCGTTCGGGGATTATCACTGGTTAAAATCACGCGGTCACTCAAATCGCAAGCAGCTTGTGCCATGATAGGACGTTTGGTTTTATCTCTATCTCCACCGCATCCTACCACAGTAATAATTTGCTCATAACCCTTGCGCAATTTTTTAATCGTTGTTAAAACATTTTCTAATGCATCAGGTGTATGTGCATAGTCTACAATACCAATAATACGATTGGCACTGATAATATAATCGAAGCGACCTTCTGCACCAGTAAGCATACTCAATGCAGTGAGTACTTCTTGACTTTCTTTACCCAAACAAATGGCTGCACCATAAACAGCCAATAAGTTATAAGCATTAAAAGTTCCAATTAGACGAAAATGCACTTCCTGGTCGTTAATGGTCATCACTAAGCCAGTCAATGCATTTTCTAATATTTTACCCTTGAAAGCAGCCATTGTTTTAAGGCTGTACAAGTATTTAGTAGCAGCAGTATTTTGCAACATTACTTCGCCACGCTTATCGTCTGCATTAGAAATTGCAAATGCAGTAGCAGGCAAATCATCAAAGAATTTTTTCTTAACGCGAATGTATTCGTCAAAAGTTTTATGATAGTCTAAATGATCATGCGTGATATTACTGAACAAAGCCCCATCAAATTGCAAACCAGTAATACGATGTTGGTGAACAGCATGACTGCTACATTCCATGAATACATAACTGCAACCTTCATTTACCATTTGCTGCAACAAGGCATTCAAGCTAATTGCATCAGGCGTGGTATGAGTAGCAGGAATGATGGCATCATCAATTTGATTTTGCACCGTGCTGATTAATCCACATTTATATCCTAACTGACGAAATAATTTGAATAACAAAGTAGCAATAGTTGTTTTTCCATTGGTGCCAGTAACTCCAACTAATTTTACCTGAGCAGATGGATGATCGTAGAACTCAACTGCCATGCGAGCTGCAGCTTCTTGAGTGCTTGCAACTTTAACATAAGAAACACCTTCAACTAAATCAGCAGGCATTGTTTCGCAAACAATAGCAACTGCACCTAATTCAATTGCTTTATGAATAAATGCATGCCCATCACTTTGCACACCAGTGATGGCAACAAATGCAGTACCTGGTTTTACTTTTCGTGAATCAATCTCAATTGCACCAATACCCAATTCAAGCGAACCTGCAATTTGCAGTGGCTTTAGTTGAACGAGTAGTTGATGAAGTGTTTTCATAGTATGCGTTTAGTTTAAGCTTATTTGAATTAGTTGTCCTTTAGCAATGGGTTGACCAGGTAATATGGATTGATCTAAGACCCTGCCTCTACCTTTCACCTGCACCATCAATCCCATTTCTTCGCAGAGATAAATAGCATCTTTTAAACCCAAGCCCTTTAAAGGAGGCATGGCATTTTTATTGATGGGCATTTTCTGCATAACGGCAGCAGCAGTATTTTTATTTAAGCTGGTCCATTCGTCTGCCCTACCGGTAGAATCGGAAATTTTCAATTGTAATTTTTCCGACAAATAAGCCAGGTCTGCCTTGTAGCCATTGTATTTAAAATAAGTACTGTCTTTTTTATTGGTACCAGCAATCAAAGTTTTGTTTGTTTTGATATAAGTACTGTATAAACGATCGGCAATTTCTTTAAACACCGGACCAGCAACTGACGCTCCATAAAAAATAGCAGCGAATGGTTTATTCTTGATTACCACTACACAAGTGTATTGTGGATTATCTGCAGGAAAATATCCAGCAAAAGAACTTTGATATATTTTATTTGTGTAGCCTCTATTTCCATCAGCAACTAAAGCAGTTCCTGTTTTACCTGCAACTTTATACGGCGTACCCGCAAATAAAGATTTTGCTGTGCCCGCAATACAAACCCCTTCTAAACTGGTTTTCAACATAGCCAATGTTGCAGGGCTACAAATTTGTGTATCTAATATTGTTGGCGGAATATCTTTCAACAACACGCCCTCTTCTTTAATGCTGCTTACTAAGTAAGGACGCATCATCGTGCCATTATTAGCGATGGCATTGTACAACATAGCAGTATGCAAAGGGCTAATAGCCAAATTGTACCCAAAGCTCATCCAAGGAATGGTAGTAGGACCATACAACCTAGAACCAGGACGATGAATCACAGGCTTACGCTCTCCTACTAAATCTATTCCTGTAATAGTATCCATGCGCATTTTACGTAAATGCTTTAAATACAAATTTGGATTATTAGCATAATGCGCAACTGCCATTTTAGCCATTGCCACATTTGAACTTAATTCGAACGCTTGCTTAACTGTTACGATGTTTTCTGAATGTCTTTCAGAATCGTATACTGTTTGACCAGCAATACGCCAAACACCACTTTCTAAATTGATAGACTGGTTTAAGCTTACCTTTTTATCTTCTAATAAAGCCATTAGCGTAGCCAACTTAAAGGTAGAGCCAGGCTCGCTTGGAGTGATGGCATAATTCAGATTTTCCCAATAAGTACCGTTGGCCATTCTGCCTAAGTTGGCAATTGCTTTTACCTTACCCGTTTTTGTTTCTAAGACTATTGCGCATCCATTTTCTGCTTCATTCTGAATCATCATTTTCATGAGGGCAGACTCTGCAATATCTTGAATGAATACATCGATGGTACTCACAATATCTTTTCCAGTTTCAGGCTCAATGAGGTAAGTATCATCCACGGGAACTCCAATCCCACCGGCAATAGAACGAACAGTTTGTTTACCATTACGACCTTTTAAAATTGCATCGTATGTTTTTTCTAAGCCCACTTTATTGGAATCACGCGCTAAGCCAATTGTTCTAAAAGCCAGCATTTGATAGGGGTTCAGGCGAATGGTTCGCTCATTGGTAATCATCCCACTTTTATACCGACCTAATTTGAATAAAGGGAATTTGCGCAACGAATCATATTGCGTAAAGTTTATTTTTTTCTTAAGTGGAAAGTATGGCTCCTTCGCTTTATAAGCTTGTTGCAATAAACGCTTATACTCAATAGGACTCATGTCTTTAAACAATTGAGATAAATGGAAACTCAAAGAGTCTACATTTTCTCTAAAACGTAATCCATTTTTCTCTCTCAATCCCGCAACGCGGAAATCAATAAAAATATCAAACTGAGGAATAGACGTACTCAACATTTGACCATCTTCGCTATAGATGGTACCACGCTCTGCTTCAATTTCATCAATGCGTTGGTGCAAGCTGTCGCTCATGCTTCTCCACTTGGCACCTTCTACCTGTTGAATGTAAACCGCCTTGCTAAAAATAGCTATGCAAGCAATCACAATCAGTATGAAACTGAAATAGACCCTCCATAATATGTCGCGTTTTACTTCCATTATTGTTTGATGCGCTCTGGCATGTCTTTACTTATTTTTAAGCCCATTGGTTCTACCAACTGAACAATTTGAGATTCCTCTGTTTTGTACATTAACTCGCTTTTGAGTGTTTTGTATTTAAACTGTAACTCTTTTAATTCGTTGTTGATTGCGTTTATACGACGTATGGTTTTGTCTGCCATATGACCGTTGGCTATATACAGTACTGCCAAAACAGAAAGGAAAAGGAAGAAACTAATATTCTTCACGATCCACTCATAGTTGAGCAACCCTCGCAGAGGGTTCTTGGGATTTGTTTTGTTTTCGGGCACGGTATATATATTAAACGCGCGCTGCTACACGTAGCTTTGCGCTCCTACTTCTTGTATTCTTTTTCAACTCCACTTCACCAGCCGTAATCGGCTTCTTATTCACTAGCTTAAACACTTCCACTTTTTCTACAGAAACAAATGGATTATCTACCACTTCATCAAAACTTCCTTGCTTAAAAAAGTTCTTTACCATCCTATCTTCAATAGAATGGAAAGTGATGATAGCCGCTCTGCCACCGGATTTCAACACCGTAGGCAATTGCTGCAACATTTCTTTCAGGGCACCCATTTCATCATTTACCTCCATTCTCAATGCCTGAAAAACCTGTGCTAAATATTTATTTGGATTTCCCTTTACAACGGAGCTAATCATTGCTTTAAACTGATCAATAGTAGCATAGGGTAAGCGGGCTCTTTGTTGAACAATATGCGCAGCTAAGGTTTTAGCATTGGTTACTTCACCATATTGTTCAAACATTTTATGCAACTGCAATTCGCTGAATGTTTTAATGATATCAGCAGCCGTTACCCCTTGTCTCCTATCCATGCGCATATCCATTGGACCTTCAAAACGAATAGAGAAGCCACGCTCCCCTTCATTAAATTGATGAGAGCTCACTCCCAAATCGGCCAACACTCCATCTACTTGCATAATACCATGCAAACGAAGAAAGCGATGCAAATGGCGAAAGTTTTGCGGAACAAATAAGAGCCTGGGCTCGTTCTGAATATTCTGTTGAGCATCTGCATCCTGATCAAAAGCCACCAACTTTCCGTTAGGGCCTAATTTTTCTAGAATGCCTTTACTATGACCGCCACCACCAAAAGTGCAGTCTACATAAACCCCATCGGGTTGAATAGAGAGCGCGTCAATGGTTTCGTGAAACAGAACAGGCACATGATAATCGCTAGTAGGCATATTTTCCATACAGCTTATTTATCATTTTTTTTATCTGCTTCCTGCATTACTTCCTGCGCAAGGCTACTGAAAGCCTCCGAAGAGAAATCCTCAAAGAGCTGTTTGTACTTGCCCGCATCCCAAATTTCAAAACGATCTAAGGCAGCAGCTAGTACAATGTCTTTAGAAAGGCCAGCGAATTCTTTTAGAGAAGCAGGGAGCAACATTCTACCTGCAGCATCTAATTCAATCTCGGTAGCACCGCCTAAAAACTGACGTCTGAATTGACGTACTTTTGGATCAAAATCATTCAATTGGCTAATCTTAGAAACAATGAGTTCCCAACTTTTCATTGGATACAACGTGAGACATTTTTCGAAGCCACGACCCAGAATAAAGCGACTCTCTCCTTCAGGCAACTGTTTTCTCAGTCCGCCCGGAAGAAGGAAGCGCCCTTTGGCGTCTACCGTTGCTTCATATTCTCCGTGAAATCCGATCATAAGTGAATAAATATTTCCAAGATTACCACTTGTTGACACAAAATAACACTTTTTCCCACTTTTAACCCAAAAATGGGGGTCTTGTATTTATCCACAAGATTTGTTGGGCTGCAATCCTTTGCTATCTTGCGTTTCAGACAAATTGACGCCTACAGCACTGTATAACCTGTGAATAGCTGTGGATAAGCCGTGAATTACTAAAGAAAAACTATGAAACACCCGTCATTACTGCATATTGAAGATTTCAACTACGAGTTACCGAACGAAAAAATTGCTAAATATCCATTGGAACAGAGAGACCAAAGCAAATTGCTCATTTGGGGTGCCGGCCAAGAAATGGGAGATTCTGAACAGATTCAAACAGATTTTACCCCGATTCGAGAAAATATTTACGCCAATATTGCCGACGAGCTGCCTTCTGGCAGTTTATTGGTATTCAATAATACCAAAGTAGTAGAAGCCCGTTTGCTTTTTCAAAAACCTACGGGTGGATTGGTTGAGCTTTTCTGCCTAGAACCTGCGGACCACTATGGCGATATAACATCGGCTATGCTCCAAAAAGGATCGGTACAGTGGAAATGTTTGGTAGGAGGCGCCAAAAAATGGAAGGATGGAGCGTTAGAATTAATAATTGAGGAAGGCCTCGATCAATCCGCCAACAAGCCTGCTTTGAAAGTTTTTGCGAATAAACTTGAAGCACTACCTGATTGTTTTTTGATCCAATTTAGTTGGGAGCTAGCAGAGTTAAGCTTTGCGGAAGTACTGCATATAGCCGGAGATATTCCGCTCCCTCCCTATTTAAATAGAGCCACAGAAGAAGCAGATAAAGAAAGATACCAAACTATTTACGCAAAACACGATGGGTCTGTAGCAGCGCCAACAGCAGGGTTGCATTTTACTGAACAAGTATTTGAAAGATTAAATGAAAAAAATATACCCAAAGCATATATCACATTGCATGTAGGCGCAGGAACATTCAAGCCTGTGAAAGCGGAACAAATGAAAGATCATGAAATGCATGCAGAATTCATTGATGTATCATTTGAAGCAATTGAACAATTAATTGCGCATATAGAAAAAGGGATTATTGCAGTGGGAACAACCTCGTTACGTACACTGGAAAGCCTTTACTGGATTGGAGTCAAGACAATTAAAAACCCTGCAATTGGAACCTCGGATTTACAAGTAATGCAATGGGAGCCTTATACTTCCGACGGCGATGGCAATGAAAATAAAAATTCGCAAAAAAATATACCCAAAGAATATACTGCAAAAGAAGCATTGCAATCCTTGTTAACTTGGATGCAACGAAACAAAGCCGAAAGAATCATCACCAAAACACAAATCATTATTGCACCAGGTTATGATTTTAAAATCATCCGCGCATTAGTCACCAATTTTCATCAACCACAAAGCACATTATTGCTATTGATATCAGCCATTGTAGGAGATAATTGGAAAAAAATATACGAGTTTGCCTTGGCAAATGAGTATCGCTTTTTAAGTTATGGGGACGGATCAATTCTCTATGTAAGAGACTAGTCTTGCATAAGCGGCACTTCAATCGTGAAGGAAGTACCCTTACCAACGGTACTATCTACTTTGATTTTGCCTTTATGTGCATCAATCACCGTTTTAACATAACTCATCCCTAACCCAAACCCTTTTACATTATGTAAGTTACCAGTATGTGCCCGATAGAACTTTTCGAAGACACGTTTAACTGATTCTTTACTCATGCCAATACCATTGTCTTCAATACGAATAACTAAATGGTTTTTGGTACTATGGGTAGATATTTTAATATGTACAGGATCTTGAGAGTACTTGATTGCATTATCAATCAAATTTGAAATCATATTGCGAAAATGTGCTTCATCGCCACTGATAAAGTCTTTACTAGCGTTTAATAAAAAGTCTATTTTGCCATTTTTATCATTCAACTGTAATTCAAAAGTACTGGCTACTTCTTCCACCATTTCATGCACACTAATTTTAGATAAGTTTAAATTGAGTTCTTGCTTTTCTAAAAATGCCGCTTGTAAAATAGTTTCCACATGCTTATTCATGCGAATATTTTCCTCTTTAATAATATTAGTGAAGTAAGCACCTTTCTCGGGATTGGCTTGCACTTTAGGCGTACGCAAAGCATCAACCGCTAAAGAAATAGTCGCCAAAGGTGTTTTAAATTCATGCGTCATATTATTGATAAAATCACTCTTAATTTGAGATAATTTTTTCTGATTCAATAAGGTTTTCACCGTAACATAAAAGGCAGCAATAATAATGAGCATAAAAGTAATCGCCCCAACTAAAATCCAGCGAAGCGAAGTCCACACTTGCTTTTCAACATCGGGAACAATAATAATTAATAATTCATTGGTTTCAGACAAAGCCAAATTATCGGTGTCGCGAAGAATAGGATAATAATTACGCCTGTTATTAATTGTGTCCCAAAATTCTTGCTCATAACCAGGAGAATAAAATTCATAATCGCCCTCAACATCAGAAATAGCAAATTCGAATTTTAGGTTTTTAAGTTGAACCCTGTCAAACTCTTTGTCAATTTTTTCCTTCACTTCCTCCATGGTGAAACGCTCTTCAACGGTGGGCTGGCGAAATAATTTAATCTGTAAATCTGACCCCAGTAACAATCCCCCCCTTCTATTTAGTCTAAGTGGTTGCGAACTCCTGGTGGTTTTGCCAATATCGTTGGCAACGCTCACTCCAACGGCGTTAATTTTCTCGCTGAGTTGATTTTTGGTTACTTCCATCAAGTTGTCAAACCAAGAAGCCTGCAAAAGGAAAAGCCCAAGCAGCGAAAGTGAAATCAATATAACAATAGTGGGGAAAGTTCTCTTCATGCGCAACAAATATAGATTTATTTAGTCCTAGCCAGCAGCAGCAAAGCATCGGAGGTCTTTTTTTAACGAGATTTTTTAGAATTGTAAGGAAAAATAAATATTATTCTTATCTTTTTGAAAGATATGGAACTAAATAAAGGCATTTTATTATTATCAGACCCTTTTTTAAAGGACCCCAATTTCATTAGAACCGCAGTACTTATATGCGATCACAATGAAGAAGGGGATGTAGGATTTATCCTAAACAAGAGAACAGATCAGGTTTTAGGAGATTTGGTAGAGATAGCAGATGGATTAAAACTGCCGGTATATGAAGGCGGCCCAGTAGAACAACATACCCTGCATTTTATACACCGCAGACCAGACCTTATTACAGACGGGGTAGAAATACATAAAGGCATTTATTGGGGAGGAGATTTTGATGTTGCCGTAGCCGCACTGCACAATAAAGAAATCACCGAAGCCCAAATCAAATTTTTTGTGGGATATAGTGGATGGAGCGCAGGACAACTAAAAGAGGAAGTAGACGAAAAAAGCTGGATTATCACAAGTCCAGATGCAGCAATCAGTTTTACAGAAGATCCACAACAAATATGGAAACGCAGCATGTACCAGCTAGGTGGCGAATACGCACAGATGACCAACTACCCTATTGATCCGCAGTTGAATTAGAAAAAAAGTCTACCACAAAACACAGTCAAATTATAAAGTGCGTGCGCTATTACAACTGCGATAAATGCATTTCGTTTTTTTTGAGAAACAACCAAATAAAGTGTTGCAAATAATAATCCAGAAAAAAATGTTTTTAAAATATATACTGGAGAATAAAAATGTGACAAACCGAATAAAATCGCAGAAAAAATACACGCAAATAAATATGCTTTCGGCCTTTTCTCTAAAAGAGAGGTGATGATTGAGTATTGAAATATTAAGGTTTCAATTAGCGGTGCAAGAATCACAACAAATAAGAACTCTTCTTTTTTTGAATCAAATGTTGGTCCAGCGGAATGATTAGGAAACAACCAAAGTGAAAATATTATAGAAACTGAAAATTCAATAGCTACCGTCAACAAAATAAGTGTTACTATACTGTATTTTGAAATTGTTTGTACCGCATTAATATATAAATTATTAAGTCTATTAAGAAACTGAAACCTTATCATATTTTGAATTATCGATAAAAAATTAAAATAAAATTTGAATCAAATGGTTTTATTAAAGGGGTCAGGTATTTCCCTAACCCCTTTAATACTTATCACTTTGGGAGGTATTTAAGTTAATATCCTCTGTTTGATTTCAAGTACTTTTATTTTCTATTAGGTTGGGGAAAACAGCGTCCAAAAACCAAGGAGATTTCATGATATGGTAATCACTATTTGTATCTTCCTTGAAATAATTGTTTAAGTAATAAAAAATAAAAAAAACGAATTGAAAAGAAATAAACCAAAGACAGCATACTGTAAAATCAATTTTAAAATCAAATATTAAAACCGATATTAATGGAATTAATAAATTGAATATAATTACAAACCAGATTGAAATATTGAGTATAAAGATCCTAATATTAGGTTTTGAAAAGAAATATTTTAGTTTTCGATTAACCCAATTAAGAATAACATACTTCTTTAGCTCTTCTGTAATATTTACTTTAATTTCTGAATTTGGAACATAATTAGTTAAATAAAACAATAACTGCCATGCCAATAAATTAAGGCAAATTGATATTACCCATTCATCCAAATTCAAATAATTATTATTACTTAATTTTGAATAAACAAATAATAAAGGAAAAACGATATAATTTATTGTAACTCCTTGAAATAGAAGAAAGAATACTAGCAGATTTTTCCTTAACAATTTTTTCATGATAAAGTATTTTATTTTGTTAATCCATTGATTCTTTATACATACAAGAAGAGAAGTCTAATACTGTGATTGCCAAACCAATATAAGCAAGGTTTTTAGCCATTAAAGCAGCAAACCTAACAACAGCTTGTTGTATACCTTTTTTAGAAGCAAGAGCGTGAAGGCCAGCTATGCCAAGCATACCACCAGCACCTAAACCTACAGCCCCTTTAAAACAATCCCAAACTTCGTCGGGAGATATTGCCAAATTTCTAATTCCTGTATCGTTTGAGCGGATTAAATCACTTGAGCTGTTTTTGTATAAAAGTGTTGTACTTTGCTTTACAACAGACCAGAACTCATCACCACTATAATTAATCAATTCTGGTACTGCTTGGCAAAGCTGAAATAAATCATTGTCTAAATTCTTTCTCCTTCTTTCAATTTCCTTTAAACTAACGCCAAACTTTAAATGAGCCGCTTCTAACAAAACCTCGTTATCACCCGCATTTCGTAAATTTTGAATAAAGGACTCTTTATTACTTACAATAGAAGGTGTTTGATAATAATCTGCTAAATACTTGAAATTCTTGGCAAATGACCCAGCAAAATCAACAAACGCTTGTTGAGTATAAAGTCTTTGTGCCATTTCATTAGTTGATAATTTAACAGGTTGTGTATCATTCTTCTTACATGCCATAAACGACCCAACAATTAGGACCATTAAAAGAAAGCGAAATTTTAAAATAGTTTTCATTTTGTTGTTATTTTGAGACTTCCGAACTTAAAAATTCGACATCGGAAAACTTCGACTTGTTGCAACAAGGTTTTGTTCTGAACAGTACGAAGGAACAATTAAGTAGAAGGCATCTATAGGGAAGTTGTATCAATTTATACGGGTTATTTAACGGTGATATAAACACTTAATGCTTACTCATCTAATTAACAGAATAATTGATAAATGTAAATGCGTATTAATACGCTTTCTTACCGTTTTTTCACGGTATTTTTAGACATCTAAAAAAACGAACACAAATTTGATATTCATCTGGAGGGCGCTTTCAAGAAGACAAAGGAAAATTACATCTGTAATTTACAAATGCTTTTTAAGTAATTCATCAAACCCATTTCCTCGAATAAAATTTTGTTTCTTTTTATTAACTTGAATTGCTTGCAAAAAGCCCAACTCAACTAAACTTTTCAAATCAGATCTTGCTGTAAAATTGGAAATACTGAATCTTGATTCAATTTCTTTTACATTTAGAATTCTTTCAGGATCATCATGAATAAGCTTGATTATTTGTGCCATCCGATCATTTACACCTGGTATAGACATAAATTGAGCTGCCTGAAAAACTTCTTTTTGCTTTGTATTAATATATTGCTTTAAAGCATCAATAGCTTTCTCTAATGTTTTGATATGATAGGTTATAAAATAACTAAGATCATTCTCATCTATCTCTGAATACAAATAAGCTTTTTCATATTGAGCTTTGGAATCTTTTATTATTCTAGATATTGATAAATATTCTGTAAGCCAATATCCTTGCTTAAGCATATACCAATAAAAAAGAGCACGAGCTGTTCTTCCGTTACCATCAACAAATGGATGAATCCATCCTATCATAAAATGAATGATACAGCCCTTTACTACAGGATGAATAAAATTTTCAGACTCTTTATTACAAAATTCACAAAGGTCATTTATTAACAAGACCAATTCGTCATGAGATGGGGGTTGATGAACCACTTCGCTAGAGCTATGATCTACTACATAAACATCATTAGTGTCTCTGAATTTTCCTTCTTCAACTTTTTTATTAAGTGTGTCTTTTATAATTAATTGATGCAACGCAAGAATCCTATTCGGAGTAATAGATTGGTTTTTATGCTGAACAATATGCTTCATTGTGATGAAATTATTCAGAATCATTTGCTCAGATTTATTGGTAGGCGTTTGCTCCTTCTGAATCATTTCTTTTGCCTTTTTTCGAGTTGTATTTGCACCTTCCATTTGACTACTCGAAATAGCTTCTTCCATTATTGAACTAATAACAAACTTAGTTTTATCTGTTTCAGCAATCCCAATATTACTGCTCAAATTTCCCCCAATATGCAAATCGAACTGATGCAAAACACGTTGCATATAATCAGTAATGACAAAACTAAATTGATACTTTCCAAATTTGATAGTGGTTTGTCTCAACCACCGATGAAGTTTTACCGCATTCCATACTTTTTCAGGAGGATGATCTTTTGACTTGTATTTAATTTTATCCCAATACAAATAGTCATCTTGAAAAGTCTTTAAAACCCCCTTACTTTCTAAGTCTACCATTACTTTAATAGTATCGTCTTCCTTAATATGTTTAGGAGCTTTTTCAATCATTAAAATCGAATTTGGGCAAATTTAGTAAAAATTGCGAGATTCTCGTAAAATCTCGCAATTTCAACCAATTCAACATATACTTTCAGTATATTTTTTTGACCCTTTTTTATTTTCGCATTCCGGGGAGCGTCTGTGTTAACAATTAAATGAGTTCAAGAGCACATAAAAAGGCAAGGCGCAAGTGCAATTTACCCCATAAAAAAACAGTCCCGAAAAATTCGAGACTGTTCAAACTATTAAGAAAAATTTAATTAAGGTCGATTAAAGCCGCCGCGCAACAAAGGCGCTTACAGCTGCACTGCGCCCTCTACCAACACAGTAGCTTTGTTGTTGATTACTTCAACAAAACCGCTTTGGATAGAATAGCTTTCTACTTCTTTTTTATCCTTTAAAATTTTCAGGTTACCCTTACCCAAGGCACTTACCAATGGAGCGTGCTTATCAAGTATTTCGAATAAACCAGATATACCAGGCAATTGTACACCGTACACTTCGCCACTGTATAATTTTTTCTCAGGAGTTAGTATTTCTAAAATCATAAATTATCCTTTTGCAGCTTCCATCATTTTCTTACCCTTTTCCATTGCATCTTCCAAAGTACCAACTAGGTTAAATGCAGCTTCAGGATACTCATCCACTTCTCCATCCATGATAGCGTTGAAACCTTTGATGGTATCTTCGATGCTAACGAATACACCTTTCAAACCAGTGAACTGTTCAGCAACGTGGAAAGGCTGAGATAAGAAACGTTGTACTTTACGAGCACGCTGTACAGTCATTTTATCTTCTTCGCTCAATTCATCCATACCTAAGATGGCAATGATATCTTGTAGTTCCTTGTAACGCTGTAAAATTAATTTTACACGGTTAGCAGTATCATAATGCGCATTACCTACAATAGCAGGAGTTAAGATACGAGAAGTAGAATCCAAAGGATCCACCGCAGGGTAGATACCTAAATCGGCAATCTTACGGCTTAATACGGTAGTAGCATCTAAGTGAGCGAAAGTAGTTGCAGGAGCAGGGTCAGTCAAGTCATCCGCAGGTACGTAAACCGCCTGTACAGAAGTGATAGAACCATTCTTAGTAGAAGTAATACGCTCTTGCATCAATCCCATTTCAGTAGCTAGGGTTGGTTGGTAACCTACCGCAGAAGGCATACGACCTAACAATGCAGATACCTCAGAACCAGCTTGTGTGAAACGGAAGATATTATCAACGAAGAACAAAATGTCCTTACCTTTTCCAGTACCATCTCCATCACGGAAATATTCCGCAATAGTTAAACCACTCAACGCCACACGAGCACGTGCACCTGGAGGTTCGTTCATTTGACCAAATACGAAAGTAGCTTTAGAATCTTTCAATCCTTCCATATCTACTTTAGACAAATCCCATCCACCTTCTTCCATGCTGTGTTTGAACGCATCACCATATTTCATGATACCTGCTTCAATCATCTCACGCAACAAGTCGTTACCCTCACGAGTACGCTCACCCACACCAGCAAATACAGAAAGACCACCGTGCCCCTTCGCAATATTGTTGATCAATTCTTGAATCAATACGGTTTTACCTACACCCGCACCACCAAATAAACCAATCTTACCACCTTTTGCATAAGGCTCGATCAAGTCGATTACCTTAATACCAGTGAATAAAATTTCTGATGCAGTACTTAAGTTTTCGAACAATGGTGGCTTATTGTGAATAGGACGACCATTTACTTTACTTAATTGAGGAAGACCATCAATAGCATCTCCAGTTACGTTAAACAAACGACCATTGATACCTTCACCAATCGGCATTGCAATAGGAATACCAGTATCAACTACTGCCATACCTCTTACTAAACCTTCGGTTCCGTCCATCGCGATGGTACGTACACTGTCTTCACCCAAGTGCTGTTGCACTTCTAAAACTAGCTTATCGCCGTTTTCTTTGGTTATTTCTAAAGCATTGTAGATTTCAGGCAAAGAGCTGTCCTGAAAATGAACGTCTACAACCGCACCAATAATTTGTTTAATCTTCCCTGTTGTTGCCATAAATGGTTGATTTGGCCGCAAAGGTAAGGGTAAGGAGCAAAAAAAGCGAGGGAACTAGCCCTTTTTTTTCTTGAAAAGTGAAAACAGGGATTGGGCAACCGGAACTAATTTCAAAATGTTCCAAGCTCCGCTAATGGTGGCGGTGTTTAAAATGGCGGGCACAATGGCTCCAGAAGCCTGCTTAAACAACTGACCGGGAATTTTTCCAGCCATGGTAGCCAATTCTTTTTCTTGATTCGCCACATCCCCCTTGAGCGCTTCAATAGCCCTAACAAGCTCTTGATGGCTATTAATGGGTTGTTTTATATAATTGGGCATTACTTTAAAATATTTTTGATGATGGCATCAACCATAACCGCAATGAGTTTTTTTCGGAAAAAGAAAGCCAAGAATAGTAGTGCTAGATAAAAAGCGGCCACATACCCAAATCCCTTCACCAAACTACCCGTGAGGTCGGTTAAATAATAGGCAGCCATAATCCCCCCAAAAACCATTGCAAAAGCAAAAATGGTAGCTAGCAGGGTGATTATCACCACCGAAGCCATTTTATGGCTCAGTTTCTGGGTCACTTGCATTTTAGCCAATAGAATTCGATTCTCGATATAGGCTTCTAATTCCTTTTTGGCGTTACCAAAAAAATCTTCCGACTCAGACATGGTTTATTTTTTGCTCTAATTCTTTCACCAAATTTCTAGCTTTAGTCAGCAGCTCATCTACGCCTTCTTTGGCAGTGTCGTACCCTTCATGCATATCTTCCTTTAAATGATCTGCTTCAATATTTAAATTGGCTATTAGTTCTTTGCCCTTTTCTGAATTCAAGTATAAAGCCAGTGCGGTTCCGGCTAGCGCACCCAGCAATAATCCCGAAATGAATTTACTGTTCTCGCTCATAAATAATACATTTGATACAAGTTACGACAAATGCAGCAAGAACTTAAATTAAACCGATATATCTTTCTGGCAGTGATTCTGATTTTTGCAGGTTTCTTATTTTATACCCTGCAACAATTTTTTACTGCCTTTTTAGCTGCAGTGCTGTTTTATGTATTAAGTAAGTCCTCTGTTGAATTTTTGGTGAAGAAAAAAAACTGGAGTAAGTCAGCAGCTGCGGTATTAGTAATTTTTGTTTCATTTTTTATTATCCTATTGCCCTTCTCTTTATTAGCTGGAATGTTGTATAACAAAGCAATATTAATAGCAGGAAACACCGACGCATTTTTAGAACCATTAAGAGCATTAGACAAAAAACTACAGGCCGAATATCACTTTCAATTATTGTCAGAAAAAAATCTTTCTGGGCTAGAAGGATACTTCACCAATTTCATCAGCAACTTATTAAACCAAGGATTGAACTTACTCAGCTCAATTGGTATGATGTATTTCATTTTGTTTTTCATGATTACCAATTTGAATAGAATGGAAGCAGCAATTGTTTTTTACTTGCCCTTTAAGCGAGAAAAAATCATGTTGTTTGCCAATGAGTTGCATGCACAAACCGTAAGCAATGCAGTTGGTGTTCCTTTGATTGCGATTATACAAGGAGGATTAGCATGGGGATATTATTGGTGGGTAGGTTTAAGCCAACCTGGATTCTGGGCAGTACTAACAGGCTTATCATCCGTTATACCCATTGTAGGAGCAGGAATTATTTGGGTACCCATTAGTATTTATTTAATGGCGAATATGGGCATTGCAGAAGGAGTAGGATTGATTGCATGGGGAGCCATAGTGTTAGGCACCATGGACAATGTAGTAAGATTTGTACTCGCTAAAAAAATGGCTGATGTACATCCATTAGTTACGCTATTAGGCGTCATCATGGGATTAAAATATTTTGGAATTACAGGTTTAATTTTTGGGCCGTTATTGATTTCCTATTTCTTAATTCTATTGAAAATTTATTATCAAGAATTTCAGCATACTTCTACAGTGATGAAGAAAAAACGGGTGATCAAAACGCAGTTTAAATTGCCGTTTTTGAAATAAGGATTTGCACCTAAGTGCTTGTTACGCATTGCGCAATTTTACTGAATGAAATTATAAATGAAACCCGCAGCTAGAGCTCCTAAAATTGGACCAGCTATTGGCACCCAAGCATACCCCCAATCGGAAGAGGACTTATTGGTCATTGGCAAAATAAAGTGCATGATACGCGGGCCCAAATCACGCGCGGGGTTGATGGCATAACCCGTGGGCCCGCCAAAACTCAAGCCAATGGCAAGCACTACTAATGCCACAGGCAATGCATCTAGGGAACCTAGGCTGCTGCTTGCTTTGGTGATAAATAATATTGCCAATATAAAAATAAACGTGGCCAAAAATTCGGTCATGAAATTTTGAACAGGATTACGAATGGCAGGATCGGTGCAAAAACAAGCACGTTGTGTAAGCCCGTCAGCTGTTGTATTAAAATGATCTTTGTACATGATAAACACGGCTAATTGCCCTAGCATAGCGCCTAATAATTGAGCCAATAAATATTGCGGCACTAATGCCCAATCAAATTTACCCATCGAAGCTAAACCAATGGTAACTGCTGAATTTAAATGTGCCCCACTAGCAGCACTGGCAATATAAACCCCCATAAAAACGGCCATACTCCAACCAAAAGTAATGGCAATTAATCCACCATTGTTACCCTTTGTTTTGTGTAAAACCACATTGGCCACCACCCCATTACCAAAAGCGATGATAAATGCGGTGCCTAATAATTCTGCGATAAATGGAGTCATAAAATAAATTTAATGAATTATATATTGCTGTGCTAATAGAATAAATGATTGCAGTTGTGCTTCTCTTTCTTCGTTCGTCCAATTTAATTCTTTTTGTAAAATAGTTGCCACAGAAGGAGCTAAAGTTATGGCGGCTCGGGCATCTAGGAAGAGCAGCCTGTTGCGGCGCGCAAGAAAATCTTCAACGGTTCGCACATATTTGCAGCGCGCCGCAACCACCACGTCCACTACACGAATGGCGTAGGCTGGATATGCTGGAGTCATGAACGCAGCCATCGAAGAATCCGCCGCAATCAATTGCGCTGCTAATTCTCTAGCCGCCCCTAAATCGCCAATCGGCAAATCTTTTGTGATGCATTTTTTCGCGCCCGAAG
The DNA here is from genome assembly GCA_002786355.1 of Sediminibacterium sp. FEMGT703S. Taxonomy (GTDB): domain Bacteria; phylum Bacteroidota; class Bacteroidia; order Chitinophagales; family Chitinophagaceae; genus Sediminibacterium. The sequence goes on from PGCO01000001.1 coordinate 130,653, forward strand.
CCGCGCCCGAAGCCGAGCCAGAGCCAGCCCCATCTAGCTTAGCCACAAACACCGCATTATTCACTGCGTCTTCGGCCATTTTGCGATAGGTTGTCCACTTGCCCCCGGTTATAGTTACTAAGCGACTTTGAGAAACAACCAATGTATGATCACGGGAAAGAATGGAAGAAATGGTAGAGTCGGCAGATTTAACCAAGGGACGAAGTCCAACAAAAACACTGAGTACATCTTCTTTTGTAATGGATGCATTGGTGTACCTATTAAAATGTTCCAATACAAAATGAATTTCTTCCGCTAAGGGCATGGGTTCTAAATCAATATGATCTACATGCGTATCGGTAGTACCCACTACAACTTTACCTTGCCAAGGCACTGCAAAAAGTACACGACCATCATCGGTTTTAGGAATCATCATGGCATTATCGCCTCTGAAAAATTTAGGCTCAACAACCAAGTGAATACCCTGCGAAGGATACACCAATGTATCGGCATTCGGATCATCCATTTGCAAAACCGCATCAGTGAAAACACCCGTTGCGTTAATGACGCATTTGCATGAAACTTTTTTTCGGATCGGTTCGCGGGCGAGTTCGCCGCTATCGCCATCACTTTCGCGCGCAACATCGCCGCTACCAGCAACCTCGCCACCGCTCACTGCGGCCCCCAGCATATCTTCCAGCTCTACTCCCACAATAACGCCATTCTCTTTAATAAAACCTACGGCTTTGGTATAATTCAAAACAGTAGCTCCATAACGTTCGGCAGTATTTGCTAATTCAATACAGAGTTCCGCATCATTAAACTGCCCATCGTAGTATAAAATACCACCCGCCACTTTTTGAGGATTGATATTGGGCAATAACTCCAAAGTTTTTTTGCGCGAAAGCAAACGCGTTTTACCCAATGATAATTTGCCCGATAATAAATCGTAGAGCATTAAACCAGCACTATAATAAAATTTTTCCCATAAGCTGAAAACCGGCACCACAAAGGGTTGTGTGCTCGTCATGAGCGGCGCATTTTTGAGTAACCTACCGCGCTCGGCTAACGCCTCGCGCACCAATTTAATATTCCCCTGTGCCAAGTACCGCACACCACCATGCACCAATTTAGTGGAACGGCTAGAAGTGCCTTTCCCAAAATCATGCTGCTCAATGAGCAAAGTCTTGTACCCGCGCGAAGCCGCATCTACTGCGGAACCCAGGCCAGTAGCACCGCCGCCAATGATTACAATGTCGTATGTATGATTATCCATTCTATTTTATCGCTTTAATATAAATCCATAGGATTTAGTTGCAAAAATTCATGAACAGGAATCCCCTTCTCACCCACTAGAATTATTTTTTTGGGGCCGTACATTTTTTTAAACGCTTCCATACCACGAAATTCAGCAACTCCATTACTTTTCACTTCTATCGCAATCAACTCATTATTTTTCTCCAAGATAAAATCTACTTCTAGTATATTTTCTCGCCAATAATATAAATTCATATTCCTCGAGAGAGAACTATTTAGCAAATGAGCTCCTATCGCAGATTCAACCATTCTGCCCCATGCAGCTTTATCAGACAAGACTTGTTTTTTATGTTGACCCATTTGTGCACTCATCAAAGCAGTATTATGCACTTGAAACTTAGGACTAGAGGATCTTTTACGAATAATATCGCCAGCAAACTTTTCAATGCCGCCTAATAAACCCGCCGTATGTAAGAGTTGTAAATAGTGACTTAAGGTAGTAGTATTTCCTGCATCTTGTAACTGCCCAATCATTTTAGTATAAGATAAAATTTGACCTGAGTACAAACAACCCAATTCGAATAGTTGCTTCATCAGTGCAGGTTTATCAATACGAGTAAGCATTAAAATATCACGCGAAATACTAGATTCAATAATCGAATGAATCATATATTCTTTCCAACGATTTTCATCTTGAATAAATGCTGCACTACCAGGATAACCACCAAACCAAATAAAATCATCCAATGAAAAATTGAAGCCTTCTTGCATTTCTGAAAAGTTCCAATGCCCCATGTAAATAACTTCAAATCTACCTGCCAAAGACTCTGTCAATCCCTGTTGGATCAACAATCTTGAAGAGCCTAAAAGAACTAATTTAATATTCAACCCTGTTCTAGTGTCTTCATCCCACATTAATTTAACGGTCTCACTCCATTGATGAATTTTTTGAATTTCATCAATCATCAACACAAGTTCAGGCGCATTATCCTGTTTCATTTTGATACGAGCCAATTCCCATTGCTGTTGCAACCAAACACTGTTTCCAAGCGCCACCGAATCGGCAGAAACGAATGAGTGAGCCACTTTTAAATTAGCAGCAACCTGGTTCACCATGGTGGTTTTACCCACTTGACGGGGGCCAGTAATCACCTGAATGAATCTCCGAGGCTCTTGAAGCCTATTCGCAAGTGTTTGATAATGAACTCTTTGAAACATATTTTAAATTTTACTCAATACGTTGAGTAAAAATACTCAATATTATGAGTAAATCCAAAACTATAAAACCGCCAACGGCGAGCCGCAAAATCAGCGCGGCCAGCAAAAGCCGCCGCAAGACGCCCTAATAACTCATCGCCGCTCCCACCGCTTTGGCCCAACCAGCAGCCAATGAATCGCGATCAGGCAAAGACATCGAAGGTTCAAACACCCGATCCTTTTCCCAGATGCGTTGAATTTCATCCACCGAAGTCCAAAAGCCAACGGCCAATCCCGCTAAATATGCCGCACCCAATGCAGTGGTCTCCACGGTAGTAGGACGCACCACAGAAGTTTGCAATAAATCGGATTGAAATTGCATGAGCATATTGTTCACGGTAGCACCACCATCCACCCGCAGTTCTTTAATCGAAATACCCGAATCAGCTTCCATGGCTTTGAGTACATCCATTGTTTGAAAAGCAATACTCTCAACAGCAGCACGCGCAATATGTGCACTGGTAGTGCCGCGAGTAATACCTACAATTGTACCACGCGCATGTTGATTCCAATAAGGCGCACCCAATCCTGCAAAAGCAGGAACCACGTATACCCCATCGGCCGAAGACACTTCACCAGCAAGGGTTTCGATCTCTGCAGAAGTTCGAATAATTTTCAAACCATCTCGCAGCCATTGCACCACAGCACCCGCAATAAACACCGAACCCTCGAGTGCATAATTCGTAACCCCATTTACTTGCCAAGCAATCGTAGTGAGCAATTGATTGGTAGAAGCCACTGGTTTTTCACCGGTATTCATCAACATAAAACAACCCGTGCCATAAGTATTTTTCACCATGCCAGGATGTGTACATTGTTGACCAAATAAAGCTGCTTGTTGATCACCCGCAATACCTGCAATAGGCACTGGATGCGAAGTCAAAATACTTTGTGTAGTGCCATAAATTTCACTAGAACTTTTTACCTGAGGGAGCATAGCTGCCGGGATATCAAAAAGTTCGAGTAAGTCTTGATCCCACTGTAAATCATGAATATTATACAACATCGTGCGCGATGCATTCGACACATCTGTTACATGCACTTGACCGTTCGTTAATTTCCAAACCAACCAAGTATCAATCGTGCCCATTAATAACTCGCCATTGGTGGCACGCTCCCGCGCACCCGCCACATGATCCAATATCCATTTTACTTTGGTAGCAGAAAAATAAGCATCAACAATTAATCCCGTTTTTTCTTGAATCGATTTTGCATGACCTGCTGCTTTTAATTGATCGCAATAATCAGCCGTTCTACGGTCTTGCCAAACAATGGCATTGTACACAGGGATGCCTGTTTTTTTATCCCATACAACCGTGGTTTCGCGTTGATTGGTAATGCCAATCGCAGCAATATTTTGAATGCTCAAACCCGCTTTGGTAATGGCTTCTGCGGCAACCCCAATTTGTGTACTCCAAATTTCATTGGCATCATGCTCTACCCAACCGGGCTGCGGAAATATTTGCGTAAATTCTTTTTGTGCTGTAGAAAAAATGGCACCGTTTTTATCAAATACAATGGCCCTACTACTGGTAGTACCTTGATCAAAAGATAGAATATATTGTTGCATAAATTGCTTTGCAACAAGATACAGAAATTAGCGTCAAGCGCAATCAGCGAAAAATGAAAAGCCCTACTTAGATCGCAACCAAGGCGTAGGATTCTGCGCAACACTTTTATCATTCATGATCATGAATAAGATGCCGCCCTCTCCATCAATAGAAGTGCCCGATTTACCCAAGACAGTACCGGCTTTTACTTTTTGATCACGAGAAACCGCAACAGAAGATAAATTTTTATAGCCAGTAAAATATTTGCCATGTTTTACTAGCACAATATTTTCATCGGCTACTTCACCTGCATACACTACTTCTCCATCAGCTACGCAACGCACCGGAGAACCAACAGGAACAGCTATTTCTAGCCCATCCGATTTTTGCATTAGCTTGGTGCCCGCATAACTTTGCGTACCAAATCCAACCGTAACAATACCATTACTAACTGGCCAAGGCAAACGCCCACGATTATTCTCAAAATTGATGGATTGTTCCATGCCCTCAGGCGTAGATTCTAAAGGTGAATACGTACGATCTTTAGAAGCCGAAGAAACGCCCGTAGCAGGGTCATTTAAAGTAGGTTTGGGGGGATTAACACTAGCGCTATTCTCAGCCCCTGCACCATTTGCAGCCACCGTATTACCCGCAGTAGTGGTGGGCTTTGTAGTAGTTGATCCAGCTGCAGGCTTAGTGGTTGTTCCCGCTGCATTTTTCTTCTCTTGTGCCGCAGCAGCCGCCGCAGCATCTTGAGCCGCTTTTAATTTACGTGCATCTTCCAAAGCTTTCAAACGCTTTGCTTCATCGCGCCTTTTAGCTTCTTCAATCTCTCTTCTAATAACCGCATTAATGGCTACCGCAACTTTTTGACGTTGGCTCTCTTTATCGCGAATTTGCTTATTGAGTTCTTTCTCTTTACCCTTTAGTTGAGCAACTACCTGATCTTGTTCTTTGCGGTCTTCTTCCAAATCAACCAACTGTTTATTCTGCACTTCAAGCGTACTCAAACGCTCTTTTTTATTGTTGCTTAATACACCAATTTTTTCTTTCAATAACTGCTCACTTTTAACAATCGTACTAGCTTGGGTTTCCCGATTTTGGCGATAACTTTTTAAATAAGTTACCCGCTTCATTGCATCGTTAAAACTACCCGCAGAAAACAAGAAATTTAGATACGCATAGCTGCTTCTGTTTTTATAAGCGAACACGATGCTCTTGGCATATTTTACTTTAAGGGTATCAAGTTCTTTGCGCAACCGATAAATATCCAACTCATTTAAGTAGATGGTTTCATCCAATTGCTTTACTTCTCTATTAATGCTATTAATTAAAGATTCACGCGCATTAATTTTACGCTTGATAATGGCCAATTGTTTCACCGAAGTTTTGGTGTTTTTTTGGGTCTCGCGATACAATTGATTTAACTCGGCCAACTCTTTCTCGATACTCTGTTTTTGTTTTTGTAAATCTTCTCTGTTTTGAGCATTGGCTACTAAGCCACCCAATAGCAGCACTACAAAAAGAGAAAAAATACGTTTTAACATCGCAGACTTTTAATAAAAAATTGAACTAATTGTTAACTCACTACTCATACATTCCACGCTCAAGATCGAACTAATAACGTTAAATGTTTCCCTAAATTACTTACGCTTGAAATTTTTAGGCACTTCAAAAGCATATTTTAACGGTTCATTTAGGGTGAATTCTTTAAAATCTAGGTTAATATCCAATTTGCTTTTTTCGGCCACCACAATTTTTCTTTGGGTAGCAAACTGGTAAGAACCCATGGGTTGATAATTGCTAAAGCTGATGGCACAGGTTCTATTCCGCTGAATATCTACATCATCTAACTTGCTATGCATTACCCTGAAATTGTCATTAGACAAAGAAATCAAGTGTTTAAAAATATCTCCCACCATCAAAACCGAAAAGCTTTGGGGTGCATCTCTGTAAGACACAATATTGTTGGTAATAAAAATGGGATTACCAATTAATAAGTCTTGTAAAGTATAAAAGTCAAAAGGAATTTGTGTGGCTTCATTCAAGTAGTCAATCGTGCGATACTGCACATATTTTTCGCCCACTTTTTTAACTAATACCACCGAATCCTTTGTAATCTTCACCTGTAAACCCTCCGCAGAAATACCCAAGAACGAACCCCGAATGCGGATAAAAATCAAAGAATCTTTTACAATGCTCAAATAGCCCGTGTAATTTTCGCTGTTCTCCGCACTCTCGTAATCTATTTTGATTTTGGCATTGAAGGTTCTGAAATTGATGGTATTGGTAACCACTTTCATCATAATACCCCGCACAATACTGGCAGAGTCTACCTTGGGGGTTTCAGTGATCACAACGGTTTGGGTCGTGTCTTTCTTTACAATGGCTTCTTCTATGCTGGCTACTTTCTTAACGGTTTTGCAGCTGGCTAGAATTACAATTAGTAATAGTATTTTAAATATTTTCATTTGTTAGTTTTTAAGTGGGGATTTGGGGATTTGCGCCTGCAATCTTTATGCGTGGTTTGAAAAATTTGCCTGCAATCTTTTTCTTCGAAAAATCTTAAATGTCAAATTTTTCAAACCACGCATATAAATTAAAATCTCCATCAATTTCCCCAAATCCTCCACATTATAATCTCATCAACTATTTTAAAAATTCATTTTTCAAATGTCCTTCTTACCAGTCAAAATACATGCCCACTTTATCAATTGCACACTCATGAGTCCATTTTGAGCCCATTGTGAGCCCATTGTGAGCCCATTGTGCAATTAATGTGCAATTAATGTGCAATATGCCCATATTTAAAGGCTGCAAAGATAACCAAAATCAAATCAGCGTTGTTCGGATGTTTGAGCAGTTTGGAAAGACAGAATTGATGCAGTAGTAGGGTATTTTTCAATAAATAAGTCAAAGAGTCACTGATAAATTAAGATGTCCACCTAATCCAACCTCTATAATTTTTTGGAGGGTTGAAATACGAACATCTTTAATGTCATTCTCAACCTTGGAAATATATGCCTTATTGGTACCGCATTTTTCGGCTAGCTGCTCTTGTGTCAATCCTTTTTCTAGTCTTGCTTCTTGAATCATAGCACCTAGTTTGAAGCTTTCGTAACCTTTATCAAATTTATCTCTTTTAGAAGTACCTTTTTTCCCATATTGCTCTTCAATTAAGAGCGCTAGAGTCTTTGTATTATTTTTTGTTTTCATAATATTCCTCCTTTATTTTTAAAGCTTTGACAATTTCTTGCTTTGGGGTCTTTTGGGTTTTCTTTTGGAACCCATTTACAATTACAACTAATTTACCTTCATCAAAAAAGCAAAAAATTCTAAATATATCATTTGCAAGTTGAACTCTAATTTCATAAAGCCCATCTGTTCCATCCAAATGTTTTAAATATGTCTCAGGAACTTGTTGGACATCCTCAATTAGCAAAAAAGTCCATAAAATTTTATCTTTAACTTTCTGTGATTGCTTCTTTAGGAAATCCTCAAAATAATTTTTAAAGGTTATTATTGTTCGGTATTTTCTTGATTGATACACAATACAAATATACAAAAGTAGCCCAATAAGACAACTTTTTTGACTTATAAATCATTCATTAGGAATGAACATCTTAAATTTAATAGCAAACATGACCAATAATAAACAAAATATCATCAAAAAATTACGGTGGATTATCTATCCAATCATTGCGATAGTGGTCATTGAATCATTTGGTGTGTTGGCATTGATGCAACAATATTTCACCAAAGAATTATTCAAATCAAAAAATGCTCTTGACGAAATGGACGCTATAGACAAGTCCAAAGCAGCCAACGCAAAGCTGTTGATGAAAGTTGAAGCACCAAAACAAGATGGGGTAAGTCTTCTTTTATTGGTGGTTGCCATTGGCTTTTCGGTATTATTGAATATTATACTTTTCTCCCCCCAAAGTATTTTTGATCTCACACAACTCACCCAATTTACCATCCTCGAAAAAATCTTTTTTGGCCTCTTTTATTTAATCGCCCATTTTTTAGTGATTGTTTTTGGACAACGATTGTTTAAAGGCATGCCACCCCTATTTATTGCCACCGAAAAAGGATTTTACTACGAGCCAGCCGGAATAGGCAGTGGGTGGATTTTGTGGGAGGATATAGCTAAAGTGAGAGAATCATATGCACCCTTACTGCAACAAGTCGTGAAATTTGGCCAGAAATTCAACAACTACCAAACCGAAGGCACCGGCGATATTTTACTCCGCCCCTCCGATTTTGGAGACGATTATGAAAAAGTATTAACTCTTTTCAAAACGAGACAACTGATCAAGTTGAAGTAATGGGAAAGGGATTTACAGTTACTTGTGGATAGAATTTTTAAAATCGAGGCAGAGATGTATTTGGGAACAGGGTAAAATAGGAAGTAAATAAATGTCTGTGCATATCAAAAAATTTGACATTTAAGATTTTCCGAAGGAAAAGATTGCAGGCTAATTTTTTGATATGCACAGACAATACTTTTGTTATTTAGACCCTGTACTTCCAAACCCTCCAGCCCCTCTTTCAGAAGAACCTAATTCATCAACTTGAACCCACTGAATCTGCTCAACTTTTTGAAGAATCATTTGCGCAATCCGATCCCCAGGCATAATGGTTTGTGGCTCAGCAGATAAATTGATTAAAATTACTTTGATTTCACCGCGGTAGTCGGCATCAATGGTACCGGGGGTATTTAAACAGGTAATGCCTTGCTTAATGGCGAGTCCACTGCGGGGGCGTATTTGAATCTCGTAACCGAGGGGGATTTCTACAAACAACCCCGTTGGTACTAAATCGCGCGCCAAAGGCTGAAGCACCAGCGGCTCAGCAATAAAAGCACGAATATCCATCCCTGAAGAACCTAGTGTAGCATAGGAAGGCAATTCATTATTCGACTGGTTGATGATCTTAACGTCAATTGGATTCATTGGCATATCCCAAAGGTAATGTATCAGCAAATTACTTAAATTTGCCCCTCTAAAGGCAATTAATCATTAATAGGAGCGGATGAGTGGTAAAATATTTCAACAAATAGCAGACAATCAAGTTGAAAATTCGCTATCCCATCAAATGCGTTCAAAGCGCTTCACTTTTTTTAAAGCTTGTTTACAACAATTACCCAAACCCATTACTATTCTGGATATTGGTGGAACCCTTTCCTTTTGGCAATCGATGCAATTTAATGAAGCCGATGTATCCATCATTTTATTAAATTTGGAAGAAGCGCAGCAACTGCCCCATCCATTTACATCGGTGCAAGGAGATGCAACTGCTTTAACCCAGTTTGCAGACCAATCAATTGATATTGTTTTTTCCAATTCGGTAATTGAACACTTATTCAATTGGGAAAACCAGCAGAAAATGGCAGCTGAAGTGCTTAGAGTAGGTAAACAACATTTTATACAAACCCCTAATTACTGGTTCCCAATAGAACCGCATTGGGTGTTCCCCCTGTTTCAATTTCTTCCCCCCATTGTAAAACGTTGGATGACACAACACTTGTCATTGGGCCATATTGGTAAAATAAAGCACCCCGAAATGGCCAAAAAACAAGTGGATGAAATCAAATTATTAACCAAGAATGAGCTGGAGCAGTTATTTCCTCAATCGCGAATTTACGAGGAAAAATTTGCTGGTTTTAACAAATCGTTTATTGCTCATTCTTTCAGCGTTTAAAAGGTATTGCCCTAGAATCAATATCTTCACGCCCGATATTATCTATGAAGAAGAGATTGAGTTATTTTCATATAACCCGCTATTTTGCAGACGCATTATCTATTTTTTTAGCTTATGCGGCAACTTTGTTCTCTTTATTCGGGGTTATTGGAGCATTTTTTAACCCAATATTTTTAGGCGTCTCTATTTTTTATTGGTATTTAATCTCTGCTTTTTCCAAATTATACGCCGATAGAAGATCTAATAAATTTTCAGAGGAAATTGTATTTATCATATACAATATCATTCTCTTCTTTATTTTAATTAGTGCTTCCCTCTATTTTGTTAAAAGCACATCCATCTACAATGCTACCTTTTTTGGTATCTATTTAGGATATATGCTCCTATTTGTGTCTGCTACTAAATATTATCTTAGAAAAAATATACATGCTGCCCTACATGAGGGAAAGTTGTACGATAAAATCTTATTGGTGGGCTCTACTCCATCAGCCATTAACTATTACGAAACCATCAATAAATATTATTACTACGGCTATAAGTGCGCGGGTATTATAGATGATAAACCCACCCAATTGAATGGTAGTAAATATTTTGGTAAAATAGAAGCACTTCATTATGTATTGAAGACCGAGCAAATAGACGAAGTGGTGATTGCATTACCCAATACCGAATACACTAATATTCAGCGCTGTATAGAAGTATGTGATTTTCATAAAACCAAAGTGCGCATCTTACCCGACTTACAACAGTTTGCATCGTCAGCGGTAACAGTAGATAATATTGGATTACTCCCTACCATTAGCATCATAGAATTACCCCTAGATAAATGGCAGAATAAAATAATCAAACGCATTTTTGATATCGCTTTTTCCTTGTTGGTTTTTTTAACCGTTGGGATTATACTCTTTCCATTAATTGCACTCCTGATTAAACTAACCAGCCGAGGTTCGGTATTTTTTAAGCAGGAAAGATGGGGATTGAACAACGAAAAAATCATTTGCTATAAGTTCAGGACCATGGTAGCTGAAAGCAAAGACGTAGACCAAAATGGCAAGTACCAGCAAGCCACCAAAAATGATCCAAGGGTCACTTGGATTGGGAAAATACTAAGAAAGACCAACTTAGATGAACTACCACAGTTTTTAAATGTGCTGTTAGGGAATATGTCGGTAGTAGGACCAAGACCCCACCCCACTCCATTGAATATAGAGAGTATGCAAACGGTAGATAACTATATGTTACGACATATCGTATTGCCCGGAATCAGTGGATGGGCACAAGTAAACGGCTGCAGGGGAGAAACCAAAACCACTAATGAAATGCAGCAAAGAGTCAACTTTGATTTGTATTATATACATCGCTGGACATTCTGGTTAGATTGTCAAATTATTTTACAAACCATTATCAATATCTTAAGAGGAGACCAAAATGCGTATTAATAAAATTATCCGCAACAGCATTGTGTTGTTGTTTTTACTCGTACAAATAAATGCACAAGCACAAACTGTTTTCGAAAGTCATCACAGTGAAGTGTATCCTTATTTATACCGAATGGCACAAAAAGGATTGATCAATTTTCAAGACATTATTCGGCCCATCAGTAGAATGCAAATCAGCAATGCATTAGACAGTTTAAACAGCAAGCAGGCACAATTGAGTAAGATTGAAAAAGACGAACTCGCATTTTACTTACAAGAATTTAGACCAATTGAAGGAGGGGATGATGACAAGTTTCAGTTCATGAAAAAAGATCCCAATCAGCGACCCCGCTTATTGTTCATCAACAATAAAAACTTTCAATTAAATGCCGATCCATTTGTCAGTTTCATGCAAGTGAGTGGCTCAGGAAAACAATTTAGACGCATCGGAAATGGGATTAATTTTTGGGGACAGAGCAAACGATTTGCCTTTCAATTTTCGTACAGAGATTTTGCCGAGCAAGGCAGAGGGATGGATACTTTTAGGAGTGAAAGCCCAGAGACAGGTATTATCCTCCTAAACAATACAGGCGTAAATAGTAGAACGTTTAATGTAATTAAAACCAATATCAGTTATACTTGGAAGAATGGTAGCATTAGTGTTGGAAACAATCATTTGCTATGGGGCTATGGAGAAAATGGAAGAATTGTATTGTCTGACAGAGCACCCATACAACCCTATATCCGCTTCGATTACAGCCCTTTTAAGTGGTTGCAATTTAACTATGCGCATACTTGGTTAAACTCGAATATAGTAGACAGCAATGCCAGTTACCGATACAATGGTGGCGGTGCAGCAGGCGATTTTAGGGTTCAATTTATTCCAAAATACATGGCTACCCATAGCCTAATTTTCACGCCATTAAAAGGATTAGATATTGCCGTTGGGGAATCGATTGTGTACAGCGATAAAATGGACATAGGTTTTTTAATCCCCATTAACTTTTTCAAAATTTACGATAACAACAGAAGTGTTTACAATATTAATGCAGGATCGAATGGACAATTTTTTGGACAAATCAGTTCAAGGAATCATTTAAAGAATACGCATTTGTATGGTTCTATTTTTATTGATGAAATCAGGATCTCTTCTATATTCAATAGCCAAAAAAGTAGGAACCAATTGGGTTATACATTCGGTGCATCAGTAACCGACGCCTTTGTTCATTACTTAACACTTGGTGCAGAATATACACGCGTAAATAAATTTGTGTATAGCAATTTATTACCAGCGCAAAACTATACCCAGTTTGATTATCCATTAGGTGATTGGATGGGCAATAATTTTGATCGATTAACGCTTACTGCAAAATATACCCCGCTTCCTAGATTAAGAACTTATTTAAGAATGCAGCATATCCGCAAGGGCGGACCAGGTACCGTTTTTGATCAGTACAATGCAGAACCACAGCCAAGATTTTTATCTGATTTTCAAAAAACAAGAACCGATTATTTTTTCCAAGTATCGTATGAGTGGATCAATAACCTCTACTTCACCGGATCTTATCAGTTCTTGAAACAGACCCTAGCCAATGGGGCAAAAGCCAATAACACAACCATCCAAATTGGAATGAGTTATGGGTTGAGGTAAGCTTTAAGCTTATGGCCGTTGAGTTATAAACTCTTTTAAGTTTAACCAAATGAATTGGGGAATTACGGTGATATAGCGTTTGAATAAACGCTTGGGCTCCATGAGTAAGCGAAAGAACCACTCCATACCTATTTGCTGCACCCAGCTTGGGGCTTGCCTCACACGATTCGTATGAAAATCGAATGCAGCACCTACTGCAATTAAAAATTTCGTTTGCGTATATTTTTTGAGTTCGTACGCTAATTTTTCTTGCTTGGGACAACCAATACCAATCCAAACCATATCGGCACCTGATTGCGTAATTGCATTTCCCAATTGTACCATTTCTGTTTCGGTCATGGGTCTGAACGGGGGACAGAAAGTGCCCACCACATTTTGATTCCCAAACTTAGTAGCAACTGCTTGTTTTAATTCATTGGCAACCCCTTCTCTCCCTCCACAAAAAAAATGTTTAATGGGGAGCATAGCTGTCGCTTTCATGGTCTCTTTAAAAAAATCTGGGCCGTAGCAACGCGCAATTTGTTTTGCCCCCTTCCATTTACCAATCCAAACAATGGGCATACCATCGGGTAAATTGAGCCAATAGTTTTGCAATATGTTTTTGAATGCGGGATCGTTGTGGGCTTCTACTAAACCGTGCGCACCCGAAGCACTGATGCAGTGATTCGGCCAAAGCGCAGCGCCGCTGAATGGTGAAATAGTTTCGTTGCGAACGGCTTCACTAGTATCCTTGCAGACTTGCAACACGCGCGTTACTGCAGCATCAATGTCTTGATCAAAAAAGGGAATACCTAGAACTTGTACCAATTGCGCTTATTTTAGATGCTGCTTCAATTGTTGCCGCATAAAAACAAAGTTAAACCACCCACTCGTAAATAAAAAGGCAGTAATCAAAGAAATAATCGCACCAGTGATCCCATAAATAGGAAGGAAGAAATAAGTTAATGCGAGTCCAATCAACCCTTGAATGGTAGAAACCACCGAAGGCCATTTATTCTTTTTAAGTGCTGCTAAAAAAACATTGGGTACATTTTCGATCAGCAGTAGTCCTAATAAAATGCCATAGCAATTAAACGCCATGAGTGCATCGGCATCTTTCACCTCACTCCACCATTTAAAAAAGTATTGACCAATGCTCATAGAAAAAAGCATTACCAAAATAGCCAATCCAACAAAACGCAACACTACTTTTTGATAGGTACGCGCAATTGCTGCCCAATCTTGATTGGCCTGGCTTTTAGATAAGGAAGGAAACATTACGCCCACAAAATTGGTAAGTCCAGCTCTTATCACATCATAAAAACGCGTGATCAATAAGTAATGGGTTACTTGCGCAGGCGGAGCAATGCTGCTGATTAATACAATTTGCGCATTAAATACAATGGCCCCTGCTAGTGCAGACTGAAAATACCAAAAACTATATTGGATATGGTCAATAATTAAGGACCATTTACAATTGGCCCAGGATAAATAGAAATCAAATTCTTTTTTAGCGTAGGCAAATAAAAAGAACAGATAAACCGTATTTATTAGAGCAGTAGTGATAAACAAATACAAGATAGAACCCGTATGTGCTACCCACCAGAGGGCAAGGGCTTCAATGCCAGTTCTAATCATTCTAATAATTCTGCCAACATAAATTTTATTGGCACTCTGAATAATATTGTCAAAAAAAAGCGCAAGGAAATTTTGGATAACAATGATCGAAACAAAAAAACTGAGGTAGTAAAAATTGGATTCCACTTTTACAAATCCAACTGAGAACAATATCCAAAATAAGGGAGCGAGTAAGCATAAAGACCCAACAAAAAAGAAGAAAATGGTATTGATTAAAGCGAGGTTATTGGGATGATTGTGAATCAACTTACGCAATAACCCAATATTGAGGCCTAAATCAAAAATGGCCGAAAACAAAATCATATTAACCAACACCCCATACTGACTATACTGGGTGGTACCCAATTGTTGCAATAGAATGGGCGTTAATAGCAAAATGGATAAAGCACTAACCGCCTGAGAAATAAAGGTGGTGCTTAAATTAGAAAGGTATCGGGCATTTAATTGAATGAAATTTTTTATCACCGGCTTACCACAATTGCTTTAATTGAAAAAGCAAATTACGGCATTACGAATATCTAACAAGGATATCCATATTTTTTCTAGGAGTGGATTGGCGGAATGCCCAATGGTAGTAGTGCCTTTGCCCTGAGAAATAATTTCGGGGAAAATGGTTCCCCAGCGTAAATCATGGGGATTAGCGTATCGTTTGAACTCATCAACGGGATAAGCTATTTTATTGGAACGCTTTAATAAGTATGCCGCAGCTTTTTTATTGAGGCTGTAACCGTATCCACTGCAAATGGTTTTATAAAAAGGCGTGCCCATTGAATAAGAAATGGAATTTCCCTCGGGAGATGGATGCTGTTCTATTAACTGAACCTTTTTTTTAGTGCTGCGCAAAATTTGTGCATGCCCTAACCAAGCACCCCAGAAGAATAAATCGTAGTCTTTTTCTACTGAAGAGTATTGTTGATGGAGCATGACCAGATCATTGACCACACTGTCCGATTCTAGAATTAAAAAATGCTCTGATTCGCTGCGAGCTTCTTTTACAATGCGTTTCCAAATGGCTCGATTAGATAATAGTACGCCTATCTCTCCTTTGTTTAAAGCAGTTCCTGTTCTTTGTTTGGTTAATGCAATTAAACGAGATAGAAAGGGAACTTTTTGGCGAGTGGGATAAATGGCTTCCATTTGTTGTAAGCCCGGCAATTGTGCTGCTAATAATTGAATATGCGCAGCTCTTTCTGTTTCGTGTGCTGCTGCAATCACCCAAGCACGAATCATTGGTTGTTCGGAAGTAATTTCATTGGAAGGTTGCAGGGTCATTGCGAAAGCAAATTTTCATACAAATGTAATTGTTGTGCCATGATTAAATCCGGCGCAAAATTTTGTGCATATGCCTTTGCGTTCATGACCATTGCATCATAATCCTCATCGGGATAATGAGCTGCCAATTGAATGGTTCTGATGAATTGATGGGGAGTACAAATAAATCCTGTTTTACCATGTTCAATTAACTCAGGGCGGGTACCAATATTGAAGCCAATAACCGGTGTTCCCTGTTGCATCGATTCTATAATGGTAAGCCCCATCGTTTCATACCATAAAGATGGTTGTAACGTGTATTGTGCTTTTTGTAAGTATTGATTCACTTGATCAAAAGGCAATGCCCCAGTAAAAATAATATTGGGTTGATTGTATTGACTCTTTAAAGCAGCTTCTAAACTGCCCGAACCAATTATGGTCAACTGGTATTGTTCGGATAGTTTAACCCATTCGGATAAAATATATTCAATGCCCTTCTCGGCATCGAGGCGGCCGATATAGAGGAAGCCCTTGCGCTGGGCGTTTGGCATTGCCTGTATTGTAGCTTGCTGAGTGGCGTGAAATTCCGCCGCATCAAAAGTAGCAGGGTCAAGCATATTGGGCTTGAGCTGTAATTTATCAACTGGCAGCCCCAATTTGATTAACTGTTGATATTGAAACTGAGTGAGCACCCAAAACTGATCAATCCATTCAAAGACCCCTATTTTTTTATAATAGGTATAAGCCAACTTGGCTACTAAACTTTGTAAGAATGAATTTCGATAACAACAGTGTTTGATTCCGTTCCAGAAATTTTTTTGATCCACACATAAAGTACAAATACCCACTGTTGGTCTATAGAAATTACCTGAAATGCACCACCAGCGATAATTGTGCACTGTGTGCACCAGTTTGGCTCCAGCAGCTTTAGCTGCTTTAAATACACTTGCCGTTAGTACAGGAAAATAATTGTGTACATGCACGATATCGATTTGGTGCTGCTTCACTAAATCGTATACATTGCAGTATTGTGTGCGCGAATAAAAAATGGACCGCAGAATTTGCCATTTAGAATAATCATTTACCGACACCGTGTATTCGAAAATATTCTCTTCTCCCAACCACTGTATCAACATTGCTTTTTCTCGAGCTAAGGCTTGATCCTCGCCGCCCGTGGTTGAATATTGATTATGTACTAAGAGAATTTTCATGGTCAAGAAATTGATTCGGCTTGCGGATTCTCGGCTTGCGAGTTACTTGCATCCTCGGCCTGCTCCATTAAATAAATACCCATCAACGACCAAAA
The DNA here is from genome assembly GCA_002786355.1 of Sediminibacterium sp. FEMGT703S. Classification (GTDB taxonomy): domain Bacteria; phylum Bacteroidota; class Bacteroidia; order Chitinophagales; family Chitinophagaceae; genus Sediminibacterium. The sequence goes on from PGCO01000001.1 coordinate 147,642, forward strand.
AGGAAAAGCCATCATGGGGCCTTCTAAAGACACATCAAAACTTGCATTGATAAAAATAGCAGCTAATGCACAACCCAATAAGAGTTGATTGGCTGGTAGCTTTTTTTTCAAGAGGGGTTGAAAAACAAAAAACAAAAAAAGCAGCCAAACAAAAAAGATTGGCACTCCATACCTTGCTAAAATGGTCATCGAAAAATTATGTGGAGAACGCAGTTCCTCTCCTTCCACTTTGATGTCATCGTCAACTGATAAGTTCACGCCCAAACCCTTGCCTTGCCAAAAATAAGGACCAGCAAAAGTGTAGTCTATAATATTACCCCACCAGAGCAAACGCCAAGTCACATTGCCTTCTAAGCCCGCATTCGATTTGGCGGCATCTTTTGCCACAATACTTACGATATTATCCCTTAACTGAGAAAGCCCAATTTGTCTGCCGTATTCTTTGTCTTCTACTTTTATTTTAGTAGACAAATACAAAGGCAGTGCAAGGGCAATCACCAAGGGGATATACTTGAAATAGGTTTTGATTTTATCGAACCATTCTGTACGTCTAGAGCGATATACAAAAAAACTAAGGGTTACTAAAAAAGCCAAGGTACCCCCTCTATTGTAAGTGGCAGCAATCAAAAACAAATAGAATAATAAGATATAATTGAAGATGGCCACACGCGGATTTTCCCAGGTTAATTTACCCGTCAAAATCAACATCACCGCAATTAATAAATGCACGGCCATGTCTCCATTCTTGTACAATAAAAAAGGAATATCGCCCACGAGTTCCCATTGCATGATATCGGGGAATAGGGTTCTGATTAAATAAGTTGTTGCAAGAATGATAGGGAAATATCGATAGAGTTCAGTTATCTGTGCCAACAACTGGTGGCGCTCGTTCCAAAACAAAAACACAATGAAAATAAAACAGCCATAATTAAAAATAAAACTATCTCTTACCACATCCAACAAAGAAAAAGCAGCAGCGCCCCGAAGCATTTGAATAAAATTCACGAGCAATAAAAACAATAACACGCCCAGCACTTTACCCCAAGCAATTTTTAATGATTTAAAATGGCGGAGAAATAACAGGATACCCACTGCCCAAGTGATCTCGGTTAAATAGGTATAGGCAATGCCTTTATTAAAGTAGAGATAACATCCATACACAAACACAAACCAATATCTATAAAGGGCTAGGCCTTCCATAAAATGGCCAGTTTGGTGAAGAATAAATTCCCTTCTTTATGATAGATGCTGCGCAATAAATCTTGCAGCATATCCAATGGTTTCATGATGGCAGCAAAAAAAGCACCCCGCGTTTTTTTATAAAACAATTGTCTGCTCTCTGCATATAATTGAAACGTGCGTTGATTAAAAACAGTATTGGTGCCTGCTTCGGTAGAGCCCCCTTCTATATGAATAATTTTCACTTCCGGAAAAATCATGGAATAATAACCTTTTTGTTGCAAACGATAAGCCCATTCAGTTTCTTCAAAATACAAAAAGAAAGCTTCATCAAAACCACCGTATAATTTTACGAGTTCGGCCCGAACCATAAAAGCAGCACCAGAAACATAATCCACTTTCTTGGGTAATGGATCGTAATTGGCCACCCCTAATGCTAGGTGTTTTCGAAAATAATTTTGATAAAATACTTTTAGCCCACAAGCCGAAATTGCACTAAAGAAGGTAGGAAAGTTACCAAAACAATGATTGGGCAGTTGCGCTTGATTCAATAATTCACCAGAACAAAAAGCCATATAACTGTATGCAGGATCCTTCATTTTATTAACAAAAAAGGAAGCGGCATCCGACAATAAAAAAGCATCTGGATTTAAAAAGAAAAAATAATTGCCTTTGGCTTTTTGTATGGCCAAATTATTGGCCGCTCCAAAACCTTTATTGGCAGGCGATTGTATGAAAATGACTTGGGGAAATTGCTGTACGAGCAAAGCTGCAGGACTTTCTTTAGACGCGTTGTCTACTACCAACACTTCAAAAGACAAAGCAGCATCCGTGAATTGATAAATAGCCCCAATTGCTTTTAATAATAAAGCATTGGTATTGTAATTCACTAAGATGAAGCTTACTTCCATACCTTCAATTAAGGGTTATTTTTTGGAAGGATAAAAGAAGAAAGCGATCACAACAGAAAAGAAAACGACCAATGCAGAAGCAGCCGCTAAAATCAATACAATTGATTTCTTGCGATTCAAGAGTGGATACTTAGCCGTATCTAACATATTGATGATGGGCGTTTGAGAAGCTAGGCTCATGCGGGAAGCTTCTAAGTTTTTTACTACTTCAGAATACAAAGCAAAGCTGATGGTTTTTTCGCGCTGCGATAATTCAACAGGCACTGCAGTAGACCTAAAAGCGGTATTGGCATCGAGTATTTGTAAACTAGCTGATTGGTAAGACTTATTATTCAGGATGCGCAATAATGAATCGGCTCTTTTTTCTAAGCGGGCAAAATTTCGATTACTCAAACTGGTTTTTTGATCTACGTATAATTGAATGGTTTCGTGGACCAATCGATCAGAAAATATTTTAGAAAATGTTTCGGATTGGGTTACTACGGTGGCTTTAATGATAGACCCTTTTTTATTAACGCGATCTACCACTAAATTTTTCTGAACAATTTGATCGAAGATGAAATACAAAACAGAGTCTTGTAAGCGCGTCATGGGTTTAGGATAAACCACATTATTATAAGACACTGCAGGAACTTTTTTACGCAATTGCGGAAGATATAAGTCGGCCAATGTTTCGCTAGATAATCCCTTGCTGCTGTCTATTTTAGAGAGCAATACTTTTTCTACAATATGCCTAGAACGTAAAATGTCTAAAATATTATCGCCAGAAAAAATACTACCGCCTGCACCAAGACCACCAAGGTCAATACCAAATTGAGAAGCTATGCCCGATAAGCTACCACCCCCGCCAGCAGATTTTTCTTCTAGTATAAAACTTACTTCGGCCTCGTATTGTTGCTTTTGCAAAAAAGAATACAAAGCGGCCACACCATTCACCAGCAATAATGCCAATACGATAAGCTTACGCATATTCCACCAATATTGGCCCATTGCTTTTGCCTCTGCTAAAAACTGGCTTAATGCAACCGTAGTTGGTTGATTCTTCATCATTTTATTTCTGCGAATTAATCAATAAAACTAAAATACTCACCAAAGAAGTTAAGCTAGATACTACGCCAATTACTTCTCCTGTAGACAATTTACCCTTGGGCTTTTGTGCAGGCACATATATTTCGGTACCTGGTTTTATAGAAGGATAAAAACGTACAAATAGGAAATTGTGCGTTTTACGCACTTGTCCGTTGGGATAAATCACGTAGGAATTTTTGCGAGAAGCGTTCATACTAAAACGACCACTTTCGCGCAAGGCATCTTTAAAACGGATGCCCTCGTAGTACACAATTTGTTTGGGCACATTCACCGCACCAAAGGTTTGAATGGTTTGCAATTGACGCGGAATTTTTAAGATATCGCCTTCTAATAAAAACAAGTCTTCCGCTGAACCAGGGTTTGCTAAGATTTCATCCAGCCGAATGCCTACGGGCTTTTGCTCTTTATTGGCAGCGGCCAATGCCGTTGAGTCTGCTGCGCCGTTTGAACCAGTGTTGATCCCGCTTTGGCGGTTAATTAAATTGGTTTTATTGCTGATTAGTGTAGCATCAGTTTCAGAAATATCGCGATAAGTTTTTCTGATCAAGAGCGCGCCACCTGCAAAACCATTTTGCTTTAAACCACCTGCTCTTTTCACTAAATCAGAAATTCTTTCGGTATTGCCCGATAAAGTATAGTTACCTGGAAAAACGATTTCCCCTTCGATGCCTACATTGATTTGTTCTTTGTATAAAGGAGACTTACGAACCGAAACCATATCAAATGGTTGCAATACAAAATCAAGGTCTTGGTTATTGGCACTGCTAAGATCAATCGTTTTAATTACCGAATACAAAGCAGAATCTTTACTAGCCCCTTGTTGTCTTATACGACGAGACACTTCAATGCGTTGCAAAGAAGCCCCATCTTTATAACCACCCGCCATCAATACCAAATCTTGCACACGGGTATTTTCTGCAAAAGCAATGATGCCAGGCTTATTTACTTCACCATTGATGGTGACATAAAATTTCTCACGCAATTCATTGATGCGAAATAATTGCACTGAGTCTTCGCGTTGCAAATCAATATTATTTTTACCTGCTACAATATCATTCACATTGAAGGAAATAATTTCAGGGGTAAAATCTTTTTTCAATCTTTTGATGATGCCTCTTTCCACAAAAACATCTTCCCGAGGTTTGGCAATTTCGAGTAATGCTTTTAAAGTAGGGATCTGCGCAATGCTGTATGCGCCACCATAATAAACAGCCCCACCAATCATCACTCGATTGGCATAGGTATTGGCCAAAGAATCGATAACCAAGGTATCACCCGAATTAAGCTTAAACTGATTTAATTGGGAATAAGGCACGCTTACAATCTCTTTGTTGCGTTGGCCCATTCTATAGACCCTGATCCATTCTTTTAAAGCATGGTCAGCAAAGCCTCCCGCATATTGAATAATATCGGCAGCAGTTTCATTGTCTTTTACATCAAATAAAGCCTGCTTTTTAACCGCACCCGTTAAAATAATCCTTCGCGTATAAGGGCTGATGCGGATCACATCCCCGTCGGCCAATAATAGATTCTTCGTTAAGTCTGACTTTAATAAAAAATTATAGAGGTCAAAATGGGCAACCGTTTTACCATTTCGCACCAATTCAATATCTCTGAAAGACCCTATTTTATTGGGACCACCCGAAGCATACAGGGCATTCATGATGGTAGATAAAGAAGATAATTCAAAATTACCGGGGCGATACACTTCCCCAATAAGGGTTACACGAATACTGCGAAGTTTGGTCAACGCTACTTGAACATTCACTGAACCACTTGCAATACCGGGATAAATTTTTGTAAGGGATGTTTTAATTTTTGCCTTAGCATCTTCAATGGTAAGACCAGCCACTTTAATAGGACCATAATTGGGATAACGGATGACTCCATCTGCAGAAACCGTTAGTTTCTTGGTATTATCAGAAATACCAAAAACGTCAATGCTCAATTGGTCGTTGGCCCCAATGATATAGTTCTGAGGGGTAGCAATATTGATATTGGGTTCGAAGCTGAGTTCTTCATTCTCAAAAATTTCGTAACCAAAGGGGAAATATTTTTGGGTGGTATCTCTGTAAAAGCTGGCAACAGAGCGAGTTTTGATGCGGTTGCGCGGCATAAAGTTTTCTTCGTTCGATAAAGACTTGCCAGCGCCCATGCCCATTTCTTTTACTGAAGAAAAATCCATCAAAGCCATGCGCTTCTTGAGCTGATTAATCTGGTCCATGCTGAGACCTTTTTCACGGGCTTTCATTTCTAGTTCTAATTCTGACAAACCCACCAACTGGTATTGCGTCATCAATCCCATAATCTGCTGATCGGTGAGGGTTTCAATATTAATGGGCAAATTTTGAGCCACTAGCCTATATTGAAAAGCACCAAGTAATAGCATCAAACACAACAAAAATCTTTTCATCAAATAGGAAATTATTTAAGGGGTAAAAGTAGGCTTTTTGAAAAAGTAAATCAAGGAAACTTGGGCGCGAATGCTGCTCCGATCAGAATCGGGGGAGCCCTGAGAAAAATTGCCTGATAAATTTACCCAACGGTAATTCAATGCTTTGGTAGAAGTTAGAGCGCCCGCAATCAACCAATTACCTAAATTGGTTTGGGCGTTTAAAGAAAGATGGTGGTTGATCCAATAGCGATCAGCTAAACCGGTTCCAAGAGTACCACTAAAATAATTATAGATGGCAAAATCGTTGTTATTGGCTATACGTTCAACTGAAAGCCCAATTTTATTTAAACCCTTGATCCAGGCTAATTCTACAAACAAACTATTACTACCCGGTCCCATTGCAGCCCCCATGGATTGCCCCCAATTGGTATAGCCTTGGGTAATATAGGGATGGGTATACCAGCTATTGGTTTTAGGAGTAGAACTAGGACCAGAGGCATCAAAAATCAAGGTTGCATCGGGTAATTGCAACTGAGTAATTTCGGCAGATAACCAAAGATGTCCTTTGCTTGTACTTTCAAATCCTTTTCTAAATCCAATCGTATAACCTGTTGGAATGGTATCTCCTATTAGGTTCCAGGGCATGGCTAAGCGATTGGCCCTGCCATATTCAGCATAAACTTCAGCTAGGGCTTTAGGCATTTTATAACGAACAAACAAAGAACCCAAGGATGCATTGCTTAATTTATTTTCGTAAGAACGAACGATATCGCTGGATTGAATATTGGCAGAATCAATGTAGAAATAACGTGCCCCTGTTAAGCCAATAGAAAAGTTCTCCATTCCCTTTGGGCTGATACTGAATTGGTAGCCGATCATTCGGCGTTCATTGGTTGATTTAACAGCCATACCCCCCGTCCAAATGGTACGCATGATGGCATGGTCTTGTGGTTCAAAAGGGGTTTGCAATAAGCCCCCATACACTACTTGAAACTCTATATTACCCAAGGGCGTTGTAATGGGTTTTAAGGATTGTAAAGTACCATGTAAAAAGCCTGGTGCATTATTGGTCATGACCAAACTATTTTTACGAGCCGGACCCCACCAAAGGTTTTCAGTAGATACACCAATGCTTAGATTATGGGTATTGAATCTTATACTGGATTGGCCAGGAAAAAATTTAGAAATGGTTTCTGTACCAAATTGTGTGAGGTTGTCTATTTTATTCAAGTGGTACATATAATACCTTGAAAAATAGTTGCCATCAAAGGGATTGCCATTAAAGGGTTGAGGGGCAGTATTGGCAGCTTGGATAAATTCAGGCTGCAATTGAATACTCAAGTTTTTGAAGCGCAACAATGCACCTAGCGATAAACGGTGTTGCAAACCCAATGCAGGAATAAAAGAACCATCATTGGCACTTGTGGCTATTTTGCTATTGTATTGCTGTTGGTAACCAACTTGTAGCAGATGGACCTGAATTTTTCTCCTGTTCTTGATTTGGTAATCGGGATGATTTAACCAATAGTTGCTGGCACTCCGCTGTGTGAAAGAAAAAAGATTTTGATTAGCAGTATCCATTAACTGCCCAATACGTTGAAAGTCTTGTAAGTCTATTTCTGATTGCACTATTTGCGCATTTAACTGCAATACGGCTAACCAAGAACAAAGAACAAAAAATATTTTTTTACCCATGGTACTATTTTCTTTTGAAGAAGTATTGACCATTTATTTGTGTAAATAAATTAAATGCATTTCCTGTTTGCCAGCCGTAGTTTTTACGATTGACGAATTGAATCTCGGCATTGATGCGCCATTGGTTGAATTGTTTGGAGCCGAGGAAACCGATGGATATGTCGTTCCAATGAATCGTTCTTAATGTGAATGAATTATCGGGTTTTCTTAAAAGACGTGGATCTTGTTGAATTCGCTGAAGCTTAATTCCAAAAAAATCTTGCTTTTTTATTCTTTTCAATTGTAAGGTTTGAACATTATTACCATATCCACTTCCCGCACCAAGAATCTGATTATGATGAGTATAGCCTTGTTTAACAAACCAATGTTCGTAGAAGTTACCTGCGTCGCGTAATATAGAACTCGTGCTTTGAGCCATTTGAGTAATTTCTCCAGTAATTAACCAATCAAAATTTGCCTTTGGAATTAGCTTGTTAAAACCTAAAATAAAAGCAGCGGAATGGCTTGTATTAACTGAAAGGTCACGTAAGTTCTGTTTGAAATCTTTGTAACCATATTCTACGTAAAATTCTGAATGATGTTTTGGCAGTAACAATCTAGTGAAAACACTAAAAGCCCCATCACTTCTAATAGTAGAAAGATTAGCATTGTCCACCGGACTAGATGCTTGCAAAACTGGAAAATATTTCGAAAAGAATCCAGTCTTTTTTGATTGATCAAAAAGATAAAGATGTTCTGAACGGGTAACACCCAAAAAAAATCCAGGTAACCATTTGGGTTGATAGCTAGCAACAATACCATTGAAATAACGTCCTTCATTACGTGGATTCAACGGACGCATATAGTTGTTTTCAAAAGCCCTGCTAGTATCTTCGTTCAAGCGCCCCATGATCAATTGAAATTCGAAATGGCCAATGGCTGTTTTGATTGGTTTATTACTATTGATGGTAATATGATTAAATCCAGGCGCATTATTACTCATCATGATAGAGCTGAACTGCCCAGGCCCCCACCAATTATTTTGAGAAGAAACACCCACAGCAATTGGTCCTAAATTAAGTTTAATAGCAGATTGACCAAGGTAAGTTTTTTGAAATGATTTTCCGGTATTGAAACCATAACCAACCGTGGTTGGATAAGGTGAATTAGCCGCATAATAGAATTCTGGTTGAAGCTGAACACTTAATGGCCCCCACTTTGCATAAACACCTGCAGATACCATTGTTTGCAGCCCCTTTGCCATAATCATACCCGCATCGTTCCATCCGAAAGGACTATGACTATTGAATTTGGTATTAATCCTTACCGGTAAAATAGTAACTATTGACTTGGAAGAATCTTTCTGAATCAGTGGCCTTGCGGTAAATGAATAGTTAGGATCAAAATCGCCCTTTAATTGATTAATTCTTAAGCAAAAATCTTGATCGATTGGAACAGTTTGAGCAGATAAAAAATTAAAGTACCCTAGCAAAAAAAATAAACAGATATATCGCATGAATGAATTTAAATGAGCAACCTTATTTCATGTTAACCACAGCGGCTTGTTTGGGGGTATCTAACTTTTCAAATTCAGAATTGTTGCTGATAAATTCGGGAACCAATTCTTTCATAGCTTGAACTACAGAAGTCACTGATTCTTGTTGTTGTGCCGGAGTAATTAATGAATCAATTTGAACAGATAGGCTTGCGTACTCGATGGTTCTAGTTTTGGCTATCAGAATTTTTTCATGATACGTTTGAAGGGTATTCTCCGCATTATTTAATAGCTCCTCATAGAGCTTTTCACCAGGCCTCAATCCGGAGTACTCAATCTTAATATCTTCATCAGGTTCTAAGCCAGAAAGCTTGATCATTTTCCTTGCCAAGTCTGCAATTTTAACGGGCTGGCCCATATCGAATACAAAAATCTCTCCTCCATTACCCATCGAACCAGCTTCTAATACCAATTGACAGGCTTCTGGAATAGTCATGAAGTAACGAGTAATATCAGGGTGAGTTACTGTAACAGGACCACCTGCTTCAATTTGCTTTTTAAAACGGGGTATCACAGAACCATTAGAACCTAATACATTTCCAAAACGAGTAGTGATGAATTTGGTTCTTTTAATGGACAAATCATTCTGAAACTTTAGCTCCTGATTTTGATAAAGAGACTGAACATACATTTCGGCAATCCGCTTAGAAGCACCCATCACATTTGTAGGGTTCACCGCTTTATCCGTAGAAATCATTACAAAGCGCTCCACCCCATATTTGATGGATAAATCTGCTAATAATTTAGTGCCACCAACATTCGTGCATATAGCTTCTAATGGGCTATCTTCCATCATAGGGACGTGCTTATAAGCAGCAGCATGATAAACGAAATGCGGTTGGTAGTCTTGAAATATTTTCTCCACAAATAATTCATTCCGAACATCCCCTAAAGCCAATTTATATTGCTTACAAGACAATTCTTCTAATTCTAGCTTTAAGTCGTGTAACGGCGTTTCTGCTTGATCATTTAAGACAATGCATTTTGGTTTATATTGCAATAATTGCCTTACAATTTCACTTCCAATAGAGCCAGCTGCACCTGTTACTAAAACAGTCTTATTATTGAGTTGCTTGAACAAAATTTCATTATAAATTTTGATTTGCTCCCGCTCTAACAAATCCTCAATTTTAACATTCTGCAACTGTTTAGTACTTAACTGGCCATTGATCCAATTTTTTAAAGGTGGTACAGTAAATACTTCAATCTTGTTATCTAAGCAAAAATCAACAATTTCATTTTTTCTTTTTGACGGAAGTCTTTTTGTTGCAATGATGAGTTCATCAATCAAATGGTTGGTTAGTAAATCTTCTAATTGTACAGAAGAAAATATTTTTATCCCATCTAAATTTTTGCCAACTTTTCTTTGATCATCTTCTAAGAATAAAACCATTTGAACATTGGCTGTCATATCATGTTCCAATGCTCTTTTAGTAGAAATACCTACATCGCCAGCACCATAAATTGCCACTCTTTTTTTAGTGGTATTTATAGTGGTTACAAAAGAGAAGAAATACTTAATCACTACCCTATAAGAGCTCAATGCAACAAATGACAACAAGGTATTAATTACCAAAATGGATGGCGCAATTAAGGGTTCGTTATTCCAAGTACGAAAGAACATATCTAGCACTCCATAACCCGCATTGGCAAAAAATACCACAAAGAAGATCCTGAAAGTATCTTGTAATCCGGTAAACCGTATAATTCCCGCATAAACCCTAAACAAGGTAAACAAAGAGATATTAAAGCCTAATAAAATCAACGTATTATTGAAGATTTCCACCTTATTCCAAACAGCATAATCAAACTCGGCTTTGATTAAATAAGCAATGAGGAAGCAAATAACACTAATCCCAATATCTAAGGTAAAAATGACCCATCTGGGTAAGATGGACATATTCTTGATTTTTCTTAACCTGTAACGTTTGAACATATAGCTAAATGGAATAAAGATTAATTAAGGTACTAATAATCTAGAACTTAGATTAAAATTTTCTTAATTTTTTCGACAATATACTGCAAATCATCCTCTAACATGTATGGATAAAGTGGTAATGACACATTTCCTCGCCAGGTTTTTTCAGCATTTGGATAATCTTCAGACTTTAAATGGTATTTTTCTTTGTAATAGGTTAACTGATGAATTGGTTTATAATGAACTGAAGTACCAATGCCATTTTCCGCTAATGCTTCAATGAATTGGTTTCTCGAAATTTTGGCTTTATCATTAAGCACAATGGGAAATAAATGCCATGCATGATCTTCGAATGCACATTTAACAATGGGCAAATCAATCATATCAAGGTCTTTGAGTGCTTCAAAATAAAATTCAACTGCTTTTTGCCTTCCCATACGTAAGTCTTCGGCTTGTTCTAGTTGACCTAATCCAATAGCTGCAGCCAAATCGGTCATATTGTATTTAAAGCCTGCTTCAATTACGTCATATTCCCAAGACGGCTTTTTAGACGTAAAACGATCCCAAATATCTCTGTTAATACCATGTAAGCGCATCACTTTGGCCCGCTTGTAAATGGCTTCGTCTTCAGTAACCAACATCCCCCCTTCACCTGTAGTGATGGTTTTGTTTGCATAGAAGCTAAAGCAAGTAATATCGCCAAAAGTACCGACCATTTTTCCATTTAATTTTGTTGGGAAAGCATGGGCTGCATCTTCCAATATTTTGATCCCATGCTGCTTACAAATAGCAACAATTTGTTCCATCTGAGCAGCTTGACCACCATAATGCACTACTACTAGGTATTTTACATCAGGATATTGGGCAATGGCATTTTCCAATATTTCGGGCGTAATCAAATTAGTTCTATATTCTATGTCTAATACAATAGGATCCGCATTCATATACCTGATCACTTCTGCTGAGGCAGTAAATGTCATGCTTTGAACAAAAACTTTATCTCCCGCTCGTACTCCTAAAGCATCAATACCCAAATGCAAAGCTGAAGTACAGGAATTAACTGCACAAGCATATTTTGCACCCACATATTCTGCAAATTTTTTCTCAAATTCGAGGGTTTTTCCTGCGGTAGTAAGCCATCCAGAGTCTAATACTTCTTTTAAATAATTACGCTCTGCTGCACCTATATCTACTTTAGAGAATGGAATGTTTTTCATTGAATTTATTTAAATAGCACATGACCAAGTGTTCTTATGAGAATTTTACAATCCCCTAAAAAGCTTTGGTTGTGTACATATTGGATATATAACGCTAATTTCTGAGGTAAAATTTGATTTCTATACGTATCTGTTGGATTTTGGGCATTTTTTAATATTACTTCCTCGTTTCTAAAAGTTATAGAAGCTTCATCGGTAATACCGGGCCTTACTTTGTGCACAATCGCCCACTGTTCAGGGTATACATCAGTCCAAATTTTAACTTCAGGTCTTGGCCCAACTAACGACATGTCTCCAATTAGTACATTTAATAATTGAGGTAATTCGTCAATTTTAGTTTTTCGCAAGAAGCTTCCAACTGGAGTAACTCTAGAAGAATCACCCGCGTCAAAACTTCCCTTGGTTTTTCCATCTGCAACCTTCATGGTTCTAAACTTAATTAATCTGAATAGTTTACCATATTGCCCAACTCTTTCTTGAATAAAGAAAATTGGACCAGGCATGGTTAGTTTAATCAATAATGAAACCAACAACAAAGGTAAAGCTATGAGCATTAAAAGCATCACCGAACAAATAAAATCAAATAATCGTTTCATCTTATTAATCTATAATCGCCATTAACTTGTACATTTCCCTTTTGGGGTAGGTTGTAAATTCATAAAAGGTTTCATATCCAGCTTTTGCGTAAAAAGCTAAAACAGGGTCATTGTTTAATTTATCTGTGGTTAATGCTACTTTTACGCCCCCTCGTTTCCTTACTTCATCATGAAATACAGTCAAAAGCTCTCTACCCACTCCACCGCCTTTATAATCTGGATTTACTCCAATAGACAACAACTCTGCGTATTCACCCATATCATATTTATGTTTGTTTTTTTCCAGATTCTTGAATAAACGAATCAATATTGGAGGTTTTTTAACAATAGAAACCGCTAAAGAAGTTAGAAAACTGAATATATTATTCATAAAAATAGATCTATGATATCCCTTAGCCCAACTACTACCGGTTGCAAAACCCACTAAATTACCTTGTAAGTCTTCTGCACAAAAAGCAATAGTATGTTGATGTTTTAAACAAGCGCTATAATATGTTTCAAGAAACCCTTTTCCTAAACTCGTGAGAAAGAAATTTTTGAATGCTTTTATATGAATAAAACTCACATTACTAACATCAGACTCAACCATTTTCCTAATTGTAAAATCGCTCATACTGCTTAGTTCAGTTTTGAATCTAAAATTTGATTGAATTGCTCAACCAAATAGGGATAATCATAATACTTCGCTGCTTCTCTTGCATTCTTACAAAGCTGTTGATACTCATTTTGATCTAGACTGATGAAATATTCTATAGCATTCGCATATTCAGCTGCGCTATTAAATTCTTTAGAAATGCCTAAATGATATTTAGTGATTGGACAATAACCCATCTGAAGATTTGAGCAGATTGGTTTTGCACTAGCCATGTACTGGAAGGACTTGCTTTGACTCCCCCCATATTGAAATATTTCGTTTGGAAAATAATTCAAAATATTCAAGCTACTTTTCGAAAGAATATAAGGAACATACTTAGGCTCTACCCATTTGTTTTTAAACAGTACATTTTGCAAATTATTCTCATTGCAATAATCAATTAAAGTTTGTCGCTCTCCCCCATCACCATAAATCAAAATTTTAACTTGCGGGTGCTTTTGTAAAATGACAGCAGCTTCTACTAATCGTTGCACATTGTTTGCATGTCGGATAGATCCAATATATACCACCCTAAAAAAAGCATCATTTTCTAAATCGGCATCTTCAATTTTAAAGTTGCTTTTAAAATAGTCAAAATCTGCTAAGTCAACTCCGTTGTTTATATAAAACACTTTTTCATCAGAAACAGGACCACCTTGGCTTTTCAACCATTTTTTATTCCTGAGATAATCAATCCCTCCCTCCATTGAAAAAACCAATGCATCAGCTTTTTTGTAAATGAACTTTTCAGCATAATACAATAAACCTAAGAGAGGATTCGATGGTTTGATTAATCCAAAAGTCACAAACGACTCGGGCCATAAGTCAAGTACTTCTGCTATGTATTTCGCTTTGAACTTTCTAGCAGTAAAATAAGAGATATTTCCGAAAGGAGGCAAGCAAGTGTGTACGATAAAATCGGGCTTAGGAAATTTTTCACTTAATAAATGAAGCTTTAAATGAAAGAGAAATAAACTGATAAATCTTTTCAACGAATTGGACTGATATTTCAGCGTATTTAAAAGGATAAAATCAATTCCATCAAAATTAGCAAACTTGAATTTACTATCGTCGTCAATTAAATTAACCTCTTTATTATGCAAATTACTAGATGAAATAACAATGGTATTGTACCCAAGCTTTTTTAAATATTGGGCAAATTTAATTGTACGCAACCTGCTCTCATGCTCAGGAGGCATCGCATAATAATTAACCAACCAAATTGTTTTATTCATAAATTAAGCCCAATTATTTACTGCATCAATCACTTGCATTGCTTCTTCAATGTCCATTACAGGACTGATTGGCAAACTTAGTTCTTGATGGTGAATTTTTTCAGCAATAGGAAAACTCAACTCATGATATTCATTATAACATACTTGTTGATGGGGAGGTATGGGATAATGAATCAAAGTTTGAATTTGGTGATCAGCAAGGTACTTTTGTAACCCGTCTCTATTAGCCGTTAAAATGGGAAACAAATGAAATACATGAGCATCCCAATCAAGAATTTCAGGTAACTGAATTAATGGGTTATTAATGAGTGATTGATACAGTTTCGCAATAGTTCTTCTATGATTGGTGTCAATGTCTAAATATTTCAATTTAACTCCTAAAATAGCTGCTTGAATTTCGTCTAATCGACTATTTAATCCTTTGTATTCACTAACGTATTTAATTTTAGAACCATAATTTGCGAGTGCTCTAATTACTTCAGCCAATTTGCTGTCATTTGTTGTAATAGCACCTGCATCACCAAATGCTCCTAAATTTTTCCCTGGATAAAAACTATGGCCTGCTGCATCCCCAATTGAACCTGTAATAGTTTGTCCATTAAATTTACATCCATGTGCCTGTGCATTGTCTTCTATTAATTTCAAATTGAATTTTTTACACAATTCACCAATTTGATTACTGTAAGCACATTGACCATATAGATGGACAATCATAATGGCTTTTGTTTTAGGTGTTATGGCTGCTTCAATCAAATTTTCATCCATTTGAAAATTCGATTCCTTGGAATCAATCATTATTGGAACAAGGCCATTATCTGTAATTGCTAATGTAGAAGCAATGAAGGTATTAGCAGGAACAATTATTTCATCTCCTGGGCTCATTTCACCTAATTCCATATAAGCCCTTAATATTAACCTTAATGCATCTAATCCATTTGCCACCCCAATTGCATGGCTGGTACCAATGTATTTTGCATAATTCTCCTCAAATAGTTTATTCTCATTGCCTTGCAAATACCAACCAGAATCTACTACCCGAAGTACGGCTTCATGAATTTCTGCCTCGTATTTCTGCGTAATTTTTTTAAGATCTAAAAACTTAATCATATTGCTAATTTTCTAATAAATTTTGCAGGACTTCCATACCACAGTTCGTTGTCTGGAATGTCTTTCGTAACTAAACTTCCAGCACCTACCATTGCATTTTCACCAATGGTAACCCCACCTAAAATAGTTGAAGCAGCACCAATAGAGGCATTCTTTTTTACCAGGGTTCGCTGGAGTGTATAGGGCATTTTTGCTCGAGGATATTTATCATTGGTAAATGTTACGTTGGGTCCTATTTGTACATTATCTTCAATAGTGATTCCATCCCAAAGATAGACCCCATTTTTAACGGTAACATTATCCCCAATCACCACATCGTTCTCAATAAAACATTGAGAACAAATATTACACCCCTTGCCAATCTTTGCATTTTTAAGCACCACCACATATTGCCAAATATTGGTTGTCTCGTGAATATGTTCATTTAAACAATCTGCTAGTTGGTGTATCATTTTTTGTAATTTAAATAATCTTGATAATCCCGAATATAATCGGCTTCATCGTATTTATGAGAGGCCAATACCAAGCAAACAGAACCAGAAGAAAAATCATCTAATTCTCTCCAAATACCTGGCACCACTAATAAGCCTTGGTAAGGTCTATTCAATGTGAATGTACGGGTAACATTTCCATCATTCAGCTTCACGTTAAAACTACCACTAACCGCAACAATTAATTGTTCAAGTGCTAAATGTGCGTGCCCCCCCCTAGCTTCTCCGCCAGGAACATCATATAAATAGTAAGCCCTCTTTACATCAAAAGGAATCGTAACCCCATTTTCGATTACACTTATATTGCCTTTATGGTGATGATGCTTATCTATTTCAATGACAGAACACTGATATACGGTTGATTCTCTCATTTTTTTAAGTTTTTAAATTCTTCAAAATCATAGATATAATCGTTCTTGTCAAAATAAGTTGAAGCAAGTACCAACGCGAGCGAGTTGGTAGAAAAATTCTCCATCTGCCTCCAAATTCCTTGTGGCACATATAAACCATGGTAGGAACGATTTAGGGAAATAACTTCTTTATTAATACCATCATGCAAAATCACATCAAAGCTGCCAGATAATGCAACAATAAATTCTTCATTCGTTTTATAAGAATGACCGCCTCTTGTTTCACCACCAGGTACATCATAAATCCAATAAGACCGCTTTATTTTAAATGGAATATGATTATCTTCTTCAATAAAGGAAAGATTACCTCGGAAGTCTAAAATTTTAGGTAGGTTAATTTTATTGCCGATTTTCATTGAGAAAATGTATTTATATGTTAACGTTTAATTTTAAGATAGCCCTTATTAAAAGGGCAATGGGAAATCTGAGAAAAGATCTTGGATTTTTATTGTAAAATTCACCTAAAGATGAGATGATTTTACCCTCTTTTTCTCGTGTTTTTAAAAGCTCACTAAACCCATTTTCTTCAAGAAATAGAACCCCATTTTTTGTCCACCGCCCTTTAGCCACCGCACCGCCAGGAATTGTTTTAATTCCCAAGTTATCCATAAAGGTTGAATGCAATATTTCAGACTTAATAGCCACTTTATTTTGTTTAACAAATGGAACTATATTTCTTTCCCAATCCCAACCTGAATAACCCTCTATACAAAGGGATTCTAGTGTTTCTTTATTCCATATTGCAATAGAGGTATTCAAAGAGTACCTTACATCTATTGGGTTTTTACAATAAATGCTATTATCAATTCTTAAATGATCTCTTACTAAATAGTCATTTGCATGAATTTTTAAAAAACCAACTTTATTTGACCAACAATACTTAACATGATCCTGAATTGCTTTAGTATCTACTTTTTTTGATAAAAAATAATCATCTTGAAAATAAATCACAAAATCACAGTCTAACAATACCAAAGCTGCTTTTAAATTAGATGCAAAAAAATTATCCTTGCCAATTTTTAAAAATTTAATTTTTAAATTTTTGTCTTCGATTTGATTACTAATAATATAAGTAGGGAATGGACAATCAGGCCAATATTGTTCAAAGGAGTACGCTAATGGTTCCCAACATTCTTTAAAATGATCGCATGAGCTAATTAATATTACTGTCTTCATCAGGAATTAAAGTAACCTTTTATATACGTTTAATAATTTCTGTTCTTCCATATGCCAATTAAATTTTTCTAAAACCAATTTCCTTCCATTACTGCCCATTTCCCTAGCAATTGTTGGATTTTCAGTTAAATAGGTAATTGCAGAAATAATTTCTTTTTGATTTCTTGGATTTACACAAATACCGCAATTATGTTGCTTTACAACCTCTTGCCAAAGTATAAAGTCTGTGCAAATGATTGGTAAACCAGCCAACAGGTATTCAAAGAATTTATTATTAGACATATTACCTACATTTCCTTTACATAAGGGTATATAATCTAATAATGCCATTCCAATTGATGACTTTGCGTAAATTGTATTGTAAACTTCACTATGATTTAATTTACCAAAATAGTTGACCTTACTCCAACCTTTATTTAACTTATACTGATTAATAATTTGTTCACTCCCATGGCCAGCCAAATTAAAACGAACATTTTCAACTTCAGTCAATGCAGTAAGAATTTTATCAATATTCCACATTTCAGAGAAAAGACCTGCATAACATATTGAATTTTCATCAATATCTGTTTTTGGTACAACATTTAGTTGTTCAGCTTTAATTATGGGGAAGTTAAAAATTAATGCATTATTCGAACAAGCTTTCTCCAGCCTTTCCTGAGTCCAATGATAACAAGATATAATTGCATCAAAATATCTGCAAATAAAATACTCATACTTTTCATATATCCTTGAAATCAACTTCATAACAAAAAGAGGCAATTTTTTATGTTCTAAAATCAATGTGGGGTGATCTTCGAAACTGTCAAAAATTACTTTTTTCTTTTTGAGTTTTAACAATAATCCAAAATGGAGCGCAGAGGGTTCATTAAAATGATAAATATCTGCATTAAGCGATACTGCTTTTTGATAAAGTTTATATGGCAAAATAAACAATCTTGCAAATGTACTTTTATGCAAAAACTTTACACCCGTAATATTTACTCCATTCCTAACTTCAGTTATAGCATTTGGAGAGATTAAATAAACAGAATAGCCTGCTTTAGCTAAAGAAGTACACTCTTTCTCAAAAATCCGAATATCCGTAGAAACTTTAGTTGTAAAATAACATACTTTTTTCATTTCTACTTTTTTAGAAAATCAACAATTCGGTTACAAGCCATACCATCGCCATAGGGATTATTCGCTTTACTAATTTTCTCATAATACTCTTTATTGTCAATTAAACAAGATACACTGTCAACAATTTTCGCTGTATCTGTTCCAACTAATTCAACTGTACCAGCAACCAAAGCCTCAGGACGTTCTGTTGTGTCTCTCATTACTAAAACTGGTTTACCCAAACTTGGAGCTTCTTCTTGAATACCCCCACTATCTGTTAAGATTATATAACTCTTATCCATGATGTAAACAAAACTTAAATAATCGAGCGGTTCAATAAAAAAAATATTCGTAGATAAATTATGCTCAAAAATTTTTCCAATTGGTTCCCGTACATTAGGATTTAAATGCATAGGATAAAGAAAATCAACATTGGGATACTTAATAGTTAAGGTTTTAATTGCCTGGCAAATATTTAAAAAACCATCTCCAAAATTCTCCCGTCTATGTCCAGTGATTAATACTAATTGCTTATTATTATCAATACGTGACAAATCATAACCAGCGTTTAAAAAAATAGAAGAAATCTTATTTTGAAGTACTTTATTTGTTCGCACTTTATTGAGTACAGAAAATAGCGCATCAATAACTGTATTACCAGTGACTAAGATATTATACTCATTAACTCCTTCAGATAACAAATTTTGCTTACTTGATATTGTAGGTGTAAAATGAAAAGTAGCAATTCTACCCGTTAATTGACGATTTATTTCCTCTGGCCAAGGACTATAAATATTATAAGTTCTTAATCCAGCTTCAATATGTGAAACAGGTATTTGACAATAAAATGCTGCCAAAGCTGTTGCCATTGAAGTTGTTGTATCGCCATGCACAAACACCATATCTGGCTTCTCTTTCGTTAATATATCTCTCATTCCATAAAGCACTCGTGCTGTAACGTCAAACAAATCCTGCCCATCCTTCATAATATTTAAATCATAGTCTGGCTTAATCTCAAAAATTTCAAGCACTTGATCAAGCATCTCTCTATGTTGGCCAGTAACACAACAGATTGTATGAAAGTCATTATTACATTCTTGAAAACGCTTAACAAGAGGAGCCATTTTAATTGCTTCAGGTCTTGTTCCAAAAACTAATATTATTTTTTTCATTGGATACGATGTAAACGGAAAATAAAAAATCAATAAATTTTATTCAATAAGATATGTAGCAAGTAAGAAAAGATACATATATAAATAAAGGGAAAACAATAGCTGATAAATCCATTTAAAATCATCTTCTATATCAGAAAAAATATATTCAGAAATAAATAATGCTGGAAAAATCACTATATAATACCTCAGTCTACTTGTAATGGTTGGGGATGAAAAGAATATCATCTGTAACAAAATAACAACAATACCCAAATTGTATATTATATTATTAAATTTTGTTATTTTATTGTAAAATGATAGTTTACTATAAATCACGTTTAGTAAAATGAAAGAGACAATTCTTTCCCAAAATCCAATACCTAAGAAAGAATTTGGCCTGTCCACATTTAAATAATATCCAACTTTTGCTGTCCTTATGGAATCTCCTAATTGCAAAATGGGAAGATAAGTTCCTATCAAGTCTATTTGAAATAAATACAATAGAAGCGATAGAAGAAAAATTGCATAAAATATTTTTCGATTAACATATCGATCCACCCAAAAAAATAGCAAACAAAACAAAATTGATGTATGAAGAGCGACTCCAATAATGATTAATATAAAAAAAAGCGCTTTCTTATTGATATTAATTAAAGCAAATAAGAAAAAACAAAATGCTAGGGCCTGTCTTAACATGCCTATTTGGAATGTAACAAAAGTAAATGCAAAATAGATTGGAATTGCATTGACAAGATTAATTTGAAATTTCCTACAAAAATAATAAAAACATACAAGCTCTATTACTGAAATTAGAAAGAGAAAAAGCGAATAACTGTTAGAAAAGTTCTTAAAAAAAGAAATAAAAAAACTAAAACCCAACTCTACTACATTGTCAAAATACTCAATCCCATATCCCCCTTTTATAAAATTATAAATGGAAGGTGTTTCATCAAAAACTTCTTTATAGTTTGGTATATCAGGGAAATAGGCTTGACAGTATACTCGTAATAAATCTAAAATGATAAATGAGAGTAAAACAACAAAATATTGGAAATATTTTTCACTTCGCAAATCAACATAGTAAGAGATTTGCTGAATGGTCAAAAAATAAGTTAAGACTATAATTGCAAAAAGCATTCTAATTCATTACATTTTTATCATTGAAAATATCAATCCACTTTTGTCCAATTAAATCAAAATCAAATAGTTTCACTTTTTGTCTTGCTGCAATGGAAGTTGTGTTTATCAATTTTTCATCTAACATTAATTTTTCTAGTATTTCAACATATTGTTCAATGTTAAATGGCTCAACTAAAAATCCATTTATGCCATCATTAATAATTTCCGAAACAGAAAGAAAAGAGCTGAAGGCAATAGGCACAACTCCTTTTTGCATCGCTTCTAACAAAGTCATTGGAAGTCCTTCAAATGATGATGTCATACAAAAAATAGAAGCTGAAGCATAAAACTCTTGTGGATTTTGGAACCCATAAAAAACAATATTCTTTAATTGAAGATTTGAACTCATCTCCTTAATATAGTCTAGTTCATCACCACCGCCTACCACTTTTAGTGTCCAATCTGGGAATTTATAAAACAATTTAGCCCAAATCTTTAAAAGCAGATCGACCCTTTTCTGGGAGGTATTTATTCTACCAACGTACAAAAGTTCTTTTCTTTTATCTTCAATTAAATCTTCATTAATTTGTATTGGATTATGAATGCCAATTACATTATTCAAAATTAATTTTCCTGTAAAAAACGATAGCTCTTGTTTATATAATAAAGATAATAAAATCACGTAGTGACTATTAACACAAATAGATTTATAATGATTTGAATATTTTAATCTGTAAAGATTCATTACTAATTTTCTAACAAAATTTAGCTGAATGATTGGCAATAAAAAACTCAATCCTTTTTTAGAAAATTGACTCCTATGAGATTCACTAAAATTAATAATATTAGCTAATGGCGAGTTGTGTATGGCAGTTAGCAATCTTGCTCCGCCAAATGCTGAATTAAAAGCTAATTTTGAAATTCCAGGATTTGTCCCACCTTGATTAATAACATACTTAATATCATTTTTTTGTATAAAATTGATATAAAAGTCTATATTCTGTTTAGCGTTAAAGCTATTGGGATCAGGCAAAAAATACTGTCTTGAATCTTGTGTAGGATACTTATTCATTAATCCTAAAAAGTACACTTTTACCCCCTTTGTTTCCAGATAATTTGCAAGTAAAAAAGTTATTTTTTCTACCCCGCCAACCTTGGGATTAATTGTTTCATTGTACAAAAAAAGAATATTCATATTAATACAAAGCAATTAAACTTGTTTATTATTCAGCAACTTAAACACAGTAGACTGTATAAAAGTAAACTCTGGAATTTTACATAATGAACTAACCAGGTAATAAAAAGTTATTGCGGCTAATGACCCATATAAAATTTGGATATATACATTTACAGAGAGTAACATAACAAGATATATTACAATACTCATAGACAATGATAGAATTAAAATAGGAAAGATTGATTTGAGTTGAGAAACAAAATTCGTTTCTATAACTTTTTTAGAAAAAAATACAATTATAACAACATCACAAAAATTATAAAAAAATATACCTAAGCAAATCCAGGTCATTCCAAATGGGATTGTTAAAACCAATATTAAAACGCCAAATACTTTTTTAATCAGTTCTGCCTTCAAAAAATAATCAGATCTCCCTCTCACGGTTAAAATTTGATTATTAACTACCATCAGTGGAATCCACATATATGAGATGCTAAGAATTGTTAATGAACTTGCCATTGGCAACCACTTTTCCGTTAATAATACCGTAATTAATTGTTTAGACATTACCGCTATACTAACCATTATAGGAAATATAATGTAACAGGCCATTCGCAAATACTGCTTAAATGAATCACGCAACAATTCGCTTTGATCTTGAATTTTACATTGAATTGGATATATCGCTCTAGATATGATAGCCATTAAACTCACTGAAGGGAAGCGAGATATCTGATTAGATTGATTAAAAAATCCAACTTCTACAGAGGAGAATTTCCTTCCAATAACTAAACTATACAAGTTCACATAAATGGTGTGCAACAAACCTGATAATAATAGTTTAGACCCAAAAGAGAATAAATTTTTTAATGATACCCATGAGAACGAGGATGAAGGAACCCATTTTGAGAATACCCATAACAAAGAGGTATTTACAAAAGAACTTAATAAGGTTTGAATTAATAGTGCCCAAACACCGTAATTATAAAAAGCTAGAGTAATACCAACAATTCCACCTATAATGACTGATATTAAAGATGCTTTCGCTTGCGTTTTAAAATCTAATTTGATAGTTAGTTTTGCAATTTGAACTACTGAAAATGATTGAAAAAAGATAACTAACCCAAACCACTGACAAATAACTTTGAGCAACGGTTCATTATAAAAAGAAGCAATAGATGATGCCGAAAAAAACAAACACAAATAAATAACTACAGCTATCGCAATATTGAAATAAAAAACAGTTGAATAGTCTTCCTCTGTTCTATTTAACTTTTGAATTAATGCATTTGAAAACCCGCTTTCAACTAGTGATTGTGCTATAACGATAAAGACACTTAACATTGCAATTAATCCAAATTCACCCGGAGATACCAGCCGAGCTAAAACAATACTAAATAGAAACTGAAAAGCCTGAACAGAAAATCTTTCTATTGCACTCCATGCAACGCTTTTTATGGTTTCATTCTTTATAGAATTTTCCATTAAAGACTAATGATTACCATTGTTTTGATTTAAAGATAAAAATGCTATATCCGATGCTACCATTTCGCTTACTAAACTATTTAAATTGTATTTTGGCTCCCATCCTAGTTTTGTTTTTGCTTTTGTTGGATCTCCTATCAATAAGTCAACTTCAGTAGGCCTATAATATTCTGGATCAACTTTTACAACTACTTTCCCAACTTCTAATTGATAAAGCGGATTTTTACAAGCGCTGATTTTAGCTATTTCATTTTCATTATTTCCTTCAAAAATTAATTCAATCCCAACCTCATTGAATGCCATTATTACGAAATCCTTAACAGAAGTGGTCATTCCTGTAGCAATAACATAATCATCGGCAGTATCTTGTTGAAGAATCCTCCACATAGCATCAATATAATCTTTAGCATGTCCCCAATCACGAAGTGAATTTAAATTACCAAGATAAAGGCAATCCTGCTTGCCTAAAACAATCGAAGCTATTCCTAAAGTTATTTTCCTAGTTACGAATGTTTCACCGCGTCTTGGTGATTCATGGTTAAAAAGAATTCCATTACACGCAAACATTCCATATGCTTCCCGATAATTCTTCGTTATCCAAAACCCATAAATTTTTGCAACACCGTAAGGGGAGCGAGGATAAAAAGGGGAGTTTTCATCGTATAAACCTTGGGCATTTTTATTTTCAACCATACCACCATAAAGCTCAGAAGTAGAGGCTTGATAAATTCTTGTTTTATCAGTTAACCCTAAAATACGAACCGCTTCTAATATTCTTAAAGCCCCAATTCCATCTACATTTGCTACATATTCTGGGGAATCAAAAGATACTTTAACATGAGACATTGCACCAAGATTATATATTTCGTCTGGTTGAACTTCTTGGATAATTCTTATTATATTGGTAGAATCGGTTAAATCTCCATAGTGTAACTTAAAGTTCACATTGGGATTATGTGGATCTTGGTAAATATGATCAATTCTTTGTGTATTAAAAGATGAGGCACGACGTTTAACCCCGTGAACAATATATCCTTTATCTAATAAAAATTCAGCCAAATACGAACCATCCTGACCAGTAATTCCTGTTATTAATGCAGTTTTCATTTAAAATAATTGTGAATGAAGATTTAATAAGTTAAAAGAATAACATTACTTCATAATTCTTTTAAAAAATCTTTTAGAGAAAATATAAAATAGACCTATTATAATGGCAAAAATAGAACTCAATACAGCGGCTTTTAATTTTGACAATTTATCAACTTTTAAAGGATAAATAGGCTCGTCAATTATTTGGATTACTGGAGTTTCTTGACTAAGGGTAAATTTAGCTATTTCAAGATTTTGAGTTACGCTAGCAAATATAGTAGCGAGCAATGTTTTATCTCTAAGAGTAGATTCAACAGCTACAGCTGTTTTAGTTCTGTATAAAGGATTTATATCCATCACACTACTTGTGTTTTGAAGCGAAGCACCAGAATAAGTCTTTTGTTGTAAAAGATTAGCTATGCTGTCTACCCTTGCCTGCAGTTTGTCTACTGTTGCTTTTTGTCGTTTTATTTTAACATTAATATACCTTTCAACAACACGCTGAACAATTCGCTCACAATATTTTTTTGCTAGATGCTCGTCTTCCATTTCAACTGTAACGTCTATGAAACTTGCTTTTTTATCAGGTCTTGCTACGTTAAAGTTGTCTGAAATTATTTTATTAGAAATTACTTGAAGCAAACTGTCTTGTAATCTTGAATAGGAGACACCTGCATAAAAAGTCTTAAAACTAATAGTACCTATTTTTTCATTCTTTGCCCATTTTTCTTTCAGTTTATAGACTTCAATATATTTGTCGGCCAAAGAAAATTGCGCTTTATTATCAAATTGAGTTAGTAAAATTTCTCTAGCTAATGAAGGGCTCTTGAAATACAACAAAATATTATCACCAGACAAAACTCCCTCACCACCAGCTCCACCAACATCAACACCAAATTGACCAGCTAATGAAGCCAAACTCCCCAAACCCGACATATTACTCTTCCCCTCTTCTAATATAAACGTCATTTTAGCAGAATAAAGAATTGGTCTATATCCAGCATACAAAAATCCCAATATTCCGCCTATAACGCCAAGTATCATTAAAAAAATCCAGCGTTTAAGCACAAATTGAACCCATTCTTTAAGCTTAAGCAGGAATTCTTTTAAGGTTAATTTCTTGTTTTTTTCTTCTAAATAACTTGACATTTTATTGTAATATTTAAAATCTTATAAATGGCTCCGCCAGCCTAAGTCACAATGGTAATTAAAGTGCTAAATTATAACTTTCAGTAGCTAAAATAGCATTAAAATATACAATCAAGTGTACTTAAATAAGTATGAGGGGGAGGTTAGAGATTTCAGCTTAAGGCTGCAAATTTAAAGTCAGAATATTGATTTACCAAATATGCTTTAAGTGTCTTTAACATCCAACAATGTTGTTAGCAATTGATGAAATAAGAACTGAGCTTTGTATGAAAGCCTTTATAAGTTATCTTCGTTTATACTTTCCCCCACAAAGCAAGTAGATCAATAGTAAAAGTAATTTATGAAGACAATTTGGAAGAGTATAATGATATTAGCCATTTCAGTAGGATATACTCAATTAGCAACGGCACAATTACCCAATATTCCGCAAGTATCAAGCATAAATATAGATGCTTTATCTGATGCCCAGTTTCAGGCATACATGCAACAAGCACAATTAAGTGGGTTGTCTGAGGCAGAATTAGAAGCAAAAGCAAGGGAAAAAGGACTCAGTGCTGCGCAAATTGCCCAAATAAAAATGAGGATGGCTTCTTTAAATACAAGTACATCAGGAGACAAAAAGACCACGAATAGTTCATATGAATCTAGAAAACCCATCAATACTAAAAATGAATTTAAAAAAGAGGAAAAGGAAGGGTTAAAAATTTTCGGATCAGAGTTTTTCTCTAATGCCAACCTTACTTTCGAACCCAATATGCGTATTGCTACCCCAAGCAACTATGTTCTGGGAGTAGATGATGAATTATCGATTGATATATTCGGCTTTTCTGAAAAAACCTCAAAATACAAAATCAATACCGAGGGGCAAATCCGTATTCCTAATATTGGACCAGTTACTATTGCTGGGTTAACCATTGAAGAAGCCAGAACAAAATTAAAATCGGTGATGGCTAAAACCTATCCAGGATTGAATAGTGGAAACACTTCTTTGCAAGTTAGTTTAGGCCAAATCAGGAGTATAAGAGTAACCTTAATTGGTGAAGTAAGCCAACCAGGTACTTATGAACTATCTTCTTTATCTACATTGGCCAATGCCCTATACGCTTCTGGAGGTCCGTCTAACAATGGATCTTTTAGAAAAATTGACTTAATTAGAAATGGCAAAAGACTGGTAACCTTCGATTTATATGATTTTTTATTAAATGGAGACCTTACTAAGAATGTATTACTCAAAGATGATGATATTATTAAAATCCACCCTTATACCGTTCGGTTGGCATTAACAGGTGCTGTAAAGAGACCTGCAATATATGAATCTGAACCTGGTGAAAACCTTGGAACTATTATTGAAAAATATGCTAGTGGTTTTGCGGATAGTGCTAATAGAAATAAAATTACAATTCAGCGATTCGGAGAATTAGGTAAATCAATAATGAATGTAGACGCTAAAAGCATCAATACATTTAGCTTGAAAAGCTCTGATTCTATTGTAGTAGGCGCCATACCAAGACGTTTTGAAAATAGGGTAGTAATTGCTGGGGCCGTTTATTATCCCAATAGTTATTCCAATACAGCCTACCCTACTATAGGAGATTTATTGAAAGCTGCTCAATTGAAAGAAAACGCGTTTTCTAATCGTGCCCTATTGTTTAGAACCAATGAAAGTAAAGACACAACAATTACTGCAATTAATTTAAATAGTAGTTCAGATTTAAGTTTAAGCCTTCGTAATGACGATTCTTTACATATTTATAGTAAAATATCCTTAAAAGAGCCCTCTTATGTTATCATTACAGGGGAAGTAAATAGACCTGATAGTTTTAGCTATGCAGCAGGTCTTCGTTTGGAAGATTTGATATTATTGGCAGGAGGATTAAAAGATCGTGCCTCATTCAAAGAAGTGGAAGTCTTACGTAGAATTAGAAAAGATGCAACATTAAGCGACACAACTGTTTATAATACCATATTACGATTCAATTTACAAGACAGCTTAGCTTTAACCAAGGATCAAGCTGTTATTGAATTAGAACCATATGATGTAGTGAACGTAAAAAACCTACCTCGCAACCAAGCAGCTGGTTCTGTAACTATCAATGGAGAAGTCTTATTTCCAGGAACCTATTTATTGAATACCAAAGAAGACCGAGTTAGTGATTTATTTGCAAGAGCTGGGGGAATTTTAAACACGGGATCTTTATCATCTGGTTATTTCTTACGAAATACCTATCAATCAGCTTTAAAAGGGGAAGTACTAGAAATCAAGAAATCATTAGCCAAACAATTGAGTAATGATACCCTAACACAAAAATTCTTGGATAGCACCCTGTCAAAAGAAAAAGTATTGATGTCTGTAAATCTTCAAAAGGCCTTGACTAATCCTGGTTCTTCTGATGATATTGTATTGGAAGAAGGTGATATGATTACTATTCCTAAAACGCCTGTATCAGTTCAAGCATTTGGAGGAGTAAATATTCAAAAGAAAGTAAACTTTTACCCAGGATTAAGAACCAGAAAATTAATTAAAGAGTCAGGCGGTTTTGCAGAGAATGCCAACAAAAAAGGGACTTATATACTTTACCCTGATGGCAAGATTAGAACTGCCAATAGCTATGTATTCTTTAGAACTTATCCTAAGTTAGTTCCTGGTGCTGAACTATATGTACCAATCAAGAAAAATAAGCGTGGCTTAACTACGGCTGAAGTGATGGGAATTAGTAGTAGTGTAATTGGATTGGGAGCAATTATTATCGGTATACTAAATGCTACAAGATAATTATACTAATTAGAAAGTTGCTTATATTTAATCAACTAATATGAGACTTTCACTAATAGTATTTTTATCCTTATTGCTTTTAAAAGGTAATGCTCAAACAATAGCTGTTGGACAAACAGCTACAGAATCTGCTTTGAGAAACTTACAACTAAATGGAAAGT
This sequence comes from Sediminibacterium sp. FEMGT703S, assembly GCA_002786355.1. GTDB lineage: Bacteria > Bacteroidota > Bacteroidia > Chitinophagales > Chitinophagaceae > Sediminibacterium. Next base: position 176,437 of record PGCO01000001.1, read on the forward strand.
TAGATGCTAATTTCTCTTCATTTACTATTAGACCAATAATATCTAATGATTCAATAAATTTACAGACAGTTTTGAATCTAACTGATTCAACCTTTAAACTAAAGGCCAATAGAAAGAATTTTCAGCTTTTACCCATTTCATGGAATACCAAATTCAATAATGAGCGACCATTTGGCTGGAATGATGCTGGAATGAGAATGGTTCGAGGTTTTCAACAGTCATTTAGTGCTGGTTTTTATTTGAAAGCAGGTCCATTAACTGTGCAACTGCAACCTGAATATTATCAAATTAATCCACAAAATTATCAAACAACTCCTAGCTTTGGTTCTAATAGTAATAAGCCTTTGTCTAAAGGGTATTGGGGACAATCTTCTATTAGACTAAATACAAAAAAGCTATCATTAGGAATCTCCACAGAAAACCTATGGTGGGGACCAGGTCAGTTTAACTCTATATTCATGAGTAATAATGCACCTGGTTTTAAACATTTGACGTTTAATACCCGAAAACCAATTAAAACTTGGTTAGGAAATTTTGAATGGCAATTGATAGTAGGTCAATTAAATGAAGATACCAGTTTGGCTTTTGAAAGTAATTACTTAAAACCTACAGCAGCTAAAAATGAATCCCGCTATTTTAACGCTTTTGTAATTACTTATCAGCCAAAATGGATGAAAAATCTTTTTTTAGGTTTGATTCGTTTTGAACAACTTTATCAAACTGCACAAGAAATAAGGCAGGGTAGTTTTTTAAAAAAGTATTTACCAGCACTATCCTACGAATCAGCGAATGAAAATATACGTGGGACTACTCCGAATGACGGGGGTGTTGGTCTTTTTGCTCGATGGATATTGCCTACTGAACAAGCAGAAGTATATTTTGAATATGGCTACAATGATTTCAAGCAAAATATCAGAGATTTAACTGTAAACTCCAATCATGCTAATGCCTATCTAGTTGGCTTCAAGAAGATATTTAATTCTCATAAAAGGAGCCAATCTTTTTATGAGCTGTCTGGAGAGATTATCAACATGGCACAAAATGCCAGTTATATAATCCGAAATGGAGGTAATTGGTATGAGCATGGAATTATTCAACAGGGGTATACGCATCAAAATCAAATTATGGGTGCAGGTAGTGGCTTTGGAAATAATGTTCAAACGATTGCAATCAAAAAAGTAAATGGATGGAATTATTTTGGAATTAAATTTCAAAGAATTCAACAAGACCCCAAAAGATTGATTCCAATTAATATATCAAGCCTTGGTATGCGAAATTTTATCTGGAATGATTATGATTTTGGTCTTTTATTGCAAAAAAGAATTAAGTCCTTAGTTTTTAACGGGGAAGCTCATTGGATTCAATCTAATAATTTCGGATGGCAAAAAAGTAATAAAGGAAACTTATTTTTACAATTAAACTGTCTTTTCATTCTGCCTTAATATGAGATATTTCCTCTTTTTATTTTTTATTTCCCTACAATCCATGTTAAGTGCGCAGCTTTGGCAATTGGATATGGGGTTGTTTGAACAGAAAAGAGTAGAAGCTTTATTGAATGACGATAGTTTATCTGATCATTCTTATACCATTCGTTTCGCAAAAAATAATTGGGATAATTTTTTGAATGCACAACAACAAAAGAAAGCCAAGTTTAAATTCCTCTTCGCTGAATACGGAATTCAACAAAATAATAATTTACCCATAGGCTTCAACGATGGCAATTTATTACCCAATGTGGGTTTGCAACATAAAGCAAGCATTGGTGCACAAATTAATTGGGGACCGCTTAGTATTCATTTACAACCTGAATGGGTGCAAGCGCAGAATTTACCTGCAACCCCATTTGTTGATAATGTGAACGACGTCAATTATAGAAGAAATTTCTATTGGTATATTAGAAATAAGATCGACAATGGAACACGAATAGGCGACCAACCTTTTCAACGATTTTTCTGGGGGCAATCTTCCGTACGTCTCAATTTAAAAAAAGTTTCATTAGGAATATCAACAGAAAATCTTTGGTGGGGACCTGGGGTAAGAAATAGTCTTTTATTGACGAATAATGCACCCGGATTTATGCATTTGACTTTTAATTCAATCAAACCCATTCAAACCAAACTAGGAACATTTGAGTTTCAAGCAATTTTGGGGAATTTAGATTCTGCCATCGCACCAGCAATTGATTTCAATAATTTGGCGGCTAATGTACCATTCATAGAACCTAAATCAAAGAATCAAAGAGGAATAGCAGGATATTATCTAAGCTGGAAACCTAAATGGTTTAAACACTTTTATCTGGGACTAGGCGGAATGACTTACTTCTATAAGGATAAACCAGCTATACAGCAAAGCGCTAATTTATTATCATTTGAAAATCAGCAAAGCAGTGCTAGTTTAAGTTCTGTTTTCTTTCGCTATGCTATACCTAGTGAAAATGCAGAGATTTATATGGAATATGGCAGAAATGGAAAGTTTTTTGCACCATTGAATATCTTTGGAGACACTATTCCAACTGCTTATACCGTAGGATTTAGAAAACTGTTTAAAATAAGACAGAAAAAGCTATCAAAGGACCAACCAGCAATCATGTTAGGGGTAGAACTAACACAGATGCAGCTTCCCGATAACCGATTAATTTTTAATGCTGCAGATGTAAGAGGTATACCAAGAACCAATAGTTGGTATACACACCCTTATATTAAGCAAGGATATACCCAACAAGGTCAAGTGCTAGGTGCTTCTATAGGGCCAGGCTCTAATAGTCAGACTTTGTATTTAAGTTGGGTGAAGGGATTGAAAAAAATAGGGCTAAGTATCGAGAGAGTCTTATATAATACTGATTTTTATCAATATCATTACTTTCAAAGAGGTATTGGAAATAATAGCCCAAGTAATTATTGGGTGGATATTAATGCTTCAATGCAGTTACAATGGCATTATAAAAAATTTCTGCTAAATGCTAGTTATATGTACACTAGCGCTTTAAATTATCGCTGGACAAAATTAGATGGAGGTTTTGCAAGACCTTCCAGTTTATCTGACAAACGCAATAACCAGCTTTACCTAAGTTTAATTTATTTGATTGATTAATCTACTTTAAGCGTCTTTTTATAAAAGTCTACCCAAAGACTAGTGACGTCTTCTGCATCAAATTTCTGAGATACATAATTGAACCCATTGATGCCTAAAGAATTTCTCAGCGTTGAATCTTGATAAAGTAATTGCATTTTCGTTCTTAAATCATCAATATTACCCACCTGATGCCTCAAACCCGTTACACCATCTATCATGGTGTCTCTTAAACCATAAGTATCACTACAAATTACGGGGATTTTTAACATAGAGGCTTCAATTACACTAGTCCCAAAACCTTCTCGATAACTAGGAAAACAAAAAACATCCGCTATTTGCAATAATTTAAATGGTTCATTCGTATACCCAGTAAAAATAATATTATCACAATTGAATCTAGTTTTTACAATCAACTCAATATCCTCCTCATCAGCACCAATAAAAAAAAGTTTACAATTATTAAATGATTGATTCAGAGTGTAAAAGGATTCTGCTAAATCTAACACACCCTTGTCCTTGTTCAATCTGCCAAGAAAAACGTAAACAATAGAATTCTCCAAAATATTATATTTACGCCTAAGTCCTGCTCTTATTTGACCATCACTTGTAAACTTAGCTTTATCGACTCCACTAATTGAACCTTCACCTAATACTATTGCATTAGTCTCACTAACAATTCTATTTTTAACTAAGAACTCTTTCTGTGATTTACCATCTAAAAGGATATTGGTTGCAATTTTAACAATAAGCATATCGGCGTATTGCAGCAAATTTTTTACAATTCCTTTTTTAGTATACCAAGCTTGTCCAGTAAAAATATGTACCCTAATAGGAACCCGAGCAATAAAAGCACAAATCATACCTATAAAACCAGCTTTGGGATCAATCGTATGAACTGCATCAAACTGATGGGAAGATAAGTAACTTACTAAAGGGGATATACAGCCTAAATCTTTTAATAGACTAGGTTTTCTTTCAATTGATAAATTAAAAGTCTTAACAGAAGATGATAATTCTAAATTAAAGGGAGTATTCATATTAGTAACAATATGAATATCAAAATAGAACGAAAGACTATTAATATGATTAACTAGAAATTCATTTATAGATAAAGGAGAAGCTGCTATAAAGCATATTTTTTTTCTAGTTAAGGGCATAAGACTAACAACACTGATTTGAAATCAAAACCTGGTATTTTCTCATTGATTCTATACTAAGCTTGCTATTACGAAATTTAATAAAAAGTCCTTTAAACTTAAGTTTAAAGGACAAGCAGAATAATAAGGATTTAAAGTTAATAAACATTATTAGAATGAATACAAATATTCGATTGTTTATTAATGCACTATTCTTTTTAATACTTAAAACAACAATTTTAAGTCGCTGGGTATAATTACTAGTTTTACTATCATTGGTTTCTCTGTAAAATAATACAGGCTCCTGTAAATTTTTAAATTTCGAATTAAAAAAGGTTCTAAAAAATAAATCATAATCCTCTGCTCCACTAAGGTCTATATCGTATAAATTATCCTTAAACCAATTCAAATGACCCATTATTGTAGGATGTATAAATACAGAACTTTTCATTGCATGATAAAAAGTTGAATATTCTTTTATTTTCCTGAGTCCAATTATACAATTTTTCTCATTTATAATAACAGCATTACTGCCGATTACATTAAAACTAGGATTTTGATTAAGAAATTCTACCTGAGTCATTAATCTATCGGGAAACATGATATCATCTGCATCCATTCTTGCAAAATATGTACCAGATGAAAACTTAATTACCTGATTTAAGCATATTGCAATACCAGCATTGTATTCATGGTGATAAAATTTAATCCTTTTATCATTAAATGATTTTATTATAGCTATAGTATTATCTGTAGAACCATCATCAAAAATAATCAGTTCAAAATTTGTAAATGTCTGGTTTAATACAGATTGAATTGCAAAAGCAATATATTTCTCCGCGTTATAAACAGGCATCCCAATAGATACCATTATAGGGTTATCCATTCCTTTGGTAATATTCGTTTTGCTAATTCGTTATTAAATCTATACCAATTCTTAGGTGCAACAACTATTTTATTATAATTATCATTCAACCAAGCAGCCCACCAACTAAAGGTACTATTTGCAATTATATGATGCTTACAGCTAGACATTAAGCAAAAATCTGTTAACATGGATTGTTGGTAATTTTGCTCAGAAACAAAGTATGCAAGGTGGTTAAAATGCAAATGATCTTTAACCCAATCTATGTCATCTGAGAATACAAAGAAAACTGGATTTTTAACACGGACTGATACTTGCAGTATCGCTTTTTGATAATAATCCAATCCTAATACATTATGGTAGGAACTATTTAAGAAATCAGTTCTTCGAATATGAACAGAAACAGATGTTTCACAATTTAAAACTAATGAAAAAAAATCGCTTTGCTGAATGATTGCCGCATCCATTGGAGTAAATATTGATTTTAAACTTTGACGATTAAATTCAACAAATTTAAGATCCTGCCAATACCCATCAAATAAAACAAAATGCAAAGAATTTTCAGAAAAAGACTTTTTTAAATTTTCAACCAGTATTTCATTAGACAATAAAGGAAGTAACTGCAATGCTTTTCGATTAATCCTATACCATTTATTGAAATAGTGTAAGAAGTGCTTTTCAGAAATATTATTCTTTAAGCTACAATTAAAACCTGATATGCTTGAGCTGGAGAGATCACAAATTCCTTCGTGATTAACATAAACAACCACTTCCTTTGTTACACTATTTAGATATTGACCAAATGAATACTGAAACATTTGATTTCCTAACCCACCCCAAAGTTTTACAAACTTCATCTTCTAAAAAGTATCCATTTCTTAAAAAATAATTCTACTTCTTTTAAAAAACAAAATACCTTAACTAGCAAATTATTAATGTGTAGATACTCTTCAAAAAAATAAGCTTCACTTAAATATTTATGCCGTTCCATTTCCAAATTCAGTGATTTTGGAGTTGATTTTGTAGAAACACCTTGTAAATGGGCAACTTCCGTATATCCATTAAGTACACAGACCCCTCCGGCATTTTGTATTTGTTTTCCTAAAATCAATTCTTCATGATATAAAAATACATTTTCATCTAAGTAATTAATGGACTCCAAAAAATTTCTTGAAATCATAAAAGCAGCTCCATTAATAGTATCTGCAATTAGATATTTATTATTGAAAGGCATTTCTTCAAAATAAATATACTTTTTAAAAATTGAAGGGAATAATTTCTTGAAAATAGAAAAACTAAGAAGAAAAAGTTGACCAGTACTTAACAACTTTCTTACCTGAATTTGCCAGTATGCAGGTGCATGAAAATGAGTAGTTTTAACTAAGGGAGAAGTAGCAAAAATAGGAGAAGAGGAATTTATTTTAAAACCTTGTACTAATTTATTAATTAAATCACAATCATCAACAATTAAGTCACTATTTAAAACGAGAAAATAGTCAACTGGATTACTCGAATCAAACTTGAAACCCAAATTATTACCTGCTGAATATCCAAGATTTGAAACTGATTTAATTAGACAAATATCTTTAGGCAGATGATTTAATAAGTATAGATAGTCCGAAACTTCGCTATTGTTATCAACGACAACTATTTCAAGTATAGTGTATGTTTGATTTTTAATCTTTGAAACTAGATTAATAGTATATTCAGCAGTATTATAATTAAGAATTATTACCCTTACAGATTCACAAAATGAATTTCGCACTTTCAATATTCACTTATTCTTTATTAAATTTTGAATATTCTCGATAGTACGCCAAAAATTCGGTCAAAATCTGAATCAGTCAAATTACTACCACTTGGCAAACATAACCCATTATCAAAAAATCTTTCACACACGCCCGTACCATAAAATTGCTTATTCTGAAATACTGGTTGTAAATGCATTGGCTTCCAAAGTGGCCTACATTCAATATTTTCTTCCATGAATGCACTTTGTATGATTTCAATCGTAAGATTATCACTCTTTTCTTTATCTAAAATAAAAGCAGTTAACCAAAAATTTGAATAAAAATGATTACTTGGTTCAGTATGCATTTTAACATAATCAATCTTTTTAAAAAACTCTCGATAGCGTAAATTATTAGCTCTTCTTTGGCCAACTCTTTCATTAAGAACTTGCATTTGCCCTCTTCCAATAGATGCTAAAACATTACTCATCCTATAATTATAACCAATTTGAGAATGTTGATAATGGATGGCTGTATCTCTAGCTTGGGTACTCAAAAATCTAGCTTTCTCAACATACTCAATATTTTTAGAAACTAATGCTCCGCCTGAACTTGTTGTGATGATTTTATTTCCATTAAAACTTAAAATAGACATTTCACCAAAACTTCCACAACATAACCCATTGTATTTTGAACCCAAAGATTCAGCAGCATCCTCAATAATTGGGATATGATACGTTTGAGTTATATTAATTATTTCAGTCATTTTAGCAGGCATTCCATATAAATGAACAGGAATAATTGCTTTTATATATCCTTTCCCATTTTGAGGTTCTATTTGATTAATAATACCGTAACCCTGTTTTATTAAATCAATAATTGAATTTTCTAAATGTATAGGGTCCATGTTCCAGGTTTCTTCTTCAGAATCGATGAAAACTATTTCAGCCCCTTGATAAATGACAGGGTTTGCAGTAGCGCAAAAGGTAAAACTTTGAACAATGACTACATCCTTAGTTCCTACTCCCAATATAACCATCGCTAAGTGTAATGCAGAAGTTCCAGATGATAAAACAGCAGTTGAAATATTCTTATCAGAAAACTCATTAAGATAATCTGATATATCATTTTCAAAAGCATTAACGCTTGGTCCAACAGGAGCAATCCAATTATCTTCGAATGTTTGTTTTATGAATTCTAATTCATCGCCTCCCATATGAGGAGATGAAAGCCAAATCTTTTGTTTTTCCATATCGCTTTGTCAAAAAATTAATAATTCTAATTATTCCCCATGAATTCACTCATGGTAATATTCTCACTCTGATTTATATCACTTCTCTTGAAAACACTTTTAAGTGTCATAAATATAATTTTTAAATCTAAAAGAAAACTGACATTTTTTACATAATAATTATCTAGTTGAAATTTTTCTTGCCATGATATGCTATTCCTGCCATTCACTTGTGCCCAACCGGTAATACCTGGTTTTACTAAATGCCTTCTCGCTTGCTCAATTGAATATCTATCTAAGTATTGTACTAAAAGGGGTCTTGGGCCAATTAAGCTCATATCGCCTTTTATAACGTTTATGAGTTGTAATAATTCATCAAGTGATGTTGCTCTAATTATGCTCCCAATTTTTGTAATGCGTAAATGATCGGGCAAAGGTGAACCATGCTGGTCAAAAGCATCAATCATTGTTTTAAATTTATATAATTTAAAAATTTTTGCATTACGCCCAGGACGCTTTTGAAAAAAGAAAGGATTTCCTTTATTTACAATTGATATAATTACTGTTGTGATTACTAAGATTGGAGACAAAACAATTAAAATCAAACAAGAAGTTAATATATCAGAAAAGGGCTTAAAAAATCGTATGTACATAGAAGGAATACTGGAAATTATTTTATTGAAACCTTATATATCTATAATTGTGACATAATTTGAAGATACTTCTTTGCTACATCATCCCAATTACGATTCTCTTGTATCCATTTCTTACCTGATGATCCCATTTTAATTCTTTCTTCATTTGACATTGAGATAATCTCCAATAATGAATCTTGTATAGCAAATGGATCTTCTGCTGGTATAAAAATACCTGATTTAGCTTCATTAATCATTGACTGATAACCACTATATGATGCTAAAACCATTCTACCAGACATCATATAATCAATTAATTTATTGGGCGACCAACCATATTCCCAAATTTCGCTCTTTAAAGATGAAAAATAGAGTATATCACAAGCTTGTAGAAAATCGGAGACTTCACTTCGCTCAACACTAGGAATAAACTGAATATTGCTTTGCTCACTGGTTTTTGATTTGTATTCCTCAACCATTCCACCTTTACCTAAAAAAACGAAATGAAATTTAGGATTTCCTTGCATAAGTTTCGTGCATTCAATAATTGCATCTAAGCCATTTGACAATCCAATGCTGCCTGCATAACCAATAATAAATTTATCATTCGGTATATTAAATTTATTTCTTAATTCTAGGACAGATTTATTATTGGACTTAAAAAAATCTTGATCATACCCAAAAGGAACATAATCACATTTAATCTTTTTATTATTAGTAACATTAAATACATGCTGCTTTAAATTAGGCATGGTTCCAATTACAATGTTAGCGTATTTGTAGCCCATTTTTTCTACAATAGATAGTAAAATTATAAAAGGATTCCACTTTGAATAACCCCCTTCAACTACCATTGTTAATGGCCAAATATCCCGAATTTCAAATATCAATTTAGCCTTAAATTTTTTTCGCAGTATTAAACCGTTCAAAATTGTAATTAACGATAGAGATGAAACAAGAATAATATCTGGTTTTTGAACTTTTTTAAGAGGAGCAAAAAACAATTTTATCTCAAAATCAATCCAACTTAGAACTCTTAATAATGATATCGATTTTTTGTATTTTGTCGTCTTAATTCGCAACACATTAATATCATCAATCTTCGAAAAGTTATATATTTTATTATATTCAGGATAGTGACCAAAATGACTCGAATCGGATGATATAATATTCACTTCATGATTCAACTTTACAAATCGCCTTGATAAAGCAAAAAATCTGCTTTCAAATCCATTCTCATAAGAAGAAGCATATTTAGAAATGATTAAAATTCGCATTACTGTTTGTATAATTTAGGGATTGAATTAACCACTTTTATCACTTCTACAAAATCAAGATTCAATGCATCCAAATACCACCGTATATTTTGGTAACGAGGTCTATTTTCATCCATTATCAGCTCCATTGCTTTTTCACGGGTAATTTGACCTTCTCTAATTTGATTGCTCCTAAAAGTATCATGCTCTGTAAACCCAGCAACTGTATAATAAACATAATTATAAAATGCAGCTGTTCCATCTCCAATTCGCCATGTTGTGCTGGTATCAATTGCTTTTTCCCAATTATAGGTATTCAATAAACAGTCATTCACGGCATCTTCTTCCCAACTCCAATAATCAAAAATATGGTAATAGTCAAGCTTATCTGTGAAACTTCTATAATACTCACCAGAGAGGGTATCCCACAAAGAAGAATTAAAATAACCAGGACTATCTAACATTGCTTTGAATCTTTTTGAGTGATATCGCAATTGCTTCATCATGCCATGACTATATACTTTCTTTTCTTCAAAATCAGGTTCAATATTTAGAAAACCCGTTTTAAAGTGAGTAACTTCTAAAGGATTCACGCCCCATAAGTTTAGATTAATTCCAGTTTGTTTTTTTATCGTTTCAACATGTCTGAAAAAATGCTTATCTCCTGCGGTCAACATTGCCATCATTCCCAAATGGGGTGATTTAAGCCAGGCTTGCAAATTCATTCGAATATTTTTTCGCTTCAACGAGATATCGGCTGCAACGATAATATTTTCTACTCCCAATTGAGAACAAACCCTACTAATATTTCTTCTTCCTAGGTCCGTAACCATACCCCAGTCATAAGTATAGGTAACTGGTTTCATTTTGAGTTCTTCAACAATTAAATGCAAACCATAACAACTATCTCTACCTCCAGAAAATGGAACAATACAATCTAGCTCATTCCCTTTTCTTCTATATGGTTCTACTAACTTAAATAACTCTTCTTTAGGTTTAGGCTTATTTCTTAGTTTGTAATTTTTACAATAATTACAAACCCCATCATTATCAAATTTGATAAATGGCATTGTTTCAGGTAAAACACACTTGGTACATCTTTTTATGTTTAGGTGCTTAAATTCTAATAACTTATCTTCAATTGTATTGAAGACAAATTCAGGAATTAAGTTTTCCGTTCTAGAATTATCATCCCTAATGTCTAAATCTAGATTAGAACTTGGTATATCTAAAATAATTGGCTCTAATTTTATTTGCTCTATTTTATTACAGCCAATCATCTTCAATCCATAACTCTCAGAAGCAAAATATGTTGCTTCATCATTTATTCCATAGTATAAACTGCCATTATTTGAAAAGAGTAAAATCTTACCTTGTTTGGGTAATACCAATGCACATGCTACTACCCCTTTACATAGACTAAGAATTTCTGTTGGGAGTTCTTCAATTTTATTACCAGCTTGCAAAAATTCTTCTGCAATTGCAACAATTGTTTCGGAATCAATTTTAAGGTTACGCTTCCCTTTCAAATTAGACCATATTTCGTCTTCATTTACAACAATTCCATTATGAATAGCAGCTATATTGCCTCTAATAACTGGTTGGTTATCCCCTAACCCATTTGTAATTAAACGGCTATGCCCAAGAACTACCTGACTTTGAAAAGGCTTCACTTTCTTTAAAAGTTTCTCAATATTGTAGTCTGCCCGATCTACTATATAATGATCAGAGGAAAAGTGTATTATCCCGCTAGAATCTATTCCACGTTGTTGTGAATGTTTAACAAGTTTTTCAAGTTTAACTCGATTTATATTTTTTTTAGAGATTACGCCAAAGATTCCACACATATAGGTTTAATATTATAAGATTACTTAATTAATAAAGGTTTTATAAATTTCTCGCAATTTTTCAGCTTGAAAATCCCAACTCAATTCGGTTATATATTTAAAGTCTTTAACCATGACCTTGTTTTGATAAGCTAAGACAGATTCAACAATATTATTTTCATCATTTGAAATACATATTCCAAGATTAAATTTAGTTATTACTCTATTTATTTCGGGGAAATTTGAACCAATTATTGTAAGTCCAGAAAATGCATATTCGAAAAGTTTATTTGGAAGTGAAAAATAATCACTTAGCGAGATATTTTCAATCAAGCAAAACCCGATATCAGCACTTGTGATAATATTAACTAACTCCTCATGCGGCACTGCTGGATGAATATGAATGTTTTGAAATTGGTTTGAATTCATATTTATAAGTTCAACTAAATCTCCATATCCAATAAATACTATATGAGATGTAACAGTTTGTTTTTTAAAAACATTTAAAAGTAATTCAATGGAACGACCTTTCCCTAAATATCCAACATAAATAAAGATTTTTGCTTCAGGATTAATTTGAAATTTATCACGGAGATAATTTTTTGCTTCAAATTTTTCATTACTAATTTTTTTTAGAATAGGAGAGTTTAATATAATTGAACCATTTATTTTTCCAATATTTTCAAGATACCACTCTAGTATAGATCCACTGACAGTAATTAAATAATCAATCTTAGGCCAACAAGCTTTTTCAATAAATAATGTACTCTTTGATAAAACTTGACTTTGTCCGTTCTTGTTTAACTCTAGTTCATGTGCATCATATATCAATTTACATCTAATAAACAACTTTAGAAAATATCCCACTGGTAGAACCATCGTATCATGACAGTGAATCAAATTCGGGCGATACCAAATAGCTTTAAAAAAGAATCTAAAAGTAATCTCTAATAAATTTAAAGTATAACGAATTGATTTAGGGAGAAAACTAAACTTATTAGTTAATAATAAAGAATTTGTAATCGTAAATGGAAATTCTTGATTCGTATAAGCAGCTTTTTCATCCAAATAAACCCCATAAGCACAAATATCTAAATTAGATAAATGAGATATTGCATCTAACTCTTTGAGAATTCTGCTATCATACCTTAAATCAGTATGTGTTAAATGAAGAACTTTTATTTTTTTATTTGTTATTGTTGCCATAGTAATAAGAAAAATAATAAATAAACATTTAGATTATTTTAAGAAACTTTTCTTAAAATAATCTAAATGTGATTGTACTAGGAAAAAGAATCCAATTAAATAAAGCGAAACATGAAAAACATATAAGAAATTATATAGTGAATATGAAAGAATGAAAACAAAGAAAAACAAACTAATCCGTTTAATATTTATATCATTTATGCAAAATAAATTGTAACAAGACACAGCGAAATTAAAAAGTATTGTTACAAATATTATTAAACCAACTAAACCATTATTCGCAAAAATCTCAAAATAAGTTGAGTGTGAATAATGCCTTGTTGGTGTATAAAGAAAAAAATTAGCGGGTCCAACTCCAAAGATTGGATTTAATAACCCAACATTAAATGCTTCAACTAAAAGTCCGAATCGAGATTCATCTTCAATATTTGTAGAATTTAATCGGCGAAATAAAAAACTCTCTTGATATAGACTTTCAAATGAAAAGAAAACTACTATCACAAGGAATATTAAAGCACTAAGAAAAACTATTGACTTAAATTTGAGGGGATATAAAATTTTTATAGATAAGAACAAAGCACATGTTAATAACGGCATTAAAATCCCTCCTCTTGACGCAGAAAAAAAACCACTTATAACAACTAGGAATATACATAACAGGAATACAAAACCTGCAAATACCTTATTTTTATTTAGAGAAAAAGATGAACTAAAAGGGAGTTGCCAAAGAAAAAAGCCAGAGACTACAGAGAAGTATCCAAAATAGCCTAATAAATTTGCATTAATTTCTTCAGTATTAAATTGCTCTTTACTAGTATCAATTTCACTTATCCCAGTTATATATGCTTTATATCCCAACGAGATAAAATATAAAATGAATAAAAAATAAAACAACTTTATATAAAAAATATTTCTTTTCGAGAAATAAACAATTATAAATGAAAATACAAAACTAGATAAAATCAGATATATCTCTTTAATGCTATCTAGTAAACTTATAGACTTTACGATAGTTATCATTGACCAGATCAATAGTAACAAGAATATTGAAAGTTGTTTTGATTTAATTAATAAATTAGGTTTTTTAACAAATGAATAAAGAAATAAAAAAGGTATTGCAATATAAAGTGTAATTGAGTTTATGAAAGTACTTATTGGAGATAAACTAAATATTGCAATGAAAATAATTACAAAAAAATAATCAATATATAAAAGAGGTGATTTATTCAACATTGCTTTTTTAAAATCATTATAGAAAGAATTATATCAGAAGTTATCTCTCAAGAAAGAGCAGAATCAAATAGTTTTACACAATTTCTTTCAGCATTGAAATTAAGTTCCCAGAATTTTCTTGGCGATAAGTTAATATTTTTTGCTTTAACAATAGCCTCAGCAAGTTCAACAATAGTAGGATTGGGGCCAATTAGAATTCCAGTTAATGGATTAACAATTTCACTTGATCCGCCTACGTTAGTAGCAATTACAGGCACATTAAACGAAATTGCTTCCATAATTGAAACAGGAAGACCTTCAAATTCACTTACATTAATAAATAAATCAACCATTTCATTTTTGTAATAACTAATAACTTCTGGATTAGTCAAATTTCCTAAAAGTATAATTTTATTATCACTCTTATTTAATTTTACTTTCTTTTTTAATTCATCAAATTCAACGCCATCACCAATATGAGTCCATTCTATATTCAAAAAATAAATTGTTTGGATTGCCTCAAAAATTAAGTGAACTCTTTTAAGTGGAATCACACTTGAGCAACTTAAAATTCTAAAAATCCCATCATTACTTTTCTTTGATTCTCCAAAGTCTCTAGTTCCAAGATAGTTCACAATTATTTTGCTATCAAACTTGGGGTAGTATTTACCTAAATATCTTTTACCATCATTAGAAATACAAGTTACAATATCAGCATTTTTGATTATAAATTCTTGAATTGGTATATAACCTTCATGACGATAATGATATAAGTCATCTCCATGAAATTGTACTACTTTTTTTGTTTTTATGGAACTAATAAACGGCAACAAATTGGCAAAACCTTTACCCCAATAGAAAAAAAACACATCCATCTCATTCGAATCAGAGATGATTTTTTTTAATTGTTTGGAATGAATAATATTATTAGTAAAAAAAAAGCTAATCAAAGCCAATTTTATCTTAGAAAAATTAAAAAAAATGAAATTTTTAGTTATATCCCAAAAATACATTGGAAATGACTTAATTGAAAAAATGCCCCCCCAATAAAGTTGACTTTTTGTTTTAATTATTGGATCATAAGCGAAACAATTCGCAGGCAAAACTTTATTGTTTTCCTTAGAAAACATAAGTGGGATAATAATTATTGACTGATAAAAATTTGCTAATACTGATAATTGATTATCTAAAAAAGGCTCATCGTCAGAAAAAGGGAAAGATCTCGTAAAAATGTATAAATTTCTCACTATATTTTAATTCGATTTATTCAATAATATATTCATGTAATTATTTAGCTGTTTAACACTAAATGAGAAATGAAACTCTTTCACTTTTTCAAAATCAGGTTCAAAATAAATTTTTTCGGAATTTAAAAATTCAGTGTACCGGGCGAGTAAATAATTTTTTAAAACTTTAATATCTTGATTGAAACATGCAGTTTCGCATGCAATACCTAAATTCAGTTTGCGGACTAATAAAGTTAATTCAGCTTCAGGTACTGTACCACAACATATAGATATAATTGGTTTTTGAGCTTGCAAATACTCAAAAAATTTTCCAGTTAATATTCCTTTTTCATGAACTGTATTCCATGTTAATGCAATTAAGATATCGGCATTATTTTGAAGTAAAACTGAATCTTTCTTAGATATCAGACCGTAATCTTCAAAAACACCATGTAGATTTAGGAATTTCTTACTTTGGTTTTGAAAAATACTACTATTGTTTCCAGCGTAACAAACCTTGATTTTATGTATATCAACTTTATCTTCGAAAACTAATTGAGATAAAGCCTCAAAGAACATTGAAAAATCTCTTTTCCCTGAATACAACTGGCCAGCATATAAAAATGTCATTTTTTTATTGCTAGAAATTTGTGAAATGACTCTCTCAAAGAGACGTTCAAACCCATTGTAAATCACAATTGATTTTTCCCTTTGTAAAAAATCAACTTTATTGTTCAACTCGAAAATCTCTTTTTGACCAAACGAAACAAATGTTAATAAATCTGCTTGTGCTACTGATTTTTTTTCAAAGTATTCATAAATCAAATTAAGCCATGTTAAATTAGCTTCATTTTTCATGTTATCGCGAAAATCACTAATCCAAAATCTTGCTATCCTTAATTTTTTAATTTTACGTCCTAAGAGAAAAGAAGATAATGGGCCAAAAGATGACAGTACGATATCAAAGCTGTTATGATTAAATTTACTAATGCTTGTTTTTACAGCACTCAAATACCAATCAAAGTCAACTGTGAATTCAAAAACAGAACTTAAGAAAGTCTTCAAAATTGAAAAAAATCCAACAGAAAGATTGTTAGTGTGCAAAGAGTTATTAGTATTTTCTTTTCTTAATTTATTACTGCCATTTACGCGTCTTTCATTTTTGTTTTTAATTTGAGTAATGATACTACTATTTGATACTCGGATTATATTTATCCCGTTATCTAAGACGTCATATTCAACTTGAGTATTAGCAGTTATTACTGTAACATCATGACCAAGCTTCTTTAGATAAATAGCAAAATTAGTTGGCCTAACCGAACCAATTGCTTCACTAGGATAAAAAAGTTTAGTGCAAATTAAAATCCTCATTAATATATACTAACTATATTGTAATAGATTCATAATTATCATTTCAGCCGAATTACCATTCCCAAATAAGTCATTTTTAAAATGATTTGTTCCAGAATCCAACATGACTTTGTCAAAGGTTTGACATATTAAATTTTCATTAGAACCGCATAAAAAATTATAATTATTATTTACAAGTTCTAACCACTCTGTTTCATTTCTTAATGTAATGCAATACTTGTTAAAAAAATATGCTTCTTTTTGTAGGCCACCACTATCAGTCATTACTAATCGACAATTCTTAATCAACCAAACCATTTCTAGGTAACCTACTGGTGATATGAATCTTATCGGGCTATTTTTAAAATCGTAATTAATTAATTCGAGCTTTGCTTTTGTTCTGGGATGTAATGGAATTACAACAAGACATTTTGATGAAATAATCTCAAGAGCATTAAAAATAGATTTTAAACAAACTGAGTCATCGGTGTTTTCTGCTCGATGAATTGTGCACAAAACAAAATCGAGTGGTAAATTAATATTTGGCTTTTGGGCTTTGTTTGAATAAAACATAGCTGCATCTTTCATCACATCCCCACACTCAATAATCTTACATTCAATATTGCTATAACCCTCATTGTGTAAATTATTAATAGCGGAATTTGAAGGGCAAAAAAGAATATTGGAAATCCGATCTGTAAGAATTCTGTTAATCTCTTCCGGCATTGAAATATTAAATGATCTCAATCCAGCTTCAACATGAGTTAATTTTATATTAAGCTTTTTTGCAGCTAGTGCTCCTGCGAGTGTTGAATTAGTATCACCATAAACTAATACCCAATCTGGTTTCTCTTTAATCAATACATCTTCAATTTTTTCAAGCATTTGCCCGGTCATTGCTCCATGAGTTAGTCCATTAATATTCAGATTATAATCAGGCTTAGGAATTTCCATTTCCTCAAAAAAAACATCTGACATATTCTTATCAAAATGTTGACCTGTGTGAACGATAACCTCAATTAAACTCCCTTTTTCTCTTATTGCTCTGCTAATAACAGCTGCTTTAATAAATTGTGGTCTTGCACCTATAATTGTAACTATTTTCATGAATGTTAACCTTTATTATCTATTAAAACATCCCTATACATTTTCTTCCATCCTTTCCAATTTTCACTGTCAAAACTAGAATTATGAAATAACAATACGGTTTTCATCTTATACTTTCTTCCCAAAGAAAGATAATGCTCAATTATCTTTTTCCCTTGATTAGCATTAAAGCTTTGATAAGTAGTTAGAGAACCATCCATTAAGACTAATGGCGTTTCAATCAATTTCAATGTTTTCCTATTAAGGAAATCAAAAACATTAAAACTATCCCCCGTTCCACATCTATACCCCTCTTTATCAGCATAACCCAAAGTGCAATCCATTTTCATACCATATTCATCCCAAATATTCAGAGTCTTAGTAATATCAAATTTTAAGAAATGTTGCCTTCCTTCATAAACATTTATACCAGCTGAATTCTCAAGTAATTTTTTTTCACTTATCCACTGTTCTTTATTATCAAAAGTAAAATAGCCAGGGTGAAAACCAATCACATGGTCTCTTTTAATAATTTCAGTTATCAGCGTTTTAAATCTTGATTTGCCTAAATAACTTTTGGGATTATTTGTTAAAGTATCCGGACTCACTGCCATGAAGTAAAAGCGAGATTTGACGCCAATACTTTCACTTACATCCATTAAAAAAGAAAATGTATTTACTGGATCATGAAAAAATAAAGGAAGTTTTTTTATCGCTAATTTAAAGCTTTTCCTTTTCAAGATATCACCAAGAAATAATCGAAATGGATTCGGAGATTTCAATAAATCTACATCATGAGTCAATATAATCTCAAATTTTTTCTCCTTCTTAACTCCTTTATACCCAAGGTGTAAAAGCATATTCCAGAGCATTTCTGCATACTCATTAACTATAGGACGACTCAAAAAATTATTTTTAAAGGCAACGCTTGCCAAAGCTGGAAATCGGTTATGCTTATCTCTTTCTTTATTTATGTATTCTTCCCATCTGGTTAGCATAAAAAATGATGCTGCAAAAACATCAATTCCGCAACAAATTTCATTTTCAAAAATATCAACCTCGCCTTTGCCATAAAGCACCGGAATGTTTTCTTCAACAATAAACTGATTGTAAGTGTAATGTACCTTAGGGAAATTTGAAATACTTAGGTATGATAATGGCTCTAAGTTATTTTTCCAAAAACAATCTTTGATTATAATTTTTCTTTCATTGAAAACTAAAATGTAATCATAAGCTTCATCGCTCAACTCCAATGAATAATTCAAACCAATTATATTTTGAAGAAAAATATTAATTATATACTTCCTTTCATCAATATTGTTATTGGGAATAATGACTTTAATTTCTGAATTCATTTCTTAATTCTGATAATAGACTGAATATTTTATACTTAAGTGAATTGATTTTAGATATTCTAAAGTAAGGGACTTGAATAGTCCCAAATTTATTATAAGATCGCTCAATTTGCTCAATCATACTACCTTCAAAATCAAATTTCAAACCTGAGTTTTTGAAATCTTTCATTATTTGATAAAAAAGAAGGGAAGAGGAAGCAACATTACCATGTGTTACATCAAAAGCGGTAACTAATGAGTATATTGAATCATTATCCCATACATAAAATATAGCCCCATATATATCATTGGGATTATCCTTTCCAACACTATAAATTATTCTTCCTTTATTGTAGAAATAAGCTTTTGTTATCAACTTCCTAAGAATACTAGGGGAGTAAGCAAGATTTTCATTTTTCTTTTTAAGTGCATTTACATAAAATGTAATAAAATCTTCACACTCCAAATCATACTTTACAAGCACGTTTTTAGTTGCTTTCCGAATATCTGTCTTTTTATTTCCTGCAAATGAATTAAACACGATTTCGTCATTACTCAAATCTTCTACTATATAAGTATATCTAGTAGTCTGCTGAAAGCCATTCCAATAAAAAGGCAACCAATTTGTATATTTATAATCAAAGTTTATAGCAAGGAAATCATAATTAGGAAGACATTGAATTATTTGCTGCATAATTGCTTTTTCATATGACAGCTTGGATGAATAACTCTGCTTTTCGGGATATTTTATAAACGGTCCAAGTTTTTGTGTTAGCGCAGGCATCTCAATTTGCTTAAACTTAAGACGACTTTCAGTATGAAAATAAAAAGGAAAGGAAGCAACGATTTCATTTCCATTCTCAATTAGTATTACATCCCAATTATTTTCTCCGCAGACTGCATCTAACCACCAAGGCATCGAGAAAATAGGAATTTTATCTTCATTTTGGCAAAACCCTAAATATTTTTCCTTTGGTTGATTCATTTTTGATTATAAGTATTTATTTAAAAATCTACTGAACAAAGCTTTTAAATTTACTTTAGTATCTATATATATCACTCCTTCCATACATGCGATAAAATACTTACCTCGTTTTTTATAAATTTTACCCAAATCCCAATTATCCTGAATTTCAATTTTTTGATATTCGCCTATGTTCCATCTTGTCCCCGCATAAATGCCTTTAGGCTCAGAAATTGCGTTAAGCCATAACTCTGTCCCTCTCAGAACATGCCATATTCTCTCAATTGGCCAATTATGCCAATCAATAATTGTTTTATGCTCAGCTAATTTCAAATTTCTTGCTCTTAAAGTTGGGGAAACGGGTGGTTGCTTTGTTGGCAGTATGCTTTCGATATTTTCTATAGCTTTAATTAATAATCTTACTCCAATTTTACTGATTAAAGTATCAAATCTATCAGGTGATTTAATTCCTATTGGAATTTTATATTCTTCTTGTAATAAAATATCGCCTGTATCTTCTCCTCTATCTAAAAAATGTACTGTAACCCCACCAATTTTATCCATATTGTAATAAGACCAAAAACATGGATTAGGACCTCGATAATTTGGCAACAATGATGGATGAAGATTGATTGTCCCAAAACGCGGTAAAGAAAAAATATTTTCTTTTAATAATTGAGACATTACATATACTACTATTA
This sequence comes from Sediminibacterium sp. FEMGT703S, assembly GCA_002786355.1. Taxonomy (GTDB): domain Bacteria; phylum Bacteroidota; class Bacteroidia; order Chitinophagales; family Chitinophagaceae; genus Sediminibacterium. The sequence goes on from PGCO01000001.1 coordinate 197,267, forward strand.
AATCAGGATTAATTCTTTTCACCCATTCTGCCAATTCATTTGATGAATTATTCATGTAGAAATATGGGATATCATTATTTTTCGAAAATGCTAACAAATCACTTTCTGTAAATCCAAAAATTTTACGATAAGTTGATATAACCAAACTGCTTGAAGGTTTTGCAATTACCCTAGGTGCACATTCAATGATTCCTATAATTTTTATTCCATCATGTTCGAATAAAGGTTTAACAATCCTTGATAAACCTTGTGTTATGATTATGATATTCTTCACTCTTTTATAATTAGTTCTTATTCTCCACAATAAATATAACCGCGGTACTGGTAAATATTTGTTTTTTCTACACACATTTTTTTATCAATCAATTTTATAATCTTAGCTGGATTACCAGCTAAAACACAATATCCTTCTTCAAATTTTTTGGTAACAATAGCGCCAGCTGCAACAATTGTATGATCACCTAAAACAACGCCTGGCATAATTACAGAATTCATTCCTATCCAGCAGTATCTTCCAATATAAACTTCTTTACTTTCATGCTTTGTATAATCATATAAAGAATGATTGGCACTAATAATACCCACATTAGGTGCTACTATTGTATAATCACCAATAAAAATTTTACCCCCACCTTGAATATAACATCCAGGGCTTAAACCAGGAGCAGTACCAATTCCAATTTTGATATTTTTTACCCCACTTATCATGCTTGAATGGTGTGTAGGCCAATAGGCATCTTTGTTAAATCCAAGTATTTTTTGTATGAACCAACATCTTAACGTTATTGGTGCTGCTGTACCTTTTGTTCTATAAATATGTTTTAAAATGGGAAAGTTGTATACGATTTTCTTTATCATCAGTTTCAGAAAAAGTTTGCTTTAAGTTGATTTATTTTTTTAAAATATGGGGTAACAGTCTCCTTAAATTCAGATATCCCTCTGTATGCTAGAATAAAATATATAATTACAAAAACTAGAAACCCTAGGACAAATAAAAAAACTGTTTGCTCTTTAATAAACTGAAAAGGCAAACAGAATAGTCCAGAAAACAATGAAATCAGAAATATTTTTCCAACTTTTCGAAATGGAATAATATAAAATGCACTGCAATTAAAATCTTTACCTAAGGCATATAAATTATATGGAACTGTCCATAAAAACATAGTTAAAATTAATCCTAATGGCGCTCCATTATATCCAAATAATGAAACTAAGATATAGCAAAATATAGCAGTCAAACATAAATCAATCGCACTTCTGAATAGAATTTTTTTTGATTTACCAAGTGCAATGAATGCAGCACTATAATAAACTATTCTTATTGGTATTGCTAGAAGATAAATCCGAAAAGGTATAACACTTGATTCGTACTTATTTGAATATAAGATTGTAATAAAATTTTCTGCTTGAATCAATAAGAAAATCATAATCGGAATCAAAAAACAAGCACTAACTACTGCAGACTTCCTGAATAGCGCTAATGCAGCTTGTAAATCTCCATTTTTAATTTTTTGGGCCATTTCAGACATAATAACTATTGAAATGGATCCAGTAACTATACCAATAAGTGGCACTTCTCTTGCGCCGTTTACATAAATCGCAAAATCTTCAGGCGAAGTCTGTAGTGCAACAATCATACCCGACAATTGAGTTGTTATTGTTCCGATAACAGAGGATAATCCTAATGGGATTGAAAATTTTACCATTTCCCACATTGATGAGATTCTAGGTAAATCCCAATCACCCGGAATATATTTAAAAATGTAGTATAAAGTAATCGGTAGAAAAAGGAGGGGTAATAAAATTTTTGTCAAAGCAGGGGCAAGAAAATCTTTAGAAATAGATGCTGCTAAAATTAACAAAATAGTTAAAATTATACCAGTTACAACATTAAATATTGCGTTCAACTTTACTTTATCTTTAACTACCCATACAGCACTAGAAATTAAAACAGGGAATGTGTATAGCGGATAATAAATCATCCATTTTAATGTAGTTGTCAATTCTGGATTTTTAAACCGACGAGCTAATAATTCAGCTCCGCCTAAAGCCAAGAAGAGGCTGAAAATAACTCCTGCAACTAATAGCAAGAAAATGTTATCAAGGATTACACCCTTCTGCCTATGACTTGAATTTGGAAGAAAATAATATAAAGCAGAAGGTAATCCTAATGTTAAGATAGGAACAGCGAAGTCATATGCAATAAATGTTTGCATATAGGTACCATAATGGGCAACTGATAATGACCTAGAGAACACCATACCTGAAATAATACTAACAATCATTAATATCATTTGAGCCATGGATAAAGAAAGTACCTTATTCGTAATAGATGCCAATTATCTCAATCTATATTTAAAGAATAAAAAAAGCAACTATTTTTTCTCAAAATAGATTCTTTCAATAATATCAACCACTTTCATTCCTTCTAAAGCATTTGTAGTAATAGTGCCTTTACCTAACAATACATCAGATATATTTTCATATATATAATGATGATTCGCCGCTGAACCTTTATATGGACCATAATCATTAGGTGGATTACTTTCTGCCAATACTGGCATTTCGTAATCTTTTATATGACAATATTCAACTTCATTCATATATTGCCCCCCAACCTTCACAGCCCCATTTTCTGCTATAACTGTGATAGAGCTTTCGAGGTTCCTATCCCAAACTGCAGTTGAATAATTTAAACTTCCTATTCCACCATCTAAGAACTCGAAAGACACAAAACCAGAATCTTCAAAATCCGTACTTTTTTGATGATTGAAATCTTTTAATCTTGAATTAATATTTGTCAAATCACCAAAATACCAATACATCAAATCAATAAAATGTGAAAACTGCGTAAACAATGTACCACCATCTAAATTTTTTGTTCCATGCCAAGAAGTAGGTTTGCCTGTTTTAGCATCTGGTTTATAGTACCTATCGTCTCTATTCCAATAGCAATTAATTTGAACCATGAAAATTTTGCCTAAAATATTTTTTTCTAATATTTCTTTCAACCAAACAGAAGGAGGTGAATATCTATTCTGCATAACACAAAAAACTTGCTTATGTTTTTGTAGTGCTTTGAAGATAATTTTTTCGCATCCAATCTTACTTAAAGACATTGGTTTTTCAATAACTACATGACAGTTATTTTCTAATACTTGTAATGCTTGTTCTTCATGAAATCCATTAGGCGTAGCAATTGCTACAGCATCAATTTCTAAGTTTGATGAAAATAAATCATCTAAAGAATTAAAAAAGCGTGCAGTTGAATAATTTTCTAATCCTAATTCTTCTCTTTTTTTAACATCACAAAGAGCAATTAATTCAAAATCTGAATTACCTATAATCATACTAGCATGTCGCTTACCTATATGACCACAACCTACAACTGCAAATTTTATTTTTTTCATTTTATTTTATTCTTTTAACAATTCCATCAATTAAAGTATATTCTTGATTACTTTCAGCGCATATAGCAACTCCTTCTTCATTAAAATTCAACCTATTACCATATTCACCAACCCAACCAATTTGTCTTGCGGGGTTGCCTACCAGTAATGCAAAATCTGGAACATTCTTAGTTACAACAGCACCCGCTCCTATAAAAGCAAATTTTCCAATATCATGCCCGCAAACAATAGTCGCATTTGCACCTATACTTGCCCCCTTTCCTACTACTGTTCTTGCATATTGATTTTTTCTGTTGATTGCACTCCTTGGATTAATTACATTAGTGAATACACAAGAAGGGCCAAGAAAAACATCATCTTCACATACAACACCTGTATACAAAGACACATTATTTTGAATTTTCACATTACTCCCCAAAATCACTTCAGGAGATACAACTACGTTTTGACCAATATTACAATTAACTCCAATTTTACAATTAGACATTATATGTGAAAAATGCCAAATTTTGGTTCCTTCGCCGATTTCACAATTTTCATCTACGATTGCACTATTGTGCACAAAATAATTCATTGCTTAATTTTTAAAAAAGTTTTTGATTGTATCCGCTACAAAGCTTTGTTGCGCTGAAGTAAGTTCAGTATGCATTGGTAATGAAATAACCGATTTGCATAAATCATAAGTTACATTTAATGTTCCTGTAACTGCACCAATTGTTTTATATGCTTCCTGCTCATTCAAAGGAATTGGATAATATATCATTGCTGGAATTCCGGCTTCATTTAAATAATCTTTTAAAGCATCCCTTTTACCATCCTTAACAATAAGTGTATATTGATGAAATACATGGCTTGAATTTGCCACTCTTGTAGGTATAGTTAACCCATTAACATTACTTAATAGGTTATCGTAAACTGATGCTGCATTTTGACGTGCTTTAATATATTCGTCAAGATGCTTTAATTTAATATCTAATATAGCTGCCTGAATTGTGTCAAGTCGAGAATTAACCCCAATATATTTATGGATGTACTTTTTAACTTGACCATGATTAGCAATCATCTTAATTTTTTTCGCTAATTCTTCATTTTTAGTGTAGACAGCACCGCCATCACCATAACATCCTAAATTTTTAGACGGGAAAAATGAGGTACATCCAATATCTCCCATTGTTCCAGCTTGCATTTTAGTTCCGTCAGCAAATGTGTAGACTGAACCAATCGCTTGAGCAGTATCTTCAATAACGAATAACTTATGCTTCTTAGCTAAGGCTAATATTGGTTCCATATCTGCGCATTGTCCAAAAAGATGAACAGGAACAATAGCTTTAGTTTTTGCAGTAATGGCATGTTCAATATTTTCAATTGTTAAATTAAAATTAAGGGGATGAACATCAACCATAATTGGTTTTAGACGCAATAGCCCAATTACTTCTGCAGTAGCTACATAGGTAAAAGCAGGAACAATAACTTCGTCCCCAGGTTCTAATTCTAGAGCCATCATAGCAATTTGTAATGCATCGGTTCCATTTGCACAAGTAATAACATATGAACCATCCAAATAATTAGATAAATTTTTGGAAAAAGTTTCAACCTCTGATCCATTGATGAAATTCGCATTTCGCAATACTTTTATTACTGCTTCGTCAATCTCATTTTGAATTTTCTGATACTGACCTATCAAGTCAACCATTTCTATTTTCATGATAATATATTAAAGTCTTGAATCAACTAAATTTCTGTCCAAAAATGATTTAGTATCAAAAATTACTGCATTTTCATCTGAGCATAAATTTTTGATATCTAATGCTAGAAATTCTTTATGTGAAACTGCTAACACAATTGCTTGGTAAGTTTCACTAATATTATTTATTAAACGAATGCCATATTCTTCTACCACTTCGTGTTTATCTGCATGAGGATCAAAAACATCCACAACTAATCCAAATTGGTCTAGTTCCTTATAAATATCAATCACTTTTGAATTTCTAATATCAGGACAATCTTCTTTAAAGGTAATTCCCAAGATTAATGCCTTTGCTCCACTAACTTTTTGTCCTTTCTTGATTAATAATTTTACTACTTTATTGGCCACAAACATTCCCATATTATCATTAACCCTTCTACCACTTAAAATAACTTGTGGATGATAACCAAGGCTTTCTGCCTTGTGTGCCAAATAATAAGGATCTACGCCAATACAATGCCCCCCTACTAACCCTGGCCTGTATTTAAGGAAATTCCATTTGGTCCCTGCTGCTTCTATAACATCTGTAGTATCAATTCCCATTTTATCGAAAATTAGTGCAAGCTCATTCACAAAAGAAATGTTCACATCACGTTGTGCGTTTTCTATAGCTTTTGAAGCCTCAGCCACTTTAATACTCGGTGCTTTATGCGTTCCTGCAGTAATGATACTTGAGTATAAATTATCAACTACCTCTGCAATTTCAGGGGTAGAACCAGAAGTAACTTTTTTGATTTTGGTTAGAGTATTTACTTTATCTCCTGGATTAATTCTTTCTGGAGAATAACCGCAATAAAACCCTTCATTGAACTTTAAACCAGAAAATCTCTCTAAAATGGGAACGCAATCTTCTTCTGTACATCCCGGATATACCGTTGACTCATAAATTACAATATCACCCTCTTTTAAAATTTTACCTAACATTTCAGATGCTTTTTCAAGCGGTGTTAAATCAGGTGCTTTAAACTGATCAATAGGGGTTGGAACAGTAACAATAAAAACGTTATACTCATTTAATGAAAATACATCATGAGAAAATCTAAGCCCTACAGTATTACCCTGTTTTGCTGAAGAAATTGCCTGATTCAAATCTGCTAAATCAGCTTCTTTTGTTCTGTCAATACCGTTTGCCAACTCATTAATTCTATCTCTATTAATGTCGAAACCTAAAACCTTGTATTTTTTTGAAAACTCGATGGCTAGAGGCAACCCTACATAGCCTAATCCAATGATGGCTATACTTTTGTTCAAAGATTCCATGTATTTATTTTATAAATTAAAAAAAGCTTCGCTACTCTCAGTCACGTATATAGCGCTGAGTATTATGAAAATAAGAAGATATTAGTAATACCGATAGCACTATCAGGGGAGGGGGTAATATGCTATATTTTAACTTTAAGTGTGCAAATATAACAAAGAGTTATAACTTAAAATAAAATTAATTTTTCACCATAAAGTATGAAGAATTAAGAAAGCCTAATTGGGTTATTATTGTAAAAGAATTTTAATCAGATATAATTTTGTATAATATATTTCGCAATGGAGAGCGAGGCAGTTGCGCCAGGGGAAGGGGCATTTAATACATGAATTTGATTATTCTCTTTTATTATATTGAAGTCCATTAACAATTCGCCCTCCGGACTTATCGCTTGTGCTCTAACTCCCGCAGTTCCACCCTTAGTGAACATATATTCTTCTACATCTGGTATTAGTTTCTTGGCTTTCGCAACAAATGCTTTAGTAGATAAAGAGCTTGCAAATTCACCCACTGCAAATTTGAAATTTTTACTAAGAAAATTTAGAAACCCTTTATAGGTTAACGCTTCTAAAGCATCACTAAACGAGAAATCAGTATTCTTATATCCCTCTCTTTTTAAAGCAAGTACTGCATTAGGTCCAACTTCCCTTCCACCATTTACCATGCGAGTAAAATGAACTCCTAAAAAAGGATATTGAGGATCTGGAACAGGGTAAATTAAGTGGTTAACTATTTGCTTGTATTGATCAGCAATATGCATATACTCGCCGCGGAATGGTAAAATTTTTATTGGGCTTTTATGTTTAGTCAGACTTGTATAAGTTCTATCAGAAAATAGTCCTGTACAATTAATCACTAAATCAAATGTTTTTTCGAACTGATCAGTCTTGAGTAATGAAGCATTTTCATTTAATTTAGATAAGCCAATTACTTTATTATTTAAATAAATTTCACCTCCTGCTGATTTAATGAAAGCAGCCATAACGTCCATCACTTGCTTATAACTTACTATACCTTCCTCTGGAACAAGCAAAGCTTTTGTAGCTTTAACATTTGGTTCTCTGATTTTTAATTCCTCAGCATTTAGAAATTTCAGCCCACTTAATCCATTTAACTTACCTCGTTCTGCCAAATCATCCAAGAGCTTAATTTCTCTTTGGTCGCTAGCAACAACTATTTTACCACAAACCTCATGCTGAATGTCATTATCACGGCAAAAGGTGATCATTTCTTTAATCCCCTCTAAAGCTAATTTTGCTTTTAAAGAACCTGGCTTGTAATATAAGCCGCAATGTAGAACTCCACTATTATTACCAGACTGGTGTTTGCCAATTGCAGTTTCCTTTTCAAAAAGTGAAATCTTATAATTCGTGTTTGATTTACTTAATTCATACCCAATAGCTAAACCCAAAATACCCCCTCCAATTATTGCAACTTCTTTCATAAATCAGACAATATTATGTTGAATCAAACAAACAGCATGTGCCACCAAACCCTCTTCTCTCCCAACAAATCCCATTGTTTCTGTAGTGGTGGCTTTAATGGAAATATCTCTTAATCCTATCCCTAATATAGTGGCAATTGCTTCCTGCATGGCAGGAATATAGGGCTTGATTTTGGGCTTTTCTAGGCAAAGAGAAGCATCAATATTGACGATAGTATAGCCTTCGGCTATAATTAGTTGTTTTACTCGGGCGAGTAATATTTTACTGTCTATATTTTTGAATTCGCTGGAAGTGTCAGGAAAATGTACCCCAATATCTCCTAAACAGGCTGCCCCTAATAAGGCATCGCAAATAGCATGCAATAGTACATCCGCATCACTATGGCCCAATGCGCCCTTGGTATGTGGGATGGTAATACCACCAATCACTAAATCCCTACCTTCCACCAATTGGTGAAAATCAATCCCATAACCAATCCGCATAAGCTGTCTTATCTTTTATTTCTACGTGTAGGGAAACTATTACCCGTTTTAGCGCCTCTTCCAATACCTTCTGAAGCTCCATAATGACTCATGGCACAACGGAAACCAATGGTATGGGTCCTTTCATCTTCGTCTAAGAATCTTCTAGTACCTGGGCTTAACCAATAGGCACGATCATTCCAGCTTCCGCCTTTATATACCCTTGACTTATCAGAAATCAAGGTAGTTATACCATAGCCATAGGTAACATTGCTTAAAGAGTCACCATCTAAATAATTAAGCGCATTGGCTTTTTGGTAGTTTCTTCTATTCTTAATAGCTGAATCTGCTTCAGGCTTCATTTTGATTCTACCCTTATCATCTCTTAAATTACCCTGACCACCACTCATATCAATTTGTTGGAACACATTACCACGGAAGGGATTAAAGTCTTCTGCTTCAGAGTTGGTTAGTGGTCTGTATACATCGGCTACCCACTCACTCACATTACCACTCATATTGTATAAACCATATCCGTTTGGAACAAATTGGTCTACTTCTGCAGTGACTGCCGCATTATCGTTCAATCCACCTGCCACACCCATATTATCTCCACTGCTTCTTTTAAAGTTCGCCAAGAAAGATCCTTGATTAGCGCCCTTGGTGGTAGAACGTACGTTATCAAACCCATCATTTCTCCAAGCATAAATGGCTTTATTGGCAATTAACTCTTCGCCCTTAATTCCTTTATTGCTTTTACGTTGTGGATTCTCCATGATATAACCGTAGGCTGCATATTCCCATTCTGCTTCTGTTGGTAAGCGATAATCGCCAAACATCAATCCATCTTCAAACTTAGCTACCGTTCTAGGTCTGCCTTGGGCATCTTTTAATGGGTTTTTCTTAGAAGTAACATCTCTTCCAGGAACCGCTTGGTATTCTCCTAATAAATAGGCTTTGGTATTAAAGTTGTCTTGACCTGCACCATTTAAGGTTTTCTTTACCTGTGTTTTAGGATCTAAAAATCCTTTAGACATCAAAGCCAGTTCATTTACACGGTCCGTTCTCCATTTGCAATATTCAGTGGCTTGTAACCAAGTAACTCCTACTACAGGATAATTATTATAAGAAGGGTGACGGAAATAATATTCAACCATTGGCTCATTGTAGGCCAATTCTTCTCTCCATACCAAAGTATCAGGTAATGCTTGGGTTACAATCGAATCCATACCCGCAGCACCAAATGTACCCTCTAACCAATACAGGTATTCACGGTAATTCAGGTTACTCACTTCGTATTTATCAATAAAGAAAGAGTTCACGGTAACACGATGTGGAATATTGTTCCAATCGGCCATAATATCTTCTTGAACAGCCCCCATGGTAAAAGTACCACCTTGCACAAAAACCAATCCTGGAGCGGTTTTGATGTCTTTAGGCTTGATTACGTTAAAGTTCCCAAACTGCTGGTCATTGTAGTTCCAACCAGTTGCCGTAGATTTTTCCTTTTTCCCTTTGAAAAGGCTACAAGAAGCCGCTACACTCACGAGTGAAACCAATAAAACTGTGTTCCGTACAAATTTAATTACCTGCATTGTCTAAGTTTGTTATACTGATAAGAGTGTAAAGTTCAACTAATATTCGTCGGATTTATTCAATAGCGAATGTATATAAATATTAGTTAGCAAAATCCTAATTTTCAAATTACAAGTACTTTTCGCCGTGATTTCTATTTCGTAATTTACGAGCAGGCACTCCTACATGTATTTCATTGTTTCCTATATGATTGATTACGGTTGCACCGGCCCCAACAATTGAGTCTTCTCCAATATTTATACCATGTATTACCTTTGCACCTATAGAAACTACTGCAAATTGGCCAATTTTTACAGATCCCCCTAAAATTGCACCCGGCGAAATAGTAGCGAAATCATCAACTTGACAATCATGGTCAATTGAGGAAGCAGTATTTATAATTGAAAAATTTCCAATCGCTGACGCTGGGTTAATCACTGCACCAGCCATAACTGCTACCCCTACCCCAATTTTTACATCTTTTCCTATGATTGCTGAAGGGTGAACAACAGATGCATATGAGAAATCAACTCCCAAAGCATTAATTTTATTAGTTACTTTATGCCTAACAGCATTATCACCAATTGCGATAAACAAATGAAGATTGTTGAATTCAATGGCATATTTTATAATAAGGTTTTCATCCCCCAAAACCCGGTAACCTAAGGTTTCTTCGCCAATAGATCTAAATGAATCAATCAGACCTATTATGTAATACTTTCCTTGTTTTTCAACAATATCAATAATCACTTTCGCATGACCAGAACTACCTATAATTAAGAGTGGAATCTTTTCCATTTGAAAGTATTGTGCTAACAAATATATCTTTAAAGTATGAATTCATACAAATCCAAAAAAGATTCAACGTATCATTCAATAGTAATGTCAATAACGCTTAGTCGTTTAATTGTTGCCATACCCATTTTTTGGACACCTAAATCAACGCTATTGCTTTTAATTACAATATGGATTGGACTATCTGACTTTTTAGACGGCTATCTAGCTCGCAAATGGCAAGTAACATCATCAACTGGTGAAAAAATAGATCAGTATATCGATAAAATAGTTACTACTATATTGTTGTTGTTCTATTTTATGGAAAATCAACTCTCCCTTTTATTTCTGGTACTAATCATTGTAAGAGAAATTGCTATTCTAGTTCTGAGAGCACTAAATATGCTAGGTGGTTCATCAAACATACTTGGCAAGTCAAAAACTTTTTTACTGTATTCCTTGTTTATCTTGTTGGCAAGTATTCAATATCTTCCTTCATATATCATGCATTTCAAATTAATTTTAGAATATATTATAGTTGTGTTAAGCTATTCTTCATTATTATTGGCTTTTAAAAAATGAAAGAATCAATAATATTTTCAAGGATAAAGATTATTCTAATACTGCTTTTGCCAAATTTGATTACGATCATTTTGAGGTCTTGGATTAGTCTAGATCGTCCCTTAATTTACTATGACTATCTTTTCCTCATACCACTAGTATTTTTAAATGTTAATGTCTACGCTATTTGGCTGATTTACCTGTTCATGATTTTTGCCGATATCTCCATTTCATTATCCAACTTATTTCTATTCAGTTATGAGGATTTTATTCGCACTTTTAAATTCTTTACTAATTATGATTTTTCTTTAAATCAAATACTCTTATCTATTTGCTCCATTTTATTTTTATACTTTATTCTACAACAATTAAAAAGAGTAAATAAACAACTAGGTTTTGACAAACCTTTACTCTTGTTTTTCTTCATCACCATCATCGCAATTTTTTGCTTAGATTTCATTAACGGTTCAAACACAGTTGAAAGCCCAATAAAGAAACAAGTTCATCAAGGAAATATTGCAGGTTTTGCATCTACTTCGGTCGTTAGCTTTCTTATAAATATAAACGCCCAAGTAGAAAAACCGAAACAAAACACAACCCAATCCATTACATTTGAAACTTTTAAAAATGATTCATTAAGCAATCAAATGCTCATTTTAGTGGAGTCTTTTGGGCTACTTAAGAATAGAGATGATCAACAAATAATTGAAAACAACATTAATGAAACTTTTAAAAAAAATAACTGGAAAATAAAGTGGGGCAAAACGCCATTTGAAGGCAGTACAACTAGAGCAGAAATAAGAGAATTGCTTAATAGTAATGGAGACTATCGTTACTTGATTCGTAATAATGATATAAATTCCATTTTCAATATCAAGCATGCTCAAGGATATTATACAAATGCTGCGCATTCATATAATGGGACTATGTTTGAAAGAAATATCTGGTGGAAAAATATTGGAATTAAAGCGCCATTATTTAGTGAAAGTTTCCAACAAAAAAATGCATACAAATTAAAGTTAAATACAGAGTCCCCCTTTATTTCCATTCAAGACGAAACCACTTTCGATTTTTTACAAAATGAATCAAAAAAGAACACCAAGAATTTTGCATATCTATTGACTGTTAATTCACATATTCCCTTTAACATTTCAGACTTAAAGAACAAGGGAAGAATCAAGCTATTAAGTAATAATTTTGAAAACTTAACAGAACTAAATGGTCAATTAATCAGAATCATTAATTTCCTTTCACATGTTGCAAACAATTTAGATTCAACTAAATTCAATAAAGTTTTAATTGTGGGAGATCATATGCCTCCATTTAATTCAAAAGCTTCTAGATCACTTTATGATTCTAAACATGTACCCTATTGCATCATTTACAAATAAGTGGACTAGAGCCAAGTATTTCACCATATTGGCTTACAGCTGTTTTTTTTGTATTGGCTATTCTGCATATGGACAATCGATTGCATCGAATTCAGTGCTCGCTTCAGGCCAATGGGTCAAAATAGGTGTTACACAAGAAGGCATTTACAAAGTGGATCAAAGCCAACTCAACATCCTGGGCCTCCCTGCTTCACCTTTTCCCGCTAACACTATTCGGGTTTATACCAATGCAGCCAACAATGCAGGATCAATGTTGCCAGAAAAAGTTAACGCTTCCCAAATAAACGATTTAGTTGAAATCCCTATCGAAACCGGTCCGAATTATTTTTTGTTTTATGCCCCAGGTCCACACCAATGGAAATACGATACCAGTTTAAAGCGCTTCAATTTTGTAAAGAATATTTATTCCGATACAGCTTGGTATTTTATCACTATTGGTGGAGTGGGAACACCTAAAAGAATTACCTCACTTGCCGCAGAAACCCGCCCAACAACCAGCATCATTAACACTTATACGCATCGCTATGCGCATGAGAACAATCGATTCAATTTACTCAGTAGCGGTAAAGAATGGGTGGGGGAAAACTTTTCTTCTAGCAATGGAACAAGAACATTCAATATACCTTGGACCAATCCAACCAGTTCCATTGAACTATTTACCCATTTCACTAGTCGTTCCTTGGGGGCTAACGCCAATTTTATCCCTTCCATTAATGACCAATCTGTTCAAAATATTAGTATTACTGGTGTTACTGGTGGCTTATTAGATGAATATGCCCGAGAAGCCAAAACGGTTACCCCTATTGGCTTAAATACCCTTCAAAATAGTAATTCCATAGCAATAAAATTTCAATATCAATCAACTGCTAATGGAGCAGAAGGATGGTTGAACCGTTTTAGTTTACAAGGACTAAGAAGGTTAATACCCGATAATACGACCAGTAGTTTTTACTTTAGAAATACCACGCTGATTCACCCTGATTCAATCGTTGAATATCGAATTGCTGCACCGTTAAACAACGGCTCCCCGACCGTATTTCCTCTTGATACCCGTGTATGGAACACCAGTAATCCACTGAATCCGCAACAAGTAGTTATAACCAATACAGGCAGTGAAATAACTTTTAAATCCTCCTTAGAAACACTGAAAGAGTATGCGTTATTTAACCCTTTACAAGCTTTGTCACCTACCATTCCAAGCAATGCAAATATCCCCAATCAAAATATTCATGGATTAGTTCAAAGTACTACTCCATATAACGGGATCATCGTAGTGCATCCCAGCTTATTGCCAGCTGCCAATAGATTAGCTACATTTCATCAAAGCCAATACGGTTATACAGATGCTGTCATAACCACTACCCAGTTTTATAATGAGTTTTCAGGAGGCATCCCAGATCCAGCAGCCATTCGTAATGGGATTAAACTATTTTATGATCTTTCAAAAACAAACCAGAGTACTAATTCAAAAACCCTGCAGTATATCGTATTGTTTGGTGCAGGTTCTTTTGATTACAAAAACATCATCAGTTCCGATAGAAACCTAGTACCTACTTTTCAAAGCAGCAATAGCTTATCGCCTTTGCTTACTTATACTTCAGATGATTTTTATGCATTGTTGAATGACAATGATGATATCAATCAATTAAATGATGCCCCATTATCTATTGCTGTAGGACGCTTACCTGTTGGCAATTTGCAAGAAGCCAATCAACTGGTTAATAAGATTATTCGTTATCATACTCCATCCACCAACAATCCTTCAAATACGAATAATTCTTGGCGAAGCCAGCTCGTATTTATTGCAGATGATAAAGACCAGAACTTGCATTTGAATGATGCCGAAAGCATCGCTGCTACTGCACTTGCAGCGAATCCTGCATTCAATGCACGTAAAATTTATTTGGATGCGTTTCCATTAGTCAGTGGTGCAGGTGGAGCAAGATATCCTTCAGTGAGTGAAGCCATAGTGAATCAAGTATTACAAGGTGCACTTATCGTAAATTATTCTGGACACGGCAATCATTTGCGTTTATCAGAAGAAGCGGTGATTAGTGCAGCCGAAGTGAATCGCTTCAATAACCCTGATAAATTACCGCTATTTATAACTGCCAGTTGCGATTTTGATCCCTTTGACCAGCCCAACAAACCTTCCATTGCACGCAATCTTTTATATGGCAGCAATAATGGAGCTATTGCCTTATTGACTACTACCCGTTTGGTTTTTGCGTATAGCAATCGGATCATGAACCAAAATTATTTACAATTGGCCATGGAACCCATTACCAATAACCCTTCTGGCAGATTGTATCGTTCTTTAGGGCAGGCCACAATGGATGCAAAGAACCGCAGCAATCAGTTGAATGGAGATCCGCTCAATAGCAGAAAATTTGCCTTATTGGGAGATCCTGCTATGCAATTGGCTTTTCCTGAATTACCCATGCGCATTACCCAAATAACCGATCAATCATCTATTAGTTTGGTGAACCTATCGGATAGTTTATTGTCCCTACATAAATACAAAATAGAAGGGCAAGTGACTCAGTTGAATGGATCCATTCAAGCCAATTTTAATGGTATTGCCAATGTACAAATTTACGATCAAGCACAAAGGGTGTTTACTTTAGGCAATACCCCAGAAAGCCCCCGTACTTCCTATTCTACTGAGAACAGTATATTGTTTAATGGAAAGGCAACTGTTGCCAATGGGTTATTTAGTATTGAATGCGTGATTCCTAAAGACATCAGTTTTGGACCAGGCAAAGCTACTATTCGGTTATTTGCAGAATCCAATAATGTATTGGCCGCAGGTGCTTTACCTATTCGTATTGCGGGTTCTACGGGAACTATTAACCGTGATACCACAGGCCCTCAAATCAAATTATACCTAAACGATACCACGTTTAAAAACGGAGGCATTACAAGTGAAAACCCTATACTCATTGCACAACTTTTTGATACATCAGGTATCAACGCAACAGGTAATGGCATTGGTCATGATATAGTATTGGTAAGAAATAATGATGAACGAAACAGTATTATCCTTAATTCTTTTTTTAGTAACGATCTGAATCAATACCAACGCGGAACCATCAGGTATCAGCTACCTACCCTATCCGAAGGAAAATACCAACTCAGACTAAAAGCTTGGGATATGGTCAATAACAGCAACCAAGCTTTTTTAGATTTTGTTGTTTATAAACAAGAGAAATTAACAATCACCAATGTTCGAAATTATCCCAATCCATTTAGGGCGAATGGAGGCAGTACCATATTTGCATTTGAACATAATCAGCCTAATACTGAATTATTGGTTGAGATTCAAATAGTGAATAGTGCTGGGGCATTAGTAAAAACAATACAACAGAAAGTGAAAACGGAGGGAACTAGAAATATAGAGATTAAGTGGGATGGAACAAGTAGTTGGGGAAAAAGAAATAGTTCTGGCGTATATTATTATAGAGTAAATATTAGCACTCCAATTAATCCTATATTGGGTTCAATAATAAAAGCTGGGCAAATTATTATTGATTAAATCCTATGGAAAGAGAGACATACATTGTTGGTGCTGGAGGCATTGGTGGACATATCGTTTCAAATTTAAACTTGTACAATTTAATTTCAGCCAAAATCTATTTTTTAGATGATGATGTTGAGAAATTACATACGCATCATTGTGGAATTAAAGTTGCAGGCAATATTGACACTCTATTGCAAACTTCAAAAGAAATTGATGTTATTATTGCAATAGCTAACCCAATAGTAAAGAGCGCTATTGTGATGAAATTGAAAAAAAATAACAAAATTCAATTTCCTTCTTTGATTGCAAATAATTCATGGTTTTCGGAAGGCGTATCACTGGGGGAAGGTTGTATAATTTATCCTAATTGTAGTATCAATTATGGCTCGATTTTAGGGGATTTTGTTCTATTGAATATGAATTGTACAATAGGGCATCACACCAATATTGCAAATTGTAGTTCATTATACCCATCTGTTTCAACAGGTGGAAACACAAAAATATTAGACAATGTTGAAATTGGAATTGGCTCATCAATAATTCAAAATATTACTATAGGAAAAAATGCAGTCATTGGAGCAGGTTCGGTTGTTATTAATGATGTGATTGGCAATTCAAGTGTTGTAGGAGTTCCAGCCAAAGAATTAAAAAAAGAAAAGAACAAAGAGTAGAAAATATTATCTATGACAATTGGAGAATATATCAGACTGAAAGTATTTAAAATTATCAATCTACTTAAAAAAGATTCTATACAAGTCTATTTAAATGAGTTGGAAATTTTTGAAATGGAAGAAGCTAAATATGCGGTAGTTGAAAAAAAACTGTATGAATTTCTTCGCAGAGCACAGGATTCCACTCCTTTATATAATGAAAAAAAGAATGAGTATAATTTAAACGCCTATCCAGTAATTACAAAAAAATTTATAAGTAATCACTTGGAATTGATTTTATCAAAAAATTATTCAAAACAGGAGTTAAAAAAAGTAACTACAAGTGGATCTTATGGAACACCGTTCTCCTTTTATCTTACCTCTGAAAAGAAAAAAAGACAATCAGCAGAAGCCATTTTTTATAGTAAAAAAGCTAATTATGAGGTAGGCATTTGCCATGGATATTTCAGGACAAAATTAAGCAAGAGTAAAATTAAGCGGTGGTTACAAAACGAATATTTTATTTGTTCAAAAGTGATAGGTGAAGCATTTTATACAGAAACACGAAAGCTTTTAAAAAAGAAAAAAATTAAAGTATTAATAGGATTTGCATCTGCAATTGGAATGTTCGCAGAGTTTTGCATAGATAAAGGAGATAAGCCAGAAGACTTTACGATATATGGGGTATTGACTTTTGCTGAAACACTAACCGCTAAGCAGCAGGACAATATTTCGATGGCATTCGGTTGTAAAGTGGTTAGCAGGTATGGTACTGAAGAATTAGGAATACTTGGGTACCAAGAAGATAGAGAAAAAGGTTTTGTGTTGAATACGTGCAACTATATTTTTGAGGTGCTAAAACTAAACGAAGATATTAGCGTATCGCCAGGTGAAATAGGGAGAGTTGTAGTAACTGATTTACATTCAGATGCGCTTCCTTTAATAAGATACGAAACAGGTGATTTAGCTATATTGGGAGATGTTTTTTCAGAAAATAAGTGTTGGGCAAAAAGTTTAAAGTCATTGTCAGGCAGGGTAATACAAATAATTAATGCTCCCAACGGAGATCAGCTCTTTTCTTCATATTTCGAGAATATACTTGAAAAGTATAAAATTGTTTCACAATTTCAATTAATTCAAGAGACGGAAAAAGAATTCACTTTACGTATAGTTCCTAAGTTGACTTTTCAAACTGAGGATTTTTCGGAGTCTGAATTGGAAATTGAGATGAAAACCTGGTTAGGGAATGATGCTCAAATTAATATTGAGATCGTAGAAGATATAGAAATGCTGCCCTCAGGTAAACGGACTTCGATTATAAATAAATTAATTTTAATGTGAATCCTATTTTTTTATTTGAACAGAGAATCACAAAAATATATGTACTTAATTTAACCTTAACGAATATCCTATACACTTTAAGAAGAATCTTTTATAACTCAGGTATCCCAAAAAGCCGGTTCCAAACAAATATGCTTCTATTTAGAATTGATCACATAAATGCTAAATTTGCTTAATGCTTGAGATTTAAAAAATAAAGTTGATAAATTATTATTTTTCTAAAGTCATAAATTATATTTGACCCAATGTCTTAAATATAAAATTGCAAATGAAATTAAGAAAGTAAAAAAACCAAATATAAATGAAAATAAAATAATACTTTTTCTTTCTGCAACAATAGGGTTATAAGGATACTGCAACAACTCTAGTCCAGAATTAATTGATTGGTTCAAAAACTTAAAAGTTTCTAAATTTTTCTGTGCTTCTCCATACATTATTGTTAGCATTTGTTCTTTAATCATTAAACTCTTCTGTTGCACTTTGTCTTCTTGCATCAACAAACCTAAAGTTCTATCTGTATTTCTAGCTAATTGATTCTGCACTCCGCTCAATGCTGACCTAATACTGTCCAGTTTATTTGATAAAATATTTACATTTTTACCACTTGAGCTAATAGATTGTTCATAAATTAATTTATCAATCTCTTTATAAATTAATTTACTAAATTCTACAGAGAAGTACTCACTACTTGTTACAATACTAAAATCAAAGACACCACTTTTTTTATCAAATGATCGAAAAAAAACAGTCGACTTATCTCCAATAAAAGTTCCTACAATTTTGCGAAATGCTTTTCTTTGTTTACTTGTTAATGCCATAAAAGTTGAGTCCTTCAATTCAAATTTTAAGCCATTTAATGTAGTATCCTTTTTCCATTTATTTTTGAGATCATAGATATCTATAAAATGACTAATCGCAAGTTGTTTCTTTTGATTGATTTCTAAAGGCTTTAGTAATACTGCTCCAATAATCCTTTCTGATCCTAATATTGCTAATGTTCTATCAAGAGGGGAGGTAACTCCGGCAGCGCCTCCAATTAATGAACCTAAACTACCTAATGAATTTAACAACCCTGCATTACCGCCTGATTCTTTCATTAAAAATTTAACTTTTGCAGTATAAATCGGTTTACTAAGATAGGCCCACAAGAAACCTATACTTGCCCCAAATAATGTTAAAATTATTAACTTTACAAAGTTTTCTTTAAGAAAATAAAAAAGCATTTTTATTTTCTTAATTATATCCTTAACACTCAATTCATCCTTCTCATTAGTTAACAAACTTTCTTTTATCTCCATAATTATAAATTATCTAGTTGCTGCTAATACTAATCCTAACATACTACCGAATGCTAATACTTTAGTCATAAACTTATCCCAATCAACCTGCTTCGCTTCTTTTCTTTCTGGCCTTTGAGGCTTCATGGTTGTTATTACAATTCGATCCCCATATAAAACATTGGGATAGTTTTTAAAAAACAAAAATCTGCTGGTTTTCTTAATTAATCCATTTTCACGCACCACTAAAACGGAAGATCGTTCTGCATCCTTTTTAAACCCTCCCGCAAAATTTCTGATATACCATTTAGCGGAATAATTTCCCTGATAGTTCACCTGTAATACTTTTTGGTTTTCTCCAAGTATATAGCGAGTACCCATAGTTTCAATCCTCACTATATTATTCAATCGTGGAACCGTAATCAAATCCCCAGGCAATAAAATAGGATCTTTTGCTGTATTACCCTTATTGTTTAATGCATCTGCAGCATTAAACACCACCAATCCTGAATTGTCTGCATATCTAATCAAGCTAATATTGGCAATATCAGCAAACTGGTTAAGTCCTTCAGCTTGTGCAATTAATTCAGAAAACTGGTATCGCTTAGAAGTCATACTATACACACCCGGTGTTTTGACTTCCCCGCTAATGGTAACAAAATCTTGTAACTGAAACTCAGGGATTCTTCTAATTACCACATAGTCTAAAGGCTGCAATTCAAATTGAGCACCACTGATTACGTTGAACTCTTTATCAATGGTTAAGGATAATACTTGCTTGTCTGGAGCACGGTCCTTGTTGAATCTTAAGCGGAAAATATCTACCCTATTTAAATCAGAACCCAGTGTAACGCCCCCTGCTAACTTGATCAGGTCTTTCATTTTTAAGGTACTATCATAACGAATGCTAATGGGATTATTAACTTCACCTGCGATGCTCACATCAAATTCACGCTTGTAAACATCTTTATTCAATACAAACAAACGGTCTCCAGGTTTTAATTTAAAACCAGCATCATCAGTTAAGCTAACGGGAATATATTCAGTTTTCTTGGCATTGAATGGATCCGTTCTGTATACATAAGCATTGAATAAAGCGGTTGGCTTAAGTTCTCCCGCTAATCCCAAAGCTTCTTTAATACTAATGCTTTGGTCGTACCTGAATGGCCTTTCAAATGGATTCCTAACTTCTCCTGAAACTGAAATATTGAATAAATTGGTATATCGCGCCTGATCGTAAATAATGACTTCATCTTTTTTCTGCAAAGCAATATCGGCTGATTTACCCGTTAATATGGCTTCTGCATTTAAGCTTAGTATTTGAACACTTTGATCTAAATTTTTACGAATCAAAAAAATGGGATCTAACTTGGCTTCTGGCTTCAATTTAGCTTTCTTCAATAAGGCGGATAACATTTTAGTAGTGCCTAATTCATAATTACCTGCATAATCAATCGACCCTTCAATACTTACAAATTCTGATAAAGGGGTATTGATGGCTTTGAATCGTACAATATCTCCTCTTTTCAATTCTACATTAATACGTTTTTTTAAGATATCGTCTAAAGAATAATCCTTAATCACTACTGCATTATTCTCGAAGCGTTCTATTTGTACAAACTCTGTGTAAACATTCGATTGTAATCCGCCTGCAAAATCAATCAACTCAGGAATTCCTTCATTGTCAATCAATTCATACTTCATCGGCCTGTTTACTGCTCCTTGCAGGGTGATAATTTTCTCAGCTGGTGGAACATAAATGATATCATTGTTCTGTAAGTAAAAGTCGAATTGCAAAATGGGGTTACGCATAAATGCATACACGTCTAATATCTTCTTTACACTTCCACGCATGATTTGAATCTTACGCACACTTCCGTTATTGGTGGGGCCTCCTGCTACAGCCAATGCGTTCAATGCAGTGTTGAGTGCTGATGTAGTGTAGGATCCTGAGCGGTCTACTTCTCCAAAAATATTCAGGTTTATAGTTCTAGAAGTATTTAAAGTAAGGGCAAACTGGTCTTTGTTAAATACATAAAAAGAAGAGAAGCGATTCACTAATAATTCTCTCGCACTTTTTAAGGTTAAGCCCGATAAGAATATCTTGGGCATTTGGGCTGGTTGGATATATCCGTTCTCATTAATTTCATACTGTAAATCGGCCTGTGATTTACCAAAAATGATGATATTGATTTTATCGCCTGGTGCTAAAATATACAAATCGGGCGGGCTCGCGTCTTTTGAAATACGATAAGCTTGTAATGTATTGTCTTTAAAAATATGGTGACCATAAATACTGCTAGGAGTTGGGACTTCCGATTTTACCAGAACGATTGGAGCCATTTCAACTGCTTGCTTTTTAGCTGCATTTTGTTCATCAGTGGTTTCAGCAGGCTTAGCTACCGTTGTATTGGTGGTTGATGAAGCTGGGGCAGGGCTTGCAGTGCCTGTACCAGCGGCTTTTTGTTTTTTCTCTTGCTCCATCTCGTTGATAATGGCTTCAATAGTAGGACGTTGGGCAATCACTTCCTGGTCACTCATTTTATCTACATCAATGTTGCGTGACCTCAAACGAACTTTCACTTCATCTTCTGTTAGCCCTTTGGCAGATAAAATGGCCCTAATTTGGGTCATTACTTGTGCGTTATTCCTTGCATCTTGGGAACGAGCAAATTTGGATGGTGCACTTAATAAAAAAACAGAAAAAAATAAAATCGAAAAATACCTTCTCATATACTCTTTTAAATAATATCTTAATTATTCCAATTAGGAATAAAAATAATTGATTTGTTTATTAAACAGGGGGATTGCCGCAAATGTAAGGCTAAATTAGTAAAATTAGTGATTTCTCCTTATCATTGCAATGCAGTTCCCCCTGCAATGCTTAAAAAGACTGAATGGCATAATTTCTACGCTAAAAATTCGTTTTCCTTTTAATTTGATCGTATGAAAAATACACGTAAAAAATTATGTGCTTTAGCGTTTGCTAGTTTAGGGTTGGGTGCGCTATTGCCTACAGCTATAATCGCCCAAGCTGATTCTATTAATATTGTTTCTACGGCAGTGCCCTTTTTGCGCATTTCTCCCGATGCACGTGCGGGTGGTATGGGTGATGCGGCTATTGCTACCAATCCGGATGGCAACTCTCCTTTTTGGAACCTCGCTAAAACAGCTTTTGCCGAAAAGCGTTCGGCCATTGCATTGAACTATACCCCTTGGTTGCGCGACCTTGGTTTGAATGATGTGTATTTGGCTAGTGCGGCTGCTTATAAAAAGATTGATGATTACTCGGTGATTTCTGGGTCTATGCGTTTCTTTAGTTTGGGTAATATTCAATTAACCGATTTTTCGGGGAATGTGTTGAATACGGTTCGCCCTACTGAATTTTCTTTTGATGCGGGCTATACCCGTGTGTTGAATGATCGCTTGAGTGTGGCAGTTGCCTTGCGTTATATCAATTCGAGATTGGTAGTGGGCGATGTGGGTACGGGTGTGGTATACAAAGCGGGTAATGCCTTGGCGGGTGATGTATCGTTGTTTTATAATGGCCGCGATGAAGAGGGTCAGGGATTCAATTTTGGTGCAGTATTATCTAACCTGGGTACCAAAGTAGGTTATACCAATGATGCGCGTAACAAAGATTTCTTGCCTGCTAACTTGGGTTTGGGTATGGCTTATACAAAAATATTAGACGAAACCAATAGCATCAGCTTTGCTTTAGATGTAAATAAATTATTGGTACCCATGGCGCCGATTAGTACCGGTGTTTTTGCTACAGATTCTGCGGCACTCTCCGATTACAGAAATACTTCGGTAGTAAGTTCTTGGATGAAGTCTTTTTCTGATGGATCCAGCCTTCCTAAAAGCTTACAAATTTCTGCGGGGGTTGAATACTCTTATAACAACCAATTTAAATTACGCGCAGGCTATTTTTATGAAGACAAAACCCGCGGCAACCGCCGTTACTTCACTGCAGGTGCAGGCTTCGATATGAAGTTCTTGCAAGTGAATGTGTCTTACTTAGTGCCTTCTGGCGCAGGTGTTACCCGTAATCCTTTATCGAACACTTTGCGTTTGGGCTTGGTATTTAATTTAAGTAATGATGATTTCTAATGAAGCAAAAACCAATTTATGAAAAGTAAATTTTTTTTTCTGCTAATTTTCTTATGTCTAGGCTCAACACAAAATTTTGCACAAGACGCTAAGCTCCCACCGAAATCTAAGTTTTTAATTGAAGCAGGAATAGAGTTCGGAGGTGATGAAATTCTTCAGGTTTTTTTTACGAATGGAGAGGATCAAACTATGCGAGCTGGGCAAGGAGGGTATATTTCATTTGGAGGACAGTTTGAGTTTAAAAATGTTAAACAATTGATGATAAGAACCACTTTAGGTATTAAGTATAATACCACTGCCGCTGACAATGCCAATATCCGATTAACAAGATTTCCATTGCAGCTAACTCCTTTCTGGAAAATTACGGATGATGTTAGATTAGGAGTTGGTATTACTACTCATTTAGGCCCTAAATTGAATGGTGATGGATTTACTCCTGATGTTAAGTTTGAAAGCACAGCTGGTCCTCGTTTTGAGTTTGGCTATAAATGGTTTGCACTAACCTACACCGCTATTAACTATAAAGATAATTTCAACAAATCATTATCTGCAAGTTCATTTGGTGCATCCGTATCATTTACTATACCCAAATAAATACTGTTTGATTTACTTGGGTATCCAATTATAATCAGACTCTCTAAATCAAGGGTTTCCTTATAAATAAACCGATTTTAATAGTTTCTTTATCAGGAAACACTATATTTGAATAAAATTCTTTAATGGTTGAAAAGTTTAAGGTGGAATTTCTTCCAGACGCCGTAGATTTTTTGGATGGATTAGATAGAAAATCTAGGGAGAAAATTTATGCGAATATTAGAAAGGCACAGATCATAAATGATCCAGTTCTTTTTAAAAAACTAACTCCAACTTTATGGGAATTTAGAACATTGTACAACAGAACTTATTATAGGCTATTTGCGTTTTGGGATAAAATAGATGGAAAAGAAACACTGGTTTTAGCGACCCACGGCCTTAAAAAGAAAACAGGAAAAACCCCTTCTTCTGACTTAGATAAAGCAGAAAGAATTAGAAAAAGATATTTTGACCAAAAAAAATAGTCACATGCAAACAAAGAAAAAAATGAAAACTGTTTCATTAGAAACAATGATTGACAAGCATATTGGCAAAATTGGCACTGCACCAAGAAATAATTTTGAACAAGAACTAAAACTTGACTTACTAGGGTATGCAATAAAAGAAGCTAGACTTCACCACAACCTTACTCAAGAACAACTAGGAAAATTAGTAGGTGTTCAAAAAGCACAAATTTCAAAGCTTGAAAATAACTTTACCAATGCACGATTTGATACAGTTATAAAAGTTTTTAATGCTTTAGATGCCAAAGTCAACTTTAAAGTTGAGCTTTCTAAAAAGAAACTTTCATTGGCTTAAATCCTCGGAGTATCATGAGCATCCAAGAAATCTACGATATCTATACACAATACCCTTCAATCCAAACCGACACCCGCAAACTAAAAGCTGGCGATATCTATGTGGCGTTGAAGGGACCGAATTTCAACGGGAATCGTTTTGCATTGCAGGCTTTGGAAGCTGGTGCGGCGTATGCGATAATTGATCAGCTGATTTCCCCTAACGGGGAACCCATTAACGATGGGGCATTGCCTGTTGGGCTGCGCAAGCGGCTCCTCCTCGTAGACGACGCATTAACAACATTACAGCAATTGGCTAAGCACCATCGCCAAAAGTTGAATATTCCTTTTATTGCCATTACAGGAAGCAATGGAAAAACGACTAGCAAAGAATTGATTTATGCAGTGTTGTCTTCGCATTTTAAAACTTATACCACACAGGGAAACCTGAACAATCATATTGGCGTACCTCTCACTATTTTGAGTGTGCAACCCGATGCGGAAATGGCCGTGATTGAAATGGGTGCTAACCACCAAAAAGAAATTGAAAGTTATTGTGCCTATACCTTGCCTTCGCACGGCGTGATTACCAACTGCGGAAAAGCCCATCTGGAGGGCTTTGGCGGAGTGGAAGGTGTTCGCAAAGGAAAGGGAGAACTCTATCAATTCTTGCGCGAGCAACATGGCACGGCATTCGTTTATGCAGATTATGATTATTTACAGCCTATGAGTGCAGGCATTGAAAACATTGTGCAGTATGGTATTTCGGAGGGATTGGTGCAGGGGCAGATTGAAACCGCCGAACCTTTTTTAACGGTACGCATAACGGCGGGGCTGGACGCAACGCTTATTAATTCTCAACTCGTTGGAGATTATAATCTCCCCAATATACTTTGCGCAGTTACTATCGGAAAATATTTTGGTGTGCCTGCAGAGAAAATAATTGCAGCCATCGAAAATTATGCTCCATCTAATTCACGCTCACAATTAATTCAACGAGGCACGAATCATATTATTTTGGATGCATACAATGCCAATCCCAGTAGCATGAAAGTAGCAATAGAAAATTTTGCGCGCATTCATGCAGATCGTAAAATTTTGATGCTTGGTGCCATGAAAGAATTGGGCCGAGATAGTGTGGCCGAACACCAAGCATTGGTTGAGCAAATCATAGCGTTGGGTTTTAAAGAAGTGGTTTTGGTTGGTGGTGATTTTGCGCATACTAAACATCCATTCACTTATATTGACACTGCATTAGAAGCCCGCGATTGGCTCACCACATTAAATCCGCAAAACAGTTATATTTTAGTTAAGGGATCGCGTTCTATAAACATGGAGCATGTATTAACAGTTTAGGGCATAGGCTTTGGTTTTGTATCAAAAAATAAACTATGATACAAAAAAAATGGATGCTCGGATTGCTACTCTTCACGGGTGTAAGCTTTACTGCTTGCGAACAAGCCAAACAACAAGCACAAGAACAAGCCAATCAAGTAATGAATCGCACCAATGATGAAGTGCAAAAAGTCATAAACGATTTGGGCTTAGTGTATGTAGAAGAAGGTGCTCAAACCGTAATCACTTATGATGAAGTGAATGCTGCACAACAAGCATGGTGTAATGCATTGGTAAAAATTGGTGAGCTAAAAGAGTCTGGTGGCGATTACAAAGCTTACGCAAACGAAGTATTGTCTACTGCTTATAATTACGATAGTGGTAAGGTGTTCTTTAAACCTACTTTAGCTTACGGCGATCAAACTTTTAGGAACGATAAAAAAGGGGCATTGGCCTATTTTATTGGGGGCGATCCTGATTATCCAAACGATAAAGGATTTGCTTTAACACCTTGGGTAAAAGCACGCTACGACAATGCTGGGGCAAATAACGAAGGCATTCAAATATATGGTTCTATTGCCATTACCATGGGCAATGTTTGGGTAACAGGTAAAGACGGAAAAGAAGTTATGGTTGATAAAACCTTTGTTTTCAAAAAAGGAAAAGATGGCAAGTTGCGCATTATTGTACACAAGTCTGCCTTGCCGTATACCCCAACTACAAAATAAAAAATCACGAAAAAAATAACTGAATAATAGGAAATAAATTTCTACTTAATTATAATAATGAACGCAGAAAATTTAACATTAAAATGATTTGCGTTCATTATTTTTGTTCAATACTTTTGTAATCCCAGATTTAGTTACCTCCACAAATTTTACTGTTTAGTAACACTGTAATGCCATGTCATTTTGATATAGCTGTTACTAAAATTATATGTATGCATGAAGTGTCTAAAATGAAATTAGAGAAAATGGGAAAACAGCAATTAACAAAAAAGTTTATTAGTCAAAGTTTTGACGAATTCAAAAATCAAACAGAGACAATATGGAGCGATCCACAACATGGAAAACTGATTGGAGCTAAGTGGGATTCTAATAACTGGGAAATAGCAGTTGGCTCTGGGAAAAAAAGGTCAATCTCAAAACTAAGTTTAAGACTTAGACATATAAAAACTCCTGAAATTGATTCTATTGTTATTGATTTCCATTACAAGGCAAATGATTGGATGTCATTAATAGATGGCACAATGATTATCAATTTAGACGTAGTTAATAATCTTGTATTAAAACCATATGAGTCATTTACAGAAATCAGAAACGGTGTAAGATGCAATGAACAAGGCTTTTACAAGATATCTCAAGATGAATTAAAAAAAATATGTGATGCAAATACTATTGCTCTCAAAGTAAGTGGTGCTTCTTCGGATTTAGAAGTAAAAGGCAAGGGTCTTTTAAAATTTCAATTCATGTGCAGAAGTTTTTATTCTGCATTATATGATGACAATTCATACGATAGTTGGATCAACTCAATTATTCCTCCAGGTAGTACATCTAAGAGCGATGGTGGATGCTTTATTGCAACTGCTGCACTAGGAGATTATAATCATCCGGTAGTTATAGATTTGAAATTGTTTAGGGATAATTGGCTATTAAAAAGAAACTGGGGAATTAAGTTAACAAAATGGTATTATCATTATGGCCCTAAAGCTGCAAGAATTATTGAAAAGTCATTTATAATTCGGCGATTAACATTGTATGCAGTAGTAATACCATTACATGCTGTGACAAAAAAACTAAAATAGTTTTACATGACAATAGTGCCCCGAAATATACTTAGCGTATATTTTTTTCTCCTTTTTGTAAAAGTAATTACAGCCCCCGCCACAGTTGAGGCACAAACTACTGGCGGGTCTAATCCCACAATGCCTATTGGCGCGCGCGCGACCCATTACAATACGGTTGGCTGGTTTAATTATTTTGGCACGATTAAACTTTCATCAAAGTGGGGATTACACACCGAGTACCAGTTCAGACGCAACGATTTAATTAATAGTTGGCAGCAGGGTTTATTACGCGTTGGTATTAATTATCAAGCAAGCCCGAATCTATTGTTGCGGGCGGGTTATGCATGGATTGAAACTTATGCGTATGGAGAAATTCCAATTAATGGGCTTGGCCGCGATTTTACTGAGCACCGTTTGTTTCAGATGGCGCAGCTATCTCATCAGGAAGGATTGATTTCGATATCACATCGCTTTATGCTCGAGCAACGTTTTGTAGGAAGATACAGTTCAGCAGCTGTAATTAAAGAAGATGAATTTCCATTGATGCATAGAGCACGTTATATGCTCAGACTACAAGCTCCACTAAAAGGCCGTACAATAAAAGACAAAACACCCTATGCCGCTGCTTACAACGAAATAATGATTGGATTTGGTAAAAATGTTGGAGCCAATATTTTTGATCAAAACCGCATAGGACTTCTACTGGGGTATCGATTCAATAAAACCTTCCGCATAGAAGCCGGCTACTTTAATCAAACCCTACAATTTGGCCGACTCATTAACGGTCGTAATATTTTCCAAAGCAACAGCGGCTTAATCATCAATACGAATTTTAATTTTTAGCACAAATAAATAACAGCCCCCTATGAATTGCAAGAAACTCTAACAAAAATTTCACAATTTAAGCGCGATTGACTACTTTCGGTAACCAATATCTTATAATGAAAAATAATTAAGTGTAACTAATTAACGCTCGTTAGTTTTTGCAAGGAATTATGGCATTTAAGCTAGGGTATAACCTGTCATCATGGTACTGAAAGTAAAAACTAATTTCTCATACAGAATATTATGCTTTTTAATATTCTATATCATAAAAGCGAGTGCTTTTGGTCAAGGAGTTAGCCCGAATGCAGACTTTTCCTTTTCACCAATTACTGGTTGTGGTAGAACAACAATCAACTTCACGAACGCTTCTGATAATGGGACTCCTCCATTAACAAACGGGTTATCTTATCAATGGGATTTTGGTGATGGCGGAACATCTACTGACTTAAACCCAACACATATTTTTAATCCTGGAAGTGGAACCAATACCACCACATTCAATGTAACCCTAAGAGTCACTAATCAATCCAATGTTAGTGCCACTATCACCAAACAGTTGACCCTTAATAAAGGCCCAGATTCTAGGATATCAAGTAATGTAGCACTAACCTCATTTAATGGAGAATCTTACTTTAGGGTTTGTGGAACAACTCCTACAAGATTTGATTTTTCGAATGCATCATCCACTACTAGTACCAATACCAGATATGTAATCAAATGGGGGGATGGTTCTCCGGATTATGATAGCCCTACCTTCAATGCTACTGTTTCACATATTTATGCAGTTGGTTTAAATAAACTAACTTTTTTTGTTTACTCTGGAAGCTGTGTAGACAGTAGCACCTATAATATTTTTATTGGTAATGTTCCAGCAGGTGGAATTATTGGTACTGGCGGATCAACGATTTGTACAGGTAATGAGCAAAAATTTTTGATAATAGGAGCGAACAACAACCCACCGGGAACAATTTATAGAATCGACTTTAGTGATGGTAGCCCAATAAGAGAAATAACAAATCTTGGGTCAGGAGAGATTACCCATCAATATTTAAGGAGTAGTTGTGGCACAAGCAGTTCAAATGGGTTAAGTACTTTTCAAAATGCTTTTGGTGCCTATTTAACCATTGAAAACCCTTGTGGAGTTGCGCTAGGTTCTATCATCCCCATTTATGTTTCTAATAAGCCTACGCCCAATTTCACCT
The DNA here is from genome assembly GCA_002786355.1 of Sediminibacterium sp. FEMGT703S. Lineage (GTDB taxonomy): Bacteria > Bacteroidota > Bacteroidia > Chitinophagales > Chitinophagaceae > Sediminibacterium. Next base: position 227,308 of record PGCO01000001.1, read on the forward strand.
CATCAAGAGATACGGTATGTGGAGATCAAACCGTCGTATTTGCCAATGCTGGAACCGTTGGAAATAATGCGGAGAGTCAACAATGTACCCCTGGGAAAACCATTTGGAGAATATCTTCTGTAAGCCCTGGTGCATCATTTACAATGATTGCAGGCACATTGGGAAACGGTAATAATACGCTGGATCCTAATTTTTGGACTGCAGGAACTCCATCCGTTGAAGTAAGATTTAATGCACCTGGTTTGTATAATATCACACAAGTTACCGCTACTAACGCACTCTGTGGTATTGATTCACTTACAAAAACAATTTGCGTAAACCCTACTCCTACGGCTAGTTTTACTACCAATGCCAATAATGGTTGTGCGCCTTTTATAGTTACTGCAAATGGTGTTACCAATACGCCCCAATGTGGTACGAACCGTTTTGTTTGGTCTGTTGATTATGAACCCATTGCTGGATGTGTTCCTACTACTGCTTCATTTAATTTTGTTGGTGGCACCAATGCGAATAGTCAAAATCCACAGTTTGAATTTTTGAATCCTGGCTTATACACGATCAATTTATTAGTGATTGCTCCTGGAGGTGCTTGTACTTCTCTTGTAGTAAAACAGCAAATAACGGTTAAAGGAAAGCCTGTTATTTCGATCAACGCAATTGCAGATATCTGTCAAAATTCAAGTATATCACCTAGCGTAATCGCAAACTGTTTTACTAGTGCAGCCACTTATAACTGGACATTTAATGGAGGCATTCCAACTAGTTCTACGCTACAATCCCCCGGTAATATTAGCTATGCTGCTGCAGGAAATTACACTGTTTTATTAAGTGCTACCAATGAATGCGGTGTTACTAATGATTCTCGAAGTTTTAGTGTAAAAGATTTACCCACTGTTAATGTGCCTAGTAATTTGGTGAAGTGTGCAGGCACTTTATCGGGTGCATTAAATTTTACTTCTAATTCTCCGAGTACCAGTTTCACTTGGACCAATTCTAATACAGCCATTGGTCTTCCAGCAAGCGGTACTGGTTCTTCTATTAATAATTTTACTTTAACGAATAGTACCAATGCACCTATAACGGCTACCATAACGGTTACACCATTATTAGGTGCTTGTTCAGGCCTTCCTCAATCGTTTACCATTACGGTTAATCCTAATCCTGTTGCTCCTACAGTGCAAAATATTGCATACTGTCAGGGTGCAATTGCTTCACAACTAACAGCAACAGGCGATGTAGGTAACACTTTACTTTGGTACAATAGTTTAACGGGGGGATCAGGCTCTGCCATTGCACCAACACCCATCACTACCAACGCAACCACCTTATCTTATTTTGTAAGCCAACAGAATGCACTAGGATGCGAAAGCCCTCGTGCTACGCTAACAGTTGTGATCAACCCAACCCCTACCATTAATAATCAAATTGATACGGTTTGTTCTGCCACGCCTTTTTCAAGTCCTTTACGCATCCCTAGTAATACGACTATGTATACTTGGAACACACCAACTATAACAGGTGGATTAACGGGTGGTGCAAATGGAACTGGTGTTCGAATCAATGGCACTTTGATTAATCCAACCAATACTGCGCAGACTGCTACATATTTGGTAACGCCAACTATTGGAACCTGTGTGGGGCCTAATTTTTCCATGACCATTGTGGTGAGTCCAAAAACAAAACTCCCCAATTATACGCAAACCATTTGCAGTGGATCGGCTTTTGTTGTTGAACCAAAAGCAACCGATGCTGCGGATGCCATATTGGTGAATGGCACCACTTATACTTGGGGAACTCCTGTGGTGTCTACTCCGGGTGCCGTAACTGGTGCTGTTGCTGAAATAGTTCCGCAAGCTTTGATCAGCCAAACTTTGGTGAATTTAACCAATCAAGTAGTGACTGTTACTTATACGGTAACTCCACGTTCTTCAAGCCCTGGTATTTGTGATGGGGATCCTTTTCAAGTAGTGGTGCGTGTGCTTCCAAAACCACAGATTCAAAATCAAGTTAGCACCATTTGTAGTGGAAGTAGTTTTGATGTGGATCCCTTAAATAATTTGCCGAACACAATTGTTCCTGTTGGAACAACGTATACTTGGGGCACGCCTGTTAGTTCTCCTTTAGGTGCTATTACAGGTGGAACTGCTTCTGCTAGTCCGCAAAATAAAATCAATCAAACTTTAATCAACAATACTTCAGCAGTTGCTGTGTTAACCTATACTGTTACACCGCAAGCAGATGGTTGTGTAGGTACTCCCTTTGAAATTAATGTTACAGTTAACCCTGCACTAAATGATATTCCTGTTATTGTAAACAGCAGCCCTATTTGTGTGGGAGGTGATATTACGTTAACCGTTAGTAATCCAATTCCATTGGCTACTTATACTTGGTCGGGACCAAATGGTTTTAGCGCAACAACTACCAATCCATCCTTAACTAGAACAGGAGCACAACTTTCTTTTTCTGGTACGTATTCCGTGATTGCCTCTTTGAATAATTGTTTTTCTAGTGCTGGATTTACGAATGTTACGGTGAATACGGTTCCTGCTGCACCTACGGTTACAAGCATTGCTTATTGTCAGGGCACAGTTGCATCTCCATTAACTGCAACGGGTGATGCAGGTAGTACTTTACGTTGGTACAATAGTTTAACGGGGGGATCAAGCACGTTCACTGCACCAACACCCAACACAAGCAATACAGGTACTCAATTGTATTTTGTTAGTCAACAGAGTGCTCAAGGATGCGAAAGCCCTCGTGCTACTTTAGCAGTGGAGATCAACCCTACCCCGAATATCAATAATCAAATTGATACAGTATGTTCTGCCACGCCTTTTTCAAGTCCTTTACGCATACCGAGTAGTGCGGTGATATATACTTGGAACACCCCAAGTGTAACTGGTGGATTAACGGGTGGTGTAAATGGAACGGGCAATCGTGTGAATGGAACATTGATTAATCCAACCAATATTGCACAGACCGCTACTTATTTGGTTACGCCAACCATTGGAACCTGTGTGGGTCCCAATTTTACGTTAACCATGGTGGTGAGTCCAAAAACAAAACTGCCTAACTATACTCAATCAATTTGTAGTGGATCGGCGTTTACCATTGAACCAAAAGCAACCGATGCTGCGGATGCCATATTGGTGAATGGAACCACTTATACCTGGGGAACTCCTGTTGTTTCAATTGCAGGTGCGATTGCTGGTGCAACTGCTGAAACTACTCCGCAATCCTTGATCAGCCAATCATTGGTAAACTTAACCAATCAATTAGTAACCGTTACGTATACAGTAACTCCTCGTTCTTCAAGCCCTGGATCTTGTGATGGTGATCCTTTTCAAGTGGTGGTAACTGTGCTTCCAAAACCATTGATTCAAAATATTAATCAAACTATTTGTAGCGGAAATAGTTTTGATATTGCCCCTTCCAATAATCAACCCAACACTATTGTTCCTACTGCAACTACCTATACTTGGGGAACTCCTGTAAGTAATCCTATCGGTGCAATTACGAGTGGGCTTGCTGCTGGTTCTCCGCAAAATAAAATCAATCAGACTTTATTTAATACCACTACATCTGTTGCTGTGTTAACCTATATTGTTACACCGCAGGCGGATGGATGTGCGGGCACTCCTTTTGAAATTAATATTACGGTTAATCCTCAACCTGGTATAACCGATCAACAAGCAACGATTTGTAGTGGAACACAGTTTGCTGTTGCACCAACTGGTGTACCTGCAGGTACTACTTACACTTGGGGCACTCCAATTAGTAATCCCATTGGTGCAATTACTGGTGGCAGCGCCGCTGCTGCTCCTCAGCCTTCCATTGCGCAAATTTTACAAAATATTACGAACGCACCTGCAACCCTAACATATACCGTAAGTCCAACAGCGGGCTCTTGCGGTAATAGTAGTTTCTTGGTAGTAGTAACTGTTAATCCAATACCTGTAATAGCTTCGCAAACAGTTGAAATTTGTAATGGTGGTACTGTACTATTTAATCCTATTAATGCTGCACCTACTACCATTGTGCCTTCAGGAACTACGTATACATGGACTACGCCTATTGTGAATCCTGCTGGATTAATACAAGGCGGAACTGCACAAAATATTCCGCAGCCTTTTTTATCTCAGGTATTAACTAATAGCTCTAATAGACCTGCCACCATCACTTACACCATTACCCCTCAATCAGGTGCAGCAGGAAATTGTTTGGGGAATCCCATTCAATTGGTAGCAACGGTGAATCCAGATGTTAAAGCATCTTTTGCAAAAAGCGTAGATACTGCGTGTGCGCCTTTCAATATCAATGCAAGTATTCTTAGCAATACCACTGCATTAACTTCAAGTAATAATTTTTCGTGGTATGTAAACAATCAGTTGGTTGGAACTGGTTATAATTTCCCTGGGTATACTATTGCTACACCCAATGAAAGTGTATTGGTTAAATTGGTTGCTAACAGTTCATTCGGTTGTAAGAATGATAGTGTTGAAACAAGATTTTATACCTATCGTAAACCTGATGCTTCATTTATTGCAAGTGCGAGTGCTGGATGTGGCCCTATTCAAATTCGATTTACCAATCAATCTTCGCAAGATCCTAATTTTAAGTATCTCTGGAATTTTGGTAATGGACAAACCAGTACGCTGTATCAGCCTAGTGGTATTACTTTCCAACCTAATCCAGCTTCAGGCGATACGGTTTATAAAGTGACTTTGTTATCTTTTAATCAATGTGATACTGTTAAAGCTGAAACCTTTATTACGGTCTACGCAAAACCAATCTCCAGATTTACTCCTTCAAAATCTACTGGATGTTCTCCTTTAACTGTTGTATTTAATAATACTTCGGCTGGTCAAGTAAATAGTTACACTTGGGATTTTGGTGATGGTACTATTCAAACGGTTAATAGTAAAAATCCTGTTAGTCATCTTTTCGTAACGGGTGTAAAAGATACTTTTTATGTAAAGTTGATTGCGCAAAATGACTGTGGAAGAGATACTTCTATCTTCCCATTGGTTGTAACTCCTAATACCATCAGACTTGATGTTGCCGTTAGTGGAATTGAACAGAATGGCTGCGCACCGCATACAGTAAGGTTTTTCAATAACTCCTCTGGAGCAAGTCTTTTCAGATGGGATTTTGGTGATGGTAATTCAAGAACAACCAGTAGAAATATTGACACGATTTTGCATACATTCACCACACCGGGTTCGTATAATGTTCAGGTATTTGCTAGTAATAATTGTTCTGATACAAGTACTACAGAGTTGGTGCAAGTTTTTGGCAAACCGACTCCTAATTTTACTTCGATCACGTTGAACTCTTGTATTGGCGATAGTGTTTCATTTGTCAATCAAAGTGGCGGTAATCCCAATTCGTATACTTGGAAATTTGGAGATGGTAATACTTCTAACTTATCCAATCCGATACACCGGTTTTTAAAAACAGGCACATACCAAGTGACATTGATTGCTTCAAAAACAAATCTTCCGGGAAATGTTTGTATAGATAGTATTACGCGTAATATTATTATTAGAGACAGTTTACCAATTGATTTTTTCTTGAGTGAAACCACTTCGAATTGTGCTCCATTTAATGTGAGTGTAAGAACAGACTTTCAAGATTATTCAACCATTGAATGGGATTTTGGAGATGGCACAAAACGATCTGGCACTAGTTCTTCACATACCTATTTAAAAACAGGTGTATATACGATTCGATTGACCATTCAATCTAGAACAGGATGTACATTTACTTCTACCAAAGAAGTTAGACTGACTGCTCCAGAAGGAACCATGCAATTTAAAACAGGATTTCATTGTATAAACAATGCCATTCGCTTTGAAGCAATTCCTTTAAATACGGATAGCATTATTTGGAATTTTGGAGATGGAACAGAGCTAGTCACAACTGATCGGGTAATTTTTTATCAATACAAAAACCCAGGAACCTACACGCCTTCTGCACGATTTAAATCTAGGAATGGTTGTGAATTTATTGTTCCAAGCATTGGAGAAGTAAAAATTGATCGACTAACTTCTGGCTTCAGAACAGTAAAACAAGAAGTATGTGATTACACAGATGTACAATTTATAGATTCTTCAAATGCTTTCTTTGGCATCAATAATATCAGGTGGAGTTTTGGTAATGGGTTGAGTCAAATTGGTGCAACCGTAAGCACTAGGTATGATTTGACGAATAATTATTTAGTGCAGCAATTAATTACCAGCAACTCAGGCTGTGTAGATACGGTGATTCGTTCCTTGCCCATTTTTGTAAAACAAAACCCACTAGCGCAGATTTCGCTTGAAGGCGTTGTTTGTAATAATACAGCTCAACAATTTTTATCTAAAGTACAATCAGTAGATAAAGTAACTTTTTATAAATGGCAATTTTCTAATGGGGCAACAGGTGATGAAGCAAATATTGCTATTACATTTCCACGAGCAGGAAACTTTGATGTAACACTTATTACAGGAACTGAATTTAGTTGTTTCGATACGGCTAAAATAAATTTCACCGTAAACCTAACACCAACAATTGTTGCCACCCCACCTACTGTAGTTTTATGTAAAGGCAATACGGTTAATTTAACTGCAACAGGTGGGAATACCTATACATGGTTTCCGAATGAAGGACTTTCTTGTACTAATTGTGCAACACCGATAGCATCTCCGCAAAGCAGTATTGCTTATATTGTTAAAGGAGCTTCAACCAATGGCTGTTTTGCATTTGACACAGTTGATATAAAAGTGGTTCAGCCAATTAAAATGGAGTTTGGGTTGGGCGACACCATTTGTATTGGTCAAAGCACCAATTTGTTTGCAAGGGGTGCGTTCTCATATAGTTGGTCTCCGGCGCTTGGTTTAAATAGAATAGATATTCCTAATCCAATAGCCAGTCCTACTGTAACCACCCGTTATCAAGTAATTGGAAGAGATGAAAATAATTGCTTTGCAGATACCGCAACAATGCTTGTGGCGGTTGGACAATATCCCGTTGTTTCCTTGGGCCCTGATACAACCTTAGCTTCTGGGGATCTATATCCGCTTAGAAATATAGTTACCAATGGACCAATTAGAACCTGGGAATGGACTCCTCCATTAAACTTAAATTGTACCAATTGTCCTGAACCGATTGCTACTATAAAGAATAGCATTACTTATCGATTGAAAGCGACCAATATCTTTGGATGTGCTGGTTCAGACACTATAAATATCAAAGCTATTTGCGAAAACACGCAAGTATTTATTCCTAATGCATTTACCCCAGATAATAATGGCAAGAACGATATTTTCATGGTGAGGGGTAAAGGAATTTTACAAGTTAAATCGATGAGGATTTTTAATAGATGGGGTCAAATGGTTTTTGACAAATCGAATTTCCCACCGAATGATCCTGCTCATGGATGGAATGGTCGTATCAACAATATTGAAGGGGGTTCAAATGTATTTGCTTATATAGTGGAAGTGATTTGTGAGAATGGAACACCATTTTTTTATAGAGGAAATGTAACGCTGATAAAATAAAATTGGATGCATTGTAGGTTAAAAATATTATTCATCGTTTATCTGTTTTGTACTGGTTCTATTTCAGCACAGGATATTAATTTTTCTCAATTCTATGAATTGCCTTTACTTAGAAATCCAGCTTTGGCAGGTATTTACAAAGGAGATTTAAGGGTAACAAGTGCATTCAGAAATCAATGGCAAACTGTTCCTACCATTTATCAAACACAAGCACTTGGCATAGAATTTAAAATGACGCCCGGCAGGAATACAGATGATTTTTTAAGTTTGGGATTGCAATTAACCAATGATGTTGCGGGTGACTCAAAATTGGGTAAAACACAATTCTTACCTACATTGACTTACCATAAATACATCGGCGGAACCAGGAACACTTATCTATCCGCAGGATTTATTGCCGGTGGAGTGAGTCAACGATTTAATCCATTAGCATTAAAATTTGATGATCAGTTTGTGAATGGAGCATACAGCCCATTAAATCCAACATTTGAAATATTTAATCAAACAACAATCAATTATTTGGATGTATCTGCAGGGATTAGTTTGAGCAGTGATTTCGGGTACAATCATAAATTTTATATTGGAGCAGCTTATTTTCATTTAAATCAACCAAGGGTTGCTTTTAGTTCAAGTCAAGATATTCGACTAAATAAAAAAATAGTTTTTAATGCGGGATTATCATTGGCTACTTCAGAGTATCACACACTGATACTTTATGGTGATTATTTTGCGCAGGGAGGACGATCTCAATTACAAGGTGGGATTATCTATCGACACAATATTCAAGAGTATGAAAATGAAGAAAATCTTGCATTGTCTATTGGCGGATTATATAGATGGAATGATGCGATTATCCCCATGGTAAAATTGGACTACTACAAATGGGCATTGGGTTTAACCTATGATGTGAATATAAGTCCATTAAGAACAGCTACTCAATTTAGGGGCGGTTTTGAATTAACCCTCTCTTTAAAGAGTTTCTTGAATATTCGAAATTCAAGTTTAGAAAAAGTAAGATGTGTAGTAGATTTTTAAGATACTTCGCTACCAATTCGCGAACAACGTTACCAATTAGCAAACTGATCTTTATTGATTCTCTCAGGAGCTTTGATTGGTTTCGATTTCCAATTGGGTTCGTATTTCACAAACCAACTTAACCAAAGCGATCGGGCCAAACGCATCATAGGGGGCTGCAGTATTAGTAGCAAAGCAATATTGGTTCCCAACCAATAGAAAATTCTATTATCGTCAATATCAAAAGTCAAACCAATCAACACTTTCCAAGCCACAAAAGTGCTAACTGTTAAGGCAACAGAAAGCGCATAGCTCACATAGCCAGTTCCGTAATAAAAACCAACTTCAATCTCCGTAGGCTGATGACAAACCGGACAGGTTTCATTCATCTCAGTGCTACTGCCCTTAAATGAATAAGCCGATTTACGCTTAAACAACTCCCCTTCTCTACATCTAGGACACTTATTGGTGAGGGCACTTACTAAATAGGTTTTCTGAAGATCCATTGCTAAAGCTTTACGGTGAACCAGTTCGTTACGATGAACGAACTGCGGTTACGGTATAACTTAATAAATACCGCGACATTACAAAGGTACTTAATTATAACTGCTGGTTATGTAACAAAAGTAGAATAGGAGTTATTTAAAGATTCTTTTATCGAATGGGAATTTTTCTTTGGCAATGATGCTAATTCTCTTAAAATCTGGGTGTAAAGGATTGATCAGTAAGTTATAATCACCCTGTGTTACAGCCGAAGGAATTTGAAGAATACAAAATTTATTATCTGCTACAAATTGATCACCTATGACCTGTGTCTTTGGATGATGGGGAAAAACATTCCAGTTTGCAGGTAGCTTATTAAGAGGAAATTTTTTAATAGCAATATCATCGGGAATTAAAATTGTTACCATCATATAGTCTTGTGGCAAAGTTGCTATAGTTAAATGCACTGCAACTTCCGCCATTGCCAAAGACCGGTTACTTGCAGTATAAATTAACTCAACACCAACTGAGTTCCACCTTGCTCCATGAAACGCGGCACCTTTTCCTGACAGAATAGTGGCAAATTTTGATCTAGCTAATCTAAAAACTTCCATCTAAACAAATATTCCGTAGTTAATTCTGGTTAATTCACTTATAACTAAATCTTTCCCATAAGAATCGTTTAGCAATTCAATAGGCTTCAAACTACCTAAAGCATAATTAGGTGTTTCAAGCCACAACTTGAATTTGTCCATACTACCAAAAACATCCAGACCAACATGAGTAACTTCAGCCATCTCTATGATTTTTTCGGATTGAATTGATTTAAATCGCTTTCCAGTTTGCTTATACCTATCTAATGTTTTTGAAGAAATATCTAAAATCTTGGCCCAATTTTCCTCACTAAAAGGAGTAAAGTTTTGTATTAGATTAAACAATGAATATGGGACTCCCTCTCTAATAACTAAGATCATCAACATTTTATTTGAGAGGAAATCAGCATAAGTAATAGCGTTTTTGAAAGATCTATTTTTCCTGTCAAAACTAGAATGTTTAATAATACTTGAAATCTCTTTATCTAATTTAGTTGTCATGGTAGCGGTTGAAGAAGACATAATATGCTGATTTGACATTTGTCTATGAAATTAAGACAAATTTCTAAAATCAAGAATTTATCGAATTAAAACTCGTAAATATTTTACTGGTTTAACCATACTAGGTTAAATAACGGGGCATTTCTGCGAGGAATACGCTAACCGAACAAGCAAGTCATCCATAATTTTCCAAAACTAAATAAAACAAGTTAGTCGGGTGGGAACAAATGAACCACCCCATTTGCGAGGCAGTTTTTCTCCCTCGGGAGAAACAAAATATAAAAAGGTAAAAAAAATATACCAAAATGATATGTGAGTATTACCCATCAAAAAGTATACGAATGGTATATTTTTTTTGCTGTTCCCCCCGCAGCCAGGGGAAACGCCGTAATAATTAAAACCTACCAACATGAGAAAACTTAAACCAGACTTCGAAGAAGTATCACCGCTAAAAATGATTCCGCTATCGTTAAAGCAAAGATCTAGTCACAAATACGCATAAATTTAAATTATACGTATATTTGATTTATGAAATCGAGATTAAACCTCACTATTGAAAACAGTCTATTAGAAGATGTAAAAAGCTATGCTGTAAAAAATAAACGAAGTGTTTCTGATTTAGTAGAAAGCTATTTTAAAAAAGTCACTAGGCCTTCAAAACGAAAAAACATAATTGATTTAGTAGAGAAACTTGAAAAAACAACAATGAATGATAATGCCGATTTAAAGGATTTGTACTATAAAGAAAATGCAAAAAAACATGGCTTTTAAAGTTTTCATTGATGCCAATATATTATTAGACTTTACTTTAAAGCGTTCCGAATATGCTCAATCAAAAAAAATCATCGAACTTGTAATTGAAGGAACTGTAGAAGCATATATCACTCCTTCTATCGTTCATGTATTGGGCTATTGGCTAACGAAAGAATATGGAAATTCAAAAGCTAAAGAATTACTTTTAACAATATTATCAGATATTACCGTCATAGATATACCTCATGAAATTGTTGTGAATGCGCTGCATTCAAAAATGAATGACATTGAAGATGCTTTGATATACTTCACCGCTATTCATTATAAGCTTGACTACTTTATTTCAAGAGATAAAAGTCTTCAAAAACAAGGTACTCCAACTTTACCAATTTATACTCCAAAAGAATTTTTAGCTGAATTGACCCAATAACACAAATACTTTGGTTGCCCCCGGGAGAAACAAAACATAAGAAGGTAAAAAAAATATACCGAAATGATATGCGGCTCACGGTATATTTTTTATTCAATTTACAGTTGAAAAAACCAAAATTGTGCGGCTAATACGCATATTAGAAACCTATAGAAATACTAGTTTTCATTTTGAAAAAAATAAAACTATGGCAAGGATAAAACCAGATTTTGAGGAAGTTATTCCGCTTAAGATGATACCGCTTTCACTCAAACTAAACCCAACAGTATTAGACAATATGGAAGCGGTTAGGGCAATCATCAAACAAAATAGAAATACCTATATCAACCTGGCTATAGATGCGTTCAACCACTATCATCGCTATAAAATGATTAAGAAAAGAATGGATCAAGATGCATATAATGTAACTACGTATTACTTGGAAATAATTAAAGAATTTGAAGAAATTAATCAAAGTGGAATCCTAAAAGAATTATAATGCCAGAAGAAATAAAACCAGTTGAAAAGAAAGCATACAGATGGCCAGCATATAGCAAAAATATTAAACAGTTTGAGATCTGGACCGTTGAATGGAGAAACAACCCAAACGATGTAAAACATGCAGTTATAGTGCAAGGCAATGCATTAAATGAAGCATCTCCCATGACCTTCTTAGTTTGCCCTCTATCAAAGTATTATCCGCATATAAGGCACTGGTTTTTAAGGCAGTATATTGATCTTCAAGATAAAGGCAGATATACAATTTTAGTTGATAATATCACCACCATTTCAGCAGAAGCTTTATTAGACCGAATAGATCTATTAAAACTAGAAGAACAACAACGCTTACGCAGAAATATTTCTTTAATATTGGGATTCACTATCTAACCTAATTGTTCCTATTAAAAAATGAAAATGAAACCAATAAATACAAAAAATGAATATCAAGCTGCATTAAATAGGCTTGAGCAAATATTTGATGCAAGACCTGGCTCAGCAGAAGGAGATGAATTAGAAGCATTAAGCATTCTCATAGAAAACTATGAAAAAGAGCAATGCCCAGAAATGGAACAATATGATTAATTCATAGTAGCTGTTGGCTTTATAGCTTTAGGTTTAAGGCTTTGTAATAGGGCTGCTGTTTCTGGCTCAATGGGGAAATAATAAAAGCCGCCATCTTTTATAAAGTACATATAGGCGCAATTACTATTATTTTGGGGCTGACTAGTAGAAGGATTTGTGCCTGCACCCTGGGTATTAAAGTAAACGGTCTTCAACTCTTGCGTGCCCTTGAAGAAAAATATTTTTCCTTCTGATCGGCATTTCATTACTTCTGTTCGCAATAAAAATAATTGATCGAGGTTTTTTAAAATAGGTTGTACTACTTCTTTTGCGGATGTATTGTAATGTTTGTAAAATCGTGTATATCTTAATGAGTCTTTCCCGAAGGGATCGGTGAAGAATAAAATTTGTACGCTGTCTGCTTGATGCAGTCCCGCGATGTCTAGCCCAGTGTTTGTTTTGATTGCACCTGCTGCGCCATCAGGTTCTGGTCCATCAACTGATTCTAGCTCAGTATCTGAGACCTCAATAGTCTTTGTATTTCTTGTTGTGGTGGTTTCGCAGGCTGTGAAGGAGAGAATAAGGGTGCCCCCCAGAATAAGATTATATAAAATATTCGAAAAAATATGCAGAAAGTATATTTTGCGCACGGTATATTTTTTTGACAAATTTAGTTATTTAATTCGGCCCCGCCTACTCTACAATCGCAGCGCGAGTGCCGCCTAGATGCGCGGGCCGTAACAATTGCTCCGCCTAAATGCGTGGCGCGCCCTTCAAAAAAGAACCCCCATGGAAATGGGGGTTCGTATCTTAACTGTTATATAAACACTGCGACGCTATGTATTCGCGGTGTGAGAGAAATTTAAGCGACAGCTACAATCGCGCAGCAAATCCTAGTATGAATTAGTTTTACTAATATGTATTGGTTTGTGGTGTATAGCTTGCCCATCCTGATGTCCAGTTGGTGGTACCAAATGCCCCACGGAATGTTCCTGGTGTAAAGAATGCATCCATACCTGTAAAGCTTGCGCCTGTTAATGCTGGTGAACCTGCCATTGGTATGAAGTTAGGTGCGGTTACATTAAACGGTGCGGTCAACATAATATCTGCTGCATTGGTATAAGTTATGCTTCCATTTGCTTCAACCTTTGTTCTTACCGCAGCGGCTGTAATCACCCCTGCTGCTGATGCATCTACTCTGTACGCATCTACTAATGCATGCACTAAGTTGTTTCTGAACACAGAAGTATCATTGTTGAATGCAGTTGCAGTTAATGCTGACTCCATTGAGAATCCTCCTTTAGGGAAGCCCATCAAGATTGAGTTGCGTACATCAAATCGAACACCTCTTCTCCATCTGTGTGCAAAGTTCTCTAAGGCTTGTGTGTTTGGCGCTCCGTTAGAGCCTATCCATGTGAAGTTGCTCAACTCTGGGCGTGTGAATGGTCTAGCAGATGTTCCTGCTCCATCATTATCTGCTTCTACTCCATTACCTGCATCTGAGTCTCCAATTTCTGGATTACGCTGTGCAACTGCATACTGGATTTTTCCTGTGTATCCAAAGTCGAAATCGTAATCATCATCTGATGTTGCGTAAGACAATAAATACTTTAAGTTAACGGTACCACCAAAGAACTCATACGCATCGTCATTTCCGTAAGAAACCTGAATGTATTCAAGTGTAGTGCCTGAACCAACACCCCCCAGTGTTAATCCATTAATTTCACTTCCAGGTTCTGCCGCAATTCCTGCGAACTCAATACGAACATAACGCATGGTTCCTGAGTTATCATTTGCAGTAGTACCGCCATATCTTCTATCTACCCCACCTTCTACTAATGGTGCTGGTGATAACGGTCTGTTGGTTGGTGCATTTCCTAAAAGAATGATTCCACCCCAATCTCCGCGTAAGCGTGATCCGGCTGCTCTTCCTGAGGTAAATACAATTGGATTTGAAGCTGTTCCATTCGCTTCAATTTTTGCGCCTCTCTCGATAATTATTGCACCTTTTTGAGAGATATCACTCTTCAAAATAGTTCCTGCTGGAATAGTTAAAGTTGCTCCTTGCTGAAAGTATACATACCCTTGAATGGTATAAGTACCACCCGTTAATGTGATGCTTCTTTCATAAGAACCTTTTAAGATTCTAGTAGTGTTTGGATCATCTGCATTCGCACCTGAACCGCCACCTGCAATAGGATCTTCAAAGTTTACTTTTACGCATGAAGTTGCTGTTAATGCAAGCATTCCTGCGAATAATAGTTGAGTAAGCTTATTCATTGTCTTAGTTTTAAACGTGGTTGTATTATTTATTTTTTAAAGTTGATATCGTAACTAAATGATACGGTTACTGTGGTACCCGGTCTGAATGCATAGTTGATGCGATCGCCTGCTGCAAAATTGTATCCCGGCTTTGTATCTGCATTATCGTAGAATGCAAACTGATTGTTGAAAATATCTGACACTGTTAACTTAAACTCTCCTGCATTATTCAACACTTTCTTAGACACTTGTACGTCTAATAGGTTACGACTCTTCTCGTAGATATCATAGAAGCCCGCTCCTTCTGGATCTCCTACTAATGATAATCTTGGGCCTTGTCTGTTGTATAAGATAGAAGCGTTAAATCCTTTCTCTGTATTTGTGTACTGGAAACCTGCGTTGATTAAATAAGGCGACTGTCCAAACAATGGTCTGTTCTGTGTAGTTTCTTTTCCGCTTGCTTGAGTAGTATTCAACTTAACAGTTGACTTTAAAACTGTAGCGTTACCGATGAAAGTGAAGTCTTTTAATTTATCACTCAAGAAATCCATTCCTTTTCTGATCTCCACTTCTGCTCCTACTAATGTTGCTGATGCAGCATTGGTATAGCTAAATAACCAACGGTCTCCATTACTTCCTCCGTCCATTCTTAATTCAATAGGATCGGTGAAACGTTTGGTGAATACACCAAATGAAATCATTTCACCAGACTTAGGATAGTATTCGTAACGGAAGTCTACGTTTAAGATTTTTGTTCTTCTTAATGATGTATCTCCACCGATTCCCCAGATGCTTTCGTAATCAAAGAACTGGAAAGGTGCAATTTCACGGAACTCAGGACGAGCTACTGTTTGTGATACTGCAAAACGAATCTGGTGTTGGTTATTGAATGAGTTAGTGATATTTAATGATGGTAAGAAATCCCACTTTTCTGTGTTTACTCTTACTCTATTTAATGCTAGGTCACGGCTGCTTAAGAATTGCTCGAAAAATTCAGCTCTTGCTCCCCAGATTACTCTCAAGCTGTTAGATAATTTATTATCGAACATTAAGTATCCACTGTTTAAAACAGAGATTCCAAAATAACGATCGGTGTTTTGTGTTTGCTCTTCAATCAACAATCCATTGCTGTTCATATTGCTGCTCAGGAACATTTGATCATATGGCTTATTTACGTCAACACCGTTGGTTACTGGTCTGTAGCGGAATACTCTTGCATTGAAATCACGGAAACGTAATAAAGTAGATCCGCCAATTTTCATGGTTTGCTTTTGGCTGCCCATATTAAATGGAACAATCAATGTGCTATTCAATCCTGTTGCATAATCTTTTAAGTCGGAGAAGAATCTTCTTGAATCATCTTCATCCAATGTAAATGGAGAAGATGGTGCTGATGAACTTTTTACAAATTGTGCCGTTCTAAAATCTGGCTGTGTTTTGCTATTAAACGAGCCATTCGCATTCCAGATAAATTTGATTCCACGGCTCTTGCTTAACAAGTGTTCTCCTTCTAACTGGCTGCTCAACAATAAACGTTGATTCGCAAAATTAGATCTTAATGAAATAGTTTGTAAACGACCTACGTTATCTAAAGTTCTGTTTAAATAATTTTCTTCATATACTTGGTTCACTAAATTTCTGAGAGAAATTTTAGTTGCGCCTTTTACATAAGTAAAGTTGGCCATTAAACCTAAGTTGGTAGAATACCTGTTTTGTACTTCAGAACCAGTGAATATTGAAGTTCTCGCTTTTTCAAAACGACCTCTTTCTACATCATCATAAATGATGGAAGCGTTTCTGTAATAAACAGAGATGATAGATCCTAACTTTCCTTCGTTTTTAAATGTCTTTGTATTAGACCAAGCCATATTTACCGTGGTGATTGGAGCCGCCGTGGTTACGCGCTCTCTAAACGCATTGCCATTGAAGTCTTTGCTGATCGCAATTTTGTCTGCATCTGGTAAGCTTCTATAAGTAACTGTATTAGGCATGCTCGCTGGTAAGTTGCGACCCCCCCCGTCAAAACCTAACCATGCAGTGCTGCTGCGTTCGTTGCTGGTAAAGCTTTTGAACGTACTCTGAGAGTTATATCCCAAAGAAACCGTAACATTCAATTGATTTTTTGTAGGGATATCACGCGTGTTCACCTGTACCAATCCACCTGCAAACTCACCTGGCAAATCGGGTGTTGCTGTTTTATTGATTACGATATTATCAATCATAGCAGCAGGAATGATATCGAAGCTGAATGCTTTTTTATCTGGCTCTGAACTCGGCATTAATGCATTGTTCAACAATGCTTGGTTGTAACGATCGCTTAATCCACGAACCACTACAAATTTATTATCTTGAATAGAAGCACCACTCACACGCTTTAATACGTCTGATGTATTTCTATCGGGTGTTCTTCTAATAAAGTCTGCTGCTAATCCGCTTGACATGGCTGTGTTGGTTTTTTGAAACACAATCATGGCATTAGAACTTTCTTTACGTGCAGAAGAACGTACTACCACTTCGGTTGTGGTTGTTTTAACTTCTAATACTACGTTAAGGTCATTGCCTTCAATGCCTGCTTTTACTTCTATATCTTCTAACACTTTGGTTTGATATCCTACGCGTGAAAAAGTAAGTGTGTACTTACCTGCTTTTACTGGAATACTAAAGCGTCCTTCTAAGTCTGCTGCTACGGTGCTATTGGTAGGACCTACTACTTTAATAGATGTTCCTGATAAATTTTCGTTGTTAGCTGAGATTACTTTACCATTGATCTTGGCTTGCGCAAATACGGCAGTAGCCACTATAGTGAACAAAAAAGTAAAAAATAATCTGATAGCTGGGGGTTGTTGCATCACTTGAATATTTTTCATGGTGCAAAACTACCAGCACAGTGTTACCTCAATGTTAAGGCACTGTTACGCAATTGTTATGGGAATGTTACCAAATTGTTATCTCCTTATTTTTTGCGGCGGATTATTAGGTAAGGCACGGTTTTCATATTATATAGGCCGCGGGTCCTAAAATCGGGGTTGGCGTGGTCTCCAATGATGAGAATGCGGTCGAAATCTTTGGATTCCGCGACCCGCTTAAACGTATGCTTAATAATCGACGTTATCCGATAAAACTGATCGTAGGCTTGTTGGTTTTCTTTAAAGCTCTTGAATAACTCGCGTTTGATTTTATAATAATGCTTACCGTCTATATTATTCTTTACATCAAATCGAAACGGTGTATGCGTATTAATCGTAAGCGCATAAGCAAATACTTTTTCATAGCGTTTGCTTTCGTTGAGGATACTATCAATTAAGTTTTCATCGAACACCGCTTGATAGGTATTTTCTTTATTGTCTTTGTAATGTTTGCTCAGTTCTTCGTAATAAAAACGACTTTTAAATCCGAGTGCTCTTCTAAATCCTTCTGCATTACTCATATTACTGCCGTATTGTTTGGAAGCGGTGAAGCCTGCAATGGTATGATAGCCGTTTTTATTTTTAAATTCAGTGATATTATGGGGCGGCTTTACATTTCGCTCCAAGAAGGCCCTGTATGATTCTTCGTCGTTCATATTGAGTAACTCACGTCCTTCTGCTGAACTGGTATTTCCGTGAAAACAAGTGCGCCCGAATTCTAAACTGTAATTGTTAGTGAGTTTAGGGCCTTGTTGTTTAAACAATGTCTTGATATGATTGATGAGCTTTTCTTGCTCTTTGGATTCTGCTAATTCTCCCCAGCTTTCCATTAAGAGTAAAAAGTCTTTATCGGCGGTAGTGTCTTGTAAATATTGTATCGTTGGTGATAAAGTAGTGGTGGTTTCGTCATCAATGGTATTACATTGGTAAGGCGTGATGGATGTTTTTCCCTTGGAAAACTTGGCGTAGTCTTTATGGATTTGCGCGATATTATTGCTGCCGATGTAGTCGATATAGAGTTTGCGCCAAGGGATGAGCTGATTATTTACAGGGGTGTTGTCTTTAGTTGGAATTGCCGAGGCTGATAAAAATTCAGCAGTAGGTGCAAGCAACTTTGCAATGATGAGTGCCAGGGCAAACACAGGCACCACATAAATTTGACGCCGCATGCTTTTAATCAGCTTTACCTGAACCCATACGATGCTCGATATCACGGCGGCTGCAATCAATAAGTAAAAAAATGCAATGATGAAATTGCCGGGGCTCAAGAATATATAATTCATGCGCGCATAAAAGTTGAACATATTAAAGAAGAACAACTGCGGCACGAGTACGATGGCATATATAGCTAGTGAGATAAATTGTAAAATATAAAACCATTTGAAGTGGCTGGTGAATAAGAGTAATCCGCAATTGATAATGAAAATAAAACTGAGATTAATCGTGATTTCAGGATGACCTAAAATCAATTGCGGCGCTTGTTCAATCATTAATTGAATGGCTATTAGTAAAATCAGTTTGAATATGGCGGAAAGGAGTTGCAAGTTTGTATAATTTGGTTAAAGGTAATTGCTTGACAATATTTCCATTAATCTATAATTGATATAATAGGTTGTTCTGCCCATTTTTTGGGGCCTTAAAATATCTGCTTCAGTAAGCTTCTTTAACCAAGCTGAAGCAGTTTGTCTGTGCGCAATATTTTTATTTACGATTAAATCTATTTTTAAATAGGGCAATGTAAACATCAACTGAAGTAATTCATAACTAAATGAAGAACCTAAAATCATTTTCATTTGAGTTTCACAATCGATCTTCAATGAAAGCATCGCTTTAATTTTTTTTGTGGTGAGCTGTGTCGTTTCAATTAAAGCTGTAAGCATGTACATGATCCAATCATTCCAATTTTCTTTTTCAGTAACGGATCTTAACAACTGATAATAGTCGGCTTTATGGTTTACAATATAAGAACTTAGGTAAAGCACAGGTTGAATCAATAAATCCTGCTGCACAAGGTATAGTGCGTTTAAGATTCTACCAGTTCTGCCGTTTCCATCCGCAAATGGATGTATAGCTTCAAACTGGTAATGTATAAAAGCCATTTTAATCAGCGGATCTAATGCAGATAATTCAGGGTCATTTATGAATTGTTCTAATGCACTTAATTTATCTCTTAATACATCTTCACAACAAGGAGGGGTATAAACTATTTCTCCATTGATTGCATTTTTTAAAGCAGTTCCTGGTACATTTCTGATTCCAGCATTGTTTTGTTTGATGGTTTGAACAATTTCTACCATGGTATTTGTGAGCAATAGATTTTTTTGATCACGCATTCTTTTCAACCCAACATACAAAGCCTCTCTGTAACTTAATACCTCTTTTGCTCCTAGATTTGACGTGCCGTCTTCGGCTGCAGCTTTGTACAATTCATCTTGTGTAGTAACAATATTTTCAATTGCAGAACTCTCTTTACTTTCTTGTAGTATAATTGTATTGATAAGTATTTGGGGGTCTGGCAAAGAAGCACATAGGCCATTCAGCTCTCCCAAATAACGAGCAGCTTTTGCTAGCTGTCTCAATATTTCAGGTGATTCAACAAAGCCTAATGGAGGCAAGTTGGGCAGTTCGTTGAAAGGCGAGTTTCTATCAAAAGCCATGATGATGAATTTTGGAGATAATTTCAACATCAACTCAAACTGATGACGGTCTATTCGACATCAAAATTATTTCATGTCGAAATTATTTCTTTTTTTCAACATTAGCAGGCTTTTAAAGAAAAAATATAATTTGTGTCTAAACGTGTGGCATTTAATGGGTTGATAGTTTTTATTGTTTCAGTTTAATTGGTATCCAAATTTCTTCTTCTGAATTTGGGTCGTTGCTTTTGTATTTGTCGCCCAACACTTCAAAATGAGGTCTGTTGTCCAATAAGTATTCTGAACTTGGTAACCAAGTCCCAAAAATGTATTGAAAAATACTTGGGTCGGTACTTGAACCTTTATAGTTAAATACTGCATAAAGTCCGCCTGCCAATGAAAATGTTTCCATTTCTGTAGGCACATTTTCAAAATTGGTTACTTCAACGGTTGCCCATTTTTCAAATTCATTAGTTGGTTTGAAGTCAGCAAAATGTGACGGTTTATATACTTGCATTGAAATCAAATCATTGGATATATTATTTGATATTTCTCTACGTTTGGGCATAAAATTCTGCCATAGTTCGCCTGTCTTATTGTTGGCTAAACTCATGGTAAGTCGTTTGCCAATTAGTTTTTTCTCTGATAAATTTTCAATTCTTGGTGTCATATTGATATTTTATATATGATAATCTGATTTTAGTTTTTTATACTTTTTTCGCTTAAATAAAATTTCTAATTTTTTATGTTCCTGGCGTATGGTTAAATCAATTGGGGTAATATTTGTATTATTCTTGGCATAGGGATTTGCACCGTGTTTTAACAATAATTTTGCGACTTCATAATTTCCTGTCCATCCTGCCCAATGAAGGGGACACTCTTGAATGCCATCTCTTGCATCAATATTTGCATTATTAGCCAAAAGTAGTCTTACGATCTTAACATTATTATATTCAACTCCATAATGAAGAGCTGTAATTTTATTGTTGTTAGGAATATTTACATCAGCACCTAATTGTGTGAAATAATAGACCAAATGATAATAACTTAATTTAGCCGCTCTATTTAAAGGAGTAAATCCATCTTCATCTTGAACGTTAATATTGGCCCCATCATTAATTGCTTTTTTAATTCCCTGAACATCTCCATGCAAAGCAGCAGCGACTAAAGCTTTGTCTGCATCTGTTTTTGGAATGTTTTGAGCGTTGACTTGAAATATTCCAATAAGAAAAGGTATTAAAAGAATTAAGGAGTTGAAGTTGAAACTATAATGAATTTTTTTATCCAAATGTTCATTTTTAAATTGAATGAAAAAGATAAAATTAAAGGATAAGAACAATTGGTTTAATCAACCTATGTTAATAAAATCTCAGAGTTGAGTATTTAGTGAATAATTTTATTTACTTCGCTAGTAAATTTAAAATAACAATGATCCTAATTTTTCTTAGCACGTTGATTGTCCATATTTGTCGCACAATTGTCGTTAAAAAGTATACAAACAATTTTACCTTTGAATAATTCAAAATTAAAATAATTTGAAAAAAATTATTTTTGTCATTCCACCTTCTGTTGAACTACTCGACCTTGCTGGTCCTAGTCAAGTCTTTGAAGAAGCAAAGTTTTATGGCATAGACTTAATAATAGAATTTTATTCTTTGCATTCAGAAAGCGTAAGTGCAATAGGTTTACCCCTTGGAAAACTATTATCTTATCAAAAAGCAGATTTAAGAACTGTTGATTATATTTTTATACCAGGATTAGAATATAACAAATTAGAAAAGATAATAGAGTATGAACTTGACTTTTATGATTGGCTCAGAGAATGCGCAAATAGAAAAATAATTCTTTGTTCGATATGCAATGCAGCTTTTTTTCTTGGGAAAGCAGGTTTACTTAATAATAGAGAATGTACTACACACTGGAGAAGAGTTGAACGTCTACAAACTTTTTTTCCCAATGCGAAAGTACAAAATGACTCTTTATACGTTAAAAGTGACAATATTTATACCAGCGCTGGAATCTGTGCGGGTATTGATCTTTCACTCTCCGTGATAGAAGAAATATCCAATGCATTCATTACAAATAAAATTGCTAGGGGTCTTGTAGTATATCATAGAAGAAGTAATAATCATACACAAGCAAATATATATTTAGATTATAGAAACCATATTAATCCAAAAGTCCACCAAATACAAGACTATCTGACAGAAAATATATCAGAAGAAATTTCACTAGATAAATTAGCATCATTAGTAAATACAAGTAAAAGAAATCTTATGAGATTTTTTAAAGAGGCAACTCAAATAACTATCATAGAATATTTGACTCAACTACGTTTAGAAAAAGCTAAAACACTTAAATGTAATCCTGAACTTAGTATAGAAAGTATAGCAGCAGAGTGTGGATATAAATCATCAAGACAACTACAAAGAATTTTAAAAAATGATAAAAAAAAGAAGAGTTAAAAGGTACATAGTTTTTGCTTTCATTATTTTTGGATTTACTGCAGAATGTCAAACATCAAATCAAAACTCAAAATGGCAAATTAAAGCAAAATATTATGAGAGTTGCAGCTGTAATGCCCCATGCCCTTGTCCATTTGGACTTCCAATGGTTAACTCATATTGCAAATTGAACGGTTTACTTGAAATTTATAGTGGCAAATACGGTAAAACTAAATTAGATGGAATCAACGTGATAATATCTGGATCTGTTGGGCAATGGGGTGAATACTATTTTTCAGAAAAAGTAACTGACGACCAAAAAGAAGCGATAGAACATATTCTTACAAATGTAAATGCAGGAGGATTTGATACAATTTTGATTAGTAAAAAAGATAAGATTAAAATTGTCAAAAATAATGAAGATATCGCTTTTTCAACTCCACATATAGATGTTAAAATGAAAATGGTAAAAGGAGAAAATGAGCAACCAGTCATCATTAAAAATTTGAAAGGAAAACTATTTGAAAATTATACTCCCTATTTTTCTATTATTAGCTCTCGCAGTTTACTAGATTCTACAAATAATTTTTTATTCAAAGAGAAAGCCGGATTCACATCAATATGGAATTTAACTAACAAGGATTTTAAAATAAATTAATATAAACAAATCATGAAATTACTTCTCAAGCATTTATGTCACAAAATAATTTGTGCGATTGTATTACTTATAATTAGCAATCAAAAGATTTATGCGCAAGACAGTTTGATTATTGTTGGAAAGCGTTACACTATTGAGTCAAAGATTTTAAAAGAAAATAGAACTTATTCAGTAATGTTGCCCGCATCTTATAGAAGCAACCCTAACAAAGAATATATCGTTGCATACGTTCTTGATGGAGAAAGAACTAAATTTATAGAGGTCGCTGGTATTGTACAATCTATGCACTCAAGTTTTGACTTAAAACTACAGATCCCTGAAATGATAATAGTTTCTATTGAAAATACAGATAGAACAAGAGACCTTACACCTACTAATTCACTCAATTATTTAGATCAAGATAATATAAACGCTTTTAAGAGCAGTGGAAAAGCAAATGAGTTCATGGGTTTTATAGAAAATGAATTAATGCCAAAGATTAATTCTTCATATAGAACTACTAAGAAAAATTTAATCATTGCACATTCTATGGCAGGGCTTTTTGCCTTACACTGCTTTCTTGAAAATCCTAAATTGTTTTCTTATTATCTACTCATAGACCCGTCTTGGTTTTGGGATCGCAATTATATTGGCAAAAGAGGTAAAGAGATATTAGAAAAGAAAAAAGATCTCGAAGCAAGAGTGTTTATTGGTCTAGCAAATAATTTACTTGATGATAAAAGACATTATCAATGGGGAGAAGAGTTTTTTCAACTCCTCAAAAAGAATCAATCTCCCAAATTAAAAGCTGAATTCAAATATTTTGGAGATGAAAAACATTTAACTGTTCCAATTCCAGCAACTTATTATGGACTAAAATATTTATTTGAACCTTATGAGATTGATCTCAATCAAGTAACTACAAATCCAAATATATTATTAAACTATGCTAAAAAAACGAGTGATGAACTATTTATAGAAATGAAGCCAGATGAAAGCTTTGTCAGAACCATAGGCTATGTTGCCCTACATGATAGACAAATTCCAGATACAGCGATTAAAATATTTGAATTAAATAGCAAGAATTATCCTAACTCAATAAATGTATGGGATAATCTTGCTGATGCGTATATGGTTAAAGGCTATTATGAAAAAGCAAAATTATGCTACAAAAAAATACTAGAGCTTTCTCCTAACAATAAAAATGCAATTAAAAGATTAGATGAACTAAATAAAAATAAATAAATCCAAAAGATTTAATTATTCAAGAAAACATATCTTCATCATCAGTACAAATCAATTCAGCAATAGCCTGATTCTTACTGTCAAATATGTTTACTAATAAGATAAAAATGAATTATATTCCACATAAAACTGTTATATATACTTTTTTTGCTTTTTTTTTATTCCCAAATTTATGTCTTGCACAAATAGACAATACGGATATCGTTATTGGGAAAAAAAAGTACTTATACTCAAAAGTTCTTAGTGAAAAAAGAGAGTTATACATTTATATTCCAAATTCTTATAACAATAATGACTATAAACATTATCCAGTCCTTTATTTATTAGATGGAGGAACTTTATTTCAATCATTTAGCGGTATTGTAGACAGGCTAAGTAGTGATGCTAGTCCTCAAATTCCTGAGATGATAGTAGTAGGTATTCAAACTTCTCAGCATAGACTTAGGGATGCATCACCTACAAAATCATTGATTGGATACAGAGGTGTTGAAGAAGAAGCTTTCAAAGAGTCGGGGGGTGCTGATAAATTTTTAAAATTTATTGAAAAGGAACTAATTCCACATATTGATAGTTCTTATAGGACAAATTCGTACAGAACCTTTGTTGGGTATTCTTTTACTGGCTTGCCAGTCCTACATTCTCTTTTTACTCAAAAGAATTTATTTAATTCTTATTTGGTGATTGATTTTAGTGCGTGGTGGGATAACCAAGTTACCTTAAAGAACTTTCATTCTTTTTTAACCAGCTATCAAAATAAAAAACTGGTAGATGTATTTATAAGCACTGAAGAAAGAGTAATTAATAAGGTATATCCTGCTAAAGTGAATGCGACTTGGACATTTATGAAAGCATTTCAAAAAAAACGGCCTAATAACATTCAATATGGAATGAAAAAGTACAAATACAAAGAAGAAAATCATCATTCAATGCCATTGATTTCCTTTATAGATGGAATTAAGTATATTTTTAGAGGGCATATGATTCATTATGATGAGATGTATAATACTCCAACATTAATCCAATCTAAGTTTAATGCACTATCTAAAAGGTTGGGGTGTAAAATAGCTTTAAGAGAAGATTTGGTTAATTATCTAGGATATCAATTTTTATATACTCATAAAGATATGGATAAAGCAATGTTCTATTTTAAAATGAATATAGAAAACTATCCGTTGAGTAGTAATGCATTTGATAGTTTGGCTGAGTCATATATGGTAGCTGGGGATAAGACAAATGCCATTAAGAATTATCAAATGGCATTGCAATTGAATCCAGATAATAACAATAGTAAAAAAATGCTCGATACTTTAATGTTAAAATGATGAATTATAAAAACCAATATAATTACATTTTTTCTAAGAAGTATAATTCATGTTATTGAAGCCGTACAAGAGATGCCATCCGTTTTCTTAACGGATAATTAATTGAGCATAAGTAAAGGATCTAATTACGTTGACATAATTCTAATTCTATCCAACAGCGAAATTGACAAATACAATGATTCAAAGATATATGCTTAATTTTTTGCTTTATATATGTGGTGTTACAGGTATGACGCAGGTTGAAGAAAAAAGTATTCAAAGAAATAATTTACTGCAAACTACTATGGATTCGATTATCCATAAGTATGCTGCCGAATATTTAACCAACCCTTCAAGGGTTGGTTTATCACTTGGAATTTATCATAATAAAAGCACATCAACTTTCCATTATGGTTCTACCGAAAAAGAACAAACCGTAATACCATCAAATAAAACTGTTTATGAAATAGGCTCTATATCAAAAACATTTACTGGCACTTTACTTGCACAAGCGGTAAAAGATAAGAAAGTAAAAATTGACGATGATATTCGACTTTATCTTGATGGAAGTTATCCAAATTTAGAATATCAAGGACATCCAATCAGATTATCGCACTTGGTAAGCCATATTTCAGGGCTACCTAACTTTCTTCCAGATGATCCGGATCTTTTCCAAAAAACTAGTCCCGATAGTTTACCTTTTGTACTTTCAAGAACCCTTAATAATTATTCAAAAAAAAGTTTTTTAGACGACTTACACAAAGTTAAAATTGATACCATACCTGGTTATAAGTTTCGTTATTCTAATTCAAGTCCTTTGATACTAAAATATATTTTAGAAAAAATCTATCAAAATAACTTTGATGAAATTTTACAAAAGTTCATCTATAAGGATTTGAAAATGAAAAATACTACATCTGTATTCAATAAAATAAATTTAAAACATTTAGCAAAAGGATATAACAGCAAAGGAAATCTAATGCCGTATATACCTGAAAATCTTGATGCAGCAGGTGGCCTATTTTCTACCATTCCTGATATGTTAAAATATTTAAAATACCATTTGAACGAAAATAATGAAGTAATAGCTCTATCCCATAAAGCAACTATGGGAGACATCAAGAATTATGCAATCGGATTAAATTGGCAAGAAGTAATTACAACTAAAGGAAACAAGAAAATTTGGCAAAGTGGTGGGACATTTGGATTTTCAAGTTACTGTGTTCTATATCCTGATTTAGATTTTGCAATTATACTTTTAACTAATGAAGCAGATAATACAGCACAAACAGAGCTTGGACAAATTGCGGATAAATTATTTGATTACATAAATAAACATTAAAAGCTTTTAGACTTTAATAATAAAGTTAACCCACTACCAAATGCAAATATTTCAAAAACAACTCTTCCCCAATGCCAGTTTTCCCATTTTATTAACTCTTGTATTAATGCATCGTTAGAAATAGTCCTTTGGGCAAAACTTAAATTTGCTTCTTTAAAATACAAGAAAAAAGTAGAAAAGAATAATACAGAAAAGGAAAACATGAACCATATAAGCAGATCAGTTTTTGATTTGTTGAACAAACTGCAAACCAATGTAGCAGTAGGCAACAAGATGGCCACAATAGTTATTGGTGCATAAAATTGATGTATTGATTCACCGTAGGCTTTGTACAAAGCAAAAAAATTATCTGGTGATAAATTTTTCCAGTAAGGAACAATCAATATTGCTTCAACAAGTTGGGTTCCAAGATAAATACCTAAAGTACAAGTTGATAAAATTAATAGCGTTTTTAGTATCATTTTAAAACAATTTTTTAAGGGATACAAAAGTTCGAAATGGCATCTTATATATCATTGAATTTATTAAAGTAGTTGGAATTTTTTGGGAAGGTTCAGAATGAAAATAATAGGTAATTTTTGTGCCCCCATTTTCGGACTCAAGCAAAATATACCCACTCGCCTTTTTTAGTGAATATTTACAGTTTACGTTTTCACGACTTCCTGTAATAACGATTTTTAAACTCTCATTCTCAGTTCTTTCAAAATCCATTGAATATTTCATACACTCATTTGCAAATGGCCATGGGTAATCAGTTTCCATTTCAAACAATTGATGATTATCTGATTGTTTAATTAATTTAACCGATTCAGTAAATGCGAACCATCTATTATATTTATTTACATCTTTTAGAATTTTCAGTATTTGTTGCTCCGTAGATTTAACAGACATAACTGCTTTAAAAGCAAAAAATTCGCTATTGATAATTTCACCAACATATACTTTTATACCTTGATCATTTTTAGCGAGTTTCCAATTATCCTGACAAAAAGATTTTCCTAAGCATGTCAACAGCATTATTAATATTAAAGTGTATTTCATAGGATTTTGGTACTAAATGATTGGTTTCTTCTGATTATATAATTTGACAAAATAGTACACAAAGAATATGCAAAAAATTAGGTCTCCAATTACAATAATGAGAATTATGGAATTTGCCATCCCCTTTAGATAAAGATTAAATTCAGCAATTGCAAAAAATAATTTCCCAACACCCCCTATAAAAGCCAAGCCGGTATGTTTAACTGGATTGTATGCAACTATCAAATAGCCGATAAAAAAGAGTAAAGTTGTTCCCCAAGCACCTTTATAGATTTCATAGAAAACCGGGTCGCTAAGCTCCCGATTAAATACTTCTTGAAAAGTATAATTAGTATTAAAATAACCGAAGCCTGCGCCTAACAGATTCCAAGTAGCAGCAATTAAAAATAAAGTCGTAAAGAAAGGATAATTTTTGTTTCGCATATACATCAAAAAAATTTGTGCAATAATGTATTTCTGCGAAATTCGAGACTACGTATCTAAAATTCGTTTACATAGGTTGAAACATTTTTTTTTGGGAAAGTTTTTTTCGAATTCTACTTAATTGGGTTGGCGTAATTCCTAAATACGAGGCAATATGATATTGGGGTATTTGCTGTTCAATATTTGGAAATTTTTGCTTAAAAATCTGATACCGTTTTTCAGCATCTAATGTAGCAATCTCTATTTCTCTTTGCTCTTTATCTACGAATAAATTTTCTGCTAAAATTCTCGCCATTCTCTCAATATCTGGAAAGGTTGAATAGCATGCTTGAATTTCAGAATATTGTGCTACATGAATAGTACAATGTGTGAGTGCTTGTTGATTAATTTGGGCCTGACTGTTGGTTATTAATGAGGCATAGCCACCAATTAAACATGGATTCACAAGTAATTGCTTATTATATTCTGCCCCTTTTTCATTTCGATAAAATACCCTTATGATTCCAGTTTCCAAAAAAGCAAGTTCTTTTGCTATTTGTCCCTCTCTAACAAAGTAATCACCTTTTTCCAGAACTCTTGACTCAAACAAAGTTGAGAGCTTATCCCAACTTTTCGTCGAAATAGAAGAAATACCCAATATGAAATTCTTGAAGTCTATCATTTGTTACTCTCTAAAATCAGTTTATATAGCACTGCCGCATAGATTCCCTTTTCACAAGTTAAAATAGGTTTAAATTAATTTTCTATTTCGCTTAACAATAAATTCCACAAGTTATTTTCAAACCTAGTGTTAAAAATACCGAAATGACCGATATCTTTTACATTATAATGATTTGGAATCAAATGAAGTTTTTTTAAACCGGCATTTTGAAATTTTTCAGTAAACCAATCAACTGCTTCTTTTGGAGCATATTTGTCGCCTTCTATGCTTATTGCAACAATTGCTGAATTTTCTTGAAGGCATATAGCCGAAAGCCTTTGTAAGTAGCGGAAAAAGAACATGCCAATTCAACCACATTTTTATTTTGTCGGAGCCTTTCCAAAATTTCCAGTATCCGCTTTGAGCAGCAATTAAAATAATTTTTTGAACTTGCATTGATGATTTTGCCAAACCAACAAGTTGACCGCCAATACTATGCCCAAGAAGTGTTATTGTAGCAGCTGGATAAAAATCTTTCACATAAGCAATAACAGCCTCCAAGTCATTTTTACCCCAATCGCTTACGTTATTAGTTAATCGCTTTAATGGTAGATTTAAAGATAGCCCAATCCCTGCATAATCAAAAGTAATCACGGTAACGCCTTTAGCCGAAACAAATTCGGCAAACTTTTTGTAAAATCCTTGTTTAACGCCAGTTGCAGAAGCAATGATAAGTATGCTATTTTTTTCCGCTTCATACATTTGTGCGGTAATTATATTCCCATTTTTTGTCCTTATGTATAAAGCATTCATCTTAATTATGGTACAATTTTGAAATGAATAAGATTATTTGCAACTTCATTTAAGCTTTCAAATTTTTCATTCTGGCTCAAAATAAAATCCTAATTCATTTTAGTTATGAAGTATTCAATAACCCTTAAGACAACAAATAAACAAAAAGAGATTCCGATTTTAATAGCCCACTTAGATTTAGGTTGAGGAAAAGTAATATGATTCGTTAGTATTACCAATGCAGCTTTTAATTTATCAATATTAATCCAGAAAATAATAAAAATACAAAGTTGATAAATAATCGCAGCTTTTAACGCACCAAAATTAACTCCATAATAGATATCCTGTAGTATAACATTACTCAAAATAGTAGAAACAAAAATTCCTCCAAGCAATCTTGTCTTTTTCAAAAACAGCAAGATTCCTCCAAGAACTTCCAATACACCTAATGTTATTACAAATGGATAAGAATAGCCATAAAAGGCCCACATCAATTGCATACCAGTTAAATCAGATACTTTACTAGTAATATGTTGGGCATCTTTAAATTGAACTGCCTTACCCACTCCATAAGCCAACATTGCAAACACCACAATATAGGAAAGTGCATTTTCAATAATATCGACTCTATCCTTTTTATCTAAAAACATGAAGTTATTTGTAAGTGTATATCAATTGAGAGGTTACTGGTTGTAAACCAGGCTCTGTAATTTTCATTGCTGCCTTAGTTGGATATCCAAATGTATTGTAGGTATAAGTAGTTTCAATAAGCTCTAATAAATCACCACTTAAATCTCGGTTCTCTTGCTTAATAATGTTATTCGTGTTGGCATATTGCCAAAAAACAACCATTAAATCACCAGCCGATGAAAAAGGATTATTCTTATTATCAAATTGAAAATTTACAATACTTTCTTCAACGTATTGATTATTAACAGGATTCAAGGCGAAGAATTTACTCGAACTGACATTTTTATTACTATTCAATATAAAATCAAACTTAAACTTCAACGTTCCTATACTAGAATTAGCAGAAAATAATGACATTAAAACAGAAGAAATTTGATATGCAGTATAAATATATTCTGATTTAGAAACTAAAGTAGCACCGGCAAATATTTCAGATTTAGATAATCGATTACCATTATAACTAATCTTTATTACTGTACCATTTGACCCAATTAATTCATTTACCCTTTTACCAGAAAGATATTTAACATTATAGGTTACATTCTGATCTTGTGAAAATGGATCTGTTGTAAAAAATAATTTATTAAGCGTACTATCAGTATTGTAATCGAATCTTGTAATATCATTATCGCTTTTGAATTCACTCAATAACAAAGGTTTGTTACTGGGAATCAATTCTACACTTGGCTCTTTAGTACAAGCAGTAAGTGAAAATAAAAAAATTATTAATCCTAAAAAATGAGATTTCATTCTATTGTTCTTTTTAAATTATGATTACCGATTTCTTAATAAAATGGCAGTTGAAGCTGCAGCAACAATTAATTGATGTGATTTTGCACTTGAATTAGAGAACCCAATTGAAGTAGCATACATATCAACCCAACCAATAACTTTTTCCCTCATTATGAATTCATATCCTCCAATGACAGGGAAAAGCATATCAAAACTACCTTTAGAACTAGTAGCCTTTTTAATAAACAAAGGTTTAATTTGAATAGTGTCTGTTAGATTAGTAATGACTCCCTCGTCAACAGCCATCCCTTCACTTAATGTAGTAGCGATAATTCCTTTTGGGGTTTCACGATCATAACCCAACTGCATTAACCAAGGCTTAGCAGAAGTGTCTACCTTAGAATTAAGCATTACTGAAAATTTAGAAACTTGTCTTTCACCTTTTGAATACTCTAATATATCGCTTATCTTATAATGCTTACTTTTTCCTAAATATAATTGATGACAAACAGCTACAAAAGCTTGGCTAGAATCCTCAATTATAAAATTGAACTTATCTGTTGTTTTAGAAACTACATCATTAATACCTATTCCAAAATTTAATAAAAAACTTCTTTTGAAAGATTCTTCAGAAAAAAAACCACCAGGAGTTTTGTCAAATATGTCAGAACTAACATTCCACCCATCCCGAAAAACCGCTTTAAAATTACGTTCAAAACTGAGTGACCGACTTGCTCCTGGCAGTAATTTACCTTTAACACGAGATACTTTAATTAAACCATATTGATCATTCAAACTAACCGGTACATCTACAGACATTTTTACAGAAGTACAGGAAAGTGCAAATAAACTAACTACTAAAATGGTCAAAAACCGCATGAATTCTATTTATGAATGAGAGAAAATAATATTGATTATTGAAGGTAAAATACTTTGGAAGGAAGTTTTTCAAATGTTGCAGCACAAGTTCCCTTATCGCAAGAGTTATTAATTGGTTTATTTGAAATCTTCACTTTAAAAATATTATTTACCCGTACTTTTTCATTATCATAAATATTATTTAAAATAGAAGCGGGAAGGCATTGTGCTTGATTGATTAAAACTGCACCGGTGTAAACTGAACCTTTAAATTCAAAATTTGCATCTCCATATTTTTTAAATGATTCATCTTGAATTTCTAAAATAACATTTGAACATAATGCATCAACTACTTTCACTGAAACTTCTATAGGAGTATCGCCATTCGGAATAGTTTCATTTTTATTACAACTTGAAATGAATGCAGCTAAAACCAAAACTGTGAAATAAATCTTTTTCATTTAATTTGAATTTTAATTGTGAATAAAATATGTAAACAAGCTTGTAATTATTAGATACGATTTAATCAAAAATGTTACCACGTTTATAAAAAAAATATATAATAGTCTATATATGTCGCACAGTTGTCTTTTTGATATCTATTTTGCTCATTTTTGACAGTTTTCTAAATCCAAAATTGGAATCAAAAAAATGAATTATCATCAACCTATGTTAATTTTTAGTTTATCATTAAAACAAAGGGGCTGCTTCAGCACTTCGTGGCGGTTTAATACCCAATATTGAAGCAACAGTTGGCGCAATTTTCAATGACGAAATGATGCCTAATTTTTTCTTTGGTATATTTGGACCAATTGCATAGAAAATAGATTGACCAGACCTAATAGACGATAGACTTCCATGAACGGCTCTACCTGTTTCATTCATTGTTCCATTTACTAAGAATGCTTTTGTATTTTCATTTTCTTTTTCAAATAGTACAGGATCAAAAGTATTTTTGACAAACACACCAACAGCTGGCTGAAATTTAGCAGAGATGGAATAACCCTCTTTACAACTTACAAATAAATGTCCTGAATAATCTGGGTGGTATAGTCCATACTTTTTTTGTATTTCCTCATTTGCTACAATTTCAAAAATAGGTTCTCTAGTTACAGGATCAGTCAACTTATTCAACTGCACAATTAACCAATTAATATATTTAGAAAAAGATGTGACATTAAAAGAATCTTTATTTATATAAATATGTGCTGAATTGCCACTAGATGTTATAGATAATATGTTTTTTGTGATAAAAGATCCCAATTGCTCAAAATAATTATTCAATAACAAAGTAGTATGAATTGGAATCATTCCATGATCACTGAAAATAACAAAATTGGTTTCTTTTGGAGCCGCATTCATAATTTCCAATAAATATGCATCTATGTCGTTAAAACGCTGTTCTATATAAGATGAATATATTTTGGGACGCATCCCATTATCGGCATTATAATCGAGTTGTCGAGGATTAGAAACTGTGTATCTATGCTGTATATCGTCTAAAGTTGAAAAGTACCCAAATATTAAATCCCAATTCTCCTCCTTCATCGCTTCCAAAATTAGATTTTTGGAATATTTGGCCAAACGATCTAATTGTTCAAACCAGATTGATTCAGGTACCAAACCTTGGGTTTGTTTGATGTTTTCAGGTTCACCAGGCCAAAACCCAATAGTCGATTGAATTTTTTTTAGAAATGAAGGTGGATTACTAAAAACTTCAACGGGTGTTGTCATTAAAATCCTAAAAACACACTGATTTTTGTTTGAAGAAATAACCCGAAAAGAAACATTGTACTGTTTACCACTATGCTCAAATCCCAAAATTGACCATTCATCTAATCCTAATTGTAATGCAAAGCCATTATTTATGGTTTTATCGTTATCAATAGAAATTTTAGCGGTTTTTTTGAGCATATTA
The DNA here is from genome assembly GCA_002786355.1 of Sediminibacterium sp. FEMGT703S. Taxonomy (GTDB): domain Bacteria; phylum Bacteroidota; class Bacteroidia; order Chitinophagales; family Chitinophagaceae; genus Sediminibacterium. The sequence continues at coordinate 261,531 of PGCO01000001.1, forward strand.
GCTTCAACAATTGTTGTATCCGATAAATAAAAATGAAGGGAGATTTTGAGTTTACCTGAAATGTCAATAGAGAAAATACTATCAGTTATACCAATTGGTCTTAAACTTCTATATTGGACATTAAATCGATTTTGGGTAGCATAATTAATTTCTTTAAAATCAACAACCCAAGAAGGACCTGAAATAATTGGGTACATATGCATCATATCCACTTTTCGATCATCAGATAAATTATCCAATCCTACTCCTCCCATTGATATCACTTTTTTACCTTGATTCATAGCTGATTGAAATATTGTCTCTACATTAATTGGTTGTCGGAAAGCATTTAAAACCGTTTGACTGAATGGTTTTAATTTACTTTTAAAACTATTGCCAACAATACCTGTGTTACTTGGAGATGCACCAGTAAATATTGAAATATGGGAAGGACCTGTTGATGCTACATTAATTGGCATTACTGTTTTTGCATAAGCGCCAAATTTTTTCATCCTTGCAAATGCTCCATCTTTGGGTAAAACCCCATTAGCTAAATATTTGTCAACTAAATAATCCGGAGTTCCATCTATGGAAATTAATACAACCTTTTTTTTAGAATGCTGCGCATAAATTAACACAGGAAAAAGATTAGAAAGTATAATTATTAATACTACTTTACAAATAAATAGATATTTCAAGGTATAATATTTTCTTGCAAAGCTATCGTTGCAAGAAAAAAGACCAACTACCAATTAGATAATTGACCTACCTTTTTGATAAGCACTAATAAATTCTGTAGGAGTTAAACCAGTATAATTCTTAAAAAAGCGCGACAAATGATTGGGTTCAGAAAAAGCAAACTTATCGGCAATTTCTTTAATTGAAAATTGACTATATAATAACAAAGACTTTATTTCAAATAAAAAATATTCATCGATCATTTCAGATACAGTAACACCAAATTGTAATTTTATATATTTATTTAATGTAACTCTACTTACACCAAGCTTTTGAGCATAAAAATTAATATCGCGGTGCAACTGTATATTATTTACCAATAATTGTTTAAATAAATAAGCTAGTTGATTGGTTTCTGTTTCCTCAGAAATATGATATTGTACAGCGTAAAGTCGATTGAGTTTAATTAAAACAAAATACAATATAGATCTTACCAGATGTTTACTATCAGATTTGATACACTTAAATTCACTCTTTAGCTCATTAAACAAACTATGTAATTGTTCTAGCAACTTTTTTTCAATCTGAATAGCCAAAGGATGCCTCTTATTGTAAAAATATTGTAGCTTGAAAATAAAAAGTTTATCAGAAAAAAAATCAGATAAAAAGCCTTCTTGAAATAATAAAAAATAGCAGTCAATTTCATGCTTATTAACAAACCATTTCCTTTTTTGATAGGGTGAAATAAACAAAACAGTATTAGCTTGAATTTCAATTCTTTGATTATCTAATTCTAAGTATCCGTTTCCATTTGAGAAAAATATTATTTCAAAAAAATCTGTGCAATGTAAATCGTTTTTAAAATAATAATTAGGTATATCATTATAAGTTCCAAGATCCATCAAGAATTCAACCCCATATTTTTTTCTTGAAAAATTGAAAAGTTGCATCTTTAAATCTAATATTTCTAAAAATAATTAATTTATAGTAAATTCAAGTTCATTAATTTGTCCACCAGCTAAAGCTTGAATATTTTTTGTTATCTTAGAAATATCCCAATTCCACCATTGCATTTCTAATAATTTTTTGACTGTATCCTCATCAAATCTTTTTCGAATTTCTTTTGCTGGGTTACCTCCTACAATTGTATAGGGTGCAACATCTTTTGTAACAGTGGCATTGGTAGCAATAATAGCTCCATCTCCAATGGTTACCCCACCCATAATGGTGGCATTGTATCCAATCCAAACATCATTTCCAATTACTATATCTCCTTTATTAGGATAAGTTTTTCCTTCCATAGCGTTTTCCCAACCATTCCCAAAAATGGCAAATGGATAGGAAGAAATAGATTCACTTAAATGATTGGCGCCATTCATAATAAACTTTACATCAGAAGCAATCATACAGAACTTTCCGATAATCAACTTATCTCCAACAAAATCAAAATGGTACTTTACATTTTTTTCAAAATTCTCTACATTCTCAAAATCATCATAATAGGTATAGTCCCCCACAATAATATTAGGGTTCTTAATGATATTTTTCAAAAAACATAATCGATTATAACCTGGCAATGGAAAGATCTGGTCTTTATTGGGTCCTAGCATAAATTAAATATTGGATATTTCCCACAAATATGCTTATTTTGTAGATAATAACCAACATGAAGTCAAAAAAAAGCATATTATTTCCCAAGCATCAGCGCATTTTAGAAGAATTGGGTGAAAATATAAAGCTTGCGAGAAAGAGAAGAAGACTTACGACTGTACAAACTGCAGAACGAGCGGGTATTGATCGCTCAACCTTATATGAAATTGAAAAGGGGAATCCAAGCGTTTCAATGGGAGCTTATTTTAATACACTAAGAGTGCTTGGCTTACAGGATGATTTTCTTCAACTGGCTGCTGACGATATCTATGGCAGAAAATTGCAAGATTTAAACCTGCTAACAAAAAAATAAACGTGTCATCAAAAAGGAATATATGGGTTTATGCTCAATGGCAAGGAATGGCGGAAGCCAAATGTATTGGCATGCTAACTGCTCAACAAGCAAGAGGGAAAACCGCGTTTAGTTTTTTATATGATCCTGAATGGCTTTCACAAAAGGAACAATTCTTACTTGATCCAGATATTGAATGGTTCCAAGGACAACAACATCCGATTGGCAAGGAAAATTTTGGTGTGATTCTCGACTCAATGCCAGATACTTGGGGAAGGACTTTAATGAAAAGACGTGCAGCACAAGAAGCTTTTGAAAATGGCAATACAAAAACAAATCTTTATGAAATTGATTTTCTACTCGGTGTTCATGATGAAAGCAGAATGGGAGCACTCAGATTTAAGTTAAGCCAGGATGGCCCTTTTTTGAATAATAGTAAACTATCTATACCGCATTGGGCAAAGATTAAAGAACTTCAACATGCTGCACATGAAATTGAATTGAATGATGATGAAGATGAAGTTAAACATTGGCTAGACATATTAATTGCCCCAGGTTCTTCTCTTGGAGGTGCAAGACCAAAAGCGAATATTTTAGATGAAGAAAAGCATCCATGGATTGCAAAGTTTCCTTCAAACACCGACAATACAGACAAAGCTGCTTGGGAATATTTAGCGTATCAATTGGCTATAGATGCTGGCATTAATATGTCATTAAGTAAGCTTGAAAAGATAACAGGCAAGTTTCATACATTTTTTACGAAACGATTCGACAGAGTAGATGGAGAAAGAATACATTTTGCTTCTGCAATGACTATGACTGGAAACAACGAAGATACTATTCGTGATAAAGCAGGAAGTTATTTAGAAATTGCAGAGTTTATTCAATTTCATGGGTCTAATATATCAGCAGATCTTGAACAGTTGTGGCGTAGAATTATATTCAATATTGCTATTTCAAATACAGATGACCACTTAAGAAATCATGGATTTATTGTTCACAATAATGGTTGGCATTTATCTCCTGCATATGATATTAACCCTTCTATTTATAAAAATGGGCTTGCATTAAATATAGATATGGATAACAACGCTTTGGATTTAGAATTAGCAAAAAGCGTCGGTGCATTTTTTCAATTGAACACACAAAAAATGAACTCAATTATTAAAGAAGTTCAACTAGCAGTTAGTTCCTGGAAAAAAATAGCAAATCAAATAGGGATTCCAAGAAATGAGCAAGTAAAAATGGCAAAGGCGTTCATTTTTTAATGCTAAAGCAGATCACAACAAAACCAATGTCTCCCCAATCGCATCTCTGAGCTTTGGCTTAACTTTTGTTTCAGTAGCAAAGTCTTTCCAAGATTTAACAGTGCTGTTGATTTGATTTAAAATAGCAGGTGCTTTTTTAATATTCATATTCTTCGCAAGTATTAAAAGGTCATCTTTAGAAATATTATTTCGTTTTCCATTTACGCTCAGTGCATGTTGACTCACCCAAATACTATTAGGTCTGTAAGCATGACAAATATCAAATGCTGGTGCTAAACGCCAATCACCTGCTTGATTCATGATAAAGGAAAAATTCTTAGTATGATCATCACAGTTTCTGGCCATTACGTTAAAAGCCATTCTCCTAAATAATTGTTCTGCTTCTGGATAAGGCAACCGTAAGCTTCTCATTGTTTGAAATAGCTGCTCGTAACTAAAACTACTTACTTCATTAAAATCAAAATGATTCAATGCACAGAAGCTTTGGACGTGTAACTTTTGATTATTTTTTTCTCTATCAAATCGTTTAGTCAAAAAATGAGCTCTACCACTTTCTTCATAGAGCCTGCATTCCATCATTTGGATTCCAGCCTGTTTGGCCATTAAATGATAAGCCATTTCAACTCTACCATAACCATTTGAAACCCCAATTTCTGCATCAGTTACCCCATCAAATTTTATTAGCCAATGTTCAAAACCTTTCGACACATCCGCTTGACCTGATTTTACTTCACCGGTATTTTGATTAAATGCAATCACCGCTTTAGCCCTAGCACCTCCAGCAGAAGTTCCAATTTTCAATATATCACTTAACGCTTTGGCATCGTCATTGGATAGTTTTACTTTGAAGAGTTGCTTTTTAGAAAGTATTGCTTGAGCAATCTCAATCAACTGACTCACTTCTATTTTTGTAGACTTAACAAAAGCTCCAGATATTACAGGCTCAAACTCCAATGCACCCATCCCCCTTTTTCCAATAAAACATAAGAGCTCAACTGGATTCATACTGTCAGCAGGTCGTCCGTTCTTATTCAACCATATATTGATTAATTCATTTCCATATTTATCTGGCAAAACATCTGCCAACAATCCTGGTAATCCTTTGAAAGTATTATTGCGAATTAATTCTGGAAAAGAAAATATTCTACCACGAGCATTGTTCGTAGACATTTTTATTGGAGACAAGTCCCATAGATTATTTAAAAAAGATGGCTCATATTCAAAATAGGCGATGCCTCTTTGAGGATCCCAAGATATAGCCCCTACTATATTATCCCATATTCTAATAAATGCATTAGTAATCATTACCAATCCGATTTTGGCTTATTAGAAATTGGTTGGCTTTTTCTAGTTGCACGCTTTCTTTTTTGGATTTCTTGTTTAGCCAATAATAATGGACTGATGACTGGCTTTATTTGAAATGATCCAAACAAATCTAATTGCTCTAAAGCCCTTAACACCTGAATAAAACTAAGCATAGTAGCCCCACTACCATTTTCAATTTGAACAATAGTAGATCGATTTACACCAGCCAGATCAGCCAACTGCTGCTGTGTTTTATTCTGCTCTAATCGAGTAGCTTTAACAAAGTCACCGAGCTCAATCAATATGGCTTTGTCGGTATACTCATGCATATTTATATTGGCTTTTCCCATCATTATACACAAATTTAAGTATTAATGTTGGATATAAACAACATTTTTATTAATTAAATCACTCCACAAACCCCTTCTGCGTAGCAATATATCCTAAGGGCCGAACAATCGTAATAAAGTACTCGCCTTTAATGGCATCAACTTTTAGGTCATGACGCTGACCTGGTTTTAATGCGGGAATCTCATATGCCTTTGTTTGCAAATAATTATCGGTATTGCTTGAAATGTATAGCGCATATCCTTTCACAGTATGCTGCGGCAAGCCCATACTACCGTAAAGCGTAATGTTCAACTTCCCCTTGCCCCAACCAGACACATGTTGTATTTCGATAGGGGTGGATTGTTCTCGCAACACTTTCATAGAGGGTTTTGGCTTCCCATACATATCGTACACACCATGTATTCTTCTACGGAATTTTCCAATATCAGTGGTGCCTGGATAATGCGTTCTATAATCAGTTAAATCAAAATAGATTGCTCCTTCTACATAAGGCTTACTCTCATAAATGGCCATATGATAAATTAAGTCTTCAACTCTACGCTCATCACCACCTTTAAAATTGGGTTCACACAATCCAAACTCTGAAATAAAAAATGGTTTGGTTGGATAACTCATATGTACACTATCTAAATACAAATGAATCTTTCCTGTTGGAATACTCCACCAACTTCCTCCATACTCATTCATCATTAAATAATCTCCTTCTGCGGCAGCATCAGGAACAAAATTTGGATGGGTAATATATCCATGCGTTAGGGTATTACTAACATACGCGGTATGACGACTAGGATCTAGCTCTCGTGAACGTTTCATTAATGCACTAATAAACGGTTTCATGTCTGCATCTCTAGCACGTAATTCATTGCCAGCACCCCAAGAAAATATACTTGGATGATTATACATATTCGAAACCATTCGCTCTAATTGAGAAAATGCAATTTGCTGAACTGCTTCACTGGCAGGTGTTTCAGGCCCCCATAATGGAACTTCTTGTTGTACTAATATTCCATTGCGATCGCAAAAATCATAAAACAAATCATCTTGCTGAAAATGTTGCCGCGTAAAAATCGCATTCACGTCTTTCATCAATTTGCAATTGGCCAAGATCACTGAATCTGTTTCAGCGAATCCATAATCAGGGTTTGATCCTGCTGTCCATTCTACACCCATTAATTTTATGCGTTCTCCATTTAAATGCGTTTGTCCGTTAATGAATTCCAATCTTCTAAAACCAACAGTGGTTTCTATTTCATCCACTTGAACGACACCATTCATTGCTACTACGCGCACTTGATATAAATTCGGAAAATCAATATGCCATGGTTTTACCTTCGGGATTGAAACTGTTGCGTAAGCATTCACTCCGTCCCATTCAGGCGTAATCGTAGCACTAATACCATTAGCTTTTGAGGCCGCATCTTCGGCATTAATTTGAATAGTTAATTTTAAATCTGTTTTTAGTCTCGTATATTTTCTATCCAATATCAATGAATTAAATGGTAATCTAATTTTCACTGTAGCAGATGAATCTTTGTGTAAAGTAGGTGTTACAAATATTTCCTGCGGCGCAACTAAATTTGTAACAATCATTTTTACTTTACGAATGATGCCCCCATCATTGGGCCAATCAAAGGAGTTACCAAAAGGAACTTTATTTTTTCCAAAATCGTTATTCACCGCCACAGTCAAAATATTATCTGCGCCTATTTTTAATTTACCCATTAGATCCAATTTGAACTTACTAAATCCATCTCCAATATTCTCCGCCAGTTTAACTCCATTCAAATAAATATGAGCTGTATGATTGATGGCACCAAATTCAATAATGGTTTGTTTATTTTTATAGGTCGCCGGTATTGAAATGCGCTTCTGGTACCAAGCCCATCCATAATGGGTTTGATTGGTATCTTCTATATTCCAAGTATGGGGAATCGTAACAGTTCTTGCATTAGGTAGTGTGCCCAAATACCACTCGCGCTTAAATCCCTCCGATTGCTTATCCGTTGTAAATTGCCACTGATCATTAAGATGTATCGTATCGCGTTGCGCTATGGCAGTATTGCAACATAAAAACAACATTGCAAGCATATAGATAAGCTTACGATGATCATAAACTGAATACTTCATATTATTATGGGAAACATTTTTACATTATAAAATCCATCCTTCACCCAACGCGAGGCTACTGCGCCACGGGTATACAAGTGAACATATACTTAGCAGGGTTTTGCCAATCTTTTCCGCTGAGCTTTCCAATAGGAATTTTGATACACACATCATTCCAACCTTTCTTCAATTCAATGAAAGCAGGTTCTCGATATTCATATCCTTCGTCGATTAATGGGATTTCGGCATTGCCTTTTTGCCCTGCTCTTTTCCACACCGGAGGTGGAACAATGCCGCCATTCACAGTAACTATTGCATTATGTTCATTCCATGCAAATGCAGGAGGCGAATCGGTTGCAGGAGAACGAGATAAATTATTAAAGCCAATCCAAAATGGTTGAGTAGCATTTTCTTCACTCCAAATTTTGGTGGTAGCATACCATACTTGATTAGGCTTGATTGAATCAATTGCACCCTTAATTAATGGAGCCCACCAATGGCGCAATACAATCGTACCGCCTTTAACTGTTTTTACCAATTTATCTTTGTCGTCATAAAGTTCCCAATCCAGATGACTTTGTCTTTGATAAGGGAAAGGCAAATGCTGAATGGCCCCATTAGCTGTGGCAAAATATTGCTGCTGATGATTTAATAAACGCGCTTCAAATTCAGCAAATCCTTTTTCATCTCCATCGCTAATATTCGCAACCCATCCTGGTTGACCTCCTCCTCTCCAACTTCTTTCTGCAAATGCAATCATAGCTGGATAAACCGGATTCATTTTCAATACATCTTCTTGTGTAGCAACTGCTCGATCATGCCAAGTGCAAATGATGGCGCCTAATGCATTATCGTCTCCACTGTTTCTATTGGCCAACTGTCTATTAAAAATAGTAGTAACAGCTTCTAATGGATCCATATGATTCAAATACAAATGCCTTGAATCAATATACTGCACTTGCTTATCGTTGGTGATTTTTCCTAAGTCGTCCATCCACAATTGACGGATGGTACTGTCTAAAAAGTTGCCACCTGGTTGCCATCCTATTACTTTCTTTCCAAAACTTTGAATATACTTGGTTACTTCAGGAATAAAATTAGGATTGGTGATTTTTACTTCGTCTGCACCAATATGGATATAGGGTACATCATAAGTAGTACAAAATTCCTTGAGAATATTTTTGATATATACTATACCAGAATCTGATTGCATATCCACTTTCATTGCTCGTTTAAATGCTGCACTATGACCTGGCATATCTATTTCAGGAACAAATAAAATATTGCGTGCTTTACAATAAGCAATCAACTCTTTAATTTCTGCTTCAGTATAATACATCCCCTTGTTGCGGAGCATATGTTCTGGCGCTGTTAGTTGTGGATACTGTTTAATGGCAATTCGCCATGCAATATCTTCGGTTGCATGAAAATGAAATACATTCAGTTTGTATTTAGCCATGATATCAATTTGCTGTTTAAGCAAATTCATCGACAAATAATTTCTTCCTACATCAATCATATAACCTCTCCATGCAAATGCAGGCGAATCTTTGATTTCAACTGCATCAATGGTTTGACCATTGCGTGCCAATTGCTGAAGTGTTTGCATGGCATTGAATACGCCATGCTGGGTTGCTGCTTTGATGGTGATTTGAGTAGCGCTTACAGATAGTTCGTAGCCTTCAGTAATACCATCAACTAATTTGATAGTCACTTGCTCCTTCAAGGTTTTACCAGCCTGCAACTGAAAATATCCCTCTTTCCAATTCAATTGCTTGGGCATGGGAATCAGCGCAGGCTTCTCGGTTAATCCAAAAACTTTCGGATAAATTAAATGCCGCCAGTGTTGATATCCCGCTCCAATTAAATGCAATCCATCATTGGTATATTTTGCATCCAATAACCCCTGCGCATCTACAAACTTAGCATGCAAATCAATGTATTCAAATCGGTGTTTTGCTGAGGCATCCTTCAATAATTGATTCGCACGTATTACTTGAGCTCCTTTGCTCACTTGCCCTGGGAATTTTCCAAAGCTTGCATTCACAGGTAAGATGCTTTCAATGAAAACTTTTGTACTTGGGCTCTCTTGAAGTATATAATCGTTGATCAATAAAATATTTTTCACTACCGAATCAGGAGATACGCCCTTACCTAAATCATTAATACCGATCATTAAAAAAACTTTGGCTGGCTTTCTATCAGTGACTTCTTTCAAGCGATGTAAAATCCCTGGAGTCATATCACCACTTATTCCTCTATTTTTTATTCGGATATCATTGAACAACTCGTACCATTCACTGCCGTCATTAATACTATTCCCTAAAAAAACAATGTCGCGTTTAGAAACTGAAGCTAACGCATTCGATATCGTTGCATTGGCATTCGGCACTAATGCTCCCGCATTCGGCAGTGATGCTCCGCCATTCGGCATTGATTTAAACAAACTATAGCGCTGGTGATAATAGGTATTAAATATTGAATCAGGATAAGTTGGTAAAACAACTTGTGAATTACCCGACAATGAAATACCTAACAAGGGTATACAAAAGAGTAGGACCAGTTTGTATAAAAAATTATTTTTCATAGCATTTTATTCAACAATGAATTCATCTGCAAAAATCCAAGCTGGTTTTCCTTCCCCTGAATGGCCTTTAGGTAGTTGATCTAATACTTTAGCGGCAACTTTTACATAGCGCGCTTTCATTGAAGTAAAAGAAGTAGTAAAGTTTTTTATTTGTGCGGCTTTATCGCTTTTGGATACTGTATTGGCAACCGTTTGTATTTCCGTAAAATGAACCCCATCTAATGACACTTCAAACTTGACCCACTCGGGCATCATAATCCAATCATTATAATTTTGCAAACAACCTAGTGACAACAACTGAATATTTTTTTCTTCTTCTAAATCAATTACTGCAATTAAATCTTTTGCGGAAATTCCATGCCAAAATTGATTGATAGCGGTAGTTCCTTTGATACCATCCGTTAATGAGTTGGGACCATCGGCCATATAATACCTACTGATTGGGTTTGTATAAGCAACTTTTTTACCAATTGCTTTATGTAAAGCAAATTGTTGTTCAGCAGGAATGATGCTCTTTACTTCTCCGTTCACAACAGTAGCTGCTTTAATAGTTAAGGAGGAATTAATTGCTACAGGACTTTCATAGAGATTACTTTGTAAAGAAGGCTTTTCTCCATTGGTGGTGTAATACACTTGACCCTTATATGCTTCTGTTGACAGGGTTGCATAAAGCTTCCCCTCTTTTAAAATAGGCTTGATGTCTACTTTAAAATTTCCCTTACTATAATTCAATCCTTTCTGATCAAACCCTTTGAAGTGCTGCTGAAGCCTTTGATTAAATCCTATCCAGTCTTTGGAAGATGAAGGACTCCATAATACTTCAGACAAAGCCAACATACGCGGCAATACCATGTACTCTACTTGTTTTGGTGTGGTCACAAATTCTGTCCATAGATTCGCTTGCGCACCCAATACATGGCTAGCTTCTTGAGCATTCAATTCCTTTGGCAAAGGCTCATAGTGATACACTTTCTTCAGGGTATTAAATCCACCAATCGCAACAGGTTCAGATGCAGGATCTCCTTGATAATGGTCAAAATAAACTGGATTGCCCGGTGTCATAACAACATCATGTTTCATTTTTGCTGCAGCAATCCCACCGGCTTCACCACGCCAGCTCATCACTGTTGCGCCTGGTGCTAAGCCTCCTTCGAGTATTTCATCCCAACCAATGATTTTTCTTTTTTTACTACTAACGAATTGTTCAATTCGTTTGATAAAATAACTCTGTAATTCATCTTCGTCTTTTAAGCTTTCTTTGCGAATTCTTTGCTGACATTTTACGCATTTTTTCCAAGATGTTTTATCTACTTCATCTCCTCCAATATGGATATACGGAGATGGAAATAAATCAATCACTTCTGTTAACACATTTTCTAAAAAATGAAATACCGAATCATTTCCTGCACAGTAATTAGAAGCCATATTGGTGTAGTTACCTCCTGTTAATGGCAATTGCTTTTGCTGTGTGCAACTTAAAAACGGATATGATGCAATGGCTGAAGCTACATGCCCTGGCATTTCTATTTCTGGTACAACTGTGATATTTCTTTCTGCTGCATAAGCAATGATCTCTTTGATTTGTGCTTGGGTATAATACCCTCCATAAGTTGGCGCTTCCCCCTCCTTGGCCTGTGGCCTTGATCCCCATACAGTATTGGTATGATCAACACGCCATGCACCTGTATTGGTAAGCCCAGGATATTTTTTTATTTCTATACGCCACCCCTGGTCGTCTACTAAATGCCAATGAAATGTGTTGAACTTATAGGCGGCTAATAAATCTAAGTACTGCTTAATTAGATTGGGTCCAAAGAAATGCCTACTCACATCTAAATGCATACCACGCCATTTGAATCGAGGAAAATCGGTTACTTCCATGCAGGGCACTGAAAGTGTTGCATTGGTTCGAACAGCAGGAAGGGTTTGCAGTAATGTTTGAATACCATAAATAATTCCTGCTGGCGTATTGGCTTTTATTTGAATGTCCTTTGAGGAAACGAATAGATGGTAGCCTTCTGCTCCAATAGCTGAATCTTTAATTAATAAAAGCGCAATTTTTTGTTTCGTAGTTTGATTAACAGGATTATTCGAATGAATAGGCAGGTTCAAGCCCGAAATATCTTTTATCGCATTGCGGAAAAAGGTAGCTGCTGATTGCAACGATTTTGATTGCAACGAAATATCTATATTGGTTTGATCATTGATTACAAACGCTCCATCCCGCTGTACTAAAATAACCGGAGCAGGCACTATACTGAGTTGCTGATTTTGCGCAAATAAGCATGTAGGGAAAAAGATTAATAGTAAAAAGTATTTCACGTCAGTTTATTTTATTGAACTTTTATTTTGAAAGTGGAAGCAGGCAATTGTTCACTATTCACCAAATTACCGTCACTATATGGCTTCCATCCATAATATACAAAATCAGGTTTTGTTTTCGCTGAAATATGAATATTATTTTGTTGAATGGTAGCTGCTACCTCTTTTATTCCATCGAGTGAAAAACCACGCAAAGCTTTACCTTCAGTGGTTTTTAATCCACCAGCAACATAATTCAAGTCAATGATTATTTGCCCATTCGAGTATTGAGCGCTCAAAGGTAATGGCCCTGAAGGCAGGACTGCTAGCCCATAATTTTTGTTCAATGCCCATCTGGCCAAACGCTCGCCCACTAATTTTTTATTGGTAGGATGTACATTGTCTTTTGCACCAATATCGCTTGAAACCGCCATGCCACTATATTCTATTAAATCCATTATTTTCCTTTGCTCATTTCGAAACTGGGGCCAATAATGTCCTTTGTATTTTAATGTATCTATCGAGCTCAACTGTACAAAATAAAATGGCAAATTGGGTTGCTTAAAACCCTTCCGATAGTCATCCACCATCAACTTTGTTAATGCTGCATATTCATTTACCCTTTCTAATTCTTGCGCATTACTCTCGCCCTGATAGTTAATGATTCCTTTAATGCCCATTTTAAATAAGGGCGCGATGCCTGCTGAATAAGCATACCCTGGCTTAAATGGATGATTGGTTCCTGCTCGTAAATTTTGATTGCCTCTCTCTTTTACCCAAGTAGGGATTGCTGGATTAGTTAACCAAGGTTCGATTGTTTTTTCTGCAAACTGCGCAGATGACTTCAAGGCTTCAACACCAATAAATGTTTCTAAGGGAGCCCCTCCCATTGATAAATGGATTAATCCGATGGGCACTTGAGTAGCAGATACAATTTGTTTTCCAAAATAAAAAGCCACTGCACTCATATTACTGAAAGTATTGCTATCACTTACTTGCCAGCTTGTAGGTGCATAAAATTTTTCTGGTGACATCATCTGCAAAACTGAATCAGAAAAATACTGATTGAATATATTTTTACCTGCGTAACTCGGATTATAAAAAAGTAATAGTGGTTGATTAGCTGTTGCTTTTGCTTCGCGATAATGCATTTCGCTTTTCATGGGCCACTCCATATTGCTTTGGCCAATGCATATCCAAATATCACCCAACAGCATATTGCTGATGAGTATATTTTTTTTACCTGAAATGATTTTCAAATCGAGGGGCTGCGAACTTGCTGCTTGTACGGGCAATTTAACAGTCCAACTGCTATCGGGCTTCACACGGGCCACCGCGGAAATAGCCTGATTCGTCGAAGTCGCGCGCGCAACAACTGCAGAAGCCTGCAGCGCCAAAACCATACACAATATCATTCCAAAGCGCCATAGCCTCTTCATGACAAATACGATTTCAGTATTTGCATACAGTACCACTCTTGTCTAGGTAAATGAAATGGACATTTGTATAAATTCCCTTTGGCTGTTTGTGCAATAGTTCCATCACGATGTAAATAACCAAACCATTCCCCGTATTCGGGATCTAAGAAATGTTTATAGGAATAATCGTGCACCATCTTATGCCAGCTTGCATATTTTTCCTTGCCCGTCATTAAATAAGCCAATAATGTAGCTATAATTACTTCATTGTGTGGCCACCAAAATTTCATGTCTTGCCAATACTCTTGTACTGGTTTATTATACACATCTCTAAAATATAAAATTCCTCCATATTCTTTATCCCATCCGCGTTCCCACATATAATCTAACATTCTGCAACCTAAATCAATTAAATGAGGATCATTATTGCGATACTTTGCTTCGTGTAAAATAAACCAAGCTCCTTCCATTGCATGCCCTGGATTTAATGTGCGTCCATCAATATGATCTATAATTGAACCATCTGGCGCCACTTGCTCCATCACACATGCTATATCGTCTTTTACAAAAGAAGTTTCTATTTCATGTATCCATTTACTAATCCATTCATCACATGGTGCATATCCAATGGTTTCTCTTAACTGCTGCGCCGTATTCATCATAATCATAGGAACACCAATTCCTTTGCTGGGTCTGGTGTTGGTATATTTTGGTTGCAATAACCCAGGAGTAGTGGCATATTGAATACATAAATCGAATACACGTCTTGCATTAGCAGCGGCTGTTTCATCACCAGAAGCTTTTGCATAAGCAGCGGCTGCAATCACATAAAATGTTTCAGAAAAAAAATACCTTCTTTTTCGAATAGGTTTTCCTTCTCTGGTTACATGAAAAAACATTTGCCCATCCGCATCAAAACAATGTTGATTTAGGAAATCATATCCCAGCTTAGCGCCCTCCAACCATTCAGCCTTTTGTTCTACTGTATTGTATAAAGTAGACAACATCCAAGTTGCTCGCCCTTGTATCCATACTGCTTTATCATCGTCAATTAATGAACCATCCGCATCTCGCATCAATAAATATCCACCATGCTCCTGATCATACGATCTAGGAAACCAAAATGGAATGGTACTATTTAGTAATTGATTGCTATAAAAGGACTCCAGCGATGCTAATTCTTTTTCCGAATAAATCATTTCAATAATTATTTAATAATAGATGCAACAGGAACTTTCACAAAAAATAAATCCTTAGTGCCTTCATATAAAATGCCAATGGTTTCCGCATCAATCTGTGTTAATGATGAATAACCGTAACAATTGCGTTCATCAATCAGTAATTGATTGGCAGGCAACCAGGTTTGTCCTAAATCTAAACTGGCTTTAATCGTGATATCGTATCTGCCATTAGTAGTATTAGGATTGCTAAAGAACAATACTTCTTTTAAAACCCCCTTCACTTTTACATTGGCTTTAATAAGACTGCCCATACATACAGGATCTTGTAATGCATTATATGAAGTAGCATGCTCTGTCCAAGTAGTGCCCATATTGGTTGTAGTAGCTACACTTCTATAGGATCCTCTATTATCACGCATATTCAACATCAGCGTACCTGGTGTTGTTTCTACTACTTGACTTTCCGTTGTGTTAGATTTAGGACCATTTAAATTTCCTTTCCAACTAGCCCCATGATCAGCAGTATAAATTATGGTGGAATAAGGCATTTTATTTTCATTCCAATATTGTGCGGCAAATACCAATTTGCCATCCTTCATGGCAATACCCGATCCTGGCCCATTAAAAAATAAATGCCATTTCGGATTTTTAATTTGTGGCGTGATGGTATAAGGAGCAGACCAGGTAATTCCATCATCATCGCTACTTACTAAAACAAATTGCCCAGTAGTATCTGGTGAAATGCCGGGTAAAGATCCTGCAATGGATCGATTGCCCTTACTCCACAAAGCAGCTACCCAAATTTTCTTGGTGATTGGATCAAACAGTATGGCAGGATCACCCACTCCATTGTTTTCGTGCGGGGCCCCCATATCCATGATGATTTTCATTGGCTGCCAAGTTTTTCCACTATCTACAGATCGGCTCAAACCCACGTCTATATTACCTGGTAGGTCTGCACTATTTTTATATCGGATATCGTATACAGAAAGTAATGTTCCTTTATCGGTTGCCACAATCCCTGGTATGCGATAAGTATTTACATTGTCATCCCCTGCTTTTCTCACAGCGGTTCCCTTAAGTTTTGCGTAATTACCTGCTGGTTGAGTTATCGTTAATTTTTTTCCGTTCGCTTGTACCAAATCGGTTGCCCTTAATTCTACCATACCATTAATGACTGCTTCATTTTTTAGGGTAACACTTATCCAAATAAAATGAAGCCCGGGTGCCAACTTTAATGTGAGGGGAATACTAAAATTGACACTTGCAGGCTTACTGGTGGCAAGGGGGCTATTGGTTGAAAAAGGTTCTGCACTGGTTTGATACAATGCAATTTGGTCTATATCATTGATTGCACTGGCATTGATACTGAAATTGATACCATTAAATGATTGTGGCGTATTATCTGCAGGAATAAATATATTCACTCGCAAAATTGCATTGGTTGCTAATCCTTTTAAAACAGGAATATCAGGCGTATAAGCCGATGCTTTTACTTCTCCTACTACAGGTGTGCTTGCTTTTTTTGCACAGCCTACTACTGGTATAAACAGTAGCAACAACAAAGAATAAAAAATATTTTTTTTCATATAAGAATATTATGCATCTATAAAATCATTGTGCTTTGGACGCAACACGGTTAATTGCAAAGCAAGCGCAACAACAACCACAATGGCCATCATTGCAAAGTCTTTACCAAGGCTGCCCCCATCGGAGCTCTTTCCTAATAAATTCGTAATAAATGCTCCTGCAAATACCCCAATCATATTCATGAGTCCATAAGCAGTTGCTCTATGTTTAGAAGAAATGAATTGACAAAGTATAGGCATATTGTTTGCATCGAACATGCCGTATCCAAATCCAAAAAAGAATACAGCTCCAACTAAATAAAATAATGAGTTCCCCAATCCAATAAACAATAAAGCAGGGATGGTCATGGCCAATCCGATGGCACTGGTATAAACTCTACCACGGATATTTTTTTGTACCCATTTATCGGAAAGTATGCCGCCAAAAATTACCCCTAGAAATGAGGAAGCAGCAATGGTGATGGTAGACAATGGGCCTGCTTTAGACATGTCGATGCCTAAGTTCTCAGAAAATAAAGTAGGCAACCAATTTTTTACCCCCCATCCAGGCAAGCTGGGAACAGCAAAATAAAATAGGATCACCCAGAAGGAAATATTAGTGAATAAAATGGTCAAACTTTTGATAATAGAATCCTTAACAGATACTTTCACTTTTACAGCTTCATCATTATTCGTTACAGATGAAGCTACCGCCACGGCCATATCGGTGGTCATTCCCTCCTTTATAGGGTTCTCGCGCAAAAAGATGATCAACACTGCCGAGTATACAATCCCAATCAACCCAAAACTAATAAATGCATTTTGCCAAGAATATTCTGCAGCAATGGTTGCACCAAATCCGCCCAGGGCTTGTCCCATATACAATCCAGTCATATGAATACCCACTGCCAATGACCTAGTTTTTGAACTATGGTAATCTGCAATCAATGATAGTCCTGCAGGTATATACAGCGCTTCGCTAATTCCCATCAATGCCCGCAACCAATACAACTGATCAAATGTTTTGGCAAAGCCCATAGCAAATGTGATAGCACTCCAAACAAATAAACTACCAACAATTAACCACTTGCGATTAAGTCTGTCTGCAATCATTCCAGAGATAGGACTCATGAATCCATAGATCCATAAAAAAATTGCCATTAAATATCCAAAGTTGGTGGCAGATTGCAATTCTTGAATATCTATTTGCATAGATGGTTTCATGGTGCTCAGCATTTGTCGATCCATATAATTCAACAAGGCTACTACCCAGAGTAACGCCACTACAAACCATGGATATATTTTGCTTTTGCTCATTTCCTATTATGATGAATAGTGGCTTTTAAAATATATGGAGATCTCACCCCTGCTTTAGTTTCACCTGTTGGCAAATACACAGCGCCGTTCCATTTTACTGCAGTAGTGGTGACAGGTGTCTCAAATGGAATTTTACCGATTGATTGCCATTCATTTTTATTTGCTTGATACAATAACACTTCATTACTAAATCCTGGATGTGTTGATTGTAATTGATTTTTTTGGTTGATAAATACTTGCTTTTTATCTGGGTTCGTTTCATTAGCAATAGCAGCTAATAAAGTTTCTACCTGCGTAAAAACAGTTCCTCTGTCTCCTCCAAATAAAACGATCTGATCTGCCATGCACCATACTCCTGTACCAGCACTTAAAGCATAGGGCAATGACGCTTTTTCATTCCAACGATTGTTCAATAAATCAAACTCGTACATATTATTGTATAAAGTACTGATACCATTAGAATTTTTCTTTCTCCCGCCCATTAAATACAATGCAGGATTTGTAGCATTCCCTATTCCTACTAACACACTATGAGAAACTGCTTGAGGAACAGCAGGAAGTGTTTTCCATCCTGCTAGTACATTGGTTAAATCAAGCATAAAAAAATGATTGGTTGCTTCGTTGGTTGTTTCTCCTCCTACTACATAAACTTTTTTATTAATCACTGTTACAGCAGCATTGGTTAAAGCAACTGGTATTGGGGGATATGCTTTACTAGTCACTTGCTTTTTGTATTGATTCCATTGTAGTAGCCATACTTTATTGCTTATACCATTTTCATTTTCACCACCTATATACAATATGCCTTCTGAAATATTACAAACCGCTGCATAAGCAATTTTTTCAGGCAGCTTGAAAGATTGATTAATCAACTCTATTTGTTGATCCTTTGTTGTAAATACATATACCTTATCGTGATAATGTTTTTTGCCCCCTTGCCAAGGCATAGCTGCTGGAAAATTAGCGCCACCTGCCACCAATAAATGATTTTGATGCACACCCGCTACTGATCCTGCAAAGCCAGTAGCTACTTGCTTATTAGCATCCGGAGGCAATGTAGCTGCAATAGTAAATTGTGCAGTCCACCATGCAGCATTTTGCGCGTTTATTGCATCAGCTAACAACATAAAAAACAGACAAATGATATGATAATATCGTTTCATTAATAAGCATTTGCGGCTTCGGGTATTTTAGAGCTATACTGATCAAATCCTAATAAAGAGACGTCTATTTTAAATTGCTCAAATTGTGCCGCATCCATATTTTTTACCGGCAATCTAAAGCTACCACAATCTAATCCTATTAATTTCATATAGGCTTTCCCAGTAGCGATGCCACCATACTTACCCAATAGTCTAATCATATCAATAGACTGTTGCTGCAATTGTTGTGCTCTTTGCAAATCGCCACTATTAAAGGCTTCCATGAGATCATGGTACAATGGTGCTGCATAATTATACGTACTTCCTATGGAAGCTTTTGTTCCGAGGGCTAATGCGGGTAACATATTTTCGTCTCTGCCCCATACCATATCATACTGGCCATTTTTGTAGTGCAAGCAAGACAAAAAGTCCATAAAGTCTTCATGTGTATATTTTATTCCAGCAAAATTGGGAATCAATCCATCTACGGCTTTCAATAAATCGTACATCGCAAAGCCTACTCCTGTTAATACAGGAATATGGTAATAATAAAATGGCATATCAGGAACCGACGCTGCTATTTCTTGGCAACAGGCTGCTAACATATCTACATTTGCGGGTTTAAAATAGGAAGGTGCAGTAAATGAAACAGCATCTAATCCGATTGATTGTGCATGGAGTGCTAACTCTTTTGCATCCTTTATACAAGTACCTCCTAATAAGGGCATCACTGCAAAATCTGGATCATTTTTTGCACAAGCAGCCCATGCTTCGGCTACTGCTTTTTTTTCTTCCTTGGTTAATGAAACACCTTCTCCGGTAGAGCCACATATGAATGCACCATTAACGCCATTAGCTTTTAATAGCGCATAGTAAGAAGGAATTAACCCAAGGTTAACTGAACCATCTGGGTGCATCGGAGTAAAGGGCGCTGAAATTAAGCCCTGTAAGTGTGCATGTATCATTCCTAAATAATTAATTGAGATAAATACAAGGGGTATTTTACTACCCCTTGTTAACCAAAACTACCATTTATGCTTGCTTAATAAAACTCTTTTTAGTAGCCAGCAGTTTGCTTTAATAATGGATCTGCATTTAACATTGCCAAGGATAATGGCAATAAAAATTTAGCCGTACTGCTTGGGTTTAAAAAAGCAGGGTTTACATTGGCATAAACATATGAATCTCCTGCTCTACGCAAAGACCACCAACGTTTTCCTTCCCCTATAAATTCTCTTAAATCTTCTTCTAAAATGGCATTCATATTAGCTGTTAGGCTACCACTTACATAAGGTGTAAAACCTGCACCATAAGCTCTTTGTCTGATGGCATTAATTTCTGCTGAAATATCTTCACCCAATTTAGCTTTTGCTTCTGCTAACAATAATAACACATCTGCATAGCGATAAATTGGAAAGTCGTTATTGTACACTTGAGATGTTCCAGCAACCGTACCTAAATACTTTGTCAGCATCACGCCTCTAATGGCAAATGGAGCAGCATTAGAATACATTACTCTGAATGAATTAGTAATTCGTTGATCGGCTGAACCAGTAGTCAATCTTGTTAAAATCGCTGGGTTAATTCCTACTCTGTTGGCACCATTTACAAAAGGATAAACAGAAGCTACTGTTGGTGTTGCAGCTTGTGTAAACGATAATGTATTTGCCTGAATAGAGTTCACCGAAAAATTAGAGAAGAAAGTTAATTGTGCCTGTTGCAATTCATAATTGATGGCAAAAATCATTTCTGCATTATTCACTTTTCTGGTGGGATCAAATATGTCGCGATAATTTGCTTGTAAGTTTAATGTAGCACCCTGCAAATTTCTTACTTCTTGTAAAGCTGCTTTTGCAGTTGTTAAATCAGCCGAACCACCACCCATATGGGTTCCAGACCAAATAAATGCATCTCCTTTTAAAACCAATGTGGCTAATTTGCTCCATACCACACGCTTATCGGTTGATATAGGTGTTGATGATCCAAATAGTTCTAAAGACTTCGCAATATCCGCTTTTACTTGAAGCATAATGGAATCGGCTCCTGTTCTAGGCTTATACGTTTCCGCAGTATTGGTCAATGTTTCCACTGGTTCTGTATTCAATGGAACTGCTCCCCATGTTCTAAGCATAGTATAATAAACATACGCTCTTAAGCCATATACTTCAGCTAAGATTCTTGTTTTTTCTGCTTCTGGCAATGGTGTTTGAGGAATAATTTTAATGACATTATTAAAATTGTACATCAAATTATACATGCCACCCCAGTTGGTAAATGGTACGTTTAAGGCACTGATATTATGTCTGTACAAATTTTGTAAGCCACCATCTACACTTTCTGTAAATACACCGTCTGCCCAAGTATCTCCACGCATTTCACCTAATTGGAATAATGTATTTGCATAAGTGCGGAACAATCCATAGGTACCATAGTACAAGGTTCTTGCTGCGTTGGGATCCTTTAATGCCTGATCTTTACTGATGGCGCTTTGCGGAACCACTTCGTCTAATTTTTTAGTACAAGCTGCAGCTACCAACATAATGAGTAGGGTAGCGCTTGTAAATATTTTATTGTGTTTCATTCGTTTCATTTTTTAAGTTGAACAATCCATTAAAGGGTTACTCTTACACCAATGGTCAATCTTCTTGGTAAAGGAA
Organism: Sediminibacterium sp. FEMGT703S; assembly: GCA_002786355.1. Taxonomy (GTDB): domain Bacteria; phylum Bacteroidota; class Bacteroidia; order Chitinophagales; family Chitinophagaceae; genus Sediminibacterium. Next base: position 283,331 of record PGCO01000001.1, read on the forward strand.
ACTTACCTTGGTCTACACCACCCACTTCTGGGAAATTGCCACTATATCCAGACAAGTAGAATAAGTTAGATCCTGTTACGTTTACACTCAATCCCTTTACTCTATTGGCTAAGAATTTGCTGATGACAGTTGTTGGTAAATCGTATGCAAGGGTTAATTCTCTTAGCATTACATAATCTCCTTTTTCCCATAAATTGGCTGCAGGATTATTACCACTTGCATCAGTTGCATAGTTTCTTCCTTGGTTTGCCCAGTAATATCTAGGCATGGTAGCAGTTGGGTTAGCAGGTGTCCAAGTTTTTAAAACATCTGTTGTTGAGTTTTGTGAACCTTGTACCTGACTTAATCCTCTTACGATTTGATTGTTCAAAATCACAAACCCGAATGCATAATCAAACTGTGCATACAAACGAATGCCTTTGAATGAAGAAGCGATATTAAATCCACCCATATGCTGTGGAGTAGTTCTTCCTACGTAAACAAACTGACGACTATCAATCGTATCATTTGGATTTACTTGATGCCATTGTGCATCTCCTAATTGTTTGATGCGCTTATTATTGTAGGGTAAAAAGGCATTGAATACATTGGCATCTCTAGCAATCGTTGCTGGATCTGTATAAATTCCATTCCACTTGGGAGCCCATACTTCATCTAATCCTATACGCTGACCTTCTACTAAACCGCCAACATAAATTTGTTTGCCTGGATTGTTTTTATCCCATACAAAGAATCCGCTGGTTCTATTCCCTTCTAATCCATTAAATGGTAATTTCTTTGCGAAACTTTTTACATGGAAATAGTTAGCGCCTACAGATAATTCAAATCCACCGTTTGTTTTAGGTTCAATGATTTTTGCATTCACTGCTAATTCAATACCTCTATTTTGTAATTGACCTAGATTGGTAGTAAAGCTTCCAAATCCTGTTTGAGAAGAAATATTTAATCCAGCCAATTTATCAAAAACATTTCTTACAAAATAGTCTGCGGTCAAAGTAACTCGCTCATTAAAAAATCCTGCGTCTAATCCAAAGTTTAAGCTATTGGTACGCTCCCATCTTACATCAGAATTAATATAGTTTCCTACAAATGTTCCGCCAAATCCATTGTATGTTCCTGCATTATTATATATCTGGGAAGTTGCAAAGAAGCCCAATGAACTTACATTACCATTTACACCATAACTCAATCTTGGCTTAATTCTATTGATGTATTTAGACAAAGTACTGTTCTTGTAAAACGCTTCTTCGTGTAAATTCCATCCTACAGAAACCCCTGGGAAAGTACCATAGTAATTTCCTTTTTTCAAGCGGCTTGATCCATCCACCCTTACTACCGCTGTTAATAAGTAACGATTCTGGTATGAATAGTTCAAACGTGCAATAGAAGATGCAATTCTTTCCCACTGATCAAAGTTAGAAGAAGCGCCTGCTGGGTTAACGATGGTTGTTCCTTGTACGTTAGGAGGTGTTGCTGCAGTTAACCAAGGAATTAAATCGGTTGGTGCACCTTGTGCAAATCCTGATGTAACATAGTTTTTATAATCATAAAATTCCACCCCAGCTAACGCTGTTACATTATGGTCTTTAAATCTTTTACTGAATTGTAAAAATGCATTGGTAGTGTACTGCATTGTTTTGGTCGTATTAAAACTTGCAGCCCTATTGGTATTCATTGCTCCACCATTTCCTTGTTGGAATGCTTTGGTAAAGAAATTATTGTTGGTATACTGATAGTATCCAGAACCGCTTGCCAACACTTTTAAGTAAGGTAGAATGGTATACTCTAAATTAATTCCACCAAGGAAACGTTGTTGATTGGTATTGTTCACCGTTAAGTTACTCCAATATGCGGGGTTACCTAATGTCACATCGTTTGGACCAGGCAAAATTTCTCCCGTAGCATAATTGGTGTATCGAACTGTAGGAGCCACTCCCACAAAGCGCTGTAGTAATCCACCCGCTGCACCGCCTTCTGGATCAACACCTCCAAATCCACCATATGGTAAAGCCTGTTCAACATTGTAGGCGCTAATATTGGTAGACACTTTTAATCGCTCACCTATATTTAAGCCCCCATTGAAATTCAGATTCATTCTTTTTAATTGAGAACCAATGATCATACCATTGTCTCTTACAGATCCTAAAGACAAAGCATAGTTACCTTGATCGTTTGCCCCAGAAAAATTAATATTATGTTCACTCGTATTGTTTTGTTGCAAAATCATCAGCTCCCTTTCTCTTGCACTGATATCTGTGAAAATGAGGCTATCCATGGTACCAGGTGCAAATGGATTAGGATCTACCAATAAACGCCATCTATTATCATTCAATAAAAAACGATTTTGGTTGTTTAATAATTGGGTAGTGTATAAACCAACATCTGATCTCCATCCTGAGTTAACTGCCCATCCCCATGCACCTAATAATTGGTTACGATCGGTTGTCATGGCACCAGCATTATTGTCTAGAGAGTCTCCTCTAAATCTTGCTTGTAAACCCAAACGATTCATTCGGATATAATCAGCAGCACTTAAGTATTCTGAAGGATTTTTACGAATATAGTTTGTGGTATTGTTATAAGAGTAAGTGACTTGTGCTCTTCCTTTTTTTCCTTTCTTAGTAGAAACCAACACCACACCATTGGCAGCCCTTGCTCCATAAATGGCCGTTGTGGCAGCATCTTTTAACAAATCAATACTGGCTACATCGTTGATATCTAAACCATATAAAGAAGGAACAATTACTCCGTCTACAATAAATAACGGTGTACCGCCTCCACCAAATTCTGTTCCTCCTCTAAATGTAATTGAAGGGGTGGTTCCTGGCTGACCAGTACGTTGCTGAATTCTTAAACCTGGTGTATTACCTTGTAATACAGTGGCAACGTTAGTAGTTGGGCTATGTTCAAACGCTTTTGGATTAACTGTTACTACTGCACCAGTTAATTCCTTTCTTTTTTGTGAACCATACCCTGTAACTACTACATCTTCTAATTCACTTACTACTGTTGAAAGTGTTAAGTCTACAATAGCACTGGATCCAACCAATATTTCTCGAGAAGCAAATCCTAGTATTGAGAATACTAAGGTATTACCCTCAACTGCTTCAATAGTATAGACTCCTTGTGCATTGGTTTGGGTACCTGTTGTTTTACCCTTAATGGTAACAGAAACACCTGAAAGCGGTTTTGCCTCTTCATTCAGGATGGTACCTGAAATCTTTTTGGTTTGGGCTAGTACCGCAGTGGAGAGCATTGCAAACAACGCAACTACACAGAGTTTTAAGCGGTTTAAATTCATGGTAAGCAATTTATTTTTGTATTATGTATGACATAAAAATAATAATCTTTGGTTTTATTTTCCAAATTAATTTTAACATTTTTATAATAGATTGATTGTTAATGCCTTATGAGTTAATTGAAAATTAGCTGCATTTTTGGTAACTTTACTTTTGTTAAATATTAAGTAATACATATTCTGGATGAATTTAGACCTACTCAGATCCGAAATGAAACCGATGGATACCAGCTCCTTGGTGGATAAAGTGGAAGAAAGCTTGGTAGACCTACTGCAAAAGCGCAAACTTTCGGTGGGGGATGTAATTCCTAAAGAAATAGAATTGGCAGAAACTTTGGGGGTTAGTAGAACGGTTATTCGCGAAGCGCTTACTCGTTTACGTTTGATGGGTTTAATAGAATCTAAAAAGAAAAAAGGTTCCGTCATTACCAGCCCCGATATTTTTGGAATGATGAGTAAGAGTATGAATCCTCATATTCTTGCCCCTGAAACACTAAAAGAAATTTTTGAAATTCGTTTGGTATTAGAAATTGGCATGGCCGATTTATTGTTTCATCGAATTACCAAAGAAGATATTGCTGCATTAAGACAAATTGTTGCTGACGAACCGCCTGCTACACAATATCATTTATTTAATATTGAGCACGAAATTGCCTTTCATGGTAAGCTCTACGAAATCACTGGGAATGCTACTTTGAAGCGTTTTCAGAAAATGTTGTTACCGGTTTTTGATTACGTACACAATAGTGGCTTACTCAAAAAGCAACCTATGTTGAAGATGTTCGTATCGCATAAAGAATTGGTAGACTTTTTAGAAAATGGAACTCCTGAAGAATTTAGAAATGGTATGCGCTCGCATTTAGAGAATCATTTTACGAGGTTGTTTGAATAATTGTTGTCCTAATTTAATAGTCAATAAATACCATCCCGTGGGTATATGCATCCATGTTTGTATAAATAAATTTGAAAAAATATTATCATACAAACCTACTGACCCCAATTATGAAAAAGATTAATCTAATCATTGTATCACTTTCCCTTTGGGCTTTGTCTATAACAGCTTGCAACAATGCTAAAGATCAAAGCAATGTAAATGATAGCAGTTATACCATGGAAGAGCAGCTAGAGATTGCAAGATTAGCAGCCCAATTAGATGGTACCGTCCCTGATTTATATGATTTTCAAGAAGGAAAATCCATAGTGATATCATCAGATAGTATTGGATTTATTAGGACCAATGGCCAAGTGACTTATATTCCGGAACTAAAAGAATTGCAGCAGTTTTCTAACGGACTTGCAGCAGGCATGACCAAAGAAGACATTCCTTGCTATGTAGATAGTACTGGCAAAATTGTAAAAACCTTTCCTGATTACCAATCTGTATATGATTTTGGCAAAGATGATATTACTGTGTTTCTTCACAAAAATGACAAGTTTGGTTTAATGGACAAAAGCTTTAAGGAATTGATTCCAGCTAAATACAATCAAACTAGCTTTCATGATAATGGTTTATTTGTGGTTGAGTTTAATGGGAAATGGGGTGCTGTTGATAGAAATGATAAAACCATCATTCCTTTTGAATACGAGTCATTAGGATATCTAGATGATGCAGGAATGATTTTAGCAACCAAAGCATCTTTGAGCGGGTTTATTGACCAATCTGGCAAAGTGATTGTTCCATTAACCTTTTACAATTTGTTCCCTTATCAAGAAAATTTTGCAAAATTCATCGATAAAGCTTCTGGAAAATATGGGGTTATTGATAGGAAGGGTAATATTATAGTCCAGCCTAAGTATAACGATATTGGATTTTTCAAAAATGGGTTGGCAATTGTTTCAAATTATAATTACCAAACAGGTAAAGGGGAAGATATTATTACTAAAAGAGGATACATTGATACCACTGGAAAAGAGATTATTCCTTTGACTTTTACAATTGCTTTTGACTTTGAAAAAAGAGGTTTGGCCTTCGTTCAAGATAGTGTTGGGGATACCTATATTGATAGAAGCGGTAAAAAAATTCAGTTAAAGATTACAGAACCAATAACGAAATTAGGCATGTTTAATCATGGTTTTGCTAGGATTGAATTAGGAGATGGTGGATTTGTTTATTTAGATGGATATCAGCGGTTGTTGAAAAAGGAGGATATTATTAGGTTGAGGGATGAGTATTTTAAATAGGGAATTCACCTGTCACTTTGTTACAAAAATTAGAAATTATTACCATCACTTTGTTACATTTTTTCCTAATTTTTACCCTAACTTTGTAACATGTTTAAAAGGGAACTATTATTCGAACTTGAAAAATGGAGACAAACTAGGTCTCGCAAACCTTTAGTAATTAGAGGGGCAAGACAAGTTGGTAAGACTACCCTTGTAAATCAATTTGCAGCACAGTATGAACAATATATCTATTTAAATCTAGAACTATCTGAAGACAAGGAACCCTTTGAAAATTTCACGTCAATTGAGCACTTAATAAGCGCTTTATTCTTTCTAAAAAATAAAACATTAGCTAAAAAAAGTAATACGCTGATATTTATTGATGAGATACAAGAAGAACCAAAGGCATTAAATACACTTAGATATTTCTATGAGTCTGCACCTGATATTTCTGTTATTGCTGCTGGAAGTATGTTAGAAACTTTGTTTGATAAGAATATAAGTTTCCCTGTAGGACGTGTTGAATATAAAGTGATCAGACCAGTTTCATTTCCCGAGTTTCTTTCTGCAATGGGTGAAAAAGCTGCCTTAGAACAATTAACACGAGTACCAATAGCTCAATTTGCTCAAACGAAACTACTAAGCTTGTTTCATACCTATGCTTTAATAGGTGGTATGCCTGAAATTGTTCAACAGTTCGCAAAAACAAAAGACCTAGTATCATTAGGACCTATTTATGATTCACTCATAAGTGGATATATGGATGATGTTGAAAAATATGCAAAAAACAATGCGCAAATTTTGCATATAAGACATTGCATTAAAAGTTCTTTTACACAAGCTGGAAAACGAATAAAATTTGAAGGTTTTGGCAATGCAGCATATAAGTCTCGTGAAATGGGAGAATCATTGCGCACCCTAGAAAAGGCCTTTCTTATACAATTAATTTATCCATGTACCACAGCTACTGTACCAATGGTACCTGATATAAAAAAATCACCCAGACTTCAACTTTTGGATTCGGGCTTATTGAATTACTTCGTAGGAATTCAGAAGGAAATTATTGGTACAAATGATTTAAATAGCATTTACCAAGGAACACTAATTGAACACCTTATTGGACAAGAATTATTAGCTTTTCAATATAATGCACTAAGTGCCCTTCAGTTTTGGGTTAGAGAAAAAAAAGAATCAACAGCTGAGGTAGATTACCTATTTCAGCATGATGGATTGATTATACCAATTGAAGTGAAGTCTGGTAAAGAAGGTACCTTAAAATCGTTACATAGTTATATGGACATAGCACCACACGATTTGGCTATTAGATTTTATGCAGGAGCATTAAATATTACAGATGCTATTACACAAAAAGGGAAGCAATACAAAATACTCAACCTTCCATATTATCTATGCTCGCAAATAGAGAAATATATTGCTTGGTTTATCAAAACAAAATAAAATTGTAAGAGGATTAGCTTCGCTGATCCCCATGGGTGGATTAGCTGCGCTGCCCCATGGGTGGATTAGCTGCGCTGCCCAGGGAGTAGGATTAGCTTCGCTGCCCAGGGAGTAGGATTAGCTTCGCTGATCCTGAGTGGGGGGTAGCAATATTATAATGAGGCAAAACCAGGGCACTTGCGTGCCCGGTTTTTTTATGTCCCTCCGCTCGCTCAGACACGTGAGTGTCTGGACTCGCATCCGGGCATAAAAAAAACCCGACATAGTCGGGGTTTTGCTTCATTCTATTATTGCAGAGAGGAAGGGATTCGAACCCTCGAAACAGTTTCCCGTTTACACACTTTCCAGGCGTGCTCCTTCAACCACTCGGACACCTCTCTGTTTATTAATGGGCTGCAAATATAGTCGCAAATGCCCATATTTTTTCAGCTTAAACACTCCAAGCTACCTAATCATCCTTTAAATAAAGCGATTGCATTGGCTGTTGTAATACTGGCTAAATCGGCAACCGTAATCCCCTTGGCCCCAGCCAACACTTCTGCAATATGCAGGAGATATGCACTTTCGTTGCGTTTACCGCGATAGGGCACCGGGCTTAAATAGGGTGCATCGGTCTCCAATACCAAATGCTCTACCCCTATATTTTCTAAAGCTTTGGGCAAACCTGCATTTTTATAAGTTATAACGCCACCAATCCCCAATAAAAATCCCATATCTACAATTTGCTTGGCAGATTCATAGGATCCACTAAAACAATGAAAAATTCCCTTCAAGCCCTTTGCTGCAAAAGGCTTTACCATTTCAATGGTTTCTTGCATGGCATTGCGGGTATGAATCACAATAGGCAAGCCCCTTTCCAATGCCCAGCCCATTTGGGTTTCAAAAGCCTCCTGTTGTTGGGTTTTAAAACTAGTATCCCAATAATAGTCAAGCCCAATCTCGCCAATAGCAGGAAAATCTCTTTGCTCCAACCAATATTGCACCATATTGAGTTCCTGTAAATAATTTTCTTTTACATAACAAGGATGTAATCCCATCATCGCTTTACATACTCCTGGGTAAGATGCTTCTAATGCCAACATGGATGAGATAGATTCACTGTCTATTCCCGGTAAATAAAATTGTTCTACTCCTTGCGCCTGAGCCCTTGCTATTACTGCATCTACATCATTTTTGAATTCTTCTACGTATAAATGGCAGTGCGTATCAATCAATTTCATTCGGTAAAATTCTACATTTTTTTTATCGCTTTTAAAATAAAGTTCTTGGCAGGGCGTTTATATATGCACGAAAGGCAATTAACCGAAAGACGATTAGTAAAGATATTAAATGCATCCCTGCGAATGTTGAAAAACAGCAGCAGTAACCTTTGTTTTCATAGGGTACGGATTAAAAACAGGCCGGGGTTTCTACCCTGGCCTTCCATTTTTTTAGTAGTTGGTAAATATTTGCAAACGCTTGCTAAGCTTTAATTACAGCGCTTTAAACTGATACCCCTGTTTTGAAAAATAATCGAGCATTTTAGGCAATGCGTATTTCATTTTATTAAAAGCTTTAGCACTATCGTGAAATACAACAATCGATCCAGCTTCTGTATGTTTAATACAATAAGCCAAACATCCTTCTGGGGTTAGGTTTGGATCAAAATCGCCGCTTAGCACATCCCACATAACAATTTGCTTATCGAGTGCCTTGGCTTGCGAACGCTTAATTCTGCCGTAGGGTGGCCTAAACAAATTGCTGTTGATGACTTCATCTGCTTGTTGAATATTGGTTAAGTATTCATTATTGGGTGTATGCCACCCATTTAAATGATGTTCTGTATGATTACCCACGGTATGACCTTCTGCAATAATACATTGGTATATTTCAGGATGTAACCGGACATTTTTACCAATGCAAAAAAAACTGGCTTTGGCTTGGTATTGTTTTAAGGTATCTAATACAAATGGGGTAGCAACTTCATGGGGGCCATCATCAAATGTCAGGTAAATGGCTTTATCGGATTCAGGCATGCGCCAAGTATAACCCGAATAAATCATTCTTAACCACCAAGGTGTTTTTACCAAATACATATATCAAAGATATTCATTAGGGCTGCATGAATGATTTATATTTGCAGCATGGAGAAGAAAGTTAGGGTTCGTTTTGCACCTTCCCCCACGGGTGGTTTGCATCTTGGAGGTGTAAGAACCGTTTTATTTAATTATCTCTTTGCTAAAAAGCATGGGGGCGATTTTATTGTTAGAATTGAAGACACCGATCAAACTCGTTTTGTGGAAGGTGCGGAAGAATATATTTTCAATACCCTTGCTTGGTGCGGGCTTACACCAGATGAAAGTCCTTTGCATGGCGGACCTTATGCTCCGTACAGACAGAGTGAGCGCAAAGCCAGTTACAAACAATACGCAGATCAATTAGTAAATGCAGGCTATGCTTACTATGCTTTTGATACGCCTGAAGATTTGGAACAAATGCGTGCGCAATATAAAACAGACGAAAATCCTTCGCCGCAGTACAATCATTTGTTGCGTGCTAAAATGCGCAATTCTTTAACACTTTCTGAAACAGAAGTGGCTGAGTTATTGGCTGCAGGAACGCCGCATGTAGTGCGTATTAAAATGCCTTTAGACGAAACAGTTTCTTTTACTGATATGATTCGTGGTGAAGTGAGTTTCAACACTTCGCAGGTAGATGACAAAGTATTGTTGAAAGCAGATGGTATGCCTACTTATCATTTAGCGGTTGTAGTAGATGATTATTTAATGAAAATTACCCACGCTTTTCGTGGGGAAGAGTGGTTGCCTAGTGCACCTGTTCATATTTTGTTGTGGAAATATTTAGGCTGGTCGGCCGAAATGCCTGAATGGGCGCATCTTCCATTGATTTTAAAACCCGACGGAAATGGGAAATTGAGTAAGCGCGATGGAGATCGTTTAGGCTTTCCTGTATTTGCAATGGATTGGACTGATCCTAAAACAGGCGAAACAACAATTGGCTTTAAAGAGCGTGGATTTTTACCCGAAGCGTTTGTAAACTTGTTGGCTTTGTTGGGTTGGAACGATGGTACCGACAACGAAGTATTTACTATAGATGAATTGATTGCTGCATTTTCTATGGAGCGTGTTCACAAAGGTGGTGCTAAGTTTAATTATGAAAAAGCATTGTGGTACAATCAGGAGTGGATCAAACGCGCTACTTCTGCACAGTTGGCTGACCAGGTTGCGAACACCCTTGCTACGGCTGGGGTTACGGGGTTTGCTGCTGGCGATGGCGATAGCACTGGCGCAGATTCCAAGGCGGTCCACGATGAAAATGATCGCTCGATTTTGTTGCGTGTAATTGATTTAGTGAAAGAGCGTTGCACGCTAATGGCCGATTTTGTAACCCAGGGTTCTTTCTTTTTTATGAGCCCTTCCGAATGGGATACAGCTTCAATCCAACCCAAATGGAATGAACAAAAAAATATGTTCTTTATTGAGTTATCTAAAGCTTTTGAAAGCAGCATTGTTTGGGAAACAAATGATTTAGAAAATACCTTTAAAGAAATTGCTGCAGCACATCAATTAAAACCAGGTGAACTCATGTTGCCTTTGCGCATCATGTTGGTAGGCGGTAAATTTGGACCTGGCGTATTTGATATCGCTGAAATAATTGGCAAGCAAGAAACAGTAAATAGAATTCAAAAAGTGTTGAGTATACTTGAACATAATTAACCAGTCATTATGAAAAGACCTATAAGGGTTTTAGTAGCAAAAGTTGGATTGGATGGGCATGATCGCGGAGCAAAAATTATTGCTACTGCTTTGCGCAATGAAGGTATGGAAGTTATTTATACTGGCTTACGCCAAACACCTGAAATGGTGGTGAATGCTGCGTTACAAGAAGATGTGGATGCCATTGGCATCAGCATTTTAAGTGGTGCACATATGACCGTATTCCCGAAAATTATTTCGTTAATGAAAGAGAAAAACATGAACGATGTTTTGCTCACCGGCGGTGGGATTATACCCGATGAAGACATGCATGAACTCAACGAAATGGGTGTGGGTAAACTCTTTGCACCAGGCACTCCTACAACCGATATAGCGAAATATATAGAGGAATGGGTGGGGATTAACAGGTCATTTTAAGTTGTATTAGATAATATTCTGTAACTTAAGATTGAAAAAGAATTAAGATGGAGAAAACAGTAAAAAGAACCATAAGAAGAGCAAAGCCATCAGCTGAATCCACTTTATTAATAAAAGCCGCAAAAAAAGCTGCAAAAAATGCGATTCGAACTTCGAAGGCTTTGGGTTTAGATATTACTTATCTCAAAAATGGAATTATTTATAAAGAGACTGTTGATGGGAAGGTAATTGCTATTGGAGAAAATAAATCAGAAGTTCCCCATAAAATTAACTTAAAAAAAGGTTCAATTTTGAATGCAAAGAATTAAAAGATTAAGAGTATTTGCGGGCCCCAATGGTTCAGGGAAATCTACTGTTTATCAAGATGTAAAAAAGTACTTTAGAGAAATACCATTCATTAACGCTGATGAGATAGAATCCCACATTGCAAAGTTCAAATTAATAGACTTAGCAAAATATAATTTGAGTCTAACTTCAGCAGATTTTACCAAATTTTTAAAAAGGAAAGAAGCTAAATCATTATTCGAAAAAGCTACTCAAGAAGGGCATACAATTGATTTAGTATTAAGGGAAAATTGTATAGTAGACGAGTCAAATAAAATACATAGCTATGAAGCATCTCTGATTGCTGCTTTTATCAGGTGGGCGATGTACATGAATGGTAATGGTTTTTCTTTTGAAACAGTAATGAGCCATAAAAGCAAATTGAGAGAATTGGCTGACGCTAAGAAAAAAGGATATAGAATCTATCTCTATTTTGTATGTATTGATAACCCAGAAATTAATATAGAGAGAGTAAAAGATAGAGTAAAAAAAGGTGGACATAATGTGAATTCTGTCAAACTTAGAGCAAGGTATCTAAATACACTCCAAAATTTATACCCCGCAGTCAAACTAGCCTATAAGGTCTTCTTATTTGATAACTCTGAAAAGATTCCAGAACTAGTAGCTGAAATTGAGAACGAAAAGATGAAAATTAATACCAACTCCCTACCAAACTGGTTTTACAATTTCGTTCTTCCATATTATGATTAATATTAAAGTATTCAATGTGATCTCTGGCTTATCTTTGCGGCAAATTTTACGATATGGCTTACCAGACCTTATTGACATCTCTTGATCAAGGGATCTTTACCATTACCATTAACCGTCCGGATAAATTGAATGCAATTAATCAACAAGTCATGACCGACTTGAATAATGCAATGGACGAAGTGTATCACAATGCCGACATTAAAAGTGTCATCTTAACTGGTGCTGGCCCTAAAGCATTTGTTGCAGGTGCAGACATCAGTGAATTTGCTGGAGCTACTGTTGCAGAAGGAATGGCATTGGCAAAAAAAGGCCAAGACATTTTCTTTAGAATCGAAAATTCTCCCAAGCCTGTAGTGGCTTGCGTAAATGGTTTTGCATTAGGGGGTGGATGTGAGCTAGCAATGAGTTGTCATTTCCGCATTGCATCGAGCAACGCAAAATTTGGACAACCCGAAGTGAACCTAGGATTGATTCCAGGCTACGGTGGCACACAAAGATTAGTACAACTAATTGGAAAGGGTCGAGCAATGGAATTATTGATGAGTGCAGGCATGATTGATGCTCCTACTGCTTTACAATATGGATTAGTCAATTATGTAGTAACACCAGAAGAATTAATTGCGAAAGCAGTTTCAATTTTATCTATTATCAACGAAAAAGCACCATTGGCAGTTGCTTCATGTATCATGAGTGCCAACGCTGTATTTAATGAAAATGTAGACGGTTACGCAGTTGAAGTTGCTGAATTTGGCAACTGCTTTGGAACCGAGGATATGAAAGAAGGAACCACTGCTTTCTTAGAAAAACGAAAGGCAAATTTTAACGGAAAATAAAAACCACTATATGGAATTTAGAATAGAAAAAGATACCATGGGCGAGGTTAAAGTACCAGCCAATGTTTATTGGGGCGCACAAACACAGCGCAGTATTGAAAACTTTCCGATTGCGCAAGACATTAATAAAATGCCGAAAGAAATTATTCAGGCATTTGCTTACTTAAAAAAAGCAGCAGCATTAACCAATCGTGATGCAGGCGTTTTACCAGCTGAAAAAGCGGAACTAATTGGAACGGTTTGTGATGAAATTTTAGCAGGTAAGTTAAATGATCAATTTCCATTGGTTGTTTGGCAAACTGGTAGCGGTACACAAAGCAATATGAACGTGAATGAAGTAGTTGCTTACCGTGGTCATGTATTAAAAGGTGGTAATCTTACCGATAAAGAGAAGTTTTTACACCCGAACGATGATGTAAATAAATCGCAGAGCAGTAATGATACTTTTCCTACTGCAATGCATATTGCTGCTTATAAAATTTTAGTGGAATTAACCATCCCAGGTATTGAAAAATTACGCGATACCCTTGCTGCTAAAAGCAAAGCTTTTATGCATGTAGTTAAAATTGGTCGTACCCATTTTATGGATGCTACTCCATTAACAGTTGGTCAAGAATTAAGCGGATACGTTTCTCAATTGAATCACGGTTTAAAAGCTATCAAGAATTCGTTGGCACACTTAAGTGAATTAGCACTAGGTGGAACAGCAGTAGGTACGGGCATCAACACACCAAAAGGATATGATGTTAATGTTGCAAAGCATATTGCAGACCTAACTGGCTTACCTTTTGTTACTGCCGAAAATAAATTTGAAGCATTGGCCGCACACGATGCCATTGTTGAAGCACATGGTGCATTAAAAACAGTTGCTGTTAGTTTGATGAAAATCGCGAATGATATTCGTATGTTATCTTCTGGCCCAAGAAGCGGCATTGGCGAATTATTTATTCCAGACAACGAGCCAGGTTCTTCTATTATGCCCGGTAAAGTTAACCCTACTCAGTGCGAAGCATTAACCATGATTGCTGTACAAGTAATGGGGAATGATGTGGCTATTGGTATTGGTGGTTCTAACGGTCATTTTGAATTGAATGTTTTTAAACCAGTAATGATTTATAATTTCCTACACAGTGCTCGCTTAATTGGAGATGGTTGTGTAAGTTTTAATGATAAATGTGCAGTGGGTATTGAACCAATTGAAGCCAATATTCAAAAGCACGTAAACAACTCATTGATGTTGGTGACTGCATTGAATACCAAGATTGGTTATTACAAAGCCGCTGAAATTGCTCAGACTGCTCATAAAGAAGGAACTACATTGAAGGAAATGGCTATTAAGTTGGGTTACTTAACTGCTGAGGAATTTGATCAGTGGGTGATTCCGGCGGATATGGTAGGTGAGATTAAGTAATCTAAAGTAAAAGCAAACAGTCCAAATCTCGCTGCTTTTTAATTCTAGTTTAAAAAAAAGTAATACCTCAAAAATATTGCAGCTAGAATTAAAAAAATGCTCAATTTGGACTGTTTTTCTTTTTACATATAATCACTTTGATATTTTCTTCCATTTGAATTTGAGAAATGCTCCAATCACTTCTTGCCTTTAATAAAATAAACCGCCTGTTCAATCCAATCCTGATCTGCTCTTAAAATAATATCTGGTTTAATTCCATAGTCCTCATAGGATAAAAGTGCAGTGCCATTATTCATATCTGTTGGATAAATTTCAAAGTTTCCACTTGGAAGTTTTTGTTTTTTACCATAATTACTTCCATAAGCTAGCATACCTTTTGTTTGCTGACCTAATACAGTAACATTATTTAATTGCTTTAATTCTAATGTAAAAATTTCTGCTTGGCTGAGTGTGCCATTGTTTACAAGCAGGATCAATTGACCTTTTTTTGTATAATTCTTTAACAGCTTTAGGTATTTATTCATTTCCTTTTCTGCACCTCCTTCGTTATTTCGTAAGTCTAAAATCAAATAGGGTTTATTGAGCAGGTTGCTTATAGAATCGTGAAAACGTTGTGAAATTTGAGATGTGGCTGAATTTGCTTGAAAAGTTTGGATTAGAATATACTGGATGGAGTCATTTATATTTTTAAACGAAAATTTTTGTGATTGCTTGGGCAGATTCACATATTCAACTTCTTTTATTTTTTTTGCATAAACTTCCTGAGTAAAAGATCCATAAAAACTACTGTAAACCAATGATTGATTTTGGTATTTCTCTATGGGTTGAAATATGAAGAACTTTAAATAAGGATGACCATATATTGCCTTATAAATATGCTGATCTGATTCGTATAGATAGAATGCAATCTGCCCTTTTTTCCACAAGTTAATTTCTGAATCTAATACAACTCCTATATATTCCTTATCATTATTTTTAAAAACACCTACCCGATAAAATTTTCCGTAATGATAAATCCCTTCAACAGAATCAATCGGTTTAGTAGCAAGATTTAGCATTAAGGAATCAATATCCATTGCAACTGTTGGATATTCCCCAAACAATTTTGATGAAACAAAACTGTCGATACTTTCTTTTGTTTTGAAGTGATCATAATTGGGTAGCTGATAAAATCCTACATGATTATCGCGAATAGGGAAGAGCATTTTCGATAAATTATAAAAATAAGCTATGCTCGATGTTGAATTATTGGAGTCCGCTAATAAACGATTGTATAACTTATTATAATCAGCTAATTTATCGCCTTTAATTTGAGCCTTAAATGAAGCTGTTTTTTGAACAATAGACTTAAGTGCGTTTAGATCTTCAACATAAGTTCTTGTCTGTGCATGTAATTTGGCTGATATTATTAGTAGTAGAAGTACATTATTTAATCTCATAGATTCAAAAATAAGAAAAGGAGTAAACAAGAAAATTCGAGCATTTCTCAAATTTCTAGATTAAGTATATAAAGAGGGGGATGAACATACTGATTCGAGCATTTTCCAGATTTCAACTTGCAGTATTTTAAAGTATTACAATTTGCACAAGTTGAAATCTGGGGGCAGCGAGAATTGGTATGTTCACCCCCTATTCTATTTTAGTTGAAATGGAGAGGCCGAGAGTATTGTATGTTTTGCTTTTGCATTAAAGTATATTAATAAACCTTCTTCCCACCTAAATAAGTAGCAGTTACTTTAGTTTTAAGTATATCAGTCTCCGCAACTTTCATTAGATCTTTATCTAAAAAGATAAAATCAGCCTTTTTCCCTACTTCTAAGCTACCTACTTCTTTTTCTAAGAAACCAGCTTTTGCGGCCCAGATAGTCATGCCTTTAATGGTTTCTTCACGGGTTAATGCGTTCTCCATTTGAAATCCTTCTGCTGGATAGCCTGCTGCGTCTTTACGCACTACTGCTGCTAAAAATGTTTTAAAAGGAGAGATATCTTCTACCGGAAAATCTGTTCCCAATGGCAACCATCCATTCTGCTTTAATAAGTCTTTAAATGCATACGCTCCTTTCATGCGTTCCTTACCTAGTCTAGCTTCTGCCCAATACATATCACTGGTTCCATGAGTGGGTTGCACAGAAGGAACTACGTTCACCTTACCAAATAAATTGAAATCTTCGGGTGCTACTATTTGGGCGTGTTCAATCCTCCAACGCTTATCGTTACCCGGTTGTAAATACTTGTTATAAATGTTTAAGATTTCTCTGTTGGCACTATCTCCAATGGCATGGGTACACATTTGAAAATTAGTCTTACTCAATACTTGCGCCAATGAATCATAATGTGATTTATTGCGCAATAAAAATCCACCCCATCCTGGTTGATCCGAATAGTGTTTCAACAAACAAGCTCCTCTGCTTCCGAGTGCGCCATCTGCATACACTTTAAATCCATTCACAAATAATTTATCGGTTTTGTATGGGCCTTTTTTTAAGTAGGCTTCGTAGTTAGCATCTTTATCTGATAACATCACATACAAACGCATATTCAATTTATTATTCTTATGCAAGCCATCTATAAAGTCTACATCTTGATAATTTAACCCACAATCGGTAATAGTGGTTAAGCCTTGTGCAAAGCAATTTTTTTCTGCGGTTTGTAACCAATTCGTTAGTTCTTCTTTTGTTGGGGTTGGCATTTTTGCATTTACTGCTGCATCTCCATTATCAATTAATACCCCGGTTAATACACCATTCTTGGTTTCAATTTCTCCACCAACTACTTTATCTCCGGGCTTGATACCTGCTAATGCTAGTGCTGCGGCATTCGCAATTGAAGCATGTCCATCCACCCTTTCAATTAATACAGGTATATTCGGAAAACGCTGGTTCAACAACTCATTGGTTGGATATTTTTTCCCAGGCCATTTATTCTGATCCCACCCGCGACCTTTTATAAACTTTAGTTCTGGATGTTTTTGTGCAAATGCAACAATTAAATCAACTGTTTCCTCCCATGTTTTGGTATTGTATAATTCCACTTGAAATAAGGATGCGCCATAACCTACAAAATGAGCGTGTGCGTCTATCAATCCTGGATATATTGCCGCGCCCTTTGCATCTACCATGCTGTCGGCTTGGTATTTACTTGTAATTGCATCGTTGGTTCCTGTTGCTACAATTTTCCCCTCTTTAATGGCCATTGCTTCTACTACAGTAAATGTAGAATCCACTGTATAAATTACCGCATGATGTACAATAGTATCCACGCGATTGCTGCTGCATGCTGTAATAGCTGCTGCTAAAATGAAGAGCAAAAATTTATTCATATAGAAGTTTTAAATATTGTAAAAATGGAATCAGATTCCAGATTTACAAAAAATTGCAAAAATGGAACTGGCTAAAATATTTGTGTTTTATCGTTTACTTCTGCGTTCGTTACAACAGTATGGTGTTGTTCTTGATCAGGTTTATTAAAGAATTTGTTTTGGAAGACCAAGATTGTTATTACCCCTGTTGAAATGGCCATATCAGCAATATTGAACACTGGCCTAAAGAATTCAAATTCTTCTCCACCTACAATGGGTACCCATGTTGGATAATGCGAATTCGTAATGATTGGGAAATACAACATGTCTACCACTTTGCCATGAAACAAGCCTGCATATCCGCCACCCGCTGGCAACAATGTAGCTACATTCTGCGTAAACGGATTGCTCGCTTCGAAGATGAGTCCATAGAATAAACTATCAATTAGATTGCCGAGTGCACCTGCATAAATCAGCGCTGCACAAATTAAAAACCCTTTATGTTGTTTCTGCCTGATGAAATTGCGTATCAGGAATGATCCCCAAATAACTGCTCCTAATCTAAATAGAGTGAGGGCAATTTTTCCAAACTCTCCCCCAAACTTCCAACCCCAGGCCATGCCTTCGTTTTCTACAAAATGCAACCTAAACCAGGTGCCTAAAACATTGTGTTCCTCACCTGTGTAATAGTTCAGTTTAATGTAAAACTTAGAGCCCTGATCAATCAGTAAAATGGCTAGTATGATAAGTATAATCTGTTTTGCTTTCACGGTATAATTTTATCGTAAAAACAAAGATAAGGAAAGGCAATGCTTTAATTACCACCACCCGTTCTTGTAGTATCTTTTTTAACAGTAGTATCTTCTACAATCTGAACTGGAGTAGCGGTTATAGTAAATATCTCAGTCACTTTTTGCATATCGCCACAATTCGTATCGGCACGCTTTAATGCCAATGCATAACGTCCTGCTGGTATATTGTCAAATAAGCCAGTGGTATTGCTGTAAACCTGATTATTCACCAAATTGGTTAAGATAAACTGTAATGAAATTTTTGTATCGGAAACTGCAAAATGCAGTACGCCATTTTTTGCATCTTCCGTAGTGGCTGGTACTATTTTGGTCATCTTCACATCTACTTCTAATACCGATTCTTCAATACGGAATTTTCTTTCTACTGGCTTACATACGTCGCTATTGTTAGAATAAACCAACACACTGTATTCACCTGCTTGCAAATTATTAAACACCCAAGTTGGCAAGTTTGTAAACTCTGAACGGAAAATTTCTTTATTGGTATCGCGCTTCACTAATACATAGCGGAATGGTCCAACCCCTTGTGTTATATTAACGGTAAATGAACCATTTGGCGTTTCGGTACAACTACTTTTAACTAGATTTGTCACATTAATTTTTGCTGCTACTGGCTCTGTTAATGTAGCGGCAAATTCTATTTTATTGTTGCAAGAATCCAATATTTGAATAATATATTTTCCGGCCATTAACCCACTAAAACTAACTTCTCTGTTTTTAATTTCCATTGTTCCAGCCTGTGGTAATATAGTTGCTCTTAGCGCTGCTGGATTACCACCTCTGAGTGACACAACCACCGATCCATCGGATAAACCATTACAGGTTACAGCATTAATCTTTTTATTTAACTCTTCTAGTCTTGGATGCTCATTTACCACTACCGGGTAATTCACACTACAAGCTCCCTGATTTTGATCGTCGTTGGTTAAGAACAATTGGTATTGTCCTTTTGGAACACCGGTAAATACCGCATTCCCATCGGTACTGTGTTCTGTTCTATCGGTGGGCTTTAATTGGAGTAAATACTTTTCGGTGTATCCTTTGATATTTTTAATGGAGATCACGCCTTCACTTAAGTCTTTGCATGTGTTGCTAACAGTTATATCATTCAACTTCAAGGAAGGTGCTGCTGGCATAAATATAAATGCATTGGTTACTGGCATCCCTAATTCGGCTCCTACCATTAAAGATGCTCTAACACTTATTTTTTGATTTCCCATGGGTTCTGCCTTCAGTACATCTGACAATGATACTTGCAATTCTGGCGCCTGTGTGGTAGTCAATAAACTCCAATCTGCAGACCCTTCTAATTGGTACTCCCATTTATACAATACGTCTTCTTTATTGGGTAATAATGAAGCCCCAGTTGTTAATTTTACTTTATTGTTGCTGCAATATTTTCCAGATGCAATATCCAATACAATTGGATCAGCTGCGGGTAGCGTGTATTTAACTTTGTATTCAATCGAAAAATTTCCTCCCGTAGTACTCACATTCATTTTTCCTGAAGTAACACCTGGCTTGATGGTTTTAAGATCTAGTACCCATTCTCCAAACTCATGCATTTTGTCTTTATTAAACAAACCGCTTCCGTCAAACTCACAATCTCCTTTTTTCTTATTTTTTTCAAATGCTTCCATTTTAAGACCAATGGACGTTCCATTGCTTAAGTCCCATTCAATAGGAATCAATGGATAATCTACCATTGCATCTGTTTGCTTAAAGTCTATTAGATGAAAACAATTAAACCCTTCTGAATCCTTAGGGTTTAATAAAGCATTGTCTTGCTTGTTAAAAAATTTAATTCTTGGATCTGTTCCACTTTTATTGGAATACTTTAAGTGTACATCAGTCAGTTGAATACTAACCTTAATTTTCTTTTGCGCACTTGACTGGTTTGTTAACACCACCATGCATAGTACAAACAGTAAAAGCTTCATCACTTTCATAATACATTATTATCATGTGCTAGCCTGGGGGGAGGGGCAATTATTTTCTAAGCCTAAGACCTACATACAGCATATACATGCCTGGTCTGCTAGTACCTTGAGGTATTTCTGAAATATTAGAGATACCAAAATTATAACGAACACCTGCCATTAATCGAAGTGGTAAGTTCATTTCTGCACCTATCACACCAGATAATTCTGTGGTTTTGAATGTATTTTTTACATCCTGTTCCAAATTACCTGTTTTAGATTTAGCCGTAATTAAGAACCCCATCTGAGGACCTGCATAAGCTTTTAAAAATCCAATCTTAGTTTGTAACAACAAAGCTGGTGCAGCCACATAAGACAGATTGGTTTCGCTAAATGCAGCACCAGCGCCTGTATAAGTTCCCCCTTTAGAGTAAAAACCTAATTCGGTTCTTAGGGTAATAAAATGTCCAATTAATCTAGAATTCAAAAAGAAGGATCCACCAATATTGGTCTTCGCTTCTTCCGCTACATTCGTTGCAGCAATTTGGTTGTAGTCTAAATTAGACCTTTGCAATCCCACAATAAATCCAATTTCTTTTCTTTTCTTGTCTTTATCTTGGGCAAAAACACTTAAGGTTGTTCCTGCTAAAACCGCTGCGGTAAGTAAGAGATGTAGTTTCATAATTGTTATAGTGAGTGCTAAAAATATAAAATTTAGTTAACTTTACAATAAAAATCGACACTTTGTATTCCTAATACCTATAATTAGGTATATGCTCCCCCCCAACAAATGAACCGTCACCCCCCGGCTAATTTTTGTTATTTATTAAAATATGAATAAAAAGTACCTGCTTCTTTTCAGTTTTATTACCCTGCTAACAAATGCTATTTGGGGTCAATCTGTTACTGATTTACTCAGAACTGCTAATAATAAAATTTTATTTAAAAATTATAAAGAAGCATTGGCTGGCTTAAATAAACTAGTTAACATAGAGAAGTCTAATGAACAAGCTTCTAAGGTTTATCTTTTAAGAGGAAGAGCATATGCTGGTTTAAAAATGCAGAAAGATGCTTTGTCAGATTTTAATACGGCCATACAAGTAGACCCTAATAATGTAGAAGCTTACAATTACAAAGGAATTATTTTTTTAGAACAGGATAAACCGGAAGAGGCCTTAGTTTCATTAAATACGGCAATTGAAAAAAATGTTACGTATGCAGATGCATTTTTAAATAGAAGTAAAGCTTTGTTTAAATTAAACAGACACCAAGACGCCTTAGAAGATATTAATAAAGTTATAAAAGCTGCACCCAATAGTGTTGAAGCGTTATTATTGAGGGCTTCTATTAAGCGAGGGCTTATGGAAATAAATGGCGCACTGCAAGATTGTAATAAAGCCATTGATATAGATGAAAATGCTACAGAAGCTTACATGATGCGTGCAGATATTCGATTGGCCTTAGGGAATCCAGGTGCTGCGGTTTTAGACTTGAACATGGCTTTAGAAATTGAAGACAGCAATGAGTATTTATATTTTCAACTAGCAAATACCTATTATAGTGCTGGAGATCTTAAAAATGCCCTCAAGTTTTTTAACACCGCCATTAGTTTTAATAATAAAGAAGCAAGTTTCTTTTTACAAAGAGGTATGGTAAAACAAAAACAAAATGATAAGTCGGGCAGTTGTGCAGATTTTTCGCAGGCTGCTAAACTAGGCAGTTTGCAAGGCGAATATTTAAAGAAACAACACTGCAAATAATTTATTCTTCAATGTAAACGCGTTTAACGCGCAAACTTATTCCTGTCATTATTTCGTAAGATATGGTATCAGCATCTTTTGCTACTGTTTGTATTGAAATATTCTTACCAAAAAGCTCTACCGTGTCTCCTGCTTTAACGTCAGGAATATGGGTAATATCAATCATACACATATCCATACAAATCTTTCCCACCGTAGGTGCTAGCATACCTTTAATATACATTTTTCCAACCCCATTCCCCATTCTTCTAGGGTAACCATCGGCATAACCAATTCTTACGGTTGCAATGATGCTATCGCTTGTAATGACTCCTGATCTATTATAGCTAACTGTATCACCCTTTTTTAAATGCCTGATTTGTGCAATGGTTGTTTTAAGTGTTGCCACAGTTTGCAAAGGTAAATTAGCTTGATGCACATTGTCTGCACCATACAATCCAATACCTAATCTAACCATATCAAATTGCCATAAAGCATTTCTTCTGATTGCTGCGGTATTGGCAATATGCTTTATAAAACTATAGCCTAAAGCAATTTCGATTTGTTTAACTGCATTACTAAATTGATCTACCTGCATTTGTGTAAAAGTATCTTCATTTGCATCTTCGCTTGCGGCTAAATGACTTAAGACCGATTTTACCCTTAACAAATTTTGTGTAGAGAGCCATTTACACAATGCATCTACTTCATGCATATCAAACCCTAGTCGATTCATTCCAGTGTTCAACTTAATATGAATCGGGTATTGCTGTATCCCTTGTTTAGAAATATATTGATGAAACGCAGTTAAAATTTCAAAGGAAAACAATTCGGGTTCTAAGGAATAGTTTACCATTGCATCAAAAGAATATTCATCTGCACTCATTACCATAATGGGTAAATGAATCCCTGACTTTCTAAGCGTAACCCCTTCATCGGCATAGGCAACTGTTAAATAATCTACCTGTTGTTGTTGCAATCTTCTAGCTACTTCTCCTGCACCACTTCCATATCCAAATGCTTTTACCATTGCCATCATTTTGGTACTGGGTAATAACATAGATTGGTATGCTTTTAAATTATGCACCATGGCGGTTAAATTAATTTCCATGATGGTTTGATGCACTTGTTGTTCTAGCCAATGCGCTATTTGTTCAAAAGCAAATTTTCTTGCACCTTTTAATAAAATATAATTTTGCTGAAACATGGTTTCGTGCAAATGTTGCAGCAAGTCTTCTGTACTTGCAAATACTTGTGCGGTAAATGGATAATGCGCTGAATATTTCTGTGAAAAGTAATTGCTTATTTGAGGACCTACCGCATATAATGTTTTTACTCCACTACTGGCCAACATATTGGCAACGTCTTGGTACAACTGTTCTTCTGTTTCACCTGATTCTACAATATCTGAAACAATTGCAATAATTGGTTGCTGATTGGCTTGCTCTTTTAAAAATTGTAAAGCCAACGATAATGAAATTTTATCATTGCTGTAGCTGTCATTCAGCAAATAACTTTGATTGATTGCCTTACGCAATTGCATCCGCATTTCTACGGCGGCAAGTTGCATTACTCTTTGTTGTATTACCGAAATACGATAATTCATTTGTAATAATACCAATACGCAAGTCATTACATTTTGAATGGATACCTCGTCGGTAAATGGAACTTGCAACTGAAATCGTTGTTGCTGATAACGCAATACCAGCTTGGTTTCCGTTGATAATTTTTGCTGTTCTAATAACTGTAATTCGGGCAGTTCGTTGTTTGTACCAGGCAGGGGCTTTGATCCCCACCGAACAATTGTTGCATTGGTTTTGACAGTAGTTGGTATATAATCACTTGCTGTGATAACCGTTTTAGCGTAAGCAAAAAGTTGGACTTTTTCATCCACTTTTTCTATTACACTACTAAATCCTTCATTATGCGCATCTCCAATATTGGTGAGCACACCCATTGTTGGCTGCACCAACTGCGACAAGGATTGCATTTCTCCTTTTGCCGAAATACCTATTTCAAATATTCCCAACTCATGCTGCGAATTTATTTGCCAAACACTGAGTGGTACACCGATTTGAGAATTATAACTCCTTGGGCTTCTAACGATATTAAAGTCTGGTTGTAGTAATTGATACAACCATTCTTTTACAATCGTTTTTCCATTACTACCAGTAATTCCAATGATTGGTATATTGAATTTTTTTCGATGATCCGCAGCAATTTGCTGCAAGGCTTGAACGCTATTGGCAACTTTAAAAAAAACAGCGTCGGGGTATTTGCTTTCGTCTATGGCTTCATCAACCACAAACGCTCTGACCCCTTGCTGATACACTTCCGAAATAAATGAGATACCAGATCTTCTAGGCCCTTTTATCGCAAAGAATAAACTTTGCGCAGGTACCACAATATTTCTGCTATCAATTGCTAAATATTGAATAACACTGTCTACAGGACCCTGTAAGGGTTGCGCCAGAATTGTTGCTATTTTATTTAACAGAATCATCTACAAAATCTTTGGGTGTACCTTTTTTATTTAATACAATCGAGTATAAAATAGATCCTGAAATGCAAAGTACAATTACGCCCAATGACAATGCCACTTGACTGGTTTTACTCATCCACATACTCAGGTAATGCTCCCCTAACATTTTAACACCAATAAATACTAGTACAATGGCAATCCCTTGTTGCAAATAATCAAATTTGGTAACGGCCCCTCTTAATAAAAAGAACAAGGAACGTAAGCCCAATACAGCAAAAATATTTGAAGTATAAATAATCAATGGGTCTTTTGAAATACCCATTACTGCTGGTATGGAGTCTAATGCAAATACCAAATCAATGGCTGCTAATAAGATAACCACTACGAACAAAGTGGTATACGCTGGCTTTCCATTTTCCCTAACCATGTACTTGCCACCTCCATCGTGGTTTACCAATGGTAAGAAAGATTTTAAAAATTTATAAATTTTTGATTTGTGTGGATCAAACTGTTCTTCATCATTGGCTTTAAACATATGTACGCCAGTATATAATAAGAACACTCCAAAAATATACAGCAACCAAGAAAACTTAGCAACCAATGCTACACCCAGCGTAATAAATATTACCCTGAAAATGATGGCCATTAAAATACCTAATAACAATACCCTTGAATAATAAGCTTCCTTAACTCCAAATGAATTGAAGATTAAAATGAATACAAAAATATTATCAATGCTTAAACTCCACTCCATCAAATAAGCACTCAAAAACTCAAATGGCAACTGGTGCCTACTAATATCTGCTCCTCCGCTGTCTGCTGCAAGTGCAGGACCTTCTATCCAAAGAAAAACGAAAAACGCTACGGCTAATCCTACCCAAAACATGGTTTGGTTAAGTGCCTGCCGAATGGTAATGCTTTTATTTTTTTTACTTAGCAGCCCTAGGTCAAAAACCAAGGCAACCGACAAAACAATTCCAAATACTAAATAAACAATTTGATGTGCGTTCATAATAATAAAACTATATTAAAAACTGTAGCGCTTCTTACGCCACAATTGAAAAAAATACCCTGTCAATAAAACAATTACTACTGGTAACAATACATTGATGATTTGCCAAAATGTTTTCTGTTCTTTTAACTTTTGTTTATTCAGTAAACGTAAAACCACTGTTTTATTCCTACTTTCAAACAATGCATTATCAGACGAAAGATAATCTATACTATTCAAAAAAAATGCCCGATTAGCGAAGCGATAATTTTCCATTTGAATAAGTCCCATTGGCAATGGTCCTGTTGTATTGCTAACCTCATTGGTTACTATATCGCCATCTGCTACTACTATTTGTTTTCCTGCCTTTATTGCAGCTGATAAATAAGGCTTTCCCGTACTCATTTTTACCGAATCAATTACCAACTTGGGTAAGCGATTACTAAATAATGAATTGAACTTTCCTTCGAGCAATACAGCAACAGGAATATAGCTTTTATTAAAACTATATAAATCTTCCTGGCTCCTTACACTGTTTAAAGAAACCAATGCAGGCGATGGCAATATTCTACTATTAGTATCTGATGCTAGCAAAATCGTTTTTTGAATTCCCTTTGCCATTACGGTATCAATACTAGATGGAAAAATGGGCAAAACTCGATCTAGGTTTTCAGAAATTGGATTGGGCGTTCGTGCAGATAATAATGGATAATATGGCCAAGGTATTCTTTGCATGCGAATACTTCCATCCGGATTTTTTCCTACTACCAACGGAATCTTAGAACAATTAAGGTCTTGCAATAAATCTCCATTTATTCTTACTCCATATTTGAACAATAATTCATCTAATCCTAAACCTCTATCGAATGCGGTATATTGTCCTTCTGTTCTTTTTAAGCTATCTAACTCTGCATGTAATTTATCGATGAACCAAATGATATTACCGCCGTTCATTACATACTGATCTAACTTCAATAAGTCTTCTTCTGTAAATTTACTTTTAGGTTTTACCATCACCAATGTTTTGATGACACTTGCATCCGGATAAGCTTGCTTTAAATCAAAGATTCCCAATCGGTAATCATTGCGTAAACTTTCTCCCAAATCGTTCACGGTTAAATCGGTGGGTTGTCCATTGCCTACTACATATGCGATGGTGGGTATTTCCTTTCTGGTTAACTTATCAATTGCTGTTGCAAATTTATTTTCGAGCAAGGCTTCTGCTGCATTTCGGGTAGCTTCAACGTCCTCTTGTGGTTCTTCGGAGAGTACATTAAATTGCTTATATATTTTTCTACTACTTCTTAAATCTACTGCAACGGGCGGCTGATTTTTTTGATAGTATACCATTGCACTTGGTACAATCAATTGATTCAATGTGGCTTCACCCGATTCTTGCGCTGTATTAGATTGTTCAAAAACCACTCCCATTTTTTGTAAACTATCATACAAAATGGCTTTGGCTGTATCACTTTGTATTCCATCTCCGGGATGCTTAAAAACCACCCTAATTTGGTTATTGGCATAGTTATTAAAAGAGGCCAATACGTCCGCGGTGGCCATGCTCAACTTTTTATAATCTGCTGGCAAACTACCAGTTAAAAAAACTTCTACAGTTATAGTAGAATCAATATTGGATAATAATTGAACGGTTGATTTACTTAGGGTAAATCGCTTGTCTTCCGTTAAGTCTAATCGATTACTGATCATTGACCCTGCTACTGAAATGCTTATCAATAGGGCAACTGCAGCCAATAACTTGGTTGATTTTTTAGTAGTAGAGGCTAAACGCAATTGAGTAATATATAAGAAGAATCCAATTACTGCAATAAAATAAATGATATCAGCCGCTGCCAATACTCCTCTACTAATATTTGCTGCATGCAGTTGAATCCCCAATAACTCAATATAATAATCTGCTCCTCCATTCAATATAGGAAGTTTAGCAACTGCACTAAATCCTGCAAACAAAGCAAAAGAAATCAATGCTCCAATACCGAATGCAGCAATTGTATTATTCGTTACACTACTTGCATAAATTCCTATTGTAGCATATACTCCAGCTAATAAAAACAAACTAATATAACTCCCTATAGTGGCGCCCACATCAATTCCTCCAGTAATACTTAGTGCCTGCATGGAAACCGCGTAAACCACTGTTGGAACCAATGCAATCAATACAATCAATAGCACGCCCAAATATTTGCCTACAATAATTTGTCTTAAGGTAAGCGGTAAGGTTTGTAATAATTCATAAGTACCTGTTCTAATTTCATCCGAAATACTTCGCATGGTAATAGCAGGAATCAAAAACAATAATAACCAAGGCATTAATTGGAAAAATGGCGCTAAACTAGCATAGCCAAAATTGAGTAAACTGGTATCTGGAAAAACAAAAAACAATAGCCCAGTCACCCCTAAAAATATTCCTAGTACAAGGTATCCAGTTACCGAAGCAAAAAATTGTTGCCACTCTTTTTTACAGATCATCCACATGGCTCAAAACTAAAGTTTTTATACGCAAAAACCCCGACGAATCGGGGTTTTACTATCAAGATTTGATTTTTTTAACACTGCGGGTACGCTAATCTAGCACTGCTAAACCGCAAAACTTTCTCCACATCCACAACTTCTGCTGGCATTTGGGTTATCAAAATAAAAACCCTTCCCATTTAAGCCATCAGAAAAATCTAACTCTGTATTTACAAGGTATAAAAAGCTTTTCAGGTCGGTAACTACTTTTACGCCATTATCTTCAAATACTTGGTCCATCGGCTTTATTTCGTTGTCGAAGTCTAGCTTGTAGCTCAACCCAGAACAACCTCCGCCAACCACGCCTACTCGTAAAAAATAGCTTTCGTCTCCTGTAACACCAGCTTCTTCCATAAGCTGCAATACTTTCGCTTTGGCTTTATCGCTTACGTAAATACTATTTTCTGTTGCTGTTTCGCTCATACGCTTTGTATTGATGTATTAGTGAATTCTTTCTTCGAACACTAACTCTTCTAAACCATTTTTCTTTCTGTAATCGTTAATTGCGCTTTTAATAGCATCTTCTGCCAATACAGAGCAATGGATTTTTACTGGAGGAAGGTTCAATTCTTCTACTAACTCCATGTTATCGATAGCTACAGCCTGGTCTAGGGTTTTACCTTTTAACCATTCTGTTGCCAATGAAGAAGAAGCAATAGCAGATCCACATCCAAATGTTTTGAATTTAGCATCGGTAATTACACCGGTAGTATTGTCTACTTCAATTTGTAAACGCATCACGTCTCCACACTCAGGAGCACCTACTAAACCTGTGCCTACATTGGTTTTAGATTTGTCAAGCGTTCCTACGTTCTTAGGATTGCTGTAGTGATCAATTACTTTTTCTGAATATGCCATGGTATATATATTTATGTTTAATTAAAAAATATTTGTTTTTTCTGCGGGATTAAAGCCACTACTAGTGGTGTGCCCACTCAATTTTGTCCATATCAACTCCTTCCTTAAACATTTCCCATAATGGGCTCATATCTCTCAATTTCAATACTGTTTCGCTTACAGATTTAATGGTATAATCTATTTGCTCTTCAGTAGTAAATCTACCTAATCCAAAACGCAATGAACTATGCGCTAAGTCATCTCCTAATCCTAATGCTTTTAATACATAGCTTGGCTCTAATGAAGCAGAAGTACAAGCAGATCCAGACGACAATGCAATATTCTTATTGAAGCCCATCAACAAACCTTCTCCCTCTACATATTTGAAAGAAATATTGGCAACATGTGGCAAACGATGTTCTCTATTTCCGTTCACATATGCTTCTTCTAATTGAACCAATGCAGACTCTAATTTGTCACGCAATTTGCTTAGGCGAGCAGCATCATCAGCCATTTCTAATCTAGCTAATTCGCAAGCTTTACCAAATCCAACGATGCCTGGTACATTCAAAGTTCCACTTCTCATACCACGCTCGTGTCCACCACCATCCATTTGGGCAGTTACTTTAACTCTTGGGTTTTTGCGACGAACATATAAAGCACCAATCCCTTTAGGACCATACATTTTGTGTGCAGTAAAAGCCATGATATCAATACCATCTGCATTTACATCTACGGGTATTTTACCTACTGCCTGAACGCCATCGGTGAAAAACAATACGCCATGCTTTTTAGCAAGCGCACTGATTTCTTTCACTGGTTGTACTACCCCAATTTCATTGTTGGCATACATGATTGCAATTAAAATAGTAGTTGGCTTGATTGCAGCTTCTAATTCTTTTAAATCAATTAATCCATCAGCCTGAACTTCTAAATAAGTTACTTCTGCACCTGCGCGCTCCAGATGCTTGCAAGTATCTAATACCGCTTTGTGCTCGGTTGTAACAGTAATGATATGATTTCCTTTTGAAGCGTACATTTCGAACACTCCTTTAATAGCTAAGTTGTCTCCTTCTGTAGCCCCTGAAGTAAATATAATTTCCTTAGGATCGGCGCCAATTAATTTGGCAACTTGCTCACGGGCATAATCTACCGCTTCTTCCGCTTCCCATCCAAAAGGGTGGTTACGACTTGCAGCGTTTCCAAAATGCTCTGTAAAATACGGTATCATTGCTTCTAATACCCTTGGATCCATTGGGGTAGTAGCGTTGTTATCTAAATAAACTGGTAACTTCAACATATTGCTTGCTAGTTTTTTCTAATAACACAAAAGTATAACAATAGGTTCTATAATTTTGGGATGCATTGTTACTCAAAGGTTGTTTTTCCTCAAATCGTAAGGACATATATAAAATATTTTAAATGAATAAGATTGAGCATATTGGTATTGCAGTAAAAGATTTGGCCACCAGCATCCCATTATTCGAAAAATTATTGAATAGTGCCTGTTATAAAACAGAAGAAGTAGCTTCCGAAAAAGTGATGACCGCTTTTTTTAAAACGGGTGAATCAAAAATAGAATTGGTTGCTTCTACCGATCCAGAAGGGGTTATTGCCAAGTATATTGACAAAAAGGGGGAAGGGATGCACCATATAGCTTTTGATGTAACCGATATTCATGCGGAAATGAAGCGTCTGGTATCCGAGGGTTTTACGCTTTTAAACGAGACTCCTAAAAAAGGAGCTGATAATAAATTGGTCTGTTTTTTACACCCGAAGGGAACCAATGGGGTCTTAATTGAATTGTGCCAAGAGATTAATTAAAGCCCCAACTTTTCAATCGCAACTTGTGCGGCAATTTGACTGGCGTCTTTTTTGTTACCCGCTTTTCCTTGTGCAAAAACGGCGCCATCCAATACGGCATTCATGGTAAATATTCTTCGATTGCCCTCAAGCTTTTCATCCGCCATTTCAAAAGTAATGGTCTTTCCATTTTTATTAGCCCAGCCAATTAATTTATTCTTGAGATTGATATCAATCAACTCTAAGTCTTCCATGAATAAATGCGGAATCACTATTTGCTTTAGAATCCAATTTTGTGTTTTAACATAGCCTTTGTCTAGGTAAACCGCTCCTATCAAGGCTTCTAGGGTATTACCAAAAATATGGCTAGCTTTTAAAGCGCTATCAAACTTGTTATAAAAAGTCAATTTACGCAAACCCATTTTTAAGGCAATATCGTTTAGCTGCTGACGATTGACCATCTTAGATCGCATCTCTGTCAAAAATCCCTCTCCCTTGTATGGGTATAATTTAAATAAATAATCTGCCACTACTGCGCTCAAAATAGCATCCCCCAGAAACTCTAAGCGTTCATTATTTTCATCTGGGGTTTCTTTAACCGAACGATGACTTAATGCACTGCGATAAAGTTGCAGATTGCCAGGCTGTATACCTAACATATCATTGATCTGCGTCTCAAAAGATGAGGCAGCTTTTGGTTTAAATAACTTTATTAAAAATTGCACTTTATTATGCTACGTATTTTTTTACGATAACGCATGCGTTGTGGCCACCAAAACCAAATGTGTTACTCAATGCGGCACGTACGGTTCTTTGTTGTGCTTTATTGAAGGTAAAATTCAATTTAGGGTCCAGTTCAGGATCATCTGTAAAGTGATTGATAGTAGGGGGAACAATATCATGAATCACACTCTGGATGCATGCGATGGCTTCTATTACACCCGCTGCACCTAAGCAATGGCCTGTCATAGATTTTGTTGCACTGATATTTAGATTATATGCATGGCTTCCAAATACTTCTGTAATGGCTTTAGCTTCTGCGCCATCACCTAATGGAGTAGAAGTTCCATGAGTGTTGATATAATCAATTTCATCAGGTTGCATACCAGCATCTTTAAGGGCTGCTATCATTACGTTTCTTGCACCCAATCCTTCTGGATGTGGAGCAGTTAAGTGATAAGCATCAGCAGTTGCACCGCCTCCTGCAATTTCACAGTAAATTTTAGCCCCTCTTTTGATGGCATGCTCATATTCTTCTAATACCAAACAACCTGCGGCTTCACCCATCACAAATCCATCTCTGTCTTTGTCATATGGTCTACTTGCTGTTGCAGGATCATCGTTTCTTTCGCTCATGGCTTTCATGGCATTGAAACCACCTACACCTGCTTCACTAATAACGGCTTCAGATCCACCACTAATAATGATATCAGCTTTACCGAGTCTGATGGTATCTACAGCAGCGATAATGCCATTTGTGCTAGACGCACAGGCACTTACAACTGCGAAGTTTGGACCGCGGAATCCATGACGCATCGAAATTTGTCCGGCCGCAATATCCAAAATCATTTTAGGAATAAAGAAAGGATTGAACCTTGGCGTACCGTCTCCAGTAGCAAAATTCTGTACTTCTTCTTGGAAAGTTCTTAGACCACCAATTCCGCTAGCAAATATGACTCCCACTCTATCTACATCAATATTTTCTTTATTGATTTGAGCGTCTTGTACGGCCATATCACTTGCAAAAAGCGCTAGTTGTGCAAAGCGATCAAGTTTTCTAGCTTCTTTCTTCTCCATGAAACTGGTAGGATCAAACCCCTTTACCTCACAGGCAAAACGGGTCTTAAACTTAGTTGCATCAAATAAAGTAATTGGAGCAGCACCGGGTATTCCATTAATTAATCCATGCCAATAATCTTCTAGATTATTACCTATTGGAGTGATCGTACCTATACCAGTAACAACTACGCGCTTTAATTGCATACAACAAACCAGTTTATGTTATAATCCGCCTTTCATGGTAAAACCTTAAAAGGCGGATTAAAATTATTCCTTACTAAATAGATATTCTTACTTAGCGTGCTCTTCTAAATAAGCAACTGCCTGACCTACAGTGGTAATGGTTTCAGCCTGCTCATCAGGAATAGAGATGTTGAATTCTTTTTCGAATTCCATAATTAATTCAACGGTATCCAAAGAATCTGCACCTAGATCGTTGGTAAAAGAAGCTTCGTTAGTTACTTCTGCTTCGTCTACGCCCAATTTGTCTACGATGATTTTCTTTACTCTTGTTGCGATGTCTGACATTGTTAAAGTTTTTGTTTACTGCGGCAAAAATATACATTTTATGGTTATATTAGTATTATGGCATTAAAAATGATTCAACATGGCTCTACTGAATACGAACAAATGGTAGCATTAAGGCACCAATTGTTGCGAAAACCATTAGGGTTGCAGTTTACCCAAGAAGAATTAGCCAAGGAAAAGGAAAATATTCTGCTCGCTTATACCGACGACGATACCATGGAAGCTTGCAGCATGCTTGTAAAAATTTCACCCGACACCGTCAGGCTTAGGCAGTTAGCGGTTCTGTCTGGTTTGCAGGGAAAAGGAATTGGAAGAGCCATGGTGCAGTTTGCCGAAAATTTAGCAAGAGACAATCGTTATCACAAAATCATCATGCACGCCCGCCAAGACTCCATCCATTTTTTTGAGAAATTGGGATATCAAGTAGAGAGTGACCCCTTTATTGAACTAACCATTCCGCATGTGGTTATGGGCAAGGAACTATAAAATAGTTTAGGGGTGGGATTATAGCCGCCGAAAAATCATTTCTTGATTCCTTTCTTCAAAGCCGCTCTTAATTCATGACGAAATTCATCGCCCATTTCGTCTTTAGGAACCATGAAAAAAGACTTGGAACTAAAATACAAATGAAAAAAATGCGGGCTTTCAAAGTAATGGCTAAACTGCATCCAATCCCAATGAATATATCCTTTTTCATTTTCTAGCGTAATGCCATTGTCTTTAAAAGCAATGGTAAACTGGTCTTTAAAAGTATCAATTGCCTTTTTATAAATAGAATTTGGTAAGATGTACCAAAAACTTGCCATCATCATTACCCAAATAAATGATCCTAATAAAAAAGGTTCGGGTCTAATTTTCTTAGTATAAAATAAGATAGCTGCTACAATGGCAAATACATTTACGAGTACTACCAATACTTTTACTTCGGGCCTTTGCACAAAATGATACCTTAACCCTTGTATTACTTTCTTTTTGTCGTAGCTAAAAGCGTGTTGCATGACGCAAAATTAGCTATTTTTAGAGACTAACTATTCAACTATGCAATTGAGCAAGCCCAAACTCAGCTTCATGCAAATCATTAACATGAATGTGGGTTTCTTTGGAATTCAATACAGCTTTGGGTTACAGCAAAGTGCGGTGAATCCCATTTATGATTTTTTAGGTGCCAAGCCCGACGAAATCCCTTTACTTAATCTTGCAGGACCAATGACCGGCTTATTAATTCAACCCATCATTGGGGTATTGAGCGACCGCACTTGGCATCCGCGTTTTGGAAGAAGAAAACCTTATTTTTTTATAGGCGCTTTATTTTGTAGCCTCTGTTTATTCTTATACCCATTTAGCACCACCCTTTGGATGGCTGCGGGTTTGCTCTGGGTTTTAGATGCTGCCAACAATACGGCGATGGAGCCCTATCGCGCATTTATTGTGGATAAACTTCCCCCGCCACAATTAGCAACAGGCTTTCTAACGCAAAGCTTTTTTACCGGATTAGGGATCACCTTCGCTAATATTTCGTTGTTCATTTTTCAAAAATATATTCCTGGTCAGCATGGTGCCATTCCTTACTGGGTTTTTGGTTCTTTCTTTTTAGGATCTATCTGTTCGATTAGTTCAGTAATGTGGAGTATTTCTAAAACACCAGAGATTCCACCCACCCCTGAAGAATTAGCCGCTTTACGTGCGCAGAAAAAAGGAATACTTCAACCCTTCATAGAAATAGGAGAAGCCATTGTGCATATGCCTACTGTTATGTGGAAGTTGGCATTGGTCTACTTATTTCAATGGTATGCTTTGTTTTGCTATTGGCAAAATGCCTCTAAAAGTATTGCACAGTCGGTTTGGAAAACCAGTCCTACTGAAAATAAAACCTTGTACGAAGAAGCTGTGGGTTGGGCTGGCTTAGTAAATGCCTGGTACAGTGTGGTTACTTTTTTATCGGCTTTTGGATTGGTTTGGATGGCTAAGAAGTTTTCTCCTAAGAAAGTACATATTGTTTGTTTGTTAATGGCAGGTATTGCTTTGTTGGCATTTCCACAAATTGAAAACAAGTATTTGCTTTTTGTTCCTATGGCAGGATTTGGTATTGCTTGGGCGAGCATGATGGGCATTCCTTACTTAATGGTGGTGAATGATATTCCTAAAGAAAAATATGGGGTCTACATGGGTATTATTAATATGATGATTGTAATTCCAATGATTTTACAGTCTACTACTTTTGGTTGGGTACTCAATAATTTTTTAGGAAATAATTCAGGACATGCGATTTCATTTGCAGGCGTTTTATTGCTATTGGCCTGTGCGGCAACTTTTTTAATTAAAGACGTAAAACCAGAAGAAGAAATTCAAGCGGTGGCTATTGGAGGACATTAATGGTATTCAACTGATTTTATTTTCTTATTTATATAAACGAAATTTTTTTCAATGAAAATTCTCTGTATCGGCGAAGCCTTGATTGATATGATATGTACCGATAAAGGCATGTCTTTATGGGAGGGTTCTAATTTCTTAAAAAAGACAGGTGGTGCCCCTACAAATGTAGCAGCAGCCATTGCTGCTTTAGGCGGAGAGGTAGACTTAGCGGCTAAAGTGGGCAAAGATCCTTTTGGCAAACAACTCATTCAAACCATGGAATCTTTTGGTGTAGGTACCCAAGCCATGTTAGAAGACCAACATCATTTTACCACATTTGCGTTTGTTTCTTTAATGCATGATGGCGAAAGAGATTTTGTATTTAATCGAGGCGCAGATGGCCAACTATCCATTGATGATGTAGACGCCATCAATTTAAATAATGTGGGGATTATTCATTTTGGATCAGCCACTGGTTTTTTACCAGGTCCTCTACAGGCGGCCTATTTACATCTCTTGCAAAAAGCGCTGCATCATAAAATTTATATCAGCTTTGATCCCAACTATCGGCATTTATTATTCCCCAATAACACCGACGCTTTTGTTAATCAGAGCTGGCATTTCTTGCGCCATTGTAATTTTTTTAAAGTAAGTGACGAAGAAGCCATGTTGCTCACCAATACTGCTTCACTGGAAGACGCTACCGCTGTTTTATTAAAAGAAACTACTGGAGTCTTTACTATCACATTAGGAAAAGATGGCACTTTATTGGGATTAAATGGTCAACAATATATTATTGAATCAATACCAATTAAACCTGTAGACACTACGGGTGCGGGAGATGCTTTTGTTGGTGCAGTTTTGTACCAATTAAGTCATTTAGAACAATCAGCTATTCAAACACTTTCATTAGATGATTGGAATAAAATAATTTTGAACGCAAATAAAGCGGGCGCCAGAACCTGTGAATATATGGGTGCAATGGAAGCTTTCAAATTTTTAAACAATCAAATTTTCAAGTAAACCATTTTAAACGTGTATCAGTATTTGCTTCATCAAAAAATCAAACAAATTTGCAACAAACAGTTACTAGATATTGCTGGGGTAGACCATGCATTCTATATTCGACTAGTTGCCAATGCCAATACTTTACAAGATTTATATAATGCTATTTACGGCAATCAAAAAAATGCAGTGCAAGATTTTGAAGCCCTTTTGGTTTTACTCATTGAATCATACAAAGTTCGCAAGCCCGCATTTAAAAAAAGAGACCAAATAAAAGAACAAGAAGTAGCTTGGTTTACTAGTAATCAAATTACTGGCATGAGTTTGTATGTAGATCGGTTTGCGGGCAGCTTAAAAAACATGCCAAATCAATTACCTTATTTGAAAGAATTAGGTATCAATTTTTTACACTTAATGCCACTATTTCAAAGCCCTGAAGGAGAAAGTGATGGAGGCTATGCTGTTTCTGATTTTAGAAAAATTGATCCTCGTTTTGGCACACTCAACGAGTTTAAAATATTACAAGAAAAAATGCAGGCTGCCGGCATGTACCTGATGA
Source organism: Sediminibacterium sp. FEMGT703S (assembly GCA_002786355.1). Lineage (GTDB taxonomy): Bacteria > Bacteroidota > Bacteroidia > Chitinophagales > Chitinophagaceae > Sediminibacterium. The sequence goes on from PGCO01000001.1 coordinate 320,298, forward strand.
TTGATATTGTGTTAAATCATACATCGCATCATCATGAATGGGCACTAAAAGCGAAAGCAGGTGAGAAAGAATTTCAAGACTATTATTATATGTATGATAGTAGAGAAATTCCCGATCAATTTGATGCTTCAATGCCAGAAATTTTTCCTGAATCTTCTCCGGGTAGTTTTTCTTATGTGCCTGAATGCAACAAATGGGCAATGACGGTTTTTCATCATTATCAGTGGGATTTGAACTATACCAACCCTGCTGTTTTCAATGCCATGCTCTCCAATATTTTCTTCTACGCTAATTTGGGGGTTGATATTTTACGCATTGATGCTCCAGCATTTATTTGGAAGCAATTGAGAACTACATGTCAAAATTTGCCAGAAGCACATACGTTGTTGCGTTTAATTAAACAGTGTGTGCATATTGCTACTCCAGGTATGGCTTTATTGGGTGAAGCCATTGTTGCACCTAAAGAAATCATGAAATATTTTGGCACCGATGCATTCACTGCTAAAGAATGTGATGTTGCCTACAATGCCACTCAAATGGCTTTGCAATGGGACGCTTTGGCTACTGGAGATACCCGTGTAATGCTAGCTGCGCAACACGAACTTTTACAAAAACCATTTGGCACTACTTGGATAACTTACACGCGTTGTCATGATGATATTGGTTTAGGGTATGATGATAGCATGATTGCAGCAGCTGGATTTAATGCATACGAACACAGAAAATTTTTAAAAGAATATTATTCTGGTAGTTTTCATAACTCTCCTGCTACTGGGGCTTTATTTTCGGTAAACCCTAAAACACAAGATGCACGCATCAGCGGCAGCTTGGCTTCCCTTTGTGGACTAGAAAAAGCGATTGAGCAAAATAATCCTATGGCCATTGATACTGCAATTGCAAAAATTATTTTAATGCAAGCGCAATCAATGTTTTTAGGGGGGATCCCCATGTTATTTTATGGAGATGAAGTTGGCTATACAAATGATTACAGTTATTTAGGAGATCCAGGTAAAAGTTACGATAACCGTTGGATGCATCGTCCTATCATTGATTGGGACAAGATCGCATTGGTAAATGAAGAGGGCACAATTGAAAACCGAATTTATAGTGCAACGAAACAATTGATTCAACTTAGAAAATCATTGGCTGTTTTTTCTGACAGCAAAAATCTAATATGGTTAAGTCCTCACAATATTCATGTAGCAGGTTTTATCAGAACCAATGAAAATAAGCAATTGTACTGCCTATTTAATTTTAATCATAAAGTTTCTTATATAACCTGGTATTTGTTTAAAGAACATGGATTTAAACCAAGCTATTTAAAAGATCATTGGTCTGGTAAAAAACACAAAGTAGGGTCCGATCACGAATACCTCGTAATGGAACCCTACCAGTTTGCTGTATTTGAAATAGTTTGATTTATTTAATTGGCTCCGTCGCTTTGAGCTCTGTTGATGGCAAAATTGCCGACTTTAACTCCTTGTGCCAAGCCAACTTCACAATCGGATCTGTAATGAATGGCCCCATATATTCTAGACTCTGATGCTTCTTTAGCCATTCCATTATATGCAGCAGCTCTCGCTGGCACAATATGGCCAAGGATGGTAGCAGCTGCGCCGCTAAATGTAGAATGTCCAGATGTATATGCTGGAAAATTAGGTAAACCAGTTTGTGTTTTAATGGATGGATCTACCTGTGTTGGTCTTGGATTAAAATAAAAAGTTTTTGTATCCCAGCATGTGATGGCTGCATCCATTCCCGCCATATTTAAAAGCGCTAAATTCCTTGCCCATCTCACTTCACTAAAACGTAGTTTTACAAAATCATCAGCAGCAATAGCATTCCAATGACCTGGCGGGGTATAAGTGCCAACACCATCTGCCCAAAAATGAACAATCGCAATTTGTTGTCTCGTTGCATTTTTAGCATAATATCTTACTTCTTCTAACTCCTCTTTAAACTTTTGTGATTTAACTGATGGTGGCGCAATAGGTCTTATTGCTATGGTAGTTAATGAATCAAATAAGAATGGTTTCACTTTACCAAAAAATGGCAACATGGGAGGACGTTTTGGAAGCTCTTGACTGATCCATGGTATTTCTCCCGTTGCAGCAGTTTGTGTTTCTAATTCCGCCCATTGTGCAGGTGTGCCAATTGCTCTAGACATATTATCGGTTGCAGCTCTTGCTATGACTTTTGCAGCAACTTGTCTAGCTATTTGAACACCCGCTTCAATATCAGATCTGGTGTTCATGCCCGCCATAATTCTTGAAAGCATATGCTCATCTGCTTTTTGTTGTATATAAGCAATATCTGCTGGGAATAATAGCTTGAGCATTTCTACACTTACTGCTGCAACTACAGCATCTTCACTAGGATAAGAAGGCAAATTAGTAGCAGGCACTAATGGTTTTATATTGGTATCCACCGTATGAGGTGCCGCTCGATTATAGAGTCTTTTATAATAGAACGCTGCAACTAATGCATCATATTGAGCAACACTAACATAAGCATAAGCTCTTGCCGCATAAGGTGGATTGGCAAAAGGAAATTCTGGATAGCCAAACGGATTGGCTGCAGAAGGTACTGGATATGTACCATCAGGATTATTAACTGGAGGCAAATTTCTTTTTGCCACTAATTCACGTAAGATTTCGTTCCACCTTAACACAGCGCCTGCACTCCAATACTGAATACTGGCTCTTTGTTCGGCAGTAAGTGTTGCTTGAAATCCTTTTATTTCTGTAAGTTCTCTATTATAAACAGCTATACTAGTTGATGTTGGGGCAGCCAAAGGAAATTCGTTAGCAGCATTTAAAACCACTGGCTTCCAGTCGCCTGCATTGGCATCTATATTGGTTGGATTCAAGGGTTCATACATGGTATGCCTTTCTTCAATCGTTCGTTTGCATCCAACCACAACCGATGCAAAAAACAGGATAAACAAAAGGATATTATTATTTTTCATCTGAATCAGTTTTGTTGTTAGAAGATCTGGTGAAGTCTAAAATATAAAAGACACCAGCGTTGATGGAAGTGGCTTGACCCATATTTCTTCCTGCTACTGTATACATAGCATTACCAACTGCCGACAAACCTTCTACCTTTCCAAAATTGTACTTGAAACCCAACCCAATTCTAGTGGCATTCATTTGATTGCTTAAAAAGGGCATATTATTTCTAGAGATATCAAAACCGCCATTTGTCTGCATAATGTCTACAATGGCTTCGGCATAACCTTTTCCACTTCTGTATCCAGTACGAAAATTAAAATTGGCCATATTGGGCATTTCTACCTGATCGGTATAATGCATCCTTGTTGTGTAATAGGCAGTTCGATCTATAGTAACATTACTACGAGAAAAAAATGCTGCAGATGCTGTGGTGAAAAAATTACCCAATTGATAATCAGCCATCAATCTTGCCATTACATTTTTAGATCCCAGACCAATGGAAAGTGGCAAATAATCCTTCACATAATTGGTTAGTGGCATTGAATAAGACCCTAATGCATACACAGCAAAATCTGCTTTTCCAATGGTTGTTTCAATGGGCATCCATTTTAAAGTAAGGGTTAAATCTTGTATTCCTTGACGATTTATTAGTGTACCTGCAGATGCAGAATTAGAGATATATGGCACAGAAAACAACAAATTCAAATTGTCTTTAATGCCATAGTTCCCCATAATACCAATCATTTGAGAACTTACTGTTCCTAAATTTTGATTGTCGCGTTTTAGCGTTCCTTCCCAATAATTTTTCCAAGAACTATTCCCATACATAAAACCTGTACAGAAATTATTCTTAGCCATCATCAACGCATCCATATCTGTTTGTGCGTGCAAATAAATAGTCATTACTACAAAAGCAGTAGACATGGCAATCCTCTTTAAGGCTTGCCCAAATATATTTTTCATGAATGATTTCTGTTAAGAAATAAATAAATGATAGTTACTTTTTCATCTTCAGTTTGGTCGCAATATGCTTACCAACTTTTTGTCCTATATCAGTACTGATGATACAAGAATTGTGAAAATGTAATCCACCGTAAAATCTGGCCCAATTGTTTTCGTCAGCTGCGTGCCTGAAAGATTTGAAACTTCTATTGGCAATACCAAATTCTAATTCTGTTGAATCTGTATAAGCGAAATTGTCTCCATATACACTTGTCAATGCTTCTGCTGCTGCAGAAGAAATAGTTGAATGTCCGCAAGTATATTCTGGAAATGCAGGTGTTTGCAAATAGGGTCTCCAGTTGATATCAATGTATTGATTAATCACTGTTTCCGGACGCACTGTATTGTATTTAAACTTAACATACCAGCATTGAATAAATGCATCAAATAAAGCAATTGCTGTTTTAGTGGTTGCGTAAATGGTTTCTGCGTAGTCACTATTAGCTTGCTTTGCTGCAATACCCACTACGCTCATCCAATGTCCTGGAGGAGAAAACTTTTTACTTCCAAACATTACATGCCCCGTAACATTCATCTTAAATGGATTATCATCCCAAAATTCAGCTATATGTTTTTGTTCAGGGGTTAAACTATCAATTGCATTTTTGATGGCAATTACTTCTTGATAATATTTACTGTTCTTATCCTTTATATTAAATGCAGGTGGTGGCGCGGGTTCATATATACTAGCGCTATCAATTACCATAGTTCTTATTTCCATCCAATGTGGTTCTGCTGCAGAAGCGTACATTGGTGGGGTGGGAACCCATCTTCCTGGCTCTTTAGTGACAGTGTATTTTTCGGCCCCTCTGGTTTCTAAATAATTGTCTTTTTTGCTCCACCTGATGATGGCTGCACTTACACTATCCGCAAGCAATTTAGAAGCTTTTTCCACCTTTGACGGAAGACCTTGTTTTCTAGCCAACTCCATAATACTGTCTGTATAAACTTGCATGCTTCCCTCTGGAAAGGTTACTGACTCTCCTACTTTAGCATAAGCCAATAATGCAGCTAATTTCCAATCGGTATCAGGTGAAGAAGCAGGTAGTTTTAGTTCGGGCAGCCCGTTCAATTGTCCGCCTAAAGAATGGTATTGGCTAGCATTACTTGCCGCCATTACTTCATAAGCTGCAATTGCCGCATACGCATAATTTCGAGATGCTACCATGGGTGGAAAATTATTTCCCATAACCACTGTATTCAACTCATGAACGGTTTTGCTAAATAAGATTGGATTGTGCAAAAAGTTTTTATACTCAGTATTGTTATTGCATGAAATCAAGGCTATAATAAATAAGCCAAGCACCGCCAAGCGCTTTAACATAGAAAAATAATTAAAAGTAAATAAAAGGAATGCTTAATATGCCAGCATTAGGCTTGTGGCGGACGCTCTAAAAATGATGTATAATCAGCTAAATCAAGCATTGGGCTACTCAATTGAAAGGCTTTAGGAATGTCTCCATCACGAAACTGCCAGGTAAAGCAATGGTCACCTGTAAAGTCGGACAATGAGAACTTAAGTTGTGTATGCTGATTGTTAGATTGTTCGTTATTCGTATTGTTGTTAAAATTAGCCGCTAAGCTTAAGAACTGATCTCTTGCATTACGAATGCTAATCTTGTCTATATTCGGTAAACAGTATAATTCTAATGAATCCTTAAAAAATCGACGCTTTACAAAATGATAAGTCACCCCATTAATGTCAATATCACCTGTTGTACTTTCAAATACTTCAGAGTTAGGGCCATAAGGTGTACTAGCAGCAATTTTGATATGGATTAAGTTGGCTTCGTCGTACTGATCCTGAAAAAGACTGGTTTGGAAATCTTGATCTGATTGGATTTCTAAATAACTGAGCAACAGATTATATCCACCCCAGCTAAAGAGCAGCAAACACAAGGATAATATGGTAAATCCCTTCTTCAACGCAATAAAAATAGTTTTAATTTTTTACATTCAAAATATTTTATTTTTGTTTCTAATCGTACCAAATTCAAAAAAAAGGTTATGAAAAAAGTTTTATATATACTTGTTCCAATATTGTTTTTTGTAATCATCTCTTATTTACTCCCTACCCAAAAACCTACCACTGAAACAATATCGGTTTCAATGCCGGTAGATGCAATAACTCGGGTAGTGACTAGTCAGAAAGATTGGGCTAAATGGTTCCCAGGAACTAAAGTGAATGACAGTGTATATACCTATTACGAATCGCCTATCACTATTCATAAGGTTTTGATGAATGGCTTTAAAGGAACCATGATTAATAAGGGTGTTGAAGTAGACCTTGACTTTTCTTTTGTTGCCGATCATAACGCCAAAACCAGTTTTACTTTAAACACTGTAATGAAGATTACTTACAATCCTTTGTTGCGTTTTAAACAGTTTCTTTCTTTAAATTCTGTTGAAAATGATTGCAAAAGATTATTATATCAAATGCAAGATTATTTTTCGGATGTTGAAAAAGTGTACGGCTTCCCGATTGAAATGCAAAAAGTTCCCAACTCATCGTATGTTTCAGCCAAACAAACCTATGATCATGAACCAACTACTGATGAAATTTATGCATTGATAGATGAAGCGAATGAATTTATTGATGGTGTAGAAGTGAAAATTGTAAACTACCCCATTTTAAATGTATTTAAAGAAGATTCTACTTCTTACACTGCTATGGTTGCCGTTGCTACAGAAAGAGATATTCCTTCGAGTGGAAAATTTATGCTCAAGAATATGATGCTGGGAAATATTGTGGTTTGTGAAGTAACCGGTGATAAAAACGTTATTAAACAGTGTAATGAAGCAGTAAAAAATTATGTTCAAGACCATCGTAAAACCAGCCCTGCTATTTCTTTTGAAAGATTAATTACCAATAGAAGAACCGTTCAGGATAGTACTAAATGGAGAACTACCATTAATTACCCTGTATTTCAATAATTGAATACAATTCATTTTAGAAGACTAATTAGTTTTACTTAGTCTTAAGCACTTGAAGGGCTCCGTTGTTTTTAGCTAAAATCCAACAAGTGCTATTGCCTATTTTGATAGGTGCAGCTTTGCGCACTTCACCTTCTACCAATAACTGCTCAATTAAATGAGCCTGTGATTGCCCGTTTGCAGACCATTGGAGCATTGTTCCAAAATCTGCATCTTGTTTACCAATCTCTATATTATTGTAGCCAAAATTGCCTAATAATAGATAACTATTTACTTTTTGATCTTGAGGCTTAAAGGGAATCACAGCTCTATAATTGGTTAATTGCGCATTAGCAGGCATTGTAACAGCTTCAAACCCTGATTTACCTTTATTCAATAAAACCATATTAGCAAATTGTGTGGCTTTAAATTGAATGGATTTATTCAATTTTTCTTTATCAAATAATTGGTCCAATGTGGCTTTTGCAAAATCTGCTGCATAAAGAAATTTCTTTTTTAGTATCGGTAAAGATTTTTCTAACTGAACTTTACTAGCAAATGGAATTTCCTTTCCATTCAAATAATAAGTAATAATCTGTTCCGCTCTTCCATTATTATCAAAATCATTTAGATACATAGTAACTGGCTCAGCTTCATTTGCCTTTAATCGACTGTTTAATCCAAAATTTCCTGCAATAATATCTTGACTTCCATCTCCATTAATATCTGTAATAGTAAGTGATTGCCACCAACCGTTTTGATTTAAAATTGTCTGTTTAGTATAAGTTAGGTCTTTCTTAAAATACGCATCAATTGTTCCCCAAGCACTGCTTAATAAGAGGTCATTTTTTCCATCTTTATTTAAATCTACAAAATGGGCATCTGTTACCATACCAGGATTCATCAGCGCTTTCGAATAGTTACTTGTTACATCGCTAAATTTCCCTTTGCCATCATTTTGCAATAAATAACTTCTTGGAACTATGCCGTGTTTCCATGGTTCTACTCTTCCTGCAATAAATAAATCAATATGTCCATCTCCATTAATATCATCTGCTATAATCTTACTTTGTGTGGCATATACGGCTGTAAATGCATCCGATTTTTTAGCCAGATTCCCTTTACCATCATTTAAATATAATAAAGGCAATAGGTGCGGGTCTTCACCGTAATATTCATTTCCCCCATTCGCAATCACTAAATCTTTTGCTCCATCTTTATTGACGTCTACCCAAATAGCGTCTGTATTCTCCCACATAGAATCTAACAATAATGCGGGCTGTGGTATAGGCTTAAATATTCCATTTTTATTTTGAACATACACCGCATTATGAAATGATTTTGAAGCGCCTACAAAAACATCTTCTAATCCATCTCCATTGATATCCGCAATAGCTAATGCTGGGCCTTCGGCCGAAACCATATATGGTATCAGTGGTTCTCTATCAAACTCGTTAAATGGATTTTCTTTATGCAAATAATTGAGATGTGTTGCAAGGGTAATATCCTCAAAATAAGAAGGAGCCTGCTTTTGTTGTTGAGTTGCATTTGTTTCAAAACGGTATTTAGGTAGCCCGCTTTGATAAATAATTTTTTGAGTGTTACCCGCTTTCAACTGAATACGTTGAAAACTTTGATCAGGCCAAATAAGTAAAACTGAATCTGGCTTTATTTGATTCAACCCAACCATTAAAGGAATTTGCATACTCGATAAAAAACCATGAACTGGAAATTGTTCTTGCGTATACACTTGGTCTTTTGCATAAACCAACAGCTTTGCTCCAACCGCAAAACGATTTTGTGGTGATCCTTCTAGAACGATTTTTGCATAATTATTTGCAGTACTATCCTTATTGGTATTGTTCTGGTAAACCAGCACGGGATCATTAATATTATTTACTACAATATCTAAATCTCCATCGTTGTCTAAGTCTGCATATACTGCACCATTAGAAAAACTGTTTGGATTGTTTTCAATATGATCACTAATATTATTAAAACTGAATGCCCCTTTATTTAAGAAAAATTGATTCGGTATTTTAATTTCAGGAAACTGATTTATCAAGGTCAAGTCTTTGCTTTCTAAACTATTGTTTTTTAGTTTTTCCTGCAAAGCTTCACCAGAAACAAAATTGATATAATCAATATCGTTCATTCTTTTTGGTATACCGTTCGAAACAAATAAGTCTTTATTACCATCGTTATTAAAATCCATCCACAACGATGCCCAACTCCAATCGGTGGCATGAATACCTGCGTATTGCCCTACTTCACTAAAGCGATTATTGCCACGATTATATTGTAAATTATTTCTTGCATATTGATACGTATATCCAAATGCCAATTTATTCTGGAAAATATTATAATCGTCTTCAGACAACGACCTTCTGAGCATATAAGATTCATAGGGCAGCATGTCCATCGAAACAATTTCTGGGAGTCCATCATTATTTGCATCTGCGATATCTACCCCCATGGTAAATTGACTGGTATGCATGAGTTGTGTTCTTCCCTTCTCTTCAAACTGTCCTTTCTGATTATTGATATACAAATAATCATTTTCATGAAAATCATTTCCTACATAAATATCTGGCCATCCATCTAAATTGATGTCCGAAACTGCAACACCTAATCCATAGCCAATTTTAGACCCATTGATTCCAACCGTTTTGGTGATATCTGTAAATCTTCGGTTGATTTTTCCAGCTTTGCTCAGCTCGGTATCGTTGCGATAAAATTTTTGTCCTGCCAGTGAGTCAAATGTATTTTCGAAATTTTTTCTTGGGGCATAATTTCCATCATGATTCACAGAATGATTCAATAAAAATAAATCAAGATCTCCATCGCCATCATAATCTAAAAATGCAGCTTGTGTACTAAAGCCAGAAAAATCCAATCCGTATTGAGTAGCCTGATCTTCATAATGAGGTATTCCTTTTTCGTCAATTTTTGTACATACCAATAATTGATTTTTTCCCTTTAAAACTTTGTAATTGCCTACACGACAAATATAGATATCTAGCAAGCCATCATTGTTGATGTCAACAACCGAGACTCCAGTGCTCCATGCACTATCTGCTGGAATTCCCGCAAGTTTGGTTATATCTTCAAATTGCATTTCCCCTTTATTCAAAAAAAGGCGATTAGATTGCTGATTGGCTGCAAAAAATAAATCTACTTTCCCATCCTTGTTGAAGTCTCCCGCTCCTACTCCTGCACCATTGTAATAATACATGTAAGAGAATAGATTAAAGTCGGTTGTTGGGATTAACGTATTGGTAAAATTTAATCCCGTTTTAGTTGATTCAATTGGCGTAAACAAACTGTCTTCCTGTTTACTTTTACAAGAAACCAGTACGACCAGCAATAAAATATAACAATTCAAATGCTTCATAGTCCCTATTTTTTTACTGCACCGGTTTTTCTAAAATATACTGGATAATCATTATTCTGCAAGAACAAATAACCCAACTGATTATTGAAGCGCAATGGCAAAATCTGCTTGATTTGTCCATTAATACTTACACCAGATTGTTGCGGACTTGCAACTGAAAAACCACCCTTCCCGTTCCCTAACAAGAGGTTTCCATAAGAAGCATCAATGCTACAAAACTGTGGCAATAAATCAAAAAAGTTACCCGCTGCTAAAATATCTACATGACCATCCCCATTCATGTCTTCTACCACCATCGACTGAATACTGGATAACTGTAATTGATATGGAAGTGCTTGTACCGTGAATCCTTTATTCGAATTATTCACCGCAATGATTGAAGCACCCGTATTCACTGAAAGAACCCTTGCATCCGATAGTGTATTTGGAAATAATTCTTGTATGGTTTTGGGTGCAAAATCTTGGTGCTTTAAATTTTCTTTTTTAAGCGCGGGTAATTGTTCAGTAATATCTTTCTTTAAAAAGACTGGCATGTCTTTTCCATTCAGCGTATGACTGAATATTTTTTCGATGCTTCCGTTTTTATCAAAATCTTTTAAAAATACTTTTACTGGTGCATCTTTACTTGCACGTAAATAAAAGTTCTCACCCAAATTGCCAAAGACTAAATCTTTGTCTCCATCTTTATCTATATCGGCAGCTACAACCGTTTGCCACCATCCTAATTGGTTTTCTAATCCGGATTTTTGTTCAATAAATTGTTTGCCATTAAAATGGTAAATATGCGGATACATCCACTCACCTGTTACTACCAACTCTGGTTGTTCATTTCCAATAACATTTGCATAAACCGCTCCTGTAATCATACCAAGATTGCTTAAGAATGGAGCAACAGACGTACTAACTTCTTTAAAGATTCCATTCCCTTCGTTGTGGTATAAAAAACTCTTCGGTGCAATACCATATTGCTGTGGCTCACTTCTACTTCCGATAAAAATATCCATCTTTCCATCTGAGTCATAATCCAATGGAATTGCTATGCCACAATTGGTGCGACTGATTAAAAAAGTGCCTGATTTTAACGCGAAACTACCCTTTCCACTATTGATATAAAGTTGATTCTGATATAAGTCTGAACTAGCTGGTGCAGTGTTTCCGCCCCCCCCTACAAATAAATCTTGGTCTCCGTCTTCATCTGCATCAAAGAAAAAAGCAGCAGTAACATCATTGAATTTAAACTTATTAAAATCATCAACTGTTTGAAGTTCGAATCCTGTTTTAGTTTGAAAATATAATTGGCTGGCCTGTCCATTGGCGCCTCCAATAAACAAGTCCTCTAATCCATCCCCGTTTAAATCAGCAGCTGCAGCTTTAGGGCCCAGCTTACTCAACATGAATGGAATATTTCTTTCTATATAAAAATCTACTTGATCGTCTTCGGTATGTTTTACTAATTGTACAGCAGTTTGTTGGAATAAAGGAACTACTTGCTTTGATTCTTCAGGATGGAATGGCTTTGCTGTTTTTACATCATATACAATTTTATGCAATTGATTAACACTTGGCTTTAATAGGGTAGTGGTAGATCTATTGGGCCAAATAATTTGCATAGAATCTGCTAGGCTTGTACCTAAACCAATCGTTTGTTTGTATTCTACCGAACTTTGAAAACCCTTACTCGGTATTAATTCTCTGGTAATAATTTGGTTGCCCTGGTATACTTTAATAGTACTGCCAATTGCAAAGGGATTAGGGCTGTTGTAGGTTAAAGCAACTCCAATATAGTTGTCCTTATTTTGCTCGCGACTTTTATTCTTATAAATGGTTGCGGGTTGATTCACGTTATTGATCACTAAATCTAAATCTCCATCATTGTCTAAATCTGCATATGCTGCTCCATTGGAAAAACTAGGCTTATCTAATCCCCAATTCGTGCTTTCATTAGAGAATTTTAGATTGCCTCTATTCTTAAACATACTATTAGGAATGGGCACAGAAGGCATTTTATCAATCACATTATTAACTTGTTCCTTTTTGCCTTTTAATACCATTTGATTGACAACATCATTGGCAAAAAAATCTATAAAATCTTGATCTGTAACATCTCTATAAATACCATTACATACTAAAATATCTGCTAACCCATCATTGTCAGCATCAAACATTAATGCTCCCCAACTCCAATCACTAGCTGCAACTCCACTATAAAAGGCGGTCTCTAAAAATTTTCCTTCCCCATTGTTTACCTGCAAGGCATTTTGAGTAAACTGATTAAAAAAATCTTGGTTTTTCTTCAGCATAAATACATCATACCCCTCAAACGAAGTATTGGTCTTAAGCCTGTAATCATCGCCAGGCAACATATCAGTAGTGAATATATCTGGTTTACCATCGTTGTTGATATCTTGTAAATCTGCTCCCATTGAGGAGAAACTAATATGTTGCGTTCTACTAGAAAGTTCATCCTTGAATGTCCCATTTTTTTGATTGATGTATAAATAGTCTTTTTCAAAAAAATCATTAGAAACATATACATCAGGATAGCCATCTAAATTGATATCCCCCACAGTAACTCCTAAACCAAAGCTGATAATACTTCCATAAATACCCGCTTCTTTGGTCACTTCAATATATTTACCATTTTCATTTTTGTATAAATGGTCTCCGCCACCTTTTAAGAATTCTGCAAAAGGGGCTTGTGCATCAGGTATACTACGCATATTGGCGTAATTAAGCGTATTCACTGGGATAGGGCTATTGTTTACTAAAAAACAATCTAGATCACCATCTAAATCATAATCAAAAAAGCTAGCCTGCGTTGAATAACCATCATTGTCTAAGCCATAACTCGCCGCTGATTCTGTGAATGTGTTGTTTTTATTATTGAGGTAGAGTTTGTTTTTTCGCTTCGCTTTTTGCAACATATTACCAGCATTGCAAACATAAATATCCAACCATCCATCTGCATTAATGTCTACAAAAACAACACCAGTACTCCATTCTCCATCATATGTAATTCCTGCCTTTTGTGTAATGTCTTCAAATTCAAAATTGCCTTTGTTTAAATATAATTTGTTGGCAGTTTGATTTGCTGTAAAGAATACTTCAGGCAAGCCATCATTATTTAAATCCCCCGTAGCCACACCACCGCCGTTGTAAAAATTGCGATACTTAAATACATTAAATGCCTCAGACTCTATCAATGAGTTGGTAAACTGGATATTGGTGTTGACTTCCTCAAAAAGGGTATTCGCATTCTTGGTTTTACAAGATAATGCTAGGCAAATAATTAGCACGAAAACAAAATACTTAGACATACGCATTCGCTAAATTAAACAAAAAAAATCCCCCCAAATTTCGTAAAGATTTTTGGAGGGATCAGTATCAAAAAACCGAAGATTTTAGTATCCGAAGTTTTGCTTTAAGTTAGGGTTAGAAGACAATGGTATAGCAGGGATTGGATAAACCACTTTATACGCATCAGATGCATTTGGTCTTTCTTCAACAGGAGCATTGAATACACCAAAACGAATCATATCTGTTCTTCTGTGACCTTCTAAGTATAATTCACGACCTCTTTCAGCTAACAAAACTGGTAGAGTTACAGCAGAAAGAGCAGTTGCTCTACGCTTAGAACGTAAGTCGTTAACTATAGACAATGGAGTTTCACCGTTTGCACCAGTTGTACCACCTCTTAACAAAGCTTCAGCTTTCATTAAGCGAACATCAGAGAAACGGAAGAAAGGAAACTCATTCGCACTTCCCCAAGCACCATCATTAATAGTAGTTGGATCTAGAGGAAACTTATTCAAACGAATACCACTTGCTTCTCCGTTAAAGAAGATAGAAGCAGTACGAGTGAAAATCAATGGGTTACCAGAACGGTCTTTTAAGTCTACAATTGGATCACCAATTAATCCATTTCTTGGACCACGTGCTTGACCAACTAATAAACCAGCAGTTGCACCAGTAAACTCAGTGTGACCTCTTAAGGTATCGTTTCTACGAACGTCATTTCCTTCGAAGCTATCGTAGAACTGAGATAAGGTTACGAAACCATTCCAAGAAGAAGGAGTTTGGTTGTAGTGCCAGCTTTGAGAAGTCTGCCATCTTAAACCAGCACCGTTACCAGCTCTTGCATCACCGCCCGCTTTACGAACGAAGATATTTTCTGAAGACGCGGTACCGTTGTCCCACTTAAAGTTATCCCAGTAGTAAGAATCAATTGACAAATTGGTATTAGCTGCAATTAAATTACAGTATTCAATTACCTTATTCATATCTGCAGCAGCAAAAGTATAAGGACCAGCTGGTTTAGTTGGGTCTTGCTTATAAACAGCTTTGTTTAAATAAGCTTTCGCCAATAAAGCCCATGCAGCTTCTTTTGTAGCTTGTCCACGATTTGCACCGTTGTAAGCAGGAAGCGCAGGAACAGCAGCTTCTAATTCTGTGATAATTGCATCAATAGCAGCAGATCTTGTTAAAACATCAGGAACAACGTTAGCAGCAGCTGTTGCAGGTCTAGTTTGCACCTGACCATAAATATCACATACTAAGAAACGGAAAAAAGAACGTAGGAACTGACCTTCTGCTTTTTCTAAACCAGTTTTGGTTTCTGCAGTTAGGGTTGTTTGGAACAAAGCTCCATTTAATCCATTCCAAGTATCGTTAATTTGGTTATGATCGGCAGCCCATGTATGTAGGTGTAAACGACGCCATGTACCAAAATCGTCCCAGTCGGTACCACGTGTTGGCCCCATGATTTCATCGGTGGAATGCTCTTGCAAACCAAACCAGTTACCCTGGCCACCGGTTAATTGGTTCAACTGCTCGTAAACAGCTGAGATAGAAGAAGCTGTAGGTACACCTCCCGCTTGAGTTGGAGCGATAGAGTTGGGTGCCTCCAACTTTGGATCAAGCTTGGAACAAGACGTGATCGTAAGTACACTTACCGCCGCAGCTGGTAAAATGTAACTTTTTAATAAATTTTTCATATTAATCAATGTTTTTTTGTTCGGAATTAAAAACCAATATTAACACCTAAGGTAACCACTGTTGGTCTTGGGAATTGAGTATAATCAAATCCACGAGAAGGGATACCGTTGATGTTCTTATCTACGTTAACTTCTGGATCTATACCAGAATATTTGCTAAACAATGCCAAGTTTTGACCAGATGCAAATACTGATAACGTTTTGATAGCCTTACCCTTGATATCGAAAGCATAGCTTAAGTTCAAGTTAGCCAAGCGAACAAAATCTCCTGACTCTAAGAACCTAGTTGATACAGAACCTGGGTTAAATGGATTCTCAGGACCTTTTCCAACTTCATTCGTTACGTTACGAGCATTACGCAAACTTCCTTTTAAGAACAACGCATTCGCTGTATTGTTGTAAACATAATGACCAGTAACGGCATTTAAGAAAACACTCAAATTCCATCTTCCATAAGAGAAGTTGTTGGTTAAACCAGCAAACATTTTAGGCAATGCAGTACCAACCAATTGGTTAGCAGCACCTGCAGCATAACGTGCATTACCGTTACCATCAAATCCTTGGAAAACCGGCATTGACCAAGTAAAGATTGGAGAACCATTGGTTAAAGTTTGTGCAAATGCACCAGTTAAACCTTGACCACTTACTGCACCAGTATTAACTGGAGAAGGAAGACCAGTTACATTGTTTTCTACTGTTGTTAAATTAGCACTTACGTCCCAATTAAACTTGTTACCCTGAATGATTTTATAGTTTAAGCTAAATTCCCATCCCTTGTTGGTAACATTACCTGGTAAGTTAATCCACCAGTTTGACTGTGGAGCAAATCCACCTGGAGTTGGAGCAAGAAACAACATATTGGTACGCTTAGCATTATAGTAATCAACGGTACCAGACAAACGACCGTTCTTAGTAGTGAAGTCTACACCAAAACCTGTAGTAGTAACTTCTTCCCATTGAAGGTTTGGATTACCTTGTTGAATCACACGGCTTCTAGGACCAGCAGGGGTATTATTACCTACATCAAAAGTTTCTTGAAGGTTTAATGCGGCATAGTTGGCTAAATTATCTTGGCTACCCAATTTACCATAGTTGGCTCTTACGTTGAATTCACTGAATAATTTACCTAAGGTATTTTTAGCCCAAGACTCTTCCATTACTCTCCATTTAAATGCAAAGGCAGGGAAAGTTCCGTAACGGTTGTTAGAACCAAACTTAGAAGATCCGTCAGTTCTTACTGTTGCGGTGAAGAAATACTTGTCGTTGTAAGTATAGTTTACACGAGCGAATACAGACTGTAATTCATTTCTTCCAAAACCAGGAAGGAAATTTGCATAATTTCTAAATTGATTGAAATTTCTAGCAAATACATCGGTAGGCGCAACTACAGGTGTATTTAAGCCCCAGCCAAAGCTACCAGTATAACGGTTCTGAACACTTTGATAAGAATAACCTGCAACCGCATTGATTGCATGCACATTATTAAAAGTTTTATCAAAAGTCAAGTATTGTTCAAACAAAGTGTTATTAACTTCTTGATTTTGTTTAGTACCACGTCCATTTCCTTGAATTTGGTTTTGATAATCTCTACCAAACACGTTATTGGTTCCACCGTAGGCATTCGTACCCAAGCGAGGATCTGCAAAGCCTAAACGCTCAGAAGTAGCATTATCCAATCCAAGAACTGCCCTGTAAGAGAGGCTAGAAGTGATTTGATAAGTTGCAGATAAATTGGTCAAGAGCCTGTTTGTAACTTCTCTGTCGTCAAAATAAGCCAACATTTGCACAGGATTACGCTGATCGCCTGGTTGGAAGAATGATCCGTCTCTATTGTATACTGGATTTGTTGGATTCAATTGTAGAGCAGCACCTAACAAAGACCCTTGGAAACCTGCATTGTTAGACAATGGAGGAAATTGACTCTTTGTACTAGAATAAGTAATATTCGCTTCTAACTTCAATTTATCATTGAATAATTTTTGTCCTAAGTTAGCACGGGCAGTCAAACGCTGTAAGCTACTATTTCTGATGATACCTTGTTGGTCATCATAAGAAGCACTTAAACGCGCAGTAGTTCCTTTGTTGCTGTAAGCCCAGCTCAGGTTATAATTCTGAGAAATCGCTTGACGGAAAATTTGGTCTTGCCAATCGGTGTTTGCACCATTGTCAATACCTTTAACCGCTTCACCCGCAGCAATTGGATCTGCACCACCATCAATGTTCGCTTTTTTAGCAGCCAACAAAAAGTCTTGTGCATTCATCAAGTCATAACGACGAGCGGTATTTGCGATACTAGTATTAGCCCCAAAATTAAATACCCCGGCTTTTCCACCTCTACCTTGTTTGGTAGTGATTAAGATTACACCATTTGCACCTCTTGAACCATAAATGGCAGCAGCAGATGCGTCTTTTAATATGGTAATGCTTTCAATATCATTGGGGTTTAAGAAAACTAGCGGATTTCTTGGAGTAGTACCCCCTTCAACACCACTACGAGATTCCATTGCACTTCCTTGACCCAAAGGAACTCCATCAATTACATACAATGGTTCTTGTGCACCACTGATTGATCCAGTACCTCTGATATTGATGGTTGCAGCAGCGCCTGGTTCACCAGTAGAAGGAGTAACCAACACACCTGGAGTACGGCCTTGCAACAACTGATCTGGAGAAGCAATTTGACCTTTGTTAAAGTCTTTCTCCGTAACACGCGCAACAGATCCTGTTACGTCTTTTGATTTTCTAGCACCATAACCAATTACCACAACATCAGTCAACGCATCAGCGGTTGATGTTAATTTGGCATCGGCAGTGTTAGATGCAGAAACATTCACTTCTAGATTACCAAAACCAGCGAATGAAATCACTAAGGTTTTTGTTGAAGAAGGAACAGTTAATTTGTAGGAACCATCTGCACCCGTTTGGGTACCTGTTGAAGTTCCTTTAGCTACTACAGAAGCACCAGAAAGCGGTGATCCGTCTTTTGAGTCAGTTACCTTTCCGGTAACTGTTTTCGTTTGCGCATGCGAGAAGATGGCAAACAGACAAGCGAAGGCTCCCATCAATATGGGCCTGGCAAGCAGTCTTAGATTCATAAATGGCAGTTTACTGGTTATTAAGCGTGTACAAAATACACATTTTTGGCATTAAATAAAATTTTTGTTAATTTTTAAGTGGAAATTAAGAAAAAATTATTCAACACCTATTATGAATGATTTGTACCTTTTTTAGGACCACTGCTCAATATAAAACGTTGCATCAATTAACAAAGTTTTTAATAAGCTAGCGGCATCTAATAACGCAAATATGTAAATAAAAGTGTAAGTGTGTAGATTAAAAACAATAAAAAAAATAAATAACCTTATTAACGCAAATAACCGCATATATTAAACAAAAAAGCCGCAAATAATATTCCATTATTTGCGGCTTTATGAAAACTAATCAACTATAGCAATTGCTTAAACCTAGTTTTAAATCCTTTCATTTCGGCTTCTAATACATTAATTCCTTTCTCTTGACCTTCAGATAATGGCTCTAGGGCTGTTACTAAATCAAGATAAAAATCACTGATTTTTTTCCTGAATTTGGTTTCATCAAAAAAGATGGATTTTCTATTGAGCTCTAACAACTCTCTTTTGAATGAATCCATTGCTTTTATTTTTTGAGTAATCTCATCAGAGTTTGGCATTTTGTTCCAAGCGGCTAACTTAACATCAATAGTATCTACCATATCAGCTAATTGTTCTTGAAGTAAAAAGACACGCATACTTTGTTGGTGTAATTTCTGCAAAGCCATTTCACTCAAGCCAGCAGCAGGATTAGGCAATACTGTTAATATTTGCTCACTACTATCCTTTCCCGCTTTTACAACAATGCGATATTTCCCTGCAGGAACTTTAGGTCCATAAAACCCTGCATATTGAATAGATGATTGTGCAACAAATCCACCTTTTGCAACTCTTGGAGGATTTGAAGTAAGGGTCCAAAAAACTTTGTTTAACCCTTTTAATCCAGTACCATTTAAGTCTTTTATTTTTTGATTTGCGGCATTATAAATATCAATTTTAACAACATCATTGCTGCGCTCTTTTAAGTAATAATAGAATGTTGGTGCCAATGATTTACTAGCCCCAGCATAACCTACTAAATTGGACGCTGCCTGAGGGTATTGTGCGCCATATTCATACTTAAATGGCTGAATAGGGTAAAACAAAAATGGTTTACTCAAATCAGATTTAACCATTTCTCTTAATGGCTGAATATCATCAATAATATAAATTCCTCTTCCATGTGTTGCAATGATTAAATCATTGGTTGAAGGATGAATTTTAATATCTCTTACTAAACTGTACCATGGTAAATTTTGATACTTACTACGCATCCAGGTTTTACCTGCGTTTAATGAAATAAAAAATCCTGATTCTGTTCCTAAAAAAAGCAATTCAGGTGTTTTAGGGTCTTCTCTAATAATATGCGCAAACCCTGTTAACTCCTCTGATTCGAATTTTGTGAAACTATTTCCTCCATCATTACTCACCAATGCATACGTAGTGTTATCGCCATACATATGATGATCTAGCGTTACAAAAATTCTATTTGCATTATGGGAAGACAGTTCAATACTACTAATCCAAGCATTTGCTGGTACACCTGCTTTTGCAAATGCGTTTGATTTATTCGTCCAAGTTTTTCCACCATTATTAGTAAACATTAGATTACCATCATCTGTACCTACCCAAATAATATTCTCATTATTGGGATGTTGTACAATGGTGAAAATGGTACAATGATTTTCAGCACTGGTATTATCGCCTGTTACACTCTCGCTGGTTTCTGCCTTGTTTTGAATGCTTTTATTGTTGGTGGTTAAATCTGGAGATATTCTTTCCCAGTTTCTTCCATTGTCTCTAGACCTAAATAAATACTGCGCACCTACATACAAATTGCTTTGCGATTTACCAGTAGCAGACTTCGTGTTAGATTTAGCAGTAACAATCGGCGTATTCCAATTCCATCGATGATCATCTTCACCTGTTTGTTTCTTTGGCTTAATGCCAGCAGATAAACCGGTTCTTAAATTAATTCGATACATGTCGCCACCTTGCGATTCAGCATAAATTATTTTCTCATCAATCGCATCTGGCTGAACCCAAAAACCATCTCCACCACCAAGCGCTTTCCAATCGGTAGCTGCAACCCCACCTGGTGCAGTGTTTGGGGCCATCCAATTGTTATTATCTTGTAATCCCCCATAAATATTATAGGGAGATTGATTATCTATACTTACATGGTAAAATTGGGGAACAGGCAAGTTGTTTAAGAACTGCCAAGTAACGCCTTTATTATAACTTAAATAAACGCCACCATCGGTACCCAAAAACAACATATCGGTATTAGAAGGATTGATCCATAAAGCATGATGATCTGCGTGTGGAGCAACACCGCCAATTACAGTATTTGCAAATGTTGCGCCGCCATCATTGGAATAATTAAAATCGTAAGCAGGTCTGTAAACACGCTTAGGATCTTTTGGATCAACTACTAAAGTGCTAAAATAAAAAGGTCTAGCCGTTAAGCCTGTAGCAGAAGTGAGTTTTGTCCAAGTTTCACCCTCGTCATTGGATTGATATAAAGCAGATTCTTTGGCTTCAACCAATGCCAATACTTGTGAAGGTTTAGAAGGGTTAATGGTTACGACAATTCTACCCAAGTTACCTTCAGGTAAACCCTTAGTAAGTTTGTTCCAAGTTTTACCACCGTCTACTGATTTATAAAATGCAGAGCCTGATCCTCCAGAAACAAATGAAAATGCCTTTCTCCTAAATTCCCAAGTGGATGCAAATACAATTTTAGGATTGGTAGGGTGTACAGCTATATCAGCACATCCAGTATTTTCATTGATGTATAAGATTTTCTCCCAAGTTTTTCCTGCATCGGTAGATTTATATAAACCACGATGCGTAGAGGATTTAAACAATGGACCAGGAGCTGCTACATAAACTACTTTTTTATCGGTAGGATCTATTGCGATTTTACTAATATGCTCGGTACTATCTAAGCCAAGCTTTTGCCAATTAGATCCACCATCAGTGGTTTTATACAAACCCGCACCAATAGAAACCGAATTACGCATATTGCTTTCGCCTGTTCCAGCATATACCACTCTTGCACTTCCTGGCTCTAAAGCCAAAGCACCAATTGATTGGTTATACTTGTCAAAAATCGGAGCGAATGATTGACCACCATTTTGACTTTTCCAAATACCACCACCGGCAGTACCCACGTATAAATTTAATTGTGCATCTGCATAAGCACCTTCAATAGCTGTAATTCTTCCACTCATGGTAGAAGGGCCCAAAGCCCTTGCCCCCATTACTTGAAATTGAGCAGTATTAAAAGAAGGAACGTTTTGTGCATGCAATAACATGCCTATGCCCGAAATAAGGGCAACAAGAAGTACTCTCATTTAGTTTGGTTTAGTTACCTGAAAAAATAGCTGCGTCAACAGTAGGATTGATTGTTACCTTTTTAGTAACCATCATCATCATACCCATATCAGACTTGAAAGCCATTTTAATACCATTCTCTAATGTTTGGTAGTCTAGGTATTTTACAGCTTGTTTAATTTCTTGTCCTTGCTGCTTCACAGTAGATTCTTCTTTGTAAATTAAACCAGTAGTAAGGTCAAAGAAGTATACTTTTTCGTTTCCGTTTTTACTTACCAATTTTAATTTATGATAAGATGTTCCTTCTTCTTCTTCTTTACCTAAATACTCTACAGTAGAACCTTTTTCTTTATAGTTTACAAACTCATCTTGAACATCTAATTCATCCAATTTAGTTTTAAGCTCATCTTCTGTAATGGCTTCTAAACTGGTTTTACCCATTAATGGATTTTGAGACCAACCTTTCGTAGGGGTTACGATATCAATAATTTTACTTCCTTGGAATTCTGCATCAACACGCATCCCTTTCATGTGAACGGCTTGCATGGTGAATGGGATAGCAATACCCTGGACTTCAATTTGGCCTTCTACTTTTAAAGACTGTATTTTACTCCACTTGTCTGCACCGCCAATAGCAGTTACATACTTGTTAATTACTTCCTCTGCAGTTTGAGCCGAAAGGCTGATAACAGAAGCAACTAAAACAAAAATCGACAACAAAACCTTTTTCATAAAATGGTATTTAATTAATTTACTTATGAGTATATAATATTATGCCAATATTACATTCTGAATAGAGATTATTGGTGTTTTATATGTTAACGGTAAATTAATTCGGTCAAACGGTTACAACTTACAAGACTTTTCTATTTCGATGGTTGCCGCAAAAACGCCCATTGCCGCAGCTTTCTGTAGATCTGCACAACCGCCTGTAGGTTGTTTTAAAATAACTTTTAAAATACCCCTGTTCAAGTATATATCGCCGTAATTAGGATCCATTTGAATGGCTTTATCATAATCTGTTATTGCAGCTACAAATTGCTTTAACTGCCCCCTTACAATGCCTCTGTTAAAATAAATATTTGGCATTGAGGGGTCTAACTGAATTACTTTATTAAAATCAGCGAGTGCCCCTAAATAATCTTTGGCAGCATATTTAGCCAAGCCCCGATTATACCAGGCCCCTGCGTTAGTTGGTTTCAATCGAATGCATGAGTTATAATCGGCCAATGCCCCTTTCTTATCTCCTATAGCAGCCCTTACTACTCCACGATTAAAATAGATATCGCCATTATTGGGGTCTAATTTGATTGCGCTATTGTAATCTGCCAAAGCAGCATCAAAATCGCCAGACTTTTCATATTGAATTCCTCTGTTAAAATAAGCAGGGACATTTTTTTTATTGTATTCAATGGCATTTGAAAAATCTTCAATAGCCGCAGCTGTATCGGATAGTTCAAGTTGAATAAGCCCCCTATTCACATATAAGTCTGAATTTTTGGGTGCTAGTACCAAGGCTTTATCAAACTCATCTTTGGCTTCTTTTAACTTAGACAAACTACGTAATGCAACTCCTTTATTAAAATAGATATCTGCATTAGATTGATTGTATCCTAAAGCCAAATCTAAATCTGGGATAGCCCCTTTATAATCATTCAATTTAATTTTACTGAGTGCACGATTAAAAAAAACATTTTCTACGGCTGAATCCAATGCTATTACACTATTGTAATCTGATATAGCCGCATTATGATTATTCAATGCCGCTTTTGAAATGGCTCTATTAAAATAAATATCTGCTGCAGGATCTAAATCTATGGCTTTATCAAAATCTAAAATGGCCCCTTTATGGTTATTCATTTTCGCTTTTACATACCCTCTATTAAACCATGCTTCTACAAAATCTGGCACCAATTTGAGGGCATTACTATAGTCGTTGATTGCCCCAACATAATCTTGTATATTGGTCTTTTCAATTGCTCTATTAAACCAAGCACTTTCATTTTTAGGATTATATACAATAGACTTATTATAATCTTTTAATGCACCATCAGCATCACTTAAAGCACTTTTTACCACTCCTCTGTTAAAATAAACATCGCCATAATTAGGTTTTAAAACCAGCGCCCGATTATAATCTTCTAAAGCACCTTGCAAATCTTTTAGCTTCTCTTTTTCGATACCTCGGTTAAAAAGCATATTTGCCGTAGCAGGGCCAATTTCGATTGCACGACTATAATCTTCTACGGCTCCCTCTGCATCTCCTGATAAACTTTTAACGAATCCTCTATTAAAGAACAAATTAGGATCTGACTCATTAATTTCTAGCGCAAATCCAAGATCTTCAATAGCTCCTGCATAATTCTTTAATTCTCGTTTAGCAATAGACCTATTCAGGAATAAATTAACGTCATCGGGAGTTAATTCAAGTGCTTGGGTAAAATCTTCAATGGCTCCCTTGTAATTTTTTGAAGTCATTCTTTGTAGGCCCCGCTTTACCAGCTGGTCTAAATTTTGTGCCTGTACGGCGGCGGAAAAACCAATCAACAATACAATAAGAAAACCTCTGATAACAGTACTGAATTTAATCATAAAATCTTGCTAATTAGCTGCAAGTTAATTACTCTGCTTCATTCTTCAGCATCATTAATAAGGTATAAGCCCCTTTTGTAACGTAATTGGCTTTGTCTAGAATGTCTTTTTCTGGCAATAAAATCTCGGTCATCCCGTTCTCGGTATCACCCAAACGAACTTCAGTCATGATAAATTGTTGTTTATCAATCGCTTTAAATACATACTGTTTGCCTTCAAATCGTACAATTCCATCAATTGGTAAAACATTGGCCTTCCTATTCCTGACTTTAATTTCTGCATTCATATAAGTGCCGGGAATCAAAAGCTTATCATAGGTTTCAAAATGACAATGGACATCGGTAAAGCCCTCTTGATTAATATCTTTCCCAATCAACAACACTTCACAATCATATTTTCTCTGAGGATTATTATTGGTAAAAGCAACCAATCCCTGGCCAATAAACAGCTTATCTAAGTCTTTTTCAAAGATTTTAAGGGCCAAATGAATATCTGTAGGATTAACCAACTCGAACATGATTTCTGTAGGGGAAATGTATTTCCCAATATTTACATTCACTTTTGTTACATAGCCATCTATGGGAGAATGAATATTCACGCTTTTGCTGATATTGTTTTCATTTAAGGTGGATGGATTAATTCCCACTAACTGTAGTTTTTGTGCCAGTGCAGAAACCAATATTTTTTGTGTTTTATACTCAGACTCTGCTTGCTGCAACATTTTATCGCTACTCGCCTGACTGGCATTTAATTCCTTTTGGCGAATGAATTCTTTTTCGAACATGACTAGCTTTACTTTAGCTGTTAAGTAGTCTTGTTGCAATTGAATATACTGTTGATCTTCCATTACTGCCACAACTTCTCCTTTATTCACGTGCATACCAGGCAACAATTTGCTGGTTTTTAAATACCCTCCTAGTGGAACACTAATAGAGACCATATTTTGAGGAGGCACATCAATTTTTCCATTCACTTTCATCAACGAAGAAATTTCCAGTTCCTGCATTTGACCAATGGCTAATGAAGCATTTTTTAATTGTTCATTGGATAATACCAATGTATCCGCAGTTGCTGTTGCCGCAACTGTCTCTTCCTTTTGATCCTTATTAGAACAGGCCATAACAAATAGGCCACTGAATAAAATATATAAATAGATTTTCATGATCTTTATTGTTGAATATAATAAGTTAATTGTATGATTGATTCATTTAAACTTCTAACTGCTTCGGTATAGTCATTTCTAACACTGGTTGCCTGATTAATTAATTGTACCCATTCTAAATAATTGATTAATCCTGCAGACAATTGCTTATTAGCAGTTTCTGTAATTAATTGGGCATTTTTTAATCCGGTTTTTTCTAGATACTGAACAGTTGTTAAGTATTTAGAAAACTGTGTTATAGTAGTTTGATATTCCGTAGTTAGTTGTTGCCTTACTTGTTGGTATTTTGCTTCCGCTAATTTTTCACTTAAAGAGGCACTATTGATCCGGGCTTTTTGCGCTTTAGTAAATAAAGGTATCCCCATTCCAAATTGGACTGTACTGAATCTTTTACCACTGTAAAATACATCGTCGGCACCTATTCCTCGAATACTTCCATTTAAATAGCCCAATGATAAATCTGGTAAGAGTTTACTTTTTTCTAACTCTGTACTAGCCATTGCTAATGATTGTTGTTGTAGCATGCTTTGTAAAATAGGATGATTGCTCAACTGGGCAGTGTCTAATAAAGCAGTTGGTGACAATGGTCCCCTACTAGTTTCTGGGATATAAGCCATCTTTGTATTTAACAAGAGTTGAAACTGTAGTTGCATCATAGAGGCATCTTGCGATAATTGCTGCAATTGCATTTGTATTTGTCCTAACAATGTTTCAGCACTTGTTTTTTCTAGAATATTAGATTCACCCGTTTTCAAACGTAAAGCTGCTTTTTGATAAAATGCTGAATACAAACTATCAGAAAAAAGTAGTAATTCCTTTTTCTTCTGCAAATACACCATGGCATAATATACTTGTTGAACTTGCTTTTTCAATATGGCTTCTTGAATGGCAATATTTAATACACTGTTTTTATATTCAGCTTGCAATAAATCGCGCTCTCTTTTATACACCGTTGGAAAAGCAATGGATTGGCTAATCCCTAATCGGGTATCTGTATAAATACTATTGATTTGTCCAACCTCACCTACAAATGCAGTTTTTGGTAGATTCCCAGCAGTACCTATGAGTATTTGTTGGTATTCTGCTTTTAACTGTTCATTCTTCACCAACAAATTATTTTTTAAAGCAGAGTCAACAGCTGCTTTAACAGAAATAGGATGGGCATTATTGTTTTGTGCAATAGCAACAGAACCCATGAGTAAAAAACCCAACAAAATTGTTACTCCTTTATTGAAGGGTAAACTTGCATTAAATCCTTTTTCGAACATTATATATAATACAGGCAATACAAATAAGGTGAGCAATGTTGCAATCATTAAGCCGCCAATTACCACGGTAGCTAAAGGTCTTTGCACTTCTGCACCAGCTCCAATACTCAATGCCATTGGAAGGAATCCTAGTGAAGCCACAAAAGCGGTCATTAAAACAGGACGCAATCTCAAGCTTGTTCCAGTAAGTACAATCGTTCTTAAATTATCCATCCCATCATTTTTAAGTCTGTTGAATTCTGCAATTAATACAATACCATTTAATACGGCTACGCCAAACAAAGCAATAAAACCCACTCCCGCACTAATACTGAAAGGCATATCTCTTAATGCCAAGAAAAAGATTCCTCCAATAGCAGATAAAGGAATAGCCGAATAAATAAGCAACCCATGCTTAATTGAATTGAATGCGAAATAAAGTAATAAAAATATCAGCAATAAAGACACTGGAACAGCTATCATCAATCTTGCTTTTGCCGCATTTAAATTTTCAAATGCGCCTCCATAAGTAATATAATAGCCCACTGGAAACTTAACCTGTTTTTCTATTTTTTGCTGTAACTCTTTTACAATGGTTTCTACATCTCTACCCCTCACATTAAAACCAATTACAATTCTGCGTTTGGCATCTTCTCTTTGAATTTGATTAGGACCATCTTTAATTTCAATAGTTGCCAATTGAGAAAGCGGTACTTGTACACCTGATGGAGTTGGGATCAATAGTTGCTGAATATCTTTAAGGTCCTTTTTCATTTCGCCTTTTATACGAACCACTAAATCGAATCGCTTCTCGCCTTCAAAAAGCAACCCACTGCTTTGACCGGCAAATGCTGCATTCACCACTTTATTAATGTCTTGCACATTTAAATTGTATTGTGCAATAGTGTTTCGATTGTACTCAATTAAAATTTGTGGCATGCCCGTGACTGCTTCTACATAAATACTTTTAGCACCTTCTACCGTACCTGCAATTTTACCAATGGTAGCAGCATATGCAGCCAGTGTATCTAAATTTTCACCAAAAATTTTGCATACTACATCCTGTCTTGCACCAGTCATTAATTCATTAAATCTCATTTGTACAGGAAATTGAAATCCAGTGGTGATTCCTGGAACAGCAGCCATTGTTGCACCCATTTTTTCGGCCAACTCATTAAATGTTTTAGCAGATGTCCATTGCTCTTTGGGTTTTAATATCACCATCAAATCACTAGCTTCCATTGGCATTGGATCGGTGGGTACTTCTCCACTTCCTATTTTAGTTACAATCTTTTCAATCTCTGGATATTGTTTGAGTAAAAGCGAAGCTGCTTTTTGGGTACTTTCTACCGTTGTATTCAAATTACTACCCGTTAAAACCCTTGTATCTATTGCAAAATCTCCTTCTTCTAATGCGGGGATGAATTCTCCTCCTAACCTGCTCAAAATGAATAAAGCAACAATAAATAAACTAATTACAAAACCGAGCACCAATTTGGGGAAGTGCAAAATATATTCCAATGCCCTTTTATAACTACTCTCTAATTTAGCCATTACACGATCCGACCAAGTTGGCTGATGGCTTATTTTTTTACTTAAAAATACAGCACTCATCATAGGGATATAAGTGAGCGAAAGAATAAATGCACCCAATAATGCAAAAGCAACTGTTTGTGCCATTGGCTTAAACATTTTACCCTCAATCCCCTGCAAAGTAAAAATAGGCAAGTAAACAACCAATATGATGATTTGCCCAAATACTGCACTATTCATCATTTTGCTAGCAGAATGGTTGACTTCTTTATCCATTTGACCCTGCGATAGTTTATTTACTACGCTAAACTTCTTGCTATGACTTAACTGATGCATGACTGCTTCAACTATAATCACTGCCCCATCTACAATTAATCCAAAATCGAGCGCTCCTAAACTCATTAGGTTTCCACTTACGCCAAACAAATTCATCATTATTATGGCAAACAACATGGCCAATGGGATAACAGAAGCTACTATTAATCCTGCTCTTAGATTTCCTAAAAAAACAACTAATACAAAAACAACAATCAATGCACCTTCCATTAAATTTTTCTCTACTGTGCCAATGGCATTGTTCACCATTTTGGTTCTATCTAAAAATGGCTCAATCACCACTCCTTTAGGCAACGACTTTTGTATTTGAACAATTCGTTCTTTTACCTGCCTAATTACATCATTGCTATTGGCGCCCTTTAGCATCATTACAACAGCACCAGCAACTTCGCCTTGATCATTATAAGTCATTGCACCATACCTTGTAGCATGACCAATTTTAACTTCAGCCACATCCCTTATAAATAAAGGAGTTCCTCCAGAAGTTCTTTTTATTGCGATGTTTTTAATGTCGTCTATATTGCCTAATAATCCTTCTGTTCGGATGAATAAAACAGTAGGTCCTTTTTCAATATACGCTCCGCCTGTATTTTGATTATTTGTTTCGAGTGCTGTAAAAACATCTCCAATAGAGATATTATAACTTAATAATTTAGAGGGATCTACTTCAACAGAATACTGTTTAAGCTTTCCACCAAAACTACTTACTTCGGCAACCCCCTTCACACCCAATAACTGTCTTCGCACTATCCAATCTTGCATGGTTCTTAGCTCGGTTACATCATATTGATTTTCGTAACCTTTTTCAGGCCTTACAACATATTGGTATATTTCGCCTAAACCAGTGGAAACAGGCCCTAATTGAGGCGTTCCAATCCCCGAAGGAATTTGTGATTGAACTTGTAACAGTCGTTCTGCTACTTGTTGTCTTGCCCAATAAATATCGGTTTCATCATCAAACACAATAGTAACCAACGACAATCCAAATCGGGAGAAGCTTCTTATTTCTAATAAACCAGAAATATTATTATTCGCTTGCTCAATTGGAAAAGTTACCAAACGTTCAATATCTGTTGCGCCAAAGGAAGGCGCTATGGTAATCACTTGAACCTGGTTATTCGTGATATCCGGAACAGCATCTATTGGAAGCTTGGTTAAATTATATGTTCCATAACCTAATAGGGCAATTACAAATAGCCCAACAATGAGTTTATTCCTTACGGAAAACTCAATAATTTTTGTAAGCATTTTTTTAGCATTAATATAAGTCGATTGGGACTGCAGGTTCTGCTAGACCCTAATTCTTAAGCGGAATAACTAAGCCCTTTTAGGAGGTTGCCAAATATTAACCTGATAAGCAGAAAAAAGGAATGGAGTTGTTTGCTGGGACCAAACAATATTATTTGCATCTTCAGGATAATGAAGAACAATCTGCGCATTTAATGGAACAAATGGAGTTGCAGAAGAAGCAAAAAATTCACCCGCTGTTTTAAAAGGCAGTTGCATATCCCTATCATAATCTTTGTCTTTTACATTTCCTTGCAGATAATGAATTTGAAAAAATTGTAAAGCGGATATGCTAGGGTCTTCTTGTTGGTGTTCTATAAAATGCTGAAATACTACAGGAATTTTCAATAATTCATGTGCTTCTGTAGTGGAACACAAGTATATTGATAAAAATAATATGGCTATTCTCTTTCTCAAGTACCTAAAGGTACAACAAATTTAATAATCTGAATAAGCAGTAGACCGCATCAGCTGGCAATGTAAAGCCGACATATTTTTTGATAAATATGCTAATCCATTGCGGCACCGTTACGAATAGGCTTACCCGCCCCTAAAAATTTAATTCAGCTCCAATTGTACTATTGTATTTACTTGATCTTGTTTTATATTCTTTAAATAGAGGAACACACCTTCGTCAACTTGTTTGAAAGAAATATTCGTTTTCGTTGAAAATAAATTTGCCCATTTTACTTTGCCAGCTGTATAGGGAACAAAAATATAATCGGCATTTACTTGTTTAAGTATATGTACAAATATACTTTTCTCTTTTGCAGTTACTACTCCCCATTCTTGGGTTGGAATAATATTCCCTCTGGTTCCTTGTATAGTAGCTGCATACAGTTTCATCCAGTTTCCCAACTGTTTTAACGTATCAATATTTTCAGTCTGAATTTTACCATTAGGCATTGGGCCTACATTCAATAAGAAATTAGTATTCAATGAAGCAGCTTTCACTAAATAATGTACTAAGTCATTAACAGACTTATGCGCATGATCTGTTATATTATAACCCCAGGAATTATTCATGGTCTCACAGGTTTCTAATGGCAATTGATCGGAAGGTTTCTGAAAACTCAATCCAGTATGATTTTGACCAGGCAAATCCTTTTCGAACATCTGAAAGTCTTCTCCTGGCAATGGATCTAAGTGATGATTGTTTCCAATTAAACAGGCAGGTTGCAATTGATGAATTAATTCATAAATTTCGTTGTACTTCCAATTAATTCTTGAGCTTCTATCTAGTGAACCTTCTGGGTTGGTTTGATCCCAATGACCATCAAACCAAATAGACATAATTGTTCCATAATTGGTTAAAAGTTCAGTAAGCTGCGCTTTCATGAACTTCAAGTAAGAAGCATAGTCACCTCCTGTCTTTCTTCCAGTTCCTTGTCCTGTGCGTCCTGTTGAATAAGGGTAATCTTCTCTAAACCAATCTAATGTAGAATAATATAACCCCAATTGCATTCCTTGTTTCTTACACTCTTCAGCCAATTGCTTTAACGCATCTTTCCCATAAGGGGTTTTGGTGATTTTCCAATCACTTTGTTGTGTATCCCAATTTGAAAAACCATCATGATGTCTGGTAATAAAAACAATATATTTCATACCAGCCGATTTTGCGGCAGCTACCCATTCTGCCGCATTAAATTGTGAGGGATAAAATGTTTCTTTTAGCAGTACATAATCTTTTACTTTGATATTGCGATTCTGCATGACCCATTCTCCTGCTCCCAACATACTAGACACCCCCCAATGAACAAATAGTCCAAAACGATTGTCTTCAAACTGTTTGCGTGCAAGTAAATTTTCTGTAGTAGGTTGATAGGGTTGACCAAGCATTTGAGTACTCAGTAATAAAAGAAAAAAGAAAATAAATATCCTATTCATAAAAAATATTTTTAAAATCCATTTCATACTCCGTTAACCGCTCTAATAAAACCGTTTGATTAATTGCCCTAACTAAATTATGATTACTATAAAGTATTTGGTAGTATTTATCGCTATTGAAATAATCCGTTAAAAAACGGATGGCTTGCATATAAATCATGAACTGCCCAGCATAAAAAAAATGTTCTTTCTCAATAGGAGTTAATTCTCCACGCATTTCTTTTGAATATCCTTGAACAATTGCATGATAAAAGGACGGACGTATATTGATCTTATTAATATCAGCTTCATTTTCAGAAACAGGACATAAATAAGTTCGCATCATATCTCCCACATCACTAAAAAAATATCCCGGCATTAAAGTATCAAGATCAATTACACAAACAGCTTTGTTTGCTCCATCAAATAGCACATTACTAATTTTAGTATCATGGTGGATGACCCTTTTTTTAAAGGCAGCATTTTGGGTAATTTCTTCAAATTGCTTTACTAAAAAATCAAATTTATATAGTCGCGCAATCAGTGCTTTTTCTGCATGTACTCTCTCAGGATCACCATTGTTGATAGCATCTAGAAATTGTTGATGCCTGTAACTTAAATCATGGAAATGGGGTATGGTGATCTTTAATTGGGACACATTAAAGTTTTTCAACTTAGCTGTAAACCGACCAAATTGTGTTGAAGCTTCTAATGCTTGATTAGCTGTTTCAACTACTTCTATCGTATGGGTTCCTTCAATAAAAGGGAATAGCCGATAATACCCTTCTCCTGGCATATGAACCAGCTCAGTTCCACCCAAAGAAAGAATTGGAGCAGGAAATAAATAATCTGGATTATGCTTTTTTAGATATCCCGCAACTGCCGAAATATTATGATGTATATTTTCGGGGCTAGCAAAAACATGGTCATTAATTCGCTGGAAAATATAGTCTGCTGTTCCAGATTTTACTTTCCAAGTACTGTTGATAATTCCACTTGATATTTGTGTTAAATCTGCATTCGCATTTAATCCAAATGCACTTAAAACATTCATCATTAATATTGATCATTTAATGCAAACACTGGTTTGCGATACATCCATTGCCCACCGGTGAAATCTGGGAATTCAACGGTTTGATTCCCTAATTCAATCGACAGTTCACTCAGTGGTGTAATTGCACTCCAAGCTGCTGCATCATACACATCCATCGGTGTTGGAGTTTGATTTTTAATAGACTCTATAAAAGCATGAATCACAAAAAAGTCCATTCCGCCGTGCCCTGCCCCTGCTGTTTCTTTACTCCATCTTACCCATAATGGATGGTCATATTTATCAAACCATTCTTTCTGAGATTCCCACTGATGCGGTTTAGCTGATTTACCTTCTATGTAAACAGATTTATTTAAATCCATCCAAATACCTTCAGTGCCCTGAACCCTAAATCCTAATGAATATGGCCTTGGCAAATTGGTGTCGTGTTGCAATAGAATAGTTTCCCCATTATTACAATCAATAGAAGTAGTTACCACATCCCCCAACTTAAATTTCACTTTTGCATTGGGGTGATTAGGGCCACCTTTTTTCACAATATAATCGTTTAGACCTTTTGCCTTTGAAGAAAAAGAGCACAACGATAAAAACCGATTTCCTCTATTGATATTGATATAATGCGCAATAGGACCAATGCCATGTGTTGGATATAAATCTCCGTCTCTATATACTGAATGTGTAGTTCTCCAAGCAGCTTCTGAAAATCCTTTTTCACCAAACTCAACCCCTCCACCGTATGGACGCACCCCATCATTAAACTTCACTTCTCTTAAATCGTGTTGGTATCCTCCTTGTAAATGAATGATTTCACCAAATAATCCCTGACGCACCATATTTAATGCAGCCATCACGTCTCTTCGGTAACATACATTTTCGAGCATCATTACTTGCCCCTTATATTGTTCAGCAGCCTTTACTACATCCCAATGGTCTTGGAGCGTTATTCCCAATATCACTTCAGTAGCAACATATTTGATTCCTGACTGCAAAGATTCAATGATCATTTCTTTATGGAGTTCCCAAGGAGTTGCAATGACGACTCCGTCGGGTTTTTCTTTTACAATCATTTCCTTCCAAGCCTGATTGTTTCCAGTGTAAATTTTGGGCATTTTTTTTCCAGCCTTGTCTATCATTGCTTTAGCAGTAGAAAGCATTTTATCATTGATATCGCAAATACCGGTTAAGTCTACATCGTCTCTACGTAATAGAAGATCTAAGTGGTTTTGACCGCGAAGACCAGTACCAATAAGTACAATTTTTACTTTACTAGCATTGTTCTTTGCCATTAACATAGATGAAGACAGCATGAAGGCACCGGATGCCATTGCTGATTTTTGAATAAAATTCTTTCGATTCATAATGCCGCAATTTTGAGCATTTGAATGTACGTAGAATATACGAAAGCGCTATAGAGAATGATGATTATCTAGCCGTACTTTCCCACTCAGCGTAAGAATCACTGGTTTCATAAATCTTTAATTTTCTTAATCTGATTTCCGTTGGCAACTCAGCTAACAAAACATTTCTAATATAAAGCAATATATTTTCCGCTGTGGGTTCCATCTCCCAGATAATTAAATTTTCTGATGCAGCCGCATGTGGATGTTCTGCTAAAAAATCCTGAGATAAAATTAATCGATGATCAAGTTCATCTACTATGATTCGATTCACTATTTTTTTGAGGTCTTTAAAGTCTATCACAAAACCCGGCTTTGGTAAATAAGCCATATCATCTGCATCCGAACCAACTGTTACATGTAATACGTATGAATGACCATGTATATTTCTACAATGACCATTATAGCCATGAATGGCATGCGCTGTTTCGAATCTAAATATTTTAGTTACCTGAATCATGGGGCAAAAATACATTATTATAGTAACTCCCAATTTCCCTTCCTTGTTTTTGGCCGTTTTCAACTGCTGCACGATAGTGTATTCCTCCATACATCCTACTCATACTTACCTCATTTGCAGCTGCTTCAATTGAGGGAAATGATCTTTTCATCCCAAGGTATTTCAACTCTGTCGTATCTGTAAATGGAGTATTGTTTCCAAAAACAGTTGATAGTACCGTTGCTGCGGCGGCGGATATTACACTATGCCCACTTGTATATTCAGGGAACGGTGGTGTTTGCAAATAAGGATTCCATTCAGACGCTAAATACTCTCTAATAACAGTAACTGGTCTAACTGTTTTACTGGTAAATTTTTCTTCCCAAGTAGATATAAATCCATCGAAAATAGCCATTGATGCTAGTGCAAAAGCCCTAGCTGTTTCTAACTCATCCTTTTTTGTTTGATTAGATAAAATAGCTATAATCCCCATCCAATGCCCTACAGGAGTTGTCTTTTTGGTGGCATAGGTTAAATGACCTTTATGTTCAGATACAAAGGGATTATCATCCCAGTATCGGGCAATCATTTTTTGTTCATCTGTTAATGCATTACTCATCGCAAAAAGCTCTTGCACTTCTTTATAATAAGGACTATTGGGCTGCATTGAAAAAGAGGGTGGGCGTGCTGGCTTAAATTGTGCTGCAGAATCTAAAAGCATCGGTTGAATATACCGCCAATTCGGCTCAATTGCTTCTTCATAATCAGGTGGGGTTTGTTGCCAAATTCCAGTTTCCTTTAGGACGCTAAATTTAGGCATCCCCCTAGTAATTTTATAGCCATCTTTTGAAGCACGTTCTAATATGGTAGCAGCCACTTTTTCTCCCCAATTGATGGATGCTGTTTGAATAGCTGCATCTAAGTACGCATAGTTTTCTAGTAAAACAGCCCTGCTTTTCTTGATGCTGTCCTTTGAAAAAACCAAGGCTTCTGCTACTTTCATGAATGCAATACTTGCAGAAAAAGGGTAATCAATTTTGATATTTTTTTCTGATTGTGGCAAACTTGAAAAGCCTTTTAATTTAGGCAAGAAACTTTTGTAAGCGGGCTTCATCGGTCTGATTGCTTCATAAAAAGCCAAATTACTATACGCATACATTCTTCCTGCAACTGGTGGATTATTGATATCATATACAATCACATCAGTTAATTGCTGAACACAATAATTTTGGAGTTCAGCTCCTGCATATTTTTTTATTGGTTTGCTTTTACAACCAATTATAATTAACGCAATCAGCAGTAGTTTTCCATATTTAAAAAATTGAATCATGCTACTATCGTTTGATTGTTCTTGATTTTTTACTGCCAACAAAAATATCGATACTGGTTATACCCGGATGAAGCATTGCATATCTTGTAGATTGTGATAAAAAGCCTTGACCATAGGGATACTCTTCTTTTCGCTTGGTACCATTGCTAAAAAATATAATCGCGTGCGTTTCTTCATCTGCAATTTTAACTGGCACTGAATTACTATTTGCAATCTGAAATAATTTCAAAAAATCTCTATTTTGACCTGCAACTACTGCGGGTTGGCCATTTACAATTAATGAAGTTAATGACCTGCCACTTGCTGGAGTATAAAACCCACTTTGAGCAATTGACAATGAACTAAACTGTCCTTTCCCTTTATTCAACAGTACCAATCCATTTAGAGCATCTTGTCTTCCTAAATAAGGCGACATAGCATATTCATTACCAGTAAAAATCAGGTCAACTAAACCATCATTATTAATATCCTTAGGTAATATTCCAAATATGGGCGCGAATTGGACAGTCGCTGGTAATTCATGTATTTCAAAATTAAAATTTCCTTTATTTTCTATCCAGCTCGATTTTAAATAATTTGCTTTTGCCGTATAAGCATCTTTCATTTGCTCTGGTGTAAATAATTGCCCTATATCCGTTTTTGCATAGCTCGCATAATTTGGAAATCTTTCTTTCATTATACTCATCTCGCGCAATAGTAAATCTCTCCCTGCTAAAGGAAATTCTTTTTTAATTCCACCCGTTTGATCTTGAATCCAATGACTAAATATTACATCTAAGCTAAAATTATTGTCAAAGTCTTTTGCGTATACACTCAATGGTTCCTCATTAGAAGCATGCAAGAAAGAATTGGTTCCAAAATTGCCTGCTACATAATCCATGTCTCCATCGTTATCTACATCGGTAGATACGATACTATTCCACCAACCTTTAAAACTGTCTAATGGGGTTTTAACTCTAGCCAACTTTGCTCCATCATTTTTGAATACATCAATACTCCCCCATTCTTTCGTAATCAATAAATCCATCTTTCCATCAGCATCTGCATCAGACCATACTGCGGCAGTTACCATTCCCATATTTAATAATTCTGGGGCTACTTTACTGGTTACGTCTGTAAATTGTACTTTGCCCTTTTGTGAATTATTTTGATAAATAAAACTACTGGTGGGTATAGGATATCTACCGGGTATTACCCTGCCGCCTATAAATAAGTCAAGGTCTCCATCTAAATCATAATCTGCAGCAATAACAGCACTTTTAGTTACCCTATTATTGGTAAAATCAGCTACTAATTCCGAAAAATTTCCTTTTCCATCATTCAAATAAAAATGGTCGGTATATGCTTTTGTTTGTGGCTGATTTTCTGCACCTCCAGACACAATAAATAAATCTAAATCGCCATCCTTATCTGCATCCAACAAAATAATCCCTGCATCGTCTTGTAATTGTGGGCTATTATTTCCTGGTAAAAACTTGCGTACAAATTTTCCATTGGGTGCTTGAAAAAAGATAGATGCATGAAAAGGAGAACCTCCACCTGAAACAATATCATCTAATCCATCCCCATTTAAATCGCCTGTTGCTAATGATGGTCCATATTGGGTTAGCTTATGTAATAAAAGTCTTTGAATATCAAAATCAATAAAATCAACTTCTGAAAACCCATAAGTAATCCCTGCATTTTTTGTAATTTCTGTCATTAGCGACTGTATGCCAACAGGCGTTTGTAATCCCCCAAGAGCTAACCCATTTGAATAACTAATCACTAATTGCTGATTAGCTTGAACATTTGTTTTGAGGGAAGTTTTTCCATCGGGCCAAACTACTCTAATTGAATCAACAGAAGTTTGCTTGCCAATACCAAAATGAATGGCTTGTTCAACACTTGAAAGATACCCGCGATAGGGCGAATGCTCTATTACTTGGTGTATGCCATTCGTATAGATATGTACCCAAGCGCCTAAGGCCAATTTATTTTTAGCATCACCGCTTAATAATATCCGTAAATAGTTGTCGTGCTCTTTTTGCTGTTGTTGGGTATTTTCTAATAAAGTAGCTGGCATATTGGTATTATTGATTACCAAATCCAAATCGCCATCTTTATCTAAATCGGCATAAGCCACCCCCGCAGAAAAACTAGGACTATTGATTCCCCAGTCTTTTGATTGATCAATAAATCGTAAATCTCCATTGTTCTTGTATGCATAGTTGGTGACCTTAACTTCTGGTAACTGCCTAAGTACCTCTTCTAAAGGAGCATTGGCAACTGCATTTTGTCGGTAAGCCATGAAGTCTTTATCGGACATATCTTTGGGCAAGCCATTGGTTACAAACAAGTCTCTAAACCCATCATTATCCATATCCATTAAAAGTGGTGCCCAACTCCAATCTGTATGGGCCACTCCGCTGAAATAGGCTATTTCACTAAATGCAGGTCTACTGATAGAATCATAACCATTAGGAAGGAAACCTTGGTTTAATTGGAGTGTATTGCGTGGATACTGATACATATATCCATATCGATCACTATTTTGAAATGTTTGATAACTAATATCGGAGTGCATCATTTTTTGCCGATAATTATCCGCAGGCATCATATCTGTTTCAATAATATCTGCTAATCCATCATTATTAATATCGGCAATATCATTGCCCATTGCATTCTTACTGGTATGCTTAAAGTAGCTCGCAGCTTGATCGGTAAATGTTCCATTTTTATTATTAATATAAAGCACATTATTAGATAGATAATCATTGCTCACATAAATGTCTTTGTATCCATCTTGGTTGATATCTGCAATGCTTATCCCCAGTCCATGGCCTTCTATCAAGATTCCTGCTTGTTGGGAAACATCTTTAAATACTGGATGTCCTAAAGCTGAATCAAAATTATTTTGTAATAGCTTATCTGTATTTGGCCAGCTTCCATCTTTTCTGATAGGCCTAAATTCATTGGGGTAAGTTCCATCTAAATCATTGATTAAAAGATACACATCTAAATCCTGATCATTATCGTAATCAAAGAAAGCAGCCATATGTGTATTAGAGGCATCGGCTAATCCATATTCTGCAGCAAGATCTTTAAAAATTGGCGCACCCGTTTCTTTGCTTACTCCCTGATTAACGTAAAGTATATTTTTTCTTTTATTGCTGTCTGTCAATACGGCTGCACATACATAAATATCCAATAGTCCATCATTATTAATATCAATGATGCTTGCCCCTTTGCTCCATTTGCCATTTCCGTCAACGCCTGCTTTATCTGTAACATCTTCGAAAGTTAAATTTCCTTTATTTAAAAATAGCTTATTTGGAACCCGATTCCCTGTAAAATAGACATCAGGTAAACTATCGTTATTGAAATCGCCAATACCTACACCGCCTCCATTATAAATGTATTCGTAGTTTAATACATTTAACTCTTCGTTTTCTACAATAGTATTGGAAAAAACTAATCCAGATTGTTCTGGTTTAATTTCTTTGAACAATGGGTTCTTTTGATTACAAGATGCAAAAGAGAATAATATAAAAAGAAAGAATATATATGCCTTCATATATTGTTTTAATAGTTGTGCGCTTAAAGTACTAAATTTAATGATGTAGTTGAACCAAACCTATTTTTATCAGTTTTGATTAAAACAATGTTCAACCATTTAATTTATATTTAATTCCGCTAATTTACCCCCCCTCTGTTATGTTTAGTGCAAATAGAATTAAATACATTTATTTTATTGGTTTATTGATCATTTTTGCAGGATGTTCAAATTTAATTGGATGGCAATTTGATATAACGATTTTAAAGAGCTTTTCGAGTGAGATGACTTCGATGAATCCACTCACGGCCACAACATTTATTGGCGCAGGCATTTGGCTATTGTATTTTAAAGAATCCAATTTAAATGCAAAGAAAATATCCTTCGGAATATTTGTTTTACTAATTGGATCCTTGCATATTCTAGCGAATCAATTTTCTCTCGATTTCTTAAGACTTGACCATTATCTTTTTAAAGAGAAAGTAGAATCTAGCTTAATCAATTCGCATTTGGCGCCCACTACAGCTGTATTATTTTTACTTTGTGGCACTATTATAATCAGTTCTAATACACAAAAGAAATGGTTACTAAATATTAGACAAGTACTTAGTATAATTGTTTTTGTTATTGCCTATAGCGCTATTTTAGGATATTTATATGGAAGAGATTCAGCGTATAGAGTAGAGGGAGTTTCAACGATTGCATTAAGTACTGCAATTTTATTTCTCCTTTTGAGCACAGCCTTATTCCTATGTAATATCACGTACGGATTACCTAAGCTTTTTGCTTCAATTTTAGATGGTAGTTCTTTATTAAGAAGGGTATCTCTATTCATG
Organism: Sediminibacterium sp. FEMGT703S; assembly: GCA_002786355.1. Taxonomy (GTDB): domain Bacteria; phylum Bacteroidota; class Bacteroidia; order Chitinophagales; family Chitinophagaceae; genus Sediminibacterium. The sequence goes on from PGCO01000001.1 coordinate 360,612, forward strand.
CTAGTATTTCCGCCCTTCTTAGGATATTTAAGAACTTGGGGAGAAAAAGAAAGGCTATATAGCACTGAGTTTGGAATTGAACTACATACTATTATTTTTACAATTGTTATATTTATTCTAGTTTATTTTTATGCAAATCTCCTTAACAAGAAACAAATTGCAAGCCTTTTACTTGAAACACAATTAGCTGAAAGTGAAAGCAAATTTAGACGCTTGGTTTCCTCGTTAAGAGAAGGTGTTGTAAGTATTGATAATAATGGAAAAGTTGTTTACTGCAATCCCAGCTATTGTCAAATATTAGGCTATACAGAAGCTGAATTAGTAGGCAGTAGCGTTATTGAAATGATTATTCCAATAGACAGGAGAGCTACTTTTTTAGACAGATTAACGAATAGAAAACAGGCTAATCAAGAAGACTACCAAACAGAAGTAATTAGGAATGATGGCGAGAAAATAATTATAGATATAAAATCGAACGCGCTTTTTAATGATCAAGGAACCAGTGATGCTTATGTTGTTAGTGTAACAGATATCACCGGTGAAATTAGAAAAATAGAAGACATTAAAGCATTCTCCTCTATTGCTGCTCATGATTTGAATTCGCCCATTAATAAAATATTGACCGTAGTAGATTTAATTGACCCCAATAGCTTAAATGACGAAAACAAAGAGTTTTTACAGATGATTAGAACCACCATTCTAAGCATGAAAACACTTACCCAAGACTTGTTGGCATTTTCAAGATTAGGCATGCAAGCTTTAGAAAAAACAACAGTAAACATCAATGACATTGTTCAAGATATTTGCAAACAACAAATGCCATTAGACTTTAAAGGTCAATTAAAAATTCAAGACCTACCAGAAGCAAGAGTAAATGAAGCAGCAATTAAACAACTATTCAACAATCTTTTATCTAACGCATTTAAATACTCTTCAAAAAAATTGTTGCCAGAAATTGAAGTTGGTACATATAGAAAAGATGGACAACAATATTACTTTGTAAAAGACAATGGAGTTGGCCTAAACGAAGAACAAATAAAAACACTATTTACACCATTTAAGCGTTACCACAGCAAATTTGAAGGCAACGGACTAGGCTTAGCAATAGTGAAAAGAATTATTGATAAACACGGCGGAAGTATTTTTACTGAATCTGAGACTGACAAAGGGTTGACCTTGTATTTTAGTCTTTCACCTGCCTAATTTCAAATTACCCCCGTACCGTTTTGTATGGTTGCTATATAATAATCCAATGGTAATTGCATTGCCGCTTCATAGGCTGGCTTGATACTATTGATTAGAGAATCAATTTGACTTTCTTGCACTAAGTTGATTGTACAGCCTCCAAAACCACCACCCATCATTCTTGCCCCTACCACTTCTTTACGTGATCTTACAAAGTCTACCAGGTAATCTAATTCTTTACAACTTACTTGGTATTGCTTACTTAAACCATCATGGGTTTTAAACATACAACTACCAAGTGCTGTTATATTATCTTCTTGTAAAAATTTGCATGCTTGATTCAACCTTTCCATTTCATCTACCACAAATCTGCTCCGATTATATACAGTTTGGTTATTAGGCAATACATATTGGTCTAGCATTTGTACAGTGGCATCTCTTAATGAAAACACTTCTGGATGAATTGTTTGAATCATTTCTACCGCCTGCATACACTCTAACCTTCTCGTATTGTATTCAGTAGATGCCAATGAATGTTTTACGTTGGTATTCAACAATAAAATCTTTATACCTTCTAATTTAAAGGGAACATATTCGTAGGCTAGTGATTGGCAATCTAATTTTATTACTTGATTGGCTTTTCCCATCATAGAGGCAAACTGATCCATGATACCGCACATGACTCCTGCATATTCATGTTCTGCTTTCTGGGCCATAGCAACCATGTCTACTCGCTCAATATTAGTCTGTAATAAATGATTCAATGCAAAAACAGTGGCACATTCTACTGCAGCGGAGGATGAAAGACCAGCGCCAATAGGAACATCACTTGTAAGTACTGCATTAAATCCTGGAAGCTGTATTGAGCGCTTTAAAAACTGAGCTGCGCCACCCAAAATATAGTTAGGCCAACTTATATCTCCAATAGGCTTTAGTTGGTCAACTGTTGTAGAAAATTGCTCATTTAAATCTAAGGCGGTTAAATGAATTTCACTATCGTCTCTTAAAGAAATGGCTATATAAGCTGCTTTATCTATGGCTGCTGGTAATACAAAACCATTATTGTAATCGGCATGTTCACCAATAATATTAACTCTTCCAGGAGATCGAACGATTATAGTAGGTTGATGATGGTATTTTTCAAAAAAATATTTTTCTAATTGCGTTTTCATGGCTTATTTAATTTGAAATAATGGATTACTTGATTTGATTCTCTCTTTATCCATTAAAGCTTCCAACAATTCAACTAAAGGTTGGTTTTGATCTGCAATATCAATGGTTTCACCTTTATCAACTGCTAAATTATATAATTCAGTTCTTGTAGGTGTTGTTCCTTTATAATAGCGAATCGCTTTCCAATTATTTTGCAAAATAGCTTGCTTAAATCCACCTTCATAAAATTCCCAATATAAAGTATTATGTACTAATTGCTTTTTACCTTTTAACGCATTAACAAATGAAATGCCATCTGTTTCAGGTAATGCAGCAACACCAGCAATTTCGTTGAATGTAGGAAGTATATCCCAAAATGCGCCTGTATAATTATTGATTGACCCTGATTTTACTTTCCCTTTCCAACTAACAATAAAAGGAACCCTAATTCCACCTTCATATAAATCTCTTTTTGCCCCCTTTAATCCTCCGCTACTATTAAAAAAATCAATATCTGCTTTTGTTCGTCCGCCTTCTTTATGCGTTCCATTATCGCTAGTAAAAACAATAATGGTATTATCGTATAACTTTTGTGCCTTTAAATAAGCAATTAATTCTCCAATATATTGATCCATCTGAGAAACCATTGCTGCATAAGCAGCTTTAGGAAAAGCCTGTGATCCATAATGTTGTCCAGAAGGATGGGCATTTTCAGGCCCAAATTTACTTGCACCCTCTTCTGTTAAATAGGGAAGCATTGCATTTTTAGGTACTACTAATTCTGCATGTGGCAATGTATATGCTATGTATAAAAAAAAGGGATTGGATTGTTGCTCTTTTATAAATTTTTTCGCTTGATTTGTGAACCACTCGTTGCTATATTGATTTTCTGGAATTTTCACTTTGGTACTTTTCCCGTTCATGATTTGCCATGCAGAGTCTGGTTTTTGGTAGTGCCCTTCAACATGATGCAGCAATCCAGCAAAAAAATCCCAGCCCTTATTTTCAGGGGCTCCAGTAGTTCCAGCCAGCCCTAATCCCCACTTACCCACTATTCCATTTTTATATCCTGCATGATGCAAATACTGTGGCAGTATACTATCCGATGCAGCTAATGGCACTTCTCCATTGCCTCTAATAGAAACATGACCTGTATGCAATCCAGTCATTAATGAGGCCCTAGATGGAGCACAAACAGTACTACCAGCATAAAACTGCGTGAACTTTGTTCCTGATTTTGCTAATCCATCTATATTAGGTGTAATTATTTGAGTAGATCCATAGCAGCCTAAATCTCCATATCCCAAATCGTCTGCTAAAATAAAAATAATATTGGGCTTGCTTTTTTGTGCAACTACCTCAAACAAAGAAAAAATTAAAAAAAAAGAAAGCAATATTTTAGTAAACATTATAACTAATTTAAAAAACTATTTTGACTTTACAACATCACGCACACATCTAAAGCCTGTATGCTCTAAGCCTGTATCAGGACTACTCTTCATTCTTCTTGCAACACGATACCCACTACAATAAGCATCATTACACAAAAAGCTTCCACCACGTAAAACTCTTTTTGGTGTATAAGGATCTTGTGGATCATAACTTTTATTGGGCCCTGAAGGATTAAAGCTGTTGGTATTAGCAAGGGTCTTATAAAAATCATGATGGTACCAATCGCTACACCATTCCCATACATTTCCCGCCATATCAAATAATCCGTAATTATTACAAGAAAACATTTTTACAGGTGCGTATTTTAAAAAACCATCTTTCTGTTCATTGTAGTATGGGAAATTTCCTTCCCAACTATTTGTTTTAGGCTTGCCTTGATTAACGGGCTCGTTGCCCCATGGATAAATTTGATTGATGCGTCCACCCCTTGCTGCAAATTCCCACTCTGCTTCTGTTGGCAATCTTTTTCCAGCCCATTTACAATATGCCATTGCATCATCCCAGCTTACATGTACAACCGGATAATTTTCTTTCCCTTTTATAGAACTGCCTGGCCCTTGGGGATGTTTCCAATTAGCACCGTTTACCCAACTCCACCATTGACTATAGTCATTTAAGTTAACTGGTCCATTGCTTTGCTTAAACACTAAAGAAGCAGCAACTAATAAACTATCTGCTGGTTTTGGTGTGCCAGGCGGAACTGATTTTTTTAATTCGTCCCAATCAGGTTTACGTTCTGCTGTAGTGATATAACCAGTGGCAACCACAAATTTTTGAAATTGGGCATTTGTCACTTCAGTGATATCTATATAAAATGGAGCTATCGTTACTTTGTGTTTTGGGAATTCATCTTCTGCCGCTTGGTCATTGTCTCCTCCCATCTCAAAACTTCCCCCTGGAATCAATACCATATTATCATAGGAACTGTCTCCACCAAAAGAAGTAGATGAATCAGTGTTGGTACCAAATCTTTGAGGCACTTGCATGCAAGCATGAGCAGTATCTTTTTGAGCTTCTACTTTCGTGTTATGATTACTGTTGTTACAGCTAAACAATAGCAAAATGCAAGAAATAGGTCGAGCTACTTTTTTAAAAATCAATTTAATATTGTTCAATCTGTTCTAGTTTGGTTTTCATTTCATTGATTTAAAGTTCTAATTTCCAATTTAATAATAATTGATTTTCCTTAATCTTTATGAATTTATTTTTTTCTAGCACTTTAAATGAAGCTAAATTGGTTTTCAGGGTAGAAGCAATAATAGATTTTACTGATGCTTGAGTCTTTGCCCATTCAATTATTCCTCCTACAATTTCTGTCATATAACCTTTTCCCTGATATTCTTCATAAGTACCGTATCCTATTTCAATTTCACCTAATTTATTTGGTTCGCCAACTATACATAAATCTCCCACCATCGAGTTTTCGGCAATTGAAATTGCGGTCCAAAGTGTGGAGAATAAATAATTTTTAGTTGTATCAGCAACATTGGGGAGAATAGTATTTTCTAATGCCTCTTTTAGTTCGTCAGAAATAATTCTTGAATTTGGATTTAAATTGAATTCTTTTTCTAAAGTACCATCACACTTAACATACTTAACCAATTGATTGTATGTCAAGGGTATAATTATAAGTCTTTTGGTTTTAAGCATATATTTTTTTTGATCTATCCATTTACCACGCCAAAGTATAACTAGGCGTTTAATTATTCATGATTTTAAACAAAGGTAATTCGAAAAGAAATCTTTGGAATAGCATAAACATGTTAATTATTAGCTTTCAAATTCATAATGTAATTGAACTATGCCAGTGTCAAAATAATTTGTTGATAATTGCGTAAAGGAAAAGCTTGACATAATTATTTCGCACCACAAAAATTTGAAAGCACTTAAATTTAGTTGATTCTAGAGGAATAAGTTAGTTATAAAACATGAAAATAATTTTACTTATTCTAAACCGTTTTATTTATCTTCCTTACCATAACCCATGAGCCCTTAGCAAGCACAAACTCTTTAGTATGAAAAAAGGTTTATTAATTTTTGCAATCCTGCCGCTGTTTTTGTTTGCTCAAAAAAAACTTCCTTTAATTCAAAGTATCACAAGCGACACTTTGTATGGAAAATACCAGCAGATTTCTTTCATCTATGATCGTTTTGACAGAGTAACAGATATCATAAAAACCAATTGCAAAACTACAAAGACATCCCCGAATGATGTTTTTCCATTAATTGACACTGTAACCATTCAACAATTCAACTATGTCGGAAAAAGCAAGAGTCCTATTTCAAGAAAGATTACCAATTATGAATTTGACCCAGTAGATCAAGTATCATATTGGACTTTCATCCAAAAACAAGTTTTCATTTATAAAGAAGGCAAACATATACAAGATAGTATCACAAATAAAGTAAACAGGTTGCGTTTGGAAGAGGATCATATTGACAACGATAAACCATATTATTGGAAAGGCAGGCTTGAATATTCAAATAAAGCATTGAAGTATATATTAAATACCAATTATCTAACAAGACGAAAATATGATTATGCACAAGGGGAAACAACAGAATTGTTAATCAACAGCCAACAAAATATTGCAAAAGAAGCCGAAGAACCATTTATGAAAAGCCATAGCTCTTCAAATCCTCCTTATTTTACATATTCTAAATTTGATAAAGCAATCAATCCACTAGGTTATTTAAATATATCTAGCATTTTTCCACATGAAAACATTTCTTTTTCCTATGATACAGATGGGCTTATTGGCATTGAAGATCAAGAAATATTTAATAATGATTATAGTGTTTTCAAATGGTACTATTTAAATCAAAACAATATTTTAACCTATACAATTACAAGAGGTGATACAGATTCCCCATTTAAAGACATTATACATCTTTCCTATACCTATAACCAATTTAATTTGCCCATTGAATGCATCGCACTTATTCACAAAGAGTTTACTAGAGATGGAAGAGCAGTTGGTAAATATGAAAAGCGTTTTACATTCAGCTATAGAAATTAAAAAATTATACTCTCCATACAACAATGAAACTTAAAATTATTTTGATAGCAGTACTGTTAAAAACGACAGTACTTGGTTTTTCTCAAACGAACAATCTTGATAGTCTTTTAAATGCTTTCAAAAGTAAAGACTTTGATGAAGTAGTAATAAATGCTAAAACAGTCTTAGAGAGTAAACAGAAAGAAGTAATCCCAGCTTTGATTCAATTACTAGAAAGTACTGAATATGTAAAATTATACTATTCACCGTCACTTATGTATCCAGGTACCAAACGGTTCATTTCGGAAAATGAAAAAATTATTCCCTATGAAATAGACTGGATTTCTATTAGAGCAGGTTGGTTACTAGAAGAGCTTACATTCAAAGATTTTGGATTTAGATCCACTGCCATTGCTAATCCTACATTAGAAGAAATCAAACTAAATAATCGTATAGAAGCGAATGAAAGAATTTATACAGTAAATTGGCAAAATAGGCAAACAGAAACACAAATTATTCAAAATAGAAAAGTACTTGCTGAAAAGGCAACTATTTGGTGGGAGCAAAATAAAGAAAGCTGGACAAGGGTTTCAGCACTTAAAACAGCTTTACAATCTAACAATGAGTTCTGCATCTCAAATGCACTCAGTTTTATGTCTGATTATGCAGGTTATAAAAAAAGTTGTGATAATTTTTATGAATTATATAATAATGAACTTTGGCCTCATATTGTTTTACTAAAGCACTCTTTAATTAAGAGTATACTAGAAAAAGTAGAAGATTTTTTCTATTTACGTGGGCCACAATAATATTAATTCATTGAATAAAAGATGATGAAACAATATATAGTATTTATAGCATCCAGCTTATTGTTTTTAACTAAACCAGCAATATCAATTGGGCAATTAAGTGAAACCAATAAACTGCTTCATAAAGCTAGTTTTTTGAGAGGATCAAATAAAATTAGAAATCAAGAAGCACAGAATATATATAATCTGTTGATGGCTAAAGAACCTACAAATGCAGTCATTTATGCGGAAAGTGGCTTCTTTAATCTTTCATATGCAGATAAGGAATTGGGAATGATTGATTTAAACGTTGCTATGTATTTGTTAGAGAATAAGCTATGCGCATGTGATTATGAGCATATTTATAATATAAAGAAAGAAGAGTTTTTTTGTTCCCTTGAATTACTTGAAAAAATTTATGAAGAAAAAAGGAGGGTGTTTTATGAAAAAAAACAATTTGATTCAACTGGGCATTATATCAAAAAGTTAGTTCGTCTTTATACAGATTCCAGTGGCACTAAACCTGACTATTCAAAGTTTAAAAACAACAATATTGTTATTAATAAACTAAATGGGCTATACACAGAAGAAGCTGAAAATTTTGGAGATTCCCAAAAATATCAAGATGCATTAAAGAGTTATCAAAAAATAATCTTTAACAACTTCTATAAAAGAACTAACACAGATTTGATAGATTTATATGCTATTGTTGGTGAATACGATAGTATTCTACAAATAATGAATCGGGAATTATTCGTCAAAAAAAATGCTGATACGCGCTTTGCAGGTGAATATCCCATTCTTGCAGTAAGATATTTTTTCGATTATATTTCAGCATATATTGCTAAAAGAGATTTCGAACCTGCCTATAAGTTAATTACAAGCAATACCACTTTTTCTTTCATTCCAGATACAAAAAGTGAAAAAGGCAATATACTATTAAAAGAATTTCCAATGTACATGAAAGGAGAGAGTAGTAATTTTTGTGAGAGAATTAATCAAGAAGAAGTAGAATACAGTTATTTTTATTTTTATCACTGTTTATTGAATGATTTAAACAATAAGAATTATGAAAACGCACTACTTCATTTAAACAATTTTTATAAATTAATGGCGCCTCAATTTCTGAATCTAGCAAAAGGCTCTATTCGCTATCTCACTGGGGAGTCATATAAATCTGATTATATCATTTTTTCATTAAAAGGATATTTACTATCAAAACTAAATAAGAAAACTGAAGCAAAGCTGGCTTACCAAGAAGCCCTCAAATTGAACCCCGCATGTAAAGAAGCTATGTTAGAATTAAAAGCTTTATAATGTTCAATTAATCATACAGCATATTTGAAATCAAAAAGCACTTTTATATGTTTGAGAACATAGAACTGATCAGCTTTGGCATATATTTTGTAGTTATTTAAAAAAAATCATATGCGAATACTTGTAATTTTAGTTCTACTTTTTTGTAGTGTTACTGTTAAAGCCCAACAAAAAAAACATATAGATACCGTAGTGATAAGAGCTGACTCTACTTTCGAAAGTTTAATACATAGAAAGTTATACAATTATCGCAACCATGTAAAATACCATATAGAAGAAAGAGGAAGAATTCGTGAACTAATCGTCTATTTAGCTTCCGTAGAAGATTTAGTAACTGGGCATAAACTTTATGGCATAAGAATAGATCAAAGAGGTAGCCGGAATCTTTTTACAGATGCCCCTATGACCAATGTTGAGTATATTGATGAAGATGAAATAGACTCAGTAGTTGCCCATCTAAAAATGGTGAGAGATGAAATTAAGAAGAAAGACCCTAATACTGAGCGATATACGGAATTTCGCTTTTTTACAAGATCTGGTTTTATGATTGAGTGCTACACTGGAGCCAGTCGTTGGCGCTGTTTAATTCATTATGAAATTGGAAAAATGGTCTATGATGTCTACATAAATAACAACAATAGATTAGATGAATTCATTGAAACACTTGAAGAAATTTCAAAAGAAATAACAACAATGAGAACAAGCAATTAAGAAGGCAAGTAAAGTGTACAGAACCTGTATTAATTGTATTGTGCTTACTTCCCAATACAAAACTTACTAAAAATATAATCCAACTGATCTTCGTGGGTGATGCTGCCTGTGATGGTCCCTAAATAATGTAAGCACTGACGAATATCTAATGCTAATAAATCGCCTGGTAGTCTATTATGTAATCCTTGTTCTACTTCTTCTAATGATTGCATTAATCCTACCAATGCTTCATAATGTCTAGCATTTGTAACAATGGTAGACTCCGTATTAATATTCCCGTGAATTGTATTATTTACTAAGGATTTTTTTAGCGCATCTATTTGTTCATTATTTTTTGCGGAGATAAACAAACTGTTTTTAAATGCAGCAAATTGTTTAACAGTTTCTGCATTTGCCAAGTCGGCTTTATTACCTACTAAAATATAATTGATCTGCTCTTGTTCAAATTCATTTACAATTTGCTGTAATTCTGCGGCACTAATATTTAAGAGATCATACAAATACACTACCACTTGTGCAGCGCGCATTTTTTCTTTGCTCTTACTTACACCAATCTGTTCAATTGCATCATCAGTGTGTTCGCGTATGCCGGCAGTATCAATCAACCTAAATAATACCCCTTCAATATTTAATACTTCTTCAATCGTGTCACGCGTAGTACCTGCAATATCGCTTACTATGGCTCTATTTTCATTTAATAATGTATTGAGCAATGTAGACTTGCCCGCGTTGGGCTTGCCAATAATGGCAACTTGTACACCATTCTTGATAACGTTGCCTAATTTAAAAGAACCTATCAAAGCTGCAGTTGCTTCTTTTAGCTGGCTTATCAAATTTTTAAACTGTGTTCGGTCTGCAAACTCTACATCTTCCTGAGAAAAGTCTAACTCTAATTCTATTAATGCTGAAAAACTAATGAGGGCTTCCCGCAACTGTGTTAAGTCTGAAGAAAAACCTCCACGCATAGTATGCAAAGCTGCTTTCTTACTGGCTTCTGTATTGCTCGCAATCAAATCAGCAACTGCTTCTGCTTGGGCCAAATCCATTTTACCTTTTAAGAATGCGCGCTGTGTAAACTCACCTGGCTTGGCCATTCTTACCCCAAGTTTGGTAATGGCTTGTAAAATTTGTTCTTGTATATATGGTGAGCCATGACAGCTTATTTCTATCACATCTTCACCTGTATAAGACTTAGGACCTCTGTATAAGGACAATACTACTTCGTCTAAAACCGTATCTCCATCTTTTAGCAACCCAACATGAATAGTATGAGAAGCTTGTGCTAATAAGTCTTTCTTTGGAAATAGTTGATTGATTACTTCAAATGTTGCTGGACCACTTATTCTAATCACTGCTATAGCTCCTATTCCTGGTGCAGTTGCCAATGCAACAATTGTATCATCCCAACCTTGAAGTGCCGTATTCATAAAGTAAAGATAGACGGTTTTTTAGTTGCAGATTACTCCTCTGCAACTAAAAAGGTAATTGACTGCTTATGCCGATAAATCACTTTACTCCCGTTTTGCATGGCAGGTTTCCAATGTGGGCCTTTGGCAATCACTCTGACCGCTTCTGCCTTTGTACCATAGCCTGGATCATTCTCAGCAACCACATCACTAATGGCGCCAGTTTTATCAACTAAAAACGAAACCACTACAGTATATTTTCCAGCAGGTGCTCCATTTGAAATTGGCATATCGCTGTTTAAATGTCTTTCTAAATAGTTTCTCCAACCGCTGAGACCTCCAGGAAATTCTGCTGGTATTTGTACATTGTAAAAGATTTCTATTTCGGTATCGTCTTTGGCAACCAATGACACACCAGCTACTGATTTTTCAATTGGTGGATTGATGACATCATTGCTATTACCGCCTTCTTGATTAAAATTACTGATTTGAACATTCTCGAATTCATCAATTGGTTTTATTGATTCTTCAGGTATTACTTCTTCATTAGATACAATTTTGGGCGGAGTAACAGCAACAGTTTTTAATTTGATAGGCTCTTTGGAAATTGGCTTTTTTAATTCAATTTTTGGTTTATCCTCTTTAATTTTCTCTAAAGAGATATCTATCACATTCAATACAGTTGGAGCAGATTTCTGGCTCTTTGCCATTAGCACTACTGTTACAAATAATGCAGCAACACTTAACGCACCTAGCATGGCTTTCTTGAGCCTTTCATTGTATGTTTTGCGCAAATCATATGCACCATACTGTTTGTTTTTCCCATCAAATAAAATATCGAGCCACTCGCTCTGAAGGATCTGATTTTTATCCATAGTAATCTGTTTACTACTAGGATACATCAATGCTGGTTTTCCATAAAAAACAAATAGTTCTTCAAAAAAAAGAAATAAAAAAAGCCCTGAATCTAAAAGACTCAGGGCTGTATAAAATTGTAGTGTTGAATTATTCTTCAGATACCATGAAAGTTATACTCTGCTTGTGACGATAGATTACGTTTCTACCATTCTGTACAGCAGGCTTCCATTTTGGACCTCTTGTAATTACACGAACTGCTTCTGCTTTTGTACCATATCCTGGATCATTTTCAGCAACTACATCACTGATTGCTCCATCCTTAGCTACAATAAAAGATACTACAACTGTGTATTTTCCTGGAGGTGCACCATTTTCAACAGGTAAATCTCTGTTTAAGTTACGCTCCAAATATTTAGCCCAAGCTGGCAAACCTCCAGGGAATTCTGCTGGAATTTGTACCACGGTAAATATCTTGTCGTAATCTTCTTCTTTTTTAGGGGCTTCTACTACACCAGTACCACTTTCAACTGGAGGAGCAACGATACCTTCGTCTTTTGCACCTTCCTGATTGATAGTACCAATCTTAGTGTCTTCCAATTTTTCTACCTCTTTAATTTCATCTTCTTCTTTCACTTCTTCATCCTTTACAATTTTAGGAGGAGTGAACTTAGTGATTTCCACTTTAGGAGGTTCTTGTTTTGGTGGTGGCGGTGGTGGCGGTGGCTCAGCCTTTTTTTCTTCCTGTTGCACGTTTTCCAGCGACACGTCTTGTACAATTAACTCTTTACTCTCTTTGCCGACAGTATTTGCAAGTATGTTACCCAGCACAGCTAGTAAAAGAATGAGTACGGTCCCTACTAAAGCCTTGGTCATACGCTTGTTGTAAGTTTTGCGCAACTCATAAGCACCATACTCTTTATTTCTGCCATCAAAGATGATGTCGAGAATATCTGCTGATTGAATTTTATTTACGTCCATTGTAAAAAATGTTATTTGTTAGTTGCTTGTTGATCCTAATTAGATGCGCCAGCTCCTGCACTTCCGCTTGCATCAGATATTTTAACCAAAGCGGCTTCGCCCTCGGAAATATCAACTAATGCATACTTTTTAAGTATATTAATAGCCATTTCATCTAATATATCCACTACATTCTTATAAGTACATTCAGCAGAAGGCTTAATAATTACCACCAAATCCTTTTCAGGAGTATTTCTCTTCTTGTCAATCAAAACAGTTCTGATTTCCTTGAAGTTTGATGATTTAAAATTAGACCCATCTACTGCCAATTGACCTTCATAATAAAAGACATTGTTGTCATTGCCCAAAAGCAGGGTAATTACACCTGATTCTTTAGCTTTATTCTGGTCTTCAGGCTTATCGGCATCTTTTGGTAAAATTAGCCTCATAGCCGTTGGCTGACTCATGGTTGTAGTGAATATGAAAAAGGTAATCAACAAGAACCCTAAGTCCACCATAGGTGTTAAGTCAACCCTAGTTGATAGTTTTTTCCCTTTCTTGACGCCGGGTCCTTTTTTGTGGCCACCGCCGCCTGAGGTATCCATTTCTGCCATGTCGGTAGAATTTAGTTTTCGTTATAAATTTGTTTCTTTAGTCTTCTACTTTTTCGCCTTTCTGATTCAACTTCCAAAGATCGGTTCCTGTAGGTGCAGCTTCAGGGCTGGTTACCATTTGAAACTTTAAAATATCATTCTTTTTGAAAGCATCAACAATTGCTTTGAAAGCAGGATATTTAGCCATATTGTCTCCTTTTAATAGGAACGCAGGCTCTTTTTCACCCATATAGGCTTCTTTGGTTAATCTCATCCAAGTAACTAGCTCATTATTAGCTGTATCCGTAACAGGAATTCCAGGTAATTTATCTCCTTTACGCTGATCTTCAGGTAAAGCAAGAAATGAGGCAAGGCTACCAAAAGGCGCTCCAAAAAACAGCGACTTTTTAAAAGAAGCAGTGTTCAATCCCAGATTTCTGGTAGAATTTAGTGCATTTGCAATTGCTTCTTTTTTAGACTCGTCGTCCATTTCAAGAAACACTTTCCCATTTGCATCTAAAATTACCATTACATAATCCTTCTGGGGCGCCACTTTTGCAGCAACTGATTTAGGAGTTGTAACTGCAATCGCTTCAGCGGGCTTAAACTTGGTCGTTAAAATAAAGAACGACAACAAGAGAAAGGCCACATCGCACATTGCGGTCATATCGATGTTTGTACTCTTCCGAGGTAATTTGGCTCTACCCATTGTTTAGTTTTTTACTGTTCACTTATTATTAGATTCAAATCTTTCCTAATTCCACAAATAATTTAAAATTATTTGTAGTTAGCAGCAAAGCTTTGAGTTAAAGTGAAGCCAGACTCATCAATTCCGTAAGTAATACCATCAATACGAGTGGTAAATACGTTGTAGAAAATGATGGCAACAGCAGAGGTACCAATACCCAATGCAGTGTTAAACAATGCCTCAGAAATACCTTTTGATAATTCACGAGCAGCGTCTCCACCACCTTCTTCTCCTAATGCAGAGAATGATTTAATCATACCTAATACGGTACCGAACAATCCTAATAGGGTTGCTACAGAAGCGATGGTAGATAAGAATACTAAGTTCTTCTCTAACATTGGCAACTCAAGTGCAGTTGCTTCTTCAATTTCTTTTTGAATGTTCAATACTTTTTGTTCTGTTTCCAATTCAGTATTGGTGATCATTTCTTTGTACTTCTTAAGACCTGCTTTCATTACGTTACCAACAGATCCTTTTTGCTTATCACAAGCAGCCAAAGCCTTATCTACTTCTTTGTTAGCTAAGTGAAATTGTACGCTACGAACAAATTCTGCATTGTTTGCAGTACCAGCGGCTTTAACCACGGTAAGCATACGCTCGATAACGAAAATCAATACAATGATAAAGTTACCAATCAAGATAGGTACAACAATACCACCTTCATACATTTTAGCTAATCCAGTTAAAGGTCCTTTGTGGTTAGGCCAGAAACCACCAGCTAAATCTGGATTGGTGAAATTACTATTTGTTCCAAGTACAAATCTCCAAAGAATGTACCCTAATACAACTCCAGCAAGTGGAGCAATCCAAGAAATAATGTTGCTGCTCTTCTTTGGTTGAGTAGAAGTTGCACTTTTCACTGCAGCGGTTGGTTTTGTTTCAGCCATGACTCAAATGGTTTTTGATTTTTTAAAAAAAATAACAAATGGTTTAAAAAATTACTTCACAATGCTAATGAAAATTATTCTGAATTATCAAATTCTTTAAAACAAATTCAATTAGTATCCTAAAGGGCTTACAAATTAGGTATTTTATTTAAAGCAGCAAATTTGAACGCAATAATCTTTGGCTATATTTTACCGATTTTTAATAAAAGTTCACCATTCATCCAATCCATTTAGGCATTTGATTGTTAAATACTATTCAAGCCTATCTTTATAGGCATTTTTTTAAAAATTCTAATTGCAACAATGAAAAAATTATTATTCTCCAGCACGGCACTGATGCTTGCACTAACCGTGTTTGCTCAGCAGCGTCCCCCAACCCCGCCGCAAACGCCAGGTACGGGTGCTCCAACACAGGTTCCAAACATGGGCAATTTATCAAATATGATGAATGCTCAAAGACCAGGCCCTAAAGCTTACAAAGATGTAATTACAGCAAAAGCGGTTTCTAAAACCGGGCTTTTTACTGTACATAAAGTAGAAGATAAATACTACTTTGAAATTGCAGACTCTATTTTTGGTAGAGAAATTTTATCTGTAGTTCGTTTTGCTAAAGTACCTGCTGGTGCAGGTTACGGTGGTGAAATTGCCAATCAGCAAAGTATTACATTCGAAAAAGGACCTAATAGTAACGTCTTTTTAAGAACAGTAACTTTGGTTAATCAGGCAGAAGAAAACCAAGACATATTCAAAGCTGTAACAAATTCTAACCTAAATGCAATTGCATCAGCATTCCCTATTGCTGCATTTGGTAAAGATTCAGCAAGCATTGTAATTGATGTTACAGAATTTTTCAGAGGTGATAACCAAGCTGTAAGTGTTAACCCAAATATCAAAACAAGATACAGATTAACCGCTTTGGCGCAAGACCGTTCTTATATTGGAAAAATTAGCACATACCCAATTAACACAGAAATAGTTACGGTAAAAACATTCCAATCAATTTCTAGTGCTGTCCCAAGTATTCCAGGATTACCGCCATCACCAGGTATTGCAGCAGCAAGAGACGCAGGTGCAGTAACAATGGAAATCAATACTTCGTTATTGCTTTTACCTAAAGTTCCTATGCAACGCAGAATTGCAGATAAAAGAGTTGGCTATTTTACTGATGAATTTGTACGTTATAGCGACGCACAACAAAAAGTAGAAGATGTAAGCTTTGCCGTTAGATGGAGATTAGAGCCTAAAGACGGTGAATGGGAAAAATGGAGAAGAGGTGAATTAGTTGAACCTAAGAAACCTATCATCTATTATATAGATCCTGCAACACCAAAGCAATGGCGTTCACATTTAATTGCTGGTATTAACGATTGGCAAGCAGCATTTGAGAAAGCTGGTTTTAAAAATGCAATTATGGGTAAAGAGTGGCCAGAAAATGATACAACGATGAGTATGGAAGATGCTCGTTTTTCTGTTGTACGTTATTTTGCTTCTGATATTGCTAATGCATATGGACCAAATGTGCACGATCCAAGAAGTGGTGAAATTTTAGAAAGCCATATTGGTTGGTACCATAACGTAATGAAGTTGGTTCATGATTGGTATATGTTGCAAGCAGGGCCAAACGATCCTGGTGCTCGAAGCATGAAATACGATGATCAATTAATGGGTGATTTAATTCGCTTTGTGTCTTCTCATGAAGTAGGTCATACATTAGGTCTTCGTCATAATATGGGAAGCAGTAGTCAAACTCCTGTAGAAAAATTAAGAGACAAGCAGTGGGTTGAAGCAAATGGCCATACTGCATCTATCATGGACTACGCTCGTTTTAACTATGTTGCGCAACCAGAAGATAATATCAGCAGAAAAGGATTATACCCAAGAATTGGTGACTACGATAAATGGGCTATGAAATGGGGATACGGATACATTCCAGGTAACACCGAAGATGAAACAAAAATGAACAGCAATAAAATGGTTACTGCTGCTTTAAAAGAGAATCCTCGTCATTGGTTTGGTACTTACGAAAGTGGTAACAGAGTTGATCCTAGAAGCCAAAGTGAAGACCTAAGTGATAACTCTGTTAAAGCGAGTGAGTATGGTGTGATGAATTTGAAGCGCGTAATAAAAGGCTTACCAGAGTGGACAAAAGAGGAAGGTGATCAATATGAAAACCTTGCTAATATGTATCTTGCAACCTTAGGACAATTCAATAGATATATTGGTCATGTTAGTACCAATATTGGTGGTGTTTACGAAACATTTAAAACAGTAGAACAAAATGAAGCTGTTTATGAAATTGTTCCTAAAACTCGCCAAAAAGAAGCTGTTGGATTTATCAATAAAAATGTATTTGAAACACCAACCTGGTTAGTAGATCGCGCAATGTGGAATAAGTTTAATAACCCAATTAGCGCAGATCCTATCATGAGCCTTCAAGAAAGAACAGTAAACAGCATTGTTAGCACTGATCGTCTAGGTCGCTTACAGTTAAGCGCTGAACGTTTTGGCGCCGATAAAGCTTATACTGCTATGGAATTATTGAATGATGTTCAGGGAACTATTTTCAATGAATTGAGCAGCAAAAAAGCTATTGATACTTACAAGAGAATGCTACAAAGAGCTTATGTTGATCGTTTAGCTTCAATCATCAAGCCGGCTTCTGCTGGGGGAATTACCATTACCATATCATTTGGTGGTGGACCAGCGCCTATTGACGCTAAGAAATCTGACGTTACTGCAATAGTACGTGCTCAATTAGTGGGTCTTCGTGGTCAACTAAATACTGCAGCAGCAACTTCTGCCGATAAAATGAGTAAAATTCATTTAGTTGATTTGGCTGAAAGAATTAAAGAAGCGTTGGATCCTAAATAACCAACAATATTACATTAGTAAATAAATTTTACTAAGTATAACCCACAGGTTTAAATACCTGTGGGTTTTTTATTATAAGTGTGAATATTTAAAGTGGTAAGCTGTTGGAATTTGTATCTTTATTTTATGAAAAAAATATTGGTTTTAATTCTTGTTTTTGTTATAAGCACTAACTTAAATGCTCAAAAAACAGTTTGGGGTTATTTAATTGATAGTGCTACAAATGAACCTATTGAGTCTGCTAGTATTACTAATCTTAAAAAAAGAAATACCGTCATCACCAATAACAAAGGTTTATTTAAAATAGAAGTAAATAAAAATGATATTCTTTCTATTATAGCAGTAGGTTATCATTTTGATACTGTTTTATATAATGGATTGATTGCAGCTTCCGACACATTACACTTATACTTGGTTGCACTTAAACACAACCTAAACAACGTTACTGTTCAAAATTCAGGATTTAGCCAGTATAGTATAGACAGTTTGGAAAGGGATAGAGATTTTAAAGAAGCGATGATTAGTCCTCCTCTAAAGACAGTTGAATTAGCCAATTCAGGTGCAGGTTTTGGAATAAGCTTAAATAGACTTTCAAAAAAAGAGAAGAATAAACGAAATGCAGTTCAATTCTTTAAAGAAAGTGAAAAAGAAGCTTATATTGATTATCGCTTTTCTGCAGCAATAGTCAATAAATACAGTGGTTTAAAGAATGACGATTTACAAAGCTTTATTCAACAATATCGACCAACCTATGAATGGTTAAGAAAACACCCAAAGGAAGAAGATGTTAAATACTACATTAATGAGAAATTAAAAGAACGTAAAAAAAATAAACCTACTTCTTAGTATTTTTTTAGGCCCCTTTTTATTCTTACTCGTACCTCAAAGCTACAATTGGATTTAATTTAGCCGCTTTCATGGCTGGATAAATACCTGCTGCTAATCCTACTACGGAACAGATAATAATTCCGATGAATACCCATGTCCATGGAATTACAAAGCCTGTATCTAAAATGACACCAAAAATATTTCCTACTAGGATTCCTAAAATAATTCCAAAAATGGCACCTAATAAACTAATGATCATGCTTTCAAACAAGAACTGTTGACGCACATATTTACTCTTACCACCAATCGCTTTGATAAGACCTACTTCCTTAGTTCTTTCATTTACTGCCACCAACATGATATTCATTAATCCTATAGCTGCACCTATCAATGTTATCAAACCAATTGCACTTGCAGCACCGGTGATACTGCTTAAAAAACCAATGAATAATTCTGCAAACTTGTCGCTTTTTTCTATTACAAAGTTATTATCTTCTGTGGGTTGTAGCATTCTAACGGCTCTAAATACAGAAGTAGCTTCATCTGTAGCTACAGGAATAACATTGATATCTGTAACGTTAATCCCAATTAAATAAGTGGGTCCTATATTGGCATACCTGCGCACATTTGTGTAAGAAGTTACAATCACATCGTCTTGACGGAGCATGGCACTAGAGCCCTTGCTTTTAAGTAATCCTACCACTCTATAGGGTGTACTGCCCACTTTAATAATCTTATCTAATGATCGTTCAGGTCTTTCTCCAAATAATCGGGTGGCTACATTGCTTCCAATCAAGCAAACATTTCTACCACTTTGAACATCGAGATTATTTAAGTTTCTACCTTCTTTAACAGTGTAACCGTTCACCAATAAATAATTTTCATCTCCACCCCAAACCAATATCTGTGGATTGGTTTTTCTGTCTTCGAATCTTAATTCTTGTCCACCTGGCCCTCTTCTATAAATGCTTACTAATGCTCCAGGGAAATTATAATTGGCTTTAAAACGCTCTACCTCTTCTAACCGAAGTGGCTTATTCAAATTTGATTTTTTTTCTTTTAAACCGCGCTTGGTTTTTTTAACTTCATCATTATTAGGGCCCATTCTGGCGCGAGAATCTTTATACCGTATGCTAAAAGAATTTGCTCCCATAGACGAGAAGCTTTCTTTCAAACTTTGATTCATCGCTTCGATAGCAGTAATAATGCCAATCAAAGCCATAATACCAAAAGCAATAATTGCAATAGTAATACCTGCACGAAGCTTATTGCTTTTTACCGTGCGCCAAGCCAGTGTGAATGAGTCGAAAGCTGTCATAAAATAAAGGTACAGCGTAATCATTAAACCCTTTCTACCAACTAGTCTAATTATGAAGAGTGGTTAAAAATAGAACCAATTGAGCACTATTGAAGGAAGAACGCCAACCAAGAGAATACCAGCAGCTACTAAAACTAGCCCAAACTTGAATCCTCCAGTGATTTCACTGGTTTCTGGTTGGCCCTCTTTAAAGTACATGGCTTGTATTACTTTGAAATAGTAGTAAGCACTAACAGCAGCAAATAATACTGCAACTATTACCATCCATAATGGCCCCCCTGCTTTAACCACAGACGCCAACATATAATATTTGGCAAAAAAACCTGCTGTTAATGGAATTCCAGCTAAAGAAAGAAGACAAATAGTTGCAACAAATGCCAGAACTGGTTGTGTAGAAGCTAATCCATTGAAACCGTCAAAAGTATAATCCTTCACTTTCATTAATATGGCAAAAAAGCCAATGGTAGCCAAACAATAAGCAACTGTGTATAATAAGATCCCCTCTGTTCCTAAATCGTTATTACTATACAAAGCAAAAAGCATAAATCCAGCTTGTGCTATACTAGAATATGCCAGCATTCGCTTTATACTACGCTGAAATACTGCAGTAATATTACCAGCTAATAAAGTAGCCACAATTACAAAAGAGAGCAATATATTCCAAGTAGGTCCTAATAAATTGGCGTTTGCAGAAAACAATTTAATAAATGCAAAGAAGCCAGCTGCTTTAACAATGGTTGCCATAAAGGAAGTGAAAACACTTGGGGCGCCATCATATACATCAGGTGTCCAAAAATGAAAAGGCGCAGCAGAAACTTTAAAACACATTGCAGCAAACAACAAAAGTAATCCAGCTACTTGTAAAAATGCCGGGCCCTGAACACCAGATGATGGAGGCAAAGCTCCTGTTCCTACGCTTGCCATACCAAAAGTTCCAGTAGCTCCGTACAACAAAGCAATACCCATCAACATGATACCTGTTGTAAAAGAACCCATTAAAAAATATTTCAGCGAGGCTTCGTTACTCTTTAGATTATGCTTATCTGAACCTGTTAAAATGTACAATGGAATAGATAAAATTTCTATCCCTAAGAACAACATAAGCATACCATTATATGAGGTAAGTATTGCAGTTCCGCAAAGCACAAAGAAAATTAATGCATAGTAGTCTGCTGTTTTATTTCCTAACTTCTCAATTTCTGATCCACTTAATAAAACAAAAATCAACGTTGCTCCTATGATTAAGCTATTGAAGAAAAGACCTATTTTATTAAAATGCAATAACTCTTTAGTGTCTATTTGAATAGAGAAAATGCCATAGCTATTCATTAGGTTAGCTGTTAATAAAACAACCAATGCAATAATTGCAGTTAAAGTAATGACCGGCTTTTTATTGGTAAAAATGCCTGTAAACATCATTACCACACCAAGAATTGCTGAAAATATAATTGCGTTCATAACTACTAAATCGGTCTTTTACTTTTTTACAAATAAGGCTGAAACACTGTCTCCCGTTAGGTTTAACAATGGTTGTGGATATAACCCAAATACAAGAATAAGTACAACAATAATTACTAAAGTAAACTGAATATTAAACGGAATTTCTGTTGCCTTTTCTGTAGTTGCGTTTAACTCTCCATAAATAACTTTCTGCACCATATTCAATGTATATACTGCAGCCAAAATAATGCTGATACCTGCGATAGCAGCCATGATCATATTATATTGGAATAAGCCATTAAACATTAAGAACTCCCCTATGAAAGCATTGGTTAATGGCAATGCAACATTTGCCAATGCCATGATAACTAATAGTATTGCCATCACTGGAGCTTTTTGAGCCAAGCCTCCTAGCTCACTCATATTTCTAGTGCCTAACTGTTTTTCGATTAAGTCTGCAATAATCCAGAGGCCAATCACATTTACACCATGACTAAACATTTGAATCATTACTCCATCCATTGCAGTTTGATTATTTGTAAACATGGCCGCACTCATTAAGCCAATATGTGCAATAGACGAATAAGCAATCATCCGCTTAATATCATCTTGGCGTATCGCTATCAGAGAAGCATAAATCATTCCGATAATAGAAAGTATAATCACCAAATTAGCAGATTGTGCTGCAGCATTTGGGAACATCGGTAATAACCATCTAATTACAGCAAATACGCCCATCTTAACCATGATACCACTCATGACCATTGTTGTTGCAGTGGGTGATTGTTCATATGCATCTGGCTGCCAGGTATGAAAAGGGAAGATGGGCATCTTTATAGCAAATGCAATAAAGAATAACCAAAACATCACTAACTCCTGTTTTGCTGTCAATTTTACCGCGTAGAAACTTTCTAGTGAAAAAGATTGGTCTGCTGTATTCAAGTACATGAACAAGAGGCCTATCAACATGATTAACGACCCAATAAAAGTGTATACAAAGAATTTAAATGTAACCGCAATTCGCTTTTCTCCTCCCCAAATAGAACATAAAAAGTAAACTGGTATTAAAGCCAATTCCCAGAAAAAGTAAAACAACAATGCATCTGACGCTAGAAATACACCCATCAATCCAGCTTGAGACAAGAGCATCAGCGCATAAAAAGAAGATGCATTTTTGTATTCATTATTGTATACCGCAGTAAAAATAATTGGGAAAGAAACAGCTGTTAATAAGCTCAGCATCTTACCCATGCCATCTGCTTTTAAGCTAATTCTACTGCCTAAACTATTTAACCAGGCTGCATCGTATCCGATTGTTCCAGGCGTGAATACCGCAACTAATGCAATAGCAAGTGTTGCCACAGATGCTAGTAAAGCAAATGTTTTGGCAGAAGAACCCTGCTTTAATGAAAATGCAATTAGTCCAGCTACAAGTGGTGTTAATATGAGTAATAAAGTAATCATTATTGCTAGCTACTTAATGAACGAATTAAAATATTTTATTTATTAACTTGATGATAGTGGCATCATTAAACCATATAATGAAAAATACTACCATTGATAAAACCATTACAAGGAGATAGCTTGCAACCTGTCCACTTTGGATCAGGCGCATTTGTCTCGAGCCATAAGCAACCAGCTTGCCTACTCCATTAACCGCACCATCAATACCCGATTTTTCTACCACATTTTTAAGTAAGCCTGCCAATGCATTCAACGGATTTACTACAATTGCATTATAGAATTCGTCTACATACCACTTATTCATTAATACCTTGCCCAATCCAGTTTCTTCTGTTTCATTGGCATTGTTATAATTCCTATATGATTTTACTGCAAAAGCAATCACCAAAACAATTAAGAGTGTAACTATACCCATCATCAAATACTCTTGGGAATGGCTTAAATGATGCGCTTCTGCTAGTTTGGTTGATTCAGCAAAAATAGGCGCTAAGAAATTTTGCAACCAATGCTGATTCTCAGCAAAAACAGCAGGTATTCCAATAAATCCTCCAACAACAGAAAGAACTGCTAATACAATTAAAGGAAGGGTCATTGCAGAAGGGCTTTCATGCAAATGGTGTTCTTGCTCATGTGTTCCCCTGAAATTTCCTAAGAACGTAAGCGTGTACAATCTAAACATATAAAAGGCAGTCATCAATGCACCACCCACTCCAATATAATAGAACAGCGGATTACTTGAATAAGCTGCTACTAATATTTCATCTTTAGAAAAGAAGCCTGAGAAAGGAGGAATACCAGCGATAGCTAAGCAAGCCAATAAGAAAGTGATATGCGTAATGGGCATATACTTTTTAAGGTTTCCCATCTTACGGATGTCTTGCTCATGGTGCATGGCATGAATAACAGATCCAGCGCCTAAGAACAACAATGCCTTAAAGAATGCATGTGTCATTACATGAAACACAGCACCAGTGTAAGCACCCACTCCCAATCCTAAGAACATATATCCTAGTTGACTTACAGTAGAGTAAGCCAGCACTTTTTTAATGTCGTTTTGTTTTAGCGCAATAGTTGCAGCAAAAATGGCTGTAGCCAATCCTATAACGGCAACTAAAGTTTGCGTTGCAGGAGCCATTGTAAATAAAATATTACTTCTGGCAATCATGTAAATTCCCGCAGTTACCATGGTTGCAGCATGTATTAATGCAGACACTGGGGTTGGACCCGCCATTGCATCTGGCAACCAAGTATATAAAGGAATTTGTGCGCTCTTACCCATTGCACCAACAAATAATAAAGTAGTAATAGCAGTAATATCAAATGAAGACAGTTGTGAAATACCTGCAAAAACATCGGTGTAGTTTACAGTACCCAATTTAAAGATTAACCAAAAAACCGCTAATAAAAAACCAAGGTCACCAATACGGTTCATGATGAAAGCTTTTTTAGCAGCATAATTATAATCCCCGTTTTTAAACCAATATCCAATCAATAAATAAGAACACAATCCTACTCCTTCCCAACCAATAAACATAATTACATAGTTGCTACCCATAATTAAGAGCAACATAGAAAACACGAATAAATTTAAGTAAGCAAAGTAGCGCGCAAAATGATGCGGCGCTTCATCCTTCATATATGCAGTAGAATACAAGTGAATCAAGAAACCAATTCCTGTAATGATTAATAAAAACAATACAGATAACTGATCTACCTGAAAGGCAAATGGAATTGTAAAAGCATCTGTTTGAATAAAATTAAACAGGGTTACTACTGAATTGATAGGGGCAGTTCCACTATTCGCAGCAGCTCCATAAACATATCCAAATAAGTAGCAGGAAGTGAGGAATGATAAGAATATCACACCAGAGCCTACAATACCTACGGCAGATTTAGACAAGCGATGCCTACCCAATCCGTTAATCAGGAAACCCAGCAAGGGAAACAATGGTACTAAAAAAGCAATTTTACTCATATACTAAGTTGCGGGTGCTAGTTTTTCAATCGGTTCAAGAAATTAATATCTACAGAATGGGTGTTACGATACATCATTACTATGATGGCCAACCCTACACTTACTTCTGCAGCTGCAACAACCATAATAAAAAATACAAAAAGTTGACCTTCTACGCCAGCAGTACTGGTTGGGTTATTTAACAAGGCATTTCCATGATGCATTTTAGAAAATGCCACCAACAAAAGGTTAACTGCATTTAACATCAGTTCTACGCACATAAAAACGATGATAGCATTTCGTCTGGTGAGCACACCAATAATACCTATGCTAAATAAGGCTAATGAAAAATAGATATAATACTGTATTGGCATAGTTGTGTTATTATAAATTAATCTTTTTTACCAATTACCACTGCACCTACCATTGCACTCAAAAAGAGTACACTGCTGATTTCGAATGGTATTACAAAATCACTAAATAAAGCTTTTCCTAAGTTTTTGATTAAGCCAATCTCTCCTGTTTTCATCAATGCAGCTTTTCCTGAAAGCTCAGTAGCTTGCCTAACTAATGAAACCATAACCATCAAAAAGCATCCTCCAGATACTACTCCTGCCAATTTCATCATCCAGTTTTTCCTTGGCTCTGCATCGGCATTCAAATTCATTAACATGATGACGAATAAGAATAGTACCATAATGGCTCCTGCATAAACAATCAAATTAACAATGGCCAAAAACTGTGCATTGAGTAAAATATAATGACCAGAAATAGCAAAAAAGACTGCAACCAGCCAAAGTACACTATGTACTGGATTCTTACTTACCAGTACCATAATAGCACTAAATAGAGCCAGCGCACTTAAAGAGAAAAACAAAATTTGAATCGTATCCATCTGTTTGATTGTATTAAAACGGGCAAAATTTTTAATTTCTTGCAGCACCCCTTGCTGCTGCATATTCTTCCGGTGCAGTATTCTTATCTGGAATTAACAAATCGTCTTTTCCATAAATGAATCCTTTTCTGGTAAAATTGGCAGGCGCAAAAGTTTCACTTAAGTAAATAGCGTCTTTTGGGCAAGCTTCTTCACATAAACCACAGAAAATGCAACGAAGCATATTGATTTCATATTTAGCTGCATATTTCTCTTCGCGATACAAATGCTCTTCACCAGGCATACGCTCTGCAGCTTCCATGGTAATAGCTTCAGCTGGACAAGCAACTGCACATAATCCACAGGCAGTGCAATTCTCTCTTCCTTCCTCGTCTCTGTTTAGCACATGCAAACCTCTGAATACAGGGCTAAACTCACGTTTTTGTTCTGGATATTGAATAGTAGGTTGTTTCTTAAAAATATGGCTAAATGTAATAGCCATGCCCTTTACAATATTAGGCAAGTAAAGGCGCTCCATGAATGTCATTGGATCCCTACTCACTTGTTTTGCTCTGTTTGTTAAAGCTTGCATTTATTCTTTAGTATAAAAGGTTCACAAATGTAGAATTTCTATTTTAACCCTGCTGCCATAAAATGACTGCACCTGTTGCCAACATATTCAATAAAGCCAGTGGAATTAAACTTTTCCAACCTAGGTTCATCAATTGATCGTACCTAAATCTTGGAATTGTCCAACGTATCCACATGAATAGAAATAAGAAAATCACAATCTTGGTCAACAATGACAGTACTCCAATGATAGCAGCAATATTTGGAGCTAAGCTAGACTCGTCTAAAAACGGAACATCGTATCCGCCAAAATACAAACTAGCCATCACCGCACTACTCATGATCATATTGACGTATTCGGCAAAAAGGTAAAAACCCAATTTCATAGAAGAATATTCCTGATGGTAACCCATGTTTAATTCATTCTCTGCTTCTGGTAAATCAAAAGGAGTTCTATTACACTCGGCCATTGCACAAATGAAAAACAGTATAAAACCCAAGGGCTGGTATACTATATTCCACCATGCACCCGGAGCCATTTGTTGATCAACAATGGTTTTTAAACTTAATGATCCCGAAATCATCAATACCGCAATCAGCGATAAGCCCATGGCTAATTCATAGCTGATCGCCTGAGACGCCCCACGCAACGCGGCCATTAAAGAAAACTTATTATTAGACGCCCAACCACCAATCATGATGCCATAAACACCCATACTCACAACACCAAACACGTACAGAATACCAATATTAATATCTGCAATTTGCAAATCAATCTTGCGACCAAATAATTCAACCGAACTACTCCAAGGAATTACGGCACAAGTCATTAGAGCGGCCGTCATTGCCATTGCAGGACCTAGAATAAATAATGCTTTGCTGGCTGAATTAGGAATGATTTCTTCCTTCATGATGAGCTTTAATCCATCCGCTAATGGTTGTAGTAAACCCATTGGACCAGCCCTATTAGGACCTGGTCTGTCTTGCAAAACAGCGGCAACTTTACGCTCCGAAAAAGTAGTATAAAGGGCAATGCCCAAGCTAGCAAAAACAATAATCGCAATCAGGATTAGTTTCTCTAGTATTAATATCCAATCTAAGGCCAATAGTGTCATACTGATGGTAATTAGTCTTTGTTATGATTAAAATCAGTGGAATGCGCGGGTCTATCCAATTTACTCAAAGTGATATCAGTTTGGTTAACTTCACTAACACTATGAATATCCATCAACAACTTAGGTTGTCTACCTGAATGAACAGCTTCAAATGTTTCTGTTGGTTTATGTGTACCTACAGATCCAGCATAATGGCCTTGCGCAATCACCGAATGGCGGTCAATCAATCTTGGCCCTTCAATCACCCAATCACTGGTTTGCTTTTTATCGAACCTGCAAGTATTACAAATCCAATCTTCTACTTCACCCCATTGGTCTTTTCTAGCGGTAACTCTATATACTTCATCTCCTCTATTCCACAAAGTAACTTTACCACTACAAGTAGGGCAATCTCTATGTGCGTCAACTGGCTTTAAAAACCAAACCCTGTTTTTGAACCTAAATGTTTTATCGGTTAATGCACCCACCGGACAAACGTCAATAACGTTTCCAATGAATTCATTGTCTAAATTCTTTTCAATATAAGTTGCAATTTCAGCGTGGTCTCCTCTGTCTAAAACGCCGTGTTCTCTTTTGCCAGTTAATTGGTCAGCAGTAAACACACAACGATAACAAAGAATACAACGCGTCATATGCAATTGAATCTTGTCGCCTAAATCGTGCTTCTTAAACGTTCTACGTTGAAACTCATAACGAGTGCCCGCTTTACCATGATCATAACTCAAATCTTGTAAATGACATTCACCAGCTTGATCACAAACAGGACAGTCTAACGGATGATTAATTAATAAAAATTCTACCACCCCATTGCGCGCATCAATTACACGATCACTGGTAATATTCTTTACTTCCATTCCATCCATCACCGTGGTTCTACAACTTGCAACCAATTTAGGCATTGGTCTAGGATCTTTTTCAGAACCTTTACTTACTTCTACTAAACAGGTTCTGCATTTTCCACCACTGCCTTCGAGCTTACTGTAATAACACATTGCAGGGGGAGCAACATCTCCGCCAATCTTACGCGCTGCATTTAAAATGGAAGTTCCCGCGGGTACTTCTACCGTGATATTATCGATGGTTACTTTAAATAATGGTTGTTCAGACATAACTTAATTAAGCTGGTACATGAATAGGATCTGCATAATGCGCCAATCCATAATTTCTTTTTTGTGCTTCTTCCGGATGAGTTACATGCCACTCAAATTCATCTCTAAAATGTCTTATGGCAGCAGCTACAGGCCATGCAGCAGCATCACCCAACGGACAGATGGTATTCCCTTCTATCTTACGTTGAATATCCCATAACAAATCAATATCACTCATCTTACCTTTTCCGGTATCAATGTTTTTTAAAATCTTTTCCATCCAACCTGTTCCCTCTCTACAAGGTGAACACTGACCGCAACTCTCGTGTCTATAAAAACGAGCCAAAGTATAAGTGTTCTTCACAATACATTGGTCTTCGTCTAATACAATAAAACCGCCAGATCCCATCATAGAGCCTGAAGCAAAACCACCATCACTTAAACTTTCATAGTTCATCAAACGCGTTTCGCCTTTTGCAGTTTTCAATAAAAGATTAGCTGGCAAAATAGGAACAGATGATCCACCCGGAATACATGCTTTCAATCTTTTTCCATTCGCAATTCCACCACAATATTCATCTGAATAAAGAAACTCTTCTACTGATAAGGTCATTTCAATTTCATACACACCTGGCTTATTGATATTACCACATGCAGAAATTAATTTGGTACCAGTGGAACGACCTACCCCAATTTTAGCGTACTCATCTCCACCCATATTAATGATAGGAACTACGGCTGCTAAGGTTTCTACGTTGTTCACCACTGTAGGTCTTTTCCATAAACCTTCAATAGCTGGGAATGGAGGTTTAATTCTTGGATTACCTCTTTTTCCTTCTAAAGATTCAATCAAAGCAGTTTCTTCTCCGCAGATATAAGCACCAGCGCCTCTTTGAACATAAATTTCACAGTCGAATCCAGTGCCTAAAATATTTTTACCTAAAAAGCCAGCTGCTTTAGCTTCATCAATAGCTTGCTCTAAAATATCTACAATCCATGCATATTCACCACGGATATAAATATATGTGTCGTTACTGCCCAATGCAAAAGAAGAAATGATTAATCCCTCGATTAACAAGTGAGGTAAAAACTCCATCAAGTAACGGTCTTTAAAAGTACCTGGCTCACTCTCATCTGCATTACAAACCAAGTGACGAGGAACGCCTTCTGGCTTTGCAATAAAACTCCACTTCATTCCCGCAGGAAAGCCAGCACCACCTCTACCACGAACGCCACTCTTTTTTACTTCTTCAACGATGGCAGCAGGATCCATTTGTTTCAGCGCTTTTTCAACCGCTTGGTATCCGCCTTCTTTGCGATAAGTTTCAAAGAAACGAATCCCAGGTACATGCGCTTTATCTAATAATAATTTTACACCCATATTCTTAATTATTTACGGCAGCATTATTTCTGCACTCATCAATAATGGCGTCAACTTTTTCTTTGGTCAAATGCTCACGATAATGTTTACCCATTTGCATCATTGGTGCGTAACCACAAGCACCTAAGCACTCAACAGTCTTCAGCGTAAACATACCATCAGTAGTAGTTTCACCTGGTTTAATACCGAGCTTGGTTCCGATATATTCAATAATATCATCGCATCCACTCACCATGCAAGGACCTGTTTGACAAACTTCAAACAAGTACTTTCCAATTGGCTTAAGGTTATACATGCTGTAGAATGTAGCTACTTCATATACTTCAATAGGACTAATTTGTAAAAGTTCCGCTACATAATCCATGGTTTCTGCGCTTAACCATCCACCAAAACTATCTTGTGCTAAATGCAATACGGGCAGTAAAGCACTTTTCTGTTTGTCAGCTGGATAGCGAGCCACCAAGCGGCTAAACTCTTTCAGTTGTTCATCATTAAACTTACTCATACAGTAATATTATTAAGCATCCAATTCTCCTGCAATCAGGTTTAAACTACTCATTGTTAAAATGGCATCCGATAACATGCTGTCTTTCACTAATTCAGGGTATGCCTGATAGTATATAAAGCAAGGCCTGCGGAAATGCAGTCTAAAAGGAGTTCTTCCTCCATCACTAATCATATAGAAACCTAACTCTCCATTACCTCCTTCAACAGATTGATATACTTCTCCCTTAGGCATATCTACTTCACCCATAATTATTTTGAAATGCCAAATCAATGCTTCCATTTTGGTGTACACATCTTCTTTTTTGGGCAAATAGTATTCTGGAACATCTGCATGATAAACTTCTGCATCAGTTCCTTTGAAGTCTTGTACTTTATTATAAGCCTGTTGGATAATGCGCATACTCTGCCACATTTCTTGGTTACGAACTAAGAAACGATCGTAGTTGTCGCCAGTTTTACCCACAGGAATCTCAAAATCAAAATCTTCGTAGCTACTGTATGGACTATGTACACGCACATCATAATCTACCCCAGCAGCACGTAAATTAGGTCCAGTAAATCCATAGTTTAGTGCGCGTTCAGCACTAATAGGACCACCGCCAATCGTGCGTTCCATGAAAATTCGGTTACGTGTTAAAAGACTCTCTAACTCACCCAACGCAACAGGATATTCTTTTAAGAATTTCTCGAGTTTCGTAAACGCTGTATTTGTGAAATTCCTTTCAAAGCCGCCAATACGCCCAATATTAGTAGTAAGACGGGACCCACATACTTCTTCATATATTTCATAAATTAATTCACGGTATTGCATTACATACAAAAAGCCGGTAAAAGCCCCAGCATCAACACCTACAATAGAATTACAAATTAAGTGATCGGCAATTCTGGCCAACTCCATAATTATCACACGCAAGTAATCTACTCGCTTAGGCGTTTGAACACCCAATAATTTTTCGCAGGTCAAGTGCCATCCCATATTATTAATGGGACTGCTACAATAATTCAAGCGATCGGTAATTGGTGTGATTTGATAGAGTGGTCTTCTCTCTGCCAGCTTTTCAAAAGCGCGATGTATATAGCCAACGGTTTGTTCACTAGAAACAACCCTTTCACCATCTAATTCCATAATATTTTGGAATACACCATGCGTTGCCGGATGGGTAGGCCCTAAGTTAATGGTAGTGGTTTTCCGCTCTATGGCGTCTTCTGCTAATGTTATATTATGATCACTCATATTTTTATTTTTATCCGCGTCCAAACATTTCGTCGTCTTTGTCAATTCTGGTTTGATCTTCAAGAGGGTATTCTTTTCTTAGGGGGAAATAATCCATCTCATCCACATTTAGAATGCGCTTTAGATTAGGGTGCCCCACAAAATTGACCCCAAAAAAATCATAGGTTTCTCTCTCCATCCAATTGGCAGAAGAGAATAACTGTGTTGCAGTAAAAACATCGGGTGTAGCAACAGGTGTAAACACTTTGAAACGAAGGCGGATGTTTTCTACCAAATTGTGTAAATGGTAAACCACAGCCAATTCCCTATTGGCACTTTCTGGATAGTTAACCGCACATAAATCGGTCAAAAATTGAAAGCTTAAACTAGGCTCATCATATAAGTATTGTAATACTTTTAGGTTAAGCTCTTTGGGTGCTTCAAAGCAAAGCATCCCATAAGTGTCTTCGAAGTTGAAGACCTGGTCTCCAAACTTTTCAGTCAGTTTTTGCTGAATATATTCGTTGCTAATTGCCATATATTATTGTATTCCGTAACCGTTCAATAATGCTTTATAATGATCGCTATTTCTTCTTCTGATACTTTCTTGACCCACTAATTCCTGAATTTTCATAAATCCATCTAAAATAGCTTCTGGCCTTGGAGGACATCCTGGAACATAAACATCTACCGGAATTACCTGATCAATTCCTTGCAATACACTATAAGTATCAAATATACCACCACTAGATGCGCAAGCACCTACTGCAATAACCCAACGGGGTTCGGCCATTTGCAAATAAACTTGACGCAGAACTGGCCCCATTTTTTTAGCAATGGTACCCATAACCATCAATAAATCGCACTGGCGAGGAGAATGGCTCATACGTTCAGCACCAAAACGAGATAAATCGTAGTGTGAAGCTGCAGTTGCCATAAATTCAATGCCGCAGCAAGAAGTTGCATAAGGCATTGGCCAAAGTGAATTCTTACGCGCTAATCCTACTACATCGCTCAATTTTGTCGTAAAAAATCCGTCGCCACCATAGCCATCAGGCGCATCAACATAAGTTACTGAATCAGCAATATTTGCTTCTATTGGATGAATATTATATCTAACTGGACGTGACATATTCCTTTATATTAAAAGTTTAAGACCTATTGAATAATCAAACAGTTGCCGCAACGATTAGTTCGGTTTAATCTTCCCACTTTAATGCCCCTTTTTTGATGATATAGGTGAATCCAATCAAGAAAAACCCTACAAACATCACAACAGCAAGGAATCCATTCCATCCTAGCTCGCGAAAATTTACTGCATAAGGGTAAAAGAAAATAACTTCTACGTCGAAAAGCACGAATAAAATAGCTACCAGAAAGTATTTGATTGCCATGGGCTGACGAGCATTTCCATGTGATTCAATACCACTGGTAAAGTTTTCTAATTTATCCGCAGTTTTACGTTTAGGACCCACCCAAGAGGAAATTCCAATCATGGTGGCCACAAAACCAGCAGCAAAAATTAACTGAATCGCAATTGGCAGGTAATTGGATGCCGAATTGGAAGCACTAGCATCTAACAAAGTGTATAAAATACTCATAGCTCTGTTTAAGTCCGCAAAAATACGCTAGTAATAGATATAAAAGAAAAACTCCTCAATTTGAGGAGCTTTTTCTTTAAGTTAATTTTAAAGCTAGGGCTTAGCTACCGGTTTTAGCACCAGAAGCATTGCCTTTTGCACCAGGATTAGAGTAATATTCAATTGTTTTTTGAATAGTTGCCTTTACATCTTGCGCGTACTTGTTGTTTTCTTCCCCAGCTGTAGGGTATAAAGCCAACATTTTATCGGCTACCAGCACCGCTTTTTGACAAACAGCTAAAAATTCTTCTACCGAAGCTGATTTTTCACCTTTGGTTGTTATTTTGAAATCAGGTCTTTTTTTAATCTCATTGAACTGATTAACGTAATAGTTGATTTTGAAATATTCATTCAAAAAGATTGCTTTTCGGTATTTTTCAATGTCAACTTGCGCGTATACTGAATCTAAATAATCTAAATTTTTAATGATTGCTGCTGTATCAGTTCCATTAACCATTACAGCTCTTTTAAAGAATGAGTAAGGTTGTGGTTTATCCGGATGTGCCGCCATATAACTTTTAGCAAACTCAATGGTTTGTGCGTATGCTTTTGCATTGTATGCAGAAGAAGTAAGCGCATAATGGTCCGCTTCGGTTAATGAACCTTTAATTTGCATACCACGCTTCATCCAATTCAATTGAGCTTGATAAGATTTGGCTTTGCCGAACATTTCTGCAGCAGCATTAATCAGTGCAATTTGATTTTTCTTAACAGTATCTGCTAATAAGGCTTTTTCAATAAATCCTTCCGCAACTGTTTCACTTCCAGGAAATTTAGAAAGCACTTCAATCCCTAATTTATAGTCAGAAGATTGAATTTCAGAAGCTGGAGCAGTGGTTAAGAATTCTTCAATATACTTACGAGAAGACAACGAATCCCCTTTTCTTAAATAGTTGAAGGCGTATACCACTCCCAATCTTGGTACAGCTTTTAAACCAACAGCAGCATCTAATTCTTTCGCTTTAGCCAAAGATTCATCATATTTACCCGCACGGAATAAATAATCTGCTTGGTACAATTCATTTCTTGAATCCTTATCAGCAGTTTGTACATACTGGTCTAAATAACCCTTAGCCCTGGTAACATCTTTTTCAGAATAGTATTGATACAACGCATAATAAACAGGAGGAAACGCAGGGTCTGCTGTTTTTGCATTATCAAAATATTGGTTAAACAACTCCTCATTGTTTTGGCTCTTGTAAATAATACCAATTCTAAACATAGCTAATGCGCTCTTAGGGTCACGTGAAATAGCTTCGGTATAAGCTTTTACGGCTTCTCCTCCATTTTCACCACCCAATTTCTGAAAGCTAATACCCATGTAGATATAAATATCTGGGTTAACCAAATCTAAAGCAGCAGCTTGTTTTAATTTATCAATACCATAGATAGGATCACCCATTTTACTATCTCCATCAGCATTGGCACGGCCAATTGCAGTAAGGATTCCGGCGTTAGGCTTTCCTTTATTTTTACCTTTTGTTTCGGTAGTTGCGGTAATAGCCTGTTCAAACTTTTGTTTTGCAGAGTTAAGGTCGCCACCTTCTCTTAGTTCTACATGGCCCATTCCAACTAATAACCAGGCATCACTGCCTATTTCTTGCAACCCTTTTTGGTAGATTGCTTTTGCTGCAGACACATCTTCCTTAGACACTTCAATTCCGTTACCGGCTAGAAATGCTTGACCCAACCAATAAATGGCTTGAGGATCTTTAGAATTGGCATCGTAGTTTTTCTGCAGTACCTCTTTTGCACTCTTGTTTTTTTCATAATGCAACAGCTTTATGCCTTCGGCAACTTGTGCCGTTAAGCATTGTACAGCAAATACAGCTGCAAACATCAAAGCAACAGACTTCTTCATGTTCTCTCTTTTTTATAGTTGTTTTGTTATTCCTATTTTATACTACCCTGTCTTTTGTGAAAAGCCATTTTAGCCGGGGCTAAAAAAGATCTTCTAAATATTAATTGTCCTCTTTCTAAACTCATGAAATTCATGAACCCAGTTCCTAAACCAGCATGATTCTCTTTTAACACATAAAACAAAGGCCGTGCCAAAGGGTACTGACCGTATGTTATGGTTGATTGAGAAGGTTTTGCAAACATGCCTTTTTCAAGACAAGCCGTGCATTCTACTCTAGCCAATCTAATTTTTTTCAAATAAGCTTGTTGCAAATCATCATAGCTATCACCTATCCAACTCAGTCCCACAAAGCCTATTACATCTGTTCTATTGGTAACTAACTCAATCACTTCTTTACTGCTATTAGCAGCTACCACATTAGTTCCAAAATTTCCCCCTTTTAATACACTATCTTTTAAAAACCGAACGGTACTAGTTGCAGACTTTCCGTCCATTACTGCCGTGATTTTATGTTTTCCACTCAAAATGTCTTTTACATCTTCAAATGTAAAGATGCTATCACTTGCATTGTTGTTGACAATTAAAGCAACCGCATCATAAGCCAATTCTGCATATTGTGGGTTGTAAGATAAGGTGGATTTATAAAATGCTGCTTCATTTTCGTCTAATCCTCTTGCAACAATAATCATACGCGTACTATCATTTTGCAAATCACGAAAACAATCTGCTTCTGACTTGTACGATGCAATGATATTGGCTTTAGGAAATGAAGACCGATGCACTTTAAGCTGTTCTTCAATTACAGGTTTAAAGCTTTCGTCTACACTTATACGAATCGTTCCCTCTTCGGTATTATCTTGAATAGCATTTTTTGATTCTTTAGAATCGCAAGAAACAAAGAGCAAAGCAAACAACAAGCAACTAACCAAACTACACTTCATCATAATTAATAATCTTGCTTTATGCCTCTATACAATCTGAATGCACCATACAGTAAACAGATACTACCAAACAAATTGCGGTAAACCGGTTCTGCAGTAAACACCAGATCCATCCCTAGTTTTTCTATAAAAAATACTGCCAAGCCAACTCCCAAAAACAATATCGACATAGAGATATCATAGATTCTTCTAAAGACACTGTACCGTTTTTGGTTCCTTTCTCTTATAGTATTTTCCATACAATCACTTTACGGGATGGGCAATTTAGTAAATATTTTACGTGAGATGCCCGAAAATTAAAAATCCATAAAAACTTTTCCTAAAATTTACTTTTAAACTAATGACTGTTAGTCAAAAACGGTACAAAATAGGGTGTAAAAGGAAGGCTAAAGGATAATTACCACACAAACGCTAAATTTGCGGCCTTATGAGCAACAAACCAGCTATACCCCAGGGAACAAGAGATTTTAATGCGACCGTTGTACAAAAACGGAATTATATTTTTCAAACCATTCGGACCGTTTTTGAATTATATGGATTTCAGCCATTAGAAACTCCTGCAATGGAAAACCTAGATACGTTAATGGGCAAATATGGCGAAGAGGGAGATAAATTGATTTTCAAAATACTCAATAATGGTTTAGATAATCCTTTAAAGCAAGAACAAATTGTAGCAGATTTCAATAAAGTGCTAGAAGGTAAAAATACCAAGGGGATTACAGAGCGTGCGCTTCGTTACGACTTAACCATACCATTTGCTCGTTTTGTTGCAATGAATTTTGGTCAATTAACCATGCCTTATAAAAGATACCAAATTCAACCAGTGTGGAGAGCAGACAGACCTCAAAAAGGAAGATATAGAGAGTTCTATCAATGCGATGCAGATGTAGTAGGTAGTAATAGTTTGTTAAACGAAGTGGAACTAACTGCCATATACGCAACGGTTTTTGAACGCTTGAATTTACCGGTAGAAATTAGAATCAATAGTCGAAAAATATTAGCGGGTTTAGCAGAATTATGTGGTGATCTAGATCTACTAGTACCTATTACAGTTGCTATTGATAAATTGGATAAAATAGGAATTGAAAAAGTTAAAGAAGAATTATCACAAAGAGGAATTGACCAGGCTCAAATATCCATTATTGAAAATTACCTATCTATTGATGGAGCCAATGAAGCAAAAATTGAGCAACTAAAACAGTTGATGGGCAACAATCCTACCGCTATAAAAGGCATTGAAGAATTAGAATATATTATTGCATATCACTCCAATAAATATAGTTCCAAATTAATAGTTGATTTTACTTTGGCAAGAGGCTTGAATTATTACACGGGTGTGATATTTGAAATCAAAGCCATTGGCGCACAAATGGGAAGTATTGGGGGCGGTGGACGCTATGATGATTTAACTGGTTTATTTGGTGTTCCCAATGTGCCAGGGGTTGGAATCAGTTTTGGCGTTGATAGAATTTATGACGTGTTAGAAGAACTACAATTATTTCCTGAAGCAGTGCAAAAAGGAACCAAAGTATTGTTCTTTAACTTGGGTATTGAAGAAAGCAAAAGAGCGTTTAATTTAATGCAAGCACTTCGCGAAACTGGTATTGCCACTGAACTGTATCATGAGCAAAGCAAGTTTGACAAACAATTCAAGTATGCAGAAAAAAAACAAGTTCCTTTTGTTGTTATTATCGGCAGTACCGAATTAACAGAAGGAACTTGTATTATAAAAAATATTGTAACCGGAGAACAGAAAACTATTTTACAACAGGAGCTGACAACACAACTTTTTTAGCGGACAAAAAATAAGTTGAGCTGGGTTCTTTTGTACCCACCAACTCATAACCCATCGCTAAAATAGTTACTCCTGTTACTTTCTTATTTCCGTCACGAGTAAACTTTGCAGTTCCCTGAAATTGAGTGATCACGTAAACATCTTCAGCAGACTTTTCTAATGTGGAAGAACCAGCTTGAGAGTTCATCATTAATACGCCGTTTTCTAATACAACAGTAACTTCGGAGACAGGACTTCCTTCAGCAAATTTGTATTTGCCTATTAATTGATTTACGGTTGTATCAGTTTGCGCATTGGTTGCGCTTATAAATCCAACCAACATAAAAGCGAATAGAAGCATTTTTTTCATTGTCAATGATATTTTAAGTATTACAAATTACGTATTTCGGCAATAAAGGTTCAAACCTTTTTCACAATTAAGCTTAATTAAAGGCCTTCATAAATAATGGCTGCCCCCTGTCCTACCCCCACACACATGGTTGCTAATCCATATTTTGTTTGTGTTCTATGCATCTGGTGGAGCAAAGTTGCCGATATACGAGCCCCCGAACAGCCCAATGGATGTCCTAATGCAATAGCGCCGCCATTAACATTAACGATTGATTCGGGTAAGCCAAGATCTCTCATGCAAGCAATGCTTTGCGAAGCAAACGCTTCATTTAATTCTACTAAACCCAATTGGCTAATTTGTAACCCTGCTCTTTTCAATGCTTTTTGCGATGCAGGAACAGGACCGATGCCCATAATAGCAGGGTCTACTCCAGCAACAGCCATACTACTAATCCGAGCAATGGGTTGAAGATTAAACAATTTAACCGCTTCTTCGCTAGCTAAAAGTACTGCCGCCGCACCATCATTAATTCCAGAAGCATTCCCTGCAGTAACTGTACCGTCTTTAATAAATGCCGGCTTTAAGGTAGCCAGTTTGTCTAAACTTGTTTTACGGGGATGTTCATCTTTATTCACCCAGCTGACCATTCGGTCAACTAACATCTCTACAGCCACTATTTCGTCGTTCCATAAACCAGCAGTTTCTGCAGCAAAATATTTTTCTTGAGAATTAAACGCAAATTGATCCTGTTCTTCTCTACTAATCCCCCATGTTTTTGCCACATTTTCTGCGGTTTCACCCATTGTATAAGGATGATACATAGCAGACAATTTAGGATTGATAAAACGCCATCCAAAACTGGTATCGTAAGTTTCTACCTTTCTACTCCAGGCAGCATCTGCTTTGGCCGTTACAAATGGAGCCCTAGTCATGCTTTCTACCCCTCCAGCTATGTATAATAAACCTTCTCCACACTGAATGGCTCTTGCGGCATCCATAATGGCCTGCAATCCACTTGCACAAAGCCTATTTACGGTGGTACCAGCCACTGTTGTGGGTAATCCAGCTAATAAAGCAGCCATTCTGGCTACATTTCTATTGTCTTCTCCAGCCTGATTGGCCGCTCCGGCAATTACATCTTCTATAGCTGTTGGATCTATGCTGGGATGGCGTTCTACTAAAGATCGAATCACAGTAGCCAAGAGATCATCGGGTCTTACCGAACTCAGTTTTCCGCCAAAACGCCCAATTGGCGTACGCACTGCATCAATGATATAGCAAGCTTTACTCATATAGAATGGTTGAGGCTGCAAGATATAAGTTATCTTTGCAGAATGAGTGCCTCTTTACCCAATATTCGCCACCAAAGTCAACAAGATTTGGAAACATACTTCGAAAGTATTGGCGAAAAAAAATTTAGAATTAAGCAGGTGCAGGAATGGATATGGCAAAAGCATGCCCACAGTTTTGATGATATGAGTAATCTTAGCAAAGAACTGCGGAATAAAATGGCTACCGATTTTTCCCTGCCGGCTTTACGTGTAGATGCTACCCAATACAGCAATGATGGAACCGTTAAAAGTAGATTTAAAACTTTTGATGGCCATTTAGTTGAAGGGGTATTGATTCCTACAGACGATAGAAAAACTGCTTGTGTATCTTCTCAAATAGGTTGTAGTTTAAGTTGTAAGTTTTGTGCAACGGGCTATATGGAGCGGAAAAGAAATTTGACTTACGATGAAATTGTAGATCAGGTAGTATTAATTAACCAACAAGCTGAACAAGTTTTTGAAAAGAAATTGACCAATATTGTTTTCATGGGAATGGGCGAACCATTGCTCAATTACAATAATGTATTAAAAGCCATCGAACGCATTTCTGCAAAAGATGGGTTGTTCATGAGTCCTAGAAGAATTACGGTTTCTACGGCAGGAGTAGCCAAGCAAATCAGAATGTTGGGGGATGACCAAGTGAAATTTAAATTGGCATTGTCTTTACATGCGCCGAACGATGCGAAGCGTAATCAAATTATGCCTATCAATGAAACCAATAATATCAAGGTTTTAACGGAGGCTTTAAATTATTTTTACAAGAAAACAGGTAATGAAATTACCCTAGAATATATTCTGTTTAAAGATTTAAATGACTCTGCAAAAGACGCAGAAGAACTAACCAAAGTTTTTAGACAAATACCAGCCGACTTAATCAATATTATTGAATACAATAGCATTGATGCATTTAAGTTTACCAAGCCCGATGAAGACGACACACAATCTTTCATGGATATTCTTGCAGCAAATAAAGTAAATGCAAGATTGAGAAGAAGCCGGGGTAAAGATATAGATGCAGCTTGCGGACAACTAGCTAATAAAGGCTAATATAATATACATCATTTTAAATCCTGTTGTAAAACAGCAAATCAACACCATGCAAAAACGTACAGACAACTTCAGCAAATTTGCCGAAAAGAAAAAAGGCGCTGCCATTAAAGAAGCTTATCGCCAAGAAAAAAGAAGAAATAAAGCCGACGCCAGAGCCGCGGGCGAAGAAATGAGGGCAAGAAAAAAAGCAAAAGCCAGAGGCGAAGAGTACGTAGATCCTAAAAAAATAGTAGCCCCACCTAGAGAATCAACTTCTACTAAATCAGCTTCATCAGACAAACCAGCAAGCCGCGCAGGAAGACCTGTTACAGCAGCAAAGGGACCTGGAAGACCAGCATCAAGCGCCGGAAGAATAACAGCAACAGGTTCAGCAAAACCCGCAGCAGGTTCCTATAAGGCTTTCAAAAGCGATAAGGGTGCAGGCAAAACAGCAAAAGCAACTTACCCTGGTAATCCAATGGATGCCGACAAAAAAGAAGCTACTACCAGAGAGTCTTTAATCCCCCTAAATAAATATGTTGCCCATTCAGGTGTTTGTGGAAGAAGGGAAGCAGCAGAGTTGGTTAAAGAAGGAAAAGTAACCGTGAATGGTGATAAAATTTTTGAACCTGGTTACAAAGTTTCTCAAGCAGATAAAATTTTAGTAAAAGGGAAACCTATTTTTTTACAACGTAATTCGGTTTATATTTTATTGAATAAACCCAAAGACTTTTTAACCACTGCAAGCGATCCACAAGGAAGAAAAACAGTGCTTGATTTAATCAAAGGCGCAACCCCTGAAAGAGTATATCCTGTTGGAAGATTAGATAGAAACACTACCGGTGTTTTGTTGTTAACCAATGATGGAGAATTAGCCCAAAAGCTTACGCATCCTTCCTTTGAAATAAAAAAGATTTACGAAGTAACCTTAGATAAACCTGTTACTAAAAAAGACTTAGACTCCATTGTTTCTGGTATCACTTTAGAAGATGGTTTTGTTGCTGCCGATTCAGTAGGATATGCAGATAGCAAGAGCAAGAATGTAGTAGGAATAGAAATTCACAGTGGAAGAAATAGAATTGTTCGTAGAATATTTGAACACTTAGGATACGATGTAAAAGCATTGGATCGAGTAATGTTTGCCAACCTTACCAAGAAAAATGTTGAGCGAAGCAAGTGGCGTTTTTTAAATGATAAAGAAGTGCGATTGCTTAAATTCATGAACAAATCTTTCCTTAGAAAAAACAAGTCAGAAGCAAGCGCATGAGTATTGAAATCATAGTAGAAACAGCCGATTTTGTTGCAGTAAACAAACCTTCTGGCTTATTGAGTATTCCCGATAGAATGGGTGTAGAAAAGTCTTTGAAAGACTTATTAAAACAACGCTATGGGAATATTTATACGGTTCATCGTTTAGATAGGGATACCAGTGGCATCATTATTTTTGCTAAACACGAAGAATCACATAAAGCCCTCTCCCAACTTTTTGAAAGCAGGGAAATGGAAAAATTTTACTTAGGATTGGTAAATGGCCAAATGATGAATACCAGTGGCAGTATTGATGCTGCCATTATGGAACACCCTGGTAAAACCACTAAAATGATGACCCATGTAAAGGGTAAACCATCATTAACCGATTATGAAGTGTTAGAACAGTTTAGGTTATTTTCTTGGGTTCGTTTTCAAATACATACAGGAAGGACCCACCAAATTAGGGTGCATATGCAGCATTTAGGACATAGCATTGTTTGCGATGAAATATATGGAGATGCAAAACCTATATTACTCTCTTCAATCAAAAAGAATTTCAAGTTGGCTAAAGTAGCAGAAGAAGAAAAACCCATTTTGGCAAGATTGGCATTGCATTCTTTCCAATTGAATTTTACTTACAACGATATTGCTTTTCAAT
Organism: Sediminibacterium sp. FEMGT703S; assembly: GCA_002786355.1. Classification (GTDB taxonomy): domain Bacteria; phylum Bacteroidota; class Bacteroidia; order Chitinophagales; family Chitinophagaceae; genus Sediminibacterium. The sequence continues at coordinate 403,125 of PGCO01000001.1, forward strand.
TGGAAGCGCCTTTGTCTAAAGACTTGCGAGCGGTTTTGCAACAATTAAAAAAATGGAAGGGATAGTATTTATTGTTTAAATACTTTTCCGTCTTTCATTACAAATTGTACCCGACCCATACTGCTTACATCTTGTTGCGGATTGCCATCCACTGCAATGATATCGGCCATCTTGCCTTTTTCAATACTACCAATTGAATTGTCGCCTAATAAATCTGCTGCGTGAACGGTGGCACATTTAATGGCTTCTAAAATAGGCATGCCTACTTCAGTCATGTATTGAAACTCCATCCAGTTTTTTCCATGAGCGTACACACCTGCGTCTGTGCCAAATGCAATTTTAACGCCTTTCTTATACGCTTTAGCGAAAGTGCCTTGAATAAAATTTCCAATCACCAAGGCTTTTGCTTTTACAATATCTGGATAGTATCCTGGTTTTTTAGCAGAGTCTGCTGTTGATTTGCCCGCAACAATTGTGGGTACTAAATAAGTGCCTCTTTCTTTCATTAATTCCATGACTTCTTCAGTCATATAACTTCCGTGTTCAATAGAATGTACGCCACCTAACACAGCTCTTTTCATGCCTTCTGCACCATGCGCATGTGCAGCAACTTTAAATCCATAATCATTGGCTGTTTGAACAATCGCTTTTATTTCATCTATGCTAAACTGAGCGCCACTTCCATCTTTGGCCATGCTTAATACACCGCCTGTAGCTGTTATTTTTATTAGGTCTGCTCCATCCTTGTACCGTTGACGTACTGCTTTAGCTGCGTCTTCTACACTGTTCACCACTCCTTCTCTAGGACCAGGATCGCCCATTAAATCTTTTCTATAGTTATTGGTAGGATCAGCGTGCCCGCCAGTGGAAGCTAAAGATTTCCCAGCGGTGTATACGCGAGGTCCAACCACCCAGGCTTTATTGATGGCATTTCTTAATGCAATATTGACATTGGTACCACCTAAATCTCTAACGGCAGTAAATCCACTCATCAATGTTTTTTCTGCAAACATGACCGATTGAAATGCATAGTCTGCTGGGTTAAACGTAAACCCATTTAAATAACTAGCTGGGCCGGTTTCCGATTCTAAATGTACATGCATATCAATTAAACCAGGCATCACGGTTAACTTCTTTAAATCAATCACGGTGCTTCCAGCAGTAGCAGCAGTATATCCTTTTTGCACTTCCACAATTTTATTGCCTTCCACAACAATAGTCATCGCAGGCAATTGAGTACTGTTTTTTACATCAATCAATTGACCACAATGAATCAATGTTCGTTGTGCAATTACAGTATTGCCAATTAATAAAATTGCAGCCAAAAAGTATTTACGCATAAAAGGATTTTTAGGAAGTTAAGCATTCTATATTGAACAAAAAAAAGCCCGGCAATTGCCGGGCGTATTCAACAACTAAAAAAATTATTGATTTGGTTGGGGTGTATAACGCAAATAAGGTTTTACTACCCTTACTCCTTTTGGAAAACGCTTGATAGCATCTTCAGTGCTAACTGCAGGTACAACAATCACTTCTTCCCCTTCTTTCCAATCTGCTGGCGTTGCCACACTGTATTGTGCAGTTAATTGTAAAGAATCTATCACACGCAATACTTCGTTGAAATTTCGACCAGTAGATGCAGGATATACAATCATCAATTTCACTTTCTTATCTGGGCCAATAATAAAAAGAGAGCGAACTGTAAATGTTTCTGAAGCATTGGGATGAATCATATCATATGCATGAGCTATACTTCTATCTTCATCTGCAATAATAGGAAAGTCTACATGGGTATGTTGCGTTTCATTGATATCGCTAATCCATCCCTCGTGCTTTTCTAAACTATCTACACTCAATGCTAATACCTTCACATTTCGTTTTGCAAAATCTTCTTTCAATGTTGCCGTTCTACCCAACTCAGTAGTACAAACAGGTGTATAATCTGCTGGATGAGAAAATAAAACGCCCCAGCTATTGCCTAGGTATTCATAAAAATCAATTGGACCAGCACTGGTTTGTGCAGCAAAATTGGGAGCGATATCGCCGAGTCTTAAAGCCATTCTATTGAATTTAGAAAGCGAATATAGTATTTTCCTACCAATTTAGTAGACTAATAAATTATCCTTTAGTTGGATTGTCTTTTTCAGGAGATCTTACTGTCCTAGCTTTTTGCAATGACCCTTTCCCAAACTTATTTTTAACAGCGTCGATGGCTTTGTAGAGATCGCCTTTTTTATCTGTTTCATCAAACAAGGAGCCCTGCATCACATGTGAAGTAAGATCGGAGAGTCTCACACCCAACAATCGAATGGGCTCTCCTTTTTTATAAAGCTTATGAAACAAATCAATAGCTACTGGAATTAATTCGTCGTCGCGTAGTGTATAACTAATTGAAGTTTGTTTAGAACTAGTATCAAAATTGGGGTAACGAATTTTAACTGCAATGCAACCAGCCAGCTTTCCATCTTGTCTTAATTCATACGCTACTTTTTCAGTCATTCTAACCAACTCACTCAATAAAAATCCTTCCTCCGTTTTATTTTCTTCAAAAGTATTTTCAGTTGAAATTGATTTAGATTCATGAAAAGGTTGAACAATACCCTCATGAATTCCCTGTGATTTTTTCCAGAGATCTGGTCCAGCTTTACCCAATACTTTTTCTAGTAAGGCTATAGGAGTATTACTCAATTGCTCAATGGTATAAATACCCATTTGATTCAGCTTTGCGTGTAGCGACTCTCCAACACCAGAAAATTTATTAACCAGTAATGGTGCTAAAAATTCTTTCTCCATTCCTGGTTGCACAAATAAATAACCATTGGGCTTGGCTTCATCTGTGGCAATTTTAGCTATCATTTTATTACTAGCCAATCCAAATGAAATGGGTAAGCCAGTTGTCTCCATGATTTCATTGCGCAAATCAATCGTCCATTGATAGGGATCAAAAAATTTATCCATACCCGTTAAGTCAATAAAGAACTCATCAATAGAGGCTTTCTCGAATAAGGGCGCTTTGGCTGCAATAATTTCTGTTACCCATCTTGAATACCTACTATATTCTCCACGAGTACCTCTTACTAAAATAGCATGAGGACAAAGCTTCATGGCTGTTTTCATGGGCATAGCGCTTCTCACACCAAACTTACGTGCTTCGTAACTACAGGTAGTTACCACGCCCCTATCAGCACTGCCACCCACGATAACTGCTTTCCCTTTTAAAGTAGGATCATTTAACATTTCTACACTCACAAAAAAAGAGTCTAAATCTAAATGTGCAATATATCGTTGTAGGGCTTGCATGGTCTTTAACAATATCGCGCTATGGAATAATTAGTCAATTATAATCCCCTGTAAATATCTAGTAAACCATCCGGTAAAGTAACATATACTTTTTGTGCAACCCGGTCTATCTTATCTAATGTTTCTGCATGCAGTGGTATCAATGCTTCATTGCCTTCTAAAGTCACGCGCAGCAATACTTGATGCGGTTGCTCAATCACTTCTTCAATAGGGCCTAAATTTTCATCTTCATCTGTGATTACTTCATAACCCAATAATGAGATGGGTGCGTCTTTACCAGCTAGTTTTCTGAAGTCGGCATCTAATAACCAAACTGGCTTAGCGGTAAATCTTGCAGCCGCTTCTTTGCTATTAATTCCTTCTAATTTAATAAAAGTTTCTTCCTCGTCTTTTGCTTTTGCAGTTTCTAAAAAATAAGGAATATAAGAGCCCTTTGTTTCTTCAACAAAAATGGCAGACGCTTCCTTCAAGTTAGATTTTTTTCCAAGAGAATGTTTTAAAATCAACTCTCCTTTCACACCAAAAACCGCTACTAATTTTCCAATATGGATATATTCCTTCATGGGTGCAAGTTACTAAATGAATAGGGATAATGAAAAAGGGTCCAGCTAACTGGACCCTCTAACAGATGTATGAAACTTACAATTAAGCTTCTGCAGGTGCTGATTCTTCAGCTGGTGCAGCAGTCTCTTCTTGTTTTTCTTCTACTTTTTTAACTACAGGAACATACGCACGCTTTGCGCTTTGCTTGCTCTTGTGTTCATTGTTTCTACGAGCGTTGTTTTCTTCATGAGTTACATGCCATTCCTGGAACTTAGTCATTGCAGTTGCGTCATCAAATAGACCCAACTTAACACCACGTAATAAGTGTTTTAAATACAATACTCCTTTAAATGAAAGGATTCTGCGAACAGTGTCAGTAGGCTGAGCACCTTTGTTAAGCCACTCTAATGCTTTTTGACGATCTAATTGAATGCTTGCAGGAACTGTTAATGGATTGTAAGTTCCAATTTTTTGGATGAACTTACCATCTCTTGGTGCACGAGCATCGGCTACTACTATAAAGTAGAAAGGACGCTTCTTACTTCCGTGTCTTTGAAGTCTCATTTTTACTGCCATGTTAAATAGAAATTTAAAGGCGTTATTAAATAGGGTTAATCCCAGTAGAAACCGGGAGCGCAAATCTAGGATATTCCGGATAATTTACCAAAGATTAGCGTTTCATACCTGGAAAACGACCGCCCATTGGCATATTATTCATCATTTTCATCATTTGTTTCATCTGTTCGAACTGCTTCATAAAGGCATTTACTTCCGTTAAATCTTTTCCGGCACCTTTTGCAATTCTGGCACGTCTAGATGGAGTAAGGCTGTCGGGGTTGGCGCGCTCTTGCGGAGTCATTGAGCTAATCATGGCTTCAATCCCCTTAAACGCATCGTCTTTAATATCAATATCTTTAACAGCTTTACCTACACCTGGAATCATCCCCATCAGGTCTTTTAGGTTACCCATTTTCTTAATCTGTTGTAACTGGTCTAGGAAATCCTGAAAATCGAATTGATTTTTACGAATTTTCTTTTCTAGTTTCTTGGCTTCAACCTCATCAAATTGTGCTTGTGCTTTTTCTACCAATGTGGTAATATCACCCATGCCTAAAATTCGCTGTGCCATCCTTTCAGGATAAAACACATCCAAGGTTTCCATTTTCTCTCCACTGCTAACAAACTTAATGGGCTTGTCTACTGTGTATTTAATAGAAAGGGCCGCACCACCCCTGGTATCACCATCTAATTTAGTTAACACTACCCCAGTAAAGTCTAAGCGATCATTGAATGCTTTAGCCGTATTCACCGCATCCTGACCAGTCATCGAGTCTACTACAAATAATATTTCTGAGGGATTAACAGCCGCCTTAATATTGGCCACTTCATTCATCATTACTTCGTCAATGGCCAAACGACCAGCCGTATCGATGATGACTACATTTTTATTGGTTGCCTTGGCTTCTTTGATGGCATTTAATGCGATGGCTACTGCATCTTTATTCTCGCGTTCACTATAAATGCTCACCCCAATTTGTTCCGCCAAAACGGTTAATTGGTCTATCGCCGCAGGTCTATAAATATCTGCAGCTACAACCAACGGACTCTTCCCTTTTTTGGTTTTTAGATAATTAGCCAATTTACCGGTGAAAGTGGTTTTACCACTACCTTGTAAACCAGCAATCAAAATAACTGCAGGCCTTCCTTCTGTTTCAAAAACAGCTTCTTGCCCACCCATTAATTCGGTCAGTTCATCTTGAACAATTTTCACCATTAACTGACCCGGGCTAATAGCATTCAGCACTTTTGCACCTACAGCTTTGTCTTTTACTTTATCGGTAAATTCTTTGGCAATTTTAAAGTTTACGTCGGCGTCTAATAATGCCCTACGGATGTCTTTTACCGTATTGGCAATATTGAGTTCATTAATTCTTGCTTCCCCTTTAAGGTTCTTAAACGCTGACTCTAGTTTTTCTGATAAATTCTGAAACATGATTACCCACTTATTGATGAACGAGGTGCAAATATACTAGCTTGGAAGATTTACTGGGATGCCTTATTTTTATATTACCAATAAAATTATATGAAATTCCTTCCCTTCCTTTTTTTGATAGTGGCACTTAATTGCCAGGCCCAAGTATTGCAACAAAAGAGCGTGAAAATCACTGAAAAATCTGTTGTAAAAGATATCAATGGCACCGTGTACCCCTATAATATTTGGACTCAACTGATGCAAACCGGCAATTTTAGCCTCAAACCAACTTCCTTAGTTAACCCTAAAGATGAATATATAATTTATGAGTTAACGCAAAAAGAAAAGGAAGATATGTTTGTGCGATTGCCTAAACCCAAGGAATCTCCCTACTTTGTTACGGGTCAACCATTTGGAAAATTTAAGGCCACCGATATTGACCGCAACAAATTAAACCTGCAAGACATGAAGGGGAAAGTGTTGGTCATTAATTTTTGGTTTATCAATTGCCCACCCTGCAGAACAGAAATACCCGAACTCAATAAATTGGTAGAAAAATATAAGGACCGTAATGATGTTGTGTTTATTGCTATTGCTTTAGACGACAAATACGATTTGCGAGAATTTTTAAAAACAAACCCTTTCAATTATACCATTGTTGATGAGGGCGGTTGGATTGCATCACAGATGGGCATTAAAGGATTTCCAACAAACGTAGTGGTTGACCAAGAAGGTATTGTACAATTTCATGCAGATGGATACAGTATGTCTATTCCAAGATGGATTGACAAAACCATTACATCATTAATTGAAAAAGCTAGAACACCTACTACCCCTCATTAATTTTTATCCTAAATAATAACGGAGTTGTCTGGCTCTGTTGGCCGATTGAAGCCGATTGATGGCTTTGTCTTTAATCTGTCTTACTCTTTCGCGGGTTAGATTAAAGCGGGCTGCTATATCTTCTAGACTGAGTGCTTGATCTACCCCAATTCCAAAGAAAAAGCAAAGCACTTTTTTTTGCCTATCGGTTAAAGTGCCCAAGCTCCGCTCAATTTCTACATGAAGGGATTCATGATATGCTAATTTTTCATCTGTTTTTGCTTCATTGGTATTTTCTAATAAGTCAATTAAACTAATATCTTCACCATCAGAAATGGGCGAATCCATGCTTATATGCTTGAAGCCAGCTTTCATCGTTGCTGTAACATCTTCAATTGGCATTTCTAATAAATCGGCAATTTCTTGTGGTGTTGGCTCCCTTTCATAGGCTTGCTCTAACTGTTGATATGCTTTGCTAATCTTATTAGATAAACCCACTTTATTTAAAGGCAGTCTAACTATTCTACTTTGTTCTGCCAATGATTGCAGAATGCTTTGTCTGATCCACCATACTGCATAAGATATGAACTTGAATCCCTTGGTTTCATCAAATCGCATAGCGGCTTTAATCAACCCTAAATTGCCTTCATTAATCAGATCTGATAAGGTTAGCCCTTGATTTTGGTATTGTTTAGCAACAGACACTACAAATCGAAGATTGGATTTTACTAAACGATCTAAGGCTTTGGTATCGCCTTCCCTAATTCTAAGTGCTAAACGAACTTCTTCTTCGGGTTCAATCAATTCGACTTTACCAATTTCTTGCAAATATTTTTCTAGACTTTGCGATTCACGATTGGTAATCGACTTTGTTATCTTGAGTTGGCGCATACCCATAACAACTAGTTTAGCGTTGGTAAAATGATATATCCTAATTTAACATTTTCCTCAGTTTTTAAAAAATTAATTGATAACAATATGATAATAAACACTTTAGATAAATTATACTTCTTTTATACAAACATTTATACGTGTAATTATTGAATTTTATAAAAAAACATTTGGGTAATAGGTATTATTTAATATCATTGCATCTACCTACATGGTAAAAGAGAAATAATGAGTAAGAAGCAACTATTTACATTAGAATTTCCGGTAAGATGTTCTCCCGTTATATTGTATGAGTTTTTGGCATCCCCTGCTGGCTTGCAGGAGTGGTTTGCTGATAAAGTAGATGAGTGGGAAAATGTCTATAGTTTTTCATGGGACGGCGGTGTTCCTGAAAAGGCCGAAGTATTAGACAAAGAAGAAAATAAATTCATTCGTTTCCGTTGGTTACACAGCGAAAAAAATGAATATTTTGAGTTTAAAATTGAAAAAACGGAGATCTCTAATCAAACCGTTTTAGTGATTAAAGATTTTGCAGAAAAGAGTGAAATTAAAGACCAAAGCCAGTTGTGGGGATACCAAACTAAGGAGTTGTTCCATAGATTGGGTTCTTAATAATCGGTCAGTATAGTTAGCATCTTTTTAAAATTGCTTACCATAAACTTTTCTATATCATCCCACTCTTCTAGTGGGATTTTTTTTGCCAACTTTAAAAAGGGCAACATCGTTACACTATAACCATTCCAATCTTGTATGGAAGTATAGTTGTCTTTTTCAAAATGATGTTGCCAGGGGTCTTGGGCTACACCTATAAACCAATCTTTGGTTTCAACTCCATATTTCCCATATAACTGTAAATAGCGATCAATGGATGGTCCATATTGTTTCAAGAATTTTCCCTTTAATATTAAATGAATACTACAATGGTTGCCCCACCAAAAAAACGTTCGGATGGCAAAAATATCTGTATCCGTAAAGCACCTCGGGAAATCTAACATTACATAGGGGAGTAATTGATATTGTTCTCCTTTTGAAATCTTAGGGGAAATATCAAAAACAGGGCTTTCCGCAAAAGCGTCTTGCTGTAAATAAGACAATCGATATTCATTAGCCAGTGAACCAAATAGGTCGTAAACCTTATGAACAATATGATTCTTTGTTAAAATCCAGTCGGCATTACTAACCAATTCCAGTTCCTTTGGCGAAAGTGTTACTTTTGCAGCGCTCATATAGCAATATTAAGCCAGCAATTGTGATAAAAAAACTAGATATATTAATTATTCGATCTTTTATAGGTCCATTCATAGCTGCATTTGCTATTTCATTATTCGTATTAACCATGCAATTCTTTTGGTTATACATTGATGACCTTGTAGGAAAAGGGCTAGACTTGCTTACAGTGTTGAAGCTAGTAGGATTAGTCGCTTTATTTTGGGTCCCTATGGCATTACCATTGGCGTTATTGTTTTCTTCGATTATGACTTTTGGTAACCTAGGAGAAAAATTTGAACTAGTGGCCATTAAAGCAGCGGGGATTTCGCTCACTCGTTTTATGCGCCCCTTATTGATTTTCACATTTTTTGTTTGTGGAATTGCGTTTTTATTTGCCAACAATATTATTCCTGTAACACAATTAAAATTATCTGCACTCAAATATGATATCATCGTATCAAAGCCTTCGATTGATATTAAAGAAGGAGTGTTTTATGATAAAATTGATGGGTTTATTATTAAACTAGGAAAGAAGGAGAAGAACGATAGTATCATTCATGATGTGGTCATTTTTGAAAAAGGATATTATTTACAAGATAATATTATGATAGCCAAGAGTGGCGTCATGCGCGTATCTAAAGACAAGCAATTTTTAGAATTTATTTTAAAAGATGGATGGAGGTATCAAGAGAAAGGTCCTAGAGGAGTAGTGGAAACAGAGTTTACCCGAATGGGGTTCAAAGAATATAAAAAAGTATTTGACTTAAAGAGTTTTCAAATGAATAAAACAGAAGACTCTGCATTTTATGACCCCAAAATGTTAAGCATCAGACAATTGAATACAGCAATTGATTCTTTGGTTCATATTGATACATTTTATGCTAAAAAAGCTAAACAAGAAATAAGTCCATATTTGCGCTTTAGCAGATATGCAGATACTGGATGGGTTAAAATTTCAAAACCCTTACCAAAAGTAAAACCATCGAAGTTCTTACCGGATAGTTTAAATGTACAAATTATAGATGCCGCTTCCAATCAATTAGCAACAGTAAAAGGGTCGGTGAGCGTAATGGCAGAAGATTATAAAACCAAATATTTATCGATGCTTTTGCATGAAATAGAATGGCATAAAAAATTCACTTTATCGGTTGCTTGTTTAGTGATGTTTTTAATTGGTGCTCCACTAGGATCAATTATTCGTAAAGGGGGATTGGGAACACCGTTGGTTTTTGCTATTGTCTTTTTTGTGTTATTCCATTTACTCAATACGTTTGGTGAAAAATTTGTTCGCTCTGGGCAAACAAATGCTTTAATTGGAATGTGGCTTAGTACGTTTATACTAGTTCCAATCAGTGCATTTTTGATCTATAAAGCCATGCATGATTCCCAATTGTTTAACCAAGAATTCTACTATCGAAATTTTAAAGGGCTGCGTAAATTTTTGGCTACCTTTAAAAAAGAAAAATAAATTACCATGCAACAGTACAATAGAAGATTATTCTTAAAGAATAGTAGCAAGGCAACTTTAGCGGCAGGTATTGGCATGACTATTTTACCCAATCTGGCATCGGCTGCTAACAATAGTCCCTATCAACAACAACCCTTACCCTATTCCTATCAAGCTTTAGAACCATCTATTGATGCTGCTACAATGGAAATTCATTATAGCAAACATGCAGCTACTTATGCGAAAAATTTAGCGGACGCTTGTATAGCCGAAAAGGTAAATACTGCAACTGTTTCATTAGAATCATTAATGCAAAATATCAGTAAGTATTCTGCCAAAATGCGTAACAATGGGGGTGGACATTTTAACCATGAATTTTTTTGGAAATGCATGAAGCCCGGAAACGGCAGTACAGCTTCTGGCAAAATATTGTCTTCCATCAATCAATCATTTGGATCTTTTGAAGCATTTAAAACACAGTTTTCCGATGCTGCAAAAAATAGGTTTGGTAGTGGTTGGGCATGGTTGATTCAGTCTACAGACGGAACATTAAAATGTAGTTCAACAGCTAATCAAGATAATCCATTAATGGATGTGGTTGAATTAAAAGGAACACCTTTATTAGCTTTAGATGTTTGGGAGCACGCATATTATTTAAAATATCAAAACAAGCGGCCTGATTATATTAATAATTGGTTCAATTTAGTGGATTGGAATTTTGTTGAAACCCAATTAAGATAAAAGTTTTGAATAGCTATATTGATTAAAATAACATTGAAAAAAATCATATGAAAGTAAGTTTAAATTGGAAAGAAGCATTGGCTTTTGATGCAAGCGGAGAAGATGGACATGTGGTAAGAATAGATACAACTAAAGAAAATGGAGGATTAGATAGTGGCATGAATCCTAAGCGATTATTATTAGCTTCTCTTTGTGGTTGCAGCGCTATTGATGTAATCGAAATATTAAATAAAATGAAAGTTACTTTTAGCAAATTAGAAGTAACCGCAGAGGCAGATCAAACAGAAGATCATCCCAAAACATTTACTCATATTGATTTAGTTTATCACTGCGATGTTAAACAGGAAGATGAAGACAAACTAAAAAGGGCTGTTTCTTTGTCAATGGATAAATACTGTGGTATTTCTGCAATGTTGGCTAAACATTGTCCTATTAATTATAGTACAAACTTAATTTAAGCAACTTTTTCAATCCACTTACGAATTGCTTTATAACCAATTAAGTATTTGAAAAAAAGCAACATTGCATATTTAAGGGATATCCAATTAATATCTAGTACCAATGCACCCCAAGCTTGCTTTAAAGCGGCACCTGTATCATTGAGTTCATGATATACTTTATGGGACAACTGTGCAAAGTGTTGTGAGAAATATTTTTTAGATTTCGCATTTACTTCGTCGCGTATTTCTAATGGAAGATAGGCTCTAATGATTCCAATAATCTTGGTCACATCTTCAATATTCTTACCGGTTTTGAGTGCTTCAGAGTGAAGGGCTCTACCATGAATTCTAAAATTAGCAAAGACTTTGGGTATATAGGCCAATTCTGCATGAGCAGCAATTCGAACCGTCATTTCCCAGAATTCACCATGTTCAGCGCCGAAATAACTTCCTAATTTTTCGTAGGTGCTGCGTTTAATGACCATTGCAGAAATTTCTGCATTTTGTCTTAACGCAACAGATCTTACCCAGTTTTTCAACAGGCCTCTTTCACTAGAAAGGGGTTGGTGTTTCCAAATGGGTACTCCCCTTTCATTGATATATTGAAACTCTGTAAAAGCTGCCCCTACACGAGGAAATTCATTGAATAAGGCTAAAATTTCATCATAAAACCCGGGCATCACATAATTATCACCATATAAAATATGGACGTATTTACCGCGTGAAAGTTTTATGCTGGTTTCTAGATTTCTTAATCTTCCAACTTTACTTGGTTGTCTAAAATATCCAATTCTACCTTTTCCGGTATCTTTTACCAATTGCTCTACGTCTCCATCAACACTTGCATCATCTACTACCATTATTTGCATTACCCCAATACCTTGGTCCATTTCAAGCACCGACAATAAAGTTGTATTCAAAAATGAGAAAGTGTTATCAACAGCAATCATCACCGACCAAACAGGTTGATCTGTAACATCATGAAGCGGAGATATCAGTGGCGGCCTCGAAGGAATCCGCTCACGTTGTTCTGGTTTACGCATTTAGGGGGTTATGTTTCCAATTAAAATACCCAAATTTGAATGTTAAAAATAATGGAAATTTAAATAAGACCCACTAAATAAAGCTTTTATGTATAAAAGTAAAGAGAATTTTCTAGTCCAAAAGTGGGTAACCGCACTTAGTGTGGTGTTATTTATCCTCAAAATAACCGCATATTATTTAACCGCTTCGTTAGCTATATTATCGGATGCATTAGAAAGTATAGTGAATATAGTAGCCGGTTTTATAGGGCTATATAGTTTATATGTTGCCGCAAAGCCTAGAGATGAAGATCATCCCTACGGTCATGGAAAGGCAGCTTTTGTTTCAGCAGCAGCAGAGGGAAGTTTGATTATTGCTGCGGGTATTCTAATCATTTACGAAACGATAACTAATATACTATCCAACCATGCTGTTCAAAAATTAGATCAAGGGATGTGGCTGATTGGTTTTACGGCCTTACTGAATTATTTAGCTGGCGCTTATTGTATTCGAATTGGAAAGAAAAATAACTCATTAGCGCTTGAAAGCAGTGGAAAGCATTTGCAAATAGACACTTATTCAACAGTAGGTATTTTATTAGCCATTGCGCTAATGTATTTGACCAAGTTATATTGGATAGACAAAGCCATTGCATTGGCATTAAGTGGCTGGATTATGTACAATGGATATAGCATTTTACGTAAATCATTGGCAGGCATTATGGATGAAGCCGATGAAGAAATATTAAAGAAGTTTATTGATATCTTAAACGCATCCAAAAAGCCCAATTGGATTGATCTTCACAATCTTAGGGTAATCAAATATGGCGATTTACTGCATATAGATTGTCATTTAACCCTTCCTTGGTTTTTGAATATTCATGAAGCACATATAGAAATTGATGAATTATCCAATTTAATCAAAACCAATTTTGGAGATGCAATTGAACTATTTGTTCATACAGATGGTTGTTTAGATTTTAGTTGTGCTATTTGTACGAAAGCAGAATGTAGCGTTCGAGTACAGCCATTTAAGGAACAACTAGACTGGACCCTTGAAAATGTGGTTTCTAATCAAAAACATCGTATTGCTAAGCAAGGCTAAAATGGTAACTTGCAGGCTCAAATTTTTATAAAATGGATAGCTGGAAACAATACCAAGAAGAGCACAAATCGCAATTTTTAGAAGAACTAATCGACTTACTAAAAATACCTAGCATTAGTGCCCGGTCTGAAAATAAAGCAGATATGCTGCGTTGTGCAGAAGTAGTAAAACAAAGATTAGCAGAAGCTGGAGCAGATACGGTAACAATTTATCCAACTGCAGGGCACCCCATTGTGTATGCAGAAAAAATAATTGACCCAAACAAACCAACCGTTTTAGTATACGGCCATTATGATGTTCAACCAGCCGACCCATTAGAGCTTTGGCATAGTGGCCCATTTGAACCTGTTATTAAAGATGGAAAAATTTATGCGCGAGGTTCAGCAGACGATAAAGGACAGTTCTACATGCACGTAAAAGCATTGGAAACATTTTCTAAAACCAATTCTTTTTGTACCAATATCAAATTTTTAATTGAAGGAGAAGAAGAAATTGGTAGTCCTAATTTAGCTGAGTTTGTTAAGGCTAATAAGGAGCTTTTAAAATCCGATGTAATATTGATTTCAGATACTTCTATGTTAAGTATGGAAAATCCTTCTATTGATATTGGCGTAAGAGGGTTAAGCTATATTGAACTAGAAATTACAGCAGCCAATAGAGACTTACATAGCGGGGTTTATGGGGGAGCAGTAGCTAATCCAATTACCATATTAGCTCAAATGATTGCTTCCTGTCACGATGAAAACAATCATATTACCATACCTGGCTTTTATGATGATGTGGTTAATGCGACTCCTGCCGAAAGAGAAAAAATGGCCAAAGCACCATTTGACGAATCGGCCTATAAAGCAGATTTAGGCATCAACGAATTATGGGGAGAAAAAGGTTACACAACAAATGAGCGAACTGGCATACGTCCAACCTTAGAAGTTAATGGAATTTGGGGAGGATATACAGGAGAAGGGGCCAAAACGGTATTACCTTCAAAAGCATCTGCAAAGATTTCTTGCAGATTAGTTCCCAACCAATCTTCTGAAGTAATCACTAAAAAAGTACTAGATTATTTTCAAAGCATTGCACCAGCAGGTGTTATTGTTAAAGCAACAGAACACCACGGAGGCGAGCCCTATATGACACCAATTGATTCTATTGAATACAAGGCTGCAGCAAAAGCAGTGGAAACTTGTTTTGGAAAAGAACCCATTCCTGTTAGAGGAGGAGGAAGCATTCCGATTTGTGCATTGTTTGAAAAAGAATTAGGCTTAAAAATTGTCTTTTTAGGATTTGGATTAGACAGCGACAACTTGCACAGTCCTAATGAAAAGTACAATTTAGAAAACTATTATAAAGGCATTGAAACGATTCCGTATTTCCATCGCTTTTTTGCAGAAATGAAAGCATAATCATGGCCGCTGAAAAAGAAAAACTTCGGATTGATAAATACTTATGGAGTATTCGGCTATTTAAAACAAGAAGCCAAGCTGGTGACGCATGCAGTAAAGGCAAAGTCAAATACAACGGAGACTCGGTCAAATCGTCTAGAATTGTTGCACTTGGAGACGAATATGAAGTGAAAACAGAAGCCAAAAAATGGGTCATAAAAGTGACTGGATTATTGCACACAAGAGCAGCATATCCAGAAGCCATTAAACACTATATAGACATTACTCCTGCAGAAGAATTAGATCGAATCAAATTTGAAGCGTCTAGTTTTCACACAGGCAAACGATTAAGTAAAGTGGGCAGACCTACTAAAAGAGACCGAAGAGATTTAGGTGAATTCATGGATTAATGAATCCTTTAATTATTGATTATGATGACTATTGATATTATCACAGTGGTACCTGATTTATTGGATGGGCCCTTTAGTCATAGCATCATGAAAAGAGCGCAAGACAAAGGACTGCTAATGGTTCGTACACATAATTTACGAAAATGGGCTATCAATAAACACGCGCAAGTAGACGATTACCCCTTTGGGGGAGGGGCTGGGATGGTGTTAATGTGTGAACCATTAGCGAATGCAATTGAAGAATTACAACAAAGTACCGTTTATGATGCCATTATATACATGACCCCTGATGGTAAAACATTTGATCAACCGATGGCTAATCAATTATCAATGCAACAAAATTTATTAATTATTTGTGGGCATTATAAAGGGATTGATCAACGGATAAGGGACCAATTTGTGACAATGGAAATTTCGATAGGAGATTATGTATTAAGTGGTGGAGAATTGGCGGCAGCGGTAGTTGTTGATGCTATTGGAAGACTAATACCTGGCGTATTAAGCGATGAAACTTCTGCCTTGACCGATTCATTTCAAGATAATTTATTAGCTCCACCTGTTTATACCCGCCCAGCAGATTTTAGGGGAATGAAGGTGCCAGCTATTTTATTACAAGGAGATCCGAAGAAAGTAGAGGATTGGCGCTTTGAGCAATCTATCGAAAGAACTAAAACTCGCAGACCAGACTTATTTAAGGAAGATTAATTCATCGCTTATCCGTTCATTCTGCCATTAAGCAAATTAATTGAGTGATTCTAGTAGAATTTAAATCAATTTTGCGCCGGCTAAACTTTGCTTTTCTAAGCCAACCCTGTTTATGAGAATATTGCTATTAATATTATTGGTTTTAAGTCAAACTTGCTTAATTGCCCAAGTGCGCAATGGAGAAACATTCCAAAAAGATTATCAAATCAAAATTGCCAAAACCAATACCCCCGTTAAAATAGACGGTGTATTTGATGAAGAGGTTTGGAAAAGGGCGCAGAAAGTGAGTTCGTTTTGGCAAAAATACCCTGATGATAAAGCAAAAGCCAAGCACGCAACAGAAGTACAAACGGCTTACGACGATAAATTTTTATACGTAGCTTATACAGCATACGATTCAGGAAAAGTGTTTATACAAAGCCTTAAAAGGGATATAGGCCACGACGGGAACGATTGTGTGGCACTTGTTATAGATCCAATCAATACGCGTAACAATGGCTTCTTCTTTGTGGTGAATGCCTATAATGCGCAAAGTGAAGATCAATTAACATCAAACGGTGACGGGGTTTCATTTAGCTGGGATCAAACTTGGTTTTCAGAAACAAAACGCTACGGCGATCGTTGGACTGCTGAAATGGCGATTCCATTTAAGTCTATTCGTTATCCTGCAGATAAAAAAATGTGGGGCATTAATTTTGTTAGAGTAGATACCAAAACGAATGAATATTCTACTTGGACCAATGTTCCTGTCAATTTTTCGTCGCATGATATAGGATATACAGGAGCTTTAGTTTGGGAAGATGCACCACCCAAACCTGGAGCAAACACTGTATTGGTGCCCTTTGTTACCACAGAAGTTACCGAGAATAGATTGAATGGTGATCCTTTAAGCGCTAAGCCCAATGCGGGTTTTGATGCCAAAATTGGATTAACCTCATCATTAAATTTAGACTTAACCGTCAACCCTGATTTCTCACAGATTGAAGTGGACCGACAAGTCACCAACCTTACTAGATTCAATATCTTCTTTCCGGAAAGAAGAACCTTTTTCTTAGAAAATGCAGATTTATTTTCAAGCTATGGCATCGACCCTATTCGGCCATTTTACTCTAGAAGAATTGGTTTAGATAAAAACGGAAATAAAATACCCATTCTTTTTGGAGCACGCGTTACTGGAAATATTGCCAAGAAAACCCGGATTGGTTTTATGAATATGCAAACGGGCAGACAAGGAGATTATGCTCCTGAAAACTATACTGCTTTATCAGTAGACCAACGGATATTTAGCAGGTCGGTCATCAAAGCCTATTTTTTAAACCGCGCAAACTTTTTAACTGATGCAGAAAAAAAGGCCAACCCACTAGATGCGTTTAGTAGAAATGCAGGTATAGAATACAACTATTCCGATTTAGAAGGTAAGTGGGGGGCATGGGCTACCTATCATCATTCATTTAAACCAGATATTAAAAAAGACAACGGTTATTACAGTTTGGGAGTATCCTACAATAGTAGAAATTTTGGATTTGTTCAAGACCTTACCAATTTAGGAACGAACTATTATGCAGATATGGGTTTCATAGAAAGAATTGAAAACTATGATGCATCTAGAGACACATTAGTAAGAGTTGGGTTTAAACATTCCTACACCAATGCAGAGTATAAAATTATTCCTACAAAAGGTAAATTAATTGGAATAAGGTTTGAATTAGAAAACTATATCGTGTTTAACCAAGATAATAGTTTTAATGAACGCAATACCAGTTTTAGCAATAGTATAGAATTCAGAAATACTTCAAGATTCAGTTATGGAATTAACGATTCAGAAGTTGACTTGTTATTCCCAATTTCGTTTACTGGTGCTACCCCATTGCCGGTAAATAAGTACAGATACCAAAATCTAGAAGTGAATTATAGATCAGATTTTAGAAGACCATTTAGTTTCAGAATCAGTGGAGGAACAGGTGGATTTTATAATGGAACTAATCGAAGTTTATCTGCTGGTATCACTTTTAGAAAACTTCCAAATACCAATTTAGACCTGAACTTTCAATACAATAAATTAGAATTTCCCGACCCCTATGGGTCTACGGAATTATTCTTGATTTCTCAAAGAACCGAAATTAATTTTTCTACCAAGGTTTTCTGGACTACATTTTTTCAATACAATACGCAGCGAAACAATATGAATATCAACAGCAGATTGCAGTATCGATTTAAACCAATGAGCGATCTGTTTCTCGTTTATACAGACAATTATTTTACATCGCCTTTATTTAAAAGTAGAAACAGAGCGCTCGTGTTCAAATTGAACTATTGGTTTAATTTATAAATAATTTATTTAACGCCAATCACAGGAACCTGTTTGTCGTTGATCATTTTATTTAGCTGCCTAATATCGATATCCATGATTTTGCTAAGCTTGACTAACTGCTCATTTGCCTGACCACCTAATTCTGCAAATGCTTCACGCACTTGTTTACTTGGCGCATTTTGCCCACTCGAAGCTACGCCATACAGACCCGCAATTTTATCATTCAATCGAATTGGGAAGTTTAACACATCCTGACCACTCTTGGCTTTTGTTTGGTACAATGCTTCTTCAATAGCAGTTAATTGTTTGCTGATGCTATCTGCATATTGCTTTAACTCTTTATTCGCTTTAGCATCAATTCTTGTATTTAATTCACTTATTTGTGATCTTACCGTACGAATATTTTTAATGGCTTTTTGTACCTCATTAAATTTATCACGAACAGACAATAAGAAAGATACTTGCTCATCATAATCTGCTTCTGTTGCTGAATAAACTGGATTAGGCTTAATCACAAAACCGATTTCTGTTGAATCATTACCATACTTCAGTTTTGCAGTGTATTTACCTGGAGCAGCTTTAGCAGATCCAATACCGCCGTTCCATAAAATCATACCATCAGCTCTATCAGCAGGTGGATAGTTTTGATCCCATACAAATTGATTCACTCCTTCACTAATTTCAATTTGGTCTTCAGGCACTTTAGTAGTGCTAGAGTATGTTTTAATTGGTTTACCTTTTTTATCCATTATGGTAACGGATAATTTTGAACTATCTGTTACTCCCTTCAAATAAAAGTTGATTACAGTACCTTGAGGAGGATTCGCGCCTGCATTGGGTTCGGACGCCGCAGCACCACGTCTTCTTCTTCCGCCACCTTCAGTTCTATAAGCATCATTCACTGGAAATACATGCAAACTTTTTTCTAGGATGGCAGCATTCTTTTGTTGTACAATCGTCAAATCATCAAGCACCCAGAAAGAGCGACCCTGTGTTGCAACAATTAGGTCATTGTCTTTCAAAGCAATATCCGTAATGGGTACAACAGGTAGATTTAATTGGAATGGATTCCAACTAGCTCCATCATTGTTACTAATGTACATACCAAATTCAGTACCTGCATACAATAAGCCCTGCACTCTTCTATCGGCCCTAACTGCACGAGTAAAATGCATATTATTAATACCTGTAGTTATTTTAGTCCAGGTTTTACCGTAGTCAGTGGTTTTGAACAAGTAAGGGGTGTAGTCATCCAACTTGTATTTGGTTCCTGCAAAAAATGCAGTTCCTTTTCTAAAAGGATCAGTTTCAATGCAATTCCACATCATCCATTTTCCTGCTTCTGGAGGGGTAACATTGCTCCAATTTTTTCCGCCATCCATGCTTACGTGAATCAATCCATCATCACTACCAGTCCAAAGAACATCTTTTTCTAATGAAGATTCTGTTGCGGCAAAAATGGTTGAATAATACTCTACAGAAGTATTGTCTTTCGTGATTGGACCTCCACTAGGACCTTGTTTTGATTTATCGTTGGTAGTTAAATCAGGACTAATCATTTGCCAACTCTGCCCTTCATTTTCCGTTACAAATAAATGATTCCCTGCAGTGTATAATCTTTTGGGATTATGCGGTGAAAAGAAAATAGGAAAATTCCATTGGAAACGATATTTCAACACATCTGCACCAGCTCCCATTGGATTATCAGGCCAAACATTAATTGCTCTATTCTCTCCAGTACGATGATCGAGTCTAGATAAATATCCGCCATAGTTTCCACCATAAACAATCTCTGGATTTAATGGATCGGCAACTACATGGCCACTTTCAGAGCCCGCAGTTACATCCCAATCGCGTGATGTAATTCCAGCACCAGTTGTTCTACTTTTTATTCGTACAGTAGAATTATCTTGCTGGGCTCCCAAAATTCTATACGGAACAGCATTGTCGGTAGTTACACGATAGTATTGACCGGTAGGCTGATTGTCCATAGTGCTCCAATTATTGCCACCATCAAAACTTACTTGAGCCCCACCATCATCAGCAACAATCATGCGCTTTCCATCTTCGGGATCTATCCATAAATCATGGTGATCTCCATGAGGAGTATTGATGGATTGAAAAGTTCTACCACCATCTGAGCTCTTCATGAAATTCACGTTAGGACAGTAGACCAGGTTTTCATTTTTAGGATCCACATATACTTTGGTATAATACCAAGCCCGCTGACGAATATTGTTATCGTTACTAGTTAACGACCAGGTTTCACCAGCATCTTCACTTTTATATAATCCACCATTGCTGTTTTCAATAATAGCATATACTTTTTCTGGATTAGACGGAGCTACTGCTACTCCTACAATACCCCAAAGCCCCTTCGGCATTCCTTTTTTATTGATTAATGGAACCCATGTTTCTCCACCATCTGTACTCTTATACAACCCACTTCCTTCTCCTCCACTCTCCATACTATAGGGTGTTCTAATCACCCTCCACATGCCTGCATAAAATACGTCAGGATTGCCCGGCTCCATTACTAAATCGGAAGCCCCTGTTTGATTATTGATGTATAAAGTTCTTTTCCAGGTTTTACCTCCATCGGTGGTTTTATATACTCCTCTTTCTTCATTAGGCCCAAATAAGTGACCCATCACAGCAGCCCAAACCGTATTAGGATCTCGTGGATGAACCACCAAACGTATAATATGTCTTCCGTCATTCAGACCAATATTTTTCCAAGTTCTACCCGCATCAGCACTGCGCCAAACTCCACCCAAACCCTCTGCCACATTACCTCGCATGGTATTCTCCCCTTCCCCAGCATATACAATAGACTCATCACTTGGCGCAACTGCTACTGCACCAATGGTGCCACCAAAAAATTTGTCGGAAATATTTTTCCAATTGCTACCGCCATCGGTTGTTTTCCATACACCACCCCCTGTAGCACCAAAATAAAAAGTGGTTCTGTTTTTATAACTACCCGCTACTGCAGCACTTCTTCCACCTCTGTAAGGACCGATAGATCGGTATTTTACTTTAGATAGTAGTTGATCAGACTGATCTTCTTTAGGTGGAGCAACTTGTTTGGATCTTTCTTTTTTTTGTGCTTGCATATTGAAACAACAAAAGGAAAGAATAAGGATTGAAATAAATTTTCTCATTGCGTAAAATTAGACAGTTAAATTAATGTAAATTCATTAAAATCTAATCAGTTACACATGTCAACAAGTGAAAACTTTACTGGAGACGAGTTTAGAAAGCTATCATTGCATTTACCAGACATGATTTTTCAATTTACCAGAAGTCCAGATGGTAGCTATTTTGTACCTATATCATCTAAAGGTATTGTGAATATTTTTGGTTGTAACCCAGAAGATGTGAAAGACAGTTTCGATGCAATTGCAAAAGTGATTCATCCAGAAGATGCCCTCAGGGTTTTTGAGCAAATAGAAGAGTCCGCAAAAAAAATATCAGAGTTCCATTGTGAATTCAGGGTCTGCATTCCCAATAAACCTATTCAATGGATTTTATCTAGGTCTACACCAGAGTTGTTGAAAGATGGTTCAGTCTCTTGGTATGGCTTTAATGCAAATATTACTAACCAAAAAAAAACAAGAAATAAATTAGAAGAAATCATTCAAAAACAAGCAGCTATTTTGAGGGCTATACCGTATTTGGTTTTCGAAATAGGCATAAATAAAATTATTTATGATTACCATTCTGAGGTAAGCGAACTTTTGGCTGCACCACCAGATTTTTTTGTAGGGAAAGCTTATGACGAAATTATGCCCAAAGAAGTTGCCGAAGTGGTAACATTAGCTATACAAGAAACAATTGAAAAAGGAGCTTCAACAGGTCTTGAGTATGTATTAAATTTGCCTAGTGGAAGTTTTTGGTTTGAGCTCACTGTAACTAATATAAACCTCCCTGCATTAGAAGAAAGACGTTTTATGGTTTTAGCCAGAGATATTACCGAGCGAAAAATTGAGAATGATAAACTAAGACAACTATCCCATGCAGTAGAACAAAGTAATACAAGTATTGTAATTGCTGATTTGGATGGAAACCTAGAATATGTAAACAACTATTTCCTGAAATTAACAGGCTACACAAGAGAGGAAGTAATAGGTAAAAACCCTAGAATTCTTAATTCTGGTTACACTAAAAAAGAGGATTATAAGAAAATGTGGGATACGATTAAATCGGGAGGTACATGGCAGGGTGTATTTCTAAATAAGAAGAAAAATGGTTCAATGTTTTGGGAAGAAATAAATATTTCTCCAGTAAAAAATGATCAAGGAGTAATCATCAATTTCTTAGCCATTAAAACAGATATTACCAAACAAAAAAAGACGGATGAGAAATTTAGAAAAATAGCATGGGATCAAAGTCATCAGGTACGTGGTCCATTAACGGATATATTAGGCATTTTGAATATTTTAAAAATGAATATTAGCGAGGAAGAGAGGATTTCATTAATGGAAAATTTAGAAAATGCCGCCAAACAATTAGACCAGGTAATTCATAAAGTAATTGACGAAACAAAAAAACCTGTTTAAGCAAAAAAATAGTATGAAATTTTATCTAGCGATTCAACTTGTTGATTTGTATCAACGAAAGATTTATCCTGCAAAAGTTACTGTTGAAAATAATTATATCACTCAAATTGATTCGATTAGTGATGCCGAAGTAACTACTAGCGGTTTTTTAATGCCTGGTTTTATAGACAGTCATGTACATATTGAAAGTAGCATGCTTATTCCAAGTGAATTTGCACGTATTGCTGTAATGCATGGAACAGTTGGTACAGTGAGTGATCCGCATGAAATAGCCAATGTATGCGGCATGGAGGGTGTACAATTCATGATTAATAATGGCAAGCAAGTACCATTCAAATTTAATTTTGGCGCTCCCAGTTGTGTACCTGCCACTGTATTTGAAACTGCTGGTGCAGCTTTAGATCATAAAGATATAGAAGCATTACTTGCAATGGATGATATTAAGTACTTAAGTGAAATGATGAATTTCCCCGGCGTGCTGCACAATGACCCAGAAGTCATGAAAAAAATTGCAGCAGCACACCGGGCCGGTAAGCCCGTGGATGGGCACGCCCCCGGCCTTACCGGAGCAATGGCTAAGCAATATATAGAAGCAGGCATTTCTACCGACCATGAATGCTTTACACTAGAGGAAGCCGTAGATAAATTATCCTATGGAATGAAAATCATTATTCGCGAAGGAAGTGCTGCAAAAAATTTTGAAGCCCTTGCAGAATTAATAGACGACCATCCAAATATGATTATGCTTTGCAGTGATGATAAACATCCAGATAGTTTAGTGGAAGGTCATATCAATCAATTGTGTGCAAGAGCAGTAGCAAAAGGTTTGGAAGTATTTAATGTGTTGAAAGCTGCATGCATTAACCCAGTAAAACATTACAGTTTACATATTGGCACCCTTCGCGTGGGAGACCCCGCCGATTTTATTATTGTAGAAGACTTGACTCATTTCAAGGTATTGCAGACTTATATTGACGGGCAAGCACTGCTCAACAATGGAAAATCACTCATCCAATCTGTGCCGGCAACTCCCATCAATCAGTTTACCTGTGCGCCAGTAAATGCAATTGATTTATCTGTACCTATGGAATCCTATCCAAATCAAGATGGACTGATTCCTGTTATTGAAGCATTGGATGGACAACTCATTACGAACAAATTGTATTTACCCGCAACCATTTTAAATGATTGCATTGTTAGCAATACAGCCGATGATATTTTAAAAATGGTAGTGGTAAATAGGTACCATATGGCGCCGGTTGCAAAATCATTTATTAAAAATTTTGGCTTCCGTACCGGCGCCATCGCCTCCACAGTAGCACACGATAGCCACAATATCGTGGCGGTGGGTGCAACCGATGAAGCAATTGCGGCAGCCATCAACGCAGTCATTGCAGCCGAAGGAGGAGTTAGCTGTGTAGATGGCAATAATGAAACTTTAGTACTACCCTTACCCGTTGCAGGATTAATGAGTACCGAAGATGGATTTGTTGTTGCACAAAAATATACCGCAATAGATGCAATGGCTAAAGGTTTAGGAAGTCCATTGAGTGCACCCTTTATGACATTAAGTTTTATGGCATTGCTGGTAATACCCCATTTAAAATTGAGCGATAAAGGAATATTTGACGGAGATCGGTTTGCATTTCTATAAACTCGTATTTTCGCAACTCAATACTAGCCAATGGTCATCAATTTAAGTGAGCAGCACAGTCTGCTAAGCAACTGGGTATCTGAATTAAGAAATGTTGAGGTACAAGGCGACCGCATGCGTTTTAGAAGAAATTTAGAACGGATTGCAGAAGTGGCTGCATTTGAAATAAGCAAGCAATTGCCTTGGGAAACAAAGGAAATCCCTACTCCATTAGGAACCCATGAAAGTAAGGTATTAGCCGCGCAACCAGTATTGGCCACGATATTAAGGGCTGGATTACCCATGCATACAGGCATGCTAAATTATTTTGACAAAGCAGACAATGCATTTGTTTCAGCCTACAGAAAACACCATCGCGATGGTAGTTTCGAAATCAGTATGGAATATATGAGCTGCCCCGATTTGAATAACCGTGTAGTGATTATTTCAGACCCGATGTTGGCAACAGGATCATCAGTAGTAAAAACCATTCAGCATATGAAAGCCGAGGGAAACCCAGCATCATTTCACGTGGTAGTAGCTATTGCCTGTTCTGTAGGTATTGAGTATTTAGAAAGAGAATGTGGAGATGATATCACCATTTGGTGTGGAGATATAGACGAAGAATTAACTGCTAAATCTTATATCGTTCCAGGTTTAGGCGACGCAGGCGACCTAGCATTTGGCTCAAAGCTGCAAGCATAGTTTAATTTGTATCTTTAAGACCAAGTTTGGTGTATGCGCAAAATAATGCTTCTGTGGGTGGGAATGGTATTTGCTGTAGTGGCTACTGCACAGGATCCACATTTTTCGCAATTCTTCTCTTCTCCCCTCACTTTAAATCCAGCATTCACAGGTAAATTTTTTGGAACATACAGAGTTGCTGGAAATTACCGAAACCAATGGCCTACCATCAACAACGCATTTACGACTGGCACGGCCTCAATAGACTTTCAGGTCATGCCCAACAAAATGGCTACAGGAGATGCATGGGGAGTAGGGTTCATGGCTTTGAACGACAACAGTAGTAATGGGGCAGTTAAATTTAATTATGGGAGTATTTCCACTGCCTATCATAAAAGTTTAGATGAAGATGGAATGCATCAAATTGGATTGGGTATACAAGCTACTTATGCCAATATGCTCATCAATCCCAGCAGCCTAAATTTTGAGGATCAGTTAACCACAGCAGGTTTTACCCGAATTACCTCCGAAATATTTAATGCAAGTAATTTAAAATCGAATTATCTAGATTTAAATGCAGGCTTATTGTATAACGGAAGTACTAACGATAGAAATAATTTCTACTTCGGAATTAGCATGTATCATATTAATCAGCCAAAGCAAACATTCACTGGTGCTGAATACTTATTAAAACCCAGAACAAATATTCATGTTGGGGCATATTTTCCTTTAAGCCCAACCATCACCATGCATATGAGTGGGTCTCAAAGTTTTCAAGCAAAATCAAGTCAAACTATATTTGGTGGGGCATTGCAATTGAATGCCACGCCCGATCAAGACAATCCGACTAGTTTATACGTTGGAGGATGGATGAGATGGAGAGATGCAATTATACCCTATATCGGCATTGAATTTAATAACTTAAGAATAGGTGCAACTTATGATTACAATGCTTCTTCATTAAGAACAGCTTCGATGAATAGAGGAGGCATTGAAGTTTCATTAATCTATATTAGAAGACCAAATACCGACAGACCAATTAACTGTCCCAAGTTTTAGATAGCTATTTGTTATCTTTGTCAAAACCTTCTGATTGCTAAAAGAAATAATTATATCCATACAAGCATACGGTAGAGCGCATCAATTTATTAAGGCCAATAAATTGTGGAAATGGATTATCGTGCCAGGCATTTTGTATATGCTATTGTTTATCACTGGCATGTTCTTTTTTAGTCAGAGTGCCAATAATGCGATTGAGTGGATTGCACTAAGAACAGGATTAAAAGGCTGGTTAGACACAATCGACAACGGATTTTTAGGGTTCTTGTTCACCATGGGAAGCATGCTGCTCTGGATTTTGCTCATGCTGTTTTACTTTTCTTTATTTAAATTTTTATTCCTGATAGTAGGCTCACCCTTATTTGCTTATTTAAGTGAAAAAACAGAAGCCATTATCGAAAAAAAGGATTTCCCTTTTAATAAAGAGCAGTTTATCAAAGACATTATAAGAGGTGTCAAACTTTCAGTTAGAAATAGCTTGTGGCAAACAGTTTATTTACTCAGCATCATCTTTCTTAGTTTAATTCCGCTAGTAGGTTGGCTCACCCCTTTTTTAGCATTGCTCTTAGAATGTTATTATTATGGGTTTTCTATGCTAGACTACAGTATGGAAAGACATAAAAAATCGGAAGCAGAAAGTATCTCATTTGTGAGTGCACATAAAGGGTTAGCCATGGGTAATGGAATCGTGTTTTACCTTTTTCATTTTTTACCCATTATCGGTTGGATCTTAGCCCCTACTTATGCAGTAGTTGCTGCCACTTTAAGCATATATCCATTAAAGAAAGAAGCTCTTGAACAATCCATCAGTAAAAACGGGTAAAGTCATTTTAATCCCAACGGTATTGCACGAAGAAGCCTTGCATACCATTCCAGCATATATAACAGATGCTATTAAAGAATGTACCGTGTTTTTTGTAGAGAACGAAAAAACCACCCGTCGTTTTTTTAAAAAGCTTTGGAAAGAAATGGTCATTGACAATTATCAATGGCATACTATTCATAAAGCAGAAGCAGCTGTAACACAAGCATTCATTAGCGCTTTAGAAAAAGGGCATACTATCGGAATAGTGAGTGAAGCGGGTTGCCCAGGCATTGCAGATCCAGGACAAATTTTGGTAGAAGCTGCACAGTTAAAGGGATTCAAGGTTTCTCCACTAGTAGGACCTAGCTCCATTTTGCTTGCCTTAATGGCTAGCGGAATGAATGGACAATGTTTTCAATTTAATGGTTACTTGCCTATTGATTCATTAGAAAAGAAGAAAAAAATAAAAGCAATAGAAGAAGATTCCTTACGCAATCAATGCACGCATTTATTTATTGAAACACCTTATCGAAACAATCAATTGTTTGCAGATATTTTACAGTGTTGTAAACCAGAAACCCGAATTTGTATTGCCAAAAATATTACAGCACCCGATGAATGGATTGTAACTAAAACAGCAAAAGACTGGGCAAAAAAAATACCGGAACTGCATAAAATTCCGGTAATCTTTTTAATTCAAGCTTAAACGAATAAGGTTATCCAAACAATATGGGCAGATTAGTTATTGTTGCTTAAGCGCTAAGATGGTTTTTTAGGTGCTATGATGGTTTCATTACCTAAGCCTCTCACTTCTAAAATACTGTCTACGATATATTTTTCTACACCGCGCCAAGGCAATGCACCTAGGTAGCGTTTGTAATGCACATTAATTTCTCTGCCAGAATTTTGATTTAATACCTCAGCAACTTTTTCATCTTCTACACTGAATTCAAATTCAATACTCTGTACATTGGCTTTAAAACCACTCTGAATTAAATTGCCTTCATAGGTTTTAAATACGAATCCCTTTTGTTGAAAGGTATTTAGTATTCCAGCTTTGGTACCTTCTGAGTACACAAAATAAAAACGCCAATATATAAATGCAACTAGCAACAAAATGATTATGGTAGTAGCACTCCAAGCAAATTTTTTCATAGTCATATTACAATCCGTATTGATCAACAAGGTAGATTAATGCAGCCATATTCACTGCACCCAAATTCAATTCTCTTTTATTCACGTTTTCGAATACATCAGAACGAGCATGGTGAATATCAAAATAACGCTGGCTATCTGGCATCAAACCAGCAATCGGTGTTCCAAAAGTTTTATTGAGTGGACCAATATCTGCACCACCTCCACCAGCTTGCAAGAAGTCGGTACCATAAGGTTTTAGCAAAGGCAACCAGTTTTGAATTTTAGTTAACTGCGCGGGAGAGACGGTGAAACCAAACCCTCGCGGTGTAAATCCCCCCGCATCAGATTCTAAAGCAAATACGTGTTTCTCTTTATTTTTTTGTGCTTCTTCTGCATATTTATTTCCACCGCGCATGCCATTTTCTTCATTAGCAAATAATACAAAGCGCAGTGTTCTTTTTGGCTTGTAGCCCAATGTTTTTAATGCACGCATGATTTCGATGGTTTGTACGATTCCCGCACCATCATCGTGTGCGCCTTCATTTACATCCCAACTATCTAAATGACCACCTACAGTAATATATTCGTTTGGAAATTCAGTACCCGTTAATTCAGCCACCACTGAATGACCCACTACATCTGGGCCAAAAGAACCATTGGTGGTCATGGAAACTTTAATGGAACTATTTCGTGTAGTAGACCAAATATAATCAGCGTCTTCATTGCCTAAAGCAATCGCTGGAATTTTAGGATACGCTTCATCATAACCTGTTGTACCTGTATGTGGATTGTTATCGGTGGCTTCGGTTAAAGAACGAATCATTACACCAACTGCGCCATATTTTGCAGCACGGCTAGGGCCTGATCTTCTATATTGACCTGCCTCTCCATATGATTTAAATGTTTGAATATTGGTTGGATTGAATTTATTGTTGAAATATACAATCTTACCTTTCAATTGGTCTTTCTTGGCCTCCATTTCATCAAAATCTTGCACGGCAATTACTTCAGCTACCAAGGGTTTACCACCCGTACCCAATGAATTACCCAATGCCAATACATCTAATGAACGATTGGTTTTTTTTCCGTTCTGTAATACCACAGCAGCCAAGTCTTTGCCGCCTCTTTTCCAATTGGGCATCATGCATTCTTGTAAAAAAACTTTGTCTGCCCCTAATTTTTTAAGGGATGCTTCGCCCCACTGAACTGCTTTTGTATATTGAACAGAACCAGCTAAACGGCCTCCAATTCCTTTAGTGAGTTCGCGCAATAAATCGTGGGCCTTACCATTGCGCATAATTTCATCACTTATTTTTTTGATATAAACCGAGTCCGCATTGCTTTGAGCGGAAGCCAGCATTGGAATAAATGCGGCTAGAATAAATAATTGCTTCATTGGCTAAAGTTAACGATTTGATCGATTTGTTATGCTTTGATGAACGGAACGAACAAAAGCGAAAAAAAGCCGTTCTTTACATAGATTAATCTAGCAGTTTATGCGTATAGGTATTGTGTGTTATCCCACATTTGGTGGATCTGGTGTTTTGGCGACCGAATTGGGTAAAGCCTTGGCCGATGAAGGCCATCAAGTGCATTTTATCACTTATCAGCAACCGGTAAGACTCAATGTATTTAACACCAATATATTTTACCATGAAGTAAGGGTGCCCACTTATCCCTTGTTTGATTATCCACCTTATGAAGTAGCATTGGCCAGTACCATGGTAGATGTAATCATGAATTATGATTTGGATTTATTGCATGTGCACTATGCCATTCCGCATGCATCGGCGGCCTATATGGCGCGTCAAATTGTACAGAAGAAAACTGGCAGACATGTACCATTCATTACTACGTTACACGGTACAGATATTACCCTAGTAGGGAAAGACAAAACCTATGAACCCGTTGTTACTTTCTCCATTAACGAAAGCGATGCCATCACTGCAGTATCAAAAAACTTGCGCGATGAAACCTTTCAATCCTTTGCCATAGAAAAAGAGATAGAAGTCATTTACAATTTTGTAGACGTTAGTCGCTTCAATAAAAAACCCATTGATGCATTTAGAAAAGTGATTGCACCACATGGTGAAAAAATATTGATGCACGCGAGTAACTTTAGAAAAGTGAAAAGAGTGACCGATGTTATCAAAATATTTGCTGCGGTTCAGAAAGTAGTGCCTTCGAAATTATTAATGGTGGGAGATGGCCCGGAGAGACCCGCATGTGAAGAATTGATGAGAGAGTTAGGTGTAGAACAAGATGTGCGGTTCTTAGGCAAACAAGAACAAATAGAAGATATTCTTGCAGTAAGCGATGTGTTCTTATTGCCATCTGAATACGAAAGTTTTGGATTGGCTGCATTAGAAGCCATGGCAGCAAGAACAGTAGTGATCAGCACCAATGCAGGAGGATTAGGCGAAATCAATATTCAAGAAAAAACAGGGTTTATGGCCGATGTAGGGGATACCGCAGCCATGAGTAGTTTTGCCATTGAACTATTAAAAGACGAACCTAGATTGGCACAAATGAAAGAAGCTGCTTATGAGCAAGCAACTTTATTCGACATCAAAAATATCATCCCCATTTACGAAGCATTGTATGGCAGGTTTTGTAGGATGGATCAATGTGAAGCGCCCTGATATAAGTGATTTTTTATTTTACTTTAATAAACCCTTGTATGATAAATGTGTCATCCTGCGTATAAAACTCAATCACATAGTAATTGGGGTCTTTGATGATTGTTGTAGCATTGATGCTTTTCCAAGCTTTATCAGGTACGGAATATGATTGTTCCTGGTATAAGACTTTATTGGTAATTTCAGCAGGAGTACCCTTGGGTGTATAACTGTATATCTTTGCTTTTAGTTTTGTTAATTGCAATTCTTTGAGATTAGAAACATTCAAATTCAATTTTAATTCTCCATCTTTCAGCTTAAATCGGTCAGAGGGTTTTAGTGTCTGGCCATCTTTGATTTCACTAAATTCAGTTTTGCTGCCAAAGTAATACATTCTTCCTTTCATACCTATCAGTATGTTTTCCGGATTCTCTTCTATATTGATCATTACCGTTTGCTCAAACAATATTTTCTTTGTATAATCATTAATGATGGCTGCATTATCATACTCTTGATAAATGGAAACACGATAGGTTCCGGGTTCTAGAAAACAATGAGTTTTATTTGTGCTTGCACTCCTTTCCGACATCTCATATAAATTGAATGTTCGGGTATTTTCTTCACCCCCAGAAGATAATAGCTTAGTAATACTGCACTTAATATTGGTCTCAATTTCAGAGGTTGCATTTGCAAGCACATACATGCAGAGTTGTGTACTTTTAATTGGTTGGTTATCAAGTCCAAAATAACTAGTGGGCTTATTGGTTGTTTTATTGTATTCCGTACAAATATGGAAACTGACCTTCGACTGTGCAAGAAGGGAAAATGGGAATACTAGTAGGATACTCAGAAGAATGTTCTTCATACAACGTATTTTCTACGCTAATATAATAAGTTTTACTTTTAAAGCTCCCCCTAGAATTAGTACAAAGGTTCAAAGGAATTACTGCATTTTAACTTATTTATTTTATTCACCAATGTTAGCTAATTGGTGTGCCAATTTCAATTCCAAAAGGTTTGCTAGTTAAACTACTCTGTAGCCATTTTTGTATGTGTCTACCGCTGAAATTTCACCCTTTTCATTATAATTTATCCAGGTTCCATTACCATTTTTTAAAGTGCCTTTATCTCTAATTCTTCCATCCTTGTGAAAAGAAGAGAGAATTTCAATGCGTTTACCTATGGGTGTTGATTTTTCATCATACTGATACAAAGCAGCTTGTTCAATTTGACCGTTATCGTAATACCATGTTGCAATACCATCCCTTGCACCATTTTTGGTTGTTACAGCAATTGAAACCTTACCATTACTATGAAACGCCCTAAATTCACCATTTCCATTAGAAAGTATTTTTTCGCCACTTCTTAAATACTGCTCCCATATTTTTGATAGCAATCCATCCTTATAAATTTGCACGAGTTCTTTATTTCCATTTTCAAAGTTGAAAGTCCAATTACCGAAACGTGCATATTTTTTTTCTTTACCATTCCATATTTCAGAACCAAAACTTTTAATATTTCCATTTGGATAATAGTACACTCTGTTCACTTTTCCTTTTCCATCACCAGTAGATTTTTCAGAAATTTTACCGTTTTCATCCCATGCTGTAGTAGCCATGATAAAATCATTAGCCATGGTGAGTTCACTTGACTTTTGACCGTTTTCTCTAAAGTAAGTTGTTAAACCGTTGAGCTTACCATCTTTATAAACTTTGGTTGCAGTAATATTTCCTTTGCTGTTATAATAGGTCCACAATCCATCTGGCTGATTATTTTTCCAATTATACTCCCCTTCAGCAAACTTCCAGCCGTCTTTAGTATATTCCTCCCATTTTCCATATCGATAAAAACTACCAAAATTTTTAAGTGCTTGTTCAAAGTCTAAAACAGCTTTCCCGTCATAATTACCGCTAATTCCTAAACTCATAACTGTTTCCCCTTTACCGTATCCACCATCACCATTTGAATAGCTGTACTTATCATTAAACTTTGTACTAATTACTTTTTCTATATAAATATTTGTGCCATCAAAATCGTAATGTTTTGCTTCCGAACCATCCTCCCAATAAGAGATCCAAGTGCCAATGCTTTTTGGTATTGATACACCATTTATAAAGTCCTGTTGGTATTTACCTTTAAGTACTGGATTGCCATTGTCATAGTAAGCGATCCATTCTCCAATACGTGCATCATTCTTAAAAGATCCTTTTAAACTCAAATTCCCTTTTTCTCCAAAATACTGCCATGGTCCTGTTTTCTTATTATCATCATAATAGCCAGTAATATGTAATTGACCATTTTCATAATAACTTTTCCATTCACCAGTTTTATTTTCACTCTTTGAACCATCCCAAGCATAAGTACTTTTTCCATAACTTTCATTGATGCTAACTTGACCATTGGGGTGATAGTGTGTCCAAGGACCGATCTTATAATTGTCAATATAGTTACCAATAATATATAAATTTCCATTATCATAATATGCTTTATAATCGCCATTTAGTAAATTCTTTATATATCTTCTAGTTGTAAATACTTTCCCGTTTTCATAATAAGTTTTCCATTCACCTTCCTGAAGATCCTTTTCATATTTTCCAGAGGAACGCAATTTACCATTCTCGTCAAAAGTTTTCCAGACACCCTCGCGTAATTCATTTTTAAAATTTCCAACTTGTTTAATTGTGCCATTAAAATGAAAATATTTTGACTCGCCTTCTTTTAATCCATTTAAATAATTTTCCGAAGCGCTTACTTTTTCATTGTTGTAATAAAAATTCCAAATGCCATTCATTTTGCCATTGGTAAAAGAACCAGTTCTGGAGAGATTGCCGTCTGAGCCATAAAATTTCCATAGACCTTCTCTCTTATTATTATTGTAATAACCAACACTTTTAAGTACACCATTTTCGTAGAACTCTTCAACAGGAACTTGACTATAAACAATTGTATTGACTAAACACAAAACAAAAAATAGATACAGCTTCATAAATATACAATTATCCTTAAACCTTTAAATTATGAAACGAATTTAAAAATGCCAAAAAGAGTAAATAAAATCTTGATTTTTAGTTATTTACGATTGGATTGTTCCTGAACAATATATACAACAATATTATTCAAGTTGCAGAATTTGAAATTGTAACAAATCCAGTTTTGTCAAAAAATACTTTCTTGCTAAAAGATACTTATAGTCATTTGCAGCAGTAAAGAATATTTGAAGATTGTTATCATTATATGTTTCCCCATTAAAATAATCCCATTCTTTGGATGAGTATTTATCAAAATTCGCTATCATCTCTTGAATTATATCATCCTTCAAAATTTCAACATCGAATAATAATCTAATTTGTGTTTTTAACTCAAGTTCTAAAGATTGAAGGTTTTTAAGCTTCTGAATTATTTGTTCATTTGGTGTAGCTACACTAATAAAGCCAGTTGCCTCACTAATATTATTGTACAACTCAATTTTGTGATCATATTCTGAGTCCTGTTTGAAGAAATTGATGTACTTTTTTTGTAGAACATGAGCATTGCCTTTATTATTTGCTTTGTGATAAAAAAACTTATAAATATTTAAATCATTTTGCTTTAACTTCTGGTGGAAACTTTACTTAGCCATTTGCTGCAAAATTCTTGTTTTGTGTATTTAACTAAACCTATAGCAGGGTCAGCTACTTCTACTTTTTTTACTGTTGAAATTGGTGTTATTACTACAAAGTGGTTTTGCTCCCAATGTACAATACAGGGTAAAGGTGCTTCGCTAATCAGTTTTTCAAAGGATAATTCTACACTTAACGTTCTAAAACCAATTTGTTCTGCTGCATCGCTAATACCATAGACGTTTACACCTTCCTTACCTAATTGTGTGTATTGCCTAATTTTTTCGATATTGATATTGCCACAATAAAACTTGTTTATCATAGATAGGCAGGTTGGTCCACATTACATTTGGTTTTGTTGGCGAATAGTTTTGAAAATCATTTAATAGATAGTTCGTTTATATTTTTTAAAAAATTTGGTTCTGAAGGCATTAAAAAATTGTCATTCATTAGTTCCCCATTTCTTTTAAATAAAACAAATCTTGGAATTTCGTTAATTTTCAAAACTTTACAAATAGGCTCTTCGAAGTTTAACTTAGTAAAGAAACTATTTAAATCATTTTTAGCTTCGGTATGCCAAAGCGTTTTATCTTCTTGCTTATCAAGACTAATTCTTAATATTCCAACATTATTTGGTAATGATGCTCTTAATTGCTCGAGTTAAATACTTTCTTTTTTACATGGTATACACCAAGTCGCCCAAAAATCTACTAAATAAAAATCTTTATTATTTTTTTCAAAAATTTGTAATAATGTTTTAGGCTCGTTCTTTGGATTAATTAATGTAAACTTATTTATCAGAGTAAGTATATTACTAAGACTGCCATTTTTGAAAATACTATCAATTTTTTTTTTGTTAGCAGTATAAAATTCCAATTTCTGGAATTCACTTTTTGCAGACATCCAGCATTTATCATTTTTTAAGTTATCATGCGTTAACTGATAAAAAAGATAACTTTGACTAGTTTTGGCTTTTATCAAGTTGGGGTATTTATATACGTATTCGTATCTATTACATACTAATGGATTAACAACTTTACTTTTTTCTACAATGCTAGATATTAACGAGTGAATTTCGAATAGCTGTGAGTTTGTTGTAATTATATCCGAATTAGTGATTAAATATTTTTCAAACTCTATTAAGTATGAATTAATGTATTCTTTTAAATTGTTATTATTATTACTTAAAATCCTAAAAACGGAGTAGTAAAAAGATTGTTCTACATAAGATGATAGCACTCTTTTTTCCGATGTATCTAATTGTAAATTGTTAATTCTTTTTATCTGTTTTATTTTTTCCGCTTTTAATAGGTCTACTGTCTTGCCCTTGATATTAGATATTGAAGAAATGTACTCGTCCAAAAATGGATTTGTTTTATTTTTATAGTCATTAACTATGTCAGACGAATCAGTTGTCTTGAGATACAAAGTATCTACTTTTTTTGAAATTAATATTGCATGGTTAAATGTAACAGGATATTTTGGATTGCCCATATAAATAGCGAAATGAGTAAGCATTTTTGGCTTTACTACTTTTATTGACTTACAAATAGTTTGTGTTGAGTTTGATTTATTAACAAAGTAAAGTTCAACATTATTAAAAGCTTGGTCTCTTAGATTTAGAATAACACTTTTTAAAGGCAATGTTTTAATTGATATAACGACTGAATCGGATTCAATTACATTAAGCAAAGAGTTATTTTCTTTTTCGTTTTTTTGATTTGTCATACAGCTACAAAAACTAAAAAATAAAGCAACTAAAAGTTGTGCATTTGGCATATAATTCGTTTATGAGATAAATATTGAAATAATAAGCTATCGGATTTGAAAATCTTAAAAAGAAACTGCCTCAAAATACTGAGGCGGTTTCACTAAAGATTAAGCCCATGAAGCAGTAATTCCATCACGAGCACAATCATACTGGCATCTACCTCCATATTGTGCAATATGGTCAGCACACCATGACGCTGCCGCACCAGATGCTGCACTTCCACTAGATTGCGATACGAAATCTAGTATTCCAGTAGCACCTCCATAGCTGCTACCACTATCTCTTACGGCACAAACACCAGTTACACCGCCCGAAATTTTCTTTTGAGCATCCCTGCTCAAGATGCTTACACCTTGTAAACCTGCAATTGTTTTTAGCAAAGTTTTTTGCTTTAAACGTTAAAAAATAATTGTTTCTATGTGTTGTCGACTAACACAGTTGTTGTGGATGCAGCATGTGCATCAAGAAAACTACTTCTAAGTTCATAGTTTATAATTTTATTTGGGTGTTACACCTAAGGGTTACCTACAACGAGTAGGTATTGCCGATGTGACCCGTCCCACTATTGGCAATACTAATGTTGTGCGTAGTTTTTATAATTTTAATATTTTCACAAGCATAGTACCATTTTTATTATATCTGTCTAGCCAACGTTTTAGTGCTGATTGTGCAGTTTCCATAGAATCATATGTGTTGAAATCGCTAGTACTTCCTGTCTCATTTTTACATTCTTCTTTAACTCTCATCGCAATCGGCTTGGCCATTTTTGATAATTCTTCCTGCGTACAGGTTATTTGACCAATCTCTGTGTGTACGATCATTTTATTTTGAGAGGAACCTATATCTGTCATTGGTCTGGAGAAAAAGAAGTAGTAGTAGGTTTTTTTTGTTACGGGTTTTTCATTCTTAGCAGTTGGCAATTCATTAGTTTGAATATTGAGTGTTGAAAGAACATTTTGAAAGCTACTATCGGAGTTGAAATATTTTTCAGATAATCGGTCAAAATTAGTATTGTTATTTACCACTTTCTTCAATGCCTGCCCGAAAAATGCATAGTTTGTAACCACCGTTGGGGATAGCAGTAACGATTTCATCCATTCCCACATCTTTTCTTCTCCAATCTCTTTTTCAATAGCTGAAAAAAGTAATGGAGCATAATAATATACGTACAATTCCCGGTTCTTGTAATCGCTATTTGAGCGAATCTTTGCAATTGCTACAGGGCTTAAATTACGCATAGCACGAACTTTCGATTGTAATTTTTCTCGATAAAGGCTATCGCTGATAAACTTCTGTGTAATATGCATAGCCAAAAACTCTGCAAAGCCTTCGGATATCATATCCCCAATCTCAGAATTGAAAGTACGAACAGTTCCAAAATAATAATGAGCAAGTTCATGCGACATATATTGCAAGAATCCAGACCCTTTTTCTTTACTAGCAAAAGATTTCATGCCGTCATCCCAACCAACTTTTACAATTGTGGGATAAGATGCGAACAACCAAGAATTATTTTTGGATACTGGTGTAGTTTGAATGTAGGTCGTTTTTCCTTTATAGGGGACCGCTAATTTTTTTTCCAAATAAGTTTGGTACGAATGGAGGGTTCTATCAAGTTCGGCAAGTTGCAGAACGTCAGCATCAGAGTTAAGAAAGTAGTCACCATCTATGGATTCTAACTTAAAATCGCCGACAAACATTGTCAAATCTTGTGGCTTATTACTTGATAACTTAGCATGAGTGCCGGATACAGGTTGGCTACCATTTATATATATCACTTTACAGTCCTCACAAGTAACATCAAGGTCATAAGTTACTTTTTCGTATCTCGTATCGGTTTGAACATCGTAAAGTATCGGACTCCAGGCACTTTGAATACCATCTGCACGCAAAGTTGTGCCATTGAACGCAATGTTACCTCTCCAGTCTACAACACTTGTCGTATCAGTAATCACTGGATACATTCCTACATAATTAAATCGGATAGTATGTGGAAGGTATTTACCGGATTCAGTCCATGCAGGAATATAATAAGCTGATGATTCTCCGGAAGACAAGGTGTCTTGTAGCGACCGTTCATATTGTAGCGGTAACATGAAAGGCTCTGCATTCTTTATATAGCGGATATTCATACCAGAATTGAGTCGCAAATAATAATTACTTACTCGTGGCATGTTTGACAATGTGAGATCACACTCAATAGTACCCTTTTTAATAGAAATTGTCACGTTGCCTTTTATATGAGGAATTGTGTCCTGTGCAGATGTTGTCAATGATGTCAGAAAGACAAGGAATAAACTAGCAATAATTTGTTTCATAAAATTAAAGGTTACGAAATGGGAATTTGTAAATGAAAATAGCAGAGTATGTCACAATAAAATTACGCACAATGTTTGCAGATTGGCGATGGGCGGGCTTTTGAGCACAAAGTTTCAATTTACTACTAAAATTCAATAGATGCACAAAGCTCCAAGTTTGCACGTCAGCCCGCCTGACGCAAACCCCATCCTATGTTTACAATTCAATAAATTTATACTAAAGGATTCAAACAAATTCAGAAAGAACAAGGGGCGGAGTAAGACCGTAAAACCGCGTTGGCCTAGAGCCATTCTAACATGACAGTCACCGCCCTTTCTCTTACCAGATGCTGAACAGTTCATTAAGCAATTTAAAATGCTTGAATTAGGATAGATAGCACAGTGTAAGATTGTTCTTCCCTTTGTTTTTTTTCTTACTACTAATCTAATTTTTAAATGGTTAAAAAACAAATTATGATAGACAAATTATCTTGTTGTGGCATTGATGTATCTCACTTGACATTAGATGTTACCTACCAAAATAACCTCGGTGAGCTTTTTTATCTCCAGGTTGGAAATAACAATGCAGGTTTTGAAAAACTACTTGAACATACTGGTCCAAATTGTCATTTCGTTATGGAAGCCACTGGTGTTTATTATATCAGGCTTGCCTTTTTCTTGGACAGTTTGGGTTGTAAGTTGAGTGTTGTTAATGCAATGAGTATTAAACGTTATATTCAAATGCATTTAGAACGAAATAAAACTGATAAAAAAGATAGCCGATGGATCTGTCAATATGCTATTGAACAACGTCCCCCGTTCTGGGAAAAGCCTGATAGTGAATACTTTGAGTGCAAACAGATTTATAATACTATCAGAGAATATGCTGAACAAATAAAGCGATTTAACAACCAGTTACACAGCTTAAAACTACTTCCATTCCCAAGTAAAGAAACCATAAAATCTATTGAGAAAATGAAGTCTTACTTAGAAAAAGAGATGGATCATTTAGAAGTAAAGCTTCAAGTACTACTTAAGAAATGGCAGCCTGAGCAATATAAAAGTATCCATAGTATTAAAGGCCTTGGAAAACGAGCTACTGCTTTACTAATCATCTTCACTCAAGGATTTAAACACACTACCAATCACCGTCAATTAATCAGCTTTGCTGGGTTAAGTCCAACTGAATATTCCAGTGGGACTAGTATAAAAGGAAGCAACCGTATCTACAAAAAAGGTGGTAAACCAATTCGTGATGTTTTATACATGTGTGCCATGAATGCTAAACAAACTAATGAGGCTTGTAAACTACTTTTTGACAGACTGAAAGCCAATGGCAAAACTGGAAAACAAGCACTAATAGCAGTTATGAACAAGCTATTAAAACAAGTATTTGCTGTAGTAAAAAACAATTCTCTTTATCAACCTAATTACTGTTCAACTTTACATTAAAAAGGTAGTTTTTTATTTGTTTTTATGCACAGTTCATGTTGTAAGCACACCCTTCGTCGGGGGTATAAAAAACGGAGCGACAAAATTGTCACCCCGTTTATTTAATCATTTTATTCTAATGTTGAACAATAATTCTATGTGATTCAACTTTTTTATCATGTGTAAAAAGTCGAACTGTATATATGTCTGATTTAAGACTTAATGTATTTACAGTTGTTGATTTTGTTTCTGACGGATAAAATTGTTCTAATACAACGTGACCCATCTTGTCTACTATTTGCATTTTCAAAAGGTCAACATTTATTTGCTTTTTACCTTTTGGTATGGGGTTGCGTTTAAAGTCAACCTGTGTAATATTAAATGTTGATTTAACTGGATTAGGTGCTACTGCATATTCCGACGAAAGTGAGCCACTAATCCGACAAAGTGAGCCACTTAAAAGTGGTAGATTTTTGGGAGGTTAATTTTTGTTAATAATGATCATTCCGACAAAGTGAGCCACCAATAAAGTAAATCAAGGACTGTCATTCCGACGTAATTGAGCCACTTTTAATTGCGCATACGATATAAATTATTAATAAGCCAGCAGCTTTGTAAAAAAAGCATGGCCAATAACCTTGTATCGATGCAACATATTCGTCTTTTACTTCAGTATACATTAAAAGGATTTCCTCAACGTAAAATAGCTCGTGAACTTTCCTTATCACGCAATACTGTCAAGCGTTATACCAACCGTCTTACCGCTAGTGAATATAGTTTAGCGGAGCTCCTGCAATTAGACGATGCCAAGCTTTCTTCCATAACTTATGGCGACTCCATCCGTATTAAATCGGATAAACGATTAGAAGATTTTAAATCCAGGATACCCGAGTGGGTAAGGGACATCAATGAAACAGGTGTTCAAAAACTATTGCTATGGGAGGAGTATAAACTTTCCTACCCAGAAGGGTATGAATATTCTCAGTTCTGTGAACTCTTATCTATCCACCAAAAGACCACTAGCGCTACTATGCATTTTGTGCATCATCCTGGTGAAGAGATGATGGTAGACTTTGCCGGTCGAATATTGGAGTATGTTGATACTTCAAGTGGTGAACTGATTAAGTGTCCTGTTTTTATAAGTGTGTTACCATACAGCGGATTAACTTTTGTAATGGCATTATCTGATATGAAACAGCCTAATGTTATTAGGGCGCTCAATGCTGCACTTAACTACTTTGGAGGTGTACCACAGAGTGTCAAGTTCGATAATATGCGACAAGCAGTTAAAAAAAGTTGTCGCTATGAACCAGTATTTACCGATACTATAGAGCAGTGGGCACTACACAACAATATTGCCCTACTAGCAGCAAGACCAGGAAGACCCAAGGATAAACCACATGTGGAAGCAGCTGTGAGAATAACCTATCAGAGAGTTTATGCACCTCTTAGAGAACAAGTATTTTATAGTTTAGATGACCTTAATAAAGCCATTATAGAACAACTTACTTTACACCACAAGAAGAACCTTCAGCGCAGAACTTATAACAGAATAGATCGCTTTTTATCAGACGAAAAACCCTTGTTGCAAGCCCTACCAGCTACCCCTTATGAGATCAAGCATATAGCCAAAGTA
The DNA here is from genome assembly GCA_002786355.1 of Sediminibacterium sp. FEMGT703S. GTDB lineage: Bacteria > Bacteroidota > Bacteroidia > Chitinophagales > Chitinophagaceae > Sediminibacterium. Next base: position 444,657 of record PGCO01000001.1, read on the forward strand.
AAGGTTCAAAGGAACTATCATATCATCCTCGGTGAAGATTGGTACTTTTATAGTGTTCCCTCTGACTACATAGGCAAACAAGTAACAGCTATTTACGATGCAGATACTGTAGAGATATATTGTGACCAAAACCGGATTGCTTTACACCAACGTAGTTACAAACGGCACGGTTACAGTACCACCCAAGCACATATGCCAGAGAGCCACCAAAAATACCACGAACAACGTGGATGGACAGCTGAATACTTTTTAACACAAGCACAAAAAATAGGCACTTCCACACACGAATACATCCAAAAAGTATTGAACCGAGGACACTTGATTGAGCAAAACTATACCATCTGTATTGGCATACTTAGATTAAAAGTAGTCTATGGTATAGATCGGCTTGAAGCAGCTTGTAAACGAGGGTTACGTGGTACTGTCTTCAATTACAACACTATCAAAAATATCTTAAAACACAACTTAGACAAAGTACCCATTAATGAACCTCCTCTATTTTTTACAATGCCCGAACACGATAATCTTAGAGGTGCAGCCTTTTATCAATAACCATTAAATAAATCAAATGAACACACAAAAAACAGTAGATCAAATGCAAGAACTTAGGGTTCATGGAATGGCCAAGCTTTATCAAGCCATAACAGAACAACCCATCCATCAACAGCCAGAAGCACACTTGATGATAGGGATGCTCACAGAAGCCGAGATCCAAAACAGACAACACTACAAAACACAACAACTACTTAGGTTATCTAAACTTCGCTACCACGCTTTAGTGGAGCAAGTGAATACCAGTTCCCAAAGAGGAATCAGTAAAGAAAATCTGCTACAGTTTAGCGACGGCGCTTACATCGAAAAAGGTGAAAACATTTTAATCACTGGCTCTACTGGTTGTGGTAAAAGTTATCTAGCATGTGCACTCGGTAGACAAGCTTGCATCAATGGCTACAAAACACTTTACCTCTCCATGAACCGCTTTATTGAATCAGTTGCTAATGCAAGACTTGATGGTACTTATGTGAAATGGCTAAACCTTATTGCCAAAACACCACTCATTATTTTAGACGACTTTGGTTTACAACCGCTAGACCATAATATGAGACTGACTTTGCTGCAAATACTAGAAGATAGATACGCAAAAGGATCAACCATTATTACCGCTCAATTACCCACCAAATCATGGTATGATTTTATTAACGAACCAACACTCGCTGATGCAATAATGGACAGATTGACAGCTCATGCACATAAAATAGAACTTAAAGGAGCTTCACTTAGAAATAAAAAGTAATTACATTTGTTTTACACTATCGTATGCCATTTTACTACTGGCTCACTTTCATCGGAATGATCAGCTACTCTGTAATATTGATATGGTCCATCATAATAGAAGTACATAGGGTCACTTCTCGTGCCGCAGGCATTTGTTGTGTGGACTGTAAAACCAAAATAGTCATAAGGGTTTAAAGGGTTACTCCACCAACAAGTCGCAAAGTTATTACCAGCATAACCAAAGTAATAATTTGCATTACTTGATGATGATGATTCCCAAACGTAAGTATTTGTTCCAGATGATTCCAATGTGATATAAAAAGATGATGAACTTAAAAAGGTAGCAGTTCCTTCTACTGGTTGAGTCAAATAAATATTATCAATATAATAACCTGCGTTTCCGTATAATTCTGGAACACCAAAAGTTACAGATTTTGAAGAATACTGCTGAATTCCGTCACAGTTGGTAATTGTTGCAAGAAGCGTTACAGTTCCGTTATTAATTTTTGTTAATGTGGCTTGTGTCCCATTAGATGATAAAGTACAAACGTTTTGTAAAGGCAAATAGCTTCCATTTGTATAAACCCCGCCTAATGACCATGATACTGTGGCACCTGCAGGAACACCAGTTAATGAATAATTCTCAGAACTTCCACATACGATACCACTGCCTGTCATTGGTAAATAGCTTCCTTGCGTAGCACCGGAAGAACGAGATACTGTACTTGTCAAAGTTGTATTATTAGACCCATTTAAATTTACTGTCACAGAGACATTTGACAATGAAGTGCTGCCAGACGTAGGTGTCAAGTTTATTGAATTCGATGTGGTTTGGAAGAATTGTGGAGCAGGGTTTCCATTGTATATCCAGCCATTATTTGATGAGCCTAAATTCCAATTATAAATTATTGTTCCAGGTGTATTATTGACATTATTGACGGTAAAAGTTTGGGTCGTAGCTGAACCACACGGTATTTGAAGTGTGGAGGGCGATAAAGTAAATGAAATTGCAATCGATTCAGTTATTGTTATTTTATTTATCAAAGCTGTAGTTCCATTTAAACCACCGTCCGAAATAGTAAGTACGAGATAATTTCTTAGAGATGGAACCGAAAATTGAGGAATATTATAAGTCTGTATACTTGTCTGTGACGGATAAACTATTTGCACAATATCCCCTATTGAGCTTAAATACTTGCTTGAACCTACAGGGCCGCAAGAAATTGGGTCTGAATCATTTGGGTTTGGCAAAGAAGTTCTAACTGACATTGTTAGTTTTGGAAAAGCAGTACTGGGATTAGCAGTTTAACCCATATCTACTGTCATTGTGTAATTATAGCCAGTCTTGAATGTATAACCTATGGCATATGCAGTACCATTATTGATGTTTGATTGCGAATTTACTTGGGTTTGCATTTTTATGCTTGTTCCATCAAATATTGCCCCACCTGAAACAGGAAAATGATTTAAACCTCCAACAGTCGGGTTGTTTCCGCTTTGGTTAAAGACATTGCAACATTGAGGGCAATTGTTAATGTTACTTAAACTACTGCCTTGATAAACAACAGTCGCATTTTGAGAAATAGATTTTATGCTGGTTAATAATAACAGCATAATTAAAATTGATACCTTGTTCATAGTTAATTATTTTTCTAAATGAATTTGGAAGCCAATTCCTAATATTAAGGAACTGACATTGGATTTATCTTCAATAGCTTTTTCAAAATTCCAGCCTAGTATAAATTCTAAACCAACACTGTTATTGAAATAGATTACTGGGCCGCCAGCAACTTGATAGGAAATGTTTTTAGCTGTAGTTATACTATTTCCGAAATTATTAAATCGATTTATTCCATAACCAAAGGCTCCTTGAATAAATAAATTTGTAGTGTTATTTGGTTCCAAAAAATAGTATTTGGCAAATGGACCAAACTTGTAGGATGTTACATTGCTTTTTGTATTATTACTTTTAGACTGGGTAAAAGATACACCCGTACTTATTCCGAAAGCAAATTTGTCCGCTACAAAATATCCTATATTCGGCAATATTGAGAACAATGTAGAACTGTTTTTATCAGTGCTATTGGTAAGATTTTGTTTAGAAGAGGAAAAATTAGCATTACCACCTACAAGCCAGTTTCCTCTGGTGATTTGACCGTTTGCAGTAAAAAAGAAAGAGATGAAAAAGTAAGAAACAAAAAGTCTTTTCATAATAGGATTTTCTAAGTTCAAGTAATAAGTGCAATTTTTTGTTGTAGCACTTGATTAGGGGTTAAGTAATTAAATTTTCTAACAGGTCTATCATTTAATAATTGTTCAACACGCTTTACTTGATAATCTGTCACCACACTAAGGTCAGTCTTTTTAGGGAAAAACCTTCTGATCTGTCCGATTCTGTTTTCAACGGTTCCCTTATCTTGACTGGTATAAGGTCTAGTGAAATAAGTATCAACATTCAACGCTTCTGCAACTTCGGTATGATTAGCAAATCCCAGGTCATTGTCAAAAGTTACCGTATGCATTGGATAGTCTGCCTGTTCAAGTCTTTTGATAATGGCCCTACTTACTGTTTCACTTCGCCTATTGCTAAGCTTATGAAGACTGGTATGCAAAGTAGCTCTATCTGTCATCACTAATAATGCACCTTTATGGTTTTTACCCATCATAAAATCAACTTCGATATCACCTGGACTAATTCGTTTTGCTACGATTTTAGGTCGTCTTTCAATCGGAACCCGGTTAGGAATAATACCTCGGTTATCCCTTTGATTACCCCGCTTTCTTTTACGCCTACCATGTTTAAGGTGCAGATATATCCTTTTGTAGGCTTTATCTGCTGCTTTATTGCCATGCTTCGTTTGCCATATCCATTGGTAAAGCCATTCAATACTTAAAGGGCACTTACCTGTTTTGTTGCCCTCCACACTAATCAGTTCAGGGCTCCATTTTTCTACCGACAGCCATTTAACAGCTTGCTCCTTCATGGCCAAACTAAACTTCACCAGCTTGGGCTTATGATAGTGTCTCTGATCCGTTCTACGCTGCGCATTAGTAGCCAGATACATTCCAGCAGTTCTTCCGCGTTGAGCAGTGTTTCTACGAATCTCTCTACTTACGGTAGATGGATTTACCCCAAGTTGATCCGCTATCCAATTTTGTTTCATTCCAGCCTTAATAAAGGCTTCAATCTGATATCTTTGTACCAAACTGAGTTGAGTGTAATTTTTTGTCATAAGCAACCAAAAGGTCGCACTACTTGGTCAAAAGGCAAAAAGCCCTCAAAAGCTTTTTTGCCTTTTGTTTAAAAATTGCACTTATCTGTTGAACTCAGCTTTTTTTAGTTTTATAATAATGGGATAGATATTAGTTGGTGGGCTATTATTATTAATTGGTCTGTGTTTCGTGGGTTTCATGTGCGTTTAAGTTTTAGCCTTTTGTCACTCGAATTTATTAGGGTGTTTCCATAGGGTTGCTTACAACGTACGAGGCTTTACGCAGGGTGGGGAAGGATTGTTCCCGCTGCTGGCTTGGCCACTACTGACTCGATTAGTTAAAGCCAAATTACTGAAGCTCATTTGAAATACCAAAGCTGATGGGCCATTGCTGAAAGCCCAACTTGCGTAAAGCCTTTTGTTGTAGGCATTGCTATCAGTC
>PGCO01000010.1 GCA_002786355.1 Sediminibacterium sp. FEMGT703S
GCCAGCAGCGGGAACAATCCTTCCCCACCCTGCGTAAAGCCTCGGACGTTAGCGGTCAGTTTAGGACGACACTCCAAAAAGACAAGAATTATGACAAACGACTATTTAGACAGTGTAAAAAAACAGTTTGAATACTACAAAATGCTTGGCGATAAAACGTTTTCGCAATTACAGGATAACAAATTGTTTTGGCAATACAATGACGAAAGCAACAGCATTGCGACAATTGTAAAACACATTTGGGGAAATATGCTTTCACGTTGGACAGACTTTTTGACTTCAGACGGAGAAAAAGAATTTCGTAACAGGGATGCAGAATTTGAAAACGACATAAAAAATAGAGAAGAACTTTTAAACAAGTGGAACGAAGGTTGGAGTTGCCTTTTCAATGCAATTAACTCTTTAACAACGAACGACCTTGACAAAATCATTTACATACGCAATCAAGGACACACCGTATCCGAAGCAATTAACCGACAACTTGCACATTATCCCTATCACATTGGACAAATTGTATTTCTGGGTAAGATGCTTGCAGAAAATGGCTGGACTTCGCTTTCAATTCCAAAAGGAAATTCACAATCATATAACAAAAACAAGTTTTCAAAACCAAAACAAAGAGGGCACTTTACAGACGAGTTTCTAAACGACAAGAAAGAATGAAAACCGAACCGCTAACAAAAGGCTTTACGCAAGTAGGGCTTTCAGCAATGGCCCATCAGCTTTGGAGTTTCAAATCAACTTCAGTAATTTGGCTTTAACTAATCGAGTCAGTAGTGGCCAAGCCAGCAGCGGGAACAATCCTTCCCCACCCTGCGTAAAGCCTCGGCCGTTGGCAGTCATTGTAAAACGACACCGTTCTAACAGACATTCTATAACTTAACATTAAAACAAGATGACAAAAGAAGAAGAAATTGAAATTCCATTAAGCAAAACAAAAATGATACTAACCTTTTTAGGTTCAATTATGTTTGTTGGACTTGGACTTTGGTTTTTAATAAATCCACCTAAGAGTAATCATTGGCTATTTGGAAACCCAACCGTAATTTTTATAACAGGAATTGCTTCTGTGATATTTTTTGGACTTGTATCAATAACAATATTTCGCAAGTTTTCAGACAAAAAACCTGGACTAACAATAAACAGACAGGGAATATTTGACAATTCAAGCGGTGTTTCTGCGGGACTAATTCCTTGGACAGACATTCAAGAAATTAAAATATCCCAAGTTATGAGTCAAAAATTTTTGATGTTAATAGTTAGTAATCCTGAAGACTATTTGGAGAAAGTAACAAATCCGTTGAAAAGAAATGCTATGAAAATGAATTACAAGACTTACGGTTCACCAATAAGTATTTCCTCAAATGCTTTAAAGACAAATTTTGACGATTTACACAAAATGTTAATTGACAAAATGAAAGAATACAAACAGTAGAAAAACAACGAACTGCCAACAGCAGTTTGGCAAAATGGCGGGTTCATTGCTAAATTGAACATTCGGTTTTCAAATAAACATTAATGCTAAATTGAAAGTAAGTGCTTCAAAATCCGCCACTTCGCCAAGCTGCAAAACGTTGTGTGAAATGCATTTTCGATTGCAGTATCACTATAATTTTTGTTAGCTTTAGATTGAAAATTATCATAAGTGCCAAATCTCTATATTATTTCTGGTTGCAATGGAGCAGGAAAAACAACTGCATCATTTACTATACTTCCGGAAATGCTTAATTGTAAGGAATTCGTAAATGCTGATGAGATTGCAAAAGGACTTTCTCCTTTCCAACCAGAAAGTGTCTCTTTTCAAGCAGGCAGGATTATGCTTGAAAGAATAGAGGAGCTTATAAATAGCGGTGTTGACTTTGCATTTGAGACAACATTGACAACTCTCTCATATATAAATACTATCAAACTAGCAAGGGAGAAGGGATATTCAATTACATTGCTATTTTTTTGGCTAAATGATGTAAATCTAGCCATTGAACGTGTTAAGATCAGGGTAAGCGAAGGTGGACACAATATTCCAGAAGAAACAATTCGCAGGAGGTATTTTCGGGGGTCAAATAACCTAATTAACAAGTTTATTGAGCTTTCCGATTTCTGGATTGTTATAGATAATTCAAGCAAACCATTTAATTTTGTAGCTGAAGGTCAAGGTAATGCCCAAATAAAGATTCATGATGAACCAATTTGGCAAATAATTAAAAAACAGAGGAATGAAAAAGACTGAAATCGACATTCAAAATTTTCGTGAACTAATTCGAAAAGGATTAGACTTGACTTTTAAAAAGCTTCTTACTCAAAAGAAGGCTCAAAATGGGTTCCTTATATTATCTGAAAAAGGGGAAATCAAAAAAGTTAGTGCAGCAGAAATAAATAATTAATTAACTCTATCACTTCACACAACAAAAGGCTTTGCACAATTTGGGCTTCCATCAAAGGCCCATCATCTTTTGGTATTGCTAATCAACTGTAGTAATTTGGCTTTAGCTAATCGCGTCTATATTGGCCAAGCCAGCAGTAGGATCACTGAATATCCAAACTGCGCAAAGCCCTGCCCGTTAGGCACAATTTTAGATAAACAACTCAAAAGACTATGCTTCAATCATATCCAACTAAAAATGGGACAGGGATTTCAATTTTTGGGAACTTTGCGGAATTGAATTTTCTGTATGACACTATTCACCATTTTGCTGAAACCTTAGACGAAACTAAAAACAATATACAAAAAGCTCAAAGTAATCTTTTAATGAATTTTGCTTATGAAGTTCGTAAAGCATCTTACGGAAACCGCTTGACAGACAAGTTTACCTATTCAGGCGACAATACTGAACATACTTTATACGGCTTTCAACTTGTTTGGACAGATGTTTTAATTTTTATTAATGTTTTACGATTTAATGCAGGCTTTAATCAAAGCGATAAACTTCAACAAGCAATCCTTTATAATCTCGAATACACAGTTGAAGCTTCCCTATTTGACTATGACTCTGAAGGGGCAAATCACATCAAAAATTATATTGGACATGGTATTAATATTACAGATGAATTTGCATTTATCATTTACCAAGCTTTACACATAAAGTATGTGACAATGAAAAGTGGTAAGACAAGGTTTCGTAAAATCCCACATCTTCTGGATGGACATTTTTCAAGTTGGAAAGAAGAATACAAAAATATAATTGCTTCTTTTCGAATATCTGCAAAACAACAGAATTGTGAAGTAACGGATTTGGGATTTTCCGAATTCCCTGAAATTGTATGGTAGAAAATCTGTGCCTAACAAAAGGCTTTACGCAAGTTGGGCTTTCAGCAATGGCCAATCAGCTTTGGAGTTTCAAATCAACTTCAGTAATTTGGCTTTCAGCTAATCGAGTTTTTAGTGGCCAAGCCAACAGCAGAAACAATCCTTCCCCACCCTGCGTAAAGCCTCGGCCGTTGTACGCAACCCTAAAACGGCATCCCATTCACCTTCAAGCGACAGAATACTTAATTCAAAGTCTCTCATGGGCGACCGCACATTGCAGCACATTTGCAAGGTACACAAAACCCCGACACAAAGCCAACCTTGCAAAAGAGCTGCAATTGCCAACACACGGCAACCAGTCTTTAGTGCGACAGATTACCGCTGGCTTTTAATAAATTTGCAACCACCACATGGTGGACAGACAATATGAAACTATACATAAAGAACATGGTTTGCAGCAGATGCAAAATGGTAGTAAAAGCCCAATTGGAAAGTAAGGGGCTCCGCCCCTTATCTGTCAATTTGGGCGAAGTAGAAATTGAAGGCGACTTATCAAAAGACCAATTATCACAGTTGGACACATCTTTAAAATCATTAGGCTTTGAACTCATTGACAACAAAAAAAGCCAGACAATTGAAAAAATAAAAACTGCCATTGTAACATTGGTACACCATTCAGACCATAACTTAAAGACAAACCTTTCAGAGTTCATCACTTCACAAATACACCAAGACTATAACTATTTAAGCAACTTGTTTTCAGAAGTAGAAGGAACGACCATTGAAAAATATTTCATTGCCCAACGCATAGAAAGAGTAAAAGAATTGATAGTTTATGACGAACTAAGTTTATCTGAAATTGCAGACCAATTGGGCTACAGTAGTGTTGCTTATTTATCAAACCAGTTTAAAAAAATAACAGGTTTTACACCAAGTCATTTTAAATCGTTGAAAGAACACAAACGTAAAAACATAGAAGAACTGTAAATCTTACAACTCTAATACAAAATTCCACAACAGCTACCCCAAACACTCAAATTACCTTTGTGTCAAACAAATTAACAATGACACATACTTATAAAGTTACAGGCATGACTTGCAGCAGTTGCGAAGCAAAAGTAAAAAGCAGTTTATTGATGTTGCCTAATGTTACCGAAGTGGAAGTTTCAAAAGAAAAACAATCAGCAACCATTACAATGGAAAAGCATATTGCTCTTTCCACATTTCAAAATGCGTTGGATAAAAAATATTCCATTACAGCCGCAGAACACAATGAAACAGCGCAACAAGCAAAAAGCTGGTTTGCTACATACAAACCAATCCTAATAATTTTTGCCTACATAACCACCATTTCAATTATTGCAGGAATACAACACAGTACATTTCATTGGATGCAAGCCATGAATATTTTTATGGCAGGTTTCTTTCTTACTTTTTCCTTCTTTAAAATGCTTGACCTGAAAGGTTTTGCTGAAAGCTACAGCATGTATGATATTGTAGCAAAGAAAATAAAAGCATGGGGTTTTATTTATGCCTTTATAGAATTGGGATTGGGTATTGCGTATGCTACCAACTTTCAACCTTTCGCTACGAATATTGTTACGTTTGTTGTAATGACAATCAGTATAATTGGGGTTTTACAGAGTGTATTAAACAAAAGAAAAATACAATGTGCCTGTTTGGGTGCAGTATTTAATCTGCCAATGAGTACGGTAACAATTATTGAAGATGCCTTAATGATTGCCATGAGTGGAATAATGCTGATAACCATGCTATAAACCAGTACATTTTAAAAACCTATCTTTGCTACGGTGAAAAAAATAGTTGTCATATTGCTTCTCTTAATCTATGGTTCTGCAACCATGGGGGCAACTATTCATATGCACTATTGCATGAACGAGTTTGTTGGTTGGAGTTTGTGGCATGGTGAAAAAGAAAAGGAATGTGGCAAATGTGGCATGAAGGAAAAGAAAGGAGGTTGCTGCAAAGACGAACACAAACAAGTAAAACTTAAAACCGAACATCAAAAAAGTGCAACAGCACAATACATTCAGTTTTTAGATGTTCCTGCATTAATTACTCCCGTTGCGGACTTTAGCTTTAAAGTAACACCAACATCACTGGCTTTTCCTGTATCTAATGCTCCGCCTAAAATCCCAAGAGAACGGCTTTACATTCTTCATTGCGTTTTTCTGATTTGATTTACTGTTAGTTTTTGTATGCCGACACTATAAAAGTGCATCGGCTCAATGTGCATCTCATAAATCAATAATTAAAACTCAAAAGAAATGAAATCAATAATATTACTGGCAGCAGTTGTTTTATTATCAACCACAGCTTGCCAATCTCAAATAAATAATGCCAAAACTGAAACCGTAAAAGTTTATGGCAATTGCGGAATGTGTGAAACCACTATAGAAAAAGCCGCCAACAAAAAGAAAATTTCAAAAGCCGACTGGAACGAAGAAACCAAGATGGCATCTATCACTTACGACAGTAAGAAAACAACTTTGGATGCAGTTTTAAAAAACATAGCCCTTGCAGGTTATGACAATCAAAGTTTTCTTGCACCTGATGCAGCTTACGATAAATTACCAGGCTGCTGCAAATACGACAGAGAAAAAAAGCAAGTGGCGATTGTAACACAACCAGCAAAGGACACAACAAAGCCTATGCAAAATCATGGCAGCCACCAGTATGACGGCATGAACAATACCTCACAGGAAACAAACCAGTTGACGGTAGTTTTTGACACTTACTTTGCTTTGAAAGATGCGTTGGTAAAAACAGATGGCAATACAGCATCAGCAAAAGCTAAAGATTTGGAAACTGCTATCAATGCAGTAAAAATGGACAAGTTGCCAATGAATGTTCACACCGTTTGGATGAAAGTGTTAAACGACCTGAAAGAAGATGCAGAACATATAAACGGAACAAAGGACATATCACACCAGAGAGACCATTTTATGAGCCTTTCAAAAAATATGTATGAGTTAATTAAAGTCGTAAAACCAGCGGAAACTGTTTATTACCAGTTTTGCCCAATGGCAAACGATGGCAAAGGAGCAAACTGGTTAAGTAAAGAAAGCGGAGTAAAGAATCCTTACTACGGTTCTCAAATGCTTAGTTGCGGCAAAACAGTTGAAACTATTAAGCAATAATAACAAAGGGCATGATTGCAAAAAACAGTCATGCCCTATTTAATCTCACACAAATGAAATTTTTGAAATGGCTATACAAAAAACTCTTTGTAAAAAAGTGTTGTCGTTAGCAATACTTTTTACATTACTCATATCAAATTTATTTGCTCAAAAAATAGTTCGGTACGACTTGTATGTAAAAGACACTATTGTAAATTTTACAGGAAAAGCAAAAAGAGCAATCGCAGTAAACGGGCAAATTCCTATGCCCACACTTACATTTACCGAAGGCGATACAGCAGAAATTTATGTACATAATGAAATGAATGAAGAAACATCTTTGCACTGGCACGGCTTGTTTTTGCCTAACAAAGAAGATGGTGTACCTAACCTGACACAAATGCCCATCAAGCCTCATACTACACATATTTACAGGTTTCCAATTATTCAAAACGGTACACACTGGTATCATAGCCATTCAGGTTTGCAAGAACAAATAGGCATGTATGGAAATTTTGTAATGCTCAAAAAAACAAATGACCCAACTTTTAGAAAAGGCATTGATGATTTGGCAACCGTTCCCATAGTGTTAAGCGAATGGACAAACATAAAACCTGAGAACATTCATAGAATGTTGCACAATGCAAACGATTACCCGGCATTGAAAAAAAATGCAGTTCAGAGTTATGGAGAAGCCATTAAAGCAGGGCATTTTAAAACCAAACTAAAAAATGAATGGAAACGAATGTTGGCAATGGATGTAAGCGATGTGTACTACGATAAAATTTTAATGAATGGTAAACCCAGTACAGACCTTACAAGAATTGAAGGGAAGCAATTGAAAGGCGGTGATAAAGTCAGGCTTCGTATTTCAAATGGTGGAGCATCATCATACTTCTGGCTTACTTATGCTGGTGGAAAAATTACTGTTGTTGCTAATGATGGCAACGATGTAGAACCTGTTGAAGTGGACAGGTTGATTATTGCCGTTTCTGAAACTTACGATGTGGTGGTAACAATCCCAGCAGAAAATACAGCCTTTGAATTTTTAGCAACAACCGAAGACCGTACAAATTCAGCATCTTATTATATCGGCAATGGCATTAAACAATTGGTTTCACCGCAACCAAGACTGAAATATTTTGAAGGGATGAAGATGATGAACGACATGATGAAAATGAATGGCGATTTGGATGATATGGGTATGAACATGAGCCTGAATCAAATGGATATGAATGTAGTAATGTATCCTGAAATTACTGGAGATGCTAAACCAAAGCAAGATGACAAAGACCCAAACCGCTATAATGCCAATGCTTTGGCAGATATTGTTACGCTGAATTATGCTATGCTTAAATCTCCAATCAATACAGCCCTTCCAAAAGATGCACCAGTAAAGGAATTAAAATTTACACTTACAGGAAATATGAACCGCTATGTTTGGAGTTTAGACAACAAGGTAGTAAGCGAAGCAGATAAAATTTTAATTAAAAAAGGTGAAAATATTCGTATCGTTATTTATAATAATTCAATGATGCGGCACCCCATGCACTTGCACGGACACGACTTTCGTTTGTTAAACGGGCAGGGCGACAATGCACCACTTAAAAATATTGTGGACATTATGCCAATGGAAACCGACACTTTAGAATTTAACGCCAATGTAGAAGGTGATTGGTTTTTTCATTGCCATATTTTATATCACATGATGAGTGGTATGGGCAGAGTTTTTACTTACGAAAATCAAGCAGCCAATCCTTTAATACCAAATCCTAAACTGGCACAACGCAAATTATTTGCAGACGACAGAAAAATGCACTTCATGTTTCAAAATGATTTTGCAACAAATGGTAATGACGGAGAAATGATGTTGCAAAATACCCGTTGGAGCATTGGCAGCGAATGGCGTTTGGGTTATCACAACATGCACGGATATGAAACAGAAACACATATTGGAAGGTACTTAGGAAAAATGCAATGGCTTATGCCGTTTGTTGGATTTGACTGGCGTTACAGAAAAATGGGAATTGACGAACAAGAAAAAAATCTCTTTGGACAGACCAACACAAAAGACAACAGGGCAGTGTTAAGTTTGGGAGTAAACTATACTTTGCCTATGTTAGTTCGTTTTCAGACAGAGATATTCACTGATGGTATAGTTCGTTTGCAATTAATGAGAGAAGACATTCCCGTAACAAAACGGCTTCGCTTTGCTTTCATGGTTAATACTGACAAAGAGTATATGGCTGGACTGAATTATATTTTTAATCGCAACTTTTCCTTGCGGACACATTATGACAGCGACATGGGTTTTGGTGCAGGGTTGACATTCTCCTATTAGCCAACGCTGCAAGTCAGGTACTTTGGGCAGGCACACGAGGCGACACACAAAGCCAACCTGCCCAAACAACCTGCCTTGCCCAACGCACAGGCAACAGTCTTTTATTTCGGGCAGAAAAGAAACATTCGGTTGACACAGTACGACAAAAAAGAAGGGTATGCGTACAACAGGGGGTTTGCCAAAATACGGGCTGACCCAAGTTATCTTCATCAGTGGTAATTCTATTTTGCTTCATATCCAGCCGACGGAATTCTATTCGGCTTTTTGTTGTTATCTTCATCAGCAGTTTTTCAATCATCATCGGTACCAGGCGGACGGAATACTAATTCCCGTACTTCGGCAAGCCCTGTCCGTTAAGCGCCATTCCTTTATTTTTGTTATACTAAAAAATCTTTAACTTTAAGTAATGAAAATAGCACTCCAATATGTAAGTGATGCGAATGGCAAACCCCAAGCTGTTCAATTGCCAGTTAGCGAATGGGAGAAAGTACTTTCTCGAATTCGTAAGTCTGAACAGGTACTTCAACTTAAGTCTGATCTTAAAGTAGCATTCAAGCAAGTGGAGAAAGTAAGAAAATCAAAAGGTAAAAAACAAACTTTAACTGATTTTCTTAATGAGCTATAAAGTTATACCTGTAGACAAGTTTAAAAGAGAAGCCAAGAGGTTAATAAAAAAGTATCCTTCACTCAAAATTGAATTATCAGAAATTGCTGAGTCTCTGTCATTAGAACCAACTCTTGGGACTCCATTAGGGAATGATACTTATAAAATCCGCGTTTCAATTAAGAGTAAAGGAAAAGGAAAAAGTGGAGGAGCTAGAATTATAACATATGTGATTACACCACAGAAAGAAATTTATTTATTAACGATTTTTGATAAAGCTGAGTTTGATTCAATTGATGACAAGACTCTTAGACGGATTATTGCAGTAATTCCCACAGAGGAATAATACGGCGCTTAACAATAGGCTTTACGCAAGTTGGGCTTTCAGCAATGGCCCATCAGCTTTGGTATTTCAAATGAGCTTCAGTAATTTGGCTTTAGCTAATCGAGTCTTAAGTGGCCAAGCCAGCAGTAGGAATTATCCTTCCCCACCCTGCGTAAAGCCTCGGCCGTTAAGCGCCATTCCTTTATTTTTGTTATACTAAAAAATCTTTAACTTTAAGTAATGAAAATAGCACTCCAATATGTAAGTGATGCGAATGGCAAACCCCAAGCTGTTCAATTGCCAGTTAGCGAATGGGAGAAAGTACTTTCTCGAATTCGTAAGTCTGAACAGGTACTTCAACTTAAGTCTGATCTTAAAGTAGCATTCAAGCAAGTGGAGAAAGTAAGAAAATCAAAAGGTAAAAAACAAACTTTAACTGATTTTCTTAATGAGCTATAAAGTTATACCTGTAGACAAGTTTAAAAGAGAAGCTGGAAAATCCAGTCAAATTGACCCCCTAATACCAGCGTAAATTGACCCCTGTTCGCCATTTTAAATTGACCCCCTAGATATTGGTATAAGAATTAGTTGTTTTCGTAGGAAAAAATCGGGAGGTTCTTGATTCATCAAGTCCTTTCCATTCATGTCTAACAAAACAATTGAGATGTTTACAATACGCCAGATTCTCCGTCTTTATGCTTCAGGGAAGGGGACAAAATCAATTAGTCAATCAACAGGGATTGCTCGCAATACTATTAAAAAGTATCTGTATCGTTATGTTTTATCGGAGAAAACAATAGAGCAGATTGAAGCGATGAGCGATGCTCAGATGTCTCGGTTGTTTTTAATTAAAGAGCCTATCGTGGTATTCAATAGGCGACAAGCGGATTTAGAACCACTTCTTCCATTACTCGCTAATATGCTTAAGAAACGTGGTGTAACAAAGGGTAAGGTTTATGAGTTTTATTTAACCCAGTGTACTGATGGCTATAAGAGTTCATCCTTTTTAGATAAGCTTAATCAGTATATGCAGCAAGGCAAGCCATCTTTAAAAATGGCACATAAAGCAGGCGATAAAATGTTTGTGGATTTTACGGGGCAGAAATTACACTTGGTGGATGCGCAAACGGGTGAGATAAGTGAACTGGAGGTTTTTGTAGCTATCCTTGGTTGCAGTCAACTTGAAGGCTCCCCATTTTGAGTACACATTAAATGTATAATTTTTTTCTTTTAATGCTAATGGGCTGATTGTAGCGGAGGCGAAGCCGAAGCGAAAAGAAGCCCATTAGACTGGTTTTGTTTTTCTCTGTATACCCTTGGTGGTAGTCCTCCAAGTGCATCATGTGGTCGGTGGTTGTTGTAATCCACTATCCATGCATCCGAAATTTCTCTTACTTGGTTTAGATTATCAAATGAATAAGCATCCAATACGTGGCCGCGAAAACTTCTATTGAATCTTTCAACGTATGCATTTTGTGATGGCTTGCCTGGCTGAATGTATTGGAACTCAATTTCATTGGCCTTACTCCACGATTGGGTTAGCTTAGATATAAACTCTGGGTCGTTATCCATTCGTATCTTTTGTGGTTTACCAAAGCGGTTTATTAAATGGCGAAGCACCCATATCACTCTGCTGCTTTTTAAAGAATAATCAATCTCGATGAATAGCACTTCACGGTTAAAATCATCAATCACATTAAACGATCTGAATTTGGTTCCGTTACTTAATACATCAGTCATAAAATCAATACTCCAGGTTTGTGTAAATTGTTCTGGCACTTCTAATGATTGCTTTTCCCGTGGAGGCAAGCGTTTCTTAACCTTGCGCCTTAGGGGCAGTTTTAAGTCCTTATAAATGCGATGCAGTCGTTTATGATTAACAACTACACCTTGGTTCCTTAAACGGTGATAATACTTCCAAAAGCCTTCTAAAGAATGATCTTCAGCTAAATCCTCTAGATGCTTGATGATGGTACTATCATCTTTAATTGACCGATAATGCAAACTGCTTCTGCTTATTCTTAGTACCCGACACGCCTTGCCGATGTCTTTTGGACGCTCATCTCTGAGTTCCTCAATGATTCTTCGTTTTTCGCAAGGCTTTAAAGCTTTTTTTCGATGATATACTTTGCCGTATCTAACTCCATAGCCAAGTTGGCATACATCCGTTTTAATCGAGCATTTTCTTCCTCTAGCTCTTTAATACGTTTGAGCTCACTGGCTTCCATACCACCATAACGTTCCCGCCATTTATAAAAAGTGGCTTTACTAACTCCATACTCCCGATGGATCTCTTCGGCTGATTTTCCTTGCTCAAACTCCTTTAAGATGTTGGCAATCTGTGTGTGACTAAACTGACTCTTTCTCATGGTTTACGATTTAAATTTATAAACTTTTTGTCTACAAATTAACCGTACTCTTTTTTGGGGAGCTTACCCACTTTGATTTTAGCTTGTTTATTTTCTTTGGAACAATTGTTTTCAAGTGTTATGTCGCTTTTAAAAAAGCACCACATTTATTAAACAGTATATTCCTTCAATTTGGATATGTTTTACTAAACTTCGGATTAGCAATTCTGGTTATTAAAGCCTTAAATTGGACATAGGCAAATAAGTTTGGGGTTTTTAATAATATAGAACTTCCATAATATGTAAATGTAATTTTTGGTGTTTTCTATATAGACTTTGTACACTATTGGGCACATCGACTTAACCAAACAGTGGAACTATTTTGGCGTCTACATAGTATAATGAATGCAATCTTCAATATTTTAGCTTCCTAAATTTAGTCGAATCAAGATTAGAAATATTCATTCATAAATTTAAATCAATTCTATTCTTTCATATTAATTTTGTTAAAAATTAAGACTCTTATGAGAAAAATATTTATCCTTTTAATTTTACTTTTCACAATCCATATTCATGTAAATGCACAAAATCAAAAAGCAACCGTTTACATATTAAGGTCTGTTGGACATGACCTTGACCAGTTTGTACCCTATTTCACATATTTGGACAAAGTACTTTTATGTAAGTTGGGAGAAGCAAATTATTCTGTTCATGAGGTTGAACCGGGTGAACATAGGTTTCATGCTCAGTATAAAGGTAAAATCAAATCAACACCTGAAACAGAACTTGTAGTTAATCTTGAATCTGGCAATACATATTATATCTCTGTTAATCTAAAGACAAAAGCATTTGGGAAAGGTCGTTTTTATTGTGAACAATTGAATGAAGAGGAAGGACAGAAAAGGATTAAATCTTCTTTATTAAAAAAAATATGCTTATAATAACTAAAAAAGTGATTATTGGTTTACCACTGTTCTTATTTTTGACTACAACTTAGGTTTTTCTCAACATTCTGAGCGGCTGCTAACTGTTATTTTTTTTAATCGAATGAGGTCTCGAATATGGTAGTGATGAAATCTTGCAGTTATTTTCCACTAATGGTGAAGGCCAAACAATGATCGCAGGCCAAGGCGGTAGCTTATCTGCTGTAGATAACGCCAAAATCCATTTAACAAGGCTTCTTGTTCATCTAACTCCATTTTTGAAAATAATTGATGATATAAGTCTGGGGATTGTCATAATTACCCAATTTAGTACAAGACTTAAAGGTGATGGCTTTATTCCCGATGTTTCTTGTACCAATAAAGTTAGTCCTCGGTTTGAGTTTGGCTATAAATGGATATCATTAACTTACGTATATACGCTTGGAAAAAATAAAATACAAAACAGTTGACGAGTATATTCAATCTTCTGTTTCGCAATCTCAAAGAATAATGGAACATATAAAAGAGTTAATTGAAGCTACCGTTCCCAATGCAAAAGGTGGTATAAGTTGGAATGTACCTATTTATAAATTCAATGGTATTCTTGCTGGTTTTGATGTGGCAAAAAATCACGTAAGTTTTGGTATTGACAGTTTAAACGAGGTGACGAGAAAAATACTTGAAACCAAAGGTTATAAAACAGGGAAGAGAACAATTCAGATAAAATTTGACCAGGAAGTACCAAAGACTGAAATAATTCAATTGATTAAAGATCAATTAAGTCTGAACTCAAAATGAAGTTAGAATAACAACGAACCGCGAACAATAGTTAAGCTAAAAAATACTTTTATTAAAGATGATAATAGAAACAAGGAACTTAAAGCTCATTTCTGGCGACACGGATATATTGAAGTCAGCTATAGAGGGTAATGCGATTCTTGCAAAGAGAATTAATGCAACAGTTCAAGACAATTGGACAGAATTTGGTGTTGATGCATTGCAGTATTCACTAAACAAATTAACTGAAAGTGAAAAAGAAAAAAAATGGTGGACATACTTTCCAATACATAAATACGACAACATACTCATTGGATGTGGTGGTTATAAAGGCAAGCCAACTAATGACGGTATAGTTGAAGTGGGATATGAAATAGCTCCAAACTATCGTAACAGAGGATTTGCTACTGAAATGGCGAAAGGGTTAATTGAGAACGCACTTAATGATGGCAGAGTAAAATCTATTATTGCACACACTCTTGGACAGAACAATCCATCGACAAGTGTTTTACAAAAATGCGGCTTTGAAAAAGTTGAAGAACTAAATGATCCAGACGAAGGGACGATTTGGAAATGGGAATTGAAGAAATTTAAATCGTGAAGCCTTAACCGTTAACAAAAGGATATACGCAGGTTTGGATTTCAGCAAAGACCCAACAGCTTTGGAGTTTCAAATCAACTTCAGTAATTTGGCTTTAACAAATAGAGTTTTTAGTGGCCATGCCAGCAGCAGGGACATTCCTTCCCCACCCTGCGTAAAGCCCTCGGCAGTTAGCAACAATTTTATAACAACAAACAACTACACAAAATGAACGTAAAATCAATCTTTGTAAATCTTCCAATCAAAGACCTTAAAAGGTCAAGAGACTTTTGGACAAAACTCGGTTTTTCGTTTAACGAACAATTTTCAGACGATAGAGCATTGTGTTTAGTACTCAATGACTGCTATTGAAGTTGACAGTAGAGAACAAGTTGACATAATTGTAAATCTTGCATTTGAAAACGGTGCGACCCGTTACCGGGAAAGTGCAGACCACGGTTGGATGTATTACGACTGTTTTGCAGACCTTGATGGGCACCAATGGGAAATAATGTTTACTGCCCCAACTCAAATGCAACAAACGATATGAAAGTTTGTCTGATGACTTGCAACAGTTGATTTTAAGAAACACTCTATGGGCTTAAATTGTAAATACTTTTTTCCAATAAAGACAGTGTTGAGATGGCGTTTAGGGTTTAGCGCTAAATTTAAATTAAGTATTTCAAAGTCCCCCACTTCTCAAAGCGCGGTACATTGGTAGCTTTTTAAACAAAAACCCTATGCAAATAGAAGCAAAAAATAATCGACAAGTTTTTTTACGCAGACTAAGTTCAAATGACTTGGACAATCTTATTGACTATTTACAAAATTTGAGTGTTGAAACAAAAAAACGTTTTGGGCCGCACAATTTTGACAAACAATCAGTAATTGAATTCTATGATTTCAACGCTAACTTGGGTTATGTTGCACAAACTGTAGACACAAAAGAAATAATTGCATATTCAATAATAAAAATTGGTTATTTAGAACACGATGCTATTCGTTTGCAATCATACGGAATGACACTTGACATCATTACAGATTGCACTTTTGCACCTTCTGTTGCGGACTTGTGGCAAAGTTGTGGAATTGGTAATAACCTTTTTCGATTTATACTTTCAGACTTAACCACTATGAAAATTGAAAGAATTATTTTGTGGGGTGGTGTACAAATGGACAATGAAATAGCCGTCAATTTTTATAGAAAAAATGGTTTTAAAACAATTGGACAATTTGCTTACAACGGAGATAACTATGATATGATTTATGACATTCCATCCACTCTGCGCAAAGCCTCGTCGGTTGGCGGTATTACTATCTAGAAACCTTGTGAAAATGAATATAATCGATTTTTTAAAGTCCATCTTTAATGCAATGAGTCCCTCAATATATGATTGCATCTTATTTGAATCAATGAATAAGTTCAAAGCAGTGAAGAACTTTGTGGTTATTATTCAACTTCAAATCAATAGATAATGAAATATATCTTATTGCTTTTTGGAATCTTAGGTTTAACACCCAAAATTTACGCTCAAAATAAGAAGCCAAAATCAAAAATTGAAAAGGTATTTATTGAGTATAAAGGAAAAAAAGTAAAGGCAAGACAGTTGACTGTTAGTTCTGAAATCCCTATGGATTTAGATAGTGCTTGGTCAAATGTAAAAACACCCGCATTATTGGAATTTGTAGCCAAAGGAATGATTAGGTTCAAAGCCGTTGAAAGTAAATTTCCAAAAAAATGGGAAGTTGGTCAAACTTATGGGGCAAAAGTTTGGAATCACGATGTAATAATGAAAAGAGTTGGATGATGGGTTAATCTATTACGAAGACTCTATTACTATTTATGGTGGAGTAATGACGGGATTGACTACCTCATTCGCAAAAAGATTTTATATTCACAGACAGAAAAGGTGGCAAATAGTAGCAAAGGAAGAACTCAATTTTAGAGAATAAATTACTACTGCCAGCATAGCATCAAGCCCTGATCGTTAACAGCAATTAATGAATATGAACTCAGCAGATTGGTATAAGGACGGAAGAACGGAAATAATTAATGATTTAAGCGTTTTCTTCAAAAGATCCGGAAAAGGCAAATCGCTGATTTGTATTCACGGATTTCCTTCATCATCATGGGACTTTGCGGAAGTATGGCCTTCATTAACAGAAAGATTTGATGTAATGGCTCATGATTTAATTGGGCTTGGGAAGTCGGCTAAACCCGACCAGCCTTTACCAATCAGTTTACAAGCTGATATTGTATTAACCCCCTAAAGGACTGGATTCAAAATTAAAATCAATTTTGTAATCATA